>NZ_WXYN01000006.1 GCF_016881065.1 Planococcus soli | reverse complement strand
AGCCCAACGAGCTACCGAACTGCTCCACCCCGCGATAATACTATTAAATTCCACAAATTACATTTGCATTTTCTTAACTGCGCTGTTTCTATGTAAAAGTAAAATGGTGGAGGATGACGGGATCGAACCGCCGACCCTCTGCTTGTAAGGCAGATGCTCTCCCAGCTGAGCTAATCCTCCATGAAATTGGTGACCCCTACGGGATTCGAACCCGTGTTACCGCCGTGAAAGGGCGGTGTCTTAACCGCTTGACCAAGGGGCCATATATATTTGGAAAATTTATCTTCTGGCGGAGAGCAAGGGATTCGAACCCTTGAGACGGTTGCCCGCCTACATGATTTCCAATCATGCTCCTTCGGCCACTCGGACAGCTCTCCAAAATTGGCTCCGAAGGTAGGACTCGAACCTACGACCATCGCATTAACAGTGCGGTGCTCTACCACTGAGCTACTTCGGAATAATTAATCAGACTGGCAACGTCCTACTCTCACAGGGGGAGACCCCCAACTACCATCGGCGCAAAAGAGCTTAACTGCCGTGTTCGGGATGGGAACGGGTGTGGCCTCTTTGCCATCATTACCAGACTAATTTTATTTTGAAAGACAAGATTTATTATACCAATCTCACAGGTTTTTACAAGCTTTTTGTGA
>NZ_WXYN01000005.1 GCF_016881065.1 Planococcus soli | reverse complement strand
AAACGGCGTTATTGGGTATTTTATCACCGGCAGTGACACTAATGAAGAATCCAACTAAAATCGCTTATTTTTATATCATTGCTATAATTTAAAAGACGTTCGCAAAGTGACTACTCCTTATGCGAACGTCTTTTTTCCTTTGTCGCAGCAGAAAGATATGATCTGTTATTTTCTAAAGACTCTTTGCGAAGATTATTAATTTGTAGCGATGCTACTCCAAAAGCAACTAATCCTCCTAGTATGCCACCTGTATAGCTACTAAAGAATGAAACCCATGAGCTTTAATCCCCTATAGTTAAATGTCCATAAGGAAGTCTTGTTAATTGCCCAACAATAACCGGCGCTAGAAATATTGCTATTACAACAATACTCATAATTTTCCATTTTTGAATCTTTCTCATTTCCAACCTCAAAAAAAGAGAACGTCAAAACAGCAATCAAGCTGAATCGACATCCTCTAATTGATCAGGGAGAGTCTCATACTTCTTTATATTTCTTTTATTTTTTATTTTTGGATTTTTATCAAATATAGTACTTATACTGTTCAGTAGGAAATACAAAATCAGTACTGCTATAAAAAAACCTACGATTGTAATGGTTGTATCGTAAGAAAACAGCCCTTTTCCTTTGCTAATAAAAGATTCTATCAATACCAAGTAGGTTGCCATTGCTAATATTATCGAAGTATATTCTGTGATTTTTCTAGTTTTTAAAAACAAGCTGCCTGGTAAACTAATCCAAGGGTTAATAGTTTTAGTTGCTATAAACCAATTAAATCCTTCCGCGTTAACTACATATCTTTCCCAATAAATATTCTCTATTTTGTTAGAAATTTTATTGAACTCTCTTGATAACTCCTGATTACTTAACTCAGTCACGTTTAGCTTTATTGATAATACTATGATTTCATTTATCAATATGTCGTCATAAAGTTTATAAATTTCAGTGTCATTGGCATAAGACTTAATAAAATTTTTTATAGAAATAATATCATACCTTTTAACATTCGTTATGGTTACTACTTCTGAATACATTTTAGCCAGAAACTTTGTGACACTTTCTTCTGACATAGCGGCAAACTTTTTATTTCGTTCACTCGATTTACCTATTACGTAAGCAAGTACGGATGAAATAATCACCACAATTATAGGAACGTAATCTTTAATTATTGACCATTCAATTTCCATAATTTCAACTCTTCTCTCAATTTTAAACCTATCATTCTAAATTCAGGCATCTACCAACAGTACAAGTCACTACTGAGTAACTTCTATATTCAATTCAAGAGCACAAGATTAATTTCATCTAAATCCTGGTTATTTAAGGCATTTTTAATAGCCAAAGATTCGTAGTAATTCTTTCCGACCGGTTCATCTTCAAAGACTATGTTCTTTCCAACAATTGAAAATACTTCTTGTTTGATTTGATCTAATTTTACATTAAAAAATTCTTTTCTATTATTTACAAGATTTACTCGATTGGCATTAAAAACAGAATGCAAGTGATATTCTAAATGAGGCGCATCATCTGTTAAAATCATAGCATGAACGTCATATTCAAATGGGACGGCTGCCCCGCTTAATTCTTTAATCCGATCAGCAGGTTCTAACCTTCTCGTCATACCAATTTTATAAACATCTTTACCAAATGCTCCAATATTAGAGATAATATAGACATATCCCGACTTGCCTACTAAATGGATATATTCTAACTCTTCTCTTTTCTTCTCAATTAACTCTAATGAATCATACAACTCGCTTATTCTATTTAGCACTGCCATATCATTTTCTTCTGTCTCGATATTTTGTTTATGCAATGCGAATA
This sequence comes from Planococcus soli, assembly GCF_016881065.1. GTDB lineage: Bacteria > Bacillota > Bacilli > Bacillales_A > Planococcaceae > Planococcus > Planococcus soli. The sequence continues at coordinate 35,968 of NZ_WXYN01000005.1, read as the reverse complement.
GTTCTTTCTCGACTTCCTTTTGGTGCTTACTATACTCCAACTTCTTTTCTTGAATTTCACGTTCCACTTTTCTTGTTTCACGTTCTTCTTCTCTCAAGGCTCTTAATTTTTCTTTTTCCTCCTGCTCAAACAATTTAAGTTCATACACCAATTTTAATTCTTCAATTTTCAATTGATGGTATTCATCACAAATAACTAACTCGTTCTTTGCATTTAATTTATTTACTGAAGCCAGTGATTTATCCATTCTTGATTCCACAATGTCAAAATTAGAATACTTTAAAGAAGCAATAGCATTGTCACATTCGGTATTATAGGAACGAATCATGGCCTTGATATTTAATTCAGCCATCTTTCGCCCTTCACGTAAACTGCCATTAACTGTCCATACAGTTCCTTCAATTATCACACGTTTTTGTTTAATCATTTCTTTTTGCTTTTGGTAGTTAATATTTAATTCATCTTTATACATTTCTGTAGTAGTAAAGGGGGAATCTTTTTTGTAAAAAGCTACTGATTGAAAATTTCGTTCATCTCTAGCTACAACGAATGATTCTTTCAATTCTCGATAGTTACGAAGAACTTTCTCCTTATTAATTAATTGCTTTTCTAATTCCATTAAATTATTTTGGTACTGCTTCACTTGCTCTTTTTGAGATTCTAGTCTCTGATCTAACTCTTTGATAAGCTTCCTTTCATTTTCCGTAGCTTTGAGATATCTATCTTCAGCAGTACGATTAATTCCTTCAATTAAAGTCGAAAGTTCGAGAGATTTTTGAGTTCTCTCATTGGTTATCTTATTAAGAGATGACTCTTCGTCTTGAACTTTTTCTTTTAAGAAATTTAGATGAGTAGTTTTTTTATTTATTTGAGATTCCAGGGTTATTATCTCTAATTTATTGGCCTCGATTTTTGCTTCGAAAAAATTTACTTGTCCTCTTAACTTTTCTAGATTGTTGATGGTCGTATCCATTTCTTCCAACTGCTTTTGCAAAACGCTATAATCACCTTGTAAAATTTTAAAATCGTGTTGCAAATAATCATTTTCACCTTGTTGCTGTAATAAATGAACATTTTTCTCTTCTAATTCTTTTTCCAAAACTCCTATTCTATCCAAAGCTTCTTGATATGTCTTTTTAGTAACGAACATGGACGGTGACCCCCTTTAACTTTTAAAGCTTTTTTAGGAAACGAAAAGTATCTCTCTATCTTCAACGAATAGATGCCTTTTATCTCATCTAATAATTTATTAACTGATACTAATTTATCATACAGAACAACTAAAGTACCTTGAAATTGTAATAGTTGTTGCTGAGTTCCATTTCTAATCAGAAAAAGAGGCTCTAAATTGAAAATGAACTAAATCCAAATATTAGACAGTTATTAGATATCTTTATTTGGGATTCAGCCCACATGTTTAAATTATTAATCTAGACAATCCTCTATTGCTTATAGTAAATAAAAAAGACCTCATTTGAATCGAGGTCCTTACTATAATAGATTCTTACAAGGTTTAGGAGCTTACTCCCCAACCATCCCGTCATTGTCATTATCCCGCATGTGGGGGTATAACCAATGATCACTCATGATTGGCATACGGAAACCTGCTGCTTCGGCTTCTTTAATCGTCACCTGTCCATTGCCGTTTGTATCGACACTGGCTGCATCACCGCCTGTGTTTGCAGCGGGTGACTCGGCAGGCTGATTATCTGTGTCTGCACTAGAGTCAGTAGGCTCACTGCCTGTTAACCCGAGGGATGCGTTTACTTCATCCGGATTCACGTTGTCAAAGGCATCCACGACTTCGTTTCCCATTACCGTATACGTATATTGATAACTGGAAGGAATCTGCGTTTCCGTATCCGGATAGGTGATGATGGCTTCAAAATCAGTGGCTCCACCTGCGTCACGGATGACGTCTTCCATATACGCTTGATCGCCATGGCGGTTGAGCCTACTTTCTTGCGGGGTAATATTATAGGCATTCGACACCCCTCCAAGAGAATCTGCAAGGACATGCCCCTCATCCAATACGTCACTTTCGACACCCGGCACCTTGGCTTCATCGGAATAGTACCTGCCAGACGATAAGACAGGTTCACTGCTGTCATTCTGTACAATGATTTCATCTGCAACGACACGCGCCAGCTGCCCGTGTTCATTCGTAAAGGCCCAATAGTCACGGTCTCCATAGCCAATGTTAACGGCGACGCTCGGTTCACGCGTTCCAGACAAATCCCCCCCATCCACTTCGATCAGTTCATATCCTGCGAACAGCTCTTCAGTTGGTTGAGCTGCTGGTTCCTCTGCGGCGGGTTCCTCCATAACCGCAGTGACAGTTTCTTCTTTTTCACTATTTTCATTTGCTTCAGCTACGGTTACTTCTTCAACATCTGTCTCTATTGCAGCTACTTCTGGTCCATCTGTTTCTGCATCTGTAATGGATGCGTCTTCTGCGTTGGTACACCCAACCATAAAGATGGCCGTTAAAAGTACGAGTAAATAGTTCATTTTCTTTTTCATTTGAAGACGCTCCCCCTAATCATTTTGTATTATTCTTATAATCTCAGAATTTAACATTGATTAATATTTTTACCTATCGATAATAGTATATTCCAAGATTAATGTTAAGACAGTAACTACTTTTAGGATAAATTGATTTTGAAAAGGATTATGAGGTAAACAAAAAAAGTAGAGAAGAAAATTAAACCCATCTTCTCTGCCTCTTATGAATTGTATTTTTAAAATGTGATTTATACTTGACCATTCAGCTTGGAGTTCTAGTTGAGAGCTACTTTTCTCTTACCCATTATCATATAAACTAAATATCCGACAATATTAAAGAAAGCAAATACTAAAATCCATACGATATTCAATCGTTTATGATGGTAGGCATTGATGGTTGCCCAAATGGTGAATAAGGTGGCATAAACAGCGATTCCTGAAAACAAAATGATGCCCATCCAGCTGCCGATGAGTCTTGTTTCCATTTCAACATACCACTGATTTCCATCGCCATTTCCATACGGATAGAAATTGGCTAATAGCCAGTCTGGGGACCAAACCGGTTTGGTGTACCGGTATTCAGGTGTAGCATTTTCCACATAACCAAATACGGAATTTACACCTACATCGCTAACATCATAAATTTTCACCTCAGAGATTTGATCGGTTCCATCTATTAAGGCGGCGATTTCCGTTTTCATTGAATCGGTAAGTGAACCTTGGCTTCTCAAAACCTCCAGTACAGCTGTCGCAACTTCGGAGTTCTCAGAGGCATTTTCATTTTCGAATGCTGAAATCAATCCGAATGCTGTAAAACTCAAAAACAATACTGCTGCTGCTAAATATAGGACCCATTTGGCGAATATTCTTTGAGCTCTAAACAATTGACTGACAATCGAGCGCATTTCTTGTTCCCCACCAAAACGTTCAATGGCAAGGGCAATTGCCTCTTTTTCTGATTTCCCTTCAGATTTCAGTTCGTGAACCGCTTCTAACAAGTGGCTTTTCATTTCAGCTTTTGAATCATCAATCTCTTTTCTATTTCCGCCGACCCCCTGATACACGTCTTCAACATATGCCTCTATTTGCTTCACCCCTCTTCTCCCCCTTCTAAAAATGAATCCATAAGTTTTTTCACAAATGCCCATTCTGAACGCTTTTCTATGTAGCCTTCTTTCCCTAAAGAAGTGAGTTTATAATATTTTCTTCTTCCACCGGGTCCTTGTTCATCGCCCCAGTACGAAGCAATCCATTCATTTTTTTCAAGTCGCTTTAAAGACAGATAAAGCGTGCCTTCTTTTAGCTCGAATTGTTCTTCACTTTTCTCACGCACAATTTTAGCTATTTCATACCCATACATATCCCTGCCATGCAAAAGAGAAAGGATTAGTGTATCGATATGACCTTTTAACACTTCTTTATTAATTTCCATTATTCACACCCCCTCTTTTATTACTTTATTTCATATTACTCTATAATACAAGGTATTATAGAAAAAAATAATTATTACTTAAAAAATTCTAAAAGAGATGCAATTCCGTACGCATGAGATCAACATTTTAAATATATAAATGAACATCAAAAAAGACTGCCTCTTGGCAGCCTTATCTTATATCCCTATCTAAACCTTCTAACTTTAAGTGGTTACCTTCTGAACTATTGATGTACTAGGTAGTTCTTATCCGTCGAAGTACCATCTTCCTTCAAATTCAAGGCTGTATAGACTTTCTCGACGGTGCTCTTTCGAATTCCTGGATCTCCACCTTCAAGTCGGCTAATGGTTTTCTGAGTAAGACCAGCTTTTTTAGCAAGATCCATTTGAGAAAATCCTAACTCCATCCGTCTTTTAAAGATGGTTCGACTTTGACTATATTCATCGCTTTCTAATGCTTCTTTCATCGCATCATTGTGTACCAACCGGTTTCTCAAATCAGTTAATGTGGCCATTTTTTTCACCCCTCAAAGAACTCTTTTTCCCGCTTTGTCCGCTTCACATAATCATGTAGTTGCTTTGCTTTTCTCATGTAGAAATTCGTCATATCCGGTTTTCCATGAACTTTCGTAAATCCATAAACAAATATATAACAAGGTTCATCCTTGTAATGATAAGGAAAATAAATGAATCGATGAAATTCAGCTCGATCATCCGCCTTCATTTCAAAAATCCGCGGTTCTGAAAGCCGCTTTACCAACTCCAGATCCATTTCACGCCCCCGAAAAATCCGTTTTACCCGGTAAGGTGCCGATTCGCCCAATGGGTACAGGGCTTCCGGCGCATCTTTCAAATCTTCAAAGCCCTGAAAAATCAACACACTCAGTTCCGTATCTTCGGTGGCCAGCTTTTCAATAAAGGCAAATACCTGGTGCTGATTATCAATCGTTTTGGAAAAATAAATCTCTGTCATAGATAGTATAATCGAAATGACTTAAATTGTCTAAAATTTTAAGTCATTTCAAACTCCTTTCGCCTATTACATTTTTACATTCATTTATGACGCTCAAAAACGAGCTTTAACGTCGATGTAAGCGATGCGGGCGTTACACCCAATAACTCCACCATTTCATCAAACGACTTCTCCTGAACCTTGTAAAGGTCGTAAATATAAGCAATTCGAACCTCTTCTGTCTTAAACGGCTTTGGCAAGATTCTTGTTAACCCGGAATAGATATCTTTCATGTTATTCCGGACATAATCTGGACCGAATTTCTTATCCGATGCTACCAAGTAATCGTGTTCTCGAAAAAACGCTCGCTCCATCGCTTGTACAATGACCGCTACTTCTGTCGAATCCTCGAAAGTTAACTGCCAAAAAACATCCTGGGACGTCACAAAATTCATTTCGATTCGGTCCCCCAAATCACGGAAATGTCTACTCCGTAACCGCTCAATCTCCCGCATCCGAAAACCAACCATCGCAAAGAGAAAGTAAAGCTTCGCATTCAACATCAACGTCCGATGCTGTAGCACCTTTTTCTTTTGCTCCGCAAACTCAGAATAAAGCAATTCTGCTACTGGTTTCTCCACCACCAACTTGTATTCAAACTTAGGCATGAAATCAACCTGTACCTTCCCCATCTTCCAAAGGTAATGAAAATACTGCCGAATATGGGATAGTTTTCGTTTAACCGTACCCGACTTTAACCCTTTTGCCTTCTCCTGATCCAAGAATGCCCGCACATCGGACGGTTTGATTTCATACGGCTCCAGCTGTTTCTGATTCCGCAGGTTCACAAAACGAACAAATGACTTCAACAGTTCCAATTCCGTCACCAGCGTACCAGGAGAAATGCCCTCTTTTAATCGATACTCCTCATAGCCATACAGCATCTTCATTCCCCTGCCCTTCTTTACATCTAGTTTAACAGGTAAAAGAAAATCACCAAAATGAATTCACTAAGGTAGATAAAAATGCACGACTAAAACTTATCAATCAAAACAGAACACGTATACAGATATGTATTGGCAGACTGGACACTTATGACGAATTGAATTTTTTTCCAGTTAGAGCCGGGTTTTCAGGAAATTTCGTCAGCAAAGCGAGTTGATTTTCAAGTTCCCATAAGGCGCTAGCATTCTCACGTGAGCCAGTCATCAAAGAGACCGCATCGGTATACAAAGCACGGTGCTGCTGGTTGTATTCAAGGGCGCACTGAAGAAGCACAGCAACAGAGGTCAAACCGGTCTGTGCGCTGCGCCCTTTCCCAATTCGCTTGATTAAGAGTTTCTTGGATTTCCGGATGACTTCGTTGAACGTGCTGCGGGACATTCCGACTGCTTCACACACGGCACTCTGTGTGGTCCATATAATCGGTTGCACCGTACTGGCTTCCGATTGGATGTAGGCGAGTAAGTCCCCTTCCCACTCGTCATAGTGGCTGCGGACGCGATCTTTCCGTTCCTTCTTGAATTTGTACCAGCCTCCTACGTGATTCGTGACCGGTACATCTTTTCCTGGAAGCCAATTCTCGAGAAGTTCTCGAATATAGAGTTGGCTCGCGCCTTTGAAGCGCCCCTTGTAGGCGCTCTTCACAATTTTCTGAACCTCACTGTGGCGTACAGGTGCTGCCAATGAAGAATTGTATTCATCCAGCAGGTCCAAGGTCTCCCCCTGCCCTTTTCCAGCACTGTAACAAGCCAGCGCGAGCGTATACATCAGGTTGTCACGTCCAATCTGTCCGTCGCTTCCTTTTACGTGGCGGGTGGCCAATAATTCCCGGAACCACTCGGCGTGTGTCGGATCCAGTGCCTCCCCTTTCGATTCCACCACGAATAGCCCGCGGTTCTGATCATCGTCCTGTCGTTTCGACCAAGCAATTAAGTTGTGCATGGAAAAGACCATCTTGTCGGAGAACCAGCGGACGTTTTCTTCGTTGGGCATGCGGAAAAAACCAAAATCATTACACGAGAGATCCACTCCCTGCAAAACCTTGGCCAAGCTGCGCCGGATGTTCTCAGAAATGCGTTTGGCCACTTTCAGTCCGCGGTAGTCGTTCTGGTTGCTGATGAACAGTGGCGTTTCCAACACAAAATAGACCTGAAAGCCTTTTGGCGTCTCCAGGACCAGCGTTGGGATTCCGACGCTGTGATCAAGTGCAGCGGTCAGGATTTCCGTATACGGTTGTTTTTTCGAGTCGATGTCGACAACGAACGTATTGATTTGCTGCAGGTTCTTTTCGGTGTGTCCCTTGAGGTGCCGTTTTTGAGTATCACTATACCCTAAGTAGTTGTGTACATTGGGGGTCCAATGCGAAAGTTCAACAGAATCCTCCAAGAGAGTCTCTTTCGAGGTAATCACATACCCTCTAACACCTCCTGGTGTCGATAGATCTTCTTTAGATCGGGTCACAGAGATTGCACCTTTTTTATGCCTTTGCGTTTCCTTCTGATCATTGATTAGTTGAGGAAGGGATGCAGCAGATCCTATCTTTTTAAAAGTATTAATTCCTTCGTGCAAAAGCAAATTAAATATATTGGTCATTGTAACCACACAGCAGTCCCCTTCCCCGTGTTCTACGAGCTATACTTAGTCTCTCTATATTTAAAGCTAAAGCAAGGAAACAGCTCTGTAAATAGCGGTAAATCAAGGGTTTCGTACTTACAAAAGTAGATATTTCTACTTTTCTACTTTTGTTAGAATGAACAGCATTCTCGCAAAAGTAGATATTTCTACTTTTCTACTTTTATTAGAATGAACAGCATTCTCGCAAAGGTAGATATTTCTACTTTTCTACTTATGTGAGAATAAAAAAATAAAAATCTATAAAAAGAGAAATTTAAACATTAGATATGGCAATCTTTTAAGCATTTTTAAATTATCTCGTATTCTAACATAAGTGGATTTTTCTACTTTTGTTAGAATTTCCACCTTTCTAACAAAAGTAGATATTTCTACTTTTCTACTTTTGTTAGAATGAACAGCATTCTCGCAAAAGTAGATATTTCTACTTTTCTACTTTTATTAGAATGAACAGCATTCTCGCAAAAGTAGATATTTCTTCTTTTCTACTTTTGTTAGAATGAACAGCATGCACGCAAAAGTAGATATTTCTACTTTTCTACTTTTGTTAGAATTAATTGATTTGTCGCAGAGGTAGATATTTCTACTTTTCTACTTTTGTTAGAACAATAAGCATTCTCACATAAGTAGATATTTCTACTCTTCTACTTATGTTTATATGAACAGCATTCTCACACAGGTAGATATTTCTACTTTTCTACCGACGCGAGGAATAACTCCTAAATATTACATTTGTGTTACAATTTATTTTTAATTCTCACAAACTTCTACTTGTGTTATTATCAGAACTATACAGAAGTAGAAGTTTGTGAGGTAGAAGTTTGTAGTTATCTAAATTTTAGGAGGAATAATAATGACAGCTAAAACAATTGTTGTAGGTAATTTTAAAGGTGGAGTGGGTAAAACCAAAGTTTCTGTCATGGTAAGTTGGGAATACGCAACTATACATAAGAAGAAGGTTCTTCTCGTTGATATGGATCCACAGGGGAACGCCAGCACATTGGTAGCCCGTTCAGCAGGAATTGGAGAGATTGGACAAACCATATTTGATGGCTTCAAGAATCAAAACCTCCAAGACGTTGTTATTAAGGTTTCGGAAAATCTTGACCTGATTCCAGCCGCTGTGTCTTTTAAAAACTTTTCAAAATTTTTATACCAAAACTTTCAGAATGATTTCGATCAAATTACTTTATTAAAGACACTACTAGAACCTCTAAAAGCAAACTATGACTATATTTTCATTGATGTTCCACCGACGATCAGCGACTACTCAGACAATGCTATGATGGCTTCTGATTATGTTCTTATCATATTGCAAGCTCAAGAACTTTCGTTGGAGGGTGCAGAAACGTACGTATCATATTTGCAGTTTATGGCAGATGAATACGAAGCCGATATTCAAGTTCTCGGTGTATTGCCGGTACTTTTAAGAGCAGGTGGACGAGTAGACGTAAGTACAGTTGAACGCGCAACTGAACTTTTCGGGGAAGACAATGTCTTTAAAAATGTCATTAAGCATTTAGAACGCTTAAAGGCGTGGGACGTGACCGGAATTAAAAGCGAAGATCATCACGACCGAAAAGCTCATCAAACATTTTTAGATGTCGTCGATGAAATAGAGGGAAAACTTGCTAGGTTTGAGGAGGAGAATACCCATGTCTGAAAGCTCAAAGAAAGGCCCTCTAATTAAGAAAAAGACAAGAACTAGTACACTTGAAAGACCAAAGCCTGTAGTAATAAACAGTCAAAATGATTTCAAATTCAATAATGGTCCCTTAAACTCATCACAGCCTGCTGACAAAGGATTTGATGTTGTAGAAAAAAATGTACTTAACTCATTACCTGAGAGTAATTCTGTAATTCCCGCTCCCGAACCAAAGATAAGAAAGCCCCGTAAAGCAAAGTCCGTTGTAGGAAAAACTAATAACGTTAAGTCCATTAAAGTGCCTAATGAACTTCACATTCAAATTGGAGTACTTGGAAAGTTCATGGACGAAAATAAAACTTATGCCATTATTTCAGAACTTGTAGAGTATTATACAAAAAATGAGTTAACCGATCGGCAACAAAAACAATTTGACTACATGACCGGATTCTTCAATGAAGAAGGTGAGTAAAGTTTTATAGATTAATATTTTTTAACTTCCTAACAAATATCTACCTAACACAGGTAGATATTTCTACTTTAGTTAGGTAGATATTTCTGCTTTGGTTAATTAGATATATATCCTAGAGGTAGAATTCAGTCTTGATTAACTAATATCCATCCATATGAAGATATAGGAACAAATGACTTGAAATGTTGAAAAACAAACCCTCTATTCCGTTTTATGAACTGAATCCAAAATGGCAGACACTGTTAAAGTGAGCTCATTTGGGATTTTTCTGCTTGCAAACGTTGCGGGATGTTTGTAAAAGAAGCTCTACTTATGGGTCACATCCTGTGAGGCAGACATTGACACTTATATTTCCTGTTCATTAACTTATACTAGGATGACCTTTCTTAATAAGTTTATGAATTTTTTTCATATTCTTTGATCTGTTCATGTCAAACTCACCGATTAATTCTTCTGTTTGCGAAAGCAAATGTTCCTTTTCCACTGAAATTAAAAAAAATCTCAAAACACCTATATTTATTCCATATCCTTTGAATACAATGAAAAAAAATCTTTTAATCGCTCACGTTACATGTCGCTGGTCTATAAATTATTGCGAACGGGTTAGAAAAAGTCTTGATTGTTGCGCTGGTTCTCCTATTTATTATTCCAATTCCGATTGTGTGTCTAGATTCCTCAATCGATACGTACATGTATGCACTTTGATAGGCTGTCGTGACGACAACGACTGTATGTTACGGCGATTTATCATCGGGAAGACAATCGTCGGACGCATGCTGGCTGTCATCTTAATGCAGGTTGGTATTATCGAGACATTGACTTCGATGATCACCGGTTTCTTTAGTAGAGATTAAGCAAAGAATTACGAAAAACGAATTTGGGGGATACTGAAATCAATTGAAGAGGCGGGGTCGTTAACGAAAAGCGATGTCGAATGACTAATTAATATATGGAGCGTAAGAAACAAGTAAATCAACGCTAAGTCCACTGGTCATACGTTAGGCAAGAATAATTCAAGCGCATCAGATTCAACAGTTTATAAATCTTTACAAAGGAAAGGGGAGGATAATAATGATAATCGTAAACATGAAGGAAAAGTATATGAATATGGATTGGAAGTCGAAGATGTTTCTTTTTCTAGGAATCATTTTGCTTGCAACAACACTCCCTGAAGGATTGATTTTACCCTTGGGAGTGCTGGTTTTAATTACTATTTTTTCGAAAAACTTATTGAAAGGATTTCTTTACATTTTCACGACACTCTTTCGATTATTCACAGGAGTAGTCGTACTGCTGCTGGCTTTTTACGTAATCATGGTCATCGTCGTTTATTTCCTTACTTGATTTCTTCTTTGCCTTCAAACATTTCGTGGTCGAAGAATTCGGATAATGTCATTCCAAAACCGTGGGAAATCTTTTTAATCGTACTGATCCGCGGATACTTAGATCTACCAGCCAAAATTTCAGACATGGTTGATTGTTTTACTCCAGAACGCTTAATCAATTCGTTGGCCGTCCATCCTCTTTCCTTTAATATCTGCTGTATACGTGCGGGTACTGCCTTATCGATTTGCATAAAATACCTCTTCTCATTCCAGAAATCTTTAATACAAGATATTTTACCATCAAAATGCAATCGCTCACAATGGCGCAAATTCTCCTTAAAAATAGCGAATACCAAAAATGATTATAAAGTCATGGTATTAGTCTGTTTATCCCACATTATTATTTTTGGACAAATCAGAATGTAAAAACCCTCCTACTTTCCCCTCTCAAATTCGACATCATTCGACCAAAAAACTGAAAAATTCGTTGCTTAAAAACCCAGAAATAAGATTTTTTTACTTTTTATAATCGGTTTACTGTTTTATTTATCGGTATACCGTTGTTATAATATCGGTTTGCTGATACACTCTAGCTATTCAATCAATATGTTTAATGCAACGGTAAAAAGGAGGGAACGAGATGCCTGTATGGTTTGGCGACTGGATCAAAGAGCAACGGATAGCAATTGGCATATCTCAAACGGAGTTATCTATTAGGACTGGAAACCAGATTCCTCAAAGCACGATTAGTATGTGGGAGCAGCGGAAGCACGAAAATCCTACCGCTCAAAATGTCCGGTTGTTGGTAGAGTCACTTGGAATTCCAATGAGCAACTTCCCTTGGAATCATATCCTATTCAAAGACAAGCACACTGAAGCGAGGTGTAATCAGATGACAGAGCGGTTTCATCTATATGACTTGGCAACAGCCTCCAGCTTGAAAACGTTTGAAGGCAAGACGTACGAACTGAAAGGTGCTGTCGGCGTCGAAAAAGATTCCGGAGAAGTTCGGCACATTGCGGATCTCTACTATCGAACCCGATCGGTGATTTCGGACAAGCGCCTACTGGCCAAACGAAAGAATGCTCACGAAGAACTGTTAAGAGTGAATGGCATTAAAAAAGTAAAATAAGCAATCAGTAGCACGCCATTAAGAACAGTAAGCAACAAAAAGGACAACTTCATAGTGCGTGTCTGTCGCAAATGGCAACTTGCGGTATGGATATACGTCGAGATGGTTTGGCCAGAGTCTCCTAAAACTGGCTGTTGTTCTGTTGCCATATTGTAGTTTTGGGTTATCTAAAAACCCTGTACGTTGCAGCTATAGGCTGCATAGAGTTAGCGAATGAACCTGCTATAAATTCGCCTATCATTACTGTTCTTAATGGTGTGCTACTACCAACCAAAAATGGAAGGCGGTTTTATGAATGGCAGCAACAAAAGAACAAAAGGAACTGAAGACGAATGCAGAGGATCTACTCGCATATAACGGCAAGGATTATGATGAGTGGCTAGAAGAGAAGCATCGTGAAGTGGTTTCCGAAAACATTCCGTTATTGATGAATCTCTTGAAGAAAGAGCGGAAATCCGCAAGTACCGGTTCAGTTTCACATAATTCCTAGAAAAAGAGGAGGGTTTTAAATGGATGGATTAATCGAAACGGGTCTTGCGATTTTGGAGTGGGGTCAAAGGTTAGGGTTGATCGCTGCCGCTATCGCTTTTCTAATTGGAGGATACTTTTTGATTCTTGGTGGTGATCGCGGACGTCCAAAAGCGATTGGATGGTTTATCGGTGCCGCAGTCGGATTGGTCATTGTAATGGGAGCTTATGGGCTTGCAGAAGGCATCGACGGCAACATCAAATTTTAATAGCTATACAAGAAGAAGCCGCTCCGGAATGAGTGGCTTTTTTCTATTAATCGAATAAAGGAGAATGGTTCTATGTTAAAAATACTTTTTGTGGGCGCACCTGCTGACTCCGTACCGAATCATGAAAAACTCGAGTTTAGCCAAGCGGTTGCGCTTACGCACGAACTAGAGCTGACTTACCGCAACGAACAACACGAAGCGGCTGCTGAGTTTTTTGTAATCGGCAAAGATGGCCTGGATCTATACAAAGGCGTATTCAATTTCGGGTCGTATGATTATCCGAATATCTACCACCAAATCAAAGACAAGGCGACGAAGATCCGCGTGGATAAGGAAAAGCAAGGGGACAAACTCTATTTGCTGGAACAGATTGAAAAGTTGACGCCGGAAGAATTCAAGAAGGAAGAGAAGATTGACCGTGCACTGGTAAATGTCGATAAAACCCGCATCTCCAGACTGAAAAAGTGGCAGCGGGTCACAGTTTACTCACTGGCTGCCGTATTAGGAGCGGGACTGTTGTTCCTAGGGGTTTTGTACTTTCTGCAGAAAGCACAGTATGAGCAAGCTCTGGAGGAGGGACGCAGCATAGTCAACGAGCAGGAAGAAACCATCGAAACTTACGAGTACGGTCTTTTGGGAGAAGAAGAGGAGTTCCTTAAATCCCTTGAAACGAAGGCAGACTTGTCTGAGAGTCAAAAACGAATCTTGGCCACTCTTTACTTGGAGAAGGGTGAATTCGAAAAAGCCGTACAGATCATGGAAGATACCGTGTATGTAGAAACACTCATCATGAAGAATCCAGAACTGGACAAAAAAGAAAAAATCAATAAAATTACAGAGTTTAATCAGTTATACCCTACAAACGAAGCACGATTTGACTTGGCTTATTACGAAGCGGATTACGAGTTGATGATGAATCTTCCTTCTATCAATATGACGGTGGAACGTTCTGAAATGAAAACCTACGGACTCCTGAAGCTTGGAAAGATTGAGGAAGCAAAAGCAGAATTAAATAATAACAACAGCGAAGAATTGAAGCAGAAAATCGATTTGCACGGGGTTCTGTCTGCTGAAATCAAGACGCTCGAGGAAAACTTAGCGGAAGCTAATAAGGCCTCTAAAAAGGACGACAAGTCGATTAAAGGCATCAGTGAAGAATTGGAAAAGAAACAAGATGAACTTGCTGCTCTATAAAAGATGGGGTCGTGTTTCACGAGGTCACGAAGGAGGACGCAACGCATGCTCAATGACAACTTTATTTATTACCTAAAAAAGATTGGGATTCCGTTGCTAATACTGGCCATGTCATTCTCAATTTTTTTCTTTTTACTGAATTTCGTCGTCAATCTGTTGGTCGAAGTAGTCCAGAAAACATTTTTCACCGGCAGCATACTTGAACCAGAACCAATCAACCTGACATCGGCTATGATTTATACCTTTCCGCTTATGGCAACAGCAAGTATCATTTATGGCATATTGCTTTTGGTCTCGTTAATAGCGGCTGCTGTGATGGTTTTTAAATACGTCACAAACTATGGCCAAATTAAAAGAGAGCAGAAAGGCAGCGCCCGCTTCACTGCGTTTAAGGAAATCCAGCAACAGTACCGGGATGTTCCGGAAAAAGGGGAGAAGTTCAAAGGGAGCGGCGGTGTGCCGGTGGGCCGGTATAAGAAGCGGATCTTCATCGATGACAGCCCAGTGAACAATATGGTTATCGGAACAACGCGAAGTGGTAAAGGTGAAACATTCGTATTCTCCGCCATCGATATCTACAGCCGCGCAGAGCAGCAAGCCAGCATGATTTTAAACGATCCCAAAGGCGGCGCGACACGTTCCTAAGTAAAAAGCTTAGGCATTGTCGAACATGATAGTTCAGCAATGAACTGTTATTCCGAGAAGTCAAATGATGGGGTAACGCCCTGAAGGGCTTCCTTTAATACTCCGACATGCGTGCCGGTTGGTAAGAACTGAATCGTATGAAGCTCGGTGAAGTCGGTTGAGAGATACCGTAAACTCTTATGAGTACGAAAGTCGTCCAGAGGTGGACGATGTATCCTATAAACCGGAAGTCTAAAAAACACCTATGGTTAGGATGCACGTAACAAACCAGTCGCGAACTGTGGTGAGTGCAGACGAATCCCTGATGGTACGGGTCTATATCGGGAGCAAGTCGAAAGGCTTGCGGACACAACTAGTGTCGCTACTGTGGATGAGTAAGACTCTCCTTTATGAAAGTCCATATATCGTTACAGGCGATATCAAGAGTAGCAGGCTCATAGGGGAAACCTAACGGTGCATGTATAGATAGGAATAACGGAACGTGGTAAGCTGCCAACGCCGAGGACTTACCCTCCAATGAAACGTTTTCAGGGAAAATAGCAGGGAGAATACCTGCGGTATAACCTGGATTTATGGCAGTGAAAGTGGTGGCATAGTACCGACGAAGCGTGTAACGAACGTGGAGGGATGGCCACTAGTCGATTGAAGACTGACTGTTACTCAAAAAGGTTCATACATGGTTTCGAGTAAGACTAAGAGATGTAATTCTCCAGATTAATTAGGAGGTTACAGCCCATGTTAAAGAAAACCAAGTTGCGGCACGCTGAATACTACGACATGCAAAAAGTGTATGACGGACTCTATTCAAACAGCCAAAACGGTAACAACTTTTATAAGCTAACTGAAATTATTGGTTCGGAACAAAATATACGATTGGCATATCGTAATGTGAAAACAAACAAGGGGAGTAAAACCGCAGGGACTGATGGTCTTACCATCAAAGATATCTGGCATTTAAACGATGAACAGATTATTCATGAAGTAAGGCAACGGCTCATAAATTACAAGCCGCAATCGGTTAGAAGGGTGTTTATCCCGAAAGAAGGTTCTGATAAGAAAAGACCGTTAGGTATTCCAGCAATTTGGGATCGGTTGATTCAACAGTGTATCCTGCAAATACTTGAGCCCATTTGCGAAGCGAAATTTCATCCGCACAGTTATGGATTCCGCCCAAATAGAAGCACCCATCATGCTTTCAGCAGGATGGTAAGTCTCGTAAACGTCGGAAGACAACATTACTGCGTGGATATCGACATCAAAGGGTTCTTTGATAATGTCGACCATGGAAAGTTACTTAAACAGCTTTGGACTCTTGGGATTAGGGATAAATCACTTTTGAGCATTATTTCCAAGCTATTGAAGTCTGAAATTCAAGGTGAAGGAATTCCGGATAAAGGAACACCGCAAGGTGGAATCATTTCACCACTTTTGTCCAATATTGTTCTAAACGAGCTGGACTGGTGGATTAGCAACCAATGGGAAACGTATCGTCCTCACCGATCTGCCTCAATTGGCTTCAGACACTATGCAAGGAAATATACCAATCTCAAAACTGGCTACATTGTGCGTTACGCCGATGATTTTAAAATCATGTGCCGGACTTATGAGGAAGCTAAACGTTTCTATCATGCGACGGTTGATTTTCTAAAATCCCGGTTGGGATTAGAAGTGAACGAACAAAAATCCAATGTGGTGAACCTGAAGAAAAATTCTTCGGACTTCTTAGGCTTCAAACTCAAAGTGGTGAAGCAAAACAAATCCAGATTTGGTTATGTTTCCAAAACATCCATGAGTGAGAAGGCTATCTCAAAAACGAAAAGAATTCTAAAGAACCGAATAAAGGAGATACAGCACGAGCCGACATCTGAAGCAGTCCAGCGATTTAATATTACCCTTATTGGAATTCAGAATTACTACCGATATGCCACAACAATTTATATGGATTTAACCGAAGTGAATTACGTGCTCTTAAAATCCATGAAAGCCAGATTCAAAAAGTGCGCTTCAACAATGAAATTTAGTGAAACCAGCACTCTGTTTAAGAAGAAAACCCGCGGAATAAAGCCTGATACGAAAATTTTCCGTGTACAAAATTCCGCCCTTTTGCCGGTTACAGGAGTTCATCACAAAAACCCATGGAACTTCAGCCAACATCTTTGTAACTATACAAAAGAAGGGCGCAGTAAAATACACAAGGGTCTTAAAGCGATTCCAAAAGACGTTCTTGTTCAAGTAATGAACAGCTACTCTAAAAACAAAAGTATTGAATACAATGATAATCGGATTTCAAAGTACGTTGCTCAATATGGAAAGTGCTACGTCACGGGAGAACTGCTTGGAATTGACCGTGTTCATTGCCATCATATAATTCCTTTGGCGAAAAACGGGACCGATCATTATTCCAATTTAGTTATCGTTGATATTTTTGTCCATAGGCTGATTCATCTCAAGAATACGGATAAAATCGCTAAGTACCTGCGGTACTTTTCAATAAACAGGAAACAATTGGAGAAACTAAATTTACTTAGAAGAGCTTCTGGCAACGAACCGATATTAATTTAGCTTAAAACAAGTCAGTTGGAAACGATGGAACGCCGTATGCGCGGAAACGCGCTCGTACGGTGTGAAGTGGGGGAAAAGATGGAGATAGAATCAAAATCTTACCTATCACTATAACTGTATGCCGCTTCTAAAGATACGCTCGAAGGGCTTGGCTATCATGTCGAAGTCCTGAATCTCATGAACCCAATTCAGAGCATGTCCTACAATTTGCTGCAGCTCACGATAGATGCATTCATGGAAGGGAACTATTCGCTCTCGCAACAATACGCCCGCTCCGTGGCCTTCATGCTTTATCATGACCCGAAAGCAAAGGATCCCTTCTGGGCAAACTCGGCGACGGATTTGTGTACCGCGCTGATTCTGGCTCTGTGCGAGCAATGCAAGCAGGAGCGGGAGAAAATCAATATGTACAACGTGGCACTGATGCTCTCGGATTTGGGCACACGGATGGTGATAAATGAAGAGGAAGAGGAAGTCAGTGCCTTGGATGATTTCTTTTCCAAGTTTCCTGAGAATCATCCAGCGAAAATGCAGTATGCGACAATCAACTTCTCGAGCGGACAAACCCGAGCCAGCATCTTAGCTAATGCCAATGCTAAACTCGGTGTCTTCACACTGGATGGAACGGCAAAACTGACATCTCAGAATTCATTCGATATGTCGAAAATCGGATTTTCACGCTGGATCAAAGGCAAGACTGCTCCAGATACACGCATTCATGTAACTTTTTCTAGTAATGAAACGGCAACGATTCGGACGGACGCAGACGGCATGTTCACTCTATTCCATAAGAACCTGCTGCAGGTTGGGGATTCCTTCACGATAAAAGTTGGCAAAGAGGAAACAGTGGTAAATGTCACCGGATTAATTGAGCGGGAGCGGAAAGATGGCGTGATGATTCACGAAGGGCTCCTGGAACACGAAGTAACAAGTGGGAACGTCGAGATTCAAGCAATCATGGAATTCGACAAGCCAACAGCAGTCTTCATGATTGTTCCGGATTACGATGCCACGTTGAATGTCATTGCTTCGCTCTACGTGAAGCAAGTCTATACCAACTTAGCCCGAATCGCTTCGAATTCAGAGGGCGGCAAGTGCCACCGGGAAGTCATCTTTATCTTGGATGAATTCGGGAATATGCCGGCGATTGAAGGCATGGCCAATATCGTCACCGTGTGCCTGGGCAGAAACATTCGTTTTAATTTAGTTATCCAAGCCTACGCACAGCTTGAAAACCTCTATGGCGACGACTGGAAGACCATTGACGGCAACTGCGGTAACACACTCTATCTATTGACTGCAGACGAATCTACGGCTGAATTGATTTCCAAGAAGTTGGGTGATGAAACAATCCTTACGAAGTCCCGCTCCGGCCAAACGATTTCCATGAGCAAATCCAAAACGGAGAGTGTGGATTCCAGGAGGCTGATGACGGCCACCGAAGTCATGGGATTGAAAGAAGGGGAAATGATTGTCATCCGCATCATCAAACGCCAGGACAAGGAACGGAAGCGTATCAAGTCCTATCCGATTTTCTTGACCGGCAAAACCGCAATGAAATACCGCTGGGAATACTTATCGGAGTATTACAATACCGATAAATCGATTAACGACATCGACATCCCGTGTGAACATTCCATGACGGACTTAAACCAGTTGCGAGCTACCTTTAGAGTGAACAATCATTTTGCCGAAGACTTACTGAAAACAAAATTTGAACTTCATGCAAATGAACGGCAGGAAAAGATTTTGCTAGAAAAAGGGCAGGCCGAGAAATCGGCAGACGTCGCTTCGGTTGACCAGAAGAATGGCGAAGATCGGCAGGAAATGCGAAAAGAGGAAATGCGAAAAGAAAAAAAGTTTAATCAGTACGTGAATGAGCATTACAAAGTGGAGCAGCTCTTCAACAGCACATTCCTTAAAAATATTGATGCTGAAAACCCAGGAAAATACATGGATATGGGTATCGTCGACTTTAGAGAATTTATCTTGGCCAATGATCACCGCATTGAAGATAAGTTCTGTTCCGTTATTTTGACAAAAATAAACGGTACGTTAACGAAACTAAAAGAAGAACAGGAGCGTGTAAACGTATGAATGGAAAAATGGAGCAGCTGGACCGTTATTTACTATCCCGTGAAGATCGGTTGGAGGCAGGAGAGGTTTTAACTGTTAAACTTGTAGACGGAATGCTTACTGCCTATAAAGAAGAAGATCCGGAGACCAAAAAGAAAAAAATAGTCACTCTGATTGAAACATTTGATGATCAGTTGGATATTGCGGTTGGCGACTTACTTCAGAATCAGCTATAGGTAATAAGGCATTATAATAACTAATACTTAGGAGTGGTTTTGTGAGAAAAATCGTTGTTTTGTTAGTCACCGTCTTACTGTTGGCAGCTTGCAGTGAAAAGGAATACTTCAAGCAAATTTACATTGGAGACATGAAAGAGTACATGGAAGAAGACAAAGATGGATTTCTGTTAGTTGTGAATGAAAACGATCAAGACTTTCAGGAGTATGTAAAGAATGTAGCAGAGGGCGAAAAAGTTGAAATCGGCATGTACAATTCTTATCTGTCTGAAGAAGGAGCGGAAGAGAGCAATCCTGTCTTGCCGTTCGATGGCTTTGACCGATACAACGAACTTTATTATGTCGAGGACAATGAAGTGAAAGGAAATTTGGATCTGGGCAGTTATGAAGATATGGAGTTGATGGAAGAGATTGAGCACTTTGTGAATCTTCATAATTGATGCGGATGGGTAGATGGTCCATCCAGTCATATAATTTCCGGTGGAGTGATAAGGAGTGAGGTCGTATGAAAGACGCGGAAATTGTAGAAAAGATTGAGGAATTCGGTGAGTTTTTAAGCGTCGGTACCGCAATTAGCGACATGGTGCGCTGGTTGGGTTGGATGTTTATCAAAGGGCTTGCCTTTATAGTAGATGGACTCGAAAATGTGACGGACGAAGTATTGCTCGTCAAACAGTTCTTTCAGAATCCAGAAATTGCGGCGTTCGTTGACACGATACGCCCTTTTTTGTACATTCTTTTAGCGTTCAGCTTGCTCTATGCCGGTTATATGCTGATATTCCAGAAGAAGTTTGATCGCGAAGGCATGGCCATGAACTTGTTTATTGCCTTAATCATCGTCGTAGCTCTGTCCCAAGGAATGGGCAAAGCAAACGAATTTACCGATGAAGCCATTAACGCCATCAATACAACAGAGCTGTACGATGAAGGCGAAGGTTCTTTATCTGACAATATTGTTTCAAGGCAGCTAACAGATTTAGTTGAGTTTGATAAAAGCGATTGGGAAACAACCGACATTGATCCATCCAATACGCTGCCGCTCTCTATGATTAGACATCTTTCCGTTACAGAAAAGCTGGATAAAGAGCGGACTGAATTGGAACTAACACCAGATGGGAGAGAAATAATCGCGCATAAATTAACGTGGTCTGTGAGTGAAAAAGAATTAGTCGAACTGGAAGACAGCACGTTAATGCCATGGACGAATGAATCTTATTACCGCTACGACGTTAATTGGCTCACATTGCTGACAACGTTGGCTGTCATGGCCTTCACGCTTTTCTCAATCGCACACAAACTGGCCAGGCTGTCTTTTGAATTAACATTCAACTACATCCTGGCCTTACTTGTGGCACCGGCAGATATACACGATGGCCAAAAGACCAAGAAAATCATGCAATCGATTCTGAATACATTCCTCGTCATCATCTTGATTTTCCTCTCTATGAAGATTTATATGATCGGTACCGCTTATGTGGCCGCTGAATTGGATGGCTTAGCGTATTTGATTGCTTTAATCGCCTTCTCTGTCGCGGTGATAGACGGACCAAACATCGTGGAGCGGTTATTCGGCATTGATGCGGGCCTTAAAAACGGCTGGGGCGTCTTGGCTGGCGCTTACGCTGGAGGTAAGTTGATTTCCGGCGCAGGCGGAGCAGTCATGAATGGCATGAGCCGCTCCAGTGGTTCCCGTGGTTCTGGCGGCACTGAAGAAGGTGAAGGCCAGGGCGAGAAAGCATCGGGTCGTCAGAATAAGAGTGGGGCGGCTACTGAAAACGCGATGTCACCGAATGCCGACGAAAATAAAGGTGAGGCAGTCGGTGGAATTGCTAACAAAAAAGGAATCAATGCCGGATTGGATGAAAAGAAAGACGGCGATAAAAACGAGCAGGCTCCATCGCCAAATGATGGCATCGAACTTTCGAAAGAGAAAAAAGAAACAGACGGAATATCCGGAAACGGCAGCACCGCTCCTGGAAACGCCACTTCCAACAAAGGGAATTTACCTAGCGGCGAAAAAGGGCAACAGGAGCCCTCACAAGGCACGGGAATATCTGGAGGACATATTCCTTCACCAAATGATTTAGAACACGGCAATTCGGCTGTATCTGAAGGTAGTACGAGACAGGTTGGTTCGAGTGGTTCTGCGCCGTCACCTAATGATGCAGATCGTTCGGGCGGCGGAACATCAGCGGCAATGGCTGCCGGCAGTATCCAAAATGAACGCCTGGAGCAACGGACAACCGGACAAACGGATTACGAGGTCGAAAGCATCAACGAACAAGCAGAAGGCAACACCGCTGTCCGAGACAGTTCGGTTGGAAGTTCCGTTCCGGGTCCGAGTGCTGCAGCAAGTCCGAACGCTGGCAATGCAGCCGCTCCTTCATCAACAGCAGGACAGAGCCGCAATGAAAATAGTGGTGGTCCTTCCGAACGACAGCAAAATACAACGAATGTAAATCGTGCCAGTGGTGATCAAACGATTGATGAGAATGTCATCGTCAATGAAACTTCCGGAAGTGCATCTCAAGGAGCTAGAAATGTCACATCGAATGCGAGTAATCCTTCTGGCGCGGTCAATGAAACTGTTTCTGCGAATGAAGCGCAGAATCCTACACCTCAGACTTCTGGCAATACGAATTCTAATATGAGTGCTCCTTCCGGGCGGCAACAACGCACAACCAATATCAACCGCTCTGGTGGCGAACAAACAATCGATGAGAATGTCATTGTGAATGAAACATCTGGCAATGCAAGACAAGGCGCCACAAATGTCACCACGAACTCGAGCGGCTCTTCAGGAGCGGGTAATTTTAATTCCGAGGCATCAGCTGCTCCGGGAAATTCAACGACATCAAGCAGCGGATCTAGCAGAACGATTAATCAAGACAGTGCTTCCCGTGAGAACATCGTGAATGACACAACCGTCAATCGGAATCATCAGCAAGATACGCAACAAACGAACAGAACGAGCGTGAATGATGTCCGAAGATCGAGAACGCATAACTTGAATCAGCAAGATTCAAACACGTTGGACCGCATCAAGAATTATAGAAGAAATAGATAATTGTTTAGGACTGCACACATCCGTGCGGTCCTTTTTTTATAAAGGAGATGACATCGATGAGGATCTACCAAATCCCGAATGAAATTACGACTGAGCTAAAAATCAACAAAGCGTTATACCTGTTCGACCTTTTTCTAATAATCGGCTTGATTATTTTCCGGATGATTGCCTTGCCTTTCGTGCATTCATCGCTGGTCTGGCCATTTACAGGCTTCATTGTTCTATTCGTACTGTTCTTGATCGTCCGCCCTGCCACTAACCCGCAGAAACGAATGAATCAGGCCATTCTGTACGCGATGGTCCGAAAAAAAGACACATATAGCGCAATTGATTACGAGGAGGGGGAATAAAGATGGCCATGTTTGAAGAAACGAAGAAACGATCGAAATCCAAAAGCCGAACTGCCTTGCTGGATGAGCGGGACATCTCAGCGGAGCGGAAAGCGCACAGCACCAAAAAGAAAGTCCTTTCATCTTTTGCGGACATTGCGCCAATCGTCGACATCACTGATTCCGAGTTCTTTGAAATGCGGAACGGTGAATTCATGGAGATCCTTCAAATTACCAGCAAGGACATCTATTCGTTGAATGAGACGGATAAAGACAATGATATCTATTCACTGGCCCACTTTTTCCAGGCGTATCTGCCCTCTGTTAAGGTGGTCCCGCTCAATACGCCGGTCAATCTGGAGATTCCAAAGCGGCACGTCATGCGCGATATTAGACGAAATCATAATCCGTATTACCTGCCGCACTTGGAAAAGAAATTGAAAGACCTGGAGTTTCTAGAAAACAACCGCACAGACCGCGAGTTCTTCCTATTTATCTACAGCAATGATGAGAAAGCCATGCTGGAGAATAAAGTTCATGCGCGAAAACTGATGGCGCGCAGTAACCCACTCGTTGAACTATCGCTCGTTAAAAAGCTGAGCATCCTGTATCAGCTAGCGAATTTAAACTCTAAACCACTATCTGAAGTATAGGAGGACGCGACATGCTGAATTTTTTAAGCACCATACTGAAACCGAAGAATGACGACGAAGTGAAAGCGGAAAAGGGATTCAATCCCTATCTGCTGTCGAAGATCCAACCACAGGGTGGCATCAAATTCGAGAGCGGCTACGTGAAGACAGGGGATGGGTACGTCTCCTGCATTCATGTCTACAAGTACCAATCCCTGGTCGGTGACTTCTGGCTCGAAGAGTTGATGCGGATTGAACATGCCGTCGTCACACTGGACGTCGCCACGGCTGATCGGAAAGAGATCATCGAATCCATCAACAAATCCATGGCGGAACAAAATACCCGCTATCAAACGGCCAAAGACAACGTGGACCGCATCGATGCCCGAGCCAGTTACGAAGAGCTCGATGGAGTCTATAAGCAGATTACCAAAGGCGAAATCATGAAACGGATTCATCTTCGGGCATACGTGATGGCCAAGACGTTCGAAGAGCTGGAGCAGCGTGTGCGGCATGTGTTGGATGAACTGGAGAGCCTGAACTTCCGAGGCTCGGTCTTGTTGAATGAACAGGATTATCTGTGGTCCGGCATCTTTGCCAGCTACGACAACCAGCTGCAGTTCATCAATAAACGGAAAGGGAAAGAGATTCAAGCCTTGTCGGTTGCTGGCGGGTACCCGTTCCACTACACCAGCCTGACAGACGAACACGGCACCTATTACGGAACGACCGAAACAAACGGCAGCGTCGTCTTTGACCTCTTCCATAAGGATAAGAACCGCAAGTCCTATAATGCCTTGATGGTCGGGAAGATGGGTTCCGGAAAATCTACGCTGTTGAAAAAGACCGTGATGGACCAAGCAAGCAAAGGCAACAAAGTCCGTATCCTGGACGTGACCGGTGAATTCAGAAACTTGATAGAAGAGATGGGGGGCAAGGAGATTGCCTTGGACGGATCCCGCGGCATCATCAACCCGCTCCAAGTATTCAAGACGGTAACGAATGAGGAAGATGGCTCCACAAACGAAACGCAATCCTTTACGCAGCACCTATCGAAAATGAGCGTCTTCTACAACTTCATCAACCCGCAGGCCAATGCAACCGAGAGCACCGAGTTTGAAATTCTGCTTCGCAAACTCTATGTCGAACGGAAGTTGTGGTCTAGAGATCCGGAAGAAATCATTCCGATCACTCAATTCAAAGCAGAGGAGTACCCGACATTTTCAGACCTTCTTTTTCTAGTCCGAGCGGAACTGTACAAAGACTTTGACCAGCAAATCCGGCACGGAAACTTAGCACAAGAGCGGGAGCTGCGCCTGTCGAATATCGAGTTGTCGTTGACGAACCTGGTCGACAACTACGGAAGCATTTTTGATGGTACATCTTCCATTGAAAGCTTCGATGATGAAGGAATCGTGTCGTTCCCGCTTCGGAATCTAACCAACTTGAAATCGGAAATCTACCAAGCTCAGATCTTCAGCATTCTCAATATGTTGTGGGACAGCATGATTTCAGAAGGAGCACCGCAGTTCAATGCCTACAACAAAGAAAAGCTGGCGTTTGAGGACGCATCGAAGTTCCTGGTCCTGATTGATGAAGCTCATCACCTCATCAATACACGGGAAGTTTCACAGCCAGCGGTACTGTACCTGAATAAATTCATGCGGGAGGCCCGGAAGTATTTCGGCGGTCTTTTCTTCGCCTCACACCTTATTTCCGATTTTGTTCCGGACGGTTCCAATAATGAATACGCGGAAAATGTCAAAGCATTATTCGACTTGACCCAATATAAATTCATCGGCCAGCAGGACGCCCAATCCTTATCGGCCATTCAGCATGTATTCAAAGGCCAGCTGACAGATTCGGAGACACGGGTCATTCCGCAATTAGAAACGGGGAAGGTGGTTCTCTCGATTTCTGGAGATAAGAACATTGTCTTTTCAGTCGATGTATCGAAACGGGAACTGGCGATGTTCGGTGGGGGTGCGTAAAATGCCGCAGCCACGTTCAAAGGCTCAACTAGCCAAGACCGCTCTGAAATTAGCGTTAGTGAAATACAATCCGATCGGCTTGCAAGCCAAACTGATCATCGCTGGTTCCGCTCTTGCAATCGTGATTATCTTAATTTTCACAGCAGGCATCTTCTCTATGTTCTCCAGTCCGGATGATGGTTCTTCGGGAGATGGCATCGGTGTCGGCGTCGGTCCGGCATCCGTTTCACCAGAGGTTGCTCAATACCGAGATGCTATTTCGAGTGAACTTGCCAAGTACGATATGGAAGGACAGACCGAGTTGCTACTGGCGCTGATGATGCAGGAATCCGGAGGGAAAGGGAACGATCCGATGCAAGCCAGTGAATCCAAATGCGGGTCTATTGGCTGCATCACCAGTCCCGATGAAAGCATTGCATACGGCGTAAAACATTTCGTTTCTGTCTTTGAAAGCGCCAAGAAAGATGTGAAGCTGACCTTGCAAAGCTATAACTTCGGGAGTGGGTTCATCGATTATGTATTGAAGAATGGCGGCTCCTATACAAAGGAACTGGCCATTTCCTTCTCGCAATTGCAGTACCAGAAATTGAAGCACACAGGACTTTATAAATGCAGTCGTCCGGAAGCGATACAGCACAATGCCTGTTACGGAGATATCGGTTATGTGGAAGCAGTACTGAGGTATTTGCCATCTGCCAGCGCCGGAAGTTCAGAAATGATTGCGGGAGACATGGCCGCTCCTGTCAGCAATGCCATGCGCGTCACTTCCAATTACGGCTGGCGGAACATCGGAGCAGGACCGGAACATCACGACGGCATCGACTTAGGCTGCAGCGAGGCTGATTCCATCCACTCGGTGAAAGATGGCACCATCGTCTATGCCGGCACGTATGGCGGATATGGGAATGTCGTCACCATTCAACACGCAGCCAATTCATTCTCTACCTACGCCCATCTAAGCCGAATCAGTGTTCAGGTAAACCAAAAGGTCGAGGGTGGCAATCAAGTCGGAATGTGCGGCAATACCGGACGTTCCTTCGGTTCGCATCTACACTTTGAAATCAAAACCCAGATGTGGGGCGGCTATATGGATCCCGCTCCTTTCTTATTCAAGGAGGCCTGACGAATGCAATTTACAACAAAATCATTGCTCATTCTTCTCTCTTTTCTTCTAGCCATCTCATTGGCCGCTAATGTCTATAGCTTCACTTTAGATGACTCCATGGACCGAGGAGACATTGATACAACAAAGAAGACGGAAGCGCAATACGAAAATGAGTTAGTAGAAAAAGAGGATGCAATTGCATCACTCCAGGAAGAACTGGAGGCAAAAGAAGCAGTCGCTCCAGCCGAGGCAGAAGAAACAAATCAACCTGCTCCAGAGACTGGAACGGAATCCGATGAACTCGTCAATACCGCTCAGCGATTTATTGAATACGCGTTCGAAAGTGATCCTGAGTCGTATGCAACACGAAAGAAATTGGCGCTCAACTACATGACTGAGAGCCTGTATGAAACTTTGTATCCTGCTGACGGGATGGATGGAGAACAGCAGAAAATAGCGGTTGAAATCAAAGAGGTAACTGTTTTTGCGGATGGCCAGAGCGGAAATGAAGCGATTGTTCATTACACCTACAGCGAAGAAATCCTTGCTTCCGGATACGCAGAAGAAAAGGAAATGTATGCAAAACTAGTGTTTACAGCAGAAGGAAATCTCTTGAAAGTATCTGATATTCAGCCGCTTGAAAATGAATACGGGGGGATCTAGATGGCGAAAAAGAAGAAAAAGAATCTAAAGCTCAACATGTCGAATCTATATATCGCGGTAGCTTTTCTGTTCATCCTGGGCTTCGGATTTTTCGGAATCTCAAAGCTGTTTATGGCTGAAGACATTCCGATCAACCAGACCGAACTGAACGAAGAATTTGATTTGCGGGCAAACGGAAAATTCACTATAAAAGAATGGGCATACGATAAAGAACAAAACATGATGGAGGTCACGCTGGTGACAAACGGCATGGAAGATTACATGACCAAGTTGGATTTCACTGCGGTCAGCAGAGAAAAACTGTCTGCCGAGCTGCCGACAGAAATCGTTTATGACGAAAGTGATATCTACATCATTCACATCAAAGACGTTCCGAAAGAGTTCAATCAAATTGCCCTTCGGTTCACTAAAGGCGAAAAGAGTTACGATGAGTTGTTTGCTGAAGGTGAATCGGATGAAGAGGAAAACAGCGTGATCTCCACCATCTACACGGATCAACGAGTGGTCAAAGAAGAAGCGATACCTGACCGGAACTTTACCGAATATGCGCTTGAAATTAACGATGAACTAATCGGTGAAGCGGAGCGGGACATCGAAGAGCTGGAAGAAAAAAGCCGGATGATGGACGATGTCATTGCGGAGATTCGTACAGAGATTGAACAGCTGCAGTCGGACCTTTTGTATCAAACTGTGGATGAACAAGTCGAGACCAATAACGATGTTTTCCAGTTGGAGAAGCGCATTGAAGACTATGAGCGGGACCAACAAACGATCAGCGACGATGCCAAAAATATTCGCGCAAAAGTGGAGCGCTTGAAACAAAAACAATACGATTTGAATATTTAACGGTCAATTCTAAGGGCTTCCATATGGAGGCAAACGGCTATTTTAAGGGCTTCCATATGGAAGCCTTAAGATGTTTTTAGTGATATCATCTCAAACCCAGGCTCCGCCTGGTCTATCACGGAAAGTGATAGCAGATTTCCCTTATGCTCTTTCCTCTCTTTTTCTAGGTCTGGGTTTAGCAAGGGTCACGGACAACACACCACAGGAGGGAACTTCATGGACGTTTTAATTCGCGGTGTTGATCCGCACGCAATGAAAAAAATCGATGAGTGGGCGAAGAAAAAGAATCTCTCACGGCAATCCTATCTGAAAGAATTGATTGAAAAGGCAACGCTGCTTGAACTCGTTTCGCAAGCTGACCACAGTATCGAAAAACAATTGCAAGTCAATACGTTGTTTATGGAAAAGACCTCGGACAGTGTGAATGAATTGGTGGATTTGTTGAAGGAGCTGATGGTTGATGACGAGTAGTCCTGCAATTGTGGTCAAGTCGAAGTTTATTTCCGGAAGTGGTGGAAAAACTTCTTTCAATGATTATTTAAACTACATGGATCGTGCCGAGACTCACGACAAAGCAAATGAGTTTGAAAAGTACCAGGACTACATGAGCAATGAAGAGAAGTCCACCGGGCTGTTCACGTTGAATCACGACGGCCTTTCCGACAAAGAGAAGCTGTACTTCAAAGAAAAGTTTCAGGAAGCACAGGAGAGCGGCAGTGTCTTGTGGCAGGACGTCATCTCGTTTGATAACGATTGGCTGAAAGAGAGCGGCGTATTGGAAGGCAAGAACATCGACAATAAACAAATACAAGACGCAACCCGCTCCGCAGTCCAGGACATGTTGAAGAAGGAAGGCATGATAGATTCGGCCATCTGGACAGGCGCCATCCATTACAACACGGAAAACATTCACGTCCACGTTGCCATCGTGCAGACGAAAGATTTTAAAGAGCGAGGCAAACGAAAACAAGCTTCTATTGATTCGATGAAATCAAAAGTGGCCAACAAGATAACAGACCGCTCTAGGCATAATGAAAAGCTCAATGAATTTATTCGAGAGCGAGTCATTTCTTCCAAGCGTGACGATCCGTTCCTCAGTCTGAAGAATCAAGTCATGAACCGCGAGTTCCTCCGGCAGTTTAAAAAGATTCACAAGCAGTTGCCGGATGACAAACGGATGTGGCGCTATAACATGAACGCCATTCAAGAAGTCCGGCCGGAAATAGACAAGCTCACTACGCTATACATCGAAAAGAATTTCAAAGAAGAATTCAAAGACTTCCAGAAGCAGCTGGACAAAGAAGTGGACGTTCATAAACGGATGTATGGTAACTCGGCCAATTCAGAGCGGTACCGTGAAACCAAGATGACGGATTTGTATACACGCATGGGCAATACCATTCTCAAAGAAGTGAGCGAATACGATTGGAAACAAAAAGAGTTTTCGAGAAAAAACGGCAAGAAGCCGAGCAAGTTGATTGTTCAGCGCGATCTCAACAAGGCCGTCTATTTGGTCAATCGTTTTGCCAAAGATGATTTGGAAACAAGCAAAAACCAAAAGGCTTACGAAGAATTGCAGCAGGAGAAGGAATATGAAAGATAGAAGGAAGGCGAAGGCATGGACGAACAATATGAACACTCAAAAAGACAACATCGTTACCGCATTGATGAAGATGTACATCAGTACTTAAAGGATTACGCCATCAAAAACGAACTGCCGCGAGATAGCAGTTCCCGGGCTTTAGAATTGGTTATCCGAGAGCACAAGCAGCTGACCTCTGAAAAGGTCAATACGAATATCCTGGCACAGATCGTTTCGCAAAACGTGACGGATTCTGTCAGTGAATTGATTGAGGCGGGCGTGGCAAAAGAAGTAAACAAGATTCGTTTAGGCACCAACAATACCGACCGCAACACACAGAAACTCATTGAGCTGGTCCAAGGACTTCTGCAGCTACAGAACATCGATCACATCATGACGACGGACATGAACGCGCCTCCGTTCTTGAAACAGGTGGATGAGTTGATTGAGTCGCGAATCACCGAACAGAAGCAGCGGAAAGACAATCAATAGAAAGAAGGAGCGGATAAGGATGGCAGTATTCAGTCACAATTACACACTGGGTTTGATTAAGGAAGTCGGGGAAGAAGATGTATTGGTTTCGGTGAATGGAGAAGACATTGAAATAGAATTGAAGGAGACGGACCGCGAAGTGCTACTCCAAATGGTGACGGAGAATGTCTTCCTGGTGCCAATTGATTCGGACACAAACGAACTTATTTTGAACATGGATGAGTCAGCAGTACTTGAAGAGTTTCCGGAAATGGATTTAACGGAACTGATTGGAGCGGCTGAAGAATTCGATGAAGAAGAGTAATCTTTTTTCTAGTAATCAAAAGGAGTGATTGGGGTGGGTGATCGAGTGGACAAAGAAGAAGTTCGAAAAGCCAATGACGTTCATGTACTGGATTATTTGCACGCAAAAGGCGAGAGCTTGGAGCGGCAGGGACATTACTACCGGCATCCCGAACACGATTCCCTTGTCATTAAAGACAGCGGGCATTGGTACTGGAACAGTCGAAGCAAGGGCGGCTATGGTGCCATCAGCTTTGCCCGTGAGTATAACGACATGACATTCCAGGATGCAGTTCGGGATGTGAATGCGCAAGATTCTTCCAAGACTTTTTCTAGAGAATCCGAGCGGCACACAACAAAAGAATTTGAATACCCGCTCTATCACGAAGTTGAAAAGCAGGAGAATATTTCAACGTATTTAATCAATGAGCGGAAACTGGATCCGAAAATTGTCTCCGCTCTGATACGCAAAGATTTATTGGCTGAGGATAAATTAAAGAATGGCATTTTTAAATGGCGAGACTCCGAAGGGAAAATTGTAGGGGGCGACAAACAGGGAACGCTGAAGATGGATAACAAGCGCAAGACCTTCAAGCAAATCATGGCCAACAGCAAACAGGACGGCGGATTCCGAGTGGACATCGGCTCACCCAACAAAATTGCGATATTTGAAAGCCCGATCGACGCGCTCAGTTATTTCGAGTTGAAACGGCCTGAACATATCCGTTTGCTGTCAATGTCCGGGCTGAAAGACCAAACCGCGACAGCAGGTGTCAGAGACTTGATCAAGGACTGCAAGGAACGCGGAGCGGTCGTGGAACAGGTCATCTTTGCGGTCGACAACGATGCAGCCGGTCAGCAGTTCGTGGAGCGCTGGTCTAATTATCTAACTAATTTCGAAGTTGACAAGCCGAAGAATAAGGACTGGAACATGGATTTAGTCGAAGCGAAAAGATTCACGAAAGAGAAGGCAGTCGAAATAGAAAGGTGATGGTCTGAATGGCATTCAAAGGCAAAACAAAAACTCCGGAAGAAAAGATGAAAGAGATTGAAGAGCTGACATCCGGTATGGATCAGCAAATCGACTCCTATTTTGTTTCTGAAAAAGCGATGAGGGAACACTTGGCATTCATGGCCAACTTCCACAATTACTCGCAGCGCAATATGACCTTAATCGATAAGCAATTCATGGGAGCCCAAGCTGTGGGCTCCTTTAATTTTTGGAAAAGCAAGGGAGCGGCTGTTCGAAAAGGCGAGAAAGGAATTAAGATACTCGTCCCGACGCCGGTCCAATTTTTCAAGAAGAACGGCATCGATGTTCCCGTATCGTCTGCAACTAAGCAGGAAAAAGAATTGATTGAGAGGAAGCAGCTGGACACGTCCCAAAAAACCTTCTTCAAAATCGGTCACGTCTTCGAATACACGCAGACCAATGCCCGTGAATTGAATCTGTCGGTCTCTGAACTTTTCGGCAAGTACCATCGGGACGGCAGTCTTGAAAGCAGCAAAGAAATGACGGTCGCATTGAATAAAATCGCCCATAAACTAGATTTCACCATTGTGGACGAATCGCCATTCGAACTCGGGACAGCCAAAGGGGCTGCCGCTCCCACTGAAAAGATCATCGCCTTGAACCCGCGGAATACGGAATTCGAAAATGTGTCGGTGCTGATCCATGAACTGGCGCATGCGAAGATGCACACGCCGGAGAGAGCCAAGGAATTGTCGACGAACGAAAAGGAGTTCCAGGCCGAAATGGTTTCCTATGTGGTGGCCAACCGGTACGGCATCGATACGGAAGAATTCACGCTTTCGTACTTGGCCAACTGGACGCAGGGTAGTGAATTGAAGGACAAGGAGCGGATGCTGAAGGAAGTCCAGAACACGGCCAGCGAGTTTATCGACGAAATCGACTCGCACTTTGACCAAGTAAAAGAGAAGGAGCTGCAGCAAAGCAAAGCGGATGATATTTCTTACAATCTCACGGATCAGGCACTGAAGGCCCACGCGTCTCATTCCGGACAGGAATTGGACAACAAAGAGCCCGCTATGTTTATCCATGGCATCAGCAGCGAGTTTAAGCCATTCGGGGAATTGAATAACTTAGACTTCGATCAATACAAGCAAGAGCAGACAGCCTATACCGTAGCCATTCCAAAAGACAGCGGTCTTACGCTCGTCATCAGTTCCCAATACGAAAAAGGGGAATACATTCACCCGCTCCATCAACTGGATAAAGAGCAGCTGGTGGACAAGGAGACATACACAACATTGGAAAACGGGTATCATGATGTCCTGCTAAAACACGACGAGGACTACATCCAATCGTTCGCCGCTCGGTTGAGGACGGAAATCCATCAAGAAAAGGCTCCGGCAGCAGAAAAGAAAAAGCAGAATCCCAAAACAAATACAGTTGAAATCGAAAGGTGAGAACAAAAAAACAAGAAGGGAATTGTCAGAGCCACCAGCAGAAAAATGACCAATCAAAATGATAATATAAAAATTAATGGAAAGAAACTAGAAGGAGAGGGTGACTTCTTTCTCACTTTCTATTTTCCCTTTCCTTTTAAAAGAAGATTCAGAACTTTAGCTATTGCTTTCGAGCGGCTTCCGCTATACTGATTAAAAACCAATTTTTGGAGAATGGGGAACGACATGAAGTATTTACCGACCGTCAGCCGAGCGAAAGAAGAGATCGAACATTTACAGGACTATGTGTTGCTTGCCGAAACGTATCACGCAAACACGCTGGAGAAACAAATCATTAAGCTGTATGCCTATACCGGCAGTATTCAAAAAGTGACCGCACAACTCAACGAAGAGCGAGAAGCTCAACATTTACCGCTGATTGACGCCGCCTTTGTGTCCCATACCATCCAAAGCAAACCAAAAGATTTGTTGCACAAGCTGCTCCGAACCAATTACTTACAAAAGACGAAGCATATCCGAAAAACACCGGCTGAAAGAGGTCAATATAGTTATTGATGCATTTTAAGCGTCAGTAAGAGGAGCGGGGCATAAGATAAGTTATTAAAAAAGCCAGAGCCACTAAGCTACCCCTTTCTTCGGCTTTAACTTCCTGGCTTTATGAAAATACAATTAATTTGATAGAACACTCAAAGCGGAAGTATTGGCCTTAATCGAAAAGTGGACGAACAATCTTTGTGCTAACCCTCATCCTAAACTGGATGAGGGTCTTTTTATTTGGCGAAAAAGATTGAATGCCTAAATTCAGTGGTATATTAAGAACGTATGTTCTTATAAATTTAGGGGGTGGTCAACATGAAGGTAAATAAACACCTGAAAGTACAAGGCGAAATCAAAGACCGGGGAGTGATCAAGTGGCAGGGAATGATGTTGACTGAACATGTGGAACTGATTCGTGCTTGGTACGAAGAGGACAAATACGATGCAAAGCCAGACTTGGATGAATCGGACCTGCAACTATTGCAGGAAGAGCTTGTATTGGCTGCGCAACGGAAGTGCCAGGTGAAAATGAAATCGTGGAAAGAAAAGAAGTTTCATTACCACATCGGGGTTATTCAGGAATTAGATCGACATAGCCGTTCCATCATCTACCAAAATCCTTCTGGCCTACACCGGCTACTAATGGAAGAATTGGTGAGCGTCTGGTTAATTGAATGAAAAATGTTTTTTTGAGCAGGTGCATATATTGGAAAGAGGTTCAGTCTTGCTCTGGTCCAAATAGTCCAATAAGGGGGTTCTATCGCTAAAGTAGAAGAATGGCCGCAGTTATTTAGATAACTGCGGCCATTTTGTTCGTAAAAGTGTACTTTTACGAACGGATTAGTTATCAAAATTATGGTTATCGACAAAAAAGAGAGAGAATAGTGAAACACATATAAGAGGGAAATAATGTTATGATTTTTCAAGGAGTACAATGGAAGTTACAGGAAAAGAGAGGTACTTTAATGGAAAAAACAAAAATCCAATATTATTTAATTTACTATATCCTGTGATTTTGGATGGGATAAAAAAAGCAGTTGCTGTCTCTAAAGAACAATTATTCTATAGACCAAGTTATTTTGATTATCCAGAAATAAAATATTGGCCAAATGGGTTACCTAACATCTCTAAAACTACTTTTGGAAATAGTCCATTGGTCAAATATGAAGCTTATTTTGAAAGTTATAGTAAGGAAACATTACCTAAAATAATTTTGGAAGAATTAAGTGGATACAAAGAAGTTCATAGCTATTTATGTGAAAATGAAGATTACAAAAGAATATATGCCTATCCTGGAAAAGAAGAAGAATGGGAATTCGATATAAAGTTAATTGAAGTTAATATAAATACTCACATCAAAGGAATTGTTGCTAAAGCTCTGCATACTTGGGGAGAAGATGTTTCTTTAAGTGAAGAAGACTTCCTAGAGGTTTATTTGCCGATTGAAAATAGTATTTATTCTAAAGAGCTTCCAGTAGCTTTTTTTATACCTATATTGTTTTTAAATTTTGATATTGATTCTTTTCAATTCAGCGATTCCATTTCATTAGTAAAGATGGATGAAAATGATCATTTATCGAGAATCGGTGTAACTACGTATTCTGAAAGTATTTCTGACACTGTGTTAAGTGCAGCGACTCATGCCTTGGTTATTGAGGGTTATAAAATGACGAATGGTAACAAATACTTAACCTCAAACAGTTTAAGTAATATAAATTCCTTTCCGTTAGAAGAAATTAATTACTTCTTTAACGCTCTTAGAATAGTAATTGAACACCCGACTGGATACGCTCAAGTCTTGTCTAAACCAATCAATTGGACTTATGCTTATAAATCAGACCTGATAGCATTTCATGGAGCTTCAACTAGAGCATATCCCTATGAATTTAATCAACATTACTGGTTAGAACCTAGTATTCCTGTTGTTTCCATTGAAGAATTGAAGAGTATAGCTACAATATATACAGGCTTGAAAGGCCAAGAGAATAAAAAAATTCAGTTGGCCTGTAAAAGGCTAGAAAGCTGTTTTCTAAGAAAAGATGAACGAGACATCATTATTGATGCAGTCATAGGCTTAGAAACTTTATTAAGTGATTATGATAAAGGAGAACTTACACATAAATTATCCATGAGAATTTCATTTTTATTGCAAATGTCTTCATTAAACCAAAGTAAACTTGATATTTTTAAAAATATGAAACATATTTATTCCTATAGGTCCATGATAGTCCATGGTGATGCAAAGGCGGAAAATAAAAAGGTGATAAAGCGTGATAACCAGGAGCCTGTATCAACTGCTGATCTAGCTGTTACGTACCTCAAAGAATGTATAATGATTATGATAAACAATGCAGAATATCTTAATGCTAAAATGATTGACGAAAAAATTATATTATCCAACTAATAAATAAAAAAGAAGGACAAGATATGATCCGCGCCCCATTTAGTGGACAGTTTATAAAAAA
>NZ_WXYN01000016.1:91011-592162 GCF_016881065.1 Planococcus soli | reverse complement strand
AAACTCCGCACAAGTGGCTTTTTCGTTCCGCAATACTCATTGCTGTCCATCGAATTCAAAACTATAACCTTTTTAAGTTTCGTTGAGCTTTTGGATGGCATCAGTCTATGAGATGTCTGCATCTCCGCTAATTATTACTCCCTAAATATTTGTAATAGGTGCTAGCGTAATTAGAAGGAGCAGTTAAAGTATTTTTATAGAAAAATGAAGCTTAACTGCCCTTCTCCAATTTTTCGTTATAACTAACTTCTGTTTTTATCTGAACTCACTATTTAATGCTCTTGCAAGGAAGACTGAAAACTCCGCTCTTGAAGTAGCCGCACTAGGTCTGAAAGTATTGTCTGGATATCCAGTAGTAATTCTACTTTGAGAAATTCCTGAAACTGATTCTGATGCCCAATGGGTGGATGGTACGTCTTTAAATACTTGCTCATTATTAGCTTCTAGATTATATGCCAATGCCAAAACCTTCGCCATTTCAGCACGAGTAATATTTCTGTTAGGCTTGAAAGATCCATCAGTATAACCATTGAACAAACCTACAGATGTTACTGCAGCAATATCACTACTTGCCCAATGGCCACTTGATAAATCCGAATATTCAGTCTTTTTAGTCGATACCGGTATATTTAATGCAGTCGCAAGCATCTTTGCTGCTTCGGCACGTGTTGTGTTTTTATTCGGCTGAAAACTTCCATTGGGAAATCCTTGAACTATATTTTCTTCTGCTAGATATAGTATTTCGTCATAAAACCAATTATTAAACTCTAAATCAGAGAACTTTTCAGCTACTACAGTTACAGTTGTTTCTTTGCTTACATTTCCAGCTGCATCTTTTGCTGTTACAGATAAAATAGTTCCTGTTTTTTGTATTGGTATTGAAATTGTGTAATTCCCACTACCTGTCGTTTTAGCGGTTCCAATTACTGTTGTTCCGGCTTTAACACTAATTGAAGATCCAGCCAGCGCAGTTCCTGTTATGGTTGTTGATGTACTTGTGAATGCACTTACTATTGGTTTTGGTACAATTTCTTTGTCAGATATATGATAATACCCACCAACATTAATTGTACCTTTAATGTTTTCAGTAGCTCTAACCGAATAACCATCTTTAATGTTTTTCGTGCTGTCAACATAGATACTTACTGGATTTAGCGAACCTTTCAAATTTGCAAGATACATAAATACTCCAGATCCAATATTTTTCTCCGTTGATAGATTCAAAATTTTTATATTCTCTAAGATTTCTTGAGAATTATTTGGTTCGATATCTATTCCAGCCTGCGGCGCTGTCCCGTTAGTCTTACTGATTACAGCGTTTATAATTTCTAGATTTTTAACTGAAATTACTGAAATGCCTTGTCTTCGATTATTATCTATTACTGGACCGATTATTTTAATGTTCTCGCTATAATTTTTTAATATAGTGCTTCCAATGTATATTCCGTCACCCCAATTATTAGAAATAATGGGATTTTCCACTTTAACATCAGTTGCTCCTCTGATACTTATTCCCATTCCCCATTCTCCTGTAATTCCTAAGTGTTCTTGCCTCTCCCCTTGAATTGTAACCTTACCAATAATATTTACATTCACAACATCATGAATTTTTATTATTTGAAAATTTTCTAAGTTGTTTGGAATGGCTTTTAAGACAACACCATCCTCAAACTCTAGGGTAATATTATCCTTTAAAGTTATAGACTTTGACGCATCAATTTTGTATATTCCTTTTGGAAAATAAACAATTCCACCATTTTCTGCACTTTGGAAATCGATTGCTTTTTGAATATATTCAGTCTCATCATTTTCTCCATTACCACTAGCTCCAAAAGAAATAACACTCACTCTTTCTTTCGCAAAAACATTCATAGAAAATAATACGCAAAAAATAATGATAAAAAATGTTACTAAGACCCACTGGATTTTTCTTTTTCGATACTTCTCCATTAATATACACCTCTTTTTGTCTACTTATATCACAAAAAAAGGATAAAAAATTATTAAAATAACACTTTT
The DNA here is from genome assembly GCF_016881065.1 of Planococcus soli. Taxonomy (GTDB): domain Bacteria; phylum Bacillota; class Bacilli; order Bacillales_A; family Planococcaceae; genus Planococcus; species Planococcus soli. The sequence goes on along the minus strand of NZ_WXYN01000016.1, from coordinate 590,143 downwards.
CAAAAAAATGAATTTTTATACCTATTTCTATATTTAATAATAACAGAGGAGTTTGTGGTATTTATTTGTTTATAAAATACAAAAAAAAAAAGAGAATTTATTATCAAATTACAATTGAACCACTAAAATTTTTTGATTCATTCTAATATATGTGTGAAAAAATCTTCAATTAAAATTTTTCCTTCAATGCCTTCATATTCTCCTACATAGAATCCATCAGGAAGGTTATTGGATGTCACAATTTCAATGCTGACTGGATTAATACTTCCTCGTAAGTTTTTTAAATATATTTGCAAGCCATAGCCAGAATTGTTCTCAGTTTTAAGATTGGTAATTTTAATATTCTCCAAATATTCAGTAGAAAAATTTGGTTCTAAGTCTATTCCGCTTTCCGGAGCTGTTCCATTTGTATTTAAAATATTTGCATTTGATATTTCGAGATTTTTTGCTGAAATAATAGAAATTCCTTGTCTACGGTTATTAATTAAAGTTACATCAGATATATTTATTTGATTACTATAACCTTTAATTTCCGTACTACCAATATAAATGCCATCTCCCCAACAATTAGAAATTTCAGCATTTTCGACTTTAATATTTTCGGAACCCGTGATACTTATTCCAAATCCCCATTCACCAGTTTTTCCGATATGATTGAGGCGGTCACCTTTTATATTGACATCTCCTGTAAGAGTTACATTTTTTACATCCTTTATTCTAACAACTTCGTAATTATCTGCTTTATTTGGTATAGCCTGTAAAATAGCTCCCTTTTTAAATTTTAAAGTAATATTATCTTTTAGTATTAATGATTTTACAGAATCTATTAAGTACACTCCCTTAGAAAGTATAACTACCCCACCACCATGGTCACTCTGAAAGTCAATTGCTTTTTGAATAGCATCAGTATCTTCTTTTTGGTCATCCCCAATAGCTCCAAACGATGATACAGTGACTTTAGAATCTAACATATTTAAAAAAACAATTGAAATTAAAACTAATAAGCTTGTTAAGAAGCTCAACTTAAAAAATTTGTTCAAAAGATAACTCCTCCTGTAATAATTAATACAATAAACATCCATGATCCTAGTATTAATGAAGTTAAAGAGAATAAGTAACTGTAAAACCTTTTTTATATAGTTTTTTTGATATAATCATATAAAAATATTTTTAAAACTAAATCAAAAAAACAGCTTACATATAAAAACATCTAAGCTGTTTACTACTTCTTCAACAAATTTGTCAACGCCGGTTTAATTTTGGTTCTTCCGCAATTTTGGTGAAGTTGATCATCATCGGCTTTTAAGCATTTAGCTTACTTTTTCAAAAAAGGATTAACGGGAACAGTACAAAATTTTAATGCGAAGTAGATCAAAGTTAGCACGCCCATACATCTGCCGTTTAATCACTTTGATGCGATTCACATGCCCTTCGACCATGCCATTGCTCCAGGGATGAACTAGGGCATTCTGAACAGCTTGCCAATCCGATCGCAAGTAGTGCGCAAACTGAATTAGTTCCTTGATACCCGTTTTTTCTGCGCGTTCAATCCAGGCTGATAATGCATCGGATTCGCGTTGTATCCGCATCATCTGCTGGAACTGTTTGAGAAGAAGTTGAAGTTCTTGTAGCTGACCATCCTCTTTTAGAAGCTGATGGATTACCTGCTTTTCAGGCCCTTCGAGTGGCTTAGACCACAAGTAGCTGTGAATTTTTTGCCTCGGCAATTTGTATAGAGCGTGTTTTTGTTGGTCGCTGCCTTCCTGTTTCTGCACTTTGAGAAGATAACCTTTCAATGTCGAAAATGACTTTTGATATCCTTTTTCCTGCAGCACTTCAAAAATCTGCCGCTTGGAGACCTTTTGCTTCATTAATGAAAGGATAAGTGGGTGGTATGGGTCCGCGCTATGGATCCGTTTCCGTTCCACGAGAGGAAAACTTTCCATCTGTACATATCGGGAAACAGTTTTGCGGTCGAGCGAGAACTCCCGGCAGAGATCCGCTATCCGTGTGCCCTTCCGATACTGCAGTTGCACCTGCTGGATGAACTGCCACTTTTTCGCTTCGCGTTCCGTTAAGGCTTTCTGTTTGGACTCAGAAGAACACCCTGCATCAACACCTTCTTGCCAGATGATTCCCGACGGGAACTTCCGTTTCAGGAACTGCTCGATCCGTTTATTGAGATTGTGGAACAAATGCCACCGGTCGGTCACTTGGATGGCTTGCGGCGCGCCCTTTGAAAGGGCTTTTGCGTATTCCGTCGAGCCATCCTTGCTCGTAACTCGCACGGAAGGATATGCCTTCAGCCAGTCGCTCACCACTTTTTCCTTCCGGCTTTCCAACAGTTCAATCGGTCGCCTCCGTTCGAGGTCGCAGATGACGGTTCCGTATCGCTTGCCTCTTTTCAAGGCCCAGTCATCCAATCCAATCACACGAGGTTCTTCGATAGCTGGCAGCTGTTCTTTCCGGATCAAGTAAAGAAAAGCATCTCCACTAAGTATGGCTCCGTATTGGGAAGCAATGCGACTCTCTGCTTCTGCACTGAGCGAAAACGCAAGATGTCGAAAGAACGCGGTTAACCGATACGTCTTCCGATCATAAGATCCCCACCAATCCGGACGCCGTTCCACAAAGATGTACTGGCGACAGCTAGGTTGATCGCAGAAGTATTTCCGAGCGCGTACATAGAGAAAAACAGGTATTGAATGAAATGGCGTATCTCTGATGGTACGCCAATACCGGCTGTGAATTCGACGGGAAACACCATGGCAGGATGGGCAATGGCTCTCATAATGAGCCGATTCCAGATACAAGTGGAAGGAATCCGTTGAAGCAGAAACATGCAGCACCGTCCAAGTGGGATAAAAAAGTGAACGTTCATATGTGCACCCTCCTCGAATTATCATTACTATAATAATTCCCGAAAAGGGGCTTCACCAAAATTGCGGAAGAACCATTTTATCACCGGCAGTGACAAAATTAACTTATTAACTTTTTTTTATTGTAGATTCATTTAATTTTTTTTTAAATAATTCTAGTAACTGATCTCTCAGCTCCGGACGCTTTAAGGCAAATTCAATCGTTGTTTCGATAAACCCAAACTTCTCACCTACATCAAACCGTTGCCCATCAAATTCATAAGCATAAACCGATTGGACTCCGTTTAACTTTTGGATTGCATCCGTCAATTGAATTTCACCACCTGCGCCCAATTGGTGCTCGCTTAAGTAATCAAAAATTTCCGGTGTCAGGATATAGCGGCCCATGATGGCATAGTTGGATGGAGCTGTCCCGACCAATGGCTTTTCGATGAACTTGTTTACTTCAATCAATTTACCGTCTACTGAAACCGGATCGATGATGCCGTAGCGTTCAGTGTCACTCGTAGCAACTTGCTGTACACCTATGACACTCTTTCCAGTCTTCTCATGCTGATCCATTAATTGAACCAAACAAGGTTCTTTGTTTTCAACAATATCATCTCCCAATAAGACAGCGAAAGGTTCGTTGCCAATAAACTTCCGCGCTGACCAAATAGCATGCCCCAAACCAAGCGGCTGCTTTTGGCGTATAAAATGGATTTCTACCTTAGATGTCTCCAAGACCGAATCCAACATTTCTTGTTTGCCTTTTTTCATCAAAATGTCTTCCAATTCAAATGCATGATCAAAATGATCTTCAATGGCACGCTTGCCTTTTCCAGTTACAATGATGATGTCCTCTATACCGGAAGCAATCGCTTCTTCAATGATGTATTGAATCGTCGGCTTATCGACAATTGGCAACATTTCTTTTGGCATCGCTTTTGTAGCTGGGAGGAACCGTGTTCCTAAACCAGCCGCAGGAATTATAGCTTTTTTCACTCTCATCTTTGCACCTACTTATACTTTAGACCTTGATAACTATTTTTTTATAAAAAAAATGCAGTAAAATTAAATTAAATAATCACATTATTTTATAGTATTCACAATACCAATCCGTAAACTTCTGAAGTCCTTTTTCAATAGTCGTTTTAGGTTTAAATCCAATTGCTTCTTCCAACAATTTTGTAGAAGCATAAGTCGCAGGAACATCGCCAGGTTTAATCGGTTCAAACTTTTTCTTGAATTCTATAGTTCTACCTAAGCTATTGCTTAAGCATTTTTCAAGCGTCTCAATAAATACCATTAACTTCTCAGGGCTGCTGTTGCCGATATTAAAAATTTTATGTGGAGCCTGTTCCACTTCATTTGGTGGATTCGGTAAAAGACGTTGAATGCCTTCTATAATATCGTCCACATAGGTAAAATCGCGGTACAAGTCATTTTTGAAATCACCATTATTGAAAATTTTAATCTCTTCGTCTGCAAACAACTTATCAGTGAATCCGAAATAAGCCATATCAGGACGTCCCATTGGGCCATACACTGTAAAGAAGCGAAGTCCTGTTGCTGGGATTTTATATAGATGGCTATACGTATGTGCCATCAGTTCATTCGACTTTTTAGTAGATGCATACAGAGATACTGGGTTATCCACAAAATCGGTTTCTTCGAAAGGAACTTTCTTGTTTGCTCCATAAACTGAACTTGATGAAGCATATAACAAGTGATCAACTGGATAATGACGGCATGCTTCTAGAATGTTATAGAATCCAATGACATTGCTTTGAATATAGACATCCGGATTTTCAATCGAATACCTTACGCCGGCTTGAGCTGCCAAATTCACAACAATTTTTGGCTGATGCTGCTTAAATAGGCTAGTTACTAGTTCTTTATCAGAAATATCGCCTTTAACAAAAGTAAAATTTTTATTTAATTCTAATCTATTTAAACGGTCATGTTTTAATTTCACATTATAATATTCGTTGAGATTATCGATGCCTATCACCTTACAACCAGACTCCAATAATCTTTTTGAAAGATAATAACCTATAAATCCGGCGGCACCTGTTATTAAATATACTTTACTAGAGTTTAGCGGCTTGTAACTCAAGCTTTCTCAACTCCTTAAGTCCATCTTTATTCGCAGGAGCTCTACCGACCGAATAATATTCTACTCCAGCTTGTTCCATCTCTTCAACATGATGAAGATTACGGCCATCATACACTAATGGCGTTCTCATTAGTTTTTTATAAACCTGGGCATCCACTGCTCTAACCTCGTCCCATTCAGTGAAGATGAAACAGACATTTGCGCCTTCTATTGCCTCTTCAATATTTGACACATATTTTATACTGCCTTTCTCAAGTTGACCCTCAGGAAAGACTTTAGCAAAATTTTCTATGCCAATTGGATCATACGCATATATATCAGCCCCCTGCTTCAAAAGCAAAGGTACATTTTCCATAGAAGGAGCTTCCCTCAAATCATCAGTTCCAGGCTTAAATGTAAGACCAAGAATAGCGACTTTAAGACCATTAAATGTAATAAGACGATTGCTGGCTTTCCTGTACATTAAGGTTTTTTGATTTTCATTGACTTCAATAGCTGCTTTAACAGTTTTTAAATCATAACCATTCTGTAATGCTAAGTATTCAAGTGCCTTAGTATCTTTTGGGAAGCAAGAGCCGCCATAACCAATACCAGCATTCAAGAACTTACTACCAATACGATCATCGAAACTCATACCTTTAGCAACATCTTGAACATCTGCTCCGACAAGCTCACAAAGATTTGCAATGTCGTTCATATAAGAAATTTTTAAAGCCAAGAAGTCATTAGATGCATATTTAATCATTTCTGCAGATTTTCTGTTTACAGATACTATCGGCAACTTAAAAGGTTTATAAATTTTTTGCAAAAGATTTTCAGCCCATTCACTTTCAGTACCAACAATAATTCTCTTCGCATTCAAAGTGTCGTGTACTGCAGATCCTTGCGCTAAAAACTCAGGATTTGAAGCCACTTCTACTCTCACGCTATTAATTAAGAAGTCATGAATAAATTGTTCAACCTTATCATTTGTACCAACTGGAACAGTGGATTTCACAACAACTAAACAGTCTTTTTCAATTGTTTCAGCAATTTGCCGTGCTACAGTCGCTATATAGGAAAGGTTTGCAGATCCATCTTCATTTTCTGGAGTTCCTACACCAATAAATACGGCATCCGCATCTTTGTAAGCTGACTTATAATCAGTGGTGTACTCCAGTCTTCCTGCTTCATAATTTTTTTTCATTAATTCTTCTAAACCTGCTTCGTATATAGGAGATACTCCTGATTTCATTAGGTTTACTTTAGCTTCATCAATATCAACACATACTACTTGATGGCCTCTCTCTGCAAAGCAAACTCCAGCGACTAAACCGACATATCCTGTTCCAGCTACTGCTATTTTAAACATAATTTCTCCTTTCAAATAACATTCTAAATACTATATTACACAACTAAGAACTTAAAAAAGTTCATGTGGGACACTCAAGTTAATTCAAAACAATTAAAGGAGTGTCAACAAATGAACTTTGTTTTTCTATATTAATTGGTGATATAACAGACATTTATTAATACTAGATATATATTTGCAGTTATCTTATTAGCTATATCAATAATAGCTAAATACTTAAACAAAAAATATTCTAATATAAACAAATTTCAATTGAAAACTTTTTTAAAAAATATTTAAAAATTTGGTTATATAATCACTTTGTTATTTTTGCCACACTACTCGATTTACAAAGTCTGTATATGATAAAATAATTCTTAAAACTTTCTCTGAAACATTGGGCATGTTGTAATCTTCAACACGTCTAAGAGTATCAATTTTTTGGTTTTCCAATATTTCTAGTCCTTGCATAATTCTTTCTTTTTTTAAACCAACCATTATGACCGCTGCTTCTTCCATTGCTTCTGGTCTTTCATGTGCTTGTCTAATATTTAGTGCTGGAAATCCAAGAATAGAAGCTTCCTCACTTATAGTTCCACTATCACTCAAAACGGCTTTAGCCTTTGATTGTAGCTTTATATAATCGTTAAATCCTAAAGGTTTCATTATTTTTACTAACTCATTGAATTTTATACCCTTGGAATCAATCATTTTTTTAGTTCTAGGATGTGTACTTACTATAATCGGCAATCTAAACTTTTCTGCAATACTATTTAAACTTTCAACTAGGTCTGAAAAATTCTCTTCAGAATTAATATTTTCTTCTCTATGAGCCGAAACTACGAAGTAACCATTTTCTTGTACTTCGAAAGTTTCTAATATGGTAGATTTTTCAATATCTTCTTTTTTAGAGTTAAGCACTTCTAACATTGGACTGCCCGTTTTGATAATTCTATCGGAAGCTACCCCTTCTTTCAATAAATATTCTCTTGCTATATCACTATAAGTTAAATTTATATCCGAAATATGATCTACGATTTTTCGATTTGTTTCTTCTGGAACTCTTTGATCGAAACATCTATTTCCCGCTTCCATATGGAATATTGGTATATTTCTCTTTTTAGCCGCTATTGCACATAAACAACTATTTGTGTCACCCAGTATTAAAAAAGCATCAGGAGTTACGGTTTCCATAATTGGATCAATTTTTATAAGAATATTTCCAATAGTTTCAATAGGAGAACCTATAGCTGCATTAAGAAAGTAGTCAGGTTTTTTTAAGTTTAAATCTCTAAAAAATACTTCGTTTAATTCATAGTCATAATTTTGACCTGTATGAACAAGTACATGTTCTATAGCCTCTGATTCTTCTAATCTATTTATCAGTACTGAAAGCCTTATAATTTCTGGTCTTGTACCAACTACTGTCATAACTTTTAACTTTTCCATAAATTAAACCTCCATATAATATGTATCTGGATTATTTTTATCAAAACACTCATTTGCCCACATTACAGTTACCATGTCTTCAACTCCGATGTTTTCAATGTTGTGAACACAACCAACAGGTATATCAATAACTTCCATTTTCAATCCGTTTACATGATATTCATATATTTCATCAGAATTTAGTTTGCGTATCCTGATTATTCCTACGCCACTTACCACTAAAAACTTTTCATTTTTTGAGTGATGCCAATGATTACCTTTAGTTATCTGAGGTTTTGAAATATTAATTGATATTTGGCCACGATCTGGAGTTTTTAAAAACTCAGTAAATGAACCTCTTTCATCAATATTCATTTTCAAAGGATATTTTAATTTTTCTTTGGGGAGATAACTTAAATAAGTACTATATAATTTTTTTGTGAATTCATTTGAAAAATCTGGAATTGACAGCTCTTTTTGATTCCTATTAAAAGAATAAATTAGTTGAGCCACTTCTCCTAAGGAAACTGTATAGAATTCAGGTACTTCATAAAAGTCCTCCACTAAATTCCCTTTTCCATTTAAAGAACTTATAAGCTCTGAAATCACATCATCAATATATACTAATTTCATTATTTTTTCTTCATCATTAATTGTTATGGGTAAATCATTAATAATATTATTACAAAAAGTTGCAACAACACTATTGTAATTAGGTTTACACCACTTACCAAAAACATTAGGAAAGCGGTAAATAATTACTTTAGCCCCAGTATCCTCGCTATATTTCAAAAGCAATTTTTCAGCATTTTTTTTACTAAGCCCATAAGCGTTATCCAAACTAGACTGTATTGAAGAAGAAAATACTATAGGACATAAATTATTATATTTTTTTAATTTATTTATTAAATCATTAGTAAATCCATAGTTCCCTTCCATATACTCTGACTGCGATTTTGGTCTATTGACGCCAGCTAAGTGAAAAATAAAATCTGCTTCTTTGCAATATTTATCAAAATCTAAGCTATCCGTTTTACTAGTATATTCAAAAACTTCTGATATACCTTGGTTCTTTAACTCTGCCACAAGATTTTTTCCTATAAAGCCTCCTGCACCCGTTATAAGAACTTTCATTTTATTTCCAACCTTTCAATTCGGTCTTAACATATTCTAATTCCAATAGTCTGCTTTTTATTTCTTCTACAGTAAGCCTATTTGTATTATGTGAATTATATTCAGTTTCGAAAGTTAATTTTTCATCACCTTCTACAAAAAATTTATCGTAATTAAGATCTCTCTTGTCAGCCGGGACTCTATAGAATCCACCCATATCATGAGCAACTACGTGTTCTTCTCGTGTGAGTAAAGTTTCATAGATTTTTTCACCGTGACGAGTACCAATAACTTTGATCTCATTTTTAGAATTAAATAATTCTTTAATCGCTAATGCTAAGTCACCAATTGTGGCAGCTGGAGCTTTGTGTACCATTATATCTCCAGCCTCGGCATTTTTAAATGCAAAGACTACCAGTTCAACTGCTTCTTCAAGACTCATTAAGAATCTAGTCATATTTGGATCAGTAACTGTTATAGGTTTATCACTTTTTATTTGATCTATAAACAAAGGTATAACGGAGCCGCGTGAAGCCATAACATTACCATATCTAGTACCACAAATAAGAGTTTTATTAGAATCAATAGTTTTTGCCTTTGCAACAAACACCTTCTCCATCATTGCTTTAGAAATTCCCATTGCATTTATTGGATATGCAGCTTTATCTGTAGACAAACATATTACTTTTTCAACTCCTATTTCAATTGCTCCTGTAAGCACATTATCTGTCCCCAATACATTTGTTTTAACTGCCTCTAGTGGAAAAAATTCGCAAGAAGGCACTTGTTTTAAAGCTGCAGCATGAAAGACATAATCTACACCATGCATTGCGTTTTTTACACTTGCCAAATCTCTTACATCTCCAATATAAAATTTAAGCTTATCACTTTTATAAACTTTTCTCATATCATCCTGTTTTTTTTCATCGCGAGAAAAAATTCTTATTTCTTTTATATCTGTATTTAAAAATCTTTCCATAACTGCATTTCCAAAAGAACCGGTACCACCTGTTATTAATAATGTTTTTTTATTAAACATAAAAGTCATCTCCTAATTTTTCATCTTTTTGTATAACTTTTTAAACTCTAACAAATCCTTTTTTACTAAGAATAAATACAAAATATAAGATAAAACATACAGATATGTCATCATCCAAGAGTCCAAAAACCAAGCAGTTATTATAAAAATAATAGATAAGATTATGTCGAAAAAAATATTTTTATAAACACTGATATTTAATAATTTCCCAATATAAATTTCTGCAATTACACTTCGAAATGCTAAAAGAACTACTATTGTTAATATCGTTAACGATAGGTTTTCAAAAACAAAAGCAGTAATAAAAGTCAAAGTTATACTCACAATTAATGTAAGTACATTCACATTCAATAAAAACTTTTCTTTTCTTAAAGTTTTTAAATATGTATTAATTAACAATGATGTTTTTCCTTCAAAGATAATCATTGGAAAGACTAATGACATAAAAGCTATACTATCCTTATAGTCTGGTAACCAAGATATTAGTGCTAACTTTATTGGAAAATAAAAAATGAGTAGACTCAACAAAAATACCATTAATAAAGACCTGATGTTTACATAGATTTTCGCTAAGGAATTTTCTTCTACTCTTCTTAACAATGGAAAAATAACAATACCTAAAGAATTCACAAATATCATAACAAAATTTGAAATACTTAAAGTAAGCGAAATTTTTCCGAAGGTAGATACATCCCAGTTCCGCTCTATTCCAAATCTAACTACACCTATAATTAATGTGCTTGTTAAACTAGCAAACATCAACTTTATACCTATGCTAATATTATCTAAAACCTCTGAAAGCAAAAACCTGATTTTATTTATCTTTCCAAATACAATGTCCCTGCAGAAATAAATAGCCAAAAGTAATGATAAGAACTTTCCAATTAAATCACCTAAAATTATAACTTGGTAGTCATAGATACCAAGTAAAAGAAATGATAAAATAAGTGAAAAATAGAGAAGTCTGTCTAATATTGTAATATTTGCAAACTCTTTAATTCTATTAGTTCCTTGTAAAATAAATACCAACATGGATCTGACATTTAGTATTAATAAGTTAAGTGAGATCATTTGAACAATAAAAATTCTATTTGGATTTTCTATTATTAAAAAGGCAACTCCACTTACTGTTATAGCAAAGAATAACTGTAAAACTATTAGCATGTAAAATTGTGAGAAAAATAGATTTTTATTTAAATCACGATACTCTTTTCCACCGTATTTTAAATAAATTCCATCAGTCCAACCAAAGTGGAGAAAACCTACGTATGCTGAATAAAATAAGTAAAGTTGCCAATAGCCATACTCTTCAACCCCAATAATTTTGGGAACAATTAGAATCATTAAGGTAGAGATTAATAGAGTTATGAAGTTAGAAGTTAATGTATATGAAGAATTTGAAATAAATTCCTTTATTTTATGTTTCAATTCTCTAGCCTCAACATTTCAATACCATATATTTTATAAAAATTTCTTAAAAGTAATGTGGATACAAGTTTTTATGCATTTTCATCCACATGGCCATCTCTATTACCATGGTTTCATAATCTGGAATAATATATTCAAGATTGAAATTGGTACGAATCAAAGATTTGTCCACTATAGGACTTGAAATTGGAGATATATTAATCGAGTCTTTTTTCATGTAACGATTAAACAATTTCAAAAGTTCAAGCTTACTGATTTTCTCTTTATAAACCATATTATATAAGCCACTGGCTTTTTCTTTTGTTGCATATTCCATTGCCTTAGCCAATTGTAGAGTAGATATTCCCGTCCACATTACTCTATCGTAACCGACAATTGGATCATTTTGAAGCATAAACCAATTTAATAAACCTATTCCATTAGGGTTAAGATCTGGGCCTACTATTGAATTTCTAAAAGTTATATTTTTTTTATCTTCTAGCTCACCAAGAGCCTTAGTTCTATCATAAAAAGTTTTACCATCTTGAAAATCGCTTTCCTTATAGTTTCCTTTTTCGCCTGAAAACACGCAATCTGTACTCATTTGTATAATTTGTGTTTCTGTTTTCGATGTCACCGAAGCTAGAAAATGTGGCAAATATGAATTCAAAAATGTTGCTAATTCTTTATTATTTTCTGCAAAAGTATTTAGTATGCCAATACAATTAACAACAGCATCGTATTTCCCTTCTTTTATTATATTTTCTAATTCGTTTAAATTTCTTACATCTCCAATAATCGACTTACAAAATTGTACTTTCTGTCGACTAAATCCTGTAACATCGTGCCCTTGTTCTGTAAGATACAAAGAGATAGTATGTCCTGCCATCCCCGTTGCACCAAGTATAAGGAATTTCATTTTTATCATCCTCGCTAATGTTTTAAGACCGTTATAAACAGTTTTCTCTATACCAAAACATATATTCTTTCAAACCTTCATTTAATTCAATCTGAGCATCAAATTTTAGTAAACTATATGCTTTATTAATATTTGCTTTACAATCTCTTACATCCCCAGCTCTCATGGGCTGATTTTCTACTAAAACTTTGACAGTACTTATACCTTTCATAATATCTAATAGTTTATTTATAGTTATACTAGTTCCGCTACCCAAGTTTATTACCTGAGTTTCAACGTTGCTCACAGCTGCTAAGTAATTAGCTCTGGCAACATCTTTTACATTTACAAAATCTCTTGTTTGTTCTCCATCACCGTAAATAGTAACAGGTTCTTTTGAAAAAATTCGTTTCGCAAAAATCGGAATTACATTTCCATAAAGATCAAATCTTTGATTTTCTCCGTAAATATTAAAATATCGTAAGCAAATTGCTGTTATATCATAGATTTCACTATATGAAAGAATCATTTTTTCAGCTGCTAGTTTACTAACTCCATATGGCGAATTAGCATTTTGGGGATGATCTTCGTCAATCGAAGTTTCTATTAACTCTCCAAATATTGCAGCAGACGAAGAATATATAATGCGTTTTACACCCTTCTTTCTCATTCCCTCTAAAATATTGATCGTCCCTAGTAAATTAATTTGAGAATCTAGTTGGGGATGATCTATCGATTTTTGTCTTCCTACGCAAGCAGCTAAATGAAAAACAACATCAATATTTTCACAAACCTCTAAAGCTGTTTTTTCATTGCAAATATCTCCATTGATAAAATCAATATCAAGTCCGTTTAAATTATCTTTGCTTCCAGTCGAAAGATTATCTATCACCCTAATCTCCCAGCCCTTTTCAATTAAAAACTTAACTACATTAGAGCCTATAAAACCTGCTCCACCTGTCACAAGTGCCTTCATTTATAACTCTCCCTTCAATAAATACCTTTCAGAAAACACTTTATATTTTTCTGTTTTTACTAGATAACATCATATCTAAAATTTTCTTAGTCTGTATTATATGGTTTTTATTTTTCAATACGAATGCCCTATTAAATTGTCCGATTTGCACCCTCTGATCAGGGGATAAATTACAAACTTCTACAATTTTTTCTTTTAAAGCATCAATCGAGTTTTCTTCCACATATATAAGATATTTATCATATTCCTCAGGAACTCCATGTAATTTATAACCAATTACTGGAACACCTGCTAAAAGATACTCAATAGTTTTAATTGGAAATGAATATCTAGTAAATTCTTCAGTATTTTGTCTAGGATTTACTAAAACAGACGCACTACATTGAATTTCTTTAATTTTCTCTGGAGATAACACTCCCAAGTATTTAATTCTCGGATCTTCCTTAGCAGCTGCTAGGATATTGTCTTTTGTTTCTCCATCTCCACAAATTACTAATTGGTAGGAATCTGATTCAATTTTTTTAAAGGCTTCAACTAAATTTAATAAACCATATTTAGCAGTTAAACCACCTGTATAAACAATTGTTTTTTTTATTCCATTAGCGCTACTAATTTTAAACTCAGAATCATTTGTTGTGTCTACTAAAGCCTCTATAACTCTATAAGGTTTATTTTCAACTTCTAATTTTGCCGCAATTTCTTCAGTAACGATCATGAAACTGTCAATATATTTTTTCCCTCTATCTACTCTAATTTGATTTATTTTTTTCCAAGCTCTGAATATTATATTATTTTTTTGATTGCTTAACATGGCATACTGAGGCAAATCGTTCACAGATATACATATCAAAGCATTTGGATTATTTTTTTTAATAATTTTAGCAATCCTAACAAATCTCGGCTCTAAAGAATAAATAAATACCATTTTTTGGCAGTCTGTTGATTTACTCAACCACTTTTTTATATTTTCTTTTTCTTTGAAAGGTCTGATAAATTGTTTTATAACTGTTAAATTCAAAAATCCTAAGCTAATATCATTTGCACCTACTGCATGTGAAAAATACTTCTCTGGAACCAAGATATCAGTATAGTTTTTGGGATACGATCCTACAAACATAGTATTAATAATTGTTACTGGATTTTCTAAATTAGCATCAAAACCTTTTATTAAACTCCATTGAAAATTATTTGCAGCCAACTGTGCTGCTTTTTTGGTTTTTTTTAAGACCTCTTTCTCGATTTCTTTAGGAATTACTCCCCCTACAAAAAGAAAGTCAATCCCTCTTAAATTTTGATGTGTTTTGTTAATATTCGTATTCATTTTTTTTCACCTTTTCATTTAAACTTTTTAAATAATAAACAAGAAATATTAAAAAGTAAGTGGTTTTCATATATATTAATGAAGGTATGGCTAGCTCAAAAAGAAGGATAATTAAAAAAATAACTTTAAAATTTGTTTCAATATTGTTTTTCAGAAAACGATATAACATATAGTAGATAACTATTACAAATACTATATTTCCCATTGTAAAATATACTAAATATCCAGAATCAGTATAAGTAATTGCATAATCCCTTGGGATAGTAAATCCTATTCCTAAAATATTTTCTTTTAATACACTAAAATTAGCAGAAAAAATATTATTTTCCGAGAAGTACCTTGGAATTACACCATTAGTAGAACTTGTCACCATACCTCTGTATACATCTATTAAAAATGAGTTTAATAAAAAAATTGATGTAATTACAGATGCAAATATGAAAAAAATTTTATTAACACTACCCTTAATTAAATCAAATAGCAGTAAAATCATCATTATTGAAAATAGCAAGGCTGCAGATGATTTTAACAAAACTGTAAAAATTAAAAAACCAAGCAAATATATAACATATCGAAATTTTCTATTTTTTTTGTCTCTTTTAATTGTTATATACCACATATAGAATATTAGCATATAAAAAAATGATGCAAAGGTGTGGGCACCAAATGTAAAAATGGTTTTACCAATACTTAATCCGTAACTAACTGTAAAATCATTAAACTGAGAATATGAGTTAATAGTAAAACTGATAAGTGCTTCCTGGCCAATTAGTATTCCAATATTCCAAAGTAAAATAACAATAGAAATTACTTCAAGTACACCTTTTAACACATTAAAATTAGGAACAGTTTTTATTTTAATCATAAATAAAATTAAACTAAGAAAAACTGGAGCGAATCTAGCAATTGAAAAATTTGTGTTAACTGCAATTACAGAGATAAAAGTTACTACAGTTAGATAAATCAGAAAAAATGTTCCTATATATATATTTTTCTTATCATATTTAGTTTTTACAAATAAAGTAATTATTATTAAACTGGATATTAAATAGTATATTATCGTACCTTGTGCTTCGAAAATTTTTCCCTCTAAAGATGTTGGATAGAAACATGCCATCAGAATTGCTAAAATAGGTATTATAGTTTCGACTACTGATCTAATTATTTTCATGTTTTTTCTCCATACATTTTTGTTTAATAGGCTTTAATACTGTTGACATACACCCTATCCTATCTTGTTTAAAATGAGATATTTCTTTATCTATTCTATTTCTTCAATATTACTTTATATAAATCAATAAAAATATAAAGCTTTATTTATTAGACAATGAGTTTAACTCTTCCATAAAATTCTGAGTTTCGCTTAAATAGTTTTTATAATGAAATACCGTTGATTTCAAACAGTTATCTTTCATTTCTTTAACTTTACTTTCCTCAAGATCTAAAATGTAGTTCATTTTTCTTACTAATTTATGTGTATTATCAACTTCTACGATAAAACCATTTTCTTTTTCTATTAAAAATTTAGTTATGTCACTTGTATCTGTGGTAATAACAGGCGTACCACATGTTATGCTTTCAACAAATTTCGTGGGGAACCCCGCGTTATTCACACGTTTATTTTCTCTTAAAAATATTACGTAGTCTGCACTCGTTACATGCCTTAAACTCTCTGCATGACTTACTCTGCCTAAGAATATAACTAAGTTTTTCAAATCCTCCAAAATTGCAGTATGTTCAGGATAATACAATAGGTATTCTGACTTTTTAATGCCTATAACTTTGAAAATATATGAGTTATTATCTTTAAGTTCACTTAAAGCATTTATAATATAGTTCAACTTGTCCTTATGCTTTCCTGGTCTTCCTGAATAAACAAAAATCCTTTTATTACATGGTTTATTTGAAAATTCTCTTAACTCCCATTTTTCTTCTTGTAAATCTATTAGAGGTGGTAGTATTAAAGTTTTAGTATGTTCTTTGTAATAATTGCTTAAGAAGCTACTTATGCATATCACACCATCAATTTTTTTATGTAAATACTTCATTCTTAAATCAGTATCAATCTTCTTAATTAGGCGTTTGTCTTCATACCATTCCGTACAATCTGCCACTAATTTAATGTTATTTTCTTTACAATATTTTTTGATTGAAACAAAAGCACCAGCTTGATAGTTATAACAAATAATCACTTTCACTTCTTCATAATTTTCCGCCACTTTTTTTACAAATTTAATACTTGTTAAATATCGGATCCATTCGGTTATAGAACTAGGGAATTTTATTGACCAACAATCAAAACCTTGGACATTTTTCTTATGCATACTATCTAGATTAATATTTTCTCTTTTTGAGTTCCTTACTACGTCTATAAAGACAACATTATAACCTAAATCTCGAAATATTTTAGCATTATTGAGGACTCTGTGTGCAGCTGCATCTTTGTCTGGTAATTCAAATCCACCTATATATAATATTGTTTTTTTTTTCATACTTTTATATTGCCTCATTTCTTTAAGTTAATTTATGGGATTAACTCTAGTTTCTCTTTGCTGCACTATAAAACTGTTAGCTGGAAATTCTCCTTTTATAACACTACCTGCACCAATAACGCTGCCTTCCCCTATCTTAGTTCCTTTTAAAATTATAGTATTAGCTCCAATCCACACATTATCGCCAATATTTACTGAACTAGTCTTGTATTTAAGGGAACTTATTCCACCAGGTACTCTGAAGTCATGATCATGATCATATATTAAAACATTTGGACCGATTTGCACGCCACTACCAATATTTATTTTTTCATGACTAATAATCATACAATCGTGGTTCATAAATGTATTATTTCCTATCGCTATTTCTGCATGGTGTCTAACTCTTACTTTACACCCACTTTTAATTTTCACTAATTTCCCAAAACTTAATTTAGATTTTTCTCCAATTTCTATGTCAGTCATGGGAGAAACAAGATTAATTAGCGGGAAATTAAAAGTATTCCAATGAAAAATTTTAATTAATGAAAACCTAATTATTGAATACATTATGGCAACACTAATTTTAAAATATTTTATCATAAAAAAAACCTCCTAAGATTACGATTAATACCCGTAAAAACTTTTTCACTGTTTATTAAGTATCGATTCAATTTGTTTAAGGTATGCATTAACAACAATTTCTCTATTAAATTCTTTTTCAACTTTTTCTCTTGATTTATGGCCCATCTCTTTCTTTTCTTTATAAGATAAATCTATAAAATTCTCTATTTTCGATATTAAATTTTTAGTGTTTTTCTTTTCAAAGGTATATCCGTTTATATTCTCCTCAATAGTTTCTTTACACCCCGGTATATTTGATGCAATTAGAGTTCTACCCATAGCCGCAGTTTCTAATAAGACATTAGATAATCCCTCACCTCCATGAGATGGCTGAATTAAACAACTAGCTTCTTGTATAAATGGTCGTACATCTGACTGATAACCTAAAAAATTTATATATCCTTCTCTTACATACTCATCAATTAATTCGTTGTAGTGAGACTGAGATTTTTCGATAAAACCAACAATATTAAAACTAGCTTTAGGATGCTTAATCTTCACTTCTTTTGCAGCTTCTAGATACTGATCTATCCCTTTATCCTTCATAATTCTACCGATAAAAATAAAGTTTAAGTTATCTTCTGCTGGAAATTTCATAAACTTAAATTCATTTAAATTTACTCCTGAACCTGGAATTAATTCATATGGCCCTCGAACAATCTTGTTTTCTAATAACGTATTCATGTCCTCAGTGTTTTGGAAAAATATACATTTAGATTTTTTTAATCCCACTTTATATAAATTAGTTAGTAGAAATTTCAAGGCGGGTTTTCCGCTAAAGCCACTACCTAATCCTGTGATATTGTTAATGCAGGGAGTATTAAGCATTCTGCAAGCTATACCACCGTATAAATTAGGTTTTATAGTATATGTAAGTACTATATCCGGTTTTATGTCTTTTAATATTTTTAAGTAATGACCAACTAACTTCAAATCTGTCTTTGGATTTGTTCCTCTTCTATCCACACTTGTTTCAACAAACTTACATCCCCAACTTATCATTACATCAACTTTCTCATCATATGGAAGAGAGATGTATACATCGTAACCATTTTTTAATAATCTTTGAATTAATTCTTTTCGGAAATTGTAGATTACAAAGCCGTGATTTCCTAATAATAGAACCTTTTTTTTCATAATAATATCGGCCACCTATTTACATACTTTTTTTCACAGACTCTTCTAAATTCATAATTTGATAATCTTCTTTATACTCACTTACACTCATATCATATGTTAAGTTCCCAAAAACCTTATTTACAACATTTACTTTCGCAATCATAAGTCTGACAAATGGGTTAAACACTTTTAAAAGCTTAATTTTCTTTCCGCTAGCTTCAGCAATAACCCGAACCATTTCACTAGTCGTTACATATTCTTTATTCTGTGGGAAAAAAAGTCCACTCTCATCATTTTCGACCATCAATCTCAAAAATTCACTTAAATTATCTATGTGAAGCATACTACGCTCATTATCGAAGTCAGGAAATGCAGGAAGCACCTTAGCAGCCTTAACCAATTTTGGATAATTACCTTTAGAATTCTTCCCATAAATCATAGGAGGCCTGATTGTTGCAACTCTAAAATTTTCACTTTCTAAAAGTTTTATTCCTTCTTCGGCCTGGAGTTTACTGTTGCCATAGAAATTACTTGGTTTAGGTATGGTGCTCTGATCAATAATTCTCTTTTCACTACTGCTGTCCCCGTAAACAATAATACTACTCATAAAAATGAATTGTTTAACCCCCTCACTCTTAGCATGCTCAGCCACTTCAATCGTAAGGTCACGGTTCACTTTGTAATATTGTTCTTCCATTTTAGGATTTGTAGAGACATGGGCAATTCCAGCAACATGAAGTACAGAATCATATAAGGAAAAATCTTTCTTTTTCCATTGATTTCCTCGAACAGATAACTCTTCTACTTCATATTTATCTGGCCACTGACTTAACCAATCTATAAAGTTAGTTCCTACATAACTTCTTTGTCCTGTAATTAAAATTCTTTTTTTACTCATGTTTTATACACCTTTATATTAAAGATTTTTATTAGTCAAATCTGTACCTTCTTTAACGCCATCACTCTTTAAAACACTAAAAACAGTCCCAAAAAATATCTTAAAGTCCAATAACGGACTCATCTTGTCGACATACTCTCCATCAATTTTCGCCTTAATCTCAATGGCCAATTCGTCTCTACCACTAATCTGAGCAAGACCAGTCAATCCAGGAAGTATATCGTTAGCTTGATACTTATCACGCTCCGCAATCAAATCATACTGATTCCAAAGAGCCGGGCGCGGACCAATTATACTCATTTCACCTTTTAGGATATTAAACAACTGGGGTAATTCATCCAAACTTGTCTTGCGTAAAAACTTACCTATTTTAGTAATATAGAAGTCAGGTTTATCCAGTAAATGGGTTGGCATATCGTTTGGTGTATCGATTTTCATTGTACGGAACTTTAATATATTGAAGTTTTTTTTATCTTTACCAATGCGTTTTTGCTTGAAAAGGATAGGCCCTGGTGAATCTATCTTTATCAAAATACAAAGAAACACAAGAATAGGAGATAAACCAACAACAATTAGTAAGGATAAAGAGAAATCTAAAATTCTTTTCGTGAATGAGAACATTTTATTCTCCTTTCCATTTACAAATTTTCTCGTTAATTTAATTAAGCTGAACCAACTTCTGTCTTTAGAGTTTCTACATTCTTTCGATTAGCTAATGCTATCAATACATCCTTAACTTCATCATTTTGCATTTCAGGAAACTTATCCAAAAGATAAGTCAATTCACCTTCACTAACCGGGTTCGCTTTTCCAATATAAATTTTTGGAAATACCTGCTCAGTCTGGATCTCGTTGTCATTCAATAGTTCTTCAAACAACTTCTCCCCCGGACGAATCCCAGAAAAATTGATGCGGATTTCGCCTTCTGAATAGCCGGATAACCGGATCAAGTTCTGAGCTAGATCAACAATCTTCACAGGCTCACCCATGTCCAAGACAAAAACTTCTCCACCCTCTGCTAATGTTCCAGCTTGGATAACAAGTCGGGAGGCTTCCGGTATGGTCATGAAATAACGTGTCATACGTGGGTCTGTAACCGTGACTGGACCTCCTGCCGCAATTTGTTTCTTAAATAGAGGAATAACAGATCCACGAGACCCAAGAACATTTCCAAACCGTACTGCCGCAAATTTTGTTTTACTACGCCTTGCTAAATTTTGAACGATCATTTCCGCAAAACGCTTCGTCGCCCCCATAACGTTCGGTGGGTTTACCGCTTTATCAGTCGATATCATTACGAAGTTTCCTACACCACTTAAATGAGCTGCTTCTGCGACATTCTTCGTCCCGTATACATTATTTTTCACAGCTTCCATTGGATTGCCTTCCATAAGCGGCACATGTTTATGCGCTGCTGCATGGTAGACAACATCTGGCTTAAAGGTTTCCATAATTTCCAGGATACGTTCACGATCCTGTACATCAGCGATAATAGGAATAATTTCAGTGTCCGGAGCGACCGTTTGGCGTAGTTCCATATCAATCAGGTAGATGGAATTTTCTCCATGGCCTAAAAGCAATAATTTTTTCGGACCAAAGCGCGCAATTTGGCGTGAAATTTCGGAGCCGATCGAACCGCCAGCACCAGTTACAAGTATGGTTTTACTGGTCAACTGGTCGGCAATCTTATCCATATCCAACTTAACTTCGTCTCGTCCCAACAGGTCTTCAATTTTAACGTCCTGTATATCCGTCACCGACACTTTACCGGTCATAATATCTTCTATAAGAGGAATGGTTTGAGTCCGGATACCGGAGTCCATACAGGTCTTGATCAGTTCAGCAGTTTCCTGTTTGCCGAGTGAAGGAATGGCGATGATGATCGTGTCGATTTTATTTTCAATAGCGATATCGGCAATGTCTTTCGTATTGCCATGCACCACACGAACACCGTAAATGTCGAGTCCTTGCTTATTCTTATCGTCATCGACATATAGCACAGGCAGCAAGCCGTTTTCAGGATTCGTTAATAATTGACGAGCCACTAAGGTTCCGGCTTTTCCTGCTCCTATAATTAAAGTGCGCTTCAGTTCTGAATTCTTGTGCCTGATCTTTTTATCCCGGAACAAGCGCCAAGACAAGCGCGAGCCACCAATCAAGATAAGATGCAACATCCACGTAATGGCCAGCGCTCGGAACAGGACATCTCCTCTATACACATATTGCACCATCCCGATTACCACGATGGACCAACTAACTGCTTTAAAGATTGATGTCAATTCTCCGATTGAGGCATATTCCCACACTTTGCGATATAAGCCGTAGTACATGGCCAAGGCATGATGCGCAATAAAGATTGTTAGTGCGCTAGCCAGCAGGAATTTGTTTTGCAGCACGTCATTATAAGGGTAAAGCACGTAATAGCCGACGAAAATAGAGAAAAAGACAATAAGCGAGTCGACAATTAGTAATAAAGAAACACGATTTTTCAGAGACATTAGGGTCAATCCTTTCGTTATCCAGTTCTTTATTCATATATGGGTAAAAATCTTTTCTCATTCTAACATACTATGAATTGGAAATGATAGGATTTTATAAACAAAATAATACTTTTTTATTATTTATTAAGCAAAAATATTCCACCATTTCCCTTTACGGATGTCTTCAGGCTCTAAAACATGTAAATGATCATCCAGTAGGATGCGGTCGTTGTTCTCCAGGAAAATGTCCACCATATCGTGCTGGTTCTTTTTCTCGAGGTAGTCGAGGCCTTCGTTGAACAAGAATGGACGCTTATCCAGGCTATGAACGTCTGATCCATATACATGGATCAGATTAGCGTCAATCAAGGTCATCGCTGTACGTTGGATCGCTTTGCCGAAGCCGCCAGCAACAGAGCCCGCAGTGACCTGTGCCATTGCGCCATGGAGCAATAGCTTCTTGAGACGTTCCGGCTTTTCGATAATACCCTGGTTGCGTTCTGCATGTGCAATAATCGGTACATAGTTGCGGGTGATCAATTGCTGAATAATTGGCACGGTATATGCCGGAATTCCAGAGGATGGCAATTCCAGCAGGACATAACGTGATCCCGCCATCGTCAACGCTTCTTTTGCTTCCAGTTTTTCCGGCAACTTTTCGCTCAGGCGACATTCCTGTCCGCTGTATATTTTAATTGGCAGCTGTTCTTGTGCAATATAACTGTTGACCAGCTCTAATTGCTTTTTTAAGGCCGCGAGGTTTGTATTGAAGTTTGGATGAAATGCGTGAGGCGTGGCAATAATGCCTGTCAATTGTTCTTCGACTGCTTTTTCCAGCATTCGTTTTGTCTGTTCCATCGTTTCAGCCCCATCATCAAGACCGGGCAGTATGTGGGCGTGTGTATCGATCATTGTGTCGTCCTCCTCAGGTGCTTAAAAAAAAGTAAAAAGGAAAATCCTTTTTACTCTGTATTTCCATAATATTGATAGTAGTAGCTGTCTTTTGCCAAGGCATAGTTATTCAGCACCGCGCCAATCAGTCGGCTGTTGGAAGATTCAATAGCTTCTTTTGCTTTTAATGCCATTTCTTTTTCCGTATTGCCTGAGCTAACCACTAAGATAGTGCCTTCACATTTGTTTGCAAGAATCTGTCCATCGGTTACGGAAAGAACAGGCGGAGCATCGAAAATTACAAGATCATACATATCTTTCAACTGTTCGATTAACGCTGTCATTGATTTAGAAGCAAGCAATTCAGCCGGATTCGGTGGAATTGGGCCGCAAGTCATTAAGTCCAGGCGCTCAACCGCTGTTGGACGGATGACTTCCTGGATAGAGTTTTGGCGCGTTAAGACGCTTGATAAGCCCACTGTGTTTCCCATACGGAATGTATAATGCGTTGTAGGTTTACGCATATCACCATCCACCAGCAAAACTTTCTTGCCTTCCTGGGCAAAAACAACTGCCAGGTTTGCGGATGTTGTCGACTTTCCTTCTGATGGTGCCGCTGACGTGATAACAAGCGTGCGAATTTCTGCATCAGGAGAAGAAAAGTTAATGTTTGTGCGCAGGGTTCGGAATTGTTCCGATACGAATGAACGTGGTGTTGTAAATGAAATCAGTTTACGCGCAGTTTCCTGCAATACCTTTTTCTTTCTGGCCATTCTTATCCCGCCCTTCTCTTCGATGATGTAGTTTCTTCCAGTTTTGCCTCTTCTTTAATAGGAGAAATGATTCCGAGCATTGGAACTCCAAGGATTTCTTCGATGTCCTGCTGCGTCTTGATGGACGTATCCAAGTATTCAAGCAAGAACGCGATACCCACTCCGAGCATCATTCCAATCACAGCTGCGATAGCCATGTTCAACATTGGATTTGGCGCAACTGGCGATGGGTTTTCTTTTAATACTGCTGGCGACAAAATTGAAACGTTATCGACGTTCATCAATCCCGTAATTTCACTTTCAAACACTTCAGCTGTCGTGTTGGCAATGTCTACTGCGACTGCGGGATCTTCATCCTGCACACTTACGTTTACCACTTGAGAATTTTCAGCGGTAGCGACGGTGATTTTGCTGTTCAGCTGTTCGACGGACATATCAAGACCGAGCTGGCTTGATACTTCGTCTAAAATCGCCGGGCTTTTGATGATGACGGAATATGTATTGATCAATTGTAGATCAGCTTGGATGTTCTGGTTGGTCAATTGAGATGCTTCCGTTTCTTCCTGATTGACCAGAATTTGAGTTGAAGTCTCATACATTGGGGTTAGGACTAAAAACGACACAACGCCAGCGATGGTGATGGCTAAAATCGTCATAAGTGCAATTAACCCGGCCCGCTTTTTCAGGGTTTTAAAGAGGTCTTGTAAGCTGATGGTTTCTTCCATGTGGTGATTATCTCCTTTTATTTTCAAATTCTTATCATTTTTGATTCATAAACAACTTAAAATAGTATAGCATAGGTAAGAGTCGAAGGAACTTCCAATTTTAAAAAGTTATATAGGCTATTAGAATGATTTATGCTATCTTTATTTGTAAGAATGGGTTTTTTTGAAAGGGGCACACCATGAAATTGTACAAAATTGGAGCGATAATTGCTGTTATTATTTGTATCATTGCACTAGTATTTAGTTACTTAATCTGGCAGGACAGACTGGAAAGTGTATTGGATCAGCCGGAAGAAGCCGAAGTACAGACTTCTGCTGAACCACAAGAGGAAGCTGAAACTACGGATAGTGTCGATTCTGTGAACATCGAAGAGTTGACCGTCAACATGGATGACGAAGTCCAACAGTTATTTGCTGACAGAAGCGACGGCGAAAGCTTGAAAATGCTCATTGCCGGTTCTGCAGCTTTGGAATCCGGTGAACCCGGCTACGCAGAGCAGTTGCAAGCTTCTTTAGAAGAAGCGTACGGCAACTTTATCGAAATTGATATCGTTACAGTAGTAAGAACTTCCGAGTTTTTGGTCAACGTCGACCTATCTGAGGGCTATGACTTGGTGCTGCTCGAGCCGATGACGTTAATGAACAATGACCGCATCACCATTGAACAAGAGCGTGAACATATCGGTGTTTTTGAGTCTGATATGACGGCTGAGGTTGCAGATTCTGTTCTTGTGCTTCATCCACCGCAGCCGATTTACGGCGCTGGCTATTATCTAGCACAAGTTACGGCACTTGAAGAATTTGCATCGATCAATGGTTATCCTTATATTGACCACTGGTCCGCATGGCCAGATACAGATGACGAACAGCTCCAAGATTATTTAACAGAAGATGGGTTGCCGAATGACAAAGGCGCAGAGACATGGGCACAAGAACTGGAAGCGTATTTTATCGCTGACTAAAGGGGAATTTGTTTAATGAGCAGAAGAGAGAAAAAGAACAAGAAGAAAAAATGGCCGTGGGTTTTAGGAATTTTAGGATTGATCGTTATCGGTCTCGGCATTTACTTGTTTACTATTTACAATAGCTTCACCAATACACTGGAAGAAATTCATGAGCCGATTGAACGCGAAGCATCGGAAAAACGTACAACCGATCAAGGAGTTGTGTTGAGCGAACAAGATCCTTTCTCGGTCGTGTTGCTCGGTGTTGATGAACGCGAAGACGATCGCGGCCGTTCCGATACCGTGGTTGTGTTGACCGTCAATCCGGCGGAACAATCCACGAAGATGGTTTCAATTCCGCGTGATACGTATACCGAGATTGTCGGACGCGGCACAATGGATAAGATTAACCACGCTTATGCATTCGGCGGCATCGAAATGTCGATGGCTACTGTTGAAAATTTATTGGATATTCCGATTGACTATGTGATGCAAGTGAACATGGAAGGCTTCCAAGATATCGTCGATGCAGTCGGCGGCGTGGAAGTAAACAATGCGATGGCATTTGACGAGTTTGCGGCCGGGAACATCGAGTTGAACGGCGAAGAAGCACTCGGCTACGTGAGAATGCGCAAGCAGGATCCAGAAGGCGACTTTGGCCGCCAGAACCGCCAGAAGCAAGTGATTCAAGCGATCATGAAAGAAGGCGCATCGGTTAACAGCTTGTTGAATTATAGAGGCATTTTTGATGCTCTCGGCAACAACGTCCGCACGAACATGACGTTTGATGAGATGATGGATGTCCAGTCGAACTACCGTGATGCTATTGATACAGTCGACCAGATACTTGTTGAAGATGGGACTGGCGAAACGATCAACGGGATTTGGTATTACATGATGGATGATGCGGAACTGGCAGAGATCCAGACGACGTTGAAAGAGCATTTGGATATGTAAGAGTGGTGAGCGCAGTCCTTTTATGGATTGCGTTTTTTTTAATGGGAGTGTGTTGAAGTGGTCGGAGAGTTCTGGAATTGCTTCGGTCGCTTTGGAGTGGGCACCCGCGATAAGCCAGTCAGCTGAGAACCGCTGCCAGTCTTATCTCTCCGTCCCCTCCTTTTACGCGCCTCAGCTTAATGACTTGAAATACACAGCAAATAACAGGAGTTTTTTGGGGATAGTAGAATAGTCGTTCTGGAACCGCTTGGCGGCGAAAGTGCACGCGCCTGCGCTTAGATATGAGAGCGAAATTGCTATCATTGAGGGTATGAATTGTGCGTGTGCCTGGCACCCATACAACACACTTCTAACTTAAAAAAGAAAGCTAGAGAAAGAGCGGAAATTGCGCGGGTGCCAGGCACCCGCGCAATTTCCCACACAAAAACCCGCTCCTGTCGATCAGGCAGCGGGTTTTGTGGGCTATTTTACCGGACCTTCTGGCGTTCCGATAAAATCATCACTTTTTTTTTATAGTCACCGAACTTGAGTTGCTTTAAACCGTATTCTTGGACAAAGTGCATAAAGGCTTGCCGCGGCATTCCAAGCTGCTTTGCGCTAACCGATGGCCCTAAGTTGTTCTTGATGTAGAGGTCTTCCATGACTTCTACCAAGGCCTTGTTATGTCGTCGCTCTACTTTTTCTCTATAAGAGTCGTACTCCGTCATAAGCCTTTCATCTCACTTTCCTATGGATTTATATAGGTCTGATGTATCTTCTCCCTACTTATATTTCCATTATAGTATCTACCGACCAATAATACTAGTCTAAATGGCATGTTTTTTTCAATAAATTCATGATATTAAACCTACTTTATAACATTACCGAAATTTTCAGCCAACTCGAGCGGCGAAATTGAATATTTCCTAATGCAGCCGGAATGAAAATTTCTTGATTTCCGCTTCTTTAATGAAATTCTCCATGACATGATCGCTTTCAAACTCATGGGCTTTGATGCGATCGCGCTTGGACATTTTCCGGTATTCCGTTTCGCTCGACAGCAGTTTTTCAATTTGCGTTTGGACGCTAAACAGTTCGCTGTCTGCGGAGAACGAATCGCCGCTTTCATACGGCGGCAATTGGTGAAGGAATCCTTCCGTCAATCCGAACGGATCGTTGATTTTGGCCGTGATTCCAGGAATGCCGCAGCCTGCCGCTTCAATGAGCGGTACGCCCATACCGACAAAACAGAACGTATCCTGCAGGGCACGTTTCTTATCCCCTATTGTGGCAAAGTCTCCATGCATCACAATATGGTCGCGCGCCGGGGAATTGGCTATTTTCTTACGAAGACCGTCTTCGTCCTGTCCAGACCCGTAAATATGGTATGTAAATTTCGGATCGAGCTGGATCAGTTCTTCCATGATATCAATCATGTAATAATTATACGTCCGGAAATGTGCCAGCCGTCCTATAGAGACGATGCGGCGCGACTCGAAGTTGCCATGGGTTTCACCGTTCGAGCAGAAATCCAGCGGCATCGGGAAAATTGAGTTATTCAAGGGCTCTCCGATCGCCTTCTCAGTCATTTTTTGGATAGACGGGTTCATAAACAGCAGCCTTGTATGGAACTTGGGATCGATCAGCTTGAGCGTTTTGATGACCTTTTCCGTGCGTTCTTGTTTGTAGCTCTCGGGGTGGTAGACGCCAGACAGCCGCTTGCTTGCCGGCAGCAGGTACGACAACAAGAACGATTTCGGCCCAAACGAATACACCAAATCGAATTTGTCTTCAAAGCGCGTACGCAGCATCTTGGAAACGAGCCACATATTGACTGAAGGATTTGTCGTGTCTTCGTCCACTATGATGGTCACGCCTTTAACGGTTTCTAATTGGCGCAGTAATGGCCCGCCGCTGCTGAAAAGGAACAGCGTGACGTTATAGCCGCGGGCGCTGAGCCATTTGACCATACGGACCACCAGCATTTCCACGCCGCCCGGTTTCATATTTTTATGAATAAGTGCAATCGACTTGATCGGACGTGCCTGTTTTTCGAAATCGAAGAAATGGTCATTGCTGAATGTAATCATCTACTCACCCCGTCTAATGGTATCCCTTAACGTCTTCTGAGAAAATCGGCATATTTGTATTTTTGAATGTACCAGTCGAGTGTAATTCGCAGCCCGCTTTTAAAGGGCGTAAACGGCGCAAATCCAAGAACCGGTTTTTGTACGGGTGGGGATGCTCTTGAATGGAGACTGTCTCCATTTTCTTCATTGCGGTCCGGAGAAGAGCCATTTCCCGGGAAATGTTCATTCAGCAAGGCCGTGATGTGCTTTGCAAGCTCTCTGTCATTCAAACCGGCATTGTAATCGATTTCATAGCGAGATCCCGCTTCTCCCAAATGGAATACGGTGTCGACCGCTTCGCACAGATCAACGATAAACAACCAGTTACGTTGATGTCCTTGTTCTGGAATCACCAGATTGCCCTCCAGCGCCTGGCGAATCGAGCGTGGCACAAGTTCATCTTCCTGCTGCATCGGCCCAAAAACCTCCGGGCTCGCAGTGGTCACGACATTCAGTCCGTACTCTCTATGGAAACTTTGGATCATGGCCTCGGCTCGTTGTTTGCTTTCGCTGTATAAGGTGCCGCATTCCGTTTCTGCCAGGGACAAATGGTGGAAACGCGACGCTGCATATTTTGGATTGGGCTGATGCGGCCCTGCCATCCATGCGCTTTGTGCGGCATGCAGCAAGTTCATCGTGCCGAGCACGTTGGTTTGTTCGTAGAGCCGGATTTCCCCGACCCGGTCCTGGCTGCGCGTTTCCGCCGCAAAATGGATAATATCTGTGATGTCATAAAGCTCAAACAAATGGCTGATGGCGTAAGCATTCCGGATATCGACCCGGTGGAACGAGTAGCGGTTGGCCTGATCCGGACAAGGAATGTTATCCGGGTTGGCGGCTTCGGTATTGTAATCGATATTGACCAGCTGATAATCCGGATATTTGTTTAAATAATAATGGATCATATTGGAGCCGATAAATCCGTGGCCTCCGGTGATAAGTATGGTTTTTGTACTCATAGCCGCTCACCCCCTTGCTGGATTATTAAAGAATGTCAGATAGTGCTATTAGCTTGCACACATCCTTGCGTACTGCCATTTGTACCAGGAATAATTCTTATAATGAAACATTAGAGTTAAATCTAGGTTAAAAGACGTTATTTTCTAAATTTTTAATTAGTATACATCTAAATTGGATATTTTGCATCATAATATACGAAATATATAATTCTTTATGTTCATATTACATCAAAATAGTCGTGACTATCTGTATAAATGGAAATAATTTAATATTTTTTTATTTATTTTGGGTCTATTACTCGATGCTCTGTATAACCTAAACCAGTCTTATAGATCACTCATTGAATGTCTGGTACTGCTTTAAACAGCAAAATGGGTGTGATAGCGAAAGATCTGCTGCAAACGACATTTCATAAACGGTGCCGTTGTTGAACTAACTCCTTCATTTGACCTGCAGGGATATCAAAGTGTTTTTTTCGCTCATTGAAATCACTTTTTTTATTTTTTCCTTCTATATAATAAGAATCGTTTTCTACTTTGTACATAAAAAAAACAAGCACCCCTTTCAGGATGCTTGCTTCTATTACTCGATTGTTATTCCGTATTTCGCAAAGCCGTTTGCTGCGGCTTCCAGGTAACTGATGCCGCTGTCTGCAGGAATCAGGCTCTGGGCTGCTGCTGAAGTTTCGAATACCAGGCTTGGATCGCCTGTGATTGGTGCGAATGACCAGTTGCCGTCAGCTGATGGATCGATCGTGCCGAGCTCTTCCATGTAGTCCTGGATAACTTGGCGATTCTCGTAGGCATAATCGATTGTCTCTGTCGCATTGCGGACACCTGGGAAGTTGCCGCTTGCACGGTAGTTGTTGGTTACTACCAAGAATTCCTGGTCGTCCGCTACAGCCGTCCCCTCGTAAGAAAGGTTCTGGATGCGGCTGGCGGTTTCGTTGACCGTGTTGCCGTCCGCATCGTATTTCGCGGGCTGCGTGACATCGATGTCATAGGTGACCCCGTCAATGACATCAAAGTTATACGTACGGAAATCCGGATTGATGAGCTGCTGCTCGCCCGTTGCTGCCGGGTCTACCTGCAGGAACTGGCCAGCTGACATCTCGAGCCACTCTTTCAAATCCGCTCCGGTCAGTTTCAATGCGAAGACTGTGTTGTCGAAGACATACAGATCCGCTACGTTCTTGATGGCGATTTGGCCGGTTGCGATATTGGTGTAATAGTCGCCGCCGTTGCGTCCGCCTGCTTTAAAAGGCGCTGCAGCTGACAACAATGGCAAGTCCGCATTGGCGGTGCCTGTTCTCTGCTGTTCCACGTACCAGCTTTGGGCGTTGTTGACGATCTGGATGGATGGATCGTCCTGCACCAATGAGAAATAGCTGTTGATCGGCGCAGTGGTTTCGCCGACTGGGCTGCGAACGTATTCGATGGTACCTTCATGCGCTTCTTTGACGGCTTCCACGACCTCTTCCGCTACCTCGTCGGTAGTGGCATCAATGGCGCGCAGCTCTGCCTGTTCGTCGGTCACTGTCCAATTTTTCCCCTTTTTCTCCAGTGTCAGATCAATGACGCCCAAATGGCTGCCGAATTTACCAGGCATCACCACAGGTGTGCCGTTGATCAAGCCCTTTTCCTGGTCGACGTTGGCTAATTCTGAATACGAGCCTGGGAAAACGTCGTGGTTGTGGCCGGTGATGATGGCATCAACGCCTTCCACTTCCGTCAGCTGATAGGTAATGTCTTCTTCCCCGACGTCATGGGTTTCGTCGCCCATCCCAGAATGCGACAGGACGACAACGACGTCAGCGCCTGCTGCTTCGACTTCGGGAAGGAATTTCTCGACGGATTCAACCGCGTCTTCTGTCGTTACCTTGCCTTCCAGGTTGGCGCGGTCCCATTTCATGATCTGGGGCGCAACAACACCGATAACGCCGACTTGAATGGTGTGTTCCTTGCCTTTTCCATCCACGACTTTTTTGTCGATGATGGTGTACGGGGTAAAGCGGTTTTCGCCAGTTTCGGCATCGTAGACGTTAGCATTGAGTACTGGGAACGGCGCTTCTTCGAGTGCGTTGTCCAAGTAGTCCAAGCCAAAGTTGAATTCATGGTTGCCGAGCGTCGAAGCATCAAAGTCGAGTGATTCGAGCGCCGCGTATGCCGGGTGCAATTCATCGTCTTCGAGTGCATCCACAGAAACTTTATAGCCGCCGAACGGGGTTCCTTGGATCAAATCGCCGTTGTCGAAAAGCAAGGTATTGCTGTTTTCTTCACGCGCCTGTTCGATCAACACGCCGGTTTTGGCGAGGCCGAGTGAGTTCGAAACTTTATCCTGGTAGTAATCATAGTTCACGAAATTGGTATGAAGGTCGGAGGTGCCGAGAATTTGCAGGGAGACTTCCTTGGCATTTTTCGGGTTTCCACCTTTGCCCCAGCCATGGTCTTTTCCTTGCCCATGCCCTTTGCCGTTGCTTTGTGCTTTTTCCGAGACTGCTTTACCGGGTGCGTCAGGTGCTGCAAGTGCAGGCACTGCGGCAAACAAACTGCTCATCGCCAACACGGAGGCTGCGGTTGCAGCGGTCAGCTTCTTGTGAATCGTCATCAATCCATCTCCTCGTAGTAAGAATTGCGAAACAACTCCAGTATACCCTTCGCCTCCCGAAATGGAATGTGAACAGAGACCTAATTTTTGTAAATGTTCGTGAGTCTTTTTGTAAATTTAATGAATTGGGAGTGAGGAGGAAAGGCTTATGGAGGCAAAAAGTGCATCAAGAGATAGGTATTGAGTAGAGTATAGAAGAAATCGCTCCGGGAGGACGCTTTCGGGCCCACAGGATGTGGGTCATGCAGCTGGCGCGACAGGACGTCGCGCCAGCTGCCGCGGGCTTGCGCCGAACTAACTCGGGCTACTGCCCGAGTGGATTTCGGCACTTCGCTTTCCCCACAGGAGTCGCCTCCCTGCGCGATTTCTTTAGTATTTTGTTAAAAGTGATGATGTCGCTGTTGTATTTAAGACAGTAATTTCTACTGTCATACTATTAGGCTTATAAGAATATGGCAGAAACATCGATCTATCCTATCAGTATCCAGCGAAGGCGCGTGCAACACCGCCGACAAGCGATTCTAAAACTGCACTCCATCTATCTCCCCCAAACTTAGTTAGTTTCTATTTATTAAATAACCCCAAGCTGAGCCGCGTCCACGGAGTGGGTGAAGCGTCTATAGAACTGAAGGAAAACTACCACAACCTGTTCAGCGGCAGAACCTGATATTGCGGCGTTCGATGGTATAATAGAGGCAAAGTTCTATAGAGTTTAAGGAGGGCTTGGCATGATTCTGGGTATTCTTCTTTCAGTAGCTGCGATTGCTGGCATCATCTATGGGATCAAGAAGAAAAGCGAGAAGTGGATTGTTGGTTCCACTGTTTTGTTGGCTGCCGTCATCATTGTGTTCCTGCTCCTCAGCTTTATTTATTTAAGAAATCCTTATTAACAGGCAAACCTTGGGTCATGAGCGTTTGCTGCACCTTATTTTTTCAGAACATATTCTGTCCACACATGCATAAATACAATACCAGCCTTCTTTTTTGATAACCCGTTCAGATATGGAACGCAAAAACCAAACTAAACTATCGATTAGGCCGTTAATTCGCACTTGAATTAGCGGTCTTTTATTTACGGTCATCTCAACCTTCTCGTATTAAAATTCCCATTTTTAACAATTGAATTGGCAACACTTTCAACTGACATACAATAACTATTGTAAGGCGTCAAAACCTGACTGAAAGAACTGCTTATCTAGTTGTTAGTTCTACTTAAGAGAAAAGGTTTTAAAAGGCGAGTAACCAAGAAAAAAAGAAGCATCCGATTTGGGATACTTCAAAGATTGATTTAGTTGTTTTCTTTTTTACTATTTTTATAATCCTTTAGGAACTTTTCATCTTTCTTCTTATCAATGAAACTCCAAATTAAAAAGATTAAGATTGATATACCTATTACCAATAAAGAAGAGTTGAATACAAAATCAAAATCCATCTCGTTAACAACTTGGTCAACCCCAGCCCTATTTAGATGGCTTGTCCAACTGCTTTGATAATCAAAAAGGATGAAGGATAGAATAAGTCCTAGCACGAGTCCACCCAGTATCGAGAAGAATGCTTTCTTCATTCTGTGAACACCTCCTACTAATAGTGTATCTTATTCCATTTCAAAAACCTTTAAAAAAACGGAAATTCAATTTAAAATAGCACCGCCGATCCGCGAGTGTTGGTTTTTTAAAACCTTGCGAATTGGGGTGCTGATTTGTGTTATAAAGATGTCTTTAACGGGTGCTGAAACTGTTGTGATTTTGAATGTTAATTGAGCGTTTTGCGTCTTTAAACTGAACGGGTTACTTTTTTGAGAAGGCTGGTTTGTTTTTGCTATGGCACCAAACGGTTGATCACCGGCAGCTTTTGCATGGCCAGGATGATGCCGAACGAAATGGCGAATATTAAAATCCAGACGAGCGGCACGCTGATGATCGGGTTGAACGTGGTTTCGTTCAGTCCGAAAAATTGATTCAAGTAAATCTGGATGAGCGGGTGAATGACATAGATGCCGAATGTCGCCGTGCTGATCCGTGTGATTAAAGCGCTCGGTTTGATCTTTTTGCTCATGTGCTGGAATCCGATAAAGATGAACAGCGTGATGAATAAGGCGTTCGGGCGGTAATGCTCGTAGAAGAAATCATCGAACTCGCCTGCCGGCAAGCCTGCGTTCAAATAATACGTTCCCCAAAGCGTGACAAAATAGCCGACGATGGCGAGTCCACCAAGCGGCAGCAGGTATTTTTTCGGCACTGGGTAAAGCACGAGATAGGCGCCGAGCAGGAAATAGCCGATGTATGGCTCGAACAGTCCAGCTGTAACGGCGAGTTCAAACTCAAAGAACTTCGGCAGGAACGGCAGCAAACAAGAAAAGCCGATCCAGAACAGCAGGAATGCCTGAAAGGTTTTTTTGTCCATGTGGTCGACGAGCAGCTTCAAAAATGGCGCCATCAAGTAGAGACCGGTGATGGTATAGAGGAACCACAAGTGGTAATAGACGTCGTCAGTCAGAAATTGGACCAGGATTTCATAAGGGGTATACGACTCGCCCAGCTCGTAAATATTGTACAGCGTGTAGATGATGCTCCAGAAAACCAGCGGAATGACGACTTTCGCCAGCCGCTTCTGCAGGAATTGCCAGACGCTTTCTTCTTTGTCGCGCGTCAGCAGCAAGGCACCGCTGAGCATGAAGAAAATCGGCACGCACCACCGGAGTCCGGCATCAAAGACATTGGCGAAATGCCAGATCCAGTCGTCCGTGGTGGTGCTGTTGATGATTTTCGAAACTACATGAATGCCGACTACTACAAAAATCGACAAGACCCGCAGCCAATCCATATAGTCGTATCTTCTGGCCATGTGGGCAACTCCTTCTTCTCTATATGTAAAACGTTTTTCGTAAAATGATTGTTGGTGGGGTGTTGCGCCGGAGTTCCACCCTTTACTACTATCGGAACGCTTCGGCATGCAGCGAGTTATTTTCTCGACTCTTTTATTCCCTTTCTCATTTTAGCCTGTCGCGAGTGTTTGAACCACTACGATTTGATTACAACTGTATGACAGACTCTATTCAATTAACTGCCGGCATAGGTTGCGGATGTCTTCGCGGTTGGCGTCGAGCAGTTCCT
Source organism: Planococcus soli (assembly GCF_016881065.1). Taxonomy (GTDB): domain Bacteria; phylum Bacillota; class Bacilli; order Bacillales_A; family Planococcaceae; genus Planococcus; species Planococcus soli. Next base: position 554,984 of record NZ_WXYN01000016.1, on the reverse strand, counting down.
GGCCGAGTCCGACCAGGGCATTCAGGTTTTCTTCCGAGCCGTCGTCGAGCTTTTCTCTGCCTTTTTCGAGCAGCTCAATCTGGAACCGGTAGTAGCGTTTGGCATCTTGCCGGTCGGGCAGCACATGATTTAATTGATGGTGGACGACGTCCGAACTGCCGTCCATCAGGATATACCAGAGCGGACGCGCCCAGCCGAGCAGACCCCATGTTCGGACGCCCCCAAATTCGATGGTCAGCTGCGGATTTCCGGTGCCGAGCGACACGATCAGCAAGTCTTCTTCCGGAAAAAGTTCTTTTGCTTCCGCATAGGCGCACATTGCCGGGTTGTTGGCGAAAACACCGCCATCGATAAAACTGGAACCCGGATAGGCTGGAATCTTTTTCGGTATAAAATAAGTCGGTGCTGCAGAAGCGGCCCGAGCCACATCCCGCATCAAGACATCCTCTTCAATCTTCTTCGTATGCACGTCGCGGCTCTTGAAAAAAGCCGTGAAACGCCCGTGAATTTCATAGCTCGGAATCACGACATGCGCCAAGGCTTCAGACAGCATGGTGTGCCCAAAGTATTTCTTCAAGGCTTTTTCCAGCGCACGCGCGTGGTAGCGGCGCGAAAAAATGCCGCGGGTGATTTTATAGAACAGGGATTTATCAAAAATTTCGTGAGACTCCTCCAAATAAAACCCAAGAAATTGCTCGGCTGTGTAACGGGGGTTAGCCGGAGTTTTTCTGTCCGGCGCAACCAGCCCGAGTGCCAGAATTCCACCTGTCGAGGTCCCAACCACCAAATCAAACAGTTCGGCAATCGGTTTTTCCGTCTGCGCTTCTATCTCAGCAAGCAGCATCGCCGGAATAATCCCCCGCACACCCCCGCCATCGATGGATAAAATCTTTTTCATATCTCCCACCCGCTTTCCGGTTTTTCCAATCCTTAAAATTGTAAGAAGCTGTATAGGTTGAACATGAGCTTTTTCCGTCGCTTTGGACGCGCCGGAGCTAAGAACTTGTTTCATAAAGATATGAAAATGATTGCCGGCATAGCAGTAAAAAAAATCATATGCCCAACAGAAATAGCGGATTTATACCTTAAAAAATAAGGTAGACATTATTCTAGTGTAAGTATTCTTATTATTTAGATATTATCTTATTTTTTTGATAAGAAAATGATCGTGTACTGGGTCCTGAGATACAGTCCACGATCGAGTTTTTTACTATCTTTATTGCATAGCTAAAATAAAGCTGGAAGGATTTTAAAATTTGGATTTATTAGGAGATTAACAGTAACAAACAAACTAAAAAATCGACTTGAAACACATTTTTCATAAAAATAAACCTTTATTACATTTTTTATTTGTATGAGAAACCCCGCTGTTATAGGGTTTCTAGGGGTAGTATTATTTTGTTATACAACTGTAATATAACTGCAATTGAATTGACGTTGTTTTTAATGTGCTCTCTCTATATAGTAAATGACAGAGCAAAATATTATTAATTCATATATTTGGATAATAAAAAACTTGGAGGAACCAACAACAATGAAAAAACTTTTCTTTACGCTACTTACAGCAGGATCATTGCTATTTGCTAACTCAGCCACGGGTGCACAAGCCGCTCAACCAGTTCAGACCAACGCAGCTTCTTCTTACGAAACTACTACTTCATCTGTACAGCAAGTTGCAGCAAGCAAAGCAACTGCTAAATCAGGTACTTTTAAAACAAAATACAACTCAAACGTTCGTGCGGATGCGGGAACAAAATACAAGATCGTAACAATGGCTAAAAAAGGTTCAATCGCTACAGCTACTCACCAAAAGAAAGTCGGCAACTCGACTTGGTACAAAGTGAAAGTCAACGGCAAATCAGGATGGGTATTAAGCACATTGCTTACTGCTACTACGGTCAAGAAAGCTTCTGTTAAAACAGCTTCTACTTCATCAGTCGTTTCAGCAGCATTGGCACTTAAAGGCATTCCATACAAATTTGGCGGAACGACTCGTTCTGGATTCGACTGCAGTGGATTTGTTCAATATGCATACAAGCAAGCAGGCAAGAGCGTTTCACGTACGACTACTTCACAGTTCGCTGAAACTTACGCAGTGAGCAACCCACAGCCAGGCGACTTGGTCTTCTTCGCCAACACGTACAAGCCTGGAATCTCACACGTAGGGATTTACATCGGCAACAACCAGTTCGTACACTCTGGCGGAGCGAAAGCAGAAGTCAAGAGCATGAACGATCCTTACTGGGGCAAGAAATTCCACAGCTACAAACGTTTCTAATCAAATAGGATCTTCAAAAGGGTGACCCGAATGTCTGCTAATAGCAGGCCTTTGCTGGTCCCCTTTTTTGTTTTGAGTTTTTTGAAGAGAAAAAAGGAGAGATTTCCTCAACAGTTCTGGATTCTTTTATGCTAACATATGCGTCTTTTAATTTCTTACCCGCATTTGATAATTTTTAGACAATTCCTATTTATAGACCTCTAGCTACTAGCAAAGGCGCGTACATTATCGCTGCCGGGTGGGTTTATAACCTTGCACTGTCTGCTATCTCTACAATAAAAGTTGAGTTTCTTCTATATAAACGCCTTCAAGCTGAGGGCTTGGAAAGAGTGGATATAAAACCTTAAAGCTTATATGCCACAAAAAAAACAGACCCACACAGGAGCCTGCTCTTTATTCATTCACAATGTCCTCAATCTGGTAATCTCCATACTCATCGATAACTACCGTGTAAATACCTTCGTGTGAAACTGTAGACATGTCACCACTTTCTTCCTCGTGGTATGTGAATTCAGCTTCGGCTTCGACAGTTGCGCTGTCTTCATTGACCTCTACATTGGTGACCGTAGTCTGGACAGCGCCGTAGATGCGGTCCTGCTCTGTGTGTTCATTAATCAGCTCGGTGGCTTCCTGCTCTGCTTCACTGCCCGGCAAGATAGAGGACAGGTAAAAGGAGGAATCAGCATCGTTCAGCGAATACGGGATTAATTCGTAATAGGAAGAGATGAAGTTCGCCAGCAGGTCGTCCGCAAAATAGGCGTCTTTGACATCCTGCAGCACAACCTCCTGTTCTTCGGCGGGAATCGGGTTTTCGACCCACTCGGTCAGCTGATCCCAGACGGTGTAGATAGGGATCGTATAGCCGGACCCCGGTTTTTCTTCAAGGATAATAGAATTGATGCCGAGGATTTTGCCGGTGTCGGCGGCAATAAGCGGACCTCCGCTGGATCCTTGGGCGATTTCTGCAGACATTTCATACAGGCTGGTATATTCGAATTGGTCCAGGAAGTCGAGATCGGTGCCGGTGATTTCGCCGGTGGTGGCCGTATTGCTTTGGTCGTTCGGGCTGCCGATGGCGACGACTGGCGTGCCAATATCAACCGGCTCCATTTCGATCTCCAAAGGCTCTTTGCCGGCCAGCTCATCGACTCGGACAATGGCGAGATCCTGCGTGTCCGACATGCCGATAACCCTGCCGTTAAATTCCTGGCCGTCACTGTTTTTAACCGTAATATAAGACGCGTCCAGAACGACGTGGGCGTTGGTCAGGATATCGCCTTGTGTGTTGATCAGAAAGCCTGAGCCCTGCTCAAGGTCTGTGTACAGCGTATAGACATGCGTCTTGGCGTTGGCAATCATCGAAGACAGCTCGGTTTCGGCTTCAGGCGTTTCCTCGCCCGTCTCTTCGGGCGCTTCCGGCTGTGCCTGCTCCTGCTCTGTGTCAGGTGCTCGCACCGGTTCTTCTGTCGTCAGCAGCAAATAAACGCCAAATGCGATTACCAGCAGCAAGACTGCCGATAAAGCGGCGATAATTCGATTGTTTTTATTCATTTTTGAGGATGGTTTTTGGGTCATTGCATGTCAGCTCACTTTTTTAATTGTTTGGGTGCCAGGCACCCAAACAATTTCGTTGTGGTTCCCATTATAGACGGTTGGCTCTTCCAATGGTTTCATTTTTTTAATCTTTCACTAGGTCATCGATCAATTCTTCAGTCGAGGCGTACTGTTCGCGTTCCCTTAAAAAGAAGCGGACCGGGTTTCCTTCCCGTTCCGGGTCGACCATTACCAGATCAACGGCAATCAGCTTGGGCCTGATGCTGTCGAAGAAATCGAAGATGGCGTCCAGATCTTCTTCCAAATAAGGATTTTGCCGGCTGAGTTCGCCTGGAGAGAAAGTGACATTTGCCAATAGATTGATGCAATCGCCTGCGTCATTCACCTGGTGGCAGCTGATCCATTGATCGTTTCACTCATCATAAAAACGGAAACGCTCGGTTTCGGATTGAATGGCTGATTCCTGCCATTTGGCTTGCATCCGTTCGCCTGCCGGACCCAACTCGCTGAGAATGCTGACATTGATATAAGCCGCTACCTCTTCGATACTTTGAACCTCGTCCATTTCGCGCAAGTCCATGGCAACGCCCTTTCCTTTCTGGTTATTGGAGACATTGATGATATGGACATTGATGTTTTGTTCCCTTACAAGCTCCAGAAGCTTTGTGAGCGTCTCAATTTCTGCCAGTTCGACGGTTTCAAAACTGTTTTCGGTCCCCAGCCCCAGCCAGCGGACCGCTTCATCGGTTACTGTGTTTTTCACTACTTGTTCAATGAGCGCCCCCTCTGGAGGAGCTGTAAATCCGAGCTCCTCGAACTGCGGCATGAGGCTCTCTGCCTTCTGCTGCGCTTCGTAGGCCGTATGCAATGGCTTATAATCGTCACGATAGATGGTGGCGTAGTTTTCTTCATGTTCGGTGACGGTGAAGACCAGGTCCTCCTGTTCTTTAAAGGCCATTTCGTAGCTATGCCCATCCACGAAGTTTGGCTGGGTTTCACTGATGATTTCAACTTCCATTCCATACTTTTCTTCTATATATTCTGCAGCCAGCCTGTTATCTTTCTGAAAGTTGAAGAATACCCAAATTACCGCTGCTAGACTTGCTAGTATAAGGATTGCCACGCCAGGTTTGATTTTTTGCCTCATGTTCCCATCTCCTTCCCCGCTTAGTCGTCAACCTGAACTGGGTCGCCAGGAGTTCTTGAAATGATATACGCCTCTACTTCTTCGACACTTTGGATCCCTTCTATTTCGCGAAGGTCCAGGACGATTCCATCCGGCTCCCACCTGTTCGAAAGCTTGATTACTTGGACATCGATGTTTTGATTTCTTAATAAATCCAACAGCTTCATGATTCCTTGGAGTTCATTCGCCTCGAGGGTTTTATAACTGGTTTCCGTCTCTAAAACCAGTCTGCGAGCCGTCTCGCCTGTTTTCGTATCTTTTGCATGCCGAACCATCGGACCGCCTAAAGGCTTGGTAAAACCGAGTTCTTCGATTTGGGGCATCAGTTTATTCACCTGCTCCTGCGCTTCGTGAGTTCCGAGTACCGGTTCATAATCATCCCGATAAACGGTGGCACCGTTTTCCCGCTCTTTTTTGACGGTGAAAACCACATCTGCCTGCTCCTCAAAAGCCATTTCATAGCTCTGTCCTTCCACAAAATCCCCTACGTTAATACTGACAATCTTGGCTTCCATGCCGTACTTTTCTTCAATAAACTCTATCGCTTTGTCGTCTTCCACTTGAGAGTCGTTCGCGTGGCCAACAAACAGCCAGAACAAGGCACCGAAGATGATCAGAATGCCTAGAGTCACTGCCACTACACATATAGCTAAAATCATCGGGAGTTTCTTTTTCATCCGGTGTGCTCCTTTTTGTTCTATTATGTAATGACTCTCTTTGAGCAACAACTGTTAAGGATTAAAATGCTTTTCTATCGACTTTGAAAGATAGCAGTTTAACTCCTAAAACCTTCCTTATTCATCCTCATAATCCGCCATTCGGTCTTCGATCAATTCTTCGGTGGAGGAATAGTTTTCGCGCTCATCTAATAGGAGGTTTATCTGATATCCTGGTTTTCCCTGATCAACTATCTGCAATTCAACAGTCGTTGGCTGGGGTTGGATGCTGTCAAAAAAAGCAAATATTGCGTCAAAATCTTCTGCTAGGTGAGGATTCCGGCTGCTGAGTTGGCCAGATTCGAAAGTGATATTTGCCCATAGAATAGTGCATCCGCCTTCTTCACTAGTTTGAAAGCATTCAATCCACTGCTCGTTTTCTTCGTTATGAAAACGGAAACGTTCTGTTTCGGCTTGAGTCGCTGCCTCCTGCCATTTGGCTTGCATCGCTTCGCCAGCTCGATAAGGGTCGTTGAGATTTCTGCGGACAATATACGCCTCAACTTCTTCAGGCGTTTGGATGTCTCCCATTTTTGACAGGTCCAGGCTAACGCCATAGTCTTCTTGCCTATTAGCAAGATCAATTGAATGAATGTCGACATTATTGTCCCTAACCAGCTCAAGAAGCTTCACAATCGCCTGGATTTCAGATGCGTCAACGGTTTTGTAACTGGTTTCGTTTTCCAAAACCAGTTCACGGAAGGTTTCGCCAGTTTCCACATCCCTTACTTCTTTTAGTTCCTGCTGGATTATTTCCCCATCTAAAGGCTTTTCAAAACCGAGTGTTTCTATTTGCGGCAGCAACTTTTCCACTTGCTGCTGCGCTTCGTGAGCGGCAAACATCGGCTTATAATTATCCCGGTAAATGGTGGCATAGTTTTCCGTCTCTACTGTAACCGTGAAAACCACATCTTCTTGCTCCTTAAAAGCCATTTGATAGCTGAGCCCTTCTACGAAATCAGGTTCTTTTTTGCTGACGATTACTGCTTCCATGCCGTACTTTTCTCCAATGTATCCTGTTGCTTTGTCATCCACGACCTTGGACTCTTCGGAGCGTTCCATATACAGCGATATCATGAGGCCGATGATGATTACAACAGGTATAGCCAGTGCCACTGCAAAGCCAATCACAATTTTTTTCATCCGGCTTGCCCCTTTTTCTTCTATTATATATTGTTTGGGTGCCAGGCACCCAAACAATTCTCTTCTTGGCTTTTTATGTTTGGAAGATCCGGCTCTTCGCAATACAACAAATAATCCGCTAAACAACTGGAATAGGGTGGGAGTAAAATTGTGGGCAGGTACGTTAAATCGAGGAAATCGTATGGAGAACGGTGGGACGCTGCGTATAACCTGTAGGAGCTGTATGGATAATCCTTCATATCCTCCACCATCGGTTCAGCGGTATTGATGGGGTTTCTATGGATGTAGCGGCTGATGGCAAGAGTACTTTTATGGGTGATGGCTTTATTGGAGTAATAGCGGCTTTCGTAAAAATAGCCGCTGTAGTTATATTTTTTCTTATAGTAATCACTGTACCGTTTGTTAATAAGGGCCATCAATTTCCCCAACGGCACTTCGGGCGACTTTATCAACAAGTGATAGTGGTTTGTCATCAGGCAATATGCCAGAATCGTAAATGGATATTTGTTGTGGGCATAGGTCAATACCCTGAAAAAAGCAGCTTTATCCGCTTCTCCCTGAAAAATCGCCTGCCTGTTATTGCCTCTCATGACTACATGTTCATATGCGTCCGGATTCCAGATGCGCCGGCTTCTTCCCATTTTTTCACACTCCTTCTTTGAACCTTCTTTTATAGTAGAAAGAACGTCCATTTCCGTCAATTGTTGCGAAAAGGGAATAACTTATATTTGACTACGGATATAGAGTCAAAAATAGGTTTTCACCATTAAAGCTTCTGGGATCTTGCCAAATTGGCTTCAAAAAGTTTTTTTGAATTGTTTGGTATTGTTTGGGTGCCAGGCACCCAAACAATACCAAACAAAAGCCGGGAGAAGTTTCTCCCGGCTTTTTACTATGCATGCTCATTATTCTTTTGTGATAACAAAAGTTTCTTCTGTGATGAGCCCTGCCGCATCCACTACTTTCAAGGTGAACTCGTTTTCTCCAGAACTTTCAACAGGCACCGTAATGGTAATTTCTTCGTCAAATTCCCCTTCGCCGTATGGTTCGGTCATAATGTGGTTATAGACCTCACTGTCGGTCAGATAGACCCGGATATCGTCCATATTGTCTGTGACACGAACACTCACTTCGGCACTGTCCTGATCGGCTTCTACTGTCTCCGGTACGTCCAGCAGCTCGAGCTGGGCTGGCTGGGTATCGATGAGCACTTGGCTTCGTACTTCAAGTTCGTTGCCTGCTTCGTCGATCGCTTTGGCTGTGATGTCGTTGCGGCCGTCTTCCAATGTTAAGGTATGCTGGAAAAACAGGCCGTCAAAGCGATCGGCTTTTTCATCGTTTATGGTGACCGAGACGATGCGCGATTGGTCTTCCACGCTGCCGAATACATCCACGCGCTGAGTGCTCAATACTTCGAACAATCCTGGTGAAATGATGGACACTCCTGGTTTTCCGGTATCAGCAACTGCACCTTTTAGCGGAACTTCGGTTTTGTTGCCAGCGGTGTCATGGAAAACCGCTTTCAGCACGTCCCCTTCTTTTATGTCGACCGGCACAACGTAGCTGGTGGTCGCTGGTGCCAGGGATTCGTCTTCAAAGGTATCCGGATTTTCCGTCAACTCGACGTTGTTGAGGAACACTTCCCAGCGGTCCGCTCCACCGCCACCTGCGTTATCCGCAAAACTCGCCACCGTCACGGTTTTGGTTTCCGCATTCAACGCAGCGCTTGCAGCAGGCGCTACCGTATCAACCAAAATCGGAATCTTCAGCGACTGCCATTCGGCATTCGGATAATCAATAACGGCTCGCATTTCAATCTGATACTTGCCGTCTGCCACCATCTCACCCAATACTTCCCCGTTCCACTCATTGAGCGGGTCATAATAATAGGCGAAAACGTCGGTGTAATTTTTCACTAAATCTTTTCCGGTCTGCAAGGTCCGCAGCTTTTTGCCGTCCGCATCCAGCACGTTGATCTCCAGCCCTTTGGCGTTGCGGAGCAATGAGAATACCGGAATGATCGATTCACGGCTGCCATCGCCATTCGGTGAAAAGGCGAAACGTTCAGGCGCAAAGCCTTGCTGGTGGCTGCCGCCATTGATGATCATCCCAAAGTCGTCAGTCAGGAATGTGGAGGCGAAAAATGTGGTAGGATCCCACGCCACATCGTCAAAAACCGGTGCATCGTCCCATCCGCCGTTAAATCCGAAATACGGAACGGCAAGCGGCGTATTGCCGGTCACGCCTTCATTGGCATCCGTCAATGTAATAAACCCGTCAATGAAGAAGCCGTTGGTGAACCCTGCAAATTCCGGACGTCCCTGCATGGCCGCGGCATCGATCGTCACCTGGACTTCGGCCGTGCCGTTCGCTGGCACCGTCACGGTTTCGGGTGCTGTGATATTGACAAGATCGGTCACCACATTGGCACCGGAACGGTTTGGATCTGTCACATCAATGTTCCGCTCCGGAAGCTTCGTGACGTAATCTGTTTGGGCATTGACCGCCACGGCGTACGTGGCTTCAGTATCCGAGAAATTCTCAGCCTGCAGCGTGAAGGTCATGCGGTTGTTCTGAATTTCCTTTAATGCCACTTTGGCTTCGCCGCTGTCCTGGTCGGTCAGCATGATGTCCGTAGACAGCGCGTCGTGCAATTGCATCAAACCTGCCCCTTGCCGGCGCGGCGAAACAAATTGCCCCGCCGTCAATTCGACTGGATTGGCGGTGTTCATCATGAGGTTTTTCGCAAAATTCACGCGATCCCTCCCTTCCAAGCCAAGCTCTTCGATGCGCTGGAACAACAATGCCGCCCCGCCCGCTACGTGGGGAGCCGCCATCGACGTTCCGCTCATCAGCCCGTATTCATTGTCATTGAATGTCGAGAAGATATTGCCGCCAGGTGCCGTGATTTCCGGCTTAAAGTCCAGATTCGGCGTCGGCCCCCAAGACGTAAAATCACTCATCTTGCCGGCGGTCGGATTTGGCGTTTCCAATTTTTCTCCGTCAAAAGAGACAGTCACTCCCTTGCCGCCATCAAGCGCCGCTTTCATGGCAAGACCATCCGCCTGTAGCGTTGACATGAACGGGATGGTGATTGCCGGATCCGATTCCATATTGACCGGCCCGGTCGTGTTGTTGTAGATGATCACGCCCGCTGCCCCCGCTGCCTGAGCCGCAAATGCTTTTTCCGTAAACGCAATCGTGCCGCGTGCAATCAAAGCAAATTTGCCGTTGACGTCTTTCCCTTCAAAATCTGCCGGCTGCCCCAGCCCTGCATCCACTACTGCATAAGAATCGGCGGGCAAACTTTCCGGTTCCGCTTCATTCGCCAGCAAGTACAGCGCACGTGCGGACTCAGCGCCGGCTATCTGGTAGACAAAGCTGTCGGTGGTGATGACGCTGTTTTCAAAAGACGCCACCCCCAGCGAATCAATGGCCGTTCCCGGCGTGCCGATTAGGCCGTAATCCTGATTTTCCGCAAACGGTGCCAGGAAGCCGGAGCCGCGCAGGTCTTCATTGCCTGCGGAAATGGCTACCAGGATGCCGTTGTTTGTTGCCCGTTCCACTGCCTGCTGCTCGGGGCTCGACGTATCGACAAACCCTGCCGTTGCACCGAGCGACATGTTGATGACGTCCACACCAAGTTTGATGGAATCATCGATTGCCTTGATGTAAATGTCGCCAAACGTCGAAGGAGAGTTGGCATCATTGCCGAATACTTTCAGCGCCAGCAACTGTGCTTCCGGTGCGACGCCTTTGATGCCGCCATTTTCTTCGTTGCCGTTAGCGCCAATCGTTCCGGCCACGTGCATGCCGTGCATCGACGCGCCCGGTGCTATGTCCCGGATTTCCGTATTGGCGTCCATGTAGTTATAGCCAAACGGCACTTTCTGTGTAAAGAACTTGCCTTCTTCTATTTCGCTATTGGAAACAAATGCCTCCACTTCCGCCTGCGTCAGGGCAGCCGTCGTGTTGTTGGTCAGCACCATGTCCTGATGACCCGGATCGATGCCGGAATCGATAACACCGACGACCATCCCTTCTCCTTTAAAGCCATAATCACGCCACGCCTGCTGCGCCTGCACGAGTTCTTTTGAGTGTTTCATAGTCGGTTTGATTGTGGGACGCTGGTATTCAGTCGCTTCGTATACCGCTTTGACGCTAGGCAGCTCTGCGATTTCCGCCACTTGCCCCGCCTCGACTTCCGCCGAGAAGCCGTTAAAGACGGCGGTGAAGGTTTGGAGATAATCGATGGCCGGTGCCACATCTGCGATCGCCGTCTGCACGGTTTCCTGCTTGGCTACAGCCGCCGATTCGATGCGCTGTTTCTGCTCATCCGGCAACTCTTTGTAGAGCACGCCTTGGGAGGTCGCCGCTTCGATCGTCGGTTCTTCCTGCAGCTCGATGATGACCCGCACTTTCTCTTTCGGCGATTCCGGCTTGAGTAGCGTCTGCGCCAGCTTGACCTCCGGTTCCGGCGCTGCCTGTATTTGCGGGATATTGAAACCGCCCAGACTGCTTATTGATAATAATAAAATTGCCAGTAACATTAACGTTTTCTTCATACTTGTTCCTCCTCTTTCTAAGATCCCTATCTAAATTATCAAATAATTAAGTCAACTTCATTTTTCCAGTTTATCAATCAAAAGTCCATGGTTCCAAAGCTATCTTATTTGTTAATCCTCTTCGATTTTTTTAGGTACTTTGGGTTTTGGGAGTCTCTGCTTATTTCCTTTTTTTAGTAGTATCGGGAGAGTGGTAAGTACGGAGTAGAGGTTCTATAAATCGCTTCGGTCGCTTTGGAGGGAGTTCCCACAATAAGCCAGGCAGCTGGAGAACGCTGCCTGGCTTATTGCTCCACCCCCTCCGTTGACGCGCCTCAGCTCGGTGGTTGTTTGGTAAAAATAATCTAGCTTTTTTTGAAGCAGATAGGTTAAGGGCAGTTCTGGAATCGCTTGGCAGCGGTGGTGCACGCGCCTTCGCTTGGTGCTGATGAGCGGGCGATGTGTTCTACAGGAAGTTTTTGTGTTGCTACATGAAAGATCGGCGCTTCTACATGATTCATTGATGTTTCTATCTCACTATTTTTCCTCTCTACATGAACCTTTTGCCCTCTTACATCGATTCACGAACATTAGTGTTCTACAATGTCACAAGGATCCATCCCTTTTTGTGAGCAATGTCTGGAAAAAGGTGCCGCTTCTTATCCCTGGCTGTTCGCCACGCGAACGGCTTCCATCTATGGGCTTGAACTTTGTGAAAACGATAAAGTGTTGATAGAAATGGAAAAGTTTCAGTTAAAGACACGAAAGGTTCCTGTAGCCGCTTCGAAAGTTAAGGTAAGGATCCAGAAAGTGAAGGTAGAAACTCGTCATCAGCTATGCCACCTATCAATTTCTAATATAAAAGGAACCAACTAACGAGCGATCCGCTTCGCTCCTCCAAGATGCCCGCTTTTCGCAAGCGAAAAGCAAAAGTGCAAACCCACTATCGTCGTGAGGCATCCTTCTATTTTCTATCTTCACCCGCTACTATAGATATTTTCAATGTCGTAGACCCGAATGCGTTCGCCTGGAACGATTTCTCCATCTCCACGTCACTTAACTAAAAAAACAGGCAAGCAATCAACGTTCTGATTGCTTGCCTGTTCTGTTTTGATAAGGTGTTAATCCAATAGCTCCATCTTTTCGAGTGCGCGGTAGAGAACTACTGCTGTTTCAGCTCGTGTGATTTTTGCTAATGGGTCGAAGATGTTGCCTTCGCGGCCAGTGATCAGGCCGAGTGCGTATGCTTGCTTGACGGACTCATCTGCGTAGGCTTTGATTGCTGCGTCGTCTTCAAATTCGTGAGTTGTGTCCAGGCCTTCAAGCAGTGATGCTTCCTGGTATTCAACTGCACGCATGATCATGACGGCCGTGTCCTGGCGGGAAATTTGCGCTTTCGGATTGAATGTATTTGTAGTCACTCCGCGAACGATGCCAGCACGGGCAGCTGCTTCGATTTCTTCGGCAGCCCATGTTTTGTCAGGGTCTGCATCTTTGAATGTGCCTTCATAGTCTTCAAGAGGCAATTCCAGTGTACGGACCAATAAGGCAGCGAATTCAGCACGTGTCAAATCGGCTTTTGGCGCGAAAAGTGTGTCTGTTTTCCCTTTGATGATGCCTTGTGAAGCCAATGTTTCGATTTGGGTTTTCGCCCAATGCGTTTGGATATCTGTAAATGTTACTTTTGATGCTTTCGTGATCGTGAATGTTTTTTCAGTAACGTGGCCAGCTGCATCTTCGACTGACAATGTGTATTCATTTTTGCCGATTTTGCTTACGGGCACTTTGGTTTTGATGTTTTGGTTAAAACTTGCTTTGCCGTATGGTTCAGACATGTCTTTTTTGAAGACTTCGCTGCCATTCAGGTAAGCATAGATTTGGTCCATATTGTCTTTCACATTAAATGTCACTTCGACTTCAGATGTGTTGGCTCTCACAGTTTTCGGCGCATCCACTAATGTGATGACGGCCGGAGTTGTATCTACCAATACCTGGCGGCGAAGTTCCATTTCGTTGCCGAATTCATCTACTGCTTTGACGACAACGTGTTGAGAGCCGTCTTTGAATGTTACAGTGTGTTCAAATTCTTCGCCGTCAAACTTTTTAGCTTTGACGCCATTGACTGTTAAGGAAACAATTTTTGAATCGTCTTCCACAGAACCTGTGACTTTCACTGTTTTTGTATCAAATGTTTCTAGAACTTCTGGTGATGTGAAGAAAATAACCGGTGCTTCTGTTTCATTTTTAGAAGTGGCAGTAAGTTCTACTTCTGTTGTGTTGCCTGCACTGTCATAGAAGACAGCTGTCACGACATCGTCTGTTTTCACTGGCGCTGTCACTTCATAAGAAGTGGTTGCCGGTGCAAGGGATTCGTCTGCATCTGTGTCTTCGTTTTCTGTAACTTCTTCACCGTTGACGTAGACTTCCCAACGATCTGCTCCAACGCCTGAAGCGTTGTCTTCAAACTTCGAAACGTTTACTGTTTTTGTTTCTGCATCGTAAGTTGCTTCTGCTTCGGGTGCTACTGTGTCGATAATGATCGGGAAGTTGATCGACTGCCACTCTGCATTCGGGTAATCAATAACGGCACGAAGCTGAATCTGGTAAGCTCCATCTTTTGCCGGTTTGCCATTGATCATGCCATCCCAGCCGTTAATCGGGTTGAATGTGTAAGGCAATGTAGCCGAGTAATGCTTGGTCAAACTTGAAGCTGTACGGATTGTGCGCAGCTTATTGCCTTCTGTATCCAATACATTAACTTCAAATTCTTTGGCGTTTCTCATCAAGGAGTAGACAGGGACTGCCACATCCTGCAATTCATCGCCATTTGGTGAAAAGGCGAAGCGTTCAGGGACAAATTTGCCGGCGTGCGTGCCGCCAGTGATGTCGTTTTCTGCTTCATCCGCGAGTAAAGTAGTACCGTAATATGTGCCTGCCTCCCACGTAAATTCGTCGAAGATGCTGGCATCGTCCCATCCGCCGTTAAAGCCGAAGTAAGGAACGACCAATTCTGTGTTGCCTGTCACTTCTTCGTTTTCATCCGTCAACGTTACAAAACCGTCCACGAAGAATCCGTTTGTGAATGCTGCATATTCTTTCATGCCTTCAAGCGCTGATACGTCAACTGTCACTGAAACCTCTGCTGTTCCGTTTGCCGGAACTGTAATCGTTTCAGGTGCGTTGATTTCTACATCTTCTGTTACGACATATGAACCTGTAAGGTTTGGTGCAGTAACTTCATTTCCTGCTAATGGCGCTGTTCTATCTGTTTGGACGTTTACATCCACTGCATAAGTTGCTGCTTCATCAGAGAAGTTTTCAGCTTCCAATGTGAAGGTGAATTTATCGCCTGTGATTTCTTTCAAAGCAACTTTTGCATCCCCTGTCGCTTTATTCGTCAACATAACGTCTGTTGCTAATGCGTCATGCAATTGCATCAATCCAGCACCTTGACGGCGTGGCGATACGTATTGATCTTTTGCGAATTCAACCGGATTTGATGTATTCATCATCAGGTTTTTCGCGAATTGAACGCGTTCGCGGCCTTCAAGGCCAAGCTCTTGGATACGTTGGAACATCAACGCTGTTCCGCCCGCAACGTGTGGAGCTGCCATCGATGTACCACTCATCAAGCCGTAGTCGTCGTTATTAAGTGTAGAGAAAATATTTCCGCCCGGCGCTGTGATTTCAGGTTTGAAATCAAGGTTCGGAGTTGGTCCCCATGAAGTGAAATCACTCATTTCACCAGCAGCGGGGTTTTGAATTTCAAGAAACTCATCGTCAAACACAAGCGTTACTTTTTTGCCTGCATCCAATTGTGTTTTCATTGCTACTCCATCTGCCTGTAGAGCTGACATGAATGGAATTTCGATAGTTGGATCGGAGGCCATGCTGATCGTGCCTGTTGCGTTGTTATAAATAATAACACCGATTGCACCAGCATCCTGTGCTGCCTGTCCTTTTTCAACAAAAGTAGTTTCACCGCGCGACACTAGCGCAAATTTGCCAGCAAAGTTTTTGCCTGCAAAATCAGCGGGTTTCCCAAGGCCTGCTGCCAATACTTCGTAGCTGGCATTCGGCAGTTCACGCGGGTCTGCATCATTGGCAAGCAGGTACATCGCACGTCCAGTTTCAGTGCCGTCTACCTGGTAAGCAAAACTTCTGCCCGTGATCATGTCGTTTTCAAATGACGCAACACCAAATGAATCGATTGATGTGCTCGGTGATCCTGTCAAGCCGTAATCCTGGTTATCTGCGTGCGGGTAAGAAAAGCCCGATGCAAACATATCCGAGTTGCCTGCTGAGATGGAAACCAAGATGCCGTTGTTTGTCGCTCTTTCAACCGCTTTTTGTTCAGGGTTTGAGGAATCCACAAATCCTGCAGTCGATCCAAGTGACATGTTGATGACGTCTGCACCCAATTTGATCGAATCATCGATTGCCTTGATGTAGATATCGCCGTAAGTTGACGGATACAATGGGTCATTGCCGAATACTTTCAGCGCGAGTAGCTGCGCTTCTGGAGCAACGCCTTTGATGCCGCCATTTTCTTCATTGCCATTAGCCCCTACTGTTCCGGCAACGTGCATGCCGTGCATGGAAGCTTCCGGTCCAAGGTCAAGAATTTCGTCGTTGCCATCCATGTAGTTATAGCCGAATGGCACTTTTGCTGTGAAGAATTTGCCACTCTCGATGGATTTGTCAGCCACAAGCGCCGCTACATCAGATTTCGTGATGTCGCCTGTTGTGTTGTCTGTCAAAACCATGTCTTTGTGGCTCGGATCGATTCCGGTATCAATGACACCAACAACCAGGCCTTCACCGCGGTAGCCGTAATCTGTCCAAGCCTGCTGCGCCTGAACCAATTCTTTCGAATATTTCATTTCCGGCTGAGCTTCAGGACGCTGATACTCAGTCGATTCATAGACCGCTTTAACGCCGCTTAACTCAGCGATGTCTTCCACAAGGCCTGCTTCAACTTCAGCAGAAAATCCGTTGAATACGGTTGTGAAATTTTCAAGATATGTAATGCGCGGAGCGATTGAAGCGATGGATAGCTGAACGGAATCCTGTCCCGAAACAACTGCTGCTTCCAATGACTCTTTTTGGTTTTCAGGAAGGTTTTTATAGAGAACGCCTCGTTCTGTAGCGTTTTCAATCGCCGGCGCTTCTTCAAGCTCGATGATCACCCGGACCTCTTTTTCCGGATCTTCTGGATTTACGAAAGTTTCAGGAATGTTCAATTCCCCTTGTTTCAACTCCACGTTCGGCACTTCCGATGAATTCACGGCTGCCGATACCCCGGTAAGGCCGAAAACAGCTGAACTGAATGTCATCATGAAGACCATCGCCAACAATAAAAGCGGTTTTAACTTCGTCAATTTTTTTCCCCCTTAGTTCTAATTCGCAATTATAAAGAATCTTTACAATTGCACAACAACTTAAATTTACCATATTTTTTCAATGTTGCAAATAAAATTTGGGTGTATTTTCATGTTATTAGAGGTTAATTAAGAGGTTTTTACTAGATAGGACTTGATATTATTTAGTTTCTCGAATTAATAAAAATATTTTTTTGTGATGAGTTTTTTTATAATGTTTAAAGAAATCGCTTTTGGCGGACGCTTTTGGGCCCACAGGATGTGGGTCATGCAGCTGGCGCGACAGGAAGTCGCGGTGCCAGCTGCCGCGGGACCCGTAGGAGTCGCCACCTTACACGCTTTCTTCTAGGTTTCTTCATATAAGAGCTAGCACATAGGTGTCACTGTTGGCTTCATTTCGAGGAGAACATAAGAAAGCGATGAGCACTCAGTGCTTTTCGCCTGCGAAAAGCGGGCATCTTGGAGAAGCGATGCAAATCGCTGTTGGTATGTTGCCAGTAAGTGACGGGTTGGATGCTTTTACCTCAACATTTCGTGTTTCTACCTGCACACTTTTTCTTCTTATCTCTCCTCTTGGCGAGGCTACCTGAACGCTTCAAATTTCTACCTAAACCTTTTGCTCTCTTACCTGAACGTTCACCATTCTTCATCCAATTCGATTTTTCCCACAAAGTTCAAGCCCCTGGATGGAAGCTGTTCGCGCGGCGAACAGCCAGGGATAGGAAGCGACACTTTTTTCCAGACATCGCTCACAAAAAGGGATAGATCCTTCTGACATTGTAGAGCACTAATTTTCATGAATTCATGTAAGAAAGCAAAAGAGTCATGTAGAGAAGCAAAAGGGTGTGATAGAAACATCGATCCATTATGTAAAAACGTCAATTTTTCATGTAGCAACACAAAAATCTCCTGTAGAACTCACCGCCCACTCAGCAATACCAAGCGAAGGAGCGTGCCCCACCGCTGCCGAGCGATTTCAGAACCCCGCACCACCTATCTACACCATAAAAATAGAAGTTCTATGTACAAAACAACCACCCAGCTGAGGCGCGTCCACGGGCTGGGCGGAGCGATGAGACGAGTGCTCTTCTCGGCTCATCGCGGGAGCCATGCCCAAAGCGACCGAAGCGAACTCCAGAACTCCACACCACCTATTCCCCACACACAGTAGCTAGACTCTTCCCATTAAACGACCACCCAGCTGAGGCGCGTCCACGGAGTGGGTGGAGCAATAAGACTGGCAGCATTCCTCAGCTGCTTGGCTTATTGTGGGAACCCACTCCAGAGCGACCGAAGCGATTTATAGAACAGCACTCCCCTTACCTTCTACTCTAAAAAACAGTAATCAAAATAAAAAAACTCGATCAGAAAATCTGACCGAGCTGATTGAAACTATTTTATTCTGTGATATATGGACGGAAAAGCGAGAACATTTTCGCGATTTCTTCACGTGTAGTGAACTGGGATGGCATGAATTTGTCGTTATAGCCTTCCACAATCTCCAGGTCATACATCATTGTGATCGCCCGTTTTGTTTCTGCGTTAAATTGGCCGTAATCACTGAACGGTGCGTAGTTGTCGACTGGATACTCATCGTTTTCCAACTCGTATACACGTTTCAGCATCAACGCAAATTGTGCACGGCTGATGGATTGTTCCGGTTTGAACTCGGTAGCCGTGACGCCGTTGATGATGCCGGCATGGTAAGCTGCGTTGATTTCGTCCTGACGCGTTTGGTGAATATCCGAGATGTCGGTGAATGGCGATTTTTTCCCCTCTTCAATATCCGGCACCAGGATGCGTGTCAGAATGGTCACTGCCTGCATGCGGCTCAAGTTTTCTTTTGGTGCATAAGTTGTGCCGGAAGTTCCTTTGATCAAATCTCTATTGTATAGATCTTTGATGAATGGGAATGACCAAGCAGTTTCTTTCACATCAGTGAACGGGAAGTCTTTTTCTGGAACTTCTTCCTCTTTTTCAAATGCGATTTGTGCAAGCAATGGATCGTGATCCGATGCGCGGCCATGCTGTTCCATGAACATTGCATTGATGTGGACCATGTCCAATTCCGTGCGGTCTGCCAAATTGTTTGTTACCAACAAGTGGTCAAGAACCTGCGAATTGCCTTGGTAATAATAAGAGTAGCGGTCTTCAACTGGCACGTCTTCGACTTTATTCGTTAAAATATCGCCTTTTAGTGCTTTCATTGCCGGTGTGAATTCGAAATCGTTCATGTCGCCTGCAACGATGACGTTCAAGTCTGGATCCTGCTCAAGCCCATCAGCGATAAAACCGTTGATGGCTTTAGCCAACTCGATGCGCTCAGGTTCAGAGCCAAGTACTGGCGGCTGGTTCTGACCGAACAGAGGCTGGTCTCCGCCTTTTGAGTTCAAGTGGGCGCCGATGACAACAACTTGCTCACCTTGGAATTCAAATTGTGCAGCGATCGGTTTGCGGGTGTTCGGCATAGCGATCGGCTGGACGCGACCCGGGTTCAAGGCAAGTTCGCCGTCTACCCATGAGTTGTCCTGGGTTGCTGTGCCTTTTGTTCCTTCTGAAAGTGTTACGCGTTCAGGGTTGTACAGGTAGCCGACGCGGATGTTCCCGCCTGGCTGTCCACCGTCTTTGTTGTATTCAGGTGCAATGTCAGTCCAGGCATAAGTCGGGCCGCCTGCTGTTTCGATGCCTTCGATTAAACGCTCATAGCTTCCTGTCGCATCGCTGTCGTTTGAAGCGATCGGGCCGTCAGTATCCTGTACTTCTACCATAACGATTACGTCAGGCGAGTTCAGGTCATCAACGAATGATTCTGCAATGCGCTGTGCTTTTGCGTCTGATGTATGGCTAGGGTCTGCAGAAAAGTTTTCTACATTGTAAGCCGCTACAGTCAATTCATCTTCTTTGTTTTCAATCCATGTTTGTTCCGGCTGTGTTCCGCCGTCTGTCAGCTGCGGCAGATCCGTTTCTTCCGCCCATAGCTTGTAGTTGCCGAAGCCGAAGCCCATGACGCCAATGATGTCGCCGTTGAACGAGTCGCCCGCTTTGGCTACAAAGTCTTCATTGTCGAAATCGACGGTGATGCGTTCCGGGTTGTAATCATTTTCCGAGATCAGGATTCCGCCTTGTTTGTGGAATTCCGTGTTCGGTGAGTTTTCCGCTACGACAACCACTTCGCCGTAGTTTTGCGGTCCAACGACTTGTGCGTTCGGTACAGCCAAACGCATCAATTCAAGTGATTCCCAGAAATCGATGCCGTCTTCTTTTGGATCAAAAGATGTCAAACCATCGTTGTCGATAATTTCAGATGGCGGTTGCACATCTTCTCCAATGACAATCGGTTCAGGAAGTGGAGCCGTCCCTGTTTTCACTGCATCAGTTGCGCGGATGCGCGTGATCGGCAGGTCATTGTCTCTCATATCTGAATAGCCTTCCTGGAAATGTTCTTCCACCGTTCCGTTGACCGTTACCAGGTCACCGACTTGAAGGCCGTTTGATGCTTTGTTGACAATCAATGCTTCTGAAGTCGTCAAATCGTCATCCGGGTTAACGTCCTGGATAACAAAGTTTGCCGAGTTGTAAAGATGCGTGACGACACCGACGATTTCATTGACGGCTACGCCTTCGTAATCTGAGTAATGGCCATCGCCCTGGATGTCACGGATTTTCAAGTCTCCTGTTTTCAAGACCGTGTATTCGAATGTAAACACATCGGATGTTTCGTCAGTGACCGCGATTGCTTTGATCGCTGTGTCTTTTGTCAAGACGATTGGAGCTGTATATTCTGTGCTGGCGGCAGTAGGTGCTGAGCCGTCAAGCGTGTAATAAATATGTGCATCTTCCCAGCCGGAAGCTAATGTAATTTCAGCCCCTTCTGAAACAACGCCTGGGAAAATATCGGCGTATACTGCCGGTTTGTTGACAAGTTCAAAGCTGTCAAAGCCAAGTGTTTTCACTTGGTAAGAATCATTGAATTTCGAAGCGATTCCGTTTACATGAATCAAATCGCCTTCTTTGTATTGTTTCGTGAATTGTTCAAATGTCAGTCCGTTGCGGTTATCGTTGCGGATTGTGATCGCTTCGCCGTTTTCAGCAAGAGCCGAAAACTCGAACGTACCGTAATCGTTTACCGATTGAAGATTGGTGATGGTTACGTTCTGCAGTGCTACGCGCTCGCCTTGTGTGTCTTCATTGACACCGGCTGGCTCGACTGTTTGGACTGCCGGTACTTCATTGTCCGAAGACAAAACTTCTACCGTGTTCGGCTGCAGCTGCAATTCGCCGCTGTACTCGGAAACCGTACCTGTTAAACGAACGATGTCTCCTGGTGCAACTGCTGCACTCGACGTATAGACGTAAATTCCGGCTGTATCGTCCTGTGCGTAAAATGCGTTGCCGCCCCAGAACCCTGTTCCGGTTGTTACGGTTGCGTCAACCTGGATCAGTTCACCTTCCATCGTACGGGCTTCTGCCAATGACTCAACGACAGTTGCTTCGGGTGGTGCTTCGCCTTCAGATTCGATTGTGAAAGCTGATGCCGAGCGTAGTCCTGGAACTTGGAAATAAGCGCCTAAAGTTCCAGTGATGGTAACTTCAGCTTTAAAGTTGGTCGGGTTGTCGACCAAGTTCAATCCTGCACGTGTAGCTCCTGTCGGCAATTGAACCGGAAGGATTTTCGATGGATCCGTCTCATCCGGAGAATCGGCAAGACCCAAGTTTGTAGCAGATGTAAAAGGTGCTTCCTGATCGTAATTGGTGCCGCTGGTAGCTGTTCCAACAATAAATCCTTTTACCGTGGCCGAACCTGAGTTATTCGCAATCGCTTCAGTAACCGTAATCGGTTCTGCAGCATTTGCCGTTGTCGCCATATATGGCAGCATTGCGGACAATACCAGGACAAGGCTCAATAAAATCTTGCTGAATGCATGTTTGGACAAATTGTTCACTCCTTAGTGGGGTAGTTGGTTATGCTGTAATTGTACAATAAAAAATAGGTTTTTATCATCAAAAAAATGTAATTTTTAATTTAATAACCAATTATTTATATAGACGAAATATTTTTTACAAACTTATCCAATGTAAGACCAAAAAAATTCATAGAAAAGCATCTTTACTGCTGGAATTGCCGGCAGCAAAGATGCCTTTATTAACTTTTATTCTTGAACATATGGTGCGAAAATAGAAATCATTTTAGCAGTTTCTGCACGTGATGTGAATGCAGCCGGTCTGAATTTGCCGTTATAGCCTTCAACGATTCCCAGTTCATCCAACATCGTAATCGCTTCTTTTGTTTCTGCATTGTAATTGCCATAGTCGCTGTAATCTGCATAATCAGTGACTTCGTAGTCGCCGTTTACGTTTTCATATACGCGATTTAAAATAATCGCAAAATGAGCACGCGAGATATTAGCTCTTGGATTGAACTTCGTTGTAGTAACACCGTTGATCATGCCTGCTGCATACGCTGCATCAATCTGTTTTGCCAAAGTTCCTGGAAGATCTTTCGTATCCGTGAACGGTGAAGCCGGTGCATTTTCAATATCTTCTACACCCAACATACGGTTCAAGATAAGCACTGCCTGCCAGCGCGGCAGCGTTTCTTGTGGCGCGAACATTGTATCTGATTTCCCGGTCATAAGGCCACGGTTAAAGACATCCGTGATATATGGTGCTGACCAGTTTTCCATGTTCACATCCGTGTATGGAATCTCTGGGCTGATGCGGTTTTCAAGCATCGGTTTCACGCTGTCCAATGATTGGATGTGGTCAATAAACATTTCGTAATCAATGTTTCCTGGCTCACTTACTCGGCCATCTTCATAAGCTTCTCCGAATGATGTGAAACCATCGCCGCCTTTAGCCGTGAATGTGTTTGTGGCAACTTTGTAGTTTGCCGTCAAATCCAATGGCGTCATTGTATCTCCTGTTTTGATGTTGACAGAAGTCACACGTGATCCCGCTGCTGCATCTGGATCGAATGTCATTTCCAAACCAGCTACATGAAGGAAGCCGCCGTTTTCCTCTGGGAAAAGACGTACGCTGTGTTCAAGTGCCGTTTTCAGCTCTTGGCCAGTCAGGTTCATGATTGCCAACGCGTTGCCAAATGGCATTGTTGTCAATACTTCACCTACTGTGATGTCGCCGATATCGATTGATGCACGGATACCGCCGCCATTTTGAAGAGCGATTACTGTGTCAGAATCAATGGTTTTGGCTTTTGCCAGCATGCCATCCGTAATCAAGTTTCCAAGGTTTGTTTCAGAAGCTCGAACGCCGCCTTCGTTGCGTCCGCCGTTAAGGAAAATTTCAGCAGATGCTTCTGTCGACTGGTTTTTCACTTCTGCCACTTCTTCTGCAAATGGAGCAAGAAGTTCAGCTGCTTCAGCATCCGGAACGATGTCTTCTGCGTTCACGTCATGCAACTGGCCTGCGTGAGACGTGATAACGCCTTCTTCATTGAATGTCAGATCCAATTGGCCGAGGAATTTATTGTATTCGTTTGCCTGCACGATTACTGTCGGATCTGTGTTTCCTTCGTATACAAAAGGTGCATCCAGTTTCACATGCGTATGTCCACCGACGATTACATCAATGCCTTCAACCGCTTCTGCCAGCAATTGATCGTTATCGAATTCCGCTGAATCGTTAAAGCCGATATGCGTCAAAGCGACGATTTTGTTGACGCCCGCTTCTTCAAATGCCGCTACTGCTTCTTCAGCCGCTTCGATGTAGTTGGAGAAAGTGATGTCTCCAGGGCTTGAAATAGAAGCTGTTTCTTCAGTAGTCAAACCGAAAACGCCGACTTGTT
This sequence comes from Planococcus soli, assembly GCF_016881065.1. GTDB lineage: Bacteria > Bacillota > Bacilli > Bacillales_A > Planococcaceae > Planococcus > Planococcus soli. The sequence continues at coordinate 531,377 of NZ_WXYN01000016.1, read as the reverse complement.
CGCCGTCAATTTCCTTGATGATGCCGTTATAAACCTCACCGTTGTTATAGTCTGCTGTGTAGACTTCGTTTTGAAGTCCGCCCATATTTTCGTCTGCTGATAAGTCGACGTTCGCTGCTACGAATGGAAAGTCAGCGCCTTCGACAAACTCAGCAAGAGATTGATGGCCGCGTTCGCTTGATCCTAAATCGAATTCATGGTTCCCGAAAGTCATAGCGTCATATTTCATCAAATTCATGAACGGCAAATCTGCCTGCCCTTCAAAGGTATTGAAGTAAAGTGTTCCAGAAAAAACATCCCCTGCATCAAGCAATAAGTTGTTCGGTTGCTCTCCACGGATTTTATTCACTAGAGCTGCCCGATTGGCGACTTTGTCCAAGTTTGCATGCGTATCGTTCGTGTGCATGATCGTCAGTTCAAAATCTCCTTCTGCCGCACTGGCTGTTTGTGGTGATTGGACACCGACCACACTTGCAGTCAGCGCAACAGCGATTGCTGATTTAAACATTTTCCCCTTCATTCGACACCATCCTTTAGAATTTTTGAGCAATTGCAGCCTATGCTGGACTGGCTCACTGGAGCTGGAGCTAGTAGAAACGGGCAAGGCCCGTTTAATCAGTAAGCGCAATCATTCAATTTAAGTTTAGCATGACGAAATTTATTCAACAATAGAATATTTGGAACTTTACTAATAATTTAACAATTCCTTAACAATATTCATAGAGCAAAAGTCTTACAAAGCTTGGACTCTTCCCAGAACTCTAAACGTGTTATGATAGGTGATGTGCTTGTTTCAAAGCAGCGCCAGATTTTAGAAAGCCAGGTGATCCGATGAATTTATCCCGTAAATATCTGAATGAAGTCCAGTATGCACGAGCCCTTGCCTTGTTTGGTGTGTTTGCTGTCCATTCCTCTTCCACCGGCCTAGGCGGAAGCGATCCGAGTTCCCTTCCCTTCGCCTTGTATAATTTTTTCAACATCGCCGGAAAGTTGGGCACGCCGACATTTATTTTTCTGAGCAGCTTCATCTTGTTCTATACCTATTATCACCGCGACTTGACGGTGAACTTATTCCAAAAGTTTTATAAGAAGCGCCTGTTGTATATTCTTGTTCCTTATATTGTCTTTTCGGTCTTTTATTATGTATTGAAATTGAACTTATATGATACGTTTGTGGATTTCCCCACGCTGATTACAAGCTTCCTGACCGCCCTTGCGACAGGCAAAGCGCATACCCATTTGTATTTTGTTTTTGTCAGTGTGCAATTTTACTTGATGTTCCCGTTCTTGCTGTATTTGTTCAAACGCTTCAAGTTTGTCCGCAAGTATGCCATCATCCTCGGGATTATCATCCAATGGACATGGGTCACCATGAACGCGGAAATTTTCCAGGTGACGGCAAAAAATTCAATCGCCTTGTCCTATTTCATGTTCTACTTTTTCGGGGCATTCCTTGGCGTCTATTATGAACGTATCGCCGCCTGGATCCATGATTGGCGGAAACATTGGGCTGTGCTTGCCGGAATTTTCATCGGCTACGGAGCTTCGATTTTCATGTATGTAGGCATGATGTTCATGATTCGCACCCAGCAAGGCAGCTACAGCAACCGGCTGCTTGAGTTTGCTTGGAGCACGCATGCATTTTTTGCTGCTGCGGTGATCTTTATCACGGTTCACTTTATCCAGAAATGGAATGTGCCGAAATTCAAGATGTTCCTGACCGAAATCGGCGCCGTATCATTCGGCATGTACTTGATCCACCCGCTCTTCCTGTTGTTCCTGCGGCAAATGCTGCCTAGCGGAGAACCGTTGATTTTCCATTCGTGGCAGTTGTTCACATTTGCGGCGACGTTCTTCAGCAGTTGGCTGATCGTTCGTTTCTTCTATGAGTTTGTACCGCACAGCTGGATTGTCTTTGGCCAAGGCAACCGCGTGTTTAATAAACCACGAAAGACGAAAGAAGCAAAAGCATAGGTTATGAGGCATTCCTTTTAGTTTGGGGAATGCCTTTTTTATTTGGAATAAGTTTGGCAGGTTTCTAAAGTCGCTTCGGTCGCTTTGGAGAGGACTCCCGCAATAAGCCGGGCAGCTGAGGAACGCTGCCAGTCTTATTGCTCCGTCCACTCCTTTGACGCGCCTCAGCTTAGCGGGTTTTCGCAGATAGCATCTGATGTTTTTTAGGGTAGATAAAATGAAGGCAGTTCTGGAATCGCTCGGCAGCGTTAGTGCACGCGCCTTCGCTACTGAAGTTTTGTGTAGTGGGAATTTTTTTGGTAGGTTTCTTAAGTCGCTTCGGTCGCTCTGGAGAGGACTCCCGCAATAAGCCAGGCAGCTGAGGACCACTGCCAGTCTTATTGCTCCGTCCCCTCCGTTGATGCGCCTCAGCTTAGCGAGTTTTCGCAGATAGCATCTGATGTTTTTTGGGGTAGATAAAATGAGGGGAGTTCTGGAATCGCTCGGCAGCGTTAGGGCACGCGCCTTCGCTTGGTGTGGCTGAGCGGACGGTGAGTTCTACAGGAGATTTTTGTGCTGCTATATGAAAGATCGTCGTTTCTACATGATGCATTGATGTTTCTATCTCACCCTTTTGCTTCTCTACATCACACTTTTGCTTTCTTATATGGATTTGGGGAAAGATATGGTTCTTTTTCTGTGAGCGAAGTTCGGCAAGAAAACGCCTCTCCTTATTCCCGGTTGTTCGCGGTGCGAACAACTTCCATTCAGGGGCTTGAACTTTGTGGAAAAAATCGAATTGGATGAAGAATGGTGAACGTTCAGGTAAGAGAGCAAAAGGTTTAGGTAGAAATTCGAAGCGTTTAGGTAGCCTCGGCAAAAGTGAAGATAAGAAGAGAAAGTGTGCAGGTAGAAACACGAAATGTTGAGGTAAAAGCATCCACCCCGTCACTTACTGGCAACACCAACCAACAGCAATCCGCTTCCCTCCTCCAAGATGCTTGCTTTTCGCAAGCGAAAAGCACTAAGTGCCCATCGCTTCCTTATGTTCTTCTCAAAATAAAGCCAACAGTGACGCTTCCATTCACCCCTCATATTGTATGTAGAAAACTAAAAGAAAGCGTGGAAGGCGGCAACTCCTGCGGGGCAGTGACGGAGCGAAGCGACAGAGCGACATGAGCCAAATCCACTTGGACTGAACACAGCGAAGAGCACGACAGAGGCCATGCCCACCGAAAGCGGCCGCCTGCAGCGATTTCTCTACTTGCATCCTAACTCATTCGTAACAGCAAATTAAAAAAAACTGTCCAAAAGGGATTTAACCCTTTGGACAGTCTTTTTGTTTATCGGTTCTTAACTTTAGTTTTTGCTTGGTATGCCAGCGATGCTATGCTGGCGGATGGTGCTGTAATAGCGTCGATTACGGTGCGTGCTGTGGCGTTTGCGCGTTTTTGAAGCGGCGAAACGGCTTCGGTGATTTTCTCCAGCTCGTCCGGGTAGTTTGTGAGGATGCGCTCGATCGCTTGTACAAGGTCATCGCCGTTCCAATCTTCTGCCTCTACGTGGCCGAGGACCGGCTGTGCGGCAATTTCAGCAAAGGAATCGATTTTTGGGTCATAAGATAAAGCTACAAATGGCGTAGAGCCGACAGCTGCAAAAATCAAGGCGTGCAGGCGCATGCCGAACAGCACATCGGATTCTTTGATGATGGCCATTTTTTCTTGGATTGTGCTGTCGAACGGTGCTATGTGCGCTTTATTTTTCATTAAGCCTTCAATGTCTTTAGATATTTGGAAATCGTGTTTTCCATGCATGGGGACAAATACGATTTCATGCCCTTTATTTGCCAGCTGATCAAGGCCAGCTGCGATTTCCTGGAAGGCATAAGCATGGCCTGCCCACTCACGAACAGATATCGTGATGACTTTGTTCTGGAAATTTTGCTGCTGGAGCCAGCTGCTGTGAAATTCGCTTGCATCAAGGCCCATAACCGGATCCGGAACCAAGTGAATTTGAGAGGTAACACCGATTATTTCCAGAAGTTCTTGGGACTGCTGGTCACGCACTGTCAGCAGTTTCACGGAGTTTAATACATATTTGACGATCCTCTGATTCAGCTTGCTGTTAATGGGTCCCATTCCCTGGGCGTAGACGAATACCGGTTTTTTCAGCTGCTGGGCAATTTTCATGACTCCTGCATAATAAGGGATGCTTTTGCGTCCGGTTTCATCCTGCAGCAAACTGCCTCCACCGCTGATCAGGCCGTCTGATGACTTGATCGCTGCATGCACTTCTTTCAGGCTCCATCTGTTGATGGCATTTACACCATAGGTTTCTGCCGTTTGTTCCGGCTTATGTGATAACACTGTAATTTCAATTCTTGGGTGGTACTCTCTCAATGAATGGATAATGGCATAGAGAATCGCTTCGTCTCCCACATTGTCAAAACCATAGTATCCAGATAAAACGACTCTCAATCCTGCCACCTCATTCTTATATTATTAGCCATTTTCTTCCAAGCAATTTCGTATAGCCAAATCAGGACAAGTCCTATTATAAACCCAAAAACTATACTATAACCACTTCTAAGCAATGAAATCAATAGCGGAATGTGAAGATGAGTAAATGTATTCACTAAGGACAGGAAACCGATCACTCCCGGAATCAACAGGAAGTAATAGGCTTTCGGATAACTTTTCGCCACATGGAGCGCCAGGATGAACAGCGGGAAGCCGATCAGGAATTCTTTTGTTCTCGGTCTGACGTACAGAATCTGCTCCATCAGCAACCGGGCTTGAAGTTCGATAGTGGAAACTTGGCCTGCGTTGCCTGTTCTGCTCATATAATACAAAGCGACAGCAGCGACAACGGCAATAACGACTACATGCCAATAAATCACATTTAATTTCAAGAGTTTTTTAATATTCCCGAAAATTGCATAGATCGCAACAAAAGCAATCGGCACAATATAAATTAGCGATACACCTCTAAACAAGTCAATTCCCAATAGGTATTGATTGCCATTCAGCAGCACGACGATGAGCCAAATGCCGATGGCGGAAATCGCAAGGGCCTGTGCGTATGACCGAAGCAGGTACCATTTTTTCTCTGGCTCTTTTTTCAAAAGCACAGCCCAAATCGGTGCCGTGATGGCAACTGCCAAGGCAAACGCTTTAAGGATCATACTTTGAGCTGTCGCCAAGTAAAGAATGGCAGCGAGCGCCGAGCCGATCAATGCAGCCAGTGTCAGCCACTTATTTTTAAAGACGGACTGTGCCGCCAATGTCAGAAATGCGATTGCGCCAAGCAAAGCCATTGCGGTTTGCCATAGTGGCACGCTGTACGTGTCAAAAGTGCGGGAATCGCCGCGGACAAAGCTTGCGGGCAATGCTCTATCCACTTCTGCCTGAAGCTCCTGCAACGCGGACAGTGCCTGCTCATATTCTACTATTGTCATGTTGACGAAAAATGCCCGTATGTTGCGCTCTTTTGCGGCGCGGACAATTTTCTCTGCGCTTTCGGCAACATTGTCATTTGTGAGCCCCAGGCTGTGGAGCCGCACCAGATTCAGGTCATTGACATACGCCAACTGATTCAAGCCCTCTTGTCCAGCAAATTCGATGCTCATCAACCCGTAGCCTGCTTCTTTCAGCTGTTCGCCGAATTCTTTCAAACGGACAGGATCTGAACCGGCCGGTACGGAGTTTCCACTGAACAAGACTTTATTGATGTCAGGCTGTTTAATGGAAAGAAGTTCACCGATCATCCGTTCCGTTTGTTCTTCGTCCGAGTAATCGCCTAACCGTGGAACCACATTCAAACCGGCATCCTGAATAGATGCAATCACTTCCGGATCATAGCCGATCGGCGTTGACTGGATGGTACTGGCTTCGCCTGGAATATACAGATATTCTACATCGTTTACCGTGTAGGTAAATTGCTCTTCAAAAAAGCCGGCTGTGATTTCTTCAAAGTTAAACGTCCCATTTGAATGCACGAACAGGCCGGGCTTATCAAAAGGCGCTTCCAGCGGATCCTGCTGGGTCAGCAGAAGATGTTCCCGCATGCGGGGCGTGCTGACGGCTGTGATCAGTCCTTTTCTTTCAAGGGAACTGACCGTATCCGGCTCCAGGCTGACGCTTTGGATGTCTGCGTTCTTGAAATCCGCCAGTATATCTGCCGGTGTAAGCGCGGAATCCTGAACGATCCATTCTGTCACCAGTTTGTAGGGAATGATGGTTTCGATTTTCTTATTCGATTCTTCTATTTGTATGCGCTGGAATGCTGAGGGAATGGTCAATAGCAATGCGGCAAGGAGAATTCCGATTAAAACTTTCTTCACGTAAGTACACACCCTTAACTTTTCTTGGTTTGGCCCGGATTGCAGGCATTATTTCTTGGCGATGAATTTATTGATGACAGGAATGCGCTGCAATACGCTTTGGTCCACTGCTTTGGTAACCAGCAGCAGGACAAAGTAGATGATGCCGCCGATAACCGCTGCTGCTCCTACATACAATAAAGCTGCAAGTCTCGGCAGCTCTTCAAAATCCAATAGTAAACTTGGCAGCCAGATGGCTGTCCCCATGACAAGTGAAGCAAAAACGATGGTTCCGGTTTTTTTCGGGAAAAAGCTGAATCCTGTGTATTTGCGGATAGCTAGGCCATTGAGTACAAATAGGATTACATAGATAAGTGCGGTCGAAAGGGCTGCGCCTTCCAAGCCGTAAAGATTGACCAATACCAGGTTCAGCGCCAATTTAATGAGCACTCCGATGATGATGATCCACGCGCCAAGGCGCGCTTTGTTGATGCCTTGCAAAACGCCTGTTCCAAGTACTGTCAAAGAAGTGAAAAGTGAACTGAATGACACGATGGCCAGCACAGTGCTGCCTTGCAAATCCGTGAACAGGCCAAGGTTAATGGGCAATGTCAGAACCACCAGACCGACAGCGGCCGGAACAGATAAGAGATATGTCAGGAAAAACGTACTGTCGATCAGTTTGGTCGAACCGATTTTGTCGTTATTTGCCAACTTGGCCGAAATCGAAGGAATCAAGGGCAAAATGACCGAAGCGGCAAAAACCGTAACGATTTGGACGAGCGCCAGTCCACGTCCATATATGCCGTAGAGTGAATTGATGTCTCCAGTTGCTTCCCCGTGCATTTTCAATGCAGTAGGGATGGTGATCGAATCGACCAGGTTCAACAGGGCCATCGTGATGGCTCCGATGCAGATCGGAATGGAAATTTTCAGTATGGTTTTGGCCGTCCCTTTGAAATTCGCCAGCTTGTACGGCAGCCCTTTAGCCACTCTCACCGCTGAGCGGTTGTATAGGATGCGCAGATAGATGAACGAACCAATCGCCCCGATAATGGAGCCGATCATGATTCCGCCCGCAATCTGCTCGTCGCTGTAAAGGCGGTCGACCATGAAAACCGCCACCAAAAGAATCAGCCCGACGCGGATAAACTGCTCGATCACTTGCGATACCGCAGTCGGCGTCATGTCCTGATGTCCCTGGAAATACCCGCGGTATACGGCCATATAAGGCGCCACGAGCAAGGTGCAGGAAACGACGATCAACGCAAGGCGCGTTGTTCCGCCGCCAAGGACGGCAGCGATTTGATTGGAAAAGCCATAGATGACCAGGAAGCTTGTGACACCGAAAATCAGCGCCAGAATGCCGGATGTGAAAAAGATATTTTTGACTTGTTGCTCGTCCCCTTTGGAACGGGCTTCTGCAATCAGTTTGGAAATGGCGATGGGAATTCCGGCAACAGACAAGGTCAAGGCGACCATGTAAACTGGATACACCAAAGTGAAAATTCCCAGCACTTCATCCCCAGCTATATTTTGAAGCGGAATCCGGAAAAGGCTGCCGAGTATTTTTGACAGCAATGCGGCAATAGATAAGATTAACGTACTTTTGATCAACGTATTCTTCATTATTTGCGTAATGCCTTTCGCCCGATCACGGTCGCTGCGAATTTCGGCAGCACCAGCATGCGTTTCCATCTGGAAGGCTGCTTGACCAAACGATAGAACCATTCGAGGTTCATCTTCTGCCATAGTTCCGGTGCGCGTTTGACCGTTCCGGAAAAGACATCAAAACTGCCGCCGATGCCAATAAAAACCCCTTTATCGAATTTATCGATATTGGCGCCGATCCATTGCTCCTGCCTCGGGAAGCCGAGTGCGACAAAGACGATGTCCGGAGCTGCATTCTTGATCTGCTGCGGCAGAACATGGTCATTCCAATCAAAAAAGCCGTTGTGGCTTCCGGCAATTTGGATGCCCGGATAGTTCTGTTTGGCTTTTTTCACCGTTGCCTGCAATACTTCTTCCGCCGCTCCCAGGAAAAAGACGCTGGAGCGATTTTTATCTGCCGTTTCAAGCAGGTCGAGCATCAAATCATAGCCGCTGACGCGTTCAGGCAATGGTTTGCCGATAATTGCCGCAGCTTTCACGATGCCGATGCCGTCTGCCGTTATGTATTGGGCTTTCGCCAAAGTCTGCTTGTATTGATCGTCTTCAAGTGAGTGCATGACGATTTCAGGATTGGCGGTTACCACGAAGGTCTTTTCCTGTTTGGCGATGCGGCTTTGAAGGGTGCTGATAAAATCTTTCTGGGATGTGTTGACGAACGGCACTCCCAGTATATGGACGAATTTTGAAGTCATGGTTAATCTCCTCTTTAGGGCAAAATATCTTAGGCTAGTATAACATAAAGAAGAACCCTGTGTTCAAGCTATGACCGCTTGAACACAGGGTTCTTCTATTAAAGTTGTGTAAATATTATTACTGCGCAAGCGGCAGCATTTTGATATATGAGCCATGGACATAAGCTTTCGTAAAGGCTTTGTCTTCCGATGCCACTTCATACCATAGCGCTCCGTTGGATGCTTTTGTTTCGTTGTTGATGATGACCGGAACCCCTGCTGTTTTCAATGTATAGATAGAAGCAAAGTTCGTGCTTGCATCCTTTCTGAAGTTCAGCGGAGCGGTCGTCGTGTAGCCAAGTTCATGCTTGTTCAGGTCCTTGTTTCCAAGGTGGGCATCTGCACGGAACATGTGGCCCGCGATTTTTTCTCCCCAGAATGCATCAGAAGCATAGCGAACGTTCATGCCGATGCCTTTATTGCCCAGGATTGAGCCGTTGTAATAGCTGCCCGTTGGTACTTGGTAGCCTTTGTTGATGCGCGTTGCTGCGTCTTCAATTGACTCTCTGAAGTCAGCATAAGAATAAGCACGGTTATAAGCGTCGCCGTCAACCGCTCCGTAGCCGAAGAGGTTGTGCTTATCCTGTGCAATCTTGCTGACTCCCCAGCCGCTTTCATGGATGGCGTGGGACATCAGGTAAAGCGCGTTGATCTTATAGGTTTTTTCCATTTCTTTAAAGAACTTTCCAGTGCCGACAAGCGGACTGGCTGTCCATTTCTTTCCATTGAGAGTCTGGTTATAGTATGGGAATTTATCCTGCAAGTATTTGTCCAGTTCTGCAGCTGTGTAGTTGGTTGCAGATTGGAGCGGCAGCATATTGAAATACTGATGGCTCTCAACCACTTTGGCGCCGGATGCGTTGGTGAACGTCGCTCCGTCCCAGCTGTAATACTTCATGCCGCTGACAAATTCTTTCGGTGCTTTGCCGATGACGCCGGTTGATGCATAGCTGCTTGTTGCATGGTTGAAGATTTTATGGACCATGTTGCTGCCGGACGCTTCATAATAAGACTGCCCTTTTTGCATCAGTTCCGGAATCAATCGGACCACTTTCGAACTGACATAGCCGACTTCGCCAGCCAACTCCACTTTGACGGTCGTCGCTGTAGCATCCAGGAATTTCAATTCCGTGTTGGCCGGTACGTAAGGACGGAAAGTTCCGCTTGCTGCCTTCAGGCTGTCCGTTGGATAAATTTCCGTAAAGGCGTTGGTAGATGCAATCCCCTGCTTCATCCAAAGGATCTGGTTGCTGCGCTCGACTGCCTGAACTTTTGCGTTCTTTTGAGCATACTCTTTTGCCTGGGCAAACGTATCGAAATGCTTTACGACAGTAGTTTTATCTGCCGCTACCGTTGAAGCCTGGAATTCCAGGTTTTGAGGCGGGAACACTTCATCTCTGGCTCTCAGCATAACTAACGCCACCATCCATCTTTCTGAGCTGTCTTTTGGTCTGAAGGTATTGTCTTTGTTGCCCGTAATGATTTCCAAATGGGAAAGAATACGGACATTGTCTTTATGTTCATTTCTGATCGTTGAAGTATCGGTAAAGTTTAACGCTGGTGTTTCTGAAACATTAATGACGATGCCTTTTGCTGTCAAAGCACGAGATACCATAGTCGCCATCTGTTCGCGGTTGATCAGTTCGTTGGGCTTGAAAATATTATTTGGGTAGCCTTTGATAATTCCAGCATCTACAGCTGTAGCTATATCATTGTAATACCATTTTTCCGGCAAAACATCCTTAAAGTCCATCGTCGCTGTTGCTGTTGCCGCCGCCGCGAAGCCCGCATTTTCAACAGAAGCACTTTCTGCGTCTGCCCCAAGTTCAAATGATTGAACAACCATTTTAGCGAACTCAGCGCGCGTTACTTCTCTATTAGGGCGGATTGTTCCATCTTTATATCCCTTAATGACCCCCAGCTCCATCAATTCTCTTATTTCACCTTCATATGCGTGGCCCGTTAAATCATCCGCTGCTTTTGCAGTCTCTTGCGTGAAGGCCGAAAGTGCTAGTAGCACCACCAGGAATCCAAGTAGTAGTTTTTTCATCTTTTAATAAATCCCCCTTTTACAAATTAAACCAATTTTTCTTTATCCATAAAACAAGCAACTTAAGGTTAGTATCTCTTTCTCCTACAATAAATCATATTACCCGGGCAAACTATACTTCATATTATCTATATTTATACATTTTTACATGGACAAATAATTAAATAATACCTACAAGTGTACCATTAGAGGGAGTATAGGAGTAAAGACAAATTTTTATTAATTTTGTTTCGTTGTAAAGTTTTTAGATTAGTCTGATATTATTTCCAATAAATTAGGTAAAAAGTATTAGACCAAAAATCCCTTTCCAAAATTACAACTTTTAAACCATACTATTTTCTTATTTATTAAAAAAAGGCATTAATTACAATAAATATCTGCTAATATCACTATCAGATAGAAATTACTAGGAGGAAATGACAAACCCATGAAAAACGTATTATCAAAAATTACTCTATTTCTCGTTGCTGCTGTTTTTGTGATCTCGAGTTTAGGCATACAACCCGCTTCTGCTGCAAGTAATCCCTTTAAGGATGTTTCATCATCAGATGAAGAAATTTTGTATTTATGGAACAGAGGCTTGATTAACGGAGTCAGCAGAACTGTTTTTGGACCCGATCAGGCGGTAACCCGTGAGCAAGCCGCAGCATTGATCGGCCGCGCAATCGGACTTATTGAAACACCCCGCAAAACAAAGTTTTCGGATGTGGATCCAGGCCGTTATAGTTCTGGCTATATCCAATCAGCTGTTGATAAAGGCATCATAACTGGTGATTCAGATGGCAAGTTCCGCCCATACGATACAATGACGCGTGGCGAGATGGCTTTCCTCTTAAGCCGTGCATTCAATTATAATAAAACTGGCAATGTCTTCTTCTCAGACATCACGACCAATAATACTTCAAAAAGCCTTTATACGGCCGTCAATAAAATTGCGGTTGCAGGCGTTTCAAACGGAACAGGAACTGGCACTTTCTCCCCTACTAAGAAATTAATCCGCAGTGAGTTTGCTGCTTTTGTAGCACGTGCACTGAACGCTAATTACAGAGTTGCTTATAAGAATACGACCGTTGCAAACCTGAACGTAACAGTCAACTCTTTGAATGTCCGCACTGGACCAAGCACAGGTTATGGTTCTATCGGCAAGTTGAACACAGGCGCTCCATTCCAGGTCTATGGCTATAACGGTTCATGGGCATATGGCAAAAGCGGCACCATCACTGGCTATGTAAGCACTGCCTACTTGGCAAAAGCGGCACCAGCCACTGCCAACAGCCGTTTTATCACAATTGATGCTGGGCACGGCGGTTCTGACCCCGGCGCAGTCGCTAACGGATTGCTCGAGAAAAACATCAATCTTGATGTTTCAAAACGCGTTGAAGCAAAACTGAAAGCTAAAGGCATCAAAGTTTACATGACCCGCTCAACTGATGTGTTCCATACATTAGGCGCACGCGTCGATAAAGGAGTCGCAAGTGGATCCAACGCATTTGTCTCCATCCACACAAACGCGGCTACTGCTGCTGCGAGCGGTTCTGAAACCTTCTATTCCGCTTCAGTCGGCGATGACAGCAAACAGTTGGCTACATTTATCCAAAACCGCCTTTACAAAGCGATGGACCATCCAAACCGCGGCGTTAAAAACTACGGTTTCCAGGTTCTCCGCACCAACCCGCTTCCCGCTGCTTTAGTGGAACTAGGATTTATCACAAACCAATACGATGCAGCTAAACTGGCATCCGGCACATACAAAGATCGTGCTGCAACAGCCATTGCTGATGGAATCCAAGATTATTACAACTGGAAAGCAAAAAATTAATTTCACAAACGGACTTTTTAGTCCGTTTTTTTGTTGTATACTACAGGAAAGTTTAATGTATGCAGGAGGGAATCTATTGAAAAAATTATCATTTTTAGCAATTTCCGCTGTCCTTTTCAGTGGGTTGGCCAGCACCGCCGCCGCCGAAACTGACAACGCTTCAGAGCGTGTAATTATTTCATTTAAAGAAGAAATCGATTATGAGCTGCTCGAGGAAATGGGAGCAGAGATCCACGAGGAATTTGACGCTATTTCTGCAGTATCCGTAACGCTGCCGGATGAAGCAACAGTCCAGTCAGCAAGCATTGATTCTTCCATTGAGTACATAGAGGAGAACTCTGTAGTCCGTGCCGCAGCACAGGCAAGCACCTGGGGCTACCGCTCAGTCAAAGCAAATACGGCTTCGAGTCTTGGCTATACCGGCAAGGGTGTGAAAATTGCCATCATCGATTCAGGCATCAACTCCAAGCATCCTGACCTGAAAGTTGCCGGCGGCGTTTCCAAAATCGCAAATTCAAGTGCCTTTACAGATGGACTTGGACACGGCACGCATGTTGCTGGAGTCATCGGTGCCCAAAACAACTCGATTGGCACGGTTGGCGTCGCACCAGACGCCCAGCTCTATTCGGTCAAAGTTCTTTCCACTAAAGGCCTCGGCACTTTAGAAGGCGTGGTCGCAGGCATTCAATGGGCCATCGACCAAAAAGTGGACATCATTAACATGAGTTTAACTACCGTCACCAATGACCAAACTTTGCGCGACATCACCAAAAAAGCGTATGAAGCTGGTATCCTCATCGTTGCGGCTTCCGGCAATGAACGCGAAAGCGGATTGTACAGCGATGTCCTGTACCCGGCACGTTTTCCTTCCGTTATAGCTGTCGGCTCGGTCTCACAGCTAAACAGATTGTCCTATTTCTCAAATTACGGTCCATCACAAGAGCTGGTGGCGCCTGGCGAAAACATCCTAAGCAGCTTTGTCGATGGAACAACCACTTCACAAAACGATTATGCCATCTCTGAAGGAACGTCAGTCGCTTCTCCTTTTGCAGCCGGCACTTTTGCTCAATACATGGAAGCTTATCCGCACCTTTCAAACAAACAGCTCCGGGAAACCGTTAAACGCGCTGCAACAGATCTTGGACCTAAAGGACGCGACAACCAGTTCGGCAATGGTCTGGTGCAATCCCTCGAGACCAAAGCCGCATTATTTCCAGATTTAAAGAATGATGTCTGGTACTCAGAACCGATTCAAAAGATCTTCGACCGGAACATCATTACCGGTTTGTCGGACGGAACATACCGCCCGAACGCGACCATTACCCGTGCTGAAGCCGTTACGATGCTTGGCCGTGCGCTAAACTTGGACAAGACCAATACTAAACACCGCTTCAGCGACGTTTCAAAAGATTCTTTTGCAGCCGGCTATATTAACAGCGCCTATGAACTGGGCTATATTAAAGGCGTGACTGCCACTAAGTTCCGGCCGAATGACCCGATCAAGCGAGGCGACATGGCAATGATCCTGCAAGCCGCATATGGGCTCACCAGCACACAGCAAACCGCCTTTACCGATGTTCCAGAATCGATGTACTATTACGACGCCATCCAGGCAGCCTTTTCAACCAATGCTGTCACTGGCTATAAGGACAATACTTTCCGTCCGAAAAACTCCATCACCCGTGCAGAGAATGCACAGTTCATGAGCAATTTGGTGAAATAAGCAAAGCCAGAAGCCAAGCGGCAACCCCGTTGGCTTCCGGCTTTTTTGCATCGGCTTTTTTTCACCATATGTTTATGTTGATCTTTACAGCTTGTTGAGTGCTGCACGAAGTTTTGCATTTTCAATAATTCTTCCATCAAAAACAGCAGGACATCCCGGGTTAATGGGCTGTCCTGCTGTTTTTGATGCTTCCTATAAAAGAACTTTAGTTGCTTTCGATAGACCGGTAAACAAATGCGGAGAATTCTGATCGCTTAGCATTGGCATTTGGCTGGAATGACCCGTCTTTATGGCCAGTCGTCACTTTGCTGGCAGCCAGGATTTTGATGGAGCTTTCAGCCCAATGGCCTTTAGTATCCGTGAAGGATACCGCTGAAGATGCAGTTACATTTTTAAATTCATATGCCGTTGTCAACAGTTTGCTGATTTCTGCACGCGTGATTTTAGCACTTGGTGCAAAATAACCCGGCGAACGCCCTTTGACAATGCCCGCTTTCATAACAGCGTTAATATTGCCGGCTGCCCAATGTCCAGCTGGCACATCTTTAAAGGTAGTACCTGAAACCGGCTTTAGCTTTAATGCTCTCGCAATGATTGTCGCGGCTTCCGCTCTTGATACATTGTCATTCGGATTAAAAATACCGCTGCCGTCTCCTGTGAGAATCCCCTGTACAGTCAACGTTTTAATTTCATTAGCTGCCCAATACCCTGTTGGCACATCGTAATACTGCCCAAGTGAAAGAGCCGGCTTTGCTACTGGTTTCGCTACTGGTGTAGCTACGTTTTTGACTTCGTCCAAGCGGCGTGCGCCCGTATATTTAGGAGCCCAGTATGGATTGGTATTCAAGTTGGCAATTGTTACACCGCCGCTTGTGGCAGAAATGAAATTGCCGCTTCCGACGTAAATGCCGGCGTGTGAAATTCCTGCTTTATAAGTCCCTGAAAAGAAAACCATATCGCCTTCTTTCAGATTGCCTTTGCTGACGCCAGTACCAATTTTGTACTGTTCTGCGGCTGTCCGTGGAATTGAAATATCAAAGTTGTTGAACACATAACGCAAATAACCTGAACAATCAAAGCCTGAAGGTGTTGTCCCTCCAAATTTATAAGGTGTGCCTTTGAATTTCTTAGCATATGTCGTTAACTCATTTGGTGTCGCTGCACTGGCTTCGTTGGAGTTGAATGGATTTGCTGATACTAAGAGTACTGCGACGATTAGGAACATTAAAAGTTTCTTCACTTGGCACCTCTTCTTTTGAAATTCGGGATGTTGATCAGACATCGACCGCTTTTTTCTTCTTTAGTATATTTTTGATTGTATCAGTAAAAACTACCATTTTATGTTACATTTATATTACAAATGTGTAACATGACCCATTTGTATGTTTAATTTTAGGAAATAAGGGGATACTAGTGTTTATTTTCATAGCCACTGAAATAAGCATATAAACCTGTCAGATTTTATGGTGATGTTCTTTTTCCAAAGTGGCATGCACCTATGTTTTTTCAGTCTTTTAATGCACACAAAAAAGACCTTTTTGCGCATTGGCAAAAAGGTCTTTTGGTTTTGTTTATTCGTGCCTGCTTTCGCTTTCGCCCCAGCATTCGGTATTTTTCAAGCCGGGGATGTTTTTCGCAAAGAACTCCGGATTTTTGCCCGCTTTGCGCTGGGCGGTGTAGTCGTCCAGCACCTTGAAGGCAATTTTGCCGAGCATGGCGATGACGACAAGGTTGAGAACAGCCATGAAGCCCATGAACAGATCGGCCATGTTCCAGACCAATTGAACCTGCGCCAATGCACCGAACATGACCATAGCCAATACGCCAAAGCGATATGCCGTCAACCAGCCGCTGTGGGCATTGATAAATTCGATGTTGGTTTCACCGTAATAGTAGTTTCCGATGATTGAACTGAACGCGAAGAACAGGATGGCAATCGCCAGGAAGTAAGGCGCCCAGCTGCCAAGATGGACATCAAGCGACGCTTGTGTCAGCAAGATCCCTTCCTGTTCTCCGTTGGAATACAAGTCTGCCAGGATAATGATGAAGGCAGTTGCCGAACAGATGATGATGGTGTCAAAGAACACACCCAAACTTTGCACAAGGCCTTGTTTCGCTGGATGCGAAACGTTGGCAGATGCGGCTGCGTTCGGTACAGAACCCATACCGGCTTCGTTGGAGAACAAGCCGCGTCGTACGCCCTGCATGATAGCTGCACCGATACCGCCGCCCACTGCTTCTTCCAGGCCGAATGCGCTTTGGATGATCAACGTGAAGACTGCAGGAATTTCAGTGAAGTTCATGATGACGATGTACAAAGCAACAAAGATGTAAACTGTCGCCATAATCGGCACTACGACTTGTGTAACACGCGCAATGCGCTTAACACCGCCGAATATGATCACAGCCGTTAAAAGTACAAGTCCTAATCCAACAGACCAATCCGGAATGTTGAAGACATCTTCGAATGACTGGGCAATGGTGTTGGATTGGACCGAGTTGAAGATAAATCCGAACGCCAATGTCAAAAGAATTGCAAAGACAATCCCAAGTTTACGGTTGCCGAGCGCTTTTTCCATATAGTAAGCGGGGCCGCCGCGGAATTGTTCGCCGTCACGGACTTTGTAAACCTGCGCCAATGTGCTTTCAATGAAAGCAGTGGCCATCCCGATAATAGCGACCATCCACATCCAGAAAACTGCTCCCGGTCCCCCGATGGCGATTGCCAATGCAACGCCGGTGATATTGCCGGTTCCTACCCGTGACGCTGTGGAGATAGTGAACGCCTGGAAAGCGGATACACCGCTGTCCCCATCTTTTTTCTCGGTGATGACGCGGAACATTTCACCGAAAAGGCGAACTTGAACGAATTTGGTGCGAATCGTAAAGTACAGGCCAAGGCCCATCAGAAGTGCAATTAGTATGTATGTCCAGAGTAAAGTGTTGACGTTATCAACGAACCAAGTGATTCCATCTAAAAAAGCATCCATTCATATTCCTCCCCTTTTTTAATTAAACTTGTCTTCAATACCCTATTTAGGGCAGCCAAAACACTCTTTGCCCATCGGATATAAAAATGAGACCCTCTAGTAAAAGAGGGTCTCGGATATCGGCTCACCTTTATCATAGCATGATATTTGGCGAGATGAGAGTTGTTAGTATTTTAAGTTATTTCCTGGGGAATAATCCGTTAGGTAGCTCTAATGGTATTGGCCAGCACCTGTGCACCGATCGCCAGTGCTTTCGGGTTGAAACTCATATTGGGATGGTGAAGCCCCGGCGACAAATCTGCGCCTATGCCAATCATCGCCGCGTGAAGTTCAGGCTTTTTGATGGTATAAAAATGAAAGTCGTCTGCGCCTGTGGTATGGATTGGCAGTGCTGTCGCTGCATCTCCAAGCGTTTTGCGAATGGCGCCATCCGCAATTTGCATGGCGGTTTCCGATACTTCAGCTGCAGGCGTATAGTCGGTCCATTCGAAGCTGATTTCGACATCGTGCAGCTTGGCGATAGCATGCAACCCATCACCGATTTTCTGCTGGAGTTCTTTCATCAGCTCATTCGACTGGGAACGGACATCCATTGAAAACTGGGCATTTCCAGGAATGATGTTCAAGCTGTCTCCGCCTGTCTGGATATGGGTCAGTTTTGCCGAATAGGATTCAAACGGCGAAAAATAAATAGATTTTACGAATTGGTGGATCGCTGCGATCACATCGATGGCGTTCTTTCCTTGATGCGGACGCGCTCCGTGGGCGTCTACCCCGGTAATCTTTCCTCTCAGGAAAATGCCGGATCCGTGATGGAGCGCTGGTGTCACCTGGCCAAACGGCAATTCCTCGATTGGGCGCAAATGGACACCATATAAATGGGTTACTTCATCAATGGCCCCCCGTTCAATCATGGACAGCGAACCGTTGCCAAGCTCTTCCGCCGGCTGAAAAATAAAGCGCACACGCTTCGTCAGTGTTTCATCCTTTAAGTGCAGGAGTGACCCGAGTACCATTGCCATGTTGGCATCGTGTCCGCACGAATGATTGGCTTGCAGCGTGCCGTCCACTTCCTGCCAAAGCGCATCGATGTCCGCACGCACCGCTACAACTTGCTCTCCTTCACCAATTTCCGCAATCAATCCGGTGACATCGGGGAATGTGTGAAAGTTTACGTTGAGACCTGTCATAATCTCAGCCAGTTTCTTGGTGGTCTCCACTTCTTTCCAGCTGACTTCGGGATGTGTATGAAAATGGTTGAAGTACTCGATTATTTGCTGTTCGATATTCATTTAGCCGTCTCCTTTTGTATGAGAAATTCTGTTTGATTGTTTAGTTTGATTGTACACGAGGAGAAGGGCTTGGTGAAAGATTTTATTGTTTGTGTCCGGTGTTACGCCTTTTATCGGCAACTTGCGGTTTGTAAGTGATGAATGGGGGGTTCAAGCTGAAGCTTTTGTTGTTTTATATGAACAGGTGGGGTCTCTACATGAAGCTTTTGGGTTTCTAAGTGAATGTTTGGTTTCTAGATGAAGCTTTTGATTGTCTACATGAACAGGAAGGTTCTCTACATGAAGCTTTGGGGTTTCTAAGTGACTTTTTGATTTCTAGATGAAGCTTTTGATTGTCTACATGAACAGGGAGGTGCTCTACATGAAGCTTTGGGGTTTCTAAGTGACTTTTTGATTTCTAGATGAAGCTTTTGATTGTCTACATGAACAAGGGGGTGCTCTACATGAAGCTTTTGGGTTTCTAAGTGAATGTTTGATTTCTAGATGAAGCTTTTGATTGTCTACATGAACAAGGGGGTGCTCTACATGAAGCTTTTGGGTTTCTAAGTGAATGTTTGATTTCTAGATGAAGCTTTTGATTGTCTACATGAACAGGTGGGGTCTCTACATGAATCTTTGGGGTTTCTAAGTGACTTTAAGGGAGTTCTTACGAGTTTTTGGTGAAAACAGGTTTATCTATCCTGTGGCTGCCGGATATATTGGCGATATCGCCGGCCGCCCACGGGCTGGCAACCGTTTCGGATCAGGAACCGCTTGGCGGCATCGAGTTTTTCTAGACCGATAAAATCGCGGCATTCTGCTGTATTGATTGTGGATTTTATAAGCATGAACCAGTCCTGCAACGCATCAGAATGGGCATCTCGGCTGATCAGACGGCACGTTTCACATTCCCAGACAAGCTTCGTTCTTTCCATCTTTCCAAGTACGCAGCGGGGACAAAATACGCCGGTTTCGATTTCCGACTGGTCGATTTGAAATTTCGGTGCAAGGGGGAAAGGCTGATAATCACTATGAACAGCCACTAAGCTTTGCCCAAGCTGATGAAGTTCTTCTATAGAAAGAATCGGCTTCGGCATTTTCATTTTTGACAAGTGAAAATTGACTTCGCCCGCAGCTAAAATAAGGGCATCGGGCGGTGCGCCTTCAACAATTTGTGAAGGATGCGCGATGATGATGACACTTGTTACAGGCAACGGGCATCCGAGGTTCTTCAAAAATTTGCTCATGCGTATAGCGGTTTCGTTCATTTGTGTGATAGGGCTTTTGTAGCTTTTAATTTCACCATTTGCCAATAATGAATGAAGTGCACTCGGATTTTGCTTGAACTGAAGCCTTCCAGCGATGTTTTTGATTTCGAGTAAAAATACACAGCTCTGGGTGATCACTACAGTATCCACTTGAACTTTATACACGCCGCCCAATGAAAAATCCTGGATGATCTGGTAAGGGTATGGCGGGTCGAAAAACTCAAGTGCTTCATCCAGCCGCTCTTCACCTCCATATCCCGCTTTGGCGCTGTTGAGGCTATTTTTAACAGCCATTCGTTTTGGATGAGTCGGCGGGAGCCTTTTCAATAAAGCTTCGTACCCATCAATTTTCATCGGTTTTTCCCGGTGTTTAATGATCATGATATCCCTCCTTTTTCTCATTATTCTAGCAGATAAAAGAACAGATTACCATTTATATCCAAATCTAGTTTTTGAACCATCTATAGTTGCCAAAAATGATTTTTGAACAGGTGTTTATGTTAAGATTCTAGTTTTTCACATGCAAGTTTCAACTTTCTACCTGACATTATTTCACCTTTATATAAATTGTTGCCGGCAACCTCACTCTCATTCTTTTATACATGAACCTTCCATCCCCTTACATCAACAACACACACTTTTACCTGAAAGTTTCGCTTTTCTACAAGCATTCCTAATCTCTACCTCACGCCCCAACCTTTCTACACGAACTTCTCATCCCCCTACATCAACCATACTCACCCATACCTAAACATTTTCCACCTCTACACGAATCATTCCGCCCACAAAAACTCTCTCGCCCAAAACCCACATATGCCAAGCCCCAAACACGCTTTTCGCGCGCGAAAAGCAACAAAACCGACATTGAACCTAAACAAATAATGCAGCCTATCCGCTACCTTCTCCTTTCTCGCTCTTATGTGAACCTTTGGCTTCTATACACCACATTTATGTGTTCCTACATAAACACTTTGCTTTTTAACAGGCATTGCCCCTTCTACCTTATGCTTCCTCGTTCCTATATAAACCTTTTATAGTTCTACATTAATTTTCCATACTTCTACATGAAACGCCACGTTTCCACATAAAATTTTCGCTCTCGGAAATATACCAATCACAAAAAGCCACAAACAAAAAAGCCGCCTCAATGGCGGCTTTTCACTGGAATCGACAAAATCATTTCTTCTAACAGGATCGGCATTTCTTCGAAGGTGTTTTTGATATGAAGGCGCTCTGTTCGTTTGTGGGCATCTTTTCCGTAAGGGCCGACGTTCAGGACAGGCGCTTTCAGCTGCTTCATTGCCTGGAACGGGATGCTGTAAGGATCGCCGTAGACAGGTGTGTTGTTTTCATAGGTAATCCAGCCGTCGCTTTGGTCGTTGTAATTGACGTAGCTCAAGTCTGAGATGCCGTTAAAGTAATGGACTTGTTCGATTTCCAAGTCAAACTTCTCTTTTGCATTGGCTGTGACCTGCTCAACGCATAGCTTGACCAGCTCGTTTTCCGAAGAATTGACCGGTGGGTAGTACGGCGGCGCGTACATCAGCACCATGGCAGGCGTCAGCTCCTGGCAGTTGATCAGCAGGATGTCTGTCACATGCATGGATTTTTCTCGGACGTCCCATTCCGGGTGCATCAAGGTGTCGCGCAGCAAGTCGGTGATATAATCGTGGCCGAATTTATTGAGTGCGTAATCCATCAGTTTTTCATAGCGCATCACTGTAATTGGGCCGACCGGTTGAATGTTTTCACGTTCGCACATGGCGTGGTAATCGCGCTCGCAATGTGCAGCCGCTTCTTTTGCGACGTTTTCAAAAATCTGAAATACTTCTTCAGCGTCTCGTTTCATTGTAAAGACATTGTACATCGCGGATGTGCGGTAAGGCGTCTGCGCTGAGTATTCCAGCTTCAGGTCACGTTGCGTCAGAGTTACCGGCAACGGCGTTGCTTCACCATATACGACTTCCTTGAAATTCGGATTCCATTCCATGCGATGTGTCAGGTAGGTCGAGATGTAGCTTGACGTAATTCCTGACAGTGGTTCGCCAACATGGGTTTCCTTGCCGTAAAACAGGGCGGATGGCATGATTTTGCCGATTGATCCTGTGTACAGGTAATGGGACTTGTCGCCAGGTTTCATTGCAAAAACGGGTTCGCCGTTCAGGAACAGGGTGTATTCGAGGCCATGTTCGCGCTCCAAGTCGAGCAGTTTGGATACGCCGTAGCGCATGCCTGCCGAGTTGACTTCCTCATCCGGAACCGTCATCAGCATCAAATTGATCGGCCATTCTTCGATCGAGGCCTTTTCAATCAATGCCATGTGCAGCGCAAGCCCTGCTTTCATGTCCATAGTGCCGCGCCCAAATAGGTATTCACCAGAATCGAGGTCGCTTAATGTATCCGCATCAAGTTCATCGCGGATTAACTTAAACGCTTCCGCCAGTTTATAGGGGCTGCATGCCAAAGGTTCCAGATCGCCATATTCCCCTGTATGCACAGTATCAAAATGGCTGATCAGGACGATGGTGTCGACCGCTTCCGGGTGCTTATAAAGAGCCGTTACGTTTTGCCGCTCCCAATTCACTTCACCCAATCCAATGTATTCCGGATGTTCCTGGAAATACGGCAGCTCCATCAGCTTGTCTTTCAGCTTGTAGGCAAACTCCACTTCTCCATCGGTCAATGTCAGGCTTTTCCACCCGACAAGTTCACACAATAAATCCTGTAATTTCTCTGGCGTCCCCCATAATGTGGCCACGGTTATTCACTCCTCTAGTTGTTCAAAGCTATCTCACTTCCTTCTATTATAATGAACTTGCTGTTAAATAAAAAGAGGCTGCCCAAAATAGCCTGGACATGCCCCATAAAGCAAAAAAAAAAAAAAAAAAAACAGCTCAACTTGAGAGCCGTTTTCTGCGTTTTTTCAAAAGGTCTTCTGCTGCTCCGGAACCGAACAGCACGCCGATGACAATCAGCACCAATCCATAAATATGGCCCACTGTAATTTCTTCATTCAAAATCACGCTGGCGCCAACTAAAGAAAACAAAGTATTCAAGTTCATAAAAATTGCGGCTTTTGTCGGTCCCGCCTGCCCGATTGAATAATTATAGAGCATGTGGCCAACTGCTGTGCCAAGCATCGCTGAGAATGCGAAAGCAATCCAGAACGATGTCGGGACAAGAGCGAACGTCCGGATTTCACCCGGTTCCTGGATCAGTGAAATGATAAACAACACCACTGCACCCACTATAAACATATAGCCTGTCAATAAACGCGGATCCAGCGAACGCGCTGCGTTGGCAATGACTATATAGCTGAACACCTGAGCCAGAATCGAAATGAAGACAAAAACGTCGCCGATGTTCAAGCCTGTTGCAGCGCCGTTGCCAACCAATACGGTAGCGGCCACTCCAGCAAAGCCGACCACAACACCGAACCATTGCAGTTTGGACGGATAGTTGCGCATGATGAGCGACACCAGTACCGCTGTTAGCATCGGACCTGTGCCCAGGATCAGCCCGGCATTCGAACCCGTCGTCAAGGACAGGCCGTTCGACAGGAAGTAATGGTGGCCGACGACATTGAGCAGCGAACCGAGAAAAATGAATTTCCAGTCGCTTTTGGCTGGCCACCGCAGCATTCTGAAGCTGGCGAGGATTCCCATTACCGACAGCCCTGCCAGTAATATACGGAATGCCGTCAAAGTGACAGGATCGACAAATTCCACCATGTATTTAACAGAGGCCAAGTTAAAGCCCCAGACAATCATCACCGCCGTCAGGATGCCGTAAATTTTCCACTGAGTCAATTGCGAAGACCTTCTTTCATCTATCTGAATATAAGCATTTATTTTACGCCTGTTTTCGGTTTCTGTAAACGTCCGATCCTTTATTTGAGGGTTGGAACATTGTATTGATAGGCTTTCCGACCGATCAACAAGCTAAAGGCGACAAAAGCGACAAGCGACAGCAGCACCGGCAGCGTCACGGTATGGACACCGAACAAATTGCCGTTTTCCAGGTTGTAAAAATGCAGCCCGATATAGCTGACGATTCCCGTCGCCATCGATGCAATCGCCCCGTATTTATTGCCCCATTTCCAATACAGCCCGAGGACGATCGGCCAAATGAAAGCTGCTTCCAAACCACCGAACGCAAATAAATTCAGGAAAATCAGCAGTTCTGGCGGATTCAACGCCAGCAAAAAGACAATGATGCCGAGCATCCCCGTGACACCGAACGAAATGCGCTTGATGGTTTTAATGGTGGCATCCGGTTTTACGTAATTCAAATAAACATCTTTGACAATCGACGAGCTGACCAGCAGCAGCAAGGAATCGACGGTCGACATGATGGCAGCCATTGGAGCGGCCAAGACAATCCCCGCTACCCATGGCGGCAAAGTTTCCAGGGCAATGAGCGGAATGACTTTGTCGCCGATTTCGATTCCAGGCATGACCGGACGCGCAAAGACACCGATCAAATGCATATTAAGCATGATAAACCCGGTGACGATCGTTCCGATGATCAAGGCCCGGTGCATCGAACGCGAATTTTTATAGGACATGGCGCGAACGGCAATCTGCGGCAGGCCGACAACGCCGACACCGACCAGAATCCAGAACGACGACACATACGCAGCCGTCAAATCACCGTTTGCTCCGTACGGCGTGACCAAATTCGGATTTTCATTCAGCAGGTCATTGACGATGTTTGGAATGCCTCCGCCTGCGATAATTACCGCAACCAGCAGGATCAGGGTCCCGATGAGCATGACGGCCCCCTGCACGGCATCGGTGAGTGCAACCGCACGGAAACCGCCGATAGTGACATAAACGAGTACACTGACAGCAAATAAAAATAAGGCCGAATTATATGATAAGCCCGTCAGTGATTCCACCAGGCGTGCACCGCCGATCCACTGCGCGGCCATCGCGGAGAACAGGAAAATGATGATGCTGAAAGCTGACAGCAGCACGACGGCTGAACTGTCGTAGCGTGATTTCAAAAAATCAATCATGGTGATGGCTTTGTAGCGGCGCGCCATGATGGCGTATTTCTTGCCGAGAATCATTAACACAAAATAGCCTGTTACCACTTGTGCCATGGCCAGCAGCACCCAGCCAAATCCCATGGTGTAGGCAGTTCCTGGACCACCGAGAAAACTGGACGCACTGCCATAGGTTGCCACCATGGTCATCGCCAGCACGAAGCCGCCAAGTTCCCGTCCGCCCAGGAAATAGTCGCTGATAAAATTGGACGATGACGTCAGTTTGCGGCTCGCCCAATAGCCGATAAAGAAAATGACCAATAGGAAGACGATCATGGGGACCAATACTGCATAATTCATGGCGAATCCTCCTCATCATCAAATGGAACTTCCGTAAAGAAAAAGTGGACGATCACGACGACCAGGACCGAAATCACCAAAAAGCCGAGGACGCAACTGTAGAAAAACCAATCCGGCAAGCCGAAGACGTAGTTGTATTCCTCGACTGGCCGAGACCCCATTCCATACGCAAATCCAAACCACCACACAAAATTGAACAGCGCCAAGCTGACGCCGATTTTCGCCTCCCGGTGAGCTATTTTAAACCGCCAATCCGTTTCTTCCATTCCATACACTCCATTCAATCGCTTTTTTCGTTCCAGCGGTAAATCCAGGCTCCCTTTGAAACCGAGTCTCTTTATCTGAATCTATCGTACACCATTGCCCGCTGAAGATTAACCCCACTGACGGTCTTTTTGAACAATTAAAAACCCGGAAGCCATTGCTTCCGGGTTGATGTGATGAAATTTACCGTGCCAGCAGGTATTCGACATAGGCACGCCAATGCGTATTTTTGGCATATTCAAAATCAGGCTGATGGCTTGGAAACGGCATGAAGACTTTAGGAGGCGATACGAAATTTTCCAGCTTTTCTTCATTGATGACCATTGTTCCAGCTTCCGGGCCTTCGGACAGCACAGTTTTTGCCCCGTCTTCAAAATCGGCTGCCACTGTGAGTGTCTGGGGGCGGCCATTGATATTCAAGAGATGAATTTCGCCGTCAACTCCGTCGTAATCGAAAAGCCAGCCAGTTGGAAGTGCAACTGCATCTTCAGCTGTTTCCAAAGTGATAGCCGCATTGACATTGTTGCCGTATGGCATCGCATGATCGAGCGGCTCGTCTGCAACAATCCGCACTTCGTAGTAGGCCAGCGGGTTGTTTTGCTCTTTTGGATCCAGTTGATGATAGGCTTCCAGCCAGTTGGACTCTTCAGCCGGCATTTCGGAAACGCTTTGGACAGTTCCTGTGGCAACGCCCTCGATGCCCTCGCCTTGAATTTTCACCACGTCTGCCACTTCCACAAGCGGCCATTCATCTTCCAGCACATAGCTGAGGAACACTTTTTCATTGGAATAAATTTCAATGCTCAACGGTTCTGTATCCCGGTTGATTTTGGATATTGTACCATCCACCGGACTGATGACTGCCGGATTTGACAGATTTTGCGATAATTGCGCATCAAGCACAGCCAGTTGCGAATCGATGGAAGCCAATTGCTGTTCGGCCTGTGCGATGCCCGCAGCGTAGGAACCGTCCTGCGGAACCGCTACCCCAACCGAAACATTGACATCAAACTGGATGGTTTCATCGTCTTCATTGGTGATTTTGGAATTATCGGTTGCGTCCTGAGACACTGGACCTCCTTGGGCTGCTCTTGCCTGTTGAAGAGTGGCAAGCGAACTTTCCACTTCGGTCTGCTGCCCTTCCAAAGCGGTTTTCTGGGTTTCCCAAATCGCACGCTGTTCTTCGGTTTCTGCTTCGTTTAAGGTAGCCAGTTCAGCTCCTGCAGTGACGCTGTCGCCTTCACCCACCAGCCATTGCTGAAGCGCTTCGTGGTCCTGCACGTAGATTTCCACAGTTCCCTGCGGTGCAGCCAAAGCTTCTTTGTAGAGATTGGTCTCGTATGCCCGCGTATAAGCCTGCTCATAGTCGCTGACATAGACACTTTTGGACAGGATGCTTTTCTCGCCGAACATCAAAAGGGAGTTGGCCGTCAAAAAGGCAATGACCGCTACGGATAAACCGATAAAAAAGAACCTATTCAAACGGATTCCCTCCTTCCATGAAGCCGCTCAGCATATCGTCCACTGGAATGAGGCTGAATGATGCCACAATCAAGGCAGCAATAATGTGAAGCATGATCAAGCCGAATAACACGAGTTTCGGATTAATTTTTGTAAAACTGCGGATAAACCGGTACTGTATTGCAATGACCAGGGAAGTGAATAAAGTCAGCTGGTTAAAGAAATAAATCAGGAAGTCATTGTCCAAAAACGTGGAAGCGATCGGCCCGAACGAGAAAATTGAGACGGACATCGTAAAACCCGTCAAAGCAAATAAAAGGAAAATCAGTCCCTTTTCGATGACTAGCAAAGCGGTGACATAAGTCTGCATAATAATCGCTGGACGCCATGGCATCCTTAAAATTTTGCTGAATAAAAAAGCGGCTCCGTAAAGATGGAAAGCCAAATAAAAGCCAGCCCATAGGAGCGTACCCGCAAGCGAGGTCCAGCGCGCCAATGTATAGGCATCCCACATGCCAGCTGCCAAAAGCGGTGTCAGCGACTCGGTGTTCATGCCCCAGATTTCACTGAGCGCAAAGACCAATAGGCCAATCGCAATGATACAGGCTATGCGCTTATTGACGTTGCGCATTTCAGTATGTTGGATATTATGTATAAGTTGCCCTTGTCTTGGGAAAAAGTGCCAGAATCTAAAGTCTGATATCATGCGTATAGTTCCTTTCAAGGCAATTGACGTTCTGCTTCACTTTACTTTACCAAAAAAGCTTCCCCTTTGGAACGCATTAGCTGGTACATTTTTCAATATTTGAAACGTTTGAGCCAAAAGACATAGGAGCGTGGTTAATTATTTCTGAACAGGCCAGCAGACCGGGTCTGAGTAGGGAAATCGCTTCTGGCGGACGCTTTCGCTCTTTCTAAAGGTGCTTCGTTTTCTAAGAAGTTAAAAGCTTTTGCAAGGAAACAAAAAAGTGAGGGGCAATATCATAAATCCTTTCAGAAACTGTCGTCGATTATCCAGCACCGAGCTAAGGCGCGTTAACGGAGCGGGTAGAGCAGTTTTACCAATTGATTTCTTTGTTCAACTTATGCGGTTAAAATTCATCTAAAAAAACACAAAAAAAGGAAGGTTGTTCTTGGTGAACAACCTTCCTTCCAATCGTATTAAGCTTCGATAATCCGGTATTTCTTATGTGAAATTACGGTCATGTTGGATGCAGCACCAATTTCTTTTGCATCTTCTGGTGAGATTTCAACAATCACTGAGTTATCCATAATTTTAAAGATGGTGCCGTTAACATCGACGCCGTTGCGAGTGAAAGATATCCATTCGCCAATGTAGCGGGCCGCTACGAATTCTGATACTTCTTTTTCATGGGGTTGGAATGCCATCATTACCACGCCTCTCTTTTGTGAAACACTATCTATCCATTATAGCACAATTCGTCATGGATTTCATCCTTTAGCAAGCCCTGATTTTAAATGAAGTTATTTGGAAAGCTATTGCCAGCGGGCTTTTGGAAAATTCAAAAAGAGGTTGCCTCTTTAGGAGTCCAGGACTTCTGTTTCCGTGAATCGGCGGACTGCACATAACTCTGCTTCATGCTTTGTGCCGGCCAGTTCGATGATTTCCACCGCTTTTCCAGGAGTCGGGGAATGAAGCATCAAACCGTTGCCGTAATAAACACCCACGTGATGCAGCTTTCCTTTCCCTTCCTCGTAGGCAAAAAACAGCAAGTCGCCGATATGCCAAGAGTCTTGGGCATGCTGATCGATCTCAAACCCCTCGAGCGCCTGATCGACCGCATCGCGAGATATGATAACGCCGTTTGCTTTCATTAAATTATAGGTGAATCCCGAACAGTCAAAGCCATAGCTCGACATGCCTGCCCATAAATAGGGAAGGTCCAAAAATTCGGTACCCAACCGGGCAATGTCCAAGCCGCTTCCGAGGGGGCCTTGGTCATAGCCAGCGACGATTTCCACAGTGTCTGCCCCAATCATGGCGTCGCCATCCGGTGTTTGAAGCCGGACAAACTCTCCCAGTTCCTTGACCGGCAATAAGGTATTAAACGATACCGTTTTCAAAGGTTTGAAGTCTTCGGTCCAAAGCTGGGCTTTGTTCGCCGTTACACGGGCATAGCCCAGTTCAGCCAAAGCTTCGACTTCTTTCAATTGGCTCATCGGCACCCAGCCCGGATAGCCGCGCTCGTCTTTTTGGCATGGCTGCCAAAGTGCTGCGATTTTCGCCCAGCCTTCCACCACTCTATCAATCAACACAGGCTCCCCGTAGAGAAGCTGCGTCTGGATGCGGTTGCTGCTTGTCAGGTCGCTGTTCTCTTCGCGACTCATTTCCTGCAGCCATTTATTGATATTCGGGTTTTCCACAATGTTTTCCGCATCGACAGGACGCGCTTTTTCCGGCGCTGTCCAGACGGTTGCGACCGGAACACTGCATACCCATGCCGTTGATTTTGTCTGCAGCAAACTCTTCACCTCCGCCTCTTGTTTAATTCCCCAGACTTTATTGCACACCGGGAAGGATTGTCAAAGTTTTAGCGTCCCCATCCAACCGCGCAAGTGCACCAAGCGGGACAGAAAAATGCGGTTCGCAGTGGCCAATTTTAAAGCCTTTGACAACCGGAATTTTCAACTCGCTAAAGTAATCGGCAAACACTTGATCCAAAGTCAGTGAAGGGGTGTCTTTTGGGGAGACGGCATTCTTAAAATCTCCGATAACAATTCCCGCTGCTTCATCGAACTTGCGAGCCAAACGCAATTGGTTGAGCGTCTCGTCCACTTCGTACGGTTCTATGTTAATAGCTTCAATCAATAAAATTTTGCCTTTGACATCCAAGTCGAATTTAGTGCCGATCGCGCTGCGGATCAGCGACAAATTGCCGCCCACAAGCTCGCCTTGCGCAACTCCGCCCACAAGCGTTTCGAGCGGCGCCACTTCTTCTGTGTAATGCAGTTCAAAAGGCTCGAATAACTGGCCGAACATGCGCGCACTGCGTTCGTGGAATTCCGGTTTGGCAACATCGGATGCCAGCATCGGTCCGTGGAATGTGACCATTTCGGCATACTCTCCGATTGCTGTATGTAAAAATGTAATATCTGAATAGCCCCAGAACACTTTTGGGTTTTCCATGATCATGGCATAATCAATCCGGTCCGCGAAGCGCGCTGAGCCGTAACCGCCGCCTGCACAAATAATGCCCGCCACTTCCGGATCTTCGAACATGGCATGCAAGTCGGACAGACGTTCTTCGTCAGTCCCTGCCAAATAGCCGCGGGAAGCACCGATTGATTTGCCAAGTTTTATTTTTAACCCAAGTTCTTCGAGAAAGGGCAAAGCTTTTCTCAGATTTTCCTGATCCGGTGGACTAGAAGGTGCAATTACACCGACTGTATCCCCTCTTTTTAGTCGATTCGGCAATTTCCTCAACATGATCTACTCCTTTATTCTTTATGTTTTCTTTATTATAGCCTTTTAATGGCATTTACCCCATCAAGCCACGATAGGTTTTCAAAACTCTGTAGATTGAGGGTAATGCTCAAACCTTCCGCAATCTGCAACCAGATCCCTAACATGTCTCAATGTACCAATACCCTCATGATAATTCAAACGAGCTCCTTACAACTCTTGTATAAATTTAGAAAAATATTTTGTTTTTTGAATTTTTAGTCATTTTGTACGATGTTTATCATAAATCAATAATTTATACTAAAAATAAGTTAGCGGATAACCTAACTTGCTGTAAGGTCTTCCATTTACACACCCAATCGAAAAGGAGCGGATGGCGATGAATTTTGACAAAGTACTTGAACTCGGCTGGGAAGATCTTGCAATCGGAGTGGCTGGATCTACAGCAATTATGCTGTTTATCAATTTTTATACTATGATGTAAGGGGTGACTTATGAATTACGCAGAATTATAAAAGCTCTTTTCCTATACAAATGGAAAAGAGCTTTTCATATGTCTTTTTCATATTTAAAAACGCCTCCCCATTGATCCGGAAAGACGTTTTTATCCATAGGCTGCTGGTTTCACTTTACAAACCTCCATATAATTGTTTTGATTCCTGCTGTTGGGCTAATAATTCATCGAACATCGCCCTGTCCCCTGCACTTAATGCTTCATCAATCATTCGGCTGTAATTTTCCTGCTCCAGAAAATAAATCGCGTCAGCCGCTTCTTTTCTGGACTGTTCGTTCACTTCGATCAACTCGGCTCTTTCTTCCTGCAGGATCGCTTGAAGATGCCTGTGAATATCCGACACGAGCAACAATTGGTAGAGAGGCAAGCGGATAAAGCGATTGCCTTTTTGGAAAACGAAGACTTCCGAAAGGTTTTCCACTTGGAACGTATTCAGGTTGACGATAATCTCTTTGCCTTCTACAGGAATAAAGTGAAACAGCTCATCGTCTTTCATGATGGAGAAGTACTGATAGGCAAAAACAAATTTCACTAAATGCCCTTCTTTCTTTGTATAGAACGGCTTCATGAGCTTCACATGCAACATCTGACTCACCCCCATTTTTTTAATATTCTGATTACATATATCATACCATAAAAACCTCTTTTCGAAAATAGTATTGCATAAGAACCTCCTTATATAGTAGACGTTTCAGAACATATTTTTGTCACATTTATTGTTAAAAAAGCCACGAATTCATCTAAAATATTTTCTTCTTCATTCTTTGGTTTTCTTCCTTTAACAGATGGCAATTTTAAAGACCGAAAATCATGAGATCAACATCTATATAGAAATTTGAAAAATTTTGCACTTACGCCTTTTAGCATAGGCGCATGTACTTTTTTAGCTCGAGCAAGCTGTAAAACCCGCATTTTCGACAACCTCCTTTCCAATAAAAAAAACCTTCCGGCTCCCCAATAGATAGGCAGACGAAAGGCTCTCAAAAATAGCTATATTATTATTTGCTGCGCGTTCGTTGGTGGCGATGACGTGGAGCTGCCACCATGAAATGCATTTCGTTTGGATTAATGTAAATTGAGACTTTCTCCATGATATAAGCCACCAGACTATGGAATTCTTCGTCGGACAGTTGCCGTTTATAAAAAATAATTCGATTCATTTTGAAATCAACCTGTACCTGCTCCAAGTAATCCGGAAAAAGGCGGGGATTATAGATGCTGTAACAATTACCATCTGATGAAATTTGCCAACTGATCTTACCAAATACCAAATCGGCTTTTGCATACACTACTTCCCAAGCCACGACGTCCTTCGGATGCAAAACGGACCGCAAGTCGGGGATTTCCAAAACAAACGAATTGAACAACTATCATTCTCCTATCCATATATCTTAATTAGGTATTTATTACTTTTATAATACCATTTAACTTACATAAAACAAGGACTCATTAAAAATAATGGAATAAGATAATGTCCTCTAAAGCAATAACCTATTCTTCACCGTTTACGGAGCAGTCAGAAAGTCGTATAATAGAAGGAAAGTTTTATTTTGGGGCGATGCATATGGCTACGGTTCAATCCCTGGCGAAAAGATTCGAAGATACGATTCACAATTATATGGCTGCTATCGACAAATCGCTTCTTCCGACTCGTGCGTTGGATGAAGAAATGGTTCGAAAAGCAGTCTTTTTAGTGCGGCATGATGGTGTTCAGATTCAATCGTTCAATGAAGAGCGGCTGCTTCTTGAAGCAATCGTCAAAGATGCACATGCAGTCAAAATTATTCTCAACTTCGATAAGCTGACAGCAATTTGCGCCTGTCCGCAGGAACCGATGTGCCGTCATCGACTGGCGGTCATTTTTTCGTTGTACCAAAAGATTGGCTCTCTTTCGGAATGGGTAGCCGCGTGGCGCGAGCCGGAAAACAAACAACTTACATTATTATCTGAAAAGCGCTCTCCTGAGCAGTGGACAAAATTGATCCGCAGCGTATGGCGTGAGGCTATTCCGGATTATACGACCCGCAACTATTTTTATTTTGAACAAATGTACGATGGCCGTTTGAAGAATGCCTTATCTTACGTGCCTTTAGAACGCGAGTGGAAGGTGCTTTACCGCACATATGCCCACTTTATTTCCTTGACTGAGGTATGGGCGACTTTTATATCAGGCACACAAGAAGTCCATCATTCCTTCTTTAAGACGTGGTTTGACGACGAACTGCATGAATTGCGCGACCTGCTTGGACAGCTGCGTGTGCAGCATCGCACTTTCGAAGCGGATGCTTTTTTTGAGTACTTGAAAACCTTGATTCGCGAATTCATGGAAGTGAAGGATGCTTCGTTTTCGCAGCGTTTTACACTTTATCAGCTGTTCTGGACAAATTTGTTTACCACCAATAAACTTCGTGAAGAAGAACTTGCAGCATTGAAAAATCCGGATGAGCGGTTAAAAGCGTTTTTCTCCATTCTATTGAAAAAAGACTTGGATGTCCGGAAAATCTCACCCAATGAAACACATGATTGGGTCGAACTGGCGGTTCTTGCTGAAAATGAGGATCATCCACAAGCATTGTCCAGCATCCTGCTGGCGATCAAGCCGCATGTTAAAACGTTCCTGTTTGAAGGACTATATACACAATACCGCCACCAGTATGTGCGGACACTCAGCCGCCTGTTTTCACAAATTGATTTGAGCGAGCTGGACTGGGAAGATCTGTTCAAGCAATTTGGCCATTACGGCCTGCCCGCTTATTCGGCTTATTTGATTGAAAAGCAGCTATACAAACAGTGGGCAGAGCTGCATCATCTTCACAATTCTCCCTTGTACTTCGTTGAGGAATGCGGGCTTAAGGAAGTTCAGGCGACCGCGCCCGACTACGTGCTGCCCTTGCTCCACCGGTATGCGCTGGCTCATTTGGAGGAGCGCAACCGCCCAAGCTACAAGCAAGCCGTACGCGTCTGGAAAAAGATGAAAGCGGCATGCAAGAAAAGCGGACAAATGGAGTTTTGGACTGCCTATATCAATGAAATCCGCACACAGAACAAACGCCTGCGTGCACTCCAGGAAGAGATCGAGAAAGGAAATCTGATATGAATCAATTCCAAACTGAAGGAAGCCGCCTCTATTATTTAACGATTAGCCGCGGTGAACTCTTTCGCATCCAGGCGACTAATGAAGCAGGCAACCGGATTCCACCGGAAATCTGGAAACCGTATTTGTATTTTCTCGACAAAGACAGCTTTTTCGGCTTGACGGCAGAGACAGATGGCTTGGACTTGGTGCTGACACCCGCTGATTTTGTCCGCCTGTTCCAGCGCGAGCCACATCATTATGTGTTGTTTGCCGGACAGCGTGCAGAAGACGAAGCTTGGCTGAAGCTTGCCGGAAAAGTCGCTGATTCCTTGAGCGATCCCGATTTATGGGACCATGTGACGGTTGAAGACGGAGACATCATCATCAGCAACAAATATGGTGACGAAGAAATTCGCACTTTCCTTAGCGATACCATTCACCATCAATTGCGCCAAAAAGGATTATCGGTGGCCCAGCTGCCTTATATCCAAGGATTTATCCAACAAGCCGGCTGGCAAGGCTTGCCGGATGCGGATGATTACGTCGTCGCGGTGCAGCTGAGCGAACCCGACGCAAATGAATTTTGGTCCTTTAAAGTCGTCATGCGGTCCAAGCGGGGCAGTGTCTACTGGTCCCCTTCCAAACGGCGCGCAGACGAGCCGATCGATAAGGCGTTGCCCGAAAAATGGCGCCCTTTTGCGGAAGATATTCAACAGCGCCAATCGCTGCTATTGAGCTTATGCCCTTCTGTAGAGCGGTTTGACGAAGAACGTTTTTATCATGTCGAATGGACAGACGCGGAAATTCTCGAGTTTCTGCGCAACGACGCTGAAATTTTGCAGGCATTCGGCATCGAGGTATCGATTCCTTCCTGGCTGAAGGCAGTTCAGGAATCAAAAATACGTGTCAAAGCCAATGTCAACTCGCCGATTAAGAAAGCATCGGTTGTCGGGCTTGATCAAATCATCAATTTCGACTGGCAGTTTTCCCTCAATGGCCACGAACTGAGCATGCAGGATTTCCAGCGCCTCGTGTCTGAGAACAAGGAATTTATCCGCATCGGCAATGAATGGGTTCGTGTCGATTCAAACCTGTTGATGCAATTGCGCAAAATGATCGAAGAAGCGGAAGATGCGGATTGGACAATCAAAGACATGCTGTTCCAGAATGTTCCGGAGATCATGTTGGAAGAAACAGCGGATGAAGACGATCCATTGGTGGAATTCCATTTGAACCGATCGTTGAAAACGCTGCTCGATAAACTATTGGACAAGCGCGATTTGCCGGAAACGCCGCTGCCGCAGAATTTATTGACGGAGCTGCGCCCTTACCAGAAAATCGGCTTTGATTATTTGGTATTTATGCGTGAAGAAGGCTTTGGCCTTTGTTTGGCGGACGATATGGGGCTTGGCAAAACTGTTCAGCTCATTACGTATCTGCTGCATGTACACGGGAGAAATCCGGATCAGCCATCGCTGATTGTCTGTCCGACTTCTGTGCTCGGCAACTGGCAGAAGGAATTAGAGCGTTTTGCGCCTGATTTGAAGGTTGTCACCCATTACGGCAGCATCCGTCCGAAAGGCGAAGAATTCAACGCCTTTTTAGCGGAAGAGCAGCCGGATGTCGTCTTATCAACTTATGGGATTGTGTCTTCTGACGGGGATGAAATGCAGAGCCTGCACTGGTCGAGCATCACCTTGGATGAAGCGCAGAACATTAAGAATATGTACACAAAACAATCGCGGACGATTCGGAAGTTCAAAGGCGACCACCATATTGCTTTGACAGGTACGCCGATTGAAAACCGCCTGTCGGAATTATGGTCGATTTTTGATTTTATCAATAAAGGATACCTGTACCGCATCAAGCAGTTCCAGGAAAACTTCATGATTCCGATCGAACGCGACAATTCTGAAGACCATAAAGAGAAGTTGCGCCAGCGGATTCAGCCATTCCTGCTGCGCCGGACGAAGAAAGACCCGGATCTGCAGTTGAACCTTCCTGAAAAGCAGGAACAGCTGGAGTATTGCCCACTGACGCCTGAACAGGCCGCTCTTTACGAAGGGCTTGTCCAGGATACGGTGCAGAAAATGGAGACGCTCACAGGTTTCGAGAAAAAAGGGCTGGTACTGAAAATGCTGAGCAAATTAAAGCAGCTATGTAATCATCCGTCCCTTTATTTGAAAGAGCCGTATACGAGCGCCGCTGAAATCCTGCCCCGTTCTCAAAAACTGGAGCGCATTGTGACCTTGGCCGGGGAAATTGCTGAACGCGGGGAACAATGTTTGATCTTTACGCAATACATCGGAATGGGGCATTTGCTGCAGCAGGCCATCAACGAGCTGTATGGCCACGAAGTGCCATTCTTAACCGGCAGCATGCCGAAACAGCAGCGTGATTCCTTGGTAGCTTCTTTCCAGGCTGGAAAATTCCCAATTTTCATCTTGTCCTTGAAAGCGGGTGGCACCGGCCTTAACTTGACGGCTGCGACACACGTTCTTCATGCCGACAGATGGTGGAACCCTGCTGTGGAAAACCAGGCGACTGACCGTGCTTATCGGATTGGACAGACGCAATTCGTCCATGTCCATAAATTTGTGACTATCGGGACCATCGAGGAAAAAATCGACTCCCTGTTGGTGCAAAAACAGTCTATGTCTGAAGAATTCATTCAATCCAGCCAATGGATGACCGATCTTTCGGATAGTGATTTGAAAGAACTGTTCACTTATTCACTTTAAATAGCTTTAAATAAATCCGGCCAGGTCCCCACCTGGCCGGATTCCCCTTTTAGACGTGAAAATTCACCCTTTTTTAGCGGAACGGAAGATCGATTTCAGTTCACTTAGTTCCCGCTCCGCCTCTGCCAGTCGCTGATGGAGCAAAGCCGTTAACTTTATCAATTGCTCCATATGCACTTCCAGTTGCAGCTGTACATCTTTTGGCATCGCTAAGTGCCTCCTTTGTGTAATCGCTTATGCGTTCACCTGTTCCGTCCCCGGCGGCTGGAAATCGAAGTCTGCATCAGACTGCGGTGTCTCCTGCTGAGGGACGGTTTCTTCTTGTGGTTTTCTTCTGTCGAGAAAGCGGATCTGGTCTCCCAGCACTTCTGTTACATAGATACGCGTGCCATCTTCTTTGTCATAGGAAC
Organism: Planococcus soli; assembly: GCF_016881065.1. GTDB lineage: Bacteria > Bacillota > Bacilli > Bacillales_A > Planococcaceae > Planococcus > Planococcus soli. Next base: position 494,340 of record NZ_WXYN01000016.1, on the reverse strand, counting down.
GTGATTGCAGGCGCCCGGTGACCGCGACAAGTGAACCTTTGACGCAGTATTTTGAAACATTGTGGGCTGGCTTGCCCCAGGTCGAGCAAAGAACATAGTCTGTTTCCGTTTCTCCTTTCTGGTTTTTATAGTTCCTGGAAACTGCGACGATGAAGGATGTATGTATTCGCCCTTCCGTCAGCACGCGCATTGATGGATCTTTTGTTAACCGCCCTACAATTCCAACTTGGTTCATTTTCTCACCCCCTTTCGCTTATCTAGAGCATACTAAGAAGATTGAATTCTTTGCAAAACCGAAAAAATTATTTTTTGCGCTTTTTCCGCTTTCATATTTCATTTTTGGAAGCATTCCAAAACTTTTTTTCAACGCTGTCTACTGACTTGGCCGCATTCCGGCTTAAATGGCTGCTTGTACCAAAAGTAGTTTTTAGCAGAACAACCGATTTTTTTCATCCATCTTTTCGGTTCGCGTGCTAAATCTTCTCTATGCTATACTGAAACAAAGTAAGCATTGGAGGCATCGCCGCATGAAAACATTTAAAATGCTGTCACTGGGTGTTGAACAAGACGATCAAGTAGTCGATTATCCGGTGCATGATGGCATCATCATCAACCAAGAGAATACTGAGAGATCGTGGATTCTTGAAATGCTCATTGATTTATCCCATCAGGAAATGTTTGAAAAACTAAAGCAAACAGAAGAAATTGTAGCCGTGCAGGTTGTCATTTCCTATCCTGGAAATGAACCGGCTCCCTTTGAAGTTGTAGTTCATGCAGTAAAAGCCATGGGCGACCATATTTCTGTGTTGATGAAAGGCACCTTGAAACGGGCCCGCCGGAAATACGCGGAAACCTTGCTGTCAGAGCTGCTGGAAGATGGTTTTGAAGGGCAGGAGCTGCTGGAACGTTTTGAAACTGATATGCGCACCCGCCCTGGCTTGAGAAAAGACGAGGCAAAATCCTAAAGTTGATCACAATCAAAAAACAGCTTCTGAAGTCACAATGACTTCAGAAGCTGTTTTTCATTTCTAAGAGCGGCAAACAGGATATGCCCATCACTCTTATGCATATAAGAGGTGATTTATTTTGCTGCTACCGGCCCTAAAGCGAAGAGGATATCACATTCGCATGCAATTTCTCCGTCTACTGTCGCAATAGCGTGGCCTTTGCCCATTGAACCGCGCAATTTCGTCAATTCAACTTCCAGACGCAATTGGTCGCCTGGAGTGACCTGGCGTTTAAAACGGCAATTGTCGATGCCGGTGAAAAACGCCAGACGGCCTTTATTGGCATCCAGCTGAAGAACAGCCGCGGCTCCGACTTGTGCCAGTGCCTCCACAATCAAGACACCCGGCATGACTGGATAACCCGGGAAATGTCCATTAAAAAACTCTTCGTTTGCAGATACGTTTTTTAAACCAACCGCTCTTTTGCCTGCTTCGATTTCCAACATCCGATCCACCATCAAAAATGGGTAGCGATGCGGTAAAATTGCCTGAATTTGCTCTGTTGTCAACAATCGATTCCACTCCTTTTATCCCGCTCTAACGGTCAGTAAGGCTCCCGCTTCTTAGAGCGGAAAATCAACTGACCGTAAAAGTCCGATTAGATCAACTAGCACTCAGTGGAAATAAAGAACCCCAGAGTGAAGTTTCTCTTTATTTTCCGCTCATAATATCCAATATGTGCTGCCATGTCTCCCATTTCAGTGCATCCGCTGGCCTGCCATCTCCGATGACGCCAAAGCCCACCATCGCTCCTAAAACAGCTGCTAAAGCAACCAGGGCGATGACGAGGATGATACGGAGCCAGATTGGAAACAGGCGAATTTGAACCCACCACGTTTTTTTCGGCTCTGATGTATCTGATACTTCTTTTTTCGCTTTTTTCCGAAGAGAAAAGTTTTTTTTCAGCTCAGCCATTCACTCTGCCAACCTTTCCATCTACTAAATTCTCGAGTTTGCCGCGAAGCGAACTCGTACAAATTACTATCATTATACTAGAATGAACTATTTTTGCCATTCGCTAATTGGCTCTGTTTTTTCTGGCGAAAGATATTTTCTTTTGCTTCCAGCATCAAACCTGTACCGAGTACAACACATTCCATTGGATTTTCGGCGATGGAAACTGGAACTTCCAACTTTTCAGCCAACAGCCTATCCAGTCCGTCCAACAATGCGCCGCCACCCGTCAAAATTGCTCCGCTTTCGATAATATCAGAAGCCAATTCCGGGGGTGTTTTCTCCAAAACCATCCGTGCAGCCTCGACAATTAACTGAATCGATTCTCTTAAGGCTTCTTCAATTTCTATCGATGAAATCATCAACGTTTTAGGATATCCTGTCAGAATATCACGGCCACGGATTTCCATCTCTTTTTCTTCAGTATGCTTTAATACTGTACCGATTTCCACTTTAATCTTTTCAGCAGTTTTTTCGCCGATCAACAGCTTGTGATGTTGTTTGACGTACCGCATGATTTGCAGGTCAAATCGGTCGCCAGCTACTTTTATCGTTTCACTCGTCACAATGTCTCCCATGGATAAAACAGCAACATCCGTTGTCCCACCGCCAATATCGATGACCATGCTGGCACTTGGCTGATAAATATTAAGGCCAGCCCCAATGGCAGCGACTTTCGGTTCTACTTCTACATACACTTTTTTTCCGCCCGCTTTTTCTGCCACTTCACGGATGGCATTTTGTTCAATGCTCGTTACGTTTGTAGGGCAGCAAATCAAGATGCGCGGCTTGGTCATGAACCCTTTTAGTTTCAAGATGTGTATAAAGTGCTTCAGCATCGCTTCGGTGACATCGAAGTCGTGGATCACGCCATCTTTCAACGGACGGATAGCCACAATATGCTTTGGCGTCCTGCCCATCATTTTGCGCGCTTCTTTTCCGACAGCCAGTACTTCTCCAGTCTTCCGATCCATGGCCACTACCGAAGGTTCGTTCAAGATGATTCCTTTGCCTTTAACGTATATCAATACATTCGCTGTTCCCAGATCAATTCCTATATCTTTAGAAAACATCAAGCCCGCACTCCTTTTAAACCATTTTCCCTGCTTATTCAATCAAAAGATCCCGTCAGCAGCCTAAAAATCTGTTTAGATCACTTGCATTCATTAAGGCGAGCCCTGCTGAATAAAGTTTCTCATTGATCCTATGTATGTTCAAAAAAGATTCTCTTAACTCCATATTTTATCATAGTCAGGATCGCAATGACAAAAATTCCTGAATTCAGCCAGTTCATAAAAAAAGCTTGCGGGGCTGGTTAAAGCCTCGCAAGCCCATATGAAAATCGATTAGACCAATTGTTCAACTTTCGTTTCTGCCTGTTCAACAGTTACACGCTCAATATCTGCACCTAAAGCTGCCAGTTTTGAATGAAAGTTAACATATCCGCGATCTAAATGATACAGTTCGTTTACACGAGTAATGCCATCTGCAGCAAGTCCTGCCAAAATCAAAGCAGCCGCCGCACGCAAATCTGTAGCTGCAACTTCAGCACCTTGAAGAAGGGAAGGGCCTTCCATGATTACTGAACGACCTTCGATTTTAACCGAAGCATTCATGCGGCGGAATTCTTCCACGTGCATGAAACGGTTCTCAAAAACTGTCTCCGTCAGAATGCCGCTGCCAGTGGCTGTCAGCATCAAAGACATCATCTGTGACTGCATATCTGTCGGGAATCCCGGATGAGGCATCGTTTTAATATCGATTGAACGAAGCGGACGGCTCGCACGAACGCGCAATCCTTGTTCCGTTTCCTGAATATCAACACCCATTTCGCCCATTTTGGAAATCAAGGCAGTCATATGTTCAGGTACAGCGTTTTCGATGATGACATCGCCTTCTGTAATTGCAGCAGCAACCATAAATGTCCCAGCTTCAACACGGTCAGGAATGATGTAATGCTCAGCTCCGTGCAATTCTTCGACGCCTTCGATACGCATAATATCCGTACCTGCACCAATTACGCGTCCACCCATTTCATTGATGTAGTTCGCTACATCTACAATCTCAGGCTCTTTAGCCGCGTTTTCAATAAGTGTCGTGCCTTCTGCCAATGCAGCAGCCATCATGATATTTTCAGTTGCGCCAACACTTGGGAAATCCAGATAGATTTTCGCTCCGCGCAGGCGGCCAGTTGTTCTTGCTTCAACAAACCCATTTCCGAAAGTAATGCTTGCGCCCATTGCTTCAAAGCCTTTTAGATGTTGATCAATCGGACGTGAACCGATTGCACAGCCGCCTGGCAAAGCCACACGAGCAAATCCATTGCGTGCGAGAACTGGTCCCATTACCAAAATCGAAGCGCGCATTTTACGCACATATTCAAATTGGGCTTCGCTTGATAATGTAGCTGAAGAATCAATCAGCATTTCATTTTTTTCAGGTGAATACTCAACAGAAACATTCAAGCTCTTCAAAACTTCCTGAATCGTATAGACATCTGCTAAATTTGGTACTTCTTTTATGATGCTTTTGCCTTTTGAAGCCAATAATGCTCCAGCCAATACCGGAAGAACTGCATTTTTAGCACCTTCGACCCGTACCTTCCCCGTTAATTTTTTTCCGCCTTTTACAATGATTTGATCCACTGATATGCCCTCCATGTGTTTAATAGTCATCTATATGTATCCCATATACGTTTAAAAGTCCAATGTCATTATTTAGAAACAAAACCTTTCTTATACTAACCTGTTTTTTAGTAAAAAACAAGCAACTATACTCTCATTTTGCGCTGCTATTTCTACCTGACAGAATATTATTCGGCAGAGACATCATGTATGTGTCCGTCAGGGTGAAAAAAGTCACGTTTTAAATTTATCCTTCTAGACCTTTTCCCCACTGTAGCATGCTTAAACATGGAATATGATTATATTTCCCAGGAAATAATTATTTTGCCGTTTTGCCATAGCCATGAGCTTCAGGGCCATGGCAAAACGGCAAGCTTTAAAACAGATAAGGCAATTGCCTCGACCAAGATGAAATATTTAGGAAAAAAGTAGATACCATGGTCCCGATTGCAATACTGAGAAAAACGTAGAGAATTTGGGCCTGCAGTACATGATGCTTGTGGATCCATTTTTCGAACATTACTGCCCGCATTGCATAAAAAGCGACACCGCTAAAGAAAATATGGCTGAAGATTGAAATCAAAGCCGTTTGCCCAATCATGGTTTCCATCTTATCCATCCTCTCACAAAATAGAAAAAGCGGACAAAAGTCAATTGCCCTTCTGTCCGCTTCTGCTTTTCTTTATTGTCCAGCTTCAGCGGCCTACTCCTCGGACTTAAGCTGCCCTTCCTAAGCGGCAAAAAGCGCCGCTTTGGAAGTTCATCTTAAGCCTGTCGGAGCTGAACGGCCGTTTTCGCTTTTGTTACTGTCTAGCTTCAGCGCCCAGATTCTAGGGTCATAAGCCACCCTGGCTGTGCGGCTGAAAAAATGCCACTTCGCCAGCGCGTCTTATGCCCGTCGAATCTACATGGGCGCTTACGCTTTTCTTTAAATGTTACCCTCATAAACGTTGATACGATTCATCGCACGCTTTAACGCCAATTCTGCACGTTTAAAGTCGATTTCATTTTTATTTGCCTGCAAAAGTGATTCTGCACGTTTAGCGGATTCCTGAGCACGTGCCAGATCGATGTCCGTTGCGCGTTCAGCCGATTGTGCAAGAATGGTCACTTTTTCAGGGCGGATTTCAAGAAATCCACCGTTTACAGCAACCAATTCTGTCGAGTTCTCTTTTTTCAACCGGATTGCACCGATTCCCAGAGGAGCTACTGTCGGAATGTGGCCGGGCAGAACGCCCATTTCGCCTGTTGCTGTAACTGCAATAACCATAGATACTTCTGAATCGTATACCGGGCCGTCGGGAGTGACAATATTGACTGTAATGGTCTTCATTTTTTCCCCTCCTGGTCCCTGGTTTTAGACTTCTACGCCCATGCCTTTTGCTTTTGCAATAACATCTTCAATGCGTCCGACCAAACGGAAAGCATCTTCTGGCAAGTGGTCATATTTTCCATCAAGAATTTCTCTGAATCCTTTGATCGTTTCTTGAACAGGAACATAAGAACCTTTTTGGCCCGTGAACTGTTCAGCAACGTGGAAGTTCTGAGAAAGGAAGTTTTGGACACGGCGTGCACGGTTAACCGTCAGCTTGTCTTCGTCACTTAACTCATCCATACCAAGGATTGCAATGATATCCTGTAATTCCTTATAGCGTTGAAGCGTTTCTTGAACTTCACGTGAGATGTTGTAATGCTCTGGGCCAACAATTTCAGGTGACAATGCACGTGAAGTAGAAGCCAGAGGATCTACCGCTGGGTAGATACCCATCTCAGAAAGTTTACGTTCAAGGTTAGTTGTTGCATCCAAGTGAGCGAAAGTTGTAGCCGGAGCTGGATCCGTATAGTCATCGGCTGGCACATAAATCGCCTGGATTGAAGTTACAGAACCAGTGCTTGTTGTCGTAATACGTTCCTGCAATTGACCCATTTCAGTCGCAAGTGTCGGTTGGTAACCAACGGCAGATGGCATACGGCCAAGAAGTGCCGATACCTCAGAACCTGCTTGCGTGTAACGATAGATATTATCGATGAATAGGAGTACATCCGCGCCTTGTTCGTCACGGAAATATTCAGCCATTGTCAAAGCGGACAAAGCGACACGCATACGTGCGCCCGGCGGCTCGTTCATTTGGCCGAAGACCATTGCCGTTTTCTTGATAACGCCAGAATCGCTCATCTCGTGGAATAAGTCATTTCCTTCACGTGTACGCTCACCAACACCGGCGAATACTGAAAGACCGCCGTGCTCTTGAGCAATGTTGTTGATCAATTCCTGGATAAGTACTGTTTTACCTACACCGGCACCACCGAAGAGACCGATTTTACCACCTTTGATGTAAGGGGCAAGCAAGTCAACAACTTTGATGCCTGTTTCAAGAATTTCAACTTCTGTGGAAAGATGTTCGAATGTAGGCGCTAAGCGGTGAATCGGATCACGGCGCTCTGTAGCTGGAATCTCTTCCCCTAAATCGATAATTTCACCAAGTACGTTGAATACGCGGCCCAATGTTGCTTCTCCAACTGGAACAGTAATAGCGCTGCCCAAATCGGTTACAACCGACCCACGCTGCAATCCATCAGTAGATTCCATCGCAATTGTACGGACTGAATCATCACCGAGGTGAAGAGCCACTTCAAGCGTCAAAACGACTTGAGCTTGTCCGGGACGATCAATATTTACAGTTAGGGCATTGTAGATAGCTGGAAGTTGGCCGTTAGCGAACTTGATATCTACAACCGGTCCCATAACTTGAAGAACGTGTCCTGTGTTCATGCTGTTCCCTCCTGTCTTACTTTTTTAAAAACTTCCTGTCAGGGAAGCTCGCAGTTTTTGTTGTCTAGACTTCAGCCCCCAGATTTTCGGGTCATAAGCCGCCCCAGCTATGTGGCAAAGAGCGCCACTTCGCTGTTTCGTCTTATGCCCGTCAAATCTACACGGGTGCTTACGCTTTTCTTTATTCCAATGCAGCTGCTCCGCCGACAATCTCAGAGATTTCCTGAGTGATTGCCGCCTGGCGGGCACGGTTGTATTGAAGTGTCAATCCGCCGATTAAATCAGACGCATTGTCGGTCGCGCTCTTCATTGCTGTCATAGATGCAGCATGTTCACTCGCTTTGCCGTCAAGAAGGGCCCCAAAGATCAAGCTTTCCGCGTATTGTGGAAGAAGAACTTCCAAAATCGCTTCTGCTGAAGGGTCAAACTCGTAAGATGCAGTAGACCCTGTCGGTTGAATATCCGTCAGCGGCAAGACTTTTGTCTCTGTGACTTCTTGTTGAATAGCTGAAACAAAGTGATTGTAATACATATAAACTTCGTCATACGTACCATCTGAGAACATACCAACAGCTTTGCGCGTTATTTCTTTAATATCCGAAAACGTCGGATGGTCCGGAAGCGCAATTGCACTTTCAAGGATGGTCATTCCCTGTTTTGTAAAGAATTCCTTCCCTTTCCGGCCGACACTCAGGATAACAAAGTCGTCATTGGATGTATGCCGTTCACGGATTCTGCTCGTGACAGTACGAAGAATATTACTGTTATATCCGCCTACAAGGCCACGATCCGATGTAATCACTAAATAAGCGGTTTTCTTCACAGGCCGCGCAATCATCATCGGGTTGCTTGTGTCCGAAGACCCAGCTGCGATGGATGCTACTACATCCTGGATTTTTTCCATGTAAGGAACGAACGCTTTCGCATTCACTTCCGCACGGCTTAGTTTAGATGCAGAAACCATTTGCATGGCTCGTGTAATCTGACTCGTTTTCTTGGTTGACGTAATTCGTGTTTTTATATCGCGTAAAGATGCCACTGGTATTTCACCACCCTATTATTTTTTCTTCATATTCGACTCTAGTATTACTCTGATTTTGCGAATGTGCGTTTGAATTCATTGATCGCTGCACCAAATGCGTCATCAGCAGGTAAACCTTGAGTTGTACGAATAGTATCCAAAATTTCTGTGTGGTTTTTATCCAACCAGCTTGTCAATTCAGCTTCAAAGCGAGAAATGTCGTTGATAGCGATATCGTCAAGGAATCCACGAGTCAACGCATAGAAAATAACAACTTGTTTTTCAACTTTGATCGGATTGTTCAAGTCCTGTTTCAAGACTTCAACAGTACGTTTCCCACGCTCGATTTTCGCAGCAGTTGCAGCATCAAGATCTGAGCCGAACTGAGAGAATGATTCAAGTTCACGGAAAGATGCTAAGTCAAGACGCAATGTACCCGCAACTTTTTTCATTGCTTTGATCTGAGCTGAACCACCAACACGTGATACAGAAAGACCCGCGTTGATCGCTGGGCGTACACCGGAGAAGAATAGATCCGATTGAAGGAAAATCTGGCCATCCGTAATCGAGATAACGTTTGTTGGAATATATGCAGAGATATCGCCAGCTTGCGTTTCAACGAACGGCAATGCTGTGATCGATCCTGCTCCAAGAGTTTCGTTCAACTTCGCAGCACGTTCAAGCAACCGTGAGTGCAAGTAGAAGACATCCCCCGGATAAGCTTCACGGCCTGGTGGACGACGAAGCAATAGTGAAAGTTCGCGGTAAGCAGATGCTTGTTTTGTTAAATCATCATAAACGATCAACACGTGCTTGCCTTCAAACATGAATTCCTCAGCCATTGTGATACCTGCATAAGGAGCAAGGAACAATAATGGAGCTGGTTGTGAAGCCGAAGCGGTTACGACGATTGTGTAATCAAGTGCTCCGTTTTTGCGGAAAGTTTCTACTACGTTACGGACAGTAGATTCTTTTTGTCCGATTGCGACATAGATACAGATCATGTCTTGGTCAGATTGGTTCAAGATCGTATCGATCGCTACAGAAGTTTTACCTGTCTGGCGGTCACCGATGATCAATTCACGCTGTCCACGGCCGATTGGCACAAGTGCGTCAATCGCTTTGATGCCTGTTTGAAGTGGTTCATGAACCGATTTACGGGCCATAACCCCTTGTGCAGGGCTTTCAATTGGACGTGATTTAGTCGTGTTGATTGGTCCAAGACCGTCAACAGGCTGTCCAAGTGGATTTACTACGCGTCCGATAAGTTCAGGTCCTACCGGTACTTCCATAATGCGGCCAGTTCGACGCACTTCATCGCCTTCTTTGATGTCTGTGTATGGGCCAAGGATAATAATACCAACGTTGTTGGCTTCCAAGTTCTGCGCCATACCAATAGCACCAGTTGAGAATTCTACAAGTTCTCCAGCCATGATGTTGTCGAGGCCATGAGCGCGCGCGATACCATCACCAATGGTGATTACTGTACCAACGTCGTCAACTTTCATCTCTGATTGATAATTTTCAATCTGTTGTTTGATCAGACCGCTGATTTCTTCAGCTTTGATGCTCATGTATGTCACCCTCTCATAATTTCATAAATTAACCGATCAATTGACGCTGCAGACGTGCCAACTTCGTGCTCACGCTGCTGTCGTAAATGCGGTTTCCGATTTGAAGACGCAATCCGCCGATTAACGATGGATCGATGATGTTTTCAATTCGTAAAGATTGTTTGCCGATTTTGCTTGCAAATACAGTAGAGATAGATGCGCGTTCTTCCTCAGTCAAAGGACGTGTAGAATAAACTTTCGCATCTTCAATTCCCTGTGCATCGTTGGATAAAGCGACGAACTCGTCAACCAGTGAGCCGACTTCGTTCAAACGTTTGCGTTCTGCCATCAATTGAAGTGTATTTACGACAAACGGATTTGCCCCATTGAATACTTCATTGATCAAGTTTGTTCTTTTATCAGCAGAAAGTTTTGGAGAAACGATCAAATTGTAAAGTTCTGGAGTCATTTCAAAGACTTTTTTCACTTCACGCAAATCCTGTTCTACATCCAATGACGATCCATGCTTTTGAGCGACTTGGAACAATGCTAGAGCGTAGCGTTCTGCAACTTGACTCACTGAACTTCGCCTGCCTTCGCAATCGTTTCGTTAATCAACTGGCGGTTGTCTTCCTCAGAGATTTCTTTTTCAAGCACTTTCGTAGCAGCAAGCAATGACAATGCCACAACTTCTTCACGAACAGCTGAAATAGCTTTATCTCTTTCGTTGGCAATTTCCTGAACCGCAGCATCTTTCATGCGGCCAGACTCAGCGCGCGCTGTTGTAATGATTTCCTCACGCGAAACTTCGCCTTGCTTTTTAGCGTTTTCGACGATTTCCTGTGCTTGCGTACGCGCATCTTTAAGAAGGCTGCGCTGCTCTTCAAGCAACTTATGTGATTCTAGACGGCTGTTTTCAGCAGTTTCGATTTCACTTTTGATCAAATCTTCACGCTGCTGCATAATGCCCATCAAAGGACCCCATGCGAATTTCTTCAAAAGCAACATTAGCAAAATGAAGATAACAAGTGTAGCGAGAATGTCTCCAATATTCAAAAACTCCCCGGTTGCACCGAGTACAAGGTGATCAAAAAACACGATTGTTTCACTCCCTTCAAGAGCCTAAAATACAATTTCTTCTATAGTAAGATCTTTATCTGTTATAAGATGAATTTTCAAAAGAAAATGGGTTCATACAAGTTTAAATGGCGAAAACCATATCGAAGCATCCCCACCATTTAACTTTTTGTATAAAAATACTATTGGTTCATAACGATGAACGCGATAACTACAGCGATGATTGGCAATGCTTCAACCAATGCAACACCGATGAACATTGTTGTTTGTAGAACGCCGCGAGCTTCTGGCTGGCGTGCGATGCCTTCAACTGTTTTTGAAACGATAAGACCGTTACCGATACCTGCACCTAGTGCTGCTAAACCTACTGCGATTGCTGCTGCTAATAAACCTAATGAACCTGTCATTGTAATGTGTCCTCCTCAGGATAGTTGTTTTTTTGTTTGCTCGATGAGCAGTTTATACTCAATGGTCGTCGGCAACTTTATGCGATAAATAGACCATCGTCAACATAACGAAAATAAACGCTTGGATTGCCCCGATAAAGATCGAGAACCCTTGCCATAACATCATTGGCAAAATGCCTGCTGCAAATCCGAAAATACTTGCTGATGCGAGGCCTGCCAACAAAGTTAACAGGATTTCCCCCGCATAGATGTTACCGTAAAGACGCAGACCGAGTGTCAGCGTATTTGCGAATTCCTCAATGACTTTTAGCGGGAACAGGAATGGCATCGGCTTGATGTAGCCTGCTGAATATCCTTTAAGCCCCTTCAGCTTGACGCCATAATAATGGCTCAAGATAAGCACCATTGCGGCTAATGTCATCGCTACTGTCGGATCTGCTGTTGGTGATTTCCACCAAAGATCTCCGTTGACGACTATTGCAAATGGAAGCCCTAACATATTCGAAACAAAAATGAACATGATCAGAGTGATTCCAAGTACATGGAATCGGCCACCATCTCTCCAATCCATATTGCTGTTGATAATCCCTTTTACGAAATCCATGATCCATTCCATGAAGTTCTGCATGCCCGTTGGTTTGAGCTGCAAATTCCGTGTAGCGATAAAAGCAATAAGGAAGACGATAAGAGCGGCTACAAGTAGCATCATAACGTTGGATAGGTTGAACCAGATCCCGAACACCTCGAGCATAGGAGCGCCATGATCCACGATAGTTTCACCTCTCTTTCCACATTGTTAATGGTGTTTCACGTGATACACAATCCGCTCTGTCAATAACAGAGCGTAAGGGACCATCAACCCAATTACTGTACTGACCAAGTGAATATGCTCTGCGAATAAAATAGCAATCGCTACAGCTGCAACACCTGATGCAAACCGTAATGCCGTTCCAAGCGAACGAACTTTCGAGCCTTCAGCCACCGCACGGTCGAATTTCTCCATCCGGCGAACCAGAATCCACATGTTGTAAATGCCGAACAAAGTTCCGATTATGAGACCCGCGAACACCTCTTGATAAGGGGTAAACCCCCAACCAATAACGCAGAACGCCAAGATGAAGAAAATCATCTTTTTCAGCCTGGTATATATCTCCCTAAGTCCATCCATTTTACTTGTCTCCTGATTCGAATTTGCGGACAGTCTGAAGCATTGCCCAAACACCGGCAGTGATGCCTATGAATAGGCAGATGATCATGAAAAACGGGGCGGTCCCGAGCCTGTCATCGAGCCACATACCTGTGAACACACCGATGAGCACGGACCCGACAAGTTGTGAGAGGATGGCGCTGTAAATTGCCATCGCTTGTAAGGGACTTTTTGTTGGGCGCATGATAACCCCCTCGAACTTCGTTGATTTGACATTAAACCCCTAAAAAGAGCCGTCGCATCAGGCTTCCAAAACAACATAATCTATGTAAGAAAACCTTCTCATGCATACCCTTTGTAAGCATACATTAGGGGTAAAATCATGTCAATTAGTAGAAGTGAAAAACTTCACAAGCGATTTTCCTCTGACATATTGTTGACAAACTTTAAGAAAAATGTCCAATTAACCGTTTCTTTTACAGCTTCGAAAAATAAGCATGAAGCGCTTCAACGATCCGGATAGATGCTTTGCCGTCTCCGTATGGATTGGATGCTTGGGACATGGATTTGTAAGCCGCCTCGTCCGTCAGCAATTCCTTGGCCATTCCGTAAATCGTCTCTTCATCTGTCCCCGCAAGCTTCAAAGTTCCTGCAGCAATGCCTTCAGGACGCTCCGTCGTATCCCGGAGAACCAGCACCGGCTTGCCGAGTGAAGGCGCTTCTTCCTGAATTCCGCCAGAGTCAGTCAATATAAAGAACGAGCGGGCCGCAAAGTTATGAAAATCCAAAACTTCGAGCGGTTCAATCAAATGAATTCGCGGATCACGGCCCAATACTTCATCCGCCACTTCACGTACAGCGGGATTCATATGCACCGGATAAACCACTTGGATGTCGTCATGTTCTTCGATCAGGCGTTTAATCGCACGGAACATATTGCGCATTGGCTGCCCTAAATTTTCACGGCGATGAGCCGTCAGCAGGATCATGCGGTCAGTGCCGATTTTCTCCAGTATGGGATGCGTATACGTTTCACGCACCGTCGTTTGAAGTGCATCGATGGCCGTGTTCCCAGTAATGTAGATGGTTTCCGGCTTTTTGTTTTCGTCCAGCAGGTTCTGAGCTGATTTTTCAGTTGGTGAAAAGTGAATATCTGCCATGACTCCCGTCAATTGACGGTTCATTTCTTCAGGGTATGGCGAATATTTATTGTGCGTACGCAATCCTGCTTCGACATGTCCAACGGCAACCTGATTGTAAAAAGCGGCAAGGCTGGCAGCAAATGTTGTCGTTGTATCGCCATGCACCAAAACAATATCCGGCTTTGCTTCTTTCATGATTCCATCAAGCCCCTGCATCGCACGCATGGTCACATCGGTTAATGTCTGGCGATCTTTCATGATGTTCAGATCAAAATCAGGTGTGATTTTGAACGTCTCCAGCACCTGATCCAGCATTTCGCGATGCTGAGCCGTGACCGTTACCAACGGTTCGATGGTTTCGGGGTACTTTTGGAGTTCCAAAACAAGCGGCGCCATTTTAATGGCTTCAGGACGCGTACCAAATATCGTCATTACTTTCCATTTTTTCGTCAAGCTGATGTACCCCGCTCTCTTATTTTGTTCCGAACAAACGGTCTCCAGCGTCTCCGAGACCTGGAACGATATATCCTTTTTCATTCAGCTTCTCATCAAGTGCCGCAATGTAGATGTCCACATCCGGATGCGCTTCCTGGAGCGCTTCTACACCTTCAGGAGCGGCAATGATGCACATGAAACGGATTTTTGTGGCGCCCCGTTTTTTCATGGAGTTGACAGCTTCGATTGCAGATCCGCCTGTAGCAAGCATCGGATCGACAACGATAAAGTCGCGCTCTTGTACATCAGATGGCAGTTTCAAATAATACTCGACCGGCTGCAGCGTGACAGGATCACGGTATAAACCGATATGTCCGACTTTAGCGGCTGGAATCAGTTTCAAAATTCCATCGACCATGCCGATGCCCGCACGCAAAATTGGTACAACACCTAATTTTTTTCCGGCAAGCACTTTCGATGTCGCCATTTGAACCGGCGTCTCCACTTCGATTTCCTCTAAAGGCAAATCGCGTGTGATTTCAAACGCCATCAATGTGGCGATTTCATCGACCAATTCACGAAACTCTTTGGTGCCTGTAGACTTGTCACGGATGTACGTCAGTTTGTGCTGAATCAGCGGATGATCAAAAACGTATACTTTTCCCACGGCCTATCTCTCCTTTTCAAACATTATCTTAAATAGTATAACAGAAAATCATTTGCCCTAGTTGCCAGATCCCGCTTTGGCATTATTCAGTTATTTTCGCCTATGCTTTATTTCTCCACAGAAAAAAACCGGGAAGTATTTCCCCGGTTCTTCTTTAGTGCAAAAGATTTTTGAAAGATGCTTCGAAATGTTGCCGCAGGCTGCGGACTTCTTTCTACAATAAAAACGCTTCGTTCAGCGGCATCGGTTTGTAGAACAGATAGCCTTGCCCTACTTTGCAGCCGAGAGCCAATAATGTCTGGCGATCTTCTTCAGTCTCCACACCTTCTGCAACTGCGCGCATGTTCAGATTTTCCGCAAGCTGAATGATGGTTCGGATGATTGCCAAGGTTCCCGGCTCACTCATATTCGAAATGAAAGAGCGGTCTATTTTTAATTCTTCAACAGGCAGCTTCTGCAAATAGCTGAGCGATGAATAGCCTGTCCCGAAATCATCAATCGATGTTGTAAAACCGCAATGTTTCAAATGCTTGAATACTTTATTAGCTGTTTCAATATCCACAAACCCGATCCGTTCTGTAATTTCCAATTGGATCCACTGCGGATCTATGCCGTACTTTGCCGTCATATCCATCAGATGCGGCACAAAGGAATGATGGAAAAAGTGATCGGCAGATATATTGATAGCTACTTGCTGGAGCTGCAGGCCCTGCTCGACTCTCTTTTTCATCCAGCCCAGTACATGCTGGAGAACATTCTGCTCCAATAGACGAATCTTGCCGTTTTTTTCTGCAGCCGGAATAAAGACATCCGGAGGAATAATCCCCAGCTCTGGCGATGTCCACCGCGCCAGCGCTTCGAAGCTTAAGATTTTGCCGCTTGCCAAATCGACTTTGGGCTGCAGGTGAACACCCACTTCGTCGCGCCGGAGTGCGGCTGTCAATTCGTTGGCGACGCGCAGATCCTTCATCATGAATTCGTCATGTTCGCTCTCAAAATAACAGATGGATTCGCCTGTTCGAAGCTTTGCCTGAGACAGCGCACTGTCAGCACAACGAATCAGTTCTTCCGAATCTTTCTGATGCGGAGTCACAATCGCTACCCCCATTTTCAAAGTCAGGAACAATTCCATATCTCCGACAGTGATCGGTTCAACCAGCCCATGCAGCAAATGCTCCAGGTATTCCGGAATTCTCGTAAAAGGCGTCATGCTGTACATCGCCAATGTTGAGTCTGAAAACCTGGCAAGCAAATCTTGTGAGGAATTTTGCGACAGCATCAACCGTTTGCCGATTTCATTTAAAATGGTATCTCCTGCACTATGGCCATATTGGTCAACTACTTTGACATATTCATCTGTTGAAATAAAGGCAACAAAGCCTTCCTTGTTTTCCTTCAGCAATTCAACGATTTCGTTTCTGAAGAAATTCCGGTTGGGCAAATCGGTGTTTTCGTCTATATAGGCAAGCCGCAGAATTTCTTCCTGCTGCTGGGAGTATTTGATCGCCAGAGAAGCAATCGAGGCGATTTCTTCCATGAACGCCAAATCTTTTTCATGGGGCGCTGATGGCACAGAAAAGTAAATGCCGAATGTACCGATGGGAGTTCCTTCCACACTCATGATCGGGATTGACCAGCTTGAAACCAGGTTATAATCATCGACCAGGGATTGATGATTCCGCCATAGATATTCCGTACTCATATCTTTCGTAATCACCGGCTGCTGCCTGTGAAATGCCGCACCGCAGCCTCCAATATCTTCTTCTACTGCAAGGCCGCTGATCGCATCCAAAAATCCTTGCGGCATGGAACTTGCAGCACCTATTTTGTAAATTTCTGTCTCATCAATCAACAAAACCGTGCATTTTGCACTGTCTATAAAGAACGATTCGGCAGTATTGCAGATATTCTGCAGCAGCACGCTCAGCATATAGCCCTTTTCAATTCCTGTATAGGTCTCTTTTTGGAGCTTGATCAAGGCTTCTGCACGCTTGCGGTCCGTAATGTCATGCTGCAGCATCAATGTAAATTTAAAATTTTTCTCCGGAAATGACAAAGGTTGAACTGTTATTTCATTCCAGAACGGCGTGCCATTTTTTCGGTAATTGACAATTTCCACGATGCCGCTTTGGCCCGCATCCACGCATTCACGTATTTTGTCGCTTGCTCTTTTGGCGGTTTTTTCGCCATGCAGAAAACGGCCATTTCGTCCAAGCGTTTCCTCTTCGCTGTAACCAATCATTTTATAAAAGGCATTGTTGGCATAAACGACAGGCTGATTTTCCATTTCCGAATTGACGATCAAAAACGACGTGTGGAATTCAACACCAAGACGGCGCAGCCACTCCATGATTACCTTTTTATCTCTCTTTAGTTCATGCGTATGCATACGACGCGTCCCTCCTGTTGACAATTCTATGTATTCAAATGAGTTAAAGGATCCCCTTTTCTCACCGCATTGGACATCGTTGAGAAATTCCTTAAAACTAAAAGGAAATTTATTTTTCTGGTGTTTTGTAAAAAATTGTGAAGCAAATCAGCTCTGTCTTCTGGCCCATTGGTTGTTTAAAGTTGGGCTTCAGTTTAACTTACTTAGAGAAAAAATACAGCTGCCAAGCGTCATTACCCGGCAGCTGTATGGATTTATTTATATAAAGGATGTGCAGCAGTCAATGTAGCTGTGCGTTCTGCAGCATCTTTTTTCACTGATTCGTCTTCCGGATTTTTCAGAAGCATTGCCATAATGGAAGCAATTTCCTTCATTTCCGCTTCTTTAAAACCGCGTGATGTAACAGCAGCCGTTCCTAAACGGATACCCGAAGTGACGAATGGGCTTTCCGGATCAAAAGGAATGGTATTTTTGTTTGTCGTAATACCGACTTCATCCAGTACATGTTCTGCAACTTTCCCTGTCAGGTTCAACGAGCGAAGGTCGAGCAGCAGCAAGTGATTGTCTGTGCCGCCTGAGACGATGTTCACGCCTTCAGCAATCAAGCTTTCAGCAAGTGCATTGGCATTTTTCACGACTTGTTCAATATAGGTTTTGAATTCCGGCTGCAGCGCTTCGCCGAATGCGACAGCTTTTGCTGCGATTACGTGCATAAGCGGACCGCCTTGAATTCCCGGGAAGATGGTTTTATCGATTTTTTTCGCAAATTCCTCATTGCAGAGAATCAACCCGCCGCGTGGCCCGCGAAGTGTTTTATGCGTAGTCGATGTTACAAAATGGGCGTGAGGGACAGGGTTGGAATGGGCTCCAGTGGCAACAAGACCGGCAATATGGGCCATGTCGACCATCAGATATGCTCCGACTTCATCAGCAATTTCACGGAATTTAGCGAAATCCAACTGGCGTGAATAAGCGCTTGCTCCAGCAACCACCATTTTAGGCTTGTGTTCCAAGGCTGCCTGGCGGACTGCTTCGTAATCGATCAATTGCTCTTCTTCAGTGACACCGTACTCAACAAAGTTATACTGCATTCCGCTGAAATTCACTTTACTGCCGTGCGTCAAGTGTCCGCCGTGGTTCAAGTTCATTCCAAGAATGGTGTCGCCTTTTTCCAAAACTGCTGTATAGACAGCCATATTGGCTTGTGATCCGGAATGCGGCTGAACGTTTGCGTGCTCCGCTCCGAAAATTTCTTTCAGGCGGTCGCGGGCAATATTTTCAACAACGTCGACAAATTCGCAGCCACCGTAATAGCGTTTGCCCGGATAGCCTTCCGCGTATTTGTTCGTCAATACCGATCCCTGTGCATCCATAACGGCTTGTGAGACAAAGTTTTCAGAGGCGATCAATTCGATATTCGCTTCCTGTCTTTCTTTTTCTGCGTTCATCGCTTCATATACTGCTGGGTCTTGCGTCTTAATCAATTCCATCTGTATATCCCTCCCGTGATTGAACAAGCTCACGATTGTAGCTTGCACGTTCACCGCCAATCAATTTCGGCCGTGTCGTTGCAGCCGCCACAATCGCTTCACCTACTAGTTTAACAGATGTTCGCAACGGAACGGCAACTCTTTTCAAATGCATGCCGATCATCGTTTGCCCAATATCAATCCCAGCGTGAGCCTGAATTTCTTCCACCACCACAGGATCGGTCATGTTGCCGTATGCATAAGCACTCATCGAACCGCCTGCTTTTGCGACCGGAATTACAGTGACAGGTTCCCAACCATATTTCTCGGCTGCCCGACGTTCTACCGTCAATGCACGGTTAATATGCTCACAGCCTTGAAAAGCCAAAAACAGGTGATGGCGGGCCGCGAATTTCTCTAAAGGTTCAAACAGGCCTTCTGCAATATCAAGTCCGCCGCCTGTCCCGATGCGTTTTCCTGCCACTTCCGACGTTGAACAGCCGACTACAAACACTTGGCCTTTCCTGAAATCGATCTGCTGCTCCAATTCGCTTAAAACCTCTTCAAGTTGCAATTGCCATAATGTTTGCATGCCGACTCCTCCTTATTTTTCGAGGTCTGTGATTTTTTGGATGCGTTTTTCGTGCCTGCCGCCTTCAAATTCTTCAGTCAGCCAAGTTTGAGCGATTTCTCGCGCAAGCCCCGGGCCTATGACGCGCTCACCCATTGCCAAAATATTGGAATCATTATGCTCTCTTGTCGCTTTTGCGCTGAATACATCATGCACAAGTGCACAACGGATGCCTTTGACTTTGTTGGCTGAGATGGACATGCCGATGCCCGTTCCGCAAATCAGAATACCGCGATCAAACTCCCCGCTCGCGACACGGTCTGCAACCGGTTTTGCATAATCGGGATAATCGACCGAATCGTCCGTATGCGGACCAAAATCCTGATATTCGATGCCGATTTCGTTCATTAGGTTTACGATTTCTTTGCGCAGGTTATTGCCGCCGTGATCTGATGAAATTGCCACTTTCATGATATGCCCTCTTTTCTTAAAATCAAATTTATGGATCAGCCAAAAGCGCATTGTCGAATCGTGCCGAATGCCCATCACGCTTTTAATCAATTCTAACATTTTTACGCAAAAAAGACAGACTAAGCCTCGAGGGGCTTGCCTGTCTTTTTAACTCATGTCAATTTTATGATTAACTTATCAACTAAAACTTGAAGTTCCTGGAATGTCTGCTCATAAAGCTCTAGGGGGCCACCGTAAGGATCACTGATATCCTCCGCAGATCCATCAGCAAATTCCTTCAGTGTATACATTTTTGTCGCTGCTTCAGGATATGCTTGCAAAAGCGTCATTTTATGCGAATAGGTCATGGTCAATATCAACTCTGCCCAAAGCATATCCTGCGTATCGAGCGGCTTTGACGTATGTGTGAAAAGAATTTGCTGTTGGGCCAAAACGGCTTGCGCATTTTTGGATAAAGGCGCAATGCCGGCAAATATACCGGCAGACCTCGCTTCAATTCCCGGCAGGTTCCGGGCAGACAAAATGGCTTCAGCCATCGGACTTCGGCACGTGTTGCCTGTACAAACAAAAAGAATCTTCATGCTGCACCCTCCTTCAACAAATCAGCTGAACCACTTATGGTCGGCTGCCTTTTCGAGCCTGTTCATCAATGCATCGTTTTGCTGCATGCCGCTCTCAACCGAAGCTAAAATCAGGTCCGCATCCGTCGAATCGCATTTCCGTAAACTGGCATACAGGCTTTCTGTGGAAAGCGGAAAATTATAGTCGGCCGTCGGGTATTCACTTTCACTGATGACAGCCACACGCTTCCCTTTTTTCTGGACATATTCAATCGCTTTTTCAATCAATCTCGCTTCGTTTTCAATCAAATACAACGGCGCAGAAGGTGCATAATGCATGTATTTCATTCCCGGCGATTTGGGTGCGTTCGTTTTGTTTTGAGACGCTGATCGAACCATTCCAATAACTTGTTCAATCTGTTCTTTCGACACTTTCCCCGGACGCAATATGACCGGCGGTTCACAAGTCGTATCCAAAACCGTAGATTCAATGCCGATTTCCGTAGCGCCCCCATCTAAAATCAATGGGATTTTGCCATTCATATCATGATAGACATGCTCAGCTAAAGTCGGGCTGGGCTTGCCACTGGTGTTGGCGCTAGGTGCAGCCAAAGGCAATTTCAGCTCCTGCAACAGTTTGAGTGCTACCGGATGATTGGGAACACGAATGCCCACCGTATCCAGGTTTGCCGTAACATTACCGGCAAACGTTCCTGGTTTTTCCTGCATGATCAAAGTTAAAGCGCCTGGCCAAAATGCATCCATACATTGCAGCGCTTTAGCAGAAACTTCCTGCACATGAGTCAGTGCTGCCTCTTTCGAACCCACGTGAACTATCAAGGGATTATCTGCTGGCCGTCCCTTCGCTTCAAAGATTTTGCTTACCGCTTCCGAATTCGTAGCATCTGCTCCCAATCCGTAAACCGTTTCGGTTGGAAACGCGACAACATCACCCGACCGAAGGATTTCCACAGCCTGTGCATAACATTTTTCTTCATCCACATTCTTATCCACAGAAATAACTTCCGTTTTCACATGAACAACTCCTATTTTTTAAGGGTTTTCGTCATTTTATCCACAATAAGTGGATAACTAGCTCTTAATCATGCACGTTTTGTGCATAACCTACTCGATTATTGCAAAAACCATCCGATCATTTTTGTTGATATCTTTTTTACTATAGACCAAAGCATCTGGAAAAGCGTCTCTTAACATCTTTTCGACTGCTGCTCCCTGTTGATAACCTATTTCGAATCCGATGATACCCGGCTTTTGGAGCAAATCCGGCAATTGTTGAGCCATTTTTTCGTAAAGATCCAAACCTTCTTTATCCGCAAACAAAGCACTGTGAGGTTCAAAGTCGCGAACGCTATCCGATAATCCAGGTGCTTCGGCATGGGCAATATAAGGCGGATTGGATAAAATAACATCCCATTTCCTGTCTTGTATCGGTTCGCTTAAGTTGCCTAAGCGAAAGTCGATTTCAGCATTCAATAGTCCTGCATTTTTTGCAGCCACTTCTAATGCAGCCTGCGAAATATCAGTGGCAGTTATTTGTGCTGATGGCAGCTCACATTTCATCGTGATGGCAATAACTCCGCTGCCCGTTCCAATATCGGCAATGGACAGTTCTTTTTTTGTCAGATAACGACCGATTAGCCCCAGTGTTTCTTCTATTAACTCTTCGGTTTCCGGCCTTGGTATCAATACATCCGAATTTACCAAAAAGTTTCTTCCATAGAATTCTTCGCTGCCTGTCAAATGCTGAACAGGAATTCCTTTGGCGTGCTGCTCGACATTTATCCAGAAGTTTTCAAATTGCTGCTCCGTGATTTCGTCGCGCATCGCAGCAATCAGACCGGAATACGTTAGTCCCAACTCGTGCTGCAGAAGGATGCGTGCTGCCCCTTCTTCGCGGCCGTTTGCCTCTAAATAAGAAGAAGCCCTCTTGAGGGCCTCAAAAACATACTTAAGCTTGGTCATTGTTCAGGCTTTCCATGCGTGCCGATTGTTCTTCCACAATCAATGCATCGATAATTTCATCCATTTTCCCTTGTAAAATCTGGTCCAGCTTTTGAATTGTCAAGCCGATCCGGTGATCCGTTACCCGGTTTTGAGGATAGTTGTATGTCCGAATCCGTTCAGAACGGTCGCCCGTTCCAACTGCAGATTTACGGACTGCGTCGTATTCAGCCTGAGCTTCCTGCTGGAATTTCTCGTAGACGCGTGCACGCAATACTTTCATTGCACTGGCTTTGTTTTTAATCTGCGATTTTTCATCCTGACAAGTTACGACAGTATTCGTTGGAAGATGCGTTAGGCGGACGGCTGACATTGTCGTGTTGACCGATTGTCCACCAGCGCCTGAAGATGCGTAGGTATCTGTCCGGATATCATTGTCATGAATTTCAATTTCCACTTCTTCCACTTCCGGCAAACAAGCCACTGTTGCAGTGGAAGTATGGATTCTTCCGCCAGATTCGGTTTCTGGAACCCGCTGTACACGGTGGGCGCCATTTTCATATTTCATTTTCGAATAAGCGCCTTTCCCGGTAATCATGAAAACAATTTCCTTGAAGCCGCCAAGTCCTGTCGGGCTCGAATCCATCACTTGTACTTTCCAGCCATTGGATTCGGCAAAACGTGTATACATGCGGTAAAGATCGCCGGCAAACAAAGCCGCTTCATCTCCACCAGCCGCTCCACGAATTTCCATAATGACGTTTTTATCGTCATTGGGATCTTTAGGAATCAACAGTTTGTGAAGACGCTCTTCAACTACTGTAATTTGCCCTTCAAGTTCACTGACTTCTTCTTTGACCATTTCGCGCATGTCGGCATCCATCTTGTCGTCGAACATGGCTTTCGCTTCGGCCAGTTGGGCGGTCAAATCTTTATATTCCCGGTATGTCTCAACCGTATCCTGCAAATCGGATTGTTCTTTGGAATACTCGCGCAGTTTATTGGTATCGCTGACGATATCCGGGTCGCTCAGCAGTTCGTTTAAACGGTCGTATCTATCTTCCACTGATTGTAATCGATCAAACATGGGTGTCACCTCGAGTTCTATTTTTTTGTTTTTATTAGTGATGAAGAAATCACTCCAAGCGGACGCTTTCCGCGGGCAATCCGCGACGTCCTATCTCGTCAACTGCATGAACCGCATCCTGCGGGTCCGAGAACGAAGTTGGTTTGCGGAATATCAGCAGACGAATATCATTAGTTCAACTTATCTATTCACTTAACAGTAACGCCTGTCGGCACTTCGTGGTGATGGCGGCAGCGAGGCTCGTAAGCTTCTGATGCACCTACCAGAATTGTCGGATCGTCCGAGCCTGCCGGTTTTCCGTCGATTAAGCGCTGCGTGCGGCTTGCTGGAGAACCGCAGACGGTACAGACAGCTTGAAGTTTGGTCACTTGTTCAGCGATTGCCAACAATGCCGGCATCGGGCCGAATGGACGTCCTCTGAAATCCTGGTCAAGTCCGGCCACGATAACACGGAAACCATGGTTGGCCAGTTTTTGGACATTTTCAATAATATCTTCGTCAAAAAACTGGGCTTCATCTATGGCAATAACATCGAATTCATCGGTAATATACTCCCACATTTCATTGGAACGGGAAATTGGCAAAGCAATCACAGTGGCTCCATTATGCGAAACAACCGCTTCTTTACTGTAACGGTCATCGATTTTCGGTTTAAAAACGGCAATTTTTTGTTTGGCGAACTGGGAACGTCGGACACGGCGGATCAGCTCTTCTGATTTTCCGGAAAACATGCTGCCACAGATCAATTCAACCCATCCTGTTTGTTTCATGACGTACATAGGTAATACCCCTTTCAAACACTTTGTTGTTTTTGTTGTCCTTCTTGTTAAGGAAAACCTAGAAATTTACGTATCCGAGTTGTAGAAACGACATGCTTTGATGCAGGTGATGTTTCTCTTTATTCTATCAAAAATAATACTGCAGCTTGCTGTTTTCTTGGAATATGTAAGGTATTTTTTCAGATAGAAGGCGAAAAAAAATACCCGCCAGGCGTTTGCGCGCTAGGCAGGTATATTTTTATTTACTCGTTGATTTCTTCTTTTAGGCCGTATTTTTTGTTGAAACGATCTACGCGGCCATCTGCTGATGCGAATTTCTGACGTCCAGTGTAGAATGGATGACATTCAGAGCAAAGCTCAACGCTGATGTTTTCTTTTACAGAACCAGTTGTGAAAGAGTTCCCACATGAGCAAGTTACTGTAGCTTGTTTGTAATCTGGATGAATACCTGTTTTCATACTATTTTCTCCTCTCGCCCTGAACCATCTGGAACAGAGTTTAATCTATTTTACTATTGCCTTACACGGTTCTTTAGACCGTATATGCAATAGCTTTGCTTTGATTCACTTTCATAATCATATCAAATTCCCACAAATTTTGCAAGCAATTAAATCATCTTCTTGTTGCTTCGATGGGTTTTCATTTCCGTTGCCAATTGCTCAAAAAATTCTTCGTTTGTATCTGTTTGACTCATTTTTCTCAAGAAACGTTCACCAAAATCATGCGAATCCGAGAAGGTTTTTCGAATGGACCAAAGCTTTTCGAGCTGCTTCGGCTCAATCAGCAATTCCTCTTTGCGTGTTCCGGACCGGCGAATATCAAGTGCCGGGAAGATGCGGCGTTCTGCCAAAGATCGGTCAAGATGCAACTCCATATTGCCCGTCCCCTTAAATTCCTCGTAAATGACTTCGTCCATGCGGGATCCGGTCTCCACTAAAGCAGTGGCTAAAATTGTCAAACTGCCGCCCTCTTCGATATTGCGTGCTGCTCCAAAAAAGCGTTTCGGCCGGTGGAAAGCTGCAGGATCGATTCCTCCTGATAGTGTACGGCCGCTCGGCGGAATAACCAAGTTATATGCTCGCGCCAAACGTGTAATCGAATCCATCAAAATGACAACGTCACGTTTATGTTCGACGAGGCGCATCGCACGTTCGAGAACAAGTTCTGCAACCTTGACATGATTTTCGGGCACTTCATCAAATGTCGACGAGACAACGTCTGCATCTACCGACCGTTCGATATCCGTCACTTCTTCAGGACGCTCGTCAATCAGCAGGACAATCAATTCCGCTTCCGGATGATTGGTCGTGATCGAATTGGCGATTTCTTTCAACAGCATCGTCTTACCGGCTTTTGGCGGTGCCACAATCAGACCCCGTTGGCCAAAACCGACCGGCGCGACCAAGTCCATGATACGCGTGGACAAATGATCGGGCGTCGTTTCCAAACGGATGTGGCGGTCTGGGTAAAGCGGCGTGAGCCCTGGGAAATGGACGCGTTCTTTGGCCACTTCCGGATCTTCGCCGTTTACCGCTTCCACTTGAAGCAAACCGAAATAGCGTTCATTTTCTTTTGGCGGACGCACTTTGCCGGAAACTTTATCGCCATTTCTCAAATCAAAACGGCGGATTTGGGAAGCGGAGATATAGATGTCCTGTGAACTGGGCGAATAATTGATCGGGCGCAGAAAGCCGAATCCTTCTGATTGGATTATCTCCAAAACACCTTCCATAAAGAAGAACCCTTCCTGCTCTGCACGCGTTTTCAAAATCGCGAAAATCAATTCTTTTTTGGTCAGCTTGCTGTAATTGGTCAGCTTATATTCTTTTGCTAAATTATAAAGTTCTTTTAATGTCATATTCTCCAATGCGGAGATTGTAATCGTTGCCATATATCGGACACCACTCTTATTCGTATTATTTTTGGTTTGTAGATAAGTTGAAGGACTGCATTAAATTTTCCAGCTCTCTCAGAAGTCTTCAGGATTACTATTTTTTTAGCGCAGGAGCAATCGTCTTTGCTCTACCCAAAGAGGCCGAAGCGATGGCTGAAAGCTAATTTTTTTAGTTCAACGTAGATAGATTCAACTTATATGATTTGAGGATCAGTAGTGAATGATTGAGAAGATCTTAAAGAAGAAGCCCGGCAAATTGCCGGACTTATTTTATGAAGTAGGATCATTAATCGTTCATTACAAGATTGGGCTTTTTCTGCAGGCTGTGGCGCCCTTCGATAAAGCGGATCGTGCCTGATTTCGCGCGCATAACCAATGTATGGCTTTCGGCGAAACCGCCTTTAAGCTGAACGCCTTTTAATAATTCGCCGTCTGTGACGCCTGTAGCCGCAAAAATGGCATCATCGCCTTTGACAAGGTCCTCCATCATCAGGACTTTGCTTACGTCAATGCCCATATCGATGCAGCGCTGCGCTTCTTCTTCGTTCTGAGGAACCAATTTCCCTTGGATTTCACCGCCCAGGCATTTTAAGCCGACTGCTGCGATAACGCCTTCAGGTGCTCCGCCAGTTCCGAACAGTATATCGACACCCGTTTGGTCGAATGCAGTGTTGATCGCACCGGCTACATCGCCGTCATCGATCAGTTTGATGCGGGCACCCGCTGCACGAATCTGGTCAATGATATCCTGATGGCGCGGACGGTCCATAATTGTGGCCACGACTTCTTCGATGTCCTTATTTTTGGCTTTTGCCACTGCACGAAGGTTGTCGATGACGGGAGCGTTAATGTCGATTTTGCCTACTGATTCCGGCCCAACCGCAATTTTTTCCATGTACATATCTGGTGCATTCAGAAGGTTGCCGCGATCCGCGATTGCAAGAACTGCCAAAGCATTCCATCCACCCGCAGCGACAATATTTGTTCCTTCCAAAGGATCTACGGCGACGTCCACTTCAGGACCGTTGCCTGTCCCCAACTCTTCCCCGATATACAGCATAGGCGCTTCATCCATTTCACCTTCGCCGATGACTACGACACCACGCATCGGAATGGTATCAAATACCTTTCTCATTGCAGTGGTCGCTGCATCATCCGCTTCAACTTTCATGCCGCGGCCCATCCATTTTGAAGAAGCAATTGCTGCCGCTTCAGTGATACGCACTAATTCCATCGAAAGACTTCGTTCCATATTATAAGTTCCTCCAGTTCAGCTTCAACTCTATGTCACCATTATTGTAGCACAAACTTTTGCGCTAAATGAGAGTCAGTTTGTGTCCTGGCTAAGGTCAGACTTCACGCTTGCAACCGGGTCGATCGTCTCTCTCCGGATGTCAGCGCCAAGGCCTTGAAGTTTTTCGATAATCGACGAATAGCCGCGTTCAATGTGATAGATTTCACGGATCTCGGTTTCGCCTTCTGCCAGCAGTCCAGCAATAACCAAAGCTGCTCCTGCACGCAAATCGGATGCTACAACGGTTGCCGAGGTTAATGGAGTAGGTCCTGTAATAATCGCTGCTCTTCCCTCAACGCGGCCGCTTGCATTCATCCGGCGAAGTTCATCAATATGCTTAAAGCGTGCTGAATAGATGGTATCGGTGATCATGGAAGATCCTTGAGCCTGCGTCATCAACACCGAAAATGGCTGTTGAAGATCTGTCGCAAATCCTGGATACACTAAGGTCTTCACATCTATGGCATGCAAATTTTCGGATTTAGGAATATAAATCGATTCTTCACCTTCCTGCACATCAACGCCCATTTCGCGCAATTTGGCAGTTAATGCTTCCATATGGAAAGGAATTACGTTATCGATGGTGATGCCATCTCCTGCAGCAGCAGCCATGATCATGAACGTTCCGGCTTCGATTCGGTCAGGAATGATTGTATGGTTGGTGCCGTGCAATTCTTCCACGCCATCAATTCGGATGACATTTGTTCCGGCTCCTTTGATTTTTGCGCCCATATTTGTCAACAAGGTCGCTACATCAATAATTTCCGGCTCTTTTGCCGCATTTTCGATGGTCGTTTGGCCTTTTGCAAGAACTGCAGCCAGCATGATGTTGATCGTTGCACCAACACTGACGACATCCAAATAAATTTTTGCGCCGCGAAGTTCATCGGCACGCAAATAAATGGCACCGTGTTCGTTCGTTACTTTTGCACCCAGCGCTTCAAAGCCTTTAATGTGCTGATCGATTGGGCGGGGCCCCAAGAAACAGCCCCCTGGCAAACCGATTGCTGCATGTTTGAAACGGCCTAGCATTGCACCCATCATATAGTAAGAAGCGCGCAACTTTTTCACATTGCCGTTCGGCAAAGGCATATCAATCATTTTCGACGGATCGATGTTCATTGTCCCATCTTCAAACGATACTTCCCCGCCGATTTCTTCCAAAATGCTTTTCAGTGTCCATACGTCGGAAATTCCCGGCAATCCTTCAATCGATACAGGCGAATTCGCCAAAATCGATGCAGGAATCAAAGCGACTGCACTGTTTTTAGCGCCATTGACTTTGATTGTTCCGGAAAGGCGATTACCGCCCTTTATTTTATAAACATCCATTAAATTTCTCCTTTATCCACTTTTCCGGCAGCTCGATTGGCCTGAAAAGTTCCATTGGTTCGGCTTCCAGGCTGGCTGCCGATTTCGATTATTCCACTTTAACACCAGCAAAATTCCCACTTTTAATGCTTGGAAATCCACTTGCCGGTATTCTTTATTTTACGCCATCTTCTACAGAGCGTTTTTCCCAGTCAGCAAGAAATGCTTCGATTCCTTGATCTGTCAACGGGTGTTTGAACATTTGGTGCATAACTTTAATCGGCATCGTAGCGATATGCGCGCCGTTCAGAGCAGCTTCTGTAACGTGCTGTGGATGACGGATTGAAGCAGCGATAATTTCTGAAGAAATATCATGGATAGCAAAAATCTCTGAAATTGTAGCAATCAAGTCCATGCCGTTGTGTCCGATATCGTCAAGGCGTCCAAGGAAAGGCGAAACGTATGCCGCTCCGGCACGGGCTGCAAGCAATGCCTGGTTTGCGCTGAAGATCAATGTAACGTTTACTTTTTTGCCTTCTGATGCTAAAACCGCACAAGCTTTTAAGCCGTCTGGCGTCATCGGCAACTTCACGGTGATGTTTGGAGCAAGATCAGCCAGTTCGCGGCCTTCTTTGATCATGCTTTCTGCATCAAGTGCGATAACTTCTCCACTGATTGAACCGTCAACAAGTGCTGCGATTTCTTTCAAGCGGTCATGGAACGAAACATTTTTTTCTTTTGCCACCAATGATGGGTTGGTTGTAACTCCTGACAGAATTCCCCAGGCGTGTGCTTCTTTGATTTCGTCAAAGTTTGCTGTATCGATGAAAAATTTCATAGTTTTTCTCCTCCGGTATGACGGGAAAAAGAGAAGGTGCCATTTGGACGCTTCTCTCCCATCTTTTTTTATTGCTTTATTATGCTTTTCCTGAACTTCCGAACTCACGCATTTTGCCGATTACAGTCTTTTTGATAGCATCGCGGGCTGGCCCCAAGTATTTGCGTGGATCGTAAACATCCGGATCGCTGTTCAATTTGTCGCGGACTGCTTGAGCAGATGTAATCTGGCTTTCAGTGTTGACATTGATTTTTGATGTACCAAGAGAAACAGAGCGTTGAATATCCTTTAACGGAATTCCTGTTCCACCGTGCAATACAAGCGGCACGTCACATAGCTGTGAAATTTCTTCCATTTCTGCAAAGCCCAGGTTTGGTTCGCCTTTGTAAGGACCGTGAACTGAACCCAGTGCTGGTGCCAGGCAGTCGATTCCTGTTTCATCGACCATTTTCTTGCATTCCTGCGGATCAGCATAAATGACGCCATCTGCAATGATGTCATCTTCCTGTCCGCCAACAGTTCCTAATTCCGCTTCTACGGAAACATTATGTTTGCGTGCATATTCGACAACTTGTTTTGTGATTTCGATGTTTTCTTCAAACGGATGGTGAGATGCGTCGATCATAACTGATGTGAACCCAGCATCGATCGCTTCCTTACATTTTTCAAAGCTTGAACCGTGATCCAAATGGATTGCCACAGGAACCGTAATTTTATAGTCATGCATCAAACCTTTGACAATATTAACAACTGTCGTAAATCCACCCATGTAACGGGCTGCGCCTTCTGAAACTCCACAAATCACTGGAGAATTCTCTTCTTGTGCAGCTTGCAGGATGCCCTGAGTGAACTCCAGGTTATTTAAATTGAATTGACCAATTGCGTATCCTTCTTGTTTTCCTTTTATCATCATTTCTTTCATTGAAACTAATGGCATTTAGTATTCCTCCTCGGCAATGTATAAAGCGAATATCTTTTATACTATATCAAAAACCCTGTATTTACGCTACTCTTCGCTGCTTACTGTTCCAATAACTCTCTAACTGCGTCACGAACTTCAAAGACATCAAACGGCTTGGTAAAATAACGCTCCGCTCCCCATTTCATCGATTCTTTAATAAGATCGAGTTCGCCGTAAGCGGTCATCATGATGACATGGACATCGGGATAGCTTTTTTTTAAGCGCTTCAAGATTTCGATGCCATCCATTCCCGGAATTTTCATATCCAATAAAACCATGTCCGGACACGTTTGCTGTACTTTTTCCAGGGCTTCATTTCCGCTGCCTGCTGTAATCGCCTGATATCCTTCTTTACTGAATACTTCTTTTAATAACAGCCGAATGCCTGGTTGATCGTCTACAATCAAAATGCTTTTCAAGTAGAGCCACTCCTTTATCTGCTATACTTTTTGCGAGGTGAAGATTATGAATCCACTAACTTTTCAGTTGAAACGTTTATTCGAGCGGCTGTCACAGAAGCAACCGGAAATCGACTGCACAGCCGCCGTCTTGGCACAGGCCGCCGTTTCGGAAGGCACCATCTTTATCGCCGCCTTCGGTGAAATGAAAGCCGTGATGGCTGCTGCCCTACTTAGTGAAGAACCATTGATGGCTGCAGCAGAATGGTCGCCTTCCAGCATTGTCACCAGCACCGATCGCGTCTGGATCCTAGCACCGAATAAAGAAGGCGATGAGCTGGCCGGAAGGTTGTCTGATGCCGGTATCCCGTTTGCATTAGTTTCATCCCAGTCAGATGAAAGTGAATTAGCTGACGCATTTCTGCCCTTGGACAGCGTCGTTTTGCAGGACGATGGCGATCCTGTTTTGGTTCCGCGTGCCATGGCTGCACTCTATATTTATTATGCTGTTAAGCTGAGCATCGATAAACTGCTCTCGGAATAGATTTCTTTATACAGAAAAGCCTTCCCTTCGAAAAAGGGAAGGCTTTTGCCATTTCTTTATTTGTTGGCAATCGATGCTTTTACAAATTCACGGAATAATGGCTGCGGACGGTTTGGTCGTGAAATAAACTCCGGATGGAATTGGCAAGCCACGAACCATGGGTGGTCTGCAACTTCGATAATTTCCACCAGACGGCCATCTGGACTGGTGCCTGTAAATTTGAATCCAGCGTTTTCGAATGCTTCGCGGTATTCATTGTTGAACTCGTAGCGGTGGCGGTGTCTTTCGTAAACCAGTTCCTCGCCATAAGCTTCGTGCGCTTTTGACCCTTTTTCAAGTTTTGCCGGGTATAAGCCAAGGCGAAGCGTTCCGCCCAAATCTTCGATGTCTTTTTGCTCTGGCAACAAATCGATGACCGGGTAAGGCGTTTTGGCGTTCAATTCAGAAGAATGTGCGCCTTCAAGGTTCATGATGCTGCGGGCAAATTCGACAGAAGCCAATTGCATCCCGAGGCAAATGCCAAAGAACGGCACGTTGTTTTCGCGTGCAAATTGAGTGGCTGCGATTTTCCCTTCAACTCCGCGGTCGCCGAAGCCACCTGGAACAAGGATGCCGTCGCAGTCTTTCAATTTTTCTGCTACGTTATCCGCATTAATGTGTTCGGCGTTGATCCAATCCACTTCGATTTCGGAATCGAATGCGAAACCGGCATGCTTCAACGATTCCACGACAGAAATATACGCATCCTGCAATTCTACATATTTTCCGACTAGGCCAATGCGTACGCTGTTTTTGAGTGATTTCACTTTATCAACAAGCGTACTCAATTCCGTCATGTCCGCTTCTGGCGCTTCAATCCCGAAATGGTCAAGGACGATTTGATCCATATGCTGTTCCTGAAGGCGAAGCGGCATTTCGTAGATTACGTCAACATCGCGTGATTCGATTACTTCTTCCGGCTTAATGTCACAGAACAGTGCAATTTTATCCTTCATGTCCTGCGGCACTGGGTGTTCTGTGCGCACGACGATCAGGTTTGGCTGAATGCCTAGGCTGCGAAGTTCTTTCACGCTATGCTGTGTCGGTTTTGTTTTCATTTCTTTCGCTGCTCCAAGATATGGAATCAAGGTGCAGTGGACGTACATAACTTCGTCGCGCCCAAGATCTGAACGCATTTGGCGAATCGCTTCGAGGAATGGCAATGATTCGATATCGCCGACGGTTCCGCCGATTTCCGTGATGACTACATCCGCGTTGGCTGTTTTGGCAGCACGCAACAGACGGTCTTTGATTTCATTGGTGATGTGCGGAATGACTTGAACCGTTCCACCCAAGTAATCGCCGCGGCGTTCTTTTTGGATAACAGTCGAGTAAACTTTCCCTGTTGTTACGTTAGAGTATTTGTTTAAGTTGATGTCGATGAAACGTTCGTAATGGCCAAGATCCAAATCCGTCTCTGCCCCGTCATCCGTCACAAAAACTTCACCATGCTGGTATGGGCTCATTGTTCCAGGGTCGATATTGATGTACGGATCAAATTTTTGAATCGTTACATTCAACCCTCTGTTTTTCAATAAACGCCCTAATGATGCTGCTACAATCCCTTTACCGAGTGATGATACAACGCCACCCGTTACAAATATATACTTCGTCATGCCTGCTTCCTCCTCGAATGGTAAAAATAAAAAGCGCTCCACCTGCTGCGTATGCAGGGGGAGCGCGTAAACTGTACGAATCATCTCTCCTATTTTAAGGAGCCCAGTAAAATCTTATCCAGTCTGGCCTCATAAGTCAAGGTGAAAAAATGTTCAGTTTACTTCAAGTCATCTTCCTCTTCTTCGTCATCGTCGTCATCTTCATCGTCGATAATGTTGCCGTCCAAATCTTCGACCAAGACATCAACATCTTCTTCGTCATCATCGTCCGCATCAAAGTCGAGAACTTCCACTTCAACCGGTGCTTTGATCACTTCATCGTCTTCATCGTCATCGTCGTCTTCACCGAAGTCCTCAAACTCCAATTCGTCTTCCAATGCCAATTCATCCAGATCGTCAAAGCCTTCATCGTCAGCCACTTTGGCTTTCTTCTTGCGCGCTTTAACAGTCGGCGCTGATTCTTCTTCAATTTGTTCAACCGGATACCACTCACGAAGACCCCAGCGGTTTTCGCCTAAAATCAAAAAGCGGCCGTCAATATTCAAGTCTGTATAGAATTGAACCAAGCGATCCTTCATATCCTCTTTAGACAAGTTCAGCAACTTTTCGATTTCTGCAACCAGTTCAGCATACGTTTTTGTTTCATGCGTTTCTTCCAACATAGCATATGTTAAGTCAACAAATGACTCTTCTATTAGTTCTTCCTTAGATAATTCACGAATTTTCATTCCGTGCACGTCCCTTCTTCTTTCTTAACTTAATTCATTATATACAAACAACCTAGTCTCCGCTACCGTGTTTTCTTTTTTCTCGGATCTATTTGTTTCCATCCGAAATAAAACAAATAGAGCGCCAGAATCATAAACGGAATCGATCCCAAAGCTTTATTGTACAGGAAGAAAATCAGTATGACACAGATAATGATGATTATGTAGTGGACAGCTTTGCGCATGGGATCCATCCTTCTTGGTTTCTGCGGTGCATATTCTTCTAGTATACAGAAAAAGCAGTGAGATATCGACCTGGCGTGCCTTTGAATGAGCTTTCGGGAGCCTGATTTCTGACCTTTTGGAAAATTTTTCTTAATGAAAAAAATTATTGGATTTAATTTAATTAAATTTGCGTTTTTCCTGCTGAACGTGCATATTTCTCTCTGAGCGTGCATATTTTTTGCTGAACGTGCACATTTTCTTGTGAGCGTGCGTATTTTCTTCTGAGCGTGCATATCTCTTTTCAAAACAATGAAAAACCCCACCAATTTGGAAATCAGCTATTCCTTTCTTCTCAAAAAAAGCGAAAAGTCCGGCTTTGGCGGTTTTTTTCGTGTTTTGATCCATTCGGCTTTTAGGTCCTAACTTAGCCGAACGACTATAAATCTTTTTGAACGACTGCAAATTCCTATAGGCGACCATAAATTTGTTCAAACGGCCAAAAACTAAATTCCGCTCACATTCTCAACAAAAAAGTAAGCGAAATCCATTGGAAGACGGATTCCGCTTACTTTTATCGTATTTTATTTTGCTTTTCTTTCCCCGAACTTAAATTCTGTGGGCGAATCCGCTTTTCTTTGTCCAGCTCCTCCGCCCATCCCCTCGGGGTCTTAAGTCAACTCGGCTGTGCGGCTGAAAAACGCCGCTTGGCCAAGTCGCCTTAAGCCTGTCGGGGCTTTCATGGGCGGATCCGCATTTCTTTGTCCAGTTGCAAGTGCATAGCTCTTCGGGTCATAAGTCAAACCGGCTGTGTGGCAAAGAACGCCACTTCGCCGGTTCGCCTTATGCCTGTCAGAGCTGAACAGGCACTTTCACTTTTCCTTTGTCCAGCTCCACCAGCCTGCTCCTCGGGTCGTAAGCTGCTTTGGCTGTGCGGCTGGAAACATGCCGCTTCGCCAAGTCGCCTTAAGTCTGTCGGGGCTTTCATGGGCGGATCCGCTTTTCTACCTACATATTCCGTCTGTACTGCCCGCCTACTTCATACAAAGCGGTGGTGATTTGGCCGAGGCTTGCGACTTTTACGGTTTCCATCAACTCTTCAAAGATGTTGCCGCCCGTTTTCGCTGCTTGCTTGAGGCGCTCCAAGGCTTCGGCTGAGTCATTGCGTTCCTGGAAGGCGCGCAAGTTGTTGATTTGTGTTTCTTTTTCTTCCACTGTTGCGCGGGCGATTTCCATCGCGTTGATGTCGTCGTCCGATTGTGGATTCGGGTTCAAGTAAGTGTTGACTCCGATGATCGGCAATTCGCCTGTGTGTTTTTTCATTTCATAATGCATGGATTCTTCCTGGATTTTGCCGCGCTGGTATTGTGTTTCCATCGCGCCCAGGACGCCTCCGCGGTCGTTGATGCGGTCGAATTCCGTCAGAACCGCTTCTTCCACCAATTGCGTCATTTCTTCGATGATGAACGCGCCTTGCAGCGGGTTCTCGTTTTTCGACAAACCGTGCTCTTTGGTGATGATCATCTGGATCGCCATCGCGCGGCGAACCGATTCTTCCGTCGGAGTCGTGATTGCTTCATCGTAGGCATTGGTGTGCAGCGAGTTGCAGTTGTCCTGCAGCGCCATCAAGGCTTGCAGCGTCGTGCGGATATCGTTGAAGTCGATTTCCTGCGCATGCAGGCTGCGTCCGGAAGTTTGGACGTGGTACTTCAGCTTCTGGCTGCGTTCGTTGGCGCCGTATTTATCGCGCATGACAACTGCCCAAATGCGGCGTGCCACACGGCCGATGACGGTATACTCCGGATCCAGTCCGTTCGAGAAGAAGAACGAAAGGTTCGGCGCAAAGTCATCGATGTTCATGCCGCGGCTCAAATAATATTCCACGTACGTGAAGCCGTTGGACAGCGTGAACGCTAATTGCGAAATCGGGTTCGCGCCTGCTTCGGCAATATGGTAGCCCGAAATCGAGACGGAGTAGTAATTGCGCACTTTGTGGTCGATAAAGTATTGCTGGATATCGCCCATCATACGAAGCGCGAATTCGGTCGAGAAGATGCACGTGTTCTGGCCCTGGTCTTCTTTCAGAATATCAGCTTGAACAGTTCCGCGCACAACCTGCAGCGTGCTTTCACGGACTTCCGTGAATTCCTCGACCGTCAATGTGCGGCCCAGTTTTTCTTCATTCAGCTTGACCTGCTGATCAATGGCCGTATTCATGAACATCGCCAGGATGATCGGCGCCGGTCCGTTGATGGTCATGGAAACCGAAGTCGATGGTGCACACAAATCAAATCCTGCATAAAGTTTCTTCATATCATCAAGTGTACAGATCGATACGCCCGACTCGCCGACTTTCCCGTAAATATCCGGGCGGTGATCCGGGTCTTCGCCGTAAAGCGTCACCGAGTCAAATGCAGTCGACAATCGTTTGGCATCGTCGTCCTTCGATAAATAATGGAAACGGCGGTTCGTGCGTTCAGGTGTTCCTTCGCCGGCAAATTGGCGCTTTGGATCTTCTCCGGCACGTTTGAACGGGAATACCCCTGCCGTATAAGGGAATGAACCCGGTGCGTTCTCCAAATAAACCCATGACAAAATCTCGCCGTAATCAACGAATTTCGGCAGCACCACGCGCGGCACTTTAATGCCTGACAAACTTTCTGTGCGCAGGATGGTGCGGATTTCCCTGTCGCGCACCGAAGTAACGAATTCGTCTCCGGCATACATTTCTTTCAAGGCATCCCAGTTGGCAAGAATGCGTTTGGATTCTGAAGTCAATTCATCACGGACGCCGTCTGCCAGCGATTCGAGTGAAGCGACCAATGCATCATCCGGCGCTTTTTCTTTGACTGCTTCTATGGCGCCTTCCAATTGGAACAGGCGGCGCGCAAAGGCGGATTGCTCTTTCGTTTTGGCATGATAGCCGCGGATCGTATCCGTCAGCTCGCGCAAATAATAGCGACGGTCGTTCGGTATGATCAGGTTCTCTTTTTGGGTTTTGACAAATTTGTCGTAATCTGTTTCCCAATCGGTTCCGCATTTCTCATTGACCGTAGCGACTAATGCCGCGAACAGGGAGTTGGTCCCTTTATCGTTGAACTGGCTGGCAATCGTGCCGTATACCGGCATGTCGTCCAAATCTTTTTCCCACAGCAGATGGCTGCGCTGATACTGCTTCTGCACTTGGCGAAGCGCATCCTGCGAACCGCTGCGTTCAAATTTATTGATGACAATCAAATCGGCGTAATCGATCATGTCGATTTTCTCAAGCTGTGACGGTGCACCGAATTCGCTGGTCATGACATACATGGAAATGTCCGAGAAGTTTGCGATTTCCGCATCCCCTTGGCCAATCCCGCTCGTTTCGACCACAATCAAATCAAAATCGGCCGCTTTGACGACATCCAATACGTCCCCAATAGCACCGGACAGTTCAGAACGCGAACCGCGCGTTGCCAAACTTCTCATAAAGACGCGCTTGTTGAAAATGGCGTTCATGCGGATCCGGTCGCCAAGAAGCGCCCCACCGGTTTTCTGCTTGGTCGGGTCAATCGAAAGTATCGCGATTTTCTTATCCGGAAGTTCAGACAGGAAACGGCGAATCAATTCATCGGTCAACGAGCTTTTACCGGCTCCACCTGTTCCCGTGATACCAAGAATCGGCGTGTTTTTCGTCTGTTCCCGAACCGCTCTCAGGAGATCGTCGGTATCGGTATCGCGCGTATGTGCTTCTT
This sequence comes from Planococcus soli, assembly GCF_016881065.1. Taxonomy (GTDB): domain Bacteria; phylum Bacillota; class Bacilli; order Bacillales_A; family Planococcaceae; genus Planococcus; species Planococcus soli. The sequence goes on along the minus strand of NZ_WXYN01000016.1, from coordinate 456,687 downwards.
CTGCTGCTGTAATGATGTTCGCCAGCACCACTGGTTCGTCGGTTGACAGATTTTCGATAGGTTGATCCTTTTTCACCGTTGAGAAATCACATTCCTCGACGATTTCCGTAATCATTCCCTGCAGGCCTTTTTTGCGGCCGTCTTCCGGTGAAAAAATGCCGGCAATGCCGTATGCTTCAAGTTCTTTGATTTCACGCGGCAAAATAACGCCTCCGCCTCCGCCGTAAATGCGGATGTGCGACGCGCCTTTTTCTTCCAGTAAATCGTGCATATACTTGAAGTATTCCATATGGCCGCCCTGGTAAGACGAAATGCAGATGCCCTGGACATCTTCCTGGATTGCAGCATTGACCACTTCTTCTACAGACCGGTTATGGCCCAAGTGAATGACTTCGGCACCGCTCGCCTGCAGAATGCGGCGCATGATGTTGATGGACGCGTCATGGCCGTCAAAAAGACTGGAAGCTGTAACAAAGCGGATATGGTTTTTCGGCTGATAGGTTTTCGTTTCTTCAATTGTAGCCATTATGATCAAGCCCCCTGTATTGAGATATTTTCCCCTGCCATCCCCTGCAAGAGAAATTTGGTTTGCATGTCGATAAATTCCTGAATGGTGAAATCGTTCAATGCCCACCTTCTGAATGCCCACATCTGGCCCTGTACAAATATATGATGGGAAGCCATGGCTACTTCTTTCGGTGTCATCTTGATTTCGTTGTTGTCGACGCATTGCGTCAACAGGCGTTCAAAAATCGCCACCATTTCAAGCTCTTTATCCAACACATAGCTTAACGCGTCTTTTGGCAGTGATTTGGATTCCTGGTACATGACCACGAATTCATCCTGCATATCATCGATCAATGTATAATAGTGTTCGATTGCCGTCGCCAGGACAGTGATGGAACCTTGTTCGATATCAAGCCGGTCCAAGCGTGTGTGCACTTCGTCATAAATGGAATCACAGACGAGATACAGCACATCTTCTTTAGTCCGGATATATTCGTACAAAGTACCAATGCTGAAACCGGCTGCTTTGGCGATTTCCCGCGTTGTCGTACGGTGAAAGCCTTTTTCCTTGAAAAGCGTGACAGCCCCGCGAATCATCTGTTCGCGGCGCTTTTCGATCAGGCTTTCATCTTTCACGGATGACTCAATTTCACGCTTTTTGTTCATAAGGCAACCCTCCGCTTATTTCGTGACCATCCGGGAAATAACCAGACGCTGAACTTCCTGTGTGCCTTCATAAATTTGCGTAATTTTTGCATCGCGCATAAAGCGTTCGACCGGGTAGTCTTTCGTGTAGCCATAGCCGCCAAATACTTGAACCGCTTCTACTGTCACTTTCATAGCTGTATCGCCGGCCATCAATTTCGCCATCGCCGACTCTTTGCTATAGGACAGCTTGTTCGACTCAAGCCAAGCCGCCTGGTATGTCAACAAACGGGACGCTTCGATTGAAGTCGCCATGTCCGCCAATTTGAATGAAACCCCTTGGTTGACCATGATCGGCTTGCCGAATTGCTCACGCTCTTTTGCATAATCAATTGAGGCGTCAAGCGCTCCTTGTGCGATGCCGACCGCCTGTGCTGCGATGCCGTTACGTCCGCCATCAAGTGTCTGCATAGCGATTTTGAAGCCTTGGCCAAGTTCACCCAGGACGTTCTCTTTCGGCACACGGCAGTTATCGAAGATGATTTCTGTTGTCGGGCTTGAACGAATGCCGAGCTTGCGCTCTTTTTTGCCGACCGAGAAGCCTTCAAAGTCTTTTTCAATGATGAAGGCTGTTGTGCCTTTATGCTTCGATTCCGGATCTGTTACTGCGAATACGATATAGATGTCTGCAATGCCGCCATTTGTGATGAAAATTTTCGAACCGTTCAGCACGTAATGGTCGCCGTCTTCTTTTGCAGAAGTACGCATCGAACCGGCATCAGATCCTGCAGCCGGCTCGGTCAAACCATAAGCACCGATTTTTGTGCCTTCAGCCATTGGGCGAAGGTATTTTTGCTTTTGCTCTTCTGTTCCAAATGTATAGACCGGCCATCCAGCAAGTGAAGTGTGTGCTGACAATGTAACGCCCGTTGACGCGCAGACGCGTGACAATTCTTCAACTGCGATGCAATACGCCAAATAATCTGAACCGATGCCGCCGTATTCTTCCGGCCACGGAATGCCTGTAAGACCAAGTTCGGCCATCTTATCAAAGATTTCACGGTCAAAGCGCTCTTCTTCGTCACGCTCTTCGGCTGTTGGCGCCACTTCTTTGTTCGCGAAATCCCGTACCATTTTGCGGATCATTTCGTGCTCTTCAGACAGTTGAAAATTCATTTTCCATTCCTCCAATTACTTAATTAGTTGTTTGCTGATAACGATTCGTTGGATTTCACTAGTGCCTTCGTAAATTTCCGTCACTTTAGCGTCGCGGAACAGGCGCTCGACCGGATAGTCTTTGGTATAGCCGTAGCCGCCGAATACTTGAATGGCTTCGATTGTGACGTCCATAGCTGCTTTTGAAGCGAAAAGTTTTGCCATGGAAGCTTGCTTATTGCATTCTTTGCCTTTCGAATACAGGTCTGCTGCGTTGTAGACCAAGAGTTTCGCCGCTTCCACCTGCGTCGCCATATCCGCCAACTTGAAGCCGATCCCTTGCTGCTGAGCGATGGGTTTACCGAATTGCACACGCTCTTTGGCGTAGGCAACTGCGTATTCGTATGCCGCTTCAGCGATGCCAAGTGCTTGTGCCGCGATGCCGATCCGTCCAACATTTAAATTTGCCATCGCGATGCTGAACCCTTTGTTTTCTGTGCCCAATAGGTTTTCAGCTGGCACCCGCATGTTTTCGAAAGTCAATTGGACCGTTTTCGAACCGTGCATCCCCATTTTCTTTTCATTTTTTCCGATGACCAAGCCTGGTGTGTCTTTTTCAACAATAAAAGCTGAAATTCCACGGGAGCCTGCAGCAGGTTTTGTGGAAGCAAAAACGATGTAGGTATCTGCTGCTCCACCGTTGGTAATAAAGACTTTCGAACCGTTTAAGACATAGTCATCACCGTCCAGAACCGCTTTGGTTTTCAGGCTTGCCGCGTCAGAACCTGCCGCGGGTTCTGTTAAACAGAAAGCCCCGAGATATTCGCCGCTTGCCAGCTTTGGCACGTATTTCTCGATTTGCTGCTGCGACCCAAAGTTCAGGATTGGGTTGGTTCCAACCGACGTATGGACTGACAAGATCACACCAACTACGCTGCTCACTTTCGAGAGTTCGTGAATGGCTGTGATATAGGAAACGAAATCCATTTCCGAGCCGCCGTATTTTTCAGGGGCAGTAATCCCCATCAAGCCCAGTTCGCCCATTTTCTTTATAATTGCCGTTGGAAATTCGCCGTTTTCCATGTTTTCGATAAACGGTGTAATTTCCTCTTTTGCGAAATCTCGCACCATGTTGCGCATCATAAGCTGTTCATCTGTAAAGTGCAAATCCATTGCGGTTCCCCCTAATATTAAGTGTAATCGTAGAAACCGCGTCCGGTTTTTTTGCCGAGCCAGCCGGCTTTCACGTATTGGCGCAATAACGGGCTCGGCCGGTATTTGCTGTCGCCGAAGCCTTCGTGCAGCACTTCCATGATATAAAGGCAGGTATCCAGTCCGATAAAGTCAGCCAATTGCAGCGGCCCCATTGGATGGTTCATGCCGAGCTTCATGATGTCGTCAATCGCTTCTTTGGTTGCGACACCTTCCTGAAGGGTGAAAATCGCTTCGTTGATCATCGGCATCAGGATGCGGTTTGCCACAAATCCTGGGAAGTCGTTTACTTCTACGGGTGTTTTAGAAAGCTGCAACGTCATTTCTTCCACTTTTTTATAAACTTCATCTGAAGTTGCCAAGCCTCGGATAATCTCTACTAACTTCATCACCGGTACCGGGTTCATGAAATGCATGCCGATGACCTGCTCCGGGCGATTGGTGACTGCCGCGATTTCCGTAATCGGCAAGGATGATGTATTAGTTGCCAAGATAGCGTGCTTTGGTGCCACTTCGTCCAGCGTTTTGAAAATGCTGTGCTTGATGGCCATGTTTTCGACAGCCGCTTCGATGACAATGTCAACATCGTGCGCATCCTTTAAATCAAGTGACGGCGTGATGCGTCCAAGGACCGCTGTTTTTTCCTCTTCCCTCATGCGGCCTTTTTCGACATTGCGCGACAGGTTTTTGGTGATTGTCCCGATTCCACGCTCATATGCTTCCTGTTTCATATCATTCAATTTCACTTTCAATCCTGCTTGCGCACAAACTTGTGCGATGCCGGAACCCATTTGTCCGGCGCCAATGACCATTACACTTTGAATCGACATGCTTATTTTGCCTCCTTAGGAACTTCAATCATAATGGCGTCGCCTTGTCCACCGCCTGAGCAGATGGCTGCGATGCCAATGCCGCCGCCGCGGCGTTTCAACTCGTAAGCCAATGTCAGGATGATGCGTGCACCGCTTGCACCGATCGGGTGTCCAAGTGCTACAGAGCCGCCGTTGACATTTACTTTTTCAGGGTCTAAATTAGCGATTTTCGAGCTTGCGAGTGCGACTGCCGCAAATGCTTCATTTATTTCAAACAGATCTATTTCATCAAGCGATTTGCCGGTTTTCTTTAATAATTCATTGATGACGATTCCAGGCGTTTCCGGGAATCGGTGCGGTTCGATCGCCACTTCTGTGTGGGCCAAAATGTGCGCCAATACGTTTTTTCTATCATTCTGAGCACGCTCTTCGCTCATCAGTACAAGTGCCACTGCACCGTCATTGATTCCAGGTGCGTTTCCTGCAGTAATTGTGCCGTCTTTGCCGAATGCCGGCTTCAGTTTCGCCAACGCATCAATTGTCGAGTTCGCACGCGGAGCTTCATCCACATCAACTGTGATTGGATCTCCTTTGCGCTGAGGAATATCGATAGCGACAATCTCTTCTGCGAACAGATCCTTCGCTTGGATGGCGCGTTCATGAGAACGGGCCGACCATTCATCCTGCGCTTCGCGCGTCAGGCCAAAGTCTTCGGCGGTCGAATTTCCGTAAGTCCCCATATGAACTTTGTCCGGATGGAACGAGCAGGACAAGCCATCATGCACCATGCCATCAACGGCTTGAGCATCTCCCATGCGCAATCCCCAGCGTGCTTTTGGCAAGTAGTAAGGCGCGTTGGACATGGATTCCATGCCGCCTGCAACAATGACTTCTTCATCCCCTAAGCGGATGATCTGGTCTGCCAAGGTAACGCTGCGCATGCCGGATGCACAGACTTTATTTATGGTTTCAGATTTGACGCTGTAAGGAATGCCTGCTTTTGACGCTGCCTGACGGGAAGGGATCTGCCCTTGCCCTGCCTGCAAAACGTTGCCCATGATAACTTCCTGAACATCTTCCGGTTGGATCGCTGCGCGGCTCATTGCCGCTTTGATCGCTTCCGCTCCCAGTTCACTTGCGGCCAAGGTGCTCAAACTTCCCCCGAATTTACCGAATGCTGTACGTGCCCCATCAATGATGACTGTTTTTGCCATGATGATTTTTCTCCCCTTTGCGCTTTTTGTAAACGGTTTCAATTACATCAAAAAAATATAATCACTAAGTTTTATACATTTCTTAAAAGCTCGAACTGATTGACTGAACGCTCGCTCGGTTTTAATGCAAAAGAAAAGGGAGCACTTTACTCCCTTTCTTTTTTCTTCTTATGATATTATTCTACTCAATTTTCTGTTATTAAGCAATTATTTATTGCCACGAGCTTTATTGGACAATTTCTTCAGGCATCGGAGTTTCATTGCCAAGGACAGCCATCTCCAATAGCTCTGCTACGTCGTAAGTTCCAACTTGTTCTTCGACTTCTTTGGCTTTCGTACCGTCTGACAACATTGTCAGGCAATACGGGCAGCCGGAAGAAATCATGGTCGGGCTGACTTCGAGTGCCTGTTCGGTACGGGCAACATTGACGCGATGGCCTGCATCTTCTTCCATCCACATCATTCCGCCGCCAGCTCCACAGCACATGCCGTCTTCTCGGTTACGGACCATTTCGACCAATTCCACGCCTTCGATCGCTTTCAATATCTCACGCGGTGCGTCATAGACATCATTATAGCGGCCGAGGTAGCAGGAATCATGGAAGGTGATTCGTTCGTTTACCGGGAATTGCGGCTTCAACCGGCCTTCTTGGACCAGGTCGAACAGCATTTCGGTATGGTGATAAACTTCGGCTTTGAAACCGAAATCCGGGTATTCGTTTTTGAAGATATTATAGGCATGCGGATCGATCGTTACAATTTTCTTGATGTCCGCTTTCTCGAACTCTTTGATATTGCCAGTCGCCAGTTCCTGGAATAGGAATTCGTTTCCGAGACGGCGCGGTGTGTCACCCGAGTTTTTTTCTTTATTGCCGAGAATCGCGAACTTCACACCGGCTTCGTTCATCAAACGGGCAAACGACAAAGCGATTTTTTGTGATCGGCTGTCGAATGAACCCATCGATCCAACCCAGAACAGGAATTCGAATTCTTCGCCGGCTTTGTTCATTTCTTTAACAGTCGGAATATGGATATCTGGACGTGCATCTCTCCAGTTTTCTTTTTCTTTGCGGTTAAGGCCCCAAGGATTGCCCTGCTTTTCGATATTTGTCATCGCGCGTTGAGCATCTTTGTCCATTTTCCCTTCAGTCATAACAAGGTAACGGCGAAGGTCGATAATTTTGTCTACGTGCTCGTTCATGACCGGACATTGGTCTTCACAGTTGCGGCATGTCGTACACGCCCAGATTTCTTCTTCTGTAATGACGTCTCCGATCAGGCTTGGGCTGTAAAGTTCGTCGATAGTGATCCCTTCAGCACCGGCAGCCATTGCCAATTGGTTTCCTTGCGTATTGTTGAATGCCATTGCCGGCACCCAAGGTTTTTTCTGTGTCATGACTGCACCGGTATTGGTTAAATTGTCCCGAAGTTTCGTAATCAGATCCATCGGCGACAGCATTTTTCCTGTACCGGTTGCCGGACACATATTGGTGCAGCGGCCACATTCTACGCAAGCATAGAAATCGATCATCTGCCCTTGAGTGAAGTCGGTGATTTTCCCGACGCCAAATGATGGCATAGCATCCGGATCTTCTTCGTCTTCCATTTCTTCAAAGTTGATCGGCTTCAAGCGCCCGACATGGTCGACTCTGTGGAACCAAGTATTGACGGGTCCAAAGATCAAGTGGGCATGCTTGGATTGCGGCACGTAAACCAGGAATGTCAGCAGGAACAACAGATGCGCCCACCACATGACATAGAAAACCGTCACAACTGCAGCTTCAGGCATCCAGGCAAATGCACCAGCGACAAGCGAAGCAACCGGTTCGGTCCAGACACCTTCGTGTCCGTGCCAAATCATGCTCATCCCGTTTCCGATCAGCACCGTCACCATCAACCCGCCGATGAAAATAAGCACAAGCCCTGCTTTCCAACCGCGCTTCAAGCGGACAAGCTTTTCAATATAACGTCTGTAGAATGCCCAGATTACCGCTACCAGAATCGTCAATGTGACGATTTCCTGGAAAAACGTGAAGGCCGGGTAGAGCGGACCAAGCGGCAAATGTGAATCCGGCGATAAGCCTTTGATAATAAAATCAATGGCGCTCGCCTGAACCAACAGGAAGCCGTAGAAGAACATGACATGAATCGTTCCGCTCTTCTTATCTTTCATCAATTTCTTTTGTCCAAAAACATTGACCATGACTTTACGCAGACGCTCGTTGAAATTTTCTTCAAACTCGACTTTTTTGCCGAGCTGGATAAAATCATATCTCGACTTCAATAAATAGAGGAAGAGATAAATGGCGTAAGCGGTTACAGCTATGAATAAAACCCAGTTTGCAATCAGCAATGGCTCCATCGCGAGATCCCCCTTATGTGTGTAAATTCTAGAAATTACTTACCCAAAGTTTACGTGAACAGCAACAGCTTGTCGATACTATGTTCTATATTAAAATATGAATGAGCATTCAGTCAACCTATATTTTAGAAATGATTTTAAAAATAAAAGTCCTTTGCTTGCTGCGTTAGAGGCACATTGGTAAGCGTTTACTGAAAGAAACTCACTGAACAGCGGCTTTGCTCCTTCTTTCCGCAAACGAAAAAACATCACCCAAAGAATGGATGATGCTCTTCCTCTATTTAAATTCCGTCAAAAAAAGATTTTTCGCAAAATAGCGCTGCGCTCTTTCTTTGTTTGCAGGCTTCACGCCAAGGAGAACACAAGTTGCCGGGCCTCCCGAACAGTTCATATCAAGAGCTGTAGAAACTTCCACGTGCCTGCCCATCAATAAGGCGGCCTCCTGCGCGATGCCTTTTGAACCAACCGGCCATATGCGCTCAATAACAGCTGAGTCCAAGGCTTTCTGAATGAGTCCCAGATCGGCTACTTGGTCTGTCTTGGTCAGAACTTCTTCGCCGACAAGCGGGACTCCGTAGACAAACCAGCACAGAGATTCAGCTGGCGCAAGGTCCCTATTCTGCTTGCCGATCATCGTCACAGCAATGCCGGATTGCAGCGTCGGCATATTGGTTTCCGTACTCCCGGAAATCGGAGGCAGCACTGTCTCCGATTCAGCGAAAAGTTCGGCAAGTCCTGCCAAATAAGCATTCCATTGATCGGCCCCGCTGAAATTATGGATCAGGACTGCCTGCGGTTCGCTGCCCGCTGCCCATTGCTCGAGCAGCGCCACCCGTGCCGCAAACTTGGCAGTCACCGAATCAGGAGCGGACACAGCATCCTGCAGTTTTTCTCCGATTGCCGCTGAATTATCCGAAGTAATGACCAAGCCCTCTATTAGCAGTTCATGACGCATGCAGCGAACCTCCATGGACTTTCAGCACATAGGGCATTAAGAGAGCCGCAATTCCAGCATTAATGGAAGCAGCAATCACTAAGCCTGGTACCGATGCATAAAAAAATGCTGGCGACAACAGAAAATAAAAAGGTACTGCCGCGAGCACTCCATTGCCGATGATGAACGCTGGCCATTTCAACCAGAGTTTGCCGGCTTGGTGCAGTTTTGCAAACAACCACACTACTCCCCACATCTCAGCTGCAATGATCAAGTGAAATGGCCCAAGGGGCATGCCGCCGAATAATGCCGAAATCAAATGGCCGAATGCAGCAATGGTTCCGGCCAGCGGTGCCGAAAAGAACAGCACCGCTACCAGTGCCGGCATCGAATCCAGTGCGATGGATGTGATGCCGAACGGGATCTTAATCATTCCCCCGATTGCGGATAAGCTGACGAATAACGCGGCAAGCGCCAGTTTTCTGGTCGACATCCTATTCCACCGACTTTTTGCTGCGGCCGCCGTTCTTGAACACCTTGGCACTGCGCACATATTCATTGTCCGGCACACCGGCACGTGAATTGACGACACGGGAGGCAGCGAACAAATAATCGGACAGACGGTTCAAATAGCGTTGGACGACTAACGGAAAATCTTCTCCTGATCTCATCAAGGTCACCGTTTGGCGTTCAGCACGGCGTGTAATGGTACGCGCAATGTGCAGCGTCGCAGCTGCAGGAGAACCTCCCGGCAAAATAAACCGTTCGAGCAATGGCGGTTCTTCCATCAATTGATCGATGCGCTTTTCCAGTACTTCGACAGGCGCTTCCGTCATTTTGTAATTGGGTTCTTTGCGGACATCGGCCAAATCGCCGCCGCAGTCGAATAATTCGTTTTGGATGGCTTCTAAATCTTCGAGCAAATCAGCGTATTTATCCGGAGCCAATTCGGTCATCGCTTTGCCGATAAATGAATTTACTTCGTCAATGGTGCCGTATGCCTCAACGCGCGGTGCATCTTTGTCCGTGCGCGCTCCGATTAAACTCGTTTGCCCTTTGTCTCCGGTTTTCGTGTAAATCTTCATCTTGATCCGCCCCTTTTCTTGTGCTTTGACAGACAGTGAATGCACTGTCTATCAAAGTTCGTCTGAATCAATTATAAAAGTTGAATTTAAGAATCATCATGTTCTAAATCGCTTCGGCCGCTTTGGGCATGGCTCCCGCAAGAAGCCAGGAAAAGCACCTGTCTCCTTACTTCGCCTAGCCCGTGGACGCGCCGGCGCTAATATGGAGTTACTCAATAGCCCCCTATATTTCTTCACTCATTTACTGGCAGATATTCTCCAATAAATGTTTGTTAGTCCAATGTATCCAACTCTCATTTTATCTTTTGTGGAATGCCATACCAGATGCGTGTAATGTCCTTGGCTTCGGCAAATAGGAATTGATACAGACGGCCGAGAACGTCACGCATTTCACGTTCGATCCGCTCGGTCGGCACGATGCCTCGATTCAGGTCCGTTAAAACCCAAGTTTGCTGAGCTTGTCCTTGACTCAGCGAACTTTTCACTTGCTCCATCAATTGTTGTTCTGAAAAACCTTTTTCGAGCTGCTGTCTCACCCAATGCTCCAAACCGGCGATGACGATAAATGCTTCCGCATCTTTCTTATCGGGCAGCTGGCCTTCAGTCCAGTCGACATGCTGATCTTTCAATTGCTCTCTCACATATTGCCGTTTGCCATTAAAGGCTCCACCGAAAACGATGTGCATAATTCCCGCTCCTCGAACGCTTGCCGGTTTTGCCAAGTTAACGTATGGCAGCCTCCGTGCAGCGCAGTTTGATCTTGAAACTTTTCACCCAATGCTTCAGCAATCAGATAGCGGATCGGTCCTCCGTGGAGAACCAGCGTAACTTCTCGATCATCGGGAAGTTTTCGTATGCCGCGTTCGACACGCTCCGCCATATGTGCGAGGCTTTCACCGCCGGGCGGTTTGATATGCCATGGGTCATCAATCCAGCTGCGGTACAACTGATTGTCCTTCAGCTCCTCATAGGTTTTCATTTCCCATTGTCCGAAATGGCATTCCCGCAAATCGCGGTTTGCCCGGTAGACCGCATTCGGAAACAGCACAGCTGCCGTTTGCCGGCAGCGCTTCGAATCACTGCCCATGACCATTTTCAGCTGCAAATCCGGCTCTGCTCCAAACGGCAGAATTGCTTCGTCGGTCCAGCCGACGTAACGTTTTTGCTGATTGCCTCTAGTCGGAGCATGCCGTATTAAACGAAGAACAAAAGACTCGTCCATAGTAAAATTTCCACTCCTTCCACATAAGCACCGAAAAGGTCACCTGTCACCCCGCCGAAGTTTTTCAGGCACCAAGCGCGGTAGAGCCAAAGCGAAACGAGCAGCATCACCAATAAAACGAACGCAACCCAAACGTTTGCAATCGAAATCACTGCAGCTAAAAGGATAACCATAAAGACCATTGCAGTTAGCCGCAGTATCCGTTGGTCTGTCCGTTGCTGAAAAAATGCTGCCAGTCCGTTTGGCTTCGCGGAAGAGGTTGAACTGAACAGGGCCATTAAACCGATTCTCGACAATACCGGAATAACTAAAACCAACACCAGCGAAGCAGCGTGTATGGATTCGGCAGCGATAATAATTTTTCCGACAATCGCCAGCAGCAAAACCATGGTCCCAAAAGCACCAATCCGCGGATCGCCCATGATTTCCAACCGTTTTTCCCGGTCCTGGTAAGAAAAATAAGCATCCGCCGTATCCGCCAATCCGTCCAAATGCAAGCCCCCGCTTAGCGCTATGCCGATCACCACAACCGCAAAGCCGATCAACAGCGAACTGACGTCAGTCGTTTCCCGAAGCAGCCATACCGATGCTGCCATCACGCTGCCAAATAACAGACCCAGGACAGGAAGCATCGCAAACATTAGAGTGAGATGGAATTTTTCCATCGGCAATTGCTTTTTAACCGGAATCACCGAGAAAAACTGAAGCGCCAATAAAAATCCTGTTCCCAGTTGCCGGTTCATCGGTCCGCCTCCATGATCTGTTCGACTTTTTGCCAGTCCAAATGCCCTTTCACATGCTTGGCCCAGCGGTCAAAAGGATCGCCCACTGTTTCAGGCAATGGTTCCGGCAGGTTCTTTCGTTTCCGGATTGGCGCCAGGAATGCGGTACGGCAACGGGGATCACGGAAAAACCCGTGCAGGTGCGTACCCAAAAGCCGATCATGAAAATAGCCTTCTGTAAAATCTTCGCTTTCAATGAGTGGATAGGCAGTTCCCGTGATGACGCCGTGATGAATTTCGTAACCTGCCACCCTTACCTCCGTATTTGGAAACTTAACTATGCCACTCGTTCGTTGGACAACTTTCTGTTTTTCAAAATGAACGTGCATGTTGGGGACCAAGCCAAAGCCAGCTTCGATTTCAGCTTTGATGCCGTCATGTCCTTCCGGATCCGATAATGTGTCAGCAAACATCTGAAACCCACCGCATAAACCAACGATCCAAGTGCTTCCCTTCAATGCCTGGAGTTTATTTTCCAGCCCCTGCTCCTTCCAGTAACGCATATCTGCAATGGTGCTTTTTGTGCCTGGCACCAAAAGAATATCGGGACATCCAATCTCATCGACCGTCCCTGCCCAACGAATGGTTATGTCCGGTTCGTTCAAGAACGGTTCGATATCCGTGAAATTTGAAATGTAAGGATGCCGGCAAACAACCAGTTCAATCGCATTTTCAACTTTGGATACTTGCTGTACAGCCGGAACACCAAGCGAATCTTCCTGCTCGATTTCGTGGCTGGGCATATGGGGAATGACTCCCAGCACCGGAATGCCCGTATAGGATTCCAGAAAACGGATGCCATCTTCAAAAAGCCGGACATCGCCACGGAATTTATTGATGATCAGGCCTTTCACCCGTTCCCGTTCCGGCATCAAGGCGAGCGTCCCGACAATCGATGCGAACACACCGCCCCGTTCAATGTCTGCAACCAGAATGACCGGCACATCTGCACGACTTGCTACCGCCATGTTGACCAGCTCCCGGTCGTTCAAGTTGACTTCGGCCGGGCTGCCAGCTCCTTCGATGACCAAATGGGTAAAATCACGGGCCAAATTCGACAGTGCCAGATCAATTGCTGCCAGTCCTTTTTCGTAAAAATGCGTCCGGTAATCCATGCCGTCCATGGTCTCCAGTTTTTTCCCGAACAGGACGACTTGCGACTTCATATCACTTTCAGGCTTCAACAAAATCGGATTCATGTTTGCGGTTGCCAACGTCCGAGCCGCTTCTGCCTGAACACCTTGCGCACGGCCAATTTCTTCGCCCCTTGCTGTCACATAAGAATTGTTCGACATGTTCTGTGACTTGAAAGGTGCCACTTGGAGTCCCTGATCAGAAAAAATGCGGCAAAAAGCTGTACAGATCATGCTTTTCCCAACATCTGAAGCGGTTCCTTGAATCATTATTCCGCGCATCTTTTCACTTCCTTCTGAATGCCATACCGTTTTCCATCTCGATGGCCTGATCGGCTTGCTGCACGAGCCAAATATGGATGCGCCCGAGCCAGCTCTGATAAAGTTCGTCGCGCACGAAATCGTCCAGCACTTCGTTCGAGACGACTGTCAACAAATCTATCGTGTCCAGCATATCAAGAATGGTTTCTTGCAGGCTGCTCCATTTCGTTTCCATGCAGCCAGATATTTCAGCGCACATGCTGCCCTTTTCCCAACCCTCGTAAAGTTCATTGGCGAGCCACGTTGTCACGCAATCCCACAGCACCAAATCATTTGACTGGAGGTTCTCTAAAACTCTGTCCATTTGATAAGCTTGCTCTACTGTATGCCAGCCATCTTCCTGCCGATCTTGCCGGTGGCGTTCGATCCGCTCTTTCATTTCTTCGTCGTGCGCCTGTCCACTCGCCAAATAAACTTTCCGTTCACCGCCTGCAGCACGCACAACCGATTCGGCATAAGCGCTTTTGCCGCTGCGGACCCCACCGCTGATAAAAACTAATTGGCCTCGAGCCATCCTGCAATCGCCTCCCGAAGTTTTTCCATGCTTTCTGCAGATTTCATACCGATTCGGAACCACTTTCCGTCCATGCCCTGAAACGATTCGGTATGCCGCAGGACGATTCCTGCCTTCAGCAGATCTGTGAAGAATACAGCGGATTGCTGGGGATCCGACAGTTGAAACGACAGGAAATTCACTGCGGAATTGCTTGTCCGGCAGTGTTTCGCTGCGAAAAACTGCTGCATTTTCAGCCGTTCTTCCGAGGCGGCTTTGATGATTTTGGTGCGGTATGCCGATTCTTTTAAAAGATCCGCACCGATCGCAGCGGATAAAGCATTGACGTTCCAATGCGCTGCCCCTTGTTTCAATTGTTCAACCGTTTTGGTTTGGCTGACCACATAGCCAAGGCGCAACCCAGGAATAGCGTACATTTTAGTCATCGAACGGACAATGATGACATTCGGAAAACTTTCTAAAAATGGCATAAAGGATGCTGTTTCACCGATAAAATCGATAAAAGCTTCATCGATAACGAGTTCGCAATGGTGTTCAATGCAAATTTGCGCTATTTCCTGGAGCGTATCGGTATCCAGCAAAACACCGGTAGGATTATGCGGATTGCAAACGTACAGCGCCTCACATCCCGGAACAGCTGCCCGGACATTTTGGACCGTCAATTGCCAATTGGTTTCCGGCTGCAGCTGAATCACCCGGATTCCGGCATGTTCCGCTTCCAGCGTTTGGCGGTATTCCGAAAACGCCGGTTCCACCAGCACCACTTGCCTACCGCGGTATCTTCTGGCCAGCCAAGTAAAAACTTCAGCGGCACCGTTTCCAACAGCCACTTGACTGACGCCAATTTGGTGAAATTCCGCAGCTGCCGTACGAAAAGGCTCTCCGTCCGGATCTGGATAGGAACCGACCAGTTCCAGCAGCTCCGGCCATCGTTCCACCAGAAAAGCAGGAGCTCCGAAAGGATGGACGTTTTCACTGAAATCCAAAATTTGTTGGGGAGGGTTGATTCCCGCCTGCGTGTAAAGACGCAGCGGATTGGCCCCATGATTAGGCAATTCCAAGCAAAATCCCTCCTATAGCGAATAAAATAAAAAATCCGAGGGTGACCGTTTGCATATGGCCGATGGCTTCATTAATATGCACGGCTTCCAGCAGGAAAACCGGCGTCCCCATTCGTGCGCGATGCGACTCGACTCCCCGGTAACGGTTCAATCCGCCAAGTTGTATTCCCAATTGCACAGCCGTTGCCGCTTCAAGCCAGCCGCTGTTTGGGCTCGGATGCTTTGGTGCATCCCGCAGCCACTCCACAAAACGCTGACGCACGGTCAGCGATCGTCTGTTTTTTGTCATCACCAAAATCAAAAAACCGGTCAGGCGGCTCGGAATGAAATTCAGGACATCATCCGCTTTTGCTGATGCATAGCCGAATCGTTCAAATTCTTCGTTCCTATAGCCGACCATTGAATCGAGCGTATTGACAGATTTGTAAAGCCACAACCCCGGTGCACCGAGCAGAAATGCCCAGAACAGCGGAGCTGTCACACCATCACTGGTGTTTTCTGAAACTGTCTCCACGACGCCTCTTGTAATTTCACTTTCGTCCAATCCCTCGGTATCCCTGCCAACGATCCAGGACAGTTTTTCGCGTGCCAGCATCATGTTTTTATCTGCAAGCGGTCTGTAAACATCCAACGCTGCATCTTTCAAGCTTTTCTGTGCCAGTCCTGAAGCAATCAGCAAGGCTTCAACTGCAATTCCTGCAAAGATATTCACTGAATATGCCAGCGCAACAAAAGAGTAAACAATCAAAAACACACTAAGCGCAACCGCCCCAAGCAGCAGAAAACCATTGCGGAAAGCGTTCGCTCCGTGATTCCAGCGTTTGGTCAATTTGCGGATTCCGCTGCCGATCCAGCGAACCGGATGCGGCCAATTTGGCGGATCTCCAACAATGCGATCAATGGCTAGGCCCAAGGCAATTGCCGTAAGATGCGAAATCATATGCTTTTTGCTTTCGCCATCTGATACAGTTTGAGCGCTTCGATGGTACACTCGAAAACACCGACGCCAATCAGTTTTCCAAGCTCAGTGATTGGACCGGCGTAAGGCAGGTGTTCTCCCTGCTGCGTTGCCGCTACCAGACAGCTGTCAGTCGATGTTCCGGTCGCAATCGTCCCGGTCAGCGGATCTTTGATTTGCTCCTGCTGAAGTGCTTTCGTTTTGGCTTCGGTCGCAGTAATCATCGCCTGAATAAAGGCTTCATCTGACAAAATGCCGTTGACCAAGATCCATGTGTTGATGGTGCCGACGCGAAGCGTACGCTCAACTGCTTTTGAAACATCTACACCGTTTCCGACACCTGCGGTTACAGCAATTACCACGGACCCGAAAGGACCTTCGTATTCTTTGACGATGGCGTCCTGGGTTTGGACTGCGGTCATCATCCCGACTGTATCCGTTGTCTTCAGACCACTTTGTTCAATAAACTCGGACATCTCTTTAACACTGTCATTGATGTTGTAAAAAGAATCCACATGCCGGTTCATGAAATTGCGGAACCAACCCGAACCTGCATTGACGACCGCTGATGACACAGTTTTTAACGGAATAGGGCTCTGGTACAGCACCATCCCATCATTAATTTCAAATTCTTCGGCACGAATGCGGATGCTGGCAGCGGCACGCTCTACCCCCGGCAACAAAGTAATCTGGGGCTTCGGCAATTCCGGATGCGGGTGATTGCTGACACGCGTATTGTAGACCGATTCGATATCCTGCTCCCGCACCACTTCATGCGGTTCACCAATGCGGACGACGCTCCCCTCATCCAGCAGCAACAGTTGGTCGCAGTACATAGACGCCAGATTGATGTCGTGGAAAATGGAAACAATCGTCAAGTCTTTTTCAATGGCCTGCTTTTTGATGGTGTCGAGCAATTCTTTCTGGTGGTTGATATCCAGATGATTGGTCGGTTCATCCAATAGCAGAATGCCTGCATCCTGGGCCAGCGCTTGCGCCACAAAGACGCGCTGTTGTTCGCCGCCCGACATCCGGTCGATTTGAGTCTTCTCGTAATGGCTGATATCCATTAAGCGCATCGCTTCCATAACAGCCTGCTCGTCTTTTTCCGACCATGAAGAAAACCAGCCGCCTTGATGCGGATACCTGCCAAGCGACACCGTTTCCCGGACCGTATGAGCAAAAGCATGTGCATGCAATTGGGGCAAAACCGCCATTTTTCTGGCCAGTTCTTTTGGCGGAAAATCGACAATCGATACACCATCAATCCGCACTTCGCCGCCGGCAGCCGGCAGCACTCCGCTTATCAGCTTCATCAAGGTCGATTTGCCGCTGCCGTTCGGCCCCAAAATGCCAAGAATAGAGCCTTTATTGACAGTAAAGGATACGTCTTTAACGATTTTTTTATCGCCGTAGCCGCCTGTTAGTCCCTTTATTTCGAGCATGGTCAAGCCCCTCCTTTGCGTTGTCGGAAAAAGATAAAGGCAAATACCGGAGCTCCGATAAATGCGGTAATGACGCCAATCGGCAATTCAGTCGGTGAAATGATGGTTCGCGACACCAGGTCACAAATGATCAACAAAGCCGCTCCATTAATGAATGACAGCGGCAAAACATGCCGATGGTCCGAGCCCCAAAGCAGACGGGTCATATGCGGGACCACTAAACCGACAAAGCCGATGGTGCCGGAAACCGAAA
Source organism: Planococcus soli (assembly GCF_016881065.1). Classification (GTDB taxonomy): domain Bacteria; phylum Bacillota; class Bacilli; order Bacillales_A; family Planococcaceae; genus Planococcus; species Planococcus soli. Next base: position 439,072 of record NZ_WXYN01000016.1, on the reverse strand, counting down.
CAGCTGCTCCCGTCAAAATCGAACCGCCAATCAAAATGGTCATTTTGCTCTTTCTGACATCGACACCCAAATGCTGTGCACGTTCTTCACCAAACAGCATGGCGTTCAACTCACGTCGCTTCAGCCATAACACGAACGAACCGATTAATACGAATGGCAGCGCCATCCGCACATATGGCCACCCACGCATCGACACACTGCCCAAAAGCCAGCCGATGATTTGGCGCAGCTCTTCCCCGGTTAACGCAATCATCAGGGAAATAATGGAGCCGAGAAACGAACTGAAGATAATCCCAGTCAATATGACGGTTTCCATTTTCATGGAGCGATCCACCAGCTTGGCAAAGCTCATGACAGCGAGCATCGTCAGCAGCGCCCCGATCATGCTCATGACCGGCAGCGTGAATGGTCCAAGAAACGGTATGGAAATACCAAAAAAGAGCGTCATCACAGCGCCCACGGAGGCACCGGAAGACACTCCCAGGGTGTAAGGATCGGCCAATGGATTTTTCAGAAGCCCTTGGAACGCAGCACCAGCAATTGCCAGTGCTGCACCGACAAGCCCGGCTAAAATGACACGAGGCATGCGGATATTCCATAAAATATTGGCAGCCGCTTCATCCGATGACGGATTCCACAGCACGACCGGTGATATTGATACCGTTCCGACCGTCACCCCAAGCAAAACGGCTCCTGCTAAAATCAGCAGGGAGACGCTGTATGCCAATAGATTTTTATTCATTGAAAACATCAGGATAAACGGCCTGCGCCATTTCCATCAGTCCTTCCGATAAACGTGGGCCTGATCGGGTGAGCATATCCGAATCCAGGTTATAGACGGCGTCTTCTTGGACAGCGGTCACTTCTGCAAAACCGCTGCGTGATTTGATCTGTTCTTCAGCATTCTCTACATAGGCACCTTCGGTTGTAATGATGACATCAGGATTAGCCGCAACGATGGCTTCCGGATCCATGATGACCCAGCCTTCCAAATCGCCGGCTACATTTTCAGCATTAATGAGCGTCAGCATTTCATCCATGAACGTTCCGCTTCCTGTGGTATAGATATCCGGCTGGCTGCCGACTTCCAGAAATACAGATTTCGGCTCTTCAATCGAACTTGCCAATTCTTGGATTTCCGCCACTTGGACTTCCATTTCTGAAACGAGGCTTTCCGCCTCCTCCATCATACCTGTCGCTTGTGCGATTACCGTAATGGAATCATAGACTTCTTCAAAGCTGACTGCATTGTTGACGACAAATACTTCGACGCCAGCATCGCGCAATTGCTGCAGTCCTGCGTCCCCAACACCGAGTCCGGATTCATGCGCAAGCACGAGGTCCGGCTGAAGGCTGATGATTTTTTCCACATTGAATTCCTGGCCGCCGATTTTCTCGACTTCTGCAGCTTCTTCCGGATAATTATCAAAATCCGAAACGCCGACCATTTTGTCGCCAAGACCTAGTTCATAGGCGATTTCTGTATTTGATGGCACCATCGATACGATAGCTTCCGGTTCTTCCTCAATGACTACTTCGTCCCCGACTGCATCCGTCAAGGTCACTGGATATTCAACATCCGCCACTTCTGTTGGCGGCTCTGCCGGTGTTTCGACGTCCTGTTCTTCTTCCGGCGCTGCCGTCTCCCCGCATCCTGCCATTAAAACCGCGGCTAAGCCTGCAGTTGCTCCAAACTTCCAAATCTTCTTCATGAATATATCCCCCTTATATTTGATCCTAGTCGCGCAGATCCTATCGCATTCACATTTCTTTTCTACATAACAAAAAATCCCCCGCAGCAAACTGCGGGGGATTGGAAGGACGACATAAAAAAGCATGCGCATCCAGCCTTTCCTCGCAGGCGTTTGGGTGTGTTGTCATAAAGGCAGGTCTCCTGGCTTGTGGTCGTCGGTTTCTGCACCTTCCCAAAGCATTGCTTCAGTGGCATTTTGCAGATTCCTCTCACATACAGTGGCGGGACCGCGCCGGAATTGAACCGGCTTCCCTTTTAACTCATGTTCTTAGACATAAGCACCTTTATGAATCGTTATCATATTCTGTTTGTTGTCTTCATTATACACATAAATGATTGTCTGTCTCTTACATTTTTTCAGGAGCTGCGACGCCGACTGTTTTCAACGAGTTGGCCAACGTCGTTTTCACGGCCGTGATCAATGCCAGACGGGCACTTGTCAATTCTACATTGGACGCGTCCAATACTTTGTTGGCGTTATAGAAGCTATGGAAATGAGATGCCAGTTCATGGATGTATGTTGTGATGCGGTGAGGTGCGCGCTGTTTGGCTGCATCGGCGATCACCTGCGGGAAATCCCCGATCTTCTTCAGAACGTCAATTTCCTTTTCAGTTGTCAACAAATCTAAATGATCCTGCGAAGCGGTTAAACCTTGCTCTTCCGCCTGGCGCAGAATTGATGAAATGCGCGCGTGAGCATATTGCGAATAGTAAACCGGGTTTTCGTTGGACTGTGAAACAGCCAAATCCAAATCGAAGTCCATATGGGAATCGCCAGAACGCATCGCGAAGAAGTAACGGACAGCATCCAAGCCGACCAATTCAACCAGCTCGCGCATCGTTACCGCTTTGCCGGTACGTTTGCTCATCTTCATTTTTTCGCCGTCTTTGTACAATTGCACCATTTGGATGATGCTGACTTCAAGCGTGTCGCGATCATAGCCAAGTGCTTGAATCGCTGCTTTCATGCGCGGGATGTAGCCATGGTGATCAGCTCCCCAGACATTGATAAGCTTGCCGAATCCGCGCTGCAATTTGTCTTCATGGTAAGCGACATCAGGCATTAAGTACGTGTAGGTGCCGTCATTCTTGATCAGCACGCGGTCCTTGTCGTCTCCGAAAGTTGTCGAACGGAACCAAGTCGCTCCATCTTCTTCATAGACATGGCCATTTGCACGCAGTTTAGCCAAAGCATCGTCAATTTTGCCGTTTTTATAAAGAGACGATTCCGGGTACCACACGTCAAATTCCACACGAAAATCTGCAAGGTCCTGCTGCAGTTTGGCCAATTCGACTTTCAAGCCGTGCTGGCGGAATGCTTCAAAACGCTCTTCGTGGGTCAAGCTGACGAATTTATCGCCATGTTCTTTGACCAGATCTTCAGCGATATCTTTAATGTCCTGTCCGCGGTAGCCATCTTCCGGCATGCTGTCGCCTTTGCCCAGCGCTTCAAAATAACGCGCTTCGATCGACAATGCCAAATTGTTGATTTGATTGCCGGCATCATTGATGTAATATTCGCGGGACACTTCATAGCCTGCAAGGTCCAACACATTGCACAGCGAATCGCCCACTGAAGATCCACGGGCATGGCCCAAATGAAGATCGCCTGTCGGGTTGGCTGATACAAATTCCACCTGGACGCGTTCGCCGCCGCCCGCTGTTGAACGGCCGTACTCAGCGTTCTGCTCCAGTACGGTTTTGATGACATCCAACAAATAATCCTTTTTGATGGTGATATTGATAAATCCAGGTCCAGCGATTTCAACCGTCTGGATGTTCGCTGCCTCTTTGTCGAGATTTTCAACAATCGCTTCTGCAATTGCGCGGGGCGGCTTTTTCGCCAGACGCGTCAGTTGCATGGCGATATTCGTGGCGTAATCGCCATTGGCTTTGTCTTTTGGTGATTCCAAGCGGACTTCAACCGGTTCGTTCGTCAATTCCGCTTTTTCGATCGCTTCTGCAAATGCTGTCTTTATTGCCTGTTGAACTTTTTCTACTGCGTTCATCATTTAGCCTCCATAAACTGTATTTCCATTTCGTATTCGCCGACATGATCCAAACCTAATGTCAGATCGTAGCGGACCATGAACCTCGTATCGCTGACCGACAGCTCGTGTGCCTTCGTCGTCAGCATGAACGACCCCTGTTCATTCGTCAGATTGCCGGTTTGTTCTTTATGTAATAAAAAAGGGAGCCGCATCTGCAGACCGCCGCTTCTCATAATAACCGCTTCATCTTCTTGAAGTTTGACCGTTGTCCGGATTTCAAGATCATCCTGCTGTTCTGCATACTGCAGGTAGCGCAGCTTGTTTTTTTCCGTCAACGTTCCATGAGATTCCAGTACCATCACTTGCTCTTCCATATCCGGCTGGCGGATCGTCGTCGTCAGTTTGATCGTCACTGTCTTTTGCATGGCTCTCCGCCTCCCCGTCCTTTGATAACCTTTATATTATAGCTTGACTGGCCTGTTTTTTTCAATGAAGGATTGGCAGGAACTGCAGATTAAACAAAAGACCACATGTTTCAGCATTGGCCGAATCCATGCGATCTTTAAGCATTGCTTTTGATAAAGCGGGTTTGTTCATCTTGTATAGGTCGTCACAAACGAAGGGCGCGGGAAAATATTCGGGCGCTTGTCGATGCCTTCTGCGGTGCCACGCTTGGCATGTGCCTGGCCATAAGCCTGCGATTCCTGCCAATCTTTAAACGATTGCTCGTCTTTCCATATCGTCAGGATAGCATATGTATCCGAAGACACCGGACGCAATACGCGGATCGCTGCAAAGCCCGGTTCTTTTTCAACCATTCCGGCACGGTTCTGGAAGCGCGACTCGAACAATTCACGGCCTTCTTCTGTTACCGGAATGTTGTTGAACACAGCATAATAGCCGTCGTTGATGTCCCCTACAGCATTCAGCACTTTATAGGCTTCCGCCCCCTGAATGCCGGGGCCGCCTTCCGCTTCATAAAGCAGTACAGCTTCATCGTCATTTACCAGGTAAATCAATCGTGCATTTGCCAAGTTTGCCATCAGCATCACAGCCTGATCGCGGTGGCCGGTCCATTTATACAATTCCATTGTCAGCACCTCTTCCACTAGTTCGTCCATTTCATCTTACTGCTTTTAATCGGAAGAATCTATTCAGAGCAATCTCTGTGAAATGCAAAAACCGATCTGAAGATTTTCAGACCGGTTTTAACAGATAAACTATTCGGTATAATTAAGAATTTTAATGTTTTAAGCCATTTAAGAAGAGAAGGTATGAAGAAATCGCTCCAGGCGGACGCTTTCCGGGGGGTACGGCCTCAGCCGCTTCCTTCGCTTTGCTCAGTCCAGGGTCTTCAGCTCGTACTGATCCCCCAGGAGTCGCCGCCTTCCACTATTTCTTCTAAAAGAATTGCAGCTAACATAGCGGTAAATTAATCAGTATGGTATGAAGCAAACCAGTGGAGACCCCTATGGAGCTGCATAACTACATTGAGAAATTTAGATGGCCGCCAAGCCAGAAGTAGTTCAGATCAAAACCTTAGCCGTTGACGTCACGGCTTTCTGGCAAGACAGAAAGTTTCCTGGCTTCTTGCGGGAGTCCTTTCTAATATAGATTCTTCATCTTTCTGCTATTTTATCCAGCCTAAAATCATTTCGCGCATCAGCTTGCTGGCTGTGTTGGCGGTTTGGTCGGAATGGTCGTAGACAGGTGCAAGCTCGACAAGGTCAAAGCCAACGACGTTGACGCCTGATGCTGCAATTGCATGGATTGAAGCCAACAGTTCGCGGGATGTGATGCCTCCTGCGTCGACTGTGCCCGTACCTGGTGCATGCGCAGGATCTAAAACATCCATATCAATCGTTACGTAGACATTGCGGCCTTCAAGAGTTGGCAATACTCTTTTCAACGGCTCAAGCACTTCAAATTTTGAAATGTGCATGCCTTGCTCTTTTGCCCATTGGAATTCTTCTTTCATGCCTGAACGGATGCCGAATGAATACACATTTTTCGGTCCGATATGGTCCGCAATTTTGCGGATCGGCGTCGAATGGGAATATTCCTCGCCTTCGTAGTTTTCACGAAGATCGGTGTGCGCATCAAAATGGATGATCGCCAAGTCGTCAAATTTGCTGGCGACTGCTTTCATTACCGGCAATGACACCAAGTGTTCGCCGCCCATGCCCATCGGGATTTTATTGTCAGCCAAAAGCGTGTGTACGTATGTTTCGATTTCAATCAGGCTTTTTTCCGGATTGCCGAATGGCAGCGGAATGTCGCCTGCATCAAAAAATTTTACGTCTCCCAGCTCGCGGTCAAGATACGGGCTGTATTCTTCCAATCCGATCGACACTTCACGGATTTTGTTCGGGCCAAAACGGGATCCTGGACGGTAGCTGACTGTCCAGTCCATTGGCATGCCGTAAAGAACGGCTTTAGATTCTTCGTAATTCGGATGGCTTTTGATGAATACTTTTCCTGAGTAGGTCTCGTCAAATCTCATCGTTTACTCTCCTGTCAGATCTTTCACGAATTTCGGCAATACAAAAGCAGCGTTATGCAGCTCAGGTGTGTAGTATTTCGTGTCGATTTCATGGAAACGTTCGGCCGGAACTTCAAGCGGGTTGTATTTTTTTGAACCAATCGTGAATGCCCATAGTCCACTTGGATACGTCGGGATGTTCGCCAAGTACAATTTCGTGATTGGGAAGATTTCCTTAACATCGCTTTGGACTTGTTTGATCAAATCGGCTTTAAACCAAGGGTTGTCGGATTGCGCTACAAAAATACCGTCTTCTTTCAAGGCTTTTGAAATGCCTGCGTAGAAGCCTTTAGAAAACAAGTTGACTGCCGGTCCGACCGGTTCCGTTGAATCCACCATGATGACGTCAAATTCGTTGTCAGATTCCGCGATATGCATAAAGCCGTCTCCGACAATCACTTCCACACGTGAATCTTCCAAGCCTGATGCGATGCTTGGCAAGAATTTTTTCGAGTACTCGATCACTTTGCCGTCAATGTCGACAAGCGTCGCTTTCTTAACTGATGGGTGTTTCAGAATTTCACGGATGACGCCGCCGTCTCCGCCCCCGACAACCAGCACGTTTTCCGGATTCGGATGCGTAAATAAAGGAACGTGCGCGACCATTTCGTGATAGACGAATTCGTCTTTTTCAGAAGTCATGACCATGCCGTCCAAAAACAGCATGTTGCCCCATTCAGCTGTTTCCGCCATTTCCAAGTATTGAAAATCCGTTTGTTCCGTATGAAGCGTCTTGTTGATTTTCATTGTAATTCCGAAATTCTCTGTTTGCTTTTCTGTATACCAAAATCCTGCCATCTATAATCAAACTCCTTTTCAATCTGAATAAAATCCACTTAAAAAAGTATAAGTGTTTTCAATAAAAGTGCAATATTTTTTTCCTCTTCCTCTTTACCCGCTGGAAGTGCCGCTACACTCAAATAAAAAGGTTTCCTGTACAGGGAATCTTTTTCCCTTCACAGAAAACCTTTTTAAAGCCTGATGGTGCGGAGAAAGAGACATGAGGCATTGGGCTTGGGTTTTATCGCAATGGCTCACGGCACTTGCTCGCTATCAGGTGTCCTAGCTTTCTATTGAAAAGCTGTATTTCTAGTGTACTGCCTTTTATAGACAACTTCAACCATCCAATGGAAGCAAATTGAAATGTCACATTCTGTTCAAAAACCTGTATTTTTAGTAGATATTCCGCTTTGACATTTCCGTCATTTATTGGCCAAGCAAAATCGTTTACTTGCGGCCAAGGTCCAGGTGGAGCTGTTCTACGCTGCGCTGCCACATTTCCGGATTGTGGGTCTCCAGGTATTCAGCAAGCACCCGTTTTGATGGTTCATCCATATGGTCAACAAGAATTTTGCGCTTCATCGATTTGTCCATGCGATTGACGTGATCCGCTAAAATTTTATAGCCACGCCGTTTCTCACGATTGACGACCATTTCACATGCTGCAACTCCCGCGTAGTATGGGCCTTCCGGATTGAAATCGATGGTGATCCATACAAGCCAGTAATCTTTGCCGCCTGCAGAATCTTCCCTGTTCGTCGTGAACTTAATGCCGCGCTCCACTTCGCTGCGGGCGTGCATGGCCCCGATATCAATAAACGCTTCCTGCTCTTGCACGTCGATGAACAGCGGAGAGACGTTTTCCAAGGATAAAGACCCGATGCCATAGCCTTTATGGCCAGCTGTCGGATCGTTTTTTATAATGGTAAAGCCTACTTTTTGTTTTGGTTTTTCTTCGTTCGCCATTGTCTGAATCCTCCGTTCTGCTATGATGATAGTATTCTCAAGAAAAGGAGCTGTACCCATTATGCCATACGTAACTGTAAAAATGCTCGAAGGCCGCACAGAAGACCAAAAACGCGCACTTGTCGAGAAGGTATCCGAAGCTGTTTCTGAAACAACTGGTGCACCTATCGAAAATGTCACCGTCTTTATCGAAGACATGAAGAAAACCGATTACGGCACAAAAGGCAAGTTGTTCAGCGATCAGTAAGAAATCACACAAAAGCTCCTGTTGCAGGAGCTTTTTTCATTTTCACTTTCTCTACGCGCTCAATTCCTCAATAAAAGCAAAAGCCTCATCGATTTCCTCTGCTGTAAAGTTCAGCTTGCCTTTGACCACATGCAGCTTGTCGATTCTTTCCTGGCGGTTCAAGTTATCAAAATACAAGAGAGTTGCAGTCAATTCCAGGAATCGGCCGCTTTTGGCATTCAGCTTTTCCGCGGTCACGGGGTTATCCAAAATTGATTTCCCCAACACTTTGCGGAACTCCATGCCTTCTTCCGTTACCGTGTATTTATATTGAACGTAGGAGCCTTTGTCTTCCAATGCTTCGGACAAAAAGCCCATATCGCATAATTCCTCTACACGGGCAGTCAGTTCTTCTGAATACGGGCCATAAATGTGGAACTCGTATTTTTCCTGAAACGGCATGTCCATCTTCTTCATTATGTAAATCATTTTCTGCAATTTCTTGCGGCCGGTTACACCTTCCGCCGTGGCAATAAAGTCCACAATTTTTGCGTGTTCCTGGAGCAACTAGAGCCCTCCTTCTCGAAGCATTTCCAAAATCTGCTGCTTGATGGCTTTTTTCTTGCCATCGATCAACAGCTCTGCTGGAAAATACAATTTATAATCGGTTCTGCGTTTGCCGGAAATAGCGTCAACAATCTGAGACAAACGCGATAATTCCTTAATATCGCCGCTTGGCATCAGCAAATGAATCGGCAGACGCTCTTCTTCCTCTCCCGGACGATAGAAATCGTAGGGCAGATCGGATGTCGAATCGTCAATCAAATAATATTCCGGATCGATGCCCGCAGAATGAAACAGTTGAGCCAGTTCGCCCAGCTTTTTGTAGTCCTTTCCTGGATCAAAATCGACGTACTGGAACAGGCGGCGGTTGACGAACCGGTCGCAAAGGTCTGACAGAATGGGATCGCGCTCTGTCATCCACAATTGGAAATACGTCATCAGGACGCCTTCATCGAGCGCCAAATATTCTTTCAATGTAAAGCTGCGGTCAAAAAACGCCAGAAAATGGGTCGGCGGCTGTTCGAATTTATAGCCGCTTTTGCTCAATTCTTTTGCACGCTGCAGAATTTTCCGCAAAATCACTTCTGCGCTGCGGGCAACCGGGTGGAAATACACTTGCCAGTACATTTGGTAGCGGCTCATGATGTAATCCTCAACGGCATGCATGCCGCTCGACTTGATGACAACCTGGTCATCAAGTGGCCGCATAACGCGGAGAATCCGTTCCATATCAAAATGGCCGTAGGAAACCCCTGTATAATAAGCATCGCGCTGGAGATAATCCATTCGGTCTGCATCGATCTGACTGGAAATCAGCGAGACGACTTGTTTATTTGAATACGTTTTGGCAATGACTTCCGCCACTTTTTTCGGAAAATCTGCCGACACCTTCAACAGGATTTCATTGACCTCTGTGTCTCCCAGCAGGATTTCCCGCGTGAACTCCTCGTGGTCGACAGAAAAGACTTTCTCGAATGAATGCGAGAACGGTCCATGTCCCAAATCGTGGAGAAGCGCTGCACACAAAACGACCAGGCGCTCGCTTTCGTCCCATTCCGGACGGCCATGAAAAATATCATCTGAAATTCTCCGGACGATTTCATAAACGCCAAGCGAGTGGTTAAAACGGCTGTGTTCCGCGCCGTGAAAAACCAAATACGAGGTGCCCAATTGCTTGATCCTCCGCAAACGCTGAACTTCACGCGAATTGATCAGATCCCAAATCACTTGGTCGCGCACATGGATATACCGGTGAACCGGATCTTTGAAAACTTTTTCCTCAGCTAATTTTTGCGTTGCGTAGCTCACTCGCGCACCTCCAGAATTTTCATGTACCAGCTATTCTACACCAGCGCCGCTCCTCTATTCAAGAGGGCGTTCCAGCATCTTGCGGTTGCGTTCAACTACCCGCTCCAAATAAAATCCGTACAATTCCGTCTCATCCGATTGCAGCGGCATTGGTACCGGCTCTCCCATTAATGCATGAAGGTCAAGCACCACTTCCTGGACCGTGATTTTTCTGCCAAGCAGTTCACTGAGAGACGCCATCGTTTCCGGTTTTATTTCCGGATAAGTGAATTTTGTTTCTTCGCCTTGCAGCCCCGTTTTGTAAAAATTGCGGATGACTTCCGCACGTTCCGAGCCGCTGCCTTCGATGCATAAATAAACTTGCACCGCGATGCCGCGGCGGATCCGGCGCTGTGAGATGCCGGCGAATTTACGGCCCCCAATGCTCAGGTCATAAGATCCCGGACAATAGGAACCGACAATTTCATAGGCTTCAATAGCCGCTTCCGGAAACAGTTCCCGGACCAAATCGAGCATCAGTTCATAGCCCGCTGAAATATCGATCGCGTTATCTTTTTCTGATAAAACGAGCGAAATGTTCAGGACACCTGCATCCAGCACAACTGCCAGTCCGCCCGAGTTCCGGACAATCGGCTGAAAGCCATGTGCTTTCAGCGCGTCCATGCCCTCATCGATATGAGGCAAACGGTGATCTTGGATGCCGAGCACAATGGTGTTATCGTGCACCCATGTGCGGACTGTTGGCGCGCTTTTTCCGGATCCTACCAATTCACACAGAGTATCGTCCGCGGCAAATGACTCAAGCGCAGAACGGTTTTTGGCGCTAAGGGACTGATCCCAGAAACGCCAGGATGTTTCTTCAAAAAATAACGGCATGCCCATTTCTCCTCTTCCTGCAATTCCTTGTCTCCAGTTTACCCTTTTCAGCACCCGCTGAAAACCCGTGCGCGTCATGTCAAATTGGTGACAGCCATTAGTTTTGAAGGAAGTTGGAGGGGCGTTGTGATAAACTGATTGGTGAGAGATTTACATTAAAAGGAGTGTTTGAGCAATGAATGAAGCAGCGATTACATTAGACGGCTGGTACGTCCTTCACGATTTCCGGTCGATGGACTGGGTATCATGGAAAATGCTTGAGGACGAAGAGCGCCAATTCGCAATCGACGAATTCCAGGCATTTATGGAAAAAGTGAACCAAGCCGATGAAAATAAAACCGGAGCACATGCTTTGTATTCAATTGTTGGCCAAAAAGCTGACTTGATGCTGATGATGCTGCGTGAAACAATGGACGAATTGAACGAACTTGAAACGGAATACAATAAGCTGACATTGATCGCTTATACGGTTCCTACTTATTCATACGTTTCAGTTGTCGAGCTTTCCAACTACCTTGCTGGAAAATCCGACGAAGATCCTTACCAAAATCCGCACATCCGTGCACGCCTGTACCCGGAACTTCAACGTTCACAGTACATCTGCTTCTACCCGATGGACAAACGCCGCGATGGCGATGACAACTGGTACATGCTTCCGATGGACACGCGCAAAGAGTTAATGCTGTCCCACGGCAAAATCGGCCGCAGCTATGCCGGCAAAGTAAAACAGATCATCTCTGGATCTGTCGGCTTTGACGACTATGAATGGGGCGTCACTCTTTTCGCAGACGACGTTCTTCAATTCAAGAAATTGATCTACGAAATGCGCTTTGATGAAGTCAGCGCGCGTTATGCCGAATTCGGTTCATTCTACGTAGGCACACGACTGGATGCCGAAAGAACCGTTAAGTTTCTGGAAGTTTAATACATTTTATGTGAAAAGCCGCCTTTTAGGCGGCTTTTTGGTTTGATTTGTATGTGACCGCACCTCGTTTGGCTGAAACCGCACCTCAAATGTCTGAAACCGCACCTCGATGACCCATTTCCGCACCTCAAACGTCTGAAACCGCACCTGGCTGCAGAATCGGCGACGGTTTTCAGCTGGAATTCCCCAGTTATTGGATATACAGTCCAGATTAAGTAAGATACTGTCCAAACAACCAGATCTACTGTCCGCACTGCAAAAAAGAGGGCAATCCGCATATAACGGATTGCCCTTTTTCGCACTATTACAATGCTTTTACTGCAGCAATGATGACCATTACCCAGGCGGCGATAAATGCAACACCGCCGATTGGCGTAATGGCACCCAAAATGCTGATGCCTGTTAAACTTAAAATATATAGGCTTCCTGAAAAAATGACGATTCCGGCGAGCATTAAATAACCTGCCCAGTTCAGCGATCCCAGATTTCCAAAAAGAGACGAGCTCATCAAAATCGCGATGACCATTAAGCCGACTGCGTGGAACATCTGATATTGCACGGCGGTTTGCCATGTTTCTAAATATTTGTCCGCCACGCGCCCTTCCAGCAGATGTGCGCCGAACGCGCCAAATGCGACAGACAGGAGGGCGTTAACCGCTCCAGCAATCAAGAAAAACTTCATATTCAGCTTCCTCTTTCCATTTAAAATTCAAACAGCGAATCGCCGTTTGCGTCTTCTTCTTTCAGCTTGTTGACAGCAGTTACCGTCTGCGGCTGAGGGGATGCAAGCGGCACAGCACGCGGTGCTTGCTTGTCGATTGCCGGTTGATCGTCCTCCAGCAGCAAATCGCATAATGCACGGATTGCCGCGACAGAGTCACGCACCTTTGCAGAATCGCCGCTTCGGGCACGCGCCGTATGCTTGTCAATTTCATTTAAAATACGCATAGTATCGATGGCCATGTAACAGCCCCCCTCTCCGTTTCGAATTAACTTCAGTTTACCACGCCGCTCTGCTGCAAGTCAGTCCAAACAGAAATCGATTGGCTGCTGTCCGCGGCTTTGTAACAGACTGTTCACTTTTGAATACGGCCGGCTGCCGAAAAATCCCCGATTGGCGCTTAGGGGGCTCGGATGCGGTGCTTCTAGAACGTCATGCTTGTCGAGATCGATGAGCCTTTTTTTCGTTTGGGCAGGTTTGCCCCACAACACAAAAATAATCGGCTCCTCGCGTTCGGATAGTTTGCGAATCACTTCGTCCGTGAACGTCTCCCATCCTTTGTTGCGATGCGAATTCGCTTCACTGGCTCGTACCGTCAGCACGGTGTTCATCATCAGCACGCCTTGATCAGTCCATTTTGTCAACGTTCCGTCTTTCGGTTTTTCACAGCCGATGTCTTCCTTCAGCTCTTTGAACATATTGCGCAAACTCGGCGGATGCTGCACTCCCGGCTGAACCGAGAAGCTCAGGCCATGCGCCTGGTTTGGTCCGTGATATGGATCCTGTCCCAAAATCACCACTTTTACATCCTTATACGCGGTATGTTCAAATGCCGACCAAATGTTTTCCATAGCCGGGTAAATTGTTTTCGAAGCATACTCTTCTTTCAAAAACTCACGCAGCTCCAAATAATACGGTTTGTCGAACTCTTCACCCACGACCTCCTGCCAGTCGTTGTGGAAAATCTGTTTTTTCATATTCCTCACTCCTCAAACTCTACGGTTACATCATAGTCGACCAGGCCAAACATTTCTTGCACCGAGCGCGCAGCATTGTCTTCTGCAGTTTGCAGCACGCCTTGGCCCTCCGTTTCCTCTAGCATTAGATTTTTCGCTTCTTCCGCCAGTTCATAGGCTTCCGAAATGTCAGCGCCGTCGCGGAACAGCCCTTCATACGAATAAACCTCTACCTGATCCATGAACAGTTCCGGTCCTCCGAGAAATTCTGCCGGCGGCAAGGTCAGTGTGGCTGTTTTGGCTTCTTCATCCAGAACGATGTCGTCCTCATCCACTTTAGAAAAATCGATGCCTGCGCGGACCGATCCGGGAATCACAACAAGCAATTGCCGTCTCGTGCCCGGCAGATCCAGGCCGATTTCCTGGCCAAATACCGCATTGTCCTCGCGTTCGATGATGACTTTCGAGAAAGCTTCCGCTGTCGACAATTCATTCAAATCCTGAACCTGCTCCAAAAAAGCGCCTTTGCTTTCAGTAAAGGTACTGCCCTGAATCATCCAGAATGCACCTAATGGCAAAGCTACCAGCAATAGCAATAAAACTGCAATCAGTACAAGAAAAGAATTGCGCCATACGCTCATCATCACTTTCGTACTTTTCCAAAAGCCCGATTCTTTTGTATTTCCCTGTTCTTTCATTTCCGCCAATAAACGTTCAATTTCTGTCATCTTCGGATCTTTCGCCAAGAAAACCCCTACTTTCCTATGTTCTATTCATCCTGGCTTCATGGTACGATTGCTTAAAGGAGCGATCAGGATGGCCGATTGGCGTGAAAAAATCACCAGTGTTTCAAAAACTAAAGGCACGAGTGCTCCAGAAGGCGCAAAGCGCGCCGGATTGGGCTGTCTCGGCTTAATTGTAGCAGTTGTTTCCATTCTAACATTACTTATTACGATCGGTCTTTTCAAAAGCGGCTATGGATTGATGGGGGTTTTAACAACGGCATTTTTGGTTGTCTGCATTGCCACAACCGTCCTGCTGCTTGCACCAAGTAAGCACAATCCATTGTAAATGTTCGAATTTTTGTTAAAATGAGGGCAATGACACAATCCATTTAAAGGAGATATTCGAATGACACTCAAAAAAACTCTAACAATCGCTGGTTCTGACACTTCCGGCGGAGCAGGCATACAAGCAGACCTTAAAACGTTCCAGGAACACGGCACGTACGGCATGAACGCACTGACCGTCATCGTAACCATGGACCCGGAAAATGGATGGAGCCACGGCATCCACCCAATTGCGCTGGATACGCTCGATGCACAACTGGTGACAGCGTTCTCTACCGGCGTCGATGCTTTGAAAACAGGCATGCTGCCAACAGTTGATATCATTGAAATGGCCGGCAAAGCAATTGCCGGATCCGGAATCAAAGATGTCGTCATTGATCCGGTTATGGCGTGCAAAGGCGAAGATGAAGTCTTATTCCCTGAAAACGTCGATGCCATGATCAAGTATTTATTGCCAAACGCCAAAGTGGTGACACCAAACCTGGTGGAAGCAGGTCAATTATCTGGACAAGGCACTTTGCAGACAGTGGAAGACATGCAGGCAGCTGCAGAAAAAATCCATGCGCATGGCGCTGAATTTGTTGTCATCAAAGGCGGCAAGCAGTTAAAGCATGAAAAAGCGGCAGATTTGCTGTTTGATGGAAAAACTCATTATTTGCTGACATCGGAAAAAACGGATACTACTTATAACCACGGTGCTGGCTGTACATTTGCAGCAGCAATTACGGCCAATCTTGCAAACGGCCAATCGGTCAAAGACGCTGTCCTCAACGCCAAGGTCTTTGTGGCAACAGCAATCCAGCACGGCTGGAAGCTGAATGAATACGTCGGCCCGGTTATGCACGGAGCCGCGTCGAAATTCACCAAACCTGAAGTTGAAGTAACTGAGTTATAAGAAATAATAAAAGCGTGCCGGATTTTTTCTTCGGCACGCTTTTTTGCGACCGGATTTTATTGCTGTCGGAATGAGGTGCGGTTTTCGTGTCGTGAGGTGCGGTTAGTGCCTTATGAGGTGCGGTTTTTGGCCTGTGAGGTGCGGTTAGTGCAACATAAGGTGCGCTTAACAGTATTTGGGGTGCGGTCGGGAGAAATCTCACCATGATCCTGGCCGCGTAAAGCATCCTAATCGCATTCTCCGGCATAATTCCCTATACTGTTAGAATACCGATTCTATAGGAGGAACATCATGGAACTAGTTGAAGTAAAAAAACTGCAGGTTGAGCTGGACGCATTCGCAGGCAGAGATGTCTACCTTCATTTGGAAACGACAAACGGCTCGTATGCGACACATTTTAACGAAGGCTTTTTCAACGCCGGTGCTTTTATCCGCAACGTTGTTATCAATTATGAACTTGGGAAAGTGGTCGGCGACAGCCCGCATCGCGTCGGATTGAAATTGCCGCACGGCTGGGTCTATGCACAAGGCATCACTCATTACGAATTGGATGATCAGGGCCGCCTGCTTCTTGCAGGGCACGATGGCACTGGGAAATTGGCGGTGGCGCTGCAGATCAGCGAAACACCGTTCAGTTATTAAGGGAGGGACTCACTATGACAATTTCACAAGAACGGCATGTGCTGGTCGTCTTCCCTCACCCGGACGATGAAGCGTTCGGGGTATCCGGAACGATCACCACACATATCAAGCAAGGCACACCGGTTACATATGCGTGTCTGACACTCGGCGAAATGGGCCGCAATTTAGGCAACCCGCCGTTTGCTACAAGAGAATCATTGCCGGTCATCCGCAAAAAGGAACTTCAGGCTTCTGCAGACGCAATGGGACTTACGGATCTTCGGATGATGGGGCTGCGTGATAAAACCATTGAATTCGAAGACGACGAGAAGATGGTCGGACTGATGACGGATTTAATCGAAGAGCTGAATCCTTCAAAAATCATCACCTTCTATCCTGATTTCGCTGTCCACCCCGACCACGAAGCGACTGCCCGTGCAGTAGTCCGAGCTGTCCGCCGGATGACAGATCGCCCGACACTGCATTGCGTTGCTTTTGCAAATAATACCCTTGAGGTGCTCGGCCAGCCGGATATCGTTTATGACATCCGGGAAGTCCGCGACCAAAAAATGAATTCCATGAAAGCCCATATCTCCCAAACCGCCTGGATGCTTGAAGAAATGGAACACAAGCTTCAGCAGGGCGATACGGAGACGGAAAACTGGCTGACAAAAGAACGATTCTACAATTACCGTTGGCATGAAGATTTCGAAAAATCCTTTTAAAAAAGACTCCCTCAACTTTTTCTCAGTTGGGGGTATTTTTTATGGACGTTTTCAGATAATATAAACATTGGCTGTAAAGCGTTTTCATAGGGGAAAACCGCTGTATAATCAGTTATAATCTTGTGTATTCATACACGAAGAAAAGGGGAATTAATTGTGAAAAAGTTTTCAGCATCAACATGGATCCTGTTTTTAGTACCATCCTTGTTGGGAGTTCTGCTATTTATCGTTCCGGTAAAGTATGATGGCGAATGGATTGTGTCAATCGCTTTACTGGCAAATCTTATGGCTGATGCCATTGCACCTATCGCGCCTTGGATCATGCTTGCCATCCTGTTAATTGCCGCAATAGGCTCAGTACTGGCAATTTTCAGGAAAGTTAACGAAAAACATGATGCACCTTTCTTTGAAAAACTATTCAATGTGAACTTATTCTGGACCATTGTCCGGGTTATAGGTGCTGTATTTGCCATTATGGTGCTATTCCAGATAGGGCCTGAAGCCGTATGGAGTGAATATACAGGTGGGCTGCTCTTATCAAGTACAGGTCTTTTGTCATTCCTCTTCACCATTTTCCTGTTTGCCGGATTGTTCCTTCCATTGCTGATGAACTTCGGATTGCTGGAATTCTTCGGAACAATGATGGTAAAAGTCATGCGTCCGTTGTTCCGCCTTCCCGGCCGCTCTTCCGTCGATGCCTTGGCATCATGGGTAGGCGATGGAACAATCGGAGTTTTGCTGACGAACACTCAATACGTCCAAAACAAATATACACAACGTGAAGCCGCCATCATTGGGACGACCTTCTCCGTGGTCTCAATCACGTTTGCTATTGTTGTTATTCAGGAAATCGGACTCGGCCAATACTTCCTGCCTTATTATGCAACGGTAATTCTCGCTGGAGTCATTCTGGCATTGATCATGCCGCGCATTTATCCTTTGGCACAAAAACCAACTACTTTCATGAACGGCGATGCCCAGGATACCCAATCAGAAGAAGTGCCTGAAGGCTATAGTGTAGCTTCCCACGGATTAGAAAATGCCTTAACAAAAGCGGAAGAAAATAAATCCGTCAGCAATTTCTTCAAGGATGGTTTTAAAAACGTCCTGGATATGTGGATCGGTGTTGCGCCGGTTGTCATGGCGTTCGGTACGGTTGCCTTGATTCTGGCTGAATATACCCCTGTATTCTCAATCCTGGGAACTCCTTTTGTTCCTTATTTGAACTTGCTGGGTGTTCCGGAAGCAGCTGAAGCCGGGCAATTGATGGTCGTCGGTTTCGCCGATATGTTCCTGCCAGCTATTCTCGGTGCAGACATCGAGTCTGAAATGACACGTTTTGTTGTCGCCACTATGTCTGTAACACAACTAATTTACATGTCTGAAGTCGGTGGATTGTTGTTGGGTTCCAAAATACCCGTCAACATCTTTGACCTGATCGTCATTTTCCTGCTTCGCACAATCATTGCTTTGCCGATTGTTGTCGGTGTCGCACATTTGTTATTTTAATCAAACCAAAAACGCCATCCGCGGCATGCGGATGGCGTTTTTATCATTTCAGCTCTTTTAATGGGATTCACTTAAACGAGCTGAAGCTTTTTTTTTAATTTTTCCAGCATATCGAAAGTCATCGCATCCAAATCGTATGATGCCTTGAAGCCCCACTCCGATTTAGCGGCAGAAGCGTCAATACTGTCCGGCCAGCTGTCTGCAATTTCCTGTCTGGCGGGATCGACCGCATAAGACATCTTGAAATCAGGAATGTGCTTGCGGATCGACGCTGCAATTTGTTCAGGTTCGAAACTCATGGCCGTTACATTAAATGCATTGCGGTGAATCAGTTTGGCAGGATCTGCTTCCATCAAGTCGACGATGGCCTGCAATGCATCCGGCATATACATCATGTCCATATACGTACCTTCTGCAATGTATGATGTGTAGCTGCCCTGTTCAATCGCTTTGTAATAGATATCGACGGCATAATCTGTCGTGCCGCCGCCGGGCTGTGCCACGTTTGAAATCAGTCCTGGGAAACGGACGCCGCGCGTATCGACGCCAAACTTCGTATAGTAATAGTCACACAGCAATTCGCCGGCTACCTTATTGACCCCGTACATGGTGGTTGGCCGCTGCAGCGTGTCCTGCGGTGTGTTGTTTTTTGGTGTTGATGGACCGAATGCGCCAATGGAACTGGGTGTAAAAAATTGCATGCCAAGCTCACGAGATGCTTCGAGCGCATTTACAAGGCCGCCCATATTCAGGTTCCAGGCAAGAAGAGGTTTTTCTTCAGCAGTCGCTGACAGCAAAGCTGCCATGTGGACCATTGTATCCGCTCCAAAATCCTTTGCCAAATCGTGCATTCTCTGTGCATCTGTTACATCCAATATTTCAAACGGGCCTGATTGATCGGCAGTTTGTCGAATATCTGTTGCCAACACATTGTCATTGCCATAAATGCTTCGCATTTTCCCGACAAGCTCCGACCCTATCTGTCCCAAAGCACCTGTAATCATAATTCGTTCCATTTTCAACACTCCTTTTCGGTTAAACATTTGTCCTGTCTAAAAAAACAAAAAACACCTTATAAACCCTGCTAATCTAAGCTTTATTATTAAGCTATTATAAGATGTTCTCTTTAAAAACACAAATACTTTCTTTAAGAAAAGACTCCAAAGTGCCTTTTTTTCATTACTCGAAGCGCTCTGGATGCGTGCACTGGTGCGATTTGATCAAAAGGATGCAAAACAGATTTTTTTTGCGTTCGCTTCATTTGAGACTGGATTAAAGGCGTGCTATAATAAATCAGCTTCAGGATTCCGATGGATTGAAAAATAAATATTCCTTTTTTTTATTTTTAAACCAACTATTCCAGTTGGTGAAACCGGCTTTATTATTTGTACGCATTATTTATGGAACCAACTAAAGGATTATCTACAGTCCCAGCGGAATCACGAAACACAAAACTAAAAAGAATAGAGGAGAATTTTTATGAAGAAATTTAGTTTGGCATTTTTATTATTAGTGGCAATGCTGGTATTGGTAGCTTGCGGCGGAGGGTCTACTGAAGAAGATCCAACCACGGACGATGCAGCTGAAAACGGCGGAGCTGCAGAAGACCTACTGGCTCAAGTTCAGGAAGAGGGAACATTGGTTATCGGTACGGAAGGCACATACCCTCCTTTCACATTTCATGATGAGTCTGGCGAACTGACTGGCTTTGATGTGGAAATTGCACGTGAAGTGGCAGATCGCCTTGGCGTCGAAGCAGAATTCCTTGAAACACAGTGGGACGCAATGTTTGCAGGATTGGATGCTTCCCGTTTTGACATGGTTGCCAACCAGGTCGGGATCAATCCGGAACGTCAGGAAAGCTACGAGTTTTCAGATCCATACATCACTTCTACTGCAGTATTGGTAGTCGCAGAAGACGACACTGAAATTCAAAGCTTTGAAGATTTGGAAGGCAAATTATCTGCGCAGTCTTTGACAAGCAATTATGCTGAAACAGCAACTTCATTTGGTGCTGAACTTGAAGGCGTCGAAGGATTCAACCAAGCAATCGAATTATTGAACTCTGGACGCGTTGACGCGACAGTGAACGATAACTTAACAGTTTTGGATTTCCTGAACCAGCGTCCGGACGCACAAGTGAAAGTTGTCGACGAGTCTGAAGATGCTGCACAAAGCGGATTGTTGTTCAGACAGGACAGCGGCGCAATCGTGGATGAAGTCAATCAGGCTTTGGCTGACATGATCGAAGACGGCACATACGACGAAATTTCAGAAAAATGGTTTGGTGAAAATGTACTTGAATAGTATTTTCTCGGATCCGGTCAGAATGGAACGGCTTGTGGATATTGCGCAATCCTCATTTCTTCCATTAATCGAGGCAACGATTCAATTCACTTTGCCTCTATCGATCATTTCCTTTATTTTCGGATTGGTGTTGGCGATTTTAACAGCCTTGGCGCGGATTTCAACGGTTAAGATTTTCCAGATCATCGCCCGGATTTATGTTTCTATCATCCGGGGTACGCCTTTATTGGTTCAATTGTTCATCCTGTTTTATGGATTGCCGACACTTGGGATTACAATCGATCCTTTCCCAGCGGCAGTCATCGGCTTTTCGTTGAACGTCGGAGCTTATGCTTCCGAAGTGATCCGGGCAGCCATTCTATCGATTCCAAAAGGCCAATGGGAAGCAGCAGATACGATCGGCATGTCTTACACACAATCTTTGCGGCGCGTCATTTTGCCGCAGGCATCACGTGTTTCTCTGCCTCCCCTTTCGAATACATTCATCAGCTTAATTAAAGATACGTCGCTTGCATCTCTTATTCTGGTTACCGAGATGTTCAGAGTCGCCCAGCAAATCGCCGCGACCAATTACGAGTTCCTGCTGTTATACGGACAAGCGGCCTTGCTTTACTGGGTCATCTGCTTTGCCTTGTCACTTATTCAAGGAAGGCTTGAAAATCGCTTTGACCGCTACGTTTCCAGATAATAAAAGCAGTTCACTGATTGCAGTAAGGAGTCCAATATGATTTCAATCAAAAATTTGCACAAAAAGTTCGGCGATCTTGAAGTACTGAAAGGCATCGACGCAGATGTCCAAAAAGGGCAAGCTATCGTGGTCATTGGTCCCTCCGGTTCCGGTAAAACGACGTTCTTGCGCTGCCTCAATACATTGGAGACACCGACTTCCGGTTCCGTAACAATTGACGAGCAAACCGTCGACTTTTCCAAATCGTTGTCGAAAAAGCAGATCATGGCTTTTCGCAAGCAGTCGGCAATGGTCTTTCAGCATTACAACCTGTTTCCTCACATGACAGCTCTTGAAAACGTCATGGAAGGTCCCATCACGGTCCAAAAACAGGATAAAAAACTGGCCAGAAAAAAAGCCGAGCAGCTGCTGACGAAAGTCGGGCTCGGCGAAAAGATCAATGAATATCCGTTCCAGTTGAGCGGTGGCCAACAGCAGCGTGTCGGCATCGCTCGTGCGCTGGCACTCGAACCAAAAGTCATGCTGTTCGATGAACCGACGTCTGCCCTCGACCCTGAGCTAGTCGGCGAAGTGCTGCAGGTCATGAAAGATCTTGCAGCTGAAGGCATGACGATGGTCGTGGTGACCCACGAAATGCGCTTTGCCAAAGGCGTTGCAGACGAAGTGCTGTTCATGGACGAAGGACGCATCATCGAACGCGGCAAGCCTGAGGACATTTTCAATCACCCGAAAGAAGAACGGACCCAACGCTTTTTGAATTTGATCCAGAAAACAGATATCATCTAAAAAACTCGCGGCCCTTGTGGGGTTCGCGAGTTTTTTTGTTATATTTAACTATTCCACTGTAGAACGGTTAATTTCTCCAATTGCGCTTGGTCGACTTCTACACCAAGGCCGGGTTTGCCCGATAACAATACGTAAGGGTGCTGGTAGTCTAAATCGCCGATTTCTTCGCTGAACAGCAAAGGACCTGTGAGTTCTGTGCTTTCGATATTGATGCGCGACATCGCCACATGGTAGCCGGCAGCTGAACCGACGGATGATTCCACCATGGAGCCGATTTGGCATAGCATGCCTGCTGCTTCGGCGGTTTTTGCCATTTGCGTGGCGTGGAAAATGCCTGCGCATTTCATCAGCTTGATGTTGATGACATCGGCCGCCTGCAGCCGGATAATTTCCAGCAGGTCTTCCATTGACTGAATGCTTTCGTCAGCCATGATCGGAACCGCTGTTTTCGAACGAACCTCAGCCAGTCCACGGATATCGCCCATCCGAATCGGCTGCTCGATCCAGGCAATGTTTGCCCCTTCGAGCTGTTTGATCGCTGCCACGGCAATGCCCGGAGTTTTCCATCCTTGATTGACATCCACACGTATTGGCATATCTCTGCCAACTGCTTCGCGAACCGCTAAAATCCGGTCCACATCTTCCTGCGCCTGCCCTTTGCCCACTTTTAGTTTTAAAGAAGCATAGCCCATTTCAACTGCGCTTTTTGCTTTCGCTGCCATGACGTCAGGCGCTTCGATGCTGAGAACCCTCGGATAATCCAAGTGTGTGGTCGCTTGTCCCCCAATCAAGTTGTAGACTGGCTGGCCCACCGCTTTGCCCATCAAGTCGTAGCAAGCGATATCCACAGCGGCTTTAGCTGCTGAGTTTCCTGCCATCATGCCCTGCATTTTTGAATGGATGGCTTCAATGTCGAACGGACTCATTCCGATCACGGCTGGCAGGAACAATTCCTTCAGTATTTCAAATGCTGATGTAAAATATTCTCCTGTCACATGCTCATCCGGCACCGCTTCCCCGTAGCCGATCAAACCCGTATCAGTTTCCAGTATAACGATCAATGCCGGCATATCCGGATAAGTTGCATAGGAAACGATGAACGGCTCGTTGAGGGGAAACCGCACCGCATGCAATGACGCTTTTGTGATTTTCATTTGACAGCCTCCAATGGATTTAACTTCCTGTATACTTCTACTATAGTGAATTTTAGGACTGATTGATATTATATTTTTATAGCCAAAGGAGTTTTAAGAGATGACAATAACCCAGCACATTGAATCGCTGTACAAAGAAATGGTGGACACAAGAAGGCATTTGCATATGCATCCCGAGCTGTCGCATCAAGAAGTGGATACTCCTGCTTTTATTGCAGATCGACTGGAAGAGATGGGCGTGGATGTTCGCCGTGGAGTTGGCGGACGCGGAGTTGTTGGGACAATCCGTGGCGGCAAGCCCGGCAAGACGATCGCGTTTCGTGCAGATTTCGATGCTTTGCCGATTGACGACCAAAAAGATGTCCCCTATAAATCCACTGTGCCCGGCGTCATGCATGCATGCGGCCACGACGGCCATACTGCCGCTTTGCTGGGCTTCGCCAAAGCCATGATGGCCATTCAGGACGAATTGCCGGGCAGCATTGTGCTGATCCACCAATTCGGCGAAGAGTTGTCGCCTGGTGGTGCGCGTGCCATGATCACGGACGGCTGTCTGGACGGAGTTGACGTTGTTTACGGCGCTCACCTGCAAAGCAAAATGGACAGCGGCCGCATTTATTTGCGTGACGGCTTTTTGCAAGCTTCTGAGGATACCATTAAAATCATCATCCACGGTTCTGGAGCTCATGGTGCAGAGCCGCATAACGGCGTCGATCCGATCTTGGCCGCCAGCCACATTATGATCGCGCTGCAATCGATCGTTAGCCGCAATGCGGACCCTTTGAAGGAATTGGTCGTCTCGATCGGCAAGTTCTATGCGGGTGACGCCGACAATGTTATTCCCGGCAAAGCTGTGCTCGAAGGTACGATCCGCGTATTTGATCCCGAGCTGCGCAAACTTGCCAGCCAGCGTCTTCGTACGATTGTGGAGAATGTCGCTATCGCTATGGGGGCCACTGCTGAGGTGTTTATTGAAAGCGGCTATGATGCGCTCTGGAACCATCCGGCAGAAGCCGATCATGTCCGCAGTGCAGGAAGCAGGGTGTTGGGTGAAGAAAACGTCGTGGAAATCGATCCGGTCATGCCAGTCGAGGATTTCACTTATTTTACACAGGCAAAACCCGGTGCCTACTTTTTTGTCGGAGCCAAAATGGAAGACGGTGATGCCGTTTACCCGCATCATCACGAAAACTTCGATTTTAATGAAACCGCGATGCTGGTGACAGCAAAAATGTTCGCCGCGATTTACTTTGAGGCGCAAGGATTGGCTGAGGATAGTATTTGACGGAGTTTAGACAGTATTTTCTCCGTTTGGACTGTATATCACCACATTGGGACTGTACAGTTTATATTTGAAAATAAAAACACGCCGGGCAGCATGTGCCCGGCGTGTTTTCGTCTATTACTTGATAACGCCCAATTCTTTGCCTACTTTTTCGTACGTTGCAATGGCTTCATCTAACATTTCTTTTGTGTGGGCAGCTGTCGGCATGTTGCGGACGCGTCCAGTGCCTTTTGGAACAGTCGGGAAGACGATCGATTTGGCATAAACGCCTTCCTCGAACAAACGCTTGGAAAATTCCTGCGTCAGCTTTTCGTCGCCGATGATGCAAGGCGTGATTGGCGTTTCGGAATGGCCGATATCGAAGCCTAGGACATCGAGGCCTTTTTTCAAGTAATCGCCATTGTCCCACAACTTATCATGTAGTTCTGTTGAGTCGATGATCATTTGGACCGCTGCAGTGATTGCCGCAACATCGCCTGGAGTTACCGCTGTCGAGAATAGGAATGGACGTGAACGGACTTTCAGCCAATCGATGAGGTTTTTCTTGCCGGCTACATAACCGCCGACCACGCCGACTGCTTTAGACAAGGTCCCCATTTGCATGTCGATCTCTTTTTCAAGACCGAAATGCTTCACGGTTCCCTTCCCTTTTCCAGTAACGCCTGAACCGTGTGCGTCATCCACATACGTAATCAAGTCGAATTCTTTCGCGATTTCCACGATTTCCGGAAGCTTGGCAATATCGCCATCCATCGAGAAAACACCGTCTGTGATAACCATGACTTTATTGTAAAGGCCTGATTCTGTCGCTTCTTTTGCTTTCAGGCGCAAGTCTTCCATATCAGAGTGTTTGAACGCGATGATTTTCGCTTTTGATAAGCGGCAGCCATCAATGATCGATGCATGATTTAATTGATCGGACAGAATGGCATCGTTCTTGTCCATTACAGCCGAAATCGCTGCCATGTTGCAGTTAAATCCAGACTGGTAGGAGATGGCCGCTTCTGTTCCTTTAAACTCGGCCAGCTTTTCTTCCAATTTCACGTGCAGATCAAGTGTCCCATTGATTGTCCGGACCGCCCCTGCGCCGACTCCGTATTTATCGATGGCATCTTTTGCCACTTGCTTCAAGTCTTCATTGGTCGCAAGCCCCAAGTAGTTGTTCGAAGATAAATTGATTAATTCTTTGCCGCGGACTTTGATGATCGCGCCATTCGGTCCTTCAACCGGATCAATTTCATTGTAAAGACCTTGTTCTTTTAACTCTGTTAAGTTCTCATCTAAAAATGCATCTAGTTTTTTTGACAATGTCCTCTTCCTTTCAAAACGAAATTCTTTATCCATCTTAACATAAGGCCATTTTTTCCAAAAGAAAAAGCGGACCGAGGTCCGCTTTCAACTTATTTTTTGCCTTTGTTATTGCTTTTGCCCTTGTTTGGGTTGTCCTGCTTATAGATTACTTCATACGTGAATTCTTTCGCTTCACGCTGACCTTCTTCAGCAGCATAGGAAGTGATCATTTTGACATTGCCTTCACGAAGCACCTGTTGCAAATCAAGCGCCTCTTTTTCCGTTACGTTATAAGGATCGATATGGAAGACGCGTTCCTTGCCGTTTTTCTTCGTTTGGATAAATGTTGTGGTGAAGTTTACATAGTCGCCTTTCAATTGGCCCAATGACTGGAAAGCCTCTGTTGAAGATCCGTCAGCCGAGAAATCACCCAATTGAACGTTTTTGATGAACCATCCAGTATCGTTATAGCCCCAATCGGTCAAGTTCCGGAATGACACCAATACGTCTTGCCCAGCATACGCTGAAAGATCAAATGTTTCTGTAGACCAATCCAATTTGTGGCCAGTGAAACCTGGCACATTTTCCTTGATTGTCGGGTAACCCTCTTCCACGACATCACTGCGCGTGTTGTCATTTTCAAGAGAAGTCCATGTTTCGCCATTGTCAGTGGAAACCTGAACTACGGCATAATCCCAGCCTTCTTCAATATCGTAATAATGGTCGAACGCCAGCTCCGGGTTATCAGTCGGAACCGTTGCTCCAAAAATCAATGCCTGGTCCGCTTCGTCGCCGTTGTTGGCGTGCAATACTTGTTCAGAAGCATCTAATGGATTTGCAGCAGTCTCCCATTGCAGTGGAAGAAAATCGACACCGTCAAATTCCAACCCGCGAACATCTTTGCCAAAGTTGAATTCTTTAAAGTCACCGCCCCATGCCGGAACGCCTTCTTTTTCGAAAGTCTTCGCTTTTTCAAAGTCTACGGTTTTGCCTCGTACTTCACCTGACGTGCCAACCGGCAGACTGCGCAAGTCGATGCTGTCGATGTTGTAATCACTGCTGACGTCTGAATTATCCAAAGTTAAAGCCGTCATGAAGTTTTGATAAACTTCAGTGAATGTCTTATTGGTTCCATAGTCTTGCAGCACTTTGTTAACGCTGGCCATTCCCTGGCTGTCGCCGTCTGTCGCCAGCTCACGAATGAATTCCTGGCCAAACTTGTCGTACATATACAAAGTGAACAAGTAGACCTGCCCATAATCTGCAATTGTTTCAGGTCCAGTTGCTGCCGTACCATGTTCATCCCAGTTTACCAGCGAGTTTTCCGGATGATCCAAATAGAAGTTGATCGATCCTTCACCGTGGCCATAGCCGCCAAGAAACTCAGAGAATGTTGACATGCCTTCATTTAACCAAGTTTCTTCAGACCCATCGTTATCCGCTTGGATCAAGTGCTGCAATTCATGGATTGTCGTTGCAAAAAACGTATTTTCAAGACGTGTTTCCCATGAATTTGTGTCGATTGTGATGATGTTGCGGTCTGTGTAATTTTCAAGTGTCTGCCAAAAGAAACCGGCAACAAAAAATGGATAGCTCGGGTTGTTCCAGCCTTCATCCTGAACGTTATCAACCAGCATGATGACTTTATCGGATCCTTCGTAATAGCCTTCAGGAAGACCAACCATTTCAGGAAGCGGCGAACCGGTGCCATCCAATACATCTGGCGTTCCGAAGAAATCAGTCGCAACCGGATAGATGTTGCTGTCGAATTCAGATTTCAATTTATCCACCTGAGCCTGTGTCACCACATCAGCCGGTTTCGGGTTGTCCGGTCCGTATGCCAAGTCTTTGGCAACCCAAATTTCCACATTGTCCCCAACACTGCGCAGTGTAAATTCTTTAAAACTTAAATTGCGGTCCAAGAACAGTTTGGTTCCGCCATCATATGTAAATGGATCATCAGCTAGTGCATCAGTCGTTCCGTCAGCCACTTCATCAGCCTGCGCTTTAATCTTTTTATCCGCTTCTTTTTTGAAATTTGCATCTTGCGTCAACTCATTCAGGCTTTGATCGATATCGATCCGGTCCCCGTACCTTTCACTGTTCCAGTCATTCGCTGTTGGTACTGCCTCGGTTGGTGCCGCTGCAGCTGCTGGCGCGAATAAAGACAGGGTTAACGCACTAGCCGATAAAATCGATACCCATTTGCTGTTCTTCATGTTGCATCTCCTTCCAAACTGTCAGAATATTATTTCTTTGGAAATCTTACCATGTCAGAATAGTCCGAAGAATAGGGAAGAAGATATATTTCGAGTCACGAAATTACAGGCGGTTAGAGTTATATTTCTGGCTTGCCGTTAGTTAAAAAGATTTGGAAAAGGAAAAGAGAAAAAGAAGAAACCGCCTGGCATAGGCGGTTAGTCACTTATTTTAATGCATTTTCCAGATCTTCTATCAAATCTTCCACATCTTCTATACCGACTGAAATGCGGACAAGACCTTCGACAATTCCAAGCTCTCCACGGCGTTCGATTGGAATCGAAGCATGCGTCATTTGTGCCGGCACGGAAATCAAGCTTTCAACAGCACCCAGGCTTTCAGCCAACGTGAAGTATTTCAGCTTGGCCAATAGTTCACCGGCTTTTTCCCGGCTGCCTACATCAAACGAAATCATGCCGCCAAAACCAGTCGCCTGTTTCTGCATTAATTCGCGTCCTGGATGGCTTTCAAGCCCCGGATAAATAACCTTGCCAACCGCTTCATGCGCTTCCAGAAACTCAGCTATTTTCTGTGCATTGGAATTGGCTTCTTCCATACGCAAGCCCAATGTTTTCAGCCCACGAATAAGCAGCCAGGAATCCTGCGGCCCTAAAATGGCGCCGATGGAATTTTGGACAAAATGGACTTCTTCAGCAAGTTCTGCTGAATTGACAATTACCAGTCCGGCGACAACATCGCTGTGCCCGCCGATGTATTTTGTCGCACTGTGGACGACGATATCAGCGCCCAAAGCAATCGGGTTCTGCAGATAAGGCGTCATGAACGTGTTGTCGACAATCGTCAGCAAGCCTTTCGATTTCGCGAAGGCTGCGACTGCTTCGATATCCGTCACTTTCAACAGTGGGTTGGTCGGCGTTTCAATGAAAATCGCTTTTGTGTTTTCTTTGACTGCCGCTTCCACTTCCGCTAAATTCCCCGTGTCGACAAAAGTGAATTCCAAACCGAAACGGTTCAACACTTTATTGATGACACGGTACGTTCCGCCGTAGACATCATCTGTCAGAACAACATGGTCTCCCGCTGAAAACATCATCATCACTGACGAAATAGCGGCCATTCCTGAGCCGAACGCAAAGCCGGCGTGGCCGAATTCCACATCTGCAATCAATTCCTCGAGTGCATGGCGGGTCGGATTTCCCGTCCGTGAATATTCGTAGCCTTTAAACTTGCCGACCGCTTCCTGCTTGTAGGTGCTGACTTGATAAATCGGTGTGGATACGGCGCCTGTTGCTTCATCTCCAACGATGCCGCCGTGGATTAATCTTGTTTTTGGTTTCATTGCTGATCCTCCTCAAAACTTCTGCCATAAATATTTTGGCTCATATACCGTTCGCTCGAGTCTGCAAACACAGTCACAATATGGCTTCCCGTTTTCGCAACTTCCGCTTCCCGCAGCGCTGCCACAAAAGCGGCGCCTGAAGAGCTTCCCACTAATAAACCTTCGTTTTTCGCCAGCTCGCGGACGGCCATGAACGCTTCTTTATCCAGAATGGTGTGGATGGCTTCAAAATAGCGGTCATCCATATAATCCGGCAAAAACTCCATGCCGATGCCTTCCGTCAAGTGTGGCCCTGATGGACCGCCGTTTAAGATCGATCCTTCCGGTTCCACAATGACTGTTTTGATGACTTCGTTTTTGGATTTCAAATAACGTGCTGTGCCCATAAAAGTGCCGCCGGATCCTGCTCCCGCAACAAAGATGTCAATCTTGCCATCAAGCGCTTCCCATACTTCGGGTCCAAGTGTCCGGACATAAGTTTCCGGATTTGCGGGATTGGAAAATTGAGAAGGAGAAAATGCCCCTTCCGCTTCCACCAATTCTTTGGCTTTGGCAATTGCGCCTTTGATGCCTTTTTCGGTCGGCGTATTGATGACTTCTGCTCCTAGTGCACGCATCAAGCTCTGCTTTTCCTGGCTGAACTTTTCCGGCACGATAAATTTCACGTGGTAGCCTTTGCCGATCGCGGCGATGGCAAGCCCGATGCCGGTATTGCCGGCAGTCGGCTCAATCATCGTCCCGCCCGGTTGGAGCAACCCGCGCTCTTCTGCATCTTCTATCAGCGACACACCCAAACGGTCTTTGACGCTTCCCCCTGGATTAAAATACTCCAGCTTGGCAAAAATGCGGCAGCCGTTCGGAATTTCGCTGTGTGTCAATTCCAACAGCGGCGTGTTGCCGATCAACTGCTGAATCTCAGTAACATATTTCATCGTTATTCTCCTTAGATCGCTTCATCTGCGAAAACTTGGCGCCATTGGTCTTTTTTCGCCAGCATTTCACGTGCTAACTCTTTTGCCCCTTCAAGGCTATGGCTTGCAGCCCAACCGCATTGCACTTCATTGCAGGCCGGCACTTCATCTGCTTCGATGACATCTTTTAATGTGTTTTCCAAAATGCGGAGAACATCATCATAATCGTCGTGGTTGATGACAGACAAGTAGAAGCCAGTTTGGCAGCCCATCGGCCCAATGTCGACAATGTCTTCCGAATGGTTGCGGCTATGTTCAGCCATCATATGCTCAAGCGAATGAAGCCCAGGCATATCCATGTGTTCTTTGTTCGGCTGCTTGAAACGGATATCGTATTTGCGGATCGTATCGCCTTTGGCTCCAGTTTTTTCTCCTGCCAGACGTACATACGGCGCTACTACTTTTGTGTGGTCCAAGTTAAAGCTTTCAACATTCATTTTTTTCATCTAAATCGCTCCTTATTTTTTAGTTGCGTCAATCAGAAATACGTAATTGTTCATCTTCGACAATTTTACCGTAAACCCTGCATCAGTGGCCAGTTTTTCCATGACAGGAACCGTCGTGTAATATTCACGGTTCAAGTCCTCTACTAGATTAGCATGACCTCTTGTTTGTTCAAATGCAATGATTTCCTTTTTAGCGCTCTCTGAAGCAAACAAGGTATCCGCAAAAACCACTTTTCCGCCTGCCGGCAATTGCTCCGCGTAAATTTTGAAAGCTTGTGCTTTTTCGGCGTCCGTCAAGTGATGGAACGCGTATGAGCTGACAAAGCTTTGCGGTTTGATCTTTGTCTTAAATTCTAAAAAATCTCCATCGATAACTTTTAAATCAGCAATTTTTTCTGCTGTTGCTTCCCGCATTGATTTGTTTGGTTCAACCCCTACCACTTCCAGCCCTTTGGCCAAAAGTTTTTCGGTCAAATTGCCGGTTCCGACACCAAACTCTACAACCGGTCCAATTGCTCCATCGGCTACTGCCTGCAGAATCTCATTATATTTTACGAATACATCCCTGTACTCCTCGTCTTTTCCACTCACTGAATCGTCATACGTATGAACCCACTCATCAAATATTCCCACAAATTCTCTTCCCATAAAAATGCTCCTTTTGTTTATATTCAATAAAACCAATAGAGTTACTCGGTTTTATTTATAACATATCAGAATGGAGGTTTCAACTATAGCGTTTGGTGTCTGAATTCATGTTTTTTACGACTTTTGACTTTGCTCTGCAGGACGCCTGGCAAAGAACACCTGCCTTCCTGCTTCGCTTAGCCCTTAGATTCACCATTCAAATTTTGAGAATAGGTGGAACCTCTTCTTTTTTGCCGATGAGCGTCACCAGCAGCTTTTCAAATTGCGGCAAGGAAACTTGGACAATTCTGCCCGTCAGCAAGGCGACCGCAATGGTTCCGACGCCTACCGGTCCACCGAGCAGCCAACCGAGCAACGCAACACCCACTTCGATGCCTGCCCGAACCACGCTGATGCTGAACCCTGTTTTATTGACCAGCAGCATCATCAGGCTGTCCCGCGGCCCTGCCCCGATTTTCGGCGATACGTACAGGCCTACGCCATACCCCGAAACGACAATGCCAGCTGATAAAATCAGGATTTGTCCGACCAGCGTCTGAATATCTGGAATGAGAAAATTAAAAATATCGATAAATATGCCAACCAGCAGCATGTTCAAAAAGGTGCCAACCTGCGGGATCTTCCGTGTGAAGAAAGCCGTACAAGCGATTAGCGTAAAACCAGCAATGACAGACCAGGTTCCGATCGTCAAACCGAAATTCAAATACAGTCCGACATGCAGTACATCCCATGGGCCAATGCCCAACCTGCTTCCTTTGATGGTCATGGTAAACCCAAGAGCCAGCACAACCAATCCGACAATAAAAAACAACCAGCGGTAAAACAGCGAACGCTTCATCCAAATCCTTCTTTCTTCTATTGTGATATGAAAAATCCACCCATTCAAAAAGAATGGATGGATGCTTTATTGACTTGGCACTGTCAACTCAGCAAATTGGCCATTTGTAGCAGCTGCGAGCCTGGCCGGAGCCAGTTTCAGCTGCATGCCGATTTTGCCGGCAGAAACGATCATTTCAGGCAACTGCTCAGCTTCAGACGAAACAAAAGTCGGAAACGGTTTTTTCATTCCAACCGGAGAACAGCCGCCGCGAACGTAACCTGTCAGTGCCAGGATGTCTTTGACCGGCGCCATCTCGATTTTCTTTTCTTCAGCCGCCTTTGCCGCTTTTTTCAAATCCAGTTCTTGGGCAACAGGGATGACGAAAACATAAGGCTGTTTCGACGCCCCAATCGCCACCAATGTTTTATAGACAAGGTCGGCAGAAAAGCCAATTTTGGCGGCAACAGAAACGCCATCCACTTTGCCGTCTTCCGTGCTGTAGTTGAGCAATTCATAAGGAACATTCTCTTTGTCGAGCATGCGTGCTGCAT
The DNA here is from genome assembly GCF_016881065.1 of Planococcus soli. GTDB lineage: Bacteria > Bacillota > Bacilli > Bacillales_A > Planococcaceae > Planococcus > Planococcus soli. Next base: position 406,139 of record NZ_WXYN01000016.1, on the reverse strand, counting down.
TGGTTTTTGCAATTTTCTTAGCCACGGCGAATTCTCCTTGCTTCGAAGTTCTGTTCTCCACAGCATACCACCCTATTCGGTTTGGCCCAATAGCTTTTTCAGCGCATCCGCCATCGCGGTATTTTGCGGCGCCTCGTCCTGCTGGTTCAAGTATTTATTGACGTCTTTTTTATTGGCTTTGGACTGGCCGGATTTTTTGCGTTTTTCAAAGGCAGACAGTTTTTCGCGGTGCCCGCATTTGCAAACGAAAATCTTGCCGTCTCCTTCGCCTTGCATTTCAAGCTTTTTGTGGCAGTTCGGGCAGCGCGCGTTGGTCTGCATCGCTACCTGCTTTTTGTAGCCGCAGTCGCGGTCCTGGCAGACGTTCATCTTGCCGCGTTTGCCGTTGACTTCAAGAAGCGGTTTGCCGCAATCCGGGCACATTTTGCCGGTGATGTTGTCATGCTTGAATTTCTTGTCGCTCTTTTTGATGTCCGACACCGACTTTTCGGCAAAGGCGATCATTTCTGTCATAAATGCTTCTTTCTTCATTTGGCCTTTGGCGATTTTGGTCAGTTGCTGTTCCCAGTCGGCTGTCAGCTTCGGCGACTTCAAATCTTCCGGGACAAGCTCCAGCAGCTGGCGGCCTTTTGAGGTAATCGTCAAATCCTTGCCTTTTTTCTCGATCAGGAAGGTATTGAATAATTTATCGATGACGTCTGCGCGCGTCGCAACAGTTCCAAGGCCGCCCGTCTCACCGAGTGTCTGGATCAGTTCTTTGGATTCGCCGCTCATGAATTGCGCCGGATTTTCCATGGCGCCAAGCAGCGTTCCTTCATTGAAGAAAGCGGGCGGCTTGGTTTTGCCGTCAGTTAGGGCAATGCCTTTGATCGTCAGCTTTTGGCCATTTTCAAACGGCGGCAGCGTCGTATCGTTGTCATTGTCTTCATCTTTGTAGATTCGTTTCCAGCCTTCATTGCGGATCGTGTTGCCTTTTGCCTGGAAAGTTTCCCCGCCGGCAGTCAGCTTGACCGTCGTCTGATCATATTCATACTGCGGATAGAATACTGCAAGAAAGCGCTTGACGATCATGTCGTATAGTTTGATTTCTTTGTCGGACAAATCGTGCAGCGGCGGCGTTTCTTCCGTCGGGATGATGGCGTGGTGATCGGAAACTTTGGCGTCGTCGATGACTCCTTTTTGCGGCGCCACCGGATTTTTCAAAATTATTGCGGCCAGACTGCGGTAAGGCCCCATCTGTACGGCTTTGACGCGGTCTTTTAATGTATCGCGCATATCGCTCGTCAAATGCTTCGAGTCGGTCCGCGGATAGGTGACGATTTTGTAGCGTTCATATAAATTTTGCAGCGTGTTGAGCGTCTCTTTCGCCGACCAGCTATAGCGCTTGTAGGCTTCTTTCTGCAGTTCGGTCAAGTCGAATAAAGGCGGTGCCGGCTGCCGTTTTGGCGTAATCTTGATATCCGTCACTGTGCCTTCATGCGTATTTTGGAGCTTTGTGAAGAGGCGATCGATTTTGTCCTTATCGAAGGATTGCGTCGAGTTGCCGTCCGTCCAGGTGAAGGCGGCTTTGTCTGTGACAGCTTGCATGCCGTAATACGGCTTCGGCTGAAAATTGCGGATTTGCTGTTCACGTTCGGCAATCATTGCCAGCGTCGGCGTCTGCACCCGGCCCGTCGACAATTGCGCATTGTATTTGACGGTCAGCGCGCGCGTCGCATTGATGCCGACGACCCAGTCCGCTTCTGCACGCGCCACAGCTGCTTCGAATAAATTCTCGTAAGCGCGGCCGTCCTTCAGGTTTTGGAAACCGTCTTTAATGGCTTTGTCGGTAACCGACGAAATCCACAGCCGCTTCACCGGCTTGCGTGTATTCGTTTTCTCCAGAATCCAGCGCGCTACAAGTTCGCCTTCGCGCCCGGCATCTGTCGCGATGATGACTTCGTTGACATCGCCGCGCTGCAAGAGCGACTTGACGGCGTTGAACTGCTTCATCGACTGCTTGATCGGTACGAGCTTGAACGGTTTTGGAATGATCGGCAGCGTGTCCATCTTCCATTCCTTGAAGTCGTTGTCATATTGCTCCGGCTGCGCATGCGTCACCAAGTGGCCAAGCGCCCACGTGACGATATACTGCTTGCCTTCCAGGTACCCGTTTCCTTTTTGTTCGCACCCAAGAACGCGCGCAATATCACGCGCCACGGACGGCTTTTCTGCTAAAACTACTGATTTCATTTGAATTCACCCTCATTTCTGATGTGGTTATTGTAACATTTTCTGATTTTAAAGGAAAAAGATGCATCAGAATCGTATTTCTTGTTCAATGGAACGCATTTGCACACCTGCGGATCATATTTCAGATCTAACGGAACGTATTTCATTACCAGTGGATCGTAAAGCTACCTACTCCAAAATAAAATCAAAATATTCTTGATTTCATTCACCGGCAAGGCTGTATTTGTTTCAACTCTCTTGAAAGGAATGATGTTTTTGCAACTGATTGAACGCCGACGTCCCGATATCCTTATCTATTTGGAAGCACTGCTGGCGCGAACCCCTTCCTATCACCCAGCCTATGCTGATCTAAAAGAAAAAGTAAGGACCTGGACTGCCGGGTATGCCGGTGAAACCTGGTTTGACCGGATTTGGCTCGATTATACGAGCGATGAAATTTTCAGAGTTATCCCCGATTATGTCACTCCTTCTCATCAAATGGATGCCATCTGCGTCTTTTCGAAATTCATTGCCATCATCGAAATTAAAAATATCGGTGGAGTCATTGAAATGGACGGAACGACACGGCAATTTACCCGTACATTGCACTCTGAATCAATAGGCATGAGAAATCCGGACGATCAGCTGTATCGCCATGAAAAAAAGATTCGGCAACTGACAAATCACACGATTCCTGTTGTCGGGATCGTTGTGTTTACCAATCCCTCCAGCATCCTTAAACTCGAAGCTGTTGAACGACGAGTTATCCACCTCTCCGGATTGCCATTCGTATTAGATCAACTGATCGAACAGTACAACGCCTATCCTTCATTTGACGTTCCTCAACTATGTGATCTTCTTCTGGCACACCAATGTCCTCCCGTACCCTATAAGTCCGAACCCATACCTTACCCATTACAAACCGGTGTTTTTTGTTCCGCCTGCTCTTTTTCGAAAATGGTTTATTCCCGCGATTTTTGGCGTTGCCTGAATTGCAGCAATAGGCAGCAGGATGCTCATTTATTGGCATTGCAAGATTATCGCCTGTTGGTTGGAGACACTATATCCAATCAGGAATTCCGAAGGTTCACAGAGCTGGAATCAAGATCGAATGCAGTGAAAATACTAAAACGCTGCGGTTTCGAAACTGTTGGTACCCATAGAAGCCTCAGGTATTTGATTCCGGAGATGGACCTGCGGAATAAAACCAAATAGGCAGCAGAATCGTATTTATAACGCAATGGGTCGTAAATGCGTTGCAACGGATCGTATTTCCAGGCTAACGGAACATATTTCAATCACAGCGGATCATAAACTCAAAAAAACCTCCCCAAAAGGGAGGTTTTTTCAATCAATCATGGATTATCCAGCGTTTCCTTCGACAAATGCTTGCTCATCTCGGCGTATTGCACGAAGACGCGTGACAATTCGCGCAGGCGGTTGTGGACGTCTTCGTTGATGATGGTGTTGGTGTCGTCGAAATGGCTCGTGTGTGTGTAGACGTAGTTCGGCGTCACTAGGCAGCGGAAGTAATCGAGAATCGGCTTGAGCTGGTTTTCGATGACTAAGTGATGCTGATACGTGCCGCCATTCGCCACGATGGAGACCGGCTTATAGCGCATTGTGCGCGGATGCAGCATATCAAATGTGTTTTTCAGGACACCTGGAATCGACCCTTGGAAGATCGGCGACGCGATGATGTAGCCGTCTGCGTCTTCAAAGCGGCGGACGATTTCCTGCATGCTGTCATTGTATTCGCCAAGCGGACGCCCATCAACAAACTGATGGTCGTAATCGGCCAGCTTTAAAATCTTCAATTCCATTTCAGGAGCGATTTCTTGAATATAGGTCTGCACCTGCTCCAAAATGGCGCCGGTTTTGCTCCCGAGAATCGTTCCGTCTACTAATAAAATCTTCATAATCCTATGTCCTCCTCAAAATGCGTGGAATACCCGTCAGTTATATGTGTGCCAATCCGCATCATCGCAAGCAATGATCCGTTTGTTTTCATCATAACAAACCCTGTTTCACAATACGCATCGAAAAGCTTACAAGCGAATGATTTCATGCTTTAGTCTGAGTGGCGATTTTGAAGCGCTTGTTCTCCAGGCGCTCCTGCGTTCGGTCCGACTGGCGGGCGGGTGACGTAAAGCTGATAATGGCATCTCCAGGCTTCGGCTCGATTTTATTGCTTTCGGCAAAAAACTCAATCTTGCCTTGTGGCCGTTGTATAAAGAGCGGGATGGTGTCATCCGTCCATTTTTCCAAAAAGTCTTCGTAGCTGAATTGCTCCGTCAATTGCGTCTTGCGCATTGTGTAGCCCTGCTCTGCTTTTCTTTCCAGCTCATGGATGTTCCACCGGTCCCCGAACAAAGTACGGCCGCTTAAAGAAGAATGGAAATCGGCCGGGTCCCCTTCGTGAATAGCCGTCTGGTACAAGTTTGTACGACCTAATTCAGGAACAAAATTATTAACGACCAGCGCGTTATAAGAATCGGTTTCCGTCGCAACAATCATCGTTTCATACGCTGTCATTTCCACTTCATAATCAGTATGCTCTGACAGGATTTCCCCGGCATAAGTCGTCAAACCGACTTGGCGCGCTCCCTGCAGGCTGCCCCAGGAAGGATCTACAATCATGACGTTTTTATTGAGTTCAGCCAACACTTCGCCAAGCTTTACAGCAAACCGGCTGGCGCCCACAATAATGATGCCCGGCTCTTCTGCACTAGCAAGACCGAGCTTCCTGCCCAGCCAGCCAATCGTAAAACCGTGCGCAATAACGGTAGAAAAGACCAGTGCAAAGGTCAGTGCCGTCAGCAATTCCGCATCTGCAAATCCCGCCTCAAGCAGCACTCCCGAGAAATAACCGGAAACTGTCAATGCCACGATGCCGCGCGGCGCAATCCAGCCAACCAGCGTTTTCTCCTGAATCGTCAGGTCGGTACCGATTGTCGATAACCAGATCGACAGCGGCCGGACGACAAACAGCGTTGCCAAAACAAATGAAATGATTTGCCAATTGAAGATTTCAATCAACACATCGAGGCTTAACGAAGCGGTCAGCATGACAAAAATACTGGATATCAAGAGAACCGAAATATTTTCTTTAAAATGGCGCATGTCATTGATCGAAGCAATGTTCATATTGGCCATGACCATGCCCATAGCCGTAACTGCCAAAAGCCCGGTTTCGTGCATGACCATATCCGACACCACAAACGTCAGCAGGACCACTCCAAATACCATCGGTGCTTTCAGAAATTCTGGAACCTGCCCCTTTTCGAACAACATCCCCATCAAGCCGCCGGCACCGGCGCCAAGTGCGACTGAAAACAAGGATGCCAGGAAGAACAGGCCGAAAGCTGCTGCTGTTTCGTCGCCGATGGCAAACAGGACGAATTGGAATGCAAATAAAGCGAGCAGCGCGCCAAACGGATCCACAACGATGCCTTCCCATTTCAGGATGGCAGCAGGACGCGTTTTTAATTTGGCCTGCCGAAGCAGCGGCAAGATCACGGTAGGACCCGTTACGATAAACAGTCCGCCAATGACAAATGCCACCGCCCATGATAAACCGGCAATATAATGTGCAGCCAATGACCCGACAATCCAGGCGATAAATGCACCCAGCGTCACAATTCGCAAAATCGGCTTGCCAAAGGTACGAATTTCCTTGAAGTTCAAATTCAGGCTGCCTTCAAAGAGGATAATGGCGACTGCTAATGAAATGAAAGGATTGAACAGCTCTCCAAAGCTTTCAGCAGGGTCAATGATCCCCAGAATCGGCCCGACCAGGAGTCCGGCAATCGACATTAGTACGATTGCCGGAAGCTGAAGACGCCAAGCGATCCATTGAGAGAGCACTCCCAGAAAAATAATGAGCATTAAGTCGAATAATAAACTATCGATGGCTTGTCACGTCCTTTTAATCTTTTTTGGAATTATACAGGTTTTATATAGTGAAGGAAAATCGTTAAAGATTCAACTTTTGTGATTTTGTGTTACAATGATAGAAAAATAAGGGTGATTTTGTGAACAAGCAGGAATTGGAATACGCAATTGCTGAGCTTAAGATGGATTATGTTCGCCACCAAGGCGATATTGAAAAGCTCGAGACAACTGGACACGCCGGCATGGTGGAGAAAGCGGAATTGCGTCTGGAAAAAATGGAACTACAACTTGCGGAATTAAACCAAAAACTCGCGGATCTGTAACCGCGATTTTTTTTATGATATTGGAGGAATTTATTAAATGAGTTTATTAACAGTAGAAAAATTAAGCCATACGTTCGGTGACCGGACCCTTTTCAACGACGTATCGTTCCGGCTGGTCGAAGGTGAACATGTCGGATTAGTTGGAGCCAATGGCGTCGGGAAATCGACAATGATGAATATTTTAACGGGCAAGATCATCCACGATGATGGGCGCGTTGAATGGCAGCCACGGACACATTACGGTTACCTGGATCAGCACACACAGCTGCAGCCTGGGCGCACGATCCGCGAAACGCTGCAGGATGCATTCCTGCCTCTATATCAGAAAGAAGCGGAATTGAACGATATCGCCATGCAAATGGGCGATGCCGATCCAGAACGCCTTGAAGAGCTGCTTGAGCAGATGGCGGAAGCACAGGACGCTTTGGATGCTGGAGATTTTTACACATTGGATGGTAAAGTCGAAGAAATCGCTCGCGGCCTTGGCCTTGATGCAATCGGCCTTGACCGCAATGTAGAAGCTTTATCCGGTGGACAACGTACAAAGCTGTTGCTTGCGAAGCTATTGCTCGAAAAACCGAAAGTCTTGCTGTTGGATGAGCCGACCAACTATCTTGACGAAGAGCATATTCAATGGCTCGTCAATTATTTGAAAAACTATCCGCATGCGTTCTTGTTGATCTCGCATGATACAGAATTCATGAGCAGCGTCACTAGTGTTATTTTCCACTTGGAATTTTCACGATTGACGCGCTATACAGCCACTTATGAGAAATTCATTGAGCTTGCAGAATTGAGCAAGCAGCAGCATTTGGATGCCTATGAAAGACAGGAAGACATGATCAAGAAAACCGAGACGTTCATTGCGAAAAACAAAGCGCGTGCTTCTACAACCGGCCGTGCCAAGTCTCGCCAGAAACAGCTGGATCGCATGGACCGCATCGATAAGCCGGAAGTTGCGGCAAAACCGCAATTCGCTTTTAAAGAAACACGCAGCCCAAGCCGTTACGTCGTTGAAGCGGAAGCCCTTTCCATCGGCTATGAAAAACCACTCCTGCCGCCGCTAACTTTCATGATCGAACGCGGTGAAAAAATTGCGCTTGTCGGCATGAACGGCGTCGGGAAATCGACTCTGCTGAAAACAATGCTCGGCAAAATCAAGCCGCTTGACGGGGATGTTCTGCGCGGTGAGTATTTGACGCCAAGCTATTTCGAACAGGAAGTCAAAGCACCAACCCACACACCGCTCGATGAAATTTGGGCCGCTTATCCAAGCATGGACCAAGGCCAGGTGCGTGGCGCGCTTGCCCGCACCGGTCTGAAAAATGAGCATATCTCCCGTCCCATGACGCAGCTGAGCGGTGGCGAACAAGCCAAAGTCCGCCTGTGCAAATTGATGATGGAAGAAAGCAACTGGCTGATTTTCGATGAGCCGACCAACCACTTGGACATCGATGCAAAAGCTGAACTGAAACGCGCGATGCAAGCATATAAAGGTACTATCGTCTTAGTAAGCCACGAACCTGAATTCTATGAAGGCCTGGCAACTAAAGTCTGGGACGTTGAAGAATGGATTTCGGCCGGCAAAACGGTACAATCATAAAATATAAAAATGCCTCTTCTGGTTTTCCAGAAGAGGCATTTTTTAATAGGTCGTCAGTTTGAACAGTTTTTGGAAGCCATAGATTCCTCGCTGCCAAAAGGTGAAATCATCTTGATATTCTTCTGTCTCCAGCGTGTAAAGGGCATCTTCGTTATCCCACAGGCGATCGAAATAATTCTCCATGTCTTCAGTCAATTCGCTGTCATTTGGTGCTGCAATCCGGATATTGCTTTCCAGATTGTAATCATTGAACGCACGCTCCGTATAGTTGGTAGAGCCTCCCGAAATGACGGTTTCATCTTTAGTTTGGATCATAATCGATTTTGTGTGGAACTGTCCGACAACGGCATTGTACCAGCGGACCTCCAAATGATCTTCTGACTCTGACAGCATCTCGTGGACTACAGGACGGTTGGGCAACCCGGTCTTTTCAGTGCCGAACGCATTTTCATTGGCATCCAGAATCAGACGGACATCAACTCCGCGGTTAGCTGCATCCGTTAAGGCATTAACAACACTGCTTTCAGCTATGTAGAACATGGCCAATTGGATAGCGTCGCCTTCTGCCGTTTTTTCAATATCTGAAAGCAGGGCATCCAGCACTTTTCGCTCCGTCAAGTATTGCACTTGATACTCACCCTGTTGCTCAGCTGCCTCTATTCTAGGCAATTCCGGCCCCCCTGAGAATAAGGATACGGCTTCTTCAGCTTCCAAAAGGTCATTTAGCACAGGACCGCTGACTTTAAAGGCCATATTGCCGTGCAGTCCACTGGCATTATGAGGATTTGCGGAACTGATGATGGCTTCATTTTCAGTAATAACAGTTTTTCGGTGATTAGCTTTAATGTTCATCATCTTCAAATAAGAAGATACTGTTAAATCAGGGGCATCGCTCGACATTCCGTTCGGTACCCAGCCTCTGCCGCCAGCATCAAACCATTGAAAAATGACGCGGTAAAATCCGGAATACAGCGGGGTAGAGTCGCGAAGTTTGTCCAGGTCTGTCGTAATGACCTCTACGCCTTCATCTTCCAGCGTTCCTAAAAATTGATTTTCATAGGACCCGTAGCCATAATTCAGCGGATCGGTAATAAAATAGATAGGAAAGTCCGGATTTTCTTCTTTTTTATCCAGTAAATGATCAGTCAAGGTTTCCGCTACTGCCGGAAAATCCACTTCCTGATCATTGTAATTATCAAAAAGAAAAAGATCGATGACGATAAATTCTTCTGCCTCATCAATCATGTCATAAATTTCATTGAATATCCGCAGTTCACTTTCTGTTTCGGTGCCTTCTTTATCTTGGGCGTAAGACAAGTCATAAATCATTTCGATTTGTTCGACGGCATGAAGATCCCCTTCACTTGAAACGCCTTCTGGCAAAGGCTTAAACGTCTGCCATACAATAACTACAATATAGAGGAATGCCAGAATGCCAACGGAGCCCATAACAATCCGTCTTCTTCTGCTCCAATCCTGGAACTTTCTCTTTTTCATCGTCTTTCCCCCTCCTGTTTATTATAACCAGTAGGAAGATAAAATTCTTATAATATTTTCCATTGAAAAAAACAACCGAAAATCCGGTTGTTTTAAGTCGCTACCACATATTCACGCGTCCGGTCATCTTCCATCAGCATGTCTTTTAATCGCTGTTTCCCACGGAACAGACGGGATTTCACTGTGCCGATCGATACTTTCATGGCATCCGCAATTTCAATCAGCGAATATTGGTGAACATAAAAGTAAAGGATGGTGGTGCGGTAAATAGCATCCAGTTCTGAAATCTTATGGCGAATCATCACAGAAACGTCCTGCTTCTCCAATAGTTCAGCAACACCTGCTGAATCAGAAGGAATCAAATCCAGCAACGAGACATCCAAGCCTTCCGGCTGTTGAATCAAATGCTTGCTGCGTCTTACGTTTTTGCGGTAACGATCACGGAATGTATTCATGCAGATTGTTGTCAGCCAAGCTTTTACGTGATCCACTTCAGCAATAGAAGATTCATAGCGTACAACTTTCAGCCAAACTTCCTGCATCAAATCTTCCGCTTCAGCTTTATTACGTGTCAGTTTCAAACATAAATGATAGATGTACCGATTGTATTCTGTGTATAGCGTTTCCATGATCGTGCCCCCGTCCGTTCTGCTTGTCCAGCGAAGGCATTTTGCTTTCGCTTTCTCTTATAACCTTATATTGACGGAAGTGGAGCTTTCACTCTATCGCTTCTACTTTCATTTTCCTTACAAAGGTGTAATAAAAGGAAAAAATCCCCTGTCTCAAGACAGAGGATTTTCTATGCTAAAACTTCTTCTTTATGATCTGTTTTCATAATTGTTAAGCGGACAATGCGGTTACGGTCCATTTCGTTGACTTCAACCTGAAGATTTTCATAGGTAAACTGTTCGCCTTCATCTGGCACATGCCCCAATTGCTGCATGACAAAACCGGCAATCGTATCATGATCGTTCGGCACTTCCACATTGAACATGTCGTTGACATCTTCAATTTCGAGGCGGCCATGGCATGACAGCAAAGTATCCGTCATTTCAAAAACCAGTTCGTCGTCTTCTTCATCTGTCTCGTCTTCGATATCCTGGCCGATCATTTCTTCAATAATGTCTTCGTGCGTGACAATACCAAGTGTTCCGCCGTATTCATCCAAAATCACAGCCATATGCTTTTTCTTCGCCATCATCAGTTTAAAGACTTTTTCTACACTGACTGATTGAACCACAAACAATGGATTATCGTCCATCAGTTCCTCCAGCGTCAAATTCGGATTCATCGACCATTCTATCAGCTTTTTCGAATAAAATAATCCAACAACATTATCCATGCTTTCCTCATAGACCGGGTAGCGCGTGTAGGAAGAATCCAGAATCAAATCCCGTACCTCTTCATAAGTTGAGTCGAGAGCAATCCCCACTGTGTCGGTGCGGTGAGTAGACATGACATCCGATACATCTTTATGAGGAAAATCCAAAACCCCTTTTATGCGCTCAGATTCATCTTCCTCAAACGTTCCTTCAGTGGAAGCAATATCAACCATCGTACGCAATTCTTCTTTTGTCATGCTCGCTTCCTTCACGGTGCCTTTTGAGATAATGCGAATGAATATATTTGTGAATTGGGCCAATAGCCAAGTTAATGGCTTTAAGATGACTACCAAAAAGCTGATAACCGGCAATACGATATACGCGATTCGATCAGAGAATGTAGCTGCAATTGTTTTTGGCAGCACTTCACCAAAAATGATTAAAATGACCGTTAAAATGGCAGTAGCCAAACCGACTTCCCATCCTCTAGTAATAGCAATGGTCGTCACTAATGTTGGCAGCATGATATTGGCAATATTGTTGCCGATTAAGATTGTCGTAATCATTCGGTCCGGCTTCGCAATTAACTTTTGCAGTTTCTGTGACTTAATATCACCCTGCTCTGCGCGAAGTTGGACCTTCATCCTATTTACTGCTGTCAATGCCGTTTCGCTTCCCGATAAGAAAAACGACATGAATAAAAAGATACCTAATGCTATAAACAATATTATTTCCTCCAGTGTTATAAACACATAATTTTACGAACTCTTTCCGTATTCAACACTATACCATAGCCGATTTCCACTTGTCGAAAACCAAAACTTGGTATGTTATAATTTTTCCATACTCAAATTTAACGAATCGAGGGATCTAGATGAACGCTCAAGCCATAGACCAATACTTTAAAGACCACCGGGAATCACACCTGGAAGAATTAAAAATGTTTTTGCGCATCCCTTCTGTCAGCTCTTTATCCGAGCATAAAGCGGATATGCAAAAAGGAGCAGAATGGCTGGTTGCTGCACTCGAAAGTGCTGGCTTGGAAAATGCTAAAATCGATAAGACTGACGGACATCCGGTGGTTTATGCTGACTGGCTCCATGCAGAAGGCAAACCGACAGTACTGATGTATGGCCATTACGACGTTCAGCCGGTGGATCCTCTTCATCTATGGGAATCAGCACCTTTTGAACCTCAAGTCCGCGACAACAAACTCTATGCCCGCGGCGCAAGTGATGACAAAGGCCAGGTTTTCATGCACATCAAAGCAATCGAGGCCCTTTTGAAAGTAGATGGCGAATTGCCGGTCAACATCAAATTGATCATCGAAGGCGAAGAAGAGATCGGCAGCCCCAACCTTCCGAAATATGTGGAAGAAAATCAGGAATTGCTGAAGGCCGATGTCATCATCATCTCCGATACCGGCATGCAAGGACCAGGACGACCGGCTGTCTGTTATGGCCTTCGCGGACTTGCAGGCATCCAAATCGACGTCAAAGGACCAAAAGGCGATTTGCATTCCGGACTATACGGCGGCGCTGTTCAAAATCCGCTGCATGCCGTTGTAGAAATCCTCCAGTCGTTCCGCGACCAGGAAGGACTGATCCAAGTAGAAGGTTTTTATGACGACGTCCTTGAAGTTTCCGATAAAGAGCGTGAAGAGTTTGCGGCACTTGAGTTCGATCTAGAGCATGAGAAAAAAGAAATCGGCATTACAGAGGACTTTGGCGAGAAAGGTTATTCTTTCGTTGAACGTACGTGGATTCGCCCGACCCTAGAAGTCAATGGCATCACCGGCGGCTTTTCAGGCGAAGGCATCAAAACCGTCCTGCCTGCAGAAGCCAGCACTAAAATCACGTGCCGACTGGTGCCAAATCAGGATCCTGATGACATTGTAGCCAAACTAAAAGCGCATGTGAAGTCCCACAAGCCAGCAGGGGTAACCGTTGAGATTTCTGAGTTTGATAAAGGCAAACCGTTCCTGACGCCATATGACCACCCTGCCATCCAGGCAGCTGGCCGCTCCTACGAGAAAGTCTATGGTGTGCCGACCGCGTTTACACGAATGGGGGGATCGATTCCGATCGTCGCGGCATTCGACGAAATTCTCGGCTTGCCTGTCGTCTTGATGGGCTTCGGACTTGCATCTGAAAACTTCCATGCACCAAATGAGCATTTCCATCTGGAGAATTTCGATAAAGGGCTTCGCGTCATCAGCGATTATCTTTTTGAAGCTTCTGAATTAAAATAGTCTTTTCCATAAAGGCCTTCCCGTTATGCAGGGGAGGCCTTTATACTCTATTCATATTGCAATGCAAGGGGGATTCCTAATGATTGTTTACTGGCTGCTTTCGTATGTTATCGGGAATTTTTTGACGGCGTGGTGGATCGGCAAATGGAAAGGCATCGATTTGCGGCAACAGCGCAGCGGCAATCTTGGGGCCAGAAACGCTGGCGCCACTCTTGGCAAATCAGCCTTTTTGCTGACTTTTCTCGGTGATGCCGGCAAAGGCGCGCTCGTGGTCTGGCTCGGATTTGTTTTTGAGTTTTCTATTTGGGAAATAGCTGTGGCAGGCTTGGCCGTCATTTTGGGCCATTTGTTCCCTTTTTGGCTCAAATACCGCGGCGGAAAAGGAATTGCTGCTTTTATCGGTGTAACGTTCTGTTTGACACCGGATTTATTTTTGGCGATGTTCATCCTGTTTTTCGCATTTTTCCCTTGGTTCAAAAGCGCGACTTTATCCATGCTTGCCAGCTTTGCAGGCTTTATCGCCATGTCGGTCATTCTTCAAGTTTGGCTCATTACCTGGCCGTTAATTGCCGCCATTATTATTATTGTGATTAAGCACAAAGGGGATATCGAAGAATCGTTCAATAGCCGGTTTCGCTCATCTTCTGTCTAGAAAGTGCAGTTTATTCGACTATTACTATCGCTCAAATATTATACATGTTATAGTTTTTATAATCTAACTATTCTAAAAAAGGGGAGTTTTTGTATGAAGAAACCGATTGCATGGGTTATAGATACGACAGGATTTGTAACAGAGGAGTTTAAAGCACATCCGGACGTTTATATTGTTCCATTGAATATTCATTTCGGCACTGAAGAATTTATTGATGACGGTGTGGATTTGACGAATGATGAACTTTATCAGCGCATTAAAGATTCCGCTGACTTCCCCAAAACTTCGCAGCCCTCAGCCGGGAAATTTTCGGAACTGTACGACAAATTGAAAGAAGAATATGAATGTGCCATTGCTGTGCACGCTTCGGCAAAACTCAGTGGAACAATCGCTTCGTCTACTGCCGGTGCTGAAATGAGTGAATTCAAGGTTTATGCCGTCGATTCACTGGCATTGTCTTACGGTTTATCCGGTTTGATCGAGCGTGGCTTAAAGCTGCAGGAACAAGGAATTGGAGCTGAAGAAATTGCGCAGCGGCTTGAAAAGGAAACTGCGGATTTCCGAAACTATATATTAATTGGCAACCTTGCACAGCTTTATAAAGGCGGCCGAATGAGCGGTGCCCAATATTACCTGGGCAGCCTGCTGCAGATCAAACCGATTGTCCAACTTACCCCAGATGGTGAACTAAAGCCCATTGATAAAGTGCGGTCACATAAAAAGGCGATCCAGTATTTGATCAACCACGCCAAAAAGGATTATGAGGAGCACGGAGTCCGGAAATTCCAAATCATGCACGGACATGTGACCAATGAAGCCGAAAGTCTTAAGCAGGAAATACTGAAAGAAATGCCGGATGCTGACATTTTAATCGGCGACTTAAGTTCTTCGCTTGCCGTCCATGCAGGGGAAGGCACTCTCGCTTTCCAGTGGCGACGGGAAGCTTTGTAGAATCATTTTATGACTAATGACGGATAAAGCCATTCAATTTTCAGACTTTTCGGCTGAACTCCTCGGTCCCAACCGGATATTACACCTTTGTTCTGCTACAATAAGAGTAGAAGAATGATGGTGAGGTGGATTTAATGCAACATGTAGAACGAGAGCTTACTGAATTTGTAAAACTTTGTGATGCAAGAGGCCAATTAAATCCAAAAGCTATTGGATATGCTAAACAGCCACTGGTGAAAAGCAACTTAAGCGGGAATTTCATGCGCAAGAAAAAATGGAATTACTGGTGTGTCTTTGGGGATGAGATTCTATTTTCGGCAACAATTTCTCATCTGGATTATGCCACTGTCTGTTTTGTTTATTTCCTTAATTACGAAACGCAGCGTTTTTATGAGAAAACTGTTGTGATTCCATACACGCGCCAAGTGAAATTATCTGAAAATGCGCTGGATCCCTGCCATTTTCGCAGTGATTCCATGACCATCGAGTCCATTTTCAGCCAGGATGCAACACATTTAACTGTCAGCGTCAAAGAGTTTGACGGCGAGGATTTGGAAGCAATTCTGGTTATTTCACACCCTAAGGATTACGAATCCTTGAACGTGGTCGTTCCCTGGAATCGCCAAACCTTCCAATTTACAGGAAAGCATACTTCGCTTCCGGTCACGGGGATGGTCAAAATCGGAAGTCAGCGTTTTGAATTTGAAAAACTGGACAGCTTTGCTGTATTGGATTATGGGCGCGGCATTTGGCCCCGGGAATCTCTCTGGAATTGGGGAATGGCTTCTCAGCGTTCACTGGGGAAAGTGATTGGTTTGAATTTGGGGGGCAAATGGACCGATGGCACTGGAATGACGGAAAATGCTTTTTTTGTGAACGGCAAGATGACGAAAATTCATGAAGATGTCCTGTTTCATTATGATCGGGAAGACTTCAAAAAACCGTGGCTAATCCACAGCAAATTTTCCGATGATGTCCAGCTGACGTTTTCCCCTTTTTTCGAACGTGTATCCAAAACAGATATGCGGCTCGTCAAATCGGAAGTCCACCAGCTTTTCGGCTATTATGACGGTTATGTCCGCTACGCCAATGGCAAAAAACTAAAAATTACCCGTCTTCTCGGTTCTATTGAGGAGCATTACGCGAAATGGTAATATGAAAGCCGAATTGGAGGATTCCAATTCGGCTTTTCATATTAATATAGAAATTTTAAGAAATCGCTTTATAATGCTGCTTTCTGCGGGCTAAGCTACAAATAGAAGACTGATTCTTCATTTTTCCTCATATGATTCTTTTAACTCAAAATGTGCCAGCATTTTTTCCGGATGATCGGTAAAGATTCCATGCACACCAATTTTATGCAATTCTTCTACGTAGTTTACATCGTTGACTGTATAAACATAGACAATAGCACCTTTTCGCAGTGCATCAGTGGTCATTCTTCTGAAAGCCGATGGCAGAGATATATGGATTCGCTTCGTGCCAATGACACGTGCGTAATCATAGACATCCACCAGCACTTCAAAAGTCAAAATGGCACTTTCCACTTGTTTTCCTTGCACCACTGACTGTATGTCTTCGTGATTAAAAGAAGAAATCAGCACACGATCCGTGAATCCGCGTTTGGCGGCCAAATCGATCACTTTATCGGCTAAGCCGTCATAAGGAAAAACATCAGTCTTTAGCTCGATATTCAGCCTGTGATTGGTTTCTTCAAAAATATCAAATATTTCGTCCAAGGTCGGAATTTTTTCATCGCTCCATTCCTCAGAACGCCAGGATCCGCAGTCCAACTCTTTCAACTCTTTTAAGGTCATGTCTTTCACATAGCCTTTGCCGTTTGTAGTGCGATTGACTTTTTCATCATGAATGACGACAATCTCGCCGTCTCTCGTTAAGTGCACATCAATCTCGACACCTGTAATCGGCAATTCAGCCGCTGCCTGAAAAGCCGCAATTGTATTTTCCGGATAGGTGCCTGAGCAGCCTCTATGCGCATATATTTTCACAAAACCCCTCCTAAATATCTGTCCGTATTTCCCAAAGCTCCGGGAAAAAGTATTGATCCAAAACTTTTTTTAAATAATTGACTCCTGATGAGCCGCCAGTCCCTTGCTTGAAGCCTATTACCCGCTCTACAGTCTTCATATGGCGGAAGCGCCATTGCTGGAGCCAGTCTTCGATGTCCACTAATTTCTCTGCCAGCTGATAAAGCTCCCAATGCGTATCCACATCGCGGTAAACCGTCTTCCAGGCGTCGCGCACGCTTTCGTTGGATTCATAGACCATGCTGACATCCCGCTGCAGCACTTCGTCGTCGATGGCAAACCCGCTTCGGGCCAGTTTTTGAATCGCTGCATCGTAAAGGCCTGGCGCATTGAACGCTTGCTCAAGCTCAGCGTGCAGCGGCGCATCTTTTTCATAGATCTTCAGCACATGCTTGGTTTTATAGCCTAGGGCAAATTCGATCATGCGGTACTGATAGGACTGGAATCCGCTGGAATTGCCCAAATCATCGCGGAATTCCATATATTCAGCAGGTGTCAATGTCGACAGAACATCCCATCCTTGGATAATTTGGGACTGGATCCGCGACACCCGTGCCAACTGCTTGAACGCCGGCTGCAGATCATCTTTATGAATATTGTCGATGGCCGCCCGCAATTCATGCAAAATCAGTTTCATCCACAGTTCAGATACTTGATGGATGATGATGAACAAAGTTTCATCATGGTGCCCGCTGACTCCGTCCTGAGCTGTCAACAATTTGTCCAGATGAAGATAGTCACCGTAAGTCATGCTTTCCTTAAAATCTGTGCGGATGTTCTTTTCGGATGCTGCGGCGATGTTTTGCCCATTTTCGTAGTTGTTCATCAAAGTCGCTCCGTTCGTTCTCGGCTTTGGCTCTGCTGCTCTCAGTTGATACCTCTTCTATAACCGGTCGACTAAGCACTGAAATCCGGGAAACACTAAGTATAAGCTATATGAATGGATAGAATTAGGCAATACTTAATAAAACCGGTGCTTCGGCTGTTTTGCTTTTTACAACGTGCCACGTTTCCAGTAGGAAATGGTTTGTACCTGCCGGAAGCCCGATCCTTCATAGACATGCAATGCTTGATTGTTTGTTTCAACATCCAATAGTACTCTTTTCAGCCTGCGTTGAAACGCCAAATTCCGGCTCCATTTTAAGAACTGTTTACCGTAGCCCTGGCCCTGCTGTTCGGGATGAATGGCAAAAGCCGTCACCCATAAGCTCTTTTCTTCGGTTACAAGCGTTGCAGTGCCAATCAGCTGCTGGCCTTTCTGAAGCAGCCAAATCTCTCTTTCCGGATCTATCATATTATGTTCCATAATTGGCAAAACCGAGTCATCAAACGCAGCTGTCAACAGCTCCGCCAATTGGACTGCTTGTCCCGCATATGGAACCACTGCTAGGTCTTCAGGCAGGCTGTCGTCTGGCAAAGGCTCTGCAGAAAGCAGGATTTCATTAAAGTCCGGGCGATACCCGATACTTTCCATAAATGCAGCGATGTCCACCTCATCGACGAAAGCCACCAACTCGCTTTCCGCCTGCCGCTGAGCCAACGCATGAGAAACACCATCTGCCAAAGCTGTTCCAAGTGACAGCCTGCGGTAATCCGGGTGGACAAAAAGCGACCACTCGTAATGATGCAGCCCGACCAGATCGGCAGCAGCGGCAAAACCGATCAACTCTTCCCGCTCCGTATAAGCTATCACCGCAAATCCTCTTGAATCGGCTGTCCTCCATAAGGATGGATGAAGAACCGTTCTATGCTCAGCTGGCAAGTCGCCCAACAGCTGCTCCATGTCGTCGGCCGTTTGTTCATCTAGTGGAAATGAAACGATTGATAACGACAAATCCATCTTGCGACCTCCTATCGATACAAATTCCGCTAAAGCGGTTTGTAGAACAAGTTCTTCCTGTCCAATAGTTCCCTGTATTTCATCCTATCATAGAGCGACAGAAATCGGTATTAGACAAAAAATGCTTTAAACACCCAAAAGCCTGCTCCGCATTTCCGGAACAGGCTTTTTTATCCCGCTGTGGCAAACTTTTTACAACTTCGCATCTTCCAGCATATTGGCGTAAATGCCGTTTTCATTCAACAACTGCTGCTGCGTACCCGATTCGACCAGCCGACCCATTTCCATGACCAATACCAAATCGGCTTTTCGCACCGTATTCAAACGATGGGCGATGACAAAGCTTGTACGCCCCGCCATGAGCCGCTCTAACGCTTCCTGTATCTTCAATTCAGTGACGGTATCGATGCTGCTCGTTGCTTCGTCCAGCAGCAGAATGACAGGATCCGCAATCAACGCACGGGCGATCGACAGCAATTGCTTTTGGCCTTGGCTGATCATCGATCCGTCGCCAGTCAGAATCGTGTCGTAGCCATCTGGCAGCTTTTCGATAAAGTCATGCGCGTTGGCCCCTTTTGCCGCCTTCACCACTTCTTCATCGGTTGCATCCAATTTGCCGTAACGGATGTTGTCGCTGACCGTCGCTTCAAACAGGAACGGATCCTGCAGCACGAAAGCGATTTGTTTGCGCAATGTTTCACGTGGCATTGCGGCAATCGGCGTGCCATCCAGACGGATCTCGCCTTCATTGGCGTCATAAAAGCGCGCCAATAATTGCATGATGGTTGTTTTCCCAGCTCCGGTTGCCCCTACAAGTGCTGTTGTTTGGCCAATGCCAACGGAAAAACTGACGTCGCGAATGGTCCAATCTTCTTCCGCCCCTTCGTATTTAAATGAAACCTGATCGAAAACGACTTCTCCTTCCAACTGCTTATCCTCATTCAAGACCTGGTCGTCTTTCTCCTCTGTCTCATCCATAATCGAGAAAACCCGTTCAGCGCCGGCTATTGCAGACAATACTGTATTAAATTGATTGGCCAAGTCGTTTAACGGACGTGTAAACTGCCGGGAATACTCGGTGAAGATGACAATAACGCCGATCGACACAGAACCATTGAGTGCCAGGATTCCCCCAACACCCGCTACAATGGCAAAGCTTCCATTGTTAAGGAAGTTCATCACTTTCGGAATAAACCCGGCATAGGTCCATGCCCAAAATCCGGCATGGCGAAGCCGCTCGCTTTTTTCTCGGAATTCTTCCATGACGCGGGGTTCCTGTGAAAATGCTTTGACGATTTTCTGGCCGGAAATGGTTTCTTCGATCATGCCGTTCAGCTCGCCAATCGCTTTTTGCTGTTCTTTATAGAGCCGCCCTGTACGCTTGGTGATCCATTGAATCGAGATGTACATGAGCGGAATAATGATTAAGGTCAATAAAGTCAATAAGGGACTTAATGTCAGCATGACAATGGCCGTACCGGTCAACGTCAAAATGCTGGAAAACACTTGGATAAACGATGTATTCAATGTTGCAGAAACGTTTTCAATATCATTGGTCATTCGGCTCATCAATTCTCCATGCTGCCGCTTGTCAAAAAACGTCACCGGCAATCGCTGAAGGTGCGAAAAAAGCCGTGTCCGCATGCGGAAAATCACTTGCTGGGCGATTCCCACCATCCAAAAGTTCTGCAAATACAAGGAGACGGAATGGCCAATATAGACCAATACAAGCCACAGCACAACGATTCCCATCCCATCAAAACTCTGCGGAACAATATATTCATCAATGATAAAGCCAACTAAATAAGGACCAAGCAGCGCCAAAGCCGAGCTGACAAACACCAGCGCCAATACGACAATCAACAAGAATCGCTGTTCGTCGACCAGCTTCCAAACTTTTAACAAGGTTGATTTCCAGTTTTCAGCACGCTCAGACTTTTTCTCTTTCTTTTTGTTCAAATCTTCTTTTGTCAAAATCGGTTCATGTCCGAAAGGGCGGCGAATGGCATTAAACATATTCATCAACCTCCTCTTCTTGTTGGGACATGGCAATCTGGCGATACAGTTCTGAGCTCTTCAACAGCTCTTCATGAGTTCCGTAAGCCGAGATGCTGCCATCTTCCAAGAGCAGAATGCGGTCGGTTCTCATTGCCGTCCGTATTTTTTGAGTCACTACAAGCATCGTTGCCGCTTCCCGGTCCAGCTCTTCCCAAAGAGCCGCTTCGGTTTTGACATCGAGCGCACTGGTGCTGTCATCCAAAAGTAAAATGGACGGTTTGCGCACCAGGGCACGGGCGATGGACAAACGCTGTTTTTGGCCCCCCGATAAATTGACGCCTTTTTGTCCGACCCGGGTAAAATAGCCTTTCGGAAAACGCTCCACCGTTTCGTGGATCTGCGCTTTAGCCGCTGCGTCAGCCAACTCTTCCTGCACGACTTCATCTTTCCCCCAGGACAGATTATTGGAAATCGTTCCGGTAAAAAGAAGCGACTGCTGCGGCACAATGCCGATTGTTTTGCGCAGCGCGCGAAGCGACCAGTCTGTGACGTCTCTGCCGTGCACAGATACCGTACCTTCGGTGGCGTCGTAAAAGCGCGGCAGCAACTGCAGCAAGGAAGACTTCCCAGAGCCTGTTGCTCCCATGATGGCCAGTTTTTCATTGGCCTTCAAATGGAATGAAACATTTTGAAGAACGGGCTGCGAACTTTCAGGATATGTGAATGATACATGATCAAACCGCACTTCCCCGCGGCGGAGGGCTTTAACCTCTCCGATTTCTTCTTTTTCACGAATATCTTCTGCCAGCAGCACTTCTTCAATCCGTTCAGAAGATGCTTTTGCACGGGCGAAAATCATGATGATGAATGAGAACATTGTAAAAGCACCGGTCATGCGCATTGCATAATTGACAACGGCGACCAGCTCACCAATCTGGGCTCCCCCACTGCGAATTTCAAATGCCCCGAACCACAAAACGGCCAATAATGATAAATTCATGCCGAATAATAAAATCGGCAAAATGATTTCCATGATTCTGAAGGCTTTTACCGTATCGATTTTCAAGGAATCCGCCACTTCAGAAAAGCGGTTCGCTTCATATTTACCACGTAAGTAAGCTTTGATCAGACGCACTGCCTGAAGGTTTTCCTGGACAATGCGGTTGACGCGGTCCAGGCGTTTTTGGACAAAACCAAAATAGCTGACGCCTTTTTTGACCATGACGTATAGAAAAATGAGCAGAAACGGAAAGACGATGACCAAATAGAAGGCCAATTTGGGATTGACGACAAACGCCATAATCATGCTTCCTACTACGAGCAAAGGCGCCCGCAGCATGATTCGCAGCCCCATATAGAGGACCTGCTGGACCATCGTAACATCACTGGTCAACCGGGTAATCAAACCGGAAGCCGGGAATTTATTGAACATGGCCAGTGAAAAGGATTGGATCCGTCCGTACAATGCCTGACGAAGATCAAAAGAAAAGCTTTGCGATGCGTGCGCAGCAAAATACGAATTGATGATTCCCGAAGCAAATGCGATGACGGATAACGCCATCAAGACGATTCCTAATTGGATGATGACATCCTGGTCCCTTTCCACAATTCCTTGGTCGATAATGCTGGCGATGACAAGCGGCTGCAGCAATTCAACAGTCAATTCCAGAAGCATTAAAATCAACGCGATCACGATGTAAAATTTATATGGTTTAGCGTATGAAAATACCGTTCTCATGGGAATGCCTCCTAAACGTTTCGAAACTCGAACCTTTGTATAGAATAGTATGCCATAATTTTCAGATATCGAATAGGAATTTCTATTTAAACCAGAAAAACGACGCCTCTTTGGGAGACATCGTTTTTCATAGATTGTTTCAGTTTGGAAGACGGGATTCGGCCTTCATAAATTGTTTTAGAAAAGTTTGCAGAAATCGCTCCAGTCGGACGCTTTCCGCGGGCATAGCCTTTTGCTCTCTCTGCTAGTTGTCCTCAATTAATAACAAAAAAGTTATTTTTTAATCAGTAGATGGAACAAAACAGCAGAGACCTTAAAGACAGCTGCTTTGAGCAGCAGTAAGCGCTCTGGTACTTCCAACTTCAACTATAAAATCAAGGCTCATCCGCCTGCAGCTTTTTCTTTTTCGGATTGCCGGCCAGCGACAGCCAGGTAACAAAAACCAACATAGCAAGTGCACCGAATAGTTGAACAGGCGACAAAACCTGGCCAAACCAGAACATAGAAATGACCATCGCGGTCAACGGCTCTAGTGATGACAGGATGCTGGTTTCAACGGCGGTAATATAGCGCATGCTGCTGAGAAACAAGACGAAAGCGGCTGTTCCGATGACGATGATGGCCAGGATTGCGCCAATCACCGGAAGTTCGGTGAGGATCGGCCATTCGTCCGAAAGAAAAATCGGGTTTACAAGTCCGAGAAAAATGCCGCCAAAAAGCATTGACCAGCCGACCACGAGCAACACTCCCCATTCTTGCATGAGGCGCGCAGGATATAAAGTATAGAAAGTAAAAGCCAGACCTACCAGGATGCCCCAGAAAAATGCTTGTCCGCTGATGATCAGCTGATCGGGTCTGCCATTTGTCAGCAGCAAAAACAATCCACCCAATGTTCCAGCCATGCCGATTATTTGATAGCTTGGCGGAATTTTTTTGTGAGTGATGGAAACAAACAAAATAATATAGACGGGGGCTAAAAATTGCATCAAAGTCGCCACTACCGCGTTGCTTGCTTCAATTGCTGCGACAAAGCTGTACTGGACACCGAGCATTCCCAGTATGGAGAAAATCAGCAGCGGACGAATCCAGGTTTTATTGCGGAAGATTGCTGTGACGCGGACGCCTTTCAGCTTCAGGAACAAGAGCAATAAAAGACCCGCCACGATTAAACGGATGGTTAAAAGAAACGGAACGGAAATGCCATAGATCTCCATGGTCCATTCCATTAAGGGTCCCGTGGCTCCCCATAGCATGGCCCCGATCAATATCATGGAAACTCCTTTTAAACGTTGCATGCCCCCACTCCTTTCAATAGAAAAACCAATCCCGAGAGATTGGCCTGTAATTATTTAAAATGATAGGTTCAACATTAACCCCACATAAAAACTGATGATAAATCCAACACTTAACAACAATGACAGCCATGCATTCAGCTGCCGGTAAAAACCTGCCAGCATCAAAAACAGCAACAGCAGGCTAAGCCCCATCAACAGCGAGCCGTTTAAGGTCAAATCCAATCCTGCTGTAAGCGGAATGTACAAAGGGCCTGCCAATTCTTCAATCAGCCACCCGCCGCCTTCAATCCTCAGCGTATCATTAACATCGTGAGGCGGTGCCTGCTTGCTCATAAAAGCGGTAAAGATAAAGACGATCAGCAGCAGGAGGCTTTCTACTTTCAGCCAAGCCTGCTGAAAAACTTTTTGCTTATTGAGAAACCCGTTGATCAAAGCTGCCATCAGCACCGGTATAATGCTGAGATGTTTTAGGAGGAGCAATTGTCCATAAGGCAAAGCCCAGGAATTGGCGTAATCGGCCGGAGCCACAAAAAAGAACATGATGACAACTCCGCTGGCCATTACCGCTGCTACACAGAAAAACGCAAACGGTGTGAACCATGCCAGAAACCGCTCCCAGTTCATCCCTTCTTTTGCAAACCATGCCACGTGGAGCAGCACACCAGCCCACATCGCCATAAAAAGAATATGGATGGAGTGCAGCGCAAATCCAGCCCACAGGTCAAGAGTCGAAATGTGGCTGTAGAATCCGACAGTCAGAATCAGCAGGAACAAATAAAGCGCCTGGATATAACGGCTGCCCCCCAAATAAATGGTTATAGCAAGGATAATTCCGAGCAGCAAGGTGATCAGCCATCCTTGGCCAACGCGAAATCCAGTAATGGCATTCAGGTAAGATTCGCTCCACCCCTGGCTGCTTTGAAGAAATACAGCCAGTTCATAGACCGGACCAAATGACAGAAAAATAATTCCAGCTGTGCTGAGCAGCAGCAAAACCTTCGAAGTGGATAGCCTCGGTTTCCGGTCCTCGGGCACAAATTGCAGCACAACGGAGCCCGCCAAATATGAAAAGGCAATATACAGCAAGACATCGGCAAATGCAGTGAAAAATATCATTTTTTCTTCGTCAGCAATTTATAGATTCCGAAAATCACTAAAGCAGCAGCCAGCACAAGCACAGTGGTTACAAGCAGATTGCTGCCTTCTTCAGCTGCTTCCGGAGCTGCCCCTTCCTCTGAAGCCGACACAGATTGTTCTGCTGGCTCTTCAGCTTTCTCTTCTGTAGCCGGAGCTGTTACCGGTTCTTCCTCTGCCTCCACAGAAACACTAAAAGCAATTTCTCCTTCGATGGGATGGCCGTCTTCTCCAATAATGTTCCAAAGAATACGGTAGTTTCCATTAGCCAGTGGTTCACTAAACTCACCAGCCATTGAATCCTCAGCTACCATGATGCTGTCAAATTCGAATGCTTCGCTTTCTCCTTCGACTGACATTGTGCTGCCTTCTTCAATTCTTGTTCCAAAAACCAACTGCACCTCATCCAAAGCTTGGGTAATAGTTTCTCCTTCTGCCGGTGTCGATGACAATAATGTTGTATGCGCTTGAACCGAAAAAGGCAAAATTAGTATCAGGAATAATATTACAAAAAATTTTTTTAACATTTTCTTACCTCTATTTTCATATGATTTATGCCTATTCTCTCACGATTGTCAAGGAAAGGATAGTGAAAAATCCGTGAATTTCCTATAGAGATTATTTTGAAAAGGATGACGATAGACCTTTTCTTCTCTATAATGAAAGTACACTACGGTTAAGGAGCGTCAAAGAATGAGCGAATTGCAAGGAAAATTAGCTGACACCCTCGTTTTTAACCATATTCCTTTCCCCATCATCATCATAGACCAAGACGGCTTGATTGCATGGTGCAACCAGCATGCCGAGCACGTTTTTCAAATAGAATCCGAAGCGGTCAAAGGCCAGCTTTCTCCTTATATGAATCCTGAAAAAGCAGCGTTAAGCAAGCATTCATGGGAAAAACTACTGCATACTGAGGAACCGGTTAAATTTGAAGATGTGGAAATAGAATTGGGCGATGGAATAAAGGCCTATACAACAGTTGTAGCCAAGTCCTACACTTCAAACAATGAACAGTACGTCATGACGATCTATGAATTGGACGAAGGCGATGAAGAGGGATCTGCCCCTAAAGAATTAAACCATTTGCGCAATGGTCTGGATGACTCTTTCATGCTGCTTTATTTTGATCAGGAATTTTTGATTACATATGCGAATC
Organism: Planococcus soli; assembly: GCF_016881065.1. Taxonomy (GTDB): domain Bacteria; phylum Bacillota; class Bacilli; order Bacillales_A; family Planococcaceae; genus Planococcus; species Planococcus soli. The sequence continues at coordinate 380,223 of NZ_WXYN01000016.1, read as the reverse complement.
CCCTATTTTTGAAATTGAGCAAGTGGACGCCAAAACGGATCTTAGGCAAGCCGGTCTGGCACATGTTTGGAGATGGTGAGGCGGATGTCAAATTTGTCGATTCCATTCTATCCACGTTAAGAGAAGGCAATGTCTGGAACGGCGAAGCGAAAAAAGTAAAAAAAGATGGCGAAGTTTATTGGGTGGATCTGACAGCCATCCCGATGCAGCTTTCCAGCGATGATACGTACTACATTTTCCTGGAAAAAGATATAACTGCCAATAAGAAAGCTCAGCAGCATCTCGAGGAAATCGCCTTTATCGATCCGGTAACAGGGTTAGAAAACCGGCACCGGCTTGAGCAAGTGGTCAATGAATATATAGAAGAAGGACGCCACTTCTCCTTCATTTTTCTGGATATTGACCGTTTTTATACTTTGCAGGATGTGTCAGACACAGACACTGAAAACGAATTGCTCATTGAATTCACGAAACGGCTGCGAATGTATTTTTCCGACTCCATTATTACACGCGCCGGACTGCATGAATTTGCATTGGTGACGCCACTGAGCAATTGGTTTATCGAAGGCTTTCTTCATTACCTTAAACAGCATCCGATCTACCTGCAGGGTACGGCGGTGCCAATGACCATCAGCGGCGCCATCACTAAATATCCTGAAGACCAGCAAAGCTTTATGCATTTGATCAAAGCTTCTTATGCCACCATCAAAAAAGTAAAAGATCGGGGCGGAAGTGCCATTTCCGCACTGACATCCGACGACCATGAACGTTTGAACCGCAAAGCTCTTATCGAAAAACGGCTGATCTATGCATTGGACCGCAAAAACTTGCAGCTCTTGTATCAGCCACAGGTAAACTTGAACAACGGCAAGGTTGAACGCGTAGAAGCTTTGGTGCGTTGGACGGATTCAGAAATCGGCGTAGTTACACCCGATGAACTGATTCCCATTGCAGAAGAAAATGGTCTGATCAATGAAATCGGCAGCTTTGTCATTGAAACTGCCTGCAAGCAATTGAGTGATTGGGAATCCAAAGGCATTGATCTGCAAATCAGCATCAACTCTTCCATCCGTGAGTTCCGAGACAAGGACATGGCAAAAATGCTGCTCGAGCAGTTGAAGATCAATAATTGCAAAGCCAGCTCATTAATGATTGAAATCACTGAGAAATTCGCTCTTGAAGCAGAGGCCGAACGTTCAATCATGACTCAGATGAAAACACTTCACCAAGAAGGCATCAGTTTTGCATTAGATGACTTTGGAACTGGCTACGCTTCGTTCCGCTATATGCTTATGCTGCCAATATCTTCATTAAAGATAGATCAAATGATTATTCAGTCCATCACCAAGCAAGAAAAAATACAAAAGTTGATCAACGGCATGATTCAGTTTGGCAAGTCGCTTGACTTCCAAGTAACAGCTGAAGGTGTTGAAACCAACGAACAATTTGAACTACTGCGCGCTATGGGCTGTGACAGCCTGCAAGGCTACATCATCGGCCACCCGATGAATGCTCCAGACCTGGAAAAATGGCTGGGGTAACACAGAAAAGCGCAAGCTGCCATGTAGCCCCGACAAGCGCTGGAAGCCTTATCGGTAATGGCGATTTTTGCCATTGCTGATAAGGCTGAAGCGACTCGAGGGGCTGGCAGCTGGAGCTAGACAACACAGAAAAGCGCAAGCTGCCAAAGTTCAAACAACATGAAAAGCACATGAAAACATAAAAATGGGTCTGACTAACAAGAATCACTCTTGTGTCAGGCCCATTTTTCTTTGTATTCTTTTTGCCTGCCGCTTAAAGAACAGCTGCATCAGCACTTCCGCAAAAACCAGTCCCATCGCAACCGCGCCTGAAATCATCAGTGCTTCAGATGCAAATGCGATAGCTTCCAGGTAATTATGCTCAACAATATTTCGCATCGCATTATAAGCTTTGCTTCCCGGCACCAACGGAATAATTCCGGCGATGCTGAAAATGATCATCGGCATCCGAAATTTCTTAGCCAGCAAATGTGCCACAATTGAAACCACAAATGCTCCGGCAAAAGAAGCTTGTACGGAATCTTCGAAGACGAGGAAGAACGTGCGGTAGATGAGCCAACCGCTCATGCCGACTAGCCCACAGCTGATCAATGTTCTGCGCGGCGTATTGAAGATGACGCCGAATGCGCCAGCTGCCAAAAAGCTGAGAAATGCTTCCAATGGCCAGTTCATCCGATCTCCTCCTTAAAATGATAAAACAACCGCAATCCCGGCACCAATAGCGAACGCTGTTAAAAAAGCTTCGGCCCCTTTAGACAACCCAGACACAAAATGCCCTGCCATCAAATCCCGTACTGCATTGGTAATTAAGAGCCCTGGAACAAGCGGCATGATTGAGCCTATGATCAGGGTATCCAAATCTGTCGCGAATCCGCTATAAACCGCTATTGAAGCCAGTATTCCGACCACAAAAGAGCCTATAAATTCGGCAAATATTTTCACCCGTGTTTCTTCGAGAATGGTCTCGACTATGATAAAACCGATTCCTCCGAACACAAAAGCAAATGGAAGATCAATCCAGCTGCCCCCCAATAAAATCAGGAAACAGCCACTTGCTACTGAAGCTGCTAAAATCTGCAGCCATATATTGAATCGATAATTGGTTTGATCAATAATCAGCAGTTCATCGTAAGCCTGCTGCACTGTATATTCTCCGGCCACCAATTTCCGTGAAACGGAATTGACAAGGGCTACCCGTTCAAGATCGGTACTCCGGTTATTAATACGGACAAATCGTGTCGCCAGTTCTTCACTTGGAGAAAACATGATGCCTGTTGGCGTTACGAAGCAATGAGAGTTTACCATATTTTGTGAAACGGCCATTCGGATCATTGTATCTTCCACGCGGTAAGTTTCGGCACCGCTTTCCATCATGATTCGGCCAGCCAGCAAAAAACAATCCAACGCGAGTTCACGCCTGGTCTCTCCTATTTGTGTCACATGTTTCGCCCCTCTCGCAGTCGGTTTCAGTACCCATCATAACGCACATGGACAAAAAATTAAACGCCCCGACTCTGCGGGGCGTTTAATGGACTGCGAATTATGAGCCATTATGGCTTCAGTACAACTTTTGTACAGTTGTCCTGATGGTCATTAAAGATTTGATAAGCATCACTGGCATTTTCCAATGGCACAATATGTGAAATGATTTCGCGCGGATCAAACTCTCCGTTTTCGATTTTTTCATACAGCATCGGCATCAAATGGATCACTGGAGCCTGCCCCATCTTCATGGTGACATTCCGTTCAAATATATTGCCTAGCGGGAATTGGTTATACGTCAATCCGTAAACTCCGGTTAACTGGATTGTTCCAAACTTGCCGACAGCATCTTTGGCGATGTCAATGGCACTTAATGTACCGCCCTGAAGCATCAATTTTTGCTGAACAGCTTCTGCCGATGATTTTTTGCCGTCCATTCCGACGCAGTCGATGACAACATTTGCTCCACCTTGTGTAATTTCGTGGATCAATGCCCCTGTATTGTCATGCTTGCTGAAATCGACAATTTCAACATTGTTCATTTTTTTGGCAAGTTCCATTCTATATGGAATTTCATCAACCGCAATAACGCGGCTGGCACCTTGCATCCAAGCAAACTTTTGCGTCATTAATCCAATTGGGCCACATCCAAGGACAACGACCGTATCCCCTTTTTTAACGCCGGCATTTTCTACACTCCACCATGCGGTTGGCAAAACGTCTGACAGGAATAACAGCGATTCATCTTCCAGTTCAGAGGATTCCGGAATCAACAGAGGCATGAAATTTCCGTAAGGCACACGCAAATATTCGGCTTGTCCACCTGAATAATCACCATAGCGTTCCGTCAAACCAAAATATCCGCCGGTGTCAAAATGAGGGTTGTCATTCGAGTTGTCACATTGGCTTTCCATTTCGTTGCTGCAGTAAAAGCATTTCCCGCAGCTGACGTTAAAAGGAAGAACGATACGGTCCCCTTTTTTTACTTTGGTGACATCCGGTCCGACCTCTTCTACAATTCCCATTGGTTCATGTCCGATTACCGTGTCTTTTGTTGTCGGCAATGCACCTTGATAAATATGCAAATCCGTACCACATATAGCAGTTGAGGTGATTTTTACGATGATATCATCTTTTTTCTGAATTTCAGGATCTTTTACATTTTTCACCTGCATATTCTTTGCTCCTTGAAACGTTACTGCTTTCATCGATATCCCTCCAGTTATAGTTTTCAGAATACTCATCAACTTCCCTTTTTTTGCTAATTAAAAACATAAAAAAAAGAGGCATCTGTAAATATGCCTCTTGCTGCTATGGATCAAACGTCATACTGCTGATTGGTTCAAAGGTTTCCAGGCTGTAGCTTTTGATTTCACCATTTGCTACTGTGTACAGGTCTTCCCCAATATAAAGAATTCGCTGTGTCGCGGTATTCCAATCTTCGTATTGATCATCGGTTTGTTCAATCAAACTGGCGGCTTGGGAAATCCCATCTGGGGTAATGGTGTAGATCAACGCGCCTTCACCTTCAAAATCTATATAATCACCGGCAGTTCCCTCGTAAAGGGCCGCCGGAAAACCAAACAAGTTCTTTTCCTGATGCGTAAACAAAGCTTTGTGATCGTATTGAAGCGTCGAGTACGTGCCTGGCCCTCCGATGATCTCTGTATCTTTTTCTACTGGAGCTGCAAAATCGCTGATATCGAATAAGGAAATTTTCATGCCGCCTGTCACGACACGCGGTTCTCCATTCTTTACAGGCACCAATTTCGTGTCATAGCCAAAACCGATCAAATGATTATCGTCCAACGGATGCAGATAATTTGAGAAGCCCGGAATCTTCAGTTCTCCAAGCACTTGTGGAGAGGTAGGAACCGACACATCGATGACAAAAAGCGGATCGGTTTCTTTAAAGGTCACCATATAAGCCTTGTCTTCGATAAAGCGGGCTGAATAAATCCGTTCGCCAGGTGCCAGGTCTTCTACCGACCCCACTTGATTCATTTGCCCATCCAGAACAAATAGATGGTTTTTTGATGGAGAAGTGACATCCCAGGCAATCCCTTCTGTTGTTGCTGCACGGAAATAGCCATTGTGTTCATCCATCGAAAACTGATTGAGCAAAGAACCGGTAATTTGCGCAGAAGCCAAAAATTCAACCGCAGTACCATCCAAACCGAATTTAAACACTTCTGTATTGGCCTGCTGCGGCATCCAAATTGCCATTTCACTGTTGCCGCTCAGTTCGTCATCGCCTAATGGAACATAGGCAGAGGCCGTCAAATAAAGATTTTCTTCATTCATATAAAGCTGTTCACTGCCGCCTAAAAATCCTTCCGTCGAGACATCGTTGGTTTCAGGAACAGCCAAGTCAATCGTCGTGATGACACTGTAGCTGCCTTCCATGGTCCCCGGCAGAATTGCGATGCTGTCATAAGCAATAGGCTCAAGTTCTCCACCGTTTTTTGAGTCGTAGCGATGCGGACGCAGTTCAGGTTCGTCCTGTTCTTCCAGAATCCAATAATCCGGATAGACACTGGTCACAAAATAAAGAACATTACTGCTCAGCCTTGCGCCGCTCAAATTCCCTTCAGCGCCGAATTCACGGATCAGCTGAGGCGACTCAGGATTGCTGATGTCATATAAGTAAACGGTCGTCAGACCCAGATATGGCTGGTGGCTGCTTGGCAGACGCCAATCGTCCATCGGCATGGCGGAATAGCTGCTGCCCAGGATGATCAGTGTATCTCCCGATAGAAACAGCTGCTGTGGATAGGTTTCCTGTGTAAAAGGCAATTCCGCGGCGACAGCCATTCTCTCGGGATTCCGTACATCTGAAATCATCACGCGCGATTCGCTGATCGAGTAAATATACGAACCATCTGTCTTTACTGAATCAGCTTCATTCACTCCCTCCACCTGATTGTTGGTGGTTGAATGGTCGCCTCCCACCCCTTCACTTTCGCCAGATGCAGAGTCAGCGGATTCTGCAGTTTCTTCTCCACTTTCAGCAATAGCGCCCCCGTATTGCTGGTTGTTCTGCTGCATTTCCATCAGCTGTGCAAAATAGTTCCGCAGCTCTTCTTCATCCGTAAGCTGCTCTAATTGTTCCTGCACAACAAATGAAATTTCAGTATTCACCAAACTTTTCATGAAGTTGTTTTTTAACGCTGCTCTTTTCACATGCAACTGGTATTGGCCGGCGGCAATTTCAGGTATTTCCAATGTCTTGCCATTTTCAAGGATGATCATTTCAACATCGACCTGTTCACCTTGGACATCTGTAATGTAGACATCGCCTCTATCGATGGCATCCTGCTGGAGCGAGGAAGAGAAGTTGGCTTTCCAGCCCTGCTCGGCTAAAGCGACAGATGAAGCGCTTACCGATACTTTGTCGTTAAAAAAGACAAACGCGAGACCGATCAAAACAGCTGCAATCGCGGCAAAAGCCCAAACTTTTTTCTTCTTCACGATGCTTCACGCCCTTTCAGACATCCCTTTCCCCATTAGACCCAGAAGCAACCGAAAAGTTACAAGCATTTACTTGAATTTTTTTAAAGTTTCCCGAAAGACCTCTTGAAATGCTTCCGGAGCTTTCCCGGTCCTGCCGCCTCCCTGAGCAAATTGGGCGTTCCCTCCGCCTTTGCCTTCAGTCAATGCCAGAAGCCCTTTCAGCACTTCACGCATATCTCCTGGTGCCTGGTCGCCTTTGGCGCATACCAACCGCATATCGCCTTCTGAGACACTAATGAACAGCAAGGTCACTGAGGCATGCTGACCAATCACTAGACGGGCAAGCTGCTGCAGCTCCTTGATTGGACGCCCTTCGAAAACTCGTTCCACTACACTATTTTCCGGGAATATCGCTGCGGCTTCGAAAGTTAACACTTGTTCCTGAAGATTTTTGATCGTTTTATCGGCCGCTGCTTTTTCAGCCAACAAGGCTTTGGCAGCTTTCGGCAATTCATCAGCTGGCGCATTCAATTGGACGACCAAATTATCCGTGGTTTCCATCAGAAAGTTAAAATGTTCCAAGGCCCGGATGCCGCACAAAAAATAGACCCGCATGCCGCCTTTTGCTTTTTCCGTAGAAATAATTTTCAATAAGCCGATATCTGCTGTATTCTTTGGATGAGTACCTCCACAGGCATTCAAGTCAATGCCGTCGATTTCCACCAGGCGGATAGCCCCTGCAACTGCTGGGGGTTTTCTCAGCTGGAGCGCATTCGTCTCCTTATCAGTAACCCAGCGAGTCGAAATGGCCAGGCGTTGGCTGATCAGCTGATTTGCCCGATTTTCAACATCTTTCAGCTGGGCTTTTGTTGCAGTATCCAAGTCCAAATCGATGGACACCCGTTCTTGCCCCAAGTGAAAACTTTGGGTCTTAAAGCCGTACATATCTTCCAACAAAGCACTCAACAGATGCTGGCCTGCATGCTGCTGCATATGATCCCATCTTTTGGGCCAATCCACTTGCGCGGAAAAACTTTCTTGGGGCAGCAGGGTATCTGTATAATGTCGCATCTCGCCTTCAACAGTCTGGACATCCACTACTTTTGCCGGCCCGATTTTTCCAGTATCCGCTGGCTGCCCTCCTCCTTCAGGATAGAAGCAGCTTTGATCCAGGATGGCATAAGAGCCTTTGCCATCTTTTGCACTTTGAAGCACTTGCACAGGAGCTTTCGAAATCTCAGAATCTTGATAATACAATTTTTTTGTCACAACGACACCTCATTTATGTTAGTCCAGTTATTACGCTGGTTTCGATTGTTTACAGAATTACCGTTAGTGGAATTGTAGAAGTAAATAGAAGTTACAGGAGGGCACACAAAATGCCTAAGTTCAATCGTTCCGTATTATTGTATAACGGCAATGCCGGAGCGTCTACGATAGACGCAGTCCTGAAGCTTGCTGTTCCCCATTTGGCCGAAGCATCCAAGTCACTTGAGCTGATCCAAACCGCTTCGCCCGAAGAATTCGAAAATGCTTGCCAAACCGCCGCAACGTATGCCGATATTTTATTTATTGCCGGTGGTGACGGGACTGTACATGCTGCAGTCCGTGCATTGTCCAGCCTCCCGGCAGCTCCGCCAATCGCTATTATACCGAGCGGCACCTGCAACGATTTTGCACGCACTTTGAACATTCCGTTGGACTTGGATTTGGCGTCGTCCGAACTCGTCAACGGCGAAATCAAAGAAATCGATACAGGTAAAATCAATGGCGGTTCGTTTCTTAACTTTGCAGGAATTGGCCTGATTACTGATGCCTCTTCCAATATCGATCCTCATCTTAAAGACCGATATGGGAAACTCAGTTACTTTATGAGCGCGCTGCAATCCATGCGGCAGGCGACTCCATTCCCGGTCTATTTGAAAATCGATGGCATCAGCTATGCTGAAGAAGGCGTACTGGTGCTTGTCATGAACGGCAAATCGATCGGCACCCACAATTTCCCGCTATCGACCATCGACCCGGCAGATGGCCTGTTGGATTTGTTTATCATTCAAACGTCTTCACTGGCTGCGTTGCGGGAATGGTTTTCACTGTCCCAGCCCGAGATTGCAACAGAAGAACTGGAACACATCACCCATTATCAGGGCCGGTCCATTTCCATCAAAACCGATGAAGAGCTGGATGTTGATACCGACGGTGAAATCTACTTGAAGACTCCCTTGGAGATCGAGATTGAACCACGCAGGTTGAAAATGCTCGTTCCAAAAAAAGTGGAAGAATTGATTTAAACGGCAAAAAGGATGGTTCCTGTCGGAGCCATCCTTTTTTTACTTTTTAGAGACAATGCTCTAGTTTTGCAAAGCAGAACGGTGGATCGTTTCTTTAATATCGACCCCGCGTCTTGCCATCTCTGCTATATATTCCTCCCCGGGCACGATCATTTCTGGAGGATAGGCGCCCCGCTTGTCGATCGTTCCCTTGCCAATCATCTGCGCCACAACAGAAATGGTGTAAGCGGTCGCCTGCGCCATTGCTGTGACACCTGTGGCAGGATCTTTCACGGTCACCATATTGTATTCATAACTGATTTCTTCTCCTGCTTTCACACCCGTTACAAACACCCGCAAAACGATGGCATCCTGCTTGTCACCCAGTTCCGTTATCGGTTCAAGCACCGCTTTTAACACTGAGCGGAGCTTGACTTCATGTCCGTCCACTTCCACCTTTTTTGTCCGGTCTGTAAAGCCCAGGTCCACCAACAGCCTGAACTTTTCAGCGTGGCCTTTATAGCGTAAGGTTTTGTACTCCAATGAATTCACATCGCTGAAAGTATCTGTCAAAGTCGATGTCCCGCCTGAAGTATGGAAAGCTTCCAGTTCACCGAAATCTTCGAATTCCACATGCTCGATTTCGGATAAAGATTCAACCTCCAGCAGCCTGCCGCCGCGAATCACATGTGATTTGTCGGTGTAATGATCAAAAACGCCTTCCAGTGAAAAAACATGATTATATTCCAGCGGAGGTTCAGGGTGGACAGGAATGCCGCCGACAAATAACCTAATGTCAGATACTTGATCGAGCTTGCTGGCGCCGTATCCTGTAAGGATATTAATCATCCCTGGCGCTACGCCCAAGTCAGGAATCAATGTGACGCCTTTTTGCTGCGCTTGTTCATGCATGTCAAGCACCGCTTCTGTCGCACCTCCGATATGTCCGCCCAAATCCAATGCATGGACGCCGCACTCGAGCGCAATGGCGGCCACTTTTTCATTGAAAGTATAGAACAGGGCATTGATGACAATGTCCCCTTTCGAAATAGCTGCTGCCAATGCCTGATCATCGCTGGCATCCAACTCCAGCACTTCCAGCTTGCTGCTGCCGAGCTGCTCCTTGAAAAGCTGGGTCGGAATGATATTACGGTCCGCTAAAAAGACCTGTTCAACAGCATCATCTGCAACCAGGTCGCGTGCCGCCTGTTTTCCCATCAAACCAGCACCTAATACGACGATTTTCATCTTCCACATCCCCTTTCGCCATTAAGTTTCATTATCGATCTGGGCACGCTGCAATTTCCCACTGTAGTCGACATAAACACTCTTCCATTCAGTAAAGACATCCAGTGCCGCAACACCTGAATCGCGATGGCCGTTGCCCGTGCCTTTTGTTCCGCCGAAGGGAAGATGAATTTCGGCCCCTGTCGTCCCTGCATTTATATAGACGATTCCGGTATCCAAATCGCGCTGCGCTTTAAATGCCCGATTGACGTCAGCTGTATAAATTGAACTGGACAAACCGTACATCACGCCATTATTTACTTCTATCGCTCTTTCAAAATTTGCTACTTCGATAATGGACACGACCGGTCCAAAAATTTCTTCCTGGGCGATGCGCATGTCTGGCGCCACATCCGTAAACAATGTCGGAGCGTAATAGTTTCCTTGGTCGTAAATGCCGCCTGTCAAAATTTCGCCGCCAACCAGCAGTGTTGCTCCTTCTTTTTTACCGATTGCGATATACGAATGAATTTTTTCAAGGGCTTTGCGGTTGATGACCGGTCCTACTTTGACCGATTCATCCATTCCATCTCCAATCGTCAACGCTTCCATTTTCATGAGCAGACGTTTTTGCAGTTCCACTTTGATATCTGCATGTGCAATAACACGGCTGCAGGCTGTACAGCGCTGTCCAGCGGTTCCAAAGGCACTCCAGAGAATCCCTTCAACTGCCAAATCCAAATCAGCATCATCCATGACAATCACCGCATTTTTGCCGCCCATTTCGAGCGACACTTTTTTCAAGTTTCGTCCACCCGCCTCAGCCACTTTACGGCCGGTTTCTGTTGAGCCGGTAAATGAAATAACACGGACATCCGGATGCTCAATCAAGGCAGTACCCACTTCAGCACCCGCACCGAAGACGACATTGGCGACTCCATCTGGAAGGCCGACTTCTTTGAATATCTTTGCCATTTCATAGGCCATCATCGGCGTTTCGGTGGCGGGTTTCCAAATAAAGGTGTTTCCTGCCACTATTGCCGGAAACGATTTCCAAGTCGCTATAGCGACGGGGAAGTTCCAAGGGGTGATAAGCCCCACCACACCGATGGGAGAGCGGATGCTCATCGCAAACTTGTCGGCCAGTTCCGATGGCGTCGTTTCACCGAACAAACGCCTTCCCTCACCCGCCATATAGTAAGCCATGTCTATACCTTCCTGAACCTCGCCGCGCCCCTCTTCAATGACTTTCCCCATTTCTTTCGTCAGCACTTGAGCAAGTTGCTCTTTTCGTTCTTTCATCAGGCGCCCAATTTCATATAAATAATCCGCACGCCTAGGTGCCGGTACTTTCGCCCATATTTTTTGTGCTGCGCGTGCCGCTTTTACCGCCAGATCAACATCTCCTGCGGTTGACATCTGTACCTGCGCCAGCTCTTCTCCATTTGCTGGATTCAAGACAGATTTGAATTCCACTTGTTCGGCTTGCTGCCATTGCCCATTCACAAAATTGGTCAGTTTCATGGTTTTTGCCCCTTTCTTCCACCAAATTTTGATAGCGCTTTTATTACCATTATTCCATAGATGGTCCGGAAAGTCTTTGAAGATTTCTGAACTATCTGTTTTTATTTACCAGTTAATAATCTCATGCCATTTATGTCAGTTGAGCTAGTGATTTTTGTCTGCCAACTTGCTTCTTATCATTTATAAATGCAGGTGGAAAACAAAGACTTCCTTTCAATCCACTCCATTTCTTAGATTGCGCGTTCAGGGATGGCGGTTTTAAAATGATGACTCCTAATTTCTACCTGTAAAGATTGAAAATTAAGCAGAACTGCATCCATTCACTTTGAAGAACCCGAAGTGGTTATAGAACCACTTATTTTTACTGTTATGAGACAAAAACAATACATTTTAGCGTCTTTTTCCATAAACTATTGACACTGACGGTGCGTTATAGTGTATTTTAAAGAGAGAGGTGATTAGATTGTACAAAGTACAAGAAGTAGCAAAAATAGCAGGCGTCAGTGTACGGACTCTCCATCACTACGACAGCATTGGTTTATTGAAACCATCAAATATTGGAACTAACCGCTACCGCTATTACAATGGGGAAGATTTAAAATTGCTCCAGCAGATTTTATTCCTGAAAGAATTGGACTTTTCGTTAAAAAAAATACAGGAACTTGTGGCTGACGGTTTTGATCGAGAGTATGCATTGTCTCAGCACATCGAATTGTTGGAACAGAAAAAACAGCGCATCGAAAACCTGATCCAGAATGCAGAACGCACGCAGCTGGAACTTCAAGGGTTGCAAAGCGTGACAGATGCGGAACGTTTTTCCGCGTTCACCAGCAGCAAGGCTGAAGATCTGATTGCAAGATACCAAAAAACCGGCATCAGTACACCTATACTTGAACAGACGGAAGTTTCCCAGGCTGCACACATCTTCGGCGACGATTCAGCTGTTGCTGTTGCTGTCGCCGTCGCTCCGGTAGAAACTGCTGTATCCGAAGAACCGGCTCCAGCAGTTAGCGAGCCGGTCAAACCTGAAAAAGAAGAAGAAGATTTAGAAGAAATCAACCGTGAAGGCGACCGTATTTATAATACAGTCGCCAGGCTGATGCATCTTCCACCAGAAACGCATGCCGTCCAACAAGAAATGAAAGCTTACTACACCCTGTTGAATCGATTCTACGACTGTTCACCGAAGATGTTCCGTGGCCTCGGTGACTTATATGCTTCAGACAGCCGTTTTGCTGACAATATCGATCAGCACGGCCAGGGCTTGGCTAAATACTTGAAAGAGGCAATGCATGTCTACGCAGAAGGGTTAAAGGATGCGTGAACTCATCGGTCCGTGCAGCAATTGCGGAAAAGACGTCTATTGCCGTGATGGATTTCTCGACGGAGTTTATGTTGATGGAGAACTGGTCTGTTTTGACTGCGAAGAACAACAAGACGAACTGACGCAAAAGTAAATCTTTTGCGTTTTTTCTTTTCTTAAAAACATGGAGTTTTCATATCAATGACTATATAATTAGCCCATTAACTATGACAACGAACTGGAAATGGGTGATATCAAGATGTCTTTGCAGCGAAGGATTTTTTTATATGGAGCCCTATTCGTAGCCTTCATTATGATTTCGGCTGGGTTGTCGTTTTATTTTACGATTTCAGAAGCCATTGAAGAACAAATGGGAAAACGCGCTTTGAATATTGCTGTCACCACTGCCGATCGTCCAGATATAGTGCAGGGTTTTGCTGTTGATGATCCTCATGCTTCACTTCAACCAATCGCTGATGAAGTACAAAATCAGACAGGCGCTGAATATGTTGTTATCGGCAACGCTGAAGGAATCCGTTACACTCATCCCCTAGAAGATCGCATCGGCCAGAAAATGGTCGGCGACGATAACGAACGTGCTATTTTGAAAGGCGAATCTTATATTTCAGAAGCAGTCGGTTCCTTGGGTCCCGCTCTGCGAGGAAAAGCACCTATAGTTGATGAGCAAAATAATATAATCGGTGTTATTTCAGTTGGCTTTTTGAAAACAGACATGACTTCTATTTTTTTGCAGTATGCAGACTCTATTATAGTTATTGTGTTAATTGCAATTGCTATTGGCGGAATCGCTTCAATGATTCTATCCAAAAGCATTAAAAAGACATTATTTGGTTTAGAACCTGCAGAAATCGCAAGTTTATTCATAGAAAGAAATACACTGATCGAATCTGTAAGAGAAGGCATCATAATGGTCAACAAAAGTGGTGAAATCACAATGGCTAATGCGTCCGCCTATGAAGTTCTGTCTTTGCCGAAAGAAAAAAGCCTGATTGGAAAGTTGATTGACGAAGTTCTGCCCAATACCTTGCTCCCTCAAGTCCTGTTGACAGGTGAACAGCAATTCGATCGTCCCATGACAATCCGCGGCAAGAAAACAATAGTCAACCGCATCCCCATTGTTATTGACAATGAAATTGCTGGAGCGGTTTCCAGTTTCCGATTGCAGTCAGACTTGGATGGTTTGCGCAATGAGCTGACACAAATTAGGCAATATGCCGACTTACTGCGTTCGCAGACTCATGAACATCATAATTTCCTCTATACTATTTCCGGACTGATTCAATTGAATTCACTCGATGAAGCGATGGAACTCATTCATGACGAAACAAAAGAACAGCAGTCGCTTGTTCAGTTGATCGCAAATCGGCTGCAGGATCCGTTGCTTGGCGGAATTGTCATAGGCCTTTTTAACAGGGCGCGGGAATTGAAAGTGAAGTTTCTTCTCGATGAGGACAGCTACTTGGAAAAGCTTCCATCCTATCTTGAAAAAAGTTTATTTGTATCGATTCTTGGCAATCTTGTAACAAATGCCTTCGAGGCCGTTGAATACCTGCCTGAACATGAACGGTTGGTCAGACTTCTTTTTGTCGATAATGGCCATGAAATTTTAATTGAAGTCGAAGATACCGGAAAAGGACTGGATCCTTCCATTCTGCCCACTCTTTTTAAAGAACGGATCTCCACAAAAAACGGCGATGACCGCGGGTATGGGTTAGTAAAAGTTCAAGAAAATGTTCACGATTTACAAGGAGAAATAACCATGGAAAACGGCGATTTTGGCGGTGCTCTGTTTATTATTTCCATACCGACTGGAGGAAATGAATATGATTGAAATTCTAATTATTGAAGATGATAAGCGAATTGCAGATATACACAAGCGATTTATTGAGAGAATCCCAGGGTTTCAAGTAGTAGGTGCTGCACATAATGGCGATGAAGCGAAAGATTGGATACAGGTATTAAAACCGCAGCTGATTTTACTGGATGTATTCCTGCCGGATATGAAAGGTACTGACCTTTTGCCGTATATAAAACTGGAAAGCCCTGAATCCGATATCATCTTTATTACAGCTGCCTCCGAAACGGCCATTGTCAAAAAAGCTTTTAGAGCCGGAGTTTCCGATTATATGCTCAAGCCTCTCACTTTCGACCGTTTTCAGAAAAGCCTTCTTGACTATCAGTCCAAAAGAGCATCTCTTGAAAAATCAGATTCTTTGAATGAGCAATCCATAGAGCAATTGTGGAATAAAAATCATGAACCTTATATGGAACAAGTTGTTACACCAAAAGGAATCGATCCGAGTACCATGATTAAAATAAAAGAAAAGTTGAATGATTCATCAACCGGGATAACGGCCGAAGAAATGGGGGCTGCTTGCGGCATGAGCCGTTCAACCGCCCGCCGCTATCTCGAACACTTGACAGCCGGCCAGACAGCCAAGGCTGAATTGCTTTATGGCACGATTGGAAGACCCGAAAGACGGTACTTCCCTGCCCCGTGAACTTTATGAACAGTATTATCAATATGTACAGTATCCACCTTATGACTAGAAACATCGAATTGGGCATATATTCTGATAAGTTTAAGACAGCGCTGAAAGCGCTGTCTTTTTACTATTATAAAAGGGGATGAATTATATGTTGAAAAAAATGATTTCCGTTTCTCTTGCCAGTATTTTAGCGGTCGGCCTTGCTGCTTGTTCTTCTGAAGAAAATTCTCAAGCCAGTACCAATGGTTCGCCTGATTATCCTGAACGCGGATTAACAATCGTGGCACCTTCTGGAGCTGGCGGAGGCTGGGATTTGACTGCGCGCTCTATTGCAAAAACGATGAATAACTCAGGCTTGATTGAAGAGCCGATCATGGTCGAAAATAAACCAGGCGGTGGCGGAGCTGTCTACATGGCAGAATATGCAACGAAAGAAGTCGATAATGACTACATGCTCATGGTGAAATCTCCACCGATTCTCATCAATAACAGCAAAGCTGAAGGAAATAGTCCATACGGTTACAAGGATACAACCCCACTTGCCCAATTGACACGCGATTACGGTGCGATTGTTGTTCGCGCGGACTCTGAGTTTCAGACATTGACTGATGTACTCGACGCTGTAAAGGCAGATCCTACAGCGGTTACATTCGCCGGAGGTTCTGCTCCGGGTTCAATGGATCATTTGGTTGGTATTTTACCAGCATTTGAATATGGGATCGATCCAAAATCAGTGAAATACGTTTCTTATGATGGCGGTGGCGAAGCCGTTGCTGCATTGCTTGGAGACAATGCGGATGTCATTGCCACAGATGCATCTACGATTGGGGAATATATGAAGTCCGGTGATGTCCGAGTACTGGCAGTAAGCGCTCCTGAACGCTTGGAAGGCGAGCTTAGTGAAATCCCGACATTCAAAGAAGAAGGCATTGACACTGAATTCACAATCTGGCGCGGCATTTTCGGTCCTAAGAACATGACAGATAGTGCATACAAGTACTGGTCAGAAAAACTGGAAGAAATGTCTGCAAGCGAAGAATGGCAGCAAGAGCTTGAGCAGAACGGCTGGCAAAGTGAATACAAAAACGGTGAGGATTTTGAAAAATACTTACAAAATCAAGAAGAACTGATTGTTGAATTGTTGACTGCACTTGATATGCAAAAATAATTAGAAAAAACGGCTTCGGCCGTTTTCTAATTTAAAAGGAGCGAAAGACCATGAGTAAAACATTCGATCGATTTGCTGGCATTATTTTTTTACTGATTGGCCTTCTATTTGTCATAGAAAGCCAGCGAATATCCGAGAGTTCCTACGGTTCAGAAGTCGGGCCAGATATCTTTCCGATCGGGTTAGGAAGTATATTGATTCTTTTAAGTGCTCGTTTGCTGTATGAAACTTTCCGCTATGAAGCAGTTACTAAAAATGAGGAGTCTATTAAGTACAAAAAGTTTTTCATCATTTTCTTTAGTGCTGCTCTATATGCTGCTCTCTTAGAGCCGCTGGGCTACGTCATTACAACATTCTTATTTCTGGTCATAGCATTTCAAACGATGGAAAGCGGCAAATGGCTTCAGACACTTGTCATTGCCGGCGCATTTTCATTCGGTGTCTATTATCTTTTCGCCGAATTTCTCGGCGGGTCACTCCCGGGGTTCCCTGGATTTTAAAACGAAAGGCGGATGGCAATGAGTACATTACAATTTTTAATGGATGGATTCAGCATCGCATTCCAGTGGCAAAACATTCTCTTTGCCTTTGTAGGGGTTCTCATTGGAACAGCAGTCGGCGTATTGCCGGGTATTGGACCGATGAGCGGCGTAGCTCTTCTTATTCCAGTGACTGCAACAATCACGTCCGGCATGCCGACAGAAGCGGCAGCGGCAAGTTCCATCATCCTTTTGGCTGGAGTCTATTATGGAGCCATGTATGGCGGCTCAACTACATCTATTCTTCTGAATACGCCGGGAGAATCTTCCTCCGTTGTCACAACGCTTGACGGATACCAGATGGCGCGTCAAGGCCGCGCAGGAGCCGCTTTATCGATTGCGGCAATCGGTTCATTTGCAGCGGGTATTGTATCTTTGATTGGCCTTGTACTATTGGCAGAACCTCTATCCAATATAGCCCTCCAGTTCGGTCCTGCTGAATATTTCTCGCTCATGTTGCTCGGGCTCGCTGCAGTAAGCGGATTGGCCGGAAAATCCATGACCAAGGCATTGATGATGACCGTGTTCGGATTGATGCTTGGAACAATCGGCATCGATGCTGTTTCAGGTATTGCACGATTCACTTACGATTTGCCGATCCTATATTCCGGCCTAGAGTTTCTGACAATCGCAGTCGGATTGTTTGCACTGGGCGAGGTATTTAAGACCATTCTAGAACGTGAACACGAAGATGGTACGATCGCTAAAATCGGCAGGATCCTTCCTACTAAACAAGATCTGAAAGACAGCGCAAAACCGATCATGCGGGGATCTCTTTTAGGGTTCTTTATCGGCGTGCTGCCAGGTGCAGGAGCAACTCTTGCCTCTTTCTTCTCCTACATTGCCGAGAAAAAATTCAGCAAAACTCCTGAGAAATTCGGCACAGGTGCAATTGCAGGTGTCGCAGGTCCTGAATCAGCCAATAATGCTGCATCAGGCGGCGCTATGATTCCACTCTTAACATTAGGCATTCCTGGATCTGGAACTACCGCTATCTTAATGGGAGCACTCATCATGTACAATATCCAGCCTGGCCCATTATTATTTGATGATCATCCTGAAGTGGCATGGGGACTCATCGCCAGCATGTTTGTCGGCAACTTGATGCTATTGATTTTGAATATGCCACTGGTTAAAGTATTCGCCAAAATCATCGAAACGCCAAAAAAATATTTATTGCCAATCATTATCGCAATTTCTTTCTTTGGGGTATATGCAGTCCAGTACACAACATTTGACCTTTTCCTGTTACTTGCTTGCGGAATTCTAGGTTATTTATTGGTTAAAAACGACTTTCCTGTTGCACCACTCGTTTTGGCTCTAGTGTTAGGGCCAATGATTGAAAACAACCTGCGCAGAGCTTTAACTATTTCAAATGGCGATTTCATGATTTTTTTCACTAAACCATTGTCTTTGATCCTGCTTATCGCTGCTGCCGCTTGGTTGCTGATTCCTTTGCTTCTAAAATTTAAAGGCCGCACTATTGTTTTGAACGAAGAAGATTGAGGGACTATATCTTATGCAATACAAAAACGCCTCCAAATATATGGAGGCGTTTTTGTATTAGATTGTTGTCGTTTCTTTCAACGCATCCAAACGTTCCTGCACTTGTTCCCCAGTCAAGCCATGCTCAAAAGCATAGCGGTTGCGCGGGTGCTCGCGGCACTCGTCTGAACATGAACGCATGTATTTGTGCTCGTTTTCTTCAGAAGCCAAAATTTTCGCGTTGCAATCCGGATTTGCGCAGTTTACGTAGCGTTCGCAAGGCTCGCCTGTAAAGTGGTCTTTGCCGACAATTGTGTGTTCCAGCTGGTTTACCGGCACAGCGATGCGCTCATCAAAGACGTACAATTGTCCGTCCCATAGGTCGCCTTTCACTTCAGGATCTTTGCCGTAAGTGACAATGCCGCCGTGTAATTGAGCAACGTCCTCGAAGCCTTCTTTTTTCAGCCAGCCCGAGAATTTTTCACAGCGGATGCCGCCTGTGCAATACGTCAAAATTTTCTTGCCTTCAAATTGTTCTTTATTGTCACGGATCCATTCCGGCAAGTCGCGGAAATTTTCGATATCTGGACGGACCGAGTTGCGGAAATGGCCAAGATCGTATTCGTAATCATTTCTTGCATCCAAGACAATAGTATCCTGTTCCTGCATTTGTTTGTAAAATTCTACCGGCTCTAAATAAGTGCCTGTCAGTTCGTTCGGGTTGATGTCTTCTTCCAGCCCAAGGTGAACGATTTCTTTTTTCGCACGGACGTGCATTTTTTTGAATGCATGGCTTTCAGCGGCATCGATTTTGAAAACGATGTCCGAGAAGCGCGGGTCGTTTTTCAACAGTTCCATATAAGCTTCTGTCTGTTCGATGGTTCCAGAACACGTTCCATTGATCCCTTCTTCGGAAACAAGGATCCGGCCTTTAAGTTCAAGCTCTTTGCATGCAGCCAAATGTTCAGCCGCAAAAACCTCTGGATCTTCAATCGGTGTATATAGGTAGTAAAGCAATACGTTGTGTGTATGATTTTGCATGAATCATACCTCCTATTTCTCAATTTGCTTCTGCACCAGAAAAGGCAGCAAAAACCTCAATCATTTTACAATAAATAACGCTAAACTACAACTCCAGCCAAAAAGGAAAGCTGCAGGATTACTGATAAACCTATTTTCTAGATTATTCACTGGCTTTTGCCATATACCAAAAAGGCAGCTGCACCCGCAGCCGCCTTTTCTCCGCTCTCCGCCATTCAGCAGACTCTGTTTTTTACCGATCGGTTCTCCAGACAAGCTTGGATCGCTTCGGCATTCAGTGCCATCATTTCCAAGCGTGTTTGGATCGTTGCACTGCCAATATGCGGCAATACCGTAACATTCGGCAGCGTCAGCAACGGATGGTCAAGCGGAACCGGTTCCTGTTCAAAAACATCCAAGCCGGCTCCCCAGATTTTTTTGTCTTTCAAAGCTTCGTACAATGCGATTTCGTCAACGATGCCGCCTCTGGCGACGTTGATCAGACAGGCGGTGTCTTTCATCAACGCCAATTCGTCCGCGCCGATCATTCCTTTGGTTTCGGGTGTCAACGGCGTCAAGATCACCACATAATCCGAAATCTTCAATAATTCTTCGAATCCGGCATAGCGCACGTCTTCCAGGCTTCTTCGGGTGCGGTTGTGGTAAAGCACGTTCATCCCAAAACCTTGGGCGCGGCGAGCCACCGCTTCACCGATTCGGCCCATGCCAATGATGCCGAGTGTAGCGCCTCCTACATTTTGGCCGGCCATGCCCATTGGCGTCCAGGATTTCCATTCTCCTGAGCGGACGGTTTTTTCCGCTTCAATGATTCGGCGGGCAGTTGCCAACAATAAAGCAAAGGTCAGATCCGCCGTGGATTCAGTCAACACATCGGGCGTATTGGTAACAGTCACGCCGTGTTTGCGGGCTGCCTCCAAATCGATATTGTTATGTCCCACCGCAAGATTCGTGACAATCTTCAAGTTGGGTGCAGCGTCAAACACTTCGCTGTCTATCTGATCGGATAACATGGTCCAAAGCGCATGCGCTTCTTTTGCTTCCTCGAGCAATCTTTCACGCGGTGCGGGAGTATCTTCTTCCGGCCACATCCGGACATCATAATGTTCTTGCAGTCCAGCTACTGCCTGATCCGGCAGCTTTTGTGTGATAAATACAATCGGCTTCATAAAAATCCTCCATCCTTTATTATTCCATAATTATAACAACTTAAAAAACTGCCGGCAATTGCCAGCAGTTTCCTGTTAGTTCCGCACTCTTATTTTTTTGACATAATACCAGACAGCAGCTATCGCCAATAAAACAATCAAGGCATAGACCACGTTGGAATAAAGCTCCAATTGATGCATGATCTGCCCTCTGTTCTCGCCCACCGCTTCCCCGACAAACACCAATATGGTATTCCACAACAGTGTGCCGAGCGTGGTAAAGCTGATGAACAACCAGAACTTCATGTTCGACATCCCAGCAGGAATGGAAATCAGGCTGCGCACCAAAGGGATCAAGCGGCCAAAAAATACTGTCCAAACGCCAAAGCGATCAAACCAGGCATCCGCTTTATGTATATCCGCCTTTTTGACACGCAGCCAGCGCCCGTACTTGTCGATGATTTTCTCCAATCGCTCGACATCCAGCAGCAAGCCGACGCCGTACAATATGACCGCCCCAAAAACTGATCCGGCCGTTGATGCCAATATTACTCCCGGTATGGTCATAGTCGTAGTCGTTGTCATAAAGCCGCCAACCGTCAAAATGACTTCTGATGGAATCGGCGGAAATACATTCTCGAGCATAATAAGCAGGAATATGCCGAAATAGCCATACTCCGACATCACTGAAACAATCCAATCTTCCATGTAAACTCTCCTTTTAAGAAGTCGGCCGGAATTTCATTGTTACCGACCACAATTCAGAACGGCTGCCGATACGCAGCGGCGGTCCCCAAAAGCCAAATCCTGAAGAAACGATGAAATGGGTTTTCTTGATCAATCGATAGCCATAGTCCAATTCAAAAATCCTTCTGGTCAACAAATGGTTGGGCCACATCTGTCCTTTGTGGGTGTGGCCAGACATGTGAAAATCCGCACCCAGTTCGACCGGCATTTTCAAATCAGATGGCGTATGATCCATCACAATCCAGGGCAATTTGCCTTTTTCCGGCTTTAACTTAAGAAGCGAATGCCGCTTGCCGTTGGTACGGTCTTCACGCCCTGTCAAATAGAAACGATTTGCCACTAGAATAGTTTCATCTCTCAGGATATTTACACCCGATTTTTCCATTAATCGAACCAATAAAGGAATTTTCTTCCCATAATATTCGTGATTTCCTAAAACACCGTAAACACCAAGACGAGGCTTCAGCTGTTCCATGACTTCTCCCATACCGTAGCGTGCATACCAAATGGGATCATCGTCCACTAAATCCCCCGCTAAAAAAATAACATCCGGCTGCAGTGCATTGGCCTTTTCCACGAAACGCTTCAAATGTTTTTTTCCCGATAAAACACCTAGGTGAAAATCAGAGCCAATGACCATATGCAATGATTCTGCCTCTTCCCCATCGACAGTAATTTCCAAATTACGGACAACGGGGCTGTAGGCCAAATAAGTGCCAATTAGGAACAACAACAGTAAAATCGCTGCTGTCGCACAACCGATCAGGAATAGATCATCTTGAAAATCCACCAGCAGCACAACGATATTCGCCACAGGAATCAGCAAAATCGCATACTGCAAAAATGCAAACCAGTACGAACCAAGAATCGTAAAGCCCAGCCATTTATGGCCGATTCGTCCAATGATGTAACTATAGGCGATGATTAGCCAAAAAGCCGTAAACAGCCATGGATTGATACCGTCTGCAAAACTATTCAGCCAGGAATATACCGTCCAGCCAAGATACGCAATAAGTACTGTATAAATCAGTAAGGCACCACCGATGCCTGCAAATAATTTCATAGAAAAACGCCTCTTTCTTCTTTTAAGATGGACCATATATGAAGGGATCATTGTTTTCAATGTGGTAAAAAATATTATAGCATTCTACTTGTGAAACCTGCGCAAGAGAACGCTTGAAAACTCTTAGTTCCCAATTGGACGACTGTAGATGGTTCTACGCCTCAGGTCCTAGTAAAAGATGCAGTCAGAGACCGTATTGAAAAATGCGTACGCTTAGTATGATTAGGTTAGAAATTGAGAGGAGGAAAACAACATGAACAAGTTTTGGTTAATCACCCTCGGCATCATTGCCGGAATCGTCGCACTTTCCAATCTGGGACCCATCATTGGATTGGCGGTATCCCTGCTAGTCGTCTACGCAGGGGTGCATTACTACTTAAGAAGCGTCTCGACATTGGCAAAATTTTGGTGGGCTTTTGTCGGAGTCCTTGGTGGACTTGCAGCCATCTCCAATGTGCCGGCTTTGATTGGCGTCGCTGCCCTTGCCGCTTTGTGGATGATCTATCGCCAATGGAATGGCCAAAGCGTTTCGGTCACAGACGTAAAAGAAAGCGATCCATTTACGAATTTTGAACAGCAATGGAACAAACTAAACAAATAAGGAGGAAACAACAATGACAACTTTATGGGACCGTTTCAAATTTGCCGTCGCAACCGACTTGGATGCTGTCGTCGCAAAAAAAGAGGAAAAAAATCCACTTGCCCTTTTGAACCGCTACATTTCAGAAGCAGAAAATCAGACCACCGCTACCGGAAAATGGGTGGAGCGCCAATCCCAGCTGAATGGTAAGCTGGAGAAAGAACTGGCTGAAGCTTCCGCTATGCTCGATAAGCGCCAAAATCAGTTGGACCTGGCACAGTCGTCAGGCGAAGCCGACCTTGCTGATTTTGCCGCGATGGAAGTCGATGCTTATGCTGCTCGTGTTGCGGTGCTGCAGAACAACTTGGATGAAAACATTGCCGAACTGACCGGCCTGGAACACCGCTACGAGGAAATGAAGCATAAAGTGAAGGACATGAAAGTGAAGCAGCTTCAACTGATGGGCAAGGAAAATGCAACGCGCGCGCATCATCAGATGGATAAAGTATTGAGCCCGGAACTTGTTGCCGAACGCATCGGCTCGTTTGACGACATGGCGTCCTACATTACGACACTTGGCGCTAAAGTTGAAGAACGGCACGAACGTTCAGCAATGGAACGGCGTCTGGAATCTTTAGAAAAAAACAGCGCAAACCAAAAGGAAATTGTTTAAACTGGAGTGAGAAGAAGTTTTCTTCTTCTCATTTTTTCTGATACAAAGAAGGAGGCAAAAGCCATGCAGCACTTTACAACAAACAGACAGGCGTTTTTCCTGCTGAGCGCTTTATTACTGATATTCGTCGAAGCTGCCTTTTTCGGAAACGGCAGCGTGTTTTTGATCCTTCTTGGTATCGGAACAATTTACTATGCTCTGAGAAATAACGTCAAATACCGCCGTTCTTATTTTTGGACGGGTGCCTTTCTCATCGGCGTTTCCATTTTGTCAATGTGGAGTTTGAGACTGATGGTTTTTGGGCTGGCCATCTACCTTCTGCTCCGCCTATGGAAAGGTGAAGAGTGGCTGCAGACAGCGCCTTTGTACGGTTCCCCCGATAAAGGTTTGATACAGAACAAAGTGATGGCTGCCCAAAGTACGCCAATCGAATCTTATGAGTGGAGAGACATTCATGTGCAAGGGTTTATCGGCGATATTCTGGTGGATACTACTCACACCGTGCTGCCTAAAAAGACTTCGCTCATTTCCATCCGGCAGGGTTTTGGAAAGGTACAAATCGTAGTGCCGTACGAAGTTCCTGTACGCGTCTATTATTCGACATTGCTGGGAGAAGCCCGTTTTTTCAACGGAGAAAGCCAGCGCATTCTTAATGGCACCATCCATGTCGAAGATGGCTATCCGACAGATGAAGGCAGCAGAGTCGAATTGGTCGTTTCCATAACCACTTGGATGGGGGATGTCGAGGTGATTCGCAGATGAGGCAAATCCTCCCGCGCAGCCTGTTTTTCATATCCCTTTTTGCATTGATCGTCTTCAGCATTCTTTTTGCACTGCTTGGTTTGCCGGCAGTCAACAGCTGGTCTGTTCTATGGGAAGATTTTATTGCCGGATTGCCTTTGGGCATTTGGCTGCTTGTTTTGATGCTTGCGCTGTCCGTCGGCATCTCCTGGTGGACCGAATCCCTGTCGCGCTCTAAAGTGCAGGAAATCGAAAAAATCTTTCAGGCCCTTCTGCGCAACGAAGACAAGACGGTTGTCCAAGCTGCCCAAATGAAAACCTTGCCGCACAATTTGTCCAATTCCATTCTAAAACTTCAAAAACTGTTGGAATCGCAGCGCAAAAGTTTGACTCGCATTGCCAATGAACGGGCTGAAACGCAGGATCAAATCATTCAGGAACGGCTGATCATGGAACGGCAGCGGCTTGCCAGAGAACTTCACGATTCTGTCTCCCAGCAGCTTTTTGCCGCTTCGATGCTGCTGTCCTCGATGACCGAAAATGAGGACGTCCAGCCGGGATTGTTGCAGACTGAGAAGATGGTCCAGCAGGCACAGCTGGAAATGCGGGCATTGCTGCTGCATTTGCGCCCAGCTGCTTTGCATGATAAGAGCCTGCGTCAAGGACTGTTTGAGCTGGTCAGTGAACTGAAGGAAAAAGTCTATTTTACGATCGAGCATAAATTGGAGGAAGTCCCTTTGCAAAAAGGCGCTGAAGATCATCTGTTCCGCATCGCACAGGAAACTTTATCCAATACGCTGCGGCATTCCAAGGCGACTGAAGTCCATATTTTGTTTGTCGAACGAGATAATTTTGCAATTTTGCGCATCCAGGACAACGGTGTCGGATTTGAAAGCGAACAGTCCAAATCGACTTCCTACGGCCTGAAGCATATTGAAGAGCGTGCCATCGAAATTGGCGCGACCAGCAAAATTGTATCGGTCCCTTCTGAAGGAACGATTGTGGAAGTAAAAGTCCCGATTGAAAGGAAGAAAACCCATGATTCGAATCTTATTAGTGGATGACCATGAAATGGTACGTATTGGCGTTTCCGCCTATCTCCAGTCCCAAAAGGACATGGAAGTTGCCGGTGAAGCAGCAAATGGCCAGGAAGCCGTTGAAATGGCGTTAGAGCTGCGGCCTGATTTGATTTTAATGGATATGGTGATGCCGGTCATGAATGGAGCGGAAGCGACAAAAGCCATTATCGACCAATGGCCGCAAGCGAAAATCATGATTGTCACCAGCTTCCTGGATGATGACAAAGTCTACCCGGCTCTTCAAGCGGGAGCCGTCAGTTACATATTGAAAACGTCAAAAGCTTCACGGATTGCCGACTCTATTCGCCAAACCATTGATGGTACGCCTGTTCTTGAGCCCGAAGTGATGACTAAGATGATGAAGCAGATGCGCCATGAACGCATCCTGCACGATGAATTGACCGACCGGGAGATGGAAATCCTTTTGCTACTGGCTGCCGGATTGACCAACCAGGAAATCGCCGATCAATTATTCATCGCCTTAAAAACAGTCAAGACGCATGTCAGCAACATCCTGGCAAAACTGGAGGTCCATGACCGGACACAGGCAGTCATTTATGCTTTTCAGCATCGACTCATCTCGCCACCTAAATAGAGCCACAAAAATGCCGGACAGCTTATATGCTGTCCGGCATTTTTTACTTAGACATTCAGTTTTCGCAGTTCAACCCGCCGAATTTTTCCTGACGCAGTTTTCGGCAGTTCATCCAAAAATTCGATGACACGCGGATACTTATAAGGTGCGGTAATTTCCTTTACGTGATCCTGCAGCTGTTTTACTAATGCTTCTTTGTCTGGGAAATCGTCTGGATTACGGAGTACAACATACGCTTTGACAATATTGCCGCGAATCTCATCCGGAGCTGCCACAACTGCACATTCCTGAATGGCCGCATGTTTCATGAGCGCATCCTCGACTTCAAAAGGCCCGATTGTGTACCCTGAGCTGATGATGATGTCATCACTTCGCCCTTCAAACCAGAAATAGCCGTCTTCATCACGCGTGGCCTGGTCCCCGGTTAAATACCAATCTCCCCGGAACGCCGCTTTGGTCCGTTCAGAATCACGGTAATATTCCCGGAACAGGGCTGGACAATCACGATGAACGGCGATATCCCCAACTTCTCCGACAGCAGTCGGTTTTCCTTCATCATTGATGATATCCACCGGATTGCCCGGCGTTGGTTTGCCCATTGATCCTGCCTTCACTTCCATATCCTGGAGCGTTCCGACAAGCAAAGTGTTTTCCGTCTGGCCATAGCCGTCACGGACGTTGATGCCGAATGCCTGCTGGAATGCCTCGATAACTTGCCGGTTCAGGGGTTCCCCTGCAGATACCGCAGATCTCAATGCCGGCAGTTTGTGTGAACTCAGGTTCTCCACTTTCGCCATGATGCGATATTCTGTCGGTGTACAGCAAAGGACATTAATATCTTCTTTCTTCAATAAATCCAAGTATTTTAAGGCATCAAAAGGCCCGTTATAAACAAAAGCCGTTGCTCCAAGTGTAATCGTCGACAGGAATGGACTCCAGATCCATTTTTGCCAACCAGGAGCGGCAGTGGCCCATACCATGTCGCCGCTTTGGACGCCCAGCCATTTTGTTGCAGCAGTCCGCACATGCGCATAGCCCCAGCCATGGACGTGCACCACGCCTTTCGGATTGCCGGTAGTGCCGGATGTATAAGACAAGAATGCGGTATCTTCACGATGCGTCGGCACGGCGTCGAAATCCAGCGATTCTTTTTCTGTCAGCTCTTCGAAAGATTGCCAGCCTTGTTCTGTTTCGCCAACGATCAATTTATTGTTCAGCGCATCCAGCTGTTCATCGATCGAGTTGGTTTCTGCGGTGGTTTTGTAATGTGCCACCACCCCTTTTGCGCCTGAATGATGCATACGATAAATCAAATCTTTTTTCCGAAGCATCTCTGAACAGGGAATCGCGACAATTCCAGCACGCAGGCAAGCTAAATACGTGATATAGGCCTCTGGAATCCGTGGAAGAATAATCAGCATCCGGTCGCCTTTTTCAATGCCCAGCTTCAGCAAAGCCTGTGCGTATTGATTCATTTTACCAACCAGCTCTTTATACGAAAGATCTTCCCTATTGCCTTCACCGTCCAACCAACGAATCGCCAATCGGTCACTTTCTTCTTTGTATTTCTCCAACTCCGAAGTGATATTATACTGCTCCGGGGCAATTAAATCCTTGAATTCCATATGATAGCCTCCAATCTATTTTCTTCACGCTGGCGGGATGATTAAGTAGTAGACGCTCGCCAGAAAAACGAATGCTGCCAATGCCGCCAGATAAGCTTTAGCAGCAGAAAAGTTTTGGGTGGTTTTGATAATTTTGGCACAGACCAGATACATCCAGATAAGACCGACTGCCAGCAATGCGTAAACCAGCGGATGCCCGTTTCCAGCATTCGCTAAGTATGGTGCGCCCAACAAGCCTGGCAGCAGTGCAACCGGAACCGCCCGATTGATGTCACGCAGCCTCCCTTTTCCGCCGAGTCCTTTTGAACCTGCCCAAAGCAGCAGTGCCAAACCAATTTTTGTAATAAAAGCCATCAACAGCCCGAAAATGATGAAAATTCCAGGAACAATGAAGTTTTGCAGCAATGATGAATCGAAACTAGCTATGTATGAGGCATTTGACGCGATCGAAATCGCGCCATAGCCCAAGCCAACGATGAACAACAGCAGGTTGCTCATCCATTGGGTTTTCGGCAATTCTAAAAATGACCGAAAAGATGAATCATTCAAAGCAACCATTTTCCCGACCATTTTACTCACCCTTTCTTTCATTCTTTACATCCCCCAAGGCATCAAAGCCCATATCGCGACTGCAGCCGAAACCACTACCGTCACTCCAGCGCCGATCGTGCTGTTATAGCGATATGATTTGATATCTTTCCAACCGTGGATGCGTTCAATCAATTCAATATCCGATTGCTTGGTCAGTTTGTTTTGAAGGCCAGGCATACGATTGGTGATGTAGGAAACGACAATCAGCAGGATAAAGCTGACCGGCACGGCGAGCATGGCACCTGACAAGCCCATTCCGTCCGTTACCCCGTGCCCCGTCAAGACGATACTCGGGAAAACGAATGGCGATACGATGATGTAGATGGCACCGCCGACTACAGAAGCAGCAATGGCTCCGAATTTATTGGCTTCTTTCCACCATACTCCTACTATGATAAGCGGTGCGTTCGTGACCCCCGCTAATCCGAATGCCCAGAGGATGCTGACAACCAGGAAGGCAGGCGGTTCAATCGCCAATAGGATACTGACCAATCCGCCTGCAAAAATGGCGACAAAGCCAATCCGTAAACTTAGGCGCTGAGGAATATTCGGCTTCAAGGTAGCGATGATATCCTGTGAAATCAAGGCACCAATCGCCAGTAAATTACCGCTTAGTGTTGAAAGTCCAGCAGAAATTGCACCGGCTATAACAAGTGCTGTCACCCATTCCGGGTTATAGACCAGATTCAGGATGATGGTCAGTTTATCTGCATCCCCATCTGAAATGACCAATCCTTGAGTAGCAGTCGCATAAACACCAACAAAGCCCATTGCATAGGTCGCTGAGAACACCAATCCTAGAATGAACGCGAACCAGACCATTGCTGAACGTGCACTTTTCAGATTGGATGCGGTGTAGACGCGCATCGCTAAATGCGGAAGCCCCAAAGCTCCGATTGTCAAAGCCGGTATAATGGAGAAATACCATTTTGGTGAGAACTGGTAGTCAAAGAATGTCGGCAAAGACTCCAGCATGGCCGGAACCATATCTGAATAGAATAATGGCGGGAAATACCAGCCAGTTGCTCCGACCGCTTTCATGATAGCCCCAAGCGGCAGTATGAACATCAAAGCGATGATGACCATTTGAATCGCTGCGTTGTTTGTCGCTCCAGCCATGCCCCCGATTGTGATATATCCGACAATAATAATTCCGAAAACAAAAAGTCCGGTTAAATATGGAATGCCCAATAAAGTTTCGAATGTAATGGCAATTCCGATCATCTGGCCCAAGGCATACATGATGGATACGAGAATCATGAAAAGAGCAGCTATAATTGAAGCTGTCACACCGTATCGGTCACGAATGAAATGGGTAGGAGAAAAAGCTCCCATCCGGCGCAGGCTTGTGCCGTAAATGATGGTAATCAGCGGGATCGCCAGAATCAACTGGATCCACAGCATAATGAATGGCACTTGCAGCTGAAGAATCAGCGCCGTAATACCCAGGAATGTCGCCAGACTCATATAAGTCGCAGCCATCGCAAGCCCATTGGTAAATGCACCAACATTTCCGCCGCCTATGTATAAGTCTTTAGCTGAGGCGCTTTTTCGGTTGGACAGAAATCCAACAATGTAAAACAGAACAAAAGTCGCTCCCACGACCGCTAAACCAAGAATCGGATTGGATAATTGCCAGTTTTGTGCTTCCATTACCTACACATCCTTTGCTTCGTCGGAAACTCCGAGCGCATCGTTTTCACTATCAATTTCATCATCAATCCGATTGCCGATTTTCCCAGCTACAATGGTCAAGAAGAAGACCCCAAACCAGCCCATCAGGATTGGCACAATATACATGACCGGGAAACCAAACAACATTCCATCCACCGGAAAGATGGAGAAAATCAGTCCTACATTTCCCACCAGGATAAAGGCTGCCGTCATCCAAATTGTAAACTGCACTTCTTTTTTGTACGCTTTCATCGAATCCCCCGTTTCAACTAGATTCCTATTGCTATCCCCCTCCAACTGAGCGTTCGCTCAGTTTCCGCCAAAATTCCTCCCTTTTTTTATTATGTATTTGATAACTGTCTTGATTGTAACCGCTTGCATAAAAACAAGTCAACCGAATTTTTTAATTATTTAAAATATTACATTCTTCTTATTTTACCCATATTTTCTTATCATCTTTATAAATAAATAGAATAAACCTGCATAAAAAATGTATTTTTTGAAAATGGGTTGAGAGGTTTTTATATTTTGCTATATCTTTTTTCATTTAAATTAATTGAAAGAAATTCCCACTTTTTTCACGGTATCAGATGATTGTACGCTCTTATTTTAAACACAAAACACCCCTTAGACAGCCATCTGCCTAAGGGGTGTTCAGAGGATAAACTTATAGATTCGGCTTATCGTTTTCCTGTTCCATTTTCTTTTCCAGCTTTTCAAGCTGGCGCTTCGCAAATTCGCGGCCGCCCATACCAAAAGAAATGGCGAACGCCACTGCCAGTCCGGCGATGATGAAAAGGAATGCCAGATTGACAATGTTTGTTGCAAAGTTCAGCTGGTCCAAGGTCATGAATACGGCAATAATAATGATGGCGTATTTCACGATGGATCCAAGGAAACGATTGCCGGAAGACTGCTTGATGTAATTTCCAAGCAAACTGCCTCCGATGAGTCCAAGGCCCAGAATGATCAGTGAACTGATAAGAAGCGGCAAATAACCAATGATGGCAGTACCAATGCCATTTAATACATCAAGCTGCAGAACGTTCATCGCTTCTACTGTAAAGAAGATAATGATGATTGTTTGAACTACCTTGCCGATGATGCTTGCAATATCAAAGCTTGGTGTTTTGGATTTGTCCGGATTCAGATATGTCGAGAATCGGTTGATGCCAGTGCCGTTCAACAGGCTAATCAATAGATCTCCGACAAATTTAGCGATGAGTACACCTACCAGTATCAAAATGATCGCTACAAAAATGTTCGGGATCATGTTCAGAACTTGGTTGAGCATATTGACAATCGGTTCAGAAATCGATTGAATGTTTAAGGTCTCCAACGCAATGGTCAATATCGGAATCAATACGATGACGAAGACCACGTTAGCCAGAACATTCGCAAGCGTTGACTTGTCGCTGGCATCCATTCTTGCAGTACCAGTTGATGTACCGCCAGTTTTGCTGGTAATTTTGTTGAACCACTTATCGATATTTATGGCTGCCAAAAGGCTGAACACAAGATTTTTTACGAACTTCGCTACAAAGTAGCCAATCACGATAATAATGATGGCCATGAAAAGATTTGGCAGGAATGCCAATAACTTGTCCATCATATTTGAAATCGGCTGTGCCACGTTATTCATATTCAGCGTCTGCAAAACACTTGGAATAAACAAAATGAAGATCAGGTAATAAAGAATTTTCCCTATAGAATCCAGTTTGCTGTCTGCATCTTCTTTTGTTTTTGCCATATGGCCTCTGACCATCGCTTTATCCACGCCTGCTTTTTTTAATCCTTTCGTGAAAATCGCCCGTACAATCGTCGCTACAACCCACGCAATAAGCAATAACAACAGTGCTCCTAAAACGTTTGGAATGTAATCGATAATCGTATTGCCGGCTCCTCTGAAAGAATTTCCAACATCGTTCATATACTCAACCCCTTTTATAATTTTTAGATCTTATCTACTATCCCCATACTCTACTGAAAATAAACTTCCGGACAATAAAAACCGCTCAACCAGTGAGCGGTTCTGTGAAAAAAATCTTTATCGAGACAGTTTTTTTCTTTTCCCCATCGTCAATACAACAATGCCGCACAGGAGCAATCCCACTCCAACCCAAGAAAGTGCGCTCAACTCTTCGCCTACTACCAGAACCCCTAGGACAGCAGCCGTCAATGGTTCCGCCAATGACAAAGTTACTGCCGAGGAAGAAGGAATCTGTTTTAAACCAAAAGAAAACAGGAGATACGATAAGCTTGTCGCACCGATCCCTAAATAAATAAGCAGCCATAAGTTGCCTGAAACGGTTATGTATGATAAATCGAAGAACAACAAAAAAGGCAGGAGACAGCAGGCGCTTAGTGAAAAAATCACTGCAACAGCGGAAACCGGTTCCATCGCTTTGAGTACATTTTTACTTGCAAGCGCGTAGACCGCAAAAGAAATGCCAGCACCAAGAGCCATAGCGATTCCTGTGGGGTCCACCAGCTGCTGCCCTTTATTGGCAAATAGCAGGACACATCCCACCAATGCCAGCAATGTTGCGATGCCCCACACTCTGTCCGGTTTCTTCTTTAACGCCGCCCATTCGATCAGACCGGTTAATACAGGAGCACTGCCGATTGTTACAACTGTTCCAATGGCAATTCCAGTCAATTGGACAGACGAAAAAAATAAAGGCTGAAACAATGCCATGCTGATAGCGGAAAAAATTACTGCCTGCCACGGAATCGAACGCACTGATAGTTTTTTTGCTGCCACTACGAAGATCAGCAAAGAAAAACCACCAATTGCCAAACGGAAAGCGCCAATTGACAGTGGATGCGCTGTACCCTCAAAAAAAGATTGGGCTGTACCTGTTGTTCCCCACAAGATGGCTGCCAGCAGCACCCACAAATAGGCTGTGTAATTCACATTCAACACCTCTGACTTTCTATACTACCCTAGTAACATACCATGGTACTGTTGGATTGAGATAGCTGTCTTCTTCTATTATAATAAAAGAAAAGAGGAGGGGATCCTATGTATATGACAGTCCAGGAAACTGCCGCTTTTTTGTCCATGCCTGAAGAACAAGTCAATCGCTACGTATTGGAAGGCCGTATCCGCGCAGTCCATGATGGGGAACAATACATGATCAACACCTCTCAGTTCGGCACTCACTTCCAGCAGTTGGAAGAAGCAAAACGGGCGTTGGAGGAATGGCGCGCCATTCCTATTCCAGACGATGTGGATATTAAAGACGAAGACTGACCGCAAACAAAAAAGCATTCGAGATGGGACCCTGTCCCACTCGGATGCTTTTTCTGCTTGTTTACCGTATAAGTTCCGGCACTAAAAGGCTTTTTAACTTCTTCTCGATAAATCCACCCCATTTTTCGAATTCCACTAAAAATCCGTCATGGCCAAAATCGGTTTCAACGATTTTCCAGCTTGCCGCTTTTTGTTTTTCAAGCCACGGAACCATTAGCTCACTCGGATAAAGCAAGTCATGGGTAAACGATAAGGAAAACACGGGAATATCCAAAACAGCCTCTTGAATGTCATGTGTATTCATCGCTTTCAGTAAAATTACGTAGCTATTGGCATCAAACCGATCCGCCAGTTTCTTCCCCTGGTAGTTCAAGTACGACTGTACGTTAAATTCGTCGCCATCACTGGTGCGGCCAAATCGCTGATTAAACATGTTCCCGCTGCGATAAGTCACCATGCCTGCCATTCTGGCAACTTCGAATCCTTTTAAAAGAGCGGAATCCTCGTAATTTCCACCGTTAAATGCTCCGTCATTTTCAATCGCCAAAATGCCGATATGATTAAAAGCTACACCATAATCACTGTAGTAGGGTGTAACAGCTAAAGGAAGAATCGCATCAACAAACTCCGGATACAACTTTCCCCACTCCAAAGTTTTCATGCCACCTAACGAGCCGCCAATCACACCTGCAAGATGCTCAATTCCAAGGTTTTTCAAGGCATGATATTCTGCACGTACCATATCACGTATGGTTAGTGTTGGAAATTCACCGCGATAAGGGGTTCCAGTCTCCGGATTTATCGAAAGCGGACCAGTCGATCCATGGCAGCCTCCCAAAACATTGAAAGTAATCACTTGGAAAACATCTGTATCCACCGGCTTGCCAGGTCCGATTAATCCTGCCCACCATCCTGGATTGTCCTTTGTGCCAATAGCATATTGATCGCCTGTCAATGCATGGCATACCAGTACAACCGGAGCTTTTTCGTCTCCGAGACGTTCGTATGCAAGTTCTACATCGTTTAACACCTTAGCTGAATCCAGGGTTAACGCGCCGATGGCTACTGTGTTCATGACAATCCCTCCTTATGCATTTTCCAATATTGCCGCCTGTATCGCCTGTTCCAAATCAGCGATCAAATCTTCTGCGTTCTCTAATCCGACAGACAAGCGGATCAACTCTTCCGTTACGCCCGATGTTTTTAATTCTTCATCGTTTAATTGCTGATGTGTGGTGGAAGCCGGGTGAATGATCAGCGATTTCGCATCTCCTACATTGGCTACATGGGACCAAAGATTGACGCTGTCGATGACTTTACGCCCCGCTTCACGTCCGCCTTTGATGCCAAAGTTGACAATTGATCCATAACCCCCGTTTTTCAAGTATTTTTTCGCTAACTGGTGGGAAGGATGATCTTCAAAACCAAGGAAATTAACCCACTCGATTTGCGGGTGCTGCTCCAAGTAATCTGCGACAAGCTGGGCATTGCTGCTGTGTTTTGGAATCCGGAGATGCAAAGTTTCCAGCCCCTGCAATAAAGCATGGGCACTTTCCGGACTGAGAGATGGCCCAAAATCCCGCAGCAGCTGAACACGAAGTTTTGTTGCGAATGCTGCCTCCGGAACATCAATGCCGTAACGCAATCCGTGATATGTTTCGTCCGGCTGCGTGTAATTCAGGAATCGCGGATTGTCCCAATTGAAGGTTCCGGCGTCCACTGCTATCCCGCCAATGGTCGTGCCGTGACCGCCTATCCATTTTGTAGCAGAGTGAATGACAACATCGGCACCGAATTCAATGGGATTACTGCCATACGGAGAAGCAAATGTATTGTCTACTAATAATGGAATGCCATTTTCATGCGCAATTGCTGCTATTTTTTCTACATCAAAGACATTCAAGCTCGGATTGCCAATTATTTCACCGAATAAAACTTTCGTCTTGTCTGTAATTGCCGCTTTGAAATTTTCAGGATTTGTCGCATCAACAAATTTGGTCTTGATGCCATAACGCGGCAAGGTGTTTGCAAATAAATTGTACGTTCCGCCATACAGGTTGCTGTCCGCCACGATTTCGTCCCCAGCTTCAGCAATATTCATAATGGAAAAGGCGATGGCGGCCATCCCGGAAGACAGAGCAACTGCCGCTGTACCACCTTCTAATAATGCTACCCGCTGTTCGAAAACATCGACTGTCGGATTCATGATGCGGGAGTAAATATTGCCGGTATCCTTCAGGCCAAAAAGATCCTGTGCGTGCTGCGTGTCCTTAAAGACGTAAGAAGTGGTTTTATAGATTGGCACACCTCTTGATCCTGTTGTGGGATCCGGCTGTTGTCCGCCATGCAGCAATAATGTTTCTGGTTTTAAGTTTGTCATTTTCCATTCCCCCTATTTTTTATGGATACTGTAATGCCGAAGAGAACAGCAAAAAGCCCTCTTCGATAAGAAGAGGGCCGTAAATTACGGAGTTTCCTCCTCTTATCTGTCAGAACCTGTCGATCAGTTCTGTAGGAATTAGCACCTTTCCAGACAAAAACGTCTGTTGGTTGCCGGGCATCACAGGGCCTATCCCTCCGCCACTCTTGATAAGAGTATTTGATTTGGTTTTTCATCTTGTTGAGAAGTATAAAAACTTCCGCGCTTTTTGTCAAGTCCATTAGTCAAAAAATTTTGAAACCTTCCTTTCTTTCAAACGTTATCAATTACAGAGGAGGAATTAGTATGCTTATGTGGGTTTTGGTGTTGTTTATCGCGGGCTATATCATTGGTTGTTTTCATGGATCTCTTGCTGCACAGGCTTTATCAGGAATCAATGTTAAAAAAGAAGGCGTAAAAAATTCCGGTGCTTCCAACGCAGCCATCGTTCTGGGCTGGAAATACGGATTGCTAGTTGCATTTATTGATATTTTTAAAGGCTTTGCTGCGGTTGCAGGTCTCCGTCAGTTATTGGAAGCAGGAAGTTTTTCATCTGAAATGACCTGGGCATTATTGTTTGTAGCAGGCGCCGGCGTGGTTTTCGGCCATAACTTCCCTTTTTACATGAATTTTAATGGCGGCAAGGGCACCGCTTCGGTCATTGGCGTTATGCTTGCGCTTGACTGGAAGCTTGGGTTGCTTGGCCTGCTGCTGTTGATCGGTGTTTCGCTTGCAACAGACTACTTGGTAATAGGGGTACTTGTCCTCTATACCATCTATTTTGTAATCGCTTTTGTTCCCGCTTCCGGAGCTTGGCCCTTGCTGACAGCATCTGCCCTGTTTGCTATGGCTGTATGGAAGCATAGCGAAAATATTATCCGAATAAAAGATGGAACCGAAAATAAAGTGTCTTCAGTCTTACGCAAGAAATCCACCACATCAAATTGAGTAAATTTCACATAGGTTTTTTTCACATTTTAAAGTTTGTGAAATAAATCTCATTTTTCCCCTTGACTTTTTTGTTATTTCACCATAAAGTAAGACTCACGAATCGAATAGCATACATCACTTTCTTATCAAGAGAAACCGAGGGACAGGCCCTAAGACGTTTCGGCAGCAGATTTGTTTAACCGCAAAAACTGTGCCAACTCCTGCAAATGCCATTTGCGCATTTGGAAGATGAGAATTAGATGGTTTCAACAGGAGCCCTCTTTTTTCTTATGGATGAGAAAAAAGAGGGCTCTTTTTTGTCTATTATCTCAACGAAAATTTGAGGCACCATCGATTTGATAAGATCCATTACAGCAAAAGGAGGCATTATCACCATGATTCAATTCGAAGGCGTCGCTAAAACCTATCAATCTGGCAAACAGGAGATCCATGCCTTGAACGGCATTGACCTGACCGTTGAAACCGGCGAAATATACGGGGTCATCGGCTTTAGCGGAGCTGGAAAAAGTTCATTGATCCGCACCGTGAACCTGCTTGAGCGACCTACTACAGGACGTGTATTGATTCAGGGAAAGGACATTTCCACCCTATCCAGTAAAGAAATTCGCACCATCCGAAAAGACATCGGCATGATTTTCCAGCATTTCAATCTGCTGAATTCTAAAACGGTGTACCACAATGTAGCAATGCCGCTCTTGCTGGCGAAAACGCCAAAAGCGGATATCGAAAAACAAGTAAAAGATCTGCTCGAATTTGTCGGTCTTGGGGACCAGGCACAAAAATACCCGGATCAACTATCAGGCGGTCAGAAACAGCGAATCGGCATTGCCCGGGCGCTGGCTACCAACCCCTCCGTCTTGCTATGTGACGAAGCGACATCAGCGCTCGATCCGCAAACGACCAAATCGATTTTGGATCTGCTGCGCAAAATCAACAAGGAATACAATATCACCATCCTGCTCATCACACATGAGATGGGTGTTATCCGGGAAATTTGTGATAAGGTCGCTGTCCTTGAAGCAGGAAAAGTCATCGAGCAAGGCAGCGTTTTTGATATTTTCTCCAATCCGCAGCAACCTACCACAAAGCGCTTTGTCCGCTCTGTTATGAATGATGAACTGCCTGAATCTCTGCTCCTGCAAATTCAAAATGCCAAAAGCAGCAATGCCATCTACCGTCTCCAGTTTACCGGCAATTCCGTCGGCAAACCGTTCATGT
This sequence comes from Planococcus soli, assembly GCF_016881065.1. Taxonomy (GTDB): domain Bacteria; phylum Bacillota; class Bacilli; order Bacillales_A; family Planococcaceae; genus Planococcus; species Planococcus soli. Next base: position 342,323 of record NZ_WXYN01000016.1, on the reverse strand, counting down.
CCCGCGTGTCGCGTGACTTTAAAGTCGATTTGAATGTTCTGTTCGGCAATGTTACGGAGCTGCAAGGCATTCCATATGGCAACCTGATTGTCGAATTTTCCGGGGAGCCGAGTGAAATCGGACGGGCATTATCCTCTATTCGGGAAAGTGATATTCACATAGAGGAGGTCAATAACTATGTCAGTTAACTACGAACAAATATTGGAAGCACTTTGGGAGACCGTTTATATGACCGGTGCTGCATTCGGCTTTTCCTTATTGATCGGCTTCCCTCTCGGCATCCTGCTGGTGGTCACACGCAAAGGGCATCTGCTGGAAAATGAACCGGTTTCCAAAGTGCTCAACATTGTCATCAATATTTTCCGTTCCGTCCCATTTATCATTTTGATGGTGGCCATCATTCCATTGACCCGTCTGATTGTCGGCACATCCATCGGAACGGCAGCGGCCATTGTGCCACTGGTCTTCTACGCAGGACCTTATATTGCACGATTAATTGAAAACTCCTTATTGGAAGTCGACAAAGGGGTTATCGAAGCGGCCCAGGCAATGGGTGCCACACCGATGCAAATTATTTTCCGCTTTCTGATTCCGGAGGCTTTAAGTTCCCTGGTTCTCGCATTGACCATAGCTGTAGTCGGACTCATTGGTGCATCAGCTATGGCAGGTGCCATTGGAGGAGGCGGTCTTGGAGACTTGGCCATCACATACGGCTATCAGCGATTCGACACACTGGTCATGTTCATCACCGTAGCGATCCTTGTAGTGCTGGTGCAGGGTGTTCAATCTCTTGGAAATGTATTATCAAGAACTGTAAGGCGCAGTTGAAGAGAAAAGCGCAAGCGCCCGTGTAGATTCGACGGGCATAAAACAGATCGGCAATGCGGCGATTTTTGCCGCGCAGCCAGGATGGCTTATGACCCCGAGAATCTGGGCGCTGGAGTCTGGACAAAAAGAAAAGCGGAAGCTGCCGTTTAGATTCGACAGGCATAAGACGATCTGGCGAAGCGGCATGTTTTCAGCCGCACAGCCAGAGTGGCTTATGATCCGAGAATCTGGCAGCTGGAGTCTGGACAAAAAGAAAAGCGCAAGCGCCCATGTAGCTCTGACGAATATAAAAAGTTCGAACTAAATAAAAACAACATAGAGAAACTGGAGGAATTAATCATGAAAAAAATTACAGCTACTGCATTACTTTCACTAACAGCATTAACCTTAGCGGCTTGCGGAGACGACAGCAGTTCTGAGGGCAACACGACCGTCACTCTTGGCATCAGCGGATCTGATACGACCATTTGGGATTACATTGCCGATAAAGCCGAAGCCGAAGGAATTGATTTGGAAATCCAAACCTTTTCTGATTACGTGGCACCGAACCTGGCTCTTGCCGAAGGTGAACTTGACTTGAATGCATTCCAAACAATTTCTTATTTCGATGAATTTGTTGAAGAGCACAACGTCGACATCGTACCGATCGGCTCTACCGTAATCGCACCAATGGGCTTGTATTCCGATAAATATGAGTCCATCGATGAAATTCCTGAAGGCTCACAGATTGCAATGCCGAACGAAGCGACCAACATGGGCCGTGCCCTTCTCCTGCTTGATGAAGCTGGACTGATTACACTATCTGAAGATGCCGGTCTTACGGGAACTGCCGAAGACATCATCGACAACCCGAAAAATATTGAAATTATGCCGATGGTATCTGGCCATACGCCACGCGCTATGCCTGATGTTGCCGGTTCAGTCATCAACAACGGCGTCGCAGTGGATGCTGGCTTGAATCCAACAGATGATCCGATTGCCCGCGAAAGCGAAACGGCCAAACCATATATCAACCTGATCGCTGCCAATGCGGAAGATGCAGACAACGAAGCTTACCAAAAAATAGTTGAATTATATCAAGAAGAAGACACTGCTGAATTTATTATTGAGCATACAGAAGGCGGCCAGATTCCGACCGTTGTGACAGTTGAAGAACTGGTCGATTATCAATAAGATATTACCAGTGCAAGCGGAATTCTAATAACCATTAACGAGAAAGCAGTCCAGACCTTTTCCAGTCGATCGATTCCTACTGCAAGACATACATTGAAAAAAGTTTGTGACTTGGCCAACACATCTGCTTTGGATACGATTGTCCGCAGCGAGCTTGAGACACAAGGTGAGACTGTAGCCGATTCCCGTATTTTTAGCCTTGGCTCTACAGAAACCGCTAAATCAGTTCAGGGCAACCATGCCACTCAAAGCAAAACAGCAAAATAAAAAAACGGTGCTCCTTTCCGGGAGCATCGTTTTTTCGTCCAGAATTTTCATCATTTTCCCACTTCATGCTAAAATATTCTTATATAGGTTGAACTTGCTGTTTTTCAGCTCTATCTCCAAACAGTGTATTAAACAATTCAATTTATATAAAACTTACTCAAGGAGGATTTGTACATGTTGGAAAACTTAATCGAGCGGCTTGTCCGTTATGCGAAAATTGATACCCAGTCTGACTTTAACAGTGCCACCACACCTTCTACAGAGACCCAGTGGGATTTGCTCCGTGAACTCGAACAGGAAATGAACTCTATTGGCTTGATCGATGTTGGCATGGATAGATCGGGTTATCTTTTCGGTACGTTGCCGGCCAATACCGACCGGGACATTCCAGTGATCGGTTTCTTGGCACATGTAGATACCGCCACAGACTTTACCGGAAAAAATGTTAATCCAAAACGCATTAATGATTATGACGGACAGGATATCCCATTAAACGACAGCGTTGTGATGGCTGTGTCAGATTTTCCTGCTCTCCAAAACTACATAGGCCATACACTGATTACAACAGATGGCACCACGCTTCTTGGCGCTGACAATAAAGCAGGTATCGCTGAAATTATGACCGCAATGGAATATTTAAATGCCCATCCGGAAATTGAGCACGGAAAGATCCGTGTTGCGTTTACGCCCGATGAAGAAATCGGCCGCGGCCCCCATAAATTTGATGTAGAGCGCTTTGGTGCAAATTATGCCTATACAATGGACGGCGGCCCTCTTGGTGAATTGCAGTATGAAAGCTTTAATGCAGCCAGCGGCAAACTGATTGTCCAAGGGAAAAGCGTTCATCCCGGATCAGCAAAAGACAAAATGGTCAATGCCCAAACAGTGGCCATCCAATTTCAGCAGGAAATGCCAATGAACGAAGTACCTGAATTGACCGAAGGATATGAAGGCTTTATCCATTTGAATAATTTCACCGGCAATGTGGAAACTGCGGAACTGACGTATATTATCCGAGATTTCGATAAAGGAAAGTTCGATGCCAAAAAGCAGCATATGCAGGCAGTTGCTGAAAAGCTGCAGCAGCAGTATGGCATAGAGGCTGTCCGTTTGGAAATCGAAGATCAGTACTACAATATGCGCGAGAAAATCGAACCAGTCATGGAAATCGTTGATAACGCAGAAAAAGCCATGATTGCATTAGACATTAAACCGAATATTGTTCCGGTTCGAGGCGGTACGGACGGTTCCCAATTGTCTTACATGGGACTCCCAACGCCGAATATTTTCACCGGCGGGGAAAATTACCACGGAAAATACGAGTTCATCTCAGCTGAAAACATGGAAAAAGCAACCCAGGTCATTATCGAAATCGTAAAATCAGCCAAGTAAACTAATATTTAAAAAGCGTATTGGACTGGGTCCAATACGCTTTTTTCTTTAGATGATGCTTCGCCCGTTTTGCGCCAGCGCGTAATGAATGCCGTGCTGCAAGGTTTGGAAGCATTGGAATTTTGATAAATTGATGCCCGACTCTGTAATGGTCATGCTCATTTTCGCTGAGATGCCCACTAATATCGTTTGTGTACCGATCAAGGATGCCGTCGATCCCAACTTTTCAATAAGCATAGCCGCGTGCTGAGTAAAATTGTTGTTCAAACCGGTCAGATCCAAAATTAAATACTTTGCTTTGTGTTTTGGCATGTTCTGCAGTGTTTTTACCAACAGCTCTTCCGCACGGGCTTCATCATACGTTCCGAGCAAAGGCACAACCACGATATCTTCCAGAACCGGAATGAGCGGAGATGAAATCTCTTTAATCAGCTGATTCAATTCTTTGGTTTTTTCATCCACTAACCGTTCGAGTTCATTTATTTTTTCCGCTTCTTTTAAACGGGATAAGTGATGGATATTCTTTTCAATCGTCTCTTCAGACGGAAAATACTGAATAACACTTTCAGGGTAGCCATCCAATTGATGATGTACAACCTTATACCAAATGTTTTGCTTGAACAAAGAAGAAAAAATTCCGGCATAATGTGCCGGCAAAAAGCTGCCTCCCTGTTCTTTCTTCTGCGCCACATTGATCAAATGCTCCCAGCTGTTTTTCAAATGCACTTCCAATGTATGTGTTTCTTCATTGAGTTCTTTTATTTGCGCTAAGCCCCATCCGGCAGACGCATAAGTGTTGGTGATTAATTGAGAAGCGTCCTCGATCGAGACACCTTTGATGCCGTGAAAATACTCCCCTACTACCAGTCCCTGACGAAATCCTGTTGATTCCAGTACAACATTCGCCGCATCTTTCCCAGAAATCTCTTCCAGGGAATCAAAAAACATTTTCATTGCGGATGCTGTCCAAAAAAGAACAGATTCCTGCCCTTCAAATAAAAAACGTCCTTCAGCCAAATTCCATTCAAAACTTAAACCGCCTACTGTTATTGCTGATTCCGTAGTCATCTTGCAGCTCCTCTCGCTCACTGGTTCCATTTTATCATATTCGTTATATTTCTTTATGTTTGAAGGCTATTTTTTTACGATACATGAAAAGCATAAACTCATGCCGCCGTTTTTTCGTTGACATGTTTAAAGCAATAAAGAAGTTTATTGCCGGCTCCTTAAACGCAATGAAAAATGGTAACGGGTTCATGTTTTAAATGCTTCATTAAAGGAATACAAGGAATAACACAAAACGGAAGAGGTGCTTTACATGTCAGATAAAAAACCATTTAGCGAGGAAGACCGTAAAACAAGAGACGGCGCTTCTATGGACAACCCAGAACAGTTTAAAACAGATAAAAAGAGTCTTTCCGAAATGCACGAAGAGGAAATGACTGTCGATTCCATTCCGATGGAAGATTTAAAACAGGAGAAAAAAGAAGAAGGAAACAAACGGGCAACGAAGAGCAATTCTTCAAGCGAAGAGAAATTCCCAGAGTAATCAGAGTGAATTTTCGTAAAAGTGAATGCTTTCAAAAAAGACCGCAGAGGCTATGCTCCGCGGTTTTTTTGTGCTATGATTCTCGTTTGAACAGGAGTGAAAGAAGATGAAAAACTGGATTTATCCGCTCATGGTCGTCATAGCAGCGAGCTCTTATGGAGTTCTCTCGACCATTATCAAAGTGGCCATGAAAAATGGATTTACTGCTGCAGAAGCAGTAACCGCCCAATATTTTATAGGGTTCGCATTAGCGGCTCTTTTATTTTTTGCTACACAACGCAAAATGCCACGGATCAAAGGATGGAAGATATTAGTGCTGTCCGGTACCTCCACAGCTGTTACCGGAATGGTTTATGCCCATTCACTTAACTATCTTCCAGCCTCCTTGGCAGTAGTACTGCTTTTCCAATTTACATGGATTGGCATGTTCCTCGATTGTATTGTCAACCGCAGATGGTTAAAGCGCACTGAAGTATTTTCCTTAATCCTGTTATTTGCGGGAACACTTTTTGCAGCTGGCATCATCGGAACGGACTTGAGCGGAATTCCATGGCAAGGATGGGCTTGGGGAATTGGCGCTGCATTTTGTTTTTCAGCGTTCATGTTCGTCAATGGCAAACAAATTGAAGGCATGGATACTTCAGCCCGCTTGTTTTACGTATCGCTGTTTGCAGCAATCGTAGTCGGTCTTTTCCAAACACCGGAGATTGTCTGGAATGGACAATTGTTCAATGAAGGTCTATGGATTTTCGGTTTGATGCTGGGAGTTTTCGGAATCATCATGCCCATTTACTTTTTCTCTGTCGCAGTGCCGCATGTCGGCTCTGGGCTTGCATCCATATTAAGCGCCATGGAATTGCCGGTGGCTGTTCTGGCATCGGTGATTATCCTGAACGAAGCTTTAACGTTCCTGCAAATTTGCGGCATCTTCATTATTCTTATAGGGATGGTGCTGCCAAGTGCCTTTAACCGGACACCTAAAAGAGTCGAACGCATTTAAAAGGCCTGCTGCCCAAGCAGGCCTTTTATGTTTAGTTCGGAGTTAAAAAGGAATAGATAAGTACAAAGATAAAAGGAGTGGTATGGATGAATCAGGAAGACATAAAAAAAGCGGCTTTAAAAATTTTAGAGGAAAGTTATGTGGGGACATTGGCAACGCTCAAAGGAAATAAACCCCATTCGCGCTATATGACTTTTTTTAATGATGGCTTCACTCTCTATACAGCTACCAGCAAAAACACGCAAAAAGTTGACGAACTGGAAGCCAACCCCCATGCCCATATTCTTCTAGGCTATGACGGGGAAGGTGTCGGGGATACATTCCTGGAGATTGAAGGATCCATGTCCTTGAATGATGACCGCGAAATGATCAACAAAGTTTGGAATGAGCACTTAGAAGGCTGGTTTGAAGGACCCGATGATCCAAACCTTATCATTTTAGCCATTAAACCTGACCGCGTCCGCTTGATGAATAAAAAAGGACAAGAACCGCAAACGCTGGAACTGTAAATGCAAAAACGGCTCAAATTTTGAGCCGTTTTTTTATGTCTGCAGAATTTCACGAAGCCCTTCCCTGTTAAACAACAGGTCTTCAAGCGTGTATTCATCCAAAACAGTCAAATAAGCATGAAGCGCTTTTCCGAGCACGCCGCGCAATCCGCAAATCGGAGAAATCGGACAGCTGTTGCGCTCAGGATCAAAGCATTCAACCAAGTGGAAGTCATCTTCCATTTGTCTTACTACCGTCCCGACATTAATATTTTGAGGAAGATCGGCTAGGCGAATGCCGCCACCTCTTCCTCTTACCGTATGGATAAATCCGGCTTTCCCCAGTTCGAATGTAACTTTCGTTAAATGGTTCTTCGATATATTGTAGGCGTCAGAAATTTCTTGTATAGTCGTCAGTTTTCCTGATTCTTTGGTCCCTAAATAAATCAAAACTCGTAATGAGAAGTCTGTATACATGGTCAATCTCATTTTCTTCACCTCTTCTGCCTGTTCATTATAACGGCTTTTCGAGAAGTCCGAAAGTAATTGAACCTGTCTCATCCCGGGTGCTTATGTTGGAACTTTTTTATGTTTTAAGTTATTCAAATTACTTTTGAAAGTATTTCTGTCCAAACAGAAAGTATTTGAGAAAAAGTAGAAAGTATAGCCGATTACCAGAAGCAAAGAGTCGCTTCATGGAATAAATAATTATATCGCTTACCGTACTGCTACCCTTTTACCTGTTCTCCAGCTCCTGCGCCCAGTTTCTAGAAGCTGCCTCAAGCCCCTCAGCTTTTCTTTATTGTGACTTTTCTGTGAAGAGGGTTGTGTCTAAATTTTAAAGATATATTTTAAATGTATCTTTAAAATATTTGACGGAGTATAGTCAAGATATAGAAAACAAAAGGAGAGATTGACAATGTTATCACAAGAGACTATAACAATCATCAAATCCACAGTACCGGTTTTAGAGCAGCATGGAACGGCAATCACAACTGTTTTTTATAAAAATATGTTTGAAGCGCATCCTGAACTTTTCAATATTTTTAATCAAGCTAACCAGAAAAAAGGCCGCCAGCAGGCTGCATTAGCTAACACGGTTTACGCTGCAGCAGTTCATATCGACAATCTGGAAGCTATTCTCCCTGCAGTTGTACAAATTGCCAATAAGCACGTAAGCTTGGGAATCAAACCGGAACATTATCCGATTGTTGGAGAATATCTGTTAAAAGCGATCAAAGAAGTATTGGGCGATGCAGCAACTGATGACATCATCAATGCTTGGGCAGAAACTTACGGCGTAATCGCGGATGCCTTTATCGGCGTTGAAAAAGACATGTATGCAAAAATGGAATCGCAGGAAAATGGCTGGAGCTTTTTTAAGGACTTTATAATTGTCCGTAAAGAGAAAGAAAGTGAAAATATCACTTCTTTCTATTTAAAACCGGCAGACGGAAAAAATGTTCCATCTTACCAAGCTGGCCAATATATTTCCGTGCGCATGTCAATTCCAGGCGAAGAGTACTTATTTAATCGCCAGTACAGCCTTTCTCAAGCCACACAGGAAGATGAGTTCCGCATTTCTGTTAAACGCGATGCAGACAATGATCCGAACGGCCTCGTATCCGTTTACCTTCATGATGTAATGAACGTAGGAGATCGCTTTGAAGTCAGCGCTCCTGCAGGTGAATTTATTCTTGATGCTGAAAAAGTTACACCTGTAGCATTCGTCAGCGGCGGTGTCGGCATTACACCGATGATGAGCATGTTTGAAACTGTCGCTACTTTGACTCCTGAACGCCCAACGGCATTCCTCCATGCTGCACGCAATGAATCCCTTCATGCCTTTGACAAGGATATCCAGAAATACATTGCCGCCATGGACAATGCAAGCTACAAAACACTTTACTCTGATCAGCCGCAAGGCTATATTACACGGGAGGTTCTGAAAGAGTACGTCGACATTACAGGCGATGTCTATGTATGCGGCCCTGTTCCATTTATGGAAGCTATGATTCAGGAACTGCGGGCACTCGGCATGAGAGAAGAACAGATTCACTTTGAATTTTTCGGTCCAGCCATAGCTCTTCAAAACGCATAATTTCTCACGAAGCTGCCCGTTCACTGGGCAGCTTTTTCTGTATGGTCATTTTCATCCCAATCAAAAAGGACCTGCCAACTTGGCAGGTCCTTTTACATTCATTCTATTATTTTCATTTCATTTTGCGCAGCAGGTAAAGCAGGTAAGGTGTCCCGATCAATGCGACAACCAAGCCGCTCGGAATGTCTTTCGGTGCAATCAATATCCGTCCGACAAAATCGGCGGTTACCAGCAGCAGTCCGCCGATCAAGCCGGATGCCAGGAGCAGCGGCAAATGACGGAAACCGACCAAGCGACGGGCAATATGCGGAGCGACCAGACCGACAAATCCGATCGTGCCGACAATCGATACCGCCACCGTTGAAATGGCGACACCAACGATCAGCGCCCAAACGCGTGTGGAACGGATGTTCAACCCCAGACCGGCAGCTACATCGTCTCCGAAGGTCAGCGTATCCAAGCTGCGCGTGAGATAAATGGCCGGCCAAATGAATACCGCCAATAAGAGCAGCGCAAATTGGACATCTTCCCAGCCCTTGCCGTAGGTGCTGCCTGATAACCAAACTAATGCACTCGCAACAGCCAGCTTCGCTTTGACAATGAAGACCTGTGTCGCAGCCGAACCAAAGGCCGAGATGGCGATGCCCATCAACGCAACGAGCATCGGCTGGAAATTATTTTTCCAAGCCGTCACAAGAATAATGCCAAGTGCCAAAGCTGCCCCTACAGTTGCGCCAAGCGGCAAGAATTCGGGTGGAATCGCCGGGAAAATAACAAGCAGCAGCATTGCTCCTGCTCCCGCCATTGAAGTGACACCGAGCACACTGGCATCTGCCAGCGGATTTCTTAAAACTCCTTGAAGAATGACGCCCGTAATCGCCAGCATTACACCGACAATAAATGAAGTTAAAACCCGCGGCACCCGGAAATTCCAAACTACCGGTTCTGTCCAGGCAAATGTCCAGGCAGTGCCGTTAAAGCTTAATGCCATCACCGTGATGCCAGCAATAATCGCCACCAGTATTGGAACAATCAGCTTTAAGCGAACAGGTTTTGTTGTACCGCCCATTTGCCGCTCCCCGCGCTTCATCGATTTGGCTGTGCGCCATGCCAAATACAACAGCCAAGGACCGCCGACCAATGCCGTCATGGCACCGACCGGCACTTCCTGTCCCGGCTGAATCAATCTGCCAAGCACATCAGCACCGACCAAAAAGACACTTCCCCAAATAAAAGAGTGGATAATAATTTGCAAATGTCCCCGTATGCCCATCATCCGGACAATGTGTGGAGCCATCAGCCCAATAAATCCGATCGGTCCGACAACGCTAACTGTAGCAGCGGCCAAGACAATTGCAACTCCCCAAGAAGCGAGCTTGACCAGGCGGACATTTTGTCCGAGTGAAGAAGCAATGTCTTCTCCAAGCGATAAAATATCCATTGGTTTTGCCAACAGCAGTGCACAAAGGAACATCAGGAGAATGACCGGTGCAGCAAATATTACGCCTTCCCAGTTCAGTTGAACCAAAGTCCCCGAACCCCAAAGGAAAAGCCCATTTGTCTGGTTTTCAAATAATAACTGGAGCGCTCCGGTAATGGAAGCAAACAGCAGAGAAATGATCATCCCTGTCAAAGCGACACGCACGGGTTCCATTTGTTTCCCGGCAAGGCCCACGACCAATAAAGAAGAAAGTACAGCACCTAAAAGAGCCGTAACAAAAGGAAAAGCGCCAAATAATCCCGGAAAGAAGATTGTGGAAACAACCACGAAGAAAAAGGCACCAGCATTAAGCCCCAAAGTTCCCGGCGAAGCCAATGGATTGTTCGTCAATGTTTGGAGAACAGCACCTGAAACAGCGAGAGCCCCTCCTGCCAAAATGCCGATTGTTAGACGCGGCAAGCGAAATGAGAATACGATATCCTGAATGCGGCCTTCCGTCCAGACGCCTGTCAGCAACTGGGACACCGTGTAATCCGCCTGCCCCTGCGTCAAGTGAACAATAGACAGCGCAATAAGCAGGAAAAAGCCCGCTGTCAGAGAGACAGTGGACTTATTCAGCAATTTGCGGAGCATTAGTCTGTCACCAGCACATCGGTGATTTGGTTCATCAAGGTTTCAGCAGACAACGGTCCTCCATATAGCCAAGTATCAGCGCCTAAATCGTACGTACGATCCTCTTGAACAAAGGCCAGATTTTCCCAGACCGGATTGCCGCTAAGCTGGTTTTCATAAATATTATCTGCATCCGGTACCGTGTAAAGGTAATTGGCATCTTCGTACTCTACCAATCCTTCTACATTAAACGTACTGGATCCAAAGATTTCAAACTGGTCCGGCTCATGGACATTATTCAAGCCCAGACGATCCAAAATGATGGAAGCCATCGAGTTTGGCGTAAAGACACGGATTTCAGGAGCCTGTGCACCAGAGTAAGCAAGGGTTAAAATGACATCTTTGGTTTGAAGATCGGCCGCTTCAAGTTCAGCTGCCTTTTCTTCGTATTGCGCTTCAAGATCCGTCAAAACCTCTTCACCTTCAGTTGTCTTTCCTACAGCTTTTGCAATTTCCAGGAATGTTGTTTCCATTTCCTGATACAGATCAATGCTTTCGTCTTCCGGATAAGGATTAAAAATTACAGTAGGGGCAATCGTTTCCAATTGGTCAAGCATCGCATCGTGCCGGAAGCTCACCCCGATAATCAAGTCAGGTTCTAAAGCTGCAATCGCTTCAAGGTTAGGTTCCTGGCGGCCGCCGACGTCAACTACCGTTTCGTCCAGTTGCGGCTCGATGTTCACATAGTCCCCATACTCTGCAATGTCAGCCATTCCAGCTGGCTGTACACCCACTGCCAGCAAGTCTTCCGCATAAGTCCATTCCAAAACGACTACTTTTTGGGCTGGAGCATCTAATGCGACCTCACCATTGGTGCCTTGAATCGTTACCGGCTCAGCTTCTTCTGCCGGCGCCGCTGGTTCTTCTTCAGCTGATGAGCATGCGGCAAGAACAAGCATGAGCATTGCTGCAATTAATAGTAATAACCGTTGCTTCATAATTGGTGTCCTCCAAGTGTTTGATAATGATTCTCAATAAGTCTTATTTTAGTGCTATCTGTCACATTTGTAAAGCTTTTTCTAAAATTCCTAGTGAAAATTGTTCTCATTTAATAAGAATTTATGCTATAGTTACGGTAATGAAAATCCTATCAATTAGATTTTGGTGAAAGATATGGAGGAATTAAGCAATGACAATAGCCGTCAAAACCAACGACTTGTCCATTGGATATACCGACAATTTACTTTTTGAAAATTTAAATCTATCGATTCCGCGCGGTGAAATTTCAGTATTTGTCGGCAGCAACGGCTGCGGCAAATCGACACTTCTCCGCTCGATTGCGCGTCTTCTTAAACCTCAAGAAGGCTCTATTTTATTGGAAGGCAAAGAAGTCCATAATATGTCTTCACGTGAAGTGGCAAAAAAAATGGGCATCCTGCCACAATCACCTGTTTCGCCTGAAGGTTTGACGGTGCATGACCTCGTCAAGCAGGGCCGCTATCCACACCAATCCTGGCTGAAACGCTGGACTGAAGAAGACACGGAAAAAGTAGAAGCTGCCATGAAAGCGACGCGTGTCGATCAATTCCGCGACAAGCCTGTCGATGAATTATCAGGCGGACAGCGCCAACGTGCCTGGATTGCCATGACACTCGCTCAGGATACCGAAATTATTCTGCTGGATGAACCAACTACTTATTTGGACATGACACACCAAATTGAAATTTTGGATTTGCTGTTTGAGCTGAATGAAACACAAGGACGCACGATCATCATGGTTCTTCATGACTTGAATCTGGCTTCCCGTTATGCACATAATATTATTGCCATCAAAGATGGAGCGGTATTCGGACAGGGAACTCCTGAAAATGTCATCAATTGCGATTTGGTCCGCTCTGTTTTTGGAATGGAATGCCAGGTTTCCAAAGATCCTTTGTTCGGTACACCTCACTGCGTACCTTTTGGCAGAGGGCGCTGCATCGTCCCTGAAATCCAACAGGCATTAAGCAGCGCACAATAGTGGACAAACTGAATCTTTTCCAAGTACAGCTCCAAACGAATCCCAATGGCTTTATGACCTTATCGGAAAGCATGGGCAGCCGTTCTGATGAACTGATTGCGAAAGTCCTCGAGGAATCGGGAGCGCCTACTGAAACCGTAGCATCGTCTATCTTCATGCGGCGCTTCGGTTTTTTCATTTCGGCACAGCTTTACTTATTGGCAAATGGGCAAATGTGGGGTGGCCCAATGAGCGAGGTCTACTTGACGGAGGCTGAGTATGGAATTTCTTTTGAAATAGATGGAAAATGGCTAAGGCCTCGCCGGGAAGGCGATCTGGAAATAGTTTTGAAAGACTATGCCCTGCCTGTGGTGGAAACGTTCCGAACGGTCGGTCCCATCTCCAAACTGAACCTCTGGGAAAACATTTGGGGCTACGTAATCTGGATGTATGGCATGGAAAGTTCGGTTCAGGCTGAACAGGATGTTCAGGATTTGCTGACAGATTCTTTTTGGCAGCCCGAAATGCGCAAATCGCATTTCAAGCAGTTTTTAGGCGGCCACGGCTTGGCACAGTCAAAGGCAGAATACAAACGCGTAACTTGCTGCCTTTATAAAGAGTTGCCGGAAACGGATAAATGCCCTTATTGTCCTTTACGAAAATAAACGCCTGCTGAGATGCAAGGCGTTTTTATTTTGACTAACTTCAACACGGTTATTTCAGGAACTCCAGGCGGTTGCCGAACGGGTCGAAGACAAAGAAGCGTTCGACGCCCGGTATGCTGCTATCTTCCTGCCATTCGACTCCGTATCTGCTCAATTGATCTTTCAGTTCATCATACCCAGCGACCCGAAATGCCGGATGTGCTTTTTTCGCCGGTGAAAATGGCTCTTCCACACCTACGTGTAATTGTTGCCCGCCAAATCCAAACCAGGCGCCTCCTCTTCCTTTTAACGCTTCCGGTTTTTCAATTTCCTGCATCCCTAAAATTTCCGCATAAAATTTTATCGCCGCCGCTTCTTTTCCAGCAGGTGCCGCAACTTGTACGTGATCAATATGTAAAACAGAAAAACCCATATTCTCACTCCTTTCTTTTTAGTTTATCGATTTTTTGGTCAAAAGAATATACGATTGTTTTTAAGCTTTCCCATAAGTTTCTCTAATCACTTTGCAAACGGATTCAGTTTGCCGTAGCATAAGGTACAAAGAGGTGAACCATCGTGACTTTACCACAACAAGCCAGATACTTTCTGAGCAGCCAATCTGTGGCAGTAGACCGTATTCCGCAGCAGCCGCTCAGCCAACACATTCCCACCATGATTGAAGAACTGAAGGATTGGTGCGGAAGCGACAATGCCGGAGTAGCAGTATCCTACTTTTTCCGTCAATATGCCTTGTACGTCACTGCTCAGTTCCATCTGCTCCATCAACATGGCGGCTATTTTTCTTTGCACTGGCAGGAACTGCAATTTGATCGTGTCCATAATTACGGGCTGCCTCTTTTAGAAACGCATGCAGATTCAACCACCTTTAAAAAAGTCATGCCGAATGAACGATTCCTGGCTTTTCATGAAATCCTCAACCTGCAAGTAAACGAACTGCTGAGTGAATTCAAAAAACATATAAAAGTATCCCCCATTACCTGCTGGGAGAACGTCCTCGGTTCTGTTCTTTGGTTTTATGCGGGTTTGGAAACCCAAAATCCGCGAAAGACTGCAGAAGACCTGGAGTGGCTTCTTGAGTCGAACAATTGGAAACCAATCAAAACTTCGTATCTTGCCGACCTGCTTGGCACGGCTTCCCTGAAACAGGCGGTTTCAAAGCCGCTTAGAAAAACCTGTTGCATGTACAAGGAGATGCCCCTTTTTGATACATGTACATTTTGTCCAAAACCTAACTAAAACACCTCAGCAAAAATGCTGAGGTGTTTGTTTATACTTCAAATACTTCGTGCAGGATTTGGCCTGGTGAATTGTTGATCAAGTTTTTGTAGACGCAGCTTGCGGGTTTTTTCTGCAAGACTTTAGCGAAGGACTTGGCATGTTCAGTCTCACCGACTACATGAATTTCATCCCAATGCCGATCTTTTTTCAACTTTTCAATTTTGCTGCTCATATCTTTGTAGAAACGCTCCAAATTTTCTTTTAAACGATGATCCAGATCATCAGCGTGGCTGCCACTGTTCCCGCCTAAATGAGCACCGCCAGCAAACGAATTTCCTCCGGCACTGCGGCCTGCAGAATGGACCCCTGTTTGTTCGGTCCAAACTTCAAGTCCTGAATCAAATTCATAAAAAATTTCTTCATTGATGATTCCCATGGAAGTGTCAATGACACGTATGCCTTTAAAGCTCGGCAAAACGATTCCTGTGTAAGGGTATGCTTTGTACATATATCTTAATTCATCTAAAACGGGTTTCGTTTCCCAATGAAAACTTGTTTTAACTGGAACCTGAACATAATGTACGGACCACAAATCCTCATGCGGGGACGCAAAAATGATGACACCCTTTTGGAGGTCATTTTGATTATCCAAAATTTCTTTTTCAACCTTTTTCCTCAAAGTTTTATACGCTTTTATTTCTTTCTCATCATCAGATGCTTTCAAGTATTCGTCCAGCCGCTTTAGACCGTTCTTCAGGTGGATTTTCCATGCCCCGTTTTGGGCATTTAAATCAGTTGGATTTGTATTCAAATAAACACTTAGCACGCAACGGTCTGGACATTCAAAACTTTTCAATTCCTGGATTTCGTCGTATAAGGTCATTCAATCATCCTCCTTGTATTCCGTCCTTGTTATCTGATTACCCCCATAAGTTTTATTTAAACGAATCTTCTGAATGATTATACGAACAGTGTTTAAAATTATCAATCTGTGGTAAATAAAGAGTATGTTAAAAAATTTGAAGGAGCGTGTTACAGGATGGAAAACATCAACAAACAGGTTGAAGATAAACTGAAGAATACAGATGATAAGAAAAAAGAGCAGATTTTAGCAGATTTTTCGGTCTTCATTAATTATTTAGGAGACAAAGTGGAAATTGGCGAAAAAATGGGCTTAAGTGAGGAACGCATAGCTCAATTGGCTGAAAAAGTGGCCGGCTACTTAGCGAAAAAAGAGGATCCGAAAAACAGTGAAGAATATTTATTGCAGCGCTTATGGCAGGTTGGCGATAAAGAACAGCAACATATGCTGGCACACATGCTGGTGAAATTAGCCAAAGACCAAAACAAATAATAAACAAAAGGCCATCCTTAATTGGATGGCCTTTTTTCATATAGATGAAACATGAACAAGTAAACAAAGCCGCTTGCCAGTGCGAGCATACCTAACAGGCCGAACGTCCAAGCAAACCCAAACCACGCCGTCATCGGAATGGAAATCGGGGCGATCATCCGCCCGATTGTATACCGCAAACTGGCAGCCGCAAAATATTGCCCGCGCATGTCTTCTGGTGCCAGTTTGGAGATGAAGTTCTGCTGCAGCCCGACAACCATCAGCTCTCCAAAAGTGAATATCGCCATGGCGACAACGAATATCCAAAACCACGAAGTCAGTGGAAATAGCCACATGGCCACCGCATACAAAGCAGCAGAGGCGAAGAACACCCATTTTTCAGGGAACTTAGTCATCCAGCGAGTAATGACAACCGTCAACAATGCGACAAACAAACCATTCTCCGCTAACAGGATACCAAAAGAAGTTTCTCCTGTTACTGTCCACTCCCGATCAAAAAGAGTGGCTATGGTCTGGATATCAATTGTTTCCTTTAAATAGATTGGAATCAGCAAATCCAGCTGCATAAAGGTTTGTGCGCCTAAAACTCCCCCAATAATAAACAGCAGGAACAAGCGATCTTTAAAAATCAAGCCATATTCTTTAAATTGTTTGGACACTGCTCCCATCCAGCCTGTAGCCTCCTGTGACTGCCATTTGTCGACCATCACCTGAGACAAGGTTTCCTTTGTCAGGAGCCTTAGAACCAGGCCAAGCAGCATTGAAATCACTGTCACAACCAGCAGCAGTTCAAAGCGGTATGAAAAGAACAGTACAGCGCCGAATAGCGGCCCTACTACAACGGCAATATTTAAGGTCGTATAAAAAATAGCAAAAACATCGCTGCGATATTTTTCCGGAACGACATCCGCAATCATTGCCTGGCTCGCCGGCCAATACAGAGACCCGCACATTCCAGCAAGCGTAAACGCGACAAACCCAAGTTCGGGAGACTGCAGCCACGGAGAGTTGGCAAAGGCAAACAATAAAAATGAAAAGCCTTGAGCAACAGAAGCCATGACCAGCATGCGTCTGCGGCCAAAGCGGTCTGCACAATAACCTCCGACCAGGTTTGACGCCACAGAAAACACTTGAGAAATTACCAGCAGCAATCCTGCTGTCCCTTTGCCAAACTCTTCCGCAAAATAAATCGCTAAAAACGGGAAAACCATCCAATAACTTGTGTTCATAAAAAATTCGCCGACCAGGCGAACTTTCAAACTTCGATCCCAATCTTTGATTTTCATTCCCATTTCCCCGCGTTCTTCTTTATGTCACCTCCGCATTTCCATGGAGGCGCTATTCAATGATTTCTAGCAGTCTGTAACTCAAGCAAATATCAATCATCAAATCTTTCCGCTCTTTTGCAAATTGAATGGAAATCCGTTCTTTGTCACGCTCAACGATTTCTCCAGCCCCAAATACACGGTGCCGGACCTGAACCCCCTCGTGCAATGCATCCTCTGAATCGATGGCATTCGGATTATTAGGAACCTTTACCTTGATGGGGGTTTTGGCCGCAGTGCGCTGCGGTTTGGCTTGCCGTTTTTCAGGAACAATCAAGTTTCGCACTTCATCCACAAAGCGTGATTCACTGTCGTAGCTGATCAGCTCCAGATGATTTTTGGCCCTTGTCATCCCAACATAGAACAGGCGGCGGGCTTCTTCCAACGTATCCGGCGTCTCCGCATCTTCTTCAGTTGGAATGACCCCTTCCACCAAATCGATCATGTATACGCGATCAAATTCCAGTCCTTTAGAGCTGTGGAAAGTCGATAAAGTCAACATATCATCGGTTTTTTCCACTTTTGCCTGCTGAGTTACCTGTTCCAACTGTTTCAACCGCTTTGCAAAAGCGGTCATGGATTCCAAAGGCTCCGCAATTTGTTCCAAAGTTGTCAAAATCTGCGCCAAATACGTCATTTTCATGCCGAACTTTTCTGCACGGCTTGAGAGCATTTGATCATAGCCCATTTCTCCGCGGATGGTCCGAATCACTTTCAGCGGTTTCATGCCATTTAATGCCTGGAACCATTTTTTCTGCTCGTTCAGTATTTTAATTTGATAGTCTTTTAAGGTGATGTTCAAATTGATTTCATCAAAAGCGGGCTTTTCTGTCGGCTTCATGCGGCTCAACATTTTCAACTGGCTGCCTGACCAATAAGCATTGGTTTTGGAAGCGACTTTCGCATAAATATCGACACGCTCCGGCTTTAGGCTGAAACGCATAAAGTTCAGCATATCTTCCACAATCCAATGAGAGAAAAAGCGGTTATCGGAATCTTTCATGTAAAAAGGAATGCCCAATCGTTCAAGTTCACTCATTAGCAGCGTTGAAGATGAATTGTTTCGGTACAGAATGGCAACATTTCCGTATTCGGTCAGTTCTTTGAGTTCTTTTAAGACGTATTTAAATTGTGCGTCTTCTGAGGTTAAACGTTTTAAAACGATTGGATCGCCTTCTGGCTGCTTCGTGAACATGTTTTTGTCATGGCGCTTTTTATTGGTTTTGATGAATTGATTGGCGGTATGGACAATGTTTTGGGAAGAACGGTAATTGCGCTCCATTTTCATGATGTAGGCATCAGGGTACACCGTTCTGAACTTTAACAAATACGTAGGTTCAGCAGCTCTCCACGTATAAATCGACTGGTCGTCATCGGCTACCACACAAAGATTTTGATGGCGGGCCACCAGCTTCTCCACGATAGCATGCTGAATCAGCGATGTATCCTGGCTTTCATCAGTCATAACATAATCCCATCGTCCTTGGTATTTCGCCAATAAGTTTTTGTCCTTTTCAAGTGCCTCATAGGCCAATGACAGCATATCATCGAAATCCACTAACCTAACGTCATAGTTTTCTTTAAAGGCTTCATACGTTTTCAAAATTTCAATCGCGCCTGGAAATGGCTCTTTCAGCTTGGCCCATTGTTTTCGCGGCAGCATTTTATTTTTGACAAAGCTGATAAATGAAGTCAGTTCTTCCAGCTGGTCATCGGTGATCGGCTCATCATTTTCGGTTTGGTACATTTCCCGAAGCAACTTCTTTTTATGAAGGCCGTTTGTCTCGCTGCCTTCGATCATGACGTAGCGCGATCCTGAAAAATAGTCACGGGTGATTTGAAAAGCTAAACTGTGGATGGTCGAAAAATCAATTGGCTGAAGTGAAGGAAAAAAACGCTTATAGCGTTCAAGCATGTCGTTGGCGGATGCTTTGCTGAAGGTAATGGCTTTAATGCGCTGAGGCGACACACCTTTCTCTTCAATCAGGTAACCGATGCGCATGATCATAGTGGTTGTTTTCCCGGATCCGGGGCAAGCCAGCAGCAGCAGAGGACCTTCTGTCCGCTCCACCGCTTTCCGCTGTATTTTATTTAATTGAACTCCAAGTTCCTGCTTTTTTCGTTCAAAAAATTGGCTCATTTTAAGGGGCTCCTTCATTTTTCAATAACCCTATATTAACACAAAAACGAACCCGTTTATCGGGTCCGCTTTTTTTCAAATCTATGCATATTTTTTTGTTGGTCTGCTTTTTATTTTTGTTGCTATGCGGCAAAGAGCGCCGCTTCGCCAGAGCGTCTTATGCCCGGCAGAGCTACATGGGCGCTTCCGCTTTTCTTTGTTGGNTTTTTGTTGGTCTGCTTTTTATTTTTGTTGCTATGCGGCAAAGAGCGCCGCTTCGCCAGAGCGTCTTATGCCCGGCAGAGCTACATGGGCGCTTCCGCTTTTCTTTGTTGGCCAGACTCCGGCAGCCAGCCCCTCGAGTCGCTTCAGCCTTTCGGGCAAGGCTTCCAGCGCTTGTCGGGCTAGACGGCTGCCTGCGCTTTTCTTTATTGTCCAGGCTCCAGCGCCCAGCTCTTTGGGTCATAAGCCACTCTGGCTATGCGGCAAAAAACGCCGCTTCGCCAGATCGTCTTATGCCCGGCAGAGCTACATGGGCGCTTCCGCTTTTCTTTTAAATAAAGTTTTTCTCATCCGGCTTGCTGATTGGATCGGCGTTGCGTTTGTCTTTTCTGTGTGCGGGTTCTTCGTAATGATGGTCATCCAATTCGACTGCTTTTTCTTCGCGTTCTTCTTCTATGGAACGCGGGCCTTGTGATTCAAGTTTTTCGTTTTGAATAGCCGTTTTTTCGTCTTCCGGCAATTCAAATGCATCCTGGGCGTCTTTGTTGACGTAAAGCAATAGCTTGCCGTCCTGAACGTCCCTGTAAAGATGCTCGGATTCATTTTCATCGATTCCCATATTCAAGAAGGCTTGATGAATCCTTTCATTTCCAGTTAAAAATGTGGCAAAGCGATCTGCCCATCCGCCTTCCGATGCATGAACTTCGACGTCTGATTTGCCTCTTACAAGAGACAACTGGTCATCTGATTTAGCCATTACATACATGTCTTCATCTAAATAGCCATCTTTTTTCAGCTCTTCGATTTTCTTTAAGACAGTTTCCTGTCTATCATAAGTTTCGATAAATCGATTTGTCATTATGATCTCTCCTTATAGGGGTTATTGTATTTTACCCTTATGGAAGAGGCACGAAACACCGCTTATTTTGCGGAAAGAATCTCACATACACGTCCAACTTGCCCGTCCTCTAACCGCACCTTGATGCCATGCGGATGGGTGGCGGAGTTTGTCAGTAAATCTTTAACGATGCCACGTGTCTTTTTTCCAGAGCGCTGATCCTGCTTTAGAATTACGTTTACTTCAATTCCAGGTTTTACGTCACTTCTTTTTTTGCCGTCCACGTTTATCCCTCCTTGCTTTCCTTTACTATACGCTATTCCCATAAACCCGACAAAAAATACTCTTAACACGCTTACCTAATTTCTTCTATCAAAATAAAAAAGGCGGGGATCAGTCCCCGCCTTACTTTATGCTTTACTGATTATAACCGATCACGGTCTGTACGTTTTTTGTTGGTTAGCTTGTCGTCTGTCAAATTAGTATCTTCATCAATATCCGCTTCTTCACGGCGAACTGTTTCATTGACAGTTTCTGTGTCTTGCACTTTGCGTTTCCCAACCACAATCTCTTCAGCTACTACGTCTTTTTTCGTAACTTCGACGCGTTCTTCTGACACTGGAATGTGAATGTTTTCGCCTTCTTGATAAGCATCTCCAGTTAACCCGGAATCCTTATCAAAGGAATTCCCTGTTGTTTCTTCGTTTACAGGGCGGCGCTCCACGTATACTTCTTCGCGTTCTACCGGTACTTCGATTGATTGAGTTTCTTCAACAACGTGTTTTCCTACGTTGACCTCACCAGTTTGCACACGCTCTTTGTCGACATTTAAACGTTCTTCGTGCAAACGAAGTTTTTCTTCATCTGTACCTGTACGGTTCAAATCTTTATTTGTGTCATTAAAGCTGTCCGTACGGTTTAAATCTTTATCCTTGTTATCGAAGCGATCTGTACGGTTTGCATCTTCAGCCGTACGATCCGATCCAAGTCCAAACCCTGTACCTGAATCTCTTCCGACACCTGCTGTTTCATTTGTATCACGGCTGAATGTGTCGTCTTTTTTATTGTAATAGGTATCGTTTTCAGTATTAGTGTCCACTGTCAGTCCGTCTTTGGCTACAGCTTCATCATCCATATGGTTTCTGCTGGTTCCTACTCCAGTAGCTCCAGCTGCTCCCATTGTACCTGCTGCACCGCTTGTAGAAGTGTTGTCGTATGGTGCTTTGCCTTCGTAGTTTGCACCGTACTCACGGTCAACGAATAATAAAATTTTGCCGTTCTGCACTTCATTGTAGTAACGGTCCGCTTCCGCATCATCTACACCCATTCCGGAGAATGCTTCACGTGAAGATTCGTTGCCTGATAAGAAGCCCATGAACTTATCCATCCAGTTTCCTTCAGATGATTTGTAATCTACATCTGTCCGTCCCCGTACCATGGAAATTTGATCTTTATCCCGTGCCATTACATACATATCATCTTCGCTAGAGCCTTGCGCTTTCATTTCCTCGATTTTCTTTAATACTTCCGTTTCACTGTCGAACGTTCCCATAAATTTATTGTTGGCCATTTTTCTATTCCTCCAATTTTTATGCGTATTTTGAAAATGCTTGCTTAGTTTAGAAAATACCCGACATGTCTTTTCTTAAACATCCTGAACTTTTTACGATTTGTTTTTCCTGCTTTTTTTACTCTTTATTCCACTTGTCTATCCCAGTGGCGGTGTGCTGTAATAGCTTCCAAGAAAGATGCGGTAAAAGTTGAACCATCTCCTGCCGCCACTACTCCAGGCTGGCTTTCAATCCCTGCTGCTTCAAGCCACTGCTGGCCATCATGCGTTGCACCAATCGGCTTGTAATGGTCGAATGCTTCACCAATATAGCGCGCCGCTTCTTTGGCAAATTTTCTGCTGACATCCGGTCCGCCTATTGCATAGACCGCGTCATACAAAACGGGATCCGTGGTTGTGAACGTGTGGTCGACTTCTACTTCTTTGCCGCTTGAACCTTTCAACTTGCCTTGCATTTCGCTGATGATTTCGTATTGGACGCCTTTCGCTTTGAGTCCTTCCAGAATCTTCAGTACTTCAGCATCGTTAAAGCCTTTATCTGCTAAAACTCCGACTTTGCGAGTTGCAGGAGACTTTATGGTATTATCCAGGCTCAATGTGGGTGAAGATTTCGTCACATCAGAACCGCCGCTTGCCGGCGGAGTCACTCCGATATTTTTAGCGACTGCCTGCGCCATTTTCAAATTGACGTTGGTGAACATTTCGACAGCGCCCTCACGAATCCAGGTCTCCTGGCATTTTCCAAGTTCAAAACTGAAAGCTTCGATAATGTGCTTCCGTTCCGGTTCCGTCATGCTGTTCCAGAACATGGTTGCTTGCGAAAAGTGGTCTTTAAAACTCTCGCTGCGGGCACGCACTTTACGCCCTTCCATTTTCTCCTGGTAATGAGAGTAGCCGCCGTCAGCCTCGCTCACCGGAGCTGGTGTGTTGTTGGTAAACGAGCTCTTCTGGTAAGACACCCGCCCTTTATTGATTGTCTGGCGTCCAAAGCCATCCCGCTGGTTATTATGGAATGGGCAAACTGGCCGGTTTATCGGCAGTTCATGAAAATTCGGTCCGTTCAAACGAAGCAGCTGGGTATCGGTATAAGAAAACAGACGTCCCTGCAGCAATGGATCATTTGAAAAATCAATTCCCGGTACGACATGGCCCGGATGGAATGCTACCTGTTCTGTTTCTGCAAAGACATTATCGACGTTGCGGTTCAAAGTCATCTTGCCGACAATCTGGATTGGAATCTCTTCCTGCGGCCATAGCTTCGTGGCATCCAGCAAATCAAAGTCAAAGTTATGCTCATCTTCCTCTGCGATAATCTGAACACCTAACTCCCACTCAGGAAAATCGCCTTGTTCAATGGAGTCATACAGGTCGCGGCGGTTGAAATCCGGGTCTTTTCCGGCAATTTTCTGCGCTTCGTCCCAAACAAGCGAATGGGTGCCAAGCGTCGATTTCCAGTTGAATTTGACAAAATGTGATTTGCCTTCCGCATTGACGAAACGGAACGCATGCACGCCAAAGCCATCCATCATGCGGAAGCTGCGCGGAATTGCACGGTCAGACATCAACCACATCATCATGTGTGCGGTTTCCTGATTGTTGATGACAAAATCCCATAACGTATCATGGGCACTGGCTGCCTGCGGCATTTCATTATGCGGTTCCGGTTTTACTGCATGGACAAAGTCCGGAAACTTAATGGCATCCTGGATAAAAAACACAGGCATATTGTTTCCGACTAAATCATAATTTCCTTCTTCTGTATAAAATTTAGTGGAAAATCCGCGAACGTCCCGGACCGTTTCTGCAGACCCTTTTGAGCCGGCCACAGTAGAAAAACGGACAAATACCGGCGTTTTTTTGCCTTTTTCTGATAGAAACTTCGCTTTCGTCAAATTCTCCAACGATTCATATGCTTCAAATTCACCGTGGGCAGCGTATCCTCTTGCATGAACGACGCGTTCCGGAATGCGTTCATGGTCAAAATGGGTCATTTTTTCCCGAAAATGAAAATCCTCCAACAAAGTCGGACCTCTTTCACCGGCTTTCAATGAAAATTCATCTTCTGCCATCTTCAGTCCCTGGTTGGTCGTCAAGCTTTTACCGGAATCGTCCACCCGATACTGCTCCAATTGTTCGTCTTTGCTGTTTTCGTTCACTTTGGGCTCTTTTGCCATTTCGCCACTCCTTCAGTTTTTTTTATTCCTTCTCCTATTCCCCTGTCTTGTTTTATAAAACACATCTGAACAAGCCTTTTTCATAAAAAAATCCCCGGAGGCCAGTGAAAGCCTTCGGAGATAGTATTAAAAGATGCTTAAATCCCATTCTTTCGAAATTTGCCGCAGCATCATCGTGCCTGCTGCGCTGTTTCCTTGCACGTCAATGGCAGGTCCATAAACACCAATGCCTGCGCCCGCCCGGAACTCGTAAGTTTGCGAATGGAGCTTTGGTGGAACTGCGGCCATAATGCCGCCTGACACACCGCTTTTTGCCGGAATGCCAACATGTGCGGCAAAGTTCCCTGAAGAATTGTACATGCCGCATGTAACCATCAACACTTTCGCAACCTGGGCAATTTCTTCGGAAAAATGCTTGACCTTTGTAATAGGGTTGAATCCGTCATATGCAATGATCAAACCAATCAATGCCAAATCTTTCGTGCTGACTTTGATCGAGCATTGACGAATGTAGATATCCAGCGCTTCTTCCACTTCAATATCCAGGAACTTCGCTTCTTTCAAATAGTAAGCGAGTGCCCGGTTTCGGTGAGATGATTGCCATTCCGAATCGTACACTTCCTTATCAAGCTCAAGCGGATGGCCCACCAGCTCTTCCAGAAATTGCAGCAGGAATTCATATTTTTTCTGGCTCGTCTGTCCCGGCAATAAAGCCGAGATGGTAATCGCCCCCGCATTGATAAAAGGGTTGAACGGCTTGTTCGGCCGATGGATTTCAAACGGAATAATTGAATTAAAAGCTTCTCCGGTCGGTTCCACGTCCACTCTTTCCAACACAAAGTCCAAGCCGTAATGTCGGCTCAATGCGATAAATGTCAGTGCTTTTGAAATGCTCTGCAGCGTGAACTCCTTTGTGGTATCTCCTGCACAATAATAATTTCCTTCATCGTCGACCATGCAGATCCCCAACTGGCTCGGATCTTCTTTTCCGAGTGCCGGTATGTATTGCGCGGTCGTTCCCAATATGGCATGGCCTTTGTTGTCTTTTACCCATGCTTTTAGCTGTTCCTGAATGCGCGGATTGTTTTGCACTGGCATTCCTCCTCAAGTTCTTTCTTCTCATCATGAATGACATATGCTGCCTTTGTCAAAAAAGCGTCGCCTTTTATAAAAGGAAATTCAAATGGAAAACACTCTTTGTAAATTCGCCTTTTGTACAAGGCAAGAAAAAGCCTTCCCTGTTGTTCAGGGAAGGCTAAGTTTATCGTTTGTCGTACCATGCTTTCGCAGCTTCCACTTCCGGCATCGTCAGCTGATGGCCGAAATCTTCCCAATGCAGATCGACTTCTGCTCCAGCTGCTTTCAACAGTTTTTCAAGATCTGTCGATTCTTCCGCCGGACAGATTGGGTCGTTCGTTCCTGCTGCAATAAATACGGGAATGCCAGTTAAATCAGGCAGATTTGCTTCACGGTTTGGCACCATTGGATGGTGCAGGCTTGCTCCTTTTAATGAATCCGAATAGGTGAACAATAGGTTGGCCGCAATGTTGGCGCCATTTGAGTAGCCGACCGCAATGACATTTTTGCGGTCAAAACCATGCTCTGCAGCAGCCTGTCCAATAAATTCATGCAGCTCTTCGGTGCGGAGTTTTAAATCTTCCATGTCGAATACGCCTTCGGATAAGCGTTTGAAAAAGCGTGGCATGCCATTTTCTGATACATTCCCGCGAACGCTCAAGACAGATGCCTCCGGGTCAATATGTGCAGCGATTGCCAATAGGTCGGTTTCATTTCCGCCTGTTCCGTGGAGCATTAGGAATGTTGGTTTTGCAGGATTTGTGCCTTGCTGAAAAATATGTTTCATTGTTAAATACCTCCAGTTGTAGTTTAAGTTAATCCGTTTTAAAAGATAACTTGCTCAACCTGCCCTACTTAGCAGAGCAGATTAGTAGATTCTTTTTTTGTTTAGTTTTTTTACCGTTCCCAATTTCCACAAAAAGAAACTTATCTCGAATTCAAGATAATAATACCATAGATTTTTTTATTCTTCCAATAAAAAAGATCCATGGCACAAATGTGCATGGATCTTTCCCTGGCATTATCCTTGTGGATTCAGCATATCTTCTAAATTTTCTTTTGAGAACAAGTAATTTTCATTGCAGAAATGGCATTGTGCTTCTGCTTTGCCATCGGTGACGATCATGTCCTCAATTTCAGCAGTTCCAAGGCTTTGAATCGCCCTGGAAATCCGGTCTCTGGAACATTGGCATTGAAATTGAACTGGCATTTCATCGAGTACATTTACATTGCCGACTCCCAGTACTTCGTTCAGGATATCTTCCGGCGTCAAGCCCGCGCGGACCATATTGGAAATGGTCGGAATGACTTTCAAGCGTTCCTCAATTTCCGCAATGACTTTTTCTTCAGTTCCAGGCAGCAATTGAATAATGAATCCACCAGAAGCCTGGATGGTGTTATCGGGATTGACGATGACCCCAACGCCTACTGAGGAAGGAATTTGTTCCGATGTCACAATGTAATGGGTAAAGTCGTCTCCCAGTTCTCCGGATACGATAGGAACCTGTCCTACGAATGGCTGAAGCAATCCGATGTCTTTCGATACCGATAATGTCCCTTCCGTACCCACAGCTTTTCTGACATCAAGTTTGCCTTGCTCATTCAAATCAAAATGGGTTAATGGGTTTGTCACGTATCCGCGAACTTCACCTTTTGCGTTTGCATCCACCAAGATGGTGCCGATTGGGCCTCCCCCATTGATGCGGATGGTCAATTTTTCTTCACCTTTCATCATGGCACCAAGCATAACACTCGCTGTCATGGAACGGCCGAGTGCAGCTGACGCCGTCGGCCATGTGTAATGGCGTCGCTGAGCTTCCCCTACCGTTTCAGTTGTACGTGCAGCGTAGGCACGAACTTGCCCATCATAGGCTAAGGCTTTTACTAAATAATCGTTCATCGTCTTCTTCCTCTCTATTTTGGGCTTCCTATGAGTGGGCCGCTTGTTTTTTCAATCGTACTTTATCTGGAGTGACGTCATCACCAAGCGGATCAATGACCTTCATGCTGGTAACAGTCGATTCTACTTGTCCACGGATTGACCGCAAATAGTCTTCGCGCAATACTTGACGCTCTACTTTTTCAGCATTTGTCAGCCCTTCTTCACGTGCTTTTTTTGCCAATTGGTTGATGCGCGGTAAAATTCCGATCATTGTTTTCCCTCTTTTCCACTTTATCCGACCAGCTTTTGAGACAGCCATTCGGTTAGTTTTTTTGTTTTTTCCTGAAATTGCTCTTCCTTCATTCTCTCGGAAAGCAAAGCAATCGTTTCTTGTTCCATCCGGGAACGCCAGGCATTCTCCGCCTCCAGCATCAAATCCGTCAGCAGACAGCACCGCTCAGGCTCTTCCAATTCCAACAAGTCTCCCAATACTCCACTGGATGAATAAAGCGATTGCTGGCCCTCGATTGCTACATATATATCAAAAACACTGATGTCTTGTGGTTTTTTATTGAGCTTAAATCCACCTTTAACACCTGGTACAGATGTGATCAGGCCTGCACTGACGAGCTTTCTCAAGAGCTTCTGAAAATATGTCGGAGAAGTGCCGAGCTGCTGGCTAATGGCTTCTCCCGGAAGCACTGTTTTGTCCGGCAGCATGTTCAACAGCAGAATGGCATACACGGATTGTTCTACACCTGGTTTCATATGCACCCAAATCACCCTCTTTCAATTACGGATATATTTTATCCTTGTTATCCACAATAAACTATCTCGAATTAAAAGTAAATAATTATGCTCAACCCCCTCCGCATACAAAAAGACCATCCAAATTGGATGATCTTTTCTTCTTCATATTATCTAAATCCTGCAAAAGCTAGACGATTCCGGAAATCGCACCGTAAGCAAGCGCCAATAAAATAACGAAAGCCGGATGAATTTTCCTGATCTCCAACAGCCAATAGCTGACGATAATCAGGATCACTGTTTGCACGGTACCTGAAGTATCTACTGAGGTCATGAAAAATTGCAGCGTCATTGCGCCCAGCAATACGGCGATGACCGGCCTGACAAGCTTGGTGATGTTTTTGACTTTCGGCGAATCCTTGTATTTTAAAAGGGTTACCATTAAAAGAACCATCAAAATGAGAGACGGTGCTACCGAAGCGAACAAAGCAACTATCGATCCCAATATGCCGCCTTCCATATAGCCGATATAACCTGCCATTTTTGTGGCAATCGGCCCTGGCAGTGCATTTCCGAGAGCCAGAACTTCACCAAACTCCTGAGTTGTCATCCAGCCATAACGGTCCACCACTTCTTTTTCCACCAAAGGAATCGAAGCAGGACCCCCTCCATAACCCAAAATACCGGGGATAAAAAATGCCAAAAAGATGGACCAGTAAATCATTTCGACCCGACCCCTTTCTTAAAGGTAGTTAAGGAGAGAATCAAAACGCCTAATATGACAATCGCCGGATGAATATTCAATAGTTCCAAAAGGACGATGGCGATGGCTGTAAATAGAATCGCGCGACCGATTCCCAAAGACTTGCCTGACTTTTGAAAGAAGTCCCATGTCATAACCGCCAGCATAACGCCAACGACTGGCACTACTGCAGCTGACATGCTGTTGACCCATTCCAAATCTTTGTACTTTTGTAAAACTCCCAAAAGGACAATCATCATAACTACTGTCGGGATAACCGAAGCAGCCAGCGCAATCAAGCATCCCACCATCCCATTGACGCGATAGCCAATATAGCCGGCCATTTTTGTGGCAATTGGCCCCGGCATCGTATTCCCCAAAGCCAGGGTGTCGCCAAACTCGTCTTCTGTCATCCATTTATAATTGGTCACGGCTTCACGATGAAAAAGCGGAATGGCAGCAGGTCCGCCACCGAACCCAAGAAGGCCGACACGGAAAAAAGCGAGAAAAAGATCTTTGTTCGTTTTCAGGCGGGAATGACCCCTCCTCTTTTTCTCCGCTTTTCTAGCGCTTACCAAGCAGCTACCGCGCCGTCTGTACGTGACTCGGTGCCTCCAGCCAAAACGCCCGTCTCAGGATTTCTCCAAATGATTTGTCCCCGTCCAAAACTACCGCCATCTGTCGCCACTTGAATGTGATGGCCTTTTCGGGCTAAAGCCTGTGCCAGGTAATTCGGGAAATTTGGTTCTACAAGAACGGTCTTTCCTTCGATCCACTGCCATCTTGGTGCATCGAGTGCAGCTTGCGGATTCATTAAATAATCGATGGTGTTAGTCACAACTTGAAAATGGCCTTGGGGCTGCATATATCCACCCATTACACCAAATGGCCCTACAGCTTTTCCGTCTTTTGTCAGGAATCCTGGGATGATGGTATGGAATGTTCGTTTTCCGCCTTTAAGTACGTTGGGGTGCTCAGGATCCAGAGAGAAATCAGCTCCACGATTTTGCAAGCTAATGCCGGTTTCCGGAATAACGATTCCTGAACCAAAGCCCATGTAATTGCTTTGGATATAGGAAATCATATTGCCTTCTTCATCTGCTGCAGACAGGTAAACCGTCCCGCCTTTAGGCAATTCATACGGCTCCGGATCGGAAGCGGTTTCTCCTACTGCTTTAGCGCGAGATGCGGCATATTCTTCAGATAGCAGATGCTCTGTACTGATAGGCATGTTTTCAGGCTCCGTAATAAACGCCTTGCCATCTGTAAACGCCAATTTCATCGATTCAATCTGTTCATGATAGGTATCGGCAGACTGCCATTTTGGCTGACCCAGCTCTTTGAAAATATTCAATGCCATCAGGGCAACCATGCCCTGTCCATTTGGCGGAATTTCCCATACTTCATAGCCGCGGTATTTTGCTGATACAGGTTCAACCCATTCCGGCTTAAACGCCGCCAAATCTTCTTTGGATAGGAATCCATTATGTGTTTTCATAAAGGCATCGATTTTATCTGCAATCGCCCCTTCATAAAAAGAGCGTCCATCGGTTTGTCCGATTTCTTTCAACGTAGCGGCATGGCCCGGAGATGACCACATTTCCCCTACTTCAGGCGCTCGGCCATTGGGAGCGAAAGTATCAAACCATCCTTGATATTCTTCGCCGGTAAATGTGGTTTTGTATTTAGCATATGCGCCTTTCCAATATTTCCCGAGAATAGGCGTTAGCGGGTACCCTTCTTCAGCATAGCGAATGGCTGGCTTCAGTGCCTCAGCCAGCGTCAACTTTCCGAACTTCTTCGACAACTCAGCCCATGCAGCAGGCACTCCCGGTACTGTCACTGGCACTAAGCCGAATGTCGGCATTTTTTCAAAGCCCAGCGCTTTAACTGCTTCTGGAGAGATGCTTTTTGGTGCAGGACCCGAGCTGTTCAAACCGTGCAATTTGTCTTTTACCCAGACCAAAGCGAAAGCATCTCCGCCAATGCCATTTGAAGTTGGCTCGACAACTGTTAATGCCGCAGCGGTTGCGATGGCTGCATCAATGGCATTTCCTCCACTTTGCATGATTTCAATGCCCGCTTGTGCCGCCAATGGCTGAGAAGTTGCCACCATTCCTTTTTTCGAAAAAACTGTGTGGCGCTGTGATGCAAATGGATTGTGTAAGTAGTCCATAGTAATCCTCCCTTTCTTTTAACTAACCTTTTGTATAAAAATAATTCTTATTTAAGAACAATTGTTAATCATTATTCTATATTTCTTTTACTATAGTAAAGGACGAATACTTTCGATTATAAAGTATTCGTTTACATATTTCTACATGGAAACAAAAAAATACAGAATATTCCTACAAAAAAAGATTGTTTTGTCCCTATAAATAAAATGGGGCTATCTTAAAAAGGGCTGACGTCCATTCCAGCGGACGCTTTCCACAGGCTTGCGCCGAACTAACTCGGGCTGAACGCCCGATTGGATTTCTTAAGATGCCGCTACGCTGCTGCCTCAGGAGTCGCTGCTTCCATTACCGTCAGCTCGTTTAAAAACCGGCAAAGAAAAGGGTTGCTTTTCTTTGCCGGTTTTATATTTTGTAGGTATGAGACAGCTCCATTTTATAGTTTCATCCCAGTACGGCTCTTGAATCGCCGCAGAAGAATATGGCTTTCGACTCTTGTGATCCCGTCTAGAGCATAGAGCTCTTCGTTGATAAACTTTTCAAGACCGGCAAAATCATCAACCAATACATGCATGTGAAGGGTGGATGGGCCTGTCATCTGGTAACAGCTAGCCACACTGGGGTTATCCGCCAAGGTTTGAGCCACTTCAACCAAGGAAGCCGGTTCGCAGTCGACTTCAAAAAAGCCAGAAACTTTCTTGCCGACTTTTTCGCTGTTGATTACAACTGTAAAGCTTTCTATGACACCAGCTTCTGTTAATTGGTGAACTCTTTCCCGAATAGCCACTCGCGACAAATTTAGTTCTTTGCCGATGTCCACATACGAAATTCTTCCATTTGTAGTTAATAAGTCTAATATCTTGCGGTCGATATGATCTAATTTCATGAATACACCTCATGCTTTTATTTTAAAGTTCATCTTTTTGCTTTATGAACAGCTTTAATTGCTTAAGTAAAATTGCGTACAATGGATGCCGGGAGCCACTTCAATTAAGCGCTGCTCCTGAAAACCGAATGCTTTGTAAAGGGTAATGGCCGGGATATTTGCAGTGCCGGTACTGACAGTGAAGTCATATTCTTTAAACTTCTCAAGCAAATATTCCATCAGTTTTTTGCCAACGCCTTTTCGGAAATGATTAGGACTTACCACAAGACGATGGATCTCAACGGTTCCACCTTTGACTTGGTACGATAAGATTCCCTGTAGTTGTCCTTCGCTGTAACCTAAAAATATTTCAGTGCTCTTCTGAATTTCGGCAAGAGTTTCATAAAGCTGCGGAATTCCATCAAATCTTATCAGTTCGGCCTCTATCCGGTAAGCGGCCTGCTGAATTTGCTGAATTTCTTTGGCAATTTGCATGTTCCGATGATCTAGTTTGAAAATAATAATCCATCACCTCACTCTAACTTTACCACGATGCGATTCCGGAAGTTCACAAAATTATTCTTTTAGGAAATAGAGCAGTTCATCGAATATGGCGGCGGCATCCTGATAGCCCTGATTATATAAGTTTTCTAGCTTTACCGGATCCCGTTCCACGCCTCGAATTTTGTACAGGTTCATCGGTCGTATCACTAAAGCCAAGCCCTCGCTTTCCAATTGTTCAATAAATTCCATTGTTTGATTGTAATACAGATGACGGCTCTCCATCGTCTTTGCAATTGCAGGGTATTGGCGGACAAATGCCGGCATGATTTTAGCAAACCGACTCTTCTTTTTTCGGTAGCCCTTTTCTCTGGTCAAAACAATTATCGGTTTAGTCACTCCGTCAGACAACGCTTTCCGGATTGGCAGTGGGTCTGCAATGCTGCCATCCATCAATAGCTTACCGTTGAATTCCACGGGCCTCGACATCAGTGGGAGGGAACTTGATGCTCTAACTATCGCCAGCACGTCTTCGGGTCGATTTGGCTTCTCAAAATAAACCGCACTACCGGTAAGACAATCAGTTGCACCCACTACAAATTCTTCTGTTGCATCATTAAAACGGCCATAATCAAACGGAACCAAACTGTTCGGAATTTTATCAAAGATCAAATCCATCCCGAAAAGTTCACGTCTTACAAGCAAGTTTTTTACTGAGATGTACTCCGGGTGATTGACATAGCCGATTGTCACTTCCCGGTTGCGGCCATTCTGCCTGGAAATATAAGAAGAGGCGTTACAGGCTCCTGCTGAAACACCTATTACATAGTCCACAAATATCTCTTCTTCCAAAAGCTTTTCAAGAACACCCCCGGTATAAACCCCACGCATTCCGCCGCCTTCCAATACCAAACCGCTCTTCATGTAAATTCCCCCTATAGCTGGGCTAACCTACTTTATCAATCAGCTCCGGCTTATTGTTTTTTGGCGAATTGACTTCTTCAGACACCTGGTAGGCTTCCATATCTTCTGCTTTATAGGGCTTCAGCAAATCTTTCAGTGTTTCAATATCTTCTACACGGGGATCCAGCCAGATTTTTTCTCCTTCTTTTGTCAGGATAACCGGCATCCGATCATGGATCGATTCCATTAAGGCGTTCGGTCCAGTCGTTAGGATAGAGCAGCTATTAATAGTTTTGCCTTCCGGTGACTGCCACGACTCCCAAAGCGCCGCAAAAGCAAAAGGTTCCCCGGTCTTCATCTTGATGCGCATCGGAATCTTTTCACCGTCTTTGCGCTGCCATTCGTAAAAAGAATCCGCCACTACTAAACAGCGTTTCTTTTTAAAAGCATTCCGGAAGCTTGGTTTTTCTGCTGCTGTTTCGGACCGGGCATTAATCATCTTATAGCCGATTTTGGCGTCTTTTGCCCAAGGAGGAATCAGTCCCCAACGGAGCTTGCCGAGACGATTTTTATCTCCATCATTTACAACCGCCACAACCTGCTGGGAAGGCGCAACATTATAGTTCGCTGAATACTCATCGTTGTTTAGTGCTGTTTCCTCAATATGAAATCGCTCGATTAAGACCGGGTAATCTGTGAATAATGAATATCTTCCACACACACTAATCACTCCTTTAAATAATGGCTTGCTCCCCATAAATATAACAGATAATTCTAATTATTTACGAATTATTGTCTTCACATTCGAAATGATTCAGACAATTCGCTACTTCCCAAAAGACTTGCGAAGGACATTTCACCAGACCTTCCGTATCGCAGTGCCAGCAATTTTCGGCAGATGTCTTTATTCCTTTAAATCCATAGCCCTAAGCCTTTACACTCGTTAAGACTCAAAATCTATGGGAAATTCGTTAAGGTCCCTTAAATGGCTAAATAGTGTTATAATAGAAGAACAACGAGTTATATTAGGAGGAATCACATGGCTACTGCACGCGAAATGAGTCTCGTCAACAAGGATTTTCTGGTTGAAGAATTAGGGCTGAAACAACAAGGAAACTCAACTATCTTTATGAATGAAGATTGTTTTGTATTATCCCCGTCTGTTCAGCGATATGAAAAAGGATTTGATGTCAGTGAATTTAATTTGGCAAAGTTCGATCCCGAACGTCAACAAGGCTTCTTGCTCGTACGGTACATGGATACCTTTTTAATGGCAAAACTTGAAAGCTTCACGACAAAAATGATGCTTCCTGAACTTCAAATCAAAAAGAAAAACACAAAACCGCATTGGAAATTCACAGTTGCTGAAAATCCGGCATATCATATCGTCAATACTCAAAACAAGGAACTGCGCTACCGTTTGCAGGAACCTACAAAAAAACAAATCGCTTCTTTCTTCAAAAAAATATAAGCCCTTCCCGCTGCCTGTGCGCACGCGGGTTTTTTTATGCTGTCATAACATTTAACGAGGATGGGCCGGCGGAAGTTCCCGAATGTTTATCTTTGCTTTGTCCATGTAGATTCTCCGATTCTAATGTTAAAATGAAGACAACATGAACTTTTCCATTGGCCGGCTCTGCTTAAGACATGCTGCCAGTTAGAGATGAAAGTGATTATTGATTGGACGTGACTTATGGAATCTCAGCGTTATACCGTAAAAGACCGCGAGTTTTGGAAAATCATCCTAAGCCTCTTATTTGCCTCTTTGTTTATTTTTGCAAACATGTATGCCGTTCAGCCCCTGCTGCCAGTTTTTGTGGACGAATTTCAGGTTTCTGTTTCTACAGCCAGCCTGTCGTTGTCACTGACTATCATCGGTTTAATACTGGGCTTGATCGTTCTTGGCTTTTTTTCAGATCGAAATGGCAGAAAGTCCTATATCATCTATTCTTTGCTCGGTTCAGCAATCCCTTTTTTCATCATTCCGCTGACCGACTCTTTTACCATGCTGCTGATTCTCCGTTTTATCCAAGGCTTTGCCTTGGCAGGCGTTCCCGCTGCTGCCCTTGCCTATATCAGCGAGGAAGTTGACAGAAAGAATATCGCATATGCTACCGCTCTTTATATTTCCAGCAATGCATTGGGCGGCATGCTTGGACGCTTTTTAACCGGATATCTGACAGATCATTTTTCCTGGCAAATTTCCTTTTATGCATTCGCTGTGACGGGACTTCTTTTGTTCGCCGCTGTTGTCTATCTGCTGCCGCCATCACGAAACTTCAATTCCAGCCAACTTAGCTTTGCAAAAGACATCGAGGGATTCCTGATTCACTTGAAAA
Organism: Planococcus soli; assembly: GCF_016881065.1. GTDB lineage: Bacteria > Bacillota > Bacilli > Bacillales_A > Planococcaceae > Planococcus > Planococcus soli. The sequence continues at coordinate 306,758 of NZ_WXYN01000016.1, read as the reverse complement.
ATCCGGCACTTCTCGTCGTCTTCGGGCTTGGTATAGTTTTGCAAATTTCCTTTACCGGCCTGTGGACTTACTTGCCTTTCTATTTGGAAGCACCGCCATACTCCATGTCGCTGCAGGCAATCTCATATTTGTTTTTCGCCTATGGTATTGGTGTCATTGGTTCTCCTTTGGCTGGCCGTGCAGCAGAAAAATTCGGTTTGCGCAATGTCCGCCTGGCAGGAGTGTTTATCTTGTCGGCTGGAATTTTCATGACACTCAGTCCGTATCTTTGGATGATTGTTGTGGGCCTTTGCGTAACTTGCCTTGGCTTTTTCACTTCCCATTCTCTGACTGCCGCCTCAGTCGGCCAGCAGGCAGCCCACCATAAAGGCAGTGCTTCCAGTTTGTATTTGGTATCGTATTATATCGGCGTGGCAGCGGGCAGTTCGTTGCTCAGTCCTTTATGGACTTCTGTTGGCTGGACAGGTTTGGTACTTTTCACCGCCATTTTACCGCTTCTTTATATACTGGCAGTCACTCTATACAGAAAAAAAGCAGGCTCCACCGGAAGGTGAGCCTGCTTTTTGCTGATGCTTACATTTTACTCAAGAAATTCAGGTGGTATCGACAGCAAGTCAATTCCCCAGACAAGCGGCAGGAAGTAGTACACTGCAAGTCCGACAAAGAAAATACCGAATATATTTAGTGCCAATCCTGCTTTAGCCATATCTGCAATTCTTAAATAACCTGATCCGAAGACTACAGCATTCGGAGGTGTAGCAACCGGCAGCATGAATGCACATGATGCCGCTACTGCAGCAGTGACTAATAGCGCGTACGGATGGATGCTAAGAGCTACCGCAAGGGACGCCATGATTGGAAACATCATTGAAGCAGTTGCAGTATTCGACGTGATTTCAGTCAAGAACAGTACAAGCGCAGCTACTACAAGAACGACGATAAGGACATTAACGCCCTGTAATCCAATCAATTGATTGCCGATCCATTCAGAAAGGCCGGAATTTGTAAAACCGGCTGCGATGGCCAGTCCGCCGCCAAACAGCAGCAGGATTCCCCAAGGCAACTTAACGGCAGTCGCCCAGTCCAGCAAGTGATCACCTTTTTTGCTTTTGGAAGGAATGATAAATAGGACCATAGCGGCGATTAAACCAACCATTGCATCGGTCACTTCCAAGTTCGGCGCAAAAGCATCTAAAACGAATGAACGGCTGATCCAGGCTAATGCTACAGCTACAAAAACGACAAAGACAGCTTTTTCTTCATATGAAGATGCGCCTAAATCTGTTTTTTGCTGGCGTATCACTTCGCTGCCACCAGGCAAATGTTTCAATTTTTGCGGATAGGCGACTTTTACCAAATAGACCCACGCTACTAAAATAAAAATCCAAGCCAATGGCACACCAAACATCATCCACTGTGCGAAAGTAATTTCAATTCCGTAAATTTCATTGACAGCTCCTGCCAATAACGTGTTTGGCGGAGTTCCGATTAAGGTTGCGATCCCGCCAAGTGAAGCGGAATAGGCAATACCGAGCATTAAAGCTTTACCAAAACCGAAATTCTCTTTTGAAGTATCAATCGAAGAATCGTCCTTCAGTGCATCTGATACTTGATAGATGATAGCCAAACCGATTGGAACCATCATCATCGCCGTCGCCGTGTTGGAAATCCACATCGATAGGAATCCAGTAGCGACCATGAACCCAAGAATAATTCGTTCGGTATTGGTCCCAATTAAAGAAATAATGGTAAGAGCAATGCGTTTATGTAAATCCCACTTTTCCATCGTTAAAGCAATCATAAAACCACCCATAAAAAGGAAGATTGTATCGTTGCCATATGACGAAGTTGTAGCGCTTACATCAAGCCCGCCGGTCATCGGAAAAAGAATAATCGGCAAGAGTGAGGTTGCCGGAATTGGAATCGCTTCCGTAATCCACCAAGTTGCAATCCAGATTGTGCTGGCCAATATAGCTTTCGCTTCAGGGGGCAGTCCATCAGGATTAAAGAACAGTAAGGTTAGTACAAAAAGTAGCGGACCAAGAAACAGGCCAATTAACTGAGGGGTGTTGTAACTGCGGTTTTTCTTGCGTTCATCGTAAGATCCTGCATCTTCTGCCCGATCGCGATCATCGGGTATGCCGGCCCCTGGGTTAGTAAAAAGACGGAATGTATCTTTCGCCTGATCGTGCTTTTCCCACATCCAGTTCCATGTTGCTGAAATCATCTTATCCCTCCATTAACTTAAAAAAACGAATTTTTCAATAATTACCTTTATTAGTGTACCGGTTTATGTAAAGATTAACAAGCCAACAGTATGGCCAGGCATTTCTCATTCAATTTAATCATAAAAAAGGACTCGGAACTGAGAGTTCCGAGTCCTTTTCAGGCTTATTTAAATGATATCTTTCGCAATTCGCTTACTTTTCTTCTGATTCGCCAATCTGGTTCTGTTCGTCACCGACTCCCGTATTGCTGTGGGCGCCTTTTTTGTCCATCTTTTTGCCGTCTTCTCTTGACTCCTGATCAACGCTTTCAAACTCTTCACGCTGGCGCCGGTTATGGCTGCTTTGCGGATTTGCATCCCTCGAAAAATCGTTTTTAGACATAAAATCATTCCTCCTATATTAAATGTTTACTCCTACGTTTCCCTTTTGTCATAGAGTAAAACGCTTAAAGCGAAAAGATTACTCCATATCCGAAATAAACGGAAAAGAGCGACAAGAGTGCGAAAACCAAGTATTCTGAAGGTCCTCCAGTTGTTGCGGTCAAAGGAAAACGAACATTCCACCTAAGTGGAAACAGCAGTTTAACGCCTCTTTTCGTTGCCATATCCAATACAATATGACTTGCCATTCCCACCAGTAATCCCGCCGAAGCAGCTTCAACCGGCATGAAGTTATGCAGCAGTACCGCAATAATAACCAAAAATAGCAAGCTATGGGTGAACGTCCGGTGACCAAAAAGGCCATTAATCAGCTTTGAAAGAATTGGCAGAGCCCGGCCGATTTTGCTGCTGCCATGGCATATATCGGGAATCAGTGAACCAATAACTCCAGCTCCCAGCAAAATAGCCGGTTCATAATTTGTGATTTGTGCAAATGCAAGGCTTGCTGCTACGCCGCCTATGATGTGAGTCTTGCCTGTCATGCTTTTCTTCTCCTCTATGGTGCTTTATTAATGTCATTTTTATTATACTAAATATCGTGTATGCTGAAGATAACGATTTTGATTTTTAATGCATAATTAGTTTAACTTACTTAATAGGAGGCGTCGTTATGGGCATTCACCGTTTTTTTACTTCATTGAATGATTTGGAACGAATTATCAGGGCACCAGGCATGTTTAAATTTGAAGAACACAACGTGGCAGCCCACTCGTGGAAAGTTAGCCAGTACGCGATGTTTTTTGCAACCATTGAAGAACGTGAAGGCCGTGAAATCGATTGGAAATCATTATATGAAAAAACCATTAATCATGATTTTGCCGAAGTATTTATCGGCGACATCAAAACGCCAGTCAAATACGCTTCACCCGAATTAAAGGAAATGATAGCGAAAGTAGAAGAAGGCATGATGGAGAAATTCATTCTTCGGGAAATCCCCGAAGAATTTCGCGAAGTCTTTTTTAATCGCATGAAAGAAGGAAAAGACGCGACCATCGAAGGGCGTCTGCTTGAGATGGCAGATAAGCTGGATCAGTTTTATGAAGCATTCGCAGAGTTAAAGCGGGGCAATACCGATAAGGAATTTGTTGTCATGTATCGGATAGCTTTAACGAAACTGCTGGATCTTCCATTGCCGGCAAGCGTTGGATATTTTAAAAATGTCATGCTTGATGACGTCATAAATGAAGATACTGCCATCGATGTAAAAGAAATTACACGCCAAATCATTGCCGAGCACTAAGCTCTGCTCTATATTTCACGGTCAAATTATGGTAAATTTAACACCAACAATACTTTCGGAGGTGAATCCCTTAATTAAGGGAATTTATTGGACCCCATACTTTTATTGAATTTAGCTCTGCTCGTCTCATTAATCGCGTTAACGGCTGTTTTCGTCGGTTCGGAATTTGCCGTCGTTAAAGTCCGGATGTCGCGCATCGACCAATTGATCGATGAAGGCAATAAAAAAGCTGTGTTGGTCAAAAAGATCACCAGTGACCTTGATTATTACCTGTCAGCGTGTCAGCTCGGGATTACCATTACCGCCCTTGGTTTGGGCTGGTTGGGTGAGCCTACTGTTGAACGGCTTTTGCATCCTTTGTTTGAAATGCTCGATGTTCCTTCTGCCGCTTCAACCATCATTTCATTTGTTCTGGCTTTTTCATTGGTGACGTTCCTCCATGTTGTCATTGGGGAAATGGCACCAAAATCATTGGCGCTTCAGTTTGCTGAACGGATGACACTGTTGCTGTCGCCATTCCTTTATTGGTTTGGCAAAATCATGTATCCGTTCATTTTCATTTTGAACGGTGCAGCTCGCATCCTCTTGCGGATTTTTGGTGTAGAACCAGCCAAAGAAACACAAGCGCACTCAGAAGAAGAGTTGAAGATCATCATGGCCCAAAGCTTTCAGAGTGGGGAAATCAACCAAATTGAGTTGTCATATATGCAAAATATTTTCGCCTTTGATGAGCGCAGTGCCAAGGACGTCATGATTCCGCGCACACAGATGATCGCTTTTTCAGATGATTTGTCGAATGGCGAACTTTTGAAGGAAATCCGTGAGCACCGCTTTACGCGCTATCCCATCGCGAGAGATGGCGATAAAGACGACCTGATCGGCTTTATCAATGCAAAAGAAGTATTGACGCATTATGCTGTTAACGGGCAATTTGAAATGTCTGAACTTATACATGACCTTCCTTACTTCCATGAGACGACACCGCTTCAAAATGCCTTGGTGAAAATGCAAAAAGAACGCACGCATATCGCCTTGGTCATTGATGAATATGGCGGCACTTCAGGATTGATTACGATGGAAGATATTTTGGAAGAAATCGTCGGGGAAATCCGCGATGAATTTGACGAAGATGAGGACGAAGAAATTATTAAAGAAAGCGACTCGCGCTATCTTTTAAGCGGACGCGTCCGCCTAAAAGACCTGGAAGAACGCTTCGGCTTTAAGTTTGAGGACAGTGAAGATATAGATACAATCGCCGGCTGGATCCAGCACCAGCTGATTGAAGCCGAAACTGGAGACCTTGTTGTCAAGGAAGACTGCCAATGGTCCATTGTTGAAATGGAAAATCATCACATCCTAAAAGTTGCTTGTGATATGCTGCCAAAATCCCAGTAAAAAAGAGTGCCTTTATATTTGGCACTCTTTTTTTGCTCAAAACAAACCACTGTTGTTTTCCAAATAGACTTTAGTTTTCCATTTTAGGATTAACTCTATGCATAAAGGGGCATATAAAGAGTAAATAATTTTGAAATGGAGGTTTTTATATGAGTAAAGCTATGGGTTTTGCCAAAGAACTTGGCAGTGAATTCAAAAAAGATAATGCAACGACCCTAGCTGCAGCACAAGCTTATTACTATCTTTTAGCTATCGTCCCTTTATTGATCCTGCTGCTGGCTATCTTGCCTTATCTACAGATTGATCCACAAAGGGCCGTAGATTTTATCGGCACCATTCTTCCGGGAGAAGTAGCTTCTACATTTGAGGATACGATCGTCAGCGTCGTCACTACACCTTCAGGCGGTTTGTTGACATTTGGTATTTTGGGTACGCTTTGGTCGGCTTCCAACGCCTTGACAGCTTTTATCAATGCTACTAACCAAGCATACGGTGTCGAAGAAACTCGTTCATTCATCAAATTGAAAGCAACAGCTATTATTTTAACACTTGGTATGTTAGTTGCTGTGATCGTCGCACTCGTCTTGCCGATTTTCGGCGGTACCATTATCGATTTGATCAAAACAACCTTGAATCTTCCTGAGCAAACGGAAATCATTTTCCAAATCTTGCGTTGGGTCATTTCCATCGCAGTCATGAGCATTGTTTTGGCATTCATGTACAAATTTGCTCCCGATAAGCACTTTCCGTTCAAGGAAGTTATTGTCGGTGCGGTAATTGCAACAGTCTTATGGCAGGTCGTATCATTCGGTTTCTCGATCTACGTTGCTAATTTCGGCAGCTATTCTGCTACATATGGCAGTCTTGGAGGACTTATTGTTTTAATGCTTTGGTTCTTCTTGACCGGCCTGATTCTCGTGATTGGCGCTGAAATCAATGCCATTCTTCACAGAAGAAGAAATGCGAAAGCAGGAGCTTCTTCTGACCCTGTTGCACAAAGCGAAGCGAATCAAAAAGAAGCGAAAAACACAGAGTCATCTATGAACAACTATTAAACACGCAAGCCCCTTCACCAAATTGGTGAGGGGCTTTTTAGTCTTCTATGCATTAATCAATCAGCTTTTTCATATAACGCCATCCATTCATCAATTGTGAAGGTTTGGACTTTTCCCTCCTGAACTTCTATCGAAAAATAGTCAGCAGTTTTTTTATCACTATTAAGCAGATGCCAAGAAACCCTTTCTATCTGTTCGTCACTCTCGGTTGTGCGTTCTACCCACGATGGGTAGTCGAACGTTTTCCGGCGATCCGCAGACTTCCGTTCCACCATCCCGTTCTCTTCCAGCAGCGTTTTCCAATCCTCTTTTGACAGGCATCTCGAATGGCTGTCATCCCGAAGTTTTTCCGTCGTATTCATAAATTGCGCCAGTTCGGGATCAGCAGGAGCGACATTATCGATCAGGACAAAACGGCCTCCCGGCTTTAAGACACGCGACATTTCTGCGATAAACCTTTCCGGATGGGGGAAATGATGAGGAGCGATTCGACACACAGCGGCCTCAAAGCTTTCCTTCAAAAAAGGCAGTGCTTCGGCATCGGCCACCACGTAGTGAATGTTATCGAAACTGCCTTGCAAATGCTTTGCTGTATTCTCCAGCATCTCTTCTGTCAGATCTGTGGAAAAGACCGTTCTGGCATAAGGAGCCAGTGTTTTAGTCACATGCCCTCCGCCCGTCGCAATGTCCAGCACCGTCCATGTGTTTTCAGGTTGGAGCCATTCAACAAGCAGAGATAAATCTTCCCCTTTAGCATGGCTGTCGCTGGTTACGTACTTTTCTGCATTTTTGCCGAATACTTCTTTTACTTTCTGTTTTGGTGTCTTGTCCATACTTCCTCTCCTCACTTATATTCCAGGACGGTGTTCCAGGAAGTTGCGATGCGCAAACCCTTCCACTTCCGCTTCCGTATAATGTTTCTGCAGCTCATTGATTAAGTTCGGAAATTCGGAAGCATTTCCAAGTCCTGCTATATGCGAGGATATTCCATCAAAGTCCGATCCAATGCCGACTTGACGGATACCGCCTAGCGAACAAAAATGATCAATATGGCGGATCAAATCCGTGATGGACGCCTGTTCACTGTCTTTATTGATAAATTGCGGACAAAACACCACGTCGATCATTCCCTTGTTTGAGAACATCGCCTGTATTTGCTGATCATTGAGATTGCGGGGGTGGTCGCAAAGCGCACGCGCATTGGAGTGGCTGGCAATCGGGTATTTTGCAAGTTCCATGACATCCCAAAATCCGTTGACGGACAGATGGGAAACATCCGTGAATACATGATGTTCGTTATTTAAGCGAACCACTTCTTTCCCCAGCACCGTCAAACCCGCACCTCTAGGATCGCCGACACCATCAGCGCAGAGGTTGGCGTTGTTCCAGGTCAACCCAATCGACAACACACCCAAACGATAAAGGTGGCGCAGTTTTGCCAAGTCATTGCCGAAAGCATCTGCTCCTTCTAACGTTAAAACAGCTCCAATTTCATCAGGCTTTAATAAATCAATATCCTGCCAGTTCTTAATATGCTTCATCAACGGATTTTTCCCAAGAATTTCACTGTAGAATAAATCCGCTTGCTCCAGTGCATGCTGCCATTTTTCATCAGACGGAAATTCCGGATGAATAAAGATAGCAAAAAATTGCACTTTTACGCCTCCAGCCTGCAGCCGTTCGAAATTGGTTTCCAGCTCATTCGACTTTCGGTAGTCCAATAATTCCCCTTTGAATAACGCATTTCGTTTCGCCACTTGCAGCTTCAGCAAAGCATCACAATGTGTATCAAACACTTTCATTTAGTCATCCCCTTCTTCTCGGCACGCCTCGACAAATCCGGCAAATATTCCAATCGATGCCGCATCTCCTGCTTTCGCCATGTTTTCAGGATGCCATTGAACCCCTAAAGCAAAGTGGTGCTGCGTGCTTTCAATAGCTTCCACAATGCCATCACTTGATACTCCACTGACGATAAATGGCTCCGGTACATGCCGGTTCGCCTGATGATGGCGGCTGTTTACTTTCAGGCGCCGCAGTCCGCTTAGGCGGTGCAGCAGCGACCCTCCCGTTGCGTCAACAAAATGTGAACCGTGGAATTTCGGTGCTCTTTGCTGATGCTGGAGCAATACTCCTGTTGTTTGTGCGGTGATATCCTGATACATATCGCCTCCGACCGCAATATTCAAAATCTGCGCTCCGCGGCACACACCAAGAATCGGTTTGTTTAAATCCAGCACTTTTTTTGCCAGAGCCAATTCAAATGCATCGCGGGACGGGATGATGACGCCAAGATTCGGGTGGGGCTCTTCATCAAACAAAGTTGGATCGATGTCATAGCCGCCTGCTAAAAACAGTCCATCAATATGCTCAGCAATTTCATCAATGTCTGCTCTTTCCAATACATGCGGGAGCATGATCGGCAAACCGCCCGCTGCCAAAATTGCTTCTGTATCGGCTAGTTGAATGCCGTATTCGTCACGCCCCAATTCCAGAGACGCCGTAAGGCCAATAATTGGTTTCATCTATGTATAACCTCCAGTTTGTAAAAATTGTATATAGTAAACATACAGAAAGTTCTGACGAAATACCAGCACCATTAATTAGTAAAGCCGAATCTCAAAAAAAAAAACGGAAAACCCGAAAGCCTTCCACAGTCATGGTGCTATTCCGCATCCCATTCTGCAATCGCCGTGGCAATCGCATCTTCAATTGGCGTAACTGTAGATAAATCATTGTTTATGATAATAGAAAAAATCAGAGGCTTGCCATCTTTTGTTGTGGCGTAGCCTGACAACGCTGATACTGCAGTCAAAGTGCCTGTTTTTGCTTTGACGTTTTGCTGTGCCGCGGTTTCTTTCATCCGATTCCGCAATGTGCCTCCAACAAACCGTTCTGGAGCCCCTGCTACCGGGAGGGCATTCAAGTAGCTGTCAAACCAGGATTTGTTCTGTGCACCAAACAGCAATTGAGATACTTCGTTCACTGGAATCAAGTTCACATGTGACATTCCTGAACCATCACGCAGCAAGATCGTCTCCGTGTTAACGCCAAGCTCACCAGCGACATTCTCCATCACTTCCAGACCAGCTTCCCAGCTTCCTGTTCCTTGAACGGCCCGTCCCATTTCCTTAGCCAGTACTTCCCCGTGGCCATTATTGCTAAGTTTCATAAAAGGAATCGAAAACTCTGCCAGCGTCATCGATTCATGCTCCAGCAGCAGCGTACTGTCTGCAGGGGTTTCACCCATTTTCACTGAATGCTTTCCAGCCCATTCAATTCCTTGGGCAATCAAAGCATTTTCAAACAAATCGAGTGCATAGCCCGACGGTTCGTCAACAGCGATCCATTCACGGGTACGTGAACCTTCGACAGGTATATTTCCTTCAATCACAATTTGGTTTGTTCCATGTTCACGGCTGATGGAAACAGTTTTTGGCTGTTCTGCCGCTACTGTTTTCGCATGATTTACAATCGTTACGTAGTCCGTTTGCGGCGTCAGCGATACTTTGGGCTCTGCACCGGCTAAATCACCCGGGTTTACTTCGACAATAACGGATCCTGCATCGTAATCTTCGTTAGGCGATGCAGTTAATGCGGAAACCTGAGCACCGTAATAATACACTTCATCCTGCCAAGTAATGTCTTCTGAAAGACGGACATCGTCATACCAAGTATCGTCACCGATCAGATCGCCTTTGATTTTTTTAATTCCCTGGCTTTTGAGTGCCAGCGCAAACTGTTCGAAATCTTCCTGCAGCAAAGTCGGATCTCCTTTTCCTTTCAAATAAAGATTGCCATGGAGCATTTTCCCTTTAACTGTTCCATCCGTATGTACTTCTGTGGTGAACCGATAATCTTCACCTAAGGTTTCAAAAGCTGCGGCAGCTGTAAAGAGTTTCATATTCGATGCCGGAACCAATCGGGTAGCTCCAATATGATCGTATATTTTTTCCCCTGAATCTGCTTCTCGTATGCTGACACCAGCTAAAGCTCCATCGAGCCGTTCGTCCTGGAGAATCTGGTTTATTTCATTGACCAAAGATGCGTATTCATCATCTGCACCTACTGTTGCTTCGTGTTTAGAGAACTGCATCGGTAAAATGGCCAATAGCCCTGTCAGTATGAGAAATGCGGTCCATTTAAAAGATTTGCTTCTTGCCATTAATCCATCCCCTGTCCTTGATATGTTAAAGAATGTATCATAATGCGAAGCTAAATTTTCAGTTAATTTAAAAGTTAGAACTTTACACATAGAATTTTCTTATACTTATAGGAATATTATCCATTTTTTATATAAAGAAAAAATTTTTACTTTCTCTTGTTAGCTCTAAGCACCTATAAATTTTCATAAAAAAAGCTCCTTGGAAACTTTAAGTTTCCAAGGAGCTTACTAATTATTCAAGTGAGTTTTTGTATATTCCATATTTTGAATTTATCCACCAGTTTGCAGTTCTGTCGTATAAATCAGGCTATCTCCTACAAAAATCCGGCATTGCATTGAGCAGAAGCAAGATCCGATCGACACTTTGATTTCTTCGAATTCATCAGTCTTATTTTTCACTTTCCCAAACAGACGGGAAGAAAAATGCAATCCAACTTGTTCATCCTGCAAAACTCCGTCCACAAACAGTTTTTCATTGGTCCATGAATTGACGACTCGGATTGTGTGTTCACCATACTTCACTGTCCATACATCCTTCATATGTTGGCCCCCTGTTCCTGCTTTTGACAACAGTATAACAGAAAAAGAAATATTCTACTGCAGCCGCCCGGTTCATTCTTCCCCAGTGTACGCTTAAAAACCGTAAACTACTCGATTACTCAAGTAATTTACGGTCTAGTTTATGAATAGCGCACATCTTTTTGTTGATTTCTTACTGGATCAATTCCAATTCTACTGGAATCGATGCTTCAACCTCTTCGCCATCAAGGGATTGAACTGCTGTTTCAACAGCCATTTCACCGATCATTTCAGGTTTTTGTGCAATTGTTCCACCAAGACGGCCATCTTCTACAGCTTGGACAGCATCATCAGTAGCATCGAACCCAACTACTGCAATGTCTTTTCCAGAAGCTTCGATTGCTTCAAGAGCTCCTAGGGCCATTTCATCGTTATGGGCAAAGACTCCCGTAATGTCAGGATTAGCTTGAAGAATATTTTCCATAACAGACAACCCTTCTGCACGGTTAAAGTTCGCAGTTTGCTTAGCCACAACATCCAGGCTATCAGCAGCGATCGTATTAAATCCTTCTCCACGTTCACGTGCAGCGGAAGATCCTGGAACGCCTTCCAGCTCTGCAACTTGTGCACCTTCACCCACGATTGAAACCAAGTGTTCTCCTGCCATCTCACCGCCTGCAATGTTGTCAGATGCGATATGGGAAACCACTTCGCCTCCTGCTGCACTACGGTCTACTGTAATGACCGGAATGTTTGCAGTATTGGCCGATTCTACAGCAGCCGCCACTGCTTCAGAATCTACAGGATTGATCATGATCAAATCCACTTCCTGCTGAATCAAATCTTCTATATCGCTTGCCTGTTTTGAAGCGTTATCCTGGGCATCCACTACCGTTAAATCAGCACCCAGCTCTTCAGCTTTCGCTTCGGCGCCTTCGTTCAACGTAACGAAGAAAGGATTGTTCAATGTCGAAACTGAAAAACCGATTGTATAATCTCCGCCCGCTTCGCCGCCATTGGAGCTTTCCTCTTCAGAACTTGATCCTGGAGCTTCCATCGAACATGCTGCCAAACTTGTCATTGCCAATACCATGAACCCCAATTGCATTTTTTTCATTTTCCTGCACCCCTTATGTTGTTTTTTTACGGTCCAGAAGAACCGCTAATAATATGACTGCACCCTTCACCACTTGCTGGAAAAAGGACGGAACCCCGATTAAGTTCAAACCGTTATTCAGTACACCGATGATCAAAGCACCGATTAACGTACCAACAATCCACCCACGGCCACCAGTAAGACTCGTGCCTCCCAGGACAACTGCCGCAATGGCATCAAGTTCAAACATCTCGCCTGCAGTAGGCTGAGCGGAATTCAGACGGGACGTTAAGATCAAGGATGCCAATGCCGCCAATAATCCAAGCAGCGAATAGACATAAATCTTAATGCGGTCTGCATTGATTCCCGACAGGATCGACGCTTCTTCATTGCCGCCTATCGCATAGACCCGGCGACCAAATGTTGTTTTTTTCAAAATGAAGTACAATATTCCGAAACTGGCAATCATGGTCACTACCGGAATTGGAATTCCGAGGAAATATCCTTTGCCGAGCATCTGGAACGTTAGGCTATCGCCCAATCCGGAAATTGGCCGTCCATCCGTGTAGACGAGTGTCAATCCTCGATAAATGGTCATCGTTGCCAATGTTGCGATAAATGGGGCTACTTTTCCTTTTGCAATGATGATCCCGTTAATTGCTCCAAGTATTGCTCCAAGCAAGAGTCCCAGCAGCATCGCAAAAATAGGATCGATTCCGCTTGCCATCATTCCGGCTGTTACAGCTCCTGTCAGCGCAAGCGTTGCCCCGACTGATAGATCAATGCCTCCTGTCAAAATAACAAAGGTCATTCCGAAGGCAATCAAAGCGTTGATGGAAACCTGCCGGAGTACGTTCATCAAATTGGATACGGATAAAAAGCCTGGATTTAAAATAGTAATAATCACGATGATCAAGATCAAGCCGATAAACGGGGCAATCTTTTGAAGCAATGATTGATTATTGTTTTTCAACTGCAAGTTTTCCACCTCCTGTAGCAAAATGCATAATTCGTTCCTGTGTCATTTCTTCTTTTGGCAACTCAGCTGTTATTTTCCCTTCATGCATCACCAATACACGATCAGCCATGCCAATCACTTCCGGCAGTTCGGAAGATATCATCAGAATTGCAACGCCGCGTTCAGCCAGCTCATTGATGATCGAATAAATTTCTTTTTTCGCTCCGACATCAACTCCGCGTGTCGGTTCATCCAATATCAAAAGTTCCGGTTCAATGCCCAGCCATTTCGCAATGACCACTTTTTGCTGATTGCCGCCGCTTAAAGATTTTGCTGTTTGGTCAGGTCCAGATGTCCGAATTCCAAGGCGTTTGACCATATTGTCATAAAGCTTGCGTTCTTTATCCTTGGAAATCAATCCATTTTTAGAAATGGCTGCGAAGTTGGTCATGCTGACATTTTCTTCTACCGTAAAATCAACAACCAGCCCTTCTGATTTACGATCTTCCGTTACATAGCCAATGCCCATTTCCTTGGCTTTTCTCGGAGTATCGATTTTAACTTGCTTGCCATCAAATTCAATCGTGCCGCCATCCAACTTCTTATAACCGAACAAAGACTGTGCCACTTCTGTCCGCCCAGCACCCATTAGACCTGCAATCGACAGTACCTCGCCTCTTCGAAGCTCAAAAGAAATGTCCTCGAAGCAATCTTTCCGGTTTAATCCTTTAACAGCCAGTTTGATTTCGCCTATCGTTGATTTCCGTTCCGGGAAACGATCTCCAAGTTCACGGCCAACCATCATCTGAACAATTTCATCAAAGGAAGTTTCACTGATTTTGCGCTCTCCCACAAATTCGCCATCGCGCAAAATTGTAATCCGATCGCATAAAGAGAAAATCTCTTCCATTCTGTGAGAAATGTAAATGAAGGAAACACCGCGTTTCTGAAGTTCGCGTATGGTCTTGAACAAGCTGTCAATTTCCCGGTCCGTTAAGGCCGCAGTCGGTTCATCCATGATAATCACTTCCGCATCCACCGAAATCGCTTTGGCAATTTCAACGATTTGCTGTTTTCCGACTGACAAGGTGCTTGCCGGTTCAGAAGGATTTACATCCAGTCCAAGATCCAATAGAATTTGGCGTGTCTTTTTTTCCATTTGCTTGGTTTTCAGTATCCCTGTGCGCCCAATTGTCTCTTCACGTCCGAGAAATAAGTTGTCGGCAATCGATAAGTGAGGCAGGATATTCAGTTCCTGATGAATGACTGCAATGCCTGCTTCTTCTGCTTGCTTCGGAGAAGTGAAATCGACTTTTTGGCCTTTTACTTCGATGGTCCCTGAATCCCGAGTATAGATTCCGGACATGACTTTCATCAAAGTCGATTTCCCTGCACCATTTTCACCCATAAGGGCATGAATCTCACCTTTTTCTAAATTAAAGTGAACGCTTTTTAAAACTTTATTGCCGCTGAAAGATTTGGAGATATCGGTCATTTTGATCATTAGATCACCTGCCTCCTTTAAAAAATAACGCCGGAACGAAGGACGATGTTGGCATATGGTGTCGCTTCTCCTGTGCGGATAATCAATTTTGCATCTTTGCTGAGGGTTTTCAATTCATCATGCGCAATGTAATCTGCATCTATTTTTTCTATGATTGCTTTTTCCACTTCTGGATTCCCATTGGTTATTTCCTGGGCAATAAACGCTGCTTCTGCCTCGAAATCATCCAGTACAGCATCGAGTATCGTCAAAAATGCAGGTTCACCTATTTTATAGGACAAGTCAATGCACGGAACGCCTTTTGGAATCGGCAGACCACAGTCACCGATGACCAGCAAATCGGTATGGCCAAATGAAGCTAAGGCTGATGCAATATCACGGTTAATGATGCCATGCTTTTTCATAAACGTCCGCCTTTCAATCGTTCATTTACCGCTTTTCGATCAGGCATGCCACCCTGTGCACCGAATTTTTCCACAGACAGGGAGGCTGCCGCATTTGCAAAGCGCACTGCTGCTTCAAAATCCTGTCCTTCTGCCAGCGCTCCAGCAAACGCTCCATTGAAGGTATCACCAGCGCCTGTGGTGTCTACTGCGGTTGTGGGAAATCCTTCAACAATGATGTGCTTTTCTCCGTCATAAAACTGCGCGCCTTTTTCTCCAAGGGTTACTACAAGACGGTTTGGATAATCGAGCAACGCCTTTTCCCAATTACCCCCAAAAATTTCTTCTGCTTCCGTTTCATTTGGTGTCAAGTATGTGCAAAAAGGAAGAAAATCAGCCGTGAATCCACTTGCAGGTGCTGGATTTAAAATTGTAGGAACACCGTTTTGATGGCATATTTCCAAAGTTCGTTGAATAACTGGAATCGGCATCTCCAACTGCATGATGACCAATTCACTGTCCGTTAACTTTTCCGTAAAAGCATTAATTTCTTCAACTGTTACGCTATGGTTAGCACCCGGCACTACAATGATGCGATTGTCACCTTCCGACAAGAGGATATTGGCAATGCCGCTTGCGCCTTCACTTTGTTTGACGTTCTGCACCTGGACTCCTTCAGCTTCTAATCTTGTCAATAGTTCGGTCCCAAAAGCATCCTGTCCGACCGCCCCGATCATCTGGACATCTATTCCTAATCTGGCGGCTGCTACTGCCTGGTTTGCTCCTTTGCCTCCTGGAACTGTCGTATATAAATTGCCTAAAGTTGTTTCACCCTGCTTTGGAAAATGATCTGTCTGTACGACCAAATCCATATTGATGCTGCCGACTACTGTAATCATTCCTCCACACTCCTTGTTGTTCCGCGAATAATCAATTTCACTGGCACTTCATAAAATCTCTGATCGATTTTCTTATTTTCAATTTGTTTAATTAAGACACGAGCTGCAATAGCACCCATTTTATAGACATCTTGTGCGACTGTGGTTAAGCCTGGCGATAGCATTTCACCCATTGCCACTCCATCAAAACCGACAATTTGCAGATCTTCCGGTACACGCTTTCCTGCCAGACTTGCAGCTTTTAAAGCCCCTGCAGCCGAAACGTCACTGCTGGCAAAGATGCCATCGATTGTCGGGTCTTCCTTTAGCACGCGCGCTACAATTTCCTGCGAGTCAGCAAAATGGAAGGGACAAGTCACAACTTGATATTGCAAATTCGAACTCTGAATAGCTTCCATAAACCCCTCATACCGATCGTTTGCCGGGTTCAATTCTTCAGGGCCTCTCAAGAAAAGAATATTTCGGCATCCTCTTTTCAGCAACGCATTCGTTCCCATGATTGCCCCTTCTTTGTTGTTGGAGGAAACCGTTGGAATTTTCTCGTTAATCGTCCGGTCCAATGCCACAATTGGTACGTTGGCATTAGCGTAATGCGGCGCATCAAGCTGGTTGGACGTCACAATAAATCCGGCAATGTATTTTTTCTTTAGAGTTTCAATATAATTTTTTTCTTTTTCAGGGTTTTCATCTGAGTTGCATAACACCACTGTGTAACCATATGTTAAAGCTACATCTTCGACTGCACGTGCAAGTTCCGGAAAAAATGGGTTGGTTATGTCCGGAAGAATCAATCCAATCAAGTTTGATTTTTTGGTGTTTAATGAGCGCGCCACCGGATTTAATTCATACTTGAGCTCTTCTACTGCAGCGGTTACCGCTTTGGCTGCTTCTGCGCTAACATATCCACTGTCATTTAAAAACCGTGAAACGGTTGCTACTGAAACTCCTGCTTTTTTTGCTACGTCTTTGATCGTGGTCATCTATAACGACTCCGTTTCTTTCCAGTGTGTAACCGGTTACACATAATATATAATGCTGTCTGTCCATTGTCAATGCAGAAATTTTCCTGTTAATTAGGTAAATATAACTGTTTTCTTCATAATAAAAAGAGTTCCCGCAACTCTGCGGGAACTCTCCATGATTAAGCGTTCATATTTTCCAAACGTTCGTCTCTGTCTTTTTCTGTCTCTGCTACATAAACTGCGCATGCAGCATCCCCTGAAATATTGACAGCTGTTCGGGTCATATCCAACAAGCGGTCAATACCGATAACGAGGCCGATCCCTTCAGGAGGAAGTCCCACACTGCCTAATACCATGGCAAGCATAATCAGTCCAACACCCGGAACCCCAGCGGTACCAATACTTGCAAGTACAGCTGTCAATACGACAGTTGCAAGATCTACCGCAGACAATTCAATGCCATAGGCCTGGGCAATAAACATTGTTGCGACCCCTTGCATAATGGCAGTGCCGTCCATATTGATCGTAGCGCCTAAAGGCTGCACAAACGAGCTGACAGACTTCGGCACCCCTAATTTATCCTGCGCCACTTCCATCGAAATCGGTAAAGTGGCGGTACTGCTCGACGTACTAAAGCCGACACTCATTGCAGGGGCAAAGTTTTTGAAAAACCAGACGGGACTTTTCTTTGCTAAAAACTTAATGGTTCCACCATAGGTAAAGATTGCATGAACCAAAAGAGCCGCCAGAATAACCAGCATATAAGATCCCATCGCTTTCATGGCTGAGAACCCTTGAGAACCCACGGCTGTAGCGATCAAGCCGAATGTGCCGTAAGGAGCGAACTTCATGACAATCCCCACCAGATACATCATGACATCATTGCCCTGTTCAAATAAATGAACCAGCCCTTTGGTTTTTTCGCCAAGAGCTGTCAATGCCAGGCCGATAAAGACAGCAAATACGATAATCTGCAGCATGTTGCCTTCACCTAGAGCCGCAATCGGGTTGGTTGGAATCATATTCAACAAAGTTTCTCCGACAGATGGCGCTTCTTCTGCCTCAAACTCCGCGCTTGTTAAATCAAAGTCACCGGCAAGTCCAGGCTGAACAACCGCTGCCAGCGACAATCCAATCAAAATCGCAATAGTAGTGGTCACAAGAAAATAACTGACCGTTTTAACACCTATCCGTCCCAATTTGGCTGGGTCGCCCAATCCTGCTGTTCCAAGAATGATGGAAAACAATACAAGCGGAACAACGAGCATATTAATTAAACTCAAAAATATTTGGCCAAGCGGCACAAACAAGTATGTATTCAACGTTTCAAATGAATCAGGGATAAATAAGTTGATCAGCAGACCAACAATTGCTCCCAAAACCAGTCCAGTCAGTACTTTTACGGTTAATCCAGGCTTTTTCATTCATTTCCCTCTTTCGTTTCTAGACGTAAAAACTATTTTATATGAAAGTATCTCTTCGTTACAAGCTTTAATTAATTCACAAAATATACTGGGTATTCTAAATAATAAACAGTATCTTAAGATAGTAAAAAACAAGAAAGCACATGTCTATTTACATGGTTTCCAGACTAATAACATATGATAGCCCGGCTGCCTCGAAATAGCACCTATCACTCGATTAAAATACAGATCAGCGACACAAATCCTCTAGTATGCTCTTGCAAATAAATACAAAAAGCAACAGCCATCCTTCTCAAAAGAAGCATAGCTGTTGCTCTTAAATTTCAGGACATCCTTGTCCAGACGTTCATTTCACTTTTTCTTCGATTACCAACTCATATACTTTTTTAGGACGCCCTGGTCTGCCGGACCCCTGTTCTTCAGCAAGAGTTCGGATCAAACCAATTTGCTCCATTTCATTTAAAATACGCCTTGTATTGCGATCAGTATTTTTAAGTAAAGCCGTTATTACTTCACCAGTAAAATGAGTGAAATTCTTCAATTTTATATAATGATAAATTTTGGCAGGAATTGTTTCTTTGTAATTATGTTTTTTCAGGACAGCTTGCCAGTACTCCGGCAGTTGATAGCTGCTTTCGTAGGTATAATTTAAGATCGTCAAATTTGTAAACACGTTATCCTCATTTACAAACGCGACTTTGCAGTCTTCTCTTGAAGCAGCATATTCAAAAGCCAGCTGAACATGCTGTTCAGCATCGTAAATGGTATAGCCTGCTCCAATTCCTATGTGGAAGTTCAAAGAAGTTCTCATATTAATTTCTTCGGCAATAAATGAGATCGTATTCTTCGAAGTCAATAATTCATAATCACCTTGAGTCGTATAGATAAAATAAGTTCCGCCCCCTTTATCCACTAGAGAACCATTTAACACCTTTGTTACCCGGAGCAGTTCCTGTTGAAATTCCAGCATTTTTCTACTTTCTTCAAAACTGAATACAGCCTTCTTGGAAATTCTTCCTTCAGAAAGCAAGTCAACACCAATAATAGCCACTTTCTGCTTTTCGTAAACATGGCTCTGCGCTCTTGAAAAAAGGATATCAAAAATTGTCTTTATAGCCATTCGGGAAGGGACTACTCTGTAAACTGGTATTCCGAGACGCTTCAATTCCAGGTATACCTTCAGCAAACAAGTGAGTGCCAGCTCAGATTTTCCGGCACGATAATTGCTCACATGAAAATCAATTAATTCATTATGATCGGTATATCCTTTAAACGACGATAACTCAAAAGAAATATTATTCAGTTGATATTCATTGAATAATGAATGGACAACATGTTCGTCCACCGTATCCAAACTCATTTTCTCCACAAAACGGCCATGATCCTGCATCACTTTCAAACATGTTCCGAGCAGGGCCATGCCGTGAAGCGGAGGAAAGGAAGCTTCATCTGGTGTGATCAGCCCCAGCTCTAGACAATAATGGTATGGGGTTGGTCCTGAAAATATCCATTTTGCAACGTCGTATCGGTGTTTGTTTAAAATATTGGGCAACTCTTCATGATTGAAGTATTCGAAAGCTATAAGCTCGATGCGTGGATCATTGTCGGCAACTTCACGTATGACCTTTAACGAATCTGCGGGCCCTATTGCTCCTATCCGTACTTTCATGCTTTATTACACCCTCTTCATTTTACTTTGGAAATACCTGAATCGGGCAACACATTCGTATCTTCCTGCAAGAGAGGATAGTGACAGGCGACAAAATGATTTGGCAAGATTTCCCGGTATTCCGGAACTTCTATTTTACACTTCTCAGTTGCAAAAGGGCATCTCGGGTGAAAAGGGCAGCCTGAAGGAGGGTTGATCGGACTTGGAATTTCCCCTTTTATCAATTGATGCTCTTTTCTTAGTTTTGGATCCGGTATCGGAACTGAATCCAGCAATGCATACGTATATGGATGCAGCGGGTGTTCGAATAATTCATTTCGGTCAGCAAGTTCGACCATTTTCCCTAAATACATCACACCAATGCGGTCACTTATATGGCGGACGGCAGGTAGCCCGTGCGCAATGAATATATATGTTAGATTCATTTCTTTTTGTAACTTTTTCAATAAATTTAAAATCTGAGCTTGGATGGATACATCTAAAGCGGATACAGCTTCGTCACAGACTATCACTTTTGGCTTTAGCGCCAGCGCACGTGCAATTCCTATACGCTGTCGCTGGCCTCCACTGAATTCATGAGGATATAATTTCATTTGGTGTTCTCTCAAACCAACAAGCTTCATAAGTTCACGAACCTGTTCTTTTAACTCTTTGCCAGATGCCAAACCGTGCACCACAAGTGGCTCTCCGATAATTTGCTCCACGGTCATCCGCGGATTTAAAGAGGAATATGGATCCTGGAAAATTACTTGAAGGTCTCTTCTGGCTTTACGCAGCTCTTCTTGTGACATCGCTGAGATATCCTCATTTTGAAAATAAATATGCCCTTCAGTTGCGTCCAATAGACCCAGCATCAATTGACCGGTAGTTGACTTGCCACATCCCGACTCTCCTACTATGCCAAGCGTTTCCCCTTTGTAGACCTGAAAATTCAAACCATCTACAGCTTTTATTTTTGAATGTGTTTTTTTTATGAAGCCCTTTGTCAAATCGAAATGCTTTTTCAAGTCTATAACTTCCATAATCACTCTTTCCTCTGTCGATTGCATACCGCCACCTCCTAACCTTTAACTTTTATACAGCGTTTTGCATGCTTTTCTGAAATGTATTCCAATTCGGGATGAACTTTTGTGCATTCAATATCCGCTAATGGACAGCGCGGATGAAATTTACAACCGGTTGGCATATTGGAAGGATTAGGAACTGTCCCTTCAATGGAATATAATTCATCCACCACATCGTGAATTTTCGGAATTGAAGAAATCAGCCCTCTTGTGTAAGGATGCCGAGGATTATCAAATAGTTCCTGGATAGGCGCCACTTCCACTACTTCACCTGCATACATGACAACCACACGGTCTGCCAGTTCAGCAACAACACCTAAATCGTGGGTGATGATGATGATGCTTGTATTCGAGTTTTTCTTTAAATTTCTCAATAAGGTTAAAATTTGAGCTTGGATAGTCACGTCCAAAGCCGTTGTCGGTTCGTCTGCAATAAGCAGTTTGGGATTGCAGGATAAAGCCATTGCAATCATGACCCGCTGGCGCATCCCTCCTGACAACTGATGCGGAAATCTCCCCATTACTCTGTCTGAATCTGGTATGCCAACTGTTTCCAGCATCTCAATGCCTTTCTTGTGCGCTTGTTCCTTATTCATATTATTATGCACAATCAGGGTTTCCCTCAATTGATAGCCGATTGTAAAAACCGGATTTAATGCAGTCATCGGTTCTTGAAATATCATGGCAATGTCGTCGCCGCGCATTTTTCGATATTCTTTTTTGCTTAGGCTTCGTAAATCTTTATCTTCAAATGTAATCGCACCTTCATAAATCTCTCCATTAGCCGGCAAAATTCCCATCAAAGCAAGAGAAGTGACACTCTTCCCACTCCCTGACTCTCCAACAATCGCCAAGGTCTCTCCTTGTTCCACTGAAAAACTTACGCCATTGACTGTCGAGACATAGCCTTCATCTGTTTTAAAACGAACTTTTAAGTCGTCGACTTTTAACAGTTCATTGCTCATGATGCCACTCACCTCCATTTATTCTTTAATTTTCGGATCCAACACATCACGCAGCCAGTCTCCCAGGAATATAACACCGAGGACTGTTATGGTTATGGCAATCCCAGGAAATGTGGCGACCCACCAGCTAGTTGCAATGTATTCTCTCCCATCGCTTAGCATCAGGCCCCAGGAAACGTCGGGAGGCTGGATTCCAAGTCCGAGAAAACTCAAGCTGGCCTCAAGAATAATTGTCGTAGCAACATTCAGCGTGGCAATAACAATAAAGGAAGAAATAACATTCGGTAAAATGTACTTCATGATAATACGGAAATCCTTTGCTCCGATTGCTTTCGCCGATTTTACATAATCGCGCTCTTTAATGCTCAGCGTTTCACTTCGCACCATCCTTGCATAAACCACCCAGGTCGTTCCGCCCAGCACCAAAATTAATGTTGTAAGGCTTGGTCCAAGAACTGCCAAAATGATTAGCATGAAAAGAATGTTTGGAATTGCCAGCAGGGCATCTACAGTTCTCATAATCACAAAATCCCATACTTTGCCGTAGTAGCCTGCAATTAATCCCAGTGCCATGCCAATAGCCCCTGCAAGTAAAACGGCTGAAACACCAATAAATAATGAAATGCGTGAACCGTAAATAATGCGGCTCAAGATGTCCCTCCCTAAATTATCTGTTCCAAGAAGAAATTCAGGTGACCCACCTTCGCTCCATGAAGGGGGCAACAAGCGGTCTACTACATTGGTTTGAGCAGGATCATGCTGTGCCAGTAAAGGGGCAAATACCGCCATCAATATGACCGTCATTACAATTATCAATCCGGTCATTCCGGTTTTGCTTCTGAATAAGCGTGTAGCCAGTTTCCTAAAGGAGGATTGAGCCACACCTTTTTGTTGGTTGATCGTGGTTTCTGATGCTTGCGTCAACTTGAGCCCCTCCTTTATTCATATTTAATGCGCGGATCAAGGAACCGGTAAATTAAATCTGCCAATAGATTGCTGAGAATAACAAAGATGGCGATGATGAAAGTAGCAGCTTGTACAACTGCCATATCCCGCAAGTTCACTGACTGTACAAGCAATTGGCCGAGTCCTGGCCATGCAAAAACAGTTTCCGTAATCAGGGTTCCGCCAACCAACGTAGCGGTTTGAAGGGCCATGATGGTAACTACTGGGATCAAAGCATTGCGAAATGCATGTTTATTGACAATAATCGATTCGCGTAATCCTTTACTGCGGGCTGTACGAATAAAGTCCTGCTCTAAAATCTCCAACATGCTGGACCTGATAAGCCTTGTCATCTCTGCAGCTATTCCTGTCCCCAGCGTAATGGCCGGCAGCACCAAATGCCCCAGCGTCCCTCTTCCAGAAACAGGGAAAATTTGGAATGTGACAGATAAAAAGAGAATCAGCATAATCCCCAGCCAAAAATTGGGCATAGCCTTTCCTAAAACTGCCCCTCCCGTAATGAATAAATCGAAAAAACTGTTCCGTTTAACTGCCGATAAAATGCCCAGCGGCACAGAAATTATAATGGCCACAATCATCGAGGCGATGGCCAACTCGAAGGTTGCCGGCAGCCTCTCCAATACCAGGCTAAGTGCATCTGTGTTGTAGCGGAAGGAATCTCCAAAGTCTCCGGTCACTAAGTCTCCCAGATAACTGAAATATTGAATCGGCAAAGGCTCGTTTAATCCCATCGATTCTCTTAAAGAATCACGCTCTTCTTCGGTAGCAGTTTCTGGAAGCATTAAGGAAACGGGATCCCCAGTCACACGTATAAGCAAAAATACAATTAAAGTTATGAGGAGTAGTACAGGAATGGTCTTTATCATACTTTGGACTAAATACTTCATCGATTTCCTCCTCCTATCGAAAAAAAAGGGGGAATCCCCCTTTTTTACTTCAGTGTAATTGAGTCAGCATAGAACATTTCATTTAGGAGCGGCTCAAACTCAAGTCGTTCGTTGATGCCTGTAATAGCGTCCAATTGGAACATATAAATTTGAGGACGATCTTCAGCAATTATTTCCTGAGCTTCTTGATATTGTTGTGCACGTTCTTCCTCATCCATGTTCTGTTCTGCAGCAAGCAATAAATCATTTACCTGTTGGTTATCATAATCTGTTTCTCCTTCGGCATTTTCAATGGTTAGTCGATCCAATGCCAACGAAGCATCAAACATTGAGTTGCCGTAACCAATGTAAAACATTTCAGCAAAATCACGTTCTTGGTAGCGTTGGTTGAAGGCACTCCATTCAATCAACTCCTGATTGACTGTGATTCCCACCTCAGATAACATGGCAGCGATTAACTCTACCGTTTCTCTATCCTTTAAATATCTTCCATTCGGCCCCGTCAATGTCAGCTCAAAACCATCCGGATATCCAGCTTCAGCAAGCAATTCTCTAGCTCTTTCCGGATCATACAGCGACTCTCCGTAAAGATCTTCATTGGCCCCAACGTTTCCTGGAGTGACTCGGGTGCGCGTAACCGTCCCTGCGCCTTCCAATAATGAATCGACCATCGCCTGTTTATCAATCGCCAAGTCAATCGCTTCACGTACCAGAGGGTCTCCCGTTACGCTATCATCATCTGTTCGCAATACCAGCATCATGACGCGCTGTGTCGGCGACTGGACCGTAGTGACTCCTTCTGTTTCATTGATGCGCGCCACG
The DNA here is from genome assembly GCF_016881065.1 of Planococcus soli. Taxonomy (GTDB): domain Bacteria; phylum Bacillota; class Bacilli; order Bacillales_A; family Planococcaceae; genus Planococcus; species Planococcus soli. The sequence goes on along the minus strand of NZ_WXYN01000016.1, from coordinate 282,117 downwards.
TCCGTTGGCGGAATGTTTACTGCGACATCAACTCCACCCGTCAACAGTTCAGAAACGCGTGTCGAATCTTCCGGAATGCTTCTGAAAACGAGCTCTTCCCATTTTGGTGCATCACCAAAGTATTCCGTATTCGCTTCTAGTGTTAAACGGTCATCCCTTTGCCAGTCCATAAATTTGTAAGGACCTGTTCCAACTGGATTTTCCAAGAATACTTCCCAACCTTCTGTTTCAATATATTCCTGCGGCAAAATAGCTGATCCTAATCGGGACAGGCGATTTAACAGTGCCGGTTCCGGATTTGCCGTAACAATTTCAAATTCATAATCACTTATTACATTCACTGCTTCAATCTGATTGTAATTGCCGTGTTCCAGCAGCGTGTCGTCTTTCGCTACTCGTTCTAATGTAAACTTCACATCATCAGCGGTCAGCTCCTCCCCATTATGGAAAGTCACTCCTTCTTTCAGTTTGAAGCTCCATGTCGTATCGTCGATATTTTCCCAGCTTTCGGCTAAATCAGCCTGGAAGCCTTCCTCTCCCTGGTTAGTCACTAAGTAATTGAACATGTTGACATGGACAGCTTCCGTAGAAGTTGTATTGTGGTCATGAATATCAAATGTCACAATGTCAGTACCATTCGCGATCACCAAAGTTTTGCTGTCGCTTGTTTCTACCGGTTCTTCCCCTTCTGTGCTGTTTGTTTCTCCACCTGAACACCCTGCAATAATCAGCGTCAATACTAAAAGCAATAACCATAGCTGTTTCTTCATTCTTTTTCCCCCTTTGTGGTTTGTAAGAATTTATGTGTCAACAAACTTAAAACCGAAATACCGTACAAAAACGATTGTTCATCTACATCAAAACGACTATTGTGATTTGGAAAAGCCGTCTGTTCACCATTGTTTGTCCCTAAACGGAAGAAGACCGAAGGCACCTCTTGGGAAAAGTAAGAAAAATCCTCGCCTCCCATTGAAGGGGTGGTGATCTGCAGCGCATTGGCCCCGAACAACTCACTCACTGTTTCAGTCAACAGTCCTCGCATTTTTCCGTCAATTTTGATGGATGGTGTGACATGATGGTAAGTAAGAATAGCATCGCCTTTAAAACTTCTTGCAATTCCTGCAGCAATCGATTCGATTTTTTCCGGCATTTGAGCCCTTGTTTCTGGTTTTAACGTGCGCACTGTCCCCTTCAGCAACACCGAATCCGGAATAATTGTCGCTTTAGTGCCGCCTTCGATTTGCCCAAAACTTAGAACTACAGAATCGAGGGGATCGGTTTGCCGGCTTACGACTTGCTGCAAGGCGATGAGGACTTGAGCAGCAATTATAATAGGATCTATCGTTTGGTGCGGATGCGCTGCATGGCCTCCAGCCCCTGTTATGACCAGTTCAAAAATATCAACAGCAGCACAGCTGTATTCTGTATCAGTTACTGAAAACTCACCCGTTTTCAAAGTAGGGTGGACATGAAGCCCAGCCATTGCATCGACTGAAGGATTATTCAACACACCATCCTTGATCATTGCATCTGCACCTTGCCCAATTTCTTCAGCCGGTTGAAAAATCAGTTTCAAGGTTCCCGATTCCAGCCCTTTCGCAGCGAATAACTTCGCTACTCCCAATAGGATGGAAGTATGCGCATCATGTCCGCATGTATGGGCCGCCCCATCATTTATACTGCGGTATGGCTGATCTATTTTGTCGGTCATGGGAAGAGCGTCCATATCGGCTCTCAAACCGATCACTGGCCCGGGAGCTGCACCATGAAGCATACCGATCACTCCGGTTTTCCCCACCCCTTCCCTGACCTCGTATCCCCATTCTTTTAATAAATCAGCGACGATTCCTGCTGTTCTGGTTTCTTCGAAAGCCAGTTCGGGATACTTATGAAGATCGCGCCGGACAGCTACTACCTCATCAAAAACAGCTTCTATAGAATCGTGCCAATCGGGATGCGATGATTTCAGTTGTTTGAATTCTTTTATGCTGCTTGCCTGTGCTGTCATCGATTCACACTCCCCTGTTTTTCAAATTGCCTGCTGAACTCAAAAACTAATGCTGCAATCATTTTTATTCCTTCAATATAATCTTCCACAAAAATATTTTCATTCGGAGCGTGATTATTCGATTGGAAGTTTCCGACGCCAAACGAAGCTGAAGGAATCCCAAGTGCTTGGCATAATTCGTACATCGGTCCGGTTCCTGGAGTATTGGGAACAATATTCGGTTTTTTATCCGAATACTGCTCAGCTACCTCTATCATGGCTTTGACAATTTCCTGATCCGGTTTTGTCCGTGCCGCACGCTCGGAACTGGTGACTTTTATCTTAATGTCCTCAAAGCCATGATTATTCAGATGCTTTCGCAGCTGCATTACTATTTTTTCCGGGTCTTGCCCGGGTACTAAGCGAAAATCCAACTTTGCTGCAGCTGAAGAAGGCAGCACTGTCTTTGTACCTTCTCCTATATAGCCTGAAACGATGCCGCAAATATTGCATGTAGGTTCAAAAATATGTTTTCTTTTTAGTTGCTCTCCTTCTAGATTCAGTAAAAAGCTATCAAGGCCCAACTTTCTTAAAGTCTCTCTTTCGTCCAACCGATAATGCGCCAGCATTTCTTCATCCAACTGCGTGATTGGTTCGATATCATCATAAAATCCGGGAATCGTTATTTTTTCCTCCCGATCTTTTAATGTGCTAAGTGCCCAAACCAGTTTCCAGACAGGGCTTTCTATAATTGCCCCTTGTGCCGAGTGCAAGTCTGTATTTGCTCCTTCCACAGACAATTCAACATACAACATGCCTTTGACACCAAGCGAAACTTGAAGTGCACCATCCGCATCCCGGTAGCCAAACTCCCAGACACATCCATCTGCATGAATTTTTTCTGCATGGCTTTTCGCAAATGCCGGTAAATTCAAGCTTCCAATTTCTTCTTCACCTTCAAAGATAAACTTAATATCAACCGGCAATTCCATGCCTAACTGTTTGATAGCATGAATGGCCGCTATTCTGGCAACTAAATTCCCTTTGTTGTCTGCTACGCCTCTGGCAAAGATTTTTCCTTCTCGGATCTCGGGTTCAAAAGGCGGGCTATTCCACAACTCAATCGGATCTTCCGGTTGAACATCATAATGATTATAAAAACTTAAAATTTTATCGGACCTTCCTTCGAGCTCCGCGTATACTACCGGGAATCCTGCAGTAGGCAGCTTCTCTGGTGTTAATGAAAATGCTTCTTGAAATAAATCATCAAGATAGGATACCGCATCTTCCATTCCTCTATTTTGGGCTGCGACACTTGGAATCTTGCAAAATTCAGTAAGCCATTTAATATACATCTCTCGATTTTCTTCAATAAACTCATCAATTTTTGATGCCAAAAGCTCTCCCCCCTTTTATTTTTGGACAATTTCCTTAATTTTTATTAACTTTACCTTCTTTTAGTACCAGATGTCAATATAATTATCAGTTTTTTCAAAATAAATTGATTTTTTTATTTATTTGTGTTTATGTATAAATATCATAAATTATAGGAGGAGAATGATATGAACACTTATAAAAGTTACTTGTCATCCCAAAATTCCGAAGTAAAAGAAGATTTATTAAGGTTAATCCGAGCTCAATCACCAAGCCACAATAAATTATTAGTTGATCAATGCGGGAATTTATTAAAGGAAATATTCCACAATAGATTAAATGGCAAATGGAATTATAAAACTTTTGAACAGCAAGAAACTGGGGACCACTTTTCGTTGGAATTGGAAGGCGGCAATGAAAAACCTCGGATTTTGTTTTTATCCCACTTTGATACAGTATGGGATGTTGATGCAATTCCTTTAGTAGAAAAAGGAAATGATATATATGGACCTGGCGTTTTCGATATGAAAGCAGGTTTGCTGTCTTCTATTTGGGCAGTTCGCGCCCTTCAATCCGAACTTGATGAATTGCCTTTTACACCTGTTTATCTGTTTACCGCTGATGAAGAAATTGGCAGCAAAACTTCACGGGCCATCATTGAACAAGTAGCTGAGACCTGTGATGCTGTTTTAGTGATGGAGCCGCCTGTCTTCGGTTCCAACGCTTTGAAAACTGAAAGAAAAGGTGTAGGCAGGTATACACTCAAAGTGCAAGGAATCAGCGCACATGCGGGAAATCATCATGAGGATGGGGTCAGCGCAATCCTCGAGTTGTCACAGCAAATCATTGAACTCGAAAAGCTGACAGATTATGAAAAGGGAACTACTTTGAATGTTGGGGTTATCAAAGGCGGCACCAGCAGCAATGTTATTTCTGCAGTGGCGGAAGCGGAAATTGATTTTCGTGTCACTTCTTACGAAGAAGCCGAAAAAATTATTCATACTCTTGAAAATTTAAAACCTTTTAATAATGCCGCTGTTCTCAGAATTACCGGAGAGCTGAATCGGCCGCCACTGGAAAAAACTGAAGCGAATGCCTTGCTCTACCAACATGCAGTAGCGGCGGGAGAACGAGTGGGGATTAGCGTAGAAGAGGCCAAAGCAGGAGGCGGCAGCGATGGAAACTTCACCTCAGCGCTTGGCATTCCCACACTCGATGGTTTAGGGATACCAGGCGACGGCCCTCACGCAATTCATGAACACATCCACTTTGACCACTTTAGTGAGCGCTGCGCCTTGATCAGTGAAATTTGTTTAGAAGTTGGTACAAAAGAAGCAAAATAAAAAGAACTGGATTTTATACTTCCGATACTGAAAAGTCGGTTGTCTAGAATCCAGTTCTTTATTTACGGGATAGAGTCATTCAAAAAAATCCGGCAGTTGGCTGGCCTTTAGCGGAAATTCAGCTTTTCGCTTATCGACAAATGACCCAATGCCTTCATCAGCATCCGCATTCTGACCGGCCCAATGCAAAAATTTTGATTCGACCAAATGGGAAGCGTACGGATGTTCCTGGCCCAGCATCTTCCACAGCAGCTGGCGGGTAAAGCTATTGGAAGTGGCAGCGGTGTTTTCAGCAATTTCCCGGGCAATTTCGTAAGCTTTCTCCAATGGATCTTCCGATTCATATTGCATCAGTCCGGCTTCCACCGCTTCCGCGGTAGGTATGTAACGCCCGGTTAAGGTCCATTCAAGCGCTTTCCCGATTCCTACCACTCTTGGCAGGAACCAGCCTGAGGACGCTTCCGGACCAATACCGCGGCGTCCGAAGACAAAGCCAATTTTGGTGTCCCTTTTGACGATCCGGACGTCCATCGGCAACGTCATCGTCATGCCGATTCCGACAGCTGGTCCATTGATGGCTGCAATGATCGGTTTGTTGACTTCGTATACCTGAAGGCTGACCTGTCCGCCAAGATCCCGGTATTCATCAGAGGATTGCTCAGAGGAAAAAGTCGAGCCCCCTTCCGACAAATCCATCCCTGCGCAAAATGCCCGGCCACTGCCGGTCACCACAATGACGCGCACATTATCATTGTGATTGACTTCCTTATAGAAATGCAGCAGCTCCTCGTTCATTTTCTCCGTATAAGCATTCATTTTATCGGGACGATTCAACGTCAGCGTAAGAATTCCATCCTGCAGCTCGGTTTTAATCGTTTCGTACAAGTCCAGCAACCCCTTCCTCATATTCAGCAAGCAATTGGTCCACAATCTCTTTGGTCGTTTCCCGTTTGGTGATGGTAGTGACCCCATGTCCTGCCGACCAGATATCCCGCCAGGCTTTCGCGTTGACCAGATGCGATAGATCAATTTCATCTTTCGGTTTCAAAGTTTTCGGATCGATTCCCTGCTTGACTAAGCTTGGAATCAACACGTTGACCGGCACACCGCTGAAAGAATCAGTATAGAGAACGTCTTCCACTGTCGAGTCAATAACCATCTGTTTATACTCTTCCGGTGCACTGCTTTCTTCAGCTGCCAAAAAACGTGTACCCATATAAGCGTAATCCGCACCCATCAATTTAGCCGCAGCCACATCGGCTCCCGTAGATAAAGAGCCGGATAAAATGATTGTTCCGCTGTAGAACTTTTTCACAGCTGCAATAAAAGCGAAAGGATTGATCGTGCCGCCGTGCCCCCCTGCTCCTGCACACACCAGAATCAGCCCATCAACTCCGCTCGAAGCCGCTTTTTTTGCATGCCGAACATTCGCGACATCTGAATAAACCAGACCGCCGTAAGCATGGACAACTTCAATGACATCACCGGGAGATCCGAGAGACGTAATGACAATAGGTGGTTCGTACTGGCGGATCATCTCGAAATCTTCTTCATATCGCTTATTCGAACCGCGGTGGCAGATAAAATTGACTGCCCAGGGCTTTTCTCTAAGCGATTCTTTCACTTCCTTCAGCCATTCCCCACAAGCTTCAATCGGCCTGGCATTCAGCAAAGGAAAAGAACCGATGACACCTGCATTGGATGCTTCAATGACCATTTTGGGTGTTGACACCAAAAACATCGGCGCCACAATAACCGGCAGTTTAAGCATGCTCAATCACCACCGCAATTCCCTGGCCTCCGCCGATGCAAAGGCTGGCCACTCCATATTTGCCGCCGCGGCGCTTCAGTTCATAAGCAAGCGACAATAAGACACGCGCTCCACTCGCACCAACCGGGTGGCCAAGAGCAATCGCTCCGCCGTTGACATTCACTTTTTCACGGTCCAGGCCAAGCTCCTTCTCCACCGCCAAGTATTGCGCCGCAAATGCTTCATTAAGTTCGAACAAATCGATATCATCAAGCGTCAATTTGGCACGCTCCAATGCCTGCTTGATGGCCGGAACGGGTCCAATTCCCATGATGGTCGGATCGACTCCAACCACTCCCCAGGAAACAATCCGCGCCATCGGCTTCAGGCTATGCTCCTTCACCGCTCTTTCGCTTGCCACAATAAGAGATGCAGCGCCATCATTGATGCCCGAAGCATTGCCTGCCGTAACCGTCCCGTCTTTTTTGAAAGATGGACGAAGTTTGGACAAGGATTCCTGGTTGGCGTCCGGCTTGATATGTTCGTCTTTATCGATCACTACTACACCTTTTCGCGTTTTTACTTCGACACCGATAATCTGTTCTGCAAATGCACCTGATTCACTTGCCCGTGCCGCTCGTTGATTTGATTCCACTGCAAACGCATCCTGATCTTCCCGTGAAATATCATATTGCTCCGCCAGTTTTTCTGCCGTCATGCCCATGCCGCTGCCTGTATACTGATCCGTCAAAGTAGCAGTGAGCATATCTTCGAACTGCAAATTCCCCATTTTCGACTTGCTGAAGCGCTGGTCAAAACTGGAGTAGGGAGACATTGACATATTCTCGGCCCCGCCCGCCAGTACTAAGTCAGCCTCGCCCAATAAAATATGCTGCGCTGCCGCCACGACTGCCTGTGCCCCTGATCCGCATAAACGGTTCAAGGTCAACGCTGGCACTTCCTTCGGCACTCCCGCTTTCAATCCGATATGGCGAGCGATATAGGCAGCATTCAAACTGGAATGGATGACATTGCCATAAAAAACATGGTTGATATCTTTCGCTTTGACGTTCGACCGCTTTAAAGCCTCCACTGCAGTCGCCGCTCCGAGTTCAGTAGCATCCGTGTTGGCAAACGCTCCCCCAAATCCGCCAAAAGCTGTTCTCGCTCCATCTATTAAGTAGACATTGCTCATGTTCCACATCCCCTTTCTTTTCTGCAATTTCAAAGTTGCTGCTTTATAAAACCCGCTTTATGGAATCAGCAATACTTTGCCGATGCTTGTCCGGCTCTCGATATGTGCATGCGCATCTGCAGCATCCGCCAATGCGAAGCTTTTGGAAATGACGATTTCCAAATGTTTGTGCAGCAGGTACTCGGTTATTTTTTCCGCGCCCTTCCTGAGGAATTCAGGGCGGTTCTTCCGGTACGTGCCGGTACTGTATCCAATGACTGAGCGGCAGCTTGAATGAAGCTGATTCGTTTTTGCGATTCCTGGAACCGATCCATCGTTCGCATGCCCGAATGAGACAATTCGGCCGAATGGCGCAAGACAGTTCAAGCTCCTTTCAAAATTCTCACCTGCGATCGTATCAAGAATGACATCTACTCCTTTTCCTGCAGTCAATTCATTAACTTTCTCCACGAAATCTGTCGATCGATAATTAATCACTTCATCAGCCCCAAAAGATTTAGCACGCTCTATTTTTTCATCGCTGCCTACAGTACCGATAATCTTAGAAGCCCCAAAAAGCTTAGCCAATTGGATGGCCGTTGAACCGATGCCTCCAGCAGCTGCATGAATCAAAATGGTTTCACCTTGTTCCAGCCTCGCCATCCTTTGAATGACGTTGTAGGCAGTAATTCCGACAGTCAATGATGCCGATGCCGTTTCGCTGCTGATTTCATCAGGTACCGGATAAGTTAAATTCTCAGGCGCCACGACAAATTCAGCGTATGAACCGCCTGCCGGAAATGCCATGACACGCTGTCCCGGCTGGAACCGGCTCACTTGATCTCCAATTTCCACAACCACTCCTGCACAATCCAGGCCAGGCGTAAATGCGGCATCTGCTGCCACGCCATGATACTGGCCTTGGCGGGCTTTAATATCCGCAAAATTAACGCTGATGGCCTCCACCCTGATCAGCACCTGGCCTGGGCCAGGTTTCGGCTTATCCACTTCCTGCAGTTTCAATACTTCAGGTGTACCGGTCTTTTCGACAACAATTGCTTTCATATTATCCTCTCCTTATCCTTCTAAAAGATCAGCATGCAAACTCCGATAACCAAGCCTCCATAAATTAATGCAATCATGGTGTATCCCATGATGTCACGAATTTTTAAGCCCGCTATGGCTAGCAATGGAATTGCCCAGAATGGCTGAATCATGTTGGTCCAGCTATCTCCCCACGCAACGGCCATGACGACTTTTGCCGGCGCTACTCCCATCTCCAAAGCTGCGGGGATGACAATAGGCGCCTGAACTGCCCACTGTCCGCCTCCAGAAGGAATGAAGATATTCAAAAGTCCCGCTGACAGGAAAGTCCAAAGCGGCAAAGTCGTCTCTGTCGAAATATCAATAAAGAAGTTCGACATCAGAACCGCTAAACCTGATGCTCCCAGCATACCCATAATCCCAGCATAGAAAGGATACTGCAAAACGAATTGGCCAACACTGCTGACCGATTTCAAGAGACCTTCTGCAAGTTCTCTAACATTCGAAAACATCAAAAGAGCAGCTGTCAGGAAAATAAGGTTCACTGTATTTAAGTCGAGTGAAAATCCATTCGTAAAGAAATGATTGATTAAATAACTCAACCCAAGAAATCCCCCAATAAGTGGAATAAGCCGCGTTTTTTCGATTTTATCATTTGGATAATTCGTTTCTTCCCGATCTTCTTTCACGACAATTTCATCCTGCAGACGAGCTTGATCGACAATATAGCGATCTTTGGGATTACTGGGATGGATTAACCTCATAACAAAAGGCAATGTAAAGAATAGAATAACAACAATGGCAATATTTGCTCCGGACAACAAGGTTTCTGAAATCGGTACGATACCTATATCGCTCTCAAAAATATGCCCAGCTGTTGCTACAAATAAAGCCGGCGATGAAGAAAGCCCTCCTTCCCAAATCAAAAATCCGGAATATCCGGCAGCCACTAGGACACGGTAATCGACATCATGAACTTTTCTGGCAACAAGTTTCGCCATAATCCCTGCCACTACCAGTCCAAAAGCCCAACTGATAAGGGAGGCGCCGAGCGCAGTGAATGTCACCATTAAAATCGCTGAGTTCGGTGTTTTTGGAATTGACGCAATTTTTTCCAAGGTTCCAGAAACGGTCTTTGTTAAAGCCAACGCATAACTTAAAACAAAGGTGGTTATGATTTGCGCTGTGAATGTCAACAGCCCCCACATCCCATCGCCCCAGTAAGTCATCATATCGATGGGGCTTGAATCTGTGAAAATGACACCCGCAATAAACGCGATAGCCGTCAGGATAATGGCAAATACGAATGCATCAGGCAGCCATCGTTCTGCAATGCGTGCAAACATCCCTGCCACTTTAGCCAGCGGATTATTTTTGTTTGCAGTCAACACTCTTTCTCTTTCCAGCTCTTCTGCACTTTTCACTTTAGTCATGGCGGCTCCCCCTCAGATCCATTTTTTCATTTGCTGTTTCTGTATCTTTCCGACTGATGTGCGTGGAAAGTCTTCAGTAAAATGAATTTCCTGCGGCACCTTGAATGTAGCTAAGCGCTCCCGGCACCATTCTAAGAGCTCTTCCGGTGTCAATTTGCGATTTTCTTTTAAAATAACAAAAGCATGAATGGATTCTTCGTATACCGGATCTGGCACAGAGATGACAGCACTTTCAAATATGGCCTCATGTTCATTGATAACAGCTTCGACTTCTCCAGCCGCTATATTTTCCCCGGAACGCTTCATCATATCTTTCTTGCGGTCCACAAAATAGAATAGACCATTCGCCGGCTCTGCTTTCGCCATATCGCCTGTATAAAGCCAGTTGTCCCGTATCGTCTCAGCTGTAGCTGACGGGTTTTTGAAATACTCTTTCATAATTGTCACGCCAGGTTCTCCGTAAACCGTAATTTCACCTTTTTCACCCACAGCAACCTCATGCCCTTGTTCATCCCTCAATAACACCGAATATCCGCAGGCTTCTTTGCCGATACTTGTATGGTCCTGTAAATCTCCTACCGGATTCATCAGGGGAATGGCTACAGTTTCAGTCATACCGTACAACTGACGAAGCTGGACACGGTATCTGGCTCGAAACTCATCATACTGCTGTTCCGTCAGTGCCTGCGCATAAATGATGAGCCTTAGCGGATTATCCTCATCTTCACGATCATATTCTTTTTTCAGGATCATTTTGATGGGAGCTGAAAAAAGTGAACCAACGGTCGCTTTCAGGCGTTTTGCCTGCTTGACGTAATTGGTCGCACTAAAGCTTTCGGTAATGGCGATGCTGGCTCCTGCATAAAGCGCAGGCATGGCCATATAATATTGGCCGTTGCCATGGAACATCGGCAGCACAATCAGGACACGATCCTCCGAGCTGTAACCAAGTGTCTCTGCCATTTGCTTTCCAGTATGCAGATAGTTCTGCTGGGTCAGCACTACGCCTTTCGGTTTTGAGGTCGTACCCGAGGTGTATAGAATTGCTGCCTCGTCTTGCGGATTAAGATGCGGCAAGTCCATTAATGGAACTGCCTGATCTATTTCAGCCTCTAACCACTTTCCATGCTGTCCTTCGCTGAGACGCGAAAAAAGCAAAGGCAAGCCAAAGCTTGAAAATTTCGGTTCGTAATCTTTTTCGGTGATGATCAGCCTGCTTTCTGAATGGCTCACCAAGTATTTCATTTCCTCTTCAGGCGACAGGATATTGGTCGGAACCATTACTGCACCGATGGACAAAATGGCGAACCAGGACTTCATGAACGCACTGCCGTTGGGTAAATGCAGCAAGACCTTATCTCCTTTTCTAATACCGCTTCCGCTTAATACCTGCGCCAATTTTCCAACCTGTTCCTGGAATTGCCGGTAAGTCAAACTTTCTATAGCGCCACTCTTATCTTCGACCACCAAAAATTCCTTATCGGGAAATTCTTTGCATCGGGCCGCCAGCATCTGGAAAACAGATGTATATTCCATTTGGCTCCTCCTTATTCGTCATTGATTCTTAATTTGCTGTCCATCCTCCATCGATATAAAGAATTTGACCGGTTACATAAGTAGAAGCATCAGAAGCGAAAAATAAAGCCGGTCCAATCATTTCATCCGCTCTTCCCATCCTTTTCATCATGGTCCGATTGATGATTTTCTCCAGCCGCTCTTCGTCCTGCAAAAAAGGTTCTGTCATTGGTGTGATTATGTAAGCAGGAGCTAGAGCATTGACGGTAATGCCATGCTCTGCGAGTTCAGATGCCCATACTTTTGTCAGCTGATCAATTCCGCCTTTGCTGGCTGCGTAGCTTGTCTGCAGCGGATTGCCGATTTTGCCGAGAATCGATGAAATATTGAGGATGCGGCCATTTTTTTGTTTAATCATCCGCTTGGCCGCTTGTTGGCCAACCAGGAAAATCCCTTTTAAATTTGTGCCGATTACTTTGTCCCAATCCTCTTCTTCCACTTCAATCAATGATTTCCGAATGTTCATGCCTGCATTATTGATTAGAATATCTATTTGTCGGAACCCCTGATCAATGTATTCGAATAGTTTTTCCACTTCTTTTTTCGAGGTCACATCTGCAACTTTCCATGAAACCAGATATCCTTGCTTGTTCATTTCTTCAGCAGCTTCTATCAAGGCAGATTCATTTCTTCCGGTAATCAGCACTTCCGCACCTGCATGGGCCAGTCCGGCCGCAATCGCAAGGCCAATTCCTTTGCTTCCTCCAGTAACGACCGCTTTTTTCCCGGTCAGATCAAATGTCGGATACGAATAGTTTTGCATTACAATTCTTCAGCCCTTTCAATTAAACGAATATTCCGCCTTTAATAATTAGATAGAACCACTCTTCAAAACAAATGTCCCCATCAGTTTCGGTTGGCCCTGCTGATCTTTGATCTGGATTTCACCTTCGTTGTCGGTCAGCATTGATCCATTGATGACAAGTACTGTTCCTGGATGGGTGACCGCTTGAAAACGAACTCCAAAAGATTGCAGCTGCCGGTCCGGAAACCACTCTTCTACAGCCGCTGCTGCCCAGCCCATAACGAACATGCCATGCGCGATAATATCACTAAGCCCTTTTTCTTCAGCAATGGCTGGCACCGTATGAATCTCGTTGAAATCACCAGATGCACCTGAGTACTTTACCAAATCAATTGGAGCGATTGGGTTTTTAATGATGGCCGGCAATTCAGTCATGCGATCACCTCCGTCATTTCAATGATAGTGGCCCGTCCCACTGCCATCGTTTCATGCTGTTGGTTCCGGTAGACCGTCTCCAATAGAAAGAAGTTCTTTCCTTTTTTGTGAAACTGGTCTTTTACCGTCACTTGAGCAGAAATGATATCCCCGGCCATTATGACTTTGTGATAGTCGTATGCCTGTTCTCCGTGGAGAACGTTGTTTGGATTCAGTTTCAGAAAATTTGAGAACAGCTGGTAAAAATTGTGGTCGTTCCAGAAATCAATGACTGTTGTAAATGTTGGCGGCGCCGGTATGCCAGGATATCCCGCTGATTTAGCTGCTTCTGCATCGAAATAAATCGGATTTCTCAGCTGCAAAGCTCTCGCAAATTCCTTTATTTTTCCGGCCTCGACCAAAAAAGGGGCATAGTCGAAAACCATCCCTTGTCCACTCATAGATCCACCCGCTTTTTGAGAGTTGTTATTAAATCAATTGGCCGTTTCTCGTTCGATTGGCCATATCCACTAAATTCGAAACCGCTTGGTTCAAGTCGCTAAAGCGGTCATCATCGATTTCCCCGATTTTCCAGCGATAATGGATTTGCTGCAAAATAACGGCAAGCTTATAAAATCCGAATGTTACGTAGTACTGGATGTTGGAAACATCACGCCCACTTTGTTTTGCATACTCCTCAACAAACTCTTTCCTGCTGAAAAACCCTGGTTGGCTTGTAACAATGTTAATGCCCATATCGGGATCTTCCGGTCCACCCCAGTAAGCAACTGTCGAGCCCAAATCGCTTAAAGGATCGCCGATGGTCGACAGTTCCCAGTCCAATATGCCGACTGCCTTGCCCGGATCTTCTTGGTCCAGAACCATATTGTTCAATTTAAAATCATTATGGACAATTGTCGTCTCCGGATTAACTGGAATATTGGCCGACAGCCATTGCTCCAGGTCATCCAAATCGGGAATTTCTTCTGTTTTCGCTTGGCTATAACGCTTGATCCAACCCTTAACTTGCCGTTCCATGAATCCTTCCGGCTTGCCCATTCCGGCCATTCCTGCTTCTTGGTAGTCGATGGACTGCAGCTGAACCAACGTGTTGATCACGTTTTTTGATATTGCTTCTCCAACCTGCTCGGAGCTGCCATAGGATTCAGGAAGCTTATCATCAATTACCACGCCTTGTTTTTTCTCCATTACATAAAAATGCTTATCCATAATTTCAGGATCTTCACAATATATATAAGGCTTTGGCGCCAACGGGAAAACCGGATTCACTTTTTCGAGCATCCGATACTCCCTTTCCATGTCATGCGCGCGCGGCGGCACCTCGCCAAAAGGAGGACGCCGCAGAACGCCTTCCCAACTGCCGATGCTAATCAAATACGTCAGATTCGAATAGCCCTCTGAAAATTGCTGAACAGCCATGTTCCCTTCAGGCAAATCTGGCATCGACTTGCGTAGGTGCGTTTCAACTTTTTTCCAGTCAATCGGTTCGACCGTTTTATCTGTTGCACTCATTCTGTCCACTCCCCGATTATCAGTCATAACTAAAAAATCCCTGGCCTGATTTTCTGCCTAACCGGCCAGCCCGCACATATTTTTTCAATAAGGGTGCTGGACGATATTTCGAATCGTTGGTTTCGTTATAAAGAGTTTCAGCTACAAACAGCATCGTGTCCAAACCAATCAAATCGGTTAAAGCGAGTGGTCCTATCGGATGGCTGGCCCCCAGCATCATGCCTTTGTCGATGTCTTCCGCCGAGGCTATGCCTTCCGATAAGACAAAAATCGCCTCATTGATCATCGGAGTTAAAATGCGATTGACCGCAAATAATGGGGCTTCCTTCACCGAAATAGCAGTTTTATTAAAGCGGTCAGCTACTTGGTGAGCGGTTTCGAAGGTTTCATCACTCGTTTGTTCACCCCTTATGATTTCAACCAGCTGCATAACAGGTACTGGGTTAAAAAAGTGCATGCCGATCACTTTGTCACTCCGTTTCACAGCGCTGGCCATTTCGGTAATGCTCAACCCGGATGTATTGGAGGCAAAAATGGCAGAAGGCTTGCATATCGCGTCGAGTTCAACCAGCAGACTTTTTTTAGGTTCAATTTGCTCAATGATTGCTTCAATGACCAGATCGACATCTTTCAAGTCATCGATCTTTCCTGTCGGTGTGATTCTCCCACGAATATCATCACTTTGGCTTTGATCAATTTTCTTTTTTTCGACATTCCGTGCCAAAGTCTTTTCAATTCTGGAGACTCCCCGCGCTAAGCCTTCGGCGTTGATATCATACAAGAAAACTTCGTAATTCCCTTCGGCAGCTACCTGGGCAATGCCGTTCCCCATAATTCCTGCACCAACAATCGCAATACTTTTCATCGTTCCATCTCCATTCAAGCTTTATTTCCCCTGAAAATTAGCGGGCCGCTTTTCAGTGAATGCTTTGACGCCTTCCTGCATATCCTGCGTTTCGGCAAGCTCTGAAAACATTTGTGTCTCTAGCTCCTGTCCTGCCGCTAAACTTAGCTCCACTCCTCCATCAATCGCCTTCTTGGCGTTCGCTATTGCCAGCGGAGCTTTTGACGCTATGGACTGAGCCAGCTTAATGGCATTTTCGAATGCCTCACCCTGTGGCACCAATCTTTCTACCAGACCCGCTTCATAAGCTTGCTGACCGGACAAGAGTTCGCCTGTTAAAATCAGCTCTTTTGCTTTTCCGGGACCGGCCAGACGGGTTAACCGCTGTGTGCCGCCATAGCCTGGCAAAATGCCGAGTCCTGTTTCTGGCAAGCCTAATTTCGTGGTTTCTTCGGCAATCCGGATATCACAGGCAAGCACCAGCTCCAGCCCTGCTCCAAGAGCCAATCCATGAACTGCACAAATAACTGGTTTTCCGCCTGCCAGCTTGTCGAAGATCTTTTTGCCTTTTTCCACCAGCGCTATCCCGCTTTCTTTTGTCAGGCTTGGAAACTGGCGAATATCAGCGCCTGCAGCAAATGCCTTTTCCCCAGCTGCCCGCAGCACTATTGCCCGAATTTCGGGATCATGATCTATTTCATCGACAGCTTCGCCTAATTGGTTCAGCAGCTCATCTGTAAGGACATTTAGCGGCGGGTTATTCATAGTCAGCACTGCAACGGTTTCCCGACGTTCCAAACTAATCACTGTCCAATGTTCTTTCTGCAATGGCTTTCCTCCTTTACCTTCTTTTAGTGGTTATTTTCTGATGGTCATTAACAATTTTTCCGTCTCTATAAAGTGGAACAACATCCACTGCTTCGTGATGCTGCAGCACAAATTCCACAGAACCGGTAAAATTGAAACGCTTCAACAAATGTGCGGTTTCACATTCGTATAAGTCTCTAAATGACGTCTTATGGGCATGGCGATAAGCTTCCCTGGCCATTTTTGAGGAGTCGGATAAGTTGTAGCTTCCTTTTCGGGTCAGGTGTTCGACTATCTGTCCTGCTCCGATAAAGTCTTCCATGGAAAACCGGTCATCGTTTCCTGAACAGACCAGGACAATAGAAGAATCATCTTCCTGCAGGTGGATCCGCTCAGCAATCAAATGACCGTTCACCAGGGACGAGATAAAAAGTACGTTTGCTTTGCTTGCTTTTTCGATGGCGATCGTACCGTTTGTGGAACAAATAATGGCCGCCTGCTTATCATCGTTTAGCTGGATCAGGCAAGGATCAGGATATTGAAACCCGTGGATAGATTCCCCTTTTGTTTCCCCCAGCAGAATATGGGATTCACTTTGGCACTTTGACAGCTTTATTGCCTGGTCCCTATCCCTAACAGCGTAAATAGGTTCGTAATTATTTTCGAGCAAAAAAGCAATCGTCGAAGTCGCAAGTAAGACGTCAATGACTGCTGCTGTACAGCCTTTCAACTTTTCTTCTGCTACCGCTTCTTTTTGAGTAATGACATGAACCTTCCTCATTGCAATCAATTCCTTTTTTGTTATCCCGTTTTACCGAAGGGGAACAAGTCTCGTCAGGAATGAAGAAACTTTCCACTCATCAAAAATTTCTTTCTGCCTATTCACAACAGCATCTTCAAAAAATAATCGGCGTAAATGTCTTCTATTTTTTCTTTGCTGAACTTGCCTTCTGGCGAATACCAAACCTGCACCCAGTTGGTTGCACCTAGTATAATCATGCGCGCCATCTTTTTGTCGGACACCTTAAATTCTCCGCGCTTCACGCCTTCGGCTATGATCTTGTCGAAAATTCCGGCATACTGATCGCGCTTTTGAATAATCTCTTCGATATGCTCTGCTGAAAAAAGCTGTTCCGGCTTAACGATCAAGTTGAACACTTCTTTTTCACGTATGGCAATGTCCAAGTGGGTCTTGATCGCTCGTTTCATTTTGTCCATTGAAGATAATTCTTCAATATAAATGGCTTCCATCTTTTCCATAGCTGCCGACAGGATCAGGTCGTGGCAGCTGTACAAGAGTTCTTCTTTATTTTTAAAATAATAATAAAGCGCGCCCTTAGTCATCAGTAATTCTGCAGCAATGTCTTCCATGGTCGCATTCTGGTAGCCATTCCGTGAAATGACCAAACTTGCGGAACGAAGAATATCTTCTTTTTTCTTGGCTGCTTTTCGTTCCCGGAGACTCATTCCACCACCTCATTCATTCAGTTTTAAAGCAGTTCTTCAGGTTTTCCTTCCGTTTCCTTCATGACCATCGATGGTTTGTTTTCCAGAATATTTCGTATCAGGATAAAGACGTTTTCAACAACAATCATGGCAAATGCGATAGGAATCAGGAAAAACAGCGGGTACAGAGGATACAAGGTGCCCGCAGCTGGAAACGCAGTCTTGCGTTCGAAGCCGCTCATGGCGTATTCCCAGCTGAACTGTACAATCAGCACAAGGACAAACAATTCAAGCAGGAGCATAAAGAAAATCAAAATTCTTTGCGCTGTGTTATTCAGTTTTTCCAAAATCAAATCCATCTTCGGCAATACACCGGACGCGTAGACATAGGCGAGGCCAGGGAATACTACCAAAGGCATCATGTAATTCTGGATGATTTCAAACCCTCCGCGTATGGAGCTCGAAAAGAAGGTTCGCATCGCAACGTCGTAGACAATCATCATCATCATCAGGAGCACACTGATGCCACTGATCCATATTCCTGCCAGTTTTATATAATGAAAAATATTATAAGCCTTCCATACTCCATTCATTCAAGTCCACTCCCTTCAATCACTCACATGGAATTCGGCAGCCATGTGGCAAGCCCTGGAAACGCAATCATCAAGCCACAGACAACGACCATCGCGACAACAGCGAAAACCATGGAAATGCGGAATATTGATCCTGAACTGATTCCGCTGACCCCGGCAACCGCATATACGCTCAATCCGACAGGCGGCGTAATCAATCCAATCGTACAAATGACGGCAACAAATACCCCAAACCAAAGGATGTCGACCTGCAGCTCCTGAATGATGGGGAGAATAACTGGAATGGACATCAAAATTACAGCCGCACCTTCTATGAACATGAACATGATGAACAAAACAACCGAAATAGCAATCAGCACCAATACCGGTGTATCCATAATCGGTTCGATCAATTCAATCAATCGCCTCGGCAGCAAGGACAAGGAAACAAAACGTCCAAAAATCTGGGCACCGATCATGATGATCATGACCATTCCTGTCAGTTTTACCGTTTCGACAACAGAAGTTTTGAAAAATTGTAAATTGACTTTCCCCAGAACCAGCGCAGCAAGCAAACCTACGAATGCTCCTACTGCACCTGCCTCAGTCGGTGTAAAGATACCTGAGTAAATGCCGCCAAAAATAACCAGGACGATGAGCATCGCAATGACGCTCACAATGATCAAACGGATAGCAGACAACTTTTCCGGCAACGGTGCATCTTTAATTGCAGGTTCCTCAATATGCGTCTGTTTTTTCCGATCCAATCTGAAATACACGAGCATCACCAGAATAAACACAATCATAGTCAGTATGCCGGGAATAAATGCTCCAACAAACAGGCTTCCTACAGGTGTTTCAGTGGCTACTCCGTACAGAATAAGAATAATGCTTGGCGGAATAATTCCGGACAACGAGCCGCCTGAGGCCGCAATTGCACCAGCAAGAGGTGCACTATAGCCATGTTTCCGCAGTTCCGGAATCGCTACTTGCCCCAATGAGGCTGACGTCGCTGTTCCGGAACCGGAAACTGCACCCAGCATTCCGCCGATGATCAAGGTCAAAACACCAAGCAAACTGTTCTTCCCTTTGGATACCTTATGGACCATGTAGAAAATATCCTGAACCAGTCCCGATTGAAGAATAAACTGGGCCATCAAAACGAAAAGCGGAATAGTCGTCAATGTGTAACTGGCTACCCGGTTAAAAGGCTCGTTGCCGAGCAGTCCAGGAAGAATCCCGAATCCTTCCAGCAGGATCAAACCGATTATGCCACTGGCAAGGAGTACGGAATGTATATATAATCCTGCTATCAGCAAGACAATCATCATTATTAAAATAATTCCTATAACCAATAAGTTGTCCATTTCAAGACCTCCTTGCATCAAATTATAAAAAGAAAAGGAATGGCTCTTTGTCTGACAAGCTATTCCCTTTTCCCAAAACGGCTATTCCAGATTCATGATGGCTTCTGGCACTTCCCCGCCTTCTTCAATTAGAAGATCTCTCCACATCTTAACCAGTTCATTTCCTGGCATTCCACTTTCCTCCAATAATGCTGCATAATCGGTCCAAGTTTCTTCTATCCCTTGGTTGAAGTGATCTTGCACTGCTGGATCCAAGTCCGCAAAATCAACGAATGTACCGCCATTTGCTTCATTTTCAGGAATGATCTCCTCTGAACGATCAATCCATTCCTGTGCACCCGGTTCGAAAATCTCTTCATTTGCCTGAGTCATTGCTTCCTGGACATTTTCAGGCATTTCATCCCATTTGTCCTGGCTCATTCCAATGAATGCATTGAAATGTCCGAAGTTGATGCCTGTTAACGTATAGGTGAATAAATCCTGGAAGCCGTAGCCTGTCCAGTCGGCAATACTGTAAAATGCCCCTTCAAATGTGCCTCTGCTCAAAGAATCATAAATTTCGACTGCCGGCATAGTGACACTGTTAATGCCCGTTTTAGCTGAGTACATTTCATGGATTCTAGAAGGCGTACGAAGCGAAGTCCCTTCTACGTCACTGACCGCATTAAATTCATGGCCAGTAGTCGAAATGGAGTATTCTTGTGTTGTAGAAATCGGAAATACTTTGAAATCACCAAATTGCATTTCTGTATACGTCTGTCCATCTGCCAATTCTTCTTCACTTTCAAGAAGATTTTTCCACGCATTGGAAGCAATCAGTGTATCGGAATGATTCAAAGGCAACATGGTGACTTCTGCCATTGGGAATTGATCCGGCTGGTAAATCGGCAGGACAATCGCTACATCCACGGTACCGGTTTCAAGTGCTTCTGCTTCATCTGGAACGGCCACCAATTCTCCACCTGTGAAGGATTCGAATTGAACCTGACCTTCTGTCAATTCTTCCACTCTTTCCATCCAAGGCACCATTGAAGCTTCCCACCAAGCGTGCTGGGCACTGAGTCCAGTGGCTGCGCGCAGAGTGATTGTTTCACCCTCCGAAGAAGATCCACCCGATTCTTCACTGCCTCCACACCCTGACAACAAAAGCACTAAGCCCAGACCAGCTACTGAAAAACGAGATTTGAATGATTTCATAATTTTTCCCTCCATCCGTTTAATGTACTTATAGTTTTTTGTATCCGCTTACAAAAAGCCAATCCTAGTTGCCATTAAATTGAGGAATGCGTTTGTCAAAAAAAGCCGCAACGCCTTCCTGATGATCCTTTGTCTGAAGCAGCATTGCCTGTATCATATTCTCCTGCATAAATGCGGTTTCTTTATGGAGATCCCCTACATGGTTAACGAGGTATTTGACGTATTTATTGCTGATGGGCGGACCTTTGACAATAAAGTCCGCAAACTCAGCCGCAGCCTCCACCACTGATCCTGTAGAAGTTTTATTGATGAGGCCGTGACTCTGAGCTTCTTCAGCTGACAGCGTCTTGGCTGATGAAATCCATTCTTTTGCAATTGGCGGGGACACACGCTCTGTCAGTAATTTGATCAAGCCTAAATCAGGAATCAGGCCAATATTTGAGAAACTCAACGCAAACTTGGCATCTTCATCTGCTACAATAAAGTCCGCAGCTAAGGCGATGCTGAATCCTGCTCCTGCCGCATAGCCATGAACAGCAGCTATGACGTATTTATTCAGATCCATGATTTTCTTCGACAAGCCTGAAACATACTCGATCCACTCTGCCACTTCAGCGGCATCTGCCAATTCCCTCATGGACGAAATATCGCCTCCTGCAGAAAACGCCTTGCCTTCTCCTGATAAAACGATGACTTTGACTGCCTGGTCGGCGGATAATTCATCCAAGGCATCCATGACTTCCTGAACCAATTCCCGTGATAAGGCATTCAACTTTTCAGGTCTATTCAATTTCAGATAACCTATGCCCGCTTGCGCTTTAATTTCCACCAGTTTCCCCATCTATTTACCTCCCTTTCAGCTCAGGTTTTACAACAAGTTTTCCATAAGTTTTCCGGTCACCCAGTAAATCCAGTGCATCCGGAACTTTATCAAATGAATATTCTTCATAGATCATCGGACGGATAGCTCCATTTTCGTAAAGAGCCATCAATTCATGATGTGCCTTCATGACTTCTTTGGGGTATAAATTCCGGAACAAGCCAAAATGTACGCCCACAACCGAATAGTTTTTTATTAACGCATGATTGGTCGGCGCATCTGCAATCCGTCCTCCTGCAAATCCAATGACCAGCAGACGCCCTTCAAAAGCGATGCACTTTCTGGATCGGTCGAAGGTGTCGCCGCCGACCGGATCAAAAATGACATTGGCTCCTTTTCCGCCTGTTGCTTCTTTTACTATGGAGACGAAATCTTCTGTTCGGTAGTTGATGACCTGGTCAGCACCGAGGTCTTTGCATATTGCCGTTTTTTCATCGCTGCCCGCTGTCGCAATGACAGTAGCACCTGCCGCTTTTCCAAGCTGGATGGCTGCGGAGCCGACACCGCCTGAACCTGCATGCACCAATAGGGTTTCACCTTTTTGAAGCCGGCCTGTCCGGTGCAGGGCGAAATACGCTGTCTGGTAAGTGATGAATAAAGCTGCCGCTTCGCTGTAGGAAAGCGATTCTGGAATTGGAAACACCCCTTCTTCCTTGACGACTGCCCACTCCGCAAGACCGCCACTTGGCAGCTGTGGCGTTGCCAAAACACGTTGCCCTGGACTTATGCTCACTCCTTCTCCAACCCTTTCGACTACACCTGAAATTTCCGCTCCTGGTATAAATGGCAGATCGGGTTTTTCCTGATACTTCCCTTGGCATTGAAGGATATCGAAAAAGTTCAAGGCCGCAGCCTCCATTTTCACGAGTACTTCACCAGCTTTGGGTTCTGGAATTGGAAGTTCTGCAAGTTCGAGTGCTTCCTGCGGATCTCCTATTCGGACCACTGTCCAAGCCTTCATCACAACATCCCTCCTTTATTTCACGTTTGAACTTTCCTTCAATTGTTCCCGCAGTTCCAAACGGCCAATGTCGCGCAAGTGGACCTGGTCCGGACCGTCAACCAAGCGAAGTGTCCGGGCATTGGCGTAATGTGCCGCGAGTGGAAAATCTT
This sequence comes from Planococcus soli, assembly GCF_016881065.1. Classification (GTDB taxonomy): domain Bacteria; phylum Bacillota; class Bacilli; order Bacillales_A; family Planococcaceae; genus Planococcus; species Planococcus soli. Next base: position 259,519 of record NZ_WXYN01000016.1, on the reverse strand, counting down.
CCGTTAAGCCGGCTCCGCCAAAAACCTGCATAGCACGATCGATGACGTTCAGCGAAACTCGTGGTGCAGCAATCTTGATCATCGCGATTTCTTTGCGTGCTGCTTTGGCGCCTTCCATATCAATTTTGTGTGCAGCATGCAAGGTCAACAGACGCGCCTGCTCAATTTCAATCCGGCTTTCAGCGATGATTTCTCTAATTACATCTTTTTCTGCCAACGTGGAGCCGAACGCTACTCTGCTATCTGCGCGTTCGCACAACAAATCAAGCGCACGTTCAGCAGCTCCAATGGCACGCATGCAATGGTGGATGCGTCCCGGCCCCAAACGGCCCTGTGCAATTTCAAATCCACGCCCTTCACCCAGCAGCATATTGGAAGCCGGTACACGGACATTGGTGTAGTGGACTTCGGCATGCCCTTGAGGCGCATCGTCGTAGCCGAATACGGTCAGCGGACGGATAATTTCCACTCCCGGGGCATCAAAAGGCACCAAAATCATCGACTGCTGCTGATGTTTAGCAGCATTTGGATCCGTTTTCCCCATAACGATCGCAATTTTACAGCGGGGATCTTTGGCTGCCGTTGTCCACCATTTTTTCGCGTTGATGATATATTCATCGCCATCACGGACGATGCTGCTTTGGATATTAGTAGCGTCGGAAGAAGCAACTGCGGGCTCCGTCATTGAGAAGCATGACCGGATTTCCCCGCGCAATAGAGGCTCCAGCCATTGCTTTTTCTGCTCTTCAGTTCCGTATTTGATGAAAACCTCCATATTGCCGGTGTCCGGTGCATTGCAGTTGAACAGTTCCGGTGCAATCAAGGAACGGCCCATGATTTCGCATAGGTGTGAGTAGTCATAGTTTGATAAGCCCGCGCCGTATTCCGGATGGTCCAAAAACAGGTTCCATAAACCCTGTTCTTTTGCTTTCTCTTTCAATTCTTCAATGATCGGTGGAATCGTCCAGCGGTCTTCGGCTTCTTCTAAGTATTTTTCGACTGTTTTTTCATTTGGATAGACATAGTCATCCATGAATTTCAGTAATTTCACTCTTAACTCTTCGGCTTTCGGTGATAATTCTTTAAGCATTTGCTTTTCCTCCAATGTTTTTCAATGTATTTTTCAAGATTTTGCCGGATGCGTTTCTCGGCAGGCTATCGATCAACTCAAATTCTTCAGGAACTTTGAATTTCGCCAATGATTTACTGCAATGTTCTCTTAAATCGGTAAAATCATCGGCATCCAAATTCGGACCCACTACGAATGCTTTTACTTTTTCTCCAAAAACCGGGTCGGGCTCACCGATGACTGCGGCTTCCACCACATCAGGATGGGCTTTTAGGACGTCCTCAACTTCAATCGAGAATATCTTTTCACCTGCACGATTGATCATATCTTTTTTGCGGTCCCGGATATAAATAAAGCCGGCATCGTCTTGTATGCCAAGATCTCCGGAATGCCAATAACCATCTGTAAAACTGTTTTGATTGGCCATCGGATTGTCCCAGTATTCCTTGATGACCATAGGCCCTTTAATATAAAGTTCTCCAGATTCTCCAGGCGTACACTCTCGGCCTTCAGGATCCATTATTTTAATGTCAGCTACTGTCATTGGAAGCCCAACCGAAGTCACTTTGGATTCCGGATAATCCATCGGCATCAAGGTTGCGGGCGAGGTTGTTTCCGTAGCGCCATAGGCATTGTGCAGATGTGCATTCGGAAATGCTCTTTTCAGCATTGTGAATGTCTGCTGGTAGATTGGCGAACCCCCAAAAGCCACTTTCCTCACAAAGTCAAACGAGTGCTTTTGGAACTCTTCACTGGTGGACATCATGATGAAAATGGTAGGTACATTGAAAAGGAAGTTAATCTTATGATCGAGTATCCGTTTGATATACTCTTCATTTTGGTAGCGTTTCATGCTATAGACCGTGCCGCCGACATAAAGCATATGCAACAGCTGCCCGACCAATCCGGTGACATGGAACATCGGCACAGCAATCAAGGTAGTAAATTGATCGTCGGTTTCAAAAAACAGCTTATAATTCATTAAGCTGTGAATGACATTAATATGAGTCAATACTGCACCTTTAGGCCGTCCCGTAGTGCCGGACGTGTAGAGGATAAAAATTCCATCTTCTTCTGTGACTTTGGTTTGATGATAGGGAGTATCTTTCACCAAGAGCTGTTCATATGAGTTTTCCCCGCCGATGACAATGATCTTTTCTTGTGCTACCGGTAAAGCATTCTGGTTGGCTTTTTCCACTTTATCCAGAAACTCCTGTTCGCTGATAATAACGCTCGGTTTGGAATGTTCAATAATATATTGAAGTTCTTCTACAGCCAGTTTGACATTGATTGGAACCATGATCGCTCCAATTTTAGCGCATGCAATGACCAATAAAGGAAATTCAGCACAATTGCCGACTACAGATGCTATGCGGTCGCCTTTTGTGATGCCCATCTTTTGAAGATTGGCTGCAATAGCGGTCGCCAGCTCTTCCAGTTGCCGGTAGCTTACCGATTGTTCTTCTGTTACAACTGCAAGTTTTTCACCATACATTTTGCTGCTGGCACTGATGATTTCTCCAACAGTCTGTGGCCGCTCTTTGAATACCTTGACGCCTTCTCGTCCAAACAAGCTGATCTCCTGAAGTTCCATAGAACGCCCCCTCCTTAAAATGAAAGCCCTTACATTTAATTTTAAAAAATATATTGTCAAAGTTTTTATACTATTTCTTCAAAGTTAGTATAATCGTTCTTTTTTTGAATTACAAGTCAAATTTCTAATTATCAGAATATTTTTCATATAAAAAAAGGAGAGCTCTGATTTAATCAAAGCCCTCTCATGCTATTACTCCCCTAAATCTACGTTGTGGTAGACCTGCTGAACATCTTCCAAATCCTCGATAGCATCAATCATTTTTTCGAACTGTGCCTGCGCATCTTCCGGCAGCGGCAGTTCGTTTTGAGCAAGCATGGTCAACTCTGCTACCGTAAATTCAGTGATTCCTGCATTTTTGAATGCTTCCTGCACCAAATGGTATTGATCGGGTTCAGCGTAGACGATGACGCCGTCTTCTTCTTCCATGACGTCACGGACATCAATATCCGCTTCCATCATCAGCTCCAGTACTTCGTCAGCTGTTTTGCCTTCGATTCCGAACACTGCCGTATGGTCAAACATGTAAGCGACAGATCCGCTGACGCCCATATTTCCGCCATTCTTGCCGAAAGCAGCACGCACATCTGATGCCGTACGGTTAACGTTATTTGTCAACGTATCCACAATCACCATAGAGCCATTTGGCCCAAATCCTTCGTAGCGCAATTCATCATAGCTTTCTTCCGATCCGCCTTTAGCTTTCTCCACTGCACGGTCGATAATCGCTCTTGGAATGCTATAGGTCTTTGCACGCTCCAAAACCACTTTCAAGGCTTGGTTCGATTCTGGATCGGGTTCGCCCTGTTTGGCAGCTACATATATTTCACGTCCGAACTTTGCGTAAATCCGGCTTGTATTGGCATCTTTGGATGCTTTCTTCTCTTTGATATTATTCCATTTGCGTCCCATTAAATTTCCTTCTCTCTATAAATTCTCATTTTCTTTGAAGTTCACTATGTACTATTATAGTACAAATCTTTCGGATGTAACGTATTTTGCAGTCAAAAACCGCAGTTTCTATCCGATCCAATACTTTGAATTCAAGATAAAATAGGCGTAGAGTTGAGTTGTAAAGAAAATAACAGATTTTTAGGAGGAACTCATAATGGCAGAAAACAAAGTCCTGATTATCACAGGCGGCGCCAGCGGGATTGGACGTCACGCTTCCTACCAATTAGCAAAAGAAGGTTACGCAGTGGTAGTAGCTGATTTCAATGAAGACGGTGCAAATGAGACCGTTTCCCATATCGAATCCCAGGGTGGAAAAGCTGCTTCATTTAAAGTGGATGTGTCAAAAGCTGAGGAAGTAGAAGCAATGGTTGATTTCGCAGTTGAGAAATTTGGCACCTTGAATGGTATTTTCAATAACGCGGGCATCGGTCTCGTCAAGCCATTGCTGGAGATGGATCCTGCATCCTACCATAAAGTAATCGACGTCGATCAGCACAGCGTTTATTACGGCATCTATTACGGCGCAAAGAAAATGGTCGAACTCGGTACAACCGGCACGATCGTTAACACTGCGTCAATCTATGGCTCAATGGCCGCCAAAGGCAGCTTCAACTACAACGCAGCCAAAGCCGCAGTCGTCATGATGTCAAAATCAGGAGCATTAGAGCTTGCTGAACATGGCATTCGCGTAGTCGGAGTCGCTCCTGGGTTTATCGATACGCCTATCCTTGGAGATGATCCGGAAATGAAGAAAGCCCTGTCGGCTCTCCATATGCACAACAAGCTGATCCAGCCTGAAAAAGTGGCCAATGTCGTCAAGTTCCTATTTTCTGAAGGGGCTGCAGCCATCAATGGCTCTACCGTTGCAGTAGATGACGGGTTCTTAAGCTTTAAATAAAACTAGCAGCGCTGCTAGTTTTCAAGCATTCATTTCTTAAAAAGAGCCTTTTGCCAGTCGGCAAAAGGCTCTTTTCTGTCTTCAGATGCATGCACTGCGAATTTATGGGCGTTCGTGGGAATTTGTGGTCGTTCAAATAAATTTATGGGCATTCGTGCGGATTTGCAGTCGCTCAGCTGAATTTGCAGTCGGTCACCTAAAATTCTCACAAAAAAGTGCTTGGACATTAGAACAGGCAGCGCTGCTAGTTTTCATACTTTATCCGTTCGATGATATTCCGAAATTTGAATGACGCGAACGCTCCGTGTATTCAGCTCATGATAAATTCCGCGGTTGTCATGAAACGAAATGTATTGATCCCGCTCACTTTGTATCAGCTGTTCCGCTTCAGTCTGTGACTCCAGGTGGACAAAGCGGCGGATATAATGTTCTTCATCAAAAAAATAGGTTACTTTGAATTCTTTCATTAGATATCCTCTCCTTAAAATTGATAGGGAGCTTTTTGATGGAAATAATTTGGTTTAACCAGATCGTTCTTATAAGGCTTATGGAAAATATGGGTTGTGGCCGGTGACATGGGTGGAATCAGCCATGCCCAGTTTCCGGTGACATCGCGCCCTTCCACTTCTTCTTTTTTCTCAAAATTCTTGAATTGCTTGGCTGCTGTGTGGTGATCGACGATGGTCACACCTGCTTCCTGAAAAGATTCTAGCACAGCGATATTCAATTCGACTAAAGCTTTGTCTTTCCACAGGGAACGGTTCGACTGCATATTTAATTCCATGATTTCTGCAACGGCAGGCAAGAAGTTGTATCGATCCTCGTCTGCGAGGTTTCTGGCACCAATTTCAGTGCCCATATACCAGCCGTTAAAAGGTGCCATTTTGTATTCGATGCCGCCAATTTCCAGCATCATGTCCGAAATGATCGGAATTCCGTACCATTTGATGCCCAACTGTGAAAACTCGGGAATTTCAGGGTGTCCAATTTCGACTTCCATAATCGACTGGCGCGGAATTTCCTTCAGAAAAGGCTCTTCACCTGGCAGTTGAATGACCAATGGCAAAATATCGAAAGGCGTTCCCGCTCCCTCCCAGCCCATTTCCTGGCAGTACTTTGTCAGTTCTAATGAACTGGAGTCTCCAACAATGCCTTTTGCAGTTTCATATCCGGCATAGCGGATCAGCTGGTGGTTCCATAAATGCATGGATTCGCCATTTTCCTGTGCAGCGCGAAAAACTGTAATGGCAGGACGGATTTTTCCGTTGTTCCCAGCAAAGTCGATGTGCTGGACCAACGCATCAAAGATTCCTTCTGCCGTCGTTTGATGGCGCTCGTCAAAGACGGTCAGCGAATTCCAAAATAATCGGCCGATGCAGCGGTTGTTATTGCGCCAGGCCATGCGTGCTCCATGCTCCAACTCTTCAAAGCTGTGCGTGTAGGTCCCCGTGTGATCGATTTCCGATTTGATTTCCAGCAGCCTTTCAGCTTTCTGGTAATCGCTCTTTCCCAGTTCCTCGTAGCAAATCCCTATATAGTCAGTGGCTTCTTCTAATAAAAGCATTGTCGAATTGCTTATCGTCATTGTTTTCACTCCTTGCTCATATCATATCACTCAGGTCTTGTTCTTTTCAGTGACAGAACTCTGAACACCCTATGTTTTTGGAGGCTTTTCCAGTACACTAGAGCAAAGTAAAAATATTGTCAGGAGGAGCTCACACCGATGGTCAAAGCGATTTTTTTCGATTTAGATGATACTTTGTTATGGGACAAGAAGAGTGTTGAGAAAGCATTCCAGGAAACGTGCCGTTTGGCTGAAGAACTAACGGGCCAAGACTGTTCCGGTCTGGAAGAAGCGGTGCGGGCTGCGGCAACTGAGCTCTATGCGGGATACAATACATACGATTTCACCAAAATGATCGGCATCAACCCTTTTGAAGGGCTATGGGGAACTTTTGATGACGAAGGAACAGATTTTCAGCAGATGAAAACCATTGTTCCTGCTTATCGCCGGGATGCATGGACTCGCGGTTTGAAAAAAATCGGCATCGATAACTCTGAACTCGGCGGCCAGCTTGCTGAATATTTCCCTGAAGCACGAAAAAGAAACCCTGTCCTGTATGAGGAAAGCTTAAAGGTACTGGAAGACTTGAAAGGCCACTATCAACTGCTGTTATTGACTAATGGGTCGCCGAGCCTGCAGCAGACCAAGCTTGATATCACACCGGAAATCGCTCCTTTTTTTGATCACATCGTAGTGTCTGGCGCTTTTGGAAAAGGCAAACCAGATCCGGACATCTTCTATCATGCCTTATCAAAATTTGGTTTGTCTTCACAAGAAGTTTTGATGGTTGGAGACAACCTGATGACAGACATAATCGGTGCTGAAAAAGCCGGAATCCGCTCTGTCTGGCTTAACCGTGAACAAAAAGCTCCGCACGAATCCATCATTCCAACATATGAAGTCCAGCACTTGGAGGAGTTGCTTCAGCTGTTAGAACAGATTTAGGCAACAAACTCCCGTTAAATACAGAAGATACATTACGCTTCGTTCCTTGAGGATGTTTCACTCTACAGCACTGCAATAAAAAGACTGGGAATTCAAAGCCGAATGGTGGTGCACCCCAAAAGTTAGAGTTCAAATCTAACTTTTGGGGTGTTTTTTGTATGGCAAAGTACAGTGAAGAATTTAAACGGATGATTGTGAACGAGTATCTGAATGGGTGGTTAAGTTATGATCGATTAGCCGAAAAACATGGAATTCCAAGCAGCACGCCAATCAAACAATGGGTTCGAATGTGGAAGGTTTTTGGAAATAACGGCTTGCGGAAGAAGCAGTCGAAACAGGTGTATTCTGTTCAATTCAAGGTGGATGTATTACACTTTATGAAACGAACAGGTGCTTCTTACCAAGAGACAGCGATCCAATTTGAGGTGAACGAGCCGTCAATCATTGCGAGGTGGAATCGTGAATTTTTGGCGGAAGGGGTAAAAGGCCTGGAAGAACGAGCGAAAGGACGGCCCTCTATGTCAAAAAAACCGAAACAGAATTCGGACAAGCCTGAAAAGGCCTTGTCCCGGGAAGAACAACTGGAACGGGAGAATGAGCTTCTCCGTTTAGAAGTGGCATATTTAAAAAAGTTAAAAGCTTTCCAGGAGAATCCGGATGCCTTCCTCGAAAAGCACAAGCCGCGCTGGCGTTCGAACTCCACGAAGAAGGATTCCGATTAACGGATGTGTTAAAGATCGTTGATCTTCCGGAAGCGACGTACCATTACCACCGCCAGCGGTTCGATTCGGAAGACTCGGACCAGGAATGGAAAATCCTGATCCAGGCACTGTTCGAGAAACACGAAGGCCGTTACGGGTACCGCCGGATCCATCTGGCGTTACAAACGCTTGGCCATGTCATTAACCACAAGAAAGTGCAACGCATCATGAACGAATTGAATCTCAAATGCGGAAAATTCATCCGCAAATCGCGTTATAAATCCTACAAAGGAAAAGTAGGCACCATCGCCAAAAACCGGATGAACCGCAGATTTTCCACGCCCCATGCCTTGCAGAAATTGACGACCGATGTCACAGAATTCAAGTGTACTGGGGATGAAAAGCTTTATTTAAGTCCGATCATGGATCTCTACAACGGCGAAATCATCGGGATGAGCATGGCAAAACGGCCAACCCTCGACTTCGTAATGGCGTCCCTGCATCAGGCCCTACCGATCATCAAGGAACAGGCGGTCTACCGCACCACTATCCATTCCGATCAGGGCTGGCACTACCAGCACCGAGCCTGGGTGAAGGCGTTAAAGGAGCAACGGATCTTCCAAAGCATGTCCCGGAAAGGGACCTGTGCCGATAATGCGGCCATGGAAAACTTCTTCGGCCTCCTGAAGCAGGAGATGTATTATGGAGAAGCATTGGTATCGTACGCGGAATTAAAACAGCGGATCGAACAATACACAACTTACTACAATAACGAACGCATCAAACAAAAATTGGCCGGCATGAGCCCGGTGCAATACCGGACGCATGCCAGCCAATTAGCTGCATAACTGAAACTCTAACTTTAAGGGGTCACTACCAATTCCCAGTCTTTTTATTGCCATTTTAATATCCCGGCTCGCAAACAGAGCCTATTAACATCCTGGAGTTTTTTTATAATCGAAGCCTCATGATGTCGGATAGTCCGCAATAGATTTAACATCTGAATCTAAAAGACAATAATTTGATTGACTTAATAAAATAACGATATTTCCAGTTGCTGTATATGCTCCTCCCACCATATAATGGAACTAACATACATATATACTTGCGCAAAAAAATAGAAAGAAGGGAATCGTTATGGGTGTTCAGTTGAATGGAAGACACTTAGTGAAGCTCAGTATTCCACTTTTGACTTCAGTCATGATCATCGCATCCTGCCAGGAGTTTTTTGGACTTTCGCCCCATTCTGTACCCGAAATCGGAGAAAACCCACTTAACACTCCACCTGCAGTCGCAACAGGAACAGAAGAAGACTTGGAACAGCAAACCGACAGGGAACATTTTGAAACATTCACGATACCTGAACTCAAACGCATTCATGATGAAATTCACTCCAGTTGGGAAGAGCATTTTGGAAATCACAATCCGGATCCTCACCTGAATAAAGTGGATAGTATGGTGATAGAAGCAGACGAGTTTATTTCCGAATACAGCGAAATACAATTGGTGTTGGAGAGTTTGGAGTTTTTAGGAACTCCAGAAGAAGTACAAGCACTGAATGGATATCGGGAGAACATGTTGAAAGCCATCAGCACAAGAGTAGCTGCAGCATCCGAATACGCTCCACATTCAGACAACGAGGCTGATTGGGAGCACTTCCGTCAGTTGGTTCAAGTCTCTTACAACTATGTAGAAGATGCCAACGTACATCTCTCTAAATACGAAGACCAAGGAAATCTGATATTCTCTGAATAAGCGGTCTACGTTATGTCTATCACTGGAGTAGTATATAAAGGTTCAGAAGGAGAAAACTGGCTCACTTTTGTTTTAAAAGGATAAAATCATTTAACATTTTAATACTGCAACACAAAAAGACTGGGAGCTCAAAATGAACCCCAGTCTTTTTATCCGTTTTAATTATCCATATTCGTTCACAGAACACTGTATGCACCATGAAAATCCGTTATTCCTATAAATTGATGGGAGTAACCCCTTCAATTTCTTCCAGTTTGGCTAGCTGCTCCAAGCTGCTTGTTTCTGCAGGCTTATCGATTGACAGCATCATGATGGCGTCTCCACCAACAATCGAACGCCCCACCTGCATCGTGGCAATGTTGACATTTTCCTGGCCTAGCAGGGTTCCGACACGTCCGATAACACCCGGACGGTCATTGTGGCGAACATACAGCAAATGCCCTTCCGGCACGACATCCACCAAGTAATCATCCACTTTGACGATGCGTGCGCCTTGTCCGTTTAACAAAGTTCCGGCTGCTTTTCTGGTTCCCTTTGCAGTTTTCACTTCTACAGTGATCAGGCTCGTAAACCCTTTCGATTCCGTAGTCTTTTGTTCGCTGACGACAATGCCTTTTTGATTGGCGATATACATCGCATTGACATCATTAACGTGTTTGCCAAGATGACGCTTAAGCATACCCTTCAGCATATTGCGCGTCAATGGCCCAACTTCCATATTGGCCAAATCACCAGCGTAGCGGACAGTAACCTCTTCTGCAGCCGCACCGGTCAAATCGGTCAAAAAGGCACCCAAACGCTCTGACAAATCAAAATAAGGCTCGATTTTCTTCATGATTTCTTTCGGTACAGAAGGCAAGTTCACTGAATTCCGGACAGTCCCTGTCGTAAAGTAGCTGACGACGTCCATGCTGACATCTACTGCAACACTTTCCTGGGCTTCAAAAGTGCTGGCGCCCAAATGAGGTGTAGCAATGATTTCTGGAAGATCCAGTAAGCGAAAATCAACCATTGGCTCTTGTTCAAAAACATCAAGCGCTGCACCAGCCACTTTCCCGGATTTTACAGCGTCGAACAATGCGCTTTCATCAATGATGCCGCCGCGCGCGCAGTTGACGATTTGCACACCGTCTTTCATGATAGCGAATGCTTCTTTATTGATCAAATGCTTGGTTTCTTTCAGCAATGGCGTATGGACAGTCACGAAATCCGCCACTTTCAGCACATCCTCCACCGATCCGAAATCCACTCCAAGCTTTTCTGCTTTTTCAGCTGTCAGGAAAGGATCGTAAGCAATGATATTCATCCGCTGCCCTTTTGCGCGTGCTGCCACTTCCTGGCCAATCCGGCCGAACCCGACCACCCCGAGCGTCTTGTTTTTCAACTCAACACCCACGTAGGATTTGCGGTCCCATTTTTGATTGCGCAACGCGTGGAACGCCTGAGGAATTTTGCGTGCCATTGACATCAGCATCGCCATCGTATGCTCAGCCGCCGAGTTGGTATTGCCGTCCGGTGCATTGACGACGATAATGCCGTGTTCAGTTGCCGCTTCCAAATCAATGTTGTCGACGCCGACACCTGCACGTCCGATAATTTTTAGGTTTGATGCTTTTTCAATCAATTCCCGTGTCACCTGAGTCTGGCTCCGGACAAGCAATGCATCAAAGCCGTCAATCCGGTCGCCCAATTGTTCCGGAGTCAAGTTGGTTTCCATGACAATATTTACGCCGTTTGCCTGACGCAGGGGATAAATTCCTTCTTCGCTGAGTGGATCACTGATTAAGACGTGAAAAGTCATTTGCTTCCCTTCCCTTCTGTTAAATAGACTTGCTGTGCGGCGGCAATTCCTTTGCCGAGTTCAATTTCTTTTCCTACCTTCATCAAGCCAATTTCCATCGCAGCCAATGTTTGCAGCATATCTGCCGGAGAGCAATAGCCCATGTGGCCGATACGGAAAATCTTTTTCGCTAAATGCTGTTGGCCGCCCGCCACTTCCAGAGCAAATTCTTTCTTCATCACTTTCCGGAATTCTTCCGGATCAAAGTCATCCGGCATTACAGCGGTAACTGTCGGAGAAGCGTCTTTGTCGGAAGTAAGCAACGGAATTCCAAGTGCTTTAAATGCTGCGCGGGTCATATCTTTCATCAAGTGGTGCCTTGCGTATACCTGTTCCAGCCCTTCTTCCTCCAATAATTGGAGCACCTGCTGCAAGCCGAATAAAATGGACAGTGCCGGTGTGAAAGGCGTTGTATCTTTTAAAATATTGTCTCTGTGTTTTTTGATATCCAAATAAAAGCGCGGCTGTGGATTGGCTTCGATTTTCTTCCAAGCCCGGTCACTCGCTGCAATGAACGACAGGCCCGCTGGAAGCATAAAGGCCTTTTGTGAGCCCGTGACGACTACATCGATTCCCCATTTATCCATTTCGGTTTCCGTACCTGCTACACAGGATACGCCATCGACGATGACCAGGGCATCCGATACTTCTTTAACAGCAGCAGCCAGTTCTTTGATGGGGTTCAAGACGCCGGTGGAAGTTTCACAGAACGTTGAGAAGACCACCTTGATTTCAGGATGTTCCAGAAGAAAGTTTTTTACTGCTTCCGGGTCAACTGCTTGGCCCCACTCCACTTCGAATACATGGGTCTGAATTCCATATGCTTTACAAATTTTCGCAAAACGGTCTCCGAATGCGCCTGTTACCAGAACCAGAACTTCTTCGCCAGGAGCAACCGTATTAACCACGGCTGTTTCCAGTCCTGCGGTCCCGCTGCCTGTTAAAATGACCACTTCCTGCTTGGTTCCAAAAACGCGTTTTAATCTTGGTCTGATGTCACTGATCATTTCGGATGTACTTAGTCCGCGGTGCCCGATCATCGGCTGTGCCATTGCACGCTGCACACTTGGCGGAATTGGCGTTGGTCCTGGGATTCGTAAAATTTGTTGGTCTGTCAGCATAATGAAGCTCATTCCCCTTTCGATTTCCCGCTTTTGCGGGCAGTTATTGTATAAAGACGCAAAAAAGACTCTTCGCCCCTTACATAAAGATGCAAGGGGCGAAGAGTCTTCTATTTCGCGGTACCACCCTAATTCACTGTCAAAAAACTGACAGCCTCATTGGTTCACATGCGTAACGGACACGAAGCGGATGGACCTACTGGGGTATTCAATCCATCTATTCAGGAGTGCTGCGAAATGCCGAAACCACTGATTCTCACCAACCATCAGCTCTCTTGAGATTTCCTTGCATCAAGCGTATCTCCATCAACATAGTTAATCTGTATATTTGAATTGACTCCATCATATACAGTCTAAAATTCATTGTCAATATATAAAAAATATTTAGATTTCTTTGCAAACGTTTCCATTATCGCAAACGCAGAAGCCGTATGGCTCTAAGGAAACTTAAAAATTTTTTCACAATTCAAGAAAGCCGATCAATTCGGACTTGTTCCCGGAATGCAACATAATTTTGTTATAATGATACTGAATTTATTCCAAAGGAGGAACTGACATGACAACTGACTTTGCAGTGAGCAACTACTTAACCAGTAACAGGGAGCGCTTTGAATCCATCAGTAAATATGTTTGGGAGCACCCCGAAACACGCTACGAGGAATTTGAATCTGCTGCTTTTTTAGCAGACGAATTGGAAAAAGAGGGATTTTCAGTCGAACGGGGAGTTGGCGGGATCGAAACCGCATTTGTCGCATCTTACGGGACTGGAAAGCCTGTCATCGGATTTCTTGGTGAATTCGATGCCTTATCAGGACTCAGCCAAAAAGCCAATCTAACCAAGCAGGAACCGATCGAACCAGGAGGCATTGGCCATGGCTGCGGACACAATCTGCTCGGGACCGGTTCTCTGGCGGCGGCATATGCCGTAAAAGCCTATCTCAGTGACAACAATATCAGTGGAACCGTAAAATTTTACGGCTGCCCTGGTGAGGAAGGCGGCTCCGGCAAAACTTTCATGGTGCGCGAAGGCGTCTTTGATGGCTTGGACATCGCTTTGACCTGGCATCCTTCTTACTCCAATTCCATTATGAGCTTGTCGAGTCTAGCCAATTATCAGGTCTATTTCCGCTTCAAGGGAGTGGCTTCACACGCAGCGAACTCACCGCATTTGGGACGCAGCGCATTGGACGCAGTGGAATTGATGAATGTCGGCGTCAATTACCTGCGCGAACATGTTGTGCAGGAAGCACGGATGCATTATGCCATCACCAACAGCGGCGGATTTTCACCAAACGTCGTGCAGTCGGAAGCAGAAGTTTTGTATTTGATCCGCGCGCCCAAAGTTGCACAAGTCGATGAAATCTATAAACGCGTCTGCAAAATTGCGCAAGGCGCTGCGTTGATGACCGAGACCGAGATGACCATCGTCTTTGATAAAGCCTGTTCCAACTATGAACCGAATCGGACACTAGAAACCATTTTGAACGAAAAGCTGCTCGAAGCCGGAGCTGTCCAGCCGACTGAGGAAGAAAAGGAATTCGCCGCAGGGATTTGGCAGACCTTGTCCGAGGGCGAGAAGAATAATTTCCTCGCCGGTATGAAAACTTTCGGTTACAGCGGGGATGGCAGCGAATTCGAGGGCAAATATCTTTCGGATATCATTTCCGATTATGTTCCTTCCAACGAAGTCATGGCAGGCTCCACAGATGTTTCGGATGTCAGTTGGATTGTTCCGACCGCCCAATTGACTACTGCCACTTCAGCTATCGGCACGCCCCTTCACACGTGGCAAATGGTGACGCAAGGCATCGGTTCGTTTGCCCACAGCGGCATGCTGCTGTCCTCTGAAGCCATGGCCAACACCGCTATCCATTTGTATCACAATCCAGAAGAACTTCAGGCGATCAAAACTGAACATGAAGCGAAACGGGCAAAAGAGGCTTATATATGCCCGATTCCCGAAGGCGTCCAGCCTTCCGCTGTAAAATAGCATATGAAAAAGACGGCAGAAATTTTCTGCCGTCTTTTCTTATGGACATCAATAGGAACGCGGCATCTTCAGCACATTCTGTCCGAGATAAGCCAAAATCATATTGTTGCTGACCGGAGCCACTTGATACATGCGGGTTTCCCTGAATTTCCGCTCCACGTCATATTCATCGACAAATCCATAGCCGCCGAACGTGTCCAGGCAGACGTTTGCCGCCTGCCAGCTTGCTTCACTCGACAGGAATTTTGCAAGATTGGCCTGTTCTCCGAACTTCTCGCCCTCATCAAATTTTCTTGCCGCTTCATAGCGCATCAAGTCTGCTGCTTTGACCGCAGCGTAAGCCCGGGCAATGGGAAACTGGATGCCTTGATTTTCACCGATTTTGCGGTTGAAGACGACACGTTCATTGGCATAGCTGGTCGCTTTATCGATGAAGAAGTAACCGTCGCCAATCGCTTCTGCCGCCAGCAACGTCCGCTCGGCATTCATTCCGTCAAGTACGTAGCGGAAACCGTTGCCTTCTTCACCGATGAGGCATTCTGCAGGTATTTCCATATCTTTATACCGCACTTGGTTTGTGGCGTAATTGAACATGGTCCGAACCGGTTCAACGACCAGGGATTCCGGCTGTTGCTCACGGATGATCCGCAAATCCACCAGGAACAGGCTAAGCCCTGCCGCCCTTTTTTCTCTCACTTCCTCAATCGGTGTGGTGCGTGCCAACAGCATGACTAAATCCGACTGCAACAGCCGGCTTGTCCAGTTTTTATGGCCATTGACCACATAGCCATTTGCCGTTTTTTCAGCAAAAGTTTCGATAGCTGTCGTATTGGAGCCGGCGTTTTCCTCCGTGACCGAAAAGGCCTGGAATCGAATCGAACCGTCCGCGATGCCAGGCAAATACTGCTGCTTCTGCTCTTCGCTGCCGTGTTTCAATAACGCGCCCATCGTATACATCTGCGCATGGCAGCCAGCCGCATGGCCTCCGGAACGGTTGATTTCCTCGAGAATAATTGTCGCTTCTGTCATGCCATATCCTTTGCCGCCATACTGTTCAGGAATCAATGCAGACAAGTATCCGCTTTTCGTCAATGCATCCACAAATTCATATGGATACTCGCGTTCAAGATCCAGTTTTCTCCAATAGGAATTTGGGAATTCCGAACATAACTTCCGTACTTCCTGCCGTAAATGTTCTCTTTCCTCTGATGTTAACTTAGCCATTGTCATTTTCCCCTTTCGAATGCTCTTTTTCGTTAGGTGGTCAGTTTGATTATTTGCTCTTCAGAAAATCCAAGCTCTGACAGAATGGAGTTGGTATGTTCGCCAACTTCGGGAATCGGATTCATGACGGTATCGACTTCGTCTGATGTAACAGGTGGAATGAGCGCTTTTAACTTCCCTACCGGCGAATCTACTTCCCGCCAGCGGTTTCGGGCTGCGAGTTGTGGATGATCGACAAGTTCATTCATCGTATTCAGCCGTGCGCTGGCAATCCGCGAAAGCTCCAGCCGCTCGATGACTTGTCCAGAATCCATTGCCTGAAAAACATCTTCGATGATGCTTTTTAATGCAGTTTTGTTGACTACGCGCTGGGAGTTGCTGTTGAACAACGGATCTGAAGCCAGATCCGGATTACTCAGTACAGTATGGCAAAACTCGCCCCATTCACGTTCGTTTTGAATACCCATAAAGACCATTTTTCCATCTCCCGCTTTAAAAGGCCCGTACGGATAAATGGTGGCATGGCTCGCACCGGTACGAGGCGGTTCATTTTCTCCGTAAGCGGAATAATAGAGAGGATAGCCCATCCACTCGGCCAAGGCTTCAAGCATGGACACTTCAATAATTGCGCCTTTCCCCGTTTTATAGCGTGAAATGATGGCGGTCAATACACCTGTGTATGCATACATTCCCGCTGCAATATCGGCGATGGAAATCCCGGCTTTGGATGGAGTGTCCTCCGTTCCTGTAACGGATACCAACCCTGCTTCACATTGGATCAACAAGTCATAGGCTTTTTTATTGGTGTACGGCCCGAAAGTGCCATACCCGGAAATAGAACAAATGATCAGCTTCGGATATGCAATTTTCAGTTCTTCTGCACTGAACCCGAGCCGGTCAACCGCTCCAGGCGCAAGATTATGGAGGAATACATCTGCCTCTTCCAAAAGTTTGTGCAGAACCTCTTTGGCTTCCTCCTGTTTCAAATCCAGCGCCAATGACTCTTTGGAACGGTTGATCCAGACAAAATGGCTGGCCATCCCTTTGACCGTTTTATCGTAGTTTCTGGCAAAGTCTCCGACTCCCGGCCTTTCCACTTTAATGACCCGGGCCCCTAAGTCGGCTAATTGTCTTGTCGCAAAGGGCGCTGCAACTGCCTGCTCCAAAGAAACGACGGTTATGCCTTCCAATGGCAACATAAAAACTCCTCCTTTTATAATCTTTTAGTGAATGAACAAATATTTATCTGAGCTAGTGAGAAAAAATCGCTCCAGGCGGACGCTGGTTTGTGCAATACCCACAGCAAAATAATATCGATTTAAAAATTGTTCAAATTAACCCAATCCAATTCCACCAGGTAGCAGCTACAAGAACCGTTGCTGCCATTGAAATGATGGTGGCGTATAGGCCGGGTTTTAAAAAATCCTTCTGTGAAATCATCCCCGTGCTATGGGCAATCAGGTTCGGCATGGATTCAACGATCAAGACAAAGCCGAAAAGACAGGTCAAGCCTGTGGTAAAAGAGATCGCCAGCGGATTGATGCCGGCATTTTGGGCAACGCTTATAACGATCGGCACCAGCACAACAACGGCAGTGGCCACATTGGAAATCATTTTATGAAAAATTTGAGCCAGAATAATGACGATCACTACGGCGGTAAATGGATTTTGGATAAGCTGCATAAACCAGCCGACACTCAAATACTGGCTGATAGTGGTTGCCGCGCCTGAATCTACGAACGTGTACCCCATAGATAACGTAACGCTGATCAATAAAACGGTATTATAGTTGATGCGGACGACAGGCTCCCAGGCAGCGACGCCGATAATGGGCAAAGTCATCAGCACTACGCCAGCCAGTGCAGGAACGCTCGGGTGCAGTCCATGAAGAGGTTCTGTCAGCCAAAAAATTACAATCGCCAGCAGAATGGCCAAACAACGGATTTCCCTGGCGTTGATGGGACCCAATTCCTCCAGCTTTCCCGTCATTTCATCTTTGATTGCAGGAAAATATCGCTGTTCTTCAGGCAATGGAAAAACTTTTAACAGCATAAGCCATATTGCCGGAATCAATATCAGCCAAATTGGAAATGTATAGTAAAACCATTGAAAGTATGTGATATTGATTCCTGCAAAACGATTGAGCAGTTCTACTGTCAAAATATTGCCGATTGCCGCAGTCATGACAGATGTTCCGCTGATAATGCCGCCGAAAGCGACACCGAGCATAATCATTTTCCGCAAATTACCACCGGGCTCAGCATGAGTCGTTTCAATGATCATGGTTGAAACCGGAAGGATCAGCGCAGACCGGACAGCGGTAGAGGGAATAAAAAAGGCCTGAATCTGCTGAATGATGATGATGCTCCCGAGCAAGCCCGCTGAACGGCTGCCCCATTTTTTTAGTATTGTATAGCTCATCCGTTTGATAAGTGCAGTTTCGTTGACCGCAGTGGCGAGCATCATGCCTCCGACAATGAGATACGTTGCAGGAGATGAAAACCCGCTGAAGATCACCGACGTATCTGCGATGCCGAATAACAGCATCAGCAAGAGGATAATCAATGCTGTCAGTCCAATCGGTATCGGCTCTAATGACCACAAGATAATCCCGAGCGTAATGATGCTCGTCATCACTTTTGCTTCGTAGGAAAACTCATTGGGCAATAAAAAATAGGCAGCAAGGAAACCCAAAATCGCTATTCCTATAAACAAGAGTGTTCTCCTGTTTTCCGCCGGATTGTTTTTCATGTTGCCTTCCCTCCCCTTCACAGCCGACAACTTTCCTTTGAAACAGAGAGAATCGATTTCTATTTTTCCTAAGCCGCGTAGCAGATCCAACCCCCAAAATGGTTGGTCCTGAAGAAATTGGCTACCCTGTGGAATCCTGAATCCTTCAACAATGTACGAATTTGGGATTCAGAAATCGACGATTCGGTCAGCGTTCCTTTCATCAGGTTCTCTACTTGCTGTTCTGGCAGATTTGTCATGTCCAGCCAATAATTTTTCCACAGGGCCACCAGCTCTTTAAATTCGGGATCATTCGGGTCGCCGAATTTGCTAACCAGGACAAAAGGTGCACCAGGATCCAAGTGGCTTCTTATTTTCATCAGCAATGCCCTTTTCTCTTCCATTTCAGGGACAAAATGCAGCACCAGTATGCAAGTCGCACCATCAAAACGTTTTTCTGTCGGCACATCCATTACGGTGCCATTCACCCATTCGATGCGCTCTTCAATTTCTGCATGCACTGCTTTGGCTTTTGCGGCTTCCAGCATGGCTTTTGCAGGATCGACAGCTGTAAAGCGCCAGCCGGGATTCGGCACACCAAAAGCTTTTAATTCATTTCCTCCACCGCAGCCGACCACCAACACTTCAGCCTGCTCTTTTAGCGCATAGCGAAGAAAGGTTTGTGACAGGCGCAGCATCGGATCATAAGTTGGCAACGTCCGCCGGACCCCTTTATCGTATTCAGTCGCAATTTCCTGATTGAACTCCATTTTCTCCGCCATTTCTACGCCTCCGATCAAGCCATCAAAAATTTATTTTCCAATCGTCAACAGCAAGCCTTATCCGGGAAATAACAGCCGCCTGCCGTATGAATATAAACCCTATCATCAGTTGTCCCGATACCGTAGAGGTCACCCAACCGCAACGGCACGTTCGCAATGACCGCCTTGCTTATCATTGGCAATGATAAGTTTATGTATTTTATGGGGATACAGGTTAGATCCATCGTCTGTCACGAAATTTTTCGGGTCTTACTGGTTTTTCATCTTTATGACATCTGTAGTAGTCGCTAATGCCGGGGTCTTCATTTTACTGAAATCTATATAACCGTTCCCGATAGGACTGCTGATTGGCATTGTTTTCATTGTGTTCATCTTTTTTGGGGGGTATGGTATTGCCTAAAGACTGCCGTACTGCAAAATCTTTTTAGCTTTTTTATACACGGGATAATCGACAAACTGACCAGCTATTTTAATCGAAGCGACACCATTTTTTTCAGCTTTTTCAAATCCCTCAACAATTTCTCTCGCTAGCGCGAGTTCTTCTTTTGACGGTGAAAATACTTGATGGACAATAGCCAATTGTTTCGGATGAATGACCAGCTTTGCTTTAAAGCCCAGTTGCTTTGCGAAAATCGTTTGTTTTTTCAGTCCTTCTTCATCACTTAAATCCGGATATACAGCATCGATTGGCAATCCTTTTCCTGCTGCCTTTGATGCAATGACCAACTGCGAACGGGCAAACAGCAATTCAAGTCCTTCCGGAGTCAGCTCGCAGCCGATGTCCAGTGAAAAGTCGATGGATCCGAAAGCCAATACGGAAACCATAGGGTCAGCAGAGGCGATGGCAAACGCGAACTGCACACCTTTTGCGCTTTCTACTAACGGAATCAATTCAAAAGCTTTATCTTTGCCGCCGCTGATTTGCCGTATTTTGTCTGCGACTTTTTGAACTCCATGCTCATCTTCCGCTTTTGGTAGCATGATACCTGTGGCTCCACCATTGATTGCAGTTTCCAAATCAGCTTCCCAAAAAGCAGTATCCAGAGCGTTGATGCGGACGATGATTTTTTGTTCCTGATTATGGGCTTTCAATGCTTCTTTCATTACTTTTCTTGCCGTTTCCTTTTCGGATAAAGCTACTGCATCCTCTAAGTCCACGATGACAACATCAGCCGCGGATGAGACCGCTTTCTTTATTAATGCAAGATCGGTAGCCGGTACAAATAAGTAGGAGCGTGATGCATCCATTGCGCTCACTCCATTCTTTGGATATTGGATACAATATGTGTTTAGCTCTATCTTACTAAATAATTCAAATCCTGTAAATTGATTTCAGAAAATTTCGTTCTTTTCAAAATGGCAGACCCTGCTTTTTTCAGCAGGGCAACTATACTTATTTGTTTCGCAAATTGGTAATAATTTCGTCAGTCACTTCAGAGGTAGAAGAACTGCCTCCAATATCAGCTGTTTTGATGCCCGATTGCATAGAAGATTCAATAGCTTCGAGCAGCAGCGTACCCATTTCAAATTCTCCGAAATGGTCCAGCATCATTTTTGCAGTCCAGATTTGTCCAATGGGGTTGGCGATTCCTTTGCCAAAAATATCTGGCGCTGAGCCATGCACCGGTTCAAACATAGATGGATATTTGCCGTTCAGATTAATGTTTCCAGCAGGCGCTATTCCGATACTGCCCATTATGGCCGCACCGATATCGCTTAGAATATCTCCAAATAAATTGCTGGCCACCACGACATCCATCGTCTGCGGCTTGGTGATGAAGAAAGCCGAAAGCGCATCAATATGCTCGCTGTTTGTTTGGACATTCTTATAATTCGACGAGACTTCTTTAAAGACCTCATCCCAAAATGGCATCGAATGAACAATTCCATTCGATTTTGTTGCGCTGGTCACGCGCCCGCTACGTTGTTGGGCTAATTCAAATGCATATTGGATAACCCGGGAAACCCCTTTTTTTGTGAACACCGCGTTTTGGATGACAATTTCATCTTCTCCGCTGTGAACTCTGCCTCCAATACTGCTGTATTCCCCTTCGCTATTCTCACGGACGATCATGATGTCGAAATCCCTTGGATTTGCCAGGGGTGAGACAATTCCTTTTAGCTGTTTGGCGGGGCGGATGTTGATGACTTGTTCAAACTCTCTGCGAATTTTCAGCAGCAAGCCACCGAGCGAGATATGATCGGCCACCAACGCGGGATCTCCAACAGCCCCCAGGAAAACTGCATCACTTTGTGTGAGTTGGCTTAAGCCGTCTTTCGGCATCATTTCTCCATGTTCCACATAATACTCCGAGCTCCACGGATGGTGCGTCGAATTGAACTTCAACCCGCCGTGAATCTCTGCTATTATATCCAGAACTCGCAACGCCTCAGGCACGACTTCTTTTCCGATGCCATCTCCTGGGATGACTGCTAACTCCATTTGCTTCATACAGCTTGCCCCTTTCTGCTTATCGAACTTCATACGTACAAGACTTTTATTCTTTCCTCATCATTTCAATTAAGTTTTCTTTGGTTCTTAAAATATGCTTTTCCGTAATTCTTCTTAATTGAATTTCGTCTTTCTGTTTTACATATTCCAGCATTAGGCGATGTTCTTCATGAGAATCTTCCAAGTGGTTCGACAAAAGACTTGGTGTATAAGGAGGTATCCCTTTCCATAAGGTTTCGATAAAACCTTGAATCCGTCTCCAGGGACAGCTTTCCCTTAAAATCCGGTGGAACTCTGAGTTCAGCTTCATAAAAACTTCAACATCGTTTTCATCAGCTTTCAGTTTGATCATTGCATGGTAAAGATCTTCAAGCTCCTGTATTTCTTCATTTCCCAAATAAGGAAGTGATTTTACTACGGCCTGGCCTTCCAGAAGGGCCCTCAATTGATAGATCTCTTCGATATCTTCAACAGAAATCGGCGTCACCACGGCACCTCTTCTGGGTTCAATCCTAACCAAACCTTCCACTTCCAGCTGACGCAGCGCTTCTCTAAGAGGCATGCGGCTGACGCCCAATTTTTGGGCCCACTCCTCCTGCATTAACCGCTCGCCCATTTTAAACTCACCTTTGAGGATCAATTCCCTCAGTTTATTTGTCACTTTGTACTGCAACGTGGCCCTATCCTGTTCTGTTAATTTAAATTTCTCCATATGGCACCCCTTAAATACGTTTCCTTTTAGATATAGGAAAGAATACTTGTATTTTACCATTAAAGACCACCTTCGAGTATGAGAGTAGCTAGGATCCTTTGATTTCCACGGAGAACATTTCTTCGATATATTTTACTATGGCTGTATGATCCTGGTCACCGCCACCTTGGGACCACGCATGTTTCCAAAGCTGGAACGATGCGCTGGAAATGAACATTGGCACCTTTTCCTCTTCCGCCATCGCCATGGCGATCTTCAGATCTTTGACCATCAAATCCAAGGTAAAGCCGACTTCAAATTTCCGGGTCAGCACTTGATTTGGAAATTTAAAGTCACTGGAAAAGCTTCTGCCGGTGCTCGCGTTAATGACATTCAGCATTTTCTCAGGGTCAAGGCCCAGTTTAACGCCAAGCGCCATTGCTTCTCCAGTCGCCGCTAAAGTGGTTGCGGAGATCATGTTATTCAGTGCCTTGATCGTGTGTCCCGCTCCTGCTTCTCCGACATGAAAAATATTGGAACCCAGACATTGAAGCAGCGGTTTAGCTCTTTCGAAATCTGCTTCTTCGCCGCCGACCATGATAGACAAAGTTCCTTCTTCCGCCTTTTTGACGCCTCCACTCACGGGAGCATCAATCATCTTCAGTCCTTTTTCTTTCAGCAAAGCACTCAGTTCTTTTGTCACAGAAGGAATCGATGTTGTCATCTCGATCAGCAAGCTATCGGAATTCATGCCTTCCATCAACCCTTCCGGACTCGTCAGTGTTTCTTTGACAATAAAAACATTCGGCAAAACCGTCAGAACGTATGGATAGTTCCTTGCTAAATCAGCGGGGCTTGTTGCTTCTTTTGCCCCCATCTCTACAAATTTCCGGACAAAGTCTTTATTGAGGTCGAAAACGCCGACCTCCACCCCTTGCTCCAGCAGTCTTTTCACCATACGGCCACCCATATTGCCCAATCCGATAATTCCTGCTTTCATCTTTGCGGCCCCCTTGGATACCTCTATTGCTTATATTTTGCGACTCCGTCTTTGTAGATGTCACCGCCATGAATATCATTGATCACAAATACCGGAAAATCTTCAATAGTCAATTTCCGGATGGCCTCTGTCCCCAAATCTTCATAGGCCACCACTTCCGCCCTTTTGATCGAGCGGGCAATCAATGCAGCAGCCCCACCAACAGCTCCAAAATAAACCGCATTGTGCTTCAGCATAGAAGCGATGACTTCTTCACTTCGATAGCCTTTTCCAATCATTCCCTTTAAGCCTTTTTCGAGAAGCGCCGGTGTATACAAATCCATTCGGCCGCTTGTTGTTGGCCCTGCAGAACCGATCACTTCGCCAGGTTTTGCAGGAGTCGGCCCTGTATAATATAAAACCTGTCCATTCAGTTCAACAGGCAGTGGTGTTCCTTCTTTTTCCTGTTCCACCATTCGCTTGTGGGCTGCATCCCGCGCGGTGTAAACTACACCAGAAAGCAAGACACGGTCTCCTGCTTTCAGCGATTCAATATCTTCGTCGCGTAAAGGCAGGCGGATTTTCTTCTGCATATCCATTCACCTCATTTCATTACGATCGTTTGGTGGCGGCTGGCGTGGCAATTCAGGTTGACGGCCACCGGCAACGCCGCAATATGGCAGGACTCCAGTTCCACTTTAACGTCCAGGGCAGTTGTGCTGCCGCCCATGCCCTGAGGACCGATGCCTAGCCGGTTGATTTGTTCCATCAATTCCAGTTCAAGTTCTGCAACTGCCGGATCTTCATGGCGGACACCCAGCGGCCGGAACAATGATTTTTTCGCCAAAAAAGCACAGCGCTCAAAATTGCCGCCGATGCCGATGCCGACGACCAGCGGCGGACAGGCATTTGGCCCTGCTTCTTTAACGATGGATAAAATGTATTCCTTGACCCCTTCCATGCCATCAGACGGCTTCAGCATTTTCAATGCACTCATGTTTTCTGCTCCGCCGCCTTTAGCTGTCATATGAAGCGTCAATTCTTCTCCTTCAACCAAGTCAATATGGACAATGGCTGGCGTGTTGTTTCCTGTATTTTTCCGGTTCATCGGATTGTAGACCATGGAATTTCTTAAATAGCCTTCACCATACCCTTTTTCTACGCCTTCATTAATGGCATCCACCAATCTCCCCCCGGCAATGTGGCAATCCTGGCCCACTTCTACCATGAAGACCGCCGTTCCGGTATCCTGGCACATGGGCACTCTTTCTGCCTTGGCAATGTCGGCGTTATCAATCAGCTGGGTCAGCACTTCCTTGCCGGTTTCCGAGCGTTCTGTCTGCAATGCTTGCTTAAACGCCGAATACACATCTTCCCCAAGATTGTAATTGGATTCCATACACATGGTTTTTACTTCTTCCACAATTTTTTCATATGCAATCTCTTTCATCCTTCTCCCTCCTTTCTTTTTGGTGATCCACTGATATAAAAGGTGCCCAGCGCTTTTGCCACCAATTTTCCCGAATCATCGTGAATGGTGCACTCAGAAACAACAGTTGTTCTGCCTTGCCTTAAAATAAGAGGGGTTGCGACCAAACGGGAACCTTGGCCCTTCTCAATAAAGTTCACTTTCAGTTCCAGAGTAAAGACCTTTTCTCCCGCTGTTAAATTCTGCAGAATGCTGAAGCCGATTGCGACGTCAGCCAACGTATAGATAGAACCGCCTTGCGCTACTCCGTAAGTATTTTCATTCTGAAACCCCAATGCCATTTCAGTCGTTCCGTCCTGATTTTGCACCATTCCTAAGAATCTCCCAAGCAAATGCATCGGCACAGCATTATCTGCCGAGCCAGCCTGTGGCTCCTGCAAAAGCGATAACAGGTAAGCAGCCTGCTCCAGTTCGGTTGAATTAAAGGTTTCCAATTGCTTTTGCAGATTTTCAACTTTTGTGGATTGCTCAATATTCCGTTTCATAGAAGCGCCCTCTTTGCATGAATTCTTTTAATTGAACGTTTTTGACTTTTATAGTGCGGCCATTAGATCGCTGATATTCTCAGTAGATTCCAAGTCCATTAAACTCTCCGCTAAAGCCTGCCGCTGTTTGGTTGGCAACTTCGTGGCCATCCCCATAAATTTTTCGAGCAGCTCTTCCGGTGTGACTGCATTTTCAGGATCGCCTTTTGGAAAATCGGTTTGTTTGTGGATCTTTTCCCCATTCTTTAACAGGACACTGACTGCCGCTCCCCATTGTTTCGGGTAGCTGCCATCAATTGCAGGGTCCACCTGGACATTTACTTTCTTTACCAATGACCGAACCCCTTCATCCCACAACTTATCCCCATTGAAATCTTCCAGGCTTGCACGCCCATTCAATAAGGCTAAGGCTGAGCAAAATTGCAGGCTGAATTTCGCTGCATATTCTGTTTGAGGATCTGCGTCATCGGTAATATTCAGGGCGACTTGATAAGAATCGACTTCCACCGATTCGATGTCTTCCAATGCCGGATGCTGTTCTTTGAATATATCAATCAATAAATCGACGGCATGATGCGTGTGCCGGCACGATGCATGGATTTTAAAAGAGTTCTCCAAAATTTTGAATTCTTGTCCAAGATTTTCCGTTATTCTTGAAACATCATGTTCTTCACTCATGGCGTTAAAAAAGCCCCGGTCGCCTTCGAGAATTTTCTTCGGTCCCGTAAAACCTTTTTGCGCCAATAAAGCAGCCATTGTCCCGTTCATTGCCGCTTTTCCTGTGTGCAGCTGCTTGGTCATGGCGCCATCTACGATAAATTCCCATAGCCCTGCTGCTTGCGACCCGGCATTTCCTAAGGCACTTACCAGCTCGTCTTCCGATAAACCGAGGAGCTTTCCGGCTGCTGTTACAGCCCCAAAAGTTCCGCAGGTCGCCGTATTGTGCCAGTAATAATAATGGGAAGGTGAGACCGCTTCCCCGATTCTGAAACAGACTTCATATCCTGCCACAACAGCAGTGATCAATTCTCTTCCGCTCAGTTCTTTCCACTCGGCAATTGCCAATGCTGCAGGAATGACGACTGTGGCCGCATGAATAATTGATCCTTTATGGATATCGTCCAGCTCCATAACGTGGCTTGCCGCCCCGTTTACCAAAGCCGCATTTATTGCACTGGATTTCCCACCGGTAAACAGCTTCGCCTGTTCATGGCCCCCCATCTCGTTCACAAGTTCACTGACCATTTGAACAGGCTTTTTATCTGATCCTGAAATCGCTGATCCGAAATAGTCGAGAATGCAAAGTTTTGTAAACGAAACGACCTCTTCCGGCAAATCTTCATATGAAAGCTCCAAGCTATATCTAGCCAAATGTCTGCTTAACTCCATTTCGGCTCCTCCTTCCACTGAAACGTCGAATGCCTCAGCTGTTTATCATTTCCCTTGCCAGTCCGGCTTTCGTTTTTCATTAAAGGCCAACACGCCTTCCAGGCGATCTTCTGAATTTGCACATTTATAATATTGATCCAGTTCAATCGACAGCGCTGTGTTAATATCCGTATGGAGCCCTGTAGAAATGGATTTTTTTATGGACTGCAAGGATAACGGTGCATTTTGTGCAATTTCCTTGGCGATTTCCAGCGTCTTCGGCATTAGTTCCTCTTTGGAATAAACACCGTTCAAAATTCCAGTTTCCAACGCCTTATTCGCATCTACCTGATTGCCTCTAAAAAGCATCTCTTTTGCCAAACCGACTGGAATGGCACGCGGCAGCAATTGCGTTCCGCCCACCCCTGGTATAATGCCCAGCTTAACTTCCGGCAAGCCCATCTTGGCGTGCGCGGCCGCGTAGCGAAGATCACAGCTCAGCAGCATCTCCATACCGCCACCTAAAGCAAAACCGTTGACTGCGGCAATGACCGGGAACTTGAAGTTCCGCAGCAATTCATAAGCATCCTCAAAAATGTCATGCTGCTGTTTCCATTGTGCATTGGTCATTCCTTTGCGTTCTTTTAAGTCCGCTCCCGCACAAAAGCTTTTTTCTCCTTTGGCGGTAAGCACCAACACACGCAAGCTTTTTTGCTGTTCGAGTGATGTCAGGCATTCAATCAATTCAACCGCCATTTTTGTATTCAGCGAATTCATCGCTTCAGGTCTGTTTAATTCAATTACATAGACATGTTCATCGCCATGCTCTTCATTTAAGATCAAGGTTTCCCAGTTGGTCATAGCAGTATCCTCCAAGTTTTCTTCTATAAGAATTGAACTAAGAACTTTCGTTTACATAAGCTATCTATTTTGCTGCCGGAACCGGGTATTTCCGGTCGTATGGCCCTGCCTTTAAGACATAGCCTGGTGTTGCGTGCTCCACAAGTTGTTGAAGCTTCTGTGAAGCCTCTATCAACCTTTCCAACGACAGTCCAGTGTCGATTCCCATGCTGTGCAGCATATGGACAACATCTTCTGTGCAGATATTGCCTGTTGCTCCTGGAGCAAATGGACAGCCGCCAAGTCCTCCTAAAGAAGCATCAAAACTCGTGATGCCCGCCTCGATTGCTCCCAGCATATTTGCCAATCCCATACCTCGCGTATTGTGAAAATGGAGGTTGAATGATTGTTCCGGAAATTTGTTCTTCAGCTCCGAAATCAGATCGTAAACTTGCTGTGGATTGGCCATGCCTGTTGTATCTGCCAGTGTGATGATTTCTATATGAAGCGGAGCCAACTGCTCAAGGATCCAGTGGATTCTTTCCTTTTTCACTTCGCCTTCAAACGGACAGCCAAAAGTTGTTGCAATCGACACACTCAATACCATGGCATGTTCCTCGCAGTAATCGACAATCTCTTTAAGTTCCACTAAAGATTCTTCCGTAGTTTTTTGGACGTTTTGCTGATTATGTGTATCGCTTGCCGAGAAAACAAAATTCACTTTTTTTACGCCTTTTTCCTGCGCGTTTTTTGCTCCTTTTAAATTCGGAATCAGTGCAATCAGCTTTAATTCCCCGGATGTCGGAGAAATCAACTCAAACAATTCACCGCTGTTAGCCATTTGCGGCACTAATTTTGGATGGACAAAAGAACCGAATTCAAGCGTCCCGATATTGGCTTTTACTAACAGATCAAACAAAGTTTTTTTCTCGTCTATCGTCAAAACCTTGTCTTCCAATTGCAAGCCGTCTCTTAATACCACTTCATTTATCTTAATGCTTTTAGGCAGATTCATTAAAATTCTCCTTAGTTTCAAAATTGATTGGTATAATTTTCTTAATGGTGTATATTGTACAGAAACAATATACACCTTTATTTACTTAACGATTGAAAGGAGAGAGTGTTTTGGAGATTTTCAATATTTTCTTGAATATCATTGTCCCCATTCTTATTTTGATTGGAATCGGAGCATTTTTGCATATAAAGTTTCATTTTGATTTGAACACATTGGCAAAAATTAATATCTATTATCTAGTTCCTGGATTGATTTTCATCCGGCTATACGAAACTGATTTGGCATGGGAAATGTTTTTTAAAGTATTGGTGTTTTTTATTTTTTTGTCTTTGTTATTGTATTTTGTATCCAAATTAATCAGTAAACTGTTTGGCTTCAGCAAAGGACTCCAAACCGCTTTTTCCCATAGTACTCTTTTTTACAACTCAGGCAACTATGGCATTTCCGTAAATGATTTGGCTTTTCGCCAGGATCCGATTGCGATGGCGGTTCAAGTATTGGTGCTTACTTTCCAGAATTTGCTGGTTTATTCTTACGGGATCATTAGTTTGCAGCGGCTGGATAAATCAAAAATCAAAGCTGCCGTCCCTTATTTTAAAATGCCGGTGCTTTATGCGATGTTTTTCGGTCTGATGCTGAATGCCTTTGACCTTACACTGCCGCAGTTCCTCTACACTCCAGGTTCATACATTGCAGATGCGTTAATCGCACTGGCACTTCTGACTTTGGGTGCACAGGTTGTTCAGTTGAATTTCTCCAAAAATATGTTCACGGTTTACTTAAGTGTAGGCGTCAGGCTTGTTATCAGCCCGCTTCTGGCTTTTTTCATCATTCAATTCCTAAACGTCGACGCCATTACAGCTCAAGCGATGTTTATCGCTTCGGCCGTCCCAAGTTCCGTAAACAGTGCCATTATTGCGCAGGAATACGAAAATGAAACTGCATTTGCTGCTCAAGCTGTTCTCGCCTCAACTATTTTCAGTGCTTTGTCCGTTACGATTGTAATTTTCCTATCGCGAATCCTTTTTGTTTAAGAGAATCTGGATCAGTTCTCCTTATCCATTTCATCAAATACTTCTTTTGCTGTCCTGAAGCTGTCAATCGCTGCCGGCACACCGCAGTAAATGGCCGTTTGCAGGAAGACTTCCTGTATGTCGTCTCTTGTTAAGCCATTATTGATAGCTCCTCTGACATGCAGTTTCAATTCGTGCGGCCGGTTCAATGCCGTGATCATGGCAAGATTCAGCATGCTCCGTGTTTTTTTGGACAACCCTGGGCGCGCCCAAACTTCCCCCCAGCAATACTCGGTCACCAATTCCTGCATAGGCATATTAAAATCCGTTGCATTTTGAATCGATTTATCCACGTATTCCGCACCCAGCACACTTCTGCGTATTTGGAGTCCCTGTTCAAACTTCTCTTTGTTCATATCCATTCTCCTGTCTGTAGGTTATTGGCTTTCTTAAACTGCTATGCACAATGATGCTTTTTCAAAAATTTAAACTGAAAAAAGTTGGCTAAAAAACAGCCAACTTTTTTAGTTCTCTTCAACTATTATTGGCCCGCCGCTTCACGTGCTGCTTCATATACATCCGCTCCGATTTGCTCTTCGAACTCATCATAGATAGGCTCCAATGCTGTCCGAAACTCTTCGATTTGTTCAGGCGTCAACTCAATGATTTCAACCAGCCCTCTTTCACGAATCAACTCAAGCGCTTCTTCGTTCAACGTGATTGCTTCCTCACGTGCCACCGCTGTTCCTTCATCCAATCCGGCCTGCACAATTTCTTTAGTTGCATCATTCATGCTTTCCCAGAACTCAGTGTTAGTGAAAACAGCATAATCTACGCGTGTATGGTTCATGATTGTCATATAGTCCTGAACCTCATCAAATTTCTTGGATTCAATATTGCTGAACGTATTTTCCTGACCCTCTACTACTCCTTGATCAAGCGCTGTGTAAAGCTCTCCAAACGGAATGGATTCTGAACCGGCACCCATAGCAGAATAAATTTCCTCAAGCACTTGCCCGCCTTGTGTACGGAATTTCAGTCCCTGGAAATCATCCGGCGAGTCAATTGGCCGTTCATTGTTGGTAATATGCTTACCGCCATTCGGCCACATGGAAAGTCCAAGCACACCATCGCCCTCAAGGCTTCCTAAGATCTCCTGCCCTTTTTCGCCATCCCAAAACTCTATTGCTTGCTCATCGGTCTCAAACATGAACGGCAGTGCAGGTACGTTGAATTGTGGATTGTTTCCGACAAATTTAGTCAAATCCGGTGCAATAAATTGAACGTTATTCGATGCCAGGTTCTGATACTCGTCTTGATCCCCAAATAACGAACTGTTTGGATAAATTTCAACCTCGATGGCTCCATCGGATTCCGTTTCAATATACTCTTTCATGGCCAACGCGCCTTGGTGCTTCGGTGTGTTTTCAGCTACAACGTGGGAAAACTTAATCGTCATTTCCTGAACACCGTCGCCGCTTTCCCCACCGCTCGCTGCCTCGTCACTGCCGCAAGCAGCCAATGCAAGTACGGACATTAAAAGAGATGCGGAAAAAATGTGCTTTTTCATAATTAAAGAACCCCCTATTGGTTTTTTTAATCTGAAGCATACTTAAAACATTTTTGTAAGGGCTTTCATTTTTAACTGCACCTTCCTTTCTTCCAGCCCTGTTCACCCGGCATACAAAAAATTTTAAGCTGATCTCCTTTAAGTGAATTTTGGATACAACTCACAACAAAATTAGCATAGAAGAAAAAGAATGTAAAGAAAAATTTAAATTTTCTATTTTTTAAATAAATACATTTTTAAAATTTCTTTAGTTAAGCATTACTTCATAATAGAATATCAAAAAGCATAATTTAAACATTTTATCTGTTAATTAATTTTCTGTGAATTCAAAAATTTAACTTGTTATTGAGCTTAACTTGTATTATGATTTGACTAATTCTTCTCGTATCCAAAATACAAAATGATTAAGGGGGATTCAAATGAAATACCTGGATCGTATTGAAAGCGCTTTCTCGATTGTCCTATTCTTAATTGGAATTGGCATCAGCCTCTACTCCGTCTTCATGCGCTATATTGTTGGCACTTCCCAGAGCTGGGCCACAGAAATTTACACCATGCTTTTAGTATGGGCCATCTTCATCGGCTTTTCTTCAGCTTTAAAAGAAGACAAGCATATTGCGATAGATGTAGTCTATGATCGGTTCGGCCCCAAAATGCAGCACTTCTCGCAAGTGGTTACGCTGTTGATCGGAGCAGCCTTCAGCATTTTCATCATTTGGACCGGAATGGACATGGTGATGACCGCTTACAGCCAGGATATCAAAACGATCGATGTCGGCTTTCCGATCTGGATCAATTACTTGATCATGCCGATTGCTGGAACTTTGTTGTTTATCCGTTTTTGTGAAAAAGCTTATCGTTACTTTGTCAAGAAAGAAAATGTTACGGGCGGAGGAGATGCAGAATGGAAGCAGCTGTAATCGTAATCGTATTACTTTTTGTCTTTGCTTTCTTGCGGGTGCCGATTGCTATCAGCTTAGCGGTTTCCAGTATTGTCGGTCTCTACATGGTAGATTTTTCATTAAACACTGTTATTCAGAGAATGTTTACAGGCGTCAACAGCACCACGTTAATGGCAATACCAGGATTTGTTTTCGCTGGGCTGATCATGGCCAAAGGCGGAATATCCAAATACTTGATTGAGTGCATCCGGTCATGGGTGGGCCACACCAAAGGCGGCTTGTCCGTAGTAACTGTCATCACCTGTATGATTTTTGCAGCAATTTCTGGCTCCAGCCCTGCAACAGCCGCTGCCATCGGTGCCATAATGATTCCGATGATGGTCAAAGCAGGCTATGAAAAGAGTTATTCGATGGGTCTTGTTGCTTCGGCCGGAACTTTGGGAATTCTGATTCCCCCATCGATTCCGCTAATTCTTTACGGATCTGTTTCTGAACAGTCTACAGGAAGATTATTTTCTGCAGGTATCCTCCCAGGTCTTTTACTCGGCTTGGCTTTGATTGTCTATGCGGTAATTGTAGCGCACCGAAAAAACTACGGCGGCTTGCCGAAAGTTCCGTTAAACGAACGGTGGCGCCCTACACTAAAAGCTACTTGGGGACTCGTGATGCCAGTCCTAATTTTAGGGAGCATCTATACAGGTATTGTTACGCCGACAGAAGCATCATTTGTCGCTGCTTTATATGCAATTATCGTGTCTATAGTCATTTACAGAGAAATGACCTGGTCCCAGTTTATCGAAATTACCAAAGAGTCCATCAATACTACTTCCATGATCTTCCTGATCATTGCAGCAGCACTTGTTTTCGGAATGTTCCTCACTACTGAACAAGTTCCACAGGATTTCGCAGCCTGGGTCAGCGACAGTGGATTCAACAAATGGACATTCCTTATTATTGTCAGTTTGCTGTTCTTCGTTCTTGGAATGTTCCTGGAACCGACAGCAATCATTTTGATTACCTTGCCGATCTTGTTGCCGATTATTAGTGCGTTGGAGATTGATGTCATCCATTTCGCCATCATTATGGTAGTCAACATGGAATTGGGTATGATTACACCGCCAGTCGGCCTGAACCTCTTCGTGGTCAGTGGGATAACCGGGGAAAAGGTTGAACAAGTTATAAAAGGCGTTATCCCATTCTTTATGATATTCATCATTGTTTTAATACTGGTCATCATCTTCCCTCAGATTTCACTGTTTTTAACTTAAAAACAGCTTTTTAAAAATGAGACCAATCATAAATTTACCCATAAGAAAAGACGGCAGGAAATTTCTGCCGTCTTTTCTTTATGCCTTGCTTATTTTCAATGCGGAACGATACAGCACATCAACTGCAGACAGCATCGATGCTTCATCAAAATCAAAACGTTCATTATGATGGCCAGCTGCCAAATCGCTGCCAACGATGCAATACGTGGCCAACCCGCCGCGCGCTTTTACGTGCTCCATATAATAGGTCGCATCTTCGGACCCCGCCGAATCGGTGGACCAATCAATGGTTTTAGTAAAGAAAGGAGAGGATTGAGCTACGCTGTGTAAAGTTTCCACCAATTCTTTGCTTGGAATGCTACTTTTGGCTTCCCCAACCACATCGGTGCTTACTTCTACCCCGTACATTGCTGCTGCACCTTCAAGAACTGCAAAGGCCTGCGTCCGGATATAATCATTGATTTCAGAAGTTTCCCCACGGGTTTCAATTTTCATTTGAGCCGTTGCCGGAATGATATTGCGCCCCGATCCCGCGTTTAAAACACCTACATTAATTCTCGAAGCTCCTGCCGAATGGCGTGGAATTCCGTTCAATCCAAGAACCGCAGAAGAGGCGGCCATCAACGCGTTGCGCCCTTCTTCCGGCTTGCCGCCCGCATGAGATGCGACTCCCTTGAAAACTACGTCCAGCTTGGTAGTTGCCAGAAATCCGGCATTGCCTGCCACAAATTCGCCTGTTGGCACACCAGTTCCAAGGTGCATGGCAATAAAAACATCTACATCATCAACGACTCCTGCCGCTACCATTGATTTTGCTCCACGTGTTCCTTCTTCTGCAGGCTGAAAAATCAACTTGATTGTTCCTGCCAGTTTTTCTTTATTGCTCATCAAGGTTTCAGCAAATCCAAGCCCAATCGAAGTGTGCCCGTCGTGTGCACAGGCATGCATTTTATCTGCATTAACAGACTGGAAGCCTTGATCGAATGGCATGTGGCCTTGAGCCAGCTCCTCCTGGATGTCCAATGCATCCATATCAAAGCGGTAAGCCAGTGTCGGGCCTGGTCTTCCCGTTTCAAGTACAGCGACGATTCCCGTCATACCGTCTTTGAAGTTCGGCAGCCATTCCAAGTCAGCTCCGTTCGCTTCGGCCCATTTATAATGTGCAGCCAAAACCTCCTGGCTTGGCACCCCCATCCGCTGGTCGGCTTTCATAACTTCTTCAGCCATTTTCAGCGGATAGCCAAGTTGGGATAACCGGCCGGCAACAAGCGAAGCCGTGCGCATCTCCAAAAATCCGGATTCCGCATGCTTATGCAAATCGCGGCGCCAACTGACCATTTGTATTTGCAATTCCTCATTGATTAGTTTCTCTGTCACTTGCGTCCCTCCTGATCTTTATGTTATTAGTTAATTTCATTTTATGGTATAGAAATGCCCATTGATGGGTGAAGACAACCATCAATGAGCAAATTGTTTTTATAAATAAGGGGTGATTCCTGGTCCGAACTGCCACCCGGCGTAGAAGAAAATCAAGAACATGATGATCCAAACGAGCAGGAAGGATAAAGTATATGGAATCATCAATGAAATCAATGTTCCCATCCCCGCTTTTTTATCGTATTCCCTTACAAATGACAGCACCACGATGAAATATGGATTCAAAGGAGTCACTATATTTGTCGAAGAATCCCCGATTCGATAAGCCATTTGTGTGAAAGCTGGATGATAACCCAATTGCATAAATAACGGCACAAATACCGGTGCTTCCAAAGCCCATTTTGCAGACCCTGATGAAATCAGGAAGTTCAGCATAGATGTAAAAAGGATGTACCCGATAATTAGATATATACCAGTGAAATTGATTTCAGTCAGCAACTCAGCCCCATTCACTGCAATCCACGTCCCAATATTCGTCCATGTAAAGTAAGCAATAAACTGGGATGCGGCGAAAATCAACACGATGAACCCTGACATATCCTTAATGGATTCGCCCATAAAGCCTACAGCATCACGTGAAGTTTTGATTGCACCCGTCGTTTTTCCATAGGCAACTCCAAGCACCAGAAACAGTCCCAAGATAAATGGAACAATCCCGGTCAAGAACGGAGAGGGGATCAATCCGCCTTCTTCATTGCGCAAAGTCGAGCCAGGCCATGCAATCAGTACGACGATAATTGTGAGATACGCCAGTGCAGCCAATCCGGCATTCCGCAGCCCTTTGTTGGCTTTCGGATTTTCTTCTGCGCTAACATCAATTATTTTATCGCCTTCATACTTCCCGAGCTTTGGTTCGATAATTTTTTCAGTTACTAAAGCAGCAACTACGGTCAATACAAAAACAGAAACAATATTAAAGTACCAGTTATCGGCTGGCGTAACGATGATTTGATCGTTAAGAATCGCAGCAGCTTCTGTCGAAATTCCTGACAGCAATGCGTCTGTTCCAACAATCAGTAAATTCGCTGTAAATCCAGCTCCAGCACTGGCAAAACCGACAGCCAATCCGGCCAGTGGATGACGGCCAATTTTATAAAAGACCATTGCAGCGAGAGGCGGTATGAGGATTTGTGCCGCATCGGATGCAATATTCCCCATGATTCCTACGAAAGCTATCGCATATGTAACGAGTGAAGCAGGTGCTTTTAAAATAGTTTTACGGATAACAACTTCCAGTAAACCCACTTTCTCGGCCAATCCAATTCCCAACATGATTGCCAAAACGGTTCCCAACGGTGCAAAACCTGTAAAATTCTCCAGCATGGAAGTTACGATATACTGCAGCCCTAAACCTGATAACAAGTTTTGAATTGCCAAAGTTTCGCCAGTACCTGGATGGACAACAGCAGCATCGAATAAACTAAAGATAAATGATGCAACTATTACTCCGAGTGCCAAATAGACAAAAATCATAAACGGATCTGGCAATTTGTTCCCCAGTTTTTCTACGACATTCAGGAAACGGATAAAAATTCCTTTCTTTTCTCCGTTCTGTTCCGGCTTCTTCATAATACGCCCCCTCCATTTCTTTAAAATCTTAACTTTTTTAATATTATAGGCAAAAAAACTATAAATAATCAAGCGATTCCGATAATTAATTCACTTTTTTTTATTATTATACGTGTTTACCAAAATTATCCTTTCAGCTTTTTCAATGCATCGACTGTCACTTTCACCATGGTTTCGATTCCCACTTCTAAAGCAGATTCGTCAAAAAAGAACTCTGGGTCGTGAAGGGGTTTCGGAGCTTTCTCATCCTCTTTTGAGCAGCCGAGCCAATAGAAAGCTCCGGGAATGTTCTCTAGAAACCGGGAGAAATCCTCTCCTGCCATAGATGGATCCACCTCTGGCAAAGCGGCTTCTCCCAACAATTGAGCTGCACTGCCCCGTACCAACTCTGCCCATTCTGGAGTGTTGATAGTGGCGCCATAGCCGTCCACATATTCAAAATCAATTTGCACTTCGTAAGCGATTTCAAAGCCTTTCACCAAGTTTTCCAGACGGCGTTTTACGGTGTCTTTGGCTTTCTGGCTATAGGTGCGAACAGTCCCTTTTAAAACCACTTGATCCGCTATCACGTTGTAGCGATAGCCCCCATTGATTGTGCCAATGGTAATGACGGCAGATTCCAAGGGGTTTACATTGCGGCTGACAATCGACTGCAGCGATGAGATGAACTCAGCGGTCACGACGATGGCATCTTTCCCTTGATGTGGCATGCTGGCATGCCCACCTGCACCTTTTATAGTGAAAGACAAAGTATCAGAAGCACCCATCATTTCCTTGTCGCGTATGCCAATCTGGCCCACAGGCAGATCCGGCCAAACATGCTGGCCAAAAATGACATCCGGTTTGAATTCATCAAAGAGGCCATCTTCCATCATCGGTCTCGCTCCGCCGATTGGCGATGCTTCTTCATTCGGCTGAAAAACCAGCAGGACACGTCCTGGCAGCTGCTCTTTCATTTCCTGCAGCTTAAAAGCTGTTCCTAGGAGCATCGAAGTATGCGCGTCGTGGCCGCAAGCGTGCATTTTGCCATCCACTTTGGATTTAAAGTCGACAGCTGACTTTTCCAAAATCGGAAGTGCATCAATATCCGCGCGCAATGCTACTGTTCCACCTTCACTGCTGCCCTCAATTACACCAAGAACTCCGGTTTTGGCAAACCCGGTTTCAAATGGAATTCCCGCTTTCTGCAGCTCTTCCTGTATTCGTTTTGAAGTTTCCCATTCCTCTCCACCCAGTTCCGGATTTTGATGCAGAGCTCTTCTGATTTCTTTTACTTGGTCGATAATTGCCATCGCTTTTCATCCTTTCTGTTTTTACTTCTCTTTTCGAGGATAGCACAGATAAAAAAAGCTGTGTCGAGTATTCATAATTTAATGATAATTATGTTACTATTGAAGGATAAATTCATATGAAGGGATGTGTATAAATGGAAATTAACATAGACCGTCTAATGGCAAACATTGAAGCTTATGCTACATATGGAAAGGAAAAAAATGGCGGTGTAAATCGCCCCAGTTTTTCGGCCGCAGATTATGAAGTGCGCAATCTTTTCACTCAGGAATTAAAAGCGTTAGGCATGAGCGTCTCAATAGACTCAATCGCCAATATCTGGGGAACTTTACCAGGCTCTGGCGAAAAAGATGTTCCTCTAGTAATTGGTTCTCACCTGGATACTGTACCAAACGGCGGAAAATACGATGGGGCTCTTGGTGTCTTGGCTGCAAAAGAAATTGTTCAGACTTTAATTGATCATCATATTACATTGGCTCATCCACTTCAAATCGTCTCTTTTACCGCAGAAGAAGCCAATGAATTTAACTTTTCGACTATGGGAAGCCGTGCGATGAGCGGCAAGCTTGTCTCCCAGGAATTACTGGCGGCATCAGACAGGACAGGAAGAACTTTGGCAACGGCAATCGAAAAAGCCGGTGGCGATCTTTCTCTTATGGATGCTGAAGAAAAAGGGTCAATGGCCGCTTATTTCGAGCTCCATATCGAGCAAGGAAGCAAACTGGAGAACGAAAAGCTATCCGTTGGAATTGTCGACAGCATTGTCGGCATTTACCGCGATCTTGTAACGATAGAAGGACAGCAGAACCACTCCGGCACTACCGTCATGAAAAGTCGGAAAGATGCATTAGCTGCTGCAGGTGAAATGGTGGCAGAAGTACAGAAGCTCGCACTTGCCCTCAATAGCGATACGGTCGCCACTGTGGGGAAATTTGAAGTGTTTCCGAATGCAGCCAATATTATCCCGGGGCGTGTTGAATTTACTCTTGAGGTAAGGTCAGCCAATAAAAAAGAACGCGAAAGCCTCGTTCAGCACATTCATGAAGCATTTCATGCGATTAAAAACAGGCATGGTGTCAAAATGGCGGTGTCCAATAGCTATAATACACAGGAATGCGATTTTGACAGACAGCTTATAGGGATATTAGAAGAGGCGGCGGCTGAATCCGGTATTCCTTATACAATCTTGCCGAGCATGGCAGGGCATGATGCCATGAACCTGGCGCAAATGACCCCATCAGTGATGATATTTGTTAAAAGCATCAAAGGCATCAGCCATAGCCCAAAAGAATTGAGTGTCCCTGAAGATATCGAAAAGAGTGCCAATCTCCTTTTGAACGGTTTGTTGAAAGCCGACCAAATATTATAAAATAACTGTTCTATCGTTTCTTAACCATAAAAAAAACCGTTTATCAGTTTATAAACTGATAAACGGTTTTTGAATTGTGATCAACCTAAGCCAAAGTCATTTACTAATGCCGCAAGACCGCCTTGATAGCCGCTGCCGATTGCGTTAAATTTCCATTCGTTGCCGTGGCGGTATAATTCTCCGACCACTAAAGCCGTTTCAATCGAGAAATCTTCTCCCAGGTCGTAGCGGATCAATTCTTCGTTTGAACTTTCATTTACAATGCGGATAAACGCATTTGAAACCTGGCCGAAGTTTTGGCCGCGGCTTTCTGCTTCGTGGATTGTTACAGTAAAACTGATTTTATGGACATCAGCAGGAACGTTTGGCAGATCGACAATCACTTGCTCATCATCGCCTTCCCCTTCGCCTGTTAAGTTATCGCCTGTGTGTGTAACTGAACCATTAGCCCCTACAAGGTTGTTGTAAAAGATAAAATCTTCCGGTCCGCGTGACTTGCCGTTTTCTCCTACAAGGAAGACCGAAGCATCCAAATCGAAGTCTCCGCCCCCGCTGTATTTATTGGTATCCCAGCCTAAACCGACGACCACTTTTGTTAGGCCCGGATTTGTTTTCGTTAAGTCGATTTTCTGTCCTTTTGAAAGGTTGATTGTTGACATATTGATTTCCTCCTCCGATTAATTAGCTTTACGTTGTGTGTCTTCATATTTCTTCTGCAATTCTTCGATGCGGAGACGTCCTTCTTCACGCATTTTGCGATTTTCCTGCTCAATCTCGCGCGTGTCATTCATCCCCTGCATAATAGTCTCCCATGTTTGCTCAATGGTTTCAATCTTGATGCTCGGTTGTCCGGACATTCTTGCAATATCAACGCTTTGCCGTGAAATGTCGTTGGCATTGTTCAGCAGCATTTCATTGGTGCGGCGATCCAATTCGCTCATCGATTCAGCCACCAGATTTTGGCGTTTCGCCGCGATGGCATTAATCAAGCCAGTTTTAAAAATTGGAATGGTCGTAACGAAAGCTGAATTGATTTTTCCTATCAGCTTTGTATTCCCGCGCTGCAGCATACGGATTTGAGGAGCCGACTGATAAGAAACCTGTTTGGCCATTTCAAGATCGTAGACGCGCTGCTCAAGAAGCTCAATAGCATTTTGCAGGGAATTCAACTCCATTAGCGCCATTTGATCGCCCGATTCTGCTTTTGCCCGGACATCCGGCTCTTTGGCTTTTAGTTCCTCGACTTTGATGTCGCCTGCTGCGATGTACTTTTCCAACTCCATAAAATAATTGAAGTTTTGGTTATACAGTTCTTCCAGCGTCGTTGTTGATTTTTTCATTTCGCCTTCGTACTTTGTGATTTCGACATAAACTTTGTCAATCTCAGTTCCCATGGTCTGGTATTTGTTGAATAATTGCTCGATCACTTTATTGCCTTTGTTGAAAATTTTACTGAGGAAGCCTTTCTTTTCAACAAAATCTTTCTTATCGAACTTATCCATGATTTTGCCGAGCTGTTTCAGTAGTTCACTCGATTCCTCCATGCTGTTCGCCTGGACAGAATTCAAAACTTTTCCTGTAAAAGCGGAAATTTCATTGGCAGGCTCACGGCCGAATTCCAATAAAGCAATTTGGTTTTTCGGATCGATCTTGGCAGCCAACTGAAGGACTTCAGGATCTTTTTTCAACTGAACCTTTAATTGATTTTCATCTTTCATCACCAATTCCTGCTGTTCAATTTGATCTGGCATATTGGTCATCCGGTTTCACTCCTTTTTGGCTACAGCCATTTTTTGAATATCTTTTTCACCACTGAAGGCTCACGGTAAGGCTCGTTAAAGCTTCGTTCATCCAGCCAGTGTGTATCAAATGATTCGGGATCTACCCAGCGCTCGATGTCCTGATGCCCTTGGGGATTGATGATGATGACATCAAGTCCGAATATGTGGATCAAGGCGATCATGTTGGCATCTGCACGGCTCAATTCGCCGTCTTTTTCTTCGTTGTAAAACAGCATTGTCGGTACAAACTGCGGGTAATCAAATAACTGGATCAATTGGATTACTGAATCCGGCAGCGACATGGATTGTGAAAAAGCATAGAGTTGCAAATCTTCAATTGACTCGCTGTTTTGAGGCAAAAGAATCGGCTTTTCTACATGTCTGGCAATTGCTGCTGCTATCGCAGTCTGGACGCCATCCGGCAATTTATTGTATCTCCACCAATGTGCGGCTTTCATTTTTTCCGGATCCAGACGTCCATCCCTTCCAAGAGCAGCACGGTAGTGGAACTGCTGATTGCCTTTGCGCTCATCGATAAAGGGAAAGCTTCGTATCAATTTCGTATCTTCGCGCTCAGTCAAATTGTGGACATTTTCCCAAAAGCGCCGGCGGTCTTTCTCGATGCCCATTAGCTTCGAGAAAACGACTGGAATGTTGACGCTTCCACTCGCAACCGAAAATGATGGCCGAACCATTGCACGCTCTTTGGCAAGCATGAACGCTTCATCCATAGTGGTTTTGAGGCGTACCGAGTGGGTCAAATAGGATTTGAATTGGAAAGGCTTATAAAGCCCAGAATCATCGTGGTGCAGCAAACGATCCACTTCCTGGGTTGCCCGGTAAGCGACCGTTCCAACACGTTTCGGCTTTTCTTCCGGAAAAGGCAAGAGTGATGGAGCATTTACCTGAAAACTGTGAGTATGGAGCCCGTCTTTTCCAACTGCCTGCTCGAACCAGCCATCCCCTTTAGGATCATAGACGATAACATGGAAGCCAAAAGCCGCTGATAGCTTCAAAAACCAGGTTTCGCTTTCCGAAGCGCTGCCATACCATAAGAAACCTGGCAGGCCTTTTTCCAGTTCCAACTTCTCGATTTCAGGTTGGATATGATTGAACATCCACTTGACCAAATCTGTCGTTACACGGCGGAAAGAAGAGTGAGTCGTATTCCCTCCGGATTGCTCCTGAAAATCTTTCAGGATATCAATCAGTACAACCCGCAAGCGCCTGTTCAAATCTGTATCTTTCAATCTCGGCAACAGGCCTTTGCCGTCAAGAAACGCCACCATTCGGTTTGGCGACAGCCCTTTTTCTTTTTTGTTCATTTCGAACAGATCCTGCAATGTCCGCAGACGGTCCTGCTCAATATGCTTGTTCATCTTATCGGACAGCTGGATTAATCGTCCTTCCGCTGCCTCGATAACATCATAGATGGCAGCAAAATACTCATCGCCATCAAGGGGCATGCCCTTCACTTGTCCAAGCAGCTGTGGATACGTAATCTGATTTTCTTCAATTTTGGTTTCGCTGTGATCCACAATCGGTTTTTTCAGCCACTCCCCGATCTTTTCCGGATCCCAGGTTTTTGCGGGGATCGGATGCAATTGAACCATCGGAATCTCTCCTTGCTTTGTTGCTTACTTGCGCTGCAATGAAATCTCGGCAACACGTGCCAATATTTCTTCTCCTGCTTTAATGCCGTGCTTCTCCGTTTGGTGAATGTGCTCGGAAACCGGAACTGCACTTCTTACCGCTTCGCCATGGGAAGCAAGCATGCTGTAGTCTGCACTTTCCAATAAGTCGAGATCCAGCAAGGAATCTCCGGCAGCAAATACGCAGCTTGCTCCTAAGCGCTCTTTAACATACTCCATAGCAGCAGCTTTCGTAATGCTTTCCGGCATAAAATAAAGTTTTCTCCCTTGCAGGGACATGCCCCATCCGAGCTTTTTGAAAGTGGTCGTGTAAAAATCAAGCTTATCATCAGGAAAACGGGCACGGTCAACGATCAGGTAGACGAACCAATCATCTGCCTCACGTACTTTCAGCACCCAGTCTTCCGAGAAATGGCGTTCAATTTCCGGCAGCAACTCCGTAATAATAGTTTTGCGGCTGACGCATTGCTGGCGAATCCCATCCGACCACTCCTTGATCGGTTGACCATTTTCCAAAATGACCGCTCCGTTGGATATGACCGCAAAGCGAGGCGCCTGGCTTCCTTCAAAAATCCCTGTCACCCGCTCATATTGTGCCTGTGTACGCGTAGTGACCGGTAAAAAGAATGCGGATTCTTTGATATTCCATAACTTTGATTGGCTTTTTTTAGTCATGAATGACAAAGGCTTGCCCTCGTAGCGCTCTACTTCGACAAGTTCGTCCTCGGTCACTTCCATCCCCATTGAATTGCGGGAATAAATCAACGTCTGATCCAGATCACTGGCGAATAGAACTGTCATATTTCTTTACCCGATCGAATCAGGCCGATTGCACGATAAAACAAATCAGGAACCACTTCAACCGGCACTTCTTTTTCTTTTGCCAGCATCAAAATATGATGGACATCCGGATTGTCCAAGCTGTTGACCAAAACTTTCCACGGGCTTCTGCGAAGCAGGACACGTGTCGTTTCTCCAACACCCGGTTTGATCAAGTGGTAATCCGTTTCCCTGTACATCTGCTGGCCGATCGCTTCGACCTCTGCCATGCCCTGCCAGGTTCTTTCGGCAGTCACCGGAGTGGAGACAGCGTCCTTCTCGACTCTATCGCGCGTCTCGGCAAAACATTCAGTAATTTGATCGACAAAATCATTCGATAAATCTTCTTCGAGCAGCTCACCGTAAAATTTCGCTCCGTGGAAATCATCTTTGCCGATATACAACTCGTTGAGAATCGTGCGGCTCACCAGTCCTGAGACGGTCGCATTCAGGCAAGCGCTTGGAATAAGGAAATCTTCACGCGTCCCGAATAATACCGCGCAAGCACCCGGGTCAGCCAACACTGCCATATCGTCATACAGGTTCATAGCTTTTTCTTCATTGAGGCTGTTGACCGATTTGGTCAATTCCTTTTGAATAGCCCCTTTGCCCGTCCAGCCGTCCACAAATTGGATGCGGCTTGCGGGATGCGCTGCGCGAATTGAATCGATCGCTTTCTCATCTATTCCTTTATCGCGCAAAATAGAGACACTGTAATGCGGCCAGTCCATATTCATCACTTGCTGCGCGTAGCGGCGAATCAGAATGCCAATTGGGCTGCCGGCACGTGCCAACGATACGAGGACAACGTCATCTGTTCCTGCATTCATGAAAATCCGGCGTGTTACCAGCCCTACCAAATAGCTCAATTGCTGCTTGGTTTTTTTTACCGTTTCGTGATAAAGATTTGTGTATTCATCAGAAGGGCGGTATTCCATCGGCAGCCGTTCTGCGTAATGTGCGCCAGTTTGAACCGCTTTTTCCCGTTCCTCCAACGTGCTTTCAACAAATGCATCACTGACATCTTTCAATAGGAACGTGATATCTTCTTTGGGATAACTCGTTTTCACTAAATCTGTTGCTATCATTAGATCTTTTCACTCCTTTTGTTGGCGGTCAGGGAAACCCATTCTACGGGCGCTTTTTTCTCCAGATATGCAAGCAGAGGCTGCCATTCGGATAGCTCAATGACAGATTCAGCAAGAAGGTAAATTTGGTCAATATCCAATTCATTCAGATTGTAAATAAACTGGCTGACCCCTTCTGCATCCGGCAGCTCAAATTCTGTTTTTTCCCTGATAGGATAGCCGGTTGTTTGCGAAGCGAAAATCGGACTGCGTGTAGTGGTCTGTACAATCGGATTTCCTTCTAGGGCTAAGGCGAAACGCAAAGGCAAGTACATATTTTCTCCTACGCCTATGACCAGCGCTTTACCGCTTTTCTGTGCAACCAATTTGGCGGCAGCTTCTGCCCAATCTCCTATTTCGTCATGCTCTCTGCTGGTTATGCCAAAGCGCCCTGTATAAGATATGTACTGTTGTCCGGTCTCCGAACCGACAGCCAATTTCTTTCCTGGCAATTCGA
The DNA here is from genome assembly GCF_016881065.1 of Planococcus soli. Lineage (GTDB taxonomy): Bacteria > Bacillota > Bacilli > Bacillales_A > Planococcaceae > Planococcus > Planococcus soli. Next base: position 214,779 of record NZ_WXYN01000016.1, on the reverse strand, counting down.
CATCCGGAAGCCTCGATCCGGAACTGTCCAATGCCATCAATTCAGGTTCTTCCGGTGCTTTGCTGTGAACTAACTCAAATTGGCCGGCCATTAAGGACAGAATATTCAGACGGATATTTCGGTCGTTTGCCATCTTTTCAAGTTTTTCTTTCTGGCTGTCGCTTCGCCAATCCAGGATGGACAGAGAAGCATAATTCTTTCCAGGAAATTGATCATCCAGCGCACAAACCAGATTCAGCAAAGTATTGCCTGTTGAAATTTCATCGTCGATCAAAACGATGGTTTCTGCCTGTTCAAGCATGCCGGAAGGCGCATAAACCTTATGGGATGTTGCGTGGGAATGTTCTTCTTCAAAAACAAAAGACGGGGTGGTGCCAACAATTTCTTCACGAGTTGTGTGGATATAAGCCGCATTCTCAAAATGCTGAAAAACCGAATGCCCAAGGCCGGTTGCGGTTTCCGCCATGCCGATGAAAACTGTTTGCTGAGGCATCTCTTTTTTAAATTGCAGCGATTTGATGGTTTTCTCCTTGTCTATTTTTCCCGTTTCAATCATTTCAACAAGAGAATGTGCATCAGGATACCCTTCCAAACCGGACTCCTCCATCAGCAAGGAAGCTAACAAGGTCCCTGTTCCCAGAGCCGCAGAGGGACGAACAGCCAGATGTTTGGCAATTAGTTTGCTGACGAATAAAAACTGGCGCTTTTTATTGATGCGCAGAGCTACAGAAAAAAGCGATTCCGGAGAAAGCCCGGAATAAGCATTTGCTACCAAAATATTAATATCCAGGTTATCCCATAACTTAGTATTGATTTGAAAGCTGGTTGGCCCGGATGTGGTTGAGGACATCGATTTGTTGATAGTTTTCATTCAGCACCCCATAGACTTCCGCTTGAGCGGCAATTTTTTTTGCCCAGCTCAAATGCGGTTTTACTTCGTTCATTTTATTTCGTTTAGGACTTTGCAGGACGCCGTTTCGTTTGCTGCTCTGATTGAGGATCAATTTAGCATCTTCAAAAGTTTCAAGCGATACGATATGGCCGGCATTAACGATTGATATTTGAGAAGGATGGATACAGGTTTTTCCTTTAAACCCGTTGAGAACATCCAATTGGACTTCTTCCCACAGCGTTTGTTCCGGTTTCGAAGAAAGCCATAATCGCTCTCCTCCCGAAAAATGTTCATATACAGGACCGGAAACGGTAAATCCATCTTCCGCACGATTAAAGCGGTTCAAAATGGCAGTCAGGCAATCACGGATGATATGGACATCATAAATCGTCCGCTCAGCAGGACGCCGCAAGCCGTAAAGACTGGAAAAATCCGTTGCGCCTACGCGAACAGTCAACACCCGATAGGCTTCCGATTTCATGATTTCGTGCAATTCAGCTAAAGTCTGTTCACGGGATTCACTGTACAGCACTTCTTTTGTTTCGAGCAAAGGCAGGGCGTAAAGCCCTCTGCCGGCCGCTTCACTGGCGCGGTCCAATGCTTCGAAAAACAACGGCAATGTGGCAGGCAAACATTTTGGGAAAACGATGCCAGTCAATACGCTTAATGCATGGCCCGCCTGTTTGATCAATTTTTCTAATTGTTCAGGTGTGCGAATCCGCAAAAACAGCGCTGGGCCGGCTGCCAATTGTTCAGCATTTGCCTTTGCCAGCTTTTTAAACTCGCCTATTACGTTTTGTTCCGCTGTTTCCAACTCTGTATCGGCTACCGCATCTTCGAGGCAGACGATTAAAGTAGTCAAGCCTGAAAATGCACCGCTGCTGTAATCTCCACTTACGATTTTTTGTGCAAAATCCACTCTGGATCCAGGTGTGTAAAGTGCTGCACCTAATGCCAGACCTAAGGTTTCCCGTTCCGTATCACGGTTAAATTCTGCCGGGTAATATTTAAAAAAAGTTTTTAAATCAGAATCTGTCAATCCGCTAAAATGTCTCATGCGTGGTCCCTCCCGGCATGCTGCTGCTACAGCCCGTTCAAATTCTCATTTCATATATGAATGGACAAAAAGCAAGGAGAAAGTCTCCTTGCTTTTCCATCGTCTACTCAGCTGTTTAAGCCAAAGTCTTTCACAAGAGACTCTAAGCCGCCTTGATAACCGCTGCCAATGGCGTTAAATTTCCACTCTGATCCGTGGCGGTATAATTCACCCACGACGACCGCAGTTTCAATTGAAAAATCTTCCCCTAAATCATAGCGGATCAATTCTTCATTTGTGTCTCCATTAACGATGCGGACATATGAATTGCTTACCTGTCCAAAGTTTTGGCTGCGTCCTTCCGCATCATGGATTGTGATAGCAAAAGTCGCTTTTTCGATTGAAGCTGGAATAGCGGATAGGTTAACGTTAACCTGCTCGTCATCGCCATCCCCTTCACCTGTTTTGTTATCGCCAGTATGTTCTACCGCTCCGGCAGCACCTGTTGTGTTGTTATAAAAGATAAAGTCAGCTTCTGAAGCCGTTTTGCCTTCACCATTTAAAAGGAAGACTGAGGAATCCAAATCGAAATCCTGGCCTCCGTCATATTTATTGGTATCCCATCCCAAACCTACGATTACTTTGGATAAACCCGGATTGGTTTTTGTTAAATCTACTTTTTGTCCTTTTGATAAGTTAATTGCCATTTTCTACTTCACTCCTTAAGAATATTTGTTTGCGATAGATCCGATATCAGGTTCCGATGCGCCTTCACCGATTGCAGAAAACTTCCATTCTGCCCCTTGGCGATAAAGTTCACCTGTAATAAGCGACATTTGTCCTGCATAGTTGTCCGTAAGATTGTAATGGACAAGTTCTTCTTTCGACTGATTGTCGACCAAGCGGATAAATGCATTTTCGATCATGCCAAAATCCTGTTTCTTTTGTTTCGCGTTATAAATGTTTACCACAAAGACCAAACGATGTACAGACGGCGAGATTCGCTTCAAGTCAATATTGATCGTTTCATCGTCGCCTTCGCCTTCACCAGTCAAGTTGTCGCCTGAGTGAACCACACTGCCGTCTTTGCTTTTCTTATTGCCAAAATAAATGAGGTTTTCTTTTGCCGTCAGCTTGCCATTTTCGTCAAGCAGCAATACGGATGCGTCACAGTCAACATCAGCACCGCCGCCTCCGCCGCCCAATAGGCCGCTCAGAAAGCCTCCACTTTTTTTAGTTTGGACTGGGTCCCAGCCCAAACCAACCATTATGCTTGAAAGGGATGAACGTCCTTTTGTTAAATCGATTTTTTGACCTTTTACGAGATTGATCGCCATTCTTAACACTCTCCATTCATCAGTATGTATTCTATTTTAATGGTATCGGTCCAACATGTAAAATTCAACGAATAAAGCCCGGCAAAAGACTTGCAGATTCCAGACCCTGGCCATACAGCTCAGCTGGCTGGAAGTTTCACAGGCAATCATTTCAAGCTGAATTTTCAGACATGTGTTTTCTTAAAACACCTGTCGTATACTAATACGTATGTAATGCTAGGAAGTTTCATTTTCGCAAGGCATACTTCTTAAATGGCGCGGGTAATACAAGCTTTAGGAGACTTTTTATCAACAGCTCGAAAGGGGAAAAAAAAATGAAGCTTATCTCTATCGTTGTTCCGGCTTATAACGAAGAAGCAAACATTGCTTCCATGTACGACAGGTTGGTGCAGGAACTTGATTCGCTTCCATATCAATATGAAATTATGTTCATTAATGATGGCAGCAGCGACGGTACACTCCAGGAAATTTTAAAGCTGGCAGCAGCACATGACAGCGTAAAATATATTTCGTTGACGCGGAACTTTGGAAAAGAATCTGCAATGCTTGCCGGTTTAAAACGCATCAAAGGCGATGCTGCCATTGTGATGGACAGCGATCTGCAGCATCCGCCAACTTTGATAGGTGAAATGGTCGAGGGCTACGAGGAAGGCTTTAACCAAGTTGTTGCCAGACGTTCCCGCACCGGAGACTCTAAAGTACGTTCCTTGTTTTCTTCTCTCTACTACAAACTGATCAACTCGATTACCGATGTAGATTTACAGGACGGCGAAGGCGATTTCCGGCTGTTAAGCCGAAAAGCCATCAATGCGATTCTGGCATTGAGTGAAAGCAACCGTTTTTCCAAAGGGCTGTTCTCCTGGATTGGCCTCAGCAAAAAAACGATCAACTACGAAAATGTTTTGCGAACTGACGGCGATTCAAAATGGTCGTTCAACAGCCTCGTCAATTATGGCATTGACGGCATCATTTCTTTTAACATGAAGCCTTTGCGCATTTGTTTTTACACTGGCTTCCTGGTCTTATTCCTGTCTCTCATCTACATTTTCTTCACTCTCTATAACATTATGCGGGAAGGCGTCGGAGCCCCGGGCTACTTTACGACAATTACAGCCATTCTTTTACTCGGAGGCATTCAATTGATCAGCCTCGGCGTTATCGGCGAATATATCGGACGCATCTACAATGAAACCAAGCAGCGGCCGCATTTTTTGGTAGATATCAGCAATGTGGATGAATACGATGAACTTTAAAACACTGAACACAGAATTTACCCGCTTTGTTTTTGTTGGTGTACTCAACACTTTAAGCTATTACAGCATTTACTTGCTGCTCCACAATGTGTTTTCATGGCCTTACCTGTTGGCGCATGTAATTGGCTTTGTGATCAGTTTGAACATTTCTTTTTTCCTGAACTGCTACGTGACGTATCGCATCAGGCCCACTTTGAAAAAATACCTGTATTTCCCTTTGACTCAGGTCGTTAATATATCTGTCTCCACAGCCCTGATTTTCATTTTCGTTGAATTTTTGCAGTTCAACAGCAATATCGCACCTTTTGCGGCAGTATTGTTTACGATTCCCATAACCTTTGTCGTATCCGGGAAGATTCTTAAGGATACGGCTCATCCAAAATAAGCAAAAAAGACGGTGACTCTATGCACAAACTACGCCCTGTTCTTCTTCTGGGAATCATCAGTGTGCTCCTTTCGTCAATTGGCCACGCTGTTTTTCTTTATCAATGGTCACGCGGCCATTTCATGGTCGGCATTAATGACGGCCTTTCCCAAATGATGCCTTTCAAGCACCTTCTGTTTGAGCAATACACTCGAGGAGAATTTTTCTACTCGTTTGATTTTGGTTTAGGGGCAGGCACGTTCAGTGAACTGTCTTATTATTTTTCCACCTCTATTGTGTTCCTCATGTCAGTGGTGATCGTGGCCATACTCAAGACCATAAACATTGTTCAAACAACAGATGTGCTGTTTTGGGCAAATGCGGCCGTCTTTATAAGCATCATCCGTCTGGCTGCCATCTTATTCATCACGACGCGCCTGTTTATGTATATGAAGATTTCCAAACCGGCAGCTTTGCTGGGCGCTTCCCTCTATGGCATCTCAGGTATGTACTTCCGCCATGTCACGTATTGGGAATTTTTTGCGGATGCTTTTTTATGGCTGCCGATTCTCCTGTTCGGTGTTGAAAAAATCTTCCGTGAACAAAAACCAGGCTGGTTTTTGACGGCTGTCGCTGTCTCGATGATTGACAACTTCTATTTTGCTTATATCAATTTTTTATTGACTACCCTTTATATTCTTTTCCGCTTGTTCATTCCGCTTCAATCAGATGAACAGGACAGGAAAAAAGCATTTATGAGTTTTGTAATTGCCGGCCTTATCGGAGCCGGCATCAGTGCGATTTCCTTTATTCCTGCTGTGTATGCATATTTGAACAATCACAGGCCAGCCTTTCAGCAGGAAATCCCATGGGTCGATTTAACGGACAACATTTTATTCGACAGCCGCTTTATCGTTTTGCCGGCAATTTTTGTCCTGCTGTTATTTTGTTTCTTTTTGTACCGCAACAAAACGTTTCGCCTGTTCGCGCTGCTCGGCATCGTCGGAATCATCATGCACCATAGCCCATTGATCGGCAGCGCCTTTAATGGCTTTTCTGCTCCACAATACCGTTGGGAATATTTTTTATCCCTGGTGATTGGAGGAGCAGTTGCTGCAGCTTTCGATCAACTGCCTAAATTCACAGTCCGGCGTTTGTTGGTCGCATCAGTTTTTGCGGGTTTTTGTTTTGCATTGTATGCATCCTGGGACGAAAATTTTGCGATCGATTCGCAGGCCTCGCTGTTTGCAATCGGCAGCCTGCTGCTAACGGTCCTGCTATTATTTTTGTATGCCCGATTCAAAAAAACTGTATTCAAAGGATTGCTGATGGTTTTCCTGTTTGCATGGGCTTTGCTGTTCGTCAACCTGTATCAATTGGAAAAAATTCTCGAAGACGGCGATATTGCGCAGGTCAATGAAGAGTTGATGACCGGTGCCGAATATGACGATCCGGAAATTGATGAGCTTCTGGAGCTTATTCATGCCAAAGAAACCGGTGGGCCTTATCGAATTGAATGGATGGAAGGCGTACGAAATAATACACCGATCGTCCAGGATTTCCAAGGCTTGAGTGCCTATTCCAGCATCTTGAATAAAAATTTACTGTTCTTTTACCTATACGACCTTGAAATCGATATGGAACGTGAAAGCGTAAGCCGTTATGCGACTTTGGGCAATCGTGCCAATTTGTACAGCATGCTGCAAGGCAAATACCTTATCCGCCCGAACGGGGACAACAATATTCCATTCGGCTTTACAGAAAGTCACTCCTCAGAAAACTACACTGTCTATGAAAATGAACATGTTTTGCCGTTTGCACGTTCCACTTCTGCGGTTTATCAGGAACAGCAATTAGCCGAAATGCCTGTACTCATGCGTGAGCAGGCAATGTTGGAGGGCATTGTGCTCGATCAGGCTCAAGACGGTGAAAGCTTGGCCCCAAGTGATGACATTACAGTTGGTTACGAAATTGCGGAAGTGAATGCAACTTATGATGGCAGCCTGCTTAAAGTTACGGACAGATTGGGTGGCTTAACTTTAAATTTGGATAATCCGGTCGAAGACAATGCTGACTTGTTTGTCTCTTTCCATTTGGAAAGCCGGGCAGCCGATGAGGGCTTTGCTCTACAGGTCAACAGCTATGAAACGACCAGAAAATCCAATCAATCCGTCTATAAGACATTTGTCGATGATCTCACCATCCGTGTTCCCGCTGATGAACAGATTGATATCCGCCTTCCCGAAGGCACTTATGAATTAACTGGAATCGACCTTTATTCAGAGAATTACGAAACTCTGTTAGACGAAGCTGAACAACCAGATAGATCCAGTAACCTTCTTATTGACGGCAGCAAGGTCAACCTTGATTATTCCAATGCTGAAAACGATGAATACTTAAAGCTGTCCATCCCATACGAACAGGGATGGCGGGCTTATGTAAATGGACAGGAAACAGAGGTGCTAAAGGCTGATTATGGCTTTGTCGCCTTGCATTTGGAACCAGGCGACAACGACATCTCGTTGATCTATCGACCGCCATTTTTTAAAACATCTCTGATTCTCAGTGTGCTCTCTGCAATAATCGGAGTGCTGTTTACCTTTTATAAAAGAAAAGCATGAAGTTTCTTCTCCTACAAAAGAATCGTTTCCAGAAAATTGCGTTTATTCTACATTAAACAAGTGTAATGTAGAATAACACAATTTCAAAGGAGGAGTTCAGATGAAGCGTTGGCTTATGCTTATTTTTGTACTGGCTTTTTTAATATTCCTGACAGCCTGCGGCAATGAAAGTGCAGAAGATCCGCCAACAGAATCAGATGGGGCAACGGAACAGGAACCTGAAGATGATGGAGATGATTTGCCGCAGCTGGGAGATGAGACAGACGAAGAGTCTGAAGACAGTGGCGAAGAAATTTTGATGCTGACTGTTGAGATAATGAACAGTGACGGCGATGCAATCGGCACGGCAGAATTGTCTCAGGAAGATGCTGGAGTTGGTGTAGTACTTGAAGTTGAAAACTTGGAGGAAGGCATGCATGGCATTCATTTCCATGAGGCTGGCATGTGTGAAGTTCCCGACTTTGAAACGGCAGGAGATCACTTTAATCCAACAGGTGCAATGCATGGCATGGACAACGTCGATGGGCCGCATGCGGGGGACTTGCCGAATATTGAAGTAGGCGATGACGGCACGGCTGCACAGGAGTTTACAGCTGAAAATGTGACGCTCGCAATCGGCGAAGAAAACTCCTTGCTAAAAGAAGGCGGTACGGCATTGGTCATTCATGAAAGTGAAGATGATCAGACTACAGATCCATCCGGGGAATCCGGCGATCGGATTGCCTGTGGAGTTGTCACGGGTGAATCCTGATCATTCTCTAAAACAGCTTTCTTATAAAACGGAGATGCCTTTTCCATTCAGGCATGTCCGTTTTTTTACTTTTTAGGAATAAACTTAAGCTCGTTTTTTAATCCCCTCCATTTTTAAAGGCTGGTACGTCTAAGCGTTTGGAGGGAGCGGTCGATAAATCGGGGTTTCTTTAGCCCAACTTATACAGTCGTGTTTAAGTGAAAAACTAACGGGAATAGGAGACATGATATTACTTAATTTTAAGGAGGATTCAAAATGGCAAAAGACAAATTCGAAGAAATTGATGAGCAAGTAGAACCACAAGAACAGTCTCAACAACCCGGTTCGGAGGAGCAGATGAACCCTGAACCGATTTATGATGATAAAGACTATAAAGGCTCCGGGAAACTGGAAGGGAAAGTTGCCCTTATCACCGGCGGCGACAGCGGGATTGGCCGTGCAGTGGCCGTTGCTTACGCTAAAGAAGGTGCCCATGTCGCTATTGCTTATCTGGACGAACACGAGGATGCTGACAAAACAATAAAAGCAGTTGAAAGTTACGGTGTCAAAGGTGCCAAATTCGCCACGGATATCAGCGATGTAGAAAATTGCAATCAGCTGATAGTGGATGTCATTTCTGAATTCGGTCAATTGAATATTTTGGTCAATAATGCTGGAAAACAATTTCCACAGGATGATTTTTTGGCCATCAGCCCCGATCAGTTGATGGAAACTTTTTCGACCAATATCTTTAGTATGTTCTATTTGACACAGGCGGCCGTGCCGCATCTCCAAAAAGGGGACAGCATCATTAATACATCATCCGTAACAGCGTATCGCGGTTCACCTGAGTTGATTGATTATTCATCAACCAAAGGAGCCATTACAAGCTTTACCCGCTCCTTATCAGCCAATATCGCGGAGCAGGGAATTCGTGTAAACTCCGTTGCACCAGGCCCTATCTGGACACCTCTAATCCCAGCGACTTTCGGAGCTGAAAAAGTTGGCAAACATGGTGGGGAAACACCGATGGAGCGGCGCGGCCAGCCATCTGAAGTGGCACCTGCCTACGTATATTTAGCTTCGAAAGATTCGACTTATGTGACAGGACAGGCGATTCATATAAACGGCGGAGATTTCATCAGTTCCTGACCATCGGCAGACCCGGCAAGCTCGGGTCTGTTTTTTTATTTTTTGAACTTTTTTATAGGTTTTTGGAATTGAAGAGCTATTACTGGGTATACGAAAAGTAAAAGCTGACGATTATTAAGGAGGTGGAATACTTGAAGTATTTAGAGGCATTACTCATCAAATTCGCAATGGTATTCTCAGTAGTATTTATCATTCTTGGCCTTGTTTATGGAGTGGGGATTTTTGACATCTTCATTCTAAGTTTACTCGTTGCTGTAATCGGCTTTGTCGGAGATCTGATCATTTATCCGAAAACCTCCAATAAAGTCGCAACTGGAGGCGATTTTGTCCTTGTATTTCTCATTACCTGGTTCGGTGGATTGTGGTTGATTGAAAATCCTGATTTCTCGCTCATAATGGCAACGCTATACACAGCAGTGCTCATTGCTGCCGGAGAATGGTTTTTCCATATTTATTTGACAAAACGTGTCTGGACACATAAGGAAACTTCCCATACATTAGAACAGGAGCCTAATCAGAAATAGTGCTAAAGCAAAGAAACCAGGGCCATTGCCTCGGTTTCTTTTTATGATTTTTTCAAAGTTCTTACTTACGCTCTTTCACCGGTGCATAAAACCTTACTTTCTGTACTTTTGAATAATGGGCCATTGGCCGGCGATGATGCAAAGAAACCGGAAGATATGGAGCCATTGTATTTTGATGGATCTGCCCTTTCAGGTAATACAGGCTCCAAGGCAAATGGCTAATATCCACCCGATAAAGTTGATCTTTCGGTTTTGTCCATAAGCAGTAACGTTCCGTCAGCCACCGCTCTAATCGGCTTGGCTCAATTGAATCAGAACAAGGCTTGCAGGTCATGCAGAAAGATTCCGGGAACCGCCCCGATTCGATTCGCCTGCTGGCAAAACACCACCTTTCCGTCCTTTTTGCCATGCTCATATCAGCATAGTAATAAGGCAGAAATCCTCCCTGTGAAGCGGCTTTAACTACAAGTCGATTGTCTGCGTCCAAGCTAAAAAAATAAACGCCTCTCCGTTTCCCATACTTCACGTATGTCCTAGCATTCAGTTCCAAAAAAGAATTTGCTCCAGGAACCGGCGGAAGAAACCGAAGGCGTGTTGATTTTGCCTGAAAAAAGACTACACTTACCCATGCCTGATTGCCATACAAATCGATTTCTAACTCTTCGGGTACAAATTGGCATAGCCATTCTATTTTGACTGGCCAATGCAAAAAAACGACGTCCTTCCATTCCTGCTTCATGAACCAAGGCCTTGCACCCATTTCTTTCTCCCCTTTCTAAAAAAACAGAGGCTGCCCTGAAAGCCAATTTTCATGACTTCAGAACAGCCTCAATTTTTATTTCAATTTATCTTCAGGCAATGAATTGTGAGCTTCTGGCGGGGCCGGCTTTAGTTCAGGTTTCACGCTGAGCGGCTCAGGCTTGCCAAATGTAAATTTATGGCCATCAGGTGCAGGCTCATTCATCCACTTCAACTCTTTGCTGCTTTCGGAATTTGTGTAAAGGATATGGGAGTATTCGGTTGCTTCCCACTCTGGCGGAAGTGTTCCAGGCACGATTGGCCCTTCTTTTGCTTCCAGTTCTTTTATTGCAGCGAGCCACTGATTCTGGTGCATCGTGTCGCGCGCCAATAGGAATGAAAACAGATCTTTTACGCCTTTATCGTCTGTCATGCTGTAGAGACGGGCCACCTGCAAACGGCCCTGTGATTCTGCGTTGACGTTGGCACGGAAATCAGCCAGTAAGTTTCCGCTTGCTACGATGTAACCGGCGTTCCAAGGGACGCCGTTGCTGTCTTTTGGTGAAGCACCCAATCCATGGACGATTGCGTGCTGCGGATTCATGCCGCCCATAATTGCTCCAACAATCGGATCGCTTGCAGCTTTTTCCTGCTCGTAAACAGGCGCCCCCTCAAGGAGCCTTGCTACCATAGTTGCCAGCATTTCGATATGCCCCAACTCCTGCGTTCCTGTATCCATCAGTAAATCTCTATATTTTTCGTTTCCTCTTGTGCTCCACCCTTGGAATAAGTATTGCATGGCAACTGACATTTCACCGAATTGCCCGCCAATCAATTCCTGAACTTGTTTTGCGAATACTGGATCTGGAGCATCCGGCTTAGCGTGGTATTGAAGTTCTCCTGTGTGAAAAAACATAAATAAAACCTCCTGTTTGATTTTAGTTTTTTATCTTTGGAGCCTACTTGCCTTTGTTCTTCGGATGGACATCTTGTGGATGCCCGCCGTCGTAATCAGAGTCATTTCCTCCTGAGTTATAGGAATCATTGGTTGAATCCTCCTGCTGCATTTCATCAGGCTTGTGGTTTTGAACTGAAGCATCTTCGGGATGCCCGCCGTCGTAATCGGAATCGTTGCCGCCTGTATTAAAGTGTGTCTCCTTGTTACTCGAATTCGCCGAAGCAGATTTGAGTTTCTCAGAATTCTGCTGCTCGTTTTCCTCTTTACCCATTCCTCCATCCTCCTCAAGATTCGTCATAACTTTGCACTCTTTTTTTACCCCACACTATATTTTTAAAACCATATTTTGTATTTCCCAGCCTGTCTTTAGGTTTTTTTTTAGTTTTATCCATAAGAAAAAGCCGGAAAGATTTCGCTTTCCGGCTTTTTGGAAGTTCTTAAACTATTTTCAATTCCACTTCAACATTGCCTCTTGTTGCTTTAGAGTATGGACAGAATGCATGCGCTTTTTCGACAAGATCTTTTGCTGTCGCTTCGTCAACACCCTCTAAGTGGGCGTTCAAAGTGACACCAATTTTGAATCCGCCATCGGCTTCATCTTTTAGGAAATGGACATCTGCTTTGATGGAGGTACTGGAAACTTCCGCTTTTTCTCTTTTAATGATCAGATTTAATGCTCCATCAAAACAAGCAGAATAGCCTGCTGCAAATAATTGTTCAGGATTTGTACCTTCTCCTCCGGGACCGCCTAATTCTTTTGGCGAAACCAATTGAAGATCCAATACATTGTCTTCGGAAATAACTCTGCCTTCACGGCCGCCAGTGGCTGTGACTGTTGTTGTAAATAATGCTGACATTTTTCCAACCTCTTTCCTGATTTGTATTTGGGAACAGGTAAAACTTAACTCTTCTCTCAATCCTTAGTCAACTGATATGTTCTTTCCGCCTGATTGGAGTGTGATAAAATTCAAAGCTTTCTCAATTGTTGAAAAAGTTATCAACCGGCTGTCACGTTCTAAATCATTGGCAAATTGCTGGGCGGCAGCAGGTGAAATGCCTGTCACATAAAGCTTGCTTCCCATAATCCGAAGTGCATCGTAAATTTGCGTAAACCAATAGAGCGGTGACTTTTCATTCCATGACAGCCCTGTGATATCAATAATGGCATGCTCGATGCGATGTTCCTGGACATATTCACAAATTTTCACTTTCAAAGTTTCAAAGCGCTGAAAATTCATCGTACCCACCAGTGCTACCGTCGCTACATTTTTTTGCACGGACAAAATAGGCAGCATCAGTTTTTCAATCTCACTTTCATTCGCCATAATCGCTTGTTGCTGAGCGCGCTCCAGTGTAATGTCTGTTTGGGTTCCAATAAAATACAGCTTGTCTTCTATGCGGACCGGTTCAATAGCCAGCCGATTCCAAAAAGGAGAGCCATCCTTGCGATAATTCAATAAAGTCAGCATGATTTTTTCTTCGCTGGCAATAGCTTTTTTCATTTTCTCAATATCTTCTTTCGCTGTATCGGACCCCTGCAAAAAACGGCAATTGCGCCCAATCACTTCTTGCTGTGTATATCCGGTCATTTCAATAAAGGTTTTGTTTGTGTAGATAATGGGATTATCTTTCTGTGACGGATCGGTAACAATCGTTCCTACTTTACTGCCATCAATCATAGCTTCAAGTAAAGTTACTTGGGTTTTTTTGGTTAACTCTTTCAAGCGGCACACCTCGTCTTTCATTTCATTTAATAAATGTAGCATAATCTTGAAGTCATTTCCAAGCCCGCATCTATTGTCACGTTTCAGGATTTTTCTTACAGGGTAAGTGAAGAAACAAGGAAGTTTTAAAAGTGGGAGGAAGATACGATGGCAAAAGTACTAGCAGTATTATCGAATGGCTATACGGACGAAGAAAATAATTACGTGACCGGTTGGTGGGCAGAAGAACTATTCGCACCGGCTTTAGAACTTGAAAAAGAAGGACATGTTGTTGGACTTGCATCCATTGACGGAGGCAAACCTGTTGTCGACCCGCTCAGCCTCAGCAAAGATTATGATCCCGATGGAATTTATAAAAAACAATATGACTCAGGCATGGCGGATAAAACAACGCCGATTGTCGATGTCAAGGCCAGTGAATACGATGCTATCATGATTGTTGGCGGACACGGAGCTATGTTTGACTTGGCCCACAATGAAGATTTGCATGCCGTGATTAATATTATCCATGAACTGGGCGGTATCGTTTCAGCTGTGTGCCACGGCCCGGCTCCACTTGTATATACGAAAACCAAAGAAGGCCGAGGAATTCTTGAGGGTCTTAAAGTCACTGGCTATCCAAACGCCAATGAACCCAAAGAAGTGGTGGATTTATTGCCATTCAGCCTCGAAGACGAATTGAAAAAAATCGCAGACTATCATGAGGAAAAAGAACAGGATGCCTATGTGGTGTGGGGCAGCAAGCAAGTTCTTACAGGCCGCGACCCGCAATCTTCGCAGTTGTTTGGACGCGAATTGGCACAGAAATTATCTCAGCGCGAGTTGCAGTCAGAAGAAAAATTCCGGGATTGAATCTTCTCCATATAGGGTAGATACAATGTAACAGCAAGTTCGAGGAGGCAGTCAAATGAGCAAAAGTGATAAAGATGAATACATGAAAGAAACTAAAGAAGAAGCACAGAACCATCCGCCAGAGGAAAAAGAAGGGATACAGGAGCCAAGAACCACAGGCTACAAGCCATTGCAGCTTGGCATCATCATATTTGTCGTTTTGGTTCTTATCCTTGTAGGATTTGGAATTGCAACTGACTGGTTTGGAGTTTTCAGCTAAGTATCTGACCCTATCATTTATTTTTAAGTTTTTCTACACCAAAAGGCTTCCCGTTTGTCGGGAAGCCTTTTTCGCATTTTACCAAATTGTGATTTTACGGTCATGCGGCACATAAGCCGCTTCGCCAGCGCGTTGGACCTACACGGGCGCTTACGCTTTTCTTCATTGTCCAGACTCCAGCGCCCAGATTCTAGGGTCATAAGCCACACTGGCTGTGCGGCTGAAAACATGCCGCTTCGCCAGTGCATCTTATGCCCGTCGAATCTAAACGGGCGCTTCCGCTTTTCTTATTGTCCAGGCTCCAGCACCCAGCCCCTCGAGTCGCTTCACCCTTACCAGCAATGGCAAAGACCGCCATTACCGGTAAGGGTTCCAGCGCTTGTCAGGGCTAAACGGGCGCTTCCGCTTTTCTTATTCAATACTCTCTGTTAACGGAAGTTCGAAGTTCATGAGCTCTCCGTTTCTATAGGCTTTCACAGTTAGCGTATCTCCGACTTCAGTTTCGTTGTAGAGGTATTGGCGAAGTTCGAGTACTGAATTAACTGCTTCGCCATCCATTTCGACGATGACGTCATAAGCTTCCATTCCTGCTGTAGCTGCTCCGGAACCTTCAACCACCGATTCCACCACGATGCCGCCTTCCACTTCTGCCGGCAAGTTCAACTGGCTGCTGCGGTATTGTGCCGGCACTTCAGCCAAATCCAAAATCGCAACGCCCATCGATGGACGATCTACAGCTCCTTCTGTTTCCAGGTCTGAAATAATCGGTATGGCTGTGTTAACAGGTATTGCCAGGCCGATGCCTTCTACAGCGTCCTGGGCAATTTTCATGGAGTTGATGCCGATGACTTGTCCTTCGGCATTAATCAACGCCCCGCCGCTGTTCCCTGGGCTGATAGCCGCATCGGTTTGAAGAACCTCAGATTGCCAGTCTTCCGTGCCGTCCTGATTTACATCTATCGGTACCAGGCGCTCAGTTCCTGAAATGACTCCTGTAGTTACCGATCCAGAAAACTGAAGTCCTAGTGGATTCCCAATAGCAATTACCGGCTCACCCGCCTGCAATACAGACGAATCCCCGAACTCAGCTACCGTTGTAATGCTGTCACCTGGAACTTCCAAAACAGCCAAGTCGGTCCAAATATCCGTTCCCAGCACTTTAGCGTCAAGTTCCGTTCCATCCGACAAGGTAACCATTACTTCTTCTGCGCCTTCCACAACGTGGTTATTGGTCACAATATACGCAGTGTCGCCATCTTTTTTGTAAATAACGCCAGATCCTACTCCAGCTTCCTGTGATTCTGCATCCTCATTGGTTTGTGAAGCAAACGGATTTTGCTGCGCTGCCTGCAAATTGGAAACGCCGACCACAGCGTCAGTGGTTTTTTCCACGATTTCTGTCACGTCGGAAGTAACAACTGTGGACGTATTTTGTAAGCCGCTGACCGATTCGGTTGTTGGCGTTGATTCAGCGCTTCCTAGGTCTGCATCGGTCATTCCCGGAAGAATCACCCCGACCAACAATGCTCCTGCAACGAGTCCCGTAAAACTTGAAGCGAAATAGCCTTTTTTGTTCCCTTTCGGTTCGGATGAATTATAGTAGCCCATTTTTATTTCCTCCTCTATTCTGTCAATGTATTGACAACGTCATATGATTCGGTTTTCTCTGCCAACCATTCTGCATATTTTGTATTCAGCGCTTCGTCAAACAAGGTTTCCTTGATCTGTTCTTTGCTGTCTTCCAAGTTGGCTTCAGCGGCTTCGGTTTTTCCGGTCACTTGAATGATGTGAAAGCCGTAATCTGTTTGGACAGGATCACTGATTTCATCTACTTCCATACTGAATGCCGCTTCTTCGAACTCTGGCGCCATCTCCCCTGCACCAAATGCCCCAAGTGCGCCTCCGCTCTCGGCATTGGCTGTGTCTGTAGAATATTCAGCTGCAAGTTCGGCAAAATCGCCTCCTTCATCCAACTTCGCTTTAACCTCATCTGCTTCTTCTTGAGTGGCTGCCAAGATATGGCTCGCCTCTACCTGTGAAGGCTGCTCGAACGATTCTTTGTTTTCTTCGAAATACGTATTGATTTGTTCATCCGTTATTTCGATATCCGGTCCGATGATTTTTTCAACCTTCAGGTAAGTTTCCATTTCCTCTTCCAGATCCGCTATCGACATTCCACTTGAAGCAAGAGCCTGTTCAAGTGCCTCTGTGCCTCCGTAGCTTTCTTCGTAGACCGCCATTTCCGCATCAAGCTCTTCCTGCGTCACCTTGACATCTGCGTTTGACGCCTCCTGGTTGACGACCTCGTTGGAAATCATAGCGTCGAGTGTTGCGGCACCAGCAGAAGCCACCATTTTGTCATACAGCGCTTCTTTCGTTATTTCTGTATCGCCTACCGATGCGACTGTCTCGTCTTCTGAAAATGCCACCATCATAAATATTGCTATGGCTGCCAGTACGCCAATCACAATGTATAAAAGTTTTTTCATGGATAATTCCTCTTTTCCTAAGTTCTTATACACAGCTTATCAAGCAATTATGAATAAACTATGACCAGAGTTTTAACAAAAATAAAAAGTTTTCCAAACAAAAAAACGACTTGGGATTGCTTCTCCCAAGTCATTTTTTATGCGGCAATTGGATGATGAATTTCGTCCCCTGCCCCTTTTCGCTTTCTACATGGATTTCTCCGTCATGCAGTGTCACTAATTTTTTAACAATCGATAAGCCCAGTCCAAATTGGCCGCTCCCGCGGGATAAATCCGCTTTGTAGAACCTGCGCCAAATCATATCGATTTCCTTTACATCAATTCCTGTCCCATCGTCTTCTACTGTAATCACCATGTGATCCCTTTCAGAATGCGTTGTTAAGGAGATGGTGCCGTTCTCTGTAAACTGAATAGCGTTTTTGACGATATTCATCAAAATTTGAATCAACCGATCCATGTCCCCATAGATAACATCACCCGGATTGGAATTGATGACAATCGTATCGTTTTTCTCTTTTGCCTGCAGGTAAAGCTGCTCCTGGATAATTTCCAGAAGTTCGTCTGCATCGATTTCCTCTTTAGTCAGAATCACCTGATTGGACCTGATTTTTTCGTAGTCAAGGTTTTCATTGACCAGCCGCATCAGCCGCTTTGTTTCCTCGCTCGCCAGGCGGATCCCTTTTTCGCGCTGGCCTTCTTCAATCATATTGTTGCGCAGCCCTTCAATGATGCCGGCGATTGTCGTCAAAGGCGTCCGCATTTCATGAGAAACGTCCGCCATAAACTGGCGCCGGCGATTTTCAAGCCGGTCGATTTCTTCGTTGGACTGCTGCAGTTTTGCAGCCATTTTGTTGAAATCATGCGCCAAATCACCAAATTCATCAAAATTCGATTCCGGAAGATTAACATCGTAATGGCCTTCGCTGATCATGGAGGTCGCTTTACGCATCCGCTGAATCCGGCTGACGTGCATTTTTGACAGCCACAGGCTAAGCAGCAGCGCAATCGCCAACGCAACTAAAATTGTGGTGATCAAAGTTTTATTCAATTCAGCGATCATTTCACTGATGCCGCTGACAGGAGAGGCCAGCAGGACGCCGCCAGCCAATTGGTTATTTTCAAAATACGGCATGGCTACGAATGTTACTGTAAATTCAAATCGCTCGACATCGCGATTGACCACAAGCGTTTCTCCCTGTTCAATGACGCTCCATTCCTCCTGCGTCAGCTCCACAGGCGGAAATGAACCAGCTACCGGATACAGAATACGGCTTTGCTGATCGAAGACGATAAAGTTTATATTCTGAGCTTCTAAAATGGATACATAGGCTTGCAGGTTGGTACCCGGCCGCGGCCGTTCGAGCTCGGCAATAATCTGTTCGCCATAGTTCTCCAGCTCTTCCGCTTTTTCATTGTAAGCAAAATCATCAACATAGCGGACGAATAAAATGCTCAAAATCAAAAAAGCGATCAGCAAAATGCTCATATGGCTGGCAATCAGCTGGTAGAAATACTTAACTCGCGTGTTCTTCAAATTTATAGCCAACTCCCCATACCGTATGGAACAGCTTATCGCCGCCATCGATCTTCTTGCGAAGGCGTTTGATGTGGACATCTACTGTGCGCTCATCGCCATAAAACTGGTAGCCCCATACTTGCTCCAATAATTGTTCCCGGCTGAACACCTGCTTCGGGTGCTGCAGGAAGAATACCAGCAAATCGAATTCCTTTGGTGTCAGGCTGTCGACTTCCTGGCCATCCTTCAAGATATTGCGTGTTTCCTTATTGACAGTAAAATGGGCGGTTTTAATAAGGTTCGAAATGGTTTCCGCCTTCTGGGTCCGGCGCGTAACCGCTTTGATTCTGGCCATCAGTGTCAGCGGGCTGAACGGCTTTGTCACATAATCATCTGCCCCCATTTCAAAGCCGATGACCTGATCCGATTCGCTGTCTTTAGCCGTCAGCATGATGATTGGGACCGAATTTCCTTCCTCCCGGATTCTTCGGCACAGCGCGATGCCGTCCATTCCTGGAAGCATCCAATCCAGTATCAGCAAATCGTGCGAGCCCTCTTTATATTTCTGGTAACCTTCCAGTCCGTCAGCTGCAAACTCGCCCTGGATGCCTTCTTTTGAGAAAAACAGTTCGAGCATGGAGCTGACGCTCGGGTTATCTTCCACTACCAATATCTTCATCCCGCACCTCCGCCTATCTTTCTCCTAAAGGTAAATGACAAATCCGAAAGACGCAAGCAAATTGAAAACCGCCCTTCTATGCAAGAAGGGCGGTTCGGCAGTCGTCAGGCTTTTTTCTCGCGTTTTTTCAGTTTCTCGAACAAGTCGCCGATCATGTCATAGTCAATGGCGATATTGTTTTCGTAAGCATATTTCACGCCATAGCCAAGCGCCAATGTCATGGATGAAGCGACAGTTCCACCAATAATAGAACCTGCTCCAGGAATAAACTTCAACGCCTGACGGTAAAGGGTATGGCCGATCGTCTGTGTCGCAGTGATGACAATCATGTCTTTGGCTGCTTTTTTGGTTAATGGTTTATCGTAAAGATTCGACAATTTGATAATCAAGCCAACTTGCAGTGTTGTCAGCGGCAGTACGTCTGAACCCGGGATGGGCGATGCCCCGATGACCCCGGCTGAAATGCCGGCACCAATAATCCACCGTGTAGCAGCCGAGGATTTTTCTTTCATGCTTTTGGCGAAGAGCAGGTCCTTACCCTTCTTTTCGAGCAAAAAAAGAATTTCCTTCTTTAAAGTTTCCAGGTTTTCTTCTGTTTTTGAAGAAATTGGAATGACTTTGTATTTATGTCCCGTATGATCTTGGACAAATTTGATGATGGACGGAATATTTTCCGCCGCATCGATTTTATTTAAAACAATTAAGATATCTTTATTGTGTTTTTCGATTTCATTGAACTTTTCTTTTTCACTTTCAGAAAACACCGTGCCGGCTGCATTCAGGAAAAACAATACAACATCGGATTTCTGCACAAACTCCAAGGTTTTTTTAGGATTTTCATCGTTCGGATCGTTCAATCCCGGTGTATCCATGAACTTGATGTTTTCCAGCCCGCGAATATTATAGGGATCCACACTGACTGTTTCTCCAGGCATCGGATTCGTACTGGCAATATCCTCACCGATTATTTTATTGACAGTGGAAGACTTGCCGGCATTGACTTCGCCGATCAAAGAAATCAAAAGCTCTTGATCCAGTGCATCATTTACTTTTTTCATTTCATTTTCAAACATTTTGTCCATTGCTTGCATGACTTCTTTTTCAAATTCTTTTACCATAGACCTTTTTCCCCCTCATCTCTAGCTTACTGTCTATTATAGTGGTTTCTCTTTGCCTAAGGAAATTATTCCTCTATATAGTCCTTCAATAGCAAATCCGCATAATTCATCAAGGTTTCAGTATCTTTGATATGCTTTTTAGCCTCGCTATTTTTGCTGCGTTTCTCCATGGTTTTCAAATCGTACAGTACTTCAGGCAACTTTGCACCGGGTGCTTTATAGAATTGTTCCGACTGGATATAAGATCCGCCAGGCAAATAATAGCGCATGCCCAATAGATTTTTTTTGTATTGGAATAGGTTATGGCCCATCATCGGCTCTTCATGTTCGACTCCGAGCAAGGCCAACAGCGTCGGCATAATGTCTGTCTGCCCAGCAATTCGTGTCATTTCTGTCTCTTCGAATAGATTTCCGCCTGTAAAAATCAGCGGAATGGTGTATTGATCTTTCAAGGAATAGTCATGTCCCAAAAAATCGCCCAATAACAATTGATCTTCTTCCGTTACCAGCGTTCCGTGCATACCGGAATGATCTCCGAAAATCGCAATCAGGGATTCGTCATAAATTCCCTGGTCTTTTAATTCCTGAATGAATACACCGATCTGTTCATCTGCGTAACGGATTGACTGAAAGTAATTCCCAATATACATGCCTTCATATTCTGCAGGCAGGTTTAAATGCTGCATGGATTCCGGCATTTCGAATGGCGTATGGCTCGTGACTGTCACAATATTGGCGTAGATGCGCTCATAAGTCTCCAATTGCCGGGGCAATTCATTTGCTGCAAAATCAAACAGCACTTCATCAGCTGGACCGAAACCGACATTTTTGATATCTGGAAGATCATCAATTGAGAAAATCTCTTCATAGCCAAGAACCGGATAAAGAACGTCGCGGTTCCAGAATGTTACATCGTCCGCATGATAAGTGGCAGAGCCGTAACCATGCTCTTTCAATGTCCGCGCCAATGAAGGTGCTTCTTTACCGGAAAGGCTGTTCGCTGTAGGAATCATGCCTTGCGGATACAGTCCTGTATTGGTCATCCATTCGGCATCAGAAGTTGTGCCCGCTCCCACCTGCTGAAAGACATTAGAAAAATAAGCACTTTCAGTTAACAGCTTATTGAGGTTAGGAGTAATTTCCTGGCCGTTCAATGTTCGGCCGATGACAAAATTCTGCAAAGATTCCACTTGAATAACGAACAGGTTGCGGCCTTCTGCAACTCCAAAACTTTCATGTTTACTGACCTTAACAAATTCATTTCCTTTGAGCTCTTCCAGCTCTTTTGCGGACAGTTTGCTTGAAGAGGCGTGGGCAGTTTCAGTTGAACGGTTATACAATTGAACCACTTGAGACTGCAAAAAACCATTTTCTTTCGCAAAATAGGAAACGTCGATGATTGGCTGCTGAAGCGCATAGACAACCGTAACTGTGCAGACTGCTGCCATGCTTACCGCCACGTACTTCATCGCAGCTGGTTTCACTGGCTGTTTCCAGCGTCGTACAAGGAATAGCAGCAAAACTGCATCCAGGAAAAACAGAAAATCCCATGGGGTCGACAGCATTGTAATCGTACCGCTGACAGAGCTTGACTGATTCAACTGCTGCAAATCGTAATAGGAAGGAATAGTAGAATAATAGCGGATATAAAGTGTGACTACGAAAAAAATGATGGAAGTGAGCAAGTTAAAAATCCAAACTGCAAGCCAAAGCTTCTTTTTAGCTAACAGCAAAACAACCGACAACAAAAAAGCCCACATTGGAAACTCAATCAACACAATATGTAAAATCGATTTAGTATCAAAAATAAGGATACGAAAAGCACTTACTTTAATTAATAACAAAAGAAAGATCAAAGCATAAGGCAGCATATCTGTTTTCTTCATTTGGAACACCTCTTTTCTACAGACGATTACCCACATCGGATGTTGCATAAATTTGGTCTAAAAGGGAATAGAGAATTGTATACGTTGAACTAATGATCGCCGCCTGCCGATATTCCGGTTTTCACCATCACCTCATTCACAAAAGCGGCTGGATAATCCAAGCTTGCCATTAAGCCTCTATTTTTAGAATTACGGTGCAGCACATGCAGTGTGGAGAACAAATATATTAGCTCAATTTGTTAGCCTAACTAATCATAAGGAGCGATAAGATGCAGACATTAAAAGCAGTTTTTCTCAATACTTCATTAAAAAATTCAAAAGAACCTTCTCACACAGAAGCGTTTATCCACGATGTACAGGTCCATTATAATCAGTTGGGTGTTGAATCCGAGATTATTCGTTTAGCGGATTACGACATTGCCTATGGCGTGCAGGAAGATATGGGTGAAGGGGATCAATGGCCACAGATTCTCAAAAAAATATTGGCTGCAGATATCGTCATTATTGGGACGCCTCTCTGGCTTGGAGAAAAAAGCTCACTGGCCACCCAAGCAATTGAACGCCTATATGGCAGCAGCGGTGTCACCAATGATAAAGGACAAGCCATTTTCTATAATAAAGTCGGAGGTGTGGCTATTACTGGCAATGAAGACGGCGCCAAGCATGCTGCGGCGTCCATTCTCTATGGACTTTCACATATCGGCTTTGTCATCCCGCCTAATGTTGATGCCTATTGGGTTGGTGAAGCAGGACCCGGCGACTCCTATATGGATGCTGGAAGAGACAATGAATTCACCAAATCAGCCATCCAGCGGCTTGCCTACAACACCTATCATTTAGCAGGTCTGCTCAAAAACACTCCAATTCCAAATGAAGGCAATACACTTGAATAAAGGAAGGCACTTCAGCCGGCAGCAATTCTATACGCTGTCGGCTTTCCTATGGAGTCAGCTCCACACTCGCTTTACAATAGGAGTGCCTCCTCTTATCTCGACTTCATAGACATCCGGATTTGTCAGCCTCTTCCACTCCGAAAACCCATAGCTCGCATCAATTTGTTTCAGAAGCAACCCCAATAAATTCCCGTGAGTCACCGCTGCAGTTCTGTCTTTCATTTCGTTCAGTACCTCCATTGCACGATCCGTGGCTTCTTTTCCCGATTCACCCCCGGCGAATTTCAAATCCGCATTATTGAAAGACTCCTCCAGCTTTTCCATCCAATCCGGCAGATCTTCAGAACTTAATACGCGTTCAGCCAATCGGTCATCAATTTCAATCGGCAAGTCCATCCGATCTGCTGCTGGTTCGATGGACTGAATAGCGCGTGTAAATGGACTCGAAATGAAATGAATAACCTGTCGATTTTGCAGAAATTCCGCCAAGTCCTGCGCCTGTTTTTTTCCTGCTTCGGTCAATTCTGCGTCGGGCGCCTGCCCAGTCGCCTGGCAATGCCTGATCAAATAAATTGTCTTGTTCATAATCCCACACCCTAATTCGATTTTGTCTCTCAATTTGCAAGTCCTATAACCCAGGAAACGGGTTCGCACCGATCTATGTTCACTCTATCAGTGATTCGGCAGACCTAGTGCTGTTATACATCACATTCCCCTAAAACTCATTTTTTAATCTCGAAAAAACCCCTGAGCAAAAGCCCAGGAGCCGGATATTATAATTTTTTCATAAGATTCGCCATTTCAATTGCGCCTGCTGCTGATTCCCAGCCTTTGTTGCCTGCTTTTGTTCCTGCCCGCTCAATCGCTTGTTCAATAGAGTCGGTTGTCAATACACCAAAAATGACAGGAATGTCTGATTGGTCGCTTGCTCTGGATACGCCTTTAGCAACTTCGCTGCAGACATAATCGAAATGCGGCGTAGCTCCTCTAATAACAGTTCCTAAAGTGATGACTGCATCATAGTTTCCGCTCATCGCCATTTTTTTTGCGACTAGCGGAATTTCAAAAGCTCCTGGTACCCAAGCGATTGAGACATCATTTTCTCCAACGCCGTGACGCTTCAACGCGTCTTCTGCACCACCCAGTAATTTGCTTGTGATAAATTCGTTAAAGCGTCCGACAACTATGCCGATCCGCAGTCCTTCACCATTTAAATATCCTTCAAAATGTACAGTCATGCAATTCCATCTCCTCTGGTAGATTAATAGGCTGTCGTGTTTTGGTTCTTTTGCTGGTATGATACCAAGTCTTTAATGGTGAGAATTCCAAGCTCGAGCCGCTCTGCTACTTTCAGCAAATCGTCCACTCTAGCCATTGTGCCGTCAGCATTCATGATTTCACAGATGACTCCTGCCGGCGGAGAGCCTGCCAGCTTCGCTAAATCGACCGCTGCTTCAGTGTGTCCCGTGCGTTCAAGCACACCGCCATCTTTAGCAATCAACGGGAAAATGTGGCCTGGACGTTTAAAATCCGCCGCTTTCGCATCCGGCTTCACCAAACTGGTGATGGTGTGGGAACGTTCATAAGCACTGATTCCTGTCGTCGTATCTTTGTGGTCAATGCTGATGGTAAAAGCTGTGCCAAATTCATCCGTATTATCATCGGTCATAAGACCAATTTCTAATTTTTGGGCGATAGATTGAGCAACGGGCACGCAAATCAGCCCTCTTCCTTCAGTCGCCATCAAATTGACGATTTGGGGTGAAGCAAACTCAGCCAGTGCGATAAAATCGCCTTCGTTTTCTCTATCTTCATCATCAATGACGATGATGGCTTTGCCATTTTTCAAATCTTCAATGGCTTTTTCCACTGTGTAGAACATCTCTGCTGCGCCTCCCTTTAAAATCCATTTTCAGCCAGCCAGCTTCGGCTGATTTTCGGTTCCGCTGTCTGAATGCGTTCGGTATATTTCGCCAATAAATCGCATTCAATATTGACCTTGCCGCCAATTCCTTTATCTCCTAACAGCGAATCTTCCTGTGTAGTCGGAATAAGGGAAATGGTCACCGTATTATGGCCAAGCGCAAAAATGGTCAGTGAAGTGCCATCGACTGCGATGGAACCTTTCAGCATCATGTACTTCATTAGCCGCGGTTCAAGCTCAATTGTTTTGGTCACAGCATTCGCTTCTTTTTTCACCGAGCGGATCACGCCGACACCATCAATATGGCCGCTGACAAAATGGCCGCCAAAACGGCCGTTAGCTGGCATTGCACGTTCTAAATTTACGCGTGATCCTGCTTTTAAACTGATCATTGTCGAAGACTTGACTGTTTCCGGAATGACATCAACTGTAAAAGTGCGGGAGTTGAATGCCGACACAGTCAAACACACGCCATTAATGGAGATGCTGTCTCCACGTTTGACGTCCTCTAGGATCAATTCGCAGGAAATGGTCAATTCCATCGCCTGCGGTTTGGAACGGACTGAGGCCACGTGGCCAACTTCTTCAACTATGCCTGTAAACATTTAGCCACACTCCTCCGTTCCGGTCGCATGAATAAATTTGATTGGGGTCGTACGGGTAATTGGGTGCTTTCCACCATGGGGCGTATGGGTGGTGAGGAAAGGAAATTTCTGTAGGTTGGTCTGTGCATGTGCCCTGCTTCTTTATCAAGATGGCCGTTTTTCCGGCCGTTTTTCATACCTTGAAAAAGCTCTTTTTCCGCAGAGGAAAGGAGCAGGATTAAAGATGGTCGCCTTGTAATTTCCGGGACTGGTCCCTCATAAAGGTTTTTGGTCATACAAATTCCTCCTTTCAATTTCAACTCAATTGAAAAGAAGAGGCACATAACGAAGCCGATCTCTAGATTCTTCTCCCATCCAGACTGTAACTGTCGGTGCTGGAATTTCACCAGCTCCACCGCTTGGACGCGCACAACATAGTGGCCTATGCCTGCGTTCGTCTAACCGGGTCACGGACTTGCAGTTTCCTGCTCACCGCCGGTAAGGAATTTCACCTTGCCCCGAAGAATTAGATTCGTAGTTTCGTCCTTTTCATAGTAGCATAGAAAGAACGCAAACCATATAAGTTGAACCACTTAAATTATCTGATTCCGTTTCAGAAAGGGAGATTTGATATGCCACATCATCAAGTCGTAAAAGGCATTAGCGTGGATGCCGAAACACGATGCGCTCATTATCATTCATCCATCGACCGGATAGCCATCAAATTTTTTTGCTGCCAGGAATATTTTCCGTGCTTTGAATGCCACGAAGCCGCTGGATGCGGCAAGCCACAGGTTTGGCCCAAGGAACAGTTCCATGAAAAAGCAGTGTTGTGCGGAACATGCGGACATGAGCTGTCAGTCAACGGCTATTTGGCCTGTGCATCTACTTGTCCAGTCTGTTCTTCGCCATTCAATCCCGGCTGTACCTTACACAGGCATCTGTATTTCGAATAAACGCAAAAAAGCCAAGTGATAGGCATTACTGCTATCACTTGGCTTTTTTGATGTATAAGGACATCACAAACTGCTCACCTTTTGACCGCATGATCCGCCGGCCGGTATCTTTAAATCCCGCTTTTTGATACAGCCGCTGCGCCGGGATATTGCGCGCATTGACACCTAAAACCACCTCATCAAAATCAGGGAATTCCTCTTCCAAAAATTCCGGCAATGCATAGATGGAACCTGTTGCAATGCCTCTGCCCTGAAATTTGGGATTCACAGAAAATCCTCTCAGCAGCAAAGCATGGGGATTATCTGAATACTTCTTGCGGTCTGCCGACTCGTCCAATTCAAAAAATCCGGCATCTTCACCGCGTGCTTTGATGATGATAAAATGTTTTAACGGATCTTTCGCATCTTTTTCAATAATTTCTGTAGGCAATCGGGTAAATTCCAACTGATCTGACGGCAAATCGTAATCAATTGACACTTTCGAGGAATACCGGTGCAATGTAACTTCCTTTTTCTTAATCACGGTGAGCAGCCTCCTTATTTACAGTAAATATCCCACTAACAATTTGGATTCGACTACAGCAAACGCCTGAAAAACTTGCTGCAGCAGTGTTATTCCTTTTCCAATGTCACAACGACAATTTCCGGCAAATTGAAAATGCGAACAGGAAAAGTGCTGTTGCCAAGACCACGGCTGACAACCATTTGGGATTGGTCTATTTCAAATATTCCTTCGGTCACTTTTGGAAACCACCCTTGTCCCGGGGCAATCAAACCACCAAGTCCCGGTATGCGGACTTGCCCTCCGTGAGCATGTCCAGAAAAGACGACATTCACTCCATCTTCGGCGTAAATGGGAAAGTGCTCCGGACGATGAGCAAGCAGCAATGTAAAATCATCTGTCATTTGTGCACTATCAAGGCTTTGGCGTGTTGCTTCTTCTTCATGGATATCGGGCTCCATCAATGGGTCATCGATTCCTGCAATCTGAATCGATTCTCCGTCCCTTTCCCATTCCACCGAATCGTCTGCCAAGACGGTTACGCCCCTTTGCTGCAGAGCAGCCGTAATTTCCTCCACCTGATTGGAAGCAACTTCATGGTTTCCTGTTACAAAATACACATTGCTCATCTCAACCAGTGCATCCACCAGAACCAAGCTCGCCTCCAAGTCATAGCGATTGCTGTCAACAAGATCTCCTGTTAAGAAAATGGCATCCGGATTAGCCGCTTCCACTTTTTCTATCAATGACGATTGCTTTCTTCCGAAAGTCGCATTATGCAAATCAGACACTTGAACAATTTTTGAACCGTTGAAAGCTTCTGGCAGCTCTTCTGATGCCACCGTATATTCAGTGGTTTGCACCGACTTATTGCTGTACCAGATTCCACCCCATACCAGTAGCACGAGCAGTATAAATACTGCGAGTTTCTTCATAACATTTTACCCTCTATTCGATTCTTATTAAATCATTTGGGTTTACACACTCCCAAACATTTCTCCTAGGCTTCCTGACGCACGTCAAGTAAAAAAAGATCCAACTCTCCTCGTCAAATATGGTCAGCCTTTTTCACCGGGCGCTGTAATCTCAATCTTTAAGCGATCAGGACCTTCCAGAAAAACCGCATAATAATCCGGGCCTCCTGCAAAAGGATGGAGATCTTCATACAGCACTCGCGCTCCCCATTGTCGCATTTTTTCAGTCATCTCGTCCACTTGCGAGCGTGATGCTGCATGAAAAGCTAAATGGTTGAGTCCTGTTCGTTTGCGGTGATATGGAATCTGAAGAAACTTTTCTTCCGTTTGCACAAATACGATATACGTGGACCCAGACTTGTAGCTAAATCCTTGGTCCCACTCTTGAAACAATGCATAGCCAAGAGGCGGCAGCAATTCACTGTAGAAAGATCTGGATTCCTTTAAGTTTGAAACGTTCAGTTCAACATGATGGAGCATTTGCTGCAACCCCTTTTTAAAATTCCGACAGCTGATAGCCTGCTTTCCTGGCTTATCACAGGAACCGTGCCCGAAGCGGTTAAGAAAATGATAATTCATAAATTCAACTTATTTAGCAGTTTTTCCGGCCCCTCAGCTAAACTTTGGTTTTTGCTTTATTTTTCCAGGATATCCAGCTGCCGAAAACAAGTAAGGCTAAAATGATAAGAGCAGTAATTCCAATTGCCCCTGCGAGGCTGCCGCTGTCCGGACTGTCTGCCAGCCAGGCTGCTGCATATTGAGGCAGCTTTACCGGCGAGATGGACCAAGCTGCCCCAAATAAACCGTCTGTTAATTGAAGAATCAGATAGATGGCAAATGCAACAGCCGCTGCAAGCCCGCCATTCGGCATAGCAGCACTCGCCGCCACTATAATGGAAACGATGAGCAGCACCCAAATGCTGTAGGTTCCAACCATTTGAAAGAGCTCCATCCCTTCAACTCGATCAAAAAATAATAAGGTATAGTAATAGCCCGCCAGAAAGCCAACCCAAACGCTCACTAAAGAAATGGCCGACGCCATTACCCATTTGCTTAGAAAATAGGCTGGAAAAGAAAGTGGCCGTACGTACAGCAATGTGGCTGTTCCGCTTTTGCGCTCTCCTGCAACGGTTCCCATGTAAGCAAGAATCAGCACAGCCAACCCGATTGTTTGAAATTGTTCCATGACTGCAGTTAAAATCTGTTCGGGAGGCGGTGTTGGAAATTCAAACACCGCTCCTTCCGGCAATCCACCAGATGACTCTAGAATTTGCGGCAGAAAAAAATTTACTACAGGTTCTGTGATTCCCAAAAGAATGAAAATGGCAGGTACCCAGTAAATCTTATAGTTCCGTATATTTTCCCGCCATTCTTTTTGCATCAGAATGCTGAACTGTTTCATTTGGCAGCGACCACCTTTAGAAAAATATCTTCCAGAGACGCTGTTTGGTAATCGACTCCCAGAATATCCTGTTTTTCAGAAGCCAGAACTTCAAGCACTTGCTGCATGCTTGGTCCGTTCTTGTAAACCGGAAGAAAAACAACAGCTCCTTTAATCTCCCGCTCCCACGTCAGCCGGCCAGCGAACTCTGCCGCTTGGTAGGGGTTAGTAAAACGAATTCGGATATGCGGACTGGCATGCCGATTCTTCACGTCATTCAGCGAACCCTGCTCAATCAAACGCCCGCCTTTCATAAAGAGCAGCTGGTCAGTCATTTCTTCAGCATCATTTAATATATGGGTGGAATACAGGATGGTCGTATCCTGCTGCAGAGCTTTCAATAAGTCCATAATTTCCCTGCGGCCAGTCGGATCCAACGCTGAAATCGGTTCATCCAGCAAGAGTAGCTTTGGCTGATGGACAATTGCCTGAGCCAGACCCAAGCGCTGCTTCATTCCACCTGAAAAGGTGCCTGTTTTTTTATTCATCGCACTCTCAAGACCTACAAATCCTAAAGTGCGTGATGCCTGCAGCCTTGCTTTCTTGGACTCGATGCCACTTAGTTTCGCAGCCATCTCCGTAAATTCAAGCGCTGTCAGCCACGGAAAGAATTGCGGATACTGAGGCAGAAAACCAATTGTCAGTCCTTTGGCCACTGTAATTTTGCCGCTCGAGGGAGACAACAGGTCAGCCAGCATCGACAAGCTTGTCGTTTTGCCTGCTCCGTTTGGGCCAATCAATGCCGTAGCAGTCTCTTTCTCCAATACAAAAGAAAGATCTTCCACTGCACTTTCCTGACCATAACGTTTTGTCAGCTTTTCCACTACCAGTATGCTCAATAATTTCTCCTCCCAATAACGAAGTATAAAATAGGTCCAATGATGTTGATTACGACAATCAGCACAGCCCACATCCATTTGGGTCCATTTGGATTTGGGTTTTTAATCAAGTCCACCAAAGCAAAAATCATTAATGCAAGTTGAATGATGAGAATTGGCAGCAAAGCCAAAACCAGTGTTGTTTGATCCATGAGATGTCACCTCTTTTTTTATTTCCTTGGCAAGGTCCCTAATAGATTATGTTCTCTTCACTCTCCAACATCTCCTTTATTGTCAACGCAAAAACACCGAAGCCGCTGTTCCTTCGGTGTTGGCTTTCTTCATGCCATGACAGACTGCCCCAATCAGAATCTTTTGCTCTTTACCACTTTAGTTTCAAGAAAAGTTCTATCAGATGGGCCTTTTCCGCCTCTCTAATGTTCCATTGCGTGATTTCTTTGCGTACGCTGTCCTTTGTGCCAAAGCCTTTCACAAACCCATTTAACCGGGCAGCGAAAGTTGAATCCTCCAGCAGCTCTCTGTCCGGATAAATTTTTGCCAGCTGCTCCAACGCCTTCGGATATCGCTTCAAATAATATTTTTGATGGCGTTCTTCAGCCCGGGTAAATCCGGTAAAAGGTGAAATTTCTGTTTCAATCGGCTCTCCCAATTGTGCTTCCATTTCTTTTCGAATAAGGCCGATTGTTTTGCGCTGCTGTTCTGTATGGTAATGCAATAAAGAAATATATTGTCTTCCTTTATAATTATCACGATTCGGGTAGTGGTTTCCCCAAAACCCCCTTAGTATCTCTTCGTAGCTGATGACCAATGGATCAAATTCGATTTGAACTGTTTCCGTATGGTCGCCCATTTTTCTGTAAGTAGGAGCTGGCTCCCTTCCCCCTGCAAAACCAACGCGGGTTTGGAGAACTCCCGTCATGCCGCCAAATCGCGCTTCAGGTCCCCAGAAGCAACCCATGCCAAAAGTGGCGAATTCCAATCGTCCATCATTTTGATGGAGCCCTTCTTCAATTTGCTTAATAGCCATTTGAGGAACTTCCATTTTTACCATCCTTTCTTCTTTTCCATCGATTCCGTTTCAATTACTATACAGTTGGCTGCTATTTCCTTAAAATTAATGTAACAAGACTGCTCAGAAAATGCATGATTCCGTCCTTCTATTTGGCAAAACTATTCCAAAAGAAAGTGGGTATATGTGATGAAAAGTCAAAGAAAAGAAATCATTTCCTATTTTCGGCAGATGGACCGCAGTTTTTTTATGGACTCCAACAAAGAGCTGGCCATCTTTGACCATGCCTTGCCAATCGGATTTGAACAAACGATATCTCAGCCCTCCCTCGTTCTAGAAATGACATTGGCACTCGACCCTCAGCCAGAACAGAAAGTATTGGAGCTGGGGACAGGGTCAGGCTTCCAAACCGCTTTGCTTGCGGCTTTTTCCGGTTCTGTCTACACGATCGAGAGAATTGAAGAATTGCAGAACCGTGCAAAAGAACGGTTAGGCCAATTAGGCTTTCAAAACATCCAATTCAAATTAGGCGATGGAAGTGAAGGCTGGTACGAACAAGCCCCGTTCGACCGGATCATGGTGACCGCGGCTGCATCTGAAGTACCGAAAGAACTTTTGGAGCAGATGAATAAAGGAGGCAAGATGGTCATTCCCGTTGGCAGTTCCTTCAGCCAGGAGCTGCGATTGATTGAGAAGGACAATAACGGCAAGCTGCATACTACCCTATTGAATGAAGTATTATTTGTGCCGTTAAAAGGCAAGTATGAAAAATAAAAGATGCGCTCTACTTGGCTGCCGCCATAGTGGAGCGCATCTCCGCCTGTTAAATCAGGTGCTTCCTTCACGGTTGCCATTGGGCTTTACAGGCGGGGTGTTAGGGGTTTGCCACAGCAAAATCAGGCCAATTAAAAGCAGGATCCCTGCTGTCATATTCCAAACGAGATCATACGCCAGCAAGTCTACTCCGTACCGGATTTGGTGCAGCTCCAATAGTTTGTGGTGTATGATGCCATCGTACAGCTGAAAAGCTCCGGCACCGAGCAGCACACCGCCTATCCACCGTTTCGGCCACCAAGCTTTGCGGCGCTGAAGATCAGCCAATAGAAACAAAGACGCTACGGTCGCAAACCAGCTGAAGGCGTGAAAAAACCCATCCGAAACCAATCCCATATCCGTAGTAGAACGATCATAGAAATGATGCCAATGCAGAAGTTGATGGAATACCGCTTCATCTATAAACGCTACTAAGCCGATGCCAAACAGGAGTCCCGACCAGACATTTCTTTTGGAATGGACCCTTCGATTTCTTTCTTTTGTGTAATCAGTGGTTTTGGCTGTAGGTAAAGGCATAGAATCTCCCTCTCGTGTTCGATCGGCTGGTTTAGGAGGCATATAAATCCGTTGCAGCTTTTTCCAAATAATACCCTTTTTATACTGGCACAAAACAAAAAAACTGTAAGAAAAACCTTGATTGTGATGCAATACGACTAATTTCATTGTGCAGATCTTCTATTTTTCACAAAATAAATGAAAATGCTATCAAAATTCCAATATCTTTTATTCATTTCTTTATATAATTACGGAAATCCCGTATAATTAAGCCCACTAAGCTGAGTGTCTTTTACAGAAACTATTCTTGATTTCAGAGGTAGGTTGATATGCTTGTTTCGAGCAGATTGAGTATAAAAGGGCATGCGCTACTATAAGCTAACAGGCTATACAGGCCTCAGCTATAGAGTAAAGGAGACCTAATCATGTCTAATGAAAAAGCAATACATACAGAAGTCGGCAGTTATATCTCTACTTTATTGCGCGACCATTTTGGAAAAGGCCCAACATCGGTATTTGTTACAGTAAAACCGCCCTTTATTTCCATCCATCTTCGCGGCTTTTTAGCTCCAACTGAAAAAATTCTACTGAAGCAGCAGGAACATCGGAGGATTTTAGAAACACGTGACCTATTGATGAATCAGCTGGCTGCGGATATTAAGCTGGAGTTATGGAAAATCGGCAAACTGGAAGTTGATGAAGTATACGCAGATTGGAATTTAGATGATCACACAGGCATGATATTGGCGATCATGACTGACAAATCGCCTGCCAAAGATTTTGAATGGGAATCCGATATTGAAGTGGAGGGCATTCGGAACGAAGTTAATGAAGCCAGCCGAAAAGCACAAAAAACGCCAGAATCGACTGAGCTGTATTGGTTGAACAACCGTACACTGCTGATCGAGAGGTCAGGAATTTTCGTTGAAATCGAAAAAGAGCTGATCCGCGGTGGGTTTATTGAAGAATTGAAATTGGTCAAGCGGCCGCTGGAACGAAGATTATTATTGCAGACCCGTATTGAAGTCCTATTAAAACAGCCAATTACAGAAGTTTATCTCGATTGGAACTTCATCACAGACAAAGGATATATTGTAGTGTTGCTGGATCCTGCTAAATAACAAAAAAGCCAGCTTTCCGCTGGCTTTCCAGATCAGAGACACGCTTTAAGCTGTCTCTGTTTTTTTATGGATGCATTTAGCTTCTTTAAATATTTTGAATATCAAATAGAAGATTTTTAACTGATAATTTGTGCCTGTTGGCAATGAGGACAAAATTCATACAAGTCCTTTGACTCCAACTGCTCGATGTAATCAGCTTGATTAGTAAATTCTCTTTTTTCTACAGGTGTTTCCACAAATCCACACCGGTCTCCTGCAAACTGCCGTTGATGAATCTTCTTTTTCTTATGATCCACGAAGTAATGCATAAAAAATCGCTTCCCTTCTTTTTTCAGGAACAAAAAAGCAATAGAAAAAGCCGAAAAGAACCGCCTTGTATCAAGGCACTCTTTTCGGCTTTTATATCAGCTCAATCGTCTGAAATATTTAACCAAGATATAAAATTAAGTTTTGTATGGGCTACGACCATAAAATTAGTAAATAAATTTTCATATCAGGTTCGGAAACGCTATTGTTTTCCAAGTCACTCTATTGTATCAAACTGTGTACTAAAGGTAAAGAATACAAGTAAATTCAATTTTCCACCACTTCTGACAACTTGTTCGTTCATCTACTTTTCTGCCAAACCTTTTCCGGAGATATCTTTAAATTCCTCAGCGATTCTTTCTAAAGCTTCCCGAATAAGCGGTCGTGGAGAAGGTGTGCAAATCCGTTGGTAGAACTCCCCTTCTTCACCAAACATACTGCCGTCCTCCAATAAAACATTAGCTTTATTATAAATCCGGTCATGGATTTCTTTTGCCGAAATGCCATATCCACTGAAATCCAGCCACATGATATAGGTACCTTCCGGAATAGAAACTTTCACTTCAGGCATTTCCTCAGCCAAAAACTCTTTTATGTAGGACATTGTCCCATCGACATAATCGGTCAGCTGCTCCAGCCAGTCTTCACCTTCGTTATAGACTGCAATCAAAGCGGCAATGGCAAATGGAGAGGCCAATTGCATGCCCATTTCAGTAGCAAACTTAGTCCGCAGTTCTTCATCGGAAATGATGATATTAGTACAGTGCAAGCCGGCGACATTAAAGGTTTTGTTGATCGCTGTGCAAGTAATGATATGACCGGTCTGATCGGCTACTTTCGCCATCGGAATAAATTGCTTTCCGCGGCGCAGCAGATCTCCATGGATTTCATCAGCGACAATCAAGACATTGTTTTCAAAACAAATAGCAGCCATCTTTTTCAGCTCTTCCTCGTTGAAAACTCTGCCTGTCGGATTATGCGGATTGCACAAAATGAACATTGTCGTATCGTCATCCTTTGCTTTCGCTTCAAAATCTTCGAAATCGATTGAGTAATAACCTTCGTCATCTATTTTCAACGCATTATTCACCACTTTGCGGCCGTTCCCTTCAATCACTGAAGTGAAGGGTGGATAAACAGGGCGTTGGATGATAATGCCTTCTTCCAGATTTGTAAATGCCTTAACTGCAATATTCAGCGCATGAACAGTTCCCGGGCTGTAAACAATCTGGTCTTTCTCCACTTTCCAGCCATGCCGTTTTTGCAGCCATGACTGAATGGCATCAAAATACTCATCCGGAAAAACCGAATACCCGTAAATCCGATGGTCCACTGTTTTGTGCAAAGCTTCAACCAATGGCTGGGGAACCGGCAAATCCATATCGGCAGTAAAGAGCGGAATGGTTTCTTCATCGTATCTTTCGGTCAGTCCGAATTGTTTTATCAATTCTCCCCCATCCCATTTCATGGAGTAAGTGCCTCTCCTGTTAACAATCTCATCGAAATTATATTTCATGCGAAACTCCCTTTCCTTTGGATGTTATGCCTTGCCTTCACTTTTCATTATTAAAGAAAAACTTGAACCATTGCAACCAAACAAGCTTTTGGATTTAACCCATCCCTCGAAAGTTACTTCTGCATTATCATTTACAATTTAAAACTCCATTTTCAACTTGCCGTCTTCCAGCACCAGTTTGGCGTTGAACTTCTTGCCGTTTTTCGAAACAAAGCCTTTAATGACAGGGGTCTTTCCTCTGGTGCACAAGTATTCAATCTGCTTGGCCGTCAATCGTTTTTTCAGAAAAGTGGCTGGAAACGATTGCTTGCAGCCATTGTCATATTCAGTGCAATTGTACGAACCTCTTCGCGATACGATCATCCCTTTTTTACATCTGGGGCAAACGGCAATCTCATCTTTGGCGTCCGGCGCCGCCATCTTGTCCGGCAACCCGTTCTTTTGCATTTGTGCTGGGACTTCATCGAGCAGTTTCTGGATAAATTTTCCGATCGTAGCCAGGAACACTTCTGATGACCCTTCACCCTTGCCGATTTTCTTTAAATAAGTCTCCCACTTTGCGGTCATGGATGGGCTGGACAGTAAATTCCCTTCGATCGATTGGCAAAGAATGCGTCCTTTATCCGTAATCGAAACGATATTTTTGGTGACCGAAATATATTCATGGCGTTTAATCGTTTCAATGATGCCGCTTCTTGTCGCTTCCGTACCGAGTCCTTCAATTTCCTTAAGGATCTCGGTATCTTCCACATCTTCGACAAACTTCCCGCAGGTTTTCATCATGGCAATCAGTTGACCCTCTGTATAAGGTTTTGGAGGCAGCGTCATGCTTTCTTTTATATCGATTTTGCTTTTCACCCGCTCCTGCTCCTGCAACTCAGGCAAAGAGGGTTCCTGCTTCGCTTCTTTGGCAGCAGGAAATAATTCTCTCCAGCCTTTTTCAAGCTCTGTTTTTCCGGTAGTGAAAAACGCCAGCCCTTTGACATCTGTTGTCACTTTAGTCTCTGCATACCGGTAATCTTTATGGAACATCGCCAATGTTGTCCGCAGCACTTCTTCATATAGATTGCGCTCATCTTTTGCCAGCCCTGCTAATTTTCTGGCTGACGGTATGGTTTTTGTCGGGATGATGGCGTAATGCTCCTGAACTTTGGAACTGTCCACAAATCGCTTTTTCGGCGCTTTGGAAGCAATCGGGAATGGCGCTTCAATCAGCTGTTGGTATTTTTCAGCTTGCCCTGCCAAATAATTAAATTCGCCCGGCGTAATATGCTGAGTGTCAGTTCTGGGATAGCTGACAAGTTTTTTTTCGTACAATCCCTGCATGACAGACAAAACTTTAGCCGGACTGTATTTCCATTTCCGGTTGGCTGCTGCCTGCAGCGTCGATAAGGAATGAAGCTGTGGCGGCGGTGTGCGTTTTTCTGTCGTCTTCACCTGTGTCACAATACCTTCTTCTTTAGCGGCAATAGCATGTTTGGCCAACAGCTCTTCGGCTTCTTTTCGCTCTTTTGCCCGCAGCTTCGCTTTTCCTTTGTAGCGGCCTTTTTCCGCCTCAAACATACCTTCAATTTCATAAAAAGGCTCCGGCACAAACGCTTCAATTTCTTTTTCGCGCTGATAGATTAAAAATACAGTCGGCGTCTGGACACGGCCGATAGCAAAGACCTCACGAATGCCTTTTTCCTGAAGCAGCAAGGAATACAGGCGCGATCCATTCATGCCGACCAGCCAATCGCTGATTTGGCGTGCTTTGGCTTCCTGATACAACAGGAGATCCTGCCGGTTGTCCCGCAGCTCCTGAAAGCCTTTCCTGACTTCATCCGCTTCCAGTGAATTGATCCACAAACGCTGGATCTTTTTGTTTTTGGCGCCTGTCTGATAGTAAATGCTGTAAAATATATTGGACCCTTCCCGGTCTACGTCACAAGCGTTGATGACCGTATCGGTT
Organism: Planococcus soli; assembly: GCF_016881065.1. GTDB lineage: Bacteria > Bacillota > Bacilli > Bacillales_A > Planococcaceae > Planococcus > Planococcus soli. Next base: position 177,306 of record NZ_WXYN01000016.1, on the reverse strand, counting down.
TGGAAAATCAATTTCTTGATGATGCCAAATTGCTGTGCTTTGCCTCTTGCCACTTGAAACTGGTAAGTATCCGGCAAAATCGGCAGCGCAGCCAGCGACCACTTGCCCCATTTCGGGTCATAGGCCTTTGGCTCTTTCAATTCCACAAGATGGCCGATGCCCCATGTGATGTAGGCACCTTCCGGAAAAATCGCATCAGGTGCGACTTCAATGTAACCGTCGCGTTTTGTGGTTTTGAACGCTTCGGCATAGGCCTTGGCCTGACTTGGCTTTTCAGCGACTATCACTGGTTTCATGCGCCTCTTCCTTTCCGTTCGTTCTTACCCTTATTGTACTCTTCTAGCCAAAGATTCAAAGCAAAAAGACAATTTCTACAGTTTGGGGTATAGTAGATTTTAACAGATAGAAGACAAAGAAAAAGGAGGCGCTCACTATGAACAACAAAATTGCTTTACTGGCAGGCGCAAGCGGACTGGTCGGCAACGAATTGCTCCGTATCCTTTTAGACAGCCCGCATTACAGCGGAGTAAAAATCCTGGTTCGCCGTCCACTGGACATGGCACATGAAAAACTCGAACAGGTGGTCACAGATTTCGACAAATTGGATCATTACGCCGAGCATTTTGATGTCGACGATGTTTATTGCTGCCTCGGCACTACCATTAAAAAAGCAGGATCGCAGGATGCCTTCAAAAAAGTCGACTATGACTATCCCCTGAAGATGGCCGAATTGGCCAAGTCTCAGCAAGTGAAGAATTTCCTTATCATTACGGCTCTTGGCGCAGATGCCGAATCCAAAGTCTTTTACAGCCGCACCAAAGGACAACTGCAGGTCCGCCTGAAAAAAATCGGTTTGGCTGCCCTGCACATATTCCAGCCCTCTTTGCTGCTCGGAGACCGCCAGGAATTTCGGTTAGGCGAAAAAGCAGCCACGGTACTAAGCCCAGCTTTCAGCAAATTGCTGAAGGGCAAAATGAAAAAATACAAACCTGTGGAAGCGAGAAATGTGGCAATTGCCATGTACGAAGTGGCACAAATTGAGCGCACCGGCAACTACACCTATCCATCCCATCGTATTGAAAATATAAGTGCGGAAAGCACTGTCAGATAAAAAGAGAGGATGCCTTTTAACAAGGCGCCCTCTCTTTTTGCATTACAGGATATCTATCCAAATTTTAATAGCTGTTCCCAAAATCAGCAACGCCAAAATCCATTGCAGGTATTTCGTGTTCATTTTTTGCCCCAGCTTCGCTCCAAGAGGCGCAGCCAGTATACTTGCAACAATCATGACTGCTGCGGGACCATATAAAATTTGATCCGTTACGATCTTCCCAACTGTTGAGCCAATGGACGAAAGAAACGTAATCGCAAGTGAAGTCGCAATCGTCATCCGGGTCGGAATTTTTAAGACAACCAGCATGATCGGCACCAAAATAAAGGCACCCGCTGCTCCGACAATTCCTGCTGCGATTCCGACGATAAATGCCAACCCTGCGGCCAGCCACTTATTGAAGGCAACCTGATCGAGCGGAATGTCGTCGACTCCTTTTTTGGGCATGAACATCATCACGACCGCGATGGTTGCCAATACCGCGTAAACAATATTGATCCCCTGCTCAGACATGATGGTGGAACCGTAGCCGCCAATAAAACTTCCCACTAAAATCGCGCCGCCCATATAAGCGATCAGGGTTTTATTCAAATACCCGCTGCCACGGTATGCCCAGACACCTGCGATGGTCGCGAAAAATACTTGAATGGCACTAATTCCCGATACTTCATGCGCACTGAATGCCGTATATCCCAGCATCACCGGTATATAAAGCAGCATCGGGTACTTGATGATTGATCCGCCGATTCCCACCATTCCGGAAATAAAGGAACCTACAAATCCGATGATAAAAATGACAATGATAAAGTCCAGACTCATTTTAGTTCACCTTCCTAAAAGGGAAAAGGGCATCTTGTCGATACCCTCCAATCCGGCTCTTAGCCTTTCTTGATCCAGAATGAAAAGACATCGCCGTTTTCCTGCGAATCCAACAATTCGTGTCCGCCGGATTTTGCCCATGCAGTCAAATCGGCTTTCGCGCCCTTGTCAGTTGCCAAAATTTCAAGAACCTCTCCGCTGTCCATTTCTTTCATAACTTTTCTTGTTTTTACAATCGGCATCGGGCATGCCAGCCCTTTTGCGTCCAATACTTTATCTGCGTTCATCAAAATCTCTCCTTTTGGGTTTTAATTAATATGAATTACTAACCGATATTACGCAAAACAGCTTCGCTTTCCTGGGGGCTTGCACTGAGCTAACTCGGACTCGTTGCACTTCGCCCGAGTGGATCTCAGCACTTCGCTTGGACCCCTGGGAGTCTTCGCTGTTTTGCTCCATATCTAAGCTATTTTTCAACTCTAAAGCGTCTCTTAATATTTTCAATTGGGAAAATCCTTACCTACCGAACTGCACAGCGATTTGGTCCAATTTCCATTTCACGCTGCACTTCTTCGTCCGGCGCAATTTGCCCCATGTTCATCTTGCGGATATCCTGATAAGCGTTCGGCTGCGGCGGCAGGTTCTTGGTGACCATATCTCGGAATTCCTGTTCGTCTGCAATATTCAGACCATGGTTTTCATCGAACAGATCACCCAACTTTTTGGAAACACTGCCATCTTCATTCAACTCTTCAATGATCATGAAATGGGCCGGCAAAACAACAAGCTCGTTTGCCAGATCTTTATAGCGTGTGTAAAGAGATTCTCTCAAATCACCTACCCAGTCATCCGCAAGACCAGCGAGATCCGGCCGGCCGATCGAATCGATAAACAAAATGTCGCCGGTCATCAAGTATTTGTGGTCTACGATGAATGACGTAGAACCAATCGTGTGGCCCGGTGAATAAAAAGCTTCGATCTCAATTTTTGATTTTCCGATTGTCACTTGCAAGCCGTTTTCCAAAGCTTCGTATTCAAATGCGACTTCTTCTGCATCTTTTGGTGGCAAATAATAACTTGCACCGGTTGCTTCTGCAATCGCACGCCCTCCTGAAATGTGATCGGCGTGCAAATGCGTATCAAATACATGCGTGATAGCTGCGCCCTTTTCCTGCGCGAAGTCCAAGAAGATATGCGCCATGCGTGTTGCATCAATAACAGCGGCTTCTCCATCAGAGATGGCCATATACGATAGACATCCCTTGCCAAGACGGACAAATTGGTACAATTCGCCGCCGCCCTGCAATTCACCGACTTTTACTGGCTCCAGGTGTTCACTCCAGGCTTTCATCCCACCTTCTAAATAAGCGGCATCAACGCCTTCTTCTGAAAGCATTTCTGCTACCATGACGGAAGAGCCTTCTTTTGCACAGACTACAAGAATATCCCGGTCTGTCGGCAGTTCTGAAACCAATTCTTCGACACCGTCCAATAAATCGAAATACGGTGTATTCAAATACTGGATGTTGCCGCCTTCGATTTTCCAATCTGCGAAAGCATCGCCATTCCGCACATCCAGAATGAACAAGGGCTCGTTATTTATTACTTTTTTTGCTATTTCACTTGCTTTCATTGCTTTTACTGTCATATCCGAATTACCTCCAGGGGTATATGGTTGTTTAAATTTTTTTACTCTGTTTTACCTGTCCAATTGTTCATGCCCGGTACGACGTTATAAAGACTGCCAAATCCTTTTTTGGCCATCATATCTCCAGCGATGCCACTTCTTCTGCCCGAATGGCAAATAATGTAGATGGAATCTTCTTTAGTTAATTCATCCATTCGTGCTTCTACTTCACCTAATGGGATATGAATGGCTCCAGGGATATGGGATTCTTCGAATTCATCTATTTCCCGAACGTCCAGAATCGTCATCTGCTCATTGCCTTCAACCTTTTGAGAGAAATCAGCAAGTGAGATTTCTGGTATGGTGATGGTTTCTTCAGGAGCTCCAGCTCCATCTTTACGAAGAAAATGGCGCAACACATCCCCTTCGGTTTCAGTGCCGATATATTGATGCCCTGAACTTTTTGCCCACGCTTGAAGATCCGCTGTCGATCCTTTATCTGTCGCCAGGATTTCCAGTACTTTACCTGAATCCATCGTTTTCATCATCTTTTTTGTTTTTACAATCGGCATCGGGCATGCCAGCCCTTTTGCATCTAAAGTTAAGTCAGTTTGTACCATTTGATTTCCTCCTTGGAAATTTGCCTGTTCTTTAGCAGGCTGTTAGTTTGTTTCGCCATTCCAGTCCAGCATTCCGCCATCCATATTGGTAACTTTGTATCCCAGATTTTCGAGAAAACGTGTAGCTTGTCCGCTGCGTCCGCCTGATCGGCAAACCATAATATATTCTTTCGATTTATCAAGTTCGCTCATTTTAAATTCCAATAATCCTAAAGGAATATTGATGGCGCCTGGAATTTTCCCTGCCGCTACCTCACTCGTTTCCCGAACATCGATCAAGTCGATAGACTGTTTGGTTTCTACTAATTCTTGAACTTGTTGAGTTGTCATTGTTTTCATAACCCAGTTCTCCTTTATCTGCGGTAAGTGCTCATGCCGCCTCTGATATTTGTTATGGTGGTGAATCCATTTTTCTTCAATAATTGGCTGGCTTTGCTGCTGCGCATGCCGCTTTGGCAAATCACCAGTACTTCTTTCTCTTTTGACAATTCACTCATACGCTTCGGCAGTTCATTTAATGGAATGTTCTTAAAGCCTCTGATGTGATTGCCTTTAAACTCTGCAGGCGTCCGTACATCGACATACTGCTTATCTTTTTTACCGAGCTGCATTTTCATTTCTTCTGTAGAAATTGATTTGATTCCTTTAGCTGGTGAAGTGAAACGATATGCTATCCAAAGAACAGCCGCTCCAATCAGAATCCATATGATCCATTCCATGCTGCATCTTTCCCTTCCGCTTTAAATGCGATTAGATGAATAGATTGACGTTGCCGTCTTCGGCATCTCCAAGGTAAGCTGCCACTCCTGCATATTCAACTCCATCCAACAATTCTTCTTTTTGCAAACCCAGAAGATCCATTGTCATCGTGCAAGCAATCATTTTTACATCCTGTTCCTCTGCCATTTCAATTAATTGAGGCAAAGTGAGGGCATTATGCTTTTTCATGACTTGTTTGATCATTTTAGGTCCCATTCCGCCAAACTGCATATTTGATAAACCAAGTTTATCCGCACCTCTCGGCATCATTTTTGCAAACATCGTTTCAAGGCGCCCTTTTTTCAGCGCTGGCGGATTTTCTTTCCGCAATGCATTCAATCCCCAAAATGTATGGAAGATTGTCACTTCATGATCGTATGCTGCAGCACCATTGGCAATGATATAAGCTGCCATCACCTTATCGTAATCTCCGCTGAATAATACGATCGTTGTTTTCTTTTGCTCTTGTGCCATTTTATTGCCTCCATTTTAAATTACCCATAGGGGTATATTTTATTGCGAAAAAAAATGACGTTTTATAGTGGCGCCGCACTTTTTAATACCCTAACCGGTATATTAGAGAATATATTTCCTGCTGTCAAACAAAAAACTTTTTTATCGGCTCTTTACCAGCAAGTCTACAGCTTCTTTTACCATGCCTTCTGTGCTTTCACCTTTTTCGATGCTTTCACGTACGCAAGTTTCCAGGTTATCACTAACGATTACACCGATAGCCCGATCAACTGCACTTCTTACTGCGGACAGCTGCATGACAACGTCTCTGCAATCTTCGTCATTCTCCACCATTTTGAGAACACCGCGAAGCTGGCCTTCTATTCTTTTCAACCGATTCTCGACAAGTTTATCGTATTTCATTTCATTCTGCCTCCGTATCACAAAGGATGTATTGCTAATCACTATAATATACCCCCAAGGGTATTATGTCAATACATGAGCTTCAAGAATAATTGCTTTCGAAAACGAGCGGGGCTAAACCCGATTCGCGATGCCCATCTTCATTAAGCTGACTGGTCAATGCACTTGATTAACCGTTCTTCAATATCTTCAGCAATCGTTTTGATATTCTGATCTTCTACCATACTAATTAAAGCTGTGGGCTTTGGCATTCCGATCTTCACACCATCGCTTTCCTTATAGACTACGATTTTGCATGGCAAAAAATAACCGATCATCAAGTTTTCCGATAACACACGGTTGGCTTCTTTCGGATTGCACACTTCTAAAATGGTGTAGGGGGTATCGAAATCCTCTCCTTTTTCCTGAAGTTTTGCCGTTAAGTTGAAATTCCACAGGATGCCGAATTGCTCCGCCTTTAGATTTTCTTCCAATGCCTCTACGGCTTCACTCACTGTTTTGGATGTATCTACTGTGTAATTGAACATGGTTTGTTTCCTCCTCTTAATATTTTATGATCTACAAGTACCCTACCCGGTATATATAATAGTAAACACCGCGACAAAATTGGCAAAAATAAAAACCTTCAGTCCTGATAGGATGAAGGTTTTTATAAAATTTAGCTTCCTGCTTCAATATCCGCCTGCAATTCTATTTCCACATTCCCCTGAATGGCACGTGTGATCATACAGGAGCTTTCAGCTTTTTCCGCTAATTTCTGTGCTAATGATAAGTCCTTTTCAGATGCGCCAGCTTTCAGCACCACTTTCGGTTTATGGATGATGCGTTTATAAGTGATTACGCCTTTTTCCACTTCTACAATGCCTTCCGATTCCATCGTCAAAGACTGTTTTTCCAGCTTGCTGCGTTCCATCATCGCGGCAAGTGTAATGATGTAGCAAGTTGCTGCTGCGCCCAGCAACATTTCATCCGGATTCGTACCAATTCCGGGACCATCCATTTCGGGAGGAATCGAAATTTGCGTTTTTAAACCGCCCACTTCAATATCTCCAACATCGTTGCGGAGGCCTGGCCAATCCGCTTTTAAATGAAAACTGTGCAATGTCATCGAATTTCGCTCCCTTTATTCATGATTTTTTGCATCTCATCGAGCCGTGGCATCGCGGTCAGAGCTCCTGCTTTTGTCGCACAAAGTGCCCCCAATTTATTGCCAAAATCAGCACAGTCAACGACTTCCTGCTGGGTTTCAGGCAAGCCAAGCAAATGGACGTGGCGGATGACGCCTGCCATAAAGGCATCCCCAGCGCCTGTTGTATCCACTGGCTGCACGGGAATGACAGGAACATGGTGAGTATGATTTTGAAAAACCGCATGCGTCCCATTTTCACCATCGGTTACAAAAACCAACGGAATGGAAAAATGCGATAACCGAGAAATTCCCTCTTCCAGAGATTCGGTTTCCATCAGGAAAGCCAGCTCTGCGGTTGTCAGTTTGACAATGTCGGCCAATGGCAGAAAGCCGAGTACCGTTTCACGGCAATGCTCTTCACTTTCCCAGCGCAGCGGACGAATATTAACATCATATGAACAAAGAACACTATGCTCTTTTGACAGTTCCAGAGCTTTTCGGGTTGTGGCTCTTGCCTCAGGATGGAAAAGAGTTCCCGAACAAAAATGAAAGACACTGGCCCTTTCGAAAGCTTCGCCTTTTAGTTCATGGCCCTCTACTTGAAGGTCAGGTGTTTCATTGACATAATCCGCAAACACGCGGTCAAATTCCGGAGTCAGGTGAATGTAGACACCGCTTACCCGCTTTTCCGGAACCATGATGGCGTGCGTTAAATCGACGCCTTCTTTCACTAATTCATGTCGTACAAAAGCCGAAGTTTCATCGTCGCCAGTAATTGTAATAAATCTTGAGGACAATCCCAGCCGGCTGATACCTGCGGCCACATTTACTGTAGCGCCTCCCAAATGGCGGTTGAATCGGTCGTTTGTTGTATTTGCTGCAATATAATCGACAAATGCATCTCCATAGGTCAAGACGTGCCTTGTGGTTTCCATGTTTCGCCTCCTTCATGCTAAAGGGCTGTTTGGTTGATATACTATTATTTCAGTCATAGCAGAGTTAATGCAAGCAAAAGGAGTGGATCCCAATGAATATTATCATTAGACAAGCACGGCCGGAAGACGCAGAAAAAGCAGCACCGCTCATCATCAATGCAATCGGCGATATCGCCAATCATATGACCGCGCAGCAAGAGCCAGAAGCTGTGCTGAAAAAAATAGAAGAGATGGTTCGCGGTGAACATACGCGCCACAGCTATCGCTCTACTTACACAGCCGCATCAAATGGCGATATCGCCGGTATTTTGGTGCTTTATCACGGCAAACAAGCCGAAGATTTGGACCGTTATTTGATTGAACAACTCAAAAAACAGGGCCATGAACGGACAATCGAACCCGAAGCCCATGCCGATGAATGGTATATCGACACCGTTTCAGTCGACCCGAAATACCAGGGCCAAGGAATTGGTTCAAAACTGTTCGATTTTGCTGAGAAATTGGTTGCGGCTCAAGGCGGAGGCAAGCTTTCGCTGAATGTTGATGTGGATAAAGAAAGCGCAATCCGCCTGTACAAACGCCTCGGCTACTCCATCTCCGAACCATGGACGATTATAGGTGAGCCGTTTCACCACATGGTCAAAATGATTCCTAAAAGTGACTGAAGCGCTCTTTAAATATGACGAAAGCCGCTCCAGATTTTTCTCTGGAGCGGCTTTTTTTCTATAACATTCGATAGAATTCTTTGAGTGAATGATACTTCTTCTATTCAGCCATCCATTCGGGTTTGCCGAAACCTTCGAATTCCGCGTCGATTACAGCTTCAAATTCTTCCGACTCCACAACTTCCACTAAATCGGCAGCCAATTCACTGTCTTCATTTTCAGCAGTAACCGCCACGACGTTGCGATATTCGTCCGGCATGTTTTCTAATACCAGTGCATCAAGTAGATTCATTTCAGCTGCCAATGCAAAGTTTCCAGGTACAGCCGCTAAATCAGAACCATCAACTGCGCGCGGCAGCTGGCCTGCTTCGATCGGTTGGAACACGAGGTTCTTCGTATTTGTAACAACATCCCTTTCTGAAGCCTGCAGGACATCCGCTTCCGGATCCAGTTCAACCAAGCCCTCAGCTTCAAGCATCAGCAATGCACGTGCTCCGTTTACCGGATCATTCGGAATCGCGATGGTTGCTCCATCCTCAATGGCTTCCAATGAATCAAATTGGTTTGAATAAATGCCCATTGGAGCAGTCGGTACTGTAGTCAATGCCGACAAATCCATTCCTTGCTCCTGTTCAAAGTTCTCCAGATAAATGGTGTGCTGGAACAGGTTGGCATCGATATCGCCGCCATCAAGCGCCACATTGGGCTGGATGTAATCGCTGAATTCAACAATTTCCACCGTATAGCCCTTTTCCTCTAAACCAGGCACGATTGCTTGGTTTAGCATATCGCTATATGGCCCCGCAGTTGCCCCTAGCTTAATATCTTTTGAAGCTTCTTCAGATGAGCCTGAAGAGCCACTTTCTTCTCCACCGCCGCATGCTGCCAAAGCCAATGCACTCGCTGCTACTATCAATCCAAATTTTTTCATATTATTCTCTCCCCTTATCGTTTGTCGATGGCTTTAGCTGTATAATCTCCTGCCTGTTGTATCAATTGGACCAGCACAATCAAAATGACGACTGTGACAATCATGATGGTATTATCGTACCGGTAATAACCGAAGCGGATGGCCAGATCTCCAATGCCTCCGCCCCCTACAACGCCAGCCATGGCCGAATAGGCGACCAAGCTGATGATGGTCAACGTCACGCCTTGGATAATGCTCGCTTTCGCTTCCGGAAGCAGAACGTCTTTAATGATCATCCACGGTGTAGCGCCTACTGCAATTGCTGCCTCGATGACGCCCTTGTCGATTTCACGGAGTGAGGTTTCCACAATCCGCGCGAAAAAAGGAATGGCCGCAACCGATAACGAGACACTCGCCGCAATCGGACCGATTGTCGTTCCAGTAATGAATTTAGTCAGCGGGATAAGTGCCACCAGCAAAATAATAAACGGAATCGAGCGGACGATGTTGACGACAAAGCCGACTACAGAATTTACCGGACGATTTTCCAGAAACAAGCCACGGTCTGTGATAAACAGCAAAATCCCTAACGGCAGCCCGACGATTAACGCTACAGATAACGAGATGCCGATCATCGTCAATGTTTGAAAAAATGCAGTTTGTATCTCTGGCCAAAGTTCAATTATTCGTCCCCATTCAATGCCCACTAGGAATCACCTCCACAATTGCAGATCTGCTTTCCATGTACTTTAATGCGTCCATAACAGCGGAAGAAGTGCCTTTCAGCTCCATGATAAATACTCCAAGCGGCCGTTCCTGAATATATTCGATTGCCCCATGCAAAAAATTCCCTTTGATTGGGTAGTTCTGCAGAGTATCAGAAATTACACCTTCTCCTGCGACACCGCCCTTGAACAGCACTTTCACCAGTGTTCCAGTAAATTCCTTCAGAAGATGTTCGGGAACATTAAACGAAACGACACTGGAAATGAATTCCTTCGTCAAATCCTTTTGGGGATCTGCAAAGATGTCGTATACCTGTCCTTCTTCAATGACGCACCCTTCCTGCATGACAGCCATTCGGTCGCAGATTTCTTTGACCACATTCATTTCGTGCGTAATCAGCACAATCGTAATGTTCAATTTACGGTTGATGTCTTTCAGCAACCGCAAGATGGATAAGGTCGTATTGGGATCGAGTGCCGATGTTGCTTCATCGCATAGCAGTACTGCCGGATTGTTGGCCAGCGCCCGGGCAATGCCGACACGCTGCTTTTGGCCGCCGCTCAGTTGGGCCGGATAAACATCACGCTTGTCGGATAGGCCGACCATTTCGAGCAGCTCTTCCACACGAGCTGAAATGATTTTTGGAGGAGTGCCTGCAGCCCGAAGCGCAAAAGCGATATTGTCGTAGACCGTTTTTTGGCTGATCAGATAAAAATGCTGAAAGATCATGCCGATTTTCAAGCGGGCTTTTCTCAACTGGTTCCCATTCAATTTAGTCAGATCTTTGCCATCTACTATGACACTGCCTGAGGTGGGACGTTCAAGCAGATTGATGCATCGGATTAAAGAGCTTTTACCGGCGCCCGAATAACCGACGATGCCAAAAATCTCCCCTTTTCCAATATCCAATGAAACATTGTCCACTCCAGTGACGGTGCCATGTTTGGTTGTGTAAGTTTTCGTCAATTTCTCAATCTGTATCATAGCTTCCTCCCGCCAACAAAAAGATGCCTCTTTCATCAAGAAAGAGGCATCGAAAAGTTTAATTTCTCGACTTATCTTCCGGAACATTTTTCTGGTTCCGCAGGACTTGGCACCTTCCCAATCGGGGGTTGCCGGACGTCATAGGGCCTACCCCTCGGTCTCTCTTGATAAGTTTAGGTTATTAGATTGAATTTTATGTTACAGGCATTACTGCAGGGTGTCAATCTGCTTTTTGAACTTTTCGTACAACTTTTCGCGGCGGTCATCGAACACCGGAATCCGTTTCCGGACCTCCTCGACTTCAGCTAAATCGATTTCCACATAGCCGATGCCTTCTTCTTTTTTCATGTCCAAGCGAACTTCTCCCCATGGAGCAATGGCCATCGTGCTGCCGCCAAATTCGTTGTTCGGGTCGCTGCCGATGCGGTTTACTGCAACGATAAAGCACTGGTTCTCAATGGCGCGTGCCTGCAGCAGGATGCGCCAATGGTCAATTCGTGCTTCCGGCCATTCTGCTGAAACAAAAATGAGTTTTGCGCCGTTCAGAGCTTGAGCACGAATCCATTCAGGGAAACGGATATCGTAGCAAATCACTCCGCCGAATGCGATATTGTCCAATTCGAATAGACCGAGGGAATCTCCTTCTTCGAGATGGATGTGTTCATCCATCAAGCCGAAGCGATGCGCTTTGTCATATTCTGAAACAAGCTCACCCGTTTTGCTGACAACAAACATTGTATTGTAGAAACCATCAGCCTTTTTCGTTGAAACCGAGCCGCCAACAATATTCACCGCGTGTTCTTTTGCAAAACCTTTCAGCAGTTCCACTGTGCGGTTCGTGCTGTCTGCCAAGGCTTCCAGTTCCGTCAGGGCATAGCCGGTGTTCCACATTTCAGGCAGAACAATGGTCTCAGCCCCATTGTTTGCCGCCTCTGTCAAATAATCCACAACCTGCCGGTAATTCTGTTCAGGCTCTCCAAAAGCGATATCCATCTGTACGCATGCAATTTTCATATTTTCTCCTCCAGTAGACAAGTTACCTTAAACTCTATAAGATTTGGGGTAGATGTGCAATTATTTCGAAAACAAGGAGAATCTCATGGAATTTTCAAATCGCCTGCAAAACCTGCCTACCCAATTTTTTGCTTCGCTGGTCGCTAAAACGAGCAAAGCCATTGCCGAAGGGCGTGACGTTATCAACCTTGGCCAAGGCAATCCCGATCAGCCGACGCCAGGCCATATCATCAAAGCGCTGCAAACGGCCGCGGCCGATCCAAAAACGCACAAATACTCGCCTTTTCGCGGCATTGCCGAACTGCGCCAGGCTGCAGTGGCTTTTTACAAACGCGAATACGGCGTTGATATCGACCCCGATCTTGAAGTAGCCATACTGGCTGGAACTAAAATCGGCCTGGTCGAATTGCCACTGGCCCTGCTGAATCCCGAGGACATCCTGCTGCTGCCGGATCCCGGATACCCGGATTACCTGTCCAGTGCCCCACTTGCCGACATCGGCTACGAGCTGTTGCGGCTGGATCCAGAAAACGGCTATTTGCCGAACTACAGCGAGCTGCCGGAATCCGTCCGGACGCAAGCTAAACTGATGTACTTGAACTACCCGAACAATCCAACAGGCGCTATTGCCAATAAAGACTTTTTTGATGAAACTGTCGCTTTCGCTAAAAACAACGGCATTGCTGTTGTCCATGATTTTGCTTATGGCGCTGTCGGGTACGAAGGCAAAAAACCGGTAAGCTTCCTGCAATCTGAAGGAGCCAAAGAAATTGGCATCGAGATGTATACCTTATCGAAAACATACAACATGGCCGGCTGGCGCATCGGATTTGCTGTTGGCAACTCCAAAATGATTGAAGCGCTTAACTTGATCCAAGACCATTTATTTGCAGGTTTATTCCCTGCCGTCCAAATGGCCGCAGCGGAAGCATTGAGCGCTGATCAGCAGTGCGTGGACGAGCTGGTGGACCTTTACGAAAAACGCCGCAATATCCTCGCTGAAGAATGCTCGCGCATCGGTTGGAACATTGAAGCGCCAGCAGGTTCTTTCTTTGCTTGGCTGCCGGTTCCGAAAGGATTCACCAGTGTGGAATTTGCCGACTTTCTTCTGGAAAAAGCCGATATTTCAGTTGCTGCAGGCAGCGGATTCGGTGATGGCGGCGAAGGCTTTGTCCGTGTCGGATTATTGGTTGATGAAGCCCGTATCATCGAAGCGATAAACCGAATTGAAAAATTAAATTTATTTTAAAGCACACCAAAAGACAGCTGCCTCTTCCAAAGGGGTAGCTGCCTTTTTGTGTGCTGGAACAGAAACTGATGTTTCATTCTACAATTCCCACATGATTGAAAGGAGCAAGTCTGATTTTCACTTCACCCACGATCGAATCTCGGGAAATAAACCCTAAAACTCTGGAGTCCATACTGTTTAACCGGTTGTCACCCAATACATAATAGGATTCTGCCGGCACCGTAAATTCCTTAAAATCCTCGGTCAATCGGTAAAGTCCCTGCTGCTCCGCCAGTTTCCTGTTTTTATCCAAATAAGGTTCTGCTTCGGCCTTGCCATTGACATACAATTGATCATCTTCCATGGAAATACGGTCTCCCGGAACGCCAATCACCCGCTTGATGAAATTCACTCCATTTGGTGCAGTGAACACGATCATATCAAAATTTTCAATCGAATAAATCTTCACCAGCATGACTTTGTCATCGTCTTCAAATGTAGGCATCATGGATTCGCCGTGCACGGCCACAGGTTCGAACAGGAAATGCCGGGACACCAAAACAATAAGCACGGTCAAAAAGATGACACGCATCCATGAAATCGATTCTTCTACCGGATCTTCAAACACATTTGTCCCCTCCTGCTCATTGCTTGTTTTACTCTATTATAATACGGGTTCTGCTTTGTGCCTATTTTAGGTATTTATAGTTCGGTTAACCTCTTTCCAAAAAATGGGACAAAAAACAGCTTCCGCTCCCTATCCCCAGCCATCACAGTATGTTTCTGTACGATCTCTCCGCGTCTAAATCGTCAGACTTTTGAGCGTATCGCCATTTTATGTTACACTCAATAAAAAATGTAGGTGATTAGAATGGTAGGAAGAAATGATCCATGCCCATGCGGCAGCGGTAAAAAGTACAAAAAGTGTCACGGAAAACAGCAAACTGTGTCCATCAATGATTTGGTGAATGATGAACTGTTCAAAGTACGTCAGCAGTTCTTCTCGGAAAACCCAAATCAGGAACAGCTTGCCGATTTTCGTGAACTTCAACAGGAGTGGCAGCCACGCTTGATGCAATCCATGGCTGAAAACGATGCCCAGGCCTTTGTAATCGAGAATTTCCTGTTCATGAAAAAACCGGAACTTTGGGAAGACTTTTTAGCTAAGCAAATCGAACTGGCTCAACGCCCTTCAACTAAAGAAGTGCTTGAAAACTGGAAAGACGCAAAGGTATTCCTTGGGCAATACATTGAAGGCAATACAGAAACGGCTCAGTTCAAAGATGTCTTTACGGGTGAAACACTCAAAATGACAGATCAGCCGCCAACAGATATGGAAAACGGACAAGGCTTGCTGGCCATTCTTCTTCCGGACTCCCGTATTGGAAAAGAAGGCGTGTTGTTCCTTAATGGCTATTTGACAGTCGTTGGAGAATTCGCTCCATTCCTTGAGCAGCTAAAAGCACAAATCGCTGCTGACAATGGTTCAGAGGATGAAAGCTATCTGCGCGATAATTACTTGGCTGTGGTTGAACAAATCGTCAAGTATTCAACTGGCAGTGTTGAAGAAAGCATCCAGCTTTCTCCCGAACACGATTCGGTGATGGCAGAACTTGACAAGCATATTGAGCAGGCAGATTTTGATGAAGAGACAATCAACAACATTACTAGCATCTTAAACAGCTATCTTGTGAGCCAGCAGCCAACTGTCCAAAAACCGGAAGCACTTGTAGCCGGCTATTGGAGATTCCTGCAGGATCACGAACTGGTTAAAGGGCCAATGCTTTCTGCAAAAGACTTAAGCGAAAAATTCGGCGTATCTTCAAGCACGATTTTGAAACGTTCAAAAGAGTTCGGCACGTATTTCGAAGAATTATTGGCAAAAAAATAAGTTTCATCCAGTAATGGAGGATTTTCCTTCTTAGTGAGTTTTGAAACAGCAAAAAGGAGCAGCCTCGGCTACTCCTTTTTTTCGTTGTCTTTTCTTCGGAACGTAATGAGAATATAAAGCAGAATCCCTGAAATCACCAGAAACAAATACAAACGGATAAAGTAAATCTGAAACCATAAAGCATCGGTTAAACCGAAAATAAAATTGATCAGAGTCACAGTAGACAGCAAGACTCCTATCGCAAAAATTAGTAAGCCAGCATAACGGATCAGTTTCAGAAAAAGTTCCATTTTGATCGCCCCCGTCTGAACATAAGATATTTTCCTATTCCCTTTGCGAAAAACTGCAACCACTTCTGTTGTATTTCTGTCCGATCCATGTTTGTTAATAACTCTAAGGGGAAACATAGAGAACAACTAGAAAATACCCCAAATTCCGGATTTGGAAGCAAGATGTTCCATATTCCTCTCCTTATGCACACTAACTATGCTATTTATGTGTGCTATGTGGATAAAATATTTTAATTTTCATGATGTTCTTACAAAAACGGAACTTATTAACATGTGGATAAACTCATAAAAATAGAAGGGGGCACATGATGTTTGAAATTACGCTCGACAGTTTTATCAGGATTGTGACAGTCGGTTTCCTTGCATACGTTGGACTGATTATCTTTCTGCGCATCTCAGGCAAACGGACCTTAACCAAATTAAATGCTTTTGACTTGGTGGTAACTGTGGCTCTGGGTTCAACATTGGCCACGGTTCTATTGAACAACAGCATCAGTCTTCTTGAAGGGATGACTGCATTTGCCTTATTGATCTTTTTGCAGTATTTATTCACGCTTTTTTCCGTTCATTCCAAGTGGTTCAATAATATTATTAAATCAGAACCAAGCTTGCTATTTCTCGATGGGCAATTTTTGAGAAGTACCATGAAAAAGGAACGAATCAAAGAAATCGAAATCCTGCAGGCTATCCGCAACACCGGTTTTGGCTCCACTGAAAAAGTGAAAGCAGTCGTCCTCGAAACAGACGGCAGCTTATCAGTAATAAGCAGTGAACCAGGCAATGCTTTAGCAAACGTGAAATCCAAAACTGAAACAACTCAATGATAATTTTCATTATAAAAAGGTGCATGGAATAAAACCCATGCACCTTTCTCTGTTATCTTGGCGTTTTCACTCTCATTTTCCGGTGTTCGCGTCTGGCAGGGGCTGTTTCAAAAAAGCGCTTTTCACCTTCCGATTCGGCTAATACAGGCGGGACAGGCGTCGGCTTGCCATCGTCACCCATCGCCACCATCGTCAAAAACGATTCTGTTGTCAGCTTTTCTTCACCTGTTTGTAGGTTCTGCGATTTCACACGTACATAAACCTCCATGGAAGTCCGTCCGGTTGAAGTAACATTTGCTTCAAGCTCCAGGACATCCCCGACACGTGCAGAAGACAGAAAATCTACTGAATCAATTGATGCAGTTACCACAACTTGGCGGCGTGCATGCTTCATCGCCGTGATTCCTGCAATTTCATCGATATAAGCCAATACCTTGCCGCCGAATATCGAGTCCATATGATTGGTGTCCGGCGGGAGCACCAACTTTGTCTGAATGGTTCTTGACTCTTTCATTGGTCTTGCTTCCATTGCCATCATTCCTTTCTCTATCACCCTGCAGCGGGGGTTACCCAAAACAGCAGGCTTTCCTTTATAATATAATGAAATCGGAGGGATACTTTATGTCAGAGTTATTGAATATTTTAAACACACCCGAATTCCAATCAAAAGCGACATTAAAACGACAGCTTCAGCAGCTTGGCATTGCTGCCGGAGATGCATTAATGGTCCACTCTTCCCTGAAGTCCATGGGATGGATCGCTGGAGGCGCTCAAGCGGTCGTAGAAGCCTTGATGGAAACTATTACTGAAACGGGCACCTTAGTCATGCCCGCACAGTCTGCGGACAACTCAGACCCTGTATACTGGATGGAGCCGCCGGTTCCCGAAAATTGGCATCAGCCGATACGTGACGAGCTGCCCGCATTTGATCCACACTTAAGCGGTATGCGCGGCATGGGCAAAATCGCGGAATCTTTCCATCGCCATCCATTGACGATACGGAGTCCTCATCCTTCACATTCATTTATCGCTTGGGGCAGCCAGGCGACTGATTGGATGAGTGAACAACCCATCGATGATTCTTTCGGAGAACGGTCGCCGCTCGCAAAAATGCTGCAGGCCAATGTGAAGATCCTTTTCATTGGCGTCGGCTTTGATTCGTGTACAGCTCTTCATTATGCTGAATTTGTTCAGGAAAACCGTTCTACTTCTCCGCAGGGCGCAGCAGTTTTAAAAAATGGGAAGCGCATTTGGCAGACGTACGATTGCGTCGAAATGGATTCAGACCGTTTTCCGGAAATCGCCAAAGCTTTTCCGGGCAATATTTCAAAAGGACGGTTAGGCCAGGCACAAACCCAGCTTGTGGAAATGAAGCCCCTGATCGAATTTGGCATCGACTGGCTGCAGAAGCATCCTAATCCCAACGAATAGAAAATGCCAGCGCTCCTCGAGCAGCTGGCATTTTCATGGAGTGATAATTTCATCCAACAGCCCTTTCAGGCGATCATTGTCTTTATTAAACGAATCAACAAAAGCATTGATAATTTCTGCAGGCTCCAGCACTTTTTCCCAATCCAGCCGATAACCGGCATTCAATAAAAGCTGCCGTGCAAATTCACGGACACTGCGTCCATTGCCTTCGCGGAAAGGATGCAGTGCATTCAATTCCGACAAAAAATAAGCGAGCCGTGAAATCAGCTGATTTCGCGGCAATTCTTTCAAGTAATTCTCTGCTTTCAACTCATCAAAAATTTTCAGCAAATGCACCTCAATGTGTTTCGGGTGAGCAAAAGAAGAGGATCCTTTGGAAATCATTTCTTTTCGCAACTCCCCGGCAAACGGGTAGACGTCCTGAAGCAGATAATAATGTATGGCTAGAAATGCTTGAACATCCAGTGGATCTGCCGGCTTCTGTATCTGCAATTCCGAGAGGCGAAGCAGAGAGTAAACTTTCTCGAGATCCTTCAGTTTTTCTTCATCCTGCACATCGAACAGATTAATCAGTACATCGGTTCCAGGGTAGCAATACATCGAGGTATGCTGGTACTTAGACATCGAACTTCCTTTTGATGGCCTGATGGAATTGTGCTTCCGTCCGCTCACCAGTCAATACCGACCGAACGAAATTCTCATCCTCATTTGTCACGTCAAACCCTTCCGTAACTAGAGAATGTGAAGCGCAGGAAATCGCGTGATTGGCTTGTTCATGGGAAACTCGGTTCACTAATTTCGTCAACTGTATGACCACCTTTCGTATTGAAATTATACCATTTTCCTAACACGAATTCTACCTTAAACCCTTGATGCATAAAGGTTTTCCGTACTTTCTTAGCATTAATTGCCATTAAAAAACCGGATGCATTTGCATCCGGTCCCTTTTAAATCTGTTCCTGCAATTCCTTGGTTTCTTCTGTGGTAAACGCTCTTGACCTGGTCAGGAAGCGTTTGCCTTCCACGCCTTCCAAAGAAAACATTCCTCCGCGTCCCGGCACAACATCAATGATGAGCTGCGTGTGGCTCCAGTAGTCGAATTGGTTTTTGTGCATATAGAATTTACTGTCTCCGATGACTCCCATCAAGATATCCTGATCCCCGATGAATAGATCACCTTCCGGATAGCACATCGGGGAACTGCCGTCACAGCAGCCTCCGGATTGATGAAACATAACAGGCCCATGCTTTTCCTTCAGCAATTGGATCAATTCAATAGCAGCATCTGTCGCAATTACACGTTCGACCATTGCTATCCCTACTTTCCGGTAATCCTTAAAATACGGGCTGGATGTTCCGTGGTATCAAAAGAACCCTTGCTTGTCTTCGCTGTAGCTGACCAGCATATTTTTCGTCTGCTGGTAATGGTTGAGCATCATCAAATGGTTTTCACGACCAAAACCGGACATTTTGTATCCACCAAACGCTGCGTGAGCAGGATATTGGTGGTAGCAGTTTGTCCAAACACGCCCTGCCTGGATGCCGCGTCCGAAACGGTAAGCGGTGTTAGTGTCGCGCGTCCAAATCCCTGCGCCAAGTCCATATAACGTATCATTGGCAATTTCAAGCGCTTCTTCTTTCGTTTTAAACGTTGTTACAGAAACGACTGGCCCAAAAATCTCTTCCTGGAAAATGCGCATCTTGTTATGGCCTTCGAACACTGTCGGCTGGATATAGAAGCCTTCAGACAGCTCACCTTCCAAATGGTTGCGGTCGCCGCCGGCAAGTACTTTAGCGCCTTCCTGTTTGCCGATATCCAAATAGGATTGGATTTTCTCCATTTGCTCGGTGGAGGCCTGTGCACCCATCATCGTTTCCGGATCAAGCGGGTTGCCTGTTTTGATTGCTTTCACGCGCTTTATTGCACGCTCCATAAACTCGTCGTAAATGTCTTCCTGGATCAGCACGCGGGATGGGCATGTACAAACTTCCCCTTGGTTCAAGGCAAACATGACAAATCCTTCAATTGCTTTATCAAGGAACGCATCGTCCTGATCCATGACGTCTTTAAAGAAGATATTTGGAGATTTTCCGCCCAGTTCCAACGTTACCGGTATCAGGTTTTGTGAAGCATACTGCATGATCATGCGTCCTGTAGTCGTTTCGCCTGTAAACGCAATTTTGCTGATGCGTGGACTAGAGGCAAGCGGCTTCCCTGTTTCAAGCCCAAATCCATTGACGATATTCAAGACTCCAGGAGGCAGGATATCAGCGATGAGCTCGGCCAATACCAGAATGCTTGCCGGCGTCTGCTCAGCAGGCTTCAGGACTACACAGTTTCCAGCAGCAAGAGCTGGAGCCAGTTTCCAAACAGCCATTAATATCGGGAAATTCCACGGAATGATTTGGCCAACAACACCAAGCGGCTCATGGAAATGGTAGGCTACCGTGTCGTTGTCGATTTGGCTGAGTGAACCTTCCTGTGCACGAATCGCTCCAGCGAAATAGCGAAAATGGTCAATTGCCAAAGGCAGATCGGCATTTAATGTTTCGCGGACAGCTTTTCCGTTGTCCCAAGTTTCAGCAACAGCCAACATTTCCAGGTTCTGTTCCAAACGATCTGCAATTTTCAGCAATGCGTTGGCACGTTCTGTTACAGAAGTTTTGCCCCAACCGTCTTTTGCCGCATGAGCCGCATCCAAGGCCAATTCGACATCTTCAGCTGTAGAACGGGCAATTTCCGTAAACTTTTTGCCCGTTACTGGCGAGACATTGTCAAAATACTGCCCTTTGACCGGTGCTTTCCATTCCCCGTTTATAAAGTTCTCATATCTGTTTTTGAACGTAACTTTCGAGCCTTCTGTGTTTGGAACTGCATAGACCATGCCCATCTCTCCCTTTTTCTCATTTACTGTTATGTACGCGCTTACATTATTCTGCATAAACCGTGGCGCATCAATAACAGCTTCCCTTCTATATTGTCAAACTAATCTAAAAAATGCAACTGTGAAACATCTATATTTTTTATTCACTCTGCTTGTTCATGTATAATAAGAGCGACACCAGGAAATAAGGAATTGAAAGGAATCTACTATGCGAATCAATAAGTTTTTAAGCGAAACAGGAATCACTTCCCGGCGCGGAGCCGATAAATTTATCGAGGCGGGGCGTGTTACCATCAATGGGCAGCCCGCTGAGCTCGGCAGCAAAGTCGAAGCCGGAGACCAAGTTCATGTGGACGGCAAACTCATCGAACAGCCCAAACAGCAATATGTCTACTTGGCCTTAAACAAACCCGTGGGAATCACCAGTACAACTGAACGGCATATTGAAGGCAACATTGTCGATTTCGTCAATCACTCTGAACGTATCTTTCATGTTGGACGCCTCGACAAAGATTCAGAGGGCCTTATCCTTTTGACCAATGACGGCGATATCGTCAATGAGATTCTGCGTGCTGAAAATGAACATGAAAAGGAATATATCGTCAAAGTCGACATGCCGATCACGGAATCCTTTCTGGCAAAAATGGAAGAAGGGGTGGAAATCCTTGACACCAAGACGCTTCCAGCGAAAGCGGACAAGCTTTCAACTTACACTTTCAAGCTAACATTACGGCAAGGTTTGAATCGCCAGATCCGCCGCATGTGCTCGGCACTTGGCTACGAAGTTCGGAATTTGCAGCGTGTCCGCATCATGAATATCCTATTAGAAGACCTGCCTGTCGGTGAATGGCGCAATTTGACCGAAGCAGAACGCACTGAGCTATTTAATCAACTCGACTACACACCAAAACGCTGAGGGGGATATTGACATGCTGACCATGAAAAGTACGCCGAATCATACAGGTGTTAAAATAAGCGGTGATTATTTCGATCTGGATGAGCTGAACCAGGCCATCTACCGGGTGATCGGCCAGGAAGACCAGTATTATGGCTACGAAGGGTCGCGGATGCGGATTCTGGGAATTTCCTACGAAATTCGCCATGCCGCTCAAGGAGACCGCAACGTTGATTTCGTTTTCAACGGTCTGCACGAACACACAATGAAGCAGCACAAGTTTATCGCACCTGACAAAAATATTTATTTTTCCACTGAAGTGCTGTGGCCAGAATTGATTTACTCCGCCATTGCCTTGAAGGATTTCGTGAAATTTTATCAGCAAGAAAAAGAGTATCCTCTTTGGGATGTCCACTTGCCAGTCATTTTCCGCTTTCAGTCATTGATTCTCGACTGCCTGCAAGGACATATCACAAAGGAAGAGTTTGATCTGATTGTGAAAGCCTTCAACCAGCCGGTTACAGTGAATGATTACGCTATCCAATATGTGGACCTTTTAAACTTGAAATACATCGGCATGACCAAACAGCAGCGGGCCCAAAGCCTATCAGCTATCGCCATGAAACTCGCCGTGCAGGACCAGGACTATACAGCCTTTCGCAACCAAGTCCTCGCCGCGGCTACACCTCATAAAAAGCCGATCCACGAAATTGCCGTTCAAGCAGAATACCCGGAAGACTTTGAATGGTAAAGAGAAAAGCAGAAGCGCCCGGGTAGGTCCGACGGGCATAAGATGTTCTGGCGAAGCGGCGTTCTTTGCCGCACAGCCAGAGCAGCTTATGACCCTAGGACCTGGGCGCTGGAGTCTGGACAATTAAGAAAAGCGCAAGCGCCCGGGTAGCTCTGACGGGCATAAGACAGACCGGCGAAGCGGCGCTCTTTGCCGCATAGCCGGGTTGGCTTATGACCCCGAAGAGCTGGGCGCTGGAGTCTGGACAACAAAGAAAAGCGCAAACTGCGCATCTCAATATAAAAAAGCTCACGCATCGTCAGCGTGAGCTTTTTTTCATGGGGAAATTTGCAGTACCAATAAGTCGCTCGGTTCGACTGCAGTAAGACTATGTTTCTCTTTCGGGTTCATATGCAGAATATTATCAGGTGCTGCTTCCACCGTCTGCCCTTCTACAACAAATGAAACTTTTCCGCTTCGCACGATGATAAGGACATCGGCCATCGAATCATGCTCTGCAATTTTCTCTCCCTTTTGCAATTGCATATTGACGACTTGGGTCTTACCGAAATTTAAGACTTTTTGAATATGCTTATTTTTCTCACCCAATACATAGGGAGTTTCAATTAATTCCATCTCTTCACCCCTTCTTTTTTCAAACCATACACCCGCCAAAGCCAAAAGAAAAGAAAAAGTGCATCCACTATTGTTCGCACAATAGTGGATGCACTCGTTATTGCTTACTCGCCAGTCATTTCGGCAACTTTATCTTGATTGTTGTCGATCCATTCCTGGGCAACTTCTTCAGGCTCTCCGCCTTCTTCAATCTTCACAATCATTTCTTCTACGTCATCAAGTGAAATGCTCCAATTGCTCAAAAATTCATAAGCTTCTGGTGCATTATCCTTCAATTCAGTGTTGGTGATGACTTCAACAGATGAAGTTTCGAAAAATCCTTGTTCATTGGTCAATACTTTCAAATCAAATTTATTGAACATCGTATGGGGTCTCCAGCCATAAAAGATAACCGGCTCTTCTTGAGCCATCAACTTTTGGGCTTGAGCGAGCATGCCGCCTTCTGAAGAACTCACTTGCGTCATATCAAATCCGTAAGTTTCAATGATTTCATCACTTTCTATGGTAGCGCCTGCTCCAGCTTCAATGCCGTAGAACTCATTATCAAATTCGCCTTCGCGTCCTTCCAGATCTTCAAGAGAATTTATGTCTTCCATATATGCTGGAACTGTCCAGCCAGTTTCTGCTTCCGGATAGCTTACAGAAGTGCTTTCAATATCGCCTTCGTATTTATCCAGGTAATTTTGGTGCATCGGCACCCAAGCATCCATGAAAACATCAAGGTCTCCACGGGATAATCCAGTATAAACACTGCCTGCATCAGCATTGGTCTCGACTACTTCATAACCCATGTCCTGCAAAATTAGCCCTGCAATTTTTGTAGGCGGTACAGTACTTGTCCATGGCGTTACACCAAAGGAGATTGTTTGTTGCTCAGCACCTGCAGTGCCTTCTTCTGTTTCTTCAGTATCAGAACCGCAAGCCGCCAAAACGGCGACCATCAATGCAACTATTGCTAAAAATAAACTCTTTTTCATTTTTCATTTCCCCTTTTATTTTATTTTTTATTTTTCCGAACCAACCCTTGAGTGATCCGGTCCATGATAATGGCGAGCACAACGATTCCTAACCCGCCTGTCAGGCCAAGACCTACATTTACAGTAGAAATCCCTTCTAATACCACCGATCCCAAGCCTGGGGCTCCGATCATCGATGCAATGACCGCCATCGAAAGCGCGAGCATCATCGTCTGATTAACCCCCGCCATGATCGAAGGCAACGCCAAAGGCAATTGCACTTTATACAGCAGCTGCCATTTGGTTGAACCGAAAGCTTTTGATGCTTCCACAACATCCGCAGGCACTTGCTGGATTCCGAGTGTGGTCATGCGGACTGCCGGAGGTGTTGCAAATACGAAAGTGGCAATTACAGCCGGAACATTTCCAAGGCCGAATAAAAGAATAGCAGGTATCAAATAAACAAAACTTGGCAGTGTCTGCATAAAGTCCAAAATCGGACGGACAACGCTGGCCATCGTTTTATTGGTTGCTGCCAATATGCCAAACGGAATTCCGATAATTACTGAAATCAGCGTGGACACGATGACAATTGCCACTGTCTGCATCGCCGCTTCCCATAAATCGACAGATCCCAGATAAAGGCTTCCCAACAGTGCAAACAATGCCAGCCCTTTTCCTGAAAATTTCCAGGATATGATGATTAGAATCAGCACAAGCAATTCTGGAGGAGCTGCAATCAATAAGTCTGTTACTCCGTCCACAAAGGTTCGAAGGCCTTCGCTAATACTGTCAAAGAACTCGCCAGTTACTGGCAGGAGCCAGTCGTCTACAAAGCGATTGGTCCCTTCTTCCAAAGGAAGTGTAAAATAATTCATGGCGTAGTCACCTCATTTTTCCCTAAGACTAAACCGGACAAAATGGAAACCCGTGATACGATTCCAAGCAATTTCCCATTTTCAACCACTGCCAGTGGATATTTCGCTTCGACAGCTACACCAAAGAGGTCATTTAAAGGGGTTTCTGGAGAAATTTCGTGAATATCTTCGATCAATACGTTTTCAATCGGCAAATTTTCTTTATATGCATTGATGGCGTTATCAATTGTCAGCAGGCCTTTGAAGTTATTGTCTTTATCGACAACAAAGATGCTTGAAGCTCCCGCTTCTTCCATTTTTCGAACGGCTGCCAAGGCACCGCTTTTGTCTGCCATATGGACTGCTGGTTTTTTCATGACATGAGAAGCCATAAGTACTTTCGAACGGTCTACATCTTTGACGAAATTCGAAACATATTCATTCGCTGGATTTTCAAGAATTTCATCGGCTGTGCCCACTTGAACAATTTCACCATTTTTCATGATGGCGATGCGGTCTCCCAGTTTCAGCGCTTCATCCAAGTCATGTGTAATAAACAAGATTGTTTTCCCTAATTTGTTTTGAAGGTTCAACAGTTCATCCTGCATTTCTTTGCGAATCAATGGATCAAGTGCACTGAATGCCTCATCCATAAGAAGAATGTCCGAATCGTTAGCCAGGGCACGTGCAAGACCTACACGCTGCTGCATCCCTCCACTCAGCTCTTTAGGGTAACTGTTTTCATAACCGTGCAAACCAACGTCTTCAATGGATTGCTGGGCGCGTTTGTTGCGTTCTTCTTTTTTGACTCCCTGAATTTCAAGTCCGTACGCAACGTTCTGCAAAACGGTCCGGTGCGGAAACAATCCAAACTGTTGAAATACCATCCCCAGTTTTTTCCGTCTCGTTTCAATCAGTTCGTTTTTTCCCATCTCGACAATATTTTGGCCATCGATCAGCACTTCACCCGAAGTCGGCTCGATCAACCTGTTCACTAAGCGGATCAATGTTGATTTCCCGCTTCCCGACAGTCCCATGATGACAAAAAATTCACCTGCTTCTACTGAAAAAGAAGCTTGGTTAACCCCTACTGTCATACCGGTCTCCGCTAAGATGCTTTCTTTTTGTTCACCGTTCATCAGCCTCTTCAATCCTTGTTGTGGATGAGAACCGAAAATTTTGGTTAAGTTATTCACTTCTATCTTTTTCATACACATGCTCCTCAATTTAGTGCAGCAGACGAAGGTTAAAAACCGATCCTTCTGCCTGCCTGTTTTGGCATTGGCAACTCTTTATGCAATACGCTAAGTTCTTCTATTGTTTCGCCAACCGCTTGCGGAAATGGGGCAGGTTTGCCTTTTGCTGTATCCATGCCCATCCACATCTGCTCACTGGTCGCAACCAGCTCCTCGGCGGAGTTTGTCATTGAAAGAAAGGTATGCAGCCTTTTGGCATCGCTATCCAGCAGCCTGAATTCAATCGACAGCTTTTCATGTTCATGCACTTCTTTCAAGTAGCACAAATGCGTTTCGAGCGTAAAGATTGTGTAATTGCAACGAGAGCGGGCCGTTTCATCCAGGCCCAGAGAATCGATAAAACTATCTGCTGCCTGGCTGAATACTTTTGCATAAGCTGCGTCATTCATATGGCCGTTGTAATCAACCCATTCACTGACAACCCGCTCTTTATGTATTAAAGATGATTGAGCCATTTTGCCAACCTCCTTTCAACACTTTATTGTTTGACAACCGCTTTTTCTGTTGCTGTAGTTTCGGGCCAATAGGCTTCCACCAAATCCAATAGTTCAACCAAAAAGGCGTTGCGTTTTTCTTCCATTTCAGCAATTGTTGTGTCACCTGCATGCGTTTCGCAGCCGGTAATCACTTTTTCTTTCAATTCATCTGTTAGTTCAGGGGCTTCCAGTTTGGTCCATGGCAATTTTAACGTTGGTCCAAATTGTTCAAGCATATGGCGCATCCCTTTTTCTCCACCGGCAAGATGGAAGGTCAAGAATGGCCCCATCTGAGCCCAGCGCAGGCCTGCTCCGTAAATAATGGCTGCATCCACTTCTTCAGTCGTTGCTACTCCGTCATTCACTAAGTGCAAAGCTTCACGCCACAAAGCTTCCATCAACCGGTCAGCGAGATGGCCTTCAATTTCTTTACGGATGATCAAAGGCTTCATTTCTATACTGGCGTAAAAGTTTTTGGCACGATCCATGACGGCGGCGCTGGTTTCCTTGCCTGCAACCAGTTCAACCAGCGGCAAAATATATACCGGATTAAACGGATGGGCTACGATTAAGCGTTCAGGATGCATCAGTCCTTCTTGCAGCGTGCTCGGCATAATGCCCGATGTACTCGATCCAATAATAGCTTCCGGTTTGGCATATGCATCAATGCTTGCCAGTACAGATTTTTTCAAATCTTCACGTTCAGGGACATTTTCCTGAATCAGATCTGCATCGCAAACTGCCTCTTTGATAGTCGGCATAAATGTCAGACGGTTTTGGGCCGCTCCATCTGCCAGACCTATTTTCACCAAAGACGGCCATGCTTGATCGATGGCTTTTTGCGTCCGTTGCTCCGCACCTTCTGCTGGATCAAATGCGATTACGTCAAAACCCTGTGCCAGGAAACGGGCGATCCAGCCGTTTCCGATGACGCCGGTTCCAACAACGGCGATCTTATTAATTTGATGCATTTTATTGTCCATTATTATGGCCTCCGTAAGGATTGTTCAGTTGGAAGTGGACGCGCGCTTCTTGCGGCGTCATCACTTCAATATTCGCAGCATGCAATTTTGATACGGCTTGGTCGACAAGCTGTTCATTGCGTGCAAAAATCCCTTTTCCTAAATAAAGATTATCTTCAAGCCCTACACGGACGTTCCCGCCATTTTGTGCAGCCATTTCCAATATCGGCATTTGCATGCGCCCGATGCCAAAGGCTGACCAATGTGCATTATCGGGAAGACGGTTTTTCATATACTGCATGGTTTCTTCATCAGCATCTGCGCCCCACGGAATGCCAAGGCAAAATTGGAACATTGGATCGCCATCAATCAACCCCTCAGCGATCAATTGCTTGGCAAATCGAAGATGTCCGGTATCAAAACATTCCAACTCTGGTTTTACACCGCTTTCCTGTATCAGCCTCGCTTGTTCACGCAGCCAATCGGTCGGGCTCATGTAGACCATGTCGCCGAAGTTTACACTGCCGCAATCCAAAGTGCACATTTCCGGCAGCAAGCTGCCAACCGGTTCATGCCGTTCTTTAGGTGTTTGCATATCTGTGCCTTCGCCGCCTGTTGAAGGATTCGAGAGGTTCGGAATAAAGTCTCCCCCTCCTCCCGAGGTAATGTTTATGATTACATCCGTTTCGGATTCACGAATTCGTTCAATGATTTCGCGGTAATGGTCCAGACTGTGGCTTATGCCGCCAGTTTGGGGATCTCGTGCATGAACGTGGGCAACAGTGGCTCCAGCTTTTGCCGATTCAATTGCCGATGCTGCGATTTCTTTTGGCGTCACAGGTACATATTGATTTTTAGCAGTAGTATCTCCTGCTCCTGTTACTGCGGCTGTTAATAAAACTTTTTGCGTCATTTTATCTCTCCTGTAAAATTTTAGGCATATGTACTCATTCAAGTTTGGTTTTTATTGCATATAATAATTAATTGTTTTTTCGCACGTTTTAAACTGTACCATCCAGACGGTAATGTTTCAAGGCGATTTCGTGTATAAAATTGATGCGGTCCTGGCTGATAACCGGCTTATCCTATACCTCTCTAGGCTTTAGTGCACAGTTAAAAGCACTAAAAAAAATCACATCATTTTTAAAATGACGTGATTCCGGCTTATTCATCTATCCAGTTTTTCAACTTTACATACACTTCCTCTTTTCTTTCTTCGCCTAAATGGTGAATGTCGAAAAGCTCGGACAACCAAATTCCATCTGTTGCTAAACGGATAATCGTGGCTTTCACCGGGTCGATTCCGTCTTGTTCAATTTTAGTCTGCCATTCGTTGTAAAGGTCACGGATTGGATCCAACAAATCAGAATTCACTGCTTTAGCCGCTAATAAGCCCGCATGCATTTCTTTATTTGGATAAGGATTATTGAATGTTACATCCGCGTAGGATTGAATCCATTTCCCTTTTTCTTTTGTTGATTCAGCTACCGAAGCAGCAATTTTATCCCGGTAATTTTCAGCCAAATGGTCCACCATCCCTTTGACCAAAGCTTCCTTAGAAGGGAAATGGTAAAGCAGTCCTCCTTTGCTGACTCCAGCTTCAATCGCTGTAGCTTCTAAAGTTAAATTAAAAATGCCCCGCTCACTGACAATTTTTGATGCTGCATGAAGAATCTCGATTTTTCTGGTAGCTCTGGCCATGTAAATCTCCTTTTCAGAATGGATTTGATTTTTACTATACTACCTGGACGGTTTTTTTTCAAATTCGACTCAGTTTTAGCAAGCTTTTGAAAAGGGTATGTTCAACTAACAGCATTTAATTTTGAAGGAGCGTGATTGTGTGTACAGATTTTTTATTCCGCTAAGTATGATTTTGTTGCTGGCTGCCTGCGGGGGAGAAGCACCTGATACCAGTGAAGAAAGTCAGACAGAAGTTACTGCCCCTGACGGAGAATTGGATCCAACCTCTCCAGAGGAAGCGGAAAATGCAGAGTTTGCGAGTTTTGAAGAGTTAGCTTCTGGAACGATTGAAGAAGGCACTGGTGTTTCTGTCCAAGGCACAGTTGAAGAATTGGCAGACGACATCGCCTTTCCTTCATTTATCATCGGAAATGGAGAAAACCGCATCTATATTCGGAATATGGCAGAAACGCCGGTAGAGGTGGGTGACAGTATTTCAGCGGATGGTATCTTCGAAGGCAATGCCGACGAAAATATGCCGATGATTTCTGTTTCCATCATTGAAAAAGACGAGTAATCGCCATGCAAAAAAGCCTTTCCTATGTGGAAAGGCTTTTTCACGGCCAGCTGCTTAATCCAGCTCCGAGATTTCAATAATGGTATTTTCTGCATAGTGATTAGCCGAATCATCTCTGATAGCCAAGTCACCTAACGAAACAATGCCAATGATTCGTTCATTCGCTACAATGGGAAGCCTGCGGATCTTGTGGATGGCCATTAACTCAGCCGCTTCCTCGACGGTAAGGCTTACTGTTCCGGTAATGACTTCCGCCGATAGGATTTCCGCGATAGCAGCATCACTTGGAATCTGTTCGGCAAGCCCACGAATGACAATGTCGCGATCTGTAACGATCCCAACTAAACGTCCATCTTCACAGATGGGAATTGACCCTACATTTATTTCACGCATCATTGAGGCAACTTCTTGAAGCGTTGATTCGGGTCTGCACGTTTCGACGTCTGTCGTCATGATATCTTCGATTTTCATCCCTTCTGCCTCCTCAAGTACTCTCATTACTTATAGCTTAACCGATTTGCCGTTTAGCAAACGTCAATTATTAAAAGAAAGAAGGAATCAGTTCATTTGAACCGACTCCTTCTTATCCACTTAGTATTTTAAACCCACTGCCAGCTAGTTATTCCACAAGTTGAATAAACTGTTTTGTCCGCTCGTTTTGCGGATTTTCAAAGAAATTCTTTGGATCTGCAGATTCAATGATTCTACCTTCATCAATCATGATAATGCGATCCGCCACTTCTTTGGCGAACTTCATCTCATGGGTCACAACGACCATAGTCATTCCTTCTTCAGCCAACTGCTTCATAACCTGCAGCACTTCTCCAACCAGTTCCGGATCCAGTGCTGACGTCGGTTCATCAAACAGCATGACTTTCGGCTGCATTGCAAGTGACCGGGCGATGGCAACACGCTGCTTTTGTCCTCCGGAAAGCTTACTCGGGTAGACATTAGCTTTATCTTCCAAACCAACCTTTTTCAGCAATTCCGCTCCCAGTTTTTTCGCTTCTTCCTTTTTCATCTTTTTGACAGTGATGGGTGCTTCTATCACATTCTCCAATACTGTCTTGTGAGGAAAGAGGTTGAAATGCTGGAACACCATGCCAACTTCAGCACGAATTTTAGTTAAGTTATCTTTTTTCGGATTGACTGTATGGCCATCAATTGTAATTTTTCCTTCGTTGATCATTTCAAGAAAGTTGAAGCATCTGAGAAGTGTACTTTTCCCAGAGCCGCTGACTCCGACAAGTACGACAACTTCCTGTGGTTTGACGTGAAGATCTACGCCTTTCAGTACCTCGAGGTCACCAAAGGATTTATGAATGTTTTCTCCAATAATCATGTTAGTCCCTCCTTAGGCTCTGTCGACATCGAGTTTGTTTTCATACAAACGCAATAAGAATGTGAAAATCATGACAAGCACGAGGTAGTAGAGCGCAACAACCAGGAATGATTCAAATGGCTGGTATGATTGTGCAGCTTCCCGGTTTCCAAGAGAGAAGATTTCCGCTACCCCGATGATGTAAACGAGTGATGAATCTTTCAACGTAATGATGAACTGGTTGCCAAGCGGCGGAATCGAACGGCGCAAAGCCTGTGGAAATACGATTCGGCTCATAGTCTGGCGGCGGTCCATCCCCAGTGACATACTGGCTTCGCGCTGGCCAGGATCGATTCCCTGAATTGAGCCGCGGAAAATTTCTGCAATATATGCTCCATTATGGACACCGAGTGCAATAGCCCCCGCCCAGAAATTAGACATTGTATAAATTTCGACGATGCCGAAATACAAAAACATAATCTGCACAATCAGCGGCGTACCGCGAATGATCGTGATGTAAATGTTGGCAATAGTCTGTAAGATTTTTGATCCTGAAATTTTCATCAATGCAAAGACGAGTCCGATAACTGTCCCTAAAATTACACCGATTGCTGTCAATTGAAGCGTAACGACAGTGGCTTCTAAAAAACCAGGGTATGTTCGCATGAATACATCATAAACTGTTACAAATATCTCTGGCATGCCTTCCACTCCTCTTCATCTCAAATAATTATTCGAGAACTTCTACGCCTTCAAGATCTATATCAAGGAGGTTGCGGCCAAACCATTTTTGTGAAATCTCATCGTATGTTCCGTTTTCAATGATTGTATCCAATGCCTCATCTATAGCCTGAAGCAATGCTTCATCTTCTTGGCGAACAGCGATTGATGGTTGTTCAACCCATAACGGATCACCGACCATTTCAACTGCCAGTCCTTCATTTTGGGCTTCAAAACCGACAACATCTGCTGTAATTACTGCATCTAAACGACCTTCAACTGTTAAATCCTGCAATGCGACTACGTCACTGGAGTAAATTTGAATATCATCTGTGTATTCTTGGGCAGCTGTGTCATATGTACTTTGCCCTACTACACCGATTTTGACGCCTTCCAAATCTTCAGCAGACTGGATTTCGGTATTTCCTTCACGGACGAAAATTGCTCCACCTGAATAATAATATGGATCAGAAAATGCAACTTGCTCAGCACGTTCTGCCGTATTTGACATCGAACCGATAATGGCATCATAGCGGTTGGTGTTCAATCCTTGGATAATCGTTTCAAATGGCGTTGTTACCGGATTCGGCTCCAGACCCATCTCTTCTGCAAGTGCGTTGCCGATTTCAATATCAAACCCTGTAAGATTTCCGCCTTCTTCAAAACTGAAAGGCTTGTAAAGTCCGCTTGAGGCGGTTGTAAACATGCCATCTTCTAACAAGTTCAAATCACCGCTCTCGCCTTCTGTGCCTGATCCTTCTTCCGAACTGGATGAGTCGTCCCCTCCACAAGCTGCTAATACTACTCCTGCGGAAAAAATTACGCTTAAAAATGATAATTTCTTTTTCATCTTTCTCTCCCCTTTTCGTTTATAATTGACCAAATCGCCGAGGCGTTTTGGAACTTCCCAATGAATTGCGTGCTGCTACATGAAAATATTGCGTTCTTTATAGACCGCTTCAACCTTTGCTAAATTGTCATTTACTTTTTCCTGTTCTTTGACATAAACAAATCGCATGATTGAAGTCAAAAGTGCGTGGACAGAGGTGTACGAATCAATGTTCAAATTTGTGTTCACGGATACGGTCAGTACATGGTCTGCATATGCAAGTGCTGGAGAATCTGCCGAATCAGTCAAAACGATTACATCCGCTCCTTGTGATTTTGCACTCTTTAACGTATCAATGACCATTCTGGAATAACGCGGGAAAACAAAAGCAATTACCAAATCGCCCTTTGCCATCTTAGAGAGCTGGGTGTAGTATTCCCCTGTCGAAGAATACATCATCTCTGTATGGTCAAGTGCCAGGTTCAGCCAATTGGAAAACCAATGCGCTATGCCATAATCAAAAAAATTGCCAGTCACATAGATTCTGTCTGCCTGGCTGATTCTGTCAACAACCTTTAGAAGTTGATCTTCTTTGATCGTTTTTTTCAGTTTCACGATACTGGAAATATCCGCATCAAGCAGATTTTCCAAAAAAGACTGATCAGCGACAGGTTCCGGTATTTTTTGTTCGGCCTTTTCCAATCGTTCTTCAGCCAATTTACGCTGCACAACCTGTTGAAATTCCGCATATCCTGTGTACCCGAGCTTTTGTGTCCACCGTATCACCGTCGATTCACTGACATTGACACGCCTGCCGACTTCAAGAGCAGAAGAGAACGCTAAAAAAATTGGCTCTTTAAAAAACAAATCACCGACTTTTTTTTGGCCTGAACTAAATTCCGGGTAAGAATTAGACACACTTCGCAGTAAATCCTGCATATTTAACGCCTCCACTTGAAGAACACACTCATTTACTCTTCTAAAGTATACTAGTATGCAGGAAACCCTGCAATAGTTTACAGAAAATTCGAAGCTGACAATATTATCAGACAGGGAAAAAAGGTGCGGAAGGCTTGTTCTAGAGGCGATCAGAGCTCTGTGTTTCAGAAAAAACATTTATTAAAATTATTACTTTTATCTAAGTAAACACGCTATTCCCTTTAACGTAGACGCTTTCATTTCCAAGGATACAAAATATAGATAATTTGATATAAGGTTTTATGCCCGTTTTCTGTAAAATTAAAACTCTGTAGTCCCATTCGGCCTTTAAATATAACGATTCTGTTTGTTTAATAGCTATGGTTTTCATATTTCGATTCTATTCCTGTATAATCTTTGTATAAGTCAATTTATTGAGGGGCTGTTCTGGGTGTGGGAAAATCGGATTTTTAAACTTTTTATTTTTTGGTACATATGCGGTGTCATTTTGCTTGGCTTTGACCTGCTGCCTTCCTGGCTGGAATGGGCAAATGCATTCTTTTTGATGCTGGCTGGCACACTCGGCTTTTTATATTTCGTTAAGCGTTTTG
Organism: Planococcus soli; assembly: GCF_016881065.1. GTDB lineage: Bacteria > Bacillota > Bacilli > Bacillales_A > Planococcaceae > Planococcus > Planococcus soli. The sequence continues at coordinate 143,158 of NZ_WXYN01000016.1, read as the reverse complement.
GCGCTGTTAGTGGATCAGTGCTCGGCATCCTCATTTTCTTTTCAACATTCATTGTAGAATGGGCGGGCGCAGACAGTGGATTTCTTTTTGGTTCCTATGATTATACAGACCGGTTTGCGCCAAATGTCTTCGGTGTTCCGGTTGCCATCGGTTTCGCCTGGTTAATGGTCATGGCCACTACACATGTCATCGCGCGCTGGATTGTGCCTGCCGGCGGCTTGCTGTATGCCGCAGTTGGCGGCATAGGAGCGGTAATTATTGATCTGATCATCGATCCTGTAGCCTACCAAATCAAACAATATTGGATTTGGGAAGATACCGGCATTTATTACGAAATTCCATGGACCAATTTTTTTGGATGGTTTGTCGTGGCATTCGTCCTTCATCTGATAATCGACTTGGCCATGAAAAAGAAATCTATGGCAATAGCATCCGAATTGCCTGAAAAACGGATGGTTGTGCTGTATGTATTGATGATTGCCATGTTCATCATGCTGGGGGCAATTGGGGGATTGTGGCTGGCTGCTTTCCTAACAACTGTTTTGACTGCTTTGATTGTCTTAGTGGCATGGAAGAGGCGACCTGTATGATCGATGCAAAAAAATCGGCATTATTTGAAACGGGCTTTAACATGTACTTAACGCCGCTCATCCGTTCTTCTTTTTCCCGAATGCTCGGGCAAGGTGTGGAAGCTATACCAAAGAAACCGGTATTGTTTATCGCCAATCACAGTTCCTGGTGGGACGGCCTGTTGTTCTTCTATTTGAACCGTACAGTCTGGCGTCACGATATCCATATGATGATGCACGAAGAAGGGCTCCAAAAGCATCCTTATTTCCGATACTTAGGAGCATTTTCCATCAACCGCAAAAAACCGAAAGAAATTCTGACGTCGCTGCAATATGCCGAGGGCTTATTGAAGCAAGGAAAATCGGTTGTGCTTTTTCCTCAAGGAGATGAATTTCATCTTGAAACAAGACCACTCGCTTTCCAGACAGGTGCCGCATACCTGATGGAGCATTGTCCGGAAGTGCCGGTTGTGCCGCTCAGCTTTTATTATTCCTTCGGTCATCAGCAAAAACCCGAAATTTGGATTCGTCAGCATCCAATGATATCGACCGGTACTTTGAAACACTTGTCGCGCAAAGAGAAAACTGCCTATCTTCAAGAGCTTTCAATAGAACAGCTCGATTCTTTGAGAGATACAGTCATCAGTGAAAACAGCGAAGGGTTTCGGCCACTCGGAAAAAGGAGAAGATGATTATGGCCATCTATATCGGAATTCACCTTTTCTTTCTTGCCTGGATCATCATCAATCGCCTGTTTCTTCCAGCCCTGCCCAAGCAGCCGCAACTTTCTCTTGACCCTTTGGTATCCGTTCTGGTTCCCATGAGAAACGAAGAACGCAATGTAGAGGTTCTGATAAAGTCCTTAAAGAATTCTACATATGGACACGCAGAATTCATCATTTTAAATGACCAATCGACAGATGGTACTCAAACGGAGCTGGAACGTGCGATTGCCGAAGATTCCCGCTTCACCATCCTGCAGGGTACCCAATTGCCGGATGGCTGGGTCGGCAAAGTGCATGCCTGCCATCAGCTTCAGCAAGCCGCTTCCGGAGACTATTTGCTGTTTGTCGATGCAGATGTCCGCTTCCGCCCAAAAGCCATCGAACAGTCGCTTTCATTGATGCAGCAAAAAGGCGCCCAACTGCTCACAGGTTTCCCCGCTTTTGATGTAGCGCCTTTTCTCAGCAAGCTTCTTGTCCCGATGCTGCATTTTGTGATTTTATTCCACCTGCCTCTGGCATTAGCCAATTACACCAAATTTAAAGCAGCAACCGCGGCCAATGGCATGTGGATGATGTTTGAAAGCGAAAGCTACCAAAAAATCGGTGGACATACAGCTGTCTATGATTCGCTGGTTGAAGATGTCCACATTGCACGAAAAGTAAAAAAGCACGGATTCAAAGTCGTGCTTGCAAATATCACGATGTCCGTAAAATGCCGGATGTATACTACCAACGCTGAAGTGTGGGAAGGCTTCCTGAAAAACAGCTATGCTGGAATCGGCCGGTCACCCGTTATGGCCACAGCTCTCATTTTGTTCTATTCAATCTTTTACATTCTTCCGCCGTTCCTGGCTCTTTACGGCTTGTTCAGCGGGTTCTATTGGTGGACCCTTCCTTACTTGCTGACAGTTGTCCAGCGCTGGTATGTGGACATGGTGACCAATCAACGCTGGTACCTGTCATTCCTCATTCCCCTGCAGGCAGCCGCCATGCTTGCTGTATTAGTTGAATCGATGCGCAAATCCTTTAAAAAACAGCCGTATTCATGGAAAGGAAGACATTATTCATGAAAAAAATTGTCATAGTCGGCGGTGGACTGGGCGGACTTGCTTCTGCAGTGACGCTAGCCCATGCTGGATTCGACGTGGAACTCTTTGAAAAGAATAGTCACCTAGGAGGCAAATTGATGCCTGTCGAGCTGGGGAATTACCGTTTTGATTTCGGGCCCAACACCATCACGATGCCGGCTGTCTTTAATCGGGTCATTTCCCAGACGGGTGAAAAGCCACAGGAATATCTGGATTTCATCCCTTTGCAATCCCATACCCGCAATCATTTTCCGGATGGCAGTCTATTCGATTTTACCAGCGACCAGAACCAGATGATTCAGCAGCTCAAAACTCTTGATCCTTCGGCTGCCGACAAGTACCAGGCATTCATAAAAGAAATCAGCCGCTTGTATCGTTATTCAGAACGCTACTTTTTCCCGGTGACGTTTCAATCCTGGCGCGATTACCTATCGCCTTCTCTCGGATTCGCACTTCTTAAAGTGCGGCCGGCAGAATCGATGCACCATTTTTTCCAACGCTATTTCACAAATCCTATGCTCGTTCAGGCATTCGACCGGTATGCCACATACATCGGCTCCTCCCCTTACAAAGCACCAGCCACTTTTTCCATGATTGCTTACTTGGAATTGGTGGAAGGCGTCTATTACACAAAAGGCGGAAATACCGGAATCGCTAATGCCTTTGCTGCTGTGGCGAGGAAATGCGGTGCTCAATTGCACACCAATAAAGAGGTCGAAAAAATCCTCATAGAAGATGGCGAAGCCCAGGGCATCATACTTGGAGACGGGACCCGGATCGAGGCAGACCTCGTCATTTTAAATGGAGATCTGTTGTCAGCTTTTCCTGCTTTGGTCGAAGAAGCAAAGCGGCCGTCTTTAAATGATGCTAAAGTGGCTGATTTTGAACCATCCATTTCGGCTTTCGTCATTACTGCCGGTTTGACCAAACGGCTCGATGTTCTTAAGCATCACAACGTCTTTTTCTCATCGGACTACCGTCAGGAGTTCCATGATTTGTTTGATGCTTCAATCTACAGCAACGAACCGACAGTCTATATCAGCAACTCTTCCTATACAGATCCTTCAATTTCACCGGATGGCGACAACCTGTTCATTTTAGTCAATGCACCCGCATTGAATAAAGAAGGGCATCTGCAAATTGAACCTGAAGCTTACAAAGAACGAATCTACGACTTTCTCTCGAGCTACGGCGTCGATATTCGAAGCCATTTAGCTGAAGAAAAAATATTCACACCGGCTTTTATTTGCGACAAGTTCGGCTCCTTCCGCGGCGCTCTTTATGGCCCTTCATCCAATCGGCCAAAAGATGCCTTCCTGCGTCCGCCCAATGCCAGCCGCGATATTCACAATCTGTTTTTCGTCGGAGGAAGCACCCACCCCGGCGGCGGATCGCCCATGGTCGTATTGAGCGGCTTGAATGTTGCCGATAAAATTATTGCGAAATTCAAAAAGACACATCCATCACGATGATGGATGTGTCTTTTGCTGTTATAGGAGCAGACCCGTCAGAGCTACACGGGCGCTTCCGCTTTTCTTCATTGTCCAGACTCCAGCGCCAGATCCTAGGGTCATAAGCCACTCTGGCTGTGCGGCTGAAGAAACGCCGCTTCGCCAGTGCGTCTTATGCCCGTCGAATCTACACGGGCGCTTCCGCTTTTCTTTTTACAAACAAGCTAGTATTGCTTGTTTCGACTCTTCTGGTACGTAGTGCTTTTCAAGGAAGACATTATATTGTTTAGAACGGATGGTGACTAGAATTTCCCGATATACCAATGCCGCCCCTTTTACAGGAACTCTTGAAGATAAAGGATAGTCCTGGATGGTTTCAAATGCTTTTTTGTAATGGAACTCCGCTTTTTCGGCCAGTTCTTCCCACACTGCAATAAATTGAGGAGTTACTCTTCCGGAGCGTAGCTCTTCTTCGCATAGCTCATATTTCCCCATGATTTCTTCAGGCAAATAAATTCGGCCCATTTTCAAGTCTTCGCCAATATCCCGAAGAATGTTGGTGATCTGCATGGCGTATCCCAGTGAAATAGCGCCTTCCTTCAGAACTCCGGTCTTGCCTGGAGCTAAGATAGGCAGCAGCATCAGTCCAACAGTACTCGCCACATGATAGCTGTAATTCAAAAGCTCTTCCATCGTCCGGTAGCGATTGATGGTCAAATCCATCTCCTGACCGGTAATTAAACCTGAAAATGCTTCCACATCCATTTCGTAGTTTTCGAATACATGCGCCAAAGCTACCCACATCGGATTTTCAGTATCGTAGATGCCCGTCTGAAATTTTTCAAAATCAAATTTGAATTGTTCAAGTTCTTCTTTGGAATTCAGTCCTTCGTCCACAATATCGTCCACTGTCCGGCAAAACGTATAAACAGCCCAAACGGCTTTGCGTTTTTCCTTTGGCAACAAGGAAAATGCTTTGTAAAAACTCTTTGAATTTACAGCGATAACTTGTTCACAGGAGGTATAAGCATCTTTTAAATTCATCATGCATTGCTCCTTTCCTTTGCAAAATCGCCTTGGATTTGCTCTGCCAGCAGCTTTGCACCTTGCATGACAATCGGAATGCCTCCTCCGGGATGGACAGAAGCACCGACTGCATACAAGCGATCCGTTTTATATGGTTTGACTTGGGGACGGAAAACACCCGACTGAAACAAGGTTGGACCGATTCCAAAACTGCCTCCTTTAAAGAGGCCAAAAGCTTCTGCTTCTGTCGGTGTACGGACTTCCATCCATTCAACTGCTTTCCGGAAATCCGGAAAAGCCAATTCTTCCATGCGGTCAATGATTTTTTCGATCCAGGCCGTATCGTTCGCCCAGTCAATATCTGTCCCTGAAGGTACTGGAACCAATACATAGAGAACGCCTTTCCCTTCAGGAGCAAGCGAATCATCTATCTTCGACGGATGGAAAGTATAAATTGCCGGATTTTCCGTTTTCCGTTTTTTCACAAATACATCGTCCATGTGGTCTTCATAACTATCGCCAATGAAAAATTGATGAACATTTCCTTCTTCATATACTTTATTTAGTCCAAAATACAACAACACGCATCCGGAAGAAGCTGTATAGCTCCTCTTCTTCTGTTTGGGCAAAACGTTTTCAATGCCTGGGAAATCGCCATTATAAACAATCGCATCAAACTCTTCATAGCCCTCTGCTGTTTCGATTGCTTTGGCTTTCCCGTCTTCTGTCACAATCCGCTTCACTGGACAGTTTGTTTGGATGGTCGCATTTTGGCGTTGCCGCAGCTCTTTTTCCAAAACAGGAATGAGGCTGCCGTAACCGCCTTTCAAATAATATACTCCATGTTCGTGTTCACTGAAAGGAACGAGCGAATACATAGCCGGCGCGCGGAACGGGTCCCCACCGATATAAAGGGATTGCAGCGAGTAAGCCAACTGCAGCCGTTCATCGCGGAAATAATTTGACGTGAGCTTTTTGACTGACTGTTGAGGCTTTAGTTTTAATAATTTCTTAATGTTTGCAGCTGTAAAAAAATCGGCTTTGTTAACAAATGAATGCTCTAAAAATGATGACTTTCCGATTTCAAATCGCTTGCGCCCTTCTGAAATGTACCGAAGGAATCCTTCTTTTTCAGCAGGGAAGACATTTTCAATTTCTTCCAGCTGGCGGTTGATATCGGGATATTTGGTGTATACCGTGCCATCTGGAAAACGAATAGAATAAAGTGGGTCGCATAGTAACAATTCGATATCTTCAGCAGGAACACCTGCCTGTTGAAGCAGATCCTGAAACATTTCAGGCAACAAGACAATTGTTGGGCCCTGATCTACTTTAAAGCCATCTCTTTCCACAAAAGTTAAACGGCCGCCAAGTTTTTCTTCTTTTTCAAAAATGGTGACATCAAAGCCCATATCCGTTAAATACAGCGCACCCATCATACCGCCGACGCCGCCGCCGATCATAGCGATTTTCATGCAAATCCCTCCAGTGCCGGAAGAGGCAAAATCGGAATTCCTTTTTTGCCATGCTGCTCAAGAATGCCATTGGCTGTAATGCGGGCAGATTCCAGGATCGTTGGCAATCCGCTTCCTGGATGAGTTCCCCCGCCAACCAACCAGCAACTTTCCAGTTCCTCAAATTTGTTGTGTGGACGAAATACCATCATTTGCGTTAATTGGTGCCCCAGGTTGAACGTCGCTCCCTGATACACTGAATAATCTTCCTGCCATCCCATCGGTGTCAGCATTTTTTCGACTTCGATATGGTCCCGCAGATTTTTAAACTCGGACTTTTCTTCAATGATATCCAAAACCAACTCCCGAAACGCATGCTGTTCTTTTTCCCAGCCAATGTCGCTAAAGTTATTTGGGACAGGAGCTAAAATATACAAGGCAGATTTCCCTTCTGGCGCTAGTGTTGGATCTGTTACACTGGCGTTTTGTACATAGATGGAAGGATCTGCGGAAAGAATGCGCGATTTTGTCATCTCTTCTACATTCTTCTTATAATCTTTTGAAAATATAATAGTGTGGTGAGACAAGTCGTATTTTTTATCAAGGCCCAAATACAGCATAAATGTGGAGCAGGAATATTTTTTCTTCGCCAGTTTTTCCGGTGTATATTTTTTCAGGATTCCCGGTTCAACCAAATGGTTCATGACGTGGGCAAAGTCACCGTTAATAATGACTTCGTCCGCCGCTTCACGCTGTCCGTTTTCCAGATCTACCCCTTTAACTTTTCGGTTTTCAATCCATAATTTTTTGACGCCTGTACTGGTATGAATTTTACCGCCAAGTTCTTCAACAACTTTTGCCATTGCCTGAGACAATTGGTTTACGCCTCCAATGGGATGGTAAATACCATAAGCGTGCTCCATATACGACAGGATGGAAAAAGCTCCTGGACATTCCCATGGCGACATACCCAAATATTTGGACTGGAAGGCAAAGGCCATCTTTAATCGTTCATCCTTAAAGTAGCGGGATAAAACATCATAGAGAGTTTTGTTCACTTCAAGTTCCGGCAAAGCCCTTAAAACTTTCGGCTGGATCATACTAAAATAGCTATCCATCTTCGATTGCAGCATGGGCGATAGAACTTCCAGTTTTTTTCCTGTTTCTTTCATGAAACGCTCGTATCCATCACCGTCGCCTTTGAAGTTTTCATTGATTTGTTTCTTCATTTCCTGGTTGTTTCGTGTCATTATCAGGTTCTGATCTTCAAAAATCAATTCGTACATAGGATCCAATTCAACTGCATTCATATAATCTTTTAAATTGCGACCGGTCGTTTCAAATAACTCTTCTACCAAATGAAGCATACTCAAAAAAGTCGGTCCTGTATCAAAAGTAAAGTCACCTAAACGCAGCTCTGCATTTCTGCCACCTACCCAAGGCTGTTTCTCATAGACATCCACTTCGTATCCTCTACTCGCCAATAACATGGCTGCAGCTAAGCCGCCAGGTCCGGCCCCTATCACAATCATCTTCTCCGACATAACAGATGCCTCCAATTCAAATAGCCCTAATAATTCTACATTTATTATACAAATATTATACCGTCAAACTCAAAAAAAGACTATTCATTTGAATTTAGGCTCTTTCAAAATCGCTGCACCTTGGGGAACCGCCATTTTCGAGAGAAGATCCCAATTGCAAGCCCTCGGCAAATCCTCCTTTACCATGACAAATAAAAGCCATAAAAAAGCCGGCTCATTTTCATGAACCGGCTTTTGCTTATTTCAATATTTTTATTTTTACGTTCTTGCGTCCCCACTTAAGGGCGCTGCTTTGAGTAGGAATAAAGACATCGATTTTGTTTCCTTTGATAGCGCCGCCAGTATCTCCAGCGACTGCATAGCCGTAGCCTTTAACATGGACTTTCGTTCCGAGTGGAATAACTTTCGGATCTACCGCAATGACTTTAAGGCCAGGGTTTTTCTTTAAGTTAAGCCCGGTGCGGGTAATTCCTGAACACCCTTTGCAGTAGGCTGTGTAGGCAGTTGCACTAACTGTGAATTCTTTAACTACTGATCCGCTTGCAGAGCGGGATGGAGTAGTTTTTTTCGAAACCGTCTTCGCTGCCGGTTTCTTTAATTGAAGTTTTTGTTTTGGATAAATTGTATTGGACTTTAAACCGTTCCAAATTTTCAAGTTGCTGACTGTTACTTTTTGCGTTTTTGAAATCTTATAGAGTGTGTCCCCACTTTTTACTGTGTATGTGTTTGATGCTGCTGAGCTCTGAATCGAAGTTGCTAGGAATAAAATCAGTGCAAAACTTAAGACTGCCAATAGTTTTTTCAATCTGCTATCCCCTTTGCTTTTTGTAAGTACAATTAAAATAGCACGGGAATATTACAGACGCGTGACAATTAAGAACATCTTTCATTACAATACCGCTTCAATTTGTGACATAAGTATTGTATAGGCTCATTTTAAAACCTAAATATTGGGATATTAAAAGTCTTTTATACCATTCTATATGACACTCCCCGGATTTATTTCCCAGGAAATGAAAAAAGCACAGGCTGATGATCAGCCTGAGCTTCCCTTTATTTATTCGCTTTGTGCACTTTCAGCGTTTTTCCTTTTACCGTCTTATCTTTCATCGCTTTCAACACCATTGGGCCTTTGCCGTTCAGAATATCGATATATGTCACCGTATCCTGAATCTTGATGATTCCGATGTCTTCAGCCGTCACACCCGGGATGCTTGTCAATGTTCCGACAAAATCAAAGGCACGAAGCTTTTTCTTCTTGCCGCCATTAAAGTACAGCTTGAGAATATCCTTATTGACTTGCTCGTTTTTATTCCTCTTCAGCTTTGGACGGCTTTCAAGTTTCTCAGTGAATGCCTGCGTTGCTTCTTCTACTTCGTATGTGGAAGGAGCCGTTCTGCGCGGAATTTCAAATCCGATATACTCTTCAATCTCATCCAGGAATTTGTCTTCGTTTGGTGTGACGAACGAAATTGCTTTTCCTGTTTTCCCTGCGCGCCCGGTGCGGCCTGCACGATGTACATAGCTTTCCTTTTCCATTGGCAGGTCGTAGTTGATGACATGTGTAATGCTGTCGATATCAATTCCGCGTGCCGCAACATCCGTTGCCACCAAGTAGCGGAATTCACCACGCTTGAAATCATTCATGACCGCAGTCCGGTCTTCCTGCAGCATGCCGCCGTGCAATTTATCGCATGTATAAAAATGCTTTTCCAATTGTTCCATGACAAAATCGACATTGTCTTTTGTCCGGCAAAAAATAATGCAACTGTCCGGATTTTCAATGATGGTCACATCACGCAGCAAGGCAAACTTTTTCTGCTCTGCAACAACAAACAGTGAATGATCGATTTGGGCAGTGAGGTTTTCTGCAGACGCAATTTCAATATGCTTCGGATCGATCATGTATTTTTTCTGCAGGTTTTCTACGTTTTCAGGCAAAGTTGCTGAAAACAGCATAGTAGTACGCTGTTTCGGCAGTTTGTTGATGATTGCTTCCACCTGTTCCACAAAGCCCATATTCAGCATTTCATCCGCTTCATCCAAAACGAGGTACTCTATTCGCTCAAGGTTTAATGTCCCTCGTTCGATATGGTCAAAAACACGTCCTGGCGTTCCTACTACTACGTGGCATTTTTGCTTCAGCTCAGCCTGCTGATAAGCGAAAGGCTGCTTGCCATAGACCGCTGCCGCTTTGATGCGCTTAAAACGGCCGATATTCGTTAAATCTTCTTTTACTTGGTCTGCCAGTTCCCGGGTCGGTGTCAAAATCAATGCCTGCGGCTTGTTTTCTTCCCAGTCGACCAATTCACAGATTGGAATGCCAAACGCTGCTGTTTTCCCGCTGCCTGTTTGGGACTTGACCGTTAAGTCAGTCTTTGACAACGCGACAGGAATCACTTTTCTTTGTACTTCTGTCGGTTCCGTGTAGCCAAGTCCTTCCAGGGCTTTTACTATTGTTTCACTTATATCGTAATCGCTAAATTGTTTGTTGTTCATAATTGCTCTCCATCTCCGTTCAAAAATTTCAGGTTCTCCTATTATCGCACGGATTAGAAAATTCTGCCGTTAAACGATTATTAAGATTTATCCCATTTTAACGGCTTCAGGCTGAAGATTGCCATGGTGATCAACCTTTTTCTTTATTGATCCATCAGGCTTACTGAGACTTTGACATCCAATGATTGGCTGCCGCCTCGGTAGACGCCCTGCACTGGACTGACATCGTTATAATCCCGCCCCACACCAACACGGATGTGATTTTCCAGCGCCTCTACATTGTTCGTCGGATCCAAACCGACCCAGCCAATACCCGGAACCATCACTTCCACCCAAGCATGGCTTGCAGCGTCCCCGACCAGCGCCGAATTTTCACCGACGTATAAGTAGCCGCTGACGTAACGGGCTGGAATGTATTTGCTGCGAAGAATGCCAAGCATCACATGTGTAATGTCCTGGCAAACCCCTTTTCTCAAGTCAAAAGATTCCTGCGCTTTTGTATCGACGGTCGTTGATTCGCCATCATAGGTAAAATGCTGATGAATATGTTCCATTACGTCAATCGCGTACTGCACCGGATTTTTCATGATCCCGAGCTCCCGATCTACCTGGCTCATCTGCTCCATTGTTAAATACGTATACGCCGTATTGCTTAGAAATGCCAAATAATGTTCTCTGAATAATTGCGAATGAAAAATGGCACTCATTTCAGGTGAGTAGTCAATGCGATGGATAAATGGACTTTTTTGTATACTGACAATTGATGTTGTTTTCACTTCCAGATGTTGATGATGCTCTGCAATGAAAAATGTTTCAACGTGGTTGCCCCAAATATCAATATGTTCCTTGGTCAGAGAAGCCGGCGTGATGTCAGCGCGATAAGACAATAGCCGCTGGCATTCATCGGTTCTTGGTTTTAAGCGAATCGAGTTCATGCTCTGGTCGACAATGGTTTCGTACTGAAAGACGTTGGTATGCTCAACTTTATATTTCATAGAAGTTATTCCTTTCGCGCCCATGCTCTGTGATTGGCTGGACTCCCTCGGTTTGGTCTCGGAATCGCTTAAATAGTAGGTTTTCGAAAAAATTTCTCCGACTTCATTGCAGCCATTTTGAAAATCATTGAGAAAATCCATAATTTCATCAGAATTCAACTCATCTATGTTGATTTCTTCAAATTCTTCCTGGAGCTGGTCTAATTTTGCATAAAGCTCCCAGGAATAATGAGAAATCTTTCCTCCTTCAAGTTCATCGATCGCTTTGCGGACATGCGTCAGGCAATAGCGGATCGACCGGGGAAAGTTTGTATTGGCAATCAGGAAAGTCAGAACTTTCTTGGGATCCATTTGAGGCGGATTCATTTTCAAATAGGCATTATAGCCGTTCGTCATCCGCAATGCGGCGAGCCAATAGTAATAATCTTCGGACTGGGCTTCCAGCACCCGCTCCCGTGTCCGCTCACATACCACATTCAAAACCCGCGCTGTTTTTTCTGCACGCTCCAGCCATTTTGCAATTTTAATAATTTGATATGGCACACCTCTAGGCATTGCAGATTCAACAATGCCCTGAGTGATCAGCGACGTTAGCTTCACCTGCTCAAGAAATTGGCGCATTTCCTTGACGGTGCAGCTTTGCTGATCTATCTCCTTCAAAGCCAAGTAGCAGTCATTCCAAGCTTCCCAATAGTCATCCGGAATATGATCCCGGCTGATTCTGGCATTTTCACGAACAATTCTTACACAGCGTGCTACAGAATTAAAATTACTTTCTTCCATTGCCAAATAATGGACCAGCTGGTCTTCCTGATAGCTCGGCAAGGATTTGATGTGCTCCATCGTTTCAGTCGAAGCACAGATTTCATAAATCAGCTTCCAATCACTGTCCCGAATCAGCTCTTCGTCTGCAGCTTCGATCATCTGCAGCAGCTGCACATCTAAAATGCGGGCATTGTTTTCCGCTCTTTCAACGTTTCTTGACATCCAGTACAATGAATTCGCTACGCGGCTCAGCATCAGGCGTCCCCCTCTTCTTCCCGTTTTTTGAACACCCATGTATCTTTCCCGCCGCCGCCCTGTGAAGAATTCACAACGAGCGAACCTTCTTTTAAGGCTACGCGGGAAAGTCCGCCCGGCATGACGTGCGTATCCACTCCCCGAACTACAAAGACCCTTAAATCGACATGGCAGGGATAAAATTCTTCTCCTTGATAGGCGGGAGCTCTGGATAATTTAATGGTAGGTTGTGCAATATACTGATGAGGGGTCTCGATGATTTTTTCGCGGAATTCCGCAATCAATTCTTCAGAAGCATGCGGCCCTACAAGCATATCGTATCCACCTGAAGCCCCAACATTTTTGACCACCAATTCATTCAAGTGGTCCAGTACCCACTCCCGCTCTTCTGGATTGTCCAAAAGATACGTTTTCACATTATCAATAATTGGCTCTTCGCCGAGGTAATACCGGATCATGTCCGGGACATAGGCATAAATGGCTTTATCGTCTGCTACTCCGTTGCCGATGCCATTTAAAATTGCCACGTTGCCTTTTCTATAGGCAACCAACAGACCGGGAACGCCCAGCGCCGATTCAGCCAGAAATGCTTCAGGATCCAAATAATCATCGTCAATTCGGCGATAGATGATATCCACCCGCTTTAATCCCCGGATGGATTTCATATAGACAATGTTCTTTTTGACAATCAGATCTCTTCCTTCGACCAAGTCAATTCCCATTTGCTGTGCTAAAAACACGTGGTCATAATAAGCGGAATTGTACATTCCCGGTGTTAGCAGAACCGCAAATGCCTTTTCTTTTCTTGACTCCGGTGCATGATCCAATATGGCTTGATGCAAATGGGATAGTTGATGCTCGAGGGTATGAACCGATTGGCTGGCAAAAAACTCGGGGTAAACCTGGCGCATGACATACCGATTTTGATAAACGTAGGACAACCCGGATGGATTGCGCAAATTATCTTCGAGTACATGGTATTTTCCATTTTCATCGCGAATCAAATCAATTCCCGCTAAAAAGATATGGTTCTTCAACGGAATATCGATGTCTTTTACTTGCTCTTCGTAATAATATGGATTTTCTTCGACTAACTGCCTTGGGACAATTCCATCCTTAAGAATGCGCTTGTCATGATACACATCTTCCAAAAACTGGTTAAGCGCTTCTGCCCGCTGAATCATCCCTTTCTCTACCACTTCCCATTCCTCAGATGGAATAATGATGGGAATAAAATCAAAAGGCATCGTTCTTTCCGTACCAACATTATTATTGTAAACCGTGAACGTAATGCCCTGCCTTAAAAATGACAGCTGAGCCGTCTCATGCTTTTCTCTTAATTCTTCTTTTGAAAAACTTTGAAGTACATCGAAAAACTTTCGATAATGCGATTTCGGTTTTCCTTGCGGCGTGAACATCTCATCAAAAAATGCTCCTGTTGAATAACTTTTAAACAAACGAGCAGCCCCTTTCATACGTAGAATATTCAGACAAAAAATGAATTAAGAAAAAGCTATGCCGCTTCTATAAACGCGCATAGCTTATCTTAATTCTATTATACCTAAATTATTTTCCGAATGTTGAATCATTTGAAGATGAGCTGTCTTTTTCAGATGATTTGTCCGATAAATCTTTTTTTAGAGAATCTGTATATTCTGTGCTGCTTCCGAATGGTTTGCCTGCATTGGAAGAAGAGCTTTCTGTTGAGTCACTCTTGTTTGAAGAATTATCTGACGCATCTTTTTTCAGAGATTCGGTATACGCTGTGCTGCCGCCATAAACTCCGCCTGTTGGCTTGTTAGTACTAGGGGAAACACTGCTTGTACTCGATTTATCTGCTGTTGAACTGCTGCTCTTGTCAGCATTTCCGCCAACATCATCCTGAAGTGTCTTATTGGCTTTGTCCAGCGCATCTTTCTCTTTGTTCATCATGTCTTGCTGTGCATCTATTGCCGTTTTCACTTTTTCCACCGCTTTGTTAACGGTCGGCTTTACTTTATCGACCATACCGCCTGATTGTTCATTCAGGCGATCAAGCCCTTTTTTTATGTTTGCCTTGATATCTTCTTTGCTGGTTTGAGAAGTTCCACCTGTTTCTGTTTTCTTTTGCGTCATTGCTGCACCGATTACAGCACCAAGGCCGATCAATACAAGTTTACCGAACATACCGCCTGATGAATTTCTAGCCATATAGATCTCTCCTCCTTGTTTGTATAAATCATTGTGTATAAAGTATTGACTAAATTTCATTTTTTTAAACATTTCAAACAAAATAAAAGACACCTCAAAATATCCGGGGTGCCAAGGGCAAAACATTTATGAACTTAGGTAGTTAGCTTTCCTTCTTCTTTTAAAACCTGCTCAAAAGCTTTAACAACGTCCTCATCGTATTGCTTCCCCACTAGACTGTTAAGTTCAGCCATTGCATACTCAGCGGAAAAGGCAGACCGGTAAGCTCTGTCTTCAGTCATCGCATCGAACGTATCACATACTCCAATAATTTTTGCTTCTATCAGTATTTCATCGCCCTTAAGGCCAAACGGATAACCTCTGCCATTAACACGCTCGTGATGCTGTTCGACGATATCTGCCAAATCAGCATATGCTGTTCCTCTAATCATTGTCGCACCATCACCTGGATGCTTCTTCACAATTTCGAATTCCTCATTTGTTAATTTACTTGGTTTTTTCAAAACTTCTTCAGGAATATTAATTTTGCCGATGTCATGAAGAATAGAAGCAAGAAATAAATTCTCTATTTTCTCTTTCCCTAATTCCATCTTAGCAGCAGTCTTCACTGCGTAGTTAGCTACTCTGGAACTATGATTAAAGGTATATCGATCTTTTTTCTCGACCGCTTTTCCAATTTTTCTTAACTCACTAATCATATTACTCAAATAATGAAATACGGGTGTAGTAGAAACAGATAGAAACGTCACATCTTTCAATACTGTAAAATGAATGGCGCTCTCTAAATTTTTACACGAAAAAAAATCATTAATGCCTAACTTTAAAATTTCGCCATCAACTTCAGCTTCTACTTCACCAGTTAGTATATAGAAAAATTCTTGGGCATCTTTTTGATCTCCTGGAAAAAGCATGAAAGTACTGCCTTGCTTAACAGTTTGCCTCATCAACTCTATTCCACTTCCACGCCCTAAAAGATCTAGCGTGGTTGAGCCATTCTCCACTTTTTCAAGATGACCATTTGTTAATATATCCAAGCCCTTCACATATACACTTCCTTTTCAAAAAATATAAGAGTAGAGAAGAACTTCTCTACCCTCATACTACTCTAATTAAAGTTTTTTGAACAACATGGTTACCAGGCAATTACAACGATTGGATCAATTAATTCAGTGCGATCAGCAAACTCAATTGGGACAAACTCGATAGCTACATCCAAACCGGCCTTCTCCGCTTTTTCAATGCCTTTAAGGGTCATTTTTTCAGTTTTCACTTTCAAGTCGCTAATTAATTTAGCAGATTTTTTTTCGTAATCTTTAGTGAGCTTATCCAGTTTCGCTGGATCTTGATGTTTGGATTTTTGTTCCTGATACTTAGCATACATCTTCTCAGATTTGTCGACTGCTTTATTGATTTCTGCATATATTTTATCGTTGGTTTTATTAACTTCAGTAATCGCTTTAGCAACTTCCGGTGTCATTTCATTTGTAATTTCGTAATCTATTGCTTCGTTATTGCTTTCTGCAAAAACACTCGTGCCCATTCCTAGTGCCATAATCAATGAAAATAGTACGGCGATCAAACTCTTTTTTAACATATGTATTCCCCCCATTTTAAATTTGGTAGCAGGGTCTGAAATTCTAAACTATTATAAGTGAATATGTATATCGTATCACCTAGATTTGACTTAAAATACCAGCTCTTACCTTCTATAGTATATACCCAGTAGGTCTTTTGCACAACTAGCTGTTGCATTATTTAGATAAAAGACACATTTTTTACATCAATATAATAAGCTGAAATCATTTAATTATCAGACTTCTTCGATTTGAAGCACCTATTTTTCCTGGAGTAAAGCTTCCTAGTAGAGTGTTTAACCTCTTCCTATAAAAATAGCTGTGGACAAACTGAATATCGAGTTTGTCCACAGCCTTTCTTAAAAGGTGTTGCTATTTATTTGTTACGGCAATACCGTAGTTCCCATGAGGAAACGATCGCATTCACGTGCAGCTTCGCGCCCTTCATTGATTGCCCAGACGATCAGGCTCTGGCCGCGGCGCACATCTCCCGCCGCAAAAACACCTTCAACACTGGTCATATATTTGCCATATTCAGCTTTTACTCGTGAGTTCACTTCTGTTTCCAGTTCCAATTGCTGGATCAGATCCTGTTCAGGGCCGCTGAAACCAATGGCAATCAGTACTAAATCAGCTTTCCAGACTTTTTCTGTACCTGGAATTTCTTCGCGAATCCGATTGCCGTTTTCATCGATCTTCAATTTCACATTTACAGTGTGCACTTCTTTGATTCGTCCGCTTTCATCGCCAACAAATTTCTTTGTCATGACTGCATAGGCTCTTGGATCTTCGCCAAAAGTTGCAGCCGCTTCTTTATGGCCGTATTCGATGCGGTGAACTTTTGGATATTGCGGCCACGGATTGCCTTTTTCATCGCGAATCGCGCCTTTTTTATCGTAGACATCAAACTGAACAAGGCTTGCACAATCGTGGCGGACGGAAGTTGCTAAGCAATCAGTTCCTGTGTCTCCGCCTCCGATGACGATAACATTTTTGCCTTTTGCAGAAATGTGCTGGCCGTCTTCAAAATTTGAATCCAAAAGACTTTTCGTGCTGGCATGCAAGAAGTCCATCGCAAAGTGAACACCATCCAAATCGCGGCCCTCTACGTCAATATTGCGGTGAACAGTTGCCCCTGTACACATGACAACTGCATCAAAATCATCTTTCAGTTTTGAAGAAGGGTAGTTTTTGCCTACTTCTACACTCGTGATGAAAGTGATGCCTTCCTGTTCAAGAATATTCACACGTCTTTGCACCATATCGTAAGACAGTTTCATTTCCGGAATTCCGTATGTCAGCAAGCCGCCCACGCGGTCGCTTTTTTCAAATACGGTCACCAAATGCCCTGCCTTGTTCAATTGAGCGGCGGCTGCAAGTCCGGCCGGTCCTGAACCGATTACAGCGACTTTTTTACCAGTCCGTGATTTGGGCGGTTCCGGTACAACCCATCCCTCCGCAAAGCCTCTTTCAATAATGGATCGCTCCACTGTACGGATAGCTACAGGCGGTTCATTGATTCCAAGAACACAAGCTCCTTCACAAGGGGCCGGGCAGGCAGTTCCAGTAAACTCAGGGAAATTATTCTTCAGATGCTCCCGATGCAATGCTTCCTTCCATTGTCCGCGGTAAACCAGATCATTCCATTCAGGGATAAGATGATTTACGGGGCAGCCGGTGGTCACATTGTCTAAATCCATTCCGGTATGGCACGTCGGCACTCCACAGTCCATACAGCGCGCACCTTGTTTTGCCACTTCTTCATTTGACAAAGGAATTGTATAGTCGTTCCAATCTTTTGTCCGTTCAGCCGGTTGGCGCTCTTTGACTGTTTGTCTGTCGTATTCCATAAATCCAGTTGGTTTGCCCATCTTTTCCCTCCTACTCACAGTTTCTCATGATGAATCCACGGAGCTTTCGCTCTTTTGCGAAAGTCCGGGATTTTTATTTTGTCGAGTCTCAAGTGTTTTTTCGCTTTTCATTGTCCAGACTTCAGCGCCTAGCTCTTCGGGATGTAAGCCACTCTGGCTGCACGCCTGAAAACACGCCGCTTCGCCAGATCGTCTTACACCTGTCAGAGCTGGATAGGCACGTGCGCTTTCGCTTTTCTACTTCCCGGCGCCAGCCATTTTGCTTTCTTCAAAAGCAGCCATTTCGGCTTCGGATTTCGCCATGCCGCTGCTTTGCAGCTTGCTGATGCGTTCGTTGATTTGCAGGTAAGCTTTCGGGATTACACGCACAAACTTGGCCGTATAAATATCCCAATGCGCCAGGAGTCGAGTTCCTTTTGCACTGCTTGTGTAATGAACATGTTTCTTAATCATCTGGCGCAATTCTTCGATTTCTGCCGGGTCGGCTAGCGGCTGTAAATGAACCATTTCCGCATTGCAGCGTTCACTGAATGTGCCTTCTTCATCCAGCACATAGGCTACGCCGCCGGACATGCCGGCTGCAAAGTTTTTGCCGGTTTGTCCGAGAATCGCTACCCGGCCGCCTGTCATATATTCGCAGCCGTGGTCGCCCACACCTTCAACGACAATTTTTGCTCCGCTGTTCCTGACTGCAAAACGCTCGCCAGCCACACCGTAAATATAAGCTTCACCGGCAGATGCACCGTAGAACGACACATTTCCGATAATAATGTTGTTTTCAGGCAGGAATGTTGAATCCAATGCCGGGTAAACCGTAATTTTCCCGCCCGACAAGCCTTTTCCGACAAAGTCATTGGCATCGCCGATCAAGTTCATCGACATCCCTTTTGGAATAAATGCCCCGAAGCTTTGTCCGGCAGACCCTTGGAAGTTCAAGTTGACCGTGTCATCAGGCAAGCCTTCCGCACCATAGCGTTTCGAAATGGCACTGCCTACAATTGTCCCGGTGGCTCTATGAATATTGCGGATTGCCGTTGCTATTTCCACGCGCTCACCTGTTTCAATCGCATTCCGGCAACGCGGCAATAATTCCTGATGATCCAAAGTCTTTTCCAACTCATGGTTTTGTTTGATGGTTGCATAGCGTCCGACTTTTTCAGGAAGATCCGGCTGATACAGCAACGCACTCAAGTCAATGCCGCCTGCTTTCCAGTGATCCACCGCCTGATTGGCTTCGATAACATCAGTCCGGCCAATCATTTCATCAATTGTGCGGAAGCCAAGTTCTGCCATTAACTCACGCGTTTCTCGTGCGATAAAGCGCATGAAGTTCGCGACATGCTCCGGATCTCCGCCGTATTTTTCACGCAGCTCCGGGTTTTGGGTAGCGATGCCGACAGGGCACGTATCCAGATGGCAAACGCGCATCATGATACAGCCAAGTACGACAAGAGGGGCAGTTGAAAACCCAAATTCTTCAGCACCTAAAAGAGCTGCTGTCACGACATCGCGTCCGGTCATCATTTTACCATCTGTTTC
This sequence comes from Planococcus soli, assembly GCF_016881065.1. GTDB lineage: Bacteria > Bacillota > Bacilli > Bacillales_A > Planococcaceae > Planococcus > Planococcus soli. The sequence goes on along the minus strand of NZ_WXYN01000016.1, from coordinate 123,613 downwards.
AACAACAATCCGATCGCGCAAACCATTGAGCAGAAGGGTCTGATGCGTTTCGGCCAAGCCGATTTCCCACGGCAGACCGGTGTGCTTCAAGCTTGTTTTCGGTGCTGCGCCCGTTCCTCCATCATATCCGCTGATCAGTACGACATCTGCACGGCCTTTTGCAACGCCGGCCGCAATTGTGCCGACACCAACAGCCGATACTAATTTAACGCTGATGCGTGCATCCGGATTTGCATTTTTCAAATTGAAAATCAATTCAGCTAAATCCTCGATCGAATAGATATCGTGATGCGGAGGCGGTGAAATCAATTCAACACCTGGAGTCGACCCGCGGACTTCTGCAATCCAAGGATAAACTTTCTTGCCTGGCAAGTGGCCGCCTTCTCCGGGTTTTGCTCCCTGTGCCACCTTAATTTGGATTTCATCGGCATTCACCAGGTAATGGCTGGTTACACCAAAACGTCCGGATGCCACCTGTTTGATGGAGCTGCGGCGATTATCGCCATTTTCGTCAGGAATAAAGCGGGAAATTTCTTCTCCACCTTCTCCGGAGTTGCTTCGTCCGCCGATGCGGTTCATCGCAACCGCAAGAGCTTCGTGCGCTTCTTTACTGATAGAACCGTAAGACATGGCACCTGTTTTAAAACGTGCACAGATTTCCTCGATCGTTTCTACTTCATCAATTGGCACCGGTGTCTGTTTCTTAAAGGACATCAAACCGCGCAGTGATTGAAGATTCGCTTTTTCATCAGTCAAAAGATTGGTGTATTTTTTGAAAACATCATAATTATTGGTCCGGCATGCATGCTGCAGTGTATGGATCGTTTTCGGATTATACTGATGGTTTTCACCATTTTCACGGTATTGGAACTCATCACCCGAATCCAGCGCCTGATCGTCTCCTTGAGCAGCCGGGTAAGCTGCCGCATGGCGCATAAGTACTTCTTTGGCAATGATATCAAGGCCGATTCCGCCAAGGCGTGAAGAAGTACGTGTAAAGTATTTATCGATTACATCCATATGAATGCCGACCGCTTCAAAAATTTGTGCACCACGGTAACTTTGAATAGTTGAAATACCCATTTTAGACAGCACTTTGATGATGCCATCTGTAACAGCTTTTACATAGGTTTGTTCTGCTTCTTCAAAACTCATATTGGGAATATCTTCAATCTCAACCAGATTCTTAATTGTATCAAAAGCCAAATAAGGGTTAATGCCTTCTGCCCCATAGCCAAGCAATGCCGCAAAATGATGGACTTCACGAGGTTCTGCAGATTCCAGTAAAATACTCATTTGCGTACGGGTTCCTTGGCGAATCAAATGATGGTGAAGGCCAGAAACGGCAAGAAGCGCAGGAATTGCTGCATACTCTTCATTTACACCGCGGTCAGATAAAATCAGCAGGGTTGCGCCGTCTTTAAGCGCCTGATCTGCTTCTTTGAAAACGGATTCCAGCTTTTGTTCCATTGCTTCCGTGCCGTCATTTTTTGAAAACAGGATGGAAATTGTTGCAGCTTTAAAATCCGCAATATTTTGCTGGCGCAGCTTTTCAAGTTCCGCAGCGGTCAAAACCGGAGTTTCCAATCGGATGTGGCGTGCACTTTCAGGGCTTGGCTGAACCAGGTTTCCTTCTGCACCGATAGTAGTCCGTGCAGCTGTAATAATATGTTCACGGATCGCGTCTATCGGCGGATTTGTTACTTGAGCAAAAAGTTGCTTAAAGTAATTGTAAAGAAGCTGTGGTTTTTTCGATAAAACAGCCAATGGTGAATCGTAGCCCATTGACCCAACAGGATCTTTGCCGTCAGTTGCCAGCGGTTTGATGATTTTTTGGACTTCTTCCATCGTGTAGCCGAAAGCCAATTGACGCTTGATCAAGGGTTGCGTATCCTCAGAGTTAGAAGGTTTCACCGGCTCTGGCAAATCTTCCAGGTCAAACATGTTTTTTTCGATAAAATCTTTGTAAGGCAGTTCTCCCGCAATCTGAAGCTTGATTTCTTCATCCGGGATGATTTTGCCTTCTTCCAGATCCACCAGCAGCATTTTACCTGGACGCAGACGATCTTTATAAATGATGTCATCTGCAAAAATATCCAATGCACCCACTTCTGAACCCATAACAATCATGCCGCTCTTCGTCACATAATAACGCGCTGGACGAAGGCCATTTCGGTCAAGGCAAGCCGCAATCTGTTTGCCGTCAGTAAAGACCAGTGCAGCCGGTCCGTCCCATGGCTCCATAAGTGTACTGTGGTATTCATAGAAATCTCTTTTCTCCTGCTTGATGGTCGGGTCATTGACCCATGGTTCCGGGACCATCATCATTGCTGTGTGTGCAAGCGATCTTCCAGACAAATGCAAAAATTCAAAGCAGTTGTCGAACATAGACGAGTCACTGCCCGATTCATCGATGACGGGAAGGACTTTTTGAAGGTCTTCTTCATTGAATGCCGGGGACGTACACAGCATCTGGCGGGCACGCATCCAATTGACATTGCCTCGCAGGGTATTGAATTCGCCGTTGTGGATTGAGTAGCGGTTAGGGTGTGAACGCTGCCAGCTCGGGAAGGTATTCGTGCTGAAACGTGAGTGGACAAGAGCTAATGCCGACTTAAATTCCGGATGGTTGAGGTCAATATAAAACGAATCCAGCTGTTCCGGGATTAGCATGCCTTTATAGACAATCGTCCCTGCTGAAAGACTGCTGAAATAGACATCTTTAAAATCTTCTTTGCCGACCATTGCCTGTTCGATCCGCTTGCGGATAATATATAACCTGCGCTCAAGATCTATTCGGTTTTCTAAACCATGTGCAGCTCCGACAAATACCTGGCGGATAACGGGCTTTGTTTTTGATGCGACTTTCCCAACAAACGAATCGTTTACGGGAACTGGACGCCATCCCAGGCAGATTTGCCCTTCTTCTTGAATGATCTGTTGAATCATTTCTTTTGTCTTCATTCGAAGATCATAATCCTGGGGCATGAATAACATACCAATGCCGTACTTTCCTTCTTCCGGCAATGTGATGCCTTCTTTTTCGCATTGTTTGAGGAAAAAACGATGGGGTATTTGGGTTAAGATCCCAGCACCATCTCCTGTGCTTGTATCAGACGACTGTCCGCCGCGATGTTCCAAGTTACACAATATATTTATGGCATTTTGAACGATAGCATGTGATTTTTGTCCATTAATATTGGCGATCATACCTATTCCGCACGCCTCATGCTCTTGATCTGGATGATAAAGTCCTTGTGGGATTGGATATTCTTTCTTGCTCATCAAACCGCCTCCTTCATTACACTCTTGTGTCATAATATTTTGATAGTATATCATAAGTCTGAATATATATACAATTACTCCGAGTAAAAAATTGTTTATGCTAAGGCCAAAATCCTACGTTTTATTGAAAACGCTTCCAATACCAATGAAATACACTCAACGTTTTATTAGAATTAACTGCATAATTATACAAATCTGACAATTTGAAAATAAAAAAACCCCGATTTAACCGGAGTTTCACTGCTTATATTTATTCAGTTATTTATGCCGCCAAAAGAATGGATAGCCTGCAAAAAGGCTTCACCATACTTTTCGAGCTTATTCGCACCGACGCCATTAACTTCTAAAAACTCTTCATCGGTTTTGGGCTTTCGCGCTACCATATCCTGCAATGACTTATCAGAGAAAATAACGAAAGGCGGCACTCCGGCTTCGTCAGCCAAACTTTTTCGAACTACGCGCAACTCTTCGAACAAAGGATCGTTTGAAGCAATCTGTTTTGTGGCAACCGCACCTTTTCTCAGCACTTTTCGCTTGCCCAGCAATACATCTCTTCCGCCATCAGGTACATAGATAGTCGGAAACGAACCTTGTTCCACCGCCAATAGCTCCTGGGAAATCATGAATTCAATTAAATTTGAAACTTCCTTGGCATTTTGATGTTTTAAAATCCCATAAGTAGAAAGTTTGTCAAAACCAAAATCCAGCACCTTTTTATTGCGTGAACCGGTCAGCACCTGGGCCGTCATCGCCTTGCCAAATTTTTGTCCCATTCGGATCACGCAAGACAGGACCATTTGAACATCCTTAGTCACATCCATGCTTTCCCGGTCGTCCAAACAGTTGCCGCAATGGCCGCATTTTTCAGCGGCAGCATCCCCAAAGTAATGAATGATAAATTGCTGCAGGCAACTTTCAGTATGGCAATAATCAACCATTCCCTGAAGTTTCACCAATTCTCCGGGAATGCGGCTTGGGTCTTGCGCTTGGTCAATTAAAAAGCGCTGTGTCTGGACATCCTGCGACGCATACAGCACGATGCATTCACTTGGCAAACCATCACGCCCTGCACGCCCCGCTTCCTGATAATAGCTCTCCATGTTTTTCGGCACTTGATAATGGATGACAAAGCGGATATTGGATTTGTCGATGCCCATACCAAATGCGTTGGTAGCGACCATCACAGTTGCTTCGTCGTTGAGAAAACGCTCCTGGCCGACTTTCCTCTCCTGATCCGGCATTCCGGCATGGTACTTCGCTGCTTTGATGCCTTTTTTTATCAACATCTCGTAAACCGAATCTACCGTTTTGCGCGTAGCAGCGTAGATGATCCCCGCTTCTTTGTCGTTTTTTGCTACATATTCCTTTACAAACCGTTCCCGGTCTTGTCCCCGTATGACAGAAAACGTCAAATTAGCGCGCTCAAATCCGGTCATGATAGTATGCTGTTCTTCAATATTTAAAATCCGGCAAATGTCTTCCCGCACTTGAGGCGTAGCAGTTGCCGTTAAAGCAAGTACTGTCGGATTATTTGGAAACAACTCCGTCATGCGGCTGATCAACCGGTAGCTCGGACGGAAATCATGGCCCCACTGAGAGATACAATGAGCTTCATCGACTGCAATAAGCGGAACATGGACTCCCTGCAGTTCATTCAGGAACATTTCCGAATCCAATCGCTCTGGAGCAATATAAAGCAATTTGATGGCCCCACGCTGAACATCCATCAGCGTTTCCCGGACTTCATCAAAACCAAGCGAACTGTTTATATAAGCTGCCGGAATGCCGGCTGCCAATAGGGCATCCACTTGGTCTTTCATCAACGAAATCAGCGGCGACACGACAATCGTGGTTCCTTCCATAACAAGTGCCGGAATTTGATAACACATGGACTTGCCCCCGCCGGTCGGCATGACGCAAATCGAATTGTGCCCTTCAAACACCTGCGTAATAGCTTGTTCCTGCCCAATCCGAAAAGACTCGTAGCCAAAATGGGATTGCAGTAATTTTTTTGCGCTTTCCAACAAAATAAAACACTCCTAATACTCGTATCGTATGAGTTAGCTTACCACATTTTCGACCCTTTTTCCCCGATTAAACGCCAACAAAAAACTCCTGTAAAAACATAAAGAAACCGCCCTTCAAGCTTTCGCTTCAAAGGCAGTTCCCCTACTCTCCTCACTTTTCAATTAAAGGTAACGGATGGTTGTTTTCTGTGCATTTCTTCATGCGCCAATTACTTATAATGAAAGAATCATTGTTAAATTTCTAAATCCCATCGCTTCGCTTCTTCTTCTTTCATTTGCTTTTCAGTTTCTTCAGGAAAGGCGGTGCGGAATTTATGCGTATCAAGAGGAATGATTTCCACCATCTTCGCAATCATCTCAGCAGGATCGTATTGATTTTCCAAAGCTTGATCGGCCTCTTCCATATCTTCTTTCCGCGTAAAGTGAATGGCTTCATCGTACCATTTCCATTTCGCTTCCGCGCTGCGGTCATTGAAGCCTGTCGCAAAAGCTCCTGGATTGATAGTTGCGACTTGTACTCCATGACCTTCCAGTTCCTTCTGCATCGTCGTCGCAATCGCTTCGATTGCATGTTTAGTCGCAGTATATGGCCCGACATATGGTGTTGCCATAATCCCTGCCATTGAAGACATGAAAATAATTTTTCCTTTGCCTTTATCCACAAATTTACGCGCAGCAATCTGCGCAGTCTCCAAAGTGCTGAAAACATTGACTTCGAATAATTCTCTGAAATTCCGCATCGGCACTTCTGAAAGTGGCCCACCTTCATTAACTGCAGCATTAGCAACAAAAATGTCGAAATCGTAATCGAGCATTTGCGCCAGATCCTGAGGGTTTTTGATATCCATTTTAAATACATCTAAATCCAAGCCTTTTAATTCTGCTTCCTCACGCAATGCTGTCACTTGCGGAGCAGTTTCTACCGGCGCAATTACTTTGTGGCCCTGTACTGCAAGGCCAAATGCTGTTCCTTTCGCCAGTCCGCTTCCTGCTCCTGTAATAAAAATCGTTTTCCCCATTTGTTTTAGCCTCCTATAATCAATTTGCTATACCCCGTGTCTTCCCCTCAGATTCTGAAGTAAAACGCAGTTAAACCATTCTCTGTTTTCACTTAATTTTTTTCGAACGAAAAAATGCCCAATCCCTTGAACAGGATTGAGCATTTCTATTGGGCTTTTATTAAGCAATTAGGAAGTCGCGACTCCATAACTGCCCATACGGCGTTTAACCTGGATAAAAGAAGCAGCTTCAGCAATTTCATGCTGATTAAGCGGCTGATCGTCCAGCATTAAGTTGTAATCGTTTAAGAAACTGGTATTTTGAAGATCCACATTAATTGTCCGTTCGTTGCGGTCCAACAAACTGTCGACCGATATCTCAAAATAATCGGCAAGTCTTTCGAGATGCACTACAGACACTTGTTTCTTCCCACTTTCATAAGCCCAGACCGTACTTTTTGCAAAGCCGATTTCTTCTGCCAACTCTTCAGTAGATAGTCCTTTAGCTTCTCTTAAGTCCTTGATTCGTTTGCTTAACTGTTTCATTTTATACTCCTGCTTCCTAATTAATATTCTAACTATTTTAAATATACTGCACCTTGCGCTTTTTCACAATCTTTATTGGATAATTCTTTAAAAAAGTGTGAATAATTAGTGAACACTAACTAAAGATTACTAAATATGGTAATTTAATAGGATATTTTATTTACTTAAATTGCCATTTTAAATAGTATTTCAAATAGCAGGTAAATAGACACTTTTAAAGATTATCTCCTACCCCCATGCCACATCACCCATAAAAAAAGTAATTAATAATACAAATTTGAATATAAAAATTATTCTAATAAAATTTAATTCATATAAAATTAATAGAAGTTTGAATGTTTAAGTGAAAAAACGCTTTATTTAAAGACGATAAAATAATTTTGATTTTTTTAACTAAAAAAAGTATTATGTTAGAATAAACAATTGGAGGTTAGTTTAATGTCTGAAAAGTATTCTCGACAAGAGATTGTCAATAGTGTTCCTCAAAAAGGCTTTTTTGGCCACCCAAAAGGACTTTTCACCCTATTCTTCACTGAATTCTGGGAGCGCTTCTCCTATTATGGGATGAGAGCCATTCTGGTCTTTTATATGTATTATGAAATTTCCGAAGGCGGTCTTGGCCTTGATCAAACGACTGCGTTATCCATCATGTCAATTTACGGCTCACTCGTTTATATGTCCGGGATCATTGGCGGCTGGTTAGCTGACCGGATTTTTGGCACTTCAAAGGCTGTTTTTTATGGAGGAATTCTTATTATGCTTGGGCACATCGCTCTTGCGATTCCAGGCAGCCTTGCTTTATTCTTTGTTTCCATGGTTTTGATCGTCCTTGGTACCGGTTTATTGAAACCCAACGTATCAAGTGTTGTCGGTGAGATTTACGAAGAAAACGATGACCGCCGCGACGCTGGCTTCAGCATTTTTTATATGGGAATCAACATGGGAGGATTCCTTGCCCCGTTACTCGTTGGTACTGTCGGCATGAACATCAGCTTCCATTTAGGTTTCAGTATAGCAGCTGTCGGCATGTTCCTAGGTTTGGTGATTTTTGTTGCTACAAAGAAGAAGAATCTTGGACTGGCAGGAACGGTCGTGCCGAACCCACTATTGCCTTCAGAACGCAAGACCACCATCAAAATCTTCACTGTTGGTGCATTGATCATCGCAGCAGCAGTTGCCATCGGTATTCCAACAGGATTGCTGACTTTTGACAGCTTTGTAGCGATTGTCGGGATTTTTGGGATTTTGATTCCCATTGCTTATTTCACGGTTATGTATCGCAGCAAAAAAACAACGGAAGTGGAACGTTCACACTTATTGGCATACATTCCATTATTCATTGCTTCGGTCATGTTCTGGGCAATCCAGGAACAGGGTTCAACCATTCTTGCGGCATACGCGGATACACGTACGGATCTTGAATTTGCAGGAATCACCATTTCTCCTGCCTGGTTCCAATCACTAAATCCATTATTCATCATTATGCTGGCTCCGGTCTTTGCTTGGCTATGGGTTAAGCTGGGAAGCAGACAGCCGTCTATTCCCCAGAAGTTCTCACTTGGACTTCTGTTTGCCGGATTGTCCTTCCTAGTTATCCTATTGCCTGCTTATTTTGGCGGTCCTGCGGCACTGGTCAATCCACTTTGGCTCGTTCTTAGTTACTTTATTGTAGTGCTTGGCGAACTTTGCTTGTCTCCAGTCGGGTTATCAGCAACAACCAAATTGGCACCTGCCGCTTTCTCTGCTCAAACAATGAGTCTTTGGTTCTTGTCCAACGCTGCGGCTCAAGCCATCAATGCCCAATTGGTCAAGTTCTACACAGTTGAAAATGAAATGATGTACTTCGGAATTATCGGCGGCGCATCCATCGTCCTTAGTATCCTGCTATTCATCTTCGCCCCACGCATCCAAAGCTTTATGAAAGGTGTAAGATAACAAGAAAAGCGCAAGCTGCCGTGTAGATTCGACGGGCATAAGACGCTCTGGCGAAGCGGCGTTTCTTCAGCCGCATAGCCAGAGTGGATTATGACCCTAGAATCTGGTAGCTGGAGTCTGGACAATGAAAAGCGCAAGCGCCCGTGTAGCTCTGACGGGCATAAGACAGACCAGCGAAGCGGCGTTTCTTCAGCCGCACAGCTGGGTTGGCTTATGACCCGAAGAGCTGGGCGCTGGAGCTGGACATCAAGAAAAGCGCAAGCTGCCGTGTAGATTCGAAAAGCGCTGGAAGCCTTTCTGGTAATGGCGTCCTTCAGCCATTGACGGTAAGACTGAAGCGGTGTATGAAATGATAATTCTTAAGTTCAACTTATATAATTAAAAAATGCCAGACAGTGGAAACTGTCTGGCATTTTTTCATGTTTCTTCTATAATACTAGTTGTTTTCGACGATCATTCCCATTTGCCGCGCAAAAGCGATTGCTTGATCGGGTGAAACCTTGCACCCTTGAAGCTTTTCAATGGATACTTGGATGCTGTCAAAAGTATTTGTGCTTAAGTCGATGCCTTTCAGACTCGTTTCCGTGAAATTGATATCATTCATCTCACACATCAGAAATTCGCTGGTCTTCAGTTCCATCTGGTAAAAGTCTGCAAAACGCAGAGAAGAAGAAGCAAAACTAACTGTGTTGCATAAAGAAAAACCGAAAGTTGCATAATTCATGACACATTCTTCAAACAGAGTGTGCCGGATTCCTGCCTCGGCAAAATTAGTGCCCAACAATTTGGAATTGCGGAATTCCGTCCGATGAAATACGGTGCGGCTCAAGTCCGCATTAGATAGATCGCAATTCAAAAAAACCACATCGACAAACTCGGAACGCGGCCAAACCGTTTCAAGAAAATTAACGTTTTCAAAAATTACTTTATCAAAATGAAGGGCTTCTTCCGCGCTAAAATCAATGGTTTCCTGTGAAATTTTGCAATTGCTTATGTAATTATCATCTATCGCCTCAATAAAAGACTGCGTTTCCAGTTCTTTTGGGATTAGCGGCTCCAACCTTTTGGCTTTCTTCATGACTTCCCGATTCGCCTCCTGAATCAACAAAAGGCTGCATCGATGGCGAGGCAGCCTTTTGATGTTGATGCTTATTTTTTCACTAATTCTTTCCCTAAACATTCATCTATAATTTCAGGCAAGTCAATTCGGTCTTCCGTCACTTCAACTTGATAAACTTTATTGTCCTGCATGAACTTAAAGATGCCATTGTCAAAGTCAGTGCCGATTTCTTTAAAGAAAATCCCTTCAAGCTGGCAGTTTTTCGATTGGGTAAAGTTGATTTTATAGCTGTCTTCATCTTTCACCAAATAACAGCGTACACCTTTTTCAAACTCGTCCCCTTCAACGCCTTTCACCGTGCGTGCCAATGAAACGACGTGAAGATCCACTAATGGAATTTCGCGCAGCAGCATATTTAGGAATGACCCTTTGGTAATTTCTTCCCATCTGCTTCTTGCAGTCTGCCCAATAATAATTTGCGTAATATTAAATTCATGAGACACTTCCGCAATCACTTTTGCAGAGGGGCGCTTTTCATTGTCACGAACAATAAACTCTTCGGCTTCATATTCTTCTGCAAGTTCTCTCCACCGTTCAATATAGGCTGCTTTTTCAGCATCGAACTCGCCTACGGGCTTCTGATCCACCGTTAAAATATACAATGGACAATCCAACATGGTAGCGAGTTTATTACCCCGATTGATCAACCGCTCACCATTCGGCCCGTAAAAAACACATACCAGGATGCTTTCATCCATTCGTCCTCTAATCTTTTTCATTTATGTTCACCCCCCTGTAATATAATTCATATCCTGACATTCAAAACTATGAAATTATACTTCTTCCATTATAGAAAATCAAGGGTTTTCATTTACTTTCATGTTTTCTATTCAGTAAGAATTCCCGGACTTTTGGTCTCAGCGTGGGCTGACGCATGAAAAGCACTTGATTTTCCTGTATAATTTATATTGGTTGCTTTACGAGCCCTTATCATATCATATTGCAGGAAAAACGAAACCCATTTCCCTTATTATATACCCACTCTCCGTTTTTTCCATTCACAATTGCTTTTCTAATCCAATACAGGAGGTTCTGCTGTGTACTTATTGATTTTAGCTATTTTAATCCCGTTTATCGCCACCGCCCTCATTCCGCTCATACATAAACGAATTGGAGCCTTTCATATTGGCTGGTTCGTGCTGTTGGTCCCGCTCGCCCTGTTCCTGATTTTCATCATGCAAATCCCCGCTATCTCTAATGGTGAAACCCTGATCCAGGCAGTCAATTGGATTCCTTCAATTGGCATTAACTTTACAGTTTACCTTGATGGCCTCAGTTTGATTATGGCGTTGCTGATTACCGGCATGGGAAGCCTGGTAGTTCTCTACTCCATCTACTATTTATCATCATCCGATTCCTTTCCGCATTTTTATGCCTACCTGCTGTTGTTTATGGGCGCTATGCTCGGTGTCGTCTTATCTGACAATCTCCTTGTTTTATACGTCTTCTGGGAATTGACCAGTATTTCTTCATTCCTGTTGATCGCATTCTGGTACCACCGAAAAAACTCGCGTTATGGTGCTCAAAAATCACTATTGATCACTGTGTTCGGCGGCTTAGGCATGCTTGCCGGGTTTTTGATGCTGCACTCTATGACCGGTACTTTCAGCATTCGGGAAACCGTCACTGTTATCGGCCAATATACAGATCACGCATTGTTTTACCCGGCGATGTTCCTGGTGCTTCTAGGTGCCTTTACAAAATCAGCGCAATTCCCTTTCCATATCTGGCTGCCGGATGCAATGGAAGCACCGACTCCGGTCAGCGCCTATCTGCATTCTGCCACGATGGTTAAAGCGGGCCTCTACCTGGTGGCCCGGTTCACACCAATTTTCGGGGGGACAGCCGAGTGGTTTTGGACAGTAACAATTGTCGGGCTTATTACTTTGTTTTGGGGGGCATTCTGTGCCGTTCGCCAGACTGACCTGAAAGCTCTGCTCGCTTATTCAACCATCAGCCAGCTGGGCCTCATCATGAGCTTGCTCGGCCTTGGTTCAGCAGCACTGCATTTCGGAGATGGAGAACAAGGTGCGTTATACGGCTTAGCCATATTTGCGGCTTTGTTCCATATGGTCAACCACTCTACATTCAAGGGTGCGCTTTTCATGGTAGTCGGCATCGTCGATCACCAGGTGGGGACGCGTGATATACGGCGCCTCGGCGGTCTTATGGCATTTCTGCCGATTACGTTTACCTTTGCTGTCATCGGGAGTTTTTCAATGGCGGGCCTTCCGCTGCTCAACGGCTTTTTGAGCAAAGAAATGTTTTTCACAGCTTCTGTCAATGCGGTTAGCCTTCCAATTTTTGGAGTTTCCAGTTGGGGCTTGTTAATTCCGATCATTGCCTGGACTGCATCCGTTTTCACTTTCGTCTACTGCATGATTTTCGTATTCCGTACTTTTTTTGGTGCTCCTCAGTTGAAAAAGTTGGATAGAAAGCCTGTAGAACCTTCTATCGGCATGCTTATTTCTCCAGCTATCCTATGCGTACTGATTGTCGGTTTGTTTTTTGCCCCTAACCTGCTGGGCGACCATTTGCTGAAACCGGCCTTGCATGGCATCATACCGGGAATTTCTGGTGCTGCCCCGCACATTTCCGCATGGCATGGATTCAATACTGAATTATTTATGACCTTGGGAATTATTGCAGTTGGGACGCTTCTTTTTCTTACTTTCCGCAGCTGGTATAAAATTTACCTCATTCAACCCGCTGGCTGGAATTTCACCGTCCTTTACAATTCTTTACTTCAGGATTTGAAAAGGGCAGCAAATTGGATTACTACACATTATATGACTGGCCATTTGCCAGCGTATTTTGCCTATATCTTCGTTTTCTTCATTGCGGCTGCTGGCGGCACACTGATTTCTACGGGGGCTTTGTCAATTGATCTGACAGCCGATTCGCCCATCACGACTTATGAAGGCATGCTGATAGTAGTGATGGCGATTGCGGCCATCAGCATCCCGTTCGCTAAGTCCCGTCTTACAGCTATTTTACTGAATGGCGTGCTTGGTTTTTCCATCGCCATATTCTTCGTGCTTTTCCGGGCACCCGATCTGGCGTTGACACAATTGGTCATCGAAACAGTAACCACTGTTCTGTTTCTTTTGTGCTTCAACTTTTTGCCGGAGTGGAAGACGGAAGATTCTTCTAAACGCATTAAAATCCGAAATGCAGTTATCGCAATCGCTGCTGGGGTTACAGTCACGCTGATCGGCTTGACAGTCAACAGCGGACGATTGTTCGAAAGCATTTCAGGCTATTTTGAAGATTCCTATGAGCTGGCCGGTGGAGACAATATTGTCAATGCCATTCTCGGGGATTTCCGTGCTTTTGATACCATGCTGGAATCACTGGTTCTGTTTATTGCCGGACTTGGCGTCTACACATTAATCCGTTTAAAACATGGAAAGGGGCCGGGAAAAGATGAACATTAATGACGTGATCTTAAAAACCGTATCGAAAGGCGCCGTCTTGATTATTTTAACTTTCGGCATCTACCTGTTCCTTTCCGGACACAATCAGCCAGGCGGGGGATTTATCGGAGGATTGGTAATTGCTTCGGCTTTTGTGCTGATGTTTTTATCCTACGATTCTGAAACTGTCAGTGATGCATTGCCGATTGATTTTAAAAAGTTATCCGCGTTTGGTGTGCTATTGGCCATGCTAAGCGGAATAGCACCGATGTTTTTTGGCGGTGCGTTTTTAGCGCAAAGTTTTGGCTATTTCAATTTGCCGATTTTCGGAAAAACAGAGCTGGCCACTGTTACCGTATTTGAAGCCGGCATTGCATTGACTGTCGTTGGTGTTGTCGTGAATATAATTCTTAGCATAAGTGAGGATGAGTAGCCTGTGGAATCATTGATCATTATTTTGGTCGGCGTCCTTACCACGGTCGCCATCTATCTTGTATTATCAAAAAATGTAGTGCGCGTCATATTGGGGACCGCTATTTTGTCCCATGCTGTCCATTTGCTGATTCTGGCAATGGGCGGATTGAAACAGGGTACGGTCCCACTGCTCGGTGAAGAAGCTGAAATTTACGTGGATGCCCTGCCCCAGGCATTGATCTTAACTGCCATTGTTATCAGTTTTGCTGTTACAGCCTTTATTCTTGTGCTGGCTTACCGTGCCTATCAGGAATTGGAAACGGATAATTTAGGCGCAATGCGAGGTTCTGATGATGAATAATATTTTAGTCCTCCCTATGCTGCTCCCGATTATCGTCGGGGTATTGCTGATTTTCCTCCGGACCTATGGCCGTATCCAGGCCTGGATCAGCATTGCCGCCATGGTCGTAACGGCTGGCATTTCGATCTATCTTTTGCACACGGTACAGGCCGATGGAATTTTGCGTTTAGATTTCGGAGGCTGGGAACCGCCTTTCGGCATTTTGTTCGTTGCAGACTCTTTTTCCGTTCTGCTGGTGCTGACCTCCAGCATCGTGACAGCCGTCTGCTTAAGCTATGCGCTGATTTCCACCAGCAAAGAATTACAGACCATGTATTTTTATCCGACCGTACTGTTTCTGGCAGCCGGCGTCAACGGGTCATTTTTAACTGGCGACTTGTTTAATTTGTTTGTTTGTTTCGAAGTGATGCTGCTGTCTTCCTATGTATTACTGACTTTGGGGAATTCCAAACGCCAGCTGCGCGAGGCTATCAAGTATGTCTCCATCAATATCGTTTCTTCCTGGTTTTTCCTGGTAGCCCTGGCTTTTCTTTACGGAACCCTCGGTACATTGAATATGGCACATGCAGCGGAACGGGTTGCAGAAGTGGGCCAAACCCCGCTCCTGACAACTATCAGCCTCGTCTTTTTGGTTGTCTTCAGCTTGAAGGCGGGATTGCTTCTTTACTTCTGGCTTCCTGGATCTTATAGTTCACCGCCTATCGTCACCTCTGCTCTGTTTGGAGCATTATTGACCAAAGTCGGGGTGTATGCCCTGTTCCGCATTTTTTCATTGATCTTTTACCATCAGCCTGAAATCACCCATACCATCATCGGCATCATGGCCGGCTTGACCTTGATCGGCGGCAGTTTAGGCGCGATTGCCTTTAATGATATACGCAGCATTGCGGCCTATAATGTTGTCATTGCGGTTGGATTCATGCTTGTCGGGCTGGCAATTGCCACTCCTGAGGCAATTGAAGGATCTATCTACTACCTAATTCACGATATGGTTGCCAAAGCGCTGCTGTTTCTGCTTGTTGGTACGATGATTACGTTAAGCGGTTCTTCAAAAATGGCGGGTATGAGCGGACTCATGAAAAACTATCCATTGCTTGGATGGTCTTTCTTCATAGCAATGCTGTCACTTGCCGGCATTCCGCCGCTCAGTGGTTTTATTGGCAAAGTCCTGATCTCAAGTGCTGCAATCGACAGCGGATCCTACGTGTTGCTTGCGCTGGCACTGTTATCCAGTATTTTTGTCCTTTACTCGCTGCTTCGTGTCTTTAAAAACTGCTTCTGGGGTGAAACAATTGTCAGCAAGGAAGAACAACTGCCTTTGCGCAGAGGCGTCCTGTTGCCTTGTTTAGTACTGGTATTCCTGACCATCGGCATCGGCTTGGGCGTTGAAGGTTTGTCTCTTTACGTTACAGATGCTGCTAAAACATTACTGAATCCAGGTACTTATATCAATGCTGTTTTAGGCATCATCCAGTAAATCCATTTTCTATTGAAAGGAGTGAATGAAAATGCCGGCTCAGTTCCTATTAAACATCACTATTGCCTTTCTTTGGACGTTGTTGATGGATGAAGACGCTTTTTATATCACAACTTTTCTGACCGGTTATTTGATCGGCATTGGGATTCTTTTCCTCATGCATCGTTTTTTTGGTACAAAGTTTTACTTATTGCGGGTCTACTCCACCATTAAACTGCTGTTTATTTTCGTTTCGGAACTTTCCCAATCCAGTTTGTTGATCATGAAACAGATTCTTAGTCCCAGGCTGAAAATAAAACCCGGAATCTTTACCTACGAGCACAGCATGGAAGGTGATTATGAATTGACCACACTCGCCCTCCTGCTGACTTTGACTCCGGGCTCGGTCGTAATGGAAGTGTCTCCGGATGGGAAAACATTCTATATACACGCCATGGATGTAGAAAGTTCACGTGATTCCGTTTTAAAATCCATCAAGGTTTTTGAAAAAGCAATTATGGAGGTGACGAGAAATTGATCGATACGATATTGACCATCGCCCTATCCCTTTTCATCCTGGCTATTATCCTGGCGCTTTACCGCATCATCCGTGGACCATCGATGCCGGACCGCGTAGTCGCCCTCGACATGATCGGCGTCAATTTGATCTCAGGTGTTGCTGTATTTTCGGTTGTTCTTAGCACACATGCATTTCTCGAAGTCATCCTGATTGTTGGTATACTGGCATTTATCAGTACCCTTGCATTGGCGCGTTTTGTGGAAAGGGGCGATATTGTTGAGCATAAACATGATCGGTGAATATTTTGGTGTTTTTCTGATTTTGATCGGCAGCATCATGGCTGTAATCAGTGCAATCGGAATTCTTCGGCTGCCGGATGTCTACACCCGTTCGCATGCCGCCACCAAAAGCTCGACATTAGCGGTGTTGCTGTCCTTATTAGGTACCTTCATCTATTTCTGGGCATCCGAAAATTTCATCAGCGTCAGGCTGTTATTGGGTATAACATTTGTCTTTTTAACAGCTCCTGTCTCGGGCCACCTCATTACCCGGGCCGCTTACCGTTCAAATGTTAAACTGGCTGATTCTTCTACAGAGGATGCACTGGAAGAGGTATTAAGAAATAAAAAGGATGTATGATTTACGACGCACTTTGCTGCATACTTTATAAATTCAGAACTTACAGGGCATTGCCACTCCGAAGAGTGTGCAGATGCCCCTTTTTTAATAAGAAAGCAAAAGTTTATGATCCCATTCACAGGGAATAGGAATAAAAAAACAGAATTGGAGACGGACATCTGATGGAAAATGTGAGAGACACTTTTAAAGAAGTTGCCGCCGCAATCCTTCCAGTCACGGTAGTCGTCATTCTTTTGCAGCTCGTCTTTATACAGGTCCCTTTTGAAGCGGTCATCCAGTTCCTTATTGGAGTACTTTTTGTCAGTCTCGGATTTTTTCTATTTCTTATTGGGGTCAACGCCGGGCTGCTGCCCATAGGTGAAATGATTGGCAGAAGGCTGCCTAGCACCAAAAAAGCCGGATTTATTATCGCAACCGGATTTTTACTAGGTCTAGCCGTCACCATTGCAGAACCGGATGTCCGTGTTCTTGCCAAGCAGATTGAAGAGGTTTCTGAAGGAACAGTCAGCGCAGCAATTCTCATCCTCTCAGTTTCTCTGGGCTTGGCAATTTTCGTCGCATTGGCCATGATCCGCACCATCTTTCGAATTCCTCTCCATTATTTACTCATCGGCGGCTATGCTCTTGTCTTCCTCTTATCCCTGTTCGTACCCGAAGCCTTTGTTTCCATATCCTTCGATTCCGGAGGTGTTACAACAGGCCCCATGGCGGTTCCGTTTATCCTGGCGCTCGGCATTGGCGTCGCTTCCGTTCTTCGCACAGAAGATGACAGTTCCGGCGAAAAGTTCGGTTTGATTGGGCTGGCATCCATTGGACCGATTTTGGCAGTGATGATGCTGGGGGTGTTATTCAGGTGAATATCCACGTTTTCGATGGATTCCAAACCGTGATGGCCGAAGTCAGCGTAGCCCTGCTGCCGCTTCTGGTTTTCTTCGCTGCTTTTCAAATCTTCATGCTGAAGCTGCCCATGCAGCGTGTTCTGCAGGTCGGACTCGGTTTTATTTTAACTTTTTTTGGTCTTTCCTTTTTTCTGCAAGGAGTCCACGTCGGTTTCATGCCTGTCGGAACCATGATGGGAGAAGAACTTGGCAGGTGGAACAATAAATGGCTGCTGATTCCCATTGGTTTCGTTCTTGGCTTTGCAGCTACTTTTGCAGAACCGGCAGTCAGCATCATGACAGACGAAGTCGATGAGGAAACCGGAGGGTACATCTCCCGAAAACTGATGCTTTACACTTTATCCATTGGAGTCGGCGTTTCGATCGCTTTGTCCATGCTGAGAATCTTAACTGGCTGGCCGTTGTGGTATTTTATCATTCCGGGTTACCTGCTGGCCTTCATACTAGTATTTTTTTCAACCCAGACATTTATAGGCATCGCCTTTGATTCTGGAGGAGTGGCAACCGGGCCCATGACCGTTACTTTTGTGGTGGCTGTGGCAGTTGGAATTTCAACTGCTATTGAAGGCAGCGACCCTTTGACAGATGGCTTCGGAATGATCGCGCTTGTTGCCCTCACTCCGATCATCGCAGTACTGATACTGGGTTTAATCTTCACTAGAAAAGGTGGGAAAAAAACCAATGGTTCTTAATCACAGGCTGATGATTGCCATCGTCAAAAGAGGCCATTCGCGCGACGTAATTGCGGCCGCTAAACATGCCGGGGTGGATGGGGCAACCGTTATCTATGGAGAAGGAATAGGAAGAAATGAAAAACCCACTTTTTTGGGTCTGCCGGCAACCCATGAAAAAGACGTTATTTTCCTGGCATTGGATGGCCAACTTGAAAGTGGGGTGGCCCAGGCTGTCTCCAAAGCAGGTGAATTAGGAAAACCGGGCTATGGATTGGGCTTTACTGTCCATTTAAGCAAGTTGCTGGGAGTGCCTCATTTATCCGAACGGAGCGATGATAGAAGGAAGAAGAGAGGAGCCATAGACTTGGAATCAGCAGCAAAAGACTTTCAATTAATTGTAACCATTGTAAATTCAGGAGATTCCGCAGCCGTTGTCAAAGCAGCCTCAAAAGCGGGTGCAGAGGGTGGAACCATTTTAAATGGCCGTGGCACCGGCGTCAACGAACAGCAAAAGTTCATGAACTTCACAATAGATCCCGAGAAAGATGTCGTACTGACGCTGGTTCCTGCCAGCTACGCAGAAGGCGTAATCCAAAGCATTGAAGAAGCTGTAGATTTAAATGCTCCAGGTAAGGGCATCGCATTTCTCATTGATGTAGAAAATGTGTTTGGCGTCAACCATTCTTCTCTCGACCGCCATAATCGGCAACACCGGGATCGCTGAATGCAACTTTATAAAAAGTAAAGGGATGCCCAATGGCGTGCCTTTACTTTTTATCTTACTTGGTATGGCTTAGCCTCATTCCCTTTTGCCGTTGCTCTTTACACCAAGTGGCTGGATGCTTGATCAGAACCTTCTACACCCTTCGTCTGCTATATAAGTTGAAAGAAAGAAACCGGCTTTCATCCACCGCTTCGGCTGCTTTGGGTAGAGCAGACCTGCAGGTGAAAAATATAGCCTCCTATCGAGTTTTGTCGCAATCAGAAGATACCCTAAAATGAATGAAAAATTAGTTTTTTAACTGAAGATAGACAAAGACAGCGATATATGAAAAACTAAAGTAATGACAACTAGTAGAAAGCAGGGCTTTTAGATGAGTGTAGAATTAAAAGAAAAAGGGAGATGGGATCCTTTGAAAGTTTTTTCAAAAGTCTCAGCCGCATATCTCCTCGCCTTTTTCACGAAAAAGAAAAACGGAAAGAAAATTGCCTTGGTTGGAGGAAACTTGGGTGAAAAGTATGAAGATAATGCTGCGGTTTATCATAAATACTTAGTAAACAACCACAAGGAACAAGTAACGGCCTATTGGATGTATGATCCAAAAACCACTTATGCACAGGAACAAAGGATTGAAAATGCTGTTCCACTCGGAAGTTTCAAAAATTATTTGCTGTTTTTCCAAGCCGATTACACGTTCCACGGACATTCTCTTCTGTATGACATTGTTCCCTCAGCCGACAAATTTCTTTTCCTCAACCGGAAAACCCTCATTACCCATGTCAGCCACGGAATTGAAGGCTTTAAAAAGATACTGATTCAAAAAGAAGATATACCGTTGTTAAAGAGAACTGATTATTTCAATTGTGCTTCGCAATATGAATACAACTTGAAGCTCAACGAATGGAAGATACCTGAGCAGAAACTGATCATCACCGGTTTCCCTCGATTTGACCGGTACCCGCCAAACCAGCCTTCTGCGGCAGTCAAAAACATTTTGATGATGATGACGTGGCGGGAATGGCTTTTTGACCTGACAAAAGAAGAGTTTACCGACAGCGCATATTTTAAGAGCACCGTTGGTTTGTTGAAGCATGAAGGCATTCAAAAATTGCTTACTGACCACAATCTTCACCTGAACATTGCTCTTCATCCTTTTATGAAGAAGTTTGAAAAGTACTTTGCCGGTCTTACAGACAATGAGCACGGCATTAAATTTCTGGATTTCAATCATGAAACCATCGAGTATTCGATTGATCATAACGATATGCTGCTGACCGATATAACCAGTGTTTCCTGGGATTTTCTATACCTTAATAAACCCATCATATTCTATATGTTCGACAAGCAGGAATACCTTGAAAAAAGAGGTGCTTACCTGAACATGGATACGGATCTTTACGGTTATAACGCTGTTTCAATCGACAATGTTTATGAATACCTGAAAAAAATTATCGAAGAAAACATCACTTCCAACGAATGGTATCCAAGGGCGAAAGAGTATATTGACTACTTTGACCAAGACAACTGCAAACGCCTGACAAAACGCGTCATGGGCCTCTGATAGTTTCACGTGAAACTATCGGTAGGTGATCAAAGCAAAAACACACTCATTTTTGAGTGTGTTTTTTTATAACGCTAACTGCAACTCAACCGGGCAATGATCAGAGCCCCATACATCCGTATGGATTTTTGCACTTTTCAAGTGCGGCAGCAATTTTTGTGAAGCAAGGAAATAATCGATTCGCCATCCTATATTCTTTTCACGGCAATTGGAACGGTATGACCACCAGGAGTAAAAACCTGTTTCCATCGGATGGAAATGGCGGAACGTGTCCACAAAACCGTTCGCCAGAAACTGGGTCATCTTACCGCGCTCTTCAGGAGTGAAACCTGAATTTTTCTTATTCGCTTTTGGATTTTTCAAATCGATTTCTTCATGTGCGACATTCAAATCTCCACATAGAATGACTGGTTTGTGACTATCCAAGGTTTTCACAAATGACAAGATCGCTTCTTCCCATAACAGGCGATAATCTAAACGAAGCAAACCATGCTGAGAATTGGGTGTATAGACGGTGACGACGTAGTGGCCATCAAACTCCAGCGCGATCATCCGTCCTTCTGTATCATGCTCTTCCGATCCCAAACCATATTGAATAGACAGAGGCTCTTCTTTCGTAAAAATCGCTGTACCGGAATAACCTTTTTTATGTGCATAGTTCCAATATGTATAGTAGCCGGGAAGGTCCATCTCAATTTGGCCCTCTTGTAATTTAATTTCCTGCAGACAAAAAATATCCGCATCTGCTTCAGCAAAAAAATCCATAAAGCCTTTTTTCATAACTGCTCGCAGGCCATTGACGTTCCACGAAATCATCTTCAAAACAATCCCTACTTTCTTCTCCTTTATTAAGTTTAAACGAATGCTGAGCTCTACTCAACCAATGCGGGGAATTCCAGCATGCAGTCCCAACCTCCCATTACTGCCAATCATAAAAGCAACTCGCAGAGCATTTTTTCTCCCAGGGGAATATGTAAAATTTCTGTATTTTTTTAAACAATATGCATCATTTTTTAGAGTCTTCTTGTACAATAAACTTAACATATATAGAGAAAATTCAATTATTAAAGAGACTGATTCCACTGAGCACCAGTTAGTTTAATGGTACTTTACGTGTGATAAAGGGGGAAGAGCCATGAAGAAGTTTTCCAAAGAAGAGAAAAGCTGGGCTTTATACGATTGGGGAAGTTCTGCTTATTCTATAATTATTACAACCGCAGTTTTTCCCATTTACTACAAAGCGTCCGCGACTGAAGCAGGTGTCAGTTTATCCGATTCAACAGCTTATCTGGGCTACACAATTGCAATCTTCACTTTTATATTAGCCATGATTGGCCCCATACTGGGAACCATTGCCGATTATCAGGGAATGAAGAAAAAGTTTTTTACGGCCTTCTTTCTATTGGGTACCATTTCTACAGCGCTATTAGCTTTTGTGCCAAGCGATAATTGGCTATTGATGCTGACTTGCTACGTTTTTGCTGCTCTCGGCGCAACCGGCGCCAATTTATTCTATGACGCTTTCATTGTTGATGTCACGACAGAAAAACGGATGAACAGCGTCTCCGCATTCGGCTACGGACTTGGCTATATCGGTTCAACCATCCCATTTATCATCTCTATTGCAATTATCCTTCTTGCCCAAAATGGCGTATTGCCGATTTCAGTTACGGTTGCAAGCCGGATCGCCTTTTTGATTACAGCAGTTTGGTGGGCCTGTTTTTCCCTGCCGATGTTCCGGCACGTCAAGCAGCTTCACTACATTGAACGTGAACCCAATCCAGTTTATCAAAGCTTTAAGCGTCTTGGAAAAACCATCCGGGAGATCCGCCAGTACCGGTCCCTGTTCTTATTCCTGATTGCCTACTTCTTTTATATTGACGGGGTTGGTACGATCATTTCCCTGTCCACTGCCTATGGAACGGATTTGGGTTTGAGCGCGACAAACCTTTTAATTGTACTGTTCGTTACCCAAGTTGTCGCCGCTCCTTTTGCCATCCTATACGGGCGATTAGCAAATCGGTTCACTGGCAAGAAAATGCTATATGTCGGAATCTGTGTTTATATTTTGGTTTGCATCTATGCATTCTTTTTGGAAACCATCACGGATTTCTGGATTCTGGCAATGCTTGTGGCTACTAGCCAAGGCGGAATTCAAGCACTCAGCCGTTCATATTTCGGCAAACTTGTACCTAAAGAGAATTCCAATGAATTCTTTGGCTTTTACAACATCTTCGGAAAGTTTGCGGCAATTACCGGTCCCCTGCTTGTAGCAGTCACTTCACAAGTAACCGGCAACTCCAGTATGGGCGTTTTCAGCCTTGTCATATTATTTGTCATCGGCCTGGTGATCCTTTCCCGCGTACCCGAGCCCACACCCCATGACCCAATAGACAAAGTCGCAGCGGAATAAAGAAAAGCGGATGCGCCCGTGTAGCTCTGACGGGCATAAGACAGACCAGCGAAGTGGTGTGTTTTCAGCCGCACAACACGAAAAGTGAAAGTGCCTGTTCAGCTCTGACAGGTGTAAGACGATCTGGCGAAGCGGCGTGTTTTCAGCCGCGCAGCCAGATTGGCTTACATCCCGAAGAGCTAGGCACTGCAACTGGACAACGGGTTGGCTTATGACCCAAAGAGCTGGGCGCTGGAGTCTGGACAATAAGAAAAGCGGAAGCAGCCGAAAGCAGAAGCTAACCTAAGAGCGCGACTTCCTGTCGCAACGGTTAGCTGATCCGCATCCTGCGGACCTCCGACAAGGCTGAAGCGACTCGAGAGGCTGGACACTTTCTTGTTTTCAATAAAAAAAGGTGTCCGCCAATTTTTGGCGGACACCTTTTTATAAAGCATTACTTTTTGTTTTTGTCTTCAGCTTTTACCGTTACGCTGCCGGTGCTGTCTTTTTGGACAGAAGCGTCACCTAATTCAACAACTTCGATGCCGCCTTTTTCTTTATCGGCTTCTTTATCGGCTTTTTTGATTTCTTTTTCTACTGCTTTTTCAGCTTTTTCATGTTCTTTTTCAGCCTTTTCCTGCTCTTTTATTTCTTTTTCAATAACTTTCTTCTGGTTCTTCAACTCTTTTTCTTCTTGTTTTTCTTCTTGTTTTTCTGCACGTTTTGCCTTTAGTTCATCAGCTTTTCCTTTGGCTTTTTCTGTAATGCCGCTGGTTTTATCCTTTAACTGATTGGCTTTTTCTTTTACTTGGTCCATCGCTCCGCCAGAACTTTCACCGTCCTGGTCTTTAGAGCTGGCAACTTTTTCTTTGACGGTTTCCTGGAGCTCTTTCCCGCTCTTAGGTGCGAATAATAACCCGGCTGCTGCACCGATTACTGCTCCGGTTGCTGCACCGGCCAAGAATCCACCGCCGCTTCCGCCGCTATTGTCTTTGCGTTCAGCTTCTGTAGGCTGCGGCGCTTGAATTTTACCGCCGCGCACAAGACGCTCTTCTACTTCTTCTACAATTTCATATAATGTACGGCCCTTAGCTTCAACAAGTGAAACGCTCATGTGATAATCAGCTAAATCTTCCTGATCTCGAACGACAATCACATCGTAGTCAGTAGAATCTGACTTGTCTTCTAACATATCTGTCTGATACCCTTTTTTCTCTAAAGCTTCGCGTACTGACGTAAATGGATGTTCAACTGCAATTTTTACCATATTCTGTCCACTCCCTTTTTAAAAGTCTATATTGCACTGTTTCCCCGCAATTAAGAATTTATAAACTCCTTCCAGAAAATTCCGTGATTTATTGCCACACTTTCAATGTTTCCATTCTTAAGAGACGAGCTGCTAAGACCATGCCCAGTATGGCTCCAGCCAGACTGGAGATAAAAAACGGCGGCACGAAAAATAAAGCGCCAAATTCCGTTCCGAGAAAAAGCCGGGCATAGGGAACAGCCACCAAGGAAGCAATAATGCCCGTACCTACGACTTCACCTATAGCAGCAAACCAGACCTTGCCAAATCTGGCGTACAAGATTCCTGCAAACAAAGCCCCGATCATCCCGCCAGGAAAAGCTAAAAGGGAGCCGGTTCCCGTCAGCACTCTGACAACTCCAGTCAAAAAAGCGATTAGTACGGCAGGGCCGGGTCCAAAAAGAACAGCCGCAAGTACATTGATGGCATGCTGGATGGGATAGGCGCGGGCAATACCCGCTGGAAAATAAACAAAAGCGGAGCCTGCCACTCCAATGGCGACGAACATTGCCATAAGGACCAGTTTTTTTGTGTTCATTTCCAGTCACCAACTTTACTGGCGGCCTGCAGAGCAAGAATCTGCCCTGCAATATCCTGTGCTTCTGTAATCGATGATATAACAGCAATTCCTGCAACACCGGATTTCCAAACTTGCACTGCGTTTTCGGGCTTGATGCCCCCGATGCCCACAATTGGCAAGAAAGGAAACGCTGTTGCAACTGTCCGTATTTCTTTAACACCGGCCGGCTTTTTCGCATCCGCTTTTGAAGTTGTCCCAAAAACTGGACCCATTCCAACATAGTCTGCGCCGGCTTTGGCAGCCAGTTGCGCTTCTTTTACAGAGTGGACAGAAACGCCCAAGAGTTTTTCTTTTCCGATCTTTTGGCGGACCTGTCCCGCCTCTGCATCGTCCTGTCCAATATGAACGCCATCGGCATCAATTTGGCAAGCCAGTTCCACAAGGTCATTGATGATAAACGGGACACCGTAGCTGCGGCATAATTGCTGGCAGTCTAAAGCAAATTCAAGCAAGTCGGCACCTGTCAAAGCGCCTTCTCCTTTTTCACGCAATTGAAAGTGGCTGATGCCTCCTTCCAATGCCGCCTCCAACACTTTAAGAGGATTTCGTGCCCCTGAATTTTTTGATCCCATTATAAAATAAACTGCAGCTTTATCGGAAAACTTCAATGCTATCCACTCCTCTTTTTGAGGCCAGGTCTGCTTTATATGCGGCATGATTGGTTGGCCCGTGGCCGGAACCAATATTCAGCGGCACTCTGAGTGCAGCTTGAATAAATTCCTTTGCCGTACAAATCGCGTTTTGCAGCTCTTCGCCTTTAGCCAATTGGGCAGCCACAGCCGCTGCGAACGTACAGCCGGTGCCATGTGTCTGCACAGTCGCAATGCGAGCCGCGCGATACAGCACCGATTCTCCACTCGAATGCAGAAAATAATCTTCTGCATACTTCGGGTCCTTGCCATGCCCTCCTTTAATGACAACCGATTCTGCTCCCATGGACAAAATCCGCTGGGCTGCCAGGTGCCGGCTGGCGGAGTCTGTAATAGCAATCCCCGTCAGTGCTTGTGCCTCCGGGATATTCGGAGTAACCAGAAAAGCAAGGGGCAAAAGGTGAATTTTCAATGCCTGCACCGCCTCCTGCTGCAATAAATTGGCACCACCCTTAGCGATCATGACCGGATCTACGACCAGCTTGTTCCAGCCAAACTGCTGGATGGCTGCGGCGGCTTCTTTGATGATTTCCGGATCAAATAACATCCCGGTTTTCAAAGCAGAAATTTCAAAATCACTGCCCACTGCTTTCAACTGTTCACGCACCGATTCAGCGGACATTGCATAGATGGCAGTGACCCCTGTTGTATTTTGTGCGGTCACTGCAGTGATAACCGAAGTGCCATAAACACCAAGTTCCTGGAACGTTTTCAAATCAGCCTGGATGCCCGCTCCCCCACCTGAGTCCGATCCGGCAATAGTCAAAGTTTGTGGAGTCTTTGTCATATCCTCTCCTCCTGCAAAAAGATTTGTTCCTTTACTTCGTTATCTGTCAGACCCGCAAGCTGATTGATGAAAGCCAGTTGAAAATCACCCGGAAGAAACGCAGTTTTTGCAGCCCGTTCCCCGGCAATCGCATAAAACCTCAGCGCGTTGCTGACCGTCTTCAATGGAACTTCGGATTGAACGGCTAGGCTTGCAGCAACAATGCTGCTCAATAGGCAGCCTGTTCCCGTGATGGAAGCCATGATCGGATCCCCAAAAGGGATTTCTATTGTCGATTTTCCGTCAGTGACAATATCCGTCTTTCCTGTGACTGCAACCAGCAAGCCCAATTGTTTGGCTGTCGAGGTGGCCAACTCTCTGACGTCCAGGGAGCCTTCTCCGGCATCGACACCTTTTGACTGCCACTGCTCCCCAGCCACAGCGGCAAGCTCTCCTGCATTGCAGCGAAGGACGCTGACGTCAACTGTATTTAAAATTTTGTGTACAGCATTTTTCCGGAAACTGCTCGCTCCTGCTCCAACCGGATCCAGAACGACTGGAATTCCCAGGCGGTTGGCAGCTTCCCCAGCAATCAGCATACTTTTTAGCGACTCTGCATGAAGGGTTCCAATGTTCAGTGACAGGCCCTGTGACAATGCGGCAAGCTCTGCCGCTTCTTCCGGTGCGTCTCCCATTATTGGCGAAGCACCTATTGCGAGAAGCCCATTGGCTTGGAAATTTGATACCACATGATTGGTGATGCAATGGATAAGCGGATTTTTTCTCTTGATTTGACGAATCATCCTATACACCTACCTTGTCGATAGAATCGATAGACCAGGATTCTTTTCGCCATGCCTGGTCCCAGAAATTCCATTCGTAATAGCTGCTCTTCCAGAAGTGATTTTTCAGTTTTTTGCGGCGTTCTTCCAAAAGTCCTTCCGCCAATTGATCCATGCGAAGAATCTGTTCATGGACAAGTGCTCCGAATTCCTCTGAACCGTATGTTTCAATCCACTTGTCATAAATTGGATGATCCGGCTTGGCATTTTTCAAGCGTTCCCCAATCTCGTAGTAAAGCCAATAACAGGGCAGAATGGCTGCCAGTACATCCGCCAGATCCCCTTCAGCAGCGCGGTACATATGCGATACGTATGCATAAGCAGACGGCGAAGGCTCAAAGGCAGCCCATTCTTCTTCAGTGACTTCCAGCAGCTCCATGAACGATTCGTGCAGCGCCATTTCTGCACTGCACGTGTGAGCGGAGTGAACCGCAAATCGCTGCGTAGTTTCCAAATCGGTTGCTTTGGATGCGCCCAAGGCCTGCACTTTCGCAAAATGCGATAAATAATAAGCGTCCTGCATCACGTAAAAACGAAAAACATCGATCGGCAAAGTACCATCTTCAATTCCTTTGACGAATGGGTGATCAAAACTTGCCTGCCACAGGTTGTTGCATTCTTTTCTCACTTCTTCACAAAATGTCATTTCTCCATCTCCCTTTCATTTTGGACAAAATAAAAACGCCGCTTCCCGGCAAAGGGAAGCGGCGTATGCAGTCGATAAAAGAAATAGCAGACGGTCGCCACTTCCCTCCGCTGGTATGATCCAGATCAGGTTCAAAGGGTCCGAGCTAATGCTCGTCTCAGCCGATATCCGGCTCCCCTAGTGGTGTTTTTATTTATGTTTTCGAAATCACTATATCACAGTTTCTGATAATTCTATAGCTTTTATGCGATTTCCTGTTTCCTCATCAAAGAAATGGACGTGAGCCATATCAAATGCCAATGTTGCCGTATGGCCGGGCTCAATCGTCGTGGCAGCTTCGACACGAGCAATAAACTCCTGCTCTGCATAAACTGCATGCAGAATTGTTTCAGCTCCTGTCAATTCAGCAACTGTAATGACCGCTTCAAACTCACTTGCCGGAATACCGGACAAATCCTCATTGTTGACGTGGATATGCTCCGGACGGATGCCTAAAGTCACCGCTTTTCCTTCATAGCCTTCGCTCTTCAGCATTGCCATTATTTGCGCCGGAATATCCAACACCTTGTCCCCCAGCACATAAGTTCCGTTATCAATCTTTCCTTCAAAAAAGTTCATGGCTGGCGAGCCGATAAATCCGCCAACGAACCGTGTTTCCGGAAAATCATACACTTCTTTTGGGGAACCTACCTGCTGGATCAGACCATCTTTCATGATGACGATTCGGGTGGCCATCGTCATTGCTTCTGTTTGGTCATGTGTTACATAAATAGTCGTTGTTTTCAGCCGTCTATGCAGTTTGACGATTTCCGCACGCATCTGCACACGCAGTTTGGCGTCCAAATTGGAAAGCGGCTCGTCCATCAGGAAGACTTTTGCATCGCGCACGATGGCACGCCCTAGAGCGACACGCTGGCGCTGCCCCCCTGACAGTGCTTTCGGTTTTCTGTCCAAATAGTCTTCCAATCCAAGAATGGCTGCGGCCTCATCGACAAGCCGTTTAACTTCGGATTTTTTAACCTTCCGCAATTTCAAGCCGAAAGCTATGTTTTCAAACACAGTCATGTGCGGATATAAGGCATAGTTCTGAAAAACCATCGCAATGTCACGGTCTTTCGGCTCAACTCCGTTCATCAGCTTGCCATCTATATAAAATTCACCTTCCGTTATTTCCTCCAAGCCGGCAATCATCCGGAGAGTGGTGGATTTTCCGCATCCTGATGGACCCACAAAGACGATAAATTCTTCATCTTGAATATGGAGATTAAAATCCGATACGGCAAGAGCGCCTTTGTCATACCTCTTCCCCAGATTTTCAATCCTGATCTCTGCCATTTCGCATTCTCCTTCTGTATCTTAGTTGTCTTAATTATAGACAATTATCTGTGAATTACAAACAGGGTTGGAAACCTTGGTTTGTTAATGTATGCACCTTTTGAATAGAAGATGGAATATTTTGTGTTTCTAAAAAGAGAAAAAAGGGAAGTGATTTTAAGGAGATTACAGAGACTCTCGTTTGAAACTTCGTGAATCGAAGTTAATTTTATTCCATAAATACCCTAGCTCAATAGATTCAAAACAATCATACAAAAAAGGAGAGAAAGAGATGAAAAAAACGCGTTTATTTTTAATCGGCTTAATGGGGTCAACTCTGGCTCTAAGCAGCTGTGCTGGTTTCCAGACGAGTAACAGCGACGAATCCACTGTCAATGAAGACGGCAAAGTTGTCATCGATTTCTGGACATTTTGGGGTTCCGAAATCCGTCGCCCGGTCATTGAACAGATTATTGCAGATTTCAACGAGTCACAGGATGAAATTGAGGTTAAGCACACCTATCTTCCGTTCGGTGATATTTGGACCAAGGAGCTAGCTTCCATTGCTGCTGGCGATCCACCTGATGTCGTCATCAATGACATCAATACTACAGCACTAAGAGGCCAGGAAAAACAAGCGATGAACCTATCCGAGTTTCTTGAAGAAGACGACATTTCAGAACGTTTTTATCCGGAATTGTGGAATGCTACACTTCACGAAGGTGATTCTTACGGCATCCCTTTTAATACCGACACACGCGTTCTCTTTTATAACAAAGATGCTTTTGAAGATGCCGGTTTAGATCCGGAGAAGCCGCCTGCAACATGGGCAGAACTCGAGGAATATGCTGCAAAACTGGATGTGAAGAATGGCGATGATTACGAGCGCATCGGTTTCTATCCGCGGTGGGGAATCGATTTTGACGTCTGGATGCTGAACGCAGGCGGCCAAAACTATTTCGATGAAAACAACAATGTTCAAATCGACACAGCATCGAACTTGGAAACACTTGAATGGCTGAAAACCTGGCAGACAAAATATGGCGACGATGTCATCAACGCCTTTAAGGCACAAATCGACAGCCAGCAAGGAAATCCTTTCTTTAACGGCAGCCTTGCCATGTATGCCATCACACCAACTTTCTATACACAGATCCGCGACTATGCAGAAGAGCTGAATTTTGGTGTGGCTCCCCTTCCGGAACGTGAGTCCGGAAGCGGCAATACCAGCTGGGGCGGCGGTTTCGTAGCCGAAATTCCAGAAGGAGCTGCAAATCCTGAAGCTTCATACGAATTCATCAAATATTTGACTGACGTTGATGCACAAGAATACTGGGCAGTCCAAAACTTTGATAACGTAGCGAATATCGAAGCCGCTGAAAATGCCGCGGCTAGCGATGAATTTACAGAAGACGGTTCAATGGTCTATCAAATGGCAGTTGACAATATGGAGCATACGCTCCTGACACCGGTGCCGGTTATTGCGCCTGATTTCACGAGCTATATAAATCCTAACGTGGAAGAATTCTTCCTGGGCTCTATGACAGCGGAAGAAGCGTTGGCCAAATCACAGGCCGATGTGGAGAATCTGGTAGACAACAACAGTCAGTAAGGGGGGAAATCCTTTGGGGAAAAAAAGATTGACGATGCGCCGGAAGGAAAGCATTTACGGCTATATTTTCGTTATGCCGTGGATTATCGGATTTCTTGCCTTTACTGCGGGACCTTTGGTATTTTCCTTTATGGCAAGTTTCACCAACTATAATATTACATCGCAGATGGACTTTGTCGGAGTGGACAATTATCAAAGACTCTTTACAGAAGACAGTCTTTTTTGGACCTCCCTTTGGAATACGCTGTACTTTGTAGCATTTTCCGTACCATTGACGACAATCGGAGCGATCCTGCTGTCGGCTCTTTTAAATCAGGACATCCCGGGTATCAGGTTTTTCCGCACCCTGTATTATTTGCCTGCTGTCCTGTCGGGAGTAGGCGTTTACCTGCTGTGGATGCAATTACTGGATCCAGGCACCGGTATGGTCAATTTAATTCTGAGCTGGTTTAATATCGATGGCCCCAATTGGCTTTTTGATCCAGATTGGACAAAACCATCACTTATTTTGATGAAGATGTGGAGTGTCGGAGGATCGATGCTCCTGTACTTAGCAAGCATGCAGGGAGTTTCCAAGTCACTCTATGAAGCAGCGGAAATTGACGGTGCAAATACCTGGAAGCAATTCCGTCATATCACCATTCCTATGATCACTCCAGTCATTTTCTTCGACGTGGTCACCAGCCTGATAGGCGGGTTCCAAATTTTTCAGGAAGCCTACGTCATGTCCAGCAATGGTGAAGGCGGACCCGCCAACTCCCTGCTATTCTATAATTTATACATGTGGAGGCAGGCATTTGAAAACTTTAACATGGGTTACGCCATGGCCATGTCGTGGATTTTATTCGTTATCGTCTTTGTGCTGACTTTGATCAATTTAAAACTTGCTCCGCGCTGGGTGCATTACGAAGGGGAGGAGAAATAAATGGCCAAAACCACCGATGATGCATCTTATGTGGAAAAAAAAGATGGATTGAAAACCCTCTCCGGTACAAATGAAAATCCAGGATATTTTGAACATCGCGGAAATCGCAAAAACTTGTTGAAGCTTATCAATTTCATTCTATTAGCAGCTGGCAGTTTACTGATTTTATCTCCTCTTTGGTGGATGATCTCAACTTCTTTGAAAACGATGGCTGAGGTTATGTCTTTTCCCCCGACATTCTTTCCGGAATCCTGGAATTGGGCAAATTATATCCGGACATGGGAAGCGGCACCATTTACCCGGTACACCATTAATACCTTAACCATCACGACGCTTGTCGTCATCGGCAATGTCATATCCAATTCATTTATCGCCTACGGTTTTGCCAAAATCCCTTTCCGCGGCAAAAACATATTGTTCGCCATCGTACTGGCAACTATGATGATTCCCGGATTTGTTACATTGATTCCTCAATATGTGCTGTTTGCGAAATTAAATTGGGTTAATACTTACTTTCCTCTCGTAGTTCCGGCGTTTTTTGGAAGTGCATTTAATATTTTCCTGCTGCGCCAATTTTACATGACTATTCCAAATGAATTGATTGAAGCAGCCAAAATGGAAGGGGCTAATCATTTTTATATTTGGTGGAAGATCGGCTTGCCCTTAACCAAGCCCGCAATTGCGACGGTAGCCATCTTCTCTTTCAATGGTGCCTGGAACGACTTCCTCGGGCCGTTGCTGTACTTGAACGACGAAAATCTATATACCCTTCAAATTGGCCTGCAGGTTTTCAAAGGCCAGATGAACACCCAATGGAATTATTTGATGGCAGGATCTTTGCTTGTCCTGTTGCCGGTTATTTTGCTGTTCTTCTTCTTCCAAAAGTACTTTATTCAAGGGATCAACTTGCAATCTGGTGGAAAATAAGAAAAGCGGAAGCGCCCGTTTAGATTCGACGGGCATAAGATGCACTGGCGAAGCGGCATTTCTTCAGCCG
>NZ_WXYN01000016.1:0-91003 GCF_016881065.1 Planococcus soli | reverse complement strand
ATCTGGGTGCTGGAGTCTGGACAATAAGAAAAGCGGAAGCGCCCGTTTAGATTCGATGGGCATAAGATGCACTGGCGAAGCGGCATTTCTTCAGCCGCATAGCCAGGGTAGCTTATGACCCTAGAATCTGGGTGCTGGAGTCTGGACAATAAGAAAAGCAGAGGCACTCATATAGGCACAAAAAAGCGTTCCTGAAATTTCAGGAACGCTTTTTCCGAATCTATTAAACTGTAGCCACTTTTTTCTCTTTTTTGATTTGCTTGCTTCGCAACTGTCCGCAAGCTGCATCGATGTCGGCGCCCTGCTCATGGCGTACGCCACAGTTGATGCCTTTCTTTTTCAACGCATCGTAGAAAGCAGTGATGGCTTCCGGCGTGCTTTGCTGATATTGATCGTGCTCATCAACCGAGTTGTAAGGAATCAAGTTGACGTAAGATAGATGACGCTTGTCTTCCAGCAATTTCGCCAATTGATTTGCTTCTTCAACATGATCGTTGACGTCGCGCAGTAAAATATACTCAAAAGTGATGCGGCGGTTGGATTTCTCCAAATAGTAATCAATAGACGCCATCAATTTCTCGATTGGATAAGCTTTGTTGATTTTCATGATGCGCGTACGCAATTCATTGGTTGGCGCATGAATCGAAATTGCCAAATTCACTTGCAGGCCTTCGTCTGCGTAATCGTAGATTTTCGGCACGATACCGCTCGTCGATACCGTAATGTGGCGAGCTCCGATAGCCAATCCTTTTTGCGAGTTGACGATGTTCAAGAAGCCCATCAAGTTCGTGTAGTTATCAAATGGTTCACCGATTCCCATTACAACAATGTGGCTGACACGCTCTTCTTTTTGCTGTGTGTCAAAATGCGCTTGTACTTGCATGATTTGTTCAACAATTTCGCCCGCGTTTAAATCGCGGCTCTTTTTCAAGAGTCCGCTGGCGCAGAAACTGCAGCCGATGTTACAGCCGACCTGTGTCGTTACACAGACAGAATTTCCGTATTTAAAGCGCATTAATACCGTTTCAATCAAGTTTCCGTCTTGCATTTGGAAAAGGAACTTGATCGTTCCGTCTGCCGATTCCTGCTTAACGGTTTCTTTCAATGTACGGATGGCAAAGTTGTCTTCAAGCAGCTGGATGCAGTCTTTTGAAAGATTGTTCATTTCTGCAAATTCCGTGACGCGTTTAATATACAACCAGTCCCATACCTGCTCAGCACGGTACTTTTTCTGGCCGTTTTCTAAAAACCATTCTTTTAATTGATCTATCGTTAATCCATAAATGGAATTTTTCATTTTAGTACCCTCATTTCAAATTTCACAATTGCTTATTATAATACTAAAAATAGCGCTTGACAACAACTATTTTCGTTTAGACAGAAAAGTCTGACTGGTTTTTTTGCTTAATTTGTTCTGGCTGAGGGTAGAGAATGTTAGAAAGGAGCTGTTGTTATGAGCGCTATTACTCATGTAGGACTGGCCGTCCCAGACTTGGACAAAGCCATTGAATGGTATAAAAAAGTGCTGGGTTTCTACATTTTAGCTGGTCCATTCGACTTTGACGCAGCGGATGACAATCCAGAAGCGATGACATTAAACCTGCAAGGCGCTGCACTGAAAAAAATGCGCAATGTCCACTTGATGTCTTCAAGCGGTGTCGGCATCGAACTTTTTGAATTTCAGGATCCTACATATCATGCTGAACATTATGCCCCTCATGCCGGATTCATGCACGTTTGCCTGATTGTTGATGACCTGATCGATACGATTGAAAAGGCGGTGCAATACGGCGGCAAACAGCGAAGCAAGATATGGAACATCAACAAAGGAAAGCCTCATTACCTGGTTTACACCGAGGACCCTTTCGGCCATATCATCGAATTGTACACTCGCAGCACATCAGAAGTATATGGAAATCGGTAAGCAAAAAGCCAGGCCGCCTTTTCAGGCAGCCTGGCTTTAATTGAGTTGTATGGCGTGTAAAGCTTTAACGCTGAATGGGCGCTTCCGCTTTTCTTATTGTCCAGACTCCGACAGCCAGCCCCTCGCGTCGCTTCAGCCTTATCACCAATGGCAAAAAACGCCATTATCGATAAGGCTTCCAGCGCTTGTCGGGACTAAACGGCTGTCTCCGCTTTTCTTTATTGTCCAGACTCCGACAGCCAGCCCCTCGAGTCGCTTCAGCCTTATCACCAATGGCAAAAAAACGCCATTATCGATAAGGCTTCCAGCGCTTGTCGGGGCTAAACGGCTGTCTCCGCTTTTCTTATTGTCCAGACTCCAGCGGCCAACTCCTCGGGTCATAACCCACTCTGACTGTGCGGCAAAGAGCGCCGCTTCGCCAGATCGTCTTACGCCTGTCGGAGCTGAACGGCCGCTTCCGCTTTTCTTTAGACCAATTGTTCTTTCTTCTGGAGCATCGTGCCGTTTTTTGCCAGATCTGCGTGCCATGAGAAAGCTTTTTCCAATACATGCGGTGTTTGGCCGCCGCGTGTTAAAGCTTCATCATAATATTCACGAAGTTGCGCACGGTACGTTGGGTGGACACAGTTTGCGAGGATGACTTCCACGCGTTCACGCGGTGCCAGACCGCGAAGATCTGCGTATCCCTGCTCGGTTACGACTACATCCACATCGTGCTCCGTGTGGTCCACGTGGGATACAAACGGTACAACACTTGAAATGTTGCCGCCTTTGGCAATCGATTTTGTTACAAAAATCGCCAAGCGTGCATTTCGCGCAAAGTCGCCTGAACCACCGATGCCGTTCATCATTTTCGTACCTGATACATGCGTCGAGTTTACGTTTCCATACATGTCGAACTCCAAAGCGGTATTGATTGAAATCAATCCGAGTCGGCGGATAATTTCAGGATGATTGGAAATTTCCTGTGGTCGCATAATAATCTTGTTCCGGTAGTTTTCAAATTCACCAAAAACCTGTTTCATTTTCGGTTCAGATAATGTGATGGAGCAACAAGATGCGAAATTCACTTTTCCTGCATCGATCAAATCAAAGACAGAGTCTTGCAGCACTTCCGAATACACTTCCAAATCCTTGAATTCTGAATCGACCATGCCATGCAAAACGGCATTCGCAACAGATCCGATGCCTGATTGCAAAGGAGCCAATTTCTCGGTCAATCTTCCGACACGAATTTCAGAACGTAAAAATTCAAGCAAATGATCTGCCATGATTTTAGTTTCTTCGTCCGGTGGAACAATATTCGAAGGTGAATCCAATTGCTCAGTAAAAACAATGCCTCTGACTTTTTCCATGTCAATCGGAATCCCGATAGTGCCGATGCGCTGATCCACTGCTGTCAATGGGATTGGTGAACGCTCACCCTGTTTGCCCGTGTCATAAATGTCATGCAGTCCTTCAAATAATTCAGGCTGCGACAGATTAATTTCAATGATGATATTTTTAGCGTGCTTTGCAAAAACAGCTGAGTTCCCAACAGAAGTTGTCGGAATGATCATGCCATCTTCTGTAATAGACAAGGCTTCAATGATTGCAAAATCAATCGTTTCCGTGACTCCCGTGCGGATCCATTCTGCCGTATGCGACAGGTGGTGATCCACAAACAGCATTTCCCCAGAGTTAATTTTATTGCGCATCGCCGGCTCTGCCTGAAATGGCAAACGTTTGTTGACGATGCCTGCTTCTGCAAATAACCGGTCAATGTCTGAGCCTAAAGAAGCTCCTGTAAACACATTCACTTTAAAGCTTTCGCTTTCCGCGCGTTTCACTAATGCGAAAGGAACCGCTTTCACATCTCCGGCACGTGTAAATCCGCTAAGCCCCAGTGTCATGCCGTCCTGTATCCATGAAGCCGCTTCTTCCGGTGTCGTTACCCGATCCTGCAGCTGTTTCGCTTTAATGCGTTCTAGTTTTTTTTCCATCTTTATCACTCTCTTCCAAAGTTAGTTTGGCAGTTCTTCCTTATTAATAAAGCGTTTTCATGAACGGTCACTCAATAGAAAGTCACATCTCGCTTAAAAAGGGTAGAGCTGCTCATCATCTATCATCTTTCAATTATTAGATAATTTTAACTTATTCTATTTAGGAATTGAGATTTACAGAGTCGAAAAGAGTTTAAAACCGCCAAGCAGAGAAATGAGTGTCTCAAGCAGCATTTCTTCGAAAAAACACAAAAAAAAGCGCATATTCCAGCGCTTTTTTCGGCCTGAACAGGCGTTTCGTTTTTTTTAAAAACCTAGAAGTTTTCTAAAATAGCTCGAGTAGGACTGGCTGACTGGAATCCGTTCTCCGTTGTTCATCGCCAGCACGAATGTCGAATGCGTATCGGGGTAAATTTCTTCTATATGATTGACGTTGACGATGAATGAACGATGGCAGCGGATAAATGATTCGCGCGGCAGGAGGAATTCGAATTCCTGAAGAGAATTCTTATTGGTTCCTGAATATCCTTCTGCATGGACATGGGTTTTGCGGTCTTTCACTTCCAGATATTTAACTTCCGTGAAAGGAATCGGCTTCCAGCCATCCGGGCTTTTCACAGTAACCACCGACTTGCCTTCAGTGAATGCTGGATAGATGGCCATGACACATCCCTGCAGTTCGCCATCTTGATCGAACGGCACCGCCATTCCATGGTAAGGCACCCCGAAAAGTTCGCGGTTGATGAATTCAGATGTTTTCTGATTCGCCGTCAACGCTTTATGGGCGATAGTTCCGGGTTTCACCGGATCCCCCGCTTTTATCTTCAAGTCCACCCGCTTGCTTGGACGGTAGTAAATATACTCTTTAGTATTTGTCACAGCGATTGAAATTTCATCGGAAAATAGTTCTCCCATGACATTCAGCAGTGAGCCCAGTGTAAAACTTTCCATCATAACCCTCCTGATTCAACTCAATGCTTTGATTATACATGAAAAACTTTTATTCCATAAAAAAACCAGCCCTCTCATGAAAAGGACTGGTTTAGAGTTTCATTCCTATAACAGCATTGTACCATTGTTCGCCAAATTGGCATGCCAGGAAAAGGCTTTTTCCAGCACGTGTGGTGTCTGGCCGCCTCGCAGCAGCGCCTCTTCATAATAACGGCGCATTTGGTCGCGGTACATGGGATGCATGCAGTTCTCAATAATCAGGCTGACCCGTTCGCGCGGAGCAAGTCCTCGCAAATCTGCATATCCTTGTTCGGTCACAACAATATCTACATCATGCTCGGTATGGTCCACATGTGTTGCAAACGGAACAATGCTGGATATGATGCCGTCTTTGGCAATGGACTTGGTGACAAAGATCGACAAGCGGGCATTGCGGGCAAAATCGCCGGAACCGCCAATTCCATTCATCATTTTCGTGCCTGACACATGAGTCGAGTTCACATTGCCATAAATATCAAATTCCAATGCCGTATTGATGGAAATCAGCCCAAGCCGGCGAACCAAACCTGGGTGATTTGTAATTTCCTGCGGCCGCAAAATGATTTTATCGCGGTACTTTTCAAAGTTGCCAAATACCTGCTCCATCTTTTCTCTAGACAAAGTAATCGAGGAAGCGGAAGCAAACGTCACTTTCCCAGCATCAATCAAATCAAAAACAGCATCTTGCAGAACTTCGGAGTATACTTCCAAGTCATGAAATTCCGAATCAACGAGACCGTGAAGTACCGCATTCGCCACAGAGCCAATTCCTGATTGCAGCGGTGCGAGCTGATTGGTCAACCTGCCGGACGCTACTTCTGAGCGCAGGAAATTCAATAAATGATCAGCCATCACTTCAGTTTCGGCATCCGGCTGCAGGATGGTCGAAGGCGAATCCGGTTGTGAAGTAAAGACAATGCCCCGTACTTTTTCCGGATCGACCGGTATTCCGATTGTCCCGATGCGGTCATTGACGCGCGTCAACGGAATCGGTGAACGCTGCCCTTGTTTTCCGGGTTCATAAATATCGTGCACGCCTCTAAACAACTGGGGCTGCGCAAGATTGATTTCGATTATAACGTTTTTAGCGTGCGTGACGAAAACAGAAGAATTCCCTACTGAAGTTGTTGGGATGATCATCCCGTCTTCCGTAATCTCCAAAGCTTCAATAACAGCAAAATCAATCGGTTCAATAACTCCTGCCCGAACCCATTCAGCCGTCTGGGACAAATGGTGATCGACAAACAGCATGTCGCCGCTGTTGATTTTTCTGCGCATGGCTGGCTCTGCCTGAAACGGCAAACGCTTATGGACGATTCCGGCTTCCGCCATCAGCTTATCCACATCAGAGCCTAAAGAAGCGCCCGTAAAGACATTCACTTTAAACTGCTCTGTTTCTGCACGGCGAACCAATGCATACGGTATCGCTTTGGCATCCCCCGCACGTGTAAATCCACTTAATCCGAGTGTCATTCCGTCTTTGATCCAAGACGCTGCCTCGTCAGCAGAAACAACCCGATCCTGTAATTCAATGGCTTTGATACGATGAAGTTTATTGTCCACCTTTATCACCTTTCGTAGGCTTTAGTTTGTTAGCCTGTACATTTATTATATCCCATTCCCGTTTATGCCAAAATTAAGCCGACTCTGGAATAGGCGGTTTCATCCGATTCCTTTCACATCTCTGCAACATTGTAGTATAGATATTCCAAGGACCAAACCATTTTTCTTGCATTCTGGAAATGGTTTTTATTCGCGCCAATTGGCCATTGTTCGGCCTCTATTCTCCAGCAAATCGACGTTCCTTTTTACATACTTAAAAGTTGGAAAATATATCAAGCCGGTTCCGTTGACAGGAAGTTTTTGCTCAAATAATATAGAAAAGCTGAAGAAAATAAATTCGGAATACTATATAGAAGAAAAGAGGATACCTGCTATGTCTGCGGACCAAAAAAAGAAAATTTTTATCTTGATGATCAATATGTTCATCGCCATCGCCAGCTTCGGAATCGTCATTCCAATTCTGCCTTCCTATTTGGAATCAATCAATCAGGGCGGGATGGCCGCCGGTTTGATGATTGCCATTTTCGCTGCTGCCCAATTCGTCTTCTCGCCAATTGCCGGCAAATGGGCCGATCAACACGGCCGACGAAAGATGATCATTTACGGCTTGCTCGGTTTGACCATCTCCATGTTCGTATTCTATGCTTCTGATTCCATTTGGGTTTTGTATTTATCACGTGTTATTGGCGGAGTGGGGGCCGCAATGCTGATCCCGGCTATCTTCGCCTACATTGCGGACATCACGACTTTTGACCAGCGTGCAAAAGGAACCAGCCTGGTTTCGGCCGCCATGTCGCTCGGAATTGTCGTCGGACCTGGAATCGGCGGATTTTTAGCTGATTACGGATTGAAATTGCCTTTCCTTGTGTCGGCACTCGTATCCTTAGGAGCTGTCCTCTTTTCTGTCATCTGGCTGAAAGAACACGATGCCACAGATGCCGATCCTAAATTGGCAGCCAAGCTAACAGATGAAGAATCCATGCTTGTCAAAATTGGCCGTTCCACCAAGATGCCGTACTTTATTCCATTGGTCATTACACTCGTCATGAGCTTTGGCTTGCTGGCATATGAATCGGTGGTCGGCCTGTATTTAGACAATCAGTTTGACTCTACTGCGAAGGATATCGCCTTTATGATTACCGCGACAGGTGTCGTCAGTGTTATCGTCCAATTGTTTATCGTTGACCGGATTGTTCGCCGCTATGGAGAAGTGACCATTCTCATCGCCTTCTTGGGCGTGGCAGCATTTGGCTTCCTGATGTCCTTGTTTGCCGGAAGCTACGCTATGTTCTTTGCCGTTTCACTGGTGATTTTCCTGGCTACTTCCATTTTGCGCCCTGTCCTCAATACTTTGATCTCAAAAATGGCTGATGGTGAAGTTGGCTTTGCAATGGGCATGAACAATGCTTACATGAGTATCGGGAATGTCATTGGCCCTTTGCTGGCAGGTGTTCTTTACGATATCAATATTGTATACCCCTTCATTTTGGGTCTCATCATGTTGATGATAACCATGTTTATCACAGTGGCTTGGCAGCGTTCGCGTGCCGCAAAAGCTTCTACGGCTGTATAGCCAGCGGGCTCTCTCAGGAGAGCCCGCTTTCTTGTCCTTTTGTCGAATATTGTATCCAGCTTTACGGGTTTGATTATACGTTGTATAATATTTGTACAACAAATACCATAAATCTATAGAATGAAGGTAATGCTATGTATAATATTAAGGCAGCTGCCAAAATCTTAGATATGCCGAAAGTGACGATCCGTTCCTGGGAAACGCGCTACAGCGCAATCACCCCTGCCCGAACGGAATCTGGACACCGCTTGTATTCGGATCAAAATCTGGAAGATTTGAAATGGCTCAAAATACAAGTACAAGACAACGGCATGAAAATCAGCGAAGCTGTAAAAAAGCTTCATGCTTCACGCAAGCAATTCATCGTTCCGAATAAAGAACACCCTCCAATAGAGGCGATGGAATACGATGAACAAATCAATCAACTTTTTCAGGCTGCAGCCGAGATGGATACGGAGCGCTTCAACTATTTGTTGGATCTGCATTTTTCCCTATTCCACCACCAGACAGTCTTTTTCCATATCATCGCGCCGCTGATGGTGCGCATCGGAGAGGCATGGGAAAATGGCGTCATTAGCGTTGCCCATGAACACATGATCACTCACATTGTTCAGCAGCGCTTTAATCAGTTTTTCCGTGTTTTCCCGGTTTCTTCAAAATTACCGAAAGTCATAGCTCTCAGCCCAAGTGGTGAACAGCATCAGCTAGGCTTGCTGCTGTTCACCTTATTCCTGCGGGAGAACGGCTTTTCTGTGGTCTATATCGGCCCGGACACTCCTCTGGATGGCTTGGAGGAAATGGTCAGCAAACAAAATTTCAAGTTGATGTGCATGTCTATTGCTTCGAGTAAAATGCTGCCCATAGCCAATCAGTATGTCGACGCTTTATCCAAAGCCAACCCCGAAATGCATTTTATTCTCGGGGGACGTGGAGTCGATTATGAACAAGTAGAAGGCAACCGCTGGTACTTGGGAAGCGATGTGAATTACTGGAAGGAATGGCTTGATAAACAAAATTTTTAACCGCATAGAAAAACACCCTCAATTTCAAATGGAGGGTGTTTTTCTATGGTTTTATTCCCAGTCGAGATCCTGATAATCTTTCTGATAAGGTCCGTTGTCGGTCACTTCTGAATGGTAGAGCGCTTTTAAGGCAAAGCCTTTTTCGAGCTCCATTTCTTTCATCAGGACTTTCAGCCGTTTTTTCAGTTCCGGATGATCGCTGACCAACTGTTCCATTTTGGATTTGGTGTATTTCATCTTTATCCGCTCCTTTTGGATCTTCTTGCCTTTATTGTACACTGCCATAGAAAAAAACGCACTTGCCTCAGCAAGTGCGTTTCTCTTTATCGGCTCTAGCCTAAATAATGAAATACGAAATTCGCCAGGAACAAACCTGCGATTACATACAAAATCGGTGAAACTTCACGCGATCTGCCGGTAGCGATCTTCAAAATCGGATACAAGATGAATCCGATGGCGATGCCGTCCGCAATGCTGTACGTAAAAGGTATCAACGCCACAATCAGCAAGGCCGGGAAGCTTTCAGTCATGTCCTTCATATCAAGGTTTTTGATATTCTGCAGCATCAAACCACCGATGATAATCAAGATCGGCGCAATCGCGCTGTCCGGAATCAGTTTGATCACCGGTATGAAGAACGATGCAACCAAAAACAATAGTCCGGCTGTAATGGTCGTCAAACCGGTCCGTCCGCCTGCTGTCATACCCGCCGCGCTTTCGACTGTCGCCACTGTGGGACTCGTTCCAAAAACGCCGGAAGTCATCGCAGATACGGAAGTTGCCTGGAAAGCACGTCCGAATTTCTCGGGACGTTCGATAAACGCCACTTGTCCGTGGACAAGCCCGATGTTTTCAAATACCAGCACCATCGTCAGTGAAAAGACTGCGACCCAAAACGTCATGGACAGGATATTGCCAAAAGACAATGCTCCAAATACCGCAAATGCTTCTGCCG
This sequence comes from Planococcus soli, assembly GCF_016881065.1. Taxonomy (GTDB): domain Bacteria; phylum Bacillota; class Bacilli; order Bacillales_A; family Planococcaceae; genus Planococcus; species Planococcus soli. The sequence continues at coordinate 80,994 of NZ_WXYN01000016.1, read as the reverse complement.
CATCGATGGATGACTCGTTCACGCTGCCGAAATCAATCAACCCGAAAAACGAAGCGATGGCTGTTCCAACCACAATCGTGATAAGGAAATTTCCCGGCACGTTGCGGATAAACAATACAATCGCGATAAGGAAGGTCAGAACCGTTGCCAATACCTGCGCTTCCGCAAGCGAACCGAGTGCCAGAATCGAACTCGTTCCGCGCTCAACAATGCCGCCTTTCTCAAGGCCGATCAGCATCAGGAATAAACCCAATCCGACCGTGATAGCTTCCTTCAGTGAATGCGGTACTGCTGCGCTCAATATTTTCGCAAAACGCGTAAATGCCACCGCCACAAAAATCACTCCGGAAACAAAGACCACTGCCAGCGCTTCCTGCCAGGATAAGCCCATCGACTGGACCATCGTGTAGGAGAACAGGGCGTTGATTCCCATACCGGGAACCAGTAATATCGGGGCATTGCCCCAAAATCCCATGATCAAACAGCCGAACACTGACGCCGCAATAGTTGCGACTATCGCTGCTTCAAGCGGCATACCCGCTTCCGACAAGATCAGCGAATTGACGGCGATAATGTAGACCACCGTAAAAAAGCCGACCAAGCCCGCTGTGATTTCACGTTTGACCGTCGTGCCGTTTTCCTGAAGACCAAAAAATTGGTCCATCCAATTAAACATAGTCATAACCTTCTATTAAATTAGCCCTCTCCCTACCCGCTCTGCCTATCGAAATAGGTAAGCCAAGATAGGAGTGTAATCTAAAAAGATAACGCTGTCAAGGGGATATGCTTGATAAGGAGGTGGATTGGCCAGCGAACGACTGGAAAAAGTTTTAAGCGACTGCAAATCCGGACGAGCGACCGTAAATTTTTTTGAACGACCGCAAATCTTGCTGAACGACTGGAAATGCCTGAACAGTTCTAAAACTGATCGCTTTTCGCAGGCGAAAAGCCGGTAATCAAATTTTTGCATGAGTCCTTAAAATAAAATAGCCGCAAAGAAAGACACAATGCTATAATTTTATTAATTTTAAAAAGGAGGGATTCATATAGGAAGAAAACTAGACCCACTCCCCCGGACGGAAGCATTGGAATTGTTGCTCGCGCGTCTTAGCGAACATCATCCGCAACGATCGTTTCTTGAACGGGAACTCCACTGGACGGTTGCTGGAAAAAGAGGCGAGAGCCGCCTGCAGAAAAAATTCAATGAATTCCATCTGGAGGAAGAGTTCCAGATTCTGTGGGACATCAGCTTGAAAATCGGCACTTGGTCCGTTCAAATGGACGGTCTTTTGCTCACTGAGCGCTGCGCTGTCATAATCGAGTCCAAAAATATACATGGCCAGCTCCACTTCGATGATAAGACGGGCGAATTTTTCCGCATTAATCCGGCTGGAGAAAAGACTGTCATGGAAGACCCGAGAGTCCAGCTGAACAAGCACATCCGTTTTCTGACACAATTTTTCAAAATGAAAAAAATCAATTTGCCGGTATCCGGTCTGATCGTCTTTACTGCCAAAGATTGCGAATTCGCATCCAAACCGCAGCGCGCTTCTATCTGTAAAACCTATCAAATGATTGAATACCTCTTGAAGATACTGCAGGCTTTCCCCCACGAAGCCGAAAATCGCAAACTGATTAAAATCAAAAAAATGATTTTGGCCAATAAATCCCCTTATAAACAGGCCCCTTTATGCGCTTACTATTTCATTGATCCTAAAGATTTACAGCCCGGCGTTTATTGTCGGCATTGCAAGGTTCATACGATGCAGCGGGACAAACGCAGCTGGATCTGCAGTAAATGCCGTGCGCGCGACACCTCAGCGCACCTTTTGGCCATTCAGGAATATTTCACATTCGTGGAGCCGGAGATCACCAATCGGAAGCTGCGGGAGTTTTGCGGATTTGAATCCAGGGCAGTTGCCACAAGATTGTTGAGCCAGTTGAATCTGAGGAAAGTTGGCGACTTAAAAACTTGCTCGTATCATTTGCGGGAATAAATCGGTAAAACCTCCACTAAGGTGCGAGGTTTTTTGCGTTTTCGGATTTGCTGAACGTGAACGTGCGTATTTTTCATTGAGCGTGCATAAGTCGCTCTCAACCGTGCATAAAACTTTTTTTAACGTGCATAAACTACCCCTAAACGTGCGTATTTCAAATCAAGCGTGCATAAGGCGCATCCACTAGCTTCGCCGAACATCCAAACCACATAAAACCTCCAAAATGCCCCGCTTTCCGCAAGCGAAAAGCACTAAAACCAAAAAAGGACCTGCAGCAGCTGCAGATCCCTCAATAAATATAACGTTTAGACGAACATCCCAGCAATAGCTGCGCTCAATAATGAAGCGAGCATGCCTGCCGCAACGGCGCGAATGCCGAGGCGAGCAATATCCGGGCGACGGCTTGGTGCCATGGCACCAAGACCGCCTAGAAGAATTGCCAATGAGCTCAAGTTAGCGAATCCACAAAGGGCAAAGCTGACAACGATGACTGTCTTTGGCGACAAGTTGGCGATTTCCGGAGCAAAAGCCGTGTACGCAACAAATTCGTTGAGCACCAGTTTTTGTCCGATGAAACTGCCGGCTTGAACAGCTTCTGCCCAAGGCACACCAATCGCCCAGGCGAGTGGTGCGAAGATGACACCCAAAATGCTTTGGATTGTTAAGCCATCAAAACCAAACCAACCGCCAAGACCGCCGAGTACACCATTCAATAAGGCGATCAATGCAATAAACGCCAGAAGCATTGCTCCGACATTCAACGCCAGCTGCAAGCCGTCCGATGCACCGCGTGCCGCTGCATCCACAACGTTGACTGAAGTTTGGTCTTTTTCCATCACGAATTCTTTTTCTTCGACTTCCTCTGTTTCCGGCATCATGATTTTAGCCATGATCAAACCGGCCGGTGCAGCCATGAAACTTGCAGCCAACAAGTATTCAAGCGGTACGCCGAGAAGTGCATAACCCGCTAAAGTGGAACCAGCTACTGAGGCGAGTCCACCTGTCATAACTGCGAATAATTCAGATTTGGTCATCCCTGCGATAAATGGACGCACGACAAGCGGCGCTTCCGTTTGGCCGACGAAAATATTCGCCGCTGCTGAAATCGATTCCGCTTTACTGGTTCCCAGAAGCTTTGATAAAGCGCCTCCGAGAAGTTTGATGATAATCTGCATAATTCCCAGGTAATACAGTACTGAAATTAGAGAAGAGAAGAATATGATGATCGTCAGTACTTGAAAAGCAAAGACAAAACCAAAACCTTCCGTATCAGCAGCTGGGCCGAATACGAAAGCGATCCCTTCACCCGCATAGTTAATTACATTTTGAACCAAATTCGAGAGACCCAATAAAGCTTGTCTTCCCAAGTCCCATTCCAACACCATAAATGCAAACGTGATTTGGATGGCTAATCCGCCGAGAATTGTCCGTGGCTTAATAGACTTCTTGCCGCTTGATAATAGGAAGGCGATTCCAAGAACAACGAATACGCCAAAGATGCCCCACAATAAATTCACAACTTCACCTCATCAATATATTTTTTATCAGAAAATTAAGCAAATAACATGTTTAACTCTGCTGTCGTCAGACATCTTACCAAATCTAAAGAAAGAAGTAAATGACTATCGTGTGACAAAATGATAACGCATACATAAGTCCTACAACTTGTTATATCAGGCTTTATTCGCCTTTTGGTTTCGCTTCTTCCTTTTCCGGACCGGTTTTCCTTAGGAAAAAAGCCAAAACTACGCCAATAACGCTTAAAACACCTACTACCATAAACGAAATGTTGACGCCGCGGATCAATCCTTGAACCCCGTACTGTTCCGGATCAAGGGCGGTACTGGTCATGATGGTCACTAAAAGCGCCGTCCCGATCGATCCCGATACTTGCCTCATTGTATTGCTCATCGCTGTACCATGTGGAATCAGCCGCTCAGGCAGCTGATTAAGCCCGGCCGTCGTCACCGGCATCATCACCATGGCCACGCCAAACATCCGGATGGCATGCATGACAGTCAAGTAAAGAAAAGAAGTCGTGGCGGTCAGCACTGTAAACTGGAAAGTCGAGACCGTGACAATCGACAAGCCAACAACCGCGAGCCACTTGCCGCCGACCTTATCAAAAATCCGGCCGGTAATCGGATTCATCAATCCCATAATGATGGCTCCAGGCAGCAGCATCAGCCCTGATTCAAGCGCTGTAAAGCCGTGCATATTCTGCATATAAATTGGCAGGATCGTTGCGCTGCCAATCATGGAAATAAAAACGATGACACTCAGCACCGTTGATAAAGTGAAGATACCGTAGGAAAACACCCTGAATTCCAAAATCGGTTCGTCCAGACGGAACTGGCGGCGGATAAAGAACAGCAGTGAAACGATGCCGACCACGATCGAAACCGTAACCGCAGGACTTCCCCAACCGAGAGAACCAGCACTTGAAAAGCCGTAAAGAATTCCACCGAACCCCATTGTCGACAGAACAATCGATAAAATATCCAGTGTAGGGAAAGTTTGCTTTGTGACATTTTTCAGGAAAAAATAGGCCAGTATGAGATCCAGCAGCGCAATCGGAATGACGATATAAAACAAGGCGCGCCACGGGTATTGTCCGACAATCCATCCTGACAGTGTCGGCCCGATTGCGGGAGCGAAGGATATCACCAGTCCGAACAACCCCATCGCCTGTCCGCGTTTTTCCACCGGAAAAATGATGAACAGCACCGTCTGGGTCAACGGCATCATAATGCCCGCGCCTGCTGCCTGCACAATTCGCCCGACCATGAGTACTGAGAAACCAGGTGCAAAAGCGCAAATGATTGTGCCTGTTGCAAACAAGCCCATTGCGACAAAAAATAGATTGCGCGTCGAAAATTTGCCGATTAAAAAAGCAGTGATCGGGATCATGACCCCGTTTACCAGCATAAAGACCGTAGTCAGCCACTGCGCCGTGTTAGCGGTGATGTTCAGATCATCCATGATATGAGGCAAAGCTGTTGCCAATAAGGTTTGGTTAAGAATGGCAATAAAAACACCGGCCATTAAAACTGCCAGGAAAGGGCCTTGAGCAATATCAGCTTTTGTTTTCTTCTGTTGGATTTCTTCCATTGCCCTCTCCTCCAGTCACCTTTACTTTATTGCTTACCCGTTCGCTTTTCGAATATTCGCCGATTCGAATAAAAAACTGCACAGCCCATGGGCTGTGCAGTTCATGATCATTATATTGCTGCCCTATTTCTGCGCCGATTCAGGCGATAAAACACCAAGTACAGCGCCGGAATCATCACCAATGTGAACAAGCTGGAGAACGTTAATCCTGCAATAATCGTCACCGCCAGCGGTTCAAACAACGGATCTCCTGACAATGCCACTGGCACTAGTGCGATAATCGACGTGATTGAGGTCAGAAGAATCGGCTTAATGCGGGCATAGCCTGATTCCACGATGGCTTCATTGATATCAAACCCGCCCGACAACCGCCGTGTTTCGACAAAGTCGATGAGAACCACGGCGTTCCGCACCACAATCCCTGTCAGGGAGACAATTCCCATAACACCAAGGAAACTTAGCGGCGTCTGCGTCAGGAACAAGCCAAGAATCGCACCCGAGATTCCGAGATACACAGCGATCAGCACAAGGAACGGCAGGCTGAACGATTTAAATTGGAAGGCGATAACCAGGTAAACCAGCAGCAGCACTACCAGGAACAGCACGCCAATTTCAGCAAAAAACGCTTCCTGGTCCGAATTTTCGCCGCCTGTGGATAATTCATAGCCTTCCGGCAATGACTCACGCTCAGCAGCCACTACGTCCAGCATCTTGTTTTCAAAGTCGTCCACTTCACCGAATGCACGGAGCGTAATAGAACGGTTTCCTTGTTGATGCGGAATCTGTGCCAACCTTGTCGTTTCTTCCTCCGTCAGCAATTCATTCATCGGAATCAATTGCGGCGGCCCCTGTTCAGAAAGTGAAGGAACGTTAAACTGAGACAAATCAATCGGCTCGCCATCTGCAATGCCAGATTGTTTCAAAGATACGTCGTATGGCATCTGCCCCTCATAAATCGTATACAGCGGTACACCTTGCGTCAGGAGCTGCAGCTGATTGGTCACCGTATTGAGCGCAATTGAATTTTCCTGCAACGCCTCCTGATCTGGTACGTATTCGATGGCAGGCACCGGATCGCCCAGGTTATCAGCAACAATTTCCGCCCCATTTCCAAGCATCTGTTCTTTCAGCCTGTCACGAAGCGATTCCAATTGTTCGATGTCTTCACCTTTGATGGCTACGGTCACAGGAGCGCCAACAGGCGGCCCCTGCACAATCGTCTCCAGGAAAATTTCCGCTTCCGGGAATCGCTCGCGCAAATCCGGCTGCCATTTGTTGATAAAGTCTGCAGCGGTCGTATTTTCACGATCGATCCGGAATGCCACTTGACCCGTGTTCCCCCCTGTATTGTCCATGGAAGCAGAGAACAGGTTCGGCAAGCCTTCACCTGTAAAGATGGCTATTTCAGCCACATCCTCATCTTCGGATACCACCTGTTCGGTCAAATCGGCGAGGAATGCATCTGTTTCTTCGATGGTTGTCCCTTCTGCAAGACGGACATCCATCGTCACTTCCTCCCGGTCTGCTGCCGGGAAAAACTCAAACGGCGTGAAGAGCGCGAGAGATAACAGACCTGTCGATATCAACAAGCCGCCGAGTCCTACCAGAAGCGGGCGCTTTAGTACGCCACGCAGCACTTTATTGGAATAAAACAAGGCAATTTTCTCCAAGGGTTTCCCCAAGAAACCTGGAGTATCTGAAATTTTCTTCGCTTTTCGTTTTGTTTTCAAATATTGCATCATTGGCACCAGCGTGATCGACAGCACAGTAGAAGCCAAAATGGTAGTGATCAAAATGCTTGGCAAGGCTTTGATAAAGGCTCCGTTTCCGCCGGACAACAGCAGCAAAGGCGAAAATGTCACGACGATGGCCAAACTGGACGAAATAATCGATGGATACACTTCACGGACGCCGGTGATGGCTCCGTTAAGCGGTGAGTCACCCAGCTTGTAGCGCCGCTGAATATTGTCGTTGACCACGATGCTGTCATCGACCAGAATTCCGATGGCAATGATGAGCCCGATAACCGAAATCTGATTCAAATCGACACCCATGAACGGAATCGGAATCATGCCGATCAGCACCGAAGCCAGTACGGTCAAAGCAACTGCAAAAGCCCCGTACAAAGTTAAGCCAGCTGTTGTGACGATCAACACTGCCAATACCGCAATGGCCAATGAAACGTATAAACTATTGAAAATTGTGTTGACGTTATCTGCCTGTGATTCGTATTTCTCTGCCTGCACACCAGAAGGCAAGGTTTCCGTAAATGCCTCAATCACTTCCGAGACATTGCCGTCTACCGTAGGAACGTCCTGTTCTGTCTGCAAAAATACCGTGTAGGAGATTGCGCGCTCCTCTTCGAACGTGACAATATCTGTAGTTTCCTGATCGACAGTTTCAATAGTCGCGATGTCAGCCAGCGGCACAGCAGCGCCTCCGACCTGCAGCTGTTCTAGCTTTTCGATGCCATCGCTTTGCTGGACGGTCAGGCTGACTTGTTCGTTGCCGTTGTTATGGGTTCCAAGCGACAGCGGCTGGTTGGCCTGCTGGAGCGATTCCAGCACTTCGAATGGCTGAAGGTTATTGGCTGCCAGTTCATCGCTATCCAGTTCGATTAGGACTTGCTGCGTATTCAAACCTTTGACTGTCGTTCCGGCAACTCCCGAAACCGCTTCTACCTGTTCTGACAAATCGGATAAAGCGCTTTCCATATCAGCCAGTTCTTCCGCGTCCCCATAAAACATATACGATACCAACGGGAACGTCAGATCCAGCTTTTCAACCGTGGGCTCCTGGGCTGTATCAGGAAATCCTGAAGCTGCGCTGCCCGCCTGCTGCTGAATGCTGTTGATCAATTCATCCGGATTTTCGCCATCCTCGATTTCCAGCGTAATGATGGAAGCGGAATTGGCGGAAATCGATTGCATTGAAGCGATTCCGGCCACTCTCTGGATTTCACGCTCCAGCGGATTGGTTATGGACGTCTCCACTTCTTCCGGTCCCGCACCCGGCAAAATTGTCGACACTAAAACCAGGCTCGACGGGGTTTCCGGGATTTCACGCTGAGGCAGCGTCAAAAATGTGTAAGCGCCAATAATTGAAAGGATCAAAATCAGGAAAATAAATAATTTGCTGCGCTCCAATAGATAGTTCATAGGCCTGTCCCCTTTATTTTTTGTATAACTATTGTATAACTTCGTAAAAAGAAATGCCAGCAGGAGGCACAGAAAAGCCGGATGGAATATCCATCCGGCTTTACAAACTTTGCGTCTTTTGGTGCTTCATCAGAAAAGCAGCGGCAAATAACAGCAGCGGCAGGAGAATAGCTAAACGGAACCAAATTCCTTGTCCATCCATAGAAATGAGCAGCGTTGGCAGAAGCACAGCGGCTCCACTCCAGGCTAGCGCTTTCCATGACCGTTTCCAGAGGCCAATAAATGCCAGAATGGCTGCAGCAATGACTAGAGACCAGAGCAAAATTCCCATTAGAAATAAGCCCACCACAAAGCGCCTCCTTAATGGTATAAATCTTCACTTATCTATACCCTTTTTTCAAAATAAAACATCGTCAATAAACGAAAAAACCGGACAGCTGGGTTTGCTGTCCGGGTTATCACTTACTTATAGATTTTGGAAAAACAAGCGGATAACATCTATGCCGCCAATAACATTTCCTGCTGCAGTTCCCAAGTTGGTCAATACAACCACCAGCAGAACACGCGTCACTTTATTGTCCCAAAATCCTTTGAGGGTGAATACGTCTTTTGATAAGGTCTGGAAATCTCCTACATTCGGCCGGCGTACATACGCTTGTGCAAGGCCGGAAAACCAGCCTGCTGCAAGCAGCGGATGCATGGCTCCTATCGGTCCGCCGACAAAAGCGGTCAGTATCGCCAGTGGATGGCCAAATGCTGCTGCAGCGCCAATCGCACCAAGACATGCTGTCCATAAGACCCAACTGATGGTCTGGTCAATGCCCGCAGCCGGGTTGTTCATAAACGTGATGGCGATCATTGCGACCAGCGCCAATGGAATCGCCCAGCCAATAATTTTAGGCCATTTCGATTTAGGCGGCACTTTCGATAACTCTTCCAAGTCGTGTTCGTTATGGACTTCTTTGACAATGCCAGGAATGTGGGCGGCACCCAAAACCGCGACAATTTTCTTGCCCGGCGCTTCTTTGATTTTCTGCGCCAAATACTGATCGCGTTCATCAATAAGCGGTGTTTTTAGTTTAGGGAAAGACTGGGTGAAGTCATTCATGACAGCGTTCAAAGTGTCCTGTGATTTCATTTTTTCCAAATCTTCTTCTGAAATTGTTTCTTTGCTGAAGATGCTAAAGAATACCGAAGTCAAAAGCTGTGCTTTGCCCATAAAGCCGATATTTCCCCAAATGCGTGAAAACGTCACTTGGATGTTGCGGTCGGCCAGCACCAATTCTGCGCCGCTTTCTTTGGCTGATGCAATCCCTTGGATCATTTCCTGTCCAGGCTTGATGCCGAACTGGTCGGCCAGACGATTTTGGAACGAGGAAATGGCCAAGTTCATCAACAGAAGACTGGATTTCTTTTCCTTGATCACCTTGAAAATATCGGTTTCCTTCCACTTGCTTCCCTGTGTCACTGATTCATAGCGCTGCGCATCCAATTCGATGCACACCGAATCCGGCTGCTCCGCTTCAATGACCGCTTTGACCTGCTCTGCACTAAGTTTTGAAACGTGAGCCGTACCGATCAGGATCAATTCTTTTTCGCCGTATTCTATGCGCGTAATATTTTCATCCATCATGTTGTACTTCCTTCATAGAGCTGGATTTCTTTTCATCCGAGATAAAAAGACTGTCTATTCTTTATAATGAATCACAACGGCCAAAATATCAATGCCGCGCCCTTCGAATTCCAGCCCCTAAAATGAAGTACAGTCACAAATCGGTCGCATTGAAGGTATCGCCTTCTTTTAAGTTGCCGGCTTCGAACCCTTTATAGAACCAGCGCTTGCGCTGGTCCGAACTGCCATGGGTAAAACTTTCCGGCACTACATATCCGCGCGAACGCTGCTGGATTGTATCGTCTCCAACGGCACTCGCCGCTGTCAACGCTTCTTCCAGGTCTCCTTCCTCCAAGTAGCCCATGCCCTGCGCGTGATGCGCCCAGACCCCAGACAAATAATCTGCCTGCAGTTCCAGGCGAACCTGCACTTTATTGTATTCTTCTTCACTCAATTGATTGCGCAGCGGCTGTACTTCTTCCATGACGCCGAGCAGGTTTTGGACATGGTGGCCCACTTCATGCGCCACAACATAGGCCATGGCAAAATCCCCTGGCGCCTGGAACTGGTTCTGGAGTTCATCATAAAAGCTTAGATCGATGTATAGTTTATAGTCTCCCGGACAATAAAATGGTCCGACGGATGCGCCGGCCGTTCCGCATGCAGACTCAACGCTTCCGCTGTAAAGCACCAGTGTCGGTTCGACATATTCCATGCCCTCTTCCTCAAATACCTCTGTCCAGACCTGCTCAGTATCTGCCAAAACGACCGAGACGAATTCAGCCAGTTCCTCTTCTTCCGCAGTCGCTTCATATGGCTGATTTGATGAGGTTCCTGCCGATCCGCCCATTTGATTGAGGATCACACCGGGGTCCCCGCCTAAAAATGCCACCAGCAGCACAATCAGGATGCCTCCGATGCCGCCGCCGGCAACTACTGCACCGCCTTTCCCTCTCCGGTCTTCTACATTTCTGCTTCTTGCTCTGCCCTTCCACTTCATACGGGTTCCTCGTTTCACAATTGTTTTTTAGTTTAAGCATACCCATTACCGGCTTGTTTCTAATCCATTTTAGGCAGCCGATAAATTAAAAATCGTTCACGTATATCCTTATCGAAATCCGGCAGCGGAATTTCTTCCACCAATTGAAAGGCAGTGCTGTTTTCCAGAAAGTCGCTGTAATCTTGAGAAGCAAAAAACAGGATCACTTCCACCGTTCGCGGATCCGTTTCGGCTGAGCGCAAAACTCTATTAATGAAAGTGATGAACAGCTGTACAGAAAACGGATTAAAGAAATAAAACTTATTGTCGCTTGCTGCTACCGGGTAGTCTTGCGCCAGGCAATTATAAAATTGGATGCTCTGTTCATCCCTTTTGTGCTTTTTAAAGTACTGTTTTTTATTTTCAATGGCCTCAGCGTAAAATGCCGGGTTCATCTCGATTCCGGCACTTTCCACACCGAATAAGTGGTGGATATAAAAATTCAGGCGCCCTTTACCGCTTCCGACATCCACCAGCCTGTCTCCAGGCGACAGGCTGTAATGTTGGAACAGCTTGTCAAGCAGTTCATAAGGTGTCGGTTCATAGCGGTTGTGGTGCAGCGAATCCGTAAAGCCCTGCTGATTTCCCGCTGTCGCAATGCTCAGCAGACGTTCATAATCTCTTTCATCCATCTTGGATCACCTCATCCCTCCTAAGATTTTACGTACTTCATCTTGCAATTGACAGAGAAATTTGTTATAGTACAGCTAATTAAATATTTCTTGCTCCAGCTTTTTTAGGAGTAGGATAGAGGCGCAAAAACCATCAGTACGCAAAACGAGGATGATGAGATCCATTGACGTTTGCCGAAAGGGGGATTTGCCGAAGTGGCGGAAATCTCATATTTCTGTTCGCTGGGTCTGCATTCAATAAATGCAGGACTGTCATATAGGAAACTATATGGAGGGCTATCTGATGCACAGGAACGAATGGTAAACATTGTTTCTACTGCAGCAACGGGACCCCTCGTTGCTGCTTTTTTGTTCCTTCCTGACTTTCCCCTCACCTCTAAGCTTCGACAAAAATTAGAAAAGGGTGTGTTTTTTATGAATTTCGGCCAAGTAATTACAGCAATGGTGACGCCGTTCGATCAACATGGAGAAATCGATTTTCCGGCAACACAGAAACTGATAGAGCATTTAATAGCAAACGGTTCAGACGGTCTTGTCGTCGCAGGTACAACAGGTGAATCGCCAACATTATCGACAGACGAAAAAGCAGAGCTGTTCCAGTTCACCGTCAATACAGTCGCTGGACGGATTCCGGTAATTGCAGGGACCGGCTCCAACAACACACGCGCTTCCATATCATTGACGAGACAGGCAGAAGAAGCGGGCGTTGACGGCATTATGCTGGTCACTCCTTATTACAACAAGCCATCGCAAGAGGGCATGTTCCAGCATTTCGAGGCGATTGCCCAGTCGACAACCCTGCCGGTCATGCTGTACAACATTCCAGGGCGCAGTGTCGTCAATTTGTCTCCAGAGACCATCATTCGATTGTCCAAGATCGACAACATCGTTTCTGTTAAAGAAGCGAGTGGAGACTTGGACGCAGCTGCAGAAATCATCGAAAAAACACCAGCTTCATTTTCCGTCTACAGCGGCGACGACAGCCTGACTTTGCCGATGCTGTCCATCGGCGGCACTGGCATCGTGTCGGTCTCCGCACACATTATCGGCAACGATATGCAGGACATGGTCACCAGCTTCAAAACAGGCGACGTCAAAAAAGCAGCGGCCATCCACAGACGATTATTGCCTACAATGAAAGCTTTGTTCGCTGCACCAAATCCAACTCCTGTTAAAGCGGCACTTAACTTGACCGGAATCAGAGTGGGCGGCGTTCGTCTGCCGATGATCCCTTTGACAGAGGAAGAAACCTCAGCATTGCGCAAATCTCTGCCAGATCTTCATTCTGAGGCTGTCACCAACTAATTTATTAAAAGAAAAATGCCGAGGCCTGAGGGCCTTCGGCATTTTTCTTTTTTAACTGATTTTCATCTGGTCCAGCACACGCTTCAAACTGCCGCCGATTTCCAAATTCCCTAGATCGACACCAATTTCAGCCATCGTTCGGGCGATTTCCGGCCGAATGCCTGTCAGTACCGAACGCACACCGACGAGCTTCAGCGACTGGATAATTTTAATGATTTGCTCTGCCACCATCGAGTCTACCCGCACCACTCCAGAAAGATCTACAATCAACACTTTGATTTTCAACTGATTTGCAGACAACAGGGTTTTCTCTAAAATATAACGGGCGCGGTCAATTTCAATGCTGCCAACTAACGGCAAAATGGCGATTTGGTCACTGACAGGTACTACAGGAGCTGAGAGTTCCAAAAATTCCTTTCTCGACGCTTTCAATCTCCGCCTATAAGATTCCGTGTAAGCCTGTGTATACGAATAGGCCGCATAATCCAATAAGGAATGAAAAAGCTCCATAGCATCAAAAAGACTTTGAAGCTCCATCTTCTTCTGTATCGCTTCCGTCTTGATCACCGTCCCGATATGTTTGCGGTAGAGCGAGGTTTCCGCTAACGCGTCTTCGAGCGACTGTTCGTTTTCAAGAAAAAAGTTTCCCGTTGCTTCTCCCCATTCTTGAATATTGATATAAACTTTTTGCATATCACAGCTATTGATGATCGATTCCCCAATCAATTCCACAAAATCAGTTCGCACCTTATTGACGATGCCGATAAAAGTTTCATGCATTTGGAGCTGCTCCGCCGGTACATCCTTGACCGCTTCCTCATGGATTAATTGAGCGATTAATTCTTTATCCGCCAGCACACGTTCCCCCAGCAACTGATTATCTTTTTCCATCGCAACCTCCAAAGATAAAGATATTTTTCATATGCTTATTATAGCTCTTGAATCAAGGAATGTAATGGGTTTATTTCCCGATTTTCCTGCATAAAAATACACCCGCCTCAAAGGCGGATGTTCAGTATCGTTCTTCATTTAATTTCCGACAACACAATTCCTGCCGCTGGCTTTAGCTTTGTAAAGAAAACCATCAGCCCGAGACAGCAGACTTTCCACTTTATCCCCAGGTACATAAGCTGCAACACCGATACTGACTGTGACAGGTATGTGCTGCCAGTCAGCGGAGGCCAAACGGCTGCACAGCGCATTGCCCATGGCCTGCCCTTCCTCAGCTCCGGCATCGGGCATGATAACGACAAACTCCTCACCACCGAGACGTGCCACAACATCCTCAGCTCCAACTTCAGCTTCCAGGCGCCAGGCCAATTCCTGCAGTACGGCATCCCCCATCTGGTGGCCATAGGTATCGTTGACTTGCTTGAAATGATCAATATCCAAAACCAAAACTGCCACTTTTCTGCCGTTGCTTGCCTGCCGCAAAAGGTTATTGAGCTGTTCTTCCAAGTATCTGCGGTTTTTCAAGCCGGTCAGTTGGTCCGTGATTGCCAAGTGTTGCAACTCCAGGTTAAGGTCCATCAACTCCAATTGCTTGGACTCTACTTTTCCCATTAAAATCTGCAGTTTCCCATAAGCTTCCGCCGTCTCCCGGTTGATGTCTTCAGCTTTGCGTTTGGCCAGCAGCAATTCTTTTTCATATTCTCCACGGACACTCATTTGAATCAGCGCGCATTCATAAAATCCGTCCCGTTCTGTCGTGTTCATCAGTACGGGCATTGGTCCCGCTTTGCTTTTCAAGGTTAAAAACATTTCATTAACCGTTCCGTACATCATGATAGAAGGAATAAAATAGGTATGGAAGTAAACCCTTGAAGCAGCTGTCAACAAATCATGCATATGCTGCGGATTTTCTGTCCCTGTCATGGTCCGCAAGGTTGTATTCATTTCGACTATCCGTAATCCCTGGTCCAGAACCAGATAACCGCAAGGCGCCCTGTCGAGTTGCTGTTCCACTGTACCCACTCTCCCTACTGTGCCAAATATGCCTTGATCAATCCCACCGTTTCATCCGCATCACTCAAATGTGGATTATGGCCCACGGCTTCCATCACGATCAATTCGCTGCCAGCAATATGATCGTGGACATACTGGCCAACCTCCGGCGGCGCAATAGCATCAAAATTCGGCTGCAGGATCAGGGTAGGCACTGTCACTTTATCCAACTTGTCCCGAAGGTCCGATGTAAACGTCACTTCAGCGAATTGGCGGGCAATCAGCGGATCATTTGAACAAAGCATCTGTTCAAAATCCTCAGCCAACTCAGGGCGACCGTCATTTTGCATAACAACTGGCGCCAGGTATTTTGCCCATTCCATGTAATTGGTTTCCATCATATCCAACAATTCATCAATATCTGTCCGTTCAAATCCGCCATTGTATCCAGGAACGTTCATGTAATATGGAGACGGTCCGATCATAATCATTTTGCCCATCAGTTCAGGGCGCTCAATCGAGGCCAGCATACCGATCATGGCACTGACCGAATGTCCGACGAATACTATTTCTTCAAGTCCCAATGAATCGCAGATTTCCAGCAAATCCTGCTTATAGCCATCCAACGTGCTGTAGCGTTCTTTTGAATAAGCTGACTTGTCGCTGTTTCCTGAACCTACATAATCAAAGGTGATGACTCGGTAATCCGTTTCAAATTCTTTGACGGTATTATTCCAAACCTGTTGGTCGCAGCCAAATCCATGGCCAAACAATAAGATTTTTTCACCCTGCCCCTTAATCTGTACATTATTGCGCTTTAAAATATCAATTCCCATCGTAAATTCCACCTTCTGTGACCTTATTGGTAAAAAGATCATTCTATATTATATAAAAGTAAAATATAGCCTAATCATAGCATCAATAGACTGGCTAAAACGGAAAATAACGAAATCTTTAAGTCTCTTCATTGCCATTTTCAGCACAATAGAAAAACAGCAGAATCGAAAGCCTGCTGTCAGATAATATTTATAAAACAATGAAATTTTCAATTCTCGAGAAAAGTTGAGTCGAAAAAAGAGCTTACCAGCTGGCTTTTTTAACCCCTGGAATCTGTCCTTTATGCGCCAGCTCACGAAAAACGATGCGAGACATGCCAAACTTGCGCATAAATCCGCGCGGTCTCCCTGTCACACCGCATCGATTGTTCAAGCGGACTGGGGATGAATCCTTCGGCAAACCAGACAATGCTTGAAAGTCTCCTTTTTCTATAAGCTCTTGCCGCAGCTCCGCATAGTGTTCAACCATCTCTTTCTGCTTTTTGTGGCGTGCAATTTTTGATTTTTTAGCCATTCTATTGCCTCCTAGTTGTAATTATTACGATTTAATTTTCACAAAAAAATTATTTCGTCTCACGGTGAATCGTAACTTTTTTGAGACGCGGACTGTATTTTTTTAATTCAATGCGTTCCGGGTTTGTACGCTTGTTTTTCGTTGTGCTGTAATTCCGGTCGCCGGTTTCTGTACACGCCAATGTGATATTGACTCTCATCATTTTCCCCTCCTTAAGAAAGTAATTGAAATGCTGGCAGCGGATCGTGGAATGTTGTCCAATCCTGTTCAGCTTCTTTATCTGTCAACAAACACCGATCCAACTCTTGGGCAATGACTGTTTGGTCCATATCGATGCCGATCAGCACGAGCTCAGTCATTTTAACGCCATTTTCCAGATCCCATCCGCCCGCATGCTCAATGCCGAGCGATGGACCAGCCTGCGACAATAAGACAGCTGCTTCCGTTCTTGTTGCCAGCCATAAAAACCCTTTGGCACGAACAACTTCCACCGGCCATTCCAAAATCCATTCCATTAGCCGTTCTGGATGAAACGGTTTCTGGCTCCGATAAACAAATGAAGCAATTCCGTATTCCTCGGATTCGGGAATGTGCTCTTCGTTCAACTCCTTTATCCAGCCTGCGCTTTGGCTCGATTTTTCAAAGTCGAATAAGCCGGTATTTACTACCTGGTCGAAAGCTACTTTCGAATGCACCGTTTCGATGATCTGCGCGTCTGGATTCAAAGCTGCAAGCAGCTCTTTCAGCCGCTTCTGTTCATGCGGCGCAACCAAATCCATTTTGTTTAATAAGATAACATCAGCAAATTCAATTTGGTCAATCAGCAAATCTGAAATTTCACGGACATCTTCTGCAGTAGCTTCCTGATTTCTTTCCAGCAGCGACTCACCTGACGCAAAGTCCTTCCAAAAAGTATAGCCATCAACTATGGTGACCAACGTGTCCAAGCGGCATATTTTGGTTAAGTCGACGCCGATTTCTTCGTCC
Organism: Planococcus soli; assembly: GCF_016881065.1. Taxonomy (GTDB): domain Bacteria; phylum Bacillota; class Bacilli; order Bacillales_A; family Planococcaceae; genus Planococcus; species Planococcus soli. The sequence goes on along the minus strand of NZ_WXYN01000016.1, from coordinate 63,859 downwards.
TGGTATGTAAAGGTCTGCGCTACCGGCAGAGGCTCACTGATTCCCGATGATTCGATGACGATGCAGTCGATGTCTCCCAGTTTCACCAGCTTCTCAACTTCCAGCATCAGGTCTTCCCTCAAGGTGCAGCAGATGCAGCCATTCTGCATTTGCACGAGCTTTTCTTCTGTTTGCAAAAAGCCTCCTTGTTTGACCAAAGCTGCGTCTATATTTACTTCACTCATGTCATTGACGATCACCGCGACTTTGAGATTCTCCCGATTATGCAATAGGTGATTGAGTAAAGTCGTTTTTCCGGCTCCAAGATATCCGCTCAGCACTGTTACCGGAACAAGTTTTTCCATGATGGCATATTCTCCTTTCAAATTCTATAAATAGTAATGATTACGCTTTAAATTGTATTAAATATTGTTCAGTAAAGCAAGCCTTTCTTTTTCATCGGGTTTATTTTGAAAAACAACGGGGTAGATTATCATTACCTTACTTTACAGGTGATTTATCACTATTAGGAGGAATTGACAATGACAAACAAAGGAACAACATTAATCCAGGCATATGATGTACAAGCGGAAGTTTTGCATAAAATCAGCGAATTGAAAGCGCAAGGCTATAAAGAAGAGGATATGTATGTAATCGCCAAGCATGACGATCAGCTGTCCATGGTTCAAGGCCAGACAGATGTTCATTTGAATACACAGGAAGATGATGACATGATGGGCAAATTCAAATCCTTTATTTCAGGGGAGGATTCTACCCGGGACGCTTTCACGCAAATGGGGTTGGGAAGCAGCGAAGCCGATGAGTATTATCAACAAGTAGAAAACGGCAAGCTCGTGCTCTATGTTAACAGCGACTATGGCAATTCGTATAAGCCATACACCGGCACACAGACAGAAGCCGTAAACACAAATACAGCAGCTGCCGGCAGCCAGAGCGATGAAGAGCATCTGCGCCTCCACGAAGAGCGCCTCAGCGTCGACAAGGAACGCGTACAGACAGGTGAAGTAAATGTCGGCAAGCACGTTGTTGAAGAGCAGCAGACCATTGAAGTCCCTGTAGAACGCGAAGAAGTTTACGTCGAACGCCGGCCAGTGAACGAGGAAGTCAGCCCTGGAACAGGCGGCTTAACGGACAAGGGCGCTTACGATGACGGCGAATCTATCCATATACCGGTTTCCGAAGAGCGTGTGGAAGTGAGCAAAAAAGACGTCGTCAGTGAAGAAATTGTTGTCGGCAAACGCAAAGTTCAGGACACAGAAGTGGTCAATGAAACTGTCCGCCGGGAAGAAGCGGATATTGACGAACAGGTAAAATCGAAAAAAGATGACCGCAATTCATTTTAATAGAAAGTCAAAAGCACATCCGAAAAGTGTTTTCCGGATGTGCTTTTTTCCGTTCAGGTTTATGCGGTACGCAACTGCGGGTAAATGAGCTTTAACAAAGTTTTTGGTGCAATAGACTTGGGAGGAATTGAGCATGGAGAAAAAAGGAAACAAACTTATCGGCCTTTTTGATGCGCAAGCACAGGTGCTGATTCAAGTCGGCGAATTAAGGGCTGCGGGTTATGAAGAAGAGGAATTATATCTCGTATCAAAGCATGATGAACAAATCAATTTGCTGATTGAACACACTGGAGTCCATGTGGACACGCAGGACCGGGATAACTTCAAAGGCAAAGTCATCGCCTTTTTAGCCGGCGAGGACATCACGAAAGATGCCTTTAACCGAATGGGATTGGAAGCGGAAGAAACGGATCATTATTTCCGCCAAGTCGAGAACGGCAAACTCCTCCTCTACACAGACAGTGAACCTGCGGCTGCCCCTCGACCGGATGCTGCTTTGCCGCCTGGCCGGGAAAACGACTCGCTTGCCCAAGATGCTGAAGAACAGCGCTTGGCACTGCACGAAGAACAGCTGAGCATCAATAAGGAAAAGGTCCAGACAGGCGAAGTGCAGGTTCAGAAAAAAATGGTGGAAGAGGACAGAGAAGTTCAAGTTCCCGTCGAACGCGAGGAAATCGTTATCGACCGACTCCCCCTTTCTGCGGAAACAGATGCCGAAAAAGATGACCAGGTGCTGACACCGAAACAGGCTTATGAAAAAGGCGAGGCGATCTACATCCCGCTTTCTGAAGAACGGCTGGATATCGGCAAGAAAAAAGTGGTACGTGAGGAAATCGTCATCGGCAAACGCAAAGTCAAAGATGTTCAAGTCATCAATCAAACTGTCCGCCGGGAAGTAGCGGATATCGAAGAAAATGGGACTGTCCATAAAACGAATAAACCATAAATAAAAACAAGGCAGCCGGATAGGCTGCCTTGTTTTTTTAACTTCTATACAAGCGCCATCACAATTACAGCAACAATAGCCGAAATCGCAATAATGAACAGCACGGTCGGGATAATGATGATAAAAAAACCTTTCCAAGCAGAAAGCCTGTGCGCTTCACCCACTGCCTTGCACTGGATAAAGAAAGTCCAGATGGAGACAACGGCTAAGATCATGATGAAAAGTAATGACAGCAGATCCGGGGCTGTAAAAGGCATTTCATTTTCTTGCAGGAAATAGGTTTCCGGCATCAACAGCATCCACAAAATGATAAGTGGGCTAATCCAAATCTGCGGAATCTGACCTGTCAAAATTGCCCGAAACATACCTGTAAAAGTGGCTTCGCCTTTAAATAACTTGCCGACCACCAAGTAAATGGCAGCACCGATGGCGGTACTTACTGCAACACCGATCGGCCCCAATAAAAGTGCTCCCAATAAAATTCCCAAGACCGGAAATACCTGTTCAGAGCTCATCGTGCTGAGCAGACCTCCGGCAAAGCCTGCCATCACAATCAGCAGGAAGATAAAGCCGGAAGACTTTTCTTCCATAACGTTCCGCACTGCGGCACGAGGCCGCGTCCAAATTGCAGTAAACGGATTTAAGTTTTCATAGCCTTCTGTTTTGTACAAATTTATTCCCACCTTTGGAGTTAAATGTTACCACTCTTCAAGCATACTGGAATAATAATGTAAATGATAGGAGATTTAGCCATATATCAAATCAAAAGCATTTCTTTTTAAAACTGGGAAAAGCCAGCCTCCTCCTGAGACTGACTTTCCCACTCATTATGTTTATATCACCGCATAATTTATTTTAAATGATCTTGCTTACTCCTTTTTCATCCGCTCACGGATACCGCCTTCCACCTCGGACCCCTTTTCCATCGGAATGTACAGGCTGCCATTGGTTGGACCGGCAGGAGGAGCATCTTCAATAACTTTCTTAACAAATTTGGCATTCATTTTTTCTGTAGCGCCGGGGAGAATATGGCTGGAGACAGCCGACGCTTTCGATTTGGCGCCAACCGCTACCGTTTCCTGCGGCTTATCAATCAACTCGATGATCGCATCAATGACAAGTTTGGGATCGTCCATCGGCTTCATCTCAGCCATATGCCCTGTGTAATTTCCAGTGTGCTCAAACCAAGGCGTATCGGTTGCCCACGGCAGCACGGTACAGACGTGTATATCGTCAAAGCCTTCGAGTTTGACCTCTTCGTTCAACGCGGAGCTGAGCCCCAATACTGCGTGCTTACTGGCACTGTATCCTGTGTAATAGGGAAAAGCGATTTCACTTGTAACCGAACCAACATTGATGAGGATGCCTCGTTTCATTTCCTTGAAATGGCGCAGTGCAAAATGGCTGCCGTTAATGGTTCCTTTGACGTTGACATCAACCACCCGGACCAAATCCTTGACTGGAATTTCTGTAAAAGGACCGATGGCACCAACGCCGGCATTGTTGATCCAGACATCGATTTTGCCGAAGTGGGCGAGGGCTGTTTCAAAGAGATGCGCCACTTGCTCTTCTTGGCTGACATCTGTGGTTACTGCAATCGCATTCGGACCCAGTTCCTCCGCCAGTTTCTCAAGCAATCCGGTCCGACGCGCAGCAAGCACGAGGTTAGCGCCTTGTGCCGCCAATTCTCTCGCCACACCTTTCCCGAATCCACTGGAAGCACCCGTAATCAAGACTGTCATTCCTTCATGGGATCTCTTTTTTGCCATTGCCTATTCCTCCTCATTTCACATTCAGTCATTTTTGTTCTTTCAATCGCTCACGCAAATTCCCGGATATACTAGTCCCTTCAGGACCTGAATTATATAGGCTCCCCGAAGTTGGCGGTGCAGGCGGTGCATCCTGAATCATTTTTAAGAGAGAGCGTCCGGTCAGCCCTTTTGTCGTTTTCGGCAACAGAGAACCTGCAGCTGCAATGCCTTTGGATTTAGTGCCGATTTCCACTGTCTTTTGCGGGTTATCGATTAATCCGATGATGGAATCGACGACTTTCTGCGGATCATCCGCCGGGCCCACAATAATTTCATGGCCACTGTAGTTGCCGGCATGTTGGGCCCAAGGCGTATCGGTCACCCATGGATCCACCGAACAGACATGGATGTCCTCAAAGCCATCCATCCGCATTTCCTGATGCAAGCCATTGCTTAGACCTGAAACACCGTATTTGCTGCCTGTATACGCAGCTCCAAAAGGCATCGGCGTTTTGCTGGCGAAAGAAGAAACATTGATCAGCGTTCCATATCGCTGTTTCTTGAACTGATTTAAAGCATAATGGCTGCCATAAATGGTACCCAGAAAATTGATGTCCACCGTCCGGTTCAAATCCTTCAACGGAGTATCGGTGAAAGAACCATATGTTCCAATGCCGGCGTTATTGATCCATACATCGATGCTGCTGAATACACCCATCACCGTCTCGAACAGTTTTGCAACATCTTCTTCCCGGCTGACGTCAGTTGTCACTGCAATTGCATTGGGTCCACAGGACTCCGCCAGTGCTTCTATTTCCTTCGTGCGACGCGCGGCCAGGACAACATTGGCCCCTTTTGCCGCCAACTGCTGCGCTACCCCTTTGCCGATTCCGCTCGAGGTTCCGGTGATGACGACCGTCAGTCCTGCATGTGTTTTTTTAGTTGCCATTGGTATTCCTCCCATCATTGAAACTGTCTATATTTCTTACTAAGTACCCCTTTCCTTTTATCAAAAACGTATTTTCCAAAGGGGTTCAAAAAGTCTTTTTCAGGGAATCAGTAATATAAAAAAGATAGGAGAGAGAATATGCTGCTCAGGGATTTTCAGACTAGGGTCATCAAAACCGGTGAAGCGGAAATTTTTTTACGCTTCGGGGGAGAGGGTCCTCCACTGCTTTTGCTCCATGGCCATCCGCAAACCCATACCATGTGGCATGAGCTGGCTCCCCGGCTGGCAAAAAATTATACTGTCGTGATGCCGGACCTGCGGGGGTATGGGGACAGCTCCAAGCCAGAATCAGCTGATGACCATTCAACGTATTCCAAACGGGCGATGGCGAGAGACCAGATAGAGGTCATGAAACAGCTTGGATTTTCCCGATTCACAGTCATCGGACATGATCGCGGAGCACGCTGCGCTTATCGACTGGCTCTCGACTTTCCGGCAGCAGTAGAAAAGTTAGTGGTCATGGACATCATACCAACCGGAGAAACATTCAGAAGGGCTGATCAAGATTTCGCCATGGGATATTGGCATTGGTTCTTCCTTGCTCAGCCTTTCGACTTTCCTGAACGGGTAATCGGAGCAAACCCCGACAACTTTTATTTCCAGGGTACACGTCACCTGTTCCACCCGGAAGCGCTCGCAGAATATTGGCGCGGCATCCACAACCCTGGATCAATCCATGCCATGTGTGAGGATTACCGGGCCGCAGCGACAATCGATTTCAAGCTTGACGAAGCCGACCGGGGAATCAAAAAAGTCGCTTGCCCTGTACTTGTTCTTTGGGGTGAAAAAGGGTCTTTGCCAAATTGGTATGATGTGCTGGATGTCTGGAAAGACTGGGCAGATGACGTGAGAGGATGCGGAATCGACTGCGGCCATTATCTTGCTGAAGAAGCGCCTGAGGAAACCTATAAGGAGATGCAAAAGTTCTTAAATGTTTGAAAAAGGATTTCTTCCAGCCATGCTATACTAATAGAATCCAATACCGAAAGGATGATCCTTTTGTCAGAACTGACTCATTTCAACGCCCAGGGCCGCGCCAAGATGGTCGATGTCTCCGAAAAGAAAGACAGCGTCCGCACAGCCCGTGCCACGACTTCGGTTCTGTTGAACAAAGCGATATACCAACAGATCAAGGAAGGCACCAATAAAAAAGGCGATGTTTTTGCCGTCGCCCAGGTAGCTGGCATCATGGCCGCCAAAAATACAGCACAGATTATCCCGATGTGCCATCCCTTGGCACTCAGCGGCGTCGATATCGAATTCCAATGGAATGTCGATGAAGATGCCAATCATTATGAAGTGTTGCTGACAGCTGAAGTCAAAACGAAAGGGCCGACAGGTGTCGAGATGGAAGCTCTTACAGCCGCTTCCGCTGCAGCCTTGACGATCTATGATATGTGCAAAGCCGCCGGCAAGGAAATGGTCATCGGACCGACCATGCTGCTCCAGAAAACCGGTGGAAAATCAGGGGACTATCTGCGAAAGTAATCGCACCTCCTTTAATCAGCTAGAAAAAAAGCCTATGAATCTGTCACGTTACTGACGGATCCATAGGCTTTTGATATTTGCTTGGTCATTTTTCTCGTCAACCGACTATCCACGTGGCTCATGGTGCTTGGTCAATTCAGAGTAGATGTGCTGGATTTCCGGCAGGATGAGACGCTCCATTGCCAATTTCACGGCTCCACGGGAACCCGGCAGGACAAAAATCGCTTTGTCATTGGCTGCGCCCGCCGCTGCACGGCTTAAGAGTGCCTTCGTACCAACGTCTTCCGTAAAGCTAACGTAACGGAATAGCTCTCCAAACCCGTCAATTTCCTTTTCGAAAAACGGTTCGACTGCTTCCAGCGTGACATCGCGCTTCGCAATCCCCGTTCCGCCGGTTGTGACAATCACATCGATTTCATCCTTCTCCAGCCAGTCGGATAGGATGACCCGGATAGCCGCTACGTCATCTGATACGATAGCATAATCCACGAGTTCCAGTCCCTTATCCAAAGCTAGCTGCTGCACGAGCTGGCCTCCGGTATCCGTCTCCTTTGTCCGCGTATCGCTGATGGTCAATACCGCTATGCGCACCTGATGATCCGTTTGGAACGATTCCGACATGCAAATTCCCCTTCCTCATTACCCGAATACTTGATGGTACAATTTCCGGCCTTCTGCCACATTGTGGACGCCGTGAATCAGCAATCGGCCATTACCGAACAATACCATGCGGTGATGGAACACTTTCAGTTCGACAAAATAAGGTGTCCGCTTTACTCCAGCTTCCAGCCGGTTTCCGACTTTCTCGGCATCGTCCAATGTGATGGGCCGATTCGGATCAGGCAAGATCTGCACTGCATCACGCCCGCACAAAACAGCGTAAGAGCTCGCGCCTGTTTCGTTAAGCGATGGAAACACCGCACTCGGCCCACAGGTTTTGCAGGCCGGATCCTTGATGCGCGAAACCCCGATATCCAGTTGGGTGTTATCCCATAAGTTGAAATGATGGATCTTTTTACGCATTGCTTCACGGTTGCCGCTCAGCCATTTCAAGGCTTCCGTACATTGAAGTGCAGCGGTTACCTGGACCGCTGGTGAGATGATGCCGACCGTATCGCAAGTTTCGTTGATTGCCGGAAGTACCGGCAAGAGGCAGCGAAAACAGGAGCTTTCCCCCGGTATGAATGGAAATACCACTCCTGAACTGCCAACACAGGCGCCGTAAATCCAAGGCACACCATACTTTACGGATGCATCGTTGATCAACAGGCGGGTTTCAAAATTGTCAGTGGCATCGAGGATCAAGTCACTGATCGCTGCCAGTTTTTCCATCCCTGCTGCATCCAAGTGCTCCAAATAAGTGAACAAACGCAGATCACTGCGAATAGCTTTCAGCCTTTGCTCCGCCGCAGTCACTTTCGGCAGCATCTGGTGAGCATCCGTTTCAGTGAAAAGCTGCTGGCGCTGCAAGTTCGACAACTCTACATAATCGCGGTCGACCAAATGGATGGTTCCGACACCGGCACGCGTCAGCGTTTCGGCGATCGCCGAACCCAACGCTCCGCAGCCGATAATCGTGACAGTTGATAAGGCCAGCTTTTGCTGTCCGGTTTGGCCAAGCGGCTTGAATAGGACTTGCCTTGAATAGCGTTCATCCACGTTGATTCCCACTTTCTATCGCTCGATCACTCAAGCCTTTTCTTCCGTATACTAAGTTTACCATTGGCATCCCAAAACTACAGTCAGTATGAGTCTGCCGTTTGTTCAGTCATCTGCCCTTTTTCAATACGCAGGACACGATCTGCCAGCTTTTCGGCATCCGCAATACGGTGTGTCACAAAGATGATCGGAATTTGCCATTGCTGGTGAATTCGCAGCAATTCGTCCTGGCAGCGGTCGCGATTGGCGTCGTCCAATGCTGAAAAAGGTTCATCAAGCAGCAGGATATCCGGCTGTACGGCCATTGCACGCGTCAACGCGACACGCTGTTTCTCCCCGCCTGAAATCTGGTGCGGGTATTTGCCAAGCAAGCCGGTGATGCCAAGAATTTTTGTCAGTTCGGTAATATGAGAAACATCAGTCCCCCGGGACAGAGCGTACAGTATGTTTTGTTCGACGCTCAAATGCGGAAACAGTGCGTAGTCTTGAAACAAATAGCCGACTTTCCTTTTCTGTATCTTCAGCGGCTTTTGTCCTCCGCTGAAAAACTCTCGGCCGTTCAAGGAAATCGTACCAACATCCGGGTGGACGATGCCTGCCAGGCAGTTCAGCAGCGTGGTTTTGCCCGAACCGGAAGAGCCGACCAGTGCCAGGATCTCCCGGTCCAGCTCAAATTGCATCTCCAAACTGAAATGGTCCAGTTGTTTTTGAAAATCCACTAAAAGCATAGGCTCATTCCCTCCCGATCCGTATAGCGCTCTTTTTGCGCCAGTAGTTGACCCAGGTGATGGCAGCCACTCCAAGCGAGGAAATAATCACTACCCAAAACAAGGCTTTTTCCATATCTCCTGCTTCATAGGCAAAATAAATCGCCAACGGCACCGTTTCCGTCACGCCTGGAATGTAGCCCGCAATCATCAATGTCGCCCCAAACTCGCCGATGCCGCGTGCAAAGGCCAGGATCAGACCTGCTAGAATGCCCGACCAGGCCAACGGAAACGTGATGGTCCTGAAAATACGCCATTCGGAGACCCCCATCGTCCGTGCCACGTTTTCCCATCGCGGATCCACTTTTTCATAAGCAGCAAGGACGCTTTGATACATCAGCGGCAAAGAAACGACAAATGAAGCGATTGCCGCACCGATCCAGGTGAAAACTACGCGAAAGCCAAACCACTGCTCCAATAACATACCCAGTGGACCGTTAACACCGAACAAGACAATCAGACCGAAGCCGATGACCGTCGGAGGCAAAACCAACGGCAGCAAAATTAAGGCTTCCACAAAGCTTTTGCCGAAAAAGTCGCGCCTGTTAATCAATCGCGCCAGCACCAGGCTGACCAAAAATACAAAAAGGGTGGAAATAACCGCAACTCTCAGCGACAGCCAAAGTGGAGACAGATCGTATGGCATCATGGGTTTTCTCCACTTGGCGCCAAAAAACCGTATTCTTCAAGAATTGCCTGCCCTTTTGGACCGGTGACAAAATCCAAAAATGCTTCTGCTTCGGGCTGTTTTTGTGAAGCCTCTACGACAGCCCCAGGATAGACGACAGGATCCGTCTGTCCTGGCATTTCAAGCGTCCCTCTTATTTCCCGGGAAATAGCAGCATCGGAGGAATAGATGATGCCCAGTTCGGCATTTCCACTTTCGATATAAGTTACAACTTGCCGTGCATCTTTAGCATAGATAAGGCGGCCTTCAAGCGGTTCCCATAAATCTTGGCTGGCCAGCGCCTGCTTCGTATAATCTCCAAGCGGTACACTGTCAGGTTCTCCGACCGCAATGGTTTCTTCTGTATTCATTAATGCTTCCGCAAAATCAGCTGTTTCTGCAAACTTTTCGAGCGAAGCCAGGACCAGGCGATTTTCAGCGAAAGGCATCACGCTTTCTGATTCGATAAGCTGTTGGGACCGAAGCAAATCCATATCTTTTTCACTGGCAGACAAAAACAAATCGGCTGGCGCCCCCTGCTCGATTTGGCTCCGCAGTTTGCTGGATGATCCGTAGTTAAAGCTCAGTTCAATATCCGGTTCTATCTTTTGAAATTCTTCTTCCATCTTTCCCATCGCTTCCGTCAGGCTGGAGGCAGATGAAACCAACAGTTCCCTGTCATCTGCTGATGTATTGCTGCAGCCGTACATTAGCACAACCATGCTTATAAGACCGATCATTTTTTTCATTTAAAGGACTCCTTATTCGTTTAAAGCAGAGATCTCTCATTCTGGGCAATTTCTCCACGTAATTCCAGTATAACGCCAGCGGGAGAGAAGCTGAATAATTTTCCGAATAATCTTGTAAGAAAGGAAGAGATTAGGTAAAATGAGGCAAGCAAAAAATTAAATACTGCACCACCCTTATCAAGAGAGGCAGAGGGAATGGCCCGACGACGCCCGGCAACCGCCAGTTCACTAACTGGAATGGTGCCAAATCCAACAGAACCGCAGAGTTCTGAAAGATGAGGAAGAGAATTTTACCAGCAGCCAGCCACTCTTCCTCTTTTCAGCGGAAGAGTTTTATTAATTTTAGGGAGTGATTGCATGAAATTGAGCAAAGCCGAACGGATCAAACGAACACGGGTACCCGTAGTGGATCCCGCGCTGGCAGAACGCCTGCCGCCTGGTCAAGTTTTGACTGAACGTTTTCCTGTCCTGCACGAAGGTGAAGTACCGGAATATGATATGGCAACTTGGACATTGAAAATCTTCGGGCAGGTCGACAAAGAAATTACCTTGCATTACGACGATCTACTGAAGTTGCCGCAAACGACTGTAACCCGTGACATCCATTGCGTGACGCGCTGGTCCCGCTTCGACAATACGTTTACAGGTGTCCGCTTTATCGACTTGATGAAAGAATTGGGCGTCACGCCAAAAAGCGGCTACGTCATGCTGCATGGCGACTATGACTACACGACCAATGTCGCTCTTTCAGACCTTGACCGCGAGGACGTGCTGCTTGCCCATACGCTTGACGGTGAGCCGCTGACTGCCAAGCACGGCTACCCGCTGCGTTTTGTCGTGCCCCAATTGTATTTTTGGAAAAGCGTCAAATGGGTCCGCGGCATCGAATTTATCGATGAAAACCAGCCCGGCTTCTGGGAACAGAACGGCTTCCATATGAATGGAGACCCGTTTCAAGAAGAGCGCTTTTCCGGTGAAGACCTGGAAATTCCGGATGATGAATGGGAGAAAAAAGATTTTGACTGACTCCAGCCAATCGAAATATCAAGAAAATGGCCCTCTCGCTTAGCAAGAAGGCCTAAAAAACAGATGTGTTTGAAAATATTCCTGAATAGCCCGGCGTTGGTTGAGTATAATTTCAGTTTCTCAACCAGCTGTAAAAAGACAGTAAGCTTCTTCGCGAAGCTTACTGTCTTTTTAGTTACTTGAAAGCTATTTAAAATTTAGTCTTCTACTAATTCTTTTAAAGTCGATATGACAAAATCCGGCCGATCCAAATGTATCGAATGTCCTGCGCTCTTTGCAAACTTAACTGTGCTTCTTTTCGAAAGCTTTCCTTGTTCGAGAATTAATTGCTGCCACATGTTTTCTAACATCAACAGTTCCGACTCAGGCAAACCTCTGCTTACACCTTCTTGAATTACATGGTTTTTATCGCGGCCGACAGCGACTATTGGAATATTGGGCAGCATATCTAGTTTTTTTATCGTTTTTGCATCTATTTTATAGTTTACGAACTCAGATATCATGGCTTTGTACAAGTTGGGCTTTTGCCGAAACTGGATTAATTGCTTTTGTATACGTGAAGGCAGCTTTTTCTGGTTTTCGCTTAATTGGGGATGTATAATTTCTCTGAGTTCTTCTTCGGTCATCCTTGCATAGTTTTGAAAATCCTCTCGCCAATTTTTGTTAGATGAATTTCCCATTAGCCCAGGAAGTTCAAGCTCATCCAGTCTTTCCAAGTCCTCAGATGTAGAATCAATTAAGAGCAATGCTTTTACTTTTTCAGGATAGAGTTTTGAAAAATGCTGTGCGCATAAGCCCCCATAAGAATGTCCGACCAGAATGACTGGATCTACTATTTCTAACCTCTTCATTAGTTGCTTCATCTCTTCAGCATTAGCCGTTGTCGTGCGTTTTTCTTCTCCTATTTCACTATCTCCTGATCCTGGACGGTGGAACATAATAATCTTATTCGTTTTACTCAGAGCTTCTGTCACTTCAAACCATTCCTCAAACGAACAGCCCATTCCCGGTAAAATAAAGATAGGTACTCCATTTTCGCCTTTTTGCACTACTTCTATTTTCCGATCATTGATGGTGATAAACTGATTCATCGTTTTCGCTCCTTATCTTGAAGAACACACAATAAACGTTTTCTTCTCCCAAGTTATCGCATAACCTCATGCACATTGACATCGATCTTTTCTCGACAATCTTCCCGTCTGCGATCTGCAAAAGCATCATAAGAGAAAGTGTTACATCTTTTCCTGTAGCTTGAACCCCCATCAACCGGATGCCTGTATGTTTGTCTTCAAAATTAAATAAACAGCTACTTGATTTCCTGCCGCAAATATTGATTGAATCGGGATCTTAAAAGCCAGGAAAAGCATCGAAGTTCTTCTTTTCGGATTCCGCAAGGCCTTCAAGGTGTATCAATCTGCGGATAGATCACAAAGTCAGGGTGAGCAAACTCTTTTAAAGCCCCGTAATCTTCTCGTCCTATCGCTTCGTAAAAATGGCGAATCGACTCTTTATTTGCTTCAACTGACCCGTTAATCGTTCCTTCCATTCTTATAAGGAGAGATCAGCAAAGCTGCTCGATTTAAAGCTTAGAATGAATAGGAATTTCCATCATTTGGAATAAATATATTCGAAGTCATGCCTTTTTCTTCCGCAAATCTTTTCAAATCTGCTCTGGAGAGATTCCAATGGTTGACCGCTTCCATGTGAACAGCGATGATTTTCGCTTCAGGTGCCGCTTTATACACCTCGTGGACATCTTCTTCGTTCATGACAAGTGAACCCCCTTGAAGAAATTGGTTGTCTCCTGCATTAACCACAATAATTTCAGGGGTGTGAGCATCGATCGTTTTTTGCACTTCTTCGTACCACACGGTGTCTCCGGCTACATAAAGCGTTTTTTCGTCTTCATGCTTGAAGACAACGCCGCATACACGGCCGGCCATTTTCAAGATTTCGCCTCTGCCGTGCTCGCCTTTTGTTTTGATCAATTGGATGCCTTCAAATACAGTTTCCTCCTGAAGAACTTCGATATTAGTGAAGCCAGCGCCTTCAATCTCGGTTTTGTCATCTTCATTTTGCGTGAACAGTTTGATGTCTTTTGGCAACGCGTCTTTTGCTGCATCGTCCCAGTGGTCCAGGTGGGTATGCGTAACAATTACGGCATCCACGCCAGCAATTATTTCTTCAATTGAAACGGGCAAGCTAACGAGAGGATTGTTCTGGTCTTGTCTTGCTGAATTCGGAAAAGGCGGAAACGCTCCTTTCTCTGATAAAAATGGATCAACTAAAAACTTTTTCCCTGCATAGTCTACTACCAAGGTTGCGTTACGAATGTGGCGGATGTTCATAATTCCAACTCCTTTTGTTTGATGTCCAACCATTGTATACTAGAGCCAATTCGAATTTATATAGATTAAATAAAGTCTTTTGCCGCTTTGACTTTATAAATGAAAGGAATGGAAAAAATCTTGGATCAGACGGATTTGCGAATTTTGGACGAACTTTCCAAGAACAGCCGCATCACTATGAAAGAGCTGAGTGAGAAAGTCCATTTAAGCAGTCCTGCCACTTCGGCACGAGTGGAAAAACTGGTGACTGCGGGCATAATTGAAGGATATACCATCAAAGTAAACCAGCTGAAGATGGGTTACTTTGTTCATGCAATGATTAGCGTAATCATGAAAGGCAGTCATCACGAACCTTATCTTTCCTATATAAAAACACAGGCTCCTTTTGTCCTTCAGAACTATAAAATCAGCGGAGACAGTTGTTACCTCCTTGAATGCAAATTCCCTTCCAACGAAGTACTCGATGAATTTTTGGTTGGATTGAGCGAGTTTGTAAATTACAAGTTATCAATCATCATCAGTAAATAAATCTCACTTGTAAAGACCCCGGATGTAATGTAGCTTTCTAAAAGCATTCATTACACTGGGATCTTTTAGTTATGCGTTCATAAACGTGTCAAAACACTTTGAGAATTTTTTCAAGAATCTCTTTTGCGGTCCAATCAATAGGACATATGCCTTTTCCATGTCATAGGTGCCTTGTCCTGTGAGAATACCCAGATTGTTACAACAATCTCTTTGCTCTTCACCGCTTCTTCCATTTTAGCAGCCAATAGACTGGTGGACATCCCTGCTGAACAAGCAAAAATATATTCTTCATGTTCTCCCCCTCCAAAACTCATTTCAAAAATTATCCAACTGTATTCTCGGTTTATTTTGAGAACGCTTACAACTCTGCCCATCAATTTTCCGCTTCACAGAGTAAAAGAGTCCCCCTCCCTTTTGGAAATCTGCGTTAGAATAGAAGATAAGCACATCAGCTATCCTAGGAGGAATCACAATGAAATTTGGCATTATCGGAACCAATTGGATTACTGACCGGTTCATCAAAGCGGCAAAACAGCATCCAGAATTCACAATCGGAGCGGTCTATTCCCGCGCGATGGAAACCGGCAGCGCGTTTGCAGCAAAGCATGAGGTGGAAAACGTCTATACGGATATGAAAGAAATGTTCAGCAGCGGGGATATTGAGGCTGTTTATATCGCGTCCCCCAATGCCTACCATGCCGAACAAAGCATTTTGGCTATGGAGCATGGCATTCACGTTCTGTGTGAAAAGCCTGCGGTTACGTCAGTCGAGGAAATGGACCGCGTCATCAATGCTTCAAATGCCCATAAAATCACCTATGTGGAAGCAATGAAATCTACGGTTACTCCGTCTTTTTTGAATTTAAAAAAGAATTTGGATAAGATCGGCCCGGTCCGTCGCTTCGTCTTTCATTATAACCAATATTCTTCACGCTACGACAATTACAAGAACGGCATCATTGAAAATGCCTTTAAACCTGAGCTCGGCAACGGCGCCAAAATGGACCTCGGTGTTTACGGCATCGCACCTGTCATCCATTTAGCGGGCCCTCCCGAGTCGGCCATGAAAAACAATTATGTATTATCGACGGGTGCCGATGGCCAAGGCAGCATGATTTTGACCTATCCTGATATGGAAGCGATTATCATGTATTCGAAGATTTCGGATTCGTTTATGCCGAGTGAAATTCAAGGCGAGAACGGCATTATTGAAATAGACCGGATCAGCGACCCGAAAAACATCACCATCAAATACAGAGACGGCAGCACAGAGGACCTTTCTGTAGCGCATGAATTTGATACGATGTATTACGAGCTGGCAGAGTTTATGGACTGCGTCAAAAATGGACAACTGGAATCTGCGATCAACACGCACGCCATTTCACGTGAAGTGACAAAGCTGCTGAGTTAAAGCAGAAGAAATCGCCGTCTTTCGCTCTTTCTGCTGAGCGTCCTGCATATAATTAAAAGTAAAAATCACTATTTTCCAGCAAAGGAAGTGCCTTATGATAAAAGGAATCATATTCGATTTTGACGGGTTGATTTTTGATACGGAAACACATCAATACCATATTCTTCAGGAAATGTTCGGCGAACACGGCAGTGAGCTGCCGCTTGCGCTGTGGCAAAATGAAATTGGCACGGACAGCGGATTTTCTCCATTCCACTATATGGAGGAGCAGATTGGGAAACCGGTCGAGCACGCGCTTCTCGCAGAAAAGTACGACGAAAAATTTCTTTCGACATTGTCCCTGGAAAAGGCTCGTGACGGCGTGGAAGATTACCTGCAAATGGCCAAAAAATTGGAGTTGAAGATTGGCTTAGCGTCCAGCTCCAGCTACCGCTGGGTTTCCGGCCATTTGAAAAACCTGGATCTGTACGATTACTTCCATTGCATCCGGACTTCGGACCATGTGGAAAAAGTGAAACCCGACCCCGCTTTGTATATTCAAGCGGCTCAGTGCCTGGAATTGCATCCGGAAGAATGCCTGGTTTTTGAAGACTCCGCGCATGGCGCAATGGCAGCGAAACGTGCGGGCATGGGCTGTGTCATCGTACCGAACAAAGTGACCCATACCATGGATTTTTGCGAGGTTGAGCACCGGCTGGATTCGATGGCGGATATGCCGTTAAAAGATTTAATTGAGTATGTATCTTCATTGAAAGCAGATCGTTAAACTCAAAAGATGGCTTCTGGTATTCAACCAGAGCCATCTTTTTTGATTTGCATATTATTTTCTCAGTAGTGGCAATAAAAAATGATTTGAGAACACTTTTTGCCTCATTTTTCTTTTACTCCAGCTGCGTTGCGGCAATGCCGAAATAGGTTCCCGGTTCTTCCGAAAATTCCACCCGTTCGAAATGGGCTTTGAACCCTGCCTCTGCAAGCAGCCCCTCCCACTCGGGCATGGAAAATAAGCCGGCTTTCATGCTGTCGTGTTCATGGGTGACCTGCCCGTCCCTGTCCCGCATAACATAGGCATATTCCGTTACCAGCATATGGTCATCCGGATCGCTGTCATAGCTCCATTCCAAATAGCGCATGCCACGTCCGTCCTTATCGATCCCACCATGAGCTGTCCGTGGTTCAAAAGTTTCCGTGTATTCATCCGGCATGATAAATAGCAGGCCGTCCGGTTTCAGATGCTTTTTGGCGTTTTTCATGACCGCCAGCAAATCAGCTTTGTCTGTAAAATAGGTGATCGCATCATGAATGAATACCAGATCATACGTACCGTCGACTTCGATTGTCCGCATATCCCCTTGCAGGTGCGGGCAATCCGGATTCAGCTTGCGGCTGACAGCCAGCATGTCCGGGGACAGATCCGTCAAAGTCATCGAAAAATACTTTTTCAGGTAAAAAGCATTGCTGCCGCCTCCGGAACCAAATTCCAGCGCATCTTTGATCGCGGGATGGTACCGCTCCATAATTTTCAGGAAAAGATCAGCTTCTTCTTCGTATTCCGTGTGCGGAGACAATAGCGGCCACCATTCTGCCAATTCCTTGTACAGTTTCATGTGGATCACCCTTCCGACTTTTCTTTTATTATATAGCGGCTAAGGAAAGTTTGATAGAAAACAACTTCTCCATCATTTCAAGTAAATATGGACTAGTTAAACTACAATAGACTTATCTTGAAATTTGTCTTATTTAGAGAAAGGAGATGAAAGATGAAAAAAGTTGTATTGTGGTTTGTCAACATCGCTGTAATCGTCCTCGCTATCTATCTCGTCTCCAGCTATCACATCACTCCAGAGGGTGCATACAATGAACTGCTAGAATCGACAGATGCCACACCTATTCAGACGATAGATGAGGGGCATGTCATCTTGATTGATGACAAAGGTGCGCTTTCCGTTGCACTCATGATTACCGAGCGTGGCTTCTTATTTAACATATTTTACACAGACTTCGAAATTTTCCCTACTAACTTGAATGTGTTCGATGTGGATCTCGATCAAACCATCGCTTTTCTTAATGCACCCGGGAATTGGGAGTACACTTACGGTCTTGTTAAAAGTGAAGAAGTAAAATACTTAGAAAGTCCAGGAGACCCTGAATTTGAAGACGCGTTAGCAGTTTATCCGCTAACAGACTATATTTCCAACGCCGATGCCGAAGATGTCATTCTCTGGTTTTTTCCTCAGGAATTAGAAAAGGACACAGTGTCCCCCAACCTTAATTTTTTGGATGGAAATGAAGAATTAGTTGAGGAAATTAAAAATGATTTTTTCATAGAAGAGTTTTTTGTTAAATAAAGCATCACAAAAAACCGCAGTTGAATCGCTGTTTGAGAACAAGGAAACAGCTTACCGATTCTTAGTACCGCTGTGATTATCTCTAGCCTAATCCTGCGGAATTGTTGCTCCAGGCTCTTAAGAAAACATAAAAAAGCTTTCCTTTATCCAGGAAAGCCCAATAATAATTTTCAGTTCAGTTCTTTAACCATTGTATGTGAATAAAGATCGTGCGGGAATTTTTCGCCTTCGTAGGCATCATAGTAAGTACGGTCTTTCAAGTACACAATGGGACTGACAGTATCACGATGTACCATGCGTTTTAAGATCTGTTCAGGCGTCGGTTCACCGCCGTTTTCGTTCTGTACCTCGATGCTCATCAGTTTCTGTCCGACTGTCTGGCCACTGAGCCGCAGCTGAGCGTACTCCAAGCCCCAGAAAATTACGCTCGGCGACACTACCGTATAGACAAAACTGCTTTTCGTATTCTTTTTTAACAAAGGTTCTAGTGCAAACGATATTACTGAAGAAATCACTGTGTCGATCAATATCGCTTTTCCCCGTTTTTTTGCTAATTCATTCATATCATTCACCCTTCCATAATTAGTATTAGGCAGAAGGCCGAAAAAATCAGTACAGATTCCGACCATTCATACCAATAACGCTCTTTTTCCCGGTGCAGCAGCCACTCCTCGAGACCTGTGAAAAATGTCTGCAGAATAAACAGGCCTGCAATAGGGCTCAATCGGACTGCCAGCGACAGTTCGGAGATTTCCATTTCCACATATACATACATCATCGCAAACACAAACCCTACAAAAATAATTCCCTGTACGACTACTCCATACCGATTTTTATCCTCGTGAAAAATACTTCTCGAAGTTCTTTTTATGCCGCGTTTTCTCTTCAAATAAAAACGTGCAAAGAGAAAATAGGATGTAAAAAGAACAGCTAATCCAATGATCAAAGCTGGCTGCATGAGAAACCTCCTAAATGATGTACTTCTACACTTTGGCCCTGTTCCCCTTCTTTAATCACAGTGGAATTTAATGAAAAGCAACTGAGCTTTATGACGTTCCTATGGTAAAGTTGTGGCACACGACAGGAGGAACTTGCTTGAACATCGATACAGATTCGCTTGTATTATTTCTATTTGCCTGGACTATCCCCTTTTTTATGATGAGGCGGGCCTATTTGAAGATGGATGCAGATGACCAAAGATCGGCCGTGGATGATTTTAAATCGCGCCGATTTATTTTCACGATAGGGTTTGTAGTGCTCGGATTTTTCTTCCTGCATCTTAGCAGTTTGCTTTCAGTCACACCACTGAAAACAATAGGGGTGTTCATATTCGTTGCAGGTGGGATTTTTTCAGTAATCGATACGTGGAGGATCAGCAAGCCAAGAAGCTTGGTAATGTTCGCCTTGATGTGTTTGATGATTTACCTGAACGTGGACTGACGGTTTGCCGCTATGTCTTTGAGGGAAGCCATGGATTAATAGAGTATGACGAAAAAAGGGGTGATAACCGTGATCTTTTTTATTATTTGGCTGCTGCTGGTCGGCTACGCTGTTTTTCTTGCACCAGGCGGTGAGACTGATCCTGTCCTGTCGAACATATTCAGCGGCAATTTCGGAGCGATCGATCCGCTGGTGTTTGCCGTTTTCAATTCGCTGGGCTTGTTTCCGATGGTGTTTTTGACTTTGCTGCTGCTGAATGACCGGCAGAAATGGACGGCGTGGCCGTTCGCGCTGCTGTCTTTTGTGGTCGGCGCTTTTTCGCTCTTGCTTTATTTCGCATTCGGCGACCGAAAAGCCGAAAGAAGGCTGCGGACTCCCGGTTGGCTCGTCCGCTTTCTCAGTTCCCGGTTCTGGTTGATCCTCCTGATGGTGTCTTGGGCCGCAAATAGCCTGACGCTGCTGCAGGGCTTTTCACTGGCCGCTTACCGCGAAGCCTTTTTTGCGTCGGGCCTGGTTTCTGTCATGACCGTCGACTGGTTTGTGCTATGGGGCTTGTCCGTCTATGCCGTCCACCGCTTTTATCCAGAGGCGCGGCATAAAACCTTTGCATGGATTCCGATTATCGGACCGGTGATTGTGCTGTTCATCAATAAAAAACGCCGGACGCTTTAAAAACTCGATAAACAAATACGGCCGTTACGCTAAATGCTGCGTAACGGCTGTATTTTTTCTGCTTATTGCGCGGTCATGCCGCCGTCCACCACAAATTCCGAGCCTGTGGAATAGCTTGCTTCGTCAGACGCCAGGAACAAGACCATACTGGAAACTTCCTCTGACTGGGCAACGCGCTTTAAGGGAATGTGCTTCGAAAATTCTTCGACAGCCGCTTTTGTGTCTTCCTGAACAACCATTGGCGTCGCGATGACACCCGGATGGACAGAGTTCACGCGGATGCCGTAGTTGGCGCATTCCATCGCTGCCGCTTTGGTCATGCCGCGGACAGCGAATTTCGTGTCGGTATAGCCGATTGCCCCGGCCACTAAGCCGTTCATCGATGAAATATTGACGATCGAACCGCCACCCGCTTTCTGCATGGACGGGATGACCGTTTTCATGCCAAGAAATACCGAAACCTGGTTGATATCCACAATTCGGCGATACTCTTCTTCCGTCGTCTCCAGGATCGATTTCGCCATGGTGATGCCGGCATTGTTGACCAGTACATTTACCTGACCAAATACTCGTTCGGCTTCAGTCACAACAGCCTCCCAGTCTTCAGCGCTTGTCACATTGTGCTTGATGAACAATGCGTTCTCTCCAAGTTCCGCTGCCAAAGCCTGTCCTTTCTCTTCATTCAAATCTGTCAGTACAACTTTCGCGCCTTCTTCGATAAACTTTTTCGCATGGGATGCACCCATGCCTTGTGCCGCTCCGGTAATGATTGCAACTTTTCCCGTTAAACGCGCCATGTTTTATTCCTCCTATGATTAGCTGAAAACCCCTTTATAAATAAACTACATTTGTAATTTAACAGATAATAAATCAATTTGTCCATATCTAGAGATTCATGTCATACTAAATTCACAAACCTGTCCTTTTTTCGGACACAACAGGAGGAGAACAGCTTGAATGCCACAGAAGACCGCCGCATCTTGCGGACACAAAAAAAGCTGAAAACGTCGCTGCTGCAGTTATTGGAAGAAAAAAGCCTCGATGAGTTGACCATCACGGAAGTCACGAAACAGGCAAAATGCAATCGCGTTACCTTCTACTCCCATTACAAGGATTTGAACGAGCTTCTGGCCGCTATCGTTGACGATCATCTGAACGGCCTCATAAGTTATTTCCGAAAAGGCTTTCAGGATTTGGAACGCTTTTCTTCGACAGATGTCCAGCGGCACCTGCCGATCTTCGAATACATTTATGAGCATCAATTCATCTTCCGTCTGATCATCACAGGGGAGGTGCTGCCAGGGTCGCAAAACCAGTTTTGTGAAAGCCTCGTTCAAGTTGCCACAACCGAGCTTCGCCTTGAGGAGGAAAGCGAACTGGAAATTCCGACACTCAATTATTTCATGACTTACGGTAGTCTCGGCTTCTTCCTTTACTGGACCAAACAGGATTTTAAGGATTCTCCAGAAGTTATGGCTGAAAAATTAGCTGCCTTGCATGGCAAAATGTACAAAGGTGCTGTCGTCCTGGATAAATAGCCGCAATGAAAAAAGCATTCCGCTGAGGGAATGCTTTTTTGCGCACAATGAACTTCTTCTGATTCGAAAGATTTAAAACAACTCAGTTTGACACCTGATAATAGCGATGAAGATGATCATCACCAGTGCTGTAATCGTGAAGTAAACAATGGATGCCTGATATTTCCTTGATCCTTTTAGGTATTTCCACTCCAAATAGATTTGCGCTGCGCATACCAGCAAAAAAACACTTAACAGCCAAAAGAAAAATACGGCTAGCGAATCTATGAAAACGATATATAAAACAATTATTGCTGCAAGCATAACCCAACCATTCCAACGCTCGAATCTTTTGACAGGCACACCTGCCCGCTCTTCCTCATCAATGCCGAACCGTTTTTTTAAATACATCCGCAAAAATCCGAAGCCGAAAATGACGATCAGCCAAATAATTAATAGCCACATACTTCACACCTCCTAAACTCTTGTCTATTCTACGGATAAAATGTATGAAAGTTCCAATCATCACACTTGTTACTGGATATGTGGATGGTTTCACCGTAAATCGGGGATAACTTTGCCGTTTCGTTACATTTGATAGTTATCCACATGTGGATAACGTATCGTAGATGTTTTCTGGCAAACGGAGGGAAGAGAGTTTTATGGCACGGAGATGGAGGGAGGAGAGGTCGGAAAAATAAACTTTCCTGTCAGTGTAAAAACTGCGCCATACGGGTATTTTAGGCTTATAATGAAGGAAAGATTACACTATTTGCACAGCGTCTCAAGCTGTTTTATCCAGGAAAGAGGTGCACGTGATGGAGCAGGACAAAAACAAAAATGCGTTGAGCCATGCAGCTTCCTGGTTTGTGAAATGGGTGCTGAACAACAAGGCGGTATCCGTACTGGTCATTATTCTTTTAATTTTATTGAATTTATTGCTGCTCCCAAAAGTCAGCTACGTCTTTCAGCCCTTGTTCGCTTTTTTTGATGTCATGGGACTGCCGTTGATCATGGCAGGCGTCTTGTATTACCTGCTCAATCCGCTTATCGACTGGATGGAAACGAAAAACATTAAGCGCATCGGGGGCATTTCCATCGTCTTTGTCGTGATTATCGGTTTGCTTGCCTGGGGCATTGCGACCCTGATCCCCATCATTCGCGAGCAGACGCTGGGCCTGCTGGAAAATTGGCAGGATTATTTAGCCAGTTTCATCTCGCAGATCGATAGCTTTTTCCAAAGCGATATTCTGTCGCAGCTGCAAACGCAGCTGACCGGCAATGGAGACAGCCTGTCCACTTCCATCACGGAGCAGGCGGATGATGTCGTTGGTACAACCGTCACCGGCATCGGCAGTGTCTTCGGCATCCTGTCGACTACCGTACTGGCAGTGATTACGACCCCCTTCATCCTGTTTTACCTATTGAAGGACGGCCATCACTTGCCTTACCACATCATGAAGCTTGTCCCATCGAAAATGCGGGAACACACCTATGTCCTGCTGCGTGAAATGAACCTGCAAATCAGCCAGTATATCCGCGGCCAGCTGATAGTCGCCTTTTTTGTCGGACTGATGTTCTGGATCGGCTTGAGCATTGTCGGCCTTGAGTATGCCCTAACCCTTGGAATCCTCGCGGGTGCTTTGAACTTGATTCCGTTTTTAGGTACCTTTATCGCCTTATTGCCGATCGTTATCATTGCGCTCGTAGTCCATTCGCCGATCATGCTGGTCAAAGTTCTGATTGTCTTTTTCATCGAGCAGACACTGGAAGGACGCGTCATCCAGCCGCTCATTCTCGGCAGTAACTTAAGTATCCATCCCGTGACCATCATCGCGGTCCTGCTGACAGCTGGCAACCTCTTTGGCATTCCGGGCGTCATTCTCGGAATCCCGGCTTATGCTGTCAGCAAAGTAATTCTCGCGCATCTGTTCAACTGGTACCAGACTTATACCGGATTATATGACGATCAATACAATCCGGCGCCAAAGCCGCTGATTTCAGAAAAGAAAAGGAAAAAACAGCTGAGTCTGAAAAAGAAACTAAGATGACTAAAAAACACAAAAAAGCGTAAGATCCGAATATCGGTTCTTACGCTTTTTCATAGACTAGTTCTTTTCCGCCTCTTTCCAGTCATGCGACCCGCGCACCCAGCCGCCGATCACCGCACCCATCGCCATCATCGGCGAATTGAATTCGGTGTCTTCCATCAACAAGAGCTGATGCTGAAACGGTACAAGCAGCTTATCCAGCATCAGATTTTCCCGCAGTTTGATGTACTTTTTCGGGCATTTCGGCGAAGTCGATGCCGCAAACTTGGAACCGCGCTGTACAACAAACTTTTCACCCCGGTAAAACCCGGTCGCATCTGCTCCGCGTTTGGAAGTGATCGTAAACACGTCAGATGCTGGCTCCTTTTCAGGATAAAGCTGCAGCATCCCCGATTCGAATGGATCGATGATTTGCTCTTGGCCGGTTTGGGCGTCCAGCTCCAGGAATTGATAAAGTTCACCTTCCCTGGGATGGTGGATTTTCTTCAAAAAGTATTCCTTCATTTTTTCTTCCTCCTCTAAATTAAATACAGACTTTCGCTAGGATAGCGGATACCTGGTTACCTTAGAGATAGGAGAGGAGGACAGAAAAGGATACAATCGCGGGAAAATAAACTTTAGTGTCAATGAGATTGCAAAATCAATTTTCCTCGCTGGCAATATAATGATACAGCTTTCCTTCCACCGTGTTTTCCAGCGATAAATTCATATGAACTACGGGTATATCTTTTAAGTTTTTATCTTTCATTAACGCTTGTTCCACACTGGACTTATCCGGAAGAACCTGTCCCAGGTAATAAAAATCCCCGCCTTCGTCATCGTCTTTCTTAATAAACAAATGAAGATCAATATTGCTTTCTGCAGCTCCAATAATTGTTTTTACTTCTGCAGACGCTAGTGTACGGTTACTTCTTGTGGACCATGTGAAGATTTCGGGACTGATAAAGCCTTCCGTGTAAGCCACACTCGACTCCACTTCATCATTTTTATGGTAGGTAACGAAAATCGGACAGGTCCCATGCTTTGTTTTATAGCCATAAATCGTCGAGCTTTCGTCACTTGTCCAATTTAATAATCGGCAAGCATCTTTGCGGGTATATTTTTTATAAAGTGTTAAAGCTTGATCGCATCGATAATTTTTGTTTAACTCTTTTGCACTCATGACAATATCCAATAACATCGCCTGAAAGCTTGAATTTTGTTCTAGACTCTCTTGAATTTCCTCATTAAACTCGATGCCATCTGTCCCGAAGTCCACCAGTGGCTTCGTGCCATATTTTTTTCGGGGGCCTTGGTTGAAAAAACTCAGATCCATGATTCGTTGCACCGACGCTAAGGTTTCTGGATCAAATGAGCAGTTATATGATTGTATGTATTGTTCATATGTATCCATTGTGACTTTTTCTTTTTCGAGCAATAGTTCAAGCAACAGGATTTCATGCAGCCGCTTGCCATTTAAGATTTCCAAAGAAAGCATAGTTAGCACCTGTTCTTCGTACGCATTTACCAATGGATCAATTTCTTTAAGCTTCAATAAAAACTGATGATAGGTTGTATACTTCTGAACAATCACTAACGGATCGATTGAATTGTGGTGAATAAAATCCTGAAGCTGTGGAATATGCCCGATTCTGTTTTTCAACTCGATATAGGCTTCGCGAAGAATCTTCATGTCACTTAAGTTGCTTTTTTTAATCGCTGAGAACACTCGATTTTTCGCTACCTCTTCAAAATTCACTGTGGATATCCCTTTGATGTAGCTCGTGTCTTTCATTCGGCGGCGAATATTGTCCTTGTTCTGCGAACGCTCACCAGACAAAGCGATGGGAATGAGGTAGTTATTTTTATAATTCCCAATAAAATCAATGATTGTCACGAATTCTTTGGATCCATGTTTTCGAAGTCCGCGTCCGAGCTGCTGGATAAAAATGATGCTCGACTGTGTTTGTCTCAGCATAACGACTTGATTGACGCTTGGAATATCGATTCCCTCATTGAAAATATCAACAGTCAAAATATAATCAATGACGCCATTTTCTAACCGTTCGACCTGCAAAATACGCTCTTCTTGAGAATCTTGTCCGGTCAACGCGACAGTCTTTAAGCCTCTGCGGTTAAGCTCTTCTGAAAGTTTGATTGCTTCTTCTTTTCTGCTGCAGAACATGAGACCTCTTACTTTGTCGCCTGAATGGCCGTAGTAATCGACCTTTTGCAGAAGATGATCGACACGTTCTTCCGTTATCAGTTTTGAAAAAACCGTCGCTTCGTCAATCACGCCTTCTTCATACTCGACATCTGTTACGCCAAAATAGTGAAACGGACAAAGCATGTCTTCTTCCAATGCTTCCTGCAAGCGAATTTCGTAAGCCACATTGTAATCGAAGAGCTCGTAAATATTGAAGTCATCTGTACGTTCAGGTGTTGCAGTCATTCCCATTAAAAACTTCGGTTGAAAATGCTCAATTACCCTTTGATATGATTTCGCTCCTGCTTTATGTACTTCGTCAATTAAAATATAGTCAAACGCCTGCGGGTCTAGTTGACGGAGCGTTTCTTCCTTGGAAATCGTTTGGATTGTTGCGAATAAATATCGCGCATCCGTCTCCCGCAAATTGCCCGAAAGAATCCCGAAATCTTTTTCTACACCGCCTAATATTCGAATAAAATCAGCTTTGGCTTTTTGAAGAATTTGCTCTCTGTGGACGATAAACAACATTCGTTTTGGCGCAAAGTCTCGTACATCAAAAGCGGATAGGTAAGTTTTCCCTGTACCAGTCGCTGAAATCACCAAGCCTTTGTCATTCCCAGATTCCCGCACTGCTTGGATTTCCTGAAGAGCGGCTTTCTGCATTTTGTTCGGTTTGATGTTGATGGCTTCTTCTAACGGATTTTCTGTATACACTTCAGGGAATTCGGCCACATTGGTCAATTCTTTCCGGTATTCCATGGGCACATACGATTGTTCATAGCTTGTGATCCATTGTTCTGTCAGTGGTTGCGCATTTTCCCAAACCTCTTCGAATTGATGATAAAAGTGAGAAACCAACTCGCCATTTTCATGCGAACTCAATTTGACGTTCCATTCGTAGTTAACCTTCAAGGCTTGCGCCGTTAAATTAGAGCTCCCGACGATCAATGTTTGATGCGTGTTATGAGAGAAAATATATCCTTTTGAATGAAAGCCTTTCATACTGGATAATCGGACTTCCACATTATTGATTTTCATCAGTTCTTTAAATACTTTCGGTTGGTTAAAGTTCAAAAAAGTCGAGGTCAGGATTCTTCCTTTAATCCCCTTTTGGTGCAGGTCCGATAAATGGGTTTTTAAAGTCGCCAAGCCACTTTCCGTCACAAAAGCTACAGAAAAGAGAAACGATTGACAGCTATCCAATTCCTCCGTAATCGAATTTAATACGGTCTCGTTTGTTTTGGTGTTATTGATCAGTAACGTTGGCTTAAAACGTTCTCCACTCGGTTTTGTTTGATCGATAAATCCTTTGTAAATTGAGTCTTCTAAGCTCTGAAGTAAATTCATATTCGTCCCCCCGCTCCTCCCAATCAACCCGCTTATTTCTGAGCTTGGTACGTCTGTTTTAATTTCTGTATCGCCGGTATGTCTGCCGGTGCCCATTCGAGCTTTTCCAGTTCATGCGCTTTCAGCCACTGGATCGCAATATGTTCCGTTAACACAGGTGTCCCTTGGACTAATTGGCAATAAAATGTCGTTAAATGAACGATTCCAAAATCGTATTCATACACCGTATGTTCAAGCCGGTCACCAATTTCTACCTGACAATGCATTTCTTCTTGAATTTCTCGTTGCAGGGCTGATTGAGGTGTTTCTGTTTCTTCTATTTTCCCACCTGGAAATTCCCATAGGCCGGGCAAACTTTTTTCCAAGCCCCGCTGCGCACATAAGATTTTATCACCACTTGTGATGACAGCTCCAACTACATGTATATCTTTTTTCATAAGTTTCTTCACCTGCTTCTATAATGATCAGTGATACTAATAACGGTAAAATTTCAATTTTCTTTATTCTACCATTTTCTATTGACGATCTATTCTTCTTTGTTACCGAATTTGAATCATTTGCTTAAATACTGCTCCAGCAGTGTATAACTTGGCTTTATATTGCGAAATGTTCTAGAGCAACTTTAAAGACGCCCCCAAACTTTTCTGTCACACTAAATAAAACCGTACCATTTCCAAAAGGAGTCCTCCACATGAAACCAATCATCCGCCCTCTCAGCACCCTGCTCATGGGTGGAACTTATTTGCTGTCTTTTTTCGTTCCTTTTCCTTACGCCACATTTTTGATCAGCCTGTTCGCGCTAGTTGTGCTCATTTCCTATTTCCCGTATCTCCCGCGGACGCCGAAGATCCTGATTTCGGTGCTGCTCGTTGTGGGGTTATTGATGGACACGAGCGGCAATGGGGTGCGGGAGTTTTTTGGGGCGCTTCAAACCAACGCCAACCTCTTGGCGATTTTCATCTTTGTGCCATTGCTGTCGATTCCGATTCAGCAGGGGCAGTATTTAAAGTACATAGAAGTCATTTTCGCCCACTCCATTAAGAAAACGCATCATCTTTACTTGTTTTCGACAGTGGCTGCTGGCAGTATCGGTGCCGTCATGAACGTCGGGACGCTCCCGATCCTCTATGATTTGACAGACACCTCATCGTTCAAGCCATTTGACGAAGTGCGCTTGAAGGCCTTGAGCCGAGGATTTGTCATGGCCTTTTTATGGTCGCCATATTTCATCTCTATGGCCTTGGTGCTGTCTTATTTTGATGTTACCTGGCTGCAGCTTTTCCCAATCGGCCTTGCGGTCACCGCCATCATGATGGGCCTCGGCTTTTTGGGGGAGCGCAAAAACAATCGCTCTATACCAGAAGCAGCTGCTGTTAAAAACACGGTGAGCCTTGGGACGGCCAAGCGGAAAGTGTTTGAGCTCGCTGTGATCCTGCTGGCTGTTACTGCTGTTATCCTTTTTATTGAGAGTTTGAGCGATTTATCCGTGTTGACCATCATTCCGCTGACGGCGATTGTCGTCTCTGCCGTATGGTCATTGTTTCTCGGTACTCCACATGAGCTTGCCGCGAATTTCCAGCAATACATCTACGTTAAAGTTCCGTCAATGGGAAATGAGCTGTCGATTTTCATCATTGCCGGTGCTTTTGGTACGGCTCTTCTAAACAATGGAGCAGACGATTGGATTCGTTCCCTTTTGGAAGCGTTGAATATCACCCATGTCCTGCTTTTGATTCCGGTGCTGGCCTTGCTGATGACCATTCCGGCATGGATTGGCGTCCATCCAATCATTACCGCCGCTATTTTGGCCATTACTTTGAGCAACTCCCCATTGTTTGCGGATGACCATCTGTATTTGAGCCTTGGTTTGCTGAGCGGTTGGATCCTGGCCATTCTGTCTTCTCCATTTTCCGGACTGAATCTGCTGTTGGCTGCGATTAGCCGGAAAAACTCTGTCTATATCGCATTTAAACTGAATTTTAAATTCGCCTTGCTGATCTGGATGGTTTGTTATTTGGTGATCTCCACTTTGTATTTCATTCTTTGAGCGTCTAATAAACTCAGTATTGAGACGCCGCAGCCCTTAAGCTTTTTCTCAGCAAATAAAATAATAGTTCACCTTAACTTCACAATAAGAAACTGATTTTCTCCATCCCCTGCTATATCCAACTAGCTTTGTTACACTAAGGGGAAGACTTAGCTACTACACCAACACCGAGAGGATTTTTATTTTGAAGACCTATTGGCTCATCGTTGCCGTTTTATTGATTAATTTATGTACACTCCTGGTGAATGATTATTTCCCTGGAACGCTTTCTTCGCTCGGCATTCCCACGTGGATCCTGTTTGCAGTGATTGCCCTCATGGTCGTATTGAGCGCATTGACGCTTCGGCCGCGCCGGGAAAAGAAACGCTATATGATCATTTTCCCCGTACTGATGATCGTGGTGCCATTGCTCGTGCTCGCTGTCTTAACTTTGCTTGGTGGAGAATCCCGCAACAGCATCTCGCTGTCGAGCCCTTCATTGTGGGTCGGTGCTGCGGCAACCTTGTGGATTTTCTGGCTTGAATACCTCCGTGCATCCAAAAAAGAAGCAGAGGATACATAAGTTTTAATCGAACAACATAGCTTTCGTTCATTAGACCGCATTAGTATTTGCATCAAAGAAACCGTTAATTCACATAGGAACTAACGGTTTCTTTGATACACTATTAGCAACAATGTTTTTAAATGTAAAATCTATCCGAATCCTTCGGGAATTTGAGCATTATATTAAAAGGAGAAATTATATGGAAAACATTATTGCCTTGTCACCGATACTTCTAATGGTGTTTTTAGCTGGCCTCATTATCGTTTTTTTGTTCTTTATGGCAAAAAGTTCAACTCGTTCGATAAAAATAACCGAATACGAAAAGAAAATCCAAGCATTGGAAGAAGAAAATCAAAGACTCAAAAATAGCCAAGACAGTATGTAAGGCAACTCAAGCCTCTAGATATTTTAAACCCTTAACTAGTAAGTTCAAACAAAAAACAGCACTCCGATCCGCATTTTCGTGAATCGAAGTGCTATTTTGCATAGCGAACCCTATCTTATTTTGTAAAGATAATTGTAACTTAAATTTTTCTTTACTTATTTTCAATTACTTGTTCAACTAAAAACATTAATTGAACAAAAGTTATCACATACTTTTCGGCTGCTCTTATAAACTGCTGATTCTAATAATCTCTCCTATGTTATAGCCTACCCAAGCCCCAATGAATGGGAAATGATAGCTGGGAGAGTCCAATCGTGCAGCGCTAAAGTCCACAACAAACAATAAAATTACAATGCCAACGCCTACGATACCGATGCCGACAGCTTCAATTATTCTATTTCGTCTCCAACGTTTCTCTCCCAGACGATCTTTATCAAATTCCTGCACACGTTTACTTGTCTTTGTACCAACTGGGCGTCCCGTTTTTAGGGTGTATAAGGTGATGGCTAGCACTATCCACATCACTACAAAAAATATCCCAATAATGATGGAATGCCTCCCGCTATCAGCAAAATAAACAAGCAGCAAGAATAACAACAGCATTGCAAGATTGCCTTGAACTAATTGTATCTTTTTTAAATGCTTAACTTCTCGTATATCCCACTGCGCTTCATCCATGGTATCCTACCTTTCATTTTGACAGCCCCTTTAACTCTGCTGCCTCATTAGTGGAGGTGTAATGGCTCACAATCTTACTATCTATTTTAACACAAGTAGTCAGATTACTCCTTAAAAGGCGAAAATCAATAAATATTCAATTTAATGGAAAATAAATGCATGTTAACCTACGTATGAATCTGCAGGTCAATATGTTGGCCTATGCTACACTGCAATTTAAACGTACCTTATAAGTAAAACATTGTGACAGCAACAGAAAAAGACCATCAAGTTTACACACAATTTGATGGTCTTATGCATTATAGGTTTAATGTCGGCGATAAGAATTGGACACCGTTAGCAAGATAATTTTGTTGCTATTGCGCCCTTAAAAGAATTGCGCCTCTTTTTCATTTTGAGTTGAATTTCTCGGAGAATCGGTCTGGATCATCCAACAATCCTCGCAACTCCTTGACCACGTCTGGAGGATTTTTGCCGGTCACACCAGCAACCAGGTTTTCCGCGGCTTTCATGGCCATCGCGGCGCGTGTTTTTTCCGTGGCTGATCCGATATGCGGAAGAGCGACGACCTGCTCCATCTGCAGCAGCGGGTTGTCCGGGCTGACAGGTTCCTGTTCAAAGACGTCGAGACCCGCTCCGCGAATCTGCCCTGTTTCCAAAGCATGAATCAACGCTCTTTCATCCACGACCGCACCTCGGGCACAATTAATGAAGATGGCGCTGTTCTTCATCTTTTCAAACTGCTTTTCCCCCATCAGATGATGCGTTTCAGGAGTCAATGGCACAATCAGGACGACAAAATCGGATTTTTCCAGAAGCGTTTCCAGCTCGCTATAGACGATGCCGTATTTCTCTTCCAGCTCCGGCTTGGGCGTGCGGCTATTGTAGAGGACATCCATTTCAAAACCGAATCGGGCTCTTCTGACAATTTTTTCACCGATGCGGCCCATACCGATAATGCCCATAGTGGCATGATGCACGTCGATGCCAAATAAGTCGCGGGACTCCGTTTCTTTATCCCATTTTCCTTGCTTCACGAAATTGTTCAGTTCAGGTATGCGTCTCGCAGTGGAAAGAACCAGGCTGAAGACCAGATCCGCTACCGTTTCATCCAGCACAAAAGGCGTGTGCGTACCCAGTACCTTGCGCCGTTTCATCGCTTCCAGGTCGAAGGAATCGTAGCCGACTGCCGAATTGCTGATGACTTTCAATTTGGGCGCACCCTCCAACAGTTCATCCGTAACAGGTGCATGCTGAACCAGCACGCCTTCCACATCCTTTATTTCTTCCATCAGCATGTCCAGCGGAATCCGTCCTTCCCCCTGCCACTTCCGGTAATCGCAATGTTCTCCGATGTATTCTTCCACTTCTTGTGAGATAGGGCGGGCGATGTAAACTTTAGGTTTCATGTGGTGCCTCCTCTTTAATTTTAGGGCTTGTCAGTAACTTCGATACTGCGGAGCCCATTCCCTTGTTTAAATTAGTTACTTGTTTCATTTATTAGGATGTCACCAAAGAAAGAAGAACCTGGTCAGTAGATCAACTAAAAAAAGCTGCCCTATATTGCGAAGGGCAGCTTGTTATCGAGCAGCTTACTTTGTTTTTATTGGTTGCATACTCTTTAGAAGTAATCCTGCGTGGAAATAATAATATCCACAAAATCCGACTTTTTCGTTAGCCGTTGCCACTCCTCAGTTTTCCCTCGGTAATGTAAAAAACCCTTGCATTTCACTATAGCCGTTTGCCAATCGGCCGAGCGGCTTCAGTTTTTCCAGATCCACTTTATAGTTTCCAAGGTAGTAGGCGTCTTTAATATGGTAATGGACCACCTTCCCAAGAATCAAGTGGTCGCTTCCCAGTTCAATGATGCGGTCAAGTTCGAGCTCAAATGAAATAGGCGCTTCTCCCACTTTTGGGGGAGCAACGGATACACTGTCTGCCGCTGTCACTCCAGCGGCTTCGAATTCATCCACATCACTCGGAAAATTTTTGGCGCTTTCATGCATTTCATTGCCCAATTCCGTGTTGACAATGTTAATGACGTACTGCCTTTGCGACCGAATATTTTCCAGCGTATCCTTGACGGTGCCTTCCCGCTCTCCAACGCCTGGTCCGATTGAGATGCACAGCATCGGCGGATTTCTTGAGGCGACAGTGAAAAAGCTGAAAGGTGCGAGATTGCGCTTGCCATTCCCGTCTATGCTGGACACCCAGGCAATCGCTCTTGGCACTACAGATCCTGACATCAATTTATACGCCTGCTGCGTATCAATATCCCTTAAATCAATATTCATGCTAACTCCTCCAGTGAAGTTTCATCAACCCTCATCTTGTATTTTCTGATTCCGATGTTCTTTTTTCACGATAGCCATTGCCAAAAGCAGCAGAATAATCACCGCTGCCAGCATAAGGGCGAGGAACAGCCAGCCATATGTGAAATCGCCAGTCACATCAACAATATAGCCGAACAGCGGCGGCCCGATAATGACTCCCCACGAACCCAGGGTCAAACTGAAGCCGCTGGCAATGCCTGCCTGTTTGATCGGCACGAGCTCGGTTGCAGCATTCATCCAGATTCCATTAAAGCCTGAAATGCAAAATCCGAACAGCACCGTAATCGGCACCATGACCCAAAAGGATGTTCCTTCTGGCAGCTGACTGATGACAAGCGAAGTCAAAATCGATAAGGACGCGATAATGACCAGAACGATAATTCTCTTGCCCGAAAACAAATTATCGCTGATTACTCCCCAGGCAACACGGCCGAACGAACCGCTGACTTCGGAGATGACCAGCAGCATGCCGGCCAATACTAAGCTGATGCCCAGATGCTCATAGGCAAACAGCACAATATACGTATTCAGGATGAGTTGGCTTCCGCTCAGTCCCATGGCCGCAAGACTGACGAGGACCAGCGGTTTTTCCCGGAACATCTGAAGAACTGAAGCAAACAAGCGTGCCGGCTTTTCCGTCCCCTGCGCTTCTGCTGCCGGGGGATCGTGATAAAACCGATAAGCCAACAAGCCGGTGATGATTAATAGCAGGCACGCTCCGAACAGGACTGGCCGCCAGCCCCAGGCAACAGCAGCTGGCAGCATCAAGAGTGCGGCCAGAGCCGAACCAAGAGTGACGCCCATCTGTTTGATGCCCATAGCCGTTCCGCGTTTTTCGGAAAACCAGTAGATGATGCCTTTATTGGACGTTGGATGCATCGTCCCATAGCCGATTCCTCCAAGTACCACCATGAATAACACCAGTGCATAGACAGAAGTTAGCGTCATGAGGATGAAGGACAGTCCCAGGCACAACGATAAAAGAAAAAGCAGTTTTTTTGATCCAATCCGATCCGCCACAAAACCGGCGGGTATGGATACCAAAGACTGCCCTAAAAATAATGCGGCCGGCAGCATACCGATCTGCGCTTTCGTCAGCGACAGATCTTCTCCGATCAATACCCCAAGCGGCGCTAAGCTTCGGCCGACAAATGCTACCATGATCTGGGCAATCAGCAGCCATGTAAGCATCCGCCAAGGGTTTATATTTACCAATACACCATCTTGCAGTATAGATTTATTCATACCTAGTCATCTCTTTTTATGGGCTTTAATCAGAGTATTCTCTCCGATAAGCCAAATCGATTTTCTTCAAGTCTTCCTCTTCTTCTTCTGTTACGGTAGCTGTTACGAGGTAAGAGCCGACAACCGCAATCAGGAAGTTGGCAGCCAAGCCGATAACACCGCCGTGAACCCCGAATATAGTTTTATGCCCAGTCCACGTAAGGACTCCTGCAATGATAGCCCCTGTCAACATTCCCCAAAATACAGGTTGTGCAGCCATTCGTTTCCAATACAAACCGAGAACAAATGCCGGGAATACTTGAACCAGCAATTCGAATTTCAAAACAAAGATTTCATATAAAGTTGCTGGCGGATACCAGGCGATCCACAAGAGGATAGCTACAGCAAAGATACCCGTCACTTTCCCGACCAAAACTTTCTTGCGCTCCGGCGCGTTAGGATTGATGAACCGGCTGTAAATATCGTTGGACACAATCGATGAAAAACTTAATAATACAGAATCTGCCGTCGATACAATCGCCGCAACAATCGCACCGAAGAAGATGATCATCACCCAGTAAAAGAACCCATTGATGCCGGCTATTTCGTTGGCCATCAAACCGACCAGCTGTTCCGATCCTGCCACATCGAGGTTAGGTATAAGGGCAATCCCTAAAATTCCGATGATGAATACAAGCCCCGTCGTAATCGGGGGCATCCAAGCCATCCGGGAAAATGACCGTTTTAGCGTACGCTCGC
This sequence comes from Planococcus soli, assembly GCF_016881065.1. GTDB lineage: Bacteria > Bacillota > Bacilli > Bacillales_A > Planococcaceae > Planococcus > Planococcus soli. The sequence goes on along the minus strand of NZ_WXYN01000016.1, from coordinate 28,634 downwards.
TTTCAGCCGCAAAAATCCGTTGGACTGCATGCGGGTATATTGCTGCTCCAAAGCCGACCAGCAGGATCATGCTCAGCCAATTGACCGAAGTCATCATTTCCGGAACCCCGAGCTTGGCTGGTTCGGTTTCAGCGATAAATTGGGTGGCGCCTGCAAAGTTGCCGCCGACCAAATAGACAGCTCCCGCGAGGAATATCACGATTCCCACCATTAAAACGAGCCCCTGCATGACATCCGTGAATGCAACCGCTTTCATTCCGCCCAACCATTCATAAATCAGCATGACCAGCACAAAGGCGATTACGGCTACCTGGTATGGAATGGTTCCTCCCGTCAGGCTTGAAGCTGCCTGTCCGATAGCGACCAACTGCTCCAAAAGATAATTCCCAAGACCCCAAAGCATTAACAGTACAGCCAAAATGGTGACTGCCTTGGATTTGAAACGGTAAGCAATCCAGTCGGCCGGCGTGATAAAATTCAGCTTTTTGGATATTACATATAATCTTGGGGCAAACAATAAGTAGACGCCGATAATGATCGTCATGAACGTAATGGACTGCAGCCAGGCAAAACCGGTCCGATAAGCAGTCGGTGCATATCCGATAATCGTATTTCCGCTATATTGTGTCGCATAAAGTGTGAAGAACAAAGCGATGAAGCCCAGATTCTTCCCGGCCAAGTAATAGTTGCTCATACTGTCATGAAGCGTTTTATCGCCGCGCCCTGAAAAATAACCGATCAGCAGCATGACAACCGCATAGGCAGATAAGATTAAGACACCATCCATACCTGAAAAGGTTAAATCATTCATTCGCTTTCCTCCTCTTCTCTTCTTCTTCAATATCCTCCACAATATTCCAGTGCTTCAAAGTTGCCCAGCTCAAGTAAGCGCAAAGCAGGAGAGAAAACCCAACAATGATCCATGCCCAATAAGGGATGCCTAAAATGAGTGGTTCATATGATCCTGCCGGCATATACCAGGGAACATTGCCGAGCACGATCAGTACCAGAACAATCCAAATCCATTTTTTACGAATCGGTTCTTTGATTGGCCTATTGTCCATAAGATAGCTCCTTTTAACGTTCTGTTATTTTGATCATCTGCAACCCTTATCCTTTGATCCTTTTCAGAGGGAGTAATGAATTTTATGGTTTTTTTCAAAATCGGTAATTTCGGCATCGTATTGAATTGTCGCTGAAATTTCATCGAGTCCATTAAGGAGCATATTCCGCCGGTAATCGTCCACTTCAAAACTTTTCTCATAGCCTTGCCCATCTGCTATGAAGTTTTTTTCCAGATTGACTGTCAGCTGATAACCCGGGACAGACGCTTTTTCAAAAAGCTGCTGCACGTCTTCCGCCGGCAGCTGAATCGGCAAAATGCCGTTTTTAAAACAATTGTTATAGAAAATATCCGCAAATGATGGGGCGATGACGGCACGGAAACCGAAATCCTCGATGGCCCATGGAGCATGTTCGCGCGAAGAGCCGCAGCCGAAATTGTCACGTGTCAGCAGAACTGTGGCATTGCGGTAAGGTTCACGATTTAGCAAAAAATCAGGATTTTCCTGTTCGTTTTTGTCGAAGCGCCAGTCATAAAATAAAAACTGCCCATACCCGCTCCTTTTAATGCGTTTCAAAAACTGTTTCGGAATAATGGCATCCGTATCGATATTCGCCCGGTCAAGCGGCGCTACAATTCCAGTATGTGTTTTAAAGGCTTCCAATGACTACACCCCTTCTCCCACTTTAATCGGCCAGTTGCGGACATCTACGAAATGTCCTTTGATTGCCGCTGCTGCAGCCATGGATGGGCTGACCAAATGTGATTTTGAATCCCTTCCTTGACGCCCTTCAAAGTTGCGGTTTGAAGTGGAGGCAACCCGGTCCCCAGGCTTTGCGATGTCGGGATTCATCCCAAGGCACATGCTGCATCCGGCTTCACGCCATTCAAATCCGGCATCCATGAAGATTTCTGCCAGCCCTTCGTCCTCCGCCTGCTGTTTGACAGACTGTGAGCCCGGCACCACAAGAGCACGAATCCCTGATGCCACTCGATAACCGGCAACCACTTTAGCGGCTTCACGCAAGTCCTGAATACGCCCGTTTGTACAGGATCCGATAAAAACCGTATTGACGGCAATATCCGTTATGGCCGTTCCAGGCTCCAAATCCATGTAGGCCAGTGCGCTTTCAACCATTTGGCGTTTTTCTTCTGCCACCTCCGCAGGTCCCGGCACCTTACTGTTTATACCAACCACCAAACCCGGATTGGTTCCCCATGTCACCTGCGGTTCGATTTCCGAACAGTCAAATTCGACAGCACGGTCAAAATCGGCATCTTCATCGCTTTGAAGCAGTCGCCAATCTTCCATTACCGCCTCCCATTCTTGTCCTTGCGGCACATATTCCTTTCCTTTCAAATAGTCGAAAGTCGTAGCATCCGGGGCAATCAGCCCGGCGCGTGCGCCGATTTCAATAGACATATTGCATATCGTCATCCGTTCTTCCATTGTCAGATTGCGGATAGCTTCGCCGCGGTACTCCAGGACGTAGCCGGTCGCAAAATCATGGCCATACTTCCCGATCAGCGCAAGGATCAAATCTTTTGCAGTTACGCCGATTGGCAGCTTGCCGTTAAAATTGATGGCCATCGTCTTTGATTTATACTGCTTTAGCGTCTGGGTAGCCAGTACATGTTCAACTTCGCTTGTACCAATACCAAAAGCAAGTGTTCCGAAAGCGCCATGCGTTGCGGTGTGACTATCTCCGCAGACAATCGTCTGTCCCGGTTGGGTCAAGCCCAGCTCTGGCGCGATGATATGAACGATTCCTTGTCTGGCGCTAAAAAGGTCGAATAATTCAATGCCGAAATCCTTGCAGTTTTGGCGTAATGCCTCTACTTGCTGCTCAGCTATTTTGTCTTCGAACGGAAGATGGCGATCTGTTGTTGGGATCGAATGATCCATCGTCGCCAATGTCCGATCCGGCCGGCGGACTTTCCGGTTTGCCAGCCGAAGTCCATCAAAAGCTTGTGGTGACGTTACTTCATGAATCAAGTGAAGATCGATATAAATAATATCTGGCTGCGCTTGCTGTTGCACCACGACGTGGCGGTCCCAAATTTTTTCATAAAGCGTTTTTCCCATAGCAGCTTCCTTCTTTCGGTCAGATAATTTGGTGGTCCTTCAAGTCCTTCAGTTTTTCTTCATCATAGTTCAACAATTTCCCATAAACGGCGGCGTTGTCTTTTCCAATGGATTCAGCTCCCACATGCTTCACTTTCCCAGGAGTCCTGCTAAGTTTTGGAACCACACCAGGCATGGGGAATTCCCCCAAAACCGGATGATCTGTTTTGATGATCATGTCTCGCGCTGCGTAATGCGGATCTTCCACAATATCTTTCGCTGAATAGATGCGCCCGGACGGAACCCCTTTCTCTGCCAGTATTTCCAGCAGCTCTTTCGTATTTATGGATTTCGTCCATTTCTCAATTAATTGGTCAAGCTCTGTCATATGCTCACTTCTGGCATGATGCGTATGGTATTTCGGGCTTTCAAACAATTCCGGCTGCCCCATCGCTTCACAAAGCCGTTTGAAAACCCCATCTGCATTTCCGCCGATGACCACATAGGTATTTTCTTTCGTCAGGTAAATATTAGACGGTGCCACACCCGGAAGAATATTCCCCATCCGCTCACGCACATAACCCGCCAGCAGATAATCAGGGATGGTGCTTTCCATAACCGAAAACACCGACTCATATATGGCCGTGTCGACCATTTGCCCTTTTCCTGAAAAATGCCGTTCATTCAATGCGGTCAATGTACCGATCGTCGCGAACAATGCCGCTAACGTATCTCCCAGCGAAACTCCGATTCTCGAAGGTGCCCTGTCAGGAAATCCGGTGACGTGGCGGATACCGCCCATCGCTTCACCCACACTGCCAAATCCAGCGCGTTTATGGTAAGGGCCAGTTTGCCCGTAGCCTGATGTGCGTGTCATGATGATCCGGGGGTTGATCTCAGATAATTCTTCATAAGAAAGATTCCATTTTTCCATGGTGCCCGGCCGGAAATTTTCGATGACTATATCCGCTTCTTTGACCAGATCCCTGAAAATATTCTGTCCTTCTTGGGTCCTCAAGTTTAACGTCACAGATTTCTTGTTGCGTGACTGGATTGGCCACCAAAGTCCTTCACCGTCTTTTTGCTGTCCCCATTGCCTCATCGGGTCCGCTTTGTCCGGTGCTTCAATCTTGATGATTTCCGCTCCAAAATCTCCAAGCATGCGTCCGGTAAATGGGCCCGCAAGCAATGTTCCCAGTTCCAGCACACGGATTCCTTCGAGTGGTGATCTTTCTTGTTGTTCGTTCATCGTCGCCGTACCAAGAGTCGTTCCTTCTGCTTCCATTGTGTGATTATCTGTTGTCATCCATTGCACCTCCGAGGTATAATTCTGTAGCCTTGAAACAAGCCTCTATTGAGAGCGCTTTCTTTTTTGGTATAGCCATCGTCTTTTTCAATTGCTGCTAACTGCGGTTTCTTCGAAAGATCCAAAGTTAAAAACATAATTTTCTAACAATTAGCAATTGATTAAAAACTATCACATTGTATACAGTAGGTCAACTTATTTTTAATCCTTAGTAATTAAATAGCTAAAATCACTGAAAAAACATTTATATTCACAGTAAATTGATTATAGTTTGCTGTTATATTTTTTATTGTATACAATAAATTAAAAGCGAGGAGATTATATGAACCCGTATAACGCGATCAAGAGCGCAATCATTATCGGAGAATATGAGCCAGGCAAGCGTTTAACAGAAGAAGCTCTTGCGGAATCACTGCAAGTGAGCCGAACCCCGATCCGGGATGCCATTAAACAACTGGAATCGGACGGGCTGATTATTCCATTTAAACGCAGAGGTTATATCGTCAAGGAGTTTTCCATCGAAGACATCCGCCAAATTTATAATTTGCGTGCATTGCTGGAAAGTCATGGCGCCGGCGAAGCCGCTTTAAACCGCACCAAAGAAGAACTGCAGTTTATGCATGAAAAAAATACAGCTTATGAGCAAGCCATCAGCAAACTGAAAAGATCCGATATCTCCACCATAAAAAACATTCAGCAAGCCAATCAGGAGTTCCATGAAGAAATTTTCAAAGCGACGAAAAACGAGCACCTCAGGTCCCATATTTCCAAAGTTGTTGTCGTCCCTTTGATCTTCCGTTCATTTTATTGGTATAACGAACGCCAGCTTCTTCGTTCATTGGAAGTGCATAAGACCATTTTGAAAGCGATTGAGAACCGGGAACCGGAACGTGCGAAAATCGCCATGCAGGAGCACATCTATCAAGGCCGGGATGATGTCCTGGTCCAGATGGCCAACCCGAAAATAGAGTTATGGAAAGGGGAAGTCTAATGATTGAAATTTGTGAAGTGGGTCCTCGTGACGGACTGCAGAATGAAAAGAAACTGGTCACCACTGACCAAAAAGTTGATATGATCACCAAACTGATCGATGCAGGCGCCCAAAAAATAGAAGCAGTATCATTTGTAAATCCGAAAGTTGTTCCGCAAATGGCTGACGCTGAAGAAGTCATGAAGCTAGTTCCCCGGCTTGATGGCGTTTCCTATGCAGGTCTTGTCTTGAGCTATTCCGGTTTGAAGAGAGCGTTGGAAACAGCTGTCGACAGTTATCATGTTGTAACGGCAACCAGCGATGCCTTCAATTTAAAAAATGCCAGAAAAACCGTTGATCAGAATGTAGCAGAGCTAGTGAAGGTCATAAAAGAAGCGGCTGATGCGAAGAAAACAGTAGCAGGCGTTCTCGGCACAGCTTTCGGCTGTCCATTTTCTGGAGATGTTCCGGTTAACCGGGTTCTTGAAATAGCCGAGACCTTCGTCAAAGCAGGCGCAACCGAAATAACATTGGCCGACACAACCGGACTGGCCACTCCCCTCCAAGTGAGTCATTTGGTTCAGGAATTCCAGAAGCAGTACGGAAATGACATTAAACTCGGCCTCCACTTTCACAATACAAGAGGGTTGGGGTTGGCAAATGTATTAGCGGGCTATCAATCCGGAATCCGCCGCTTCGATTCCTCGATCGGCGGTCTGGGCGGCTGTCCTTTTGCGCCGAAAGCCGTCGGCAATGTCTGCACCGAAGATATGGTCAATATGTTCGTCGGCATGGGCATCGAAACTGGAATGGACCTCCAAGGACTCATCGATACCGCTGTATGGATGGAATTGCAGATGGAGCGCCCGCTGGATGGCATGATGATGAAGCTGTAAGGTGGACAAGCTCAGTAGAATTCAATACTACGCGCATGCGAAAAAAATTAATCTGAACAAAGCAGCTTAAGACTCTTTTGTAAGAAGTTGCGGTATAGTGCACTATGGAATAATTACAATTAGGTTAAAAAATTCAGTTGCTAACCTTTCAACCACCCAGAAAGGCGGAAAACTCAAATGGACAACAGCAAAATCACACGACGAAATCCCGGGAATATGCCAAAACCTGTCGGTAATTACAGCCACATCACCAAAATACCGAGAAATGCCGAACTATATGTGACTTCCGGTCAAATTGGCGTGGATTTCAGTGGGAAGCTTCCAGAGAGCTTTAATCAACAGCTTGCCAATACCTTCGCCAATATACGCAAAGTGCTGGCTTCCGAGCAGTTAACCGCCGGTGACATCATCAAGGTGAATATATGGGCAACCGAGAAGATTGATTGGGAGTTCATGTATTCCGAGTGGTCACAATTGTTCGGCGGGGATTATCCTGCAATGACTGTTGGATACATCACGGAATTGGGCTTGCCTGAAATCAAAATTGAAATTGAGATTTGGGCGGCTAAAGTTTAGCACGAAGATCTTTTTTATGGAGACAAAAGAAAAAAGCAAGGCTGAGCGGGTATCCGCTCAGCCTTGCTTTTGGTTTTCTGCTTTCTTCTATCCTATTCTATTCATCAAGCTTCGTTCACGAGTTGCTCAATGATGCGTTCCATCTCTTTCGGTTTGACTGTCGGCGCAAAGCGATGCACCACATTTCCTTTACGGTCTATCAGGAATTTGGTGAAATTCCATTGGATATCCGAGCTTTCCAACATGTCACGATCTTCCCTTTGCAAAGCACCTGCCTCATCAAACTCCTCATCCGCCGCGGCCTGGCTGCGCAAGTATTGATATATCGGATGAGCATTTTCACCATTTACCTCGATTTTTTGGGCAAGCGGAAAACTGACACCAAAATTGGTTGAACAGAACTCCATTATTTCTTCGTCCGTGCCAGGCTCCTGTCCCCCGAACTGATCGCATGGAAACCCGATGATTTCAAAGCCTTTTTCTTTATGCACTTTGTACAATCCCTCCAATTCTTCGTATTGAGGGGTCAATCCGCATTTACTGGCGGTGTTGACGAACAATAGGACCTCGCCTTTCAAAGTTCCGAAATCTATTTTTTCTCCATTTGATAATTTCGTCTGGTACGAATAAATCGACATGAAAATCCTCCTTCAATAACTATGGTGTATTTACTCCATACAAGCTTAGTATCCCGCTTTTCGGCATCCTTTACAAATTCGGTGTTTCCATAAACCCCAAAATGAAAAAGGACTAGCCCTTAATTACAAGGGACCAGTCCTTTTCCTCTTCCATTAAACCCTTACCCTTCTTCTGAACGATCCGTTGGCAACGGCGGCGCTGCCGATAATCCCGAGATTTCCTGTCGCCACTCCGGTGTCATGTCGATTTTCAACGCTGCAAGAGAAGGCTCCAGTTGTTCAAGGCTGCGGGCTCCGATAATCGGTGCCCTAACGTCCGGATTGGACATGACCCAAGCAACGGCGAGCGTGGCCGGATGCACTTCCCGCTCAGCTGCATATTGCGTGAAGCGGTCCGCGGTCTCAAAATAGGAATTTTCAGCATAGCGTTTCTGGTAGTTTTTCTGCACGACCAGCCTGGCCTGTTCCGGTTTTTTACCGCCTGCATACTTCCCGGTCAGCAAGCCGCCGCCAAGCGGACTATAGGAAATCACTCCCATATTCTCCGCAGCAGCAAGCGGCAGAATTTCCACTTCCGCCTGCCGTTTCACCAGGTTGTACATCGGCTGCACACATTCGAAGCGGGCCAGGCTTTCTTTGGCCGAGATGCCAAGAGCGGTGGCGATTTGCCAAGCAGCCCAATTGCTTACTGCAGGATAAAGGATTTTCCCTTGGCGCTGAAGGTCATCCATGGTCCGTAAGGTTTCTTCAATCGGCGTCAGTGGATCGAAAGCATGGACAAAGTAAAACTCAATTCGGTCCGTATTTAATCGCTTCAGGCTGTTTTCAACTTCCAGCATCATATGCCGGCGGGACAATCCTTTATTGTTAATGCCGGACGCAGTGGCTCCATTGACTTTCGTCGTCAGGACGATGTCGTTCCGACTGTCCGCAATGCATCTGCCCAATATCTCTTCTGACACCCCTTTATTGTAGACATTGGCGCAGTCGAAAAAGTTGATGCCTTCCTCCCGGCATCGGTTAAACATGGCACGCGAGGTTTCTTCGTCGGCATTCCCCCCGAACGACATCGTCCCAAAACACAGCTTTGATACTTGAATCCCGGTATTGCCAAGTGTTTCATAGTCCATCGTCTTTCCCCCTTTGATCGTTCTCCAATCAATCACGATATCCTTACAATAATTCCTTCCAGCTCAGGACTCGGTGCCGGGAACCTTTCCATCACTTTCGGGTCATGGCCGGGGACCCGAATGGTTGCCTCATCGCTCACCGAACGGACCAGATCAAATGCCTCATACATTTTCGATAGGTCATGGATAATTGGATAAGGACGTTCTTGTTCAAAATTTGCATAGAAATGGCTGACATCGGACATTAGGATGACGTTTCCTTCCACAGTTTGCACTTTGACGAATTGCAGACCCGCTGAATGGCCGCCTGTCCCGTATACCGTGATGCCCGGTACAATTTCTTTTATGCCGGACACGAAATCCACGCGGCCTTCCAGGTTTTCTTTAACCAGATGCAAGACGTCTTCCGCTTCCACCAATTTCCTGAACTCCTTGCGGGAAGCGTTCTTCCCTGCCCAAAACATCATCTCGGCTTCCTGCAGAATAAATTGGGCATCCGGAAACTTTTCCAGATTCCCGATATGGTCGTAATGCATATGCGTCACGATGACATGCTTGACATCTTCCGCTTTGATGTCCAAACTGCCCAAGGTTTCAATGGGGCATCTTAAAAAGTCACGCTTTCTTCGGGCCGCCACCGCTTCAGTGAATCCCGCGTCAATGACAACCGTGTGTGTATTGGATTTCGCGACCCAGATAAAATAATCCATCGGCATGGAACCATCTTCATGGGGATCGCTCCTGCCATAAAAATGTTCAGATGCCCTCGCTTCTCTTGCAGCATATTTGATGGCAAACACTTCGTAGACCCCTTCGCTCACGGCTTCTCTCCTAACATAAAATTATGTTTGAAAATTAAGTTTATTTCACGCACCTTCTATGTATTCCATAGCACCGCTTAAATATCCTTTAGTTTATAAAAGTTTAAATTCTTAAAGCTGCTTAGAAAAAATCACTTTCAAAAAATCACAGCCGAAATGGTAACTTTCCGTTTTAGCTGTGCTTCCATTTCATCCACACATCAACATTTCAATTACCCGTTTTTTATTGGTAACTACTAATAATTTTCATGACAATTCTATATGGTTATCCAACAATGCTGTTCTTTTATTCCGGATTAAAGTAGATTTCTTTACCGTGAACCATATAAAAGTACCTTCCATTTAAATAGGCCATTAGACTTTTCACCTGAAAAAATGAGTAATTATTTACACAAAATTGTTATTATCTGTAATGTTTGTGTTTCTTTATACGATAAACTTCTTTATAATGGAAAGAAATATGAATGAATTTGTTAAATTCTAATAGTTCTTTTCAAATTCCCATACTAAAAATGAGGTGAAGAAGATTATTCCTTCCAAAACAAAAAAACTGTTTTCTGGTTTTATCCTTCTTCACATTTCCGTCTATTATGGCTGGATTATATTTGGGGGTACCGGAAGCAGCCAATTGCTGGCCCTTCATTTACTGTCATGGATCGCTCCTTTGGCTGCTGCAATCACCCTGCTCACTGTCTATTTGAAATCAGCCGGCAGGGACCGCTATTTCTGGCTTTTGGCTTCACTGGGATGCTTCAGCTACACGATCGCTGAAAGCTTTTGGTTATACAGCCACATCGCAACAACCAGCGAAGTCGCCTATCCGGGATGGCCAGATTTGTTTTATTTTCTTCAGATGTTTTTCTACATAGCTGCTTTTGCTTATCAAATTTTACAAAAGAAAGAGAGCGCCTACCAGATTAAATTTCTTTTTGATATGGGTGTCCTTGTCTCGGTATCCACAGCGCTCAGCTGGCATTTTCTAATTTACCCCCTTGTTGCAGGCTCTTCAACTCCTCTGCTGTTTGCTGTATCGATCGGCTACCCTGTCGGTGACTTGCTGCTGCTGTTCGGGGCCATCAGCCTTTACCACGGCTCTCTCCACTTTTTCCCGCGTCGCGTACTGGCTTTTATTGTAGCGGGGTTGATCGTGCAGGTAATTGCAGATAACGTACATCTTTACTCAACGATTGCCGGCAGTTACAGCTATGGTAATTTATACGATCCTCTATGGTCTTTTGGCCTGCTCTTGATGGCACTTGCCGGCTTGCAGTCACTTGAAAGTTCCGAAGAACCAGTTTTGCAAACCGCTATTGCACTGCCTGACGGAAAAATCACTTTGCGGCTGCTGCTTCCATACTTCAGCATGATTCTGCTGTTTGTCGTCATGATCTTTGAACAACAGGGAGAGATGAACGGGCTGATTGCCGGCGCTGGAGCTTCTGTTCTCCTGTTGATCACCAGACAGATTTTTACTTTGCGGAACAACCAAAAGCTGTTATACCAATACCACAGCCTGACTTCCGTGCTCGAGCACAAAATCGAACAGCGAACGGAAGAAATTACTTCCAAAAACCAACAGCTGGAAAAAGCAGTGCAACAGATGAAGCACATGGCCTACCACGATGTGCTGAGCGGATTGCCGAACAGGCGGCTGTTCTTGGAAAAACTTGAAACCTCCATCTCTGCGGCGGCACAAAGTTCAAAAAAAGTCGCTGTTGTGTTCATTGATTTGGACCGGTTCAAAAACGTTAATGATACTTTCGGCCATGAGTTTGGGGATTTATTGCTGCGGCGTTTTTCGCAAAAAATCAGCGAAAACCTGCGTTCCAACGATGTCATTTCCCGGCAGGGCGGCGATGAATTCACGTTAATTCTCAACGATATCCAAACCGAAAACGACATTATCCCAATGATCCACAGGCTGCAGTCCGCTCTTTCAAAGCCGCTTACTGTCAATGAACAGGAATTGCATATCTCAATGAGCATCGGCATCGCTGTCTTTCCTAAAGATGGTGACACAACAGAAGAATTACTGAAGCACGCCGACAGCGCCATGTATCATGCCAAGGAAAAGGGGAAGAACAGTTATCAATTCTTTACGGATGAAATGGCTTTTACCTCCTCTAGAAAAATAGCACTCGAAAACGATCTGCGCCGCGCAATTACTTATGATGAGTTTATCTTGCACTACCAGCCGCAGGTTGAGACTTCAACAGGAGAAATTATCGGCATGGAAGCATTGATCCGCTGGCAAAAAGCAGGCGGGGACGTTATTTCACCAGGCGAGTTTATTCCTTTGGCAGAAGAAACACGGCTGATCCTGCCAATGGGTGAATGGGTGCTCTATACAGCCTGCCGGCAGGCTAAAGAATGGCATGACGCAGGATTTTCTCAGCTGAAACTGGCTGTGAATTTATCTCCCCTGCAGTTTGCACAAGATGATTTGCTGTACACAATCGAACAGGCTCTTGAGCAAACAGGTTTTCCCGCCTCTTCGCTCGAACTTGAAATTACGGAAAGCGTTGCCGTTGATGACGCGGAAAAAGCCATTTTCCGCATGCAGGCATTGCGGCAATTGGGCGTGCAGATTGCCATCGACGATTTTGGCACCGGCTACTCATCGTTGAGCTACCTGAAGCGCTTTCCGCTCAACAACTTGAAAATCGCTCAACCTTTTGTTCAGGACATGGCTACCAACCTTGATGACAAAGCACTGGTTGAGGCCATGATTTTCATTGCCCACAGCTTGGACATGTCGGTCATTGCGGAAGGTGTGGAAACCGAAGAGCAGCTGGCATTGCTGAAAGAACTCGAATGTGATGAAATCCAGGGCTATTTCTACAGCAAGCCGCTGACTGCCGAGAAATTTACAGCTTTGCTTGCACAAGGATTGCCTTCCGAGAAGATCGTTTAATCGGTAGAAAAGATATCAATTCAAGCAAAAAGGAAGAAAAGGCGCTTTCCAAAAAGCGCCTTTTCTTCCTTTTTTATTTTGGCCGCTCCAGCGAAAAGATCTCGCCAATTGCCGCATAGCTCGATCCTGCGAGCCGGCTCACTGCATCCAATCCTCGCGGGTCGATGCGGCCGTTTTCGTAAATACTGTCGTCCACATGAAACTGGACGATTTGTCCGATAAACAAATCACTGCCAGGACCGTCGCCTCCCAGTGCAACAGATTCCACTAAGCGGCACTCCATACGGATTTTCGATTCCTGAACCCCTGGAACCGAAACGAGCTGACTCGGAATCTGCGTCAGGCCGGCCATTTCCACTTCACTTTCCGAAGGTGGCAAAGAAGCCGCAGTTTCATTAATCTTGCCGACATTATCGCGGTCCACAATATGCACCACAAACTCGCCATTCGCGTAAATATTGCGAGCTGTATCCTTCAGCTCCGCTGTCGGCCGCTGAATTGACAGAGAGACCATGGGCGGATTGGAGGAGACGATGTTGAAATAGCTGAACGGCGCTCCGTTGACCACGCCCGACTCTGATTGCGTCGTGACGAATGCGATGGGACGCGGAATGATCGAGCCGACCAGCAGTTTGTAGTTGTCCCGTTCTTTGTTTTGTTCCGGATCGATTGAAATCATTCTTATCTGCTCCTTTACTGATGGAATTGAAATTTGCATTGATTTTGCTTCCTGCTTCACTTAACCTGTGGACGCGCTGGCGCTTGGCCAATCATCGAAGAATAGGAGTCACATTATTTTTTCTATTGTAAGAGCAGGGAAACAAATTCTACTCCTCTAAGTATATCCCTGCACATCTCTATTGTAGCTAAAAAAACAGAATGCGCAGCTGTTTATGCACATTCTGTGATTTATATCTAAAAGATGGATTAACGGATGGTTTTCAATGCCGTTGACCACGGGATGACCTGGTCCAGCATTTGATTGACAGAATCTTCCTGGACTGGCGCCGCTTTTAGTTCGGCACCGTTTTCAAAGTCTGTGAACAGGGACAGAGCCGGGTGGACGCGCACATCCGCCACTGACAATTCACCTAAAATACCGCGTAAATGTTCTGCAGCACGTGCTCCGCCTACTGACCCATAAGATACGATGCCGGCTGCTTTATTGTTCCATTCCACACGCAAGTAATCGAGTGCATTTTTCAATGATCCTGTGATCGAGTGATTGTATTCCTGTGCGATAAAGACGAAACCGTCCTGTTTCGCGACCGCTTCAGACCAGCCGGCCGCGCCAGATGCGTCACTGCCGTGTTCGCCAAGCAAAGGCAATTTATAATCTGCGATGTCGATGATTGTATAGTTCGCGTCTCCGCGTTTGTCTGCCAATTCTTTTACCCAGTTTCCGACCTGTGGGCTTAAGCGCCCTTCGCGTGTGGACCCTAAAATGATGCCGATGTTTAGTTTAGTCATTGTTGTTTCCTCCTCTTGTTGTTTTCCGAATAATTTACTGAAAATACTCATGTTTTCCCCCTGTTTACAGATATTCTTTTTCGATGGTGCGTGTGCTGCGCACCGTATCAATCGGTCGCACCAATTTCTCGATTTGGTCGCGTTTCGGCTCTAAAAATGGCGGCAATGACAATTTTTCGCCCACTGTTTCGTAAGGCTCATCGCCCATAAAGCCAGGCCCATCTGTTGCCCATTCGAACAGGATGCCTTGTGCTACCCGCACATACAGCGATTCGAAGAAAAAGCGGTCGACGTAGCCGGACGTATTGAATCCAAGATTTTGCATACGGTCGATCCATTCCTGCAACACGCTCGTATCCGCTACACGGAAGGCTGCGTGGTGAACAGTTCCGAAGCCTTGACGTCCGGAAGGCAACAATTTATTGTGCTCGACAATCACTTGTGCGCCGTTTCCGCCTTCGCCTACTTCAAACAGGTAGAAAGATCCTTCTTTTGCGACTTGGCGCATGAGCATGGCTTTTTCCAATACTTCTTTGAATGATTCAAATTCCGCGATGCGGATATGGATTGGGCCAAGGCCAGTGATGGCGAACTCCAGGGGAACCGGCCCATTCTGCCACGGCGTCCCGGATGCTACGCCTTCGTTGTTTTCGTCCGATACCAGCATGTATTGCTGATCGTCGAAATCGACGAATGATAAGGTTTTCTTGCCAAATACGTCCTGGATGCCTTTGTGCTTCACTTCGTATTTGTCAAAGCGTTTGATCCAATAAGACAAGGCATCATCCGTTGGAACACGGAATGCTGTTTTGTAGATTTCATTCGTGCCGTGAGTGCCTTTCGGGATGTTCGGGAAATCGAAGAACGTCATGTCGGTCCCCGCCGAACCCTTGTCATCCGCAAAAAATAAATGATAGGTTTGGATATCATCCTGGTTAACGGTTTTTTTAACCAGGCGCATGCCCAGTACGTAAGTGAAAAACTCGTAGTTTTTTTCAGCGCTGCTCGTGATGGCGGTTACGTGGTGCATTCCTTTTAATTCGTTCATAAGTATCTCTCCTCATTTTTGGTATTAGTATGGTTATTATCTCGAAGCCGAGATATAGGATTAAAAAAATTTAAGCATTTTGTGATCGGCAGCCTATCTTTTTGACGGTGCAGATCATTTCTTCCAGTTCCTGCTGCTCAATTCCTTGAAACACATTGTTGATGGCTTGTTCATGCTTCGGAAAAATCGTCTCCATTATTTGCTGGCCTTCAGTCGTCAGTTCCGCGAAGGTCACACGCCGGTCTTCCGGGCATGCTTTTCGTTCGACGTAATTTTTCGCTTCCAGTTTATCGACCACATAAGTGATGCTGCTGCTGGCAATCAAGACTTTTTTGCCGATGGATTGAATCGGCTGTCTTCCCCGATGGTACAGCAATTCCAGCACCGAAAATTCGGTCGGGTTCAGCCCGTATTGCGCGACATCCCTTTTAATCAGTTCGTGAAGAGCATCTGTGGCCCGAACCAGTACAGTCAATGCTTTCAAGTTAAGATTCAGCACTTCCATTCGGTTCACCTCATTTACCTTGAATTAATATATCTTTAATTCGAGATAATCATACCATGTGTATTTTCCGACGTCAACCATCTGCGCTGAATTATCTTTTAGCCTGCCGAATACAGACGTTCCGCATCTCTTTTTTGCATAAAAAAGGAATGGATATCAGCCTCTCCATTCCTCCGTGTTTCCATTAAACTCTATTCTTCTTTATCCGTGTACTTGAGCCGGTCCAAAATCGTAATCGTTTCCGACAGCTGGTTGTTAAAGATCCTTTTAGCCACATCCAATAGTTCCGTGATCATCGGGTCCCGCAACGAATAAATGACGCGATTTCCTTCTTTTGTGCCGGTGACAATATTTTTCGCTTTTAAAACCGTCAGTTGCTGTGATACTGCCGATCCTTCACTTTCAGCTAATAGCTGGATTTCATTCACACTTTTATCGCCTTCAGCTAATATTTCCAGAATGCGAATCCGAAGCGGATGAGCCAAAGCCTTAAAAAATTCAGATTTAAACCGCTGCATTTCCATATCCAAGCCTTCTCTTCCCTTCTATAGCTATTTTAAATTGTTCGCTTCTTTATCGGTTGCCGTTTTTACGAATTCCAGTCCAGCTGAAAGAGCCGTACATTCCTTGAAAGCAAAATGCTGGCAGCCCAAGCATTTGGTTTTGTCGAGCTTGCCCAAGGAAAAGTTGATAGCTTCGCCGGTATGCTCAAAGAAATGCTCTTCTCCAGTATAGGCATACAATCCGGTTTTTTTCATTACCGATATCGGATGGGGTTTCATGCCAGAGATTAAAACAGTGCCTTGCTTTGAAAAATCTGTGATGATGCTGGACAAGTACGATTCACCTGTTGTGTCCATAAAAGGCACTTTGCCCATTCTGAGCATCAGTACATTCGGTTTGTAATTGATGGTATTCATAATGGATTGCTCAAAAGCCTGAGCTGAACCAAAAAACAAAGGCCCTTCTATATTGTATATGCTTATTTGCGGGCAATCGTGAATATCTGTCACCATATGCGTCGCCATTTTTTCATCTTTGTGGTTTGGGTCCGGCAGCGCTTTAGCTGTTACCAGCAACTCACTCATTTGTTTGGTGAACAATAGGACAGCAAATAGGAGCCCGACTTCTACAGCGACAGTCAAACTGACAAAAACGGTCAACAGAAAAGTGGCAGCCAAAACCAGCGAATCTGCTGTTTTTGTTTTTAACAGGGCGACAAATACATGCCTTTCGCTCATATTCCAGGCGACGATCATCAAGACCGGCGCCATGCTCGCTAATGGAATCACTGAGGCATAAGGGGCAAATAGAATAAGGACTAGGAAAACAACCACCCCATGGATTATTCCTGAAAAAGGAGACACTGCCCCGTTTTTTATATTGGTTGCTGTTCTGGCGATGGCGCCGGTAGCAGGAATTCCGCCGAACAAAGGGGTAACCATATTCGCAATCCCCTGCCCAACCAGTTCACGATTGCTGTTGTGCTTACTGCCTGTCATGCCGTCAGCAACAACGGCAGAGAGCAAAGACTCAATCCCACCCAACATAGCAATGACAAATGCTGGGCCAATCAGCAGTTGGAGGCGCTCAAAAGTAATTTCAGGAACATGAAATTGCGGAAGAGCATTTGAAATTTCCCCAAAAGTAGAACCGATCGTTGCAACTTCAGCAGGGAAAAACACACTCGCAACGATTGTCGAAACGAGTAAACCGATCAAAGGCCCGGGAACTTTGGGAATAATCTTTGGAGTTATAATAACTGTGATCAGGCAGACAACAGCGGTTAAGACACTATATAGATTGACTGTTTGGATATGGAGGAAGATTTCTTTGACATTCGGCAAGAAGGATTCATGTTTTTCTACACCAGTCAGTCCTAAAAAGTTAGCCACCTGTCCCACAAAAATGATGACAGCTATTCCAGACGTAAAGCCGATCGTTACCGGACGCGGGATGTATTTTATCAATGAACCAAGTTTGAAAATCCCCATAAAGAGCATGATGACGCCCGCCATAAATCCTGCCAGCAGCAAGCTTTCGTACCCGTAAGCGATGACTATGGCAAACAAGACCGGGATAAAGGCTCCTGTAGGACCGCCAATCTGAAATTTGGATCCGCCGAAAATCGAAATGAGAATACCAGCAATGATGGTGGTATAGATTCCGTACTCTGGATTTACTCCGGAAGCGATGGCAAAAGCCATCCCTAAAGGAATGGCGATAACGCCGACAACCAAACCTGAGAGAAGGTCCTTTTTGAAGCTTTGGAATGAATAACCTGCGTATCTTCCAGTGAAAAACGGCTTCTTCTTCATAATAAAGACCTTCTTTTTCTTTTTATAGTATATCTGATTATTTGAATATTTATTAGTTCCAATATACACCTAGTCGATCGATTGTCAACTATTTTCGATTCAAGATAATTTATTGACCCAAAAGATCTTCAACACAAAAAGAGCAATCCGAAAAACGGACTGCTCTTGGCCATTGAATGTTCTGTAAGATTTCTTATTTATTCCGCAAAGGTTCAAACGCATTGGTCCAGGCATTGACCTGATCGAGCAATGTTGTAACCGAACCTTCATGGACATCAGCCGGTTTGAATTCACTCATCTTAACAAAATCAGTGAATAAAGACATTGCCGGATGGGCTCGGACAGAAGCTACTTGCAGCTCCGCTAAAATGATGCGCAGCGATTCAGCCGCACGGACGCCGCCTGAAGAACCATAGCTGACAATGCCTGCTGCTTTGTTGTTCCACTCTACATACAAGTAATCGATGGCATTTTTCAACGCTGACGTTACGCCATGATTATATTCCGGACAAACGAAGACATAGCCATCCAGTTCTGCAATTTTTTGAGACCACGGAATCGCTTCAGGGGTTTTGTAATCCTGGCTATATGCAGCTGATATTGGCTCTGCATACATCGGCAAATTGTAATCCGCCAAATCCACGATTTCATACTCTGCATCTCCGCGCTTGTCTGCGATGTTCTTAACCCATTCTGCAACCTGAACGCTGTTGCGTCCAGGACGTGTGCTTCCTGTGATGATGCCGATTTTTGTCATAGATAAATTCCTCCTCAAATTGTGATCCTTCTTTTGATTTGTGAACTTTCACTCCTTGATGCCCCTTTATCATATGACAAATAACTCTCAGTTTCAAACTAAATGTCTGAATAGTCTTTTTAATCCTCAGCGGTGCTATGTGCTCTCTCTAAGAATGCTTTCTACCACCATTTATATCCATCGACCATCAACAATTCGTTGGCAGCCCTCGGACCCTTTGAACCGGCAGGATAAAAATGCAACGGCAGTAAATCTTCCTGGAAAGCTTCCAATACCGGCTGAATCCATTCCCACGACAGTTCCACTTCTCTCCAGTTGGCAAAGAATGTGGCGTTGCCGCGGAGTGCATCGAACAATAGCAGCTCGTAAGCTTCCGGCTGATCTTCTGAGTTTGTAGACAAATTGGTCCAAACCGGCTTGAATTCGTTGCTGGCAGCATCTTTTAAATTTACGCGCAGCGAAATGCTTTCATTGGGGCTGATTTCAACCATCACCAAATTGGGAGCGGCTCCTTTTAGCATTTCTGAATCCATCGCTCTGTTTTCAAACTCAATGACAATTTGTGTAGATTTTTCGTTCATTCGCTTGCCGGTCCGGATATAAAAAGGAATTCCTCTCCACGATGGATGGTCAATCGCAATTCGTGCAGCAACATACGTATCGTTTTTCGAGAGATCAGCGACTCCCTCTTCTTCCCGGTACCCGGCAGCCGGGGAATCTTGAATCTCTCCAGACTCGTACTGTCCACGGATAATGTTCTGATGCGCATGTTCTTTTACAATCGGTTGAAGCGACTCAATGATTTCGGTCTTATTGACCCGGCTTGTACTTACCATAAGGTTGTCCGGCAAATGGACGGCAGTCATCATTACCAGCTGCAACAGGTGATTTTGGACCATGTCGCGAATCGCCCCGGCTTTGTCGTAATAACCTGCGCGGTCTTCTATCCCGACCGTCTCGCTCGCAGTAATTTGGACATTTGAAATTTGGTGATGGTTCAGCAGCGACCCCAGCACCGGATTTGCCATAACCAGGGTTTTCAGGTTTTGAACCATCGGCTTGCCAAGGTAATGGTCAATTCTGTAGATTTCCTCTTCCCTGAACACTTTCCCCAAATTATGATTGAGCGTTCTTGCCGTCTCCAGATCCCGGCCAAATGGTTTTTCAACAATGAGACGATTCCATCCGCTGCTCTTTGAGACTCCGGTTGCGTGCAGGTTGGAAGCAATTCCATCGATTAACCCTGGCGCCACTGACAAGTAAAACAGCCGATTTTGCGGAATGCCCAGTTCGTTTTCTCTTTTTTCGATGAGTTCATCCAGCTGGTGATAGGCCTGTGTTTCGGTTGCGTCGAATATGCAATACCGGAACTTCTCTAAAAAATCTTGCAAAGTAGCTGATCGAACAGCTTTTCTGGAATAGGTATGGAGCGATTTTTCTATTTTCTCTTGAAACACTCTGTCTGTGTAATTTCTTCTGCCCAATCCTACAATCGAAATTGTGTCTGGCAGCTTGTTATCAAGATATAAGTTATAAAGCGCAGGAAACAGCTTTCGCTGTGCCAGATCCCCGGTCGCTCCAAACAAAACAAAAGTCATGTCTTGCATGACCCATTCTCTTTGAGATTCATCCAATTCATCTATATGATTAAATTCTTCCGTTAAACTCTCGATACTCATGCACTAAACCTCTCCCACTCTATCACTCTATTTTCTGCAGCTTGTAAACGCATCTGATAATCACAACAGCTTCCATTATAGTGGCTTGTCTCCTTTTATGTAAGTACGCAGTTTAAAAACCATTAGGTGCCTGGCACAGAAACAATTCTATCCCCGCCGCCACTGATGGTATACTTTTTGTCAGTATGTGATTTCAAAGTGCGTACTTCACAAAAACACCAATAGGACTTAGACTGAGTGTGAGCCAAAATAAGAATATGAGGAGATTCACATATATGAAATTACAACTAGCATTAGATTTAGTAGACATTCCACAAGCAATCGAATTGGTTAAAGAAGTAGAGGCGTTTATCGATATCGTTGAAATCGGAACTCCGGTCATTAACAAAGAAGGCTTAAAAGCCGTTACAGAAATGAAAGCAGCGTTTCCGAACCTGGAAGTTCTTGCAGACGTAAAAATTATGGACGCTGCAGCTTATGAAGTATCGAATGCCTCTGCGGCAGGTGCAGACATTGTCACAATCCTTGCACAAGCAGAAGATTCATCTATCAAAGGTGCAGTGGAAGAAGCGAAAAAACAAGGCAAGAAAATCCTTGTAGACATGATTGCAGTAAAAGACATTAAAACACGTGCGGCAGAACTTGATCTCCTTGGAGCAGATTACATCTGTGTCCACACTGGATACGATTTGCAGGCAGAAGGCAAAGATTCTTTTGAAGACTTGCGCACCATTAAAAGCGTCGTGAAAAACGCACGCACAGCTATAGCTGGCGGCATCAAACTGGAAACATTGCCAGAAGTCATCAAAGCACAGCCTGACCTGATCATTGTCGGCGGCGGCATTACAAGCAAAGACGACAAAGGCGCAGAAGCTGAAAAAATCCAGAACCTGATCAAACAAAGCGTGACCGTGTAACATGAACACCACGAGCTTTACAGAAGAAATTTTGGCCGAACTAAACCAGACGCTAACACTTATTGACGATACAGAAGCTGAAAAGCTGGTGGCCGGCATCCTACAGGCACAGAAAATATTTGTCGCAGGCGGCGGCCGCTCGGGCTTTATGGCAAAAGCCTTTGTCATGCGCATGATGCACGTCGGCTTGGATGCATATGTGGTAGGCGAAACGGTGACTCCGAATTTGGAACCCGGTGATATTTTCATCGTCGGTTCCGGTTCGGGCGAAACCCAGAGCCTTGCAGCGATGACAGAAAAAGCAAAAGACATCGGCGCTTTGGTAGTGGCCATTACCATTAATCCTCAGTCTACAATTGGAAGTCTCGCAGACATTACAATTGAAATTCCGGCTCAAGCAAAAGCGGACGGCGCCAGCGGCAAGTCCATCCAACCGATGGGCTCGCTGTTTGAGCAGTCGCTTCTCCTTTTCTACGATGCGGTGATCCTGAGATTTATGGATAAAAAAGGGCTCGAATCCGATACTATGTACGGCAGGCACGCCAATTTAGAGTAAAATAAATAAGCATGAGCCTGATTTTTTTAGGCTCATGCTTATTTTCCTTATTCCACAGACCCAAAGCCGGGAGTAGTCCAAGCACTATCACTGGACAGACGCCCAAAAAGCATGCCAAGCTGAACATACTGTGAAAGAAACTATCTGCAACGGAAGGATTGATTGGATGAAAATGTATGATGTAACAGGTGAAATTTTTGAAGGAATGGCCGTATATAAAGACAAGCCGGAAAAACAGCCAAAACTAAATCAGCTGACAAACGGCTATGTGACAGAAACACGTTTGGAGATGGATGTCCATACGGGAACGCACATCGACGCCCCGCTTCATATGACTGTTGGCGGCGAAACGTTTGAATCGATTTCGTTGGACAAACTTGTAGGACAATGCAAAGTGCTGGATTTGACGGCATCCGAGAACGGCATTTCAAAAGCGGACCTGGAGGGCTTCGAGATTGAAAAGGAAGACTTTGTTCTATTTAAAACAAAAAACTCTTTTGACGACCATTTCAATTTTGACTTTATCTACCTTGCAGAAGATGGTGCAAACTATCTTTCAGAGCTCGGGGTTCGCGGAGTGGGAACAGACGCCCTCGGAATCGAACGAAGCCAGGAAGGCCACCCAACGCATAAAACCTTATTCGCCCATGACATCATCATCATCGAAGGCCTGCGCTTGAAGGAAGTTGAGCAAGGCGAATACTTTATGGTCGCAGCACCGCTAAAATTAGCCGGCACCGACGCTTCTCCTGCCAGAGTCATGCTGTTTGAAGGATTGAATTTTTAAAGTTGGCAAAAGAATTTCCAAGGAGCGAACCTATGTATAAAATGATTGCAATCGACCTTGATGGGACGCTCTTCACAGACGAACTGACGATTTCACCGGGAACGGTGGAAGCCGTCCAAAAAGCGAAGGAACTGGGAACGGTGGTCACGATTGCGACGGGGAGGATGTTCTCTTCTGCAAAACTCGTGGCACAGCAGTTGGGAATTGATGCACCGCTAATAACTTACCAAGGTGCCATGATCAAGGCTGCAGGGGAAGCAAACGCATTGTATGAGCGCGCCGTTTCCCCTGACATTGCCAAAAAGTTAATCCACATTGCCCGCGAGAAAAACATTCACTTGCAGGTCTATCAGGACGATATTCTTTACGGGGCCGCAGAAACCGATAAGTTGATCGCTTATGCCGAAGCTGTCCAAGTCCCGTATGCGGTAGAACCGGACTTGATTGGGCTTGCGCAAAAAGGGTTTACGAAACTGCTCTTTATCGACCAACCTGATGTGTTAGATCTTCTGCAAAAAGAATTGCAGACAATATTCGGCGACTCGGCCTATATCGAGAAGTCCAAAAAGAACTACTTGGAAGTGACACATCCCGAAGCAAACAAAGGAACCGCTCTTTTATTCCTGGCGAACCATCTTGGCATCGACCGCTCCGAAATTATCGGAATCGGCGATAACCACAATGATTTTGAGCTGGTCAAAGCGGCCGGTTTTGGCATCGCCATGGGCAATGCTGTACAGGAAGTGAAAGAGATTGCCGACTACACCTCGCTTACCAACAATGACGAAGGTGTACGCCATGCGATTGATGCGTTTATTTTAGAACCGCAGAAAGTGGCTGCAGCGGAGAGAGGAAGCGAAGACCATGCCCAACTTGGGAGAAAAAAGCTTTAATTGCGAAAAAGAACTGACGCTTTCGATCATCGGCGGAAAGTGGAAGATGTTGATCCTCTGGCATTTAGGCAAAGAAGGAACAAAACGGTTTGGCGAGCTGAAAAATCTGATGCCAGGCATCACCCAGCGCATGCTTGTGACTCAATTGCGTGAACTGGAAGAACATTTGATTGTGCACCGCGAAATCTATCCGGTTGTGCCCCCTAAAGTCGAGTACTCCCTGACTGACCAGGGACGCAGCCTGATTCCCATTCTTGACTCCATGTATGAATGGGGCAAGGATTACATGGAACATAACCTATTGGATACGAAAATAGAAAACAGCTAAAAACTACTAAATAAACAAGGCGGGTTGCAGATAAATGCAATCCGTCTTTTTTCGTGAATTCGAATTATGCCGGTTAAAGTGATTCTGCAAAGGGTACGTATGATAAAAGCGGGCAGCATATTCGCGCCTTTTTCCTCGTCATCCCCCACACTAACTCTCTATCGAAAGGAGTGTTCTAATGACACATAAAGTCTGGTTTCAAACAGCTGTCGCGATTATATTAACTTTAGTCATCATTCGTTTATTTATTGAAGTACAGGGTGTGTTTTCGCCACTCTTCGTTGTCGCAGAAACGATTTTCCTGCCTTTGCTGCTGGGTGGAGCGCTGTTTTACTTAACACGGCCCATCCTGCGTTTCCTGCAAAAAAAGAAGGTTCCCAAATGGGCAGCCATCTTACTCATTTTTGCGTTCATGGGTCTCCTTATATGGTTATTTTATGTGTTGCTGGCTCCGATTGTTTCCGAGCAGGCAAACTCCCTTGCAAGCAATTTTCCAGAAATTATTGAAAGCACAGAGGACTACGGGCAATATCTTCTAAACCAGCGTGAACACTTGCCGGATTCTGTCCGAGAACAAATAAACAGTGTCACTGGACAATTTACGGACTGGGCAGCCAATATCGGCTCATGGCTTCTGACTTTCTTGACAAGTCTGTTATCTGGTGTGCTCGCTCTTGTTCTTGTTCCTTTTTTCCTGGTGTATATCCTGATCGACCACGAGAAGTTTGCGCCATTCGTCGCCCATTTCTTTTCAGGAGAAAGAAAAACCTGGATTCGCAAAACTTTGCATGATATAGATGAAACCTTAAAGTCCTACATCGTGGGTCAGCTATTTGTGAGTTTGATTGTAGGTACCATGCTGCTGATCGGATACTTGATCATCGGACTTGACTATGCGTTCCTGCTCGCTTTAATCGGTGTCGCGACTAATGTCATCCCTTTCCTTGGACCTTATATCGCAGTAATTCCAGCCATGATTATCGCACTGTTTCAAGATCCGATAATGGCTGTCTACGTAGCCATTATCATGCTTGTTGCACAGCAGATTGAAGGAAACCTAATAACGCCTAACATCATGGGCAATGCACTGAACGTTCACCCGCTGACTGTGATCACATTAATATTGGCCGCCGGGAATATTGCCGGAATCTGGGGCATCATACTGGCCGTTCCTTTCTACGCCGTTGTAAAAACAGTGATTACTAATTTCTATAGCAAACGAAAAGAAATTGAAGAGACAGCTACAAGAGAAGTATAAGCTAAAAAATCTCACCAAAAATTAAACCCGAATGTTGGTCACTTGAAAAAGTGACTCTATTCGGGTTTCTATGGCTTCATACTCATACAGTTTCTGCTTTTCTTGTGCAGAACCCGTTGCTTTCCCTCTGTCTCTTCGGAAAATTTCTTCTTGGAGCATGATTTCACTCCAATAGTTCCTATTCATTTTCCCCCTTCAAACCAGCTTAATAAAGTTGCAGGAAATCACTTGACCTGAGAACGATATCATAAACTATGCTTAAGGTGAAAAGCAGTTCCCGCTAGTTTTTAATAATTCAGCGATGTCTTTCGTGAGTGTAACCTATTTCAGGGCATGATCACGCCTAAGTCTCTGTCTTTTACTGACTCCAGCCCGGGCTGCTTTTTGCCATTTCGTCACCAACAGCCTTATACAGTTTCCGCATTCAAACTGTCAGCCTTTCAATCAAGCTAACGGGAACTTCTTTATGTGAAGCTGATTCTGACAGGGTCTGTTCAAAGAGAGTCTGCCCAATGGAATTTAGCGGAATGCCAATTGTTGTGATGTTCATCGCCTTGGCAATCGGATGATTATCAAAGCCGATAATCGCAAGATCTTCCGGAATGGAGATTCCGTATTCAGGACTGGCGATCATTATTCCGGCTGCCACTTGATCACTGGTTGCAAGTAAAGCTGTAGGGCGCTGCTGCAATTTTGAGAACTGCTTTAACACGCGTTCGCCGTCTTCCAGGTAAAGACAGTCTTTAACGATATACTCTTTACGGTACCGCAGCCCTTTCGTTTCCAAAAAATCTTTGTAAGCCTGCTCCCTCTGCTTGCTGTTCGTTCCATCGGATCGATTGATGGAAAACCCGATTTCCCGATGTCCCCGGTCATACAAATAAGTTAACGCATTCATGAAACAAGCATAGTGATCGACGAATGTATAACTCAATGGCGTGTTCCCGCCATTTTCAAACAGCACGATATTTCCGTATTGGCGAAAGCGTTCTATAACAGCCAAAGAAACTTGTCTCGAACAAATGACCAGGTTGTCGATTTGCTTGAGTTTCAACATCTCCAATGCCTCCATTTCCTGCCCTTCCTGATATCCAGTCTGATAAAGCACAAGCTTGTAGTGATGAACGGAAGCAGCCGTAGATATGCCTTGCATCAATTGCGAAAAATACGGATGGTCCAGCAGCGGCAGCACCATACCCACTAAGTTCGTTTTGCCCTTTTTCAAGTTGATCGCATTGATGTTTTGGATATATCCCGTTTCTGCAATGGCTTTTTTTACCGCTTCCACTTTTTCCCGTTTTACATATGGATGGTCATTCAAGACACGTGAAACAGTGGCTACAGACACTCCCGCCAATCTGGCAACATCCCTGATAGTAGCCAATATATCGCCTCCTCGCTTCTAGTTCATCTTAATAAGGTATGTCTGTCATATAAGTGATTTTAACATGAATAAAATAAAGAACGAGCTTGCTAAATCCTTATAAAAGCTTCCCGACATTAAACAAGACCTTTTGTATTACGCTTGTTTGATACTTAGCGTGTTATAACTACGGGGCAGCTAAAGATGATGGCTGATTTTTCATTCAAAGAGCAATTATTTTTTCATGAATCGCTTACATTTTCTCATGCAGGTTTCACCTTTCTTTTAAGTGGTAGATAAAGAAAGAACCCATTTAATACCAACAGGAGGAGAAATTCAAATGACGAATATCCCAAACCCTAGAACACAATACACAACGGACAACTTTCCGAAACAATATCAAGAGCCGCCAGGCCTTCAAAACGAAATGAGCCCGCTTCCCGATTGCGGAGAAACGAGCTATACCGGATCAGGCAAACTAACCGGACGTAAAGCGCTTGTAACCGGCGGTGACTCTGGAATCGGCCGTGCAGCTGCTATTGCCTACGCACGGGAAGGCGCAGACGTCGCCATTAACTACTTGCCGGTCGAACAGCCGGATGCAGAAGAAGTCAAAAAACTGATCGAAGCTGAAGGGCGCAAAGCTATTTTGATTCCTGGAGATTTGAGCAGCGAATCTTTCTGCAAAGAACTTGTCGAAAAGGCACATTCCGAACTTGGCGGACTGGACATCCTGGCATTAGTGGCAGGCAAGCAGCAAGCGGTCGAAGACATTTTGGATTTGCCGACAGAGCAGCTTGAAAAAACATTCCAAGTCAACGTCTATTCCATGTACTGGACCGTAAAAGCAGCACTTCCGCATCTTCCTGCTGGGGCTTCCATCATCACAACCAGCTCTGTTGAAGGGTTTGACCCGAGCCCGATGCTGCTCGATTACGCAGCAACGAAATTTGCCATCATCGGCTTCACGAAAGCATTATCTAAACAATTGGCCGAAAAAGGCATCCGTGTAAATTCGGTTGCTCCAGGCCCAATCTGGACAGCTCTGCAAATTTCCGGCGGACAGCCGCAGGAAAACATTCCTGAATTCGGAAAAGGCACACCTGAGACGCCACTTGGCCGCGCAGGACAGCCTGTTGAATTGTCATCTGTCTACGTATTCCTGGCTTCAACCGAATCCAGCTACGTGACTGGACAAATTTACAGCATAACCGGCGGAATGCCAACTGCTTAAAACAAAGTCTAATCATTATAAAAAAAGCTTACAACGCCCGATTTTTCGGCGCTGTAAGCTTTTTCTTTATCTTAAAGTCACTTTCCTGCAACAATCGATCATTTTTCACTTTTTCTTCAATAGCCTGTAAGCGATAAATGCGACTGCCAGTAATGCTACCACAAGGAAAACTGTAATCATCGAGTTCCCTTCATCTTCTGCGGGTTGGACAGCATTCTCTTCTTCAGCTGGAGTTTCTGTTTCAACTACAGCTTCTTCTGTTGTTGGTTCTTCCTCTGTTTCTGCCTCTTCTGCCGCAGGTTCCTCTGCAACCGCTTCAACATTCAGCTCAAACGGCACTTCGCCTTCTATCGGATGGCCATCTGCTCCAATGATTTCCCAGCGGATGGTGTAAGCCGCATTTGGCAGTTCTTCCGACAGAGATCCCGTCATGACACTATCTGAAAGTGTGATTTCGTCAAATTCATAACTAGTGCCTTCACTTTCCAGCGTCATCGAGCTTCCCTGTTCGATGACAGTTCCAAAAGTTAGAACCACCTCTTCCAACGGTTCAACCATGACTTCTCCTTCTGCAGGTGATGACGAAGACAGCGTCGTATGCGCCTGCCCGATCAAAGGCAGCGAAAAAGTTGCCAGTACAAGCAGTATCATTATTTTTTTCATCTCTTAGTCCCTCCATTTCCAGTTCTTTTGGCTTTTTTACACGCTGTAGCCATATGATGAAGAACCCGATTCCGTCCTTTCTTCAAATACTATAGCCAATATCCTGGCTTTCATATCTTTAAAGAATGTTGTTTCATTCATTAATTTGGGAAGTTCGCTCATCAATTCTGCAAGTTCCCTGCACTCCCGACAAACCGCCAAGTGCTTTTCAATTCTCTCTTCCCACTGTTTATCAAATGGCAAAGATCCATTGATGTAGTCTACCACAAGGTCGCATTCCATCTTCACAATTGAATCCCTCCCTTTGTATTCTTAACCGTTATCCAGCATGAGCCGCTGTTGCGGCAAACAAAAAGCTAGCCGGTTAAGGCTAGCTTTTCATGACCGTCAATAAATCTTACTGTTTGCGTGTGCGAACAGCTACTGCAGTCGTCAGAGCCGCAAGCATCAAGCCAGCCAGTACCCATAGGAATGGGAAC
>NZ_WXYN01000007.1 GCF_016881065.1 Planococcus soli | reverse complement strand
TTGGGGGTCTCCCCCTGTGAGAGTAGGACGTCGCTGGGCTATTCTATGTTTATTTTTTTGTCCCTAATGATTCTTTTACCTTGCTTCCATAGCTCAGCAGGTAGAGTGCTTCCATGGTAAGGAAGAGGTCACCGGTTCGAA
Organism: Planococcus soli; assembly: GCF_016881065.1. GTDB lineage: Bacteria > Bacillota > Bacilli > Bacillales_A > Planococcaceae > Planococcus > Planococcus soli. The sequence continues at coordinate 274,135 of NZ_WXYN01000007.1, read as the reverse complement.
TCCGGTTGGAAGCTTTTGTTTTCTTTTAGGAGTTTCTGAGCAGAAAGTTAAGCATACTTATTTTAATCACGGCCCCTTGGTCAAGCGGTTAAGACACCGCCCTTTCACGGCGGTAACACGGGTTCGAATCCCGTAGGGGTCACCAATTTTCATGGAGGATTAGCTCAGCTGGGAGAGCATCTGCCTTACAAGCAGAGGGTCGGCGGTTCGATCCCGTCATCCTCCACCATTTTTTCGTTAAGTGCATACGGTGGGGTAGCGAAGTGGCTAAACGCGGCGGACTGTAAATCCGCTCCTTCGGGTTCGGCAGTTCGAATCTGCCCCCCACCACCAGTTTTTATTTTTGGGGTATAGCCAAGCGGTAAGGCAACGGGTTTTGATCCCGTCATGCCCTGGTTCGAATCCAGGTACCCCAGCCATTTTTACTATGAGCCATTAGCTCAGCTGGTAGAGCATCTGACTTTTAATCAGAGGGTCGAAGGTTCGAATCCTTCATGGCTCATTTTTCAAATTCCTTGCGCCTGTTCAGCGCGGGGCCTTAGCTCAGCTGGGAGAGCGCGTCGCTGGCAGTGACGAGGTCAGGGGTTCGAGCCCCCTAGGCTCCATTGTTCCATGTGTATTTGTACTATCCATGTGTAAAAAAGCCGTATCCATAACCTGGATACGGCTTTTTTTTAGTTTCCGATATATTCGGACTGAGGTCGGAAAATGACATTGTTCTCTAGCTGCTCCAGCGCATGGGCCGTCCATCCGACTATGCGGGCAATGCTGAATGTCGGGGTAAATAGTTGGGTAGGCATGGCAATTGACCGCATGATGGCAGCGGCATAAAATTCCACATTCGTATAAAGTGCACGTCCCGGTTTGCGTACGGTCAGCTGTTTGATGATGCGGCTCTCGGCAACAGTTGCCAAATCCAGCCATGGATCTTCTCCTTCAAGCTCGAGGCATTTTTTGCGTAGTATGACAGACCGGGGATCTTCTGTCCGGTAGACCCGGTGGCCAAAGCCCATGATTTTCTCTCCACGGTCCAATTTCTCTGTAATGATCGCGTCGATGCGGTCTTCGGTTTTCATGCTATCCAGCAGATCGATGACGCCGGATGGTGCCCCTCCGTGAAGGGGACCTTTCATCGTGCCAAGCGCCGAGGTCACTGCAGAGACAAGATCGGATTCGGTGGAAATGGTAACGCGTGCTGCGAATGTCGAAGCGTTCATGCCATGTTCCATGGTCAACTTCAAATAGGTTTCGAGAGCTTCAATCTGCGCATTGGTCGGTTCCTGTCCGTTGATCATCCAAAGGTAGTTGGCGGTGTGACCAAAATCTTCTCTTGGTTCAATTGGCATCTGTCCGTTTTGAATCCGGTAAAAAAGAGCAGTCATTACTGGCAGTGCAGCTGTCAGTGTAATAGCTTGTTCCGCGGAAGGCAGGGTTTTGAACTTAGCATCTGGATATGCGGATACCAGCGTCCGCATAGCATCCATCAAAGAGCTTTCTTTTGGCAGCAGCTGAGCGATTTTGATTATATGCGCTGGCAGTTTGCGGGAATGGATCAATTGCTGCTGCAAACCTGTCAGTTGCGCAGCAGCGGGCCACTGCCCATGCCAAAGAAAATAGGCAGTTTCTTCAAAAGACTTGCCATGAATTACTTCTTCTACCAGCTGTCCCCGGTAGCGCAGTTCTCCCCGGTCTCCATCTACTGAAGCAATCGCTGTCTGAACCGCGACTACACCTTTTAATCCTTGCTGAAACATAAAAATTCCTCCTTTTCTTCTAGTTTACTCTCCTGATTTGATAAAAAAAATTAAAGATATATAATTGAAGCAATTAAGAATAGTAATTGAAATGGGGGATGTCATGGAAGTCCAGTGGTTAAGAACCTTTGTGGACGCTGCAGAAACCTTAAATTTCAGAATGACTTCGGAACGCTTGATGATGTCACAGCCGAGCGTAACCGTCCATATTCGTTTGCTGGAGGAAAGCCTTGGCCTTTCATTGTTCAAACGCAGCCATAACCGTGTATCGCTGACAGAGGAAGGACGGCATTTTAGAGAACGGGCTGCACACGTGCTGGAACAGCTGGATACTAGTGTCGAAGAGCTTCATTCTTTCGCGCAGGGCTACCGGAAAAAATGGATATTGGCGATTTCTCCTTTGATGGCGGAAACGATTCTGCCTTATGTGCTGAAATCGTTTATAGGAGAGCATCCGGAAGTGGAATTGGTGATTCGCGTAGAAGAATCGGAGCACATCGAAGCGTTGGTCGAATCCGAACAGGTGTCAGCTGGAATCTCAGCCCTGCCTTCAATAGGAAAAGATATCACTCAACACATTGTGTACGAAGATCAGCTGCTGTTCATCCTGCCGCGGGATGCCTACGATGATGAAACCGGCCCGGCTATTTCAGTAGAGTGGGCATTGCGGAATTCGGTCTTGTTTACACACCATCACCCGGTATTCTGGGAGGAACTTTTAGGAAAGCTGCGGCTTCATGTACCGGGTATCCGGACCATGAAAGTGACACAGGCACACATTGCCAAACGGTTTATCCAAGAGGGCTTGGGTGCTTCGTTTTTGCCGAAGTCGATGGTTCGGCGAGAGTTGGTTGAAGGGAGACTTATGGAGGCACATTTCGACTTATTTCCCTTGCCTGTAGTTTCCACTTATTTTTTGGCAAAAACGATGGGCCGTCTTGAGGAAGATTTTCTGCGGCGCATTCAAACGGTATACTTTACTTAAAAAGGAGAGATCGGGATGATTATTGAATCAGATGACATTCGTTTGCGTTTATTGAAGAGGGACGATTTTGAAGCGTTATGGGCTTTGTATACTCCGAAAATATTTGAGCACATGCTCAACAAAGTCGAAGTTTTCGAAGACATGGTTGAATGGTTGGAAGCAGGTTTGAACCAGTCCAATGTACTTATTTTTGCCGTGGAAAACCCTCAAACGGGTGATATTCTTGGAACAACACGCATATATGCAATTGACGAGACCAATAAAAGCTGTGAGATCGGTGCTACTTTTTATGCGCAGTCGGCTCAGCGGACGCATGTCAATACGGCGGTTAAAAGGGCATTGCTAAGTTATTGTTTTGAAGAGCGCGGCATGATCCGGGTCCAATTCAAAACGGATGCTGATAATGTTCCCTCACAGAAGGCCATTGAGCGCATCGGGGCTGTCAAAGAAGGCGTGCTGCGCAATGAACGCATCCGCTCAACAGGTATGCCGCGAGACGCAGTGGTCTATTCAATCATCGACCGGGATTGGCCGAAAGTGAAAAAAGATCTTGCGAAGAAAGTGAATAAATATACCTGATTTTGTGCGGTTGAGCCAAAGAGACCTTAGCGGTTACAATGAATCTATCTTGCTAAGGGGGTATAAAATAATGAATAAATTAAACATATCTATTATTGGGGTTCCAATGGACCACGGGCAAAATCGCCGCGGCGTCGACATGGGGCCAAGTGCTATTCGCTACGCTGGTGTCGTAGACCGCATTGAAGAATTGGGGCACACAGTTTCCGACGAGGGAGATATCCAAATCGGCCAGGCAGACGGCAGTGTCGATACATCGACAAACCTGCGTAATTTGAAAGCGATTACGGAAGCGACAGAAGCACTTGGCGATAAAGTATTCGAAGTGGCAGAAGCGGGCAATTTTCCATTGGTTCTCGGCGGAGACCACAGCATTGCAATCGGCACGCTTTCCGGGATTTCTGAACGCCACGAAAATCTGGGCGTTATCTGGTATGACGCACATGCGGACATGAATACCAGCGATACTTCGCCATCAGGCAATATCCACGGCATGCCGCTTGCAGCAAGCTTTGGGCTCGGCCATGAAAAATTGACGAATATCCGTGGCTATTCACCAAAAGTGAAACCTGAAAACATCGTCATCATCGGTGCGCGTTCAGTAGATCCAGGTGAACGCCAGCTGATCAAAGAATTAGGCATCCGCGTTTACAGCATGCATGAAATCGACAAAATGGGCATGAACGCCGTAATCGAAGATTCAATCCGCTATTTGAAAGAAGAGCGCAAGACGGATGCAGTCCATCTGTCGTTGGATCTTGATGGCATCGATCCAATGTACACACCAGGCGTTGGTACACCGGTCCCGGGCGGCATCAGCTACCGCGAAAGCCATTTGGCGATGGAAATGCTTTTTGATGCAGGCATTATCACTTCTGCTGAATTTGTGGAAGTCAATCCGATTTTGGATGAGAAAAACCGGACAGCTGATGTAGCGGTTGCGTTGATCGGTTCATTATTCGGCGAAAAATTATTGTAATCAAAGACAGGCGAAAGCCTGTTTTTTTTTGTGCTGTTAAACAGGAAACTTTTTCCGGTGAAAAACGTTACAAAATTTAGTTGGATTTATTTGGGTATTGTCTGATACGATAGAATAAGAAAAAATAATTGAAACTTTTAGAGACAAGGGACGTATATAAAGTACAGCCGCATAGGCGGAGGGAAATGAGATCATGGATGCGTTAGTCAATAAACGAATAGCTAAGGTACTAAAAGGCGATCAGAACGCATTCGCCGAAATCGTGGAGCTTTACCAACACCAGTTGTATCAGATCTGCTACCGGATGCTTGGCAACAAGCAGGAAGCGGAAGATATCGCTCAGGAAGCTTTTATGCGCGCTTATGTAAATATCCACACGTTTGATCAGAACCGGAAATTTTCGACATGGCTGTACCGCATCGCCACCAATCTATGCATCGACCGGATCCGCAAGAAAAAGCCGGATTATCACCTGGATGCTGAAGTGCGTGGAACGGAAGGCTTGAACATGTATTCGAAAATTGCCAATGATGATGAGCTTCCAGAAGAAGAATTGATGCGGATGGAAGTTCAGGAGCGGGTACAGTACGAAATCAGCCGCTTGCCAGATAAGTACCGTGCCGCTATTGTATTAAAGTATATTGAAGAATTGCCGCTGGCGGAAATCAGTGAAATCCTGGATTTGCCGCTGGGTACGGTGAAGACGCGTATACACCGAGGGCGAGAAGCTCTTCGCAAGCAATTGAGCAATTTGTAGGAGGCGAGCGCGATGAATGCGTGTCCAGAAAACGTAATTCATCTTATGGACGATTACCTTGATGGGGATATCAGTCCAAGCGATGAAAAAAAGCTAAAAGAACACCTGGAAAGCTGCAGTGATTGCAGAAAGCAGTATCAGGCATTAAGCAAAACCATTGCATTTGTCCAAAGTGCATCACATATACAGGCACCTTCCGATTTTGTCCAAAAGACCATGGCAAGGCTGCCAAAAGAAAGACAGCGGGCAGGTGTCCAGCGCTGGTTTAGAAGACATCCAATGCTGGCAGCTGCAGCCATTTTTTGCATACTGATGAGTGCAGCGTTATTTACAAATTTCAATGACGATCAGCAGTTTTCGTTTACCAAACAGCCCAATTTGATGGTGGAGGGCCAGACAGTTGTGGTGCCTGAAGGCCAGACAGTAGTCGGCGACTTGACTGTACGCAATGGCGATCTGCGTGTGGAAGGCGAGCTTCAAGGAAATGTGACAATCGTCAATGGCCAGTACATGGCATCGAGCGGTGTCATTACCGGTGAAATTGAGGAAATCGACAAAGCATTCGAATGGTTGTGGCACTCCATTAAAAACAGCTTTAAAGATGCAGCCGCTATTTTTGATGGAGACGACAGCCAAACTGCAGAGTAAACCCATCCTCTCCTAAAGGATGGGTTTTTTCTATGAAGGCAAGCCCAATTCACTTATGCTATACTGAATGTATATGCAGATGTAGAAAAGCGAGGGTTGCAGATGCCTTTTTTGGAGAGTTTAACAGACCAAACACCACTCGAACTTCTAGGAAATATTATTGATATTTTATTAGTTTGGTTCGTTATTTATAAATTGATCACCGTCATCAAAGGAACGAAGGCCGTTCAGTTGCTGAAAGGGATCTTTGTTATTATCATTGCCCGCCTCGTGACGCAGGCACTCAACCTGGAAACATTGGGCTGGATCATGCAGCAGGTGCTGGAATGGGGCTTCCTGGCCATCATCATCATCTTCCAGCCCGAATTGCGCCGGGCACTGGAACAGCTCGGCCGCGGCAAACTGTTCTCCAGCAGTACGCTGAATGAAGAGTCTGAACGCAACCGGCTGATTGAGGCCATGTCCAAGTCTGTCAGCTATATGGCGAAACGGCGAATTGGGGCGTTGGTATCGATTGAACGTGAAACCGGTTTGAGCGAATACATCGAGACCGGCATTCCGATGAACTCGGATATTACATCGGAGCTGCTGATCAATTTGTTCATTCCGAATACGCCGCTGCACGATGGAGCGGTAATTGTCCAAAAAAATCGGATTGCGGCAGCGGCCTGCTATTTGCCGCTGTCTGAAAGTCCATTCATTTCAAAAGAGCTGGGAACGCGCCACCGTGCAGCTCTCGGCATCAGTGAAGTGACCGATGCCATCACGATTATCGTATCAGAAGAAACAGGCGCCATCAGCTTGACGGCGAATGGCGATTTGCACCGCAATTTATCACTTGAAGACTTTGAAGTGAAGCTGCGCCGAATCTGGTTTGGGGCGGCACAGCAGGAAGCCGCTCCTTCCTGGTGGAATTGGAGGGGGAAAAAGAATGGATAAGATGATGGACAATCGCTGGTTTTTGCGCATTACAGCGCTGCTGTTAGCCTTTCTTTTATTCTTTTCCGTGCAGGCGGAAGACAGTTCCACGGGGACGACAGACGCCGGCCGGACATCAGAAGTGATCGAAGATGTGGAACTTGAGGTCTATCACGATAACAGCCTGATGGTCAGCGGTGTACCGAGCACGGCAGATCTGCATTTGAACGGTCCTGTCAGCAGTGTGCAGACTGCCCGCCAATTGGAAGACTTTACGCTTTTTGTGGATTTGCGCAATTTGCCGATGGGCGAGCATCAAGTCCCGATTCAAACGGAAAATCTGTCCGAACAATTGAATATTCGGGTCGATCCGGCATTCGTTAACGTTGTGATCGAAGAGCGGGTATCGCAGGAGTTCCGCATCGATCCGGAAATAAATGAACGGATGCTGGCGGATGGTTTTATTCTGGAAAGTGTCGCTGTCGATCCGGAAACCGTGACGGTAACCGGTCCGAAAAGCGTAATCGACGCCATCAGCTTTGTTAAAGCAACGGTTTCTGGGGAGCAGGGAGTGAAGGAATCTTTCACGACCGCAGCCCGGGTCCGCGTCTTAGCAGAAGATTTGACAAAGCTGGAAAATGTAGAAATTGAACCTCAGGAAGTAGAAGTTGATATAGAAGTCGTTGAATACAGTAAGATGGTGCCGGTAAGGCTTGAACCAACGGGTGAAGCCCGCGCAGGCATCACCATTACCGACTGGAGCACCGCAACTGAAGAAATCCGCGTTTTTGGACCGGAAACCGTAGTGGATGAACTGACCGAATATGTGGTCGAAGTGGACGCTTCTACTGTCACGGCTGAGGATACCACGGTGGAAGTGGAGCTGGAAGTTCCTTCTGGTGCTTCTGCAGTATCACCGGGGCAAGTCACAGTGGAAGCTGAAACGATTGTCGATGAATCCGTACAGGTTCCTGAAGATCTTGGAAACTAAAGTACAGTAATTTCAGGCATAATGGCAATGAAATGATAAAAAAGCGAAAGCTTAACTAAAACAATCAGAAGCAAATGATTGAAGGAGCGAAAAGTAGAATGGGAAAATATTTTGGAACAGATGGAGTACGGGGAGTTGCCAATACAGAGCTGACACCTGAACTGGCTTTTAAATTAGGGCGCATTGGCGGATATATTTTAACAAAAAGTGCAAAAGACAAACCGAAAGTGCTGATTGGCCGCGATACACGAATTTCAGGTGAAATGCTGGAAGGCGCTTTAGCTGCCGGACTGCTTTCTGTTGGAGCGGAAGTAATGCGCCTTGGCGTCATCAGCACACCCGGCGTTTCTTATTTGACACGTGTGATGAGTGCTGAAGCAGGCGTTATGATTTCTGCCTCACACAATCCTGTAGAAGACAACGGCATCAAATTCTTCGGTTCAGATGGCTTTAAATTGTCAGATGCGCAGGAAGCTGAAATTGAAGCCTTGCTAGATAGCAATGAAGATTTATTGCCGCGCCCGACCGGCGGCGACCTCGGCAGCATTACGGATTACTTTGAAGGCGGCCAGAAATACTTGCAGTACTTGAAGCAGTCAGTTGATGAAGAATTCGACGGCATCCATGTGGCGCTTGATTGTGCACACGGTGCGACGTCTACACTGGCTACGCATGTATTTGCGGATCTGGATGCAGATATCACCTCAATGGGTGCTTCACCGAATGGCTTGAACATCAATGCTGGAGTAGGTTCGACTCATCCTGAGAAATTGGCGGAGCTGGTAGTTGCCAAAAATGCAGATATCGGATTGGCTTTCGACGGCGATGGCGATCGCTTGATTGCAGTAGATGAAAAAGGCCAAATCGTAGATGGCGACCAAATTATGTATATTTGTGCCAAGCACTTGCATTCAGAAGGCCGCTTGAAAAAAGATACGGTGGTTTCGACTGTCATGAGTAATATGGGCTTCTATAAGGCACTGGAAAACCACGGCATGAAGAGCAACAAGACCGCTGTCGGCGACCGTTATGTAGTGGAAGAAATGAAGAAAAACGGCTATAATCTGGGCGGCGAACAATCTGGCCACATTATTTTCCTTGATTACAATACAACAGGTGACGGCTTACTGACAGGCTTACAGCTTGTTAACATCATGAAAATTACAGGCAAGAAGTTGTCTGAGCTGGCATCTGAAATGACGATTTTCCCGCAAAAACTTGTGAACATTCGCGTGACGGATAAACATGCAGTGACAGACAACGCTAAAGTGGCAGCTGTCATTGCGGATGTCGAGACAGAGATGAACGGCAACGGCCGCGTGCTTGTGCGTCCGTCCGGTACAGAGCCATTGGTGCGTGTTATGGTCGAAGCGGCTTCTGCGGAAGACTGTGAAAACTATGTGGAACGCATCGCAGAAGTTGTGCGCAGTGAAATGGGCTTAAACTAATCAAATACAGCAATCTGAAGGCCGTAAGCATGTTTGCTTGCGGTCTTTTTTATATTGTGAAGAAGTCGGTGTATTCTGCTCTTTCTTCTAAGTGTTGTATAACTTATAATGAATGAAAAAAAGTGTATTTATCAGTAAGATATGCAGCGAAACAGCAGAGGCTCACGAAAGTTTGCAGGAAAGCGCAGCTGTTTTGCGGAATATCCACAATGAAAAATTATTAGTTCAACTTATATAGTTGGTCTTCCTATATATGTTGAACTAAAGAATCTAGCTTTTACCCAACGCTTCGGATGCTTTGGGCATAGCTCCGGCAAGAAGCCGAGCAAAGAGCGCCCGTCTTCTTGCTTCGCCTAGCCCCTGGGCGCGCCGGCGCTAAGAGATAGCGTGAATTCGAAGTGAGCCTCTGTTTTCTCACTGGAATCATAAAGGATTTGTGGAATATCAACAGGCGAAGATCATTAGTTCAACTTATATAATACGAGAAATAAATAATAGTAAAAGGAAAAAGAACCAATTAACGGAAAAATGTGATGATATATACCTAAATAACTATCTGCTTTAATTGACGGGATTGTGTGAAAGCTGTATGATGATAAAGTCGGTTTATGACCGCAGCAAAAGGGGGATAGTAGTGAGTGCGAGGAAAACAATTATAGCGCCTGTACTGAAGAAATCGGACGGACCAGTCATCTTCAGTAGACGAGGAGAAGGATTATCGAGATTTCGGCGGATACCTTCCGGCCGCGAAGCCCGGTCGTTATGTCCATTCTTAAAACAGTCGAGCGATCGATTGGACAACAAGATGGATGGGCTCAAGCAGAAGTGTTTGAGGAATTAAGCAAACACTTATTTTGATTTTTTAAAAAAATGGAGGAATTACATTATGTGTGGAATTGTTGGATATATTGGAGAAAACGACTCGAAGGAAATTTTATTGAAAGGGTTGGAGCGCTTGGAATACCGCGGTTACGATTCAGCAGGAATTGCTGTACGCAACGGCACGGGCGTTACGGTCTTTAAAGAAAAAGGACGCATTGCAGATTTGCGCGGCGTCGTGGAAGAAGAAGTGACAGGCTCTACAGGAATCGGCCATACACGCTGGGCAACTCACGGCAAACCGAACCGCGTCAATGCTCACCCGCATCAGAATACATCTGACCGCTTTACGATCGTTCATAACGGCGTGATTGAAAACTACCATCACATTCAGCGCGATTACTTGGCTGGCGTGGAAATGGAGTCGGACACAGATACGGAAATCATCGTTCAGTTGATCGGCAAATTTGTTGAAGAAGGCCTAACAACACAGGATGCTTTCAGCAAAGCTCTTACCTTACTGAAGGGTTCGTATGCGATTGCATTATTGGACGCGGAAGAAGAACAGACGATTTTCGTAGCAAAAAACAAAAGCCCGTTGCTTGTAGGACTTGGCGAAGATTTCAATGTTGTAGCATCTGATGCAATGGCTATGCTTCAATTGACAGACCAGTTTGTTGAATTGATGGATAAGGAAATTGTCATCGTCCGCAAAGACAGCGTGGAAATTTTGACATTGGATGGACAGACAGTTAGCCGCCTTCCATTCACTGCAGAAATTGACATGAGCGATATTGAAAAAGGGACTTACCCTCACTACATGCTGAAGGAAATTGACGAGCAGCCAGCGGTTGTCCGTAAAATTGTTCAAGCATACCAAAACGAAAATGATAAATTGACCATCAAACCGGAAATCCTGGACGCCATGCAGGCTGCTGACCGCATCCACATCATTGCAGCTGGAACAAGCTATCACGCAGGATTGATCGGCAAAGAGTATATCGAGAAATTAGCTGGTATTCCGGTTGAAGTTCACGTTTCAAGCGAATTCGGCTATAACATGCCATTGCTTTCTGAAAAACCTTTGTTCATCTTCATCTCCCAATCAGGAGAAACAGCGGACAGCCGCCAGGTATTGGTGAAAATCAAAGAGATGGGCCATGCTTCATTGACCATCACAAACGTAGCAGGATCCACGTTGTCACGCGAGTCTGACCATACATTATTGTTGTATGCAGGCCCTGAAATCGCAGTTGCTTCAACGAAAGCCTATACAGCGCAATTGGCTGTATTGTCTATCTTGGGCGCAGTAACTGCAGAAGCACGCGGCATCGACATCGGCTTTGACTTGGTTCAGGAGCTGGGAATCGTTGCGAATGCCATTCAGGCGCAAGTCGATTCGAAAGAGGAAATGGAGCAAATCGCTACAGACTACTTGTCTACAACACGCAACTGCTTCTTTATCGGCCGCGTCATGGATTATTTCGTTGGGCTTGAAGGTTCATTGAAATTGAAAGAGATTTCATACATCCAGGCAGAAGGCTTTGCTGGAGGCGAACTGAAGCACGGAACAATCGCGTTGATCGAAGAAGGCACCCCGGTTATCGCGCTTGCAACGCAAGAGTCGGTTAATTTGAATATCCGCGGAAATGTCAAAGAAGTAGCGGCACGCGGTGCACACACGTGCATCATTTCAATGGAAGGCTTGCAGGAAGAAGGCGATAGCCTGGTCCTTCCGAAAGTCAACGAATTGCTGTCACCGCTTGTATCGGTCATCCCGATGCAGCTGATCAGCTATTACGCAGCGCTTCACCGCGACTGTGACGTTGATAAGCCGCGTAACCTTGCGAAATCGGTAACAGTTGAATAAATAATAAGCCAGCTTCTGGTTTTAAAAAATGCCCCTTTGGATTTTCATCCGAAGGGGCATTTTTATGTCTTAAAATAATTCAAATAAAAGGTCAATGACTAGCCAATTGGCTTTAAAAAGATATGGATAAAATGTTTTTAAAATAGCTGAAGCATTTATTGCTTTTGTTTTGAGTTGTGTAAAAAAACATTTTCATAAAGATTCAGTTGAAATACTTCTTTGGCAGTTATCCTCGCCCATGCCAAATGGTATAATTAATTCAACATAAAGAAAAAGGGTGAAATGGATGTCTTCGTTAAAAGGCTTTTCCCAATACATAAGTGAAAATGCTGACCTCTTGTCGGCAGAAGTGGTCGAATCAGTTGTACAGGAAATGGAACTAAACATTCCCGAGTGGGAAAAAGAGCAGGCTGTCTGCATGTACGTGGAACTTATCGGATTTTTCGGCCAGTCTCTACTCGGGGGAAATCGCATTGAAGTTCCAGAGTCTTTAATTGAGTGGAGCAAAAAGAACGCAGAAATGCAGGTGGCTTCGGGAGGCAAGATTTCTGAAATCGTCATTCGCTATCCGGTGACGCGGCAGATCTTCTCGGAGATTTTCACGCGCCTCAGCCTGCAGTTCGGACTGTCTGTCGTGGAAAGCGCCAAATCCATTAAGGGCATCAACGCATTCTTGGATGTCAGCTTGAATGAAACCTTTTATGCCTTTGAGCGTTTTTCGGAAAGATACCAGGCTGAGAAACAAGTAGAACTGCTCAATCTGTCAGCACCGATTGTGCCGGTACTCGAAGATGTCGTGGTGCTGCCGCTTGTCGGTGTCATTGACAGCTACCGGATTGCCCATATCCTGAACAATGTCATCCCGAGAGTGGCAGAGAAGAATGTCAACCATGTGGTGATTGATTTTTCGGGTGTGCTGACCATTGATGATCACATTGCACAGTCTATCCAGCAGATCGGCGGGACATTCAAATTGATGGGGATTCATGTAGTCATCGCCGGATTGCGTCCGGACCTGGTCCAAACCATTGTTCACAGTGGAATTGATATGCTCGATGCAGACGTCTATGCAACGGTCAAACAGGCGCTTGAAAGCTTAAAGTAGGTTTAGAACTAGAGCCATCCGAGCAGCACACACTGCTCGGATGGCTCTTTTAAGTGGAAATATGGAAGGATATTACCTTCAAAAAATCAATCCATTAAATGGCTGGAAACTGTGTCGTTGGAATGAGTCGACGCAGAATGCAACAGCTCTTTAGAATGTTATGTTAAAATAGGAAAGTATGAGATTCTTTCTATTCAGTTCTATGCATGAATGGAAAAGACCTGCTTTTTTTGTCTTTGGTAAATCGAGTATAAGCTTTTCGCCTCCCTCACATCTTCAGAACGACTTTCTTCTATCTGCCTCAGCAAACGAACGGGAACAGGCCAAGCCTGCAAAGATTCCCAAAGGACAATGAAAACTGAATAGGAAAGGAATTGATCCAATGAGATCTGATATTACTGCAGATCAAGAGTTAATCGAAAAGAAACAAAATCGTGGAGACGAAACAACCGGCGACTACACGTTTGACCGAGTCCCGCGGGAAGAACGAAAAATGGGCTGGCTGAGCATCACCAACATCACCTTCGGCATCGCGACCGCCATTTTCTATTTCCAGATGGGGAGCGTTATGGCGCTGCAGTTCGGGGCCGCCAATGCCATCATTTCAGCCATCTATGCCATTATTGTCGCAGGCATACTTGGCAGCATCGTTGTTTACTTATCGGCCAAGTCCGGTATGAACGTCAATTTACTCTCCCGCGGAGGGTTCGGTTACATCGGAGCCTCATTAACCTCCTTAATCTACGCATCGAACTTTATCATGTACTGCGCATTTGAAGGCATGATCCTGGTCGCTGCTGTCCATGCTTATTTCCCCGCCATCCCCATGTGGCTCCTCATTGTCGTGTTTGGTTCAGTGGTCATTCCATTAAACTGGTTCGGCATTAAACAATTGGATAAACTGCAGAAATGGTCGCTGCCCGTGTTTGCGATTTTCCTGATAGCGGCAATTGTCGTCGCCTTCAACACCACATCAGAATATGACGGCAGCTTCTGGACTTATATGCCGGAAGGCGTCCAAATCGGCGGTACAGCCTTGCTGCTGTGCATCGGTATGCAGCACGGCATCATGGGACTGACTGCGCTGATCGCTTCTGATTACGCGCGTTTCCTGAGGCCGAAAGATTTAAAAGTAGGCTCAATCGCCATCGGGTTTATTCCCCAGATTTTCTGTTTTGGGGTTATGGGCGGCCTCGGCATCTGGTTCGGCGTAACGCTCGGCGAATCAAATCCGGGCATCTACATCGTCGTCCTGCTCGGGCTTGGAGGTGTGCTGTTTACGATGCTGACACAAATCCGCATCAACATCACCAATATCTACAGCAGCTCGCTGTCCCTGTCGAGCTTTTTTGAAAACATGTTCGGCTTTACGCCGGGCCGCCGCTTTTGGGTAGTGGTGGCAGGTGTCGTTGCGATGATTCTCATGCTAGGGGGCATCGTCGACCACCTGGATACGGCGATGACCTTCCAAGGGGTTGCGCTCATGAGCTGGGCATCGATTCTGGTGACGGACGCATTGGTCGTCAAGAAATGGCTGAAGATCGGTCCGGGCTATTACGAATCACGGCAGAAAAACCTGTATAAATGGAATCCGGTCGGTGTTGTGGCATTGATGGTTCCGACTGCCATCGGAACCATCGCAGCACTCGGCTATATGGGCGCGTTCCTGCAAAGTACAGCTGCATTCTTCGCCTTGATTTTGGCATCGATTTTGACCGTTGTTTTGGCAATCGCTACAAAAGGCCGTTACTATATTAGAAAAGAAGCAACCGATATTCCGAAAGAGGATTGGATTGCCTGAGAAAACGTTCTGAGGTAAAGTAAAAGCAACAACAACGTGTACTTCATTCCATTCAGAAAGGATGATCGAGTTGACGACTTCTATAGTAACTTTATCGATGGCGCGGCGTTTCAACGCCAGTGACAAAGCAGTTTACGAAGCGTGGACCAATCCCGAATTGATGAAGAAATGGCTGTTTACGCAAGAAGACACCAACCAGGTGGCAAAGAATGCTTTACGTGTGGGCGGAAGCTGGGAAATCGTCGATCGCCGCGAAGGCGTGGATTACCGGGCACTCGGCGAGTATCTGGAATTAAAGCCGCCGCATAAACTGATGTTCTCTTTTAAGATGCCGCAGTTCAATGACCTGGAAGACCGGGTCACCGTCTGGATTTCTATGGTGCAAAACAGCTGCGAAATGGCGTTTGTCCAGGAAATTGTCGTGCCGCATGAAGAAGGCTGGACGGAAGAAGACATCAAAAAAACCGGCGAAGAATACAGCAGCCAAAGCAAAGAAGGCTGGAGTATGATGTTTGAGAATTTAAAGCAGCTGGTGGAAAAAGAATAACAGGAAAACCGCAATTTCTCGAAATGGGAGAGATTGCGGTTTTTTGTTTGATTAATATGAATGTCAAATTGAGTAAAAAGAAATAAATTAATCTGGGTAATATTGCATAATTTCCTATTCCGAGCTATGATCGACAAGAAACAATAAAACTAGCATAAAAATAAATCATTTTTATTATTATAAGCTATCGGAGGAAGTCCATGACGCAACTAAAGGATTTGGAATCCAAAGTTCAAGAGCTGGTGACCTTACTGGAAGCCTCGAAGCAATTGAATTCAAATTTGGAAATGGGCGAGGTTCTTGAAAGCATCCTGCTGCAGATGGTGCAGGTAGTAGGAGCGGAAGCAGGAACCTTGTGGGTGCTGAACAAAGACCGGCAAACGATCAAAGCGGCTGCGGCATATGGAGCCTCCGCATCGAATATCCTCAACATCGAATTGGGAATGGACGAGGGTATTGTCGGCAAAGTGATCGGAACGGGTGAGGCCCAGCTGATCGAAAACGTAGCGGCCAACCCAGACTGGGCGAACCGGGTCGATCATTCCAGCGGCTTTGTGAGCAAGTCGATGATCACGGTTCCATTGGCGGTTAAAGGAAAGGTGCTTGGTGCGCTTCAGCTGCTCAATAAAAAAGACATCGCCTTTTTCTCGGAACAGGATATCAATCTCGCGGTGGCACTCGCCAATCAATCGGCGTTGGCACTCCACAACAGCCAAATGTACGAGGAACTGCAGCGCATGCTGCTGAGCATGATCCGGACGTTAGCGAAGGTATTGGATGCAAGAGATCCCTATACAGCGGGCCATTCAGAGCGGGTGGCGAAATATTCGCTGTGGATTGCCCAAAAACTTGGGCTCGATGCGCAGGACTGTGAAGAGCTGTATAAAGCGGCATTGCTGCACGATATCGGGAAAATTGGCATACCGGATGCCATACTCCGGAAGCCTTCGGGACTAACAAATGAAGAGTTTGCAGCCATCAAGCAGCACACGGTCATCGGGGCGGACATCCTGTCCAATATGGAACCGAAAGACGCCATGGTACCTGCGATTAGAACTGCCTTGTCCCATCACGAGCGGCTCGACGGCACCGGCTATCCGCATGGTTTGGCCGGCGCAGAAATCCCGTTTTTCGCCCGAATCGTTGGTGTAGCTGATGCGTTTGATGCCATGACCACTGCACGTTCCTACAGCAAAGGATTGTCTTTCGAGCTTGGAGCCGAAGAACTGGTCCGCTGCCGGGAGAAGTTATTCGACGGCAAAGTGGTTGATGCATTCGCAGAAATTCTCGTTGAATGCGATTACCGATTAGATGAATACGAAGAGCAACAAGGAAGAGGCTACAAGTTATGAATCAGTTTGACGTATTATTAATCGGCCATCTAATTGGCGATTTTCTCTTGCAGACGAGTTGGATGGCCAAATACAAGGCAACCAAATGGCTGCCGTTATTGATGCATGTTTCAGTTTACACAGCCGTGATTGCCGTACTTGGCATCCTCTCAGGGGGACTGTCCCTGCCGGCACTGGCCATTATTTTTTTCGGCCATATTATTTTGGACCGCAAAACCTTTGTCATGTTTTGGGTGCAGCGGGTCCAGACAGCTAAAGGACCGGAAAAGGGTTGGCTGTCCATTGTGGCTGACCAGATATTCCATATCATTCTGCTTGCCATTGCCATCGCGATTTCCTAGGAGTGAACAACATGAAAGCTAAGACGTACGTGCTTGAAAAAGAATATGCACTGGACCGTAAAACCGCATGGCAGCTGCTGGCGGACAACAACCGCATGAATTTGTATATCGGCCTGTTCCCGGTAAGCTTCAGCCCGGCTAAACAAGAGGGTGCGGAAGTGTTTTACCGGGAAGCCCATGCCAAAGTGCTGGGACTCGTGCCCATCTCGTGGCAGGAATTCCCGTTCCAGTGGCAGGAAAACGAAAGCTATACCGTTGAACGCCGCTACCTGTCAGGACCGATGAAGCATTACACATTAAAAGTTGAACTGTTTGACAATGGGGAGAGTGGTACGCGGGTCAAGCTGACGGCGGATTTTGTGCCGCTCAATCCATTTGGCTATGCAGCTATCTGGGCAACCGGACTGCCGGCTGTCAAAAAAATTATGCGGTATTTGGACGATTATTTAGCGTCTGGTACAAAGGATATTTTCGAAGCGCCGCAAAAACCGGTGACGTCCAAAATCAATCTGTCGGAACTCGATCGGCTTTCGGGTCTGCTTGCCAAAACGCCTGTTAATGGCGAGTATGTGGAATTGTTGCACCGGTATTTAGCTGACAAAGGCGACCACGACGTCGCACAAATCGAGCCGGTACAGCTTGCTAGACTATGGAATGCTGAGTTGGACGATGCTCTTCGCGTGTTGTTGTACGCAACAAAAGCCGGCTTGCTGAACCTCAGCTGGAACGTCATTTGCCCGAACTGCCGCGTTTCAAAAGTGGAACACAATTCGCTGTCAGAGCTGGAGCAAGAGTTTCACTGTGATCTGTGTGGTGTGAACTACGATGCCAATTTTGATCAGTATGTGGAGCTGAATTTTTCCATCCATCCAAGCGTGCGCCAAGCTTATGCCGAAGTGTATTGCATCGGCGGCCCGATGATCACACCGCATGTCAAAGCGCAGCAGGTCATCCAAAAAGGCAAAACCGTGAGCTTTGCGATTCCTAAGGGTGAAGATGCCCTGCGTTTGCGTGTGCTTCAAGCCAATCATAGAGTCGCAATAGATAAAGAGGCAGAAGCTACCCAGCTCCTGTATTCAGATTTGGGTTGGTCACAGGATGCAGTATCGGGGAATGGCGATGTCGTCATGACAAACTCAAGTAATGCAGACATTGTCGTCGCTTTGGAGCATTCGGACTGGAACAAACAAGCCGTAACAGCAGCTAAAGTTACGGCAATGCAGGAGTTCAGGGATTTGTTTTCGTCTGAAGTGCTGTCGCCGGGCCAGAAAATCGGCATCGATCACGTGACAATTTTGTTTACTGATTTAAAAGGCTCGACGTTGATGTACGAAACGATCGGCGACTCGAGTGCTTATGGCCAGGTCCGCAATCATTTTGATTTTTTGACCGGACATATCAAAACAAATTCCGGCAGCGTCGTGAAAACAATTGGCGACGCCGTTATGGCGGTCTTTCACAAACCGGAAGATGGATTAAAGGCAGCATTGGATATCCAGAAAAACCTGGCGGAATTCAATCGTACGGCCAATGAAGACCTCGTATTGCGGATCGGTTTGTACAGTGGACCGGCCATTGCCGTGAATTCCAACGACCGCCTCGATTATTTTGGGCGGACTGTCAACATTGCGGCGCGCATCCAGGGGCAGGGCGAAGGGGGCGACGTCATCATCAGCCGCGGGGTATTGGCGCAGCCAATGTCAGCGGGATTGCTGACGGACGTGGAGTTGGAACTAGAAGAGTTTGGGGCTGTCTTGAAGGGAATCGATGGCGCTGTAGATTTGGTGCGGATTCGGTTAAGAGAGAACTTAGTGATCGAGAAGAATGCGGGTTGAATAGTTTCCAATAGATGGAGCGAATTAAAAATTGATTGTTAATAAATGCCTGTTGAGATATCTTTATCTTAAGAGGCATTTTTTTGTTAAGGAAAGGGAGTAGGGCATGAAAGTTCAAACAGAGCAATTCGGTGAAGTGGAACTGGGGCAAGAACGTGTCATCACGTTTGATAAAGGAATTCCGGGATTTGAAGAGTATAAGGAATACGTATTGATTCCGGCGGACGCAGAAGGCGAATCTCCATTCTTTTTCCTGCAGTCGGTAGAGGCAGTGGAAGTCAGTTTCTTCCTGGTCGATCCGTTTACGTTTTTCAAGGATTATGACATCAAGCTGGAAGAGCAGATGGTCGAGCGGCTGCAGTTGGAAGATCCGGCAGATGCTATTGTGCTGACGACAGTTTCTGTTAAAGGCGATATCAGCGGAGCGACGACGAACTTGAAAGCGCCGTTGGTCATCAACAATAAGAAGCAAAGCGGCATGCAGATTGTGTTGAACAACAAAGACTACCAGATCAAGCAGGCTTTATTCCAGAGCGGCGACACCGCTGCAAGGCAGGTGTAGAGAATGTTAGTATTGGGACGTAAAAAAGGCGAAACAATCATCGTCAATGACGACATTGAAATCACGGTTACCTCTATAGAAGGCGACATGGTGCGGATCGGCATCAACGCGCCGAAGCAAGTGACCATCCACCGGAAAGAAGTGTACCTGGAGATTCAGGAAGAAAACAAGCAGGCAACGTCGAACGTCATCAACTTGAGTGACTTCCTGAGCATGCGGAAGAAATAGAGCGAAAGCCTGCAGATTTTGCAGGCTTTTTACGTGATTAAAAATAAAAAAGAAAAACTTTCAAAAAACACTAAACATTTGTTAAACCCCTCCGATATAACTTATGTAAGGCAGTTCAAAAGGATTTGGGCGCTTGCAAAAAACAAAAAAACATTACACGGAGGTAATACACAATGATCATCAACCACAATATCGCAGCACTTAACACACACAGACAAATGGGCTCAGCTCAAAGCGCACAAATGGACAGCATGGAGAAATTGTCTTCAGGACTTCGCATCAACAGCGCGAAAGATGATGCAGCAGGTCTTACAATTTCTGAAAAAATGCGCGGACAGATTCGCGGATTAGAGCAAGCTTCAACTAACGCTCAAGACGGTATTTCGTTGATTCAAACTGCAGAGGGTACATTGAATGAAACTCAGGATATTCTTCAGCGTATGCGTGAACTAGCGGTTCAATCTGCCAACGATACAAACACAGATACAGATCGTAACGAGATCCAAAAAGAAGTAACTGAATTGGCTTCTGAAATCACAAGAATTGGCAATGATACTGCATTCAATACTAAGGATTTGTTAAACGGCGATTTTAAAGCTACTTTCCAAATCGGTGCAAACTCTGGTCAAAATCTTTCTATCTCAATCGGTGATATGCGTTCAGAAGCTCTTAAAGTAGGTACGGATTACACAGCTACAAGCGATACGTTGATTGCTTATACAAATGCTGCAGGAGATGCTTCTACAGCAACGTTCATGACAGCTGCTGAAGTTGAAACCGAAACAGCAGCAGCGGCAACCACTGCAAGAACGGCTGCTACTACAGCAAGAGCAGCAGCAGATGCTGATACGGCAGATACTGCTTTAGCAGCAACAGCATTAGCAGCAGAAACAGCGGCAACAGAAGCTGAAGCAACCGCAGCAAAACCTGGAGTAGCTGGTTACTACGATAACACCACTAATGCACTAGCTGTAACAACATCATCAGCTTTCGAAACAGGCGCTAAAGGTGTAATCGGAATTGACGTTTCTTCACAAGAAAATGCAGATGCTGCTATCACAACAATCAACAACGCAATCGAATCAGTTTCTTCTGAGCGTTCTAAACTTGGTGCAAGCCAAAACCGTTTGGATCATACAATCAACAACTTGAACACATCTTCTGAAAACCTAACAGCTGCGGAATCAAGAATCCGTGATGTTGACATGGCGAAAGAAATGATGGAACAAACAAAGAACTCGATTCTTGCACAAGCATCACAAGCAATGCTGGCTCAATCCAATCAAATGACTCAATCAGTGTTACAACTGTTGAGATAATTGATTCTAGGGCGTCTAACCGGGTAACGGGTTAGAGTATAACTGGGTGAATTGCTGGAACTTCCTAAAGCCCCATCAACCACAACGTAACTGGAAACGGTAAGCGTGACGGTCTGAAAATGATGAGGATGCACCAATGGATAATCAGCAGCCAAGCTCCTGTGAGGAAACTCTGGGGAAGGTTCAACGACTAGGATAAACCGTCTAAGGCAGAAGCTATGGCGATGAAATCCGTAGGGCGGCAAGCGCCGTTCGAAGTGCCCAGCCCCTCTAAGCAGAGGGTGAAGATATAGTCTATTCTATGATCGAAAGACATAGCGGCAAAGCAAGCCAACCAAGCACCACAGCAAGTACTACAATTGCTACGTTAATCTTAAGAGTCAAAAGGAGCCTGATTTTGGGCTCCTTTTTTTATAAGGAGGTAATCCAATGGATATCGCTGCGTTATCGATGGCAATGAGCCAAATGAATGTCCGGACAGAAGCGAATGTATCGATCATGAAAAAGACAATCGATCAGGCGGAGACGAATGGTCAAGATGTTGTGAAGATGCTGGAACAGTCTGTTCGGCCTCATGTCGGAAGCCGTTTAGATATTAGAGGATAAAACAATTAGAAAGTCCATGACTGTAAGAGGTCATAGACTTTCTATTTTTTTATTGTAAAAATAGTTTTCTCTCCCACAATTATCCTATTCTTTTTTCAACCATTATCTTGTACACTAAACAAGATTAACTCGAGCAAAGGGTGTGAGAACCGATTGACCAGTCCGATTTCTAATAATTTTCTTTTATATAATACAATCGCCACAATGGCAAAGTCGATGCCTGCTTTAGGCCAAACCGACAGCGCCAGTAGTTCCATTGGCAGTTCGACAAGCCCCAGCACGTTTTTCGCGATGCTGATGAATGCCATGATGGAAAGCATGGAACAAACGAATACCGGAACCCCTCCACAAACCGGCGTTCAGGCTGCATTGCCATCTGTGACTACGCCGCTCACGGCACCGCTAACCAATTCCTATAACCCAGCCTTGACGATCCCGCCGCTCAACACAAAAGAAGTCCCGACCGCAGCCACGGATACAAGCGACCTGAAATTCCGGCCGACCCAATTTATTAAGCTGGATAGTACCTTGGAAGGCAAACTGGAAGGAACGGCCGCCCATTTTATCAATGCCGGGAAAAAATACGACCTGGATCCGAATCTACTGTCAGCCATCGCCATCCACGAAACCGGTAATGGCTCATCGCGCGCGGTAAATGACAAAAACAACGTCGCCGGAATGATGGGCAAGAACGGTTTGCGTAGCTATGCTTCTGTAGAAGACAGTATTTTCGATATGGCCCGCAACTTGCGCCAGAATTATTTGAATGAAGGCAAAGACACCATCGCGAAAATCGGTGCTAAATACGCGCCGGTCGGAGCTGCCAATGATCCAACAGGATTGAATAACCACTGGACGCAAGGAGTCAGCAACTATTATTCCAAGCTCACATAAGCTAAGACAGGTGCTTCACAGGCCTGCCTTATTTTTTTTTTGCTTTTTTACTAAAAAAATCTGCTTTTCTGCCGATAACTATTATATAGATTCTATTTAAGTTTTAAGAAGACGAGGAGTGGTTTTACTATGGAAGTAACAAACTCAACTGCTATTCAATTTCCAAAAATTAGCGAGTCGAACCCGGCAGTTTTCAAGAAGACAGTCACTTCTGAACCATACAACAACGAAAATACCGATCACACCATTACGAAGGAAGCAATCGTAAATAAAGTAGAGAGCATGAACGAATTTTTAGAACCGACATCGACAAATGTGAAATTTCAGCTGCATGAAGAGCTGGAAGTTTATTATGTACAAGTAATTGATTCCAAAACGGATGAAGTATTGCGGGAGATTCCCAATAAGAAATTTTTAGATATGTATGCCTCGATGGCCGATTTAGCGGGCCTGATCGTGGATGAGAAACGATAAGAATGGAGTGAACTTATTATGCGCGTTGGCGGACTAGCATCAGGTATGGATACCGAATCAATCGTCAAAGACATGATGAAGATCCAAAAAATGCCTTTAGATAAATTAATGCAGCAAAAAACCTTTACAGAATGGCAGCAGGAAGCGTTTCGGGATACCAACCTGTCGATGTCGAACTTGCGGACAAGCGCCAGCAATTTGCGTCTGCAGTCGTCGTTTAACTCCTATAGTGCCACTTCGCCCGCTCCAAACAGTTTCACGGTTGCGACAACGGCCAATGCAATGAGCGGTTCATACCAAGTGCAGGTGACGAGTGTGGCGAGTGCAGCAAAGTTGAATTCGACACTCGGAATTACAAATACGGCAGGGACTGCTGCAAAATCAACTGATCAAATTGGTGTAGCCGGAAAAATTAATATAGGCAGTATAAGCATTGATGTAGCGAGCACCGACACGTTTGCGGACGTAGCCAAAAACCTTCAGGATGCGACAGCAGCTTCAGTTCCGGCTTTACGGGCAAGCTTCGACAATACAACATCCCGATTTTTCATAGCGACCAAAGGAATGGGAGCCGATCAGGCTTTTACAATGAACTTTACAGCCGCAGATGGAACAACAGAAAATGGGGCACTGGCTGATAAAATCATCAACAACGGTGCTGCAACAGCAACAGCCACCGGCGCTGCAGATGGATCGATCAAATTCGACGGCATCGATATAGGCGGACTGAAATCCAACCAAACGACCGTCAACGGAATAACAGTTAATATGCTTCAAGCCTCTACTACTGTATCGACAATTAACGTCCAGTCCAACCCTGAAAAACCACTGGCCATGATCAAGGACTTCGTTGATAAGTACAATGAAACAATCGAGAACCTGCAGAAGCAGCTCGTCGAAAAACGCTTTCCCGATTTCCAACCCTTGTCTGATGAACAAAAAAAGGATCTGACGGAAACTGAAATCGAATTATGGGAAGAAAAAGCGCGGAGCGGCTTGCTTCGCAACGACCCGGTATTGAAATCAGCCATGCAAGACCTGCGGAGAGCCTTTATGGACAGCGTAGGCGGACTTGCAGAAGGCAACATCAATCATTTGTCGCAAATTGGCATCAACACTGGATCGTATACAGAAGGCGGCAAGTTGTTTATTGACGAGGCGAAACTAAGCGCAGCACTGACTGACAAACCGGACGAAGTCATGGCGCTGTTCACGACTCGGGATGCAGCAGGGAACGGGGTTGGGGCAAGAGTCTACGACACCTTAAACAACGTCGTCAAAAACCTCAGCGAAAAAGCCGGCAGCTCTTCAAGCTCCATCGACAACAGCACGCTCTCTAAAAAAATCAAACAGATGAATGACGAAATCAGCCGCTGGCAGGACCGCCTGACGCGCGTAGAAGACCGCTACTGGAAGCAGTTCACGGCAATGGAGAAAGCGCTAAGCCAGATGAACTCCCAAAGCACCTGGATGCAGCAGAACATGTTTGGTGGCGCGTAATGAGCTCAAAAACAATTATGTATGCCTTTCTGGAACAGACACAGGAGCTCTACAAAAAAGCCAAGGACATCAATTTACGGATGGAAGCTAATGAAGAAGGCAGCGTTGAATCGCTTGAGACCATCTTCCATCGCCGGCAGCAATCCATAAAGCAGCTGGAAACCTTCATGAAGCAAAAAAACTTCCAGTGGACAGCCGAAGAGCAGTCCATCATTGAGCAAGTAAAGGAAATCGATCAACAGCTTCACCTCTTGCTCAACAATTTGCATCAATCCTTTTTTACACAAATCAATCGCATTGCCCAGACAAAAGAAATATCCAAAAAATACAGCAGCGCTTATCAGACCGTATCCACTGAAGGTTCATTTATCGACAAACGGAACTAAATGCTAGGGGGAAAAGAACACATGGCAACGATCAATCCTTACCAGACTTACCAGCAAAACTCAGCAATGACAGCATCACCCCAGGAACTGACCCTGATGCTGTACAACGGCAGCCTGAAATTCATGAAAATGGCAAAACGCGCACTGGCCGATAAAAAGTTCGAAGAAAAAAACACCAACATCATCAAAGCCCAAAACATCGTCCAGGAACTCCGCGTCACATTAGACTTGAAAATCGAAATGTCAGCCGGGCTGGCCCAAATGTACGAATACATGTACACACGCCTCTTGGACGCCAACATGAAAAACGACACAGCAGCGCTGGAAGAAGTGGAAACACTCATGACAGACATGCGCAACACCTGGAAAGAAGCCATGGCATTGGCGAAAAACAAGTAAGCGAAAAATTTCTAAATCGCTTCGGCCGCTTTGGGCATAGCTCCCGCAAGAAGCCGGGCAAAGTACACCAGTCTTCTTGCTTCGCTTAGCCCGTGAACGCGCCGGCGCTAAGTACTATAGTGAATATAAAGCTAGAGTACTTTTCTCAGTTTTTTATAAACAGATGAATTTAATTAGTTATGCTCTATAAATCAATATATCTTGAAAAATAGGAAGGTTGAGCGGAAGGCGGCGACTCCTGCGGGTACAGCACGAGCTGGAGCCACTGGACTGAGCACAGCGAGGGAAGCGGCAGAAGCCGCGCCAGCTGCATGACCCACATCCTGTGGGCCCGAAAGCGTCCGCCTAGAGCGATTTCTTCCCACCAAATACCGTTTGTTTTGGAGGATTTCAAAAAAAAATTATACATGCAAATGAAATGAGGTATAAACGTGGATAAGACATCATGGATAGGAGTCATATTAGGATTTGTCGTGCTGATTGGCGGAATGATTCTGAAGGGATCAAGCCCGATCGCATTATATAATCCAGCGGCGCTGGTGATCATCTTTGCCGGAACCATCGCCTGTATCCTCGTTGCGTTTCCAATGGACGAAGTAAAAAAGATTCCCAGCTTATTTAAAGTGATATTCAGAGAAGAAAAAAAAGTCTCCATCAAAGAATTGATACCGATGTTCACTGGCTGGGCCATGCTGGCTCGAAAAGAAGGCTTGCTGGCATTGGAAGAAAAGTCGGAAGAAGTAGAAGATCCGTTTTTACAGCGCGGCCTGAAGATGGTCGTTGACGGCCAGTCACAGGAACAGATCCGTGATTTGATGGAAGAGGAAATTGTTGCGATGGAAGAACGCCATGAACTAGGGGCAAAAATCTTTGCGCAGGCAGGTACATATGCCCCTACACTGGGTGTGCTGGGTGCCGTTATCGGGTTGGTTGCCGCACTTGGCCACTTGGACGATGTGGCTTTGCTCGGTAAATCCATATCCGCCGCGTTTATCGCGACCCTGTTCGGGATTTTCTCAGGCTATGTATTATGGCATCCATTTGCCAACAAGCTGAAACGGAAATCCGAAGCAGAAGCCAAAACAAAAATGATTATGCTAGAAGGTTTGCTGGCTGTTCAGGAAGGGCTGCCAGTCCGGACTGTAGAAGAAAAGCTGTTGACTTACTTGCCGGCGAAAGACCGTATGCTTGAATCTCAAGAAGAAAGCGGTGTTCAAGTTGAAGCGTAAAAAAAAGCATGAAGAACATGTCGATGAAGCCTGGCTCTTGCCTTATGCCGATATTTTGACGCTGCTTTTGGCGCTGTTTATCGTGCTGTTCGCTTCCAGTCAAGTGGATGCCGAAAAGTTCAACGCCATCGCCGAATCATTCAACAGCGAGTTGCAGGGCGGCACCGGCATACTGGATGAACAGGCGCCGGTTGAGAGCTTTGACACATCGCCAACTGCCGAATTGAGCGAGGATCCGCCGTCGGGTGAAAGCCCGGAAGAGATTCTTGCTGCGAAAGATCAGCGGGAATTGCAGGATTTCCAGACGAAGATAGAAGCGTATATTGATGAAAAAGGGCTGTCGCCTCGTCTTCAGACGGAGATGACCACGAAAGGCCTGATGATTACGATCAAAGAAGGTGTGCTGTTCGAGTCAGGAAGTGCGGATATGCGAGACGGGTCACAGACCATTGCGAATGAAATTTCGAATTTACTCATTTCGGATCCCCCGCGGATGATTTTCATCGAAGGGCATACAGATAATATTCCAACAGGTACAGAGGAATTTCCATCAAATTGGGAATTGAGTTCTGCACGCGCTATTAATTTCATGAAAATTCTGCTCGAAAATGATGATCTCGACCCGCAGAAATTCAGTGCATCCGGCTATAGCGAGTACCATCCGATTGCTGCAAACGACACACCAGAAGGGCGGGCGGAAAATCGCCGTGTCGAAGTGCTGATTTCACCTTATGAAAAAGAAACTGACGATTAAGAGGTGTACCATGGGAAAACTAAAGAAAATCATTGGTGTTGTCATTATTGCAGTAGTTATGGGTGTAGGTGCCGCATTTTACTTCGTGCAGAAAGACGTCGAAGCTGAAGAGGAAAAACCGCTAAGCGCTGAAGAGTTGGCAGAAATGAGCATCGACACCGACGTGATCACGACAAATCTGGCATCTCCAGGAAACTTTGGGGTTGTTCAGTTTAATATCCTGTTAAGTAATACGGAAACAAAAGAAGAAGCAGAAAAACGTACTGCTGAGGTGCGGGCAGCAGTTATTGCGACCGTTGCAAGCTTTACAAAAGATGAATTGATCGGAGAAAGCGGAATTACATTGATTGAAGAAGAACTTGCGGCACGCTTATCGGAAGTTTTTGAAAAAGGAAAAGTGGATCGTGTCCTGGTGACAGAATTTAAAATGCAGTAAAGAAGAGTATTGGAAAAGCCATGTACTATTAAAGCAGAAAAAATTGAAATTCCGCTAAACATTTTGGCAAAACTGCCGATATAAATCTATAGAGAAGGTCAGGTGAGTGGATATGAAAGCAAATCAGCTAGATAATTGCCGAATTTGCGGTACATTATTCCTTAAGGACTACACTGACTATTGCCTGGACTGCTACAAGGAAATCGAAGAGGAATTCAAGATAGTAAACGAGTTTCTGAAAATCGAAGCCAATCGCTTTGCGAATATTCAAGATGTCAGCTTGTCCACAAATGTCTCTGTAAAACAAATTGCCGATTTTATTCGCGACGGGCGCATTTACGCAGACGACTTGCCGAATTTGGGTTACCCGTGCAAGCATTGTGGTAAAGTAATCAAAAGACAGATCCTGTGCGATGACTGTTTCAAGGATTTTTCGCTGGAGATCGATGCGACACTGAAAAATGATAAGTTTTTAGAGGAAACCGGAAGAAAACGAGTAAGGCCAAAGGTCAACGCGCAATATTGGAAAATACGATAAGAGAACGAAACTAAACTAGAGGGCGGTGAAGGAATGAATATTGACAAAACGAATGGTTCTTCCTTTATTCAAGCTTATCAAAAATTGCAGGTGGCTCCGGCCGCCAAAACAAAGTCGCTGCAAAAAGAAGACGAACTTCAGATTTCAAACCAGGCGAAGGCGATGTTCGAAAAAAATGCCAATGTTGATATTGAAAGACAAGAAAAGATCCAGCTCCTAAAAGCTCAGGTGTCATCAGGTGAATACCAGGTCGATGCGGGCAAGGTAGCAGATAAAGTTCATCAATTCTGGTTCGATAAATAAAGTAGGGCTCTTAAAAGAGGAGGGTATCGGATGCTGAACTTAGTAGTAAACACGCTGGACGAATTGATCAGCATACAAAAACAGCTTATCCGTTATGCCGAACGCAAGCAGACGGTGTTGATCGAACGAAAAGTCGATGAACTGACAGAGCTTGTGAAAGAAGAAACGAAGCTGGTTAAACAGCTTAGCCAATTGGAAGACGAGCGGCAGCAACTTGTAGCCGACGTATTGGAAGAGCATCCTGGCCTGACATTCAGCCAGTTTGCAGAACAGATTCCAGATGAACACGTAAAACAAGAGCTCCACTCACAATTGACAACGTTACAAATGCTTTTAACTGAGCTGCAGGTGAAAAACAAAGTCAACGAAAAAATCCTGGAAGACTCGATGAGCTTTGTTCAACATATGATCACTCAAGTGACAAAAACGAAACAACAGCATTTCAATTACCAATCACCGGCAGGTCAGCAAAAGCCACAAACAAACAATCAAGGTTTTTTTGATACAAGAGCCTAGAAATTGTTAGAGAGCGGGGAAAACCATGGTTTCATCATTTCACGGATTAGAATTAGGAAAGCGCGGATTATCTGTCGGCCAGGCAAGCATTGCGACGACTGGACAGAATATTGCCAACGTCAACACAAAAGGCTATTCACGCCAACAAGTAAACTCAACAGCTTCTCCATCATTGGACGTTTGGACAGGCCAAGGAGCAAATACAGGACAGCTTGGAACCGGCGTTAATCTCGATTCGATTACCCGTGTAAGAGACCGCTTCCTCGATCAGCAATTTCGTGATCATTCCGAAACACTCGGACAGTGGCAGGCAAAACAAACGACATTGGACCGCTTGGAAACAATCGTAAACGAACCAAGCGACAGCGGTTTGAATAGCGCCATGGACGGATTGAACAGTGCCTGGCAGGATCTGGCCAATGAGCCGGGCAGCTTGTCTGCACAGGCTGTGGTCAAAGAACGAGCACAAGCCTTTATCGAAGTAGCGCAATCGATGAACAAATCGATGGATAGCCTGAAAAGCGAATTGACGCAGCAGTCGCAAGCAACTGTTGCTGAAGCGAACGGGTATTTGAAACAAATCGCAGAACTA
This sequence comes from Planococcus soli, assembly GCF_016881065.1. GTDB lineage: Bacteria > Bacillota > Bacilli > Bacillales_A > Planococcaceae > Planococcus > Planococcus soli. The sequence continues at coordinate 244,670 of NZ_WXYN01000007.1, read as the reverse complement.
AACAAAAGCATTGTCCGCGATGGCAGCCAGTCAAATGATTTAAAAGATAAACGCGATGCGCTTGTGGAAGAGCTATCAACGCTGATGTCGATCAAAGTAGATGAAAAATCGAACGGCAGCTACTCGATCAGCCTCTCTTCAAACAACCAGCAACTGGTCAGCGGCGAAGAGGTTTCCGAAATTGACCATAAAACTGGTACTGGTGAAAATGAAATGTACGGCGGCAAATTGGCTGGATTGAGCGAGTCGATGGATACCGCAACAGCTTATCAGGAAAACTTAAACAACGTGGTCAGTGATTTTGCACAAGCGAATAGCATGTCGGCTGCGGGCGGTAAAGATCAAGCTTTATTTATCGGAAACGCCGCAGACTTTAAACTATCTGAGCTAAAAGTCAATTACGAGGCAAGTCCATTAAACCAGCCAGCTGCAACAGGAAAAACAGCTGCAGCAGCGCAAAGTGATTTCCGAAAACTGGTTAGCCAGCTCGGTGCACAAAGCCAGGCTGCAATCAACTCGGTCACGAATCACGGAGCAACGCTGCAAGCAACAGAAAATCGCAGACAGTCAGTGACCGGTGTTTCGCTGGATGAAGAAATGGCTAACTTGATCAAATACCAGCATTCATATAATGCGGCAGCACGTTTAGTATCAATGACGGATCAAATGTTGGATACCATCATCAACCGAATGGGCAACTGATAGCAGAAGGAACGTGGGGGGAAAAACATGAGAGTCACGCAACAGATGCTTAACCAGAATTCCATACGCAATATGAGCCAAAACTTGAGCCGATTCGAAAAAATCAATAACCAAGTATCAAGCGGCAAATTGCTTCACCGCCCATCAGATGATCCGAATGGCGTCAGCAAAGCGATGAACTTAAAAAGCACGCTTGCGGCCAATACCCAATTCGAACGCAATTCGAATGAAGCCAAATTGTGGATGAACGAAACCGGCCAAAATGTCGACTCGATGGTGGATGCGATGCAGCGGGTGCGTGAATTAGCGGTTCAAGGCAATAACGGAACTTATTCGGAGCTGGACCAGACGGCAATGGCTGCTGAAATAGAAGAATTGACAGAGCGGATGCGCCAATTGGCAAATGCTAAAGTTAATGGCCAATCATTGTTCAACGGCCAAAAAACAGGCGAACTTCCTTTTCCTGAAAAAGGAAACTTTACAGTTGATTCTGCAGACCTAATCGCTAAAACGTTCACAATTGGAGATGGCATCAAGATCCAATCAAGTGTACTGCCTGATGAGTTGTTTGGAACTGCAGCAGATGACAACAATATTTTCAAAACACTGCAAAGCATATCCAATGATTTAAAGGCTGGAAATTCCATTGATCTGGATAAAATCGATGCAGGAATCGATCGGTTGTTGACAGTGGGTGCTGAAAACGGCGTCCGGCAGAATCGTGTAGAAGCTGTTGAAAACCGGCTGCTTGATAGCAATCTGGAACTTAAATCGATGTTATCAAAAGTCGAAGACATCGATTACGCAGAAGCGGTCATCAAGCTAACCAGCGAAGAAAGTGTTTACCAAGCGAGCCTCGCTGCATCATCAAAAATAATCCAGCCGAGTTTGATGGACTTTTTGAGATAAGAAGTAAGTAAGTAAGTAAGTAAGTAAGTAAGTAAGTAAGTAAGTAAGTAAGTAAGTAAGTTCCAAATTTGCTACTGATATTCCACAAATCAGCTCCGCTTTCGGGCTCACAGGATGTAGGTCCAAGTGGCGATGCAAAAATAAAAATATCCATTTATGTGGATGATGCTTAGAAAAAAGAGCGGAAGGCGGCGACTCCTAGGGGATTAGGACGAGCTGAAGACACTGGACTGAGCAGAGCGAGGGAAGCGGCTGAAGCCGTACCCCCCGGAAAGCGTCCGCCTGGAGCGATTTCTTCAGTAGAAAAAATTGTATAACAACAAAAAGAGCAGACACCCCGCGGGGTGTCTGCTCTTTTTGCATTATCCTTTAATCGTGTTGACCAAGCCCATCATATCATCTGCATATGAAATGGCTCTTCCTTGTGATTGAAACAAGCGCTGCGTCGCGATCAATTCGGTCATTTCATCAGCCAATTCGACATTGGATGCTTCAAGTACACCTTGTTTGATGGCGATCGATCCATCCTTTTGTTGAGCCAAATTGATAAACTGCAGATTGCCATTGGCAAGTTGTTCCGCTTCAGTGCCAGTCAGGCGGAAAAGATTGCCGCCTGTTTTTTCAAGAGAGTCCGGCCGATCTATTTGGGCGATGCCCATTTGGATTTCAGCCGGTTGTTTATTGGGATCTTTAAAAGAAACTTCCAAAGCGCCATTTCCATTTAATTGGAGGGTGTCGTAATCATTGTCGAAAACAATCGGCTGATTATCGGCTCCGAGAACCGCATCGCCGTTGGCCGTCACCAAGCTGACTTGGTTTGAGTTCGGCACTGGTTGGACTTGGAAAGATCCGTCTTTTGTATACAACGCATTTCCTTCTGACTCAACCCGGAAGTAAGCCGATTCGCCCTGGATCATAAAATCAAGCGGCCGGTCTGTTTGGCGGATAGAGCCTTGTTCGTTGCGAGTTGCAGTTTGTGACAAAATCGCGCCGGCACCGATGCGCAAACCGTAAGGCGTAATTCGCCCAACTTCGTTTTGTGGACCGACTTGTTTTTCGATTGATTGCACAAGGGCGTCTGAAAAACTGGCTTCTTGGCGTTTATAGCCATTGGTGTTTACATTGGCAATGTTATTGCCGATCAAATCGATCTTTTTTTGCAGTTCGCCCATGGTGTTGCTGGCTGTGTTCATTTGAATGTTCAACTAATAACTTCCTCCTAGACGCGCCCGATTTCATTTACTGCTTTTTCCATGCTGCGATCATAAGCCTGAATAACTTTTTGGTTTGATTCGAAGCCTCGGTAAGTTGTCATCATGTCCGTCATCGTCCGGGTCAAATCCACGTTCGATTGTTCAATAAATCCTTGTTTGACAAAACTGCCTGTACCTTCCAGCAACGCTTCATTTTCAATAAATTGAGGAGCGGCTTCAGGAGCGCCTTCCCAGCGCAGAAGATTCTGTCCTTGTTTGACAAATTGTTCGGGGTTTTCCGTATAGCCAATCCATAAGCGATCTCCTTGTGTTCCGTCGTCTAATGTAATTTGGCCATTGTCCTGCACAGTGAAATCAGTGGAACCAACTTGAATCGGCTGCTGATTCTCACCCAGGACAGAAAATCCTTCACTAGTAGTCAGGAAACCTTCAGTATTTACAGTGAGTGAGCCGTTTTTGGTATAGCGCACTTCATCATTCTCTGCAGCTACTGCAAAAACCATCGATCCTTTTTGCTGGGTTTCTGGATTTGTTGGAAGCAATTCATCCATCAGCACCAAATCAGTCAAATTCCCCGTTTCTTTTAACGGACCTTGAAGAAAAGAAGGGATGCCCTCCTGAGCATATACGCCCGTGGTCAAAGTCCCAATATTTTGAGGGACTATTGTACCTTTTTTTCCGTTCTCTATCGCTGTAATGAGTTGATCTGGAAATGCGCGCAAGACAGTTTGGTCACCTTTAAATCCCGGAGTATTGGCGTTTGATAGGTTATTTGTCAATATTTGTTGATTCCTATTATTGGCCATCATCCCTGATGTAGCAGTATATAATCCACGAAACATGGGCTTTTTCTCCTTCTTATTAGCAAAATGGTAGATATCGCGTAGCATAACATTAAGAGATGAATAAAAATAGTGTCTTATTGATTAATATGGAAAAAATATCATTTTATTTTTTTAAAAAGAAAAATATACAAAATTATTGAAACATGATACTATCACTTTGTTATTAATTTTAGAAAATAGTACGAAATGACGAGTTTAATAATAGAATAATAGAATATCATTATGAAAATGGCAAACTTACTCGAAAGGTAAAGACGCAAAGCTACGGGCCTAAATACGCAGTGTACAAGGCAGCCGAGTCACCTAAGTGGTAGATTTGATTAAAATCCACTTTTTTAAAAGTGGATTTTTATTAACCAATTAAATGTAAAAAAAAGGAGTTTTTTGATGAGTATATTCCCTAAGTCACTTGAGTCCATGGAACAAGCTCTCTCAGCATCCACTTTGAGACAGCGAGTCCATTCAGCGAATATCGCCAACGTAGATACTGCTAACTACAAAAGCAAGAAAGTCGATTTTCAAGCAGCCCTAGATACCGCAATGAACAATCAAAGCCTCTCCAGCTATAAAACCAACGATCGGCACCTTTCATTCAGCAACGAATCTTCAGTAGGCAAGACTGAAATCCTTACCAATAGTTCAACAAAATACAACAACAATGGCAACAACGTGGATATGGATGTCGAAATGGCTGAACTAGCAAAAAATCAGCTTTGGTATAACGCTGTTACCGAACGGGTCAACGGCAAGCTCAACAGTCTTAGCTCTGTTATTAGTGGAGGGAGATAAAAAAGATGAGTTTATTCAGTGGGTTTAATATTAGCGCTTCCGGGTTGACAGCCAACCGCATGCGCATGGACGTCGTGTCCGCCAATATCGCAAATGCCAATACAAATCGTGCCGAGCTGGTGGACGGGGAATGGCTCCCGTACCGTCGGAAAACAGTGGAATTGTCGCAAAGCGGCGGATCGCCTTTTGCCAATCAATTGCAGTCGGTGATTAATAGAGGCAATACGGCAGTATCGGGTGTCGAGGTATCGGAAATCCGGGAAGATGACACGCCGTTTAACATGTCTTACGATCCGGAACATCCGGATGCTGGAGAAGACGGCTATGTTCGTACCTCCAATGTTGATCCGCTGAAAGAAATGGTGGATCTGATGTCTGCAACCCGTTCTTATGAAGCGAACGTCACTGCGTTGAATGCTTCAAAAAGCATGTATATGAAAGCTTTGGAGATCGGAAAATAAATCGATGATTATGAAGAACAATCTACTATAGAACATCAAGGAGGCCCCCATGGAAAAAATAGGCCAGATTCAAACCCCATTTATTCAAAATCAATTGTTCGATAAAGTGCAGCCTGAAAACAAAGTTGAAGGATTTGGAGAAATATTCAAAGATGCGCTAAAAGAAGTGAGCAAAGCGCAAAATGAATCAGATAAATTGACCAACCAATTGGTGACAGGAGAAGTACAGGATGTACACGAAGTCATGATTGCTTCGCAAAAGGCCAGTTTGTCATTGCAGATGACGATGCAGGTCCGCAATAAGGTTGTTGAAGCGTATCAAGAAGTAATGAGAATGCAAGTATGATGCGTAAATGAAAGAGAAGGTTTCAGTATATAAAACGAAGTTAAAGGAATCTTGGACCAGTTTTTCTCCTGTGACAAAATGGGCTGTTATTGGTTCCTTTTTTCTTACCTTAATTATTATTATTGTCTTTGTTTTTCTCAATAATCGCACTAACTTCTCAGTGTTGTATTCTGATCTGGCAGCAGCAGAAGCGGGCGAAATCAAGACGGCTATTGAAGAACAGGCTATTCCGGTGGAAGTATCGGCCGATGGCAAAACGATCAGCGTACCTGAAGAGCATTTGGCAGATTTGAAAGTCAGCCTGGCTGCGGAGGGGATACCGAAGAACGGCAATGTGAATTACGGGATATTCAGCGAAAATATGGGGCTTGGAATGACCGATCGCCATTTTGATGTCGTGGAACGGGACGCCATGCAAAATGAGTTGGCGTATTTGATTGAACAAATTGATGGAGTAACAGAAGCGAATGTCATGATTACACTGCCGAAAGAAAATGTTTGGATCACGGATGAAGAGCAGACATCTACAGCTTCTATTGTCATCCAAGGCGATTCGACGCTGCAATTGGATCAAAAGCAGATTAACGGTTTGTATCACTTAATCAGCAAATCAGTTCCAAGTTTGCCGGCTGAACAGGTAGTGATCATGGACCAAAACGGCCAAGTGTTTGAAGTGCAGGATGCCAACGTGGCAAATACCAATCTGTCGGTCTACCAGCAGCATCGTGAAATCCAAAAAGGCATCGAGCAGGATATTCAACGTGAGCTGCAGCAAATGCTCGGCTTATTGCTCGGGCAGGACAAAGTGGTCGTGTCAGTGATGACAAACATCGATTTCACGAAAGAAAAGCGGGAAGAGCAATTGGTTGAACCCGTCGATATTGAAAACAATGAAGGCTTGGATATCAGCGTGGAACGCATCGTCGAAACGTATTCGAGCGAAGGCGTGGTCGTGGAAGATCCAGCAGGAACCGGTGAAACGGAAGTCGCCAATTATCCGGGCTTGGATGGTGCTGGAAACAGCGAGTCAGAGCGTACGGAAGAGCGGATCAACAGTGAAGTCAACCGGATTAACCGGCAAATTGAGATGAGCCCGTATGTGATTGATGACATTACGATCAATGTAGGCGTAGAGCCGCCAGTTCCGGAAAATCCAGCCAGTTTAACACAGGAAAATGTCACAGACATCAGCAATCTATTGAAGAATGCTGTCAGTACGTCATTGAGCATGAATGAATTTGCTGCAACCGAAGTGGAACTGGAAGACCGAATTTCTGTTTTTGCAACTGAATTCCAAGGACGTCCGGATATTGAGGAAGAAGAACAAGCTGAAACATTCCTCGCCGGCGTACCGAACAATCTGCTTCTGGTCATTGCCGCAGCGGTTGTATTAGTGTTGATCATCATTATTGCCTTGTTATTGCTTCGCAGAAAGAAAAAAGAAGAAGTATTTGAAGAAGAGTATGATTTTGGAGGTTTTGAACAGGCGCTAGCCAAGTCAAACCAAGTAAATATTGAAGATGAAGAAGTTGATTTGTCTGAGTTTAGTGCCAGATCGAATCCGAAGCGGAAAACGATTGAAAAGCTTGCCAAAGGAAGACCTGAAGACTTCACTAAATTGTTGCGGTCATGGATGGCAGATGACTAGGAGAGTGGCCAATGGTTAGAGGAATACAAGAGTTGACAGGGATTCAGAAAGTGGCCATCTTATTGGTTGGTTTAGGACCTGAAGTGTCGATTGAGATATTTAAGCAACTGACGGAGCCGGAAATCGATCAATTAACCATGGAGATTTCCAACGTTCGACAGTTGAAGAACAGCCAAACAGAAAGAGTCATTAATGAATTTTACGAAATGATTCTAGCACAGGATTATATGAATGAAGGTGGTTTGGTTTACGCCCGAAATATCCTTGAACAGGCACTGGGAAAAGATAAGGCGATGGACACGATCAACCGGCTATCAAACCGGCTTCAAGTAAAACCATTTAGTTTTGCTCGAAAAGCCGATCCAAACCAGATTTTAAATGTTCTGCAGCACGAACAGGCACAAACGATTGCATTGGTGCTGTCCTATTTGGATGCTAAGCAATCATCGAAGATTTTGTCCGAGTTGCCGAGTGACAAACAAGCGGAAGTCGCAAGGCGGATCGCTTTGATGGAAAGCACTTCTCCGGATGTCATCCATCAAGTAGAACAGATTTTAGAGCGGAAGCTGACTGCCACAGGATCACAGGATTATACTGCTACCGGTGGTGTTGAAGCGATTGTTCGCGTGTTGAGCAATGTTGATCGCGGTACAGAAAAATCCATATTGACCGAACTCGAAAAAGATAATGTGGAACTGGTTGCGGAAATCAAAAAACGTATGTTTGTCTTCGAAGATATTGTCAATCTGGAAACTCGTTCCGTTCAGCGAATTGTCCGTGAAGTGAGCGATGCTGATCTGACATTTGCACTGAAAGTAGCAAGTGAAGAAGTCAAAGACAGCATTTATCGCAATATGTCAACACGGAGAGCGGAAGCTATTCGTGAAGAAATCGAAGTGATGGGGCCAGTGAAGCTGAAAGATGTAGAGAATGCACAAACAAATATCGTCGGACTGATCCGAAGCATGGAAGAAAAAGGGGAAATTGACGTATCGCGTGGAGAAGGAGAGGAAATGATTGTCTAACATCATTCGTCTTCCACAGTCTCTTTCCAAAGAAAAGAAAATTATCCAGACTCGGAAAATCGAGACTAAAAAAACTGTTTTCAGTAATCAGGAACAGGATCCAAGACAGCAGCGTCAGCAATTGATGCAGGAAATCGCAGATCTGGAAACTCGCCAAGAGCAATTGCAAAAACAAATTTTAATCGATCAGCAAACGGCACAGCAGGAAATCAGCGAATGGTGGCATGACAAGCAGCATGAAGCGTTAGAGCATGCTGAAAAACTGGGGCAAGAAGCACAGCAGCAAGGATTTCAAGCTGGATTTTCAGAAGGCCTCCAACAAGCCGAGCAGGACAGCGTCGAAAAACGACTGGAAATGACTCGCTTGCTGGAAACGGCTTATGACGAAAAAACAAGAATTATCCAGCAGGCTGAACCTTTCTTATTATCATTAAGTGTCAAAGTGGCAGAGAAAATTATTCATAATGAACTCCGCCAGGACACAAAGCAGGTGCTGCACATTATACAGCATGCATTAAAGCAGGTAGAGGAATCGGAAGACGTCACAATGCAGGTTTCTGCCGAAGACTATCCGACCATCATTCCATTTTTGGAAGAACTAAAGACGTATATTAAAGCCGATTCGGAATTGAAACTGGTTCCAGTGGCCAATCTGACGCCAGGCGGCTGCAGGATTCATACGGCGAGTGGATCTTACGACGCCGTGGTCGACAATCAGCTGGATGAAATCAAAAACCAATTGCTCGCTTATTGTGAGGAGAAGACCAACGATGAACCTGTGGGAAGATGAGTATCTGGAATTGCTGAATGATATTGAACCGATACAAAAGCATGGGAAAGTGATTCAGGTCATAGGCTTGACGATTGAATCGAGAGGGCCGAACGCGAAAATTGGCGAGCTTTGCCTGTTATATCCAAACCGCAATGAACCACCGATTGAAGCGGAAGTGGTCGGCTTTAGAGAAAATCGGATTATGCTCATGCCGCTGCAGGATCTTTCGCAAGTCGGTCCGGGATGCTTGGTAGTCGCCACAGGAGGCCCGCTTCAAATCAAAGTCGGTCCCTCCATTTTAGGGAAAATCCTCGATGGTACAGGAATGCCGCTTGATGAAAGTTTATTGCCTAGGGGATTGAAAAAGTATTCAACGAATAACGCACCGCCAAATCCGTTAAAGCGTCCGCGGATTGATAAGCCCCTTGAAGTAGGTGTCCGTGCGATTGATGGATTGCTGACAGTCGGTCAAGGACAGCGCGTTGGCGTATTTGCAGGAAGCGGCGTCGGAAAAAGTACCTTAATGGGCATGATTGCCCGCAATACTGAAGCCGATATCAACGTTATCGCTTTAGTTGGGGAACGCGGACGTGAAGTGCGTGATTTTATTGAACGCGATCTCGGTCCTGAAGGGTTAAAAAAATCGGTAGTTGTAGCAGCAACTTCCGACCAGACACCGATGCAGCGCATTAAAGCAGCACTTACGGCAACAGCGATTGCCGAATATTTCCGGGATCAAGGAAAAAACGTCATGCTGATGATGGATTCTGTTACCCGATTTGCCATGGCACAGCGGGAAGTCGGACTGGCAGTGGGTGAACCGCCGACCAGTAAAGGCTACACACCAAGCGTCTTTGCCTTGCTGCCGAAACTGTTAGAGCGCTCAGGCACTTCAAGCAAAGGTTCCATTACTGCTTTCTACACCGTTTTAGTGGATGGCGACGACATGAATGAACCGATTGCTGATGCGGTGCGTGGAATTTTGGATGGCCATATCGTGTTGGACCGTAAAATTGCCCAAAAAGGCCAATTCCCGGCGATTAACGTCATGGCCAGCGTCAGCCGGGTTATGCACGAAGTCGTCTCGGAAGAACATCAGCTGGCAGCACGGGAATTCAAGCGTTTGTTGGCAGCCTATGAAACTTCTGAAGACCTTATCAATATCGGCGCCTACAAGAGTGGGGCCAACAAAGAGATTGATGATGCGATTCGATCGCATCCACTGATTAAGGAATACTTGCAGCAGGACATATATGAAAAAGCCAAACTGGAAGAAAGTATAGAGCGGCTATCAGCACAATTTGGGGGCGTTTAAACTGACACAATTCAACTTTCGATTTCAAAAAATATTGGATTTAAAAGAAAATGAAAAGGGCTTTGCGCAGATCCAAATGGCTGAAGCCATCAAAAAGCACGAAGTGGGCCATCAACGAAACAAAGCCATTCAAAGCCAAATAAGCGATATCGAGCAATTGAAAAATGCTAAACAGCAAAGCGGCGTCAATATTTCAGAATTGAGAATGCTGGAAAGCTATATTCACCAGCTGCAGGATCAATCGCTTTCTTCTAAAAGAGAATTGGAGTATTTGCAGAAAAATGTCTCGACGTCTCAAGGCTTGCTGCAAAAAAAAGCACAGGAAGAAAAAACCTGGGAAAATTTAAAACAGCAAAAATTGAACCATTTCAAAGAAGAAAGCAAAGCGGCTGAACAAAGCTTTTTTGACGAAATGGCCAGCACCCGATTCTATCGCTTGGCCAAAGCGAACAGTTTAGCGGAAGGAAGTTAAGCAGATGGAAGCTTTAAAACTATCGTTTCCACAAACCATAAGCCCGGCTGCAAAAAAAGCGGCTGCACCAGCTCAACAAGATCAGGCGCTGTTTGCTTCTTTGCTGACTTCACTGGGCACTACTGAAGCGGAGCTTGCTAGTGAAGAACAAGCCCCGGCAGAAGATGTGCTGGAAAGCCTGGAATCTTTGCTTTCGTTCCTGCAGGAAATACCGATTGAAGAACAAACGGCTGAACAGCAGGAACTACAATATGCGATTCTTCAACTGCAGGAGCTTCAGGCGGGAAAAGCACTGCTTAACGTGACGGCACCCAGCCAAACAGGTGGAAGCAACACACAGATGACCGATGCTGCTGCCGAAGTGATCGGGCTGCTTGAGGATATTCAGCAGAAGCTGAAAATTTTGTCCGACGAATTTACTACAAAATTCGAAGACCTTAGCGCCTTTAAGGGGGCAGAAGAAAAAAAGAATGCTTTCAACAATATCAGCTTGCCGCAAATTTCCAAGCAGCTGGAAGAGTTGATCGGCATGCTTGAAGAGGAGCAGCAAGCTGTTTTGGTGGCTCAACAAGGAAAGTCAATTGGACAAGAGCTTCCGGTTGATGGAACCAGAGCAGTAAATGATATTCCAAGGTTTCTAAATGAAAACTTAAAACCAGTCAAAGAACTTCCGAAAGTCCCTGTTGAAACACAAGGAACATCTCAACAAGCAGAAGAAGTTGCACTTCAGCCATCCGTAAAACTTCAGGATGCCGAGGAACTTCAGTCGCCGAAAGTGGCAGCTGACAGCAAAACGGCTCAAGAGACGACTATCCAGCCAACCACTAGCGTGACGGCTGAAGCTGCAAAAGCTGCCGGCAACCAAGTGCGGACAGAAGTAAATCCACCCGCTGCACCATTTGTCCGGCTATCCAACCTTCTTGAGGATTTAGGCGGTATGCTGAAAAGTTCGATGCGCATGGCAGAGACTGCAGAAGGCATGAAAATGCGTGTCAATATTTTTCCGGAACATCTCGGCCACCTGGAAATTCTTCTGACATCAGTGAACGGAAAGCTGGCCGCTCAGATTATGGCAAGCACACCGATGGCAAAAGAAGCACTTGAACTTCAACTCAATCAACTCAGAGCTTCGTTGGTGCAGCAAGGCGTAGCTGTTGAAAAAATCGAAGTGCTGCAGCAAAGTTCGCCGCAGCCTTTCAGCCAACAGCAATCTCATGCCGAACAGCGGTTTTCCCAGCAACAGCATAAGAATGGAACAGCCAATCGAGACAAAAATGGCTATTTCCAGCCCGAAGAAGAAAAGGCGGCTATACGGCAGCCTTCGGTTGGCCAGTTGATGAAAGTGGATTACACAGTATAGAAGAGAGGGTGTTTTGATGAACATCTCGACAGTGACAACCGCAGCAGCTGCTGCACCAGCACCAGCTGCTAAGACGGAAGCTACAAATGCACTCGGGCAAGATGCTTTCTTGAAAATCCTGGTCACTCAAATGAAGCACCAGGATCCGATGGAACCGTTAAAAGACACAGAGTTCATTGGCCAGATGGCTCAGTTTACGAGCCTGGAGCAATTGACCAACTTAAATAAAACCATGACGCAATTTGTCAGCAATCAGGGAAGTTCTTCATTAGCAGACTATGCACATTTAATCGGCACTTCAGTTACATGGGAGTCAGAAACAGGCTCAGGTGAAGGAATTGTTAAAGCGTTGTCCAGCAAGAACGGCGAGTTGCTCGCTGAGCTTGAAGGCTCGGATGTAAAAGTGCCAATCGAATCGATTCAACGGATTGAAAAACAACCAGCCACCACAAATGACCAGGAAATCGTCTGACCCATTACGGTCAAAAGATGATTCTTGAAAGGGGAAAATTAAATGTTGCGTTCAATGTACTCAGGAATTTCAGGTATGAAAGGGTTTCAAACCAAGCTGGATGTAATCGGGAATAACATTTCCAACGTTAATACAATAGGCTACAAAAAAAGTACGATTAACTTTCAAGATCTTCTAAGCCAAAATTTGTCAAGTGGTGGAACAAATCCTATGCAAATCGGTTTAGGTTCATCCATGGCTTCGATCAATGTAAACCATAACGCAGGATCAGCAATGTCTACAGGAGTTGGAACAGATCTTTCGATTATGGGTGACGGATTTTTTGTTGTTCAAGATCCAGAAGCTGCCAACGGAGAAGGGCAATATTTAACGCGTGCAGGAAATTTTACTGTGACAGCAGAAGGCAATTTAGTGACAGCACAGGGATACAATGTTTTAAGCAGTAACGAGCAAGCAATCAATGTCTCAGGGTACGATTCCTTCAGCATCAATCGCTTAGGAGAAGTAATTGGTAAACAAGCTGATGGAACAGAAACAACGATTGCCGAAATTGGGGTTTCAACACCTGAAAATCCATCAGGTCTTCGGAAGTTTGGCGGTTCTTTGTATGAGATGACAGGAATGGCAAGTGCAAACGGTTTAAATATCCAAACAGCTTCAGACAAGAATACAGAAATTGGTTCTGGGATGCTTGAAATGTCCAACGTTGACTTAACGGAAGAGTTTACGGAAATGATTATTGCACAACGCGGATTCCAGGCGAATTCACGCACTATCACGACTTCAGATGAACTTCTGCAGGAAGTAGTCAACTTGAAACGCTAATAGAGGAGGCTCAGGCTGAGCAGGGCTAAGCTTTGAACAGCAATCGACATGATTCAATTAACCAGATTAAATCGCTCTTCTTTTGTATTAAATGCTATTTATATCGAACGGTTGGAATCCACACCGGATACCGTCGTGACTTTAACAACGGGCAAGAAAGTCCATGTATTGGAAACCGTAGAGGAAGTTATGGACAAAGTGACCGATTATTACCGGAAACTGAACATTTTACCTCGTTTGCATGAGCCGAACTTGGACGAATGAGGGGGCAATCAAGTTGACCGATGTTTTAACAGATGAAAATATTGAAACCATCCTTTCAGCAATGGGGAACCAAGAGCCAAAAGTTATCGACAAAAAAAGAAATGTTCAAGCATACGATTTCAAGAAAGCATTGCGTTTCTCACAAGATCAGATCCGTACCTTATCCCGGATTCACGAGAACTTTTCCCGCTTGTTGTCTTCTTATTTCTCAGCACAGCTTCGAGCTTTTGTTCAAGTAAGTGTTGAGGCGGTAGAAGAAGTTTCTTATCAGGAATTTATCCGCAATGTCCAAAAAAAATCGATGTTGGGAGTTTTCGAAGCGGCACCGCTGCAAGGCAGTATGGTTATGGGTTTTTCTCCGGATGTGGTATATGTCATGTTCGACCGGCTTCTTGGGGGACAAGGCAATCTTTTGCAAAAAGACAGTGAGTTGACTGAAATTGAAATCAGCGTTATTGAACGTGTATTTTCAAAATCACTGGATTGCTTCGAGGAAGCTTGGTCCTCTGTAGTGAAACTGACTCCAGAACTCAGAGAGGTTGAAGTGAATCCGCAATTTCTTACTACGTCTCCACCAAATGAAACAGTCATTTTGGTCAAGCTGCAAACAAGAATCGGCAATGTCGAAGGCATCATCAATATCTGTTTGCCTCATGTCGTACTGGAACAAATTTTGCCGAAGCTGTCAGCAAAACATTGGCTTGCCAATCAAAAAAAAGCAATTGAAACACATGAGATGGAAGCTTTGGAGGAAAAACTTCAAAGCACTAAAATGGAAATCAAAGCTGTACTGGGAAAATCGACGATTGAACTTGGGGATTTTCTAAACCTGAAAAACGGAGATGTGATTCGTTTGAATGAGTCGTATGATGCTCCTGTAACGCTCCAGGTAGACAATAAATTGAAATTTTATGCACAGCCTGGTGTTTCAAAAGGTCGAATGGCTGTACAGGTAACAGAAGTGTCAACTCAAGGAATTCTATTTGATGATGATTGATCAACCTTCTTCGGAAGAAACCGCGGGTTTACTGAATTATAAGAATGTGGGAGGAAAGACGATGTCTGAAAGTTCATTATCGAAAATGGAAACAGAAGCAATCATCGAATTGCTGAACGCATCACTCGGCGGTTCAGCCGCTGAACTGACTTCGCTGCTTTCTGAACAGGTTTTCGTGACTTCGCCAACTTTGGCCATCACTAATAGGGATGATGTCTTTGCTTCGGTAAGTGCACCGTTTTATGTTGCACTTGGTGAATATACAGGTGCGGCAAACGGGATGCAAGTTCTTGCCGTATCCAAAAAAGATGTTGATGCTGCATTGAAAGCTGGACTGGAGGATGCAGAAGACGAAACAGCATTTCAAGCTGTTCAAAACATGATTGGGAAGATGTTCGACTCCGTAGCGCAGTCGATGTCAGCTCTATTGGAAAGAGATATTGCCCATTCTCTATCGGGTATAGATGTTGTCGATCAGAATGTAGATTTTCCATTGGCCAATTTCACGAAAGAGCAATGGTTTACCGAATCCCAATTTCAGCTGAATATTAGCGGCAAGCAGAATATCCGTTTTCATCTATGCCTTCCAGTGCCACTAGCGAAACTTTTGGTAGCGATATTAACTGAACCGTTTGACGAAGAAGACACAAAGGAGATAGGTGAAATGCCAAAGCAATCAGAAAGCCATCTAGACAACCAGCTAAATCAACAGACTCAAGAAACACAAACGGTACAAAACGTCCAATTTTCAAGCTTTGATAACACGGAAACAGCACAGTCGGAACCGAATAACCTGAACATGCTTTTGGATATTCCGCTTCAAGTAACCGTAGAACTCGGACGTACAAAGCGTATGGTCAAAGATATACTGGAAATTTCCCAGGGATCTATCATCGAACTGGATAAATTGGCTGGAGAACCCGTCGATATCCTGATCAATAACAAGTTGATCGCAGTTGGAGAAGTCGTGGTCATTGACGAAAATTTTGGAGTGCGCGTAACAGATGTACTAAGTACAGCAGAGCGTATCTCGAAACTGCGTTAATGCCTGATAGAAGGAGTTTGCCGAAATTGAACAAATCAAAGAATGTATACATCGCACTGCTTATGGCAGTCTTGTTTTTCGGTGCACTGTCGGTTCCATTGACTGTTCAGGCAAGCCCGAATGTCGTGGAATGGCTCAACAACGAAGAACCCGAAGAAGAAACACCGGCAGATCCGGTAGAAGCGGCACCGGTGGAAGAAAAAAGTCTGGCTGGCATCATTGTTCAATTGGTGCTTTATACGCTATTAATTGTGGCGATGATTTACGGTTTGATCAAGTTTTTGGCAGCACGCCAGAAAAATCTTCAGCCCAACCAAGCAGTCAAGCTGATGGGTGGTACGCCGCTCGGCAACAACAAATCACTTCAATTGGTGAAAGTTGGCGGGCAAATGTACTTGATCGGGGTCGGTGATGAAGTGACCTTGATCAAGGAGTTCTCGGATGCAGCTGAAATCAGCGGCATTGAAAAAGACTTTGAACAGCAGCAGCCGGCACTTTCCAAAAACCTGCTGGACTTTACGAAAAAGAAAATCGGGGATTTTTCGAAAAATCCGCAAAAAAAAGGTTTTGATCAGCTGTTCAATCAAAGCCTGAACAAGCAGAAAGCCAAACAGCAAGAGCTCCAAAACAAGCTGGGACAAGAACAGACCGACAAGGAAGGGCGTCCGCTATGATTCCGGAAATTTTATCATCCATCAATATTCCGGGCATTGATTTTGGCGGAGAATCGCCTGAAGATGTTTCGACAACACTTCAACTGTTTTTCCTGTTGACGGTCTTGTCGCTGGCCCCGGGAATTCTCATCATGATGACCAGCTTTACGCGGATCATCATCGTGCTGTCATTTGTCCGGACCGGACTGGGTACCCAATCCATGCCGCCGAACCAGGTATTGGTTGGCCTGGCACTGTTCCTGACATTCTTCATCATGTCGCCGATTGCGATGGAAATGAATGAAACAGCCTTGCAGCCCTATTTAGATGGCGACATGGAGCAGCAGGAAGCATTGGATACCGCTATTCTCCCGTTAAAGGAATTCATGGCACAGAACACACGGGAAAAAGACTTGGCCTTATTCTTTAAATACGCAGAGTTGGAAAAGCCTGACAGCATTGAGGAAATCCCCTTGACGTCACTGATTCCGGCATTTGCCATCAGTGAACTGAAAACCGCATTCCAAATCGGCTTTGTTATTTTCATTCCTTTTTTGATCATCGATATGGTGGTTGCCAGTACGCTGATGGCAATGGGGATGATGATGCTGCCGCCGGTGATGATTTCACTGCCTTTTAAAATTTTGCTGTTTGTCCTGGTGGACGGCTGGTACTTAATAATCGAATCGCTGCTTGTCAGCTTTTGACGAAGGGAAGAAAACGATGACTCCAGATATGGTGATCAAACTAGCCGAACAATCGATTTTTACCATTATCCTCATTTCGGCCCCGATGCTGCTGATCGCGCTGGCTGTCGGATTATTGGTCAGCGTCTTCCAGGCAATGACGCAAATCCAGGAGCAGACGTTGGCGTTCATTCCGAAAATACTGGCAGTCTTCATTTCGCTTGTAGTCTTTGGGCCATGGATGCTGACGTTGCTGCTGGATTACACTAGAGACCTGTTTCAGCAGCTGCCAAGAATCATCGGGTAAGCGGGCATGGAAATGATTTTTGACATACTGCCTTATTTTTTGCTGATGCTCATCCGGTTGAGCAGCTTTTTCCTGATCGCCCCCATCTTTTCCATGCGGGGCGTACCGGCGCAATTTAAAATTGGCATCGCTGCTTTTCTGGCGTTTGTCGCTGTTTCGACCTTGCCTATGGGCGATGCGATTCCAATGGACTCTTCTTATATTTTATTGATCATCAAAGAGCTTGGTACGGGATTGGCGCTTGGATTCACAGCGGCACTGCTGTTGTACGCAGTCCAGATTGCCGGCGCCTTCATCGATTTTCAGATGGGTTTTTCCATGGCCAATGTGCTGGATCCGCAAACGGGTGCACAAGTACCGCTTATTGGCCACTTTAAGTACATGATGGCCATCCTGTTCCTGTTGACAGCCAACGGGCACCATTTGATGCTGGACGGCGTCATGCATAGCCTTCGCGTGTTTCCGGTGGAACGTCTGGCGATTTCGGTGAAAGCTGAAGATATCGCTCAATTTATGACCGGCTTGTTCACAGATATGTTCTTAATCGCCCTCCAGATTGCGCTGCCGATCATCGGTGCCTTATTTTTGGTGGATATTGCACTTGGCATTCTGGCAAAAACAGTTCCGCAGCTGAATATTTTTGCTGTTGGCTTGCCGATAAAGATTTTAGTCGGCTTTGTTATGCTGTTTCTGACCATGCCTGTGTTCTTCTTCATCCTGCAGATTCTCTTTGAGAAAATTTTGGTGAGCATGGCTCAGTTGATCAATTTATTAGGAGGAACGTAAGTGGTGAAAAGGTATCCCCTGGACCTGCAGTTTTTTGCCGGTGAAAAAACTGAAAAAGCGACACCGCAAAAACGCCAGGAATCCAAGCGGAAAGGCCAGGTAGCCAAAAGTCCTGAAGTCGCCGCAGCCATGATTTTGTTGGGTGGGATCATGCTGCTGAATTCACTGGGCGGCTGGATGCTGGACCGGATCTTGGCGATCTACCGCGTCCACTTTACTGAATATATTTCCTGGGAAATAACACCCGCGACCATTCGAACATTGTTTGAACAGATGGCTATGAATGCATTTTTGCTCATGCTGCCAATCATGCTGATTGGCGTAGTCTTCGGTTTTTTCGGAAACTTTATTCAGGTCGGTGCAATCTTTTCGACGGATCCGATTATGGCAAAGTTGGAACGGATGGATCCGATTAAAGGCGCAAAACGAATTTTTTCAGCTCGTGCCCTGGTCGAATTGGGAAAATCCTTGCTGAAGATTGCCATTATCGGAGGCGCTGCATTCGGTGTGCTGTGGCTTGGCAAGGAAGAATTGTTTTTACTGTCTCAAAAAAGCATTAGTCATTCCTTATCTTTTATCGGCTCGTTAGTGTTTCAAATGGGGTTGGTTGCAGGCATTATCCTGCTGTGTTTATCCATTCTCGATTACATTTACCAGAAATACGAATTTGAAAAAGGCATACGGATGTCCAAGCAGGACATTAAAGACGAATACAAAAAAGCGGAAGGCGATCCGCTGATCAAATCAAAAATAAAAGACAAGCAGCGGCAAATGAGCATGAATCGGATGATTCAGGATTTGCCGGGCGCGGACGTGCTGATCACTAATCCGACGCATTATGCAATCGCCATCAAGTACGATGCCGAAACGATGGCGGCTCCGGTCATCATCGCGATGGGCAAAGATCATCTGGCCTTAAAAATCAAAGAAAAAGCGAAAGAGCTTGGAATTGTGACGATGGAAAATAAGCCTCTTGCACGTGCGCTGTATGCCCAAGTTGAAATAGGGGACACCGTGCCAGAAGAATTGTTTCTGGCAGTGGCAGAGGTTTTAGCATATATATACCGACTAAAAGGAAAAATCCGATGAATTGGAAAGAGGAGGGGACCGCGTGAAAATCAGAGATTATGCCATTATGGTAGCCGTCATCATGATCGTTGTGATGATGGTCATCCCTCTTCCGCCGCTCTTATTAGATATATTAATCATGATTAATATCAGTATTGCCCTAACCATCCTGTTGGTGGCAATGAATACGAGAGAACCGCTTCAATTTTCTATATTCCCCACACTGATTTTGCTGACTACTTTGTTCCGCTTAGGATTAAACGTATCAACAACCCGTTCCATTTTGACCGAACAGACAGCTGGACAGGTTATCGAGACTTTCGGTTCGTTTGTTGTTGGCGGCAGTGCCATTATCGGGATTTTGGTATTCCTGATTCTGGTCATCATTCAGTTCCTGGTTATCACAAAAGGATCTGAGCGAGTGGCAGAAGTCGCTGCACGATTTACGCTCGACTCGATGCCCGGCAAGCAAATGAGCATCGATGCCGATCTGGGATCCGGAATGATTTCGGATCAGGAAGCCAAAAATCGGCGCGAAAAAGTCAGCTCGGAAGCGGATTTCTACGGAGCAATGGACGGTGCCAGCAAATTCGTCAAAGGTGACGCCATTGCCGGCATCATCATTACCATCATTAACATTATCGGAGGCTTGCTGATCGGCGTGATGGTCCACGGACTGCCATTTGGAGAAGCAGCTCAGCTGTTCACTTTGTTATCTATCGGGGATGGTCTGGTTTCCCAGATTCCAGCGCTGTTGATCTCCACAGCGATGGGTATTGTCGTAACGCGTGCAGTATCGGATGGCAATTTAGGGTCGGATATCACGAAGCAGCTTTTTGCTTATCCTAAAATGCTGTATGTTGTAGCTGCAACCCTTGTAATGTTTGCCGTATTTACACCAATCAGCCCATTGCTAGTGGTGCCGATTGCAGGTGTCATTTCCTATGGTGCTTTCCGGATGCAGCAAGCATTAAACTCTGAGGAAAAGCAGGAAGTGGAAATAGGCAAGGACGAGAAAGAGCTGGAAGGAATGAAAAGTCCGGAAAGCGTTATCGACCTACTTCATGTCGATGCTATTGAATTTGAATTTGGCTATGGGCTGATTCCGATTGCCGACAAAAACCAAGGCGGCGATTTGTTGGACCGTGTCATCATGATTCGCCGGCAATGTGCAATGGAGCTTGGCATCGTGGTACCGGTTATCCGGATCCGCGACAATATCCAGCTGCAGCCGAGCGAATACGTCATCAAGATCAAAGGCAATCGGGTGGCATCCGGAGAAATTATGCTTGACCATTACTTGGCCATGAGCCCAGGAATTGATGACGAAGCGGTGGAGGGAATCGAAACGGTTGAACCCGCTTTCGGAATGCCTGCGCTATGGGTCAATGAAGAAATGAAAGAAGAAGCCGAAATGGCCGGCTACGCCATTGTCGATCCGCCGTCTGTAGTCTCGACGCATTTAACAGAAGTGATCAAGCGCCATGCCCATGAGCTGATCGGCAGACAGGAAGTCAAGTCGCTGATCGAAAATGTGCGCGAAACTGCGCCTGCAGTTGTGGAGGAATTGGTGCCGCAGCTGATGACGATCGGAGAAGTGCAAAAAGTATTGATGAAACTTCTGAAAGAGAAAGTATCAATCCGCAACTTACTGGTCATTTTGGAAACGCTGGCTGATTACTCCTCGCAGACAAAAGATACGGATCTGTTGACGGAATACGTCAGGCAGGCACTATCAAGGCAAATCACGCTGCAATACACGACGCAAAGAGAGCCGCTGCAGGTGATCACAGCCGGAGCGAGCCTCGAGAAGAAATTTGCAGACTCGGTGCATCGGACAGAGCAGGGCAATTTCCTGTCCATCGATCCTGAATCTTCCCAGACCATTTTCCAGAAGATCACGGAACAGGCCGCGCAGCTTCAGCAGACAGGTGTTCAACCGATTTTGCTCACGTCTCCTGCCATCCGTATTTATATGAGACAGTTTGTAGAGCGATTTGCGCCTGATTTGCCGGTGCTTTCGTACAATGAGCTGGAACCGGAAATTGAAATTCAAAGTGTTGGAGTGGTTAACATCTCATGAGGCTGAAAACATACATTGTTGGAAATATGACAGAGGCAATCCCGCTTATCAAACGAGATTTAGGCGCGGACGCTATGATTTTGAATACGAAAAAAGTGAAAACTGGCGGCTTTCTAGGATTTTTCCAAAAAGAAAAACTGGAAGTGACAGCAGCGATTGACCCTATAGCAACACGGGAAAGTGAACGGGAACACGTACCGGCAGAATTTCCGAAAGTACAGCCTGTCAAGCAGCCGGTTGTTCTAAAAGAAACGGCAACCGAACTGATCAGCGAGTTGAAGAACATCAAGCAATTCATGATGCAGCAGATGACTGAAGACCGTCTGCCTGAAACATTTCAGTTATTGAAAAAACACTTAACTGCGCAGGAAGTAGCAGAAGACATCCAAGCGGAATTGATGGCGAAAATCATTTCGAATTTGAATGACGAGACTGACCATACGTTAGAGAAGGTATGGTCTGCTGCTCGGGAAGAAATCCTTGCCATAATTGAAGAAAAACAGCCGCCAAAAGTTGCTCAAGATCCTGAAATCATTTGTTTTATTGGTCCGACAGGTGTAGGGAAGACCACAACAATCGCCAAAATCGCGGCTGATTATATGCTGACTAGAGATAAAAAAGTAGGTTTGATCACTGCCGATACATACCGGATTGCTGCAGTTGAGCAATTGAAGACTTATGGCAGCATCTTAAATCTGCCGGTCAAAGTAGTTGACTCGGCAGCAGAGCTGAAGCATGCGATTGAGGATTTTGCAGAATGTGACATTATTCTGATGGACACTGCCGGGCGCAACTACCAGCAAAAACAGTATATTGTTGAGCTTGAGCGCTTATTGCCGAATGACAACAAAGTCCAGATTAACTTGGTGCTCAGCCTCACTGCCAAATACGAAGACATGAAAAAAATCATCGACAATTTCCAGTCGATTGCCATGGATGAACTGCTGCTAACCAAAAAAGACGAAACAAGCTCTTCGGGAGCCATTCTGAACCTGATTTCCCACTACGATATTCCCATCCGCTACATAGCTAATGGACAAAACGTTCCGGACGATATTTTGACAGTCACTTCTGAATTGGTTGCAGATTTTTTAATGGGGGAAGAAAACCATGCTTGATCAGGCGAATGAATTAAGGGAAAAAATGTTGGCAAAGCAAAAAAAAAAACCTGATCGAAAAACCATCAGAAAGACGCGGGTCCTGGCCATTACAAGCGGCAAAGGCGGGGTCGGGAAATCCAACTTTGCATTAAATTTTGCATTGAGCCTGGTGGAACAAAACAAGAAAGTACTCATATTCGATGTTGACCTCGGTTTTGCGAATATCGATGTGCTGTTGGGCCGGACACCGCAGGAAACGATCGCAACGATGATCGAAAAAGATCTGGCCGCGCAGGATATTATTGAAGAAGGTCCCAATGGCCTGTTATTTATCTCAGGAGGCAACGGATTTAATGACCTGTTTCGGATGGACGACCTTAAATTGGAAAAGTTTTTTAAAGAACTGAGCACGCTGCAGGGAAAAGTGGACTATATCATCTTGGATACGGGAGCAGGTCTATCTTACGAAAATCTCCGCTTTATCCTAGCTGCTGACGACGTCATCCTGGTGACGACTCCTGAACCGACCTCCATTACTGACGCTTACTCAGTCGTTAAGATGGTTCATGGCAAAGACCCGAACGTCCACATGAAGCTGGTGATCAATCAATCTACCAGCTTACGCGAAGGTCAGCAGACGGCAGATAACTTTAAACGGGTAGCGGAGCAGTTTCTCGGCAAAGAAATCGGCACGCTTGGTTTCATTCCAAGCGATGCACGCATTCCGGAAGCGGTGAAAAAACAAACGCCGCTTTTACTGGCATATCCGGACAGCCCATCGGCGACCGCTATCCGAAAAGTGGCCAGTGAATTTCTCCAGCTGCCAGTCCCTTACAAATTAGGCCTCAAAGGATTCATTATGAAGATTCTGTTTAAATAAGAGCGGCTTTTCCGCTTGGAAATGGTGGTGAAGATTATGGTGAATCATAAGTTGTCCAAAGAAGAACTCACCTGCTGGAGCGATTGGCAACAACATCGGGATCCGGAAGCTGGCGAATACTTGGTTGAACAGTATCTTCCTTTGGTCGATTACGTGATTCAACGGTTCATGATCAGTTTGCCTAAAACGGTGGAAAAAGACGATGTCCGCAGCTACGCTTATGAAGGCTTGCTTGATGCCCTAAGCAAATTCAACATCGAACGGGATTTGAAGTTTGAAACATACGCTTCTTGGCGCATTAAAGGAGCTATTATTGACGGGTTGCGCAGCAGTGATTGGCTTCCCCGCTCAGTCCGGGATAAAGTCAAGAAAATTGAAAAAGCCTATCTTCTGCTGGAGCAGCAGAATAGCACCTCTGTTTCCGATGAAGATGTCAGTTCATACTTAGGCATCACCAAAGCCGAGCTGAATAAAACAGTTTCTGAAGCAGCCTTATCGACGATGATATCGATGGATGATGAAAATTTTGAAGAACAAGGAAGGCTCGGAAACTACCATGTCGATTCACCCGAGCGCCACCTGTCAGAGCAGATGACCAAAGAATCGCTTGT
Source organism: Planococcus soli (assembly GCF_016881065.1). GTDB lineage: Bacteria > Bacillota > Bacilli > Bacillales_A > Planococcaceae > Planococcus > Planococcus soli. Next base: position 221,035 of record NZ_WXYN01000007.1, on the reverse strand, counting down.
ACGCGCCATTGAGCGATTGCCCGAAAAGGAAAAAATTACGGTCTCCCTATGTTATTTCGAAGAAATGAAATTAACCGAAATCGCAGAAATCCTGAGTGTCAGCGTATCAAGAGTTTCGCAGCTTCATTCAAAAGCCATGCTGCGTTTGCATGCTTCAATATTATCGGTGCACGACAATTATTGAAATGAAAATAATAAACAGAAGGCCAGGGTGATAATCATGGAATTGCTATTGGTGGCAATCAGTATTGTCCTGTTGCTAATGAATGTCCTGCTGATGCTAACAGTCAAAAAGCAGCGAATGGATGAAGATCCAACTGGAGTCCACGAAAGTATGGCAGAATTCGTGGCGCAGCTTGAAAAAGAAAATGATGAACTTTATGATAAATTAATCGCCTATGTAAAAGAAAGTGAAATCCATCTAACGAAAAGAATCGAAAGTTTGGAAGAGAATTTTGCTCCTAGTTCTAAAGAGGCTGAAATTCCAGAAGAGGCTTCTGTGGAGACAAAGAAAATAATTCAGCTCTCAAGGCAGGGGTTTTCTACCAAACAAATTGCCAAAGTGCTCCAAACCGATCATGGCAAAGTGGAACTCGTTGTTAAACTGAACAACAAACAGCAAGTAAATTTTAAAGAAGACGAGGTGCTGTAATTGCGCATTGATAGTCAGAGCAATATCCAGAATGAACGGTTTTCAGTACAAGTTGCGGGAAACAAAACGAGTGAAATTTTTTCAAACGCCATGAAAAAATCCCAATCTAAGCTGCAAAATGATTCTTTAAACCAATTAATGGGACGAGTGGACGAACAAGGACAGAAACTCTCCAATCAACGCACGCTTGAGAATGTATTAAATTATAAGCACGCGGTAAAGCAATTTGTTGGGGAGTCAATCCGTTTTGGCTTGCTTTTATCTGACGAGCAAAGCCAGCATCCAGCCGGGGAAATGAAATCCCAGCAAATCATTAAAGTGATTGATAAAAAAATGATTGAAATTCAAGATCAAGTATTGAATAATGAAGAAGAAGGAATTGGTACTTTGGATCTAGTTGGAGAAATCAAGGGATTGCTTATCAATTTATATATGTAAAGAAGGATGGAGAGGGCGAAATGTCAGAAAATCGTCGTGAATTTTTTCGGGTTTTTTTCAATCAAGCTTTGAATGGAAAGATTTCAATTTATGGAGGCAATTTTTTCCCGGTCGACATTTATGATGTCAGCGCCGGAGGGCTAGTGTTTTCTTCTGCACTGGATATCCCTTTGGGGGAAAGTGTGCGTTGCAGCTTTGAAATATTAGACAGCGCTTTCTTACTAGAGGGGTCTATTGTTCGGAAAGCAACAGGAGTAGATGTGGTGGAATGTGGAGTTGAATTTACTGTAGATCAAGGAACATCTTCAGAGTTATTCAAGCAACTGAACCATTACCAAATCCGTCAACGAAAAAGTTTTTTATTTGAATAGATTTATGACTTCATGAAAAAGAGCAGGCCCTGGGGCCTGCTCTTTTTCTGCCTAAAGAAGTTAAATAACTTAAGTTCATTTTTATATGAAGGACTTTCTAAAGAAAAAAGAGAAGTAATAGCCATACGAAAAAAGAGAAGGTGGAAAAATGGAAGCACCGGAAGAAATACTTTCCATATGGCGGCAGTTTGATGATTTTCCGATGGAGACCTTAACGAAAGCTTGGTACTATCAACGGTCAGGTGAAAAGAAGCAGCGCAGTGTGGAACTGATGAAACAGCATCATGACCAATACGGCATCACCGGCAATTGTTTTGATTTGGCCATTTGGCTGCTGGCAGCTTTTGATGGAGCCGGCGTCAGAGCCTACCCGGTGGGAAGCGAACTGGGCACGGAACAGGCCCATGCAGCGATCATGGCCGAAGACCGGGATGGCCGCAGATTTCTATGTGATTTGGGCGACCAGTGGATTCAGCCAATCCTGGTGGATGCAGATCGACCGGAGTTCCAAGGCGGCAGACTGTCAGGGTTTTTCCCTGGAGCGGAAGTTCAAGTAAAGCAAGCGGGTAAAGGGGTAGAAGTCATTTATTATCGGCCTAACGGCAAACAGTCCAATCAGATCTATGAAATGGAACCTGTTGAACGGGCAGATTTCCTAGAGGCCGCTGAATATTCCCAGCACCATATCCATCCGGAACCGCTGGTGGAAGTTCGGCTGTGGGAAAGTAGCGAAACCGTCCACTGGGAATTCGATAATTGGAAAAGTTTTATGAGTACAAGCACTGGGCTCCATCCCGACAGCGCGATTGAAACACTGGAGGAATGGGTAGAACGAATACATGAAAAAACGCATTACGACAAAGAGTTTCTGAAAGAATCGCTGGGATTTTACCAGCGGCTGAATCTGGGAAGCAGCGAATGATGGGATAGGAGAATTGGAATGATTAAAGCCGTTATTTTTGATTTGGATGGGACCTTATTAGATCGGGACAGCTCCTTGGCTGCATTTGTAGAGGATCAGTACAACAGGTTAGCCGAGCATGTGCAGCATATACCGAAAGATCTTTTTATCGACCGGTTTATCGAGTTGGATGCCAAAGGCTATGTCTGGAAAGACCGGGTTTATCAACAGTTAACCAAAGAGTTGGATATTAGAGGTGTAGACTGGCAAACTTTGCTGGCTGACTACGTATCCAACTTTAAGTATCATTGCGTACCGTATCCGGAGTTGGACAGCATGCTCGAGAACCTGTCCCGGCAAACTCTCCGCTTAGGGATGATCACTAACGGCAGAGGCCAATTTCAGCTGGATAATATTCAGGCTTTGGGAATCGAAGGCCATTTTGAAGAAATACTTATTTCTGAATGGGAAGGATTGGCAAAACCGGATGCCGCTATTTTCTTTAAAGCGCTGGCAAGCTTGGGCGTTTCACCGGACGAGGCAGTGTATGTCGGAGATCATCCGAAAAATGATATTGAGGCTGCAAAAGCAGTTGGTATGAAAGCCATCTGGAAAAAAGATCATCACTGGAGATGTCTGGAGGCTGATGGAGAAATTGACGGCTTACACGAAGTCACTGGGTGGATAGAGCGCTTAAACGCAGAGCCGTAATGAGCTAAAGGGAGAAAAGGGCAGGTGAAGGAGCATGGAACTTAAAACACAATTGCAGTTTGAACTTACCGAATTTCTGGGCGAACGAGAAACGGATCGGATGCCGGCTATCGGGAACTATGATTACTGGCTCCTGCTGATGGAATATTTCCTGGCTAAATCTGATCTTTTTGAAATTCATTGCTTCAATGAAGAAACGGAAACAATTGAAGATCTGACATCCCACTTGCCTGGGTTATTCGATACCAACGAAAAGCAGGGCATGACGATTTTTTCTGGTCTTCTGACGCTGGACATCGCTGAATTCCTGATGACCCAACACGTCAGCAGAAAGAAAAAACTCAAGTGGTTTTCAGTTTTCCTGAGCAAAGAAGAGCAGCACATTTTCTCATCGGAGCATTGGGGTACTGAATTTTTCGTTCCGGACATTACGGAAGAAGATTTGTTGTTTATCAAGCACGTGGCACCAGATGATGCCCGCTTTAATCAATATACGTAGTTGAAAGAAACTTAATTGGAATGAACGGAAGCCAGCAGGAGGACCGGCTGGTTTTTTGCTAGGCTAAAAGAAAAAGGGGCATGAAAATGGAGACTGAGAAACTTTGCATTTACGATGAACAGGGAACGCCTAAGGGCATCGCTGACCGCCAGACTGTCCATGAAAAAGGCTATTGGCATGAAACTTTCCATTGCTGGGTTGCGGGACGGCAAGGCGGCAGAAATGTTGTCTATCTGCAGCTGCGGAGTGATGGAAAGAAAGATTTTCCAGGGCTGTTCGATATCACGGCAGCGGGCCATTTATTGGCGGACGAAACAGTCGAAGATGGGATCCGCGAAGTCCAAGAAGAGCTCGGAATTGGAGTGGGTTTTGAAGAACTGACTCCGATGGGGATCATTAAGGATCAAATAGCGTTGTCCGGTTTTATCGATAATGAACGCTGCCACTGTTTCTTATATAAGGATTTGGAGAACATTGACCTAAGGTTTGAGTTGCAGCTGGAAGAAGTGTCCGGCATGGCAAAGGCGGACTTTGAGGCATTAGCGGCATTATTTACGGGAACAAAAGAAAAAGTGAACGTTGAAGGCTTTGAAATAACTTCGGATGGCAGAAAAAAGTTGTTTGAAAGGGCAATTGGTTTAAAAGACTTGGTGCCGCACAGTACCGGTTATTTAGAAAAAATTGTAGAGTCGATTGGGCGGCAGTTAAGAGGCCTAGCGTGATTTTGCATAAAAACGGCAATGCCCGGAGAAGGGGCATTGCCGTTTTTTGTCGGTTTTAATTTTTCTAATTCAAATAATACATGACAGAGGAAATCAGCAAACTGCCAATGCAAAAAAACAGGCCTATCTGAAGAAACGATTTTCTGTTTGGGAATTCTTTTCGATAATCTACCGAATCAGAAGTGCGTTTTTCACTTTCCCGAATCAAACTATCTTTTTTATTTATTTTTGCAAAAAAGTTTTGAGTGCTTTTGAAAAACGCTGTGAAAAACTGGCCTTCGATCAATACCATGGCAAAATAGGCCATAATCAGCAAAAGCCCAATCAAAAATAAAGCATCAAACCAGTTTGCAACGGACCACTCCTTGTATAGGAAGAAAGGCAAAATAAACGAGCTGCCTAATGAAATCGACAATAAAATATTTCTGAAATTCATGAAAATCGATCCTTTCCATATGTATTTCAAGGTTACCATGAAATATATATGTTTGAAAATTTAAACATCTTGTTGCCAAATTTTACAATAACAATTATGATTATAAAGAATAATCAAAAAATTGGGGGTAGGAAAATGGGGAGAAAGAGAAGTACACAGATTTTAATGATTATGATCGCATTTATTTTATTTTTATCAGGATGTAATTTCAATTCTTCGGAAAGCTCGAGCGAAGAAGGCGCAGCAGCAGAAGGGGAAGGGGAAACTGGGCAAGTATTGAACATTTCAACCACAGCTGATATCCCTACTTTAGATTCGACAAAAGCTCATGACGGCATTGCCTTTACGGTATTGAACAACGTCAACGAAGGGCTTTACCGCCAAGATGAGAACCATGAGCCAATTGAAGCTTTAGTAACAGAGCATACAGAAAGTGAAGACCAGATCGTCCACACGTTTACATTGCGCGATTCCAACTGGAGCAATGGAGATCCGGTTACGGCACAGGATTTTGAATACGCATGGAAACGCGTCATGAAAGATGCAAGCCCGTATAATTTCATGTTTGTTACAGCAGGCATCAAAAACGCTGAAGCGGTCATGAACGAAGAAATGGACGCAGAAGACCTGGGTGTTAAAGCAATTGACGAAAAAACACTGGAAGTTACGTTGGAAGCAGCGAACCCATTGTTCCAGTCATTGCTGACATTCCCGACTTTCCTTCCTCAAAACCAGAAGTTTGTTGAAGAGCAAGGCGACCAGTATGCGCTGGAAGCAGAGAACATCCTATTCAACGGACCATTCACATTGGTTGACTGGACGCACGAACAAGGATGGAAATACGAGAAGAACGAAGATTACTGGGATGCGGAATCCGTTCAACTGGATGCGATCAATGCCTATGTAGTCAAAGATCCGGCAGCGGGCATCAATTTGTATGAAACAAACAAAGTGGACCGCATTGTTTTAAGTTCAGAGGCTGTTGACCAGAACAAAGACGATGAAAACTTTGAAACGATTTTAGAGCCGGAAATCATTTTCCTTCGCTTTAACCATAACCATCCGGTATTGGGCAATAAAAACATTCGCCAGGCAGTCAACATGGCGATCGATAAAGAAAGCTTAACGGATGTTATTCTGAAGAACGGTTCTACAGCATTAAACGGTGTGGTTCCGAAAGGATTCTTCAACTCGCCATCAGGTGAAGATTTCCGGGACTTGAACGGAGACTTTAACACAGGCACACTCGAAGAAGCACAGGCGCTTTGGGAAACGGGCTTACAGGAAACTGGCGAAACTGAAGTTACTGTATCCATCAACATTGCAGATTCAGAAGACCATAAAAAAGTGGCCGAGTATATTCAGGCACAATTGGAAGACAATCTTCCAGGATTTAAATTAGAAATCAAAGCCGTTCCTTTTGCTCAGCGTTTGGAAATTGAAAAAGCGATCGATTACGATTTGTCTCTATCTTCATGGGGACCGGATTACAGCGATCCGATGACTTATTTGGATATGTGGCTTGAAGGCGGATCGGCTAACCGCATGGATTACTCGAATGCCGAATTGGAAGAGTTGGTAGCATCAGCTCGAACTGAAACAGATCTTGAAGCTCGCTATCAAATGCTGCTAGACATTGAGAAAATCCTGCTGGAAGAAGATGCAGCCATCGTACCGCTTTACCAGGAAGGCGCAGCAGTCTTAATGAGAAGCAAAATTAAAGATCTATTGGTGCATCCAACAGGAGCTTCGTTCTCTTATAAATGGGTGACGATCGAAGAATAGAAGACAGGTTTACAGCTTATAGATACGAGGGTGTAGCCGGTTTCCGGATGCCCTCGTATTTTTGATAGCTTGCGCTTTTCTATATTGTCCAGGCTCCAGCACCCAGCTCTTCGGGTCATAAGCCAACCCGTTGTCCAGTTGCAGTGCCTAGCTCTTCGGGATGTAAGCCAATCTGGCTGTGCGGCTGAAAACACGCCGCTTCGCCAGGTCGTCTTACACCTGTCAGAGCTGAACAGGCACTTTCACTTTTCGTGTTGTGCGGCTGAAAACACGCCACTTCGCTGGTCTGTCTTATGCCCGTCAGAGCTACCCGGGCGCTTGCGCTTTTCTCATCACCCTACAGAACTGAGGTGTTCGCATGAAACGTTATTTATTGCAGCGGATCGGCTTTATGCTTATTACGCTTTTCATTATTGTAACAGCGACTTTTTTCCTGATGCAGCTGCTGCCAGGAACGCCGTTTACTAACCCGGAAAAATTGACCGAAAGCCAACTGGCGATCTTGAATGCCAAATACGGACTGGATCAGCCAGTCGCCATCCAATACATACAGTATATTGGCAATTTGGTGCAGGGTGATTTGGGTTATTCGTTCCAACATGAAGGCCGTACCGTCACAAGCATGATCAGCGACCGGATCGGCCCATCTGCATTCATCGGGCTGCAGGCTTTGGTTATCGGGGCAATTATCGGCCTTGTTTTGGGGATCGTTTCTGCCCTGAGGCACAATTCGATCTTAGATTATGGCTCTGTAACTTTAGCTGTTTTAGGGATGTCAATTCCGTCATTTGTCTTTGCGGCATTGCTGCAATATTATGTTGGCGTTAAGTTGGAATGGCTGCCAGTCGCTTTATGGGAAGGCTATTCCAGTACGCTGTTGCCGTCCATTGCCCTATCAGTGACAGTGACGGCTACAGTTGCCCGTTTTATCCGCAGTGAAATGCTCGAAGTGATCGGCCAGGACTATATCATTACGGCCAGAGCAAAGGGACTGAAAGAAAACCAGGTCATCGTCAAGCACGTCATCCGCAATGCGCTGATCCCGGTTGTCACTATGCTTGGGCCGCTCGCCGTGTCTATTATGACCGGAACTTTGGTCATCGAAAAAATATTTGCGGTACCAGGACTTGGTGAGCAATTCACATTATCAATTCTTGTATTGGATTACAGCGTCATCATGGGAATTACCATTTTCTACAGTGCCTTGTTCATTTTAGTGGTATTTGTCGTAGATATTATCTACAGCTTCCTGGATCCACGCATCAATTATAAGGGGGAATCAGCATGACAGGAAATACGCCGCACCTTCCCCCTCATCAGGACCTGCAGGCGCAAAATCAATATGCCTATGACGAAATTCCATCAGACTTGTTTGTAAAAGCACCGCTCGATCAACGAAAAAGCGAGGAAATCGGTACGCCTTCGGTATCTTTCTGGAAAGAAGCTTTTCAGCGTCTCGTCAAAAATAAAGGTGCGATGATCTCGTTGATCATGCTCGTTCTGTTGATTGCTTTAGCGTTGATCGGACCCAGCATGAATGAATTTTCCTATCGCGAACAGAATTTGGTCCATTCCAATATGCCGCCAAAAGTACAAGGCATGGAATGGCTCGGTTTTAATGGCCAGGATTCGCAGGGAGTGGATCAATACGCAGAACGGGATGTCCAAATTAATTATTGGTTTGGTACGGATGAATTCGGCCGTGATCTTTGGACGCGGGTTTGGAAAGGCACGCAGATTTCCCTGTTCATCGCTTTAGTGGCAGCTTTTCTCGATTTGGTAATCGGAGTCATTTACGGCGGCATCTCTTCCTTCTACGGAGGGCGCATTGACAATGTCATGCAGCGGATCATTGAAATTCTCATGGGGATTCCAAATTTGATTGTTATCATCCTATTCATACTGGTGCTGGAACCCGGCATTACCTCTATTATTCTCGCAATGGTCATCACCGGATGGGTTGGCATGGCGCGTGTAGTACGGGGGCAGGTGCTGCAGCTGAAAGGTCAGGAATTTGTGCTGGCTTCACGGACGCTCGGCGCTTCGAATCCACGGCTGATTTCCAAGCATCTCTTGCCGAATGTCATGGGACCGATTATCGTGACGGTCATGTTCACCATCCCGACCGCTATTTTCTTTGAAGCGTTCCTTAGCTTTATAGGCCTCGGTTTGCAGGCGCCTTTGGCCTCGCTTGGTGTATTGATCGAAGATGGCTATAAATCAATGCGGTATTTCCCGTATAAACTGATTTTCCCGGCTTTGGTCATCAGCATCATCATGATTTCTTTCAATTTGCTTGGCGACGGACTGCGTGATGCATTAGATCCGAAAATGAGAAAATAGGGGAGGGTTCACCATGAGCAACACCATTTTGACAGTCGATAACCTGCATGTAGCATTTAAAACCCAAACCGGCAAACTGACAGCGGTGCGGGGTGTAAGCTTTGATTTGAAAAAAGGGGAGACACTGGCCATCGTCGGAGAGTCGGGATCGGGCAAATCGGTCACTGCCAAATCCATCATGCAGCTATTGCCGACAGCTACTACTGAAGTAACCAAAGGCGATATTGTCTATAACGGCGAAAGTTTGCTGAAGATGACCAAGCGCCAAGTCACCAATTTACGGGGGTCAGAAATCTCGATGGTCTTCCAGGATCCGATGACTTCCTTGAATCCGACGATGAAAGTCGGCAAACAGATCATGGAAGGCGTTCAGCGTCATGAGCAGGTGACGAAAGCGCAAGCTCGTGAACGGGCGCTGGACATGCTCAAACTGGTCGGGATTCCGCAGGCAGAAAACCGCCTCGACAATTACCCCCATCAGTTTTCAGGAGGCATGAGGCAGCGCGTCGTCATCGCATTGGCGCTTGCCTGCAACCCGAAGGTGCTGATTGCGGATGAACCGACGACAGCGCTTGACGTCACAATCCAGGCACAGATTCTGGATTTAATGAAAGATCTGCAAAAGAAAACCGATACTGCAATTATTTTGATCACCCATGATCTTGGCGTAGTCGCCAACATGGCTGACCGCGTAGCCGTGATGTACGGCGGAAAAATTGTGGAGCAGGGAACTTTGGATGAAATTTTTTATAATCCTCAGCATCCGTACACGTTGGGTCTGCTGCAATCGATGCCCAAGCTTAACGAAGACCGCTCGCAGCCGCTGCTCCCGATTGCCGGCTCCCCACCCAATTTGGCGACGCTTGGGGAAGGCTGCGCATTTGCGGCCAGGTGTCCGCATACGATGACGGTATGCCACACGTATACACCACGTGATACGGTATCTGAAACTGGGCATTCTGTTGCTTGCTGGCTTCAAGATCCCCGAATCGCACCATCGGAGGAGGCGGCTGAGCTTGTGGAAACGGGCAACTCTTCGCTCTGAATATTATTTTCTCTAAAAAACCAGTAAGGCCAAAATCGGCTTTACTGGTTTTTTGCGTGAGCAAAAACATCAAACAAGGCATTGCGATTATAGATATTACTTCTTCATTTTTTCCAATCGCTCGTATTAAACGAATTCGCTCACTTTTACAATCTCGATACCGGCTCTTTTCAATGATTTTGAAATCTGGATGGCAAAATCAAGAGCGTGAATGCCATCTCCGTGGATGCAGATGGTCTCTGCCTGAAGTTCGGCATCCCCACCTTTAACAGTTGCCACTTTATTTTCCTTGACCATTCGGATTACCTGCTCGATGGCGATCTGGGGTTCGGTGATCAACGCATTGCTTTGGGTTCGCGGCGTCAATGATCCGTCCGGTTGATATGTACGATCTGAAAACACTTCATTGGCTGTCCGCAGCCCTATTTTTTCGCCGGCTGTGATAATTTCACTGCCTGACAAGCCGAAGAGCACCAGTTCTGGGTCGATCTTATAAACCGCTTCTGCAATGGCTTCGGATAAGGCTGCATCTCTCACCGCCATATTGTACAAAGCGCCATGTGCTTTCACATGCTGCAGGTGGCCGCCTTCAGCTTTGACAAATCCGGATAGGGCTCCAATCTGATAGATGGTGAGGTCATAAGCTTCCTGTGGGGACAAGGCAATATTCCGCCGGCCAAAGCCGACCAAATCCTGAAGTCCGGGATGAGCCCCGATGCCGACATTTTTTTCGAGCGCCAATTTGACTGTTTTGCGCATGGTCGCTGGATCTCCGGCGTGAAAGCCGCAGGCGATATTCGCTGATGTCACGTAATCCAGTATTTCTTCATCATTGCCCATCTTATAAGCACCGAAACTTTCTCCCATATCGCAGTTCAAATCCACTTTATGCTTCATGTCCATTCCTCCCACTTTAGTTGAATAGCTGCTTTTATTCGGTGAATGGATTGTTCCTGTTCGATCCAACGCTGTTGAGCGTCTGCCACGGAGATTTCTTTAAAACGCAGCTGCTGCCCTTGTTTTAATTGGCTGATGAGCGGCAAGTCGACAGAGGCAACCTGTCCAATTTTCGGGTAGCCGCCGGTTGTTTGCCGATCAGCCAGCAGAACAATCGGATTGCCGTCCGCAGGAACCTGGACAGAGCCGAAAGCCACCGCTTCCGAAATCAATTCCGCGGGAGTTTTCAAGGCAAGGCCGGAACCCTCCAACCGGTAGCCCATTCGGTCAGAGTTGGCGGAAACGGTATAGGCTTCGCTGAAAATCCGTTTTTTGCTGTCTTCATCGAATAAATTGAATTGCCTGCCCGGCATCATCCGGATGACTGGCTCCTCAAAATAACGTGCAGGCGCCAGCTGCCAATCAAAGTCGTTTTCACCGTGCTGCTGCAATGCTTTCTGTTGCTGGGTGGCATCTCCTATAGGAAGCTCGTCGCCTTTTTCCAAGGCGCGCCCTTGGAACCCGCCGATTCTGGCACGCAGGTAAGTCGACCGGCTGCCCATCACTGCCGGTACATCAATGCCTCCTGCGATGGCCAAATAACAGCGTGCACCGATGCGAGGCTCACCAAACGTCAAGGTGCTGCCTTTAGCTACGGCAAGGGTTCGCCACGTTCCCACGGCTTCGCCATCCAACTGGGGGCTCAAGTCTCCGCCGCATAAAGCAATGAGTACATCTTCTGTAAATTCAATCACAGGTCCGGCCAATGTGATTTCAAGAGCTGCGGCCTGTTCGTTATTGCCGACCAGTAAATTGGCCAGCCGGTGTGCGTAAGGATCCATGGCGCCGCTGGCAATAACACCGTATTTTTGGAAGCCAGTCCGGCCCAAGTCCTGGACCGTCGTCTGCAGTCCGCTTTTAAGGATTTTCAGCATCTGGATCTTCCTCCCATGCGTGATAGTCGTCTTCTGAGATTTCCTTGAAAATCACCTTGTCTCCTGCCTGCAGCAGAGTCGGGGGATCATTTTCAGGCCGGAACAGGCGGAGCGGTGTCTTGCCGATCAGCTGCCAGCCTCCCGGAGTTTCGATCGGATAAACCCCGGTCTGCATGCCGGCAATGCCGACGGTCCGTTCCGGAATGCGAATCCGTGGGGAATCGCGCCGCGGTGCTGCGATCTTTTCAGACATGCCCCCGATAAATGGAAAGCCTGGTGCGAAGCCGATCATATGCACCGAGTAATTGCCGGCGGTATGGATGTCGATGACTTCGCGGGGCGTCAGCTTGTTGTGCTGCGCCACAAATTCCAGGTCAGGGCCAAATTTTCCGCCATAGCAAACAGGAATTTCAACGGTTCTGGATTCAGCAGGGATGTCCTCTCCAAGATGTGCCAGCAGACGCTCGAGTTCAATTTTCACTTTATCGTATAGGGCCAGGCAGGGATCGTAAAAGACGGATACCGTAACAAAGGCAGGAACAAATTCAGTCATCCATTCGGGCTGTCGGCTTTCCAATAGAGCCGCCACTTTTCTGATCTGCTGCTCCGTCTGTTCATTGATTTCATTGCCAAGCTCAATGACGATTGCTTGGTCACCGAGCGGAGAAAAAGAAATGTTCATCCAAACCCCTCCATACACAGACTATTCTTACTTATTTTTTATTAGTATAAAGCTTTTGAAGATTTAGGGAAAGGCAGTCAGCAGCCGTTTTCGAATGCCTCTTTAAAATCGTTGGAAAGTATCTCCAATTAACTGGGGATTATCGTTGGAACAGCTCAAATAAAAAGAAGCAACTCAGTCGAGAGCGGCTTCTTTTGGTTTATTCTTTAATATCGACTTGTTCTGTAGCATCGGCACCGTTGAAAAACTCAGCAGAGATTTCAGCGATCGTGCCGTCTTCCAGCATTTCTTCAATGGCACGGTTGACGTTCTCGGCCAATTCTTCGTTGTCCTTGTTCATGACCACACCAACTTCAGAAGGACTGTATTTCAAGTTCGGATGAATGGTGATCTCCAATTCGGGAAATGCAGCAATCGCCAAAGTCTGCAGATAGTAGTCATTTAAAATGACGTCCGTCCGCCCGATAGCGACATCGCGCAAGTAGGTTTCGTTGGTGGCATTGTCGTAAACCACTTCTTCAGCGCCGTATTCACGGGCCGTTTCCATGTAGACAGAAGTGGAAGCACCTGCAGCTTTCTTGCCTTCCAGATCTTCCAATGTCTCGATGCCTGATAAATCATCAGAACGGACAATTGCTGTTCCGTAAGAGTACTTGAATGGCGTAGAGAAGATGAAGTTCTCTGCGCGGTCTTCCGTTATTTCAATATCGTTGGCTGCAAGGTCGACTTGACCCGTTTGGACAGATGTCAGCATTTCATCAAAGCCAAGCTCCGTGAATTCGATTTCCAACTCAAGGCGTTCTCCTAATTCACGAACTACTTCCACTTCAAAGCCCGTCAATTCGTCCGAACCTTCTTCGCGATAAGATGTGGGAAATAATGTACCAGATGTTGCAACAGTCAAACTGCCTTCTTCCTGTATTTCATCCCAAGCAGTGGTGGTTTCTTCAGAAGCCGTATCGTCCTCATTACCACAGGCACTTAAAAGCGACAGCATTACCAGGCCGGCAACGATGGGTCCTTTTTTTCCAAAAGATATTTTTTTCAATTGCTATTCCTCCTATAACTATTATGGCAATTAAAACATAGCATTATCGCGGGTTGTGGGCAACGGTTTGGCTTGAAATTTGAAATAATAGAAAATTGAATAAAATTCATTGACCAATGTGGTCGAAAGTTGTATTCTGAAGTCGACCAATGAGGTCTAAAGAACAGGAAGAGGGGATGAGCATGGAGAAATTTGAGAGCCTCGACCCTGATAAGCAGAAGAAAATCTTGGATTCGGCATTGATGGAGTTTGCTGAAAAAGGTTATGGGCAAGCTTCGACCAATCGCATTGTCAAGCAGGCCGGCATCGGAAAAGGCATGCTGTTTTATTATTTCAAAAACAAAAAGGATTTGTACGAGTATCTGATTGAGTACAGCTTGAATTTCATCATCGATAGCTATTTGAGTTTGGTTGATAAGAACGAGGCAGATTTTATTAAACGGCTTAAAGGTGCATGCCAAATAAAAATGAAGGCGCAGATGGAGAACGAGCATGTCTTTAATTTTATGGGGACGGTCATGCTGACAAAAGATCTTGATCTGCCTCCGCATCTGCAGAAACGCTACGAGCAGTTGCAGCAGCAAGGATACGAATTGTTGTATGAAGGCATTGATAAGACACTTTTTCGAAAAGATGTGGATGTTGACAAGGCCTTCAATTTAATTCGCTGGGGGGTAGACGGCTATCAGCAGGATCTTTTGCAAAGGCTCCAAGGAAAAAAGATGACAGAACTGGATTTTGATCCTTACTGGGATGAGTTTTATGCATACATTGAGATTCTCAAAAAAAGCTTCTATACGACTTAGGAGGGAGATCCATGACAGTTTTGCGAACGATCGGCCTGACGAAGAAATTCGGGGACTTTGCGGCATTGGACGGAGTAAACATTGAGGTGGGAGAAGGAGAGGTCTATGGGTTTATCGGACCCAATGGATCAGGGAAGTCTACGACATTGCGCATTCTTCTCGGCATTTTAAAGGCAACGGAAGGGCGTGCTGAAATTTTCGGTAAGGATTCCTGGAAAGATGCCGTGGAAATCCACAAACGTGTTGCCTATGTTCCGGGAGATGTCAATTTATGGCCAAACCTGACCGGCGGTGAAGTCATCGATTTGTTCATCAAGCTGCGCGGCGGCAATAATTTGGAGCGGCGCCAGGAATTGATCCGCAAATTCGACTTGGACCCGACCAAAAAATGCCGTACCTATTCCAAAGGAAACCGGCAAAAAGTGGCTTTAATCGCGGCACTGTCGTCAGACGTTGATCTGTATATATTGGACGAACCGACTTCCGGACTGGATCCTTTGATGGAACGGGTTTTTCAGGAATACGTCATCGAAGCAAAAAAACAGGGGAAAAGCATTCTCCTTTCCAGCCACATTTTATCTGAAGTTGAAAAGCTTTGTGACAAAGTAGCCATCATTCGCGAAGGAAGAATCATTGAGACAGGTACACTGAAAGAACTGCGCCATTTAACGGGTACAATTTTACTGGTGGAAACGAGAGAGCCGATTCCAGCCCTGGAAGGATTTAAAGGAGTCAGTGGCATCCAGCAGAAAGGCCAGGCCTTGTCTTTTCAGGTAGATGCAGGAGAAGTGGATCAAGTCATCCGCTATGTCAGCCAGTTCGGAGTGACCCGCATTGAAAGCTCCCCACCAACTTTGGAAGAGCTGTTCATGCGCCATTACGAAGGAACGGACCAAGCGGTGGAATCAGGAGCAGGAGGCGAATCCTAATGGCCCGACATCTTTTTGACGGTACAGGAACGTTGATGCGTTTTGTTTTGCGCCGCGACCGTTTGCGCCTGCCGATTTGGCTGGTGTCTTTTGCCGCCATTTCTGCCATCATCGCTCTGGCTTTTGTTGGATTGTATCAGAATGCAGAAGAACGGCAGGCAATGGCTGAAACTATGCGCAATCCAGCAATGACAGCGATGGTTGGACCGGGGTACGGCCTGGACAATTATACGGTCGGAGCCATGACCGCGCACGAAATGCTGCTGATGACAGCGGTAGTGGTCGGCTTGATGAGCATTTTGCTGGTGACGCGCCACACCCGTACAGATGAAGAAGATGGACGCATTGAAATGATCCGCTCTTTGCCGGTAGGGCGTCTGTCGAATCTATTATCGATTTTACTGGTATTGATTGGTGCCAATATCGTTCTGGCGCTGCTGACCGCTTTTTCATTGACTGTTTTGGGCATTGAAAGTATGGATTTCGAAGGATCACTGGTGTATGGTTCTGCCCTGGGCGCCAGCGGCATGATTTTTGCGGGTGTTGCTGCGGTCTGTGCCCAGCTGTCGCCAAATTCCAGAAATACACTGGGCTTATCGATTGCGGTTTTGCTGTTTGCTTATATGATCCGGGCCATCGGGGATGTAACAAATGAAGCACTGTCTTGGATTTCCCCGCTCAATTGGATTTTGCGGTCTGAAGCTTACGTCAATAATTATTGGTGGCCGATTTTGATAACGGTGGCGGGAGCGCTCGTGTTGATGGTTTTGGCTTTGTATCTCAATTCCATCCGGGACCTGGGATCTGGTTTTCTGCCTTCGCGTCCAGGGAAAGGCAAGGCTTCAAAATCACTTCTTAGTCCGTTTGGGCTTGCTTTGAGGCTTCAGCGAACTGGATTAATCGCTTGGGGAGCTGGAATCCTGCTGATCGGTGCTTCCTATGGTTCCGTTCTCGGAGATCTGGAATCGTTTTTTGAAGATATCGATCTGATGCAGCAAATGATTGCTCAAGCAGAGGGTTTTTCGCTGACAGAACAATTCATTCCCGTCCTGATGGCGGTAATGGCGATACTCGGAACGATTCCCGTCCTGATGGCAATTCTAAAGTTGAAAACGGAAGAAAAAAATGGGCGGCTCGAACATATCTTGAGCCGGGCTGTTTCCAGAAATAGACTGATGGGCAGCTATCTCGCGATGGCCATTGTCACTGGGTTTATCATGCTGTCCTTAGCAGCACTGGGTCTGGGCTTAGTAGGGAATGCCATGATGGAAGAGCAGCTTCCGCTTGGCATGTTCTATAGTGCCGGGCTGGCTTATTTGCCGGCAATGCTGGCCATGATTGGGGTAGCAATGTTGCTGATTGGCTGGGCTCCAAATGCAGCAAGTATGGTATGGCTGTATTTAGCCTTTTCATTTTTCGTGATTTATTTAGGGGGGTTGTTCCAGTTTCCGGAATGGGTAGCAAAACTGACTCCGTATGGTTATGTCTCTGAAATTCCGATTGAGGAAATAGATTTTCTCAACGCAGGCATCTTGATTGTAGTTGCTGCAGTTCTGATGATGATTGGCATGATTGGATTTAACCGCAGGGATATAGGTAGATAGAAAAGCAGACAAAGAACCCTTTTCCAAGAAAGATGGAAAAGGGTTCTTTGTCTTTTTACAAGAGCAGCAGCCAGGCAGCTACAGGTCCCAATAAGGCACCAAGCACCGCGCTCAAGGTCATCGCCACAGAGCTCATGGACGTTTCCTGCTGTCCATATTCAAAGGCTCTTGCGGTACCCATGCCGTGGGCGGAAGTGCCAAGGGCGATGCCTCGGCCAATCGCCGAGTCAATATGCAGCCATTTCAAAAAGACTGGACCGATGATATAGCCGGTAAAACCCGCCACCATGACAAACACCGCAGCCAGTGATGGGATGCCGCCGAGGTTACTGGCGACTTGCATGGCAACCGGTGTCGTCAATGATTTCGGCAATACTGTCAGGATCAGCTCTTCTGAAAAGCGGAACAGCTGCGTAAACAGAATTCCGCTTGCCATGCCAACTGCGACGCCTGTAGCGATACCGGAAATGATAGGAAGCAGGTTAGCGAAAAGCAGGTCTTTCTGTTTGTAGAGAGGAATTGCCAATGCGACAACTGCCGGTCCCAAGAATGTGCCAATCCAACTCCCGCCTTCCATATAGGTATCGTAAGGGATGTTGCCAAGCACTAAAATAGAAGAAAGGATGGCTGTGGAAGCAAGTACTGGATTCAATAAGGTCTTTCGATACCTTAAATACATAAAGTTGGTCAATAAATATACAGCAACAGTCAATACAGCGAAAAAAACGGCAGCAAGAGTGAATTCCATGATTACGACCGCTCCTTTCGTTCAGCGCGGGCTTTGGCCGCAAATTGGCTGACCCAGCCCGAAGCAGCCATGGCGAGAAAGGTACTGGCCATGACAATGGGGATCAGTAAAATGCCTTTTCCGGAAAACAGCTCCCCGTATTCAACAATGCCGACAGTAGCGGGAATAAAGAAAAGGGATAAAAAAGCAAGCAGAAAATGGGCACCTGAATCAATCCACTTTAACGGATAGATTTTCAGGAAGAGTGCAACAAAAAGCAACAGGAAGCCGATAATGCTGCCGGGCAGTGGAATATTGAAAAAATCCTGTAATGCTTCACCTAATAGATAAAAGCCGGTGATGGCGATGAGCTGGAGAAGGATATGAATAACTTTCAAAATGAACGCCGCCTTCCGGTTAGTAATAAGATAAAACCCTGTTCTTTCCATAATAAGCTATTTTACAGCATTTTATTTGAAAAGCGAGAGCAGATTCTTCACTCCTCCAACGAAAAAATAAATATTGATGAGAAGATTTGGAATGTATTTTCGGTGGATAGAATATTAATTGTAGATGACGTACGATTGGCGGAATAACGTTAGTATAGAGCAGTTTGTAATTATAGCGGTATGATTATTTATACAGCTAAAAGCATAGATACTATATTGAGAAAACAACATGGAAATGGAAGTTCATGAAATAGCCAGAATTTAAAAAAATCTTGTTTTAGAAAGCTTGCATTTTAAAGTAAATGTTGTATTATTACTTTATGCAATATATCGCATACATTTTTCATTAAAAAATGTATTATATTAAAATTGTACATCAGAAAGAAAAAATCAGTGGTTTTTATTTTATAGGAGGAAACAGAAATGGATAGTAAGTTGTCATTTAAGTCATACGCGGTAGTAGGGATGATGTTGTTTGCGCTGTTTTTTGGAGCAGGAAACTTAATCTTTCCGGCTCAGCTGGGACAATATGCAGGAACGAATGTATGGATAGCGATATTCGGGTTTTTGATTACAGGTGTCGGCTTGCCTTTGCTTGGAATCCTGGCAATCGGTTATTCGAAAAGCAACGATCTGCAGGATTTATCAAGCCGTGTGCATCCGGTTTACGGTTTAGTCTTTACGGCGCTGCTGTACTTAACAATTGGGCCCTTCTTCGCGTTACCAAGAACTGGTGCGGTTTCGTATGAAGTAGGCGTGGCTCCGTTTATTGGAACCGCGAATGCAACGATTGGTTTACTGGTGTTTTCACTCCTGTTTTTCGGGATTTCTTTGTTAGTATCATTGAATCCGACAAAATTGGTCGACAGTATCGGAAAGATCCTGTCACCAGCTATTCTGGTAACCTTGGGCGTATTATTGGTCGCGGCTTTTGTGAATCCAATGGGCGGCCAGGAAGCGCCGCAGCCGGCTTACACAAGCGGTGCATTCTTTACAGGATTTACGGAAGGCTATAACACCATGGACGCGCTCGCGTCTCTAGTTTTCGGGATCATCGTAATTTCCGCTGTCCGCAAACTGGGTGTGAATTCACCTAAAGGCGTCTTGATGGCTACCTTGAAAAGTGGCGTGGTAGCTGCAGCTTTGCTGGCTATTGTTTATACAGGAATTGCCTATCTTGGCTCGACCAGTACAGGCGCACTGGGTCTTATGGAAACAGGCGGTCCTGTCTTGAGTGGAGCTTCCGAGTATTATTTCGGAACGTTTGGTGCGACCTTGCTTGCAGTCATCATTATTCTCGCGTGTTTGACAACGGCCATCGGTTTAACGGTTGCCAATGCCGAGTTTTTCCATAAACTGACGCCGAAAATCAGTTACAAGACATACGTCGTTATTTTCTCTGTCTTTTCGTTGGTTGTCACCAATGCAGGGCTTGCGAATATTATTACTTATTCAATTCCTGTTTTGATGTTCCTGTATCCATTGGCTATCGTATTGATCATGCTGGCATTTTTGTCTCCGTTATTTAGACATGCACAGCTGGTTTATGTGTCTACGATCATCGTGACATTCTTTATCAGCATCATTGATGGATTGAAAACCCTCACTTCTTCATTAGGTGTCGAAAATCCGGCATGGCTGCAATCGATTATCGATTTTTACTCAACTATTCTGCCGCTTTATAGCAACGGACTTGGATGGCTCTTGCCAGCGTTGATCGTCATTGCCATTACAACAGTCATTGCCCGCAGCAAAAAGAACGTAAAGGTTCAGACTGCACAGCACAACGTATAAACGCAGTGGCTTTGGGCTGGTTTCTTGAAAACTGGGCCAGCCTCCCAAATAAAAAAAGCTGCATCAAAAGCCCCCTCGCTTTTGATGCAGCTTTTTTTGTTAGCCTACAGACTCTTTTCGGCTGACAGTTCTTCTATCGTGCGGACCCAATTGGATTTCATAAGTCCTGTGACTTTCTCTGGATCTTTTTCTTTTAAAGTTTGGATAATCTGTACATGTTCATCGTAAGAACTCTTCGTCAACATGAGTGAATGATGGAAAAATTGTCTTCTCACATGAGACTGAAGGCTGCTGAGGATTGAATGGATATATGGGTTATGTGCGGCATCGACGATAATTTGATGGAATTCCTGATCGATTTTAAGTGCGGAAAAACCGTCGCGTCTATCGATAGCTTCGATGAATCGTTGATTGGTTTCTTCCAGCAACCCAAAAATATGTTCATCGAGGTTGGGGATGGCAAGTTCTGCTGAAAGAGCCTGCAAAACAGCAAGCGGCGGCAGCAGATGCTTGAGATCATCTGGTTTTATGGTCGTCACACGTGTTGCTTTGCCAGGAAACATTTCAACAAATCCCTGGACTTCCAATAATTGAAGTGCTTCACGAATCGGGGTTCTGCTCAAGCTCAATGCTTGTGCCAGTTCCGTATCGACTAATTTTTCTTCAGGCTGTAATGTGCCGTCAATAATCCACTGCTGTAATTGTAGATAAGCACTTTCTTTAGCTGAGACACGGACAGGCTTTGAGTGATTGATGGGAATTGGCATTGCAAGCGCTCCTTTTTTACTGCAAGTTTAATGCCATTATACATCAATTCAGACAGCTAATAAAATATTTCATGCAATATATCAGTGAACAACTTAAAAAGCTTGCTACGTGGCTGTTTGCTGAAAGTCAAATAGGGAATAAGGAGTGTAATACTAAATTTGGAGGGGGGAAGAGCCTCATGCTGTCATTTATTCGGAGTCAGGATTCGCAAACAATCGCTTTTAAAATCACTGAAACAGTGACAAAAGAAGACTTGCTTCAACTGAAAGAGGCAGTTGAGGAACAATTCCCCAAAGATCAGCAATTCAATGCTTTAGCCATTGTGGAGCAGGCAAAGATGCCAACGGCCGGAGCACTGCTGGAAGAGGCCAAAATCGATATAAAGCACTGGGGCCAATACAATAAGTTGGCCGTCATTAGTGAAAAGAGCTTTCTCGAAACGATGACGGACCTGGCTAATTTTCTTCCCGGCATCCAAGCTCGGCATTTTTTTATGGATGAAATAGAGCTGGCATGGAGCTGGGTAAAAGAATGAACCGTTTTAGTAACTAAATCAGAGGAGGAAAATTATGCTATCATTTGTGCCAAGTAAGGATACGGAAACGATTGCAATGGAATTTGAAGGAACCGCGACAAAAGAAGATGCAGTAAAAATCAATAAAATCATCCAGGATAAATTTGCGGACAAAGGCAAGTTCAATATTTATGCTGTGATAAACGAAGTGGAAGGTTCTGCTTTTACTGGTCTTGGAGAAAGCATGCAAGTGAATATGGATGCCTGGAACCAGTTTCATAAATTCGCGGTGGTCAGCTCTACTCATTTGACAGGGCAATTGGCAGAAATGGAAAAATTGCTGCCAAAACTCAAGGTCAAGCATTTCCAAATGGAAGAAATGAACGAAGCTTGGGAATGGATTCTGGAATAAAGGGAAAGCGCTTTGCATGATGGATGCAAAGCGCTTTTTTTCTGGCAACCATTTTATTCTTCTACTGAAATCAAATCCGCTTTGACGATATGAAAAATACTCAAGACCATGGTTTTCCCGTCAACGTCCTTTACGGGAAACAGGCTGACGGCAACTCCTGAGAAATGGTCTTCCAAAGGTCCTTCGATGCGTATATTCTCCAGGTATTCCCCCGTGGTCAGAAGGATATTGTAGACATGGAATTTCTGTCTCATGGCAAAGCCTCCTAAAGTAGTCTTGGAAATATTCATATGGCAAGGCTGGGAATCGGATCAGCTATCGTATACACTAATTATAAAGCAAAATGGTGTTTTACAGATAGGATGAGAACTGATGAAATCGGAAATTTCAATTAAAATAAACGATAAATACAAAGCGGAATATGCCAAGGGCTATCCATTGGTTGTTAAAGAAGCTTTGGAAAATCCGGAAGTTTTAAAAAGCGAAGGAAGCATTTTGAGACTGGTCGATAAGCAGGGCCGCTTTTTGGCAAAAGGCTATTACGGACTGCAAAATAAGGGATACGGTTGGGTATTGACGCGCGAGGAAAACGATATTGTCGACCAGGGCTTTATTGAGCGCAAACTGGCAGCAGCTATCGGCCGTAGACAATCTTTTTTCAGCAATTTAGAGACGACTGCTTTCCGAGTCTTTAATGGTGAAGGCGATGGCTTCGGCGGCTTGATTATCGATTATTACAATGGATTCTATTTGATCAGCTGGTATAGCGAAGGAGTCTATACCTTTAAAGACCATGTAATTGCGGCGTTGCAGAATGTGGCCGATTGCAAAGGCATTTACCAGAAAAAACGCTTTGACACAAAAGGCCAGTATATCGAAGAAGATGATTTCGTTACGGGTGAGCGCGGGGAATTTCCAATGATCGTCAAAGAAAATGGCGTGAACTTTGCTGTTTACTTGAACGACGGGGCAATGACGGGAATCTTCCTGGATCAGCGGGATGTCCGGAATGCCATCAAGCAGAAATATGCCAAAGGCAAAACCGTGCTCAACACCTTTTCCTATACAGGCGCTTTTTCGGTAGCGGCAGTACTCGGTGGAGCGGTTAAAACGACGAGTGTCGATTTGGCAAAAAGAAGCTCCAGCAAGACGATCGAGCAATTCAGCGTCAATGGCATCGATTTCGAAACTCAGGACATCCTCGTCATGGATGTGTTCAACTATTTCAAATACGCCAAGCGGAAAGAATTGAAATTCGACGTAGTCATATTGGATCCACCAAGCTTTGCGCGTTCAAAAAAATACACGTTCAGCACATCAAAGGATTACACGAACTTGATGAAGGAAGCGATTGCCATCACGGAAAAAAATGGCGTCATTGTTGCTTCGACAAACAGCGCCTCTTTTGGAATGAAGAAATTCAAAGGGTTTATCGACAAGGCCTTTAAAGAGCTTGGCGGAAAATACAGCATTGTGGAAGAATTTACATTGCCGAGTGACTTCCGCGTGCAAAAAGAATTTAAAGAAGGCGATTACCTCAAAGTTCTTTTGGTGAAATTGGGCTAAGAAAACATGATGGATTCAAGTTTGTGTCGGAAATTTGTGCGCTGCTATGAAACCGATGTCGATTTTTCGGGTAATCCCTGTACAGTGTTCGGCCCTGCTTTTATAATGGAAGCAGATTGTGAGGGATAGTCGATGTTTAAGAATGCGTTGGGAACATTTCGTTTTATGGGCTTGCTTGAAGGCGGCTCATTATTGATTTTGCTCTTTATTGCGATGCCGTTGAAATATTTCTTTGGGTTTCCGGAAGCGGTCAGCGTTGTTGGGCCTATTCACGGAGCCTTGTTCAGTATCTATATTTTAATAACCATCTATATGACATTTATCTACAAATGGCCGTTCCGCTTCTCGGTTGGTGCCGTTATTTCGGCATTCGTGCCGTTCGGCAACTTTATTTTAGACAGACGCCTGGAAAACTGGCAGCAGCTGAAACCTTCAGCTGCGTAATAGCCGTATAAAAAACTGTTAGTCAGTCACCTGTGGGAATTCCCGCAGGTGTTTTTATTTTTGTTAACGAAAGATAGCCAACTCCTCTATAATGAAATTATTGTAAGTTATAGACCCGTATCGGAGGTTATACCATGGCGAAAGCGATAAGTTCTTCTTCACTGGCCGGAAATCCGGTTTATCCTGTAATGTTCGCGATTGGCGGCTGCCATTTGCTGAACGATTCTTTGCAGTCGGTGATTCCGGCAATGTTTCCAATTCTCGAAGCGGATCTCGGCTTAACGTTTACGCAATTGGGCTTGATCGCTTTTGTGCTGAATATCGTAGCGTCCGTGCTGCAGCCAGTCGTGGGATTTATCAGCGATAAAAAGCCGATGCCTTTTGCGCTTCCGCTTGGCATGACCAGCTCATTTATCGGAATTGCCGGACTGGCGTTTGCTCCGGAATATTGGATGATTCTTGTGTCGGTCATTTTCCTTGGCCTGGGTTCTGCTGTATTCCATCCCGAAGGCTCGCGTGTTTCCTATATGGCAGCTGGGTCCAAACGCGGTTTGTCCCAGTCGATTTACCAGGTCGGCGGAAACTCCGGACAGGCGCTTGCGCCATTGATCAGTGCCTTCATTTTAGTGCCGCTGGGACAAATCGGAGCAGCGTTGTTCCTGTTTGTAGCCGCTCTCGGTATTTTTATTCTGTCGAGAATTTCTATTTGGTATAAGCAGCAGCTGGAGCAGGAAAAGCTTCAAAAAGTCAAAAAGGTGCTGCTGTCTTCATTGCCTGAAATGACGAAAAAACAGGTGGGAATCGCTTTGGCGCTCTTGATGATCATTATTTTTGCCCGTTCTTTCTATGTGACCAATATGACAAGCTTTTATATTTTTCATTTGATTGAATCCTATGGCCTGACAATTCAGCAAGGGCAGCTGTATGTCTTCTTGTTTCTCGGTGTCGGTGCTGCAGGTACATTTTTCGGGGGACCGATGGCGGATAAGATCGGACGCAAGAATGTTATTCTGCTGTCAATCATTGTTCCGATTCCGCTGGCCGCTTTGTTGCCATACTTGCCGCTTTACGCCGTTTTGTTTTTCCTGGCATTGATCGGTTTTTTCATCATGCTGAGTTTTTCCGTTACGGTCGTCTACGCACAGGAACTCGTACCCAGTAAAATTGGCACGATGGCCGGTTTGACCGTTGGCTTGGCTTTTGGCATGGGTGCCATCGGAGCTGTCGTGATCGGGATTTTGATGGATTCCATCGGTGTCTACGAGACCATGGTGGTCGTTTCATTCCTGCCGATTATTGCCTTAGTCGGCCTGTGGCTGCCGCGTGACCGAAAAATAGTTGCTGCTTCGTAATCTCTAGTAAAATTAGAAACTGAAAAAAGTCCAATATACCTGAGTAAAGGGGAATGCCATATGACGATTGAATTGCCGGAAGTACCGACCGAACTAAAAACAAAGCGTTTGCTGCTGCGGATGCCGATGCCTGGGGATGGGAAAATTGTTAATGAGGCCATTCACGCTTCTCTTGATGACTTAAAACCGTGGCTTGGATTTGCGCAGGAAGAGCCGTCTCCGCAAGATACGGAAATCAATCAGTTGGAATCGCATTTAAGTTTTATGAAAAAGGAAGTTTTGCGCTACTTGGTTTTTGATAAAGAGACAGGTAGTTTTATCGGCAGCACCGGCTTTCACAGCATCGAATGGGACGTGCCGAAAATGGAAATTGGCTACTGGCTGGATTCCAGAATGACTGGAAAAGGCTATATGGCGGAGGCTGTTTCGGCATTGACCGAGCTGGCATTTGCGACGCTGAAGTGCAATCGCCTGGAAATCCAATGCGATGCAGAAAACCTCAAAAGCCGTGCAATTCCCGAAAAGCTTGGATTTGCATTGGAAGGGATC
This sequence comes from Planococcus soli, assembly GCF_016881065.1. Taxonomy (GTDB): domain Bacteria; phylum Bacillota; class Bacilli; order Bacillales_A; family Planococcaceae; genus Planococcus; species Planococcus soli. The sequence goes on along the minus strand of NZ_WXYN01000007.1, from coordinate 195,617 downwards.
TTGAGGAATGATGAACGATCAGTAGATGGCAAGCGGTTGACGGATACATGCATTTACGCCAAATTCGCTTAATGCGATTCATAGAACAGGAGCTTTACGATGAAAAAGAAAAACAAGGAAACGGGTCTTAAGCCGTTTGTTTCGCTGCTATTATCGCTGAAGATTCCAAAGCTGGCGCTGGCTGTCGGTCTGCTTGCCAGTTTGATTACCACACTTGTAGGGCTAGTAGTTCCGCTATTGACGAAAAACCTGGTCGATGGGTTTTCCTTTGACTCGTTAAGTGCTCCTTTGATAGCTGGAATCGGCGCTGCTTTTATTGTCCAAGCCGTCATCAATGGCGTTTCGATTTATTTGTTGAGCATGGTTGGACAGCGGGTAGTCGCGGGTTTAAGAGAACGGATGTGGGCCCAGTTGATCCGGCTGCGCGTCAGTTATTTCGATCAGCATTCGAGCGGGGAAACGGTGAGCCGGGTCGTCAATGATACTGGGATCGTCCGCAATTTAATAACGGATCATTTTCCATCATTCGTCACAGGCATCATTTCTATTGTGGGTGCAGTGATCATCTTGGTCATTTTGGATTGGAAGATGACTTTGGTCATGATGTTGGCGGTGCCTTTGACGATTGCAGTGATGATTCCCCTTGGACGCCAGATGGCCAAGATTTCACGGAACCTGCAGGATGAGACTGCTCATTTTACAGGCCACGTTCAGCAGACACTGGGTGAAATCCGTTTAATGAAATCATCGACAGCAGAAGCTACGGAAGAAGCGAGAGGCACACAAGGAATTCACAAGTTATTTACGCTTGGCATGAAAGAAGCGAAAATTTACGCGTTGATTGCCCCTTTGATGTACTTGGTAGTCATGGTGGTGATTGTGTCGATTATTGGCTATGGCGGAATTCGGGTGGCAAATGGTGAGATGTCGACAGGTTCGCTCGTTGCTTTTCTCTTGTATTTATTCCAGATTATTGTCCCAATGGCAACGTTCGCCCGATTTTTTACAGAGCTTCAAAAAGCCAAAGGCGCAACAGAACGCATTATTGGCATACTCGATCTGCCGCTGGAAGAACAGCAGCAAAAGCCTGATATGGATATTGCAGGTAAAGCGTTGCGGTTGGACGGGTTGAGCTTTGCTTATGACAAAGGGGAGCCGGTCTTAACGGATGTATCATTCGAAGCGCAGCCCGGTGAAATGATTGCGTTTGCGGGACCCAGCGGTGGTGGGAAAACGACCGTTTTTGGTTTGATCGAGCGATTTTATGAGCCGTTATCCGGCAACATTACAATCGGAAATATCCCAATCAATGAGATCTCAATCGCTTCATGGCGGGATCAAATCGGTTATGTTTCACAGGAAAGTGCCGTGATGGGCGGAACCATTCGTGAAAACCTGACTTATGGTTTGCCGGATTCGGAAACGATTTCAGCTGAAGAGCTTTGGCGGGTGGCGCGTATGGCTTACGCGGAAGATTTCATCCGAGGCTTTGCCGACGGGCTGGATACGGAAGTTGGAGAGCGGGGCGTCAAATTATCAGGCGGCCAGCGTCAGCGCATCGCTATTGCACGAGCCTTTTTGCGCGATCCCAAAATTTTAATGATGGATGAAGCGACCGCAAGCCTGGACAGTCAGTCAGAGGGCATTGTTCAGCAGGCGTTAAGCCGGTTGATGGAAGGGCGCACAACCTTAGTGATTGCCCATCGGCTGTCAACGATCGTTGATGCGGACAAAATTGTTTTTATTGAAAAAGGGCACGTGACCGGAATCGGGACGCACCGGGAGTTGACTGTCTCCCACTCCCTTTACCGTGAGTTTGCCGAACAGCAATTAACTTGATGATACCGCTTGACCTTGACGCTACGTCAAGGTATATAGTGGGTTTATCAGGAGGTGGAGATATGGAATATACGATTCAAAAACTGGGGAACTTGGCCGGAATCAGCACGCGGACCCTGCGCTACTACGATGAAATCGATTTGTTAAAGCCGGCAAGAAAAAGTTCAGCGGGTTATCGGATCTATGGTCAGCGGGAAGTGGACAAGCTGCAGCACATTCTGTTTTACCGCGAACTTGGACTGGAGCTGGAACAAATAAAAACCATCGTTAATGATTCCGATTTCGACTATGCCGAAGCTTTAGAAGAACATCGAAAAAAACTAATCATCAAACGCATGCAACTAGACCTCCTGATTACCAATGTGGAAAAAACCATTTCTGCAAAAAAAGGAGAGAGTAAGATGGCTAATAAAGAAAAATTCGAGGGCTTTAAACAAAAGCTGGTGGATGACAACGAACAGCAGTATGGCAGTGAAATACGAAGCAAATATGGCGATGAATTGGTTGACCAGTCCAATGCCAAAATGTTGAATATGAGTGAAGAGCAATACCAGGAATTCACACGCCTGGAACAACGGGTATTGGCCAGTTTGGCAGATGCTGTGAAAACAGGAGATCCATCAAGCGATGCAGCTCAACAGACTGCTGATCTGCATCGCCAATGGCTGGGCTTTACATGGCCATCCTACAGCAAAGAAGCGCACCAGGGACTCGCCGAAATGTATGTGGCTGATGAGCGGTTTGCTGCGTATTACGACAAAGCACACCCCGGAGCTGCACAATTCCTGCGCGATGCGATTGTCATTTATACACAGCAGGAATAATGATAAAGAAAATGCAGACTTCCCATTTCGGGGTGTCTGCATTTTTTTTATGATCGAATCTGGAAGAAGGTGTGCAAGAGGGCCAAACGTGCATAAAATCTAGTGAACGTTCATAAATTTTCGCGAGCGTGCGTAAATTTTGCTGAGCGTGCATAAATTCAATTGAGCGTGCATAAAATCTCTGGAACGTGCAAAAAGCCATATTGCCCCCAGTTATATGAATCGAAAAAGACGTTTGTCTTCATTTTTAACTTGATCTGCTTCCGCTTTTCTTAATGTCCAGCTTCACCGGCCAACTCCTCGGGACATAAGCCAGTCTGTCTGTGCGGCTGAAGAGATGCCGCACAGCCAAACCGTCTTATGCCTGTCGGAGCTGAGCGGCCGGATCCGCTTTTCGTGTTTACAAATCATTAACAATTGTTTACACCTCTGTTATGGCATATTCCTGTCAGCTTGGTATACTGAAACCAATTAAAGCAGCTGCCAACGATTCGTTTTAATCGAAAAGGAGAGGTTTGCATGCACGGGAAGAACAAGAAGGCACCGATTGTAAAAGTCATGTCGTTTAATATTGCTCATGGTTTAGGGATGGATGGAATAGTTGATTTGGAAAAGACCGCTGAAGTCATTGAGGATTCCTGTGCTACCATCGTTGCCCTGCAGGAGGTTGACCGCTATTTTTCTGACCGTAGTTCGTTTGTTGACCAAGTGGAGTGGCTGAGCGAAAGACTTGGCATGTACGCTGCCTATGGCGCCAATATGAATTTTGCGCCTGAAGATTCGGAACGGCCGAATCGACAATATGGCAACATGATTTTAAGCAAGTATCCGATCAAGTATGTAGAAAACCATTTGTTGACACAGGTGCATTGCCCTTTTGGCAACAATGAACAGCGCGGAATTTTAGAAACCGTCATTGAAGTGGATGGCATTTACTTAAGTGTCTTCAATACCCACTTGGCATTGAAAGATGAAGAGCTGGCCGTCAGTGTTGAGGAAATTCTGGCGATTACAGGGAAAAGCCATTTCCCGCGGATTATTGCCGGTGATTTCAACGCCTCGGCTTCGAATGTCCACATGCAAAAGTTGAACAAACATTTCCGGGATGCATTCCTGAAAATGAAAAGAGGAGACGCATACACATACCCATCTCCTTACGTGAACAAAGAAACAGATGAAGTTTTCTGGCCTGCGACGCGAATCGACTACATTTTGGCTGATAATGAAGTGGATGTCGTTCAAGTAGCAGTTATTGAAACATCGGTTTCCGATCATTTGCCGATTGTAGCGGATATGGTCTTGGCTGATGCGAAGGTAGGCGTAAAAGACCGCGTACAAAAAGCACGAGCCAAGGTCTAAGCAATTGTCCTCATCATCTAAATAATAAAAAAACCGGAAGCTCTACTAGAGAGCTTCCGGTTTTTGGTTTCCGTAAATCTGTTTGCCTGACAATTGTTCGCGTCTGCATAACTTGACCAGCAAATAAACAAATGGCGTATCAGCTGCGGCCACCAGCAGTTTAAATACATACTGGGTCGCAATCATGCCAAGCAATGCGCCGATTGGCATCGTGCCATAAAAAGCGATGGTAATAAAAATACTCGTGTCGACTAATTGGCTGGTCATCGTCGAGGCATTATTGCGCAGCCATAAACGAGATTCGCCATGCCGCTGTTTGAGACTATGGAAAATGGTGACATCCAAGTTTTGGCTGATGAAGTAAGAGACAAGGCTTGCCAGGGTGACCCGGAAACCTGCGGAAAAAATAGCTTCAAAAGATTCCTGATTGGCGAAAAACGGAGCAGCCGGCAAATGGATGGCGAAAAAAATAAAAGCCAATGCGCAAAGCTGTGTGATAAAACCTGCCGTGACGGTTTGCCGTGCAGCTTCTTTGCCGTATACTTCCGCAATTGTATCGGTAATCGGGAACGTAAAGACGTAAACAATGACAGCAGCCGGCAAAACAGCCCATTCATTGATGCTGAACAATTTCACTGCCAAAACATTTGATAGGATCAACAGGCCGACAAATGCGCCATTCAGATAAAGTAACATCGGCTCTGCTCCTTATCGGTTGGTGATCGTTTCCGGATTCAAGTCGTGATTCATCATCCGGTAAGATGCCATTTCTTCATATTTGGTTCCAGGTTTGCCATGGTTTGTGTAAGGATCAATCGACAAACCGCCGCGTGGTGTGAATTTCCCCCACACTTCGATATAGCGGGGATCCATCAATTTGATCAAATCATTCATGATAATGTTCACAACGTCTTCATGGAAATCTCCGTGATTTCGGAAACTGAACAAATAAAGCTTCAGTGATTTGCTTTCCACGAGTTTTTTGTCAGGGATGAAGCTAAGGTAAATAGTGGCGAAATCAGGCTGTCCTGTCTGCGGGCAAAGTGATGTGAATTCAGGGCAATTAAACTTTACGAAATAATCGCGGCTGTGGAGATTGTCAATCGGCTCCAAAATCTCCGGATCGTATTCAAATTTATACTTGGTATTCTGGTTGCCAAGCAATGATAAATGGTCTAGCGTTTCTTCGTTTCTTCCTGCCATGAAAAACGGCCTCCTTTAGATGGCCGGCTTGGAAGAGGGCTATAAAAAATGGACAAAAGAAAAAGCCAAATCGCATGTGGATTTGGCGGAGTTTCGGCAATCCATAGTTTTTTATAGAGGGTGAAATGCTATGAACCTCTCCCGTTGCCGGGTTATTTACTTTTCCTCATCTATCGTATAAGACTTGCTATTCGTTGTCAATCAGTCAATTGCGGTAAAATAGCAGCAATAATTATAGAAATTGAATGTGTGGAAGCAATTGATGGTTCGGCTTTAATGAGGTTTTATGCAGAAGACAAGCGGCCGTATTGCAGATTATTTGTCTTACTCCTAAATTATGGAGCGCTCATTTGTTCATGGTACACTGAAACTAAAAGATAGGCAGAAAGGAGCGGCAAGGATGGCTGAAAACAAATGGGACGGATTGCCGGCGCAATCATTGGAATGGCTGCAAGAACAATTTGGAGCTGCAGCAGAGCTGACAAGCATCAAGCCGCTGACTGGAGGGACCTCCTCAACTTTGTTTGAATTGGATGTCCGGGAAAAAGACGAGATCCGGTCTTATGTACTGCGGCTTTTTTATAAAGCTGATTGGTTGGAGAAAGAACCTGATTTGGCGAGGCATGAAGCGGATAGCCTTCAATTCGCTGAACAGGCGGGCCTCCCTGTCCCTCATTTGATCGCATATGATGAGACGGGAGAGGCGAGCGGGATGCCTGCGGTATTGATGACTAAATTGTCCGGATCGGTCGTGCTTCAGCCAGCCAATGACGAAAACTGGCTGGAAGGTTTGGCTGCCTCTCTGGCACAGCTGCATAAAACCAAGCCCGGAAGCTTTCCTTATGAGTATTTCTCCTACAACAACGCGTTCTTATTGGAAAAACCGACATGGTCCAAGGTGCAGAATGACTGGATGCGTGCTTTTTATATCGTCGCTGGAAGCCGTCCCGAAGCTCCTGAATGTTTTATTCACCGGGATTTTCACCCTGCCAATGTGTTGTGGGAAAACGGCAGGCTCAGCGCCATCGTAGACTGGGTAAATGCCTGCCGGGGACCTGCGGGAATTGATGTCGGGCATTGCCGTGTCAATCTGGCCCAGCTTTATGGAACTTCTGTTGCCAATGATTTCTTAGCGGCTTATGAACGCCATGCTGGAAGCTCATTTACTTATGATCCATATTGGGATCTCGTTTCCTTGACGGATACACTTGATGGTTCGCCTGTTGTTTATCCGGGCTGGAAAGCTTTTGGTATGACTGGGCTGTCCAATGAACTGATGCGCCACCGGTTGGACGATTATTTATTGAATTTGTTGGATCGATTTGACGATTTTTGAGCGAAAAGACGACAAAGCTCAATGTACTTCCAGGTTTGATTTCCCCAATAAAGGCAATATAGAGGTTAAGTGAGTTTTTTGAGGAGGAAATTAGATGAAAGCCGAACAAGTAAAGAAGTTGAAAAAACAGTTGGAAGAACAGGTGGAATCACTGGAAGATCGTGTTGAGCATACAGAGGAGTTCGAATCGACTGAGCTCTCAAATTACGACAACCACCCCGCTGACAACGCCACCGATTTATACGATCAGGAGCGCGGCATGGCAATGACCCAGTTTAAAGAAGAAGAGCTCGAAGATGCAAAAATTGCCTTGGCAGCAATCGAGGATGGAACATACGGAACATGTGCCGTGTGCGGCAAAGACATTCCGTTTGAACGATTGGAAGCCTTGCCGACCGCGTTGACTTGCATAGATCATGCTGATCAAAAGCCGGACCTTGAAAGTCGTCCACCGGAAGAAGACGTGCTGCGTGCTTCTACATCACAGCCGGTTGAGAAGGAAGACAGTGCGCTTCGGGATTACCAGGACAGCTTTGAAGATGTCGAGGATTACGGATCATCGGACACTCCACAGGATCAGCCGGATGCAGATCCACAAAAGTTCTTTAAAGACGATAAATAAAACCGAATGTCCCTCCTGCCCTCGGGCAAGGAGGGCTATTTAAAAGAAAAATTTATTTCCCGGGAAATAGAGGCAAGGAGAAAGAGTATGGATAAGTTAACCGAAAAGTTCTACGAGCTCGAATGCAGTCATTTGCAGCCAGAAGTCCGGATTTCGATGGAAAAGTTGGGAGAAGTGCTGGACGATGAGTTTTTTGAATTTGGCAGCTCGGGTGGAGTCATCAAACGTTCGGAGCTTGGTGGAGATCATATTTTAAAACCGGATTCAATGGAAATCCAATGTTTTGCCATGCATGAATTGGGGCCCTCTGCAGTTTTGACCACGTATCAGCTTTATAACCGGAACACAGAAATACTGACAAACCGAAGTTCTGTTTGGAAAAAACGGCGAAACGGCTGGAAACTATTTTTTCATCAAGGAACAGTTTCGACTGAAGAGGTGTTTCAATAAAGGTGAAAGAGGCTATTTACATAACAGAACCATTTTTTCCAAAGGAGGAAATCGATATGGAACATGCCGTTGTATTATTTGATGGAGATTGTAATTTTTGCGATTCGAGCGTTCAGTTTATCATAAACCATGATCCGGCCGGCTATTATCAATTTGCTTCATTGCAAAGCGAGATCGGTCAGGAACTCTCTAAAAAACACAAGGTGCCAGAAGATGTGGACAGCCTTGTATTGATAAAGGATGGACAGGCATATGTAAAATCCGAAGGTGCTTTAATGATTTCGAATCATTTAACAGGCCTTTGGAAGCTGGCATTTTATCTGAAACCATTCCCTCGTGCACTTCGTGATGGTGCATACGATGTCGTAGCTAAAAATCGGTATAAAGTATTCGGCAAACTGGACAGCTGCATGCTGCCGCCGCCTCACATCCGTAAACGTTTTTTAGACAAATAATAAGAAAAGTGAAAGTGCCTGTTCAGCTCTGACTGGTGTAAGACGATCTGGCGAAGCGGCGTGTTTTCAGCCACACAGCCAAAGAGACTTGCATCCCAAAGAGCTAGGCATTGGAACTGTACACCAGGGCGGCTTATGAATCGAAGAGCTGAGCCTTGGAGTCTGGACAATGGATGAAAAGCTGAATGTTGTCCTTTCTTCGATAATTGATAAAGCCCGAATCCGGAATCTGATCCGGTTCGGGCTTTATCAATGGATAAGTAAAATCAGAGAATATCAGTAGAAATTGGATATCCGCCAATAGTGGCTGGCAATGGGGTCTGCCATAAAGGCCAGCCCTTCGCTTTCAGTTTGGTGAATGTCCATCCAATTGCCATCATCACCAAACTTTAAATACACTTCATGGTTTGGTGATTGATCATGGATTCCGATAATGTCATAGCTGCCATCACGATAAAAGGCGGCCGACACATTATAATCAATATTGGGCGAAGTAGTGATTGGGTTGCCGACGCCATGTTTTAATGTAATGGAAACTTTATGGCCGGTTTCATCAATCTTTTCCAACTCAATTCCTTCAGCAGAAGCGACATCTGCTTTACTGAATTTTTTTCTCCAATTATAGCCGATGGTAGGGCCAACATCTTTATCGTAAGAAAATGAAGATTCTTCATCTTTCAAGTCGATCGTGAAATTGACCCGCGTCCGGTAATGGAGTGATTCAGGGTCAAATTTTCTGCCATCCCCCTGGAAATAAGGGAAAGGCGATAGAAGATTTGGATTTTTTAATACCAAATCAGGCAAGAAAGTTTGATAACGGAAATGCCAGACTGGGTATATTTTTGGTTTTTCCTCATCAGACAGCAGAGCATCCAAGGAAGCAATTTTTTTGGTCATCCAAAACTCTTCCATGGCCGCCTTTTCTTTCGAGGAATTCCAACTCAAGGCGCCGAATATCTTGGCCACTGTGAACTTTTCTTCGCTGAAACTTTCTTCAGAGCGGGCTACTGGGCGTTTTCCGCGAATCCAGTAAGTAAATTCCGGGCTCATTGGAACTTGGCGATCAGTATATTGATTGCCTTCAACCGTCTCAATCAGCTGGCCATTTCGATAAATCTCAAATTCTGCAATGCCTTCAATTTCTCCCCATGCCAAAGAAATTCTTTCTTTGGAAACAATGGTGGTGAGAACAATTTCCTCCAGGCGATTGATGCTGTCCGCTTTTGGGTTTTCTGTTCCTGTATGAAGTTTGATTTTATCTGTCCAACGGCCCGAAGCATCCAGCCGCTCGATGGTATACGTATACAATTCGCCTTTTTTCAAACCCGTGTCTTTAACCAGATTCTGCGTGCCGGTATAAATGACTTGTTCATCTCGTTTTACGCGGCAGACATCATCGGTATCTGTCCATCTAAAATAAATCATTGTATCAGATTGTTCCAATACAAGGATATCCAGTTCATTTGTCATTTTTCCACCTCCATAATACTGTTTTTACTCATATACCCTATTCGAATTAAAGATGAACCCTTTGCGTTCCAGTAGATTTGTTTCACAAATTAAATGTAAAAATAATGGATTTAACTGTATAATTAATATAAAACATAGGCAGCTTGCCTTTTAAGAAAATAAAGTGAAATTCAATTCTTATTACAGATACTTGAAATTTGTAAGCTCATGCAGACAAAGTATTTAAGGCCTGATACGATTTGTTGGCTGTCTGGTATTAATTTCTCAACTTTGACACTTCATTATAGATAACAAGGATCACCCAAAAGAACGGGGGACTGACAGTGGAAAGCACTCAAAAGAAACGAAATTTCAGTAACTTTGATGAGGCGGCCGCTTATATCCTGCGGCTGCTGAGCAAACAAATTGGAATCAATTCCATATTCATTGCTAAAAATGATGGACTGACAAATAATATTATTAAAGTGCATAACTCCGGCAAAGAACTGGTTGAAGAAGGCAGTTCGATGCCTCTTCCACAATCTTTTTGCAGCTTAAGCATTAATCATGGCGCTTCTGCATTGGTTATAGAAGATGTTTCTGAAAACGAGCTGACCCGCTCTATGGACATTACTGCGAATTATGGAAGCGGCACATTCGTTGGAGTGCCGGTTTATTACAATGACGGGACTGTTTACGGAACCATTTGCGGATTAGATGATCGATACTACAAGCTTTCTGAAGAACAGCTTACTACTTTCGAAATGATGTCGACGCTGTTGACCTACGTACTGGAACTGGAAAAAGCGAACGATCAAATTCAAACCTTGACGGCACCCATAGTTCCGGTAACTAAAGGCGTAGCTATTGTACCGGTGATAGGCGACATTACGGCGCCGCGGGCACAGGTCATTATCAATCATGTGCTTGATAAATGCAGCAAAGAGTCAATGGATTATTTGATTATTGATGTATCTGGTGTTTTGCAGATCAACTCTGTCGTAGGGGAATACTTGCTGAAGCTTGTCAATATTCTTAAAGTGATCGGCGTAACACCGGTTATTACCGGAATCCAACCCTTCATGGCATTGAGAGTCCCGCATTTTGCGGCTGCACTGAAAGATGTACTGATTGAAGCCAACTTAGAGTCGGCATTAAAACAGCTTGGATTTGTGCTGATAAAAGAGTGCAAAGAAAAAACAGACCTTCATTGAGAAGGTCTGTTTTTCAGCTGCTTTCTTTATCGAAAAAGACATGCTTTAATTCCCATGAATCACCGATTTCCAGCAAGCCAAAGGAAAATTGTGCTTGTCTGCGCTTATCGGTCGGCGAACCGGGGTTAAACAGTGTGACACCGTTAACTTCCCGCATGACAGGGGTATGGGAATGACCGAAAACAATGATGTCCACGCCTTCATCAGCAAAAGTGTCATAAGCCTGCTGTTCAGTGGGTTTCCTGTCGCTGTCTCCATGGACAATACCGATTTTTAACTCCCCGAAAGTAAGGATTTTTTTCCTGCCGAACTTCTCGAGGATTTCCCACGGATCGACATTTCCAGTGACGCCATCGATTTCTGCATAGGCTGCCAGTTCGTGATAAACATCCAATGTCTGCCAGTCTCCAGCGTGGATGATAAAATCAGCCTCTTGGCATGCATCCAATAGTTTTTGAGGCAACTTCTTGGCGCGGAATGGAATGTGTGTGTCTGAAACAATAACAATCTTCTTCATTGGAACGCCTCCAGTCAGTTTCTTTCTTTTCACTTTACCAAATAAACTTCTCTTCGTCGAAACCGAGCCGTCTGACGGACACGGAAAGAGGATTAATTTTCAGGGAAAAGGGAATTGAAGAAGATACAGAAACAATGTAGATAACCGGAGGGATATCAATGAAAAAGAACAATACGAAAAAGTTTATTTACACAGGAGCAGCAATGGCCGGCAGCATTCTTTTGCTGACTGCCTACAAAAAAAACCAAGCTAAAAAAATCTGGGTTTATGAAGACAATGACATGAGAAATAGTACTGAAGTGGATCGTGAAGAAAGTGTCAACGCTGATACGGACGAAGCGGAAATCGGATTGACCCAGCTGGATTCTGCCTATCGTTCCGAATGGCAGGCGAACGGCTTTCCACAAACACATAAAGCGATGGCAGAATTGGAAAGTAAATAAATGAGTGGTCTCAGTTTTATGCTGAGGCCTTTTTTAATGAAAATTCTATAAGGAGGAAGCAATCATGGAGATTAGAAGGAAGATTGTCTGTTATATTGCGGCCAGTCTGGACGGCTATATTGCGACAGAAGACGATTCTCTTGAATGGCTGTTTAGAGTCGAAGGGGAAGGCGACGCAGGCTATGCTGAATTTATGGAGACCATCGATACTGTAGTCATGGGACGCAGAACCTATGATTGGGTAATGGATGCGGAAGATGGCCCGTTTCCCTATCAAGGATTGGCCAGTTACGTTTTTACATCTGCGGCTCATCAGGACGATCCGTTTGTAAAGTTTACGAGTCAAGACATCTCCAGCTTCGCGAAAGACCTTAAGGCCCAACCGGGAAAAGACATTTGGGTGATTGGCGGCAGCAGCCTGCTTCACGGGTTTTTAAAAGAAGACTTAATCGATGAATGGATCATTTCCATTGCGCCTACTTTGATTGGAAAAGGGATCCCATTGTTTCGGGAACTTGATTTTGAAATCCCTTTAAAGCTTAAGTCGGTAAAGTCGTATGGACAATTTGCGCAGCTGCATTACGAGAGAAAATAAATTCCATCTTTCAGGCTATCGAGCATTGCTCGATGGCCTTTTAGGTATGGCGCAAAGTGGATACTTGCTGTTTTTAAAATTTTCTAAGCGAAAATGCCTAATTTATCCGAAGAATTGTTCTTCTTTTTTTACTTAAAATCAACAAACTATTACTTTTGGTCATTCAATCATCAGAATTTAAGTAGTCCGAGGGATTGAATTCTTGCAATTCCAATTATATACTGTTAAGAAGAATCTTTTGTTGATTCTTGGAATAGAAGGGAGAGAAAGCATGAAAAATTTAAAAGTATTGGTATTTGCCTTATTTACAGTTCTATTCATAGGTTTTTCTCAAAACTCTGCAGAAGCGCATTCTCCAGACTTGCATGAAGGCGTTTCCGGACAAGATGTAACCGAACTTCAGTCAACGCTTAAAAAATTGGGTTATTTCAATACAACAGCTACCGGCTACTATGGCTCTATCACGAAAAATGCAGTTATTCAGTTTCAGCGTGATTTTAATGTTCCCGATACAGGATTTACAGGTTCAATGACGCGCGCGAAACTTTCGGAAGTTGAAATGATGGCACGCGTTGTACACGGAGAAGCACGTGGGGAAAGTTACACAGGACAAGTAGCGGTAGCTGCAGTCATCTTGAACCGTCTAGACTCTTCAGCGTTTCCAAACAATACATACAATGTCATTTTCCAGCGGAATGCGTTTACTGCTATAAATGACGGCCAATACAACTTGAAGCCGAACGCTTCTGCCTACCAGGCAGTGAAAGCAGCTTTTAAGGGTTCAGATCCATCAATGGGTGCGACTTATTACTATAATCCGAGTGGCGTGACGGATACGTGGATTTTCTCACGTACAACCATTACTAAAATCGGCAAACACGTATTTGCAAAATGATTTAAAATTCGTCCTGATACCATCAGGGCTTTTTTTTATGCCGTGAATTAGGAAGCAGAAAAGCTTATACTGAAAAAGAATGATGAGAGGTGGAACTAAAATGCCAGAAAAAAACGGCCAGCAATTGCCGCCAAAAACTTGCACGATCAAAAAGCTTGTAACCAACAAGCGGGATGTGGAAAAAGTTCTGGCCGGCACAAAATCGGCAACACGCAGAAATGGCCGTTACGCAGATATAGGGGAGATCATGGTGCTGGACGACAAGAAATTTGTTGTGGACCAGGTATATCAGCAGACACTGGGTGAGTTAACAGACGAAATGATTCTTCGGGAAGGATATGCGACAGTTGAGGAGTACAAGCAGTCCATTCTATCCTTCCATCCCGGTATGCCTTGGCTGCCCGAAATGACTGTGTGGGTCCACGAATTCCAAATGGCAAAAGAATAGTTAAGCGATGTATACAATCATGCTTTACGCTCATATTTTAAGTGCGGTTTTATCCATCGGCCCATTTTTTGTACTGCTCCCATTAGTCAAACGAATGGAAACAGCTACTGGCGATGTGCTTGTTTCACATATCACAACGTTCAAATCGGCTACTCGTCTGGTTAAACATGCAGGACATGTACTGGTGGCAACGGGAATCCTGCTGATTTGGCAAGGACCATGGGAGTGGGGAACTTCATGGATTGTCTGTACGCTCGCCGTAATGGTTGCTTCTGTTTTTTTCTTGGCGCGCGCTTTTACGCCTATTCTTCGCCAATTTGGCGGTGAAGGTGTTAGCCAACTGCTGCTCGTCAAGAAACTCAGCCGTTCCTTATGGATTTATATTTTATTGCTCTTATTGATGCTTTGGTTTATGGTCGGAAAACCGATGTTTTGGTAATGAAAAAAGGACGGCCTGCTCTTCAATGAGCAGGCCGTCCTTTAAGCTTATAGACAAAAGAGTATTTATGAAATTCAAAGAATGAATACTCATTTTAGCTTGTTTATACGGGATCCTGCGCTCCAGGCGGACGCTTTCCGCGGGCTTGCGCCGAACTAACTCGGACTTGGGTCCGAGTGGATTTCGGCACTTCGCTATCCCGCAGGAAAGACATTGGTCGAAGTTAGCGAGACCAAGTCTTTGCGACGAAGCTAGCGCAGCGATGCAGGAGCACATGTTGGCCCTTCGCCGCCTTGCGCTCCAGATCCTGGAGTGAGGTGATGATCAGGCTTGTCGAAATCAGCGTCATGGAGAAACTGACGAACAGGCTTCTCTCTTTGAATAAAGCCGCATGCTCCCAACCGGGCTGGCCACGAAGACTCCTGTGGCACAGCGAAAGCTGAAGACCCCGCAGGAACGTAAGTAGCGAGGAGGCTGAAGCTGAGCCCACGGAAAGCGAAGTGGCCGGACCGGTTGAGATGTTACACTATTATTCATTTTGGGTAGATTTTATCTACAGTCTGAAAGGACGGCCTGCTCTTTAATGAGCAGGCCGTCCTTTTAGTTATCCTTTTACAGCACCAGCGGTCATGCCTGCAACAAAGTAGCGCTGCAGGAAAACATAGGCGATGACCATAGGCGCCGAAGCAATAATGACGCCTGTAAAGAGCATGGGGTAGTTGGTCGAGTATTCGCCCTGAAACTCCAGCAATGCGAGCGGCAGGGTTTTGTAAGCATTGTCCGTGATAAACAGCAAAGGATAGAGCAAGTCGTTCCAGTGCATCACAAACAGGAAAATAGCGGTAGCCGACAAGGATGGCAGCGACAATGGGATAGCCACCTTGGAGTAGATTTTCCAGTTCCCAGCCCCGTCTATTGTTGAAGCTTCAAATAATTCCCTTGGCAAGGTTTTCATAAATCCGGTCAAGATAAAGACGGCAATTGGCATAGTAGTGGAGATATTAACAAGAATCAATCCAATTAAGCTGTTGGTCAGGCTAAGATCGAGCATCAGCGAGTAAAGCGGTATCATACTGACCTGTGCCGGAACCATCATACCAAGTGTGAACAGGATAAATATGGAATTTCCGATCCAATTATTGAGCCGAATTATGCCGTAGGCGATCAGTGATGCAAAAAACAGCGTTAAAGACACGGAAAACAAAGTGACAATCGCACTGTTCATGAAATAGCCGGACATTGTCTGTTCCTGGAAGATCGCTGTATAATTCCCGAACTGGATGCCAGCCTCCGGCAAGCCCAGCGGATTTCTGAACGTCTCCTGAATCGTTTTCATGGAAGTCAGGACTACAATCAGCAAAGGGACTAAAATCAGCAGTGCATAGATGAGTAAAGAAAACCTTCGGAAGAACAAGCTGTTGCCCACCTTTCTTAAAGCTTGAGAAATTGTAACTTTTTGCTCTTTTATTTTAATGCCCAGTATCATCTGCTTTTGTTAATAAGAAATACGGTCAGAACGCAGGGCTTTGAACTGCAGGAAGGTAATGATGGCGATGATAATCATGAAAATAACCGAAATGGCGCTCGCATAGCCGAATTGATAGCTTCTGAAGGCGATATCGAAAATATAGGTGGCTACAATTTCGGTTGAATTATTCGGCCCTCCTCCTGTCATCGCAAAGACCAGATCGAATGCTTTAAACGACTGGATAGTGGTATAGGCAATGACAATTGTGGCGGAAGGTGCCAGTAAGGGCCACGTCACAGTACGGAACGTCTGCCATTTGTTGGCGCCTTCTATTTTCGCCACTTCATACAGCTCGTCTGGAATCGCCTGTAAGCCTGCTACGAAAATGATGAGCATTTGTCCTGCATGGAACCAAACTTGCGTCACAGCAAGGGAATAGATAGCGATATCAGCGTTTCCAAGCCAGTTTTGAGCAAGGAATCCAAGTCCGACCAGTTCCAACAGCTGGTTCAGGATGCCAAGAGACGGATCGTAAATAAACGACCAGATAAAGGCGACTGAGACCGAAGACAAAATGGTCGGGAAAAAATATAATGCACGCAAAAAGATCGTGGTCTTGTTATTTTTCAGGACAATCAAGGCGAAAGCCAAAGCAACGAGTGTTTGGAAGACCACAACAACAAGCATAAATTTCAGGTTATTGCCGATGCTCTTCCGGAAAATTGTGTCTCCAGTAAAGGCACGTTCATAATTATCGATGCCGACAAATTGAAAACTTTGGCTGAGGCCATCCCAATCGGTAAACGAATAAAACAATGCGCTGACTGTTGGATAAACAAAGAAAAGAGTATAGAGCAGAAGCCCTGGTAAAAAGAATAAGTAGATGGATTTAGAAATTTTCATCTCATTATTCCCTGTTTTCGTCTACGAGCTGCTGCGCTTCTTCAGCGGCCGTCATCGGGTCTGCTCCGCCCAGTACGTTTTCGATGGACCCAAGCACTGCTGCCTCAATTTGGGCGTTGGTGATCAGGAAGCGCGGCTGGAACCGGGTTGTTCTTTCATCGATCCAATAAGCTGTATTCTGCAGCACTTCTGATTCGTATTCCACGTCATTGACCGTCAAATGCTGGCCGGTTTCATTGGCGTATTGGGAAGCAATTTCAGGCTGGCTGAGGAATGCGATAAACTCTTTTGCCTGCTCTTTTTTCTCCGACTGGCTGTTGACAGCCAACATGAAAGTGGCAGTGTTGATGCCTTCATACACAGCTTCACTTTCTTCAACTGTGATCGGTGCCATCAGATCGAGCTGAAGATCAGGGTTCAGTCCAAGCAGAGCGGACATATGGTAAGATCCTGTTGCAAGCATAGCAGCTTCTTCATTGGCGACCATCGCCATTGCGGAATCCTGAGAGGTGCCGAGTGCATCGTCCTGGATATAGCCATTTTGTTCAAGCAGCTGGAAATCCTCCAAGGTCTTGACCCACCATTCGTTGGTAAGTGTTTCTTCGCCATTTTGAAGTTTTTCGAAAATATCTTCATCGGGTGCGTTGTTCATCATCATGCTGTTCATAAATTGGTTAGGGCCGATATCGGCTCCGGGAAAGGCGATGGGCGTAATGTCGTTTTCAAGAAGTGTGTCAGCCATTTCCTGAAACTCGGTCCAGCTTTTCGGTACTTCCAAGCCCAATTCTTCAAACATGCCTTTGTTGTAAACAGGCATATTGAAAACCAACTGATAAGGAAGTGCGAGTTGAGCGTCGTCTTTTTGTCCAACAGTGATCAGTTCTTCGTCAAAATTGGAAACAAAATCCTCTCCACTCAAATCTTCAAATAAGCCGGCACTGGCAATCGCTTCGAATTGTGCACCAGGGAAGGATGTAAAGACATCTCCGGTCGAGCCATCCTGAAGCAGGCGTTGGCCGGTAGACTGGTATTGCTCAGATGGATAAATAGTCATTTCCACTGAAATATCGGGATTCTCTTCTTCAAATTGGGCAATGATATCATCCAATACAGCTTTGTCTTCGCCTCTCCAGTGAATAAAGCTGATCTGGGTGCTGTCTTCTCCGCCTTCGTTGCTTGTATCGCTTGTACTTTCACCAGCGCAGCCGGTAAGCAGCAAACCTAAGGCTAAAATCCCTGGTGTTAAGAATGAATGATTTTTCATCGTCTTGTCCTCCCTCTATTTTAAAAGTTAAAAACGCTTACTTTATTTATACCTTAATCTAGTTGGTAAATACAGAATTATCTAAATAAGTAATGTTTTTAGTTGACAAACAGGCTCAAATTGAATAAGATGGGCACAACCTTTTATGTACGGATTGCGGTTGAAGGGGTCGGAAGCGACACCGCCGAATTCCAGTAGAGCACAGCAGAGCAGAGCTAAATCGATGAGTAAGAAGAGTAGCACAGACCAACCTCTCAAAGAGAGCCAGTGGCAGGTGGAAACTGGCGGGGTGTCTGCGTGAATGGGCTTATGAGTGATTCTTTGAATGACTAGTAGAAGAATCCGTTTCCCCACGTTATCAGGGATCAAGTGAAAGCTTTGTCAGCTTTAACAAGAGGTGGTACCGCGGTCATTCCGTCCTCTGCAAGGAACAGTTCTGTTCCTGCAGGGGGCTTTTTTATTTTTCAGCAAGAAAATAGAACCAATGGTGCGGCGCTGGACACTCTAAACGTCCGCTGCCTTCTAGGAAATGGAGATGAGTCGAGATGAGCAAAGAAATGAAGACGAGAAAAATTGATGGAGATTCCTTGACGCCGATTGCGGTGTTTAACCGGTTGGCAGGAGAACGCAAATGCCTGCTTGAAAGTTCATTGAAGACCAGTGTCACCGGGCGTTATTCTTTTATCGCAGCAAACCCGTCGATCGGCTATATCGGACACGGCCAGCAATTGCGGGAAATCGATTTCCGGACAGGTGCCGAAAAAGTGTATGACGGCAAGCCTTTGGAGCTGATTAAAAATCTGATGCCCCGCTATGAAGCGGAGGTGGAAGGTCTGCCTTTTACAGGCGGTGCCCTCGGCTATATCGGCTATGACGCCATTCAAGTTTATGAACCGATCAAAGCACCTAAGCAAGACAGCCTGCAGATGCCTGATATTCATTTGCAGATATATGAAACCATCGTGGTATTCGACCATGTGAAAAATGATGTGACGATTTTATCGTTTGAAGACAAGCTGGATGACATTGAGCAGCAACTGTCTGTACCGGAACCTTCAACAGCGGCAGCAGACCAAGCATCCCTGCAATTCAATTCCAAAACCAGCGATGCTCTGTTCCGCAAACAGGTGGAGCAGGCAAAAGACCATATCCGTAAAGGCGATGTGTTTCAGCTGGTCTTGTCGCAGCGCTTGTCTGCGAGCTATAAAGGAGATGCGTTTACCCTGTACCGGAAATTGCGCAAACAAAATCCGTCTCCTTATCAATTCTTCATCGATTTCGACGATTATGCCATTGTAGGAGCCTCGCCGGAAAGCTTGTTGACGATCCGGGGGAGTCATATGGTGACCAATCCGATTGCAGGTACCCGTAAACGCGGCAGGACTGCAGACGAAGATGGACAGTTGGCGGAAGAGCTGGCGGGGGATGAAAAAGAGCAGGCGGAACACAAAATGCTGGTGGATCTCAGCCGCAATGATGTAGGGCGGGTCGCGCAAATTGGAACGGTCGAAGTGCCAAAGTATATGGTCATCGAAAAATACCAGCATGTTATGCACCTGGTATCGGAAGTGACAGGTGAGCTCGACAACAAAATGCACCCGTTAGATGCATTGGTATCCTGTTTGCCAGCGGGGACAGTCTCAGGCGCTCCTAAAGTGCGGGCGATGCAATTGATACAGGAATTTGAAGAAGAGCGCAGAGGGGTCTACGGAGGAGCTATCGGCTACTTAGGGTTCAACGGCAACCTGGATGTCGCATTGGCGATCCGCACTTTTGTAGTCAAGGATGAAATGGTCCATGTCCAAGCGGGGGCCGGCATTGTTTTTGATTCGGATCCACAGGCAGAATACGAGGAAACGCTGCATAAGGCGCGTTCTCTTACGGAGGTGTTCGGATGATTTTATTAATCGATCATTACGATTCGTTTACTTATAACATTTATCAGGCTGTTGCTGCTATGGGCGTTGAAGTCGAAGTGGTCCGTTCAGGTGTTCTGACCATCGATGACATCAAAGCGAAAAACCCGCAAGCCATCATCCTGTCACCGGGGCCTGGCCATCCACTGGAATTGCCGGACTCGATTGAGCTGATTCAAGAATTGCATCGATCGGTTCCAATTCTGGGTATTTGTTTAGGTCAGCAGCTGATTGGCGCGGCGTTTGGCGGCAAGGTGGTTCAAGCTCCTTTTATACGCCACGGCAAAGTCTCCGAGGTGGCACACGATCATCAAGGGCTGTTCAGAAATATGCCGCAGCCGCTTCCGGTTATGCGGTATCATTCACTTGTGCTAGAACCGGAAACATTGGCTGACTGTTTAGTTGTCCAATCACGGGCACTCGATGACGATACGATCATGGCTGTGAAACACCGGGACTATCCCGTCTATGGCATCCAATTCCATCCTGAGTCGATAGGGACGCCTGATGGGGTAGAGCTGATGAAAGAATTTATTGAGCAGGTTCAGCAAGGTCAGAAAGCTGTGAGTCGTCTATAGAATACACAGAAAATCCCAAGCCATTGCGGCTTGGGATTTTAATTATGGGTTGAAAGACAATTGGGCAGTTCATATTGGATCAAATACTTATGCACGGATCAACGGCATGGTGCAGCAGCGGAAAGCTCCACCTGATTTGATGATTTCCGAATAATCGACTTCGATTACATGAAAGCCTCGGGCAGTCAATTGCTTATTGACCTGCTGGTTTTGCGGCTGGCTGAAAACTTTTCGGTCGCCGATGGACAGTACATTGGTGCCGAGGGCAAACTGTTCTTTTTCGTTGACACGGATCAGTGTATAGCGTTCTGCAAGCATCTGGACAGTAGCCATGTCGAGCGCTTCCGGAAAAATCAGTGCTTCAGTTGGCGATAGGATATTGAAAACACAGTCAAGGTGAAGATATTTTTCATTAAAAGAAACAGGTATGACTTCAAAATCCGGCAGTTCGAGTTGCAGATCACGGATGGCTTTTTTGGAAGTGCGGCTGCTGACGCCGACAAAGACAGTATCGCGGTCGATAATGACGTCGCCGCCTTCAATGCGATGGCCTGTCAACTGTTTAAAGTTGATGTCATGTGCCTCCATCCACTTTCGAAGTTCCTGTTCTTCTCCTTGGCGGATTTCAGAAGCCATTTCACTGATGAAGACCGTTTCTCCAATGGTGAACCCAATGTCACGTGTGAAAACTTGTTCCGGGTATTCCTCAGACGGTTCGATCAAATCGGTTAGAATACCTTGATCGTTCAATGCGTGGATAAACTCATTGTGCTGATGGAGCGCTTTGTCCACATTGATGTTTTCATCTTTGTATCTTTTCTGTACGTCATTGATGACATCTTTTATCTCCATATAGCGTGGCGGGCATAGCAGCACGCGCCGGAGCGGATCATATTCGCTTTGGCAGCGGGCGGATGTACTTTCTTTTATATAAGACGACATATGGGTTCCTCCAAAAAACGTAGTTATTAACCCTGTATTCCTTTTGGATGGTAAATTAAAACATTGCAGCACAAGAAGATGCACAAAAGAAGTGAACAATGAGAAAATGGAAAAAGGCAGTTGGATCAACTAAGAGGAGGAAGCATTTTAATGAAAATCATTCGGCAGGAAGTGGCAGAGGATCGTGATTTTATTCGGAAAAAGGTCATCGAATACAATAATGCCAGTTTACCGGGAGAAAACAAATCTCAATTTGAACAAATGAGTTTTATCGTCCGCAATGAGTCGGAAGAAATTATAGGTGGATTAACGGCTACCGGATTCTGGCGGCATTTGCACATCGATTTTCTGTGGGTCGATCCAGCCGCCAGAGGCCAGCGCATTGCCGCAAAGCTGATGGCTAAAGCGGAAGTTTATGCACGCAGCAAAGGCCATCGATTGATGATCGTTGATACCTTAAGTTTTCAAGCCCCGGAATTTTATAAAAAGCAGGGCTTTTCGGAATTTGGTGCAATAAAAGATTTTCCGGAAGGGCATAGCCATCATTATTTTGAAAAATGGCTGACAGAGTAACTAAAGAAAAAAACGGAAGCCCAAGGGCCTCCGTTTTTCTTATTCTTGTTCTTGATAAAAGACTTTATCAACATTGTATTTGGCTTTTTGTGTATTGATCAAATACGTTTCGTAAATATCGCGCTCCATTGGGTCTTCCACGATAGAAACGGTGATGCGGTATACTTCTTCGCGATGGTTTTTCAACGGTGAAACCGAATCTTCGAAATGCTTTTTCACACGCTGGCGAAGTTTGCGGGCTTTTCCGACAAACAGCAGCTCTCCGCTGTGGTTGAAAAATTGGATGATGCCGCCTTTATCGCGTGGAATATCGTGCAGATCGATAAAGCCGAATAACGGTTTGATGACAGCTTCGTCACCTGTAATTTCCTGTTTGCGCTGTGTAATCGTCACATCCGCTTTTGGTGGTTGGATATTAATCATGCTTATCACGTCCTCTAGTTATCGTAATGCCTATTTTAACACAAAAAAGAGCGGAAATCCATCCGCTCTTTTTTACTTGCTATTCGACTTTGTTCTATAAAGAATCTAGTTGTCCACTGGCTGGCTGCTCGCCTTGCAGTACTTCAAACACTTTGTTGTAAGTATTGCTGCGGTCAAGCACTTCAACCAGGACGTGTGCAACATCCGCTCTTGGAATGGATCTTCCTTCTAAAGAAGAAAATCCATTGAGAGACACTTCAATCTTCCCGGACTTGTCTTCGTCTGAAAGTGCTCCAGGGCGAACGATCGTGTAATCCAAATCGGTTGCCTGCAGCAAGTCATCCGCTGTCCGTTTGGCTACGAGATAAGGCTTCATTGCCTCGCCGCCGGCATCCGGATCATTTGATCCCACTGAACCTAATTGTACAAAGCGTTTCACGCCTTTATCCTTTGCATACTGGGCTGCTTTGACAGAGCTCCATAAATCGATGGTGAGGGTTTTGTCAGCTCCAGTTGAAGGGCCGGAACCTGCTGCAAAAATGACAGCGTCGACGCCATCAAAGGCCTCGCTGAAATCTTCCTCGAGATCCGCAAGCACTACTTTAGAAGCTCCAAGTTCTTTCATTTTATCTACCTGATCTTCTTTGCGGACCATTGCAGTAGCTTTGTGGTTTGATTCGGCTAATTCTTTGACAACGTTGCGGCCGACTTGACCGTTTGCTCCAATAACTAATACGTTCATTCGATTCCACTCCTTTAATTGTCTTCACCCCATATATGTTCCCTTTTGACAATGCATTAAACGCTTTATTTTGCGATGCAACTGTCCAAAAAGGCGCGGACACGCTAGAATAGAAGAACGGAGGTGTTACAATGCAAATTACAGATTATGTATTCCACAAAATCAACGACCCTACAGGCATCATGGTAGGCGATCGTTACGAGTTTTTGTTGAATGTCGAAGTTGATGAAGATGACGAATTATATACTGAGGGCGGCTTGGAACTGCGCGTCATTATAGCTGCAGAAGAAACCGGTGCCCGCATAGCGCATTACAACTTTATTGACAAGCAAACAAGAGGCGCGCTTGAATTCGGACTCGAAGATGAGGAAGAAGAAGAAATTCTTGCTTACTGTTCAGAAAAACTGGCATAATTTCAAAAACATCCTGCTCAATTTTGAGCAGGATGTTTTTGTTTATATTTTAACTTCCACTTCAGCAGATTCTTTCAGTTCTTCAATGCGGGTGAATACTGCATCTTGTGTGTTCTCCTCTTCAAGAGACTGGCGGATATTCGGTTCCATTTCTTCCAAGGCAGGAACTTCTTCTTCAGAAGTCTCAACAAAACCATCGTAAGCTTCCTGTACTTCTTCATCGGTCACTTCAACTGGTTTGATTTCTTCTGCAACATATTGTTCATATACTAGTTGTTCGCGGAGTTGCACTTCCATATCGTCCAGTGTAAAACCGGTTTGCTCCAGCGCTTCGTTCATAGCTTCTTCCGATTCAAATTGCCCTTTCAAATCTTCGAGGCGTTCTTTAACAGTCTCTTCGTCAGCTTCATAGCCTTTTTCCTCTGCGTCATTCAAAATTACTTTATTGCCCACCAGTACAGACAGCGCTTGTTCCTTCACCATCTCACCAGTGTCTTCTGATGCGGCGTGTCCTTGGGATGCCAATGTCGTTTCCAGCTGGCGTGCTACACTATTGTAGACATTGCCTAAAATTTCTTCCCCGTCCACAATAACCACGACATCTTCCTGAGCGGGCAATTCAAGGGATGATTCTGCAGGGGCTGTCTCGGCTGTTGCTTCTTCTGCAGGAGCTGCCGCCTCTTCATTATCAGAACATGCACCCAATATCAGCAATAGCAGAAAAGGGGCAAATGCGAATTTCATTTTCTTGATCATGGCCAAACTCCTCTATATCTTAGTCTGTTTAACAGTAAACCATATTTCATTATCCCGCACAAATAGTTGGATAGGTGTGTTCAAATAATGCCGCAATTCTGTATAATAAGGGAGGAGAGAGAAAAAGTCTTGAGAAACGTTTGGTTTAGGGATGATTCTTTTCCTGTCTTAGTTTAAAACTCATGTATCCACCCATCGCTTTGGCCGAATTAGAAGGAGCTTGCAATACTTCGCGGTTTTTTCAGTTGATTTGCCCGCCGAGGCTGATATGATTATAAGAATATAAATAATGATCCATCACTTACATCTTTTGGAGGAATTTCAATGACCAGTTCAAATAATATTAAAGCACGCAAAACTTTAGAAAAAATCCAGCCTTACTCGCCTGGAAAGCCGATTTGGGAAGTGCAGAAAGAATTGGGATTGGAACGCGTCATTAAATTGGCCTCCAATGAAAATCCACATGGCCCATCTCCAAAAGCGGTAGCAGCCATCCAAAATGGCCTGTCAGAATTGAACCGCTACCCTGATGCGGATGCCAGCGCATTGAAAAAAGCGATTGCCAACGAGTTTCATGTCAATCCAAAGCAAGTCATTCCGACCAATGGGGCAGACGAATTGATTACACTGATTTCTGAAGCGTTCCTTGAAGAAGGGGACGAAGTGATTGTGCCGTCTCCGTCGTTCAGCGAATATGATTTTGGCGCACACATTATGGGCGCGACAGTTGTTCCGGTAAAATTTGCGGAAGGCTTTGAATTTGATGTCGATGCAATGATTGCCGCGGTTACAGAAAAAACCAAAATTATTTACGTTTGTTCACCGAACAACCCAACAGGCACATACATGTCCAAAACAGATCTGGATAAACTGGTGGAAGCGATTGATAACGTATTGGTGGTGATCGATGCTGCCTATAATCACTTTGCAGACGCTGCAGATTACACAAACGGCATCGAGTACATCAATGCTGGATACCCGGTCCTTACGCTGCAAACGTTCTCGAAGATTTACGGCATTGCCGGAGTGCGGGTAGGATTCGGGATTGCCTCTGAACCGATCATTCAGTCGATTTTAAAAGTGAAAGAACCATTTAACGTCAATACCTTAGCGCAAATTGCAGCAACAGCAGCAATTGAAGACACTGAGCATGTAATGACTTCCCAAAATGCCAACAAAGCCGGCCGGGAACAATTGTACAAAGCTTTCGACGAGCTGGGATTGACATATATCGAAAGCATGGCGAACTTTGTATTGGTTCGAATAGGTGAAGATGGAGAAAAACTGTACAAAGAATTAATGGCAAAAGGCGTAATTGTCCGGTACGGAAAAATTTGGGATTTGCCCGAGTATGTACGGGTTTCTGTCGGAACACCGGAGGAAAACCAATTTTTCATTGATGCCTTAACGGGGTTATTGGTTAAACAGGCTTAGCAAAAAAGGCTCCTGAAAAGGGAGCCTTTTTTTTTTGCGTAAATCAAAAAACAACCGAAGCGTTTGTTTAGTATAGAAGAGAAACGGGAAATTCCGATGGAAACGACAATAAAGGATGAGTGATATGATATATGATTGCGCGATAATAGGAGGTGGGCCTGCGGGACTGAATGCTGCATTGGTATTGGGGAGATCCAGAAGAAAGACTTTACTTTTTGACGACGACAACGGACGCAATTTAGTGACAAGAAAATCGCATGGCTTTATAACGCGGGATGGCATCGAACCGGAAGAACTCAAACGCCTGGGCCGCGAGGAAATCGCCAAATACGATTGTGTGGACATGAAAAAGCAGCGCATCATCAGTGTGAAACGCATTTCTGAAGCGCATTATGAATTGGCCACTGAGAGTGGAGATGTTTTTCACAGCATAAAAATCATTATTGCGGCTGGACTAAAAGAACAACTGCCGAACATTCCGGATATTGAAAAATTTTATGGCACCAGTTTATTCAGCTGCCCGTATTGCGACGGTTGGGAGTTGCGCGATCAACCGCTGGCAGTCATTGCTGATAAGCAGGTATTTGAATTGGCGAAAAAAATCTATACGTGGAGCCGTGACTTAATCGTTTTTACAAATGGAGAAGGACGATTGGAAGAAAAAGATAAGCAAAAACTGCTTCGAAAAGGCATCAAGGTGGTGGAAGATGTAATAGGCGGCCTTGAAGGCGACAATGGACAATTACGCAGCGTTAGACTAGAAGATGGAACTTTGATTGATCGTGTTGGCGGTTTTGTCACACCTATATGGAGCCATGCTGCTCCCTTCGCCAAGGAACTCGGCTGTAAGATCAACACACATGGAGGCATTTTGACGGATGATTATGGGCGGACAAATGTCTGGAACGTGTATGCGGCAGGCGATGCCTCATTGATCGTTCCTTCCCAACTGGTTATTGCAGCTGGTGAAGGAAGTGCCGTAGCCATTGGCGTCAATGGGGATTTAGTTAATGAATACTTCGACATGGATTAACAGCATCAAGAATTTTTTATGAATTTTCGAAACACCAAATATTGAACAAAAAACAGTAGAAAAGCAGCCAGACATAAGTTGATGTAATACCATAAACCTTCTCCAAAGAAATCGAGCGGAGAAGTGGTCTTTGGACGCTGCATCAAATATAGGAAGTTGGATTCAGTCAATGGATTGATCCAGAAACCGATCAGCGCTGCATAAGCTAATACCAATGCATAGGTGGAAAAGACCGAACGTAAGGTAATGGCATCCGGGCGGCATAATGCCAAAAATAAGCAAGACCAGGGAATGGCGACATGATGAATAAAGAATTTCCAAAAACGGAAATGCTGATAATCATATGGAAGATCCGGCGTGATCAAAGCCAAAAAAGCAGGTACTATCCCGATAAAAAAAGAGAGTTGAATCCATATGGGCCGCATAGTCAACAGGCCGATCATTGCTGTAAGAGAAGCTATTCCGCACAGGTGCAGCGGCATGCGTCCGCTAAAATGCCAAACCTCATTTGTAATCGCCCAATAATGATAGGAGAATTCTGAAATGATCAGAATGGCGAGAAGTGGCCAGCGCAATGAGCGGAACAGCTTTTTTTCCTCCATTAATCGTTCTTTCACGGAAATAAGAAGAATAATTCCTATGGCAGCGATTGCTAATATAAGCAGGTGGTTCCACGAAAAAGGGTCAAAAGAATGGGTGGATGTCGCCGCAAACCAGGTTTCCATAACAGTCCTCCTACCATAATGAGTTATTGTAAGAATAGTCTAACATCTCACTGAACAGCAGGTCTATTCCCTAAAGGGTTAAATGGGCAAGTGCCAGATGGTCGTATATTTTGCTAAAAACCCTCTCTCTGCGATAGACTTCTATATATGTTGAAGTAATGATTTTGACTTGCTGATATTCCGCAAATAAGCTCCATATCCTTGATGAATACAGCGTAAAACTTAGGTGTGCTTTGATTTCATGCCATCTCTTAGCGGGAGTTCTGCCTAAAGCGGCCGAAGCGATGGATAAAAGTTTGGTTTCTTTAGTTCAACCTATATAGAAAAGGATTTGTAGGAGGAATGCCGATTTGGACCAATTAAATTTATTGTCGTCTATCACTTACATCGACACGGAGCGTTCCATTGAGGCTGGCGAAATGAAAATTGTCGAAACGGAATGCAATATTCAATTGTACAAGGATGAATTAGTAACTTCGGCGGCTAAATTTCATGTAGCGAATGTATGGGATATTTCCTATAAATCATTTTCTTCTGACGCCAGTTTGCTGTACCTCCATACTCATCGGGGCGTGTTGACCTACAAAATCTACACAGATCCAGATAAATTTGTGGCGACGTTTAAAAAGTTGAAAAACGAGAATTATTAAAGAAGACGGGTTTTTCCTGTCTTCTTTTTTCAACCTTATCGAACCGCGGGAAGAGCAGAACTATTTCTCGAAGAAGGGAGAAAAGGCAATGGAGAACAATATAAAAGTTGCAGAACAGTGGACCACTGGAGTAAACGAGCGGGACATCAAAGGCGTGCTGAAAGTTTCAGATCCGCATATTGAATTGATGGGTCCGAGAGGTATAGCTGAAGGTCATGATATTCTCCAGCAGTGGATCAAAGAATCAGGCATCAGGATGGAAACACAGGACTATTACGCCAAAGGCAACGAAGTGGTCTGTGTTCAAAAAGCTACATGGGAAAATCAGAGCGGCCATGTTACGATTTATACTTTTATGGATATCAGAAATGGAAAAGTTCATCGATTAGGCAGATACGATACTTTGGATGACGCTTTTGGACAATGCCAATTGAGCGAAGAAGATAAAGTTGAATAGTGGAAGGGCAGGGGAAATTTCCTGCCCTTTTTTTTATTTTAGTCTATAAAGCAGTTATTATTTGCTCTATTTAGTCCAAGCAAGACTTTTGTAATATTTTTTGGTTAAACGAAATTTTCTGATAAAAACCCTTGATTTTTAAAAAAAATTGAATTATACTTTCCTAAAATGACTTACTAAACCGGTTTAGTTAGAAGGGGAGAAAATGAAAAAAATAACAATGCAAGATGTAGCATTAAAAGCGGGAGTTTCCAAAAGCACCGTTTCCCAGTATATAAACAGTCGCTTTGAGTTTATGGGTGTGTCAACAAAGCATAGAGTTGAAGCAGCCATCAAGGAATTAGGCTATATTCCAAATCACGTAGCCAAAAGCCTGAAACAGAAAAAAACCGGAACAATTGGTGTTATTGTAGCAAATATTTTGCACACGTTTTCTACTGAAATTATTCGCGCCATCGAGGACGAATGTGAAAGAAATGGTTTCCACTTGTTTGTCTGCAATGCAGACGATCAACCTGAAAAAGAGCGTTCTTATATCGATATGCTGGTTGCGAAGCAAGTTGATGGATTGATTATTTTTCCGACAAATGGCAACAACGATTATTATAAACAACTGAAAACTGCAGAGTTTCCAATCGTTTTTGTAGACCGGATAATCAACGAACCGATTTTCCCCACTCTTCTGCTCGACAATGAAAGCGCTTCACAGATTGCTGTAGATCAATTGGCGAAAAAAGGGCGGACAAAGATCGGTTTAGTCTCCACTTCCATCGTTCAAAAGGTGACGCCACGCATTGAACGCATCATGGGCTATAAAAAAGCGCTGGAATCACATGGGCTGGCGATTGAGGAAGATTGGATTGTTGCTGAGCAGCGTGAGGAGATCGGCAGCAGGCTTCAACGTTTATGGGATTCCGGCAATCGGCCTGAAGCGTTTTTTGCCACAAATGATTTGGCTTTAATCGAGTTGCTGAAGTTTATTAAAAAAAACAAATTGGTGATTCCAAAGGATATCGGCGTGATTGCGATTGATGACTCACCGTTTCTTGAAATGGCTACAACACCAATTTCGGTCATCAAACAGCCCACTTTCGAAATTGGGCAAAATGCAGCAGATACATTGCTGCAATTGATTGTCAGCAAAGATTTTAAAGAAGAGTATGAAGAGCGCCGATACCGTCCGATTTTGGTTGAGCGGGAATCCATATAAATTAAGGGAGGTGAGAGTTTGCTTAAAGAGTTTGGCGTATTAACAATTGGAGATGCCATGATTACCATGAACCCATCCACGACTGGCCCGTTAAAGTATGTAACACAGTTTGAGCGAAAAATCGGCGGTGCTGAAATGAATTTTGCTATAGGCTGTGCACGGTTGGGACTAGGCAGCAAATGGATCAGCAGGCTGGGCAAAGATGAATTCGGCCAAGTAATTTATAACTTTGCCCGCGGCGAAGGCATTGATGTATCGTCAGTCGACTTTGTCGAAGGTGTCCCGACATCGTTGAATTTTAAAGAAATTCATGCAAATGGTTCTGGGAAAACATATTATTATCGAAATCCTTCTCCTATTTCATCCCTTTCAGAAGAAGACATTACGGAAGATTTGTTTGATGGCATCCAGGTTGTCCACTTAACAGGTGTTTACCTAGCTCTTGGAGAACCGAATATGGCAATTGTTCAAAAAATCCTGACCATAGCAAAACAAAAAGAAATCACTATTTCTTTCGACCCTAATATTCGGTTGAAACTATGGAGCATCGAGGACGCACGAGAAGCATATGAAAAGGTTTTTCCGGAAGTTGATATTCTGCTGACGGGATTAGACGAAATTCAGATGATATCAGGAAAAGAAACTCTGGAGGAACTGGTGGAATATGCGGCCCGTTTCGAAATAAAGGATTTTGTGATCAAAGATGGAGAACAAGGATCGAAGCTCTACAGAAAAGGCCGTTGGATTGAAAGCTCTGGATTTTCAGTAACGCCGGTCGACACTGTCGGTGCAGGTGATGGTTTTGATGCAGGTTATATTTATGGAATCCTAAATCATTTTGACGAAGAATCTTTATTGCGCTTTGCAAACGGAGTCGGTGCACTCGTCACTACAGTCACGGGAGATAACGAGGGGCTGCCTTATTTAGAGGAAGTTGAAAACTTCATCGGTGATAAAAAAGCAGTTGAACGATAGTAAGCCAATCAGTTGAAAGCGCTTCAAATGTTGGCGCTGAAACAGAATTTCCAAGTTTACATGGACGCTTAAAAGGTCCACATACTAACTTGAAATAGGGGGAGTGCAATGGCAACCGTAACTGTACCGTTTACAGAAATACAAGAATTAATCGAAAAAAAGCTGGCGAGTGTATCAGTCAGTGAAGAGCACGCCGCTAAAATTGCGGAAATTCTTGTTCATGCAGATTTGCGCGGCGTGAATTCACACGGGGCACTTCGTACAGAACATTACATGAACCGGCTCACAGCTGGAGGCATCAATCCAGCACCTGATATCTCATTTAACCAAACCGGTCCAGTAACGGGAGTAGTTGATGGAGATGATGGCTTCGGGCATGTCATAGCCGATACCGCAATGAAACACGCAATGGAGATGGCGAAGAGTAATGGCGTAGGCATGGTGACCGTAATGAACAGCAGTCATTGCGGGGCGCTCAGCTACTTTGTTCAAGAAGCAGCAGAACAGAAATTGATCGGCATTGCCATGACGCATACCGATAAAATTGTTGTTCCGTTTGGAGGGAAAAAATCCTTCCTGGGTACAAATCCAATCGCATATGGAGTTCCTGCCAAATCTGAAAAGCCATTTATTCTGGATATGGCCACTTCGAACGTTGCGCTGGGGAAGATATTGCAGCATAAAGAGGAAGGGAAGAATATTCCAGAAGGATGGGGTGTCGATGAAGCGGGTGCATCCGTAACAGATCCTGCAAAAGTCGTTTCCTTAATGCCATTTGGCGGTCCGAAGGGTTCCGGGTTATCGATGATTGTGGATATTTTCTCCGGTCTGCTTGCAGGTATGGCATTCGGTCCCCACATCAATTCCATGTACGAGGATTTGGACAAGAAAAGAAAGTTAGGCCATTATTTCTGTGCCATCAATCCTTCCTTCTTCACAGATACCGAAGGATTTCTGGAGCAGATGGATAACATGATCAAGGAAATTCGGGAAGTACCAGCAGCTGAAGGATTCGATCGTGTTCTGGTCCCTGGAGAAATCGAACAGAAAAATGAAGAGCGCAGTCGAAAAGATGGGGTTCAGATTGCAGCAACTACTTATGAGTATTTGAAAAAACAATAAAAAACAAAGGGGAGAATTGAACATGAAAAAGAAATGGTTAACAGGTATTTTTGCATCTGTATTGGTATTGGGAGCTTGTGGTTCTAATGAAGAAGGATCGGAAGAAGGCGGTTCAGAATCAGGCGAAACAATTGAGTGGCGCTTTGGACATTTAGCGGATGAAAATCACATCTGGCACCAAACAGCTTTGGAGTTCAAAGAACTGGTTGAAACAAATTCAGATGGCCAAATGGAAATCACCATCTATCCCAATAATTCACTTGGCGGCGAAACGGATACGATCAACTCGATTCAAGCAGGAACAGCTGACATGGTTATTTCAGGGGAAACTTTACAGAACTGGGCTCCTAATGCTGCCTTAATGGCAGTTCCATATGCTTTCCGTGATTTGGATCATGTAAAGTCGGTAGTTGAAGGAGAAATCGGTGAACAGATCAAACAAGAAGTCAGTGATGAAGCAGGCTTGACGGCTCTTTACTACCATACACGTGCTCCGCGTAACTTGACATCCAACGAGCCGATCACTTCTCCTGATGACTTGAGTGGATTCAGCATGCGTGTACCTAACGTTCCATTATTCCTGGATGTTTGGCAGGCTGCCGGTGCTTCTCCGCAAGTAATGGATTTCAATGAAGTATTCACAGGCTTGCAGCAAGGCGTAATTGATGGCCAGGAAAACCCGGTCGACTTGATCCAGAGTGGTGGATTGGCTGAAGTTCAGGACTACGTCAACCGTACAGAACACGTGTATTCATGGATTTACATCTTAGTAGGCAACGACCAGTACGATGCGCTTTCAGATGACTTGAAGCAAGTTGTGCAGGATGCAGCTGCAGAAGCGCAAGCTTTGGGCGACGAATTGTATGAATCTGAAATTTCTACAATTGAACAGGACTTGATGGACGAGGGCATGGAATTCGTAGATGTTGACCAAGATGCTTTCCGCGACGCGATGACACCGGCTGTTGAAGCTTCTTTATCACCTGAACAGTTGGAATTGTACGAACAGATCCTTGCAGTTGAATAATATGTGAGTAGGGCATATTTGGCTGTCATGGTCAAATGTGCCTTT
Source organism: Planococcus soli (assembly GCF_016881065.1). Lineage (GTDB taxonomy): Bacteria > Bacillota > Bacilli > Bacillales_A > Planococcaceae > Planococcus > Planococcus soli. Next base: position 162,873 of record NZ_WXYN01000007.1, on the reverse strand, counting down.
CCATTAGGAAGGGAATGAATTAGGATGTCGAAGTTCCGGAAATTGATTGACAGCACACTCGCTTTTTTGACAGTCCTCAGCTTTGCTGGCGTTATCATTATTGTCACCGTCCAGATCATTTCACGTTTCGCTCCATTTTCTTTTATTTGGACCGAAGAATTAACGCGCTATCTTTTCTTGTACGGCATCAGCTTTGGTGCTCCATTAGCTTTGATGCGCAATGAATTTATCAATGTGGATATGATCCTTAATCGGATGTCCGATAACTTCCGAAGGTATTATGAAGTGGTCATTTATCTGGCCATTATCCTGTTGAGCCTGGTTATGGTCATTGAAGGATACAATTTCACTCTGTTAGGCGATAATCAAAGATCGGCAACGATGCCTTTCCAAATGTCAGTTATCCATGCCTCTTTGTTGATCATGGCTGTATTCCTGGTATTTTATGCGGTTTTAAAAATTGTCGACCTTATCAAACACAAACAGGACTATAGTCAGAATTTTGGAGGTGACGATTACTGATGGCTACTCTTCTCTTTGTATCCTTTATCGTATTGATTTTCCTGGGAGTACCGGTTGCTTTCAGTTTGGGGCTGGCTTCCTTTATCTACCTTATGTTAGCTGGCATTCCACTTAATATTATTCCTCAACGGATGTTCGGGGGATTAAATTCCTTTGTACTTTTGTGTATTCCAGGATTTATCCTTGCAGGTAATTTAATGAACGCAGGCGGAATCACTGAACGGATCATCAAGTTTGCCAATGATCTTTTTGGCCATATCCGCGGTGGATTGGGGCTTGCCAATGTTGGAGCTTCGATGGGCTTTGCCGGAATTTCAGGAACTGCGCTTGCTGATACAGCAAGCATAGGCTCTATTTTAATACCTGCCATGAAAAAAGAAGGCTACGGCGCAGGATTTTCAGCTGCTGTAACCGCGTCTTCTTCTACGGTTGGGCCAATTATCCCGCCTTCCCTGCCAATGATCATTGTCGGAACGCTGGCATCGTTATCGATTGGAGATCTGTTTTTAGCCGGTGCACTTCCAGGCATTCTTCTGGGACTTGGATTAATGATTCCAACGTATATTATTTCGGTCAAACGGAACTACCCGAAAGGTGACCGCCAGCCTCTAAAGGCAATATGGAAAAGCTTCACGGGCGCTTTCTGGGCATTGCTGATGACGTTCATCATTTTATACGGAATTTTAGGCGGTTTCTTCACACCGACAGAAGCTTCTATTATTGCTGTTCTTTATGCTTTTGTTATCGGTATTTTCGTCTACAAAGAATTGCCGGTGAAAAAAATACCGGAAATCATGTTGTCTTCAATGACCGCTACAGCTTCTATCATGTTGCTAGTCGGCTTTGCCAACCTGTTTGGCTGGATTATGGTGCGTGAACAAATTCCACAGCTTGTCGCAGAATCGATTCTTGGGATTTCGACTAATGCGATTATCGTCATCTTGTTGATCAATCTGCTCCTGCTCTTTGTAGGAACGTTTATGGAAACCATTGCGGCACTGGTCATCCTATTCCCTGTTCTGTTGCCAGTTGCATTGACAGTCGGAATGGATCCAATTCAATTCGGCGTCATGATGGTTTTGAATTTAGTAATTGGATTAGTAACTCCGCCTGTAGGAGTTTGTCTCTTTGTTGCCTCCCAGATAGGGAAAGTATCCATTGGAAAAACAGCAAGAGAATTAGTGCCATTTATAGGAGTCAGTTTAGCGGTACTTATGCTTGTCGCATTTGTTCCTCAAGTTACATTATTCTTGCCAAGTCTATTTGAATAGGGTGGTTATATGATGAAAGCAGTACAAGTTCCAAAAGCACACGAACTGCAAATTATCGAACAGGAAACTCCGAATATTAAACATGGTGATGACGTGTTGGTCAAAGTGAAGCGTGTAGGAATTTGTGGCTCCGATATGCATATTTACCATGGCACAAATCCGCTGGCTACGTATCCCCGGGTTGTCGGGCATGAAGTGGCCGGTGAAGTGGTCAAAGTAGGAAGTTCCGTAGACCACTTGAGAATTGGTGACCATGTTGTCGTAGAGCCGATCAATTACTGCGGCGAGTGTTATGCGTGCAGAAAAGGGCGCCCGAATGTTTGTGAAAAACTATCGGTATTCGGTGTCCATGAAGATGGAGGCATGCGTGAATTTATAGTATTGCCGGAGAAGCAGCTTCACGCTGTGGATAAAGAACTGGATTGGGATGAAGTCGTCCTGGCAGAGCCCTATACAATAGGAGCACAAGCTGTCTGGCGGGGGAATGTTGAAAAAGGCGATACAGTTTTGATTCAAGGCTGTGGCCCTATTGGCATCTGTATTTTGAAATTGGCCAAAGTCGCTGGAGCAACTGTTTACATGACGGATTTAAATGAAGAGCGGCTTGCTTTTGCAAAAGCAAGCGGCGCTGACGAAGTGATCAATGCAGGCAAGGAATCTGTAAAAGAGCGTATACTCGAGCTTACGTCGAACGAAGGTGCTAATGTCGTGATTGATGCGGTATGCCTTCCTGCTACAGTAGAGCTGAGCATCGATGTGGTGTCGCCGGCTGGCAGCGTGGTCATTCTTGGGTTCGATGAACGGCCATCTGCGATTCCGCAATTGCCGATTACAAAAAAAGAAATCACCATCGTAGGCTCAAGGCTGCAAACCAATCAGTTTGGAAAAGTGGTGGATCTTTTAAACAGCGGAGAATTAAAATCAAGTGGATTGATTACCCATAAGTTTTCGTTAGATCAGGTGAAAGAAGCATTTGCTTTTGTTGAAAACAATCCGGACAAAGTAAGAAAAGCGTTGATTGTCTTTGAATGAGGAGAGATGCAGATGATTCCTAAAATGGAAATATACCAACAGATTCTGGATGCCAGAATCGTAGCCGTCATACGCGGAAAAAATGCAGATGAAGCAATAGCTGTCGCAGAAGCTGCTGTGAACGGCGGTTTAAAGGCGATTGAATTGACCTATACAACACCGGATGTTTCAAAAGTATTTGAGAAACTGGCAGGTTCCAAGGCATTGATTGGCGCGGGAACAGTCCTGGATGCAGAGACTGCCCGCCACGCCTTGCTGCACGGTGCTGAATTTGTGGTCAGCCCAAACTTTAATCCGGACATTGCCAAAGTGTGCAATCGCTATAATGTGCCTTATCTGCCGGGCTGCATGACGATCAAGGAAATGGTCGAGGCGACAGAGTGGGGCTGTGATATCTTGAAGCTGTTTCCTGCCAATGGATTTGAACCTTCCTTTGTCGGTTCAGTTAACGGTCCGTTGCCGAAAGTGCGTATTATGCCTACTGGCGGCATCAATATCAAAAACATGAACGCGTGGCTGGAAGCTGGAGCTGTAGCAGTCGGCATCGGCAGTGATTTGACAAAAGCTTACCGTTCAGCCGGAGAACAGGGTGTTACCCAGTTGGTTAAAGAGTATCTTAAAGAGTTAGCTTAAAAAGGGAGGATTCTCATGAATATTACATTTCGCTGGTATGGCCGCGGCAATGATAGCGTGCAGCTAGAACAAATCAAACAGATTCCGGGAACCAAAGGGATCGTTTGGGCACTTCATCAGAAGCCGGCTGGAGAAGTTTGGACAAAGGAAGAAATTGGTTCTGAAGTCGATTATATTAAATCTTTCGGGTTTCATGCTGATGTGGTGGAAAGCGTTAATGTCCATGAATCCATCAAGCTTGGCAACGAAGAGCGCGATCAATATATTGAAAACTATAAAGAGACAATCCGCAACCTGGGCGAAGCAGGGGTCAAAGTGATTTGCTATAATTTCATGCCGATATTCGACTGGACGCGTACGTCTCTTTATCATCCGCTGCCAGATGGTTCAACTGCTCTATTCTTCGAAAAGGAAAAAATTGAATCTTTAGAGCCTGCAGAACTGATAGAAACAGTTTCTTCAGCTTCAGATTTAACACTCCCTGGATGGGAACCGGAAAAAATGGCGCGGATTCAAGAACTTTTTGAAGCATACGAAGGCATGGACGAAGAACAGTTATGGCAGAACCTCACCTATTTCCTGGAAGCAATTTTACCAACAGCAGAAGCGAGCGGCATTCAAATGGCCATCCATCCGGACGATCCACCGTGGTCTATCTTTGGCTTGCCACGCATCATGACAGGCGAAAAAAGCTGGGAACGGCTGATTTCCATATCGGATTCCCCATCCAACGGCATTACTTTCTGCACAGGATCTATGGGTGCCAATCCGCAGAATAACATGGTGGACCTGGCATCAAAATATGCCAAACACTCACCTTTTGCCCACTTGCGCAATGTGAAGATTTTCGACAATGGTGATTTTATCGAAACATCCCATTATACGCAGGACGGTTCTATCGATTTGAATGGCGTAGTCCGTGAATTGTCGAATCAGAACTATACAGGATATGCCCGTCCGGATCATGGCCGCCATATCTGGAATGAACAATGCAGACCAGGTTATGGCTTGTACGACCGAGCGCTTGGAATCATGTATCTTTTGGGATTATGGGATGCACATCAAACAAAATAAAGGGGGATACCATGTTTTCAACTCATGAAACTATCGCAGGACGGACAGCCGTCATTACCGGCGGAAGCGGCGTTCTTTGTTCGGAAATGGCGCGCCACCTGGCGGCTCAAAAAGTAAATGTTGCAATCCTGAACCGGACAGCCCAAAAAGGACAGGGCGTGGCGGATGAAATTAATGAAGCAGGCGGGACGGCCATTGCTGTAGCTGCTGATGTCTTAGACCGGGCGTCTCTGGAAAAAGCTAAAGAGCAGATTGTTGAAGCATTCGGCCGAATTGATATTCTTATTAATGGTGCAGGAGGCAATCATCCTGACGCTATTACCGATATTGAAATACATGAAGAGGGAGCAGCCGGAAAATCCTTTTTTGAATTGGAGGAAGATGGATTTTCACGTGTCTTCGCCAGCAACTTCACTGGTTCGTTCTTAGCCAGCCAAGTATTCGGCAAAGAATTATTGAAACAGGATGCGCCGGTTATTTTAAATATCTCTTCTATGAGTGCTTATTCCCCAATGACCAAAGTGCCGGCGTATAGCGCGGCCAAGGCGGCCATCAATAATTTTACGATGTGGATGGCAGTGCATTTTGCAGAGGAAAATTTACGTGTTAATGCGATTGCACCTGGCTTTTTCCTGACAGCGCAAAATAAGGATCTGTTGACTCATGCTGACGGTTCGTTGACTCCCCGTTCCGGAAAAATTATGGCCAGTACACCGATGAAACGTTTTGGCAAACCAGAAGATTTAGTCGGCACAATGCTATGGCTCATCGATGAGAATTATTCCGGTTTTGTTACAGGTATCACGGTCCCTGTAGACGGCGGGTTTTTGGCCTACTCAGGCGTATAGAAAAATCACATTCCATGAAGCGATTGTTGGAAATGCATTAAAACCCCTGGTTCCAAATTGGAACCAGGGGTTTTTGGAGTGCTTTGAAAATGCGCCAGCATTTAACTTCGGAGAGAAATTCAAATCTGAAGTTTTCCAAACATAAATTCAAGCTAAAAAGGCAAATAAAGCTGCTTCACTTCCTGCCGCTATTCATCATATCGCCTAATTGGTCCCAATTTTTCACGCGCGGCAAATCAAGGTGGCGGTTATAGGATTGGTCTTTGACGACTACTCTCACCGGCTCATTTGCTAAGGTGTCCAAAACAGCTGGTTTGTCATCGAAATAATAATCCAACTCGAGGTTTTTGATGATCCCGACTTTTTCCGAATCTTTCATGCCACAGAAAAAGTTCTCCCGCTCCACGGGGAATCCTTGTTCGATGAGCCAGTTGAATGTATTTTCCGTATGCTCAGCAGGGCGCGAGGTAATATAGAAAATCTCATGGCCGCCAGACTCGAGCTGCTTTAGCAGTTCCAGTGCCCCGGGGTAGATGGGGCAATCGGTGAAATACAAAAAGTCCAAAGAGCGGTTCCACATGTTTTTGCCTTCTTCATCGCTGAGTTCGAATGCCTCGTGTATTTCGACGCGGTTTAAGGCATGGAAAATATCAATGTCCACACGTTTGCCCAATTGCTCCTGGTAATAGTGAAACGCATATTCACGCAAATTGATCAATGTATCGTCTACGTCAAATCCAAATCTCATATGCTGCCTCGCTTTTCGGGATAACCCGTAAATTTAAAATCCTTGCCAATTGGAGTGAATTCGCCGTCGCGGATATCAACGGCGTCTTTCATCCATTCAACACCTGTTCCTTCAATAAAAGTCGGTGCAATTTTGCCGCCGACGATTTTAGGAGCAAAGTAAAATACCACTTTATCAACTAATCCATTTTCCAGAAAAGCTGCATTAATCGTGCCGCCGCCTTCAATAAAGAGGGAAGAAATGCCTTTTTCACCGAGCAGGCGAACAACGTCCAGAACATCTACCTGATTTTCACTGCTGGTTTCGTAAATGGAAATTCCGAGCCCTTCCAATGCCTTGCGTTTTTCGGCGTCGTGGTTGGTGCTTGTAAAGATCCAAGTATCGGCCGCCCTATCCTTAATAAGTTTCGAATCAAGCGGAATGCGCAGCGTGGAATCTAGTACGATGCGGAGTGGATTGCGGCCATTTGGAATACGGGCCGTCAATTCAGGGTCGTCTGCAATAACAGTGCCGACGCCAACCAGTATGGCCATGTGCTGGCTGCGCAGAAGATGAACATCCAATCGTGCTTCCTCAGAAGTGATCCATTTGCTGTCGAGGGAATGGGTGGCGATTTTTCCGTCAAGCGTAGAAGCGGCTTTGAGTGTTACGAAAGGAGTTTTTTCAACAATGAATTTGTTGAACACTTCATTCATCTTTTGTGACTCTTCTTCACGTACGCCGACAATCACTTCAATGCCCGCTTCTTCTAACATCCGGACACCGTTACCGGAAACAAGCGGATTTGGATCAAGCGCAGCCACGACGGTTTTCTTGATGCCGGCATCAATAATGGCCTGTGCACAAGGACCGGTCCGTCCAAAATGGGAGCAAGGCTCGAGTGTTACATAAATGGTCGCGCCGTGGCTCATGTCGCCTGCCATGCGGAGTGCATGAACTTCCGCATGAGGTTCTCCGGCTTTCAGGTGGGTGCCGATGCCGACAATTCGGTTGTCATTGACGATGACGGAACCGACGAGCGGGTTCGGGTCTGTCTGTCCCTTCAAGGTTTTCGCATTGCTGAGTGCGAGGTCCATATAAAATTCATGGCTTGACATGTACAATGTCCTCCCCATCCTTAAGATGTCCTGAGCGGTCGATCTTGGTCTGGAGATAGTTTGCGTTGTATTCGGATTCGTCTCCCCATAGAGACGTTCTCGAAGCAATCTGGAGACCGGCTTTTTCAATGGCATCCACTTTCTTTGGATTATTGGTCATCAATATCACCGGCTTGGTGCGCAATGCCTGCAGAACAGCGATAGCGTCTCCATAATTTCTGGAATCATCCACATAGCCCAAACGTTCATTTGCCTCGACTGTATCATAGCCATTTTCCTGCAGTACATAGGCCATTGCTTTACTGAAGAGACCAATACCGCGCCCCTCATGGTTGGCCAAATAAAACAGTGCACCAGTGCCATGGTCTGTGATCCGCTTCATGGATTGTTTTAATTGGTAACCGCAGTCGCAGCGCTTGCTGCCAAAAATATCGCCAGTGTGGCAGATGGAATGCATGCGAATCAATGCATCTGCATCATTTTCGAAATCTCCATAAACCAGGACACTCGATTGCTGATACTCTGCAAGATTCGCTGAGCTCAATTTCTCGATGATGCTTTCGTAATCCTCAGTAACCTCATCAAGGCTCAACCAGCAATACCAGTTGAATATGAAAGTTTCCTCATATAAATTCACAGGCAGCCGAATTGGGCCGACAAGGTAAATGGCACCTTCTTCAGACTCGATCATTTGAATTTTCTCTTTTAATATGGCAAAGACCTTTGGATCTAGTTTCATGTCTGTCATTTCAGTTTCCCCCTATATGTACCCTGTCTATATGATATCGTACTACATCTTGTTACTAAAAGTAAGTAATCAGCCTGGATAGTTTATAAACAATAATCATTATCATTTAAATAAAGTCAATTAACAATTTCATTGATATTTATTCTCATTTAAACTTAACAATTCTCATTTAACTTGCTTATGATTTAGAGCTATGGTATATTGACTACATTATAATAATTCTAAATAAGAAAGAGGAGGAATAAGGATGTTATCAGAAAAATTAACGAACGCATTAAACGACCAATTCAATAATGAATTACAGGCAGCTCATGCTTATACGGCTATGGCAGCTTACTTTTCGAAAAAAGGCTATCATGGATTTGCGAACTTCTATTTGATCCAATCAAGAGAAGAGCATTTTCACGCGATGAAATTCTACAATTATTTGGTGACAATGGATGAGAAGCCAGTTTTACAGGCTTTGACTGAGCCGAAAAATCATTTCGTCAGTGCGCTGGACGTTCTGGAAAGTTCATTATCGCAGGAGAAAAGCGTTACCAGCAATATTTATGCGTTAGTCACCTTAGCTGACGAGATGCAGGAGCATGCAACGCTATCATTTCTTGATTGGTTTATCGAGGAACAGATGGAAGAAGAAAAATCATTCCGCGACATCATTGCAAGAGTAAGAGCGATTGAAGAAGGCGGCGAATACTTCCTGAAAATGGATGATGAGTTTGCACATCGCAAATTGGAAGAGTAATAGCAATGCCGGCAGCACACTATAAAAAGTGTGCTGTTTTTCTGGCCGAAAGGAAGTGATCTTTATGTCTATAAATTATAGGCCGGCTGTCCACTTTAATCATGTGGCTTTTTCATTTGGGAAAACCCCCATTTTAACAGGCATCACAGGTTCTTTTCCAGAAGGGAAAATCACAACATTGGTAGGTCCATCGGGAGCCGGCAAGACAACTTTACTGAAATTATGCAACGGATTGCTATCACCTCAATCAGGGGAAGTTTACATTAAAGACAAGCCTATTGAAGACTATGAGCCGGTTGACCTTCGCCGGTTAGTCGGAATCGCGCTTCAAAGCGCCCCAATGGTTGGCGGCACTGTCTACAAAAACTTGAGCCTGCCGCTGGAGCTGCAGGGAAAGTCCCTGTCCGAAGCTCAGGCAAAAGAATTGCTGCACGATGTTGGACTTGAAGAAGAATTGCTGGACCGGAAAGTCAAAGACTTATCCGGCGGCCAGCGCCAAAAAGTTTCGATTGCCCGAACACTTGTCAACAAACCGGCTGTTTTGCTGCTGGATGAGATTACATCTTCCTTGGACCGAACTTCTTTGAAGGAAATTGAAGAACTGATTGTTAAAATCAATAAGAAATACGGCACTACCATCATTTGGATTACGCACAACCTCCAACAGGCGCGTGAGATTGGTGATTTTACATGGGTAATGATGAATGGCGAAGTGGTTGAAACAGGCGAAAGCAGTCTGCTCAATGATCCGGCAAATGATAAAGTCAGACAGTTTGTTATGGGGGAAGCGCAATGAGCTATTTAACGTTGTCCATCACCCTGATTTTTGTTGTGATCCCTCTTCTTTTATCTAAAACTCTGAACCTTGGTCTGGAAAGGGATACAATTGTTGCTACTTTGCGTTCAATTGTTCAATTATTGGCAGTCGGCTATGTACTGAAGTTTGTTTTTGATTCGGAAAGCCTGGTTTATATTTTCCTGATGGTCGCTTTGATGATTGTGGCGGCAACGCACAATGCGCAGAAAAAAGGGGCGGCGATCCAAGGCATCACGTCCAAGGTGGCTGTCACCCTGATATCTGTGGAAGTATTAACGCAAGGCATCCTGTTAGGATTCAATATTACACCAGCAACAGCTCAATACATCATCCCAATCAGTGGAATGGTCATCGGAAATTCAATGGTCTTGTCGATTCTTTTCCTGAACCGATTTACATCGGAAATTGAGTCGCATCAGGACGAAACCGAGTTGATCCTGTCGCTTGGAGGAACGCCGAAACAGGCAATTCATACGCAATTGATCAATTCGATCAAAGCCAGTATGATTCCAACCATTGAAAGCCAGAAAACCGTCGGGCTCGTCCAGCTGCCGGGAATGATGAGCGGGCAGATCATTGCAGGGGCAGATCCGATCCAGGCGGTTCAGTTCCAGCTGCTCATTATGTTCCTGTTGTTGACAACGGCCGCTGTGACCAGTGTCATGCTTGGCTTCCTGTCTTATCCGACTTTGTTCAACCGGCGGATGCAATTAATGAAAAAGGATCTTATATAAGTTGAACTAATGATTTCTACCTGCTGATTTGCCCCCTATCTTTTTGAATACAGCGGAAAACAGCAGCCTGCTTTCAATTCACACCATCTCGCAGCACCGGCGAGATGGGCAAGGGTTGGTTTCTTTCGTTCAACTTATATAGCTAAAGCAGAAGACAAATCCCAGAAACCGGGATTTGTCTTCTTTTTTGGTTGGAGAACAATGCTTTGCAGCGTTTCGCTCTGCCTAGCTCTATTGCCTCGGATAAAAAGTATCGATTTCAAAAGTGCCTGAACCCGGCAGGCTTTCTACCAAACTGGAACCGAAAAGGCCGGCGGGTGTATAGTATCCGCCTTCGATCCTTTCAATTAAAAGACGTCTGACAATTTCCAGGGAACCGTAGACCGTTAAATCATAGACATTAGCGGTGCGAATGCGTGCGACCTTGATAATGCCTTGCTGGTTTTTGGCTTGTCCCCAAATATAGGCAGGAGAATTTGCACGAACGCTGCTGTCCGGACCTTGTATCCGTCTTTCCACTTGCCCTTGCAGTTTTTCTTTAAGCCAGTCTGTCGCGAGCAAAGGACCCGCTGCCCCAAGGAGACGTGTACTGTAAACTTGTGGTTTTGGCATCGGTATCCAGGCAGAAATATTTGGAATGCCGGTCGTGTAATACGCGGTCGAAACGTCGCCCCAGGGGATTCCCATCGCGGAACGTGAACCGCGCCCAAAGTCGATGGTCCGGCGCTGGGTCCCGAGCGTTACAGTTTTCAGAACACCATCTTTCCGGTGCATGCTGCCTGAACCCAGACCTTGGATCATCGTTTTGAACGTGCCGGGGGATATGCCTGAATCCGAATCAAAGCCAAGCGCCAGTTCCGTGGCATCAGGCATTTCTTCTTTCAGTTTTAACGCGGTGCAATCTGTCGGTACAACATCAAAGCCAACCCCTGAGCACAGGATGACATTTTTTTCTGCAGCTCGAGAATGCAGCGAATGCGTGTATTCGAACACAGAAATTTCTCCTGTAATATCCAAATAATGTGTTTTTGCAGACAGACAGGCATGAATCATAGGTTCACTGGTTACTTGAAAAGGGCCTGCACAGTGAAGCACCAAATCGATATCTTCCAACTGTGCTGCGGCGTGTTCATCCAGCGGAAAAGCTTGAAACTCCACTGACAATTCTTCTGCTAATGGCCGGATTTTATGGGCATTGCGCCCTCCAAGTACAGGAGACATGCCTCTTCTGACAGCTTCTCTGGCAATCAATTCACCCGTGTAGCCATTTGCACCGTAGATCATCCATTTTCCCATTTTATCGGCTCCTCGTTGTTTAGCTCTTCTGTTATGTATTCGGTAAAAACCGATAATATCCTTTGTTCAGTTCCAGCTGATAGCTAAGGATTCCATTGCTCTGTTTGAAACAACTTATCCAGAGAAAAACAGCACAAAGAGAAAATGACATATTTACATTTTTTTCAAATAATTATTGACTCTGAAAATGGGTAGTGCTTTAATTGTTTATAGATTCAGAAAAGTAAAATAAAGGGGTGATAGGCATGACAAAAGTAATCGCAGGGGATAAAACCAATGATGAAAGGATTCGAGAAAAGGTAACGCATGAAAGGCTGGCAGATGGAACTCCGGATTTTCAAAAAATTGAAAACTCCGAAGGTTTCAGGGAGCTGATGCGCAAGAAAAAAAGTTTTCTTATTCCGACAACGATTTTATTCTTAGGACTTTATCTTTTATTCAATATCGTGATTTCCTATACAGATTGGTTAAATGCTGGTTTTATAGGAGACATCACATGGGTATGGGTGTTTGCTTTCTCCTTATTCGCTATGACGTGGATTCTTGTAACCGTATACATGAAACGTGCGGAAAAGTTCGATGAAATGGCTAAGGACACGCTAAAGGAATTTGATTACGATGAGGAGGAAAATCGATGAACGCTACGGTTATAGCCATATTTGTTTTTATTGTGGGAATTACTCTTGTCATTACCTATTTTGCGGCGAAACGTACAAATTCCGCCAGCGATTTCTACACGGCTGGAGGCGGATTGACAGGCTGGCAAAATGGCTTGGCTATTGCGGGAGATTATTTGTCTGCAGCTTCTTTCCTGGGTATTGCGGGAGCAATCGCTTTATTCGGCTTTGACGGCTTCCTATTCTCCATCGGCTACCTGGTAGCGTATTTGGTCGTTCTTTTCATCGTAGCTGAGCCACTCCGCAACTTGGGAAAATATACACTTGCCGATATGATTAATGCACGCTTTAATGCAAAGAAAGTTCGTGGCGCTGCGGCATTAAGCTCTATTACAATCGTTATCTTCTATATGATTGCACAATTGGTCGGGGCAGGAGCATTAATTCAACTGCTGTTCGGCATCGATTACATATGGGCAGTCCTGCTTGTCGGTATCATGATGACTGTCTATGTTTTGTTTGGCGGGATGACCGCGACAAGTTGGGTGCAGATTATCAAAGCTGTGTTGTTGATGGTTGGTACCGTTATTTTGTCTTTCCTTGTATTGAAAAACTTCAACTTCAATATACTGGAGATGTTTACACAGATGAAGACAGCTACACCTCATGGAGAAGCGTATTTAAGCCCCGGAGTTAGATATACGATTCCGTTGGATACGATCTCGCTGATGCTTGCTTTAGTGTTGGGTACTGCAGGTCTGCCGCATATACTCATGCGTTTCTTTACCGTCAAAGATGCAAAAACAGCCCGGAGCTCAGTTATGTGGGCGACATGGATTGTTGGAATTTTCTATGTCATGACTATTTTCCTTGGGTTTGGAGCAGCAGCTTTCGTAGGATCTGATTTGATCACCTCGACAAATCCCGCGGGCAACATGGCGGCACCGCTTTTGGCTCAGGCATTAGGCGGCGATGTGTTGATGTCGTTCATTTCTGCAGTCGCATTTGCAACGATTCTTGCCGTAGTAGCAGGACTGGTTCTGACAGGAGCTTCCGCATTTGCCCATGATATTTACGGCCAAATCATCAAAAAAGGCCAAGCAACTGAACGCCAGCAAATGCTGGCAGCTCGCTATGCTTCTCTTGGCGTATCGGCATTCTCGATCCTTCTGGCGATTTTTGCCCAAAGCCTGAACGTGGCATTCCTAGTGTCGCTGGCATTCTGTATTGCGGCCAGTGCCAATTTGCCGGTTATCGTCTACACGATTTTCTGGAAACGGTTTAATACAACAGGCGCGGTATCAGCTATTATGACAGGATTGATTTCGGCTTTGGTGCTGGTATCTCTCAGCCCGAGCGTTATGAGCCCGGAAGCTGGTGCGGCAATTTTCGTAGGAGATCCCCTCTTCCCGTTGACCAATCCAGCCTTACTTTCTGTACCGCTTGGATTTATCGGCGGGTGGGTTGGAACGATGCTATCGAAAGAACAAGACCTTAAAAAGTATTCTGAAGTCAATGTCCGTGCCAACACTGGCGGGTTTAGACAACTATAATTAGAGGGAAACCGGTGCCGGGATTGAGGCATCGGTTTTTTCAATGGAATAATAAAGGTTTCGGGGCATGGGCGCCGAATTAAGGAAGTAAGAAAATAATTGGAAATTATGAGGAGTGAAACAAATGGCAAAGATGCATTTAATTCCTTACCGCGTAGAAGAAATAACAGAACAGGCACCCCAAATTCCTGAGGGCGTCCGGATGATTCAGGCACCCGATGTATGGGAAGAAGCAGAACGAGGAAAAGGGAACATCGTGGCTATCCTGGATACGGGCTGCCAACCGGATCATCCGGACCTGCAGGACCGAGTTATTGGCGGGAAAAATTTTACGGCTGATTTTGATGGAGATTCGGAAAACTTTGATGATAACAATGGCCATGGCACGCATGTTGCTGGAACTGTTGCCGCCTCTCACAGCGAAAATGGAGGAATAGCGGGAGTCGCTCCTGAGGCCCATCTGCTCATTTTGAAAGTGTTGACAGGAGAGGGCAGCGGGGAATATCAAGGAATCATCGACGCTATCCATTTTGCGGTCGATTGGAAAGGCTCCGAAGAGGAGACAGTGAGTGTAATTTCCATGTCGCTGGGAGGGCCGGAAGATGTGGCTGAGCTTCATGCGGCGATTAAAAGGGCAGTGGACGCTGGTATTCCAGTTGTCTGTGCCGCAGGAAATGAAGGAGATGACCTTCACGATACCGATGAATTCGCTTATCCCGGAGCTTATGGTGAAGTGATTCAAGTGGGGGCGGTAGATTTTGACCGCAGAATTGCACCGTTCAGCAATACCAATGATGAAATTGATTTGGTTGCTCCCGGAGTTGATATTTATTCGACGTTTCCGGGAGGGAAGTACGCCAGTCTGTCCGGCACATCAATGGCCACGCCGCACGTCTCCGGCGCTTTGGCATTGATTAAAAACATTTCAGAAAAAGAGTTTGCCCGTGAACTGACAGAAGCCGAATTATATGCACAATTGGTCCGGCGCACGATGCCGCTTGGCTATCCGAAAACCGCAGAAGGGAACGGTTTGCTGGCATTGGATATTTTAAATAAAATAGAGCAGCTGTTCACACTGATCAACACTTCATATAGCATAGGTGCTGAAAATAGCGAAAGAAAATAACAGCAGCAAGAGCCATTCCGGGTAGCCGGAATGGCTCTTCTTGTTGTGAAAACATGCACTCTATTTATTCTGGATTTTAGCGGATGGAGTTAGCTTTTGTTTTTGTGATTGCAGAAATTGATGGACCACGCCGTTAAATTCCGGGAAATGCCTTGGCGGCACTTCATGGCTTGCCCCTTTAATGTAGACCACTTTCACATTGGAGGCATGTTGCTGGAAAGGAATCCGGTAATGGTGCATCGATTTTTCTTGTGAACCATATACCAATAGCACCGGCATTTTTAAACGGTAAAGAGAGTGAGTAGAGTTGTAGCTAATGCCGGCATTGCAAAATTCATAAACACTCTGCGGGTCAGCCAGTTTGCCATATTGATAAAAATCAGCTTCATCTTCTTTAAAGTATTTATGCGACTTTGCTTGCATCTTTGCTAATATTGAAACTTTATTGAGCTTACTCATGGCCATGCCGAATCTGAGCATGCTTTTCAGGTTGAGGCTATCAACCCTTGAGTAGCCGCCGCTTAAAATGAGGGCCTCTGTTCTCTCGGGATACAATAATGCAAATTCTTGTGCAATGGTGCCGCCATTTGAAAATCCGCAGATCACGGCTTTGGGGATGTTCAGTTCGTCCAATAGGCATTTTACATCTTTTGCTAAAAGTTCTATGGAGAGGGGCGTGTTTCCTTTTGAACTCAGACCGTGGCCGCGAAGATCGTAAAGAATAGTTTGAAAATCCCCTGCAAGCCTTTTTTGATGCTTAAAAACCATATGTCCCATAACAGGAGGGTGGATAAAAACAATAGGGGTTCCACGACCGGCAATCTCGTAATATAAAGCTGTGGCATCTTCCGTATAAGCGTAAGGCATCGACAACGTCCCTTCTGTAAAAACAAGAATGAAATAATCACTAAGATACCTATACCCAAGATGGGAAAGAATAGAGCATTGTCCAACTGATTTTTAAAAATTTTTAGATCGAGGCATCCTTAAGAGAACAGTTTTCTTCTTAAAATTCTGAAAAAACCGATTTGATAATTTTCTCTTAAACTTATATACTGATAAACAATCCTTTTCGGATGGCGAAAGAATGAAAAGGAAATCGATAGTTTGAGAGGAAATGGAATTTTTATGAGTGTTCCCAACAACCAGAAAGAAGCAGAGCTGAAAAGGAAAAAGAAGTTTGAAATGCCGGATACATATGTAATTTTGTTTATTGTGTTATTAATGGCTGTAGCGGCCACTTATATTGTGCCAGCGGGTTCCTTTGAACGGGAAATGGTAGATGAAGTCGAACGGGTAGTTCCGAATACGTATGCACAAACCGACAGCAATCCTACTGGCTTTATGGACATTTTCCTGGCATTGCAGGCGGGAATGGTCGAATCAGGCGGCTTGATTTTCTTGGTCCTGTTTGCCGGAGGAGCATTTGAAGTGGTGGAGCGCTCTGGAGCGATCAAAGGCGGCATCCTGCGGGCGGTCAATAAAACCAAAGGAAAAGAATTCCTGTTGATTGCCCTGGTATCCATCCTGTTTGCCCTTGGTGGAGCAGTGGGGGCAGTGGCAAACTCGATTATTCCCTTTGTGGCAATCGGGGTTATCATTGCAAGAGCTTTAAAGTTGGATGCGATTGTTGCAGTGGCCATTACGTTTGGTGCAACGTTTGCAGGCTTTAATGTCGGATTTTTAAATCCCTATACAGTGGGGATTGCCCAGTCAATTGCGGACGTGCCTTTGTTTTCAGGGATGGGGCTGCGTGTCATCGCTTTTGTCGTAATTGTCGGCGTGACGATTCTCTATACGTGGAGCTACGCAAAGAAAGTATTGGCAGACCCGTCCAGAAGTTTAATTGGCGTGCTCGATGAAGGGGCGAAAGACGAATCTCCGCTGGATGCGCCATTTACGGCACGGCACAAGCTGATTTTGTCGTTTGTTGGGCTGTGCCTGGCATTCTTTGTGTATGCGACAATCGAATTTCAATGGACCATCGATCATATGGCTGCATTCTTTATAATTATCGGTATTGGTGCAGGCATCATTGCAGGGATGGATTACAATAAATTAACTTTGACCTTTTTGGAAGGCTGCAAAAATTTGGTATACGGTGCATTGATTATCGGTGTGGCTCGCGCTATCTTGATCGTGATGGAAAATGCACTGATCTTGGATACTTTTGTGCAAGCCTTATCAGTGCCTTTAGAAGGACTGTCGCCTGTCTTTGCAGCTTTAGGGATGTTCGTCGCCAACGGTGCATTGAACTTCCTTGTTCCTTCAGGAAGCGGCCAGGCAATGATTGTCATGCCGATTCTCGCGCCTTTGTCGGATATGATCGGTGTTACCAGACAGGTGGCTGTTCAGGCCTTTCAATTTGGTGATGGATTCACCAACAGTATCTTCCCGACATCCGGACCGCTAATGGCGAGTCTTGCTGTAGCAGGAGTACCTTGGATCAAATGGGCAAAGTGGATGCTGCCGCTATTGTTGATGTGGGTGGTTATTGCAGTTGTCATGTTGACATTCGCTGTACTGATCAACTGGGGACCGGTATAAAAAAATTGGCAAATCCGTTTAGCGACGGATTTGTTTTTTATTTGGACAAGAATATTTTTGGAAATGTTTTTATGAAGAATCTTTGAATATTTATTTGATAATTTGCATTAAAATGCTTATACTGAGATTTATATTCTTTTTGTTTATTAATATGTATAATTCACTTCCGTTATGTAGACAAAAGGTGGAAAAATAATACGAGGGGGAAAAGACGTGAAGAAGAAACAGTATCGTCCATTTTATTTTATGTTGATTTTGGTTTTATTGTTGGCAGCCTGTTCCGGAGGCGATGAAACAGGGGGGACGGAAAATACCGGAGAGGATATGACCGAAAAAGACAAACAGGGCGGTACATTGATTTACGGCCGAGGAGCCGATTCGGTTGGATTGGATCCGATTAATGTCACAGATGGCGAATCCATCCGCGTCACCCACAATATCTTTGAGACCTTATTGGAATACGATCAGAACCTGGAACTGCAGCCTAAGCTGGCAACAGAGTACAGCTCCAGCGAAGATGGCTTGACTTGGACATTCCAGCTGCGGGAAGGCGTCAAATTCCATGATGGAACGGACTTTAACGCTGAAGCTGTCGTCTTCAATTTTGAACGATGGATGGATCCGGAAAACCCGTACCATCAAGGGGATTTCCCTTATTATCCGTTCCTCTATGGCGGATTTAAAGGAGACGAAAATCATTTGATTGAGCATGTTTTAGCGACTGGAGAACATGAACTTGAAATCAAGTTGAAACGCAAAACTGCGCCGTTCCTCAGCTATTTAGCCATTTCCATGTTCGGAATCGCGAGTCCGGCTGCCATCGAACAATACGGAGCTGAATTGAACGAGCACCCGGTGGGGACGGGACCATTCATGTTCGAAGAGTGGAGCCGCAACAGCACCATTACGTTGGCTAAAAATCCGGAGTACTGGATGGATGGCAAACCTTACCTGGACAAGGTCATTTATCAGGTGATTCCTGAAAATGCCGCGCGTTTGAACGCCCTGCAGACGGGAGAAATTGACGTCTTGGACGGAATGAATGCGGGAGACACCAATGTCGTTGAAGAAGCACAAGGGCTTGAGCTGCAGAAACGGCCAAGTTTCAATATCGGTTATATGGCGTTCAATATGGAGAAAGAACCGTTTGATGATCCGTTGGTCCGAAAAGCGATCAATATGGCAATCAATAAAGAGGAAATCGTCGATGCGTTTTACAATGGGATGGCGGATCCGGCAACAAGCCCGTTGCCGCCTTCGCTATGGAGCCATGATGATGAACTGGAAAAATACGATTACAATGTCGAAGAAGCGAAAAAACTGTTGGCAGAAGCGGGCTTTGAAAATGGCTTCGAGACGGAATTATATACGATGAGCAATCCGCGCCCTTACTTGCCTGAACCGATGAAAATCGCTGAAGCAATCCAGTCGGATTTAGCCGAAATTGGCATCACGGCAGAAATCATCTCGACAGAATGGGCGACATACCTGGACGATACGAAGAGCGGGAAGCACAGTATGGCAATGTATGGCTGGACTGGCGTCATGGCGGATCCTGATAACTTCCTGTATCCAAACTTAAGCAAAACCAATGCGGAAGTGCCCGCACAGAATATCGCCTTCTACAAGAGTGATGAATTTACCTCGTTGATTACAGAAGCGCGTGAAACCATTGACCAGGACAAGCGGACGGAACTTTATAAAGAAGCACAGGCATTGTTCCAGGAAGATGCACCTTGGGTAATGTTGGCTTATACAACACCGCCGCTTGCACAAAGCGATTATGTGGAAGATTACGTGCCGCACCCGATGAGCAACGATTTAATGACTGACGTGTACCTATCAAATCAATAGTTTGGAGTGGATGATTGTTGTATGAATTGTTGAAAAATCTATGTGAACTGGTAGGACCAAGCGGATTTGAACAGGACGTTCAACGCTTTATCAAAAGTGAAATAGAAAACAAAGTGGATAAGGTAGAAGTCGATGCACTGGGAAATCTGATTGCGACAGTAAAAGCGACAGATCCGGAGATGCCATCCATTCTGCTAGCGGCGCATGCCGATGAAATCGGCTTTATCGTCAAGAAGATCGAACCGAACGGCACACTGCGTTTCGAGCAGCTTGGCGGGTTCGATAACCGCGTTTTGCTGGCTCAGCCGGTTACGATTAAGGGAGCCGAGGGTTATATAGAAGGGGTGATTGGAACGTTAGCGGTCCACTATGTGAAGTGGGATGATCCAAAACGCATCACTTCCCATCGTGATTTGTATATCGATGTTGGAGCATCTTCGGCAGAGGAAGTTCTTGAAATGGGCATTAAGGTTGGCCAGCCCATCAGCTATGGCAGCGGACTGAAGTTAGTGGGAGATAAGAAGCGCAACCGCGTCGTCGGAAAAGCACTGGATGACCGCGCAGGCTGCGCCGTATTGATCGAGCTGATCAAGAATCTGCAGTCAAACAAAGACAGCAAACACGGCGACATCTACTGTGTCTTTACGGTCCAGGAAGAAGTGGGCTTGCGGGGTGCTTCTGTTTTGTCACCGGGAATCAAACCGGATTTCGCCTTGGCTGTCGATACTACACCAACCAGCGATACGTATGATGTCCTTATGACGGGCACGCGTACGCTTGGAGGCGGCCCTTGCATTAAAATTGCTGACAAATCTTTGATTGCCCATCCGCTTGTCACAGGTCTTTTGGAAAAAGTGGCAGTAGAGCAAAGCATTCCTTACCAGCAGGAGATTTTCATGGGCATCGGCACAGATGCCGGGGCCATTCATATGACATCTACCGGGGTTTCGTCAGGAGTGGTTTCCATTCCTTCGCGCTATACGCATACCCCGATTGAAATTGTCGATTTGGATGATCTGAAAAATACCGTGCGCTTGGTGGAAGCATTTATTTTTTCTTCAAAAGAATTAGTCGGGAAAAATTTTCTGGATACATGAACAGCAAAAAAGTCGAGTGCCTCCTTCAGGCGCTCGACTTTTTTAGTGGAATCAATTATTTAAAGATCACTTTTATTGCTGCCCAATCTTTACGATCGGCTTGATGGTAATGCCTTTTTTTGAGTCTTCGAATGCTTGGTTAAGCTGGTCAAAATCATAGACTTTAGTTAATTTATCGAATGGGAACAGGCCGCGTTTATAATAATCCACCAGCTGCGGAATGAACACTTGCGGAATCGAGTCGCCTTCAATAACTCCCATGACGGTTTTGCCTTCTGCCATGATGTCATTATGGACATCAAACGTGATTTCAGGTGTCACGCCGACAATGGCGCATGAACCGAGCGGGCGAAGGGCGTGGATTGCTTGTTTAACGACTGGCGGCACTCCGGTGGTCTCGACCGCATAATGTGTACCGCCTTTTGTGATTTTTTTGATCTCTTGTACGACGTCGACATTTTTGCCGTTGAGCGTATGCGTCGCTCCCAATTCCTTGGCAAGTTCCAGACGGCCATCATGAATATCAACTGCGATGATGTTAAGACAGCCAGCAATTTTCGCTGCCATAACCGCGCTCAATCCGACTGCACCGCTGCCGTAAATGGCGATTGAGGAACCAAACTCAGGCTTGAACCGGTTCAATACCGTGCCCGCGCCCGTCTGAATGCCGCAGCCTAGAGGACCAAGAAGCGTCAAATCCACTTCCGGATCAATTTTGACGACATTTCGTTCGTTGGTCACAGCGAAAGTGCTAAAAGACGATTGCCCGAAAAATGTTGACACAGCATGATCGTGGTGATGGATTCGGTTTGTGCCATCCTGCATTTTGCCGCCAAAGTTCAAGTCGTTGAAATTTAGGCAAACAGTCGGATGTCCCGTCAGGCAATTTTCGCAATGGCCGCAATAAGCGAACGACAGCACGACATGATCGCCAGCCTGGATGGTCGTAACGGCAGATCCCACTTTTTCAACGATTCCGGACCCTTCATGTCCCAAGACTGCAGGAAATGGAGACAAGCCTAGATCTCTTGCTACAGCATCCGTATGGCAAACACCGGATGCCACAATTTTCACCAGCACCTCATGTATTTTTGGTTCACCCAGTTCCACTTCTTCAAATTTAAACTCTTCTCCTAAGCCATGTGTAACGGCTGCTTGTATTTTCATTAGAATCCTCCTCGCTAAATTTGATCTTCTTCAATTACTACCCGAATCTCTTCGGTTTAGTCCCGACAAATGAAATGGAAGGTGCATATATGTTATAAAGAAACAGGATAATGGAAAGGATGATTTGTTTTGAATTTTGAAAGCTTTGATTGGGAAGCACTGCTCTTTAGCGCAGGAGTGATTGCAGCTCAAATTATCGGGATTCTCATTGCTTTTGCTTTGGTAAAAGCAATCGGGAAAAAACTGATAGATCGTTTTTTCGATAAACTGCTGGTAAAAGGCGATGTTACGAAAGGCCGTGCATTGACGCTCCAAAGTTTAACGGAAAACGTGTTCTCTTACGTATTGATTTTTATATTGGTTGCGACCCTATTCAATATATTCGGCTTGTCTGTTGCCAGTTTGATTGCGGGTGCCGGAATTATTGGGCTGGCGATAGGCTTTGGAGCTCAAGGCCTTGTCAGTGATGTAGTGACAGGTTTCTTTTTGCTGCTGGAAAAACAGCTCGACGTAAATGATTACGTGACGGTTGGAAGTCTGGACGGCATTGTAGAGGCGGTTGGTTTAAGAACAACTCAAATCCGCAGTTTCGATGGCACATTGAATTATATTCCGAATCGGGACATTACCACAGTCAGCAACCATTCGCGGGGCAATATGCGTGCACTCGTTGATATTGGCATATCTTACGATGAAAATATTGACGAAGCGGTTAGCATTATCCAAACAGCCTGCGACCAGGTGGCAGCAAAAGATTCGACAATTGTTGAAGGTCCTGATGTCATAGGGGTTCAGGCATTTGGTGCATCAGATGTGACCTTGCGGGTCATCGCAAAAGCACAAAGCGGTGAACAATGGGCGGTAGAGCGCCAATTGCGAAAAGCCATCAAAGAAGCTCTTGATGCAAAGGGCATCGAAATTCCGTTCCCGCATCAGGTCAATATCCATAAAAACATAGAAAATCCAAAAAAATGATTATGAAAACACAATGAAGCATTAAAAAAGGCAGCCTATGCGGCTGCCTTTTCCAATTCTTTTAATAGTTTTTCGGCAACTGATTTTCTTCAGCTGCAGATGTCGGAGTATAAGTGGTGTTGACGGTTTCGGAGGACGTCCGGTTTTTTATAAAATTGACAAAACCAATAGCTGTGTTGCTGTATTGATTGACTTCTGCAATGCTGCGCTTGTCATGGTCCACTCTTGATGCAATACCGCCTGTGATTGCCCGGACCGAAGCATTCAAGTCAACGACCGAATTCATTGTGCCTTTTGCAGCATCGACCAGCACGCCGACTTTTTCGGATTTTATTTGGACGTCTTCTTTTAATTCATTTGCGTTATGCGACAAGGTTGAAACTTCTAAATTGAGCTTATCGACCCGCTCTTTCAAATTGTTCGCGGAACCTTTCATCTTTTTCACCGGTTCCTTCATCCCTGATATCAGCATAACAACGCCGACGATTGCAATGATCAGCCCCACTACAAAGATTGCGAGTGCTATGTACAGCCAAATTGTTGAATCCATGCTGTTTCCTCCTCTGTTTTATTGATGTCTTGGGTATGCTATACCCGTAAAACCGCTCTGATTAACATGACGTATTGAACTAAACCCCTTTGTTTTGAGAACGGCCGGCAAACAGCTCCCATAATATAAACGAGTATGGTAGAATTTTATCATATGTGTGTTTATTATCTGGCATTTTTTAGAAAGATGCGAGAAAGAGCAGGTGCGGAAATGATTGTCGGAATAGATGCAGGCGGTACGTTGGTCAAAGTGGCGTATACCCGAAAAGGAGAAGTCCATTTTGAGAAGTATCCCATTGCTGAAATTGAGCGGGTTGCTGACTGGGTGAATGGTCTTAGCGATAGTAAAGTATGTGTAACGGGAGGCAAATCAGGGGTTTTGATTTCTTTGCTCGATCAGCCTGCCCAGGAAATGGTGGAATTTGAAGCTACTCACCTAGGTGTGCAGGTTCTTCTTAAGAAGATGGGCCGTTTGGAAGATGCTTATCTGGTGACGAATGTCGGGACTGGAACCTCTATTCACTGCATTCAGAACAATGTTCATGAGCGCTTGGGCGGAACCGGTGTCGGCGGCGGAACGTTGATCGGGTTGAGCCATTTATTGACAGGTGTTACCAGATACGATGACATTGTGGCTTTGGCAAGGCAGGGTTCCCGCGAACGAATCGATTTGAAGGTCAAGCATATTTACGAAGGCAAAGAGCCTCCCATTTCAGGAGAATTGACAGCCAGCAACTTTGGGCAGAATTTATTTGCCATTTCAGAAGATTTAACGAAAGAAGAGCTATTGGCAACGGTCATCGGCTTGGTTGGCGAAACGGTGAGCACAGTCAGTGTGCAGGCAGCCCATCAATGCAACAGTTCGACCATCGTCTACATTGGCTCTTCCTTTATTGACAATCCTTTGCTCAAGGAAGTTGTGACAAGCTATACTATTTTGCGCGGATCGGTTCCTTTATTTCTCGACAACGGGGAATTTTCAGGAGCTATGGGGGCCATGTCCGTATTAAATAAGAAGACTGTGTAATTTTCTATATAAAAAGATGCATTTTTTCGGGCCATAGTACTGGCTGGAGAAAATGCATCTTTTTAGTCTGGTTGTTATGCAGCGGTATTTTCCAGTTTCAACAATTGCAGCCCGCTCCAGGCGAAAACAAGGGAGGCAATGTAAAAGATGCTGGCGATCGTCAGAAAATCGACGAGATAACCGGTTGCGATAACGGCCAGGGCTGCGGCGACAGAGGTCCAGACATGGTAGCGGCCAATTTGCGTGCCGGCAATCTCTTTTGTGACATAGCGTGCCAGAACCGTTTTTTCGGAATTTTTTTGAACAGCCCCAAGCATACCCATCAGGACCTGCAGGATGTAGACGTGCCAAACTTCCGAAGCCAATGGAAAAAACAGCAGGAGGATGGCCATTCCCCAGGAATAGACGCCGAGCAGAGTCTTATCCCCGATGCGGTCGGCATATTTTCCAATCAGTGGATAGCACAACGCGGCTGTCAATGCGAATAGGCCATATGCCCAGCCGAACTGGGCATAGCTGTCTCCAACATTTCTGATCAGCAGAATGTAGAACGGAAAAATCATGCTGGATGCCATGCCAACGGTGCCTTGATAGTAGATAAAACGTTTATAGTTCATGGCCGGTACTCCTCGTAAAAAAGATTCATAAAGCGGTGGTCCGGATCAAACCGGTCTTTCAATTCGAAGAATTCTCCGGTTCTTGGATAAGCTTCCTGCAATTGGCCTTTTGTCGGATAGCCAAAGTATGGCAGGTAATAGCTGCCGCCATGCTTAAGAGTCACATCGATCATTTCCTGTACAACATCCTGTGTTTGCTGAACACTTTCAGTATCGGTTCCCTGGTTGATCAGAAGCACCAGTGAAAACATATCTTCTTTGGCATAGGACAAAACAGCATCCTCATTTTTTCCGACGTAGCGGATTGTAACATTCAATAAGTTGAAATCGGGATTAGCTTCCACTACGGCCTTAAGCGCCGGGATATAGTGTTCAAATTGATCTACAGGGACAAAGTACTCCTGAAGAATTTCCGTTTTTCGGCTATTGTCATATTCCATGAATTCGGAATCTGAACGCATGACATTATTGCGTGAAACGAGGTTTCCATCGATTTGTTGTGTATAGGCTGTTTGGGCATTCCAAAAGCTGTCTTTTCCGGCATCATTGATGCGAGAAAGGCCTAGGAAAAACTTCGGAACGGCCACCAGGTTTTCAGTTTTTAATTTTTGATAGTCAGGAAACGGCGTTTGGTCCTCGGCTGTTTTGTACGTAATCGTATACATTTCTTCCATAAAAGACTCTGGTGCAATGGAGATGCGGGCCAGATGCATCTTGGCATCCGGATTGTCCTGCACCTGCCGCTTGAAGTACGCAGGATAGTCGCGGTAAGGCATGCTAGCCGTTTGAGTTTCATATAGCTCATCATCAGTCAGCTCCAGCGTGACATCCAAAATAATGCCGAATAATCCGTAGCCTCCGAGAACCGCATAAAATAACTCCTTGTTTTCCGAAGGGCTCAACTGGAGAATGTCACCTTCAGCATTCAGTAAACGCATGGAGAGAACAGTATCCGTCAAACCGCCATTGCGGATGTCCAAACCGTGGGCATTGACGCTCAGCGAACCGCCCACGGTGAAAATATTCTGGGACTGGCTGACTTTCAGCGATAAACCATACGGATTGATGGCTTCCTGAATATCCGACCACGTTGCGCCGCTTTGTACAGTCACTGTTTTTTCATCTTCATTGACTTCGATGACCTGATTGTAAGGTTTCATATCGACCATGACGCCGTTCGGATACACTGTCTGTCCGCCTTGGCTGTGCTGCATACCGGCAATCGATAGGACATCTCCGGTTTTCTCGGCATTCAGTACGATTTGCTTCAGTTCCCCTTCACTCATTCCCGCCTTCACCATTTTAATCTCGACGGGCAAAAGCCGCTGATGCAGTTCAGCAGCCGGACCATTCAGCTGGGTGGAATAGACGTAAACGGACAAGCCGAAAACACATAGGTATAAAAGTATTATCCACACGGTTTTCATCGCGCCGTTCCCCTTCTTCTACAAGATTCTGAGTTCTTTTCTTTATTAGACCGATGTGCCTCGAAATAGTTCCCATGGCATAAAACAATTTATGTAACGGCGAACATGCTGAAGACTGCCATGTATTCAAAGAGGTTTTAGCAGAAAAAAAAGAGGTGCCACAGATTGCGCAACCTCTTTCAAAACCATATTATTCGCTGATAATCGTCAGCTTTTCGCGAATATCCGTACGTTCCTGTTTAGCGGGAACATGGGCAGGATAGCCAATCATCATCGTAGCGACGATTTTTTCGCCGGGTTTCACCCCGATAGCCTCGCGGAACACAGGGTTGTAGATCCAGTCATTGGAGCGCCAAATCATGCCGATGCCGCGTTCCCAGGCTGCCAGCTGAAAGTTTTGAAGCATGGAAGAAACCGCTCCATAATCCTCATCCCATCTTCTTTGTCTAGGGTCTTCCGGCATGACGACAACCAGGTGAAGGGGGATGCTGCGGAAGTAATCGGCTTTATTGAACACTTTCGGTGGGACTTCCCCGTCCGGCGTGCACATAGATTCAATAAATGCCTGGACGAATTTTTCTTTGCCAGCGTCCGTATATAGCAGAAAACGCCAAGGTTCGTTTACTTTATGGTTAGGTGCCCACTTGGCGACATTCAATAGTTCGATAATTTCTTCGACACTGACAGCGTCCACCTTGAATTTTTTGATTGAGCGTCTCTCTATGATATTCTGGTCAATAGCGTTCATCATTAAACGTCTCTCCCTTCCGCATGGAAAATGCGGGTCTCTATTCATTATCCTACCATGGTGAGAAGGGAAAAGCGTATCAAAAAAGACAAAAAGATCCCTGCTGCCAGTCTGAAATATTGGTAGAATGTAAGCATACGCAAGGAGTGGATAAAGTTGAAGAAAGCTGTAGTCATTGGTGGAGGCATTACCGGCCTTTCCGCTATGTATTATTTACAAAAACTGAATCTGCAAGAAAATCTGGATCTGGAATTGGTGCTGATTGAACGGGAAGCGCAGT
Source organism: Planococcus soli (assembly GCF_016881065.1). Lineage (GTDB taxonomy): Bacteria > Bacillota > Bacilli > Bacillales_A > Planococcaceae > Planococcus > Planococcus soli. The sequence goes on along the minus strand of NZ_WXYN01000007.1, from coordinate 135,724 downwards.
TGGGCGGCAAAATCAGGACCGTTACAGATGACGAATTTGTCATGGAAGTCGGGGCAGACTCGATTGTTGCACGCCATGCCAGTGTGATGCCTCTGATTGAAGATCTTGGCATTGCGGACCGTGTTGTCTATAACGGCACGGGCATTTCCTATTTATATGCCAACAATGTGCTGCACGCCATTCCCAAAGATACAGTGTTCGGCATTCCGATGGACAAAGAAGCGCTGTTCCGTTCAACGCTCGTATCAGAAGAGGGCAAACAAGCAGCGATGAAAGATTTTGACAGCACCAATGAAAACTTTACCCGGGACAGTTCAATCGGGGAGTTTCTTGAAGCGTTCCTTGGCAGGGAGCTGGTAGAGAATCAGATTGCGCCTGTTTTGTCCGGTGTTTATTCCGGCAGCCTTCACGAACTGACGCTGGCGTCGACCCTGCCGTACTTGGTCGACTATAAAAATAAATATGGCAGCATCATTAAAGGATTTGAAGCAAACAAGGAATATTTTCAAGGTGCTGCGAATAAGAAGTTCATCTCTTTTGATGGAGGCATGCGGGTATTGATTGATGAAATGGAAAAACAGCTGGAACATGCCCGCATATTGAAAGGCGTCGGAACCAAGTCGGTCCAAAGGGATGGAGAACAGTATCTTGTGGAGTTGGAAAATGGAGCGGTGATAGAGGCGGACTACGTCATTTTGGCAACGCCTCACCAAGTTGCTCAGCGGCTTTTGGGAATAGCAGAGCTGGATACTGAGTTCGATCAGTTCCTCAATTCTTCATTGATCAGTGTCTACCTGGGGTATGACGTTCCGGATGAGCAGCTGCCGAAAGATGGCACCGGATTTATCGTCTCGCAGGAAAGTGACCTGCATTGCAACGCCTGTACTTGGACCAGCCGGAAATGGCGGCATACTTCAAAAAACCATAATTTGCTGGTTCGTCTATTTTATAAGAGTTCGCATCCTTCCTACCGAATGCTGAACAATTTGTCTGAAAAAGAACTTGTAAAAGTGGCAAGAGAGGATGTCCGCAAAAGTTTGGGAATTGAAGAAGCGCCTATAGCAGTCGAAGTGACCGGCTGGAAAAACTTGATGCCTAATTATCACATGGCCCATAAAACCGCGATCAGTGCACTGGAGCTGAAAATGGAAGAACTGGTTCCCAATGTTAAACTTGCCGGCTCGTCCTACTTTGGGGTGGGAATTGGGGCTTGCATTCAAAACGGCTCTGATCTGGCGAAAATTATTGCCAATCAATTGGTTGATGTAGAATAAGAGTTGAAAGAGGCCATAGCGGGTCTCTTTTTTGTAGGCAAATATCTGTTGAGGAATTATTTTTTACTTTGGAAAAAAGAAAAGCCATTCATCCAAATTTTGGATGAATGGCTAATTGAGAATATAGAGGTTATTTTATCAAGTAATTATTTTGTTTCAGTAAGATCCGGAACTGAAAGACCAAGGCCTTCAGCCACACGTGTACCGAATTCAGCATCCGCTTTGTACAAATGGCTGATTTGGCGAAGTTTGATGTCTTCTTTATCCACAGCGCTCAAGCCGCCGACGAAAGTTTCGACAAGACGCTCTTGCTCTTCAGCGCTTTGCAGACGGTAAAGGTCGCCTGGCTGCGTGTAATGATCTTCTTTGAAGTAAGGCACTGAATCCGTGATGCCGGATACTTCCATCTTAGCCGGTTTAGCAGCTTCAGTTTCAACAGGGCCGCCGTAGCTGTTCGGCTCGTAGTAGACAGAACCGCCGCCGTTATTGCCAAAGTTCATCTGGCCGTCGCGCTGGTAGTTGTTGACTTGGTTTTTCGCCGCGTTGATCGGCAGCATCTGGTGGTTAGCGCCTACGCGGTAACGATGAGCATCGTGGTACGCGAACAAACGGCCTTGAAGCATTTTGTCCGGTGACACGTCGATGCCAGGAACCAATGTGCCTGGGGAGAAAGTAGCCTGCTCCACTTCAGCAAAATAGTTTTCCGGATTGCGGTTAAGCACCATGCGCCCAACTTCCATTAACGGGTAGTCTTTGTGAGACCATGTTTTTGTTACATCAAATGGGTCGAAGCGATACGTGTTCGCATCTTCCAAAGGCATAACCTGCACATACATTTTCCACTCGGGAAAATCGCCTTGTTCAATTGCATTGAAAAGGTCTTCCGTGTGGAAATCAGGGTTTTCACCAGCAATTTTGTCCGCAACTTCCTGAGTGATGTTTTGAATGCCTTGCTCAGTAAGCATGTGGTATTTGATCCAAACTGATTGGCCTTCCGCATTTGTCCATTTGAATGTGTGGCTGCCGAAACCATGCATGTGACGAAGAGTAGCAGGAATTCCGCGGTCGCCCATCAAATAAGTAACCTGGTGCAATGATTCTGGTGATAATGACCAGAAGTCCCACACTGCGTTAGGGTTTTTCAGGTGAGTACGTGGATCGCGTTTTTGTGTATGGATAAAATCAGGGAATTTAATCGCATCTTGGATGAAGAAAATTGGCGTATTGTTGCCGACTAGATCATAATTTCCTTCTTCTGTATAGAATTTCAATGAAAATCCGCGCGGGTCACGGACAGTATCAGCAGATCCCAGTTCACCGGCTACGGTTGAGAAGCGGGCGAACATGTCGGTTTTTTTGCCGACTTCAGATAAGAAAGCGGCTTTTGTATATTGGGAGACATCTTGAGTTACTTCAAAATATCCGTGAGCTCCGGCGCCTTTGGCATGTACTACACGCTCAGGAATACGTTCTCTATTGAAATGTGCAAGCTTTTCAAGCAGATGAACATCTTGTAATAGGACAGGGCCGCGTTGTCCGGCCGTCTGGGAATTCTGGTTGTCTCCGACTGGGGCACCCCAGCTGGTTGTTAAACCTGTTTTATTTGTACTCATGAATCGTACACCTCATTCTCTTTTTTATGTAAACACTACAAACTTAATAATAACAGTTTTTAAATTAAAATCAATTCTAAGTGATAATGATTATAATTAGCGAGATTTTCCAGTCAAACTATTGATTTCAAGAGGAAGAAAAGCAAAAAAGAGCAGCAGCGGCCAAGCCGCTGCTGCTCTTCTTATATAGAAGCTTCTGCTTCTGCTTTTCTTGTTGTCCAGACTCCAGCACCCAGCTCTTTGGGTCATAAGCCAGCCCGACTGCGCGGCAAAAAGCGCCGCTTTGCCGGTCTTTCTTATGCCCGTCAGAGCTACACGGGCGCTTCCGCTTTTCTGTGTCCAGACTTCAGCAGCCAGCCCCTCGAGTCGCTTCAGCCTTACTAGCAATGGCGAAGACCGCCATCACCGGTAAGGCTTCCAGCGCTTGTCAGGGCTCCATGGCTGCTTCCGCTTTTCTTGTTACCTCATTGCGTTCAAGCGCTGGTAGCTATCAAAGTGCTTGCCCCAATAACTGTCGTTCAAGCTGGTAATTTGAACTCGATCGCCGCCAGCATGAATAAAGCTGTTGTTGCCGATGTAGATACCCATATGTGAAATCCCAGGGCGGTATGTATTCTTAAAGAACACCAAATCGCCCACCTGAGGGGAGCTCACTGCAGAAGACATCGCATCATAGCCTGTTGTATTCGTTCTTGGAATGCTGATTCCCGCTTTATTGTAAACATGATAGATGAAGCCGCTGCAATCGAAGCCGCCTGGTGCAGCACCGCCCCATTTATAAGGTGTACCCAGCAGCGAATTCGCTGTAGCAACCAGTGTTGAAATATTCCCGGATGGCGCAGGTGCAGCTGAAACTGGATTAGAAACAGTCACGGGCTGTTTAACTGCCGAACTGCCATCAACTTTCAATACCTGGCCAACTCGGATCGAGCTTGTTTTCAAACCGTTTAAGCTCGTTAGCTGTGAGACCGTTGTCCCGTGTTTTTTAGCGATATTGAATAATGTATCGCCACTGACTACGCGGTAGCTACTGGTTTTGGAAACAGTAGGAGCCTTGGCAGGAGCTTTAATAGTCGTTGCTGGTGCAGTCGCCTGTGCTTGTCCACGGACAGTTATTTTTTGTCCGGGACGGATCATGCTTCCCGAAAGCTTATTTAACTGTTGGATAGAACTAACGCTGGTACTGTGAACTCTGGCTATGTGTGACAATGTATCTCCAGCTTTTACCGTATATGTACTTACTGAGCTTGCAGATGTTTTAGGAGCAGTGACCTTTGGTGGGGATGTTACAGCTGCAACCTTAATTTTTTGATTAGGATAAATAGAATTGGAGGATAATTTGTTCCACGTGATCAGTTGATCAACCGATACATTATTGCTGGAAGCGATTTTCCATAATGTATCTCCTGGCTTAATAGTGTAATTACTGGCTTCGGTGTCCGAAGTACCAATTGCCAACGATAAGGTAGTAGCTGCAAATAATGTAAAAATAATTTTTCTCATCCTCAAACCCCTTTTTCTCTTCTTTTTATAGATAATTCAATCTATTCTCTGTAATTTACTTAATTCTATATAATTAATCCGATATAGGCAATAAGTTTCAATATTACATTTGTGTTACAAAAATAAAAGTAACAAAATGCGTGTTTTGTATTTATCATTGAAAAGTAGTTCTTATGCGATTAAATGTTTTTAATGAGTGATAGTTTGCACATTAACTTTATCGGTCTCATTTAATAAATGTTAATAGCCCAGTAAAAAAATATGGGATGTTAGGGGTAAAACGCTTTATGTTTAGCAAAATAGAAAAATAAAGCGATACTGACATCTGGTATGTTATTTCAGTTCAAATAGCAGTCTCTTAAAATAGGGACTAATTTCTTATACAAAGATGAGCCTTTGAATTGTTGCAATATTTCTTTTTTTCTGACATCATGTAATGAAATGACTAAAGAAAACGATTTCATTAGAAGGAGGAGAAGCGAAGGATGTATGCGACACTTGGCAAAATCTTTGATCAGACAGTAGGTCTGTATCCGGACAAAGAAGCGCTGGTTGACGTGAGAAGAGGGGAAAGATGGACCTACTCACAATGGAGTGCTGAAGTTCATCGTTTAGCGAATGCTTTAACTTCAGCAGGCGTCAGTAAAGGAGATCGTGTTTCTACTTTTTTGTTTAACAACCGTGAATTGCCTACTGCATTATTTGCCTGTGCAAAGATCGGGGCTGTTTTTAATCCCATCAATTTCCGGTTAAAGCCGGAAGAGCTGGTGTATATTTTAAATGATGCGACACCTGAAGTCGTCCTCTTCGAAGAAGCGTTAAAAGACACTGTCAAGGGAGTCGCCGCACATTTTCCAAGTATCCAATTTTGGTTTATAGACGAAAATGTTCCTGACTATGCAGTGAGTTATCGGAAACGGGTCGGTGCAGCGCCAGCAACAGATCCTTTCGTGCAGGTTGATGAACTCGATACCTACGCCATTATGTATACAAGCGGTACGACCGGGCGGCCAAAAGGAGTGATTCATCGCCATCGCGACATGACTGAACAAAGCATGACGTGCATTGCGATGCTGAAATATACGAAAAATGATGTGGGTCTGGTGATCGCACCGATGTTTCATTGTGCTGAATTGCATTGCTGTGTTATTCCACGCGTTCAAGCAGGAGCTTCAAGCATCATCTTGCATCAATTCACCCCTCAAGCAGCTGTGGACACTATTGAAAAAGAAAAGGTTACGGTCATGTTTGCTGTGCCGACCATGTGGAGCATGATAGCGGATCTGGGTGGAGCGGATTCAAAAGTCAAAACGCTGCAGCGTGGATTGTATGGAGCGGCTCCAATGGCGCCCGTACTGGTCAAGCAGGTCAAAGAAGTCCTTGGTATTGATTTGATTCAGGCCTATGGCCAAACGGAAATGGGTCCGGCTATCACATTCCTGGCAGAAGACGAACAGCTGACCAAAGCGGGATCTGCCGGCAAACCTGCCTTTAACCATGAAATCCGAATTGTTCGGCCAAATGAAAAAGGGCCATCGGAGCCGGATGACAGAGTAGGGATATTTGAAGTGGGAGAAATCATTGTACGAGGTCCGAGCATGATGGCTGGTTACTTCCATCGTCCGCAGGCTACCTCCCGCGTATTATATAAAGGCTGGTATCATACGAGTGATCTGGGGTATATGGATGAAGATGGCTATTTGTTTGTGGCCGATCGGGTGGATGACATGATCATCAGCGGCGGAGAAAATATCTATCCGCGTGAAGTGGAGGATGTTCTGCATGAACATGACCAGGTTCGGGATGTTGCCGTTCTGGGAATTCCTGACCAAAAATGGGGCGAAGCGGTGATGGCATTTATCGTCGCTAAAGATGCTTTGCTGACGGAGCAGCAACTGGAAGAGTTTTGCCTCAATAATGATAAGCTTGCCCGTTTTAAACGGCCAAGAACTTATCGCTTTGTCGATGAACTGCCGCGCAATGCCAGCGGAAAAATACAAAAGTTCCTTTTGCGTGAACTTTATGCTAAAAGCGAAGCTTGATGAATAAGTTCCTTAGGCAGGCATCAGGATTGAGGAATTTTTAACTGGAGAAGGAGAATGCCATTATGCAAATGAAACCGTTAGAGGAAACAATTGCGGGTGTGTTGGGGATTGAATTCGTTGAGGTCGGCCCTGATAAAGTGAGAGCGACAATGCCTGTGCACGCAGCTACACATCAGCCTTTTGGGCAGTTGCATGGCGGAGCTTCCGTCGTATTGGCAGAATCAGTCGCCAGTGTCGGAACCTGGCAGTTGATCGATCAGGAAAACGAAATTGCCGTCGGTTTAGAAATCAATGCCAATCACCTGCGCGGCAAACAGGAGGGACTAGTGACCGCTATCGGAACACCACTGCATAAAGGCAGAACGACGATGGTCTGGGATATTAAAATCGTTGATGAAGAAGAAAAACTTATTTGTGTTTCAAGATGCACTGTAGCGATCGTCAAAAAGAAAAAGCAATAGTTTTGAATGGAAAACGGACTCCCCGCCACGGCAAAAGAAGCGGAAGTTCGTTTATTTTGTTGGCAGATTTTGAGTTTCCAAATCCAGCAGCAATCGTTTGAAAGCAAGTCCGCCTCTATAGCCTGACATGGTTCCATTCTTGCCAATGACGCGGTGGCAGGGCACGGTGATAAGCAATGGATTTGCGGCAATCGCGGTTGCCACTGCGCGCACAGCTGAAGGCCGGCCGATCTGTTCGGCAATTTCAGAATAAGAAAAGGTCTGCCCATACGGTATTTTTTAAAGCCTGCCATGTTTGTTGCTGAAAAGGAGTTCCCTGTACATCGGTAGGCAAAGAAAATACTAGATGCGAACCCTTCAGATAAGCTGTTAATTCCTGACTGTAGTCCGAAAGCATTCCGTCGTTTTTTACAAGAGCTGCCGCAGGAAAACGTTTATTGAAATAAGCTGTAAATTTCTCAAGGCTTTCACCGGGAGAACCGACGTAACACAATCCTTTTTCAGTTCTGGCGATGTGAAATTTCCACGAATTGTATTCGATCGTTGACCAATAAATGGCGGGGTGGGCGACTGGCATATCTTTTTCATCCTTTCCTTTAAAATGCGCGGCAGGGATTAGTCTTTTGTTTCTATACTAAGTACAAAATAAGGTTTTGATTCAAAAAAAGCAAGAAACGGAATTTATGAGGAAAAACGTTTTTCAGTTTTAATGGCTGGCATTCGGCAAAAAGTAAATTAAGGAGGGATTAAGATGGCAAGAGACAAAAATTTAGAGGAACTAAAGCAAAAACAGCTGGAAAAGGAGCTAAGAGAACAAGAGAATGATATGGAAATGACAGACAGCGGACGAATCCCGAATCTGCAGGACGATCTGGAAGACAAAGAGGATCAAGAGAAGCAATAAAAGAAGAGAAAACCATTTCCCGCATTTCGGTTTCGACCGAGGTGCGGGTTTTTCATGGGGAGGCATGTTAATATAGACACTATCAAAAATGCAAAGAGAGAGTGGTTTATATGTTTAATTCCTTAACCGAATTAATGGACGAAAAAAAGTTGGCAGACAAGCGCTCAATCCCATGGAACCAGATTTGCCAAGAAGAGCGGCTGTCGGAACGGTTCATCAAAGAAAACCTGGATCAAGTGAATTGGAAGCTGATTTCACGTCACCAGGATTTATCAGAAGGCTTTATCCGCAAGTACAGAAACCGTTTGTTTTGGGATGAGATTATTCAAGCGCAAAAGCTTTCTGAAGCCTTTATCGAAAAATATGCAGACAAGAAAAAATGGCGTCCGATTGCGGCAGATGAACTTAGTAAAAAGCAGCAAAAGACGGTAGAAAAAGAAGGCAAGTCGTTTGATGAGGCGGAATACTGGAAGCTGGTTTCGGTGAAGCAGCAGCTGGCAAACTCCAAAGGGCTGTCTCCGGCATTTATTGAAAAGCATCAGCATGAATTATCATGGCCAGAGCTTTGCCGGCATCAGCATTTACCCATGCCGTTGATCGACCGCCATGCCCGTCAAGTGGATTGGACATTAGTGACGCGCCATCAGACTTTGTCTGAACGTTTTATCGAGAAGTACAGCAAAGATGTTGAATGGGAAACCATTTCGTTCCATCAGTCCTTGTCTGAACGCTTCATCAATCGGCACCATGCGAAAATGAGCTTTATTTCAGCGGAAGACGGGCGTTCGGAAAGCTTTCTCTATACCCATTTCAACAAGCTGGATGCGGCATCGATTCTCGAGCACCAGCAGTTGAAAGAAGTGAAAAAGTATGAGCCTTTGGATGTCTATGTGCTGACCAAGAACGGCCAGAAAAAATACATTCTTAAATTCCATGACCTTACCGAAAACTTGGAGCCAATCCGAAAAGCCGATGAGGAAGAGCTGTATGAACAATTGGAGGAAAATGATTTATTGGCAACCGTGGAGGAAGATTTCCCGGAACTGATGATCATTGGGGATATACGGTTCTGATGCTATTCTCCGTTAGCTAGTGCTTTCTTTTTTTGTTCTTCCAAAAACTCAATCGTATAAGCGATAAATTCCTTGACGGTATCTGTTTGGCTGCGATCTTTGTGCCAGACGAGTCCTACCGAGCGGGTACATTCCGGTTCGGAAATTTTCAATTCGGTCAATTGTAGAGAAGAGATGCGTTTGCTGCGGATTAATGAAGGGCTGAAAGCGATGCCGAGACCTTTTTCAACCAGTTCGTAAGTGACGCCAGTCTCATCTCCTTCAAATGCGAAGTCAGGATAGAAGCCGGCCCGGGCGCAGAGGTTTTCGGTCAAGTCGCGAAAACCGTAGCCTGGAGGCATAACGATAAACGGGTCATTGCGCACTTCTGTCAGCTCAATGCTACTGCGTGAGGCGAGAGGGTGGGTTAGAGGTACCGCCAATAGGATTTCTTCCTCTATAATAGGGTACCACTCGATATTTTCGCCTTGGATAGGAAAAGTGGAGATGCCAACATCAATCTCACCGCTTTCGAGCTGGCTTTGCATGCGTTGGGCAAACGCCTGGTATTGGCGGAATTGAGTTTGAGGATGGGTTTTCAGGAATCCCCCCAACAGTTCGGGGAGGATAGTCGGAATGGTGACCGCTACCGAAATCAGGCGATTTTGTTTTTCCGTCAAAAAAGCCAGTTCTTTCTCGCTTTTTTGCAGTTCCAGAAAAATTGCATCGACAGTTTTCAGGTAAGCCTGTCCCAAAGAGTTCAAACGGATTTGTCGGCCGGTGCGATCGAACAACTGGTAGCCGAGACGTGTTTCCAGCTTGGCAATGGTTTTACTGAGTGCGGGTTGGGAAACGTTGAGCGCTTGAGCGGCTTTCGTCAGGTGCTGGTGTTTTGCCACTTCTTGAAAATACTTTAATTGCAGAAAATCCATGTCCTTTCTCCTCTCTAGAAACTTTCTTGTGCTGAACACATTGTAGTACATTCGAGCCCTGCCCCGCAATAAACAAAAAGCTGCAGGTTCCAAATGGAACCTGCAGCTTTTTGAATTAAATTGAATTGATCAGACGAGAGAACCGCCATCTTTTAAGAATCGCTGGATGCCTTCGGCTGCACGGTAAGAAAGCGCGCCTAAAGTTCCTGTTGGGTTGAATGCACTGTTGTGCGGGAAAGCGGATGCTCCGACAACAAATACGTTTTCAGCATCCCACATTTGCATATAGCTGTTGACTGCGGACGTTTCAGGATCTGCTCCCATGATAACGCCGCCTGTATTATGGGTGTTGGTGTCTTTGTTGACGTTGAAGTCGCCTTGTTCTTCGTTTGTCTGGATGATATCAGCACCGATTTCTTCCGCGATTTTGTGCGTAACCTTGGATATATATTTCACCAGTTCACGGTCTTGGTCTGTATAGTTGAATGTCATGCGCAATAAAGGCTTGCCGTATGCATCTTTATACTCCGGGTCCAAATCCAGGTAGTTGTAGCGGTGTGGCATGCTGGCTCCCTGTGATTTAACCGGGAAATAGCTGTTGGCGTATTTGATCGATGCCGCTTTAAACTCAGCGCCCCATGCAGGTGTGCCAGCAGGAACCACATTGTTCGCAATCGGACGGTTGCCGTATTGGGTAACTCGGATGCCTGCACCGTGAAGGAAGTTCAAATCTGAATGATCAAATGCATCGCCGACTAAATCAGGGATCTCGATGCCAAGTGCGCCTGCTCCACCATAAAGATTGAATTCCTTATCTTCAAAGAACAGCATAGAAGAAGCTGAACTGACCTGATAGCAATAGTTTTTGCCGATCGACCCGGTTTGATTTGCTGAGTTGTATGGTTTCCCGAGTCCTGCATTTAACAATAATCGGACGTTGTTGTACACATAGCTTGCCAGAACAACGACTTCAGCAGGCTGTTCAAATTCCTCACCGGTGATCGTGTCCACATAAATGACGCCGGTCGCTTTTGATCCGTCATTCAAGATTTCGATAACGTTGGAATGTGTGCGCAGATCCAGGTTCCCTGTTTGTTTAGCGACAGGGATGACCGTTACTGCAGGGTCAGCTTTAGCGCCATATTCGCAACCGAAGTTTTCGCAATATGCACAGTATTGGCAAGCAGCGCGGGAGATGCCATCCGGATTTTCATAAGCTTCGGAAAGATTGCCTGAAGGCAGTATATAAGGAGAGTAGCCCAGATTTTTTGTAGCTGTTTCAAATAATTCCATGATTGGCGTCTTCAGCATGGGGCCCGTTGGATAAGGGTTTGAACGAACGCCATAACCGAATCCTTCCACCGTTTCACCGGAAATCCCCGCCATTTTTTCGAATGTATCGTAATACGGTTCGATTTCGTCGTAAGTGATTCCCCAATCCTGAAGAGGCATATCCGCGCTGATTTTATCAGGGCCGTAACGTTCTTCAGTCATGGTTTTGATTTCGAAATCATATGGAAGGAAACGATAAGTTTGTCCGTTCCAGTGGCTTCCGGCTCCGCCAACGCCATCTCCGACGATGAAAGTGCCATAATCGCGCATTGGAAGGGCGCGAGTCTTTTCGTCATTACGGCTTGTGATGGTTTCTTTGGATAGATCCTGCATCAATTCCTCACGGTGCTGGTAACGCAATTCATCGTGAGCCATCATATAATCGCTGGTGTTTCTATCTTTGCCGCGTTCGAGTCCGACAACGGATATGCCTGCTTTGGTCAGTTCAGCTGAAACAATGCCGCCTGCCCAGCCCATGCCGACAACAACGACGGGTACTTTAGGTAATTTTGTAGCCATATTTATCAATCCTTCCTGTCATTAATGGCCCATGTGGCTCGTAAGGCTCTCTGGGTCCAATTGAACGAAATCGCTGTTTTGGATTTCTTGTGCAAAGCTTAAGCGAGTGCCTGGGTATTTACGCATTGCCCATCCCTGCATATCTTTGTTGCCGCCATATAGTGGATCGGCGTAGACGCCTTCAATCGTCAAAGTGCGCAGCAGGCTGAAGAAGATGCTTGAACGCACCTTTGAAATTTCAGGTGCCTTGTCTTCGCTGAAAGCTGTCAATATCTCGTCTTGCTGCTCGGCTTCGAGGTCGACGAAGTTTGCTTGGAACGTTTTATTGCTGTGAGTATTTAAGGCTGCCAATCCCATGGTGAAAAGGTCTTTGCGCAAAATACGGATTTGGCTGCCTTGGGTTTCTTCCGCTTTGTAAAACGGTCCGGCCATATATTCTTTGGAGTTGATGCCCCAAGCTCCAGCCAGTTGATGGTCGATATAAATGGCGGCGTTCAATTCCATGGCGCCTGGTCCGTTGTCGTCTTTTGGATAAATGCGTTCAGCAGCTGCCTGGGTCAATTGATATTGGTCGGGCGTAAAGAACATTAATGCTGCTGCGGGATTTACGGTCAATGCCGGTGCAGCGGGTGCAGTTTCTTGCGTTGTCGTCGTGTTGTTAACGCCGAACAAGCTTCCGATCGCCCCTCCTAAAACAACTCCTCCGACTGTCAGCCCGGAATTTTTTAAGAAATCGCGTCTCGTTGTTCCTTTTTTGCCAGCTTGTGTATTGTTGTCTGCCATGATAAAACCTCCAATTTCTTCAAAGTAAAGCGAGAAAACTCTATTTAGAACCTTGTCCTGGTATTTTTTCTTAGATAAGAATAATGATCCCATACACACAAATTAAAATTATACGCCGATGGATGCGTTAAGAATAATACTTATTTATCCATGAATATATATACTTTAGGTTATGATAAAATTGAAAAAGAAGATTCCTATAAGCAAGGAATCTTCTTTTGGATTCGAATTAAAAAATTGCTCCCCAGTTGAAAGCCAATGAAAAGACCACTGTTGCCAAGACCAAACTGATATTGAACAGGAGGTATTTCGTCCCTGTCCAGCATAGGACAATAATGGCTAAACCGACTGAAGCTCCTGCTAAAGCAAACCAGGGGAATACGGCATTATTCAGGAAAAGAAAATAAGCAAAGTCTCCTACCAAGAAGATGGCTAAGAGCAATTGATTGATCATCCTCAATTCTTCATCGTTATATTTCGTCATGTAATTCACCTGCCTCGATAAAAATTCGATAACCATAAATATATGATTTACAAATCGTTTATGAAGAGTATAATAACAAGTGGAAAGAAACGTCAATCACTATTTTAATAAAGTTTCACAGATAGAAAGAGAAACTTTGTTGGAATGAGGGCAGTTTTGCCAAGGTTTCCTGCAGAGGATTCCTGAAGTTCACAAAATGGGTGGTTAAGGAATATGGAACAAGAATTTACTCTTGTCGAGCATTTGACAGAGTTAAGAAAGCGGCTTATTGTAATCGCTGTTGCATTTACCGTTTCTTTGGGCATCGGATTTGCCATAGCAGCAAAAATTCTAAACTTCATCAAGATGCAGCCAACGGCAGTCAATGTCGATTGGAATGTCTTCGGCTTTACCGATGGCATCATGATTTACTTTAAATGTGCTTTGTTGTTGGCCATTTTGATCACTTTGCCGGTGCTTTTGCATCAAATTTGGCTATTTGTGAAACCAGGCTTATCAGAGAATGAAGCGAAAGGAACGTTTTTATTCATCCCAGTGTCATTCTTCTTGTTTTTTGCAGGAGTTAGTTTCAGTTACTTTATCCTATTTCCGATGATGCTGAATTTCATGTCTGATATCAATCAATCAATTGGCGCAACCGAGACATATGGGATGAGCCAGTATTTCACATTTATGTTCAACCTCATCATTCCAGTGGGAATCGTTTTTGAAATGCCGGTTGTCATCATGTTCCTGACCAAGTTGGGAATTGTTACGCCCGCATCTTTGCGGAAAATGAGGAAAATCGCTTATTTTGTGCTGGTAGTGATCGGTGTATTGATTTCGCCTCCGGATTTCCTGTCGGACGTCTTGATCATCATCCCATTATTCGTCTTGTTTGAGATCAGCATTGTGGTTTCCAGCATCACTTTAAGAAGGTCGAATCAACGGCTTGAAAAAGAGCTTAAATGAAAATGGCATCCAGAATACAGTAAAGGAGGGATTTATTATGCCGAATATCGGTGTGCCGGGACTAATCTTAATCCTGATTATCGCGTTGATCATCTTCGGGCCAGCTAAATTGCCGCAATTAGGGCGAGCGGTAGGCCAAACTTTGAAAGAGTTCAAAAACTCGACAAAAGAAGTGATGGACGACGTGACGTCAGAATTTGAGTTGGAAGAAAAGCAGAACAAAGAAAAACAAACCGATCTTACAAAAAAATAAAATAGACTCTGGTTGCGTAAGAATAATCTTCTAGCATTGCTTCGGGGCAATGCAGTCAACTGGAAGGATGTCCTTACGTCAGTGAAAATAACCGCCTCTCGGAAATTTAGGGAGGCGGTTATTTTTTATTTTAGCAAAAACAGGTTATACTGAATAAAAAAAATTGAAAGTTGGGATTCTATTCATGGCGTTTACGGATTTATCAATTGCGAGTAAAGCGACGATCCTGCCGATTTTGGAAATTGCAGAACAGGCAGGCATCTCTAAAGAAGCCTTGGAATTGTACGGAAACTATAAAGCAAAAATTAATGTTGATCGATTGCCGCCTGTTCAAAAAATGGGACAAGTGGTGCTGGTTACAGCTATCAGCCCCACTCCTGCCGGAGAAGGAAAGTCTACCGTTACAGTAGGATTAGCAGATGCATTTAAACAATTAGATGAATCGGTCGCAGTTGCGCTCCGCGAACCATCTTTGGGTCCAGTCATGGGCGTAAAAGGCGGAGCCACTGGCGGCGGATTTGCACAAGTCTTGCCAATGGAAGATATCAATCTTCATTTTACAGGGGATATACACGCTATTACTTCAGCGAACAACGCTTTGGCTGCGTTGATTGATAATCATCTCCACCAAGGAAATCTCTTGAATATCGATCCGCGCCGCATCACATGGAAGCGCGCGCTCGATATCAATGACCGCGCGCTGCGGCAAGTAACAATTGGTCTTGGCGGCCCTGGACAGGGAATTCCTCGCCAGGACGGTTTCGACATTACCGTAGCTTCAGAAATTATGGCGGTTCTTTGTTTAGCGACTTCTTTATCGGATTTAAAAGAGCGATTGGCACAGATGGTCATTGGCTACACGTACAACAGGGAGCCGATCACGGTAAGGGACCTTGGAGTGGAAGGTGCTTTGACGTTATTGCTGAAAGAAGCGTTTAAGCCCAATCTGGTTCAGACGATCGAAGGAACTCCTGCCATCATTCATGGCGGCCCGTTCGCAAACATAGCCCATGGCTGCAACTCGTTGATTGCGACGAACACAGCAAGAAGGCTGGCAGATATTGTCGTAACAGAAGCCGGGTTCGGAGCAGATCTAGGTGCAGAGAAGTTTATGCACATCAAGTCGCGAAAAGGTGGGTTCCATCCCGATGCGGTTGTCATTGTAGCGACGGTCCGTGCGCTGAAAATGCATGGCGGTATTGCAAAAAATCTATTGGCTGAAGAAAATGCCCATGCGGTGAAACAGGGAATGGTTAACTTAGAAAAGCATGTGGACACCATCCGTCAATTTGGCATTGAGCCGGTTGTCGCGTTGAATCGTTTTGCGGGGGACAGTGAATCGGAATTAGCAGTCGTTCTGGACTGGGCGGAGGCAGAAGGAGTTGCCATTGCCATGACGGAAGTCTGGGAGAAAGGCGGGCAAGGCGGAATTGCCTTGGCCAAATTGGTCAAGCAGGAATTGCAGCGCCCGACAGATTTCCAGCACTTGTACAAGGAAGACGATGAAATTGAAGACAAGCTTCGTGCGATTGTCCAAAAAGTATATGGGGGAGCCGATATTCAATTATCGGACCTCGCGCAAAAACAATTGGTCGAATTGAAGAAGTACGGATGGGATTCTTTGCCGATCTGCATGGCGAAAACCCAGTATTCGTTATCGGATCAGCCAAAACTGCTTGGCCGTCCCGAAGGGTTTATCATTACGATCCGGGAAATCATGCCGAAGCTGGGAGCAGGATTTTTGGTCTGCCTGACAGGTGACATCATGACCATGCCGGGTCTTCCGAAACAGCCTGCCGCTCTGAATATGGACGTTGCAGATGATGGCAAAGCCATCGGTTTATTTTAAAAATGAAAGACCCGGGCAAAGCTCCGGGTCTTTTTTGTGTTCACATATGGCGGGTGAGAAAACGTTTTTAATTATACTCAATAATCAGATAAAACAAGGCTATTTATAAGGATGAATGGTAGAATGTAGGGGACAAAGCATCATCAGTAAGGAGAGAAAACTATGACAGGAACCATCGTTAAAAGTATATACGGAAAGCTGAGCGGAGAGAAGAAGGGCAACGTAACCGTTTGGAAAGGCATTCCTTATGCTAAGCCGCCCATTGGCGATCTGCGTTTTCGAGCCCCGCAGCCTCCTGAGCCATGGGGAGAAGTGCGTGAGGCAACTTTATTCGGTCCGTCTGCTATGCAAGCCTCCAGTGAAATTATGGGATTTTTAGGGAATCAGACAGACAATACAAGTGAAGACTGCCTCTACTTGAATGTCTGGTCACCTGCAGCAGACAAAAGACGCCGTCCAGTCATGGTATGGATTCATGGCGGTGCTTTTACCGCTGGAACAGGTTCCAGCCAAACCTTTGATGGCCGTTCTTTTTCGTCAGAAGGGGATGTTGTCGTTGTGACATTCAATTACCGCTTGGGCGCATTAGGTTTTCTGCATCTGGGTGGTGTGGGAGGCGATGATTTTTCAGGGTCCTGCAATTGCGGCATTCTTGATCAGATTTCAGCTCTTCAATGGGTACAGGACAACATCGAAAGATTTGGCGGAGATCCGGAGCGTGTAACGGTTTTCGGTGAATCTGCCGGAGCGATGAGCATTGGTGTATTAATGGCGGTTCCAAAAGCGAAAGGGCTGTTCCATCAGGCAATTCTGCAAAGCGGCGCAGCAGCTAATGTGCTCAGTTCCGCTATTGCGGAAAAAGTAAGCAGCCGCCTTTTGGCTGCGCTGAAAATTGGACATGGTGAAGTGGACAAAATCAGACGGATTCCGGCTCAGCAATTAGTGGATACTGCCGCATTATTGCCAGCCATGAGCCTGGTTCCAGTGATAGAAGGCGGCCTGCTTCCTGTTCATCCAGAACAAGCGATAGCCGAAGGGGCAATGAAAGAGATTCCGGTGCTGATTGGCACGAATAAAGATGAGTACCGGCTTTTCAGCTTTTTTGACCCTCGTTGGAAACAAAACGACCCGGAAGAAATCTCTTCCATTTTTGAACGCGTATTCGGCCTTAACTGGCTGGAGATTTCCCGGAATCTGATTGATGGAGAAGAACTGAATCAGGGGATCTTCGACAAACTGATGACGATGAGCCTGTTTACATCTCCGGCTTTAAAACTGGCAGAGCTGCAGGTCAAGCAAGAGGCTCCAGTATGGATGTACCGGTTCGACTGGGAAACTCCTGTTTTTAATGGAGAGCTGAAAGCCTGCCACAGCCTTGAACTTCCGTTTGTTTGGAATACTCTTTCAAGAGCAGGTACAGAAAGGTTAACCGGAAACCTAAAGGAACGAAAGAAGCTGGCGGAAGAAATGCACCATGCCTGGATTCGTTTTGCCCGAAGCGGCAATCCAAACACGCCTAAGCTTCCTGAGTGGGGATCATATAATCTCGAACATCGGCCAGTCATGATATTCAACCGCGAAAATGTGCTTGTTCATGATCCCAACAGTGAAGAGCGGAAAGATTGGGAAAACCTTATGGTGCATCTGGAAAGCATCCGGTAGCAGCAGAAACTGGGAAACGGCGGGGATAAACATGAAATGCCGAATTACTGTCACCGATTTTATTGAACAAGGAACGGCAATTTACATAAAAGTTGAGGTTTATGATCAGCAGAAAAATCGGCGGCATGATGGAGAATTACGATTTTTAGAAGAGCTGCTTTATGGGGATCTGGTACATCCGAAAAAGTCCCCGTTATCAGAAAGGTGCCGTCTGGATACGATTGCTTATCTCCAGCAGTACTTTGACCGGCCAACAAGCTGAACTTAAGGTTGGATTTCAAACAGGCAGATAAGATCTGGAGAAAAGGAGAGATCCGTATGAAATTTCAATCAACACGCCAACAGCAGACATCTTCAAGTTTAACAATCTACAATGATGGGTTCGGGTTGGTCAAAGAGACGCGAATGATTCCACAGAACAAAGAAACAACTGAAGTGCAGTTTATGGATGTCGCTGCAGGGATTGAAGCGGAATCCGTCTTGGTCGATGGTCTTCATGTACTGGAACAAAGCCATAATTATGACTTGATCAGCAAAGAAAAGCTCTTGGAAAAATACATTGATGAGGTTATTACTGTAAGAAATGCGGAGCTTGATGAAGAAATGCAGATCCGTTTGCTCAGTGTTTCTGGGAGTATCATCGGTGAACGCGTCGATACGAAAGAAGTGGTCATAGATCCGATTGGCGAGCTGATTCTTCCTTCGTTGCCGGAAGGGATATTGACGAAACCGGCCTTGGTATGGAAAACAGCTCCCATCGAAACGGACCTGGAAGCAAAAATTTCTTATTTGACTAATGGGTTGGAATGGCGGGCAAGTTATGTCGCAGAAATCCGCGGATCCCAGTTAAGCCTCTTGGGCTGGGTCCAGCTGTCGAATAACAGCGGCATAAGTTTTTTTGACAGCCGCCTCAAACTGGCTTCCGGCAAGGTGAACCGGTATGTGGAGGCTCATCCATTATATGCACAAGCGAGGCTTTTTGCCGAAGATGAGAGGCCGGAATCTTCTTTTCAGGAACATAGCTTCGCTGATTATCATTCATACAGCATCGAACGTCCAGTAACCCTGTTGCACGGACAGACGAAGCAGATCCGTTTCCAAAAAGCACAGGAAGTGGTTTTCAGGAAGCTGTATAAAGTGGAACCGGGCAGCCAGCAGGCGAAAGTTATCGTGGAATTTGACAATACTGAAGACAACCAACTTGGGATTGCTTTGCCTAAAGGGGTTTTCAAAGTTTATGAGCAGGACCGTGATGGGGAAATGGAATTTATTGGCGAGAATGCCATCAGCCATACTGCGCCACAACAAAAAGTGTCTATTGCCATAGGAGAGGCGTTTGATATTGTCAGCAAAAGCTGGGAGAAAAAACGTGAGCGGCACGGCCATTTTGACTATGTGACTCATGTCTACAAATTGCAAAATCAAAAATCAGAATATGTGCGAATCCAGGTTAATCATCAAATTCACGAACGGATCTGGCAGATGGAGTCGTCCAGCCACGACTACGAATTAAAGCAGTCGAACGAGTTGGAGTTTCGCGTCCATATTGCGGCAGGAAAGGAAATAGAAGTGGAATTCACTTACAAAATCGACAGAACTGGTGACAAAAAGATGAAATAAGGAAAAAGCGGAAGGGCACAATCTGCAGAAAAAACTTTTGATGGAAATTATTGGTGTCCTTCTTGCGTTTCTTTGTTAAAATAAATCTGAACAAATCACTATATTATGGAAAAAGGGGAATGGGCGAGATGTTTAAAAAGATGGCTTCAGAAGCTCTTGGATTGTCAGACATAGGGAAAATAATCGATCCGCAGGATTTTGACAAAACAGATTCGGATGATTATGTTATGTACGAAGATGGAGAAAAAATCTATTTTCTTATCAAAACGAAAGCAGATGAATATTGCTTCACAAACCTTGCAATTATCCACGTTGACGGAGATAGCGCAATGTCCTCCAAGCGTACATTGAAACGATATCCATATTCCCAGTACACGATTTCAGGTGTGGTTCTTGAAACTGCCGGAAAAATCGATTTGGATGTAGAAATTGCCTTTGTTGTAGGGACAATTCCATTTAAAATCGATGTTCAAAAACAGCAGGCAGACCGTTTGACGGATCTTTACAAATCACTGTTGAGAATTGCCGAAAACACTCACGAGAATTCAATTATCATTAATATGGCCAATGACAGTCTGGAGAAGGCGGTTACCGTCCTGCAAAATTCCAGAACCGGAGAAGTGGCATTGGATGACCAATACTCGAAACTGACTGATTTTGGCTTTACTTGGATGACATCTGTCCGCAACCAATACCATGTTAAAGATTTTGGCGACGTGTTTGAAAAGTATATTAACAACTAAAAGAGAAAAGGTGGATGCCGAATCGGCGCCATCTTTTTTTGCTGATTTTCTGAGGGTCAGGCAATTATGAGCGAAAGAAAGCGTTACGCTAAATTAGGAGGAAGCCTATGTATAAGACGATATTGACGCCAAGAGTTTCTGAAACGGATGCTGTCGGGCACATTAACAATACGACTTTGCCAGTATGGTTTGAGGCAGGCAGAAAACCGGTTTTTGACTTGTTTACACCAGATCATGATTTTGCAAACTGGAAAATGGTCATAGTCAAGACCACTTTGGAATTTACGGGACAACTCTATTACGGCCAGGATGTTGAAGTAAATGTATGGGTCAAAAAAGTTGGCGGCAGCAGCCTGGAGTTGTATGAAGAGCTGCATCAAAGCGGCAAACTTTGTGCGCGGAATATTGCTGTCTATGTGAATTACAACCTGGAAAGCCAGAAATCCGAAAAAATTCCGGATACTATCCGTGAAGAGTTGGGCAAGCATTTATGGGAGGCTGAAGGCGACAAGTAAAATGGCGTTTCTGTCAGAATAAAGGGAATACTTTTTAAATTCCAGCTTTGTTGAAAAGCGAAAACAGCGTGCTATAATAAAACCATTCAAATACGATTCACTCATATAATCGCGGGGATATGGCCCGCAAGTTTCTACCGGTTTGCCGTAAACGAACTGACTATGAGAAGCAACGAAGCATGGGGATTGCACTTTTTTTGGTGTCTTTTCTTTTTGTTTCCTTTCGAATTCAAGCTCGAAGGACATTGCTCCACTCATGGTATGGATGGATGCACGTTCTGAGGGCTTTTTTTTATGTCTTCAGCCGTGACAGAAGAGGAGCTGACAGCATGAAGAAATTAAAAGATAAAATTTTATCGGACGGCAAAGTCTTGTCGGAATCGGTGTTGAAAGTAGACTCATTTTTAAATCATCAAATTGACCCGCCGCTGATGAAAGCGATTGGTGAAGAATTCGCTTTGCGCTTTAGAGAAGACGGCATCACAAAAGTTTTAACTTTGGAATCTTCAGGAATCGCACCGGCCATGATGACAGGGTTGGTTTTAGGCGTGCCGGCGATTTTTGCAAGAAAGCGCAAATCACTGACGTTGGTGGATCATTTATATACAGCAAGCGTTCACTCCTACACCAAAAATGAAACCAACGACATTTCAGTATCAAAAGATTTTCTTCAAAAAGATGACGTTGTGCTGGTCATGGATGATTTTCTGGCAAACGGACAGGCGGCATTAGGGTTATTGGATATTGTTGAGCAAGCTGGCGCGAAGTTGGCTGGCATCGGAATCGTTATCGAGAAAGGGTTTCAGCCGGGTGGCGGTTTGCTTCGTGAGCGTGGTATCCGTGTCGAGACATTGGCAAATATTTCGTCTTTGGAAAATGGAAAAGTGACATTTTTTGAGGAGGCGAAAAATCAATGAAAAAAACATTGGGTGAAACGGCTTTAGGATTTCAACATGTATTGGCCATGTATGCAGGCGCGGTATTGGTTCCGCTTATTGTCGGAGAGGCTCTTGGGCTGACAGCAGAACAGCTGACGTATCTGGTCGCGATTGATATTCTGCTTTGTGGTGTAGCCACCATTCTTCAAATCGTCAGCAACCGATTTTTTGGCATCGGCCTTCCGGTTGTCCTTGGCTGTACGTTTACTGCTGTTGGACCAATGATTGCTATTGGCGGGCAATACGGCATCTCCGCTATTTACGGGGCTATTCTCGTTTCCGGGGTGTTCGTTGTTTTAATCAGCGGGTTTTTTGGCAGTTTGGTCCGATTTTTCCCGCCAGTTGTCACAGGGACAGTCGTTACTATTATCGGAATCACGTTAATACCTGTAGCCATCAACAATATGGGAGGCGGACAGGGAGCCAGTGATTTTGGTTCACTCGTCAATATCGGGCTGTCGTTCGGTACTCTTTTGTTTATTGTGTTCATGTATCGATTCTCAACTGGTTTTCTAAGAGCCATTTCCATTTTAGTGGGATTGATTGTTGGAACGGTCGCGGCTGCTTTTTTCGGAAAAGTAGATGTTTCACCTATTGCTGATGCTTCGTACTTCCATATGGTCGAACCGTTTTACTTTGGAGCTCCGACTTTTGAATGGCCGGCTATCCTGACGATGATCTTAGTGGCAATGGTGTCCTTGGTAGAATCCACGGGCGTCTACTTTGCACTTGGTGACATCACGAAAAAGAAAATCGCCGAGAAAGACTTGGCAAAAGGATACCGGGCGGAAGGATTGGCCATTGTACTTGGAGGGATATTCAACTCGTTCCCTTATACAGCATTTTCACAAAACGTCGGGCTGATCCAAATGTCGGGCGTCAAATCGCGTAAAATCATTCTGATTGCCGGCATTATGCTGATCACCCTTGGATTTGTTCCGAAAATCGCTGCTGTGACAACAATTATCCCACCTTCTGTTCTTGGGGGAGCCATGATTGCGATGTTCGGTATGGTCATTGCACAGGGCATTAAGATGTTAAGCACAATTATTACCGACTCTCAGGAAAATTCCATGATCATTGCCTGTGCAGTCGGCATCGGACTTGGGGTTACTGTAGTTCCTGAATTGTTTGTTCAATTGCCGTCAAGTGTTCAAATTTTGACAAGCAACGGAATCGTGGCTGGGAGTGTTACCGCTATCGTTCTGAATATCTTGTTCAACATGCTGCCTTCTAAAAAACGGAAGCACGCGGCAGCTGTAGTAAAGGAAAGTGCAATAAATCAAGGATGAACCAAAAACGAGCAAGCCGCAGATAAGCGGCTTGCTCGTTTTTTACGTTACTGACTATGGATGAAAAGAAACTGGAGAGTTTTATCAAGTGTTTCCCGCGCATCTTCCGTGCTTAAATCGTATTGATACTCGTGCTTCAGATTTTTTTGGGTACCTTCAAAAAAGATAGAACTGACTGGAACGTCATAAGATTGCAGAACATCGGCCAGTTCAGTGGATTGCGACACAAAAGGATCTGCGTCACCGACTGTGATGAAAGCGGGCGGAAAGTTCGAGGTGACATGTTGGACCGTCGAAAGCTCATCGATCCTCTGGAACGATTCGAATGGTTCTGCCCCTGTGTAAGCTGATAGATATACATCAATATTGGGAAAGGCCGTGGCTCTGACCGTGTCCAAGTTGTACAAGCCGCACAAAAGCAATGCTCCTTGAAGTTGGCTATTGGCGATAGCTGGTTGAATCGCCATCGTTTCGGCCAATTCTACATTCGATACAAGCGAAGCAACTTGGCTGGCGATCTGCGCTCCTGCCGAATCGCCGCCTACAAATACACGGTCCATGTCGCCGCCGTATTCAGCTGCATGAAGCTGCATATAGGCAAGTGCTTTGTTCGCCTGCAGCACTGGACCTGGATAAAGCGACTCTGGGGCTAAGGCATAATCGATGTTTGCTACTACATAGCCGGCATCTGCCAAAGCCATTGCATAGTCCTGGCGGCTGTCTTTGGAACCTCCAACATAGCCGCCGCCATGAATCCATAAAATGACCGGCATTGAAGCGGCTCCATCTTTAGGATAATAAATATCCAAAAAGCTGTTAGCGGTATCACTATAAGATAAATTTTTTCTAACTTCGACCCGCTCGCTGATTTCATTGATGTTTGGTGGAGAGCTGAAGGCTGCGGAGCCTGCAATTTGTATGGATGCCGAAGCATCGGGGGAGGAGGTGATTTCCCCAAAAGCGGCCATGATAAATAACAGGGCAATCAAGAAAACAGGCATCATCCATTTTTTTTGAATCCAGTGTCTGAATTGAGCTCCCACAGTATCCATCCTTTAAAGTGAATTTTCACTAATAATCATCGTGTTAATTGACCGGCTGGTGCATGTTATAAGAAGATCGGTTTCAAAGTTGCGTGACTGCAATTGTTTTTTTTTAGCTTCTTTATATAATAACTATGCTAACACGAAAAAAGATAGTGACCAATAGATTAATTTCATCAAACTGAAATATGTTTGTAATGATAGAAGAGCAGGAATGCAACATAATATGGGTACCTTAGGAGGTAGAGCTTTTTGGGCTTTCGAAAAGGAGTGAGCGAATGTTCGGATTAGCCGATTTAGTAGCATTGATAATTTCCGCATTTATTATCTTGCCGGTTGTCGTCTTTTTAAGAGAGTCGGGTTATTTAATAATGAGCTTGATTTTGGGCGTGAAAAACCCGCGAATGACGATTGGTTCGGGTACAAGGATTATTAAAATAGGAATGTTCGACATACGGAAATATTATCATCTGTATAGCTGGTATTCGTATGATTCTCTGAAAAGGGAAGGGAAGTTTGCTTATGTATCCCTGTATGCAAGCCCTATTTTAGTGAATCTGGTAGTGGCCGTCACGATAAATGCCATGTTGGCGAATGGCATGCTGGAAGAGTATGCCACTTTCTGGGACAGATTTGTCTTTTATGCTTTTTACTATGTATTATTTGATATTGTTCCAATGAAAACGGCCAATGGGATGCCGAACAACGGACTGATCATTTATGATATGCTCCGTCATGGTAGAAGAACGGATTATAACAATGAACCTTTCCTTCCCTCCACCTCTGAAGTGGAAGATGAGTACCAAGAGGAAGTAGAAAAAATAGAAGAAGTCAAAGAGCATCAAAAAGATCAAGTGGAAGAAGAACACGAAAATTCGAATATCTCTAAAACAGAAGAACAGCAGCGAAAAGAGAAAATTGAAGAAGAAAAACAGCACAACAAAGAAAGCTTGGAAGAAATTAAACAACAGCGAGAAGAACAGTTGGAAAAGCATGAAGACAATAAGCCGCAATGAAGTTTTATTGCTAAATAGTGTCTGAACACAGAATTGCAATCAATATTTCTAATTCGAGATAATACAATGGTAAGATAACCATATAGTTGTAATGACAAAGGAGTGCTGCGCAATGGCGAAGAAGTCAATGGGAATCCATCATATCACTGCAATTGTTGGAGACCCGCAAGAAAATGTAGATTTTTACGCAGGTGTATTGGGGTTGCGCTTGGTAAAGAAAACAGTGAATTTTGACGATCCAGGAACCTATCATCTATATTTTGGTGATCAAACTGCAAAGCCCGGAACCATCATTACCTTCTTTCCCTGGGGAGATGCCTACAAAGGGAAAATCGGGGATGGCCAAGTTGGTGTCACCACTTACGCAGTTCCTGTTGGAGCTCTGGTTTTTTGGGAAAACAGGCTGGAAAAGTTCAAGGTTCCGTTTTCAAAAACAAAGCGTTTTGAAGAGCAATATTTAACATTTGATGATCCTCATGGCTTGCATGTGGAACTGGTTGAAAGACAGCAAGGCGAAGCAAACAGCTGGGGAATTGGTGAAGTTACGGAAGAGGTTGCGATCAAAGGATTTGGCG
The DNA here is from genome assembly GCF_016881065.1 of Planococcus soli. Classification (GTDB taxonomy): domain Bacteria; phylum Bacillota; class Bacilli; order Bacillales_A; family Planococcaceae; genus Planococcus; species Planococcus soli. Next base: position 110,365 of record NZ_WXYN01000007.1, on the reverse strand, counting down.
GGGCTACTTTATATACGGCCAATGCGGAAAAAACCGCTGAATTATTAGAGACGGTCATGGGACTCGAACGGACAGGGGAAGAAGACGGCCTCTTGCGTTTCCGTGCTGCAAGCGATCTGGGCAATATCATTGATGTAAAATTGTCTCCGGTTGGTACAGGGCAGATGGGCGTTGGAACTGTGCACCACATTGCGTGGCGTGCGCAGGACGATGCTGATCAATTGGATTGGAAAGAGCATGTAGAAACTTACGGATTGGGAGTGACCCCTGTTCAAGACCGCAATTACTTTAATGCCATCTATTTCCGGGAATACGGAGACATCTTATTTGAAATCGCAACCGATCCTCCAGGATTTGCAATAGATGAATCTCCCGAATCGCTCGGAGAAGCGTTGATGCTGCCACTGCAATATGAAAGACATAGAAAGAACCTTCAGCAAGAACTGCCGCCAATCCAAGTAAGAAACTTGGATTAAAAAAAGAAAAGCGGAAGCGCCCAAAAGCAGAAGCTAACCTAAGAACGCGACCTCGTGTCGCAACGGTTAGCTGACCCGCATCCTGCGGTCCCTCGACGGGCATAAGACGCACTGGCGAAGCGGCGTTCTTTGCCGAATAGCCAGAGTGGCTTATGACCCTAGAATCTGGGCGCTGGAGTCTGGCCAAAAAGAAAAGCGGAAGCGCCCAAAAGCAGAAGCTAACCTAAGAACGCGACCTCGTGTCGCAACGGTTAGCTGACCCGCATCCTGCGGCCCCTCGACGGACATAAGACGCACTGGCGAAGCGGCATTCTAAAGCGTTTCTTTTGTTCAACTTATATAATGGACAAAAGAAGCACCTCCGAAATCTGGAGGTGCTTCTTTTTATTTAGAAACTAAACTTTTCAACGCCAAGTTGATGTTTTGAGGTCTTTCAGCCAATCGTCTCATATAATACGCATACCAGTCCTGGCCAAAAGGAACATAGGTTGTGAATGCAAAACCTTCTTTTGCCAGATCCTTTTGCATTTCTGTCCGAAAACCGTATAGCATCTGAAACTCAAAGCTGTGCAGTGGAATATTTTCCTCTTTTACAAACGCTTTTACCTGTTCAATAATATGATGGTCGTGCGTTGCGATCGATGTATATCCAGGAGCTTGCAGGTGGAGTTTGATCAGCTTCAAATAATTTTCATCAATCTCTTTTTTCTCCTGAAGGGAAACTTCCGGGCTTTCTTTATAAGCCCCTTTTACGAGGCGGAGCCGAACATTCTTCAAGTTTTCTAGATCTTTTTCGGCTCGGTATAAATAGGCTTGGATCACGGTTCCGACATTATCGTATTCCTGAAGCAGGATGTTGAGGATATCCAATGTTTGCTGCAGATGATCATAATCTTCCATATCCAAATTAATGAAAATATCATAGTTTGCAGCAGCTGATACAATTTCCTGGATGTTTTCCAGACAGAAATCCGGGTCTACATCCAAGCCGATTTGTGTCAATTTGATAGACATATGTGCATTAACGCCATGAACTTGAATGGCTTCCAGTGTTTTTAGGATAGCTTCTTTGGCTTGTGTCGCTTCTTCTTTGGTCTGTACAAATTCACCCAAGTTATCGATTGTGGCACTAATTCCATTCGCATTCAGTTCCTTGACCGACTGCATCATGCTTTTGATGTCAGTTCCGGCAACTACTTTTCCGGCGCCTAATTTTAAACCCCATCTTTTAGCCCCGCTATTGAGCGCCTGGTTTTTGGATAAGGCGATAAAGAAGCTTCTTGTTACACCCACGTTTAATTCCTCCTATACTATGAGAACACGATGTCAATTTATTAAGCCTTTACCATAGGGAATTGCTTCCTCAATGAAATACCACTCATTGTTATCTCAGAGCATATCACATATTAACTGAAAACAAAAAATCTTAAGAAGATGCCGTGAGATTAGTGCAGCCTTAGCCGCCCAGTCCTGAAATCAATCCGAAATCCATGGAACTTGAAAGAATAGTGCAACAAAAGGTGTAGAATGAAAAGAAATGATGGAGCTAGTCAAAGGGGGGATGAAATGAATCAGAAAGCAGCTTTAGGATTTATTTTTTCAGTTTCGGCGTATGCTCTCGTGCATTTTGTCACTTACTTTTTTAAACGCGATGCTCCCAATTTTAGGCGTGCTAATCTTATTGTCGGCCCTGTTCTTGCTGCCATTGAAAAAAGTTCAACTGCAATTGTTCTTGATTGCCGCGGCTTTGATAGTACTCTTTTTTACAAGCAATTCTTTTATGAGTGGTATATTCGAGGGGCTGAAGCAGATGAGAAGCCTCATTGGATTACTGCTGATCGTTCCAATGATCAGCTGGGTTTTGAAAGAAGAACCTTATATAGAAGAGATTATGAGTTTCGCCCATAATTTGCTAAATAAGAGCCAGAAGTTTTACTTTGGGCTGATGGCAATGACCCAAATAATTTCTCATTTCCTGCTGTTTGGGGTGGTGCCGATGATGTACCGCTTTATCGATGTGTTTTTAAAAGAACATAAAGACGAGGCCTGGGAAAACTTTAAAGGAACAGCTATCTTGCGCGGCTTTGGATTGTCTACATTATGGGTCATCAGCATCCCCAGCTTTATTTTTGCAGTGGAAGCACTTGAAGCGACTCTTTGGAAGTCGATGGCGCTCGGGTTTGCTTTCGCTTTCGCAGGAACGATTTTATCTGTAATTTTCTCTTATTTCCAGGAAAAGAAGTACGGAGTGGACTTTACCTACGTTTTGAAACAGGAAATTGATAAAGCTATGAAGAATTCACGGAACCAAGGAAAGTGGAATAAGGATGTGGCAGAGTTTGTGTTCCTGTTCATTTCCCTGTTTGGGACCATTTTCATTGTGCATGAAATGACCGGTTTGGAATTTTTGTTGGCCATTCCATTAGTAATCCTCGGATGGACCATGCTGTATTTTTTAGTCAAAAGAAAACCTTCCAGTTTTGTTGTGGAGGCCCGGTATTATTTTACGGTAGGAATTGCAAAACAGGCGCAGCAGTTCAGCATTTTAATTGCCGCGGGTTTGTTGATCTATGCACTGAATCAGTCAAATGCGGGTGACTATGTGATCGACGGCATGAACTATTTGACTGGAATCGTTCCAGTGCTCAATGTTCTGTTCCTGGTTCCGTTCATTATCATTTTCCTGGGCTTTATCGGTTTGGGGCCGTTGCCGGTCATCGTTTTGGTGACAGGGGTTTTAGAGGCGATCCCTTTTCCATACCCACCGGAACTGGTTGTACTGGCCGTGACTTCGGGAAGCGTCATCTCCATCATTTTATCTCCTTTTGTGATGCCGGTTATTATTTTGAGCAGCGTCAATGGATTGAGCGGCATCCGGAATGGCCTGCAATTCAACTTGAAGTTTGCTGTCGCTTTTTATATCATGGTCCAATTATTCATCCAGACGGCAATTCACTTGTAACGGAATCTTCCGCTGATTTGCTCCATCTCTTTTAAGAATACAGCGGAAAACATGAATTTGATTTGAATTTACTCTACTTCTTAGCGATGGCGCATCCACTGGCTTGTTGTAGGAGCACTCCCCTTTGTCCTGCCCAAAGCACAGAGTAAAAGTTGGTTCCTTTATTTCAGCATATATATTTTACTAAGATAAAAATTGTAAGCTTCCAAAACATATCGTATACTTTAAAATATCTGAATATTAGAACGGGGAGGAGTGGCAGAAGATATGACAAATCAACAAAAAACCCGCCATATGGATATGACGGGTTTCCTCTTTTATTTTGGCTGGGGTGCATGAATTTCCCAGGATAGTTTCAAGGCATCAGCCAAGTAATCAGCCGCTTCTTCCGCTTTGAAATTATCGACCTGGAACTTGGAATGATTTAAAGAATAAATCGTTTGCCGTTCAAGAAACAGCGTTTTCATGTCTTCGAGAGACCGTCCTTTTAAAAGAGGGCGGTTGTCGACGAGGATATGGATGCGGTCTTTCCATGATTCCCATGAGATATCGAGAAACAGGACGATGCAGTCGGCCATGCAGATGTCCTGTATTTCTTTTTGCAAAAAGGCACCGCCGCCGACAGAAATGATGTTCAGCGGCTGTTGGCTGTATTTCACAATCAGTTCTTTTTCTTTGGCACGGAAGGCCTGTTCCCCGTAGATTTCGAATATTTGTGAAATCGGCATAGCAAATGCCTTCTCAATCTCCACATCAATATCGACGAAGTTGCGATACAGTTTTTGGGCCAGCAGTTTTCCAACAGTTGTTTTTCCGACTCCCATGAAGCCGATGCACACAATGCTTTTTTCGCGGACGGATAAACCGAAGTTTCTCATGGACAACCTTCTTTCTCGTATAATAGACTGGTCAGGTTTCATAGCTTACTTTAACTCATCTTCACCGGAAATTCACGGGAATTTAAAATTTTATAATTGGACGAAGAAGTTGCGTCCGTGCCATACCCGCACTAAAAGTGGAGAAGTTTGCTTTGTACTAGAAATCGAGGAGGAATTTGATGGCATCCAGCTACCTGCTGACAGGATCGTATTCATCAGAAAAAGAACCGGGCATCAAACTTTGGGAGTTTGAAGACACCACGGGGGAATTAACAGAGCTAATGGGCATAGCGGGTATTGAACGCCCATCTTTTATCGCTGTTCATCCGAACGGCACAAGTTTTGTAGCTGCCAGTGAAGTGGGCAATGGCGAACTTGTCAGCTATTGGATCCAACCGGCAGCCAGGAAAATAGTGGAAATCAACCGCCAATCTTCCAACGGGGACCATCCGGCTCATGTCACCATCGATGAAACGGGACAATGGCTGCTCACTGTTACATATTCAGGCGCGACCGTGAATGTTTATCCGCTCCATGCTGATGGAGCGATTGGGGAGCTAGCGGCTTCAGTAAAGCACGAAGGCTCCGGGCCGAATCTGGATCGGCAAGATGCTGCTCATCCGCATTCAGTCATACAAGTTCCGGGGGAAAATTTGTTTTTGGTATCAGATTTGGGGACAGATACAATATCCACCTATAAACTGGATGCCAATACCGGGACATTAACGCTGAAGTACAAAGTGAAAACAGAGGCGGGAGCAGGTCCGCGTCATTTAAGCTTTCACCCAGAAAAACCTTTAGTCTATTCCTTAAACGAAATTAACTCCACGCTGTTGGTCTACAAAATCAGCCAAGATGGGCAATTGGAATTTTTGCAGCTGCTGCCTTTAGTGCCTGACAGTTACACAGGAGAAAATACCAGCGCAGAAATTACTGTTTCAAGCGATGGCCTGTTTGTTTACGCATCAAACCGCGGACATGACAGCATCGCATCTTTTGCGGTTCAGGAGAATGGTACATTGGAAAATATCGGATTGACCAGTTCTGGAGGCGAAGGGCCGAGGCATTTTACTTTAATCCCCGGCAATGTCTGGATGGTAGTAGCGAATGAAAACTCACACACACTTGTTGTTTTAAAGATCGTCGGTTCAGGTGCTCCTTGTGCGGTTGAGAATACCATACAGACCACCGCTCCAGTGTGCGTCAAAGTCATAAAGTAAATGCAATAACGAAAAACAGCCCGAGAAAAATTCTCGGGCTGTTTTTTAGTTACCAATCCGTCGATTCTTTTTCCATAATGCCCAATTCTTTCATCAGCCGGATAAATCCACTGTCCCGATTGCCTTCAAAGGCTTTTTCGGTACAGGAAGAATGTGGAGGATAGTTGAGCTCTTTGGCTGTCTCCAGTGTTGATTCTTCCAGGAAATTAGTGGCTTCTGCCTGTTCGAAGCAGGAAGGCGCTATATACGTCCTAAAGGAATGTTCCAGGATGACTCGGCTTTCATCAGCCGGAACATTTTCACGTGGAATGAAAAAAAGGAGGAGCAATGCGGCGGCAGCAAGCAGGAGGGCGACCGTCCAGATTTTTTTCTGTTTCATCTGCTATTCCTCCGTCAGCAGGATTTCTGCGTCTGCTAAAATCTCTTCAACCGGTGGATTTAATCCGTCATATGATTTCATGATGACACCTTCTTGATCGACTAGATAAAAGTAAGTGCCATGAATAACCTGGTCGTCATTTTCAGGTTTTCTTGCTAAAGTCTCGAAATTTTCCATGGCAAATTCATCTATTTCCTGGGGGGTATAGCCAGTCAGCAAATTCCAGGCAGATAAATCGGCGCCATAGTTCTCAGCATAGGATTTTAGAATCTCAGGCTTATCAAACGCGGGATCCACACTGAAGGAAACAATCTGGACATCCAGTCCTTCAGCTGCCAACTGTGCCTGCAAGTCGGTCATATTGGCCATCATTGGCAGGCAGACTGTAGTGCAATTGGTGAACACAAAGTCGGCAAGCCAAACTTCGCCTTCCAGGTCAGCCAAGCCGAACTCTTCATTATTTTGGTTGGTAAAAGTAAATTCTTCTATTTCCCACTCGAGCGGATCTTCAATGCCCTGATTGCATGCGGCCAAAAAGATACTGAAGAAAACAGCCAGCAGCAGTGCTCTATATTTTCGCACAAATTTCAGCCTCTCTTTCAAATAATAGCTATCTTCCTAAGCCTAGTGGATATTCTTCCTTCAAACAAGGGTATAAGAAGAAAGAAATGTGTAGACATTTCGAACGAAGAGACAGCAGAATTTTCAATTTATCGAATTTTTTGAACAATTATCTTTCTTAACAAGGAATTTACAATACTTATGTAGAATTAAAAGAAGACGCGGAACTGTAAAAAATTTGGAGGTGTCAAGATGAATGACCTGCAAAGCCGTCTTACTCAGGAACAGCTGGATGCTTTCCATGCGGGCTTGATGAAAGACGCTTATCTATATTTTGGAGCACATGCAGCTGCAGATACAACAAGGTTTACGATATGGGTTCCGGATGTGGCAAATGTAGAAGTAGCTTTTACGGGTCCTGAAAGTATGGTAGAAGAAGTTTTTCAAATGAAACAGCATCCTCTCGATGAGACAATCTGGGACATACAAATTCCACAGAAGCTTACCGGCTATTCGTATGAATATATCATCGAAACAAGAGATGGCAAGAAGCTGCGGAAGTCGGATCCCTACGCGTTTGAAGGCGAATTGAGACCGGGTACCAAATCGGTGGTAGCAGCAGCCTCCAAGCATAAATGGTCGAAAACAGTTTTGCAGCAAAAGAAAATACAAAATAATGACCACCGTGAAAAACCCATGGCAATTTACGAATTACATATCGGGACATGGAAGCGCAATGCCGAGGGAGGATTTTTGAACTACCGTGAATTGGCTTCAAAACTGATTCCGTACGTCTTGGACATGGGCTTTACGCATATCGAAATCTTGCCCATCACAGAGCATCCACTGGATGAATCCTGGGGATACCAGACTACCGGTTATTTTGCGCCAACCAGCCGCTACGGAACAGCTGATGACTTAAAATACTTTATCGCACAATGCGCTGAGAATAAAATCGGATTGATTCTGGATTGGGTTCCTGGACATTTCTGTGTTGATGAACACGCGCTAGCTCTCTTTAATGGCAGTCCCTTGTACGAGGATGAGCGGGAGGAACGGGGGGCCAATCCTGACTGGGGCACCTTAAATTTTGATATTCAAAGAGGAGAAGTCGTCAGCTTTTTAATATCGAGCGGGCATTACTGGCTCAATGAATTTAAATTTGACGGCTTCCGAATGGATGCATTGGTTTGTTTATTGTTCATCCCAAACAGAGAAGAGCGTCCGCATAATCAGGAAGGCACTGATTTTCTGAGGAAACTGACAAATAGTTTAAGAGAATTTTACCCTGAAGTGCTATTGATCGCCGAAGATGCCTGGCATTACCCAAAAGTGACGCACGAAGTTTCTGAAGGGGGTGTCGGTTTTCACTATAAATGGAACTTTGGGTGGATGCGTGACACGCTGGATTACATGGAAATACAGCCATCCGAACGCTCTGAAGCACACCAAAAGATGAACTTTTCTCTCGTATACCAGTACGAGGAGCGCTACCTTCTCGCGCTGTCGCATGATGAAGTCGTAAATGGAAGAGGCTCCCTATTAAATAAACTTCCTGGAACGCTGGATGAACGCTTTCTGCAATTGCGGCTGCTGCTCGGTTTCTGGATTGCCCATCCCGGCAAGAAATTGCTGTTTATGGGTCAGGAGTTTGGCCATTTCGAAGAATGGGAATTTAAACCAGAGTTGGATTGGGCTTCGTTGGAAACTGAAGAACATAAGAAAATGGCTGATTATACAAGAGATCTGCTGGGATTTTACAAAACAGAAAAAGCATTATTTGAACTGGACGACCATCCGGATGGCTTTTCCTGGATCGATGCAGATAACAATGAACAAAGCGTGGCTGCCTTTATTCGAAGAGGATTCATGCCAGAAGATGAATGCATTGTCGTCTGCAACTTTTCGAGTCGCCGGTACGAGAATTTTAAGGTGGGGGTTCCAAAAAGTACGGAATATAAAAAAATCTTTACATCAGGAAATGATGCCCCAAAGGCTGTTATTGGAACCTTTGATGATCCATACGATGATCTTCCGTACTCCGTAGAAATGGATTTACCTGCATTTACGATGAGCATATGGAAACAAAAACAAGATGGGAGTGAAGCATGATGAACGATAAAGTAGTCGCAATGCTGTTGGCCGGTGGACAAGGAAGCCGATTGAAATCATTAACTTATACGATAGCCAAACCTGCGCTTCCGTTTGGGGGGAAATATCGCATCATTGATTTCCCGTTATCCAACTGCACCAACTCAGGCATCGAAACTGTCGGTGTGCTGACGCAATACCAGCCGCATGTTCTGCACGAGTATATCGGGTTGGGAACCCCGTGGGATTTGGATCGCCACAACGGCGGAGTCACAATGCTCCCGCCCTACGCGGAAATTGATGGGATAAAATGGTACGCCGGAACAGCCAGCGCCATTTATCAGAACATCAGCTTTCTCCAATCCTGTGATCCGGAGTATGTATTGATTCTTTCAGGGGATCATATTTATAAAATGGATTATGAATTACTCGTCGATTACCATAAAGAGCATGAAGCTGACGTGACAATTTCCGTCCTGGAAGTCCCGTGGGAAGAAGCCAGCCGATTTGGGGTCATTAACGTCAACGACGAGATGGATGTGTTGGAATTTGATGAAAAGCCGGAAAATCCGAAAAGCAACTTGGCTTCCATGGGTGTGTATGTATTCAAATGGGAAAAATTGAAAGAGTATTTGGAGACGGACAATGTAGATGAAGAGTCTTCCCATGACTTTGGAAAAGACATTTTACCTGCCATGCTGCAAAAAGGCGAAAAAATGGTTGCCTATCCGTTCAAAGGATATTGGAAAGATGTCGGAACCGTCGATAGTCTATGGGAGGCCAATATGGATTTACTGGACTTGAATTCTGGCCTCAATCTGCACGACCCGGGTTGGCGTATTTTTTCTTCGAATCCGCAGCTTCCTCCCCAAGTCATCAATGAAACCGGGAATGTTCAGGGATCCATGGTAAATGAAGGGTGTGTCATTTCTGGTGACGTTTCAAAATCTGTTATTTTTCAAAAAGTGAAGATTGAAGAAGGCGCCTCGGTTTCGGAAAGTGTGATCATGAGCGGAGTAACAATCGGTAAAAACGTTAAACTTCACCGTGCGATTGTGCCGCCGCGTCTTGATGTGCCGGAAGGGTTTGAAGTATTGAACCAGAAGGATGAAGTGGTTTTGTTGACGCAAGAGCAGTTGGATGAATGGAAGGAGCGTGGCGGAAAATGAATTTAATGGCAGTAGTAGACGCCTCTGTTAAAAAAGAAGGACTGCAGGATCTGACAATGCAACGGACCGTTTCTTCTGTGCCATTTGCGGGGCGTTATCGGTTAATCGACTTTCCTTTATCGAATCTTGTGAATTCCGGTGTTAATACGGTAGGTGTCTTCCCTACCTACCCCTTTGCTTCATTGCTGGATCACATTGGTGTAGGCAAGAGCTGGGATTTGGACAGAAGAAAAAATGGCCTTTTTTTCCTTCCAGTTACACAGCGTGATGGCGGATTATCGAGTGTTGGGGCATTTGCGGCTTTGGAAGAGCATATGCAGTTTTTCACGAAAAGCATTCAGCCGCATGCTGTTGTCATCAATAGCTTCATTGTAAGCCAATTGGATTTCAAAGACATGCTGGATCAGCATATCCGATCAGGAGCAGATATCACTGAAGCGGTAAGTGGAGGTGCTTCCTTAAAAACCTATATTTTGTCCAAAGATCTGCTGATTGAATTGATCCGCACTCACAGGGACAAAAAAGTGGTAAGCGTCGAAGATGTGGTGAATTTAAAGAAGAGTCCATATAAATTCAACGAATATGAATATGAAGGGTATTTTGCCATTATCGATTCTGTTCAAAGTTACTTTCAGGCATCATTGGCTTTGCTGGATGAAGAAAATCGGAAACAGCTGTTTCTGGCTGACCGTCCGATTTATACAAAGGTGAAGGATGAGCCGCCGACACGATACGTAAGCGGTTGCCACGTCGAACGCGCCCTCGTCGCAAATGGCAGTACGATCATGGGGCAAGTGGCTGACAGCATCATCAGCCGTGCCGTTTATATTAAAAAAAGTGCACGTGTCGAGAAATGCATCATCATGCAAAAATGCGTTATTGAAGAAAATTGCGACTTGTCTTATGTCATTGCAGATAAAGACGTCTACATCGGTGAAGGGGTGGTTTTGCATGGGACACCTGAACAGCCGATTGTCTTGCGCAAAGGGGAAAAGGTCACTAAGGAGGACATGCGATGAAAATCATTATGGCAGCAGCAGAATGTGCGCCTTTTGCAAAAGCCGGAGGACTGGCAGATGTAATAGGTGCGTTGCCGAAAGAGCTCAGCAGATTAGGCCATGAAGTCAATGTCATCGTACCCAAATACAGTTTAATTTCAGAAGAATATGCATCTGAATTTGTCCGGAAAGAGTCATTGGAGTTCGATTTTAAAGGGCTGCCGGAAACTTTCGGCGTTTTTGAATATGAGCACGCGGGTGTGAAGTTCCTGTTTGTGGAAAACGACAAATACTTCCAGAGAGATCAAATTTATGGTCAGGCAGATGATTCGGAGCGATATGCTTTTTTCAATCGTGCGGTGCTGGAAATCGTCCTGCACCAGAAAAAGCGGGCAGATCTGCTTCATGTGCACGATTGGCATACGGCCATGGTTCCGTTTCTACTGAAGGAAGATGAACGGTATACGTCCATTCGTTCGATGAAAACTGTCTTGACCATTCATAATTTGCAATTTCAAGGGAAATTCTCAAAAGATGTTTTCCTTGAAGATTTTGAAATGGCTGCACGTTATTATGACGATGGCATTGTGGAGTGGCGCGGCAGCTTTAACTCATTAAAAACTGGGATATCCTATGTGGACAAAGTGACGACTGTCAGTCCCACTTATCGAGATGAAATCTTAACGGACTTTTATGGGGAAAAGCTGAACAGCTTCCTGCAGGAAAGACAGCAGGACCTGGTTGGCATTTTAAATGGCATTGACACCGAAGTTTATAATCCTGCGACGGACCTGTCCATTGAACACGAGTTTGATGCGATGAGCATGGAAGGCAAACTGGTCAATAAGCGGGCAATCCAAAGACGAGCTGGACTACCGGAGCGCGGGGATGTCCCGCTGCTGACGATGATTTCCAGACTGTCAGGGCAAAAAGGGATTGACGTTTTGGAGGAGGTGCTTCCGATATTATTGGCAGAAGAGGATCTTCAGTTTGTCTTGCTGGGTTCTGGAGAAGACCAGTATGAACAGTTTTTCCGGAAGCTGGCAGCTGATTTTCCAGATAAAGTCTATATCCATGTGGGCTTCGATGAGGCGTTCGCCCATCTCCTGTATGCAGGAGCAGACATCTTCCTGATGCCTTCCCACTTTGAGCCGTGTGGCCTCAGCCAGCTGATTTCGATGCGTTATGGAACGGTACCGGTAGCCAATAAAACAGGCGGCTTGAAAGACACCGTAGTAGAATACGACGAACAGCTAAAGGCCGGAAATGGTTTTTTAAGCGATTTTTCACAAAGCCAACCATTTGGTCTGGCACTCGCACGAGCCCTGGCTTTTTATCAGCAGCCAGAGCATTGGGAAGCCGTTAAGACAAACGGCATGAAAGGTGATTATTCCTGGTCGCGCTCTGCGGGAGAATACGCTAAACTCTATGAAAGGATAATCTAAAGGGGTGTGTCAATAATGTTTTCTTCCAAAGAAGAGTTTAAGAAAAGCTTTGTCACTCGAATGGAACAAAAGGGAATGGGGAAAACTGCAGAACTGGCCTATGAAACCCTTTGGGAAATGACCCAGGAGTGGATACAGGACCGTTGGAATCGGACAAGCCAATTATATAAAGATAATAACGAAAAGCAATTGTATTATTTCTCTATTGAATTTCTGATTGGACGTGTTCTAGGACAAAACCTCATCAATTTAAACTTTTATGATACCGTAAAAGAAGGGCTTGATGAATTGGGTCTTCAACTATCTGAGATAGAAGAGCTGGAAACAGAACCAGGTCTTGGAAATGGCGGTCTGGGAAGGTTGGCGGCTTGCTTTGTGGATTCTTTAGCTTCTTTGGGCTTGCCTGGAAACGGCTACGGCCTCAGATACAAAGGCGGTTTGTTCACGCAGCATTTTGTGAATGGCTACCAGACAGAACAGCCGACCCAGTGGATCCAACAAAAACACAATGTAGACGTTCGCCGCGAGGATCTGGTGGTAGAGGTTCCATATTACGGAGAGGTCCAATTGGTCATGGGGATGGATGGGCTTAAAGTCAAAGTGGAAAAACCAGAATGGGTCAAAGCAGTTCCTTATGATATGCCGGTTGTAGGGGCAAACGGCGGTACGGTCAACACCCTGCGATTGTGGCAGGCGGAAGTTTCTGATCGTCCGTTACCCGGCCATAAAGATTATGCGGTCTATGAGCACGATACTGCTAAAATCACTGATCGGCTTTACCCGGATGATTCCTTGGAAGCCGGAAAAATTCTGCGCCTGAAACAGCAATATTTCCTATGCAGTGCATCACTTCAAACTATTTTGAATGAGGGCAGCTTCTCTATAGAGGAACTTCCTGAAAATGTTGCCATCCAAATCAATGACACGCACCCCGCTCTAGCAGTTCCGGAATTGATGCGCTTGTTGATGGATCATCATGCCTTGAGCTGGGATCAAGCCTGGGATATCACTACCCGCACTATTTCCTATACAAATCATACGATCCTGGAAGAGGCAATGGAGAAATGGGACAGTCGGCTGATCCAAACTTTGCTTCCAAGAATTTATATGGTCATTGAAGAAATCGATCGGCGCTTTAAAGAAAGCCTGCAGGAGCAGGAACTGGATGATGAAGCCCTTCATAAACTATCCATTATCGAAAATGGCGTCATTAAGATGGCGGTGCTGGCGGTAGTAGGAAGCTATAAAGTGAACGGCGTTGCAAAATTGCACACCGAGATTTTAAAAAAACGTGAAATGAAAGAATTGAGTGAACAATTTCCGAATAAGTTCCATAACAAGACTAATGGCATTGCCCATCGCCGGTGGTTGCTAAAAGCTAACCATGAGTTGTCCGGGCTGATTACGGATACGATTGGGCCGCAATGGGTTAAAGAACCTGAACGCTTGAGCGAGTTGCATTACTTTTCGCAAAACCATTCATTTCTTCAGGATTTCCAAGCGATCAAGAGCTTGAAAAAAGAGCAGTTGATCCATCATCTCCAAAGAAACCAAAATGTCATCGTGGATCAGGATTCAATTTTTGATATTCACATCAAAAGGTTCCATGGTTATAAGCGCCAGTTGATGAATATACTTCACATTCAGATGCTGTACGATCGGATTAAACGGGATCCGACGTATCGGCCATATCCGCGAACTTTCTTTTTCGGTGGAAAAGCGGCTCCCAGCTACCATTTTGCTAAACAAGTCATCAAAATGATCAATACAGTAGCAGCAAAAGTGAACAATGACCCTCTAGCAAGAAAACACCTTCATGTTGTTTTTGTTGAAAACTACAACGTGACACAGGGGGAATACATGATTCCAGCGGCAGATGTCAGTGAACAAATATCAACGGCATCCAAAGAAGCTTCAGGAACAGGCAATATGAAGCTGATGATGAATGGTGCACTGACAATTGGCACTTTTGATGGTGCGAATGTCGAAATATTTGAACAGGTCGGCGAAGAGAATGCTTTTGTTTTTGGCATGCTTGCCGAGCAAGTTATGCAACACGAAAAGGAAAAATCCTACAATCCGAAGAGCATAATTGATTCGGACCCGGAAATTGCACAATTGATGGAAGAACTGATCAAAGGGGAATGGACAGAAGGCAAAACAAATGTCGATTTTATCGTGGAACAATTGTTGGGGGACGGCGATCCTTATTTTGTATTAAAAGATATTCGCAGTTATTCAAAAGCGCATGAACAGATTTTAAACGCTTATGCGCATCCTGAAAAATGGGCTGAAATGTGTGTCAAAAACATCGCAGCTTCCGGATATTTTTCAAGCGATCGCACCATCCAGCAGTATTCAGACGATGTCTGGCATTTAACGAAAATTCCCAGTTTGTATTAGAAGTTGAAAGGGTGGGAATATGGCAGATAAAGAATTCGACAACACTGATTTGAAAGACTATAAAGCCAGTGGGGTACTCGTCGGGAAAGTGGCTATTGTCACGGGTGCCAGCAGCGGCATTGGCCAGGCGGTGGCAATTGCTTATGCTAAGGAAGGTGCAAAAGTTGTCATCGGATATCTCGGTGACGACGAAGGCGCACAAAAAACCATTCAGCTGATTGAAAGCTATGGCGGCAAAGCCAAAGCGCTAAGCGGTGACTTGGGGAAATCGGAGAATTGCGACCAACTGGTCCAATTTACGTTAGCAGAATTTGGGCAGGTAGATATAGTAGTCAACAATGCCGGCTACCAATATCCCCAAACTTCCCCTTTGGATATTACGGATGAGCAGATGCTGAAAACGTTCGAAATTAAGGCATTTGCCATGTTTTATTTAACACGGGCAGCCTTGCCGCATTTGAAAAAAGGTTCGCGGATTATCAATACAGCCTCCATTAACGCTTACCGCGGCCATTCGGATCTGATTGATTATGCAGGAGCCAATGGTGCAATGGTGGCCATGACCCGTTCGTTGGCAAGGCGTTTAGTGCGGGAGGAAATTGCAGTGAATGGAATTGCGCCAGGCCCAATTTGGACTCCCTTAATCACCAAAACTTTCGGTGATTTAAATCCGGATGTGGCCGAAGGTTTTGGTGAAGATGTTCCGGCAGGGCGTCCGGGACAGCCATATGAGCTGGTGAAAGCATATGTGTTTCTGGCCGATCCGCAGAACTCGTATATGACGGGCCAGTTTCTGCATATGAACGGCGGCGACTACATGTCTACGTAAATGGCAGCAGGCCAAGGGATTTTCCTTGGCCTGCTTTTTCATTTCGATTTGCTTGTGGTAAAATTCACTGGAGATAGAGGAGTGAGTTTTTGAAAAAGATCATATGGACCATATTGGCAGTCCTTGTTTTTGTGCTGCTTGCAGCTTGTACGCAAATAGCCGTACAGCCGGAGGAAGAACGCAATAATGAAAAAACAGATCAAAAAAATGACCAGTCGCAAGCGGAAGAACCCGCTGCAGAAGAAGTTAGCCAGGATGGTTTGACAGTGCATTATATTGATGTCGGACAAGGGGATTCCACGTTGCTTGAATTTGAAGGGTTTACGATGCTGATCGACACAGGCAATTGGAATTCGTCAGAAGCAGTGGATTACTTGAAGCAGCAGGGCATTCAGGACATTGATATTGTCGTCGGTACCCACCCGGATGCAGACCATATTGGGCAGCTGGCACAGGTTGTCGGCGAATTTGAGGTTGCAGAAGTATGGATGTCCGGCAACACAAGCAGCTCCAATACATTCCTTAATGCTCTGCAAGCTATTGAAGCGAGCGGCACGGATTATGTGGAACCTAGAAGCGGAGACCATTTTGATGTAGGCTCCATGCAGATCGAAGTGCTGTACCCGGACGAAATTACGGGTGCGGCAAATGAAGAGTCGGTATCATTGAGAATGACCTATGGCGACGTCCGTTTTGTTTTCACAGGGGATGCGGGTGTTAAAGAGGAACAGGAAATGATCGACAGCGGCATGGAACTCGAAGCGGAAATTCTGCATTTGGGGCATCACGGTTCCAACACATCGACAAGCCCTGCTTTTTTAAAGGCAGTAGCTCCTGAAGTGGCGATTTACAGTGCGGGTGCTGACAATTCTTACGGACATCCGCATGCAGAAGTGATTGCAGCTGCAGAAAATGCAGGGGCAGAAGTGTTCGGAACAGATGTCAATGGCACTATCCTGGTTGAAACAGATGGCCAGTCCTACAGTGTGGAAACACAGCAGGAAGGGGTTCCAACTGAAGGTGAGAACCGTTGCATCGATCTGAATATAGCTTCTTCAGCGGAATTGCAGGAGATTACAGGAATAGGTGAAGTTTATGCGCAGTCCATCATCAACCAGCGGCCGTTTGAAAGTTTGGAAGAATTGCTTGATGTTAAAGGAATTGGCCAGGCAACTCTGAATGATATTCAAGATCAGGGTCTGGCATGCATAGGAGGGTAAGGCGATGAAAGGGATTCTGGATCGGATTGAAGACGACATTTATGCAGTCATTTTAGTGGAAGAAGAAGGGGTCGAATTGGTCTTGCCCGCCAATCGCTTGCCAGAAGGAAGCCGGATCAATTCCTGGTTTACCATTGATGCTGAAAACGGTCAACTGGCAGTCACTTTGGATGAGGAAACAAGCCTGATGAAAAAGAGGCGAGCAGAAGAGCTCATGGCCAGGCTGCGGACGAAGAAAAAAGGCAGCCGCTTTAAGCGGAATTAAAAAGAAGTCCGAGACCTGTACGAGGTTTCGGACTTCTTTTGTCATGGATTGCATCCTACGGCTCTGAAATCGCAGCCGTTTTTTTTTTACACAATAACCCATCTAAGCCTGCTCCACTAATTCCAAGTAATAATCAGCTACTTGGCCTGGCTTGTACAAGTCGGTGATAGAAGTAGAATAATTAGAAATGGAAGCCTCGAATTCCAGTTTTTGCGCTGGAACCCGGATTCGGAAATTCATTTCATACAGCAGTACCGCAATATCATGGTATTCTTCGCTGGTCACTTTAAAGTCGAATGAGATTTTTCTTTTTCGCTGTTGAGAATTGGGTTGTTTACTCAATTCTTTTGTGAAATTAAAAGCATGTATTTCGGTATCGTTGATCCAGACGGTTGTTTCCATCGCTTATTTCACCTCTGTTTTTGAATGTTGTGTAAATTCATTGATTGCCTGCGCCGCCAATTGGGCCTTGACCATGTCTTCCATCGGCGGATTGTAGAGCCCTGCACGAACGTTGAGGTAATGGCGATGCATCGGATTTTCTTCGGAAAGGGCACGGGAGCCAACGATTTTCATGGCCTTGTCAACAATCTCCATCGCTGCTTGAGTAACGGCTATTTTCGTGATATTCAAAGCTTCTTCCATTTCCGCTTTGTTGGCAGCGTGCACATAACGTTCTACAGTGCCATATAGAAGATGGCGGGCAGTGGCGAGCTGAAGTTCCATTTCACCAATGGTCTGCTGGATGGGGGGTGTCTCTGCAATTGGCTTGTCGAGAGATGCCGGACTGTAGTTGGCGGCGAATTCGACTGCATAGGCTCGTGCAGCCGAAGCAATTCCAATATAGCAGGCGGGAATATGAAGCAGCCAGCCTTTAGCAGCAGCCGTGACTCCGGCTGGTTTTAAAATATGGGTGTTTGGAATCCGAACGCTGTCGAGAACCAGTGTGTGACTTGCAGTACCTCTCATAGCGAGCATGTCCCAAGTTTCGTCGATCGACACTCCCTCGGCGTGGCGCGGAATGATAACGGTGATGACTTCATCCGTTTCTGTTGCCGCGGTCACGAAAATATAATCGAGTGCGGGGGCCATGGAAGTATAAGTTTTTTCGCCAGAGACGATATAGTGATTTCCATCAGCGATAGCGGTGGTCTGCGGCAAGGCGCCTCGGGCTGGGCTGCCGGCATTGGCTTCTGTTGCTGCCGTGTTGATGAGTGCGCCATTTGCAATCTCTGCCATCAGCCAATCAGCGGATTGAGGCTGCCAATGGCGATTTTCAGCGTATTCCAGAACAATGCCGACATGCCAGCCGATTGAAAGTGCGGTTGCTCCAGACCCTTCAGCGATGGCTTCCTGTGCCAATACATATTCATACAGCCCGAATCCTTGGCCGCCATGTTCCTGCGGCAAGGTAAGGGTATGATAGTCCAGTTGTTTCAGATCTTTGATATTTTCAAAAGGGAAGGAATCGCGTACATCCAGTTCCGGCTCGCGCGCCTGGAAAGCGGGCTGCAGAGCACGAAGTTGATCGATTAATGCTTGTTGTTCCGGTGTTTTGATAAACTGATTCATAAGGAGGCTCCCTCCGATTTTCTTTGTCCAGAATCCAGCGGCCAGATTATCTTGGACCGCTTCGGCTTTTCTTTGTCCAGACTTCAGCGGCCAGATTCTCGGGGTCATAAGCCACTCTGGCTGTGCGGCTGAAAACATGCCGCTTCGCCAGAGTGGCTTATGCCTGACGAATCTACATGGCCGCTTCCACTTTTCTAAATTAACGGTACCATAAAAAAGCCGCCAAAGCAGTGCAGCAGGCTTTGGCGGCTTGGTTGTCAGCGGGTAAAACCCGCTTAGGAATGCTTCTTTTTATGCGGTTTTCGGATGTCGGCAAAAATTAACGCTCCAACTAGGAAGAAGCCGAGGTAGCCAACGATTGGATAAAACAGACTTACGAGTTCGGTAAATCCGACAAAACTTAAGATGTAAGCGACAACTCCAACGATGATGACAAATATGCGGAATTTTTTTGTGCCCATTACGACAAAGCGTGCCGAAAACGAAAACAGCATACTGACTGCCGTATTGTAAATCATGCCGAAAAGGATGACCGACATAAAGACCCCGAGAACCGGTGAAATGTCATCGGCAATTTGCAGCAATGGCATTTCTGCACTGCCGACAACATCCACTTTGGAGAAAATCGCCAAGTGGCTCAGAATAATCAGGCCTCCGAGAATCAAGCCGCCGATCAAACCTCCGCGTGCAGCAACTTTCTCGTCTTTTTCCGTTCCACCCATGACGATGGCCATTGAAGCACCGACTGCGATGTTGAATGACACATAATTGATCGCAGACAGGAACCAGTTTGGCAAAGTCGACGTTTGTTCGTTGGCGATTGGATTCAAGGATGCAAACGTGGAATCCATCGTTATCAAACTGTAAACAGCCAGACCGATAACTGCGATGATCAGAAACGGTGTAATGCTGCCGATAATGGCAATAACTTTTTGGACGTTCATCATAATGGTCAAAACGACCAGAATGACCATAACCGTACTGCCCAGCGGTGCCGGCAAATTAAATTGCTGTGAAAAGATAGAACCTGCTCCAGCAATCATTACGACTCCCACGCCGAATAAAGTAAGGATGATAATATAATCAACGATAGTCCCAATTATCTTCCCGCTAATGCCAAAAACAGCTTCTTTATGTGAAGTGGTTTTCATACGGCTTCCCAGTCGGGTCAAGCTCATCCCCAGATACGCAAATAAAGCGGTTGCAAGAATGGCTGCGGCTGTCCCCATATAGCCGAAGCTGGTGAAATACTGTAAAATTTCCTGGCCAGAAGCAAATCCGGCACCGACAATAATGCCGACAAAGGCGCTCCCCATTTTTAAACTTTTCATGTTGTTCCCCCTTGATGCAAATTGATGCATGGATAAGTTTTTTAAAAATTAAAAAATCCCTATCTAAATATAGCAAAAATTGAAAGGGGATACAACGTAAAAAAGGTTCTAATGCTATATATAACACAATATACCTATGCTTGCATTTGGTTAAAAATAACATATTAGAATAATTAAATAATAACAACCAAGTCAAGTTTTTTGCATAAAAAAGCATCACCTAATATATAGGTGATGCTTTGGAAATTAATTATTAACGTTTTTATTCGCGACAATAACCAATTTGCCTTTATCAAGCTCTTCTTCGTACTGCTCAGCTTCCTGATCAGATAACCCAGCAGCTGCCAGTTTCGCACGAAGTTCGTCGCCTCGTGAGCTGGTCATGTTTTTCATGCTGTTTAGGAAGCCTTGTTCTTTCACGCCAACCTCTTCTGTGTCTAAGGCTTTTGTAATGTCCTTGTTGCGTTTTTTATCATGCGCAAAAATATAAATATCATCGTGCGTGTATCCTTGCGTCTCTAATTTCTCGATTTCTTTTTTTGCTTGCACTGCGTTTTCAACTGTCATTTTTAAAGTCAATGTAATCCCTCCAAGTAAATTTCTATCTTACTTCTATGCATACCACCACGAGTAGAGGATTAAACAACAGGAACTTTAAAGAATCGGTTATACTGAAGAAAATTAGAGACAGGGAGTGGTTTTTTGAAAATCATACCGATTGGCATTTGGGGCGGCTATCCCAATAAAAACGAAGCAACTTCGGCCTTTTTGATTGAGCAGGACGGTTTCCGCTGTCTGATTGATTGCGGCAGCGGAGTATTGGCGGCAGTTCAGAATTACACAAAATTGCAAGATTTAGATGCTGTTATCATTAGCCATTATCATCCGGACCACATTGCTGACATTGGCGTACTGCAGCATGCCGCTATGGTAGGCATGCAGTTGAAAGAATGGGATACTCCATTGTTTATCCATGCCCATGACAAGGATCCTGATGAGTTCGAGAAGCTGTCTTATAAAGGCGTTACGGAAGGGCGCGCCATTCAGGCTTCGGAAACGCTTGAACTGGGTCCGTGGCAAGTGACATTCTGTGAAACGGTTCATCCGGTGTACTGCCTGGCCATGAAATTCACTGCCAACGGCCGGACCGCGGTGTTTACGGCAGATACAAGCTGGAAAGAAGAGCTGGTTGATTTTTCCCGAGGAGCAGAATTGCTTGTTGCCGAATCGAATCTTTACGAAAAATACATCGGAATTATTCAAGGGCATTTAAGCGGCAGCCAGGCTGGGGAGCTGGCTGAACGTGCAGGTGCCAAACAATTGCTGCTGACCCATCTGCCGCAGTACGGGGAGCTGGATGAAATTTTGCAGGCAGCAAAGTCCAGTTACTCTGGTGAAGTCGAATTTGCTGTAATAGGAAAGAGCTACGAAATCTGAATCGCTGATGGGCAGGCAGATAGTTTGTGTACCAGATATTTTCCTTTTATCCTTAGAGAATAAGAAGGACGAAAGGAAGTTAAACAAATGTCGCAACCCATAGATTTATTTCCGATTTCCGTACTGGATTTGGTTCCGGTCCGTGAAGGAGGCACAACGAAAGATGCCCTAGATGAAATGGTTACTATTGCTCAGCATGCAGAAAAGCTTGGCTATCGGCGGTTTTGGCTGTCCGAACATCATAATACAGCCACCCTTGCAAGCTCCGCTACAGCAATTTTGATTTCCAAAGTGCTTGAAAACACCGAATCCATTCAAGTAGGGTCAGGCGGCATTATGCTGCCAAACCATACACCCTTGGTTGTTGCAGAACAATTCGGTACGTTGGAAACCCTGCATCCGGGACGATTGAATCTGGGTCTTGGACGCGCTCCAGGAACAGACATGCAGACAGCACATGCACTTCGCAGAACCACCCAGGAAACAGCGTTTGCTTTTCCGCAGGATGTTATCGAATTGCAAAATTACTTGAAACCGCTTGATGAGCAAGGACCTGTCCGGGCACATCCGGGTGTAGGAACCGGAGTGCCGGTTTATATTCTTGGGTCCAGCACTTCAAGTGCTCAGCTTGCTGCCAGCCTTGGCTTGCCGTACGTGTTTGCGGCGCATTTTGCACCGCAGCAGCTAAAGCAGGCACTGCAGATTTACCGCAGCGAGTTCCAGCCTTCTGAATACTTGGCTGAGCCGTATGTGATGGTCTGCGTCAATGTCATTGGGGCTGATTCGAACGAAGAAGCTGATAAACTGGCAACGTCCAGTGATCAATTTTATTTGAATGTCGTGAGAGGCAGCAAAAATCTGCTGCAGCCGCCACTCGATACAATGGACGGCCAATGGAGCTACCGTGAGGAAATGATGGTGCGCGGAATGTCTCAATATACGTTCCAAGGCGATGAAGAAACCATCAGCGAGCATTTAGGGAAATTTGTAGCGGAACTGCAGATCGATGAAGTGATTGCGGTTTCCTATATTTACGACCAGGAAAAAAGAAAACGTTCATTTGAAGTATTGAAGCAGGCTGCAAGCCGATTTAACGTGATCCAACAAGATTCTGCCACTTCAAATGTGTAAAAGCCGACCCGCTTGTTATAAAGCTAATCTTTTTGTTCATCTATACAGATTATAGAGACTGGAGGGGAAGTAAGTGAAAATAGGGATTATTGGTGCGACCGGAAAAGCCGGTGATTTAATCTTAAAAGAAGCAGTGAAAAGAGGCCATGAAGTAACGGCCATCGTCAGAAATTCACAAAAGGTTGAGAACCAGGATATACCGGTGCTGGAGAAGGATGTTTTCAGTTTATCGACAGAAGATTTAGCTCCCTTTGACGTAGTGGTCAATGCATTCGGGGTTCCGCCTGAAAAAGCTGAACAGCATATCGAAGCTGGAAGAATTCTGATTAACGCACTGAAAGAAGCCCATGAAACCCGTTTGATTGTAGTCGGGGGAGCTGGCAGTTTGTTCGTCGATGAAGCGCGCACAACCCGCCTGGCAGAAACCCCTGAGTTTCCTGAAGCATTTAAATCGATCGCTAATGGCCAGGCGCAAAATCTGGCAGACCTGGAAGCTTCAGAAGGAGTTCAATGGACTTTTTTGAGCCCTGCAGCATTTTTCGATCCGGAGGGACGCCGCACTGGCCGCTACCAAAAAGGCGATGATGGATTTATTGTTAACAGCAAAGGAAAAAGCTATATCAGCTATGCGGATTATGCCATTGCCCTAGTCGATGAAATCGAAAGCGGTGAACATAAGAATAGACGATTCACCGTCGTTTCTGAAAACCATTAATCTTCTGGAAAAGCCGATCTTCTTTGGATCGGTTTTTGTTTGGCATGAACCGCGTGGAAATCTAACGGAACTTGCCATGAAATGTTCACGTTCCTAAAAAGAATGGAAGCAAGAATCATGTATAATAAGATGAAACTTGAGGTTTAAAGGTGGGAATCAACACAATGGATTTTTTATATTTTCCTGAAGACAAATCGGAATACATCCCAGGGATTATTTCTGTCGTTATTATATTCATTTTATCTGTGCTGATAGTGCGGTTATTGATTAAAGCATCACGCAAGCAAGTCAAACAGTTGGAAGAACAGGGATACCCGGTCGTCTACAGAGACGGCTTTGACCCGGACAAACAAACTGAAGGCGATGCTGATCCGCAAGAAACGGTACGCAAGGTAAATGAACAAAAAGCAGCACGCAATAAACCGAAGGCCTGACAATTGTCGGGTCTTTTTTTGAGCTTTTCAAAAGGTTTATACTGTAAGCAATTGACAGAATGAAGAAGTGGGGGGAAGCGCTTATGAAAAATATTTTTGGCGGTGTGCAATGGGCGGTCTTTTTGATTGCCTCTTCTATCGCAGCACCAATTGCCATTGCCAGCATCTTTGGAATGGATACGGCGGATACAGCGCTATTCGTCCAGCGAACCATGTTTGTGCTGGGCATCGCTTGCCTGGTTCAAGCTTCGATCGGCCACCGCATGCCGATCAACGAAGGGCCGGCCGGTTTATGGTGGGGAATTTTCATTGTTTACGCAGGATTGGTTGGAATTCTGTATGGCTCTATGGAAGAATCGCTTCAAGCGCTGCAAAGCGGCTTGTTGTACAGCGGTGTGCTGTTCATCGTATTTGCTTATACCGGCTTGGTTGATAAGCTTAAGATTTTCTTTACACCGACCATCACTTTTGTTTATCTGCTGCTATTGGTGCTCCAAATCAGCGAGTCGATCTTGGCGGGCTTGTTGGGAATTGTTTCGAAAGGCGATCCGGTGGACGGGCTAGTGCTGATGGGCAGCATTGTGGTCATCTTACTGACTTTTTTTTGCATGGGCCACAAAATGCCCTGGGTCAGCCGCTATTCCATCCTATTTTCGATTACTGCCGGCTGGCTGATTTTCTGGATTCTCGGCAAATCACCTGAAGCGGAAAGCGGGGTGAATACTTTGGTTTCGTTGCCGGAAATGCTGGTTTTTGGACCGCTGATCTGGGATAGTGGGATGTTTGTTACGGCCCTTTTCTTAACCATCCTGCTGATTGCCAATATGATGGCATCGATTCGGGTAATGGAGAGCGTGCTTAAGAATTCCTTCTCGATTCACACGCCGGACCGCATCAAACAGGCTTCAACAGCTTCAGGCATCAACCACATCATTGCCGGATTGTTTTCATCCATCGGTCCCGTGCCAATTTCAGGGGCAGCTGGGTTTGTCAGCGCTACCAGAACCCCAGCGCTCCGGTCGTTCATCTTCGGTGGCGTCATTGTCGTGCTGATCAGTTTTTTTCCGTCAGTGATGGCTATTCTTGCTTCTTTGCCGGCTCCAGTGGCGTATGCGGTCATTTTTGCCGTATTCACCAAGATGGTGGAGATGGCCTTTACGGAGTTGGAAAATGAAAAAAACAGGCAGCATTCCTACAAAGTGGCGGCGTTCGGTTTGATGAGCGGGGTCGGCATCATGTTCGTTCCGCCTGAAAGCATGGCGAACCTGCCATCTGTTGTGGCTGCTACTTTATCGAACGGTTTGATCACCGGTACCATCATAGCTATTTTTGTGGAGCAGCTCCTGCTGTGGCGTAAAAAGAAAGCCTAAAAAAATCTTCCTGGCTTCATTGCAGCAATCTACCGTTTTGTTGCTGCGGATCTAGTCTTGCGTTGCAGGCACGCTGATTTTTTAAGGTCATTTT
The DNA here is from genome assembly GCF_016881065.1 of Planococcus soli. Classification (GTDB taxonomy): domain Bacteria; phylum Bacillota; class Bacilli; order Bacillales_A; family Planococcaceae; genus Planococcus; species Planococcus soli. The sequence continues at coordinate 85,385 of NZ_WXYN01000007.1, read as the reverse complement.
GATAAGGTCTTATAAAAAAACTCGTTGCCGGGTCGGCAACGAGTTTTTTCTGGTTCTGATACATGGATTTTCTGTTTGTGGTCGCTCACACGAGTTTGCAGCGGTTTAGTCTAAATCATCCGCATGGCTTTTCTTTAGCCATTTTCGATTTCTTCTGTCAGACGCTCGAGTTCGTCCACCAGTTCGCCGATATAAGCGATAGTGTCGCGCAGCGGCTGTTCGGTCGTGATATCGACTCCGGCCATTTTCGCAAGTTCCACCGGTGTTTTGGTGCCTCCGGCTTTTAAAACCTCCAGCCAATCATCTACAGCCGGCTGGCCTTCATTCAAGATCCTTTTGGAAACTTGAGTAGAGATGGTCAATCCCGCACTGTAGGTGTACGGATACAAGCCCATGTAATAATGCGGCTGGCGCATCCAAGTCAACTCGGCGCCATCTGTAATGTCAACGGCATCTCCCCAGAAGTCTTCCAGCACACCGCGTTTAATGGCGTTTAAAATGCCGGCATTGACGCTTTTACCTTCATCGATCCGCTCATACACTTTGCGTTGATAGGCAGCTTCCAGCAAGTGGGTGACAAAGTTATGGTAATAAGTTCTGGCCACAATCGATGAAATCACCCAACGTTTGAATTTTGGATTTTCCGAACTTTTCAGCAGATGGTTGGCGACCAGCATTTCATTCATTGTCGATGGTGCTTCGATAAAGTAAAGTGACGGCCGCGCATTAAAGATGTTCTGTTCACGGTTGGCGTTATAGAAATGGCCGGCATGTCCAAGTTCGTGGGCAAGCACAAAGACTTCATTCATGCGGCCGGTCCAGGAAATCAAAATATAGGGATGGTCACCGTATGGACTTGAACAGAAGGCTCCGGTCGATTTTCCTTTGTTCTGCGCAAAGTCAATCCAGCGTTCAGAATACGACCGGTCAACCATTTCAATATAGTCTGTGCCCATAATGGAAAGTGCATCGTCAATGTATTTTTTGGATTCTTCCACAGTGATTTCCGGTTCGTAGCTCGGATCTAAAGAAATTTTTAAATCGGCGAACGTCATGCGGTCCAAGCCATGAGCTTTCTGCAATAGCTTGGCGTACTTCTGCATATGCGGTGCCAGTTCCTTGGTAATCAAATCAATTTGGCGGTTGTAAAGTGAGCGGTCGACTTCCTGATTGAATAGAAGAAAATCGAAAATGCTGTCATAGCCTCTAAGGTCTGCTGTGGTTTTTTCTGTCTGCAACTGCATGTCATAAGTTTTCGCGGTCGTATGCTGATAATCTTTGAGCTTTTTGGAAAAAGCATCAAACGCTGCCCGGCGAAGCTCTGCATCCGGCTCTGCTTCCCAGTCTCCTTCAAAAGAAACATAGCTGAGCGGATAGGTTTGGCCATTTACTTCGAAATCCTCGAAGTTCATATCGACCATTTTCGTCGTGTTGTAAAGGCCGTAGGGCGCACTGAAAGTGGAAGAATAAGCAGCAAGGCTTTTTTCCACTTCAGGATGCAGCTGGTAGGGCTTTCTGCGAAGCAGCTTTTCAAGAAATACTTTGAACTCTGCAGATTCCTGCATTGCCTGCTCTAAGGTTTCTTTCGGCAAAGCAAGAAGCTCGCTGTTGATAAAAGACAGCTTGCTGCTGATTTTGGCTGATGCAGCGCTGAATTTGCTGGCCTGCAATTGAGATTCATCATTGGTTTGGTCTGTGCTGATCGTCAAACTTGCGTAGGTGCTTACTATAACTAACTTTTCGAGAAAAGCCATGTAATCCGTTAACGCCTGAATGGTAGTTGGCACATCGACGATGGTTCCTTGCGTTTTTTGATTTAAGACTTCTGCTTCCTTTTCCAAGCTTTCCAGGGCTTGATCAAACTCGGCAGCGCTGTTGAATAAACTGGATAAATTCCATTTTTCTTCGGCGGAAATGGCTGAGCGTACGGGCAAACTTTTAACCATATGATCTCTCCTCTATGTATTACGGATTTCGAACTAATTATTAGTATAGAGGGAAGGAGGTGAAAAGTAAAAATATTATTCAGAATTTATTAAAAAAATTAAAAAAATAGGTTTAGTTCTAGTTGAAGGATGGGTAATATAAAAGTACAAGGCGGAATCACCGTCGGAAGATACGACTGGATTCAATCCAGAATCGCCTTCAGACGAGAAACTGCACAGCCTTGGCGGGAAATTTGCTTTACTGACGATATTCACTCTTGTCAGGAACCATCGTTACTCGGGTTTCTATCCGGAAAGTGTTTCAAACAGTAAGCCGTAAGTTTTTTGTGGAAGTGCAATTGAAAGCCTGGCTGCAGAACGAAAAAATTCACTGAGAAGTACACGTGAATCCAATTGCCCTATCGGCAAATGCAAGTCAGCGCAACTAAACTGCAATGACGAGAGTTCCATATTCGTCAGAGATGTACAGTTTGTAGAAAGAATTTAATAAAATTTTCCGCGTGCAAAAATCCCTCAGGATTTTCGAGGGATGGAAAAAGGAAAAGCATGATCTGATGAAAAGGATCATGCTTTTTCCTTTGTGTATAAATAGGCATATTTAAGGAAAGCCAATATTTGAGATTGCCAATCAACTAAAAGAAAAGGGGAATACATTATGGAAAACCACCCAGTAATCGCTATACAGGATGACTATCCAGAAGACTTTGCCTGGTGTTATGGCTGTGGACGGCTCAACAAAGAAGGGCATCATTTCAGAACGGCTTGGAGTGGTGACGAGACTGTCACGTTGTATGAGCCAAAATCTGTTCACACTGCTATTCCGGGATTTGTTTACGGGGGATTGATTGCGTCATTGGTCGATTGCCACGGGACAGGCTCTGCTGCTTTAGCGTTGCATCGGAAAAATGGGTTTGAACCTGGCAGTGGTGAATCACCGCCGCGATTTGTCACAGCTTCTCTGCATGTCGACTACCTGAAACCCACACCCCAGGGAGTTGTTTTGAAAGCTGTGGGAAAAATTGAAGAAATCCATCCGAAAAAATTCAAAGTGAAGACAGAGGTTTATGCCGACAATACATTGTGCGCGACAGGTGAAGTGACCGCTGTGGTTATGCCCGCTTCATTCGCAAAATGATTTATAGGAGGTAGATTGCCAATTTGGCATTTTTCTTATAAAGAATTTAAAGTCTAGTTTACTGGTAAGAATTAAAGGTTTTATTGTATACTATTTTTATTCTATTAAAAGATTGAATCTTTCGAGAAGTCGGCCCGGAAAGGAAAGGTGTGGGTGAATATGAAATATGGATTTTGGTTGCCGATTTTTGGGGGCTGGCTGCGAAACGTGGATGAAGAACAAATGCCGCCGACATTTGAGTATGCTAAGAAAGTTGTTCAATCCGCTGAAAAATGGGGATATGACACAACCTTGATCGCGGAATTGAATTTAAATGATATCAAAGGGATGGCCGCTGATTCTCTTGAAGCTTGGTCTACGGCGGCAGCACTTGCGGCAGTGACTGAAAAAATCGAAATTATGACCGCCATCCGTCCGGCGTTCCATAACCCAGCTATTGCAGCAAAAATGGCTGCTAATATTGATCAAATCTCCAATGGCCGCTTTACATTGAACGTAGTGTCAGCTTGGTGGGCGGAAGAAGCGAAGCAATACGGCGGAGATTTCACAGAACACGATGAACGCTATGACCGGACAGATGAGTTTTTGAAAGTCGTCAAGGGCATGTGGACGCAGGAGGAATTTTCTTTTAAAGGAAAATACTACGATATTCAAAATGCGCGCCTTTCACCTAAGCCGGTGCAGCGTCCGCATCCGATTCTTTATGCTGGTGGGGAAAGCCCGCGAGGCAAGAAGTCAATTGTGGAATCGTGTGATTCTTATGTGATGCATGGCGGAACCGTAGAAGAGATTCAGGAAAAAATCAACGGCATGAAAGAATTGCGCCAACAAGGTGGCGGTTCACCTTTGCAGACATTTGGCATGGCGGCATACGTGATTTGCCGAGATACAGAAGAGCAGGTTGCTGAAGAATACGCGCGCATCACCGACGTCAAAGAAACAGACGGCTATGTCGGGTATAATGACTTTGTCAGCAAATCACAGCTGGAGCAGCAAATAAAGCTGGAGGATTACTCGGTATCAAACCGTGGCTTGCGCCCGAATTTGATCGGTACGCCTGAACAGATTGCAGATCGGATTATCGCTTTTGAAAATGCAGGATTGGATTTGCTGCTGCTGCAATTTTCTCCGCAATTGGAGGAAATGGAACGTTTTTCACAACAAGTTATGCCCTTGGTAGAAGAAAAAAGAAATGCGATTCGCGCGCTGAATATCTAGGAGGATGCAATATGCCAGAAAAAATTTATGTAATTCACGAAAATGAAGAATGGACCACTCATTTGTTCAAACGGCTCAATGAACTGAATTTGCCTTATGAAGACTGGTTTATCGACGAAGGACTAGTCGATTTAAACGAAGCACCGCCTGAAGGCGTTTTTTACAGCCGAATGAGTGCATCTTCCCATACAAGAGGCCACCGTTTTGCGCCTGAACTGACCGAGTCATTGCTGGTATGGCTTGAGCACCATGGCCGTACAGTCTTTAATGGAAGCCGCGCCTTGCGCCTGGAAGTCAGCAAAGTCAACCAATATATGGCATTAAATGCAGCCGGAATCCAAACGCCGAAAACGATTGCTGTAAACGGACAGGAGCAGATTTTAAAAGCTGCTGAAAAAATGGGTGTTCCGTCTTTCATTACTAAACATAATCGTGCCGGCAAAGGATTGGGTGTGCGATTATTCCATTCACTCGAGGCATTGAAAGAATATGTCGAAGGCTCTGAATTTGAACCGTCCATTGATGGCATTACCTTGATTCAAGAGTATATTCAAGCACCGGAACCATTCATCACCCGATGTGAATTCGTCGGTGGAAAGTTTGTCTATGCTGTTCAAGTGGATACATCTGAAGGGTTTGAGTTATGCCCTGCGGACGCTTGCCGGATTGACGACTTATTTTGTCCGGTAGGGGAAGAAGTGGAAGAAAAGCCGAAATTCCAGGTGATCCAAGGCTTTGATGATCCCATCCTCAAAAAATATGAAGCTTTCCTGCAACGGAATGATATCAATGTAGCCGGAATCGAATTTATTCGCAACGCTGCGGGGGATATCTTTACTTACGACGTGAATACCAACACCAACTACAATGCCGATGCGGAAGCAGGAGCCGGCAAGTATGGCATGCTGGAACTTGCCAAGTTTCTCGGACAAGAACTAAAAAGCTTGAAACAAACTGTCTGACAGAAAGTACGGCCATCTTTTAATGTATGATGGCCGTTTTTTTCTGGTGTTTATCCAACTGCGATCAAGGGAAACTTCTAACATAAGAGCAGGTTTATACAAAGGAGTGAAGGGCTAATGAGCAATAACCCAAAAGACGAAGAGCTGGCAGAACGTCCAGAACCTATAGAAGCAGAGGCGATTGAAGAAACGGACGCTGAACCGGCCAAAGACGAGTCGAAGTTTGATAAAATTTACAGTAATGTGGCATCCAACCGATATGAAAATCTTCGTACCAGCCATATTGAGAACAAGGCCAAAGAACTGCGGAAACGCAAAAAGTAAAAGATCGAGTGCTTTTGCACTGGATCTTTTACTTTTGGGGGAGTTTTTCAATTTCTTCCGAAACGACAAAAGCCAGATCATAATTTCCGAACATCTGCAGAACGTCCAGCAAGGTTTCATGGTCTATGTCCATCTCTTCGGTATCCGTCTCATCGATCGCGTCAGTCAGAACAGCACTTTGCGGTTGCCCGGGATACGCACGCTGGTAAAGCTCAGCGGGGTTCAGCTGATAATTCGTGCACCATTGAACAAACAGCTGAACCATAATTTGTTCTTCTTGCTGATACTTTTTAATGATAAATTCATCTCGGTTTTCAATATCCAATTAAGGCACCTCCGCGGTAAATAGTTTTTGTGATAGTAGCATACCAAACAATTCGAGTGCTTGCATGGACTTCTCCGCTTTTTTCCTCTAGAATGAAACCATGGCAATGACAGTATCGGAGGGCAAATTATGAAATTATTGCAAGTACGAAAAGGACAATTTGTTTATTACCAAAATGAATTGCACAAGGTATATTCTGTAAAACCGCTGGCTAAAAAGTCGGTGCTGATGTTCCGCGTTAAAGACATGGAGCAAGTCGCAAGCAAGGCTGATGAAGTTACGTTTTACAAACCAAAGCACATGGACTCTTTCTTGTTCTTTGGAGCACGATACACGTTACGTGAGGATCGTCCAGCAGAAGAAGGCGGATACATCCTAATCACGAGACCAGATCCGGATTACATGGATCATTACTCATTAAATGAATTCGAAAAAGTAGAATCGGTCGAAGGCAAAAATGTTATTACTACTCGCCAAAACACAGTCAAATCCAAAGAGTTTTACGTGATGGTTCCTGGAGAAGAAGCAGGCAGCAACGATATTGTCTACTTCGATAAATTTAAGGTTTCAGCTGAGCAATTGGAGCAGGATGCTCAACTAGAAGAAGTTTTGCGTGAAAAGAACGCAATCCGTCCTTCTATCGGAGACGTTTACTTAAACCTTGATAACACAGGGACCGCAATGGTAGTAGCGATTGTCGGAGAAGAAGTGACCCTCGGCACTGGGGACCGCCTTACTTTCCATGAGCTGTACAAAGCGGACAACTGGAGTTATCTGTTTAACATTGCAGATGGCGAATTTAGATAAATTGACAAAAGGCGGCCCCGCGTGGGCTGCCTTTTTATTTGTGTCATTCTTTAAAAATAGAGCCTATTTCAAGGATTTCTTCAGTGCTCAACTGAACATCCAGTGCGCTCAAGTTTGATAGTACTTGGTCCGCACGTTTGGCACCGGGGATAACGCCATCAATTTCAGGACGTGCCAAGTACCAGGCAAGCACTATGTGTGCTGTTTCTGCCCCTTTTTCTTCTGCCAACGCTTTTAACTTGCGGACTTTCTCTAAATTGCGTTCGAATTCCTGTCCCTGAAGGTGGGGCATATTCGTCCGTAAATCATTAAAGGTTTTATTTTTATCGTATTTACCTGCAAGCAGACCTGCAGCAAACGGGAAGTAAGGGACGTAGGAAATTCCGTGCTCTTTTACGTATGGGAAGTAATCTTCTTCCGCCTGACGCTTCAGCAGGTTGTATTCACCTTGGAAAACGTCGACATAGCCATCTTTATTGGCATCTTTCAGCTGCTCCATGGAAAAGTTCGATACGCCGATTGAACGGATTTTGCCTTCTTCTTTCAAACGCTGCAATGCACCGACAGCCTCAGCTTTCGGCGTTTGCTCATCTGGGAAGTGGATATAGAACAAATCGATATAATCGGTTTGAAGGCGTTTCAGGCTGTCTTCTACTGCCTGTTTTAAAAACGCAGGGGAGTTGTCGGTAATGTGCTCATCGCCTTGACGGCGTTGAGCGCCTTTTGTCGCAACGACCATTTCCTGGCGCGCACCTGATTCCTGCAGCACTTCGCCGAGTAATTCCTCTGATCTGCCATAGCCATAAGCATAAGCTGTATCGATGAAATTCAGCCCGTTGTCAATGCCTGCGTGAACCAGCTCTTTGCCGGTGTCTTCATTTAAATCCGGGTAGAGATTATGTCCGCCGACAGCGTTTATGCCAAGGCCGATCGGATTGATGTATAAGCCGGTATTTCCAAGTTGTTTCTTTTCCGTCATTGTCAGTACAGCTCCTTTGATGGGTAATCATTTTTCAACTCTAGCTCAGTGGATTGTCCCCCTCAAGCAAGTCTGTTTTATCATAACATTCAAAATTTGTAGTGTACGAAAAAATGCTCAAAGCAGAGTCTTTTCTAGCAAACGATTAAAGTGGAGAGAGCGCATGGCTGCGATCGATAAAAATAAAAGCGTCATACCTCTGGGATATTTTCGAAGGTACATAATTGCCGTACGCCTCAAGTTCAGGGTCATAGACTACTCCGATGGCGCGATGGCCGACCCAGCGGTCAAAAAGAGTGAAATTCTGCGAATCGAACAGGAGGAATTTATTGAAAGCACCGGTTCGATGCAAAAGATCCTCCCACGTATTTGGCGTGGCAGGCGGTACCATCATTTTTTCATGAGGCTCTTCCCAGGATGGCGCAGCAATGACCGTACCTGAATGGGTGCCAAAACCGATTGCGTAAACATCTTCCACTCGATTTTGTTCACGGAGAATCTGCCCTACATTGGTCATGCCTTCATTTTTCATATCAGTGGCACTGGCAGCACCGATATGGGTATTGTGCTCCCAAACAATGATTTTCGCTTCTCTGCCGTGATAATCACGTACTTCGTTGATGACCTCCACCATATGTTCATCGCGGATGTTCCAGGAAATTTCATTGCTTTGCACCAAGGCGCGATAATAGTTTTCTGCATTTTTCACGACCAGGGCATTGGTCTTCAAATCCAGATCGCTCTCATAAGAATCTCTGTACAGTTTCTCATTAGAGCGGATGGATGCCAGCAGTTGGGATGCCGCTTTCTCGCATGACTTTGAGAAGTCGACGGCAGCGGCGGCATAATTTTCAGGTATGCGATTAAAGGATTCAAAGCAAGCCAATACTTGTTTTGCCAAGTTGATCGCTTCACCGGAAGGGTCGATATCTGTCAGGCGATGTACGATCTCTTCCATAGATTCCCAAAGGCTATAGACGTCAATGCCATAAAAGCCAACGCTTTGGCGATCGGTGTCATTGTGCATTTTCAGCCAATAAATAAAATCAGCGATTTCTTCATTGGCCCACATCCAGGTTGGCCATCGCTTAAAGGCTTGAAGTACTTCACGCGGCTGTTGCTCTTCTTTGGAAAAACTCTTGATATAGCGATGTACCTGTTGGGCAGCGGGCCAATCGCCTTCAACCGCAATCAACGAAAACCCTTTTTCTAGAATCAGTTTTTTAGTCAAAGCTGCCCGCCATGTATAAAACTCTGATGTTCCATGTGTTGCTTCTCCAAGAAGGACGAACTTTGCATCTCCGGCCGCTTCCAAAAGAGGTGTCAAATCTTCAATTGAATTGAATGGCTGTGCATGCATCTTGACGGCTTCCTCAAGCGACATCTTCACACTATCCAACCCCTTTTTACTGTTCATGTTCCCCTTGACGCACCTCTCAAACAAAGCCATAAGAAAAAGCATCCACTCTAAGTGGATGCTTGATTATTTTGCCAGCACGTCCTGGAATTCTGGAGTCTTTTCAATGACGCTTTTAGCAAATGGACATTGCGGGTCAATCGTTTTGTTTTCGCTGCGGGCATAGTCAACAACCTGTGCCACTAATTTCTTGCCGATTCCTTGGCCTTCCAGCTTTGGAGAAACTTCAGTATGGTCAACCGTCAAAACATCGCCATGTGGTATATAGCTCAGGAAAGCCAATTCTTCGGAATTTTCCAAAGCCGAAAACTTGTTGTTTTCATGTTTAAAATCCATGGATAGTGCCTCCTTTTTATTGCTTTTCTGTTCTTGTATTCCCTCTCTAGCAGTAAATATTCAAGAAAGCTCCAGAGAAGTCTTTAATTGCATGCAATATTCTCAGCGACTCTTAAATGGGAGACTTACACAAGTCAGCACCAAGCCGTTTAAAGACATGAAAAAGGGTATGAAACAGTATAAGAGGTGATAAAATGGAAAAATCAGCAGAAACGGCAATCAATCGAATCGAAAAGGTATTTGGAACGCATCCAGGTTACCGCAGGGCCCATGCGAGAGGAATAAGTTATAGGGCACGTTTTACAGCGACGGGTTCCGGAAACCACTTGACCACAGCATCTCATTTCCAAAAAGGGGAAAGCGAAGCATTTGTGCGCTTTTCGCATTTTTCTCCAGACCCGACATGGGCCGATGCGTTGTCGCCTGTCAAAGGCATGGCGGTTCAGTTCCAATTGCCGAGCGGAGAAGCCACTAATATTGTGGGCGTCACATCTCCTATTTTCTTTGCTAAAACTCCTGAGATTTTCACCGAGATGCTTGGTGTCGTCAAGTCGTTTAAGAAAGGGAAACCAAGTCTAAGGGAACTGGCAGGTTTGCTTACGCATTATCCTGAAAGTGGAGCGATGATTGATAATATCCGAAAAATGCAGGCGCCGGCCAGTTTTGCAACTGGCCAATACAATTCTGTCCATGCATTTTATTTCATCAATCAAGAAGGACAGCGGCAGCCGATCAAGTATTTTTGGGAACCGGAAAGTGGAGTAGAAACCTTATCACCGCTCGATGCAGTTGCCTTGCCGATTGGTTCCTTTGAAGCGGACATGGAAGATCGGATTGCAGAAGGTCCTGTGAGGTTCCGTCTGGATGTGATTTTAGGAGAGCCGGAAGATCCTACAGATGATCCGACAAAAGAATGGCCAAAAAATCGGGAAAAGCTGACGCTTGGCTATTTGGAAATCACTGAAGAAGCACCGGAAGCAGAAGGCGTTATTTATGATCCAACGCTTATGACAGAAGGCATCGAATGTTCAGAAGACCGGATTTTGAACTTCCGGCACGATGCGTATAGGATTTCACATCATCGCCGAATGTCTGAGATGTAAAAACGCACAGCCCATTAAAAAGGGCTGTGCGTTTTCAGTGATATGCCTGTCAGAGATACACGGGCGCTTGCGCTTTTCTTTGTCCAGACTCCAGCGCCCAGCTCTTCGGGTCATAAGCCACTCCGTGTCCAGTTTCAGTGCCTAGCTCTTCGGGACGTAAGCCATTTTGGCTGCACGGCTGGAAACATGCCGCTTCGCCAAATCGTCTTACACCTGTCAGAGCTGGACAGGCACTTCCACTTTTCGCGCTGTGCGGCAAAGAACGCCGCTTCGCCAGTGTGTCTTATGCCTGTCAGAGCTATACGGGCGCTTGCGCTTTTCTTAGTAAAGCTTGCCTTGCCGGTAAATTACCGTCGATAATCGCATGACAGAATGGATAAAGCAGTTTTGGCGAAGGGCATATGGGTCGCCATAATATTGCGGGAGAATCATGTCCATTGTTTCCTGCATTTTTTCAATCAATAACCGGTAGACTTCTTTTTCTGTATAGAACTGCGTCTCACGGCCTTGCAGCCATTCGAAATAAGAGACGATGACTCCTCCGGCATTTGCCAAAATATCCGGGATGATGACAACTCCCTGTTCACTCAAGTACTCATCAGCCTGTGCAGTAGTCGGGGCATTCGCTCCTTCAACAATGATGCGTGCCTTGATCTCTTTCATATTACCCTCGTGGATTTGGTTTTCCAAAGCTGCCAGAACCAGGATGTCGACTGGCAATGTGACGAGGCTGTCGCGTTCTTTTATTTCAGCTTTGATGCCGGCATTTTGTAGATGCTGTTCTGTTGATGGAAGATCACCGCGGCTGGTTTTGGTAAATTCGATCAACGCGGGAATGTCTAAGCCATCTTCGTTGAATAGGGTGACGTTGCGGTCACTGACCGCTACAATCTTGTGGTTGATCAAGGGACAATTATAAGCTTCCAGAGCTGCAACAGAGCCGACGTTCCCAAAGCCTTGAACAGCCATGGTCAACGGGCGGTCATAAAGGGATAATGTAGTTTTAGCAAAACGATTATCGCTCTTAGCCAGCAGTTGTTCATTTGCTTTTACATAATCATAAAGCAGGTAACGGAAAGTGAAGTAAACTCCTTTGCCGGTTGCTTCCCGCCTTCCAAGGGACCCGCCGTTTACCACACTTTTGCCGGTGAAGCTTCCGAGGTATGGAGTGCCATGATGGACTTTTTTATATTCTGCCATCATCCAATCCATTTCGCGTTCGCCCGAACCCATGTCTGGCGCAGGGATGTCTTTGTCAGGTCCGATAACATCCGCGAAATAACGGACATACTTTCTGGAAATCAAGTTCAGCTCTTTCTCAGAGAATTCACGTGGATTGATTTCAATGCCGCCCTTGCCTCCGCCAAATGGCACTTTATGCAAGGCGTTTTTCAAGGTCATTAAAAATGCCAGGTTGATGACTTCTTCTTCATTGACCGTTTCGTGAAAACGGATGCCTCCTTTATAAGGACCCATCGCATCATTGTGCTGTGCACGGAAAGACGGAATGCGAACTACGCTTCCATCGTCCAGCGGCACTCTAAGGAAAGATTTATGTACTTTGTCAGGAGTAGAAAGAATTGCGCTCAGTGAAGCGAAAGCTTGCTTCCGATCTGTTAAATCAGGCAAGAATGAGTCATTCTCAAGCAATGCATCCAATGATTCCTGAATAATTTTTTTGGTTTCTGTTTGCATTTCCGGAACACCTCCAAAGGATATAGTCTAGTTATCCTATACCCACTCATTGCTTCTTTAATCAAAAGAAAAAGCCGCCTTCTGGAATGTTTGCCGAAGGCGGCTTTTGGTTATTTCTTATTCTTCATCAATTGCAATTCCAGGTTCAATGCCTTGAACAACGCAAACACCATCAAGATGATGACAAAAGAGAAAGGCAAAGCCGCAATGATGATGGTATTTTGCACCGCCGTCAAGCCGCCTACCGACAACAGGATGGCAGCAACCATCGACTGGGCAATACCCCAAAGAATTTTGATTTGGTTGCTTGGCAATAGTGAGCCGCGCGTTGATTGCATCCCCAATACAAAAGTGGCAGAATCAGCCGATGTAATGAAGAAGGTGCTGACAAGCAAAATTGCGACGATGGACATGAGGAATCCGAGAGGCATCTCGCTGAACATCGCAAATAATGTTTGTTCAGTGGGAAAGGCCGTTAAATCGATGCCACTTTTTTGAATATTGATGGCAGTTGTTCCAAAGGCGGCAAACCAGATCGATCCGAAAATCGTTGGAGCCAGTACCACGCCAGCTAAAAACTCGCGGATGGTACGGCCTTTGGAAATGCGGGCAATGAACATGCTGACAAATGGCGCCCAAGAAATCCACCAAGCCCAATAAAAGATGGTCCAGCCATCAAGCCAGCTGCGGTTTTCCGCATCCAGAGGAGCCGACTGGAAACTCAAACTGATAAGATTCTGAGCATACGCCCCGAAAGTTTCAGTAAACATATTCAAGATTAAAAGGGTTGGACCCAATATAAGTACCAGAACAAGTAAAATAACAGCCAAAATCATATTGGCATTGGACAGGTACTTGATACCTTTGTTCAGTCCAGACCAAGCGGAAATGATGAACAGGATTGTTACGACGCCGATGATGACCATCTGTACCCAATATTCTTGAGGGGCGCCGAATAGATAGGAAATTCCGCCATTAATTTGAGCAGCGCCAAAGCCGAGTGAAGTTGCTACGCCAAAGACTGTAGCAAAAACAGCAAGAACGTCAACAAACGTTCCTAAAGGACCGTTCATCTTGTCGCCGAAAATCGGCTTCAGTGTTGATGAAATTAACGCAGGTTGGCCTTTTCTGAATTGGAAAAAGGCTAAAGACAAAGCGACCATCCCATACATGGTCCAGACATGGATGCCCCAGTGATAGTATGAACGCTGCAAAGATTCCTTGAATGCTTCATCGGAACCGAGCTCTGCGGTTGCCGGTTGGATAGCGAAGTGGGACAGGGGTTCAGAGGCGCCATAAAATACGAGGCCAATCCCCATTCCAGCTGAAAATAGCATGGAAATCCAACTGAACGTCGAGAACTCCGGGCGATCCGAGTCTTTGCCTAGACGGATTTTTCCATATGGGCTGACCATGATGATGGCCACGAAAATTAACAGGACGGCCATAATCATTAAATAATACCAGCCAAAAGCGGTGTTGATATAGCTGCGGATGTTTCCAGTGGCAGTTTCGAAGGTTTCGGGCGCAATAACGCCGAAAGCGACAGTTAAAATGACCAATGCAAATGTGATGTAAAAGACTTTCGAAGCTTTCTTCATAGTTCCTCCTGATGTAATTATTTCAACATAGTTGTTAAGGTTACCTAAAAGCTTACATATAGTCAACTGGCTAAAGGCATATGCAAGATCTTAATTGTCCCATTCATTCATTTGTTCTTCTTCTGTCAAAACACGCAAGTCGTCGCCAGTTATCGTTAAAACCTGGTAATCCGTAGTTTCTGCGTAACGGTCGGCTTCTTTTTTGATGAATTTCGGTGAGCCATCGGTTTCTTCGTCATAGACAATGAGAATACCATCGGAATTGCGCAGAAAAAACTTGTTTTTTTCGATAAACTGCCAGGGCGCTTCGTATGGTTTGCTGGTCAAGCTGCGGTGAAAATCCGCATTGGAGAGGATCAAACGATATTGCTCCTGTTTGGTTTCGTTCCATCTTTTTTCCTGTTCCAGAAAAGGTGTCAGCACGGCGTATTTCAATTCCGGAAACTCTTCTTTCATATCCATCACCACTTCTGCCGCCCAAGTTTCGACCCCGAGCTGTCCACTTAAAATAATCCATTCCAACCCTTCATCAAGCAATGCGCGAAACCGGTTCTCCAATGCTTTTTTGATAAAGCGGATGCCTGGATTCTTTTCATCAAATATCCCAAGTTCATGTTGCTTGTAGCCTGTGACCACCAATCGCTTCAACAATGTCTCCACTCCTTTCAAGGATTTGAAATCTTAGTTTACAGGAAAGAGAGTGGATTGAATACTTGCACCCACTATCAATATCATTATAGAAGAAGCTAAATCGAGAGCAGCTATTTAGATGCGATAACATTTATCCGAATAATTAAAATCCTTCATGTGAGTATGATAAAATACGGAGCATACAGAAAGAGTCGAGAAAGGAAGCGAGTAATATGGTCAGGCTGGAAGATGTGAGAAAGGCACAGGAGAGAATCGAGAACGTTATTCATAAAACCCCGATTATAACGTCATCCCTATTAAACGAACGATGCGGTCTGCAGATCTTCTTAAAAGCAGAGCACATTCAAAAAACAGGCTCATTCAAAATACGTGGGGCAACAAACGCGGTCAAGCAGGCAATGGCAGAAGGCGCAAAGTTCATCACAGCAGCATCGTCTGGCAATCATGGCCAAGCCGTTGCCTATATTGCAGGCCAGCTGGGAATTCCGGCAGCCATTGTCGTGCCGAAGGACGCTAACAGGGCAAAAGTCGAAGCGATCAAAGCATACGGG
The DNA here is from genome assembly GCF_016881065.1 of Planococcus soli. GTDB lineage: Bacteria > Bacillota > Bacilli > Bacillales_A > Planococcaceae > Planococcus > Planococcus soli. The sequence continues at coordinate 70,335 of NZ_WXYN01000007.1, read as the reverse complement.
GCCAAAGTCGAGTATTGCGGGACGACATCAGCTGAGCGGATACCAAGAGCCAAGCAATTGGCTGAAGACAATTCCGGCATATATATTCCCCCGTACGATCATCCGGCCGTTATTGCAGGTCAAGGAACTGTCGGACTGGAGATTTTAGAGCAGTTGCCGGACATTGGAGCCATTGTCGTGCCAGTCGGTGGAGGCGGTTTGATCGGCGGAATTTTATGTGCGGTAAAGTTCTTGAAACCGGAAGTCCGTGTGATTGGGGTAGAACCGGAGACTGCAAACGATACGCTCCTGTCACTTCAAAAAGGAATTATCACAGCCATTTCTGGAACCTCGACCATTGCGGATGGACTGCGGACCTCGCAGCCCGGTGATTTAACTTTTCCGATTTTAAGAGAGCATTTGGATGAGCTGGTCCTGGTTTCGGAAACGGAAATAAAAGAAGCGTTTCAATTTCTTTTGGAGCGCACGAAGCAGCTGGTAGAACCATCGGGAGCGACTGCTTTGGCTGCGGTGATGTCCGGCAAGGTTAGCGCGGCAAATGAAAAAGTTGCAGTCGTTTTGTCAGGAGGCAATATTGACTTGCATCAAATTCCCGATTTTTTAAACAGCTGATCATAGGCAAAGGGAAAGTGGAAGCGGTGTTTCAGCTAATCCCTCCTTGCAATAAAAAATTGAAAGCGGTAACATAAAATTTAAGTATTCTGAACATACTAACTAGTTAGTATAAAACTTAATCGTCAATTAGGGGGATGGAAGATGAATGTACTGGATTTATTCAAGCTGGAGGGCAAGACGGCTATTATCACTGGAGGCGGCCGAGGTCTTGGCGCTATGATGGCGGAGGCTTTTGCTGAAGCAGGTGCGAACGTCGTATTGTGTTCCCGCAAAGTGGAGGCTTGCCAGGAGACAGCTGACAAGCTTAATGGAATGGGTATTCGCACGCTTGCGCTGGCCTGTGACGTCACCAATCCGGAAGATGTGGAAAACGTGGTTCAACTAACAATCGAGAAATTTGGTTCCGTTGATATCTTGGTCAATAATTCAGGTGCGACATGGGGAGCTCCGGTTATTGACATGCCATTAGAGGCCTGGAAAAAAGTCATGGATGTGAATGTGACCGGCACATTCCTGATGAGCCAGGAAGTGGGAAAGGCAATGATCAAGCAAAAGAGCGGCAAAATCATTAACATCTCATCAGTTGCGGGGCTCGGAGGAATTGATCCGACGCTCATGGATACCATAGGCTATAACACCAGCAAAGGGGCCGTCATCACGTTTACGAAAGACCTTGCTGCCAAGTGGGGCCAGCATAACATTAATGTAAATGCCATCGCACCCGGCTTCTTTCCAACAAAAATGTCGAAAGCAATAATGGAAAAAGGGCAGGAAGGCTTACTGGCACGGACGCCTTTGAATCGCTTTGGTACAGAAGAAGATTTGAAAGGAACGGCGTTGTTCCTGGCATCTAAGGCTTCTGACTACATAACAGGTGATGTCATTGTGGTGGACGGCGGCATGCACGCGATTTAAACTACGGAAAAACGAATGGCGGGGAAAAGTCATGAAACAAGGCATCAAACAGCAAAGCATTCTCCTGTTTGAGAAAAAAGGCTTTAGTGAGACATCCATACAGGATATTGTCGAAGCTTTAGGTGTGACGAAAGGAACGTTTTACTATTACTTTACAAGCAAAGAGCAGCTGCTGATGGACATCCATTTAGGCTACATCGATGATCTGCTGGAACGCCAGCAGAAAATCCAGCAAAGCCAGCTCAGCAACCGGAAAAAACTGGAGCAAGTTGTTGCATTATTGATTACGGATATTGCAAACCATGGACCGAGCGGAAAAGTGTTCTTCAGGGAGATGCGCCATCTTTGCGAAGAGAATGCGGTCGAAGTAAAAGCGAAGCGCGAGAAATTCCGGAAAAACCTTGAGAGGATAATAAGCGACGGCATCGCCGAGCATGAATTTAGGCAAGGGCTTGAACCTGAGATGATTGCTTTTGCCATTTTAGGTGTCACCAATTGGAGCTATCAATGGTTTAATCCAACCGGAGGAATTTCAGCTGATCGGCTGGCTGGCATATACAGTGACTTGATTTTGAATGGCATTGCTTGACGTAAGGAGGAGAACATAAATGGCACATGAAATTCCAGTGAAAGTGCGTTTTAGTGAAACGGACGCATTGGGTCACATCAGCAATATCAGTTACTTTATTTACGTGGAAGAAGCGCGCACTGAATTTTTCGCAGAACTTGGTTTTGGACGTGATATCAAAAATTGGAAAATCATTCTAGCTTCAGCTTCCTGTGATTTTATCAGCCAAGGCTACTACAATCAAAAACTGATCGTTCGGACAGAAGTCAGCAAAATCGGCAATTCAAGTTTTCAGGTGGTTCATGAAATCAAAGACGCAGAAAGTGGGGAATTGATTGCAAAAGGGCAGGCAAGCGCCGTTCATTTTAATTTCAAGATCCAAAGGAGTGAAGCATTGCCCGACGCCAACCGCCGGCAGCTGGAAAAACATCTGATTAGGGAGGGGAGCCATCATGGAAACTAAAACGACTGAATACAAAGGAGCGGCTTTTTTGTACCAGCCGTCCAAAGGCTTTTTTACTCCAGAAGATTTCACTGATGAGCACCAGTTGATCGCTAAGACAGCTAAGCGCTTTTTAGAGAAGGAAGTTCGACCGAACAATGAAGAAATTGAAAATCAAAACTTTGGATTAGTCAAAGAGCTGCTTGGAAAAGCAGGAGAGTTGGGTTTGCTGGGGCACAGTGTTCCAGAAGCATACGGAGGCCTTGGCTTAGACAAAATCAGCAAAGGGCTGGTCGGCGAGTCGCTTGGATCAGCTGGAGGTTATGGAGTGGCGCACTCCAACCATACATGTATTGCAACTTTGCCAATCACTTATTTTGGAACGGCGCAGCAAAAAGAGAAATATTTGCCGAAGTTAGCTACCGGCGAATTTATAGGAGCTTACTGCCTGACTGAACCGGGAGCAGGATCTGATGCCCTATCAGCCAAAACCACTGCCAAGTTGAATGAAGCTGGAACTCATTACTTATTAAATGGAACGAAAATGTTCATTACCAATGCAGAGTTTTCAGATACGTTCATCGTTTATGCAAAAGTGGATGGCACTGCCTTCACTGCATTCATCGTTGAAAAAGACCATCCCGGCCTATCGCTTGGCCCCGAGGAACAAAAGATGGGCATTAAGGGCTCTTCTACACGTGCAGTCATTTTTGAAGACTGCAGAGTACCGGTGGAGAATTTGCTTGGTGAAATCGGAAAAGGCCATGTCATCGCGTTGAATGTTTTGAATTTAGGGCGATACAACTTGGGTTCTGCCTGTATGGGGGCTGCCAAATACGGACTGGAGCTGACATTGAAATACACCAAGGAGCGCCGCCAGTTCGGCAAAGCGATTGCTGAATTTTCGGCCACGCAGGAAAAATTGGCTGATATGGCATTGCGTATTTATGCTTCCGAATCTCTGCAATATCGAACTGCCGGGTATCTGGAGGGTGCGCTTGGCAGCCTTTATGGATCTGAAGATCATGGCATAATCGCCAAACAACTGATGGAATATGCGGTTGAATGCGCAGTTTGCAAAGTGCATGGCTCTGAAACGCTCGACTTTGTAGCGGATGAAGCGCTGCAATTGCACGGGGGTTATGGCTTTATCAAGGAATACAAAGTGGAGCAAATGTACCGGGATTCACGGATCAACCGGATTTTTGAGGGAACGAATGAAGTAAACCGGTTGCTGATACCTGGAAATCTGCTGAAGCAGGCAGCGAAAGGAAAGGTACCGTTGTCTCAATTGGCGGTTTCTGCTATCAAAGAAATGAAGTCTTCCCCAAAAATAGCTGATGGACCGATTTCCATAGAAATGGAAGCAGTAGAGTCGATACGCCGTATTTTTCTGTTCAGTACAGGAATTGCCTACGATTCATATGGCAGCGGGTTAGGTGACGAGCAGGAAGTTTTAATGGCATTGGCCGATATCGCCATTGCCTTGTATGCTTTGGAATCTGCTGTCATGAGAACAGCAAAAGCGATAGAAAGAGACAAAGAGGAGCAATCTGCACAGAAACTTCTTATGGTGCAGGCGTTGACTGGTGATGCGCTATTGGAAGTGGAAATGGCAGCGCGCAAATTGATGCAGGCAGCTTCTCCGGAAGATCAATTGGATCTCAATACGGCTGCTGTGACAAAAGAATTGGTACGGCTGCAGCGCGGTGGACTAATTAAAGTGAAGCGGCAAATTGCTGAAAAACTGATAGATGCGGAACATTATATTTGTTAGGAGGAGACAATAATGAAGGTTATAAAGTTTGAAGAATACGGCGGCCCCGATGTACTGCAATTTGTTGAAGCGGAGAAACCGGACCCTGCAGCTACAGAAGTCATTATCGAAGTAAAGGCGATTGGCGTCAATTATGCCGATACAGCAAGGCGTGAAGGAAAGTATGTGGTGCCGACTGAGCTGCCTTATATTCCGGGATCGGAAGTAGCTGGCGTGATTGTTGAGGCCGGAGAAAACGTGGATAATTTTAAAGCCGGCGATCGGGTGGTGGCGCTAATCGGTTCTGCAGGCTATGCGGAATATGCCGCAGTCGACCAAAGTGTCCTGACAGAAGTTCCGGAAGGCGTCGGTTTTGATCAGGCTGTTGCATTGCCGCTGCAGGGGCTGAGTGCTTATCATATTTTAAAAACCATGGGCCGCCTCGAAAAAGGTGAAACGGTGCTGATTCATGCCGCAGCCGGAGGTGTCGGTGCAATCGCAGTGCAATTGGCCAAGATTTTTGGCGCTGGAAAAATCATCGCAACTGCCAGCACGGAAGAAAAGCTGTTTCATGCACAAAAAATGGGAGCAACTCATCTGGTCAATTATATGGAAGAAGGATGGGTGGAAAAAGTAAAGTCCATCACTGATGGCAAAGGCGTGGACCTGGCACTTGAAATGGTTGGAGGCGAGGTCTTCAATCAAACCGTGAAATGTCTCGCTCCATTTGGTCGGTTGGTCATATTCGGAGCTGCCAGTGGAGAACAGGCCACTTTCAACCCTGGGCAGTTGATGCGCAAGAATCAGTCGGTCATCGGTTTTTTCCTACCTCAAATTATGCGCTACCCGGAGCTGTTCCAACGGAGTTTCAGCGAATTACTGGGCTATATGAAGAGCGGTGAATTGATTTTGACAATTGGAGCCACCTACCCGCTTGCAGAAGCTGCAAAAGCACATCAATCGCTGCAGGGGCGGAAAACCATTGGCAAGCTAGTGTTGAAACCATAAATTAGTCTATATGAAAAGTACAAAAAGGAGTGGAAGAATGAAGATTTTAATTGTTGGAGCAGGTGCGATTGGCGGATACTTTGGCGGCCGCTTATTGGAGAAAGGTGAGGACGTCACTTTTTTGGTAAGGGAAGGCAGAAAGAAAAAATTGCAGCAGACAGGTCTGAAAATTCAAAGCAAACATGGAGATCTCCAACTGCAGCCAAAGCTGATCACCAAAAAAGAACAAAGTTCGCCATTTGATATCGTGCTGGTTTCCACGAAATCCTACCAGCTTGAGGATGCTATTGAGGATATTCAGCCATTCACAGGTCCGAAAACCATGATTTTGCCTTTACTTAACGGCATCTCGCATTTGCAGCCGCTGATCAGAGCATTCGGAGAAGAAAGAGTCATTGGCGGCTTGTGCTTTGTCGAAACGACTTTAGCGGAGGACGGTACAATTGTTCAGACAAGCCCTGTTCATCAATTGATATACGGAGAACGGACAGGCAAAAAAACAGAACGGATTGAAAAACTGGAGCAGGCTTTTTCGGGAACCAAGGCGGAATTTATCAAAAGCGACAACATCAACCAGGAAATGTGGCATAAGTATCTGTTCATCACAGCGATGTCCGGCATCACTTCAATGATGGAATCGCCTATCGGTCCGATACGGGATCTTGAAACAGGCCGGCGCACGATTCATGCTCTTCTGCAGGAGCTTGAAGCAATTATGGAAAAGATGGAAGCTCCGATCCAACCGGGAATTGCGGATACGCAACTAAGCCGAATCGAGAGTATGGCAGCGGGGATGAAATCATCAATGCAGCGGGATATTGAAAAGCTGCAGCCTACAGAAGCCGAGCATTTGCAAGGCTACTTGCTTGCCCGAGCCAAGGAAATGGAAATAGCGGTTCCGGTCCTTGAAGTCATTTACACTAAACTGAAGCTCTACGAACAGAAAATAAATATTGATAAATAAGCTGGTTTGAATAAGTTTGATCTGGCAATATGCCATTAAACAACTTCTGGCGACCAAGAGCTCCTCTATCGGGGAAAAAAGAAGAAGCAACTGAATGCTGCATATAGTAGTGGAGAAAAGCGGAGATATAATGGCTTCTTGAGCATTTTACCGCATCGTCTTCTATATAAAGCAGGTTGGGAACTTGATTTTTAAAACTGAGCTGCAATGTAAATTAACAATATATCAGAACATTTACATTATTGCGTCACTCCTCTATGATTAAACTACAAGTGCTTTGTTAGCGCTTGCAAAAAAATAGGAAAAGGGGTTGGGGTTGTGAATGCCATTGCATTAGCCGCTATTGGAATTTTTATTTTTATACTGGGGTACCGCTTTTATTCCAAATTTGTAGCAGAAAAGATTTTCAGGCTAGATCCGAATTATGTAACGCCGGCGCACCGCTTTAAGGATGGCGTAGATTTTGTGCCTACCAATAAATTTGTGTTATGGGGGCATCACTTTACTTCCGTCGCTGGAGCTGCCCCGATTTTAGGGCCAGCTATAGCTGTTTATTGGGGTTGGCTGCCTGCAGTGTTATGGGTAGTGCTCGGTACAGTTTTTGCAGCAGGTGTCCATGATTTTGGAACATTAGTACTGTCAGTCCGGAACAAAGGGCAGTCCGTAGGAACGCTTGCCCACCGTTTAATTGGCCAGCGAGGAAAAATCTTGTTCCTGTTTATTATTTTAATTTTGGTTCTGATGGTTAACGCGGTATTTGCATGGGTTATCGCTAACCTATTTATTTCCTACCCGGCAAGTGTCATTCCGGTATTCATCCAGATTCCATTGGCAATTTGGATTGGGCATGCCGTTTATAAGAAGAATAAGAAAATGCTCGTTCCATCACTTATCGCCTTGGCAGTCATGTACATAACTGCTGTAGTTGCCAGCCAAGTGGGCTTTATGCAGATTGACCTTGTTCAATATATGGGTGGAGAAGACGGTGCGGGACTATTTGGGCTGGGATCAATCTCAACAGCTTTCTTTATCTGGATCATAGTGTTGATGATCTACGTTTACATCGCCTCCACATTGCCGGTATGGAAATTGCTCCAGCCGCGTGACTTTATCAACTCGCACCAATTAATTGTAGGACTTGGTATTCTTTATCTTGGATTGTTGTTTACCAATCCAGAAATTACGGCACCTGCAACCAATCCAGATGCAGACATCTCCTGGTTCCCGTTGCTGTTCATTACCATTGCTTGTGGAGCAATATCCGGTTTCCATGGTTTGGTATCATCGGGAACTACTTCAAAACAGCTGGATAAAGAAACCGATGCACGTTTTGTCGGTTATTTAGGTGCAGTAGGTGAAGGGGTTTTGGCGCTAATATCAATTATCGCCGTTATTACCTTGTTCCCTGACCGCGAATCGTTTTTTGCGACATACAGCAGTTTCCAGGCATCCAACGGAGCTGGACTGGGCGCCTTTATCGAAGGAGCTACCAATTTGGCTCAAGGTTTGCTAATTCCTGCAGATGTTGCTTCAACGATTGTTTCCATTATTGTTGTTTCATTTGCCGCCACCACTTTGGATACTTCCGTCCGCTTGATGCGCTATATTATTTCGGAATTGGGCGTAGAATACAAAATTCCATCTCTTGAGAAAAAGCATGTTGCGACAACAATTGCTGTTGGAGCAAGTGCCGCACTGGTTCTTCTTCCTGAGGGGCCAAACGGCTTTGGTTCAGGCGGCTACTTGTTATGGCCGTTATTCGGTACAGCCAATCAGCTGCTCGCAGGCATCAGTTTGCTGCTGATTTCCATCTGGCTCCGAAAACTTGGCCGCAATTACATGATTACCATCATTCCAATGATTTTCCTGATGTTTATGACACTTTGGGCAATGTTCCAGCAAGTGTTCCTCCAATGGGCATGGTATGCAGACCAGCCAAGTACGCTGCTGTTCGTCTTTGGAGCCATCATTTTCGTCTTTACACTTTGGATTATCTTGACAGCTATACAGGCATTGCTGAAGAAAACAGATCCTGATTTCTCAGGAGACGATGAATAAAGGAAAGTTCAAACAGTGAATGCTTCATTCCACTGATCATTAAACCAGAAAAAAATAGGAAGACGGCCAAGGGATCATGCAGTTTGTGGTCCCTTCCGTTTTTAAAAGGAAGAGGTGCTGATATGTTGGTGTTCGACAAATTAAAACAGTTGATCGCTTTTTATGAGGCCGTCCTTGAATTGCCGCATCGCACTGAAATTGCCCGTGAACTTCGGGATGAAGACGATCTTTTTCTCCTCATGCTTTACTCGGAGATGCTGGGGATACCAAATCCGGTGTATTACTACACCCTGGAATTGTATCCGTATATGATTGAAGAATTCCATGACTGGCATTTGCGTATGGGCATGGACAAATCGCCGTTAACTGGCATTCGCTGCTGTTAGTTTCTTTAGGAATGAGGGAATAGTATGGATGTATTATCAAAAAGCATCATTTTTGTTGGAGGAAAAGGCGGTGTTGGAAAATCGACATCAGCTGCGGCCATTGCTTGGCGATCAGCCAAAGATGGCAATAAGACATTGTTGATCTCAACGGATCCAGCCCATAATGTAGGGGATATCTTCAATCAAAAAATTGGCGGCAAGACGAAAGCAATCGCTGACAATCTCTATGCGCTTGAAATTGATCCGGAAATTGAAACGGATAATTACATTAAAACAGTAAAAGCCAATATTAAAGGAACCGTCCACTCCAGTATGATGGAAGAAGTAAACCGCCAATTGGATACAGCCAAAGCTTCTCCCGGAGCAGATGAAGCCGCATTATTCGATAAGCTGATACACATTATTTTGGAAGAGCGCCAGAACTTCGATAAATTGGTCTTTGACACTGCACCAACGGGGCACACCATAAGGCTTTTGACTTTGCCGGAATTGATGGGGGTCTGGATTGAAGGGCTTCTTGAAAAGCGCCGCAAGACAAATGCCAATTATACACAGCTGCTGAACGATGGCGAACCGCGTGAAGATCCGATTTATGATGTGTTGAGAGAACGGCAGGAGCGTTTTTCAAAAGCACGGGATCTCCTGCTTGATGAACAGAAGACCGGATTTATCTTTGTGCTGAATCCGGAACGGCTGCCCATTTTGGAAACAAAAAAAGCGTTGGATCTGCTGCATAATTACCATCTTCATGTGAATACGCTCATTATTAACAAAGTCTTGCCAAAAGAGGCCGATGGGGAATTTTTAATGGAACGGAAAAAGCACGAAAAAAAATACATGCAGCAGATTGAAGAAACTTTTCCAAAACAAAAACTCGTTTATGTTCCGTTATTTTCGCAAGATATTGTCAGCAAAACGCAATTGGAATTATTCAGTGAATACTTTAAGGAAGGGTGATGGGATTGAAAGCATTCGTAATAGAATCCGGTGAGTTGAAGCTGAAAGAGATGGAAGAACCCAAAGCGAAACCGGGAGAGGTCGTCGTGTCCCTGGAAGCTGCTGGCATAAACCGCAGGGATTTGGGCTTGATCAAACGCTACGGGGATAATCCCGCAGCCTTGATCATTGGTTCCGATGGGGCTGGTACAGTGGAGTCCGTGGGTGAAGATGTCATCGACTTTACTGCTGGAGATGCGGTTATCATTAATCCAGCATTGCGCTGGTATACAAACAGCGAAGCACCTCCTCCGGAATTCGATATTTTGGGCATGCCCGACCATGGGACCTTTGCTGAAAAAATTGCTATATCTGCTGATCAATTGGAAAAGAAGCCCCATTATCTGACTTGGGAAGAGGCGGGCAGTCTGGCTTTGCCAGGGGTTACCGGATATCGCTCCTTGTTCACGAAAGGGCAGTTGAAAAAAGGCGACACTTTGTTTATTCCAGGTGCCGGCAGCGGAGTTGCGACGTTCTTGATCCAATTCGCCAAAAGTGTGGGAGCAAGAGTGATTGTCACGTCCCGCAGTGAGGAAAAACGCCAGCACGCGGAAAAGATTGGCGCCGATCTGGCCATTCCCACTGACAGCGATTGGGTGAAGGAATTGGCTGATGAGAAGATTGATCTCGTCATCGACAGCGTTGGAGGAGCAACCTTTAACCGCTCACTTGAGGTTTTGAAAAAAGGCGGGCGGATTGTCATTTTCGGAGCTACTACAGAAGACAATGTCGATTTCAATCTTCGCCAATTCTTTTACGGGCAATACCAATTATTTGGTTCGACTATGGGAAGCCGGGAAGAGTTGCGAGACATGCTGAAACATATGGAAGCAACTACTATGCGGCCGGTCATCGACAAAGCATTTCCGATGGACCAAGCGCAGGAAGCCTTTGATCATTTAGCTTCCGGCAGCCAATTCGGCAAAGTTGTTTTAAGTATCAGCCAATAAAATATGAAACTTTATTGTCAGCCATCCGTATGTTAAGTATAAGAAAGATTTGACTGGAGGGTTGCATGATGGAAAATACAGGCTTGAAAATACTTGTCCATGCCAGTGCGTTTTTCGCTCCGTTCCTTGTTCCTGTGATTGTGTTTCTGATTTCACAAGACAAAGAAGTGAAGAAGCTGTCAATCCAGGCGCTATTGTTCCAACTGGCTTTAGGGGTGTTGATTTTCGTCTCGAGCTTGCTGATTGTTTTCATCATCGGAATTCCGATGCTGATCGTATTCGGACTGATGGGCATCATCATTCCAATTATGGGGATTATCAGAGCGCTCAACAACGAACAATTCGACTATCCGATAGTCGGAAGCTGGTACCAATAAAAAAAAGCCCCGTGGGGCTTTTTTTTATTGGCACAAAGCGATGCAGAAGGATAAGGTGAACTTAAAGAATCATCTCTTAACTTCCGCGTCGGATGCTAAGAAATCTGGCGAATTTGACTTGAGCCTATGCTTACTCGCTGTTAACAACCTTTCTCCTCATCCTATCTTTTAAGGTGAAGAAGCGCTGTTTTTATTCGACAATATAAGCCAATGCTTTGATTGCCTGGTCACAAGTTTCGACTGTTGCGTTCGCTTTTCGTGACAGTTCCTTTAATGGGTGGTGTAATTTCTCCGGTCGGATGATAATGACGGGTTTGCCGGAAGCAAGCGCTGTACTGGCATCCATTGCCGTGTTCCATTGCTTGTACTGCTCGCCAAAAAGGGCGATGACCAAATCGGCTTTGTGCATCAGGACGCCTGTACGCAGATTGTTGAAGCTGGAAGCGGCTTGGTCCTTAGCGATAGCATCAACCTGTGCACCGAGAATATCTTCACCGATATTATCCGAGCGTTCGTGAACTTCCATCGGTCCGACAAAATCGATCGGCAAGTCCAAAGCTGCTGACTTTTTCTTAATTTCTTCGCGCCATGCACTGTGGATTTCTCCAGCAAGATAAACAGTTAATCTCATCATTTCACCCTCCAAAAAACATTTCTTTCAGTGTATCATAAGGGCGGATAGGCTTAAATGATCTGGCGTTCTTTATGGATAACGGGCATCAGTGAAAGCACATTCTCCATTTTAAAGGTGCGTTTCTTGCGTCGCAGAAAACAATAGGCCTGGAACGAATCTCCTTGGACTTTCAAAACTTTGATGCGTCGTTTGCTGATGCTTCCATCGTTAGCCATGTACATCATGTCGATAAGCTGCTGGTATTTAAAAGCCTTTAGGATTTGTGCTTTCATGAGTTTCCCTCCCTATAATAAGAACGTTTGTTCTTATTATAGAACATGAAGACAATTTAAACAAGCAGACAGTATCGTGTATAATGGAACGAACATATATTCTTTTGCAAGTCGAGAAAGGAGCAATACGATGAAGTTTTTTCATACCGCCGACTGGCATTTAGGCAAGCTGGTGCAGGGAATTTACATGACAGAAGAACAGCAGATAGTTCTTGAACAATTCATAGATGCCATAAAAGAAGAGCGGCCAGATGCGGTTATCATTGCTGGAGACCTTTATGATCGCGCAGTACCGCCAACCGACGCCGTCAATTTATTAGATGAGGTACTGGCGAAAATCGTGCTGGAATTGAAGACACCGGTCTTGGCAGTGGCAGGAAACCATGACAGCCCTGGAAGGTTGAATTTTGGCAGCAGGCTGATGAAAATGAACGAAATCCATATTGCTGGACACGTCCACAAAGAACATCAAGCGGTTGTTCTGGCTGATCCCTTTGGGGAAGTCCATTTCCATCTGATTCCTTACACCGATCCGTCGATGGTCCGCTATGAGTTTGAAGATGATGCCATCCGCACCCATAACGACGCGATGAAAGCCATCACAGAAAATATCAAGAGCACTTTTGATCCACAAGCCCGCCATGTGTTTGTGGGGCATGCTTTTGTGACGCCGCATGGCGAACAAGAAGAGAATACCAGCGATTCTGAACGGCCGCTGTCGATTGGCGGAGCAGAGCATGTGGAGGCCAGCCATTTCGAAGGGTTTCATTACACTGCGCTCGGCCATTTGCATAAAGCCCATTACGTGCTGAATGAAACGATCCGCTATTCAGGATCGCCTTTAAAATATTCGATTTCAGAAGAGCATCACCAAAAAGGCTTCCATATTGTTGAGATGGATGCAGAAGGCAAAGTGTCAGTAACGAAGCGCCTATTCTCACCAAGACGCAATATGCGGACCGTCGAAGGCACGATAGATGAAATTTTGCGTCATGAAATCAGCGATGATTTTGTTTTCGTGACTTTATTGGATGACGCTCCTGTGCTGTTTCCGATGGAAAAAGTGCGTTCAGTGTACCCGAACGCCATGCATGTGGAACGCAGAAACTTTTCGGGAGGCATGACTCAAACAGAAGCAGGCTCACGTCGGAAAATGGATTCACTATCCTTGTTTCATGCCTTTTACGAAGAAGTGAAAGGCGAAAAAGCGACAGATGAAACAGCCAAAATTTTTGAGGACGTACTTCAGGAGTTTCTGCATGAGGAGCCGGCCGGCAAAGAAGAGGTGAAATCATGAGGCCTTTAAAATTGAAAATGACCGCATTCGGTCCCTATAAAAATACCGAGGAAATTGATTTTGCTGATTTACAGGGAAATCAGCTGTTCGTCATTTCGGGCAGTACCGGTTCAGGGAAAACCACCATTTTTGATGGCATCTGCTTTGCCTTATACGGCTCAGCCAGCGGTTCTGACCGCAGCGAATCACGTATTCTAAGAAGTGATTTTGCAGATGATGCAATGCACACCTGTGTTGAAATGGAATTTGAAATTCACGGCAAGATTTACCGGATTCTTCGTCAGATGGGCCATGTGAAAAAAGGCAATAAAAGCGCAACCGGCGAACGCTACGAGTTTTTTGAGCGCAACGCGGAAGGGGAAAAACCTTGTGTCGAACGGCAGATTGTCTCGGAAATCAATCGGCGTGTTGAAGAGATTCTTGGTCTGACACAAAACCAATTCAGCCAGATCGTCATGCTGCCGCAAGGCGAATTCCGCAAGCTGCTGACGTCTGAAACAGACAACAAAGAAGAGATTCTCCGCAAAATTTTTAAAACAGAGCCTTATAAGCTGATCAGTGAACGCCTCAAGCAAAAGAAGGATGCTGCTGCCAAACTCTTTGAGCGCGAACAGCATGTTTTGGGCAGCTATGTCCAACGAATCACCTCTTCCTTGCCGGAACGTGATTCGGAGCTTTTTGACGTGTTGGGCCGGGAGCATATGAACATCAACCAGGTGCTTGACGGTCTTCAAAAAGAGATTGTCTATTACAAGCAAAAGATCGGTTTGGATGAACAGAAATACCAGGCAGTGTATGGGCTGCATGCAGACAAGTTGAATGCTTATCATGAGGCGAAAAAGTGGAACGACCGCTTTGGCGAACTGGACATAAAAAAACAGCAGCTCGAGCAGATTGAACAGCAGCTGCCGCAGTATGCAGAAAAAGAAACTGCTCTGCAGTTGGCGGAACGCGCCAGTTACATTGCCGGTGTTGAAAGCCTATTCCAGGAATTGCAAACCAATGAATTGGAGAAAAAAGAAGCGCTTACGTCAGCAATACATCAGCAGCAGCAGTCGGAACAAGCAAAGCTTGCTGCCGAGCAGTTGTTTATGAAAGAAAAAGAACTTCAGGGCGAGCGGGACGAGCTGCGTGAAAAGATCACTTACCTGGAAAAGCTGTCCCCGGCAATTCAGGAGTTAAGCCAGAAAAAAGAGAATCTGGAACGTCTTGAGAAAATTTCGCAGCAATCAGAAGCTCGTTTTAAGCAAGTAGAAGAAGAATACAGCATCCAAAAAGAAGACAAGCAGAAATTGGATGGAAAAGTCGCCCAATTGGAAGTTTTTCTGGAATCATCTGTTGAAACACAGCAGGAGCTATCAGTTGTCACAGAGAAATCCCGCGTAGCTGCTGAGTACCTTGTGCTCAAGCAGCAAAGGCAACAGCAAGAAACCAGTCAGGAAGCGAAAAGAATGGCTTTTGAACAGGCAGACGGTTCTTATCGCCAGCTGGAAGCGCAATGGTTTTCCAACCAGGCGCATATTTTAGCTGCCCAGTTGCACGATGGGGAAGCCTGTCCAGTTTGCGGCAGCGTGGATCATCCAGGAGTCAGCTTGAAGAGCGAAAAACAAGCGGTGTCAAAAGAACAAGTAGAAGCTGCAAAATCCGATTTTGATGCAGTTGATAGAGAATATCGCAATGCGTCAGCTAAACTGTTCGCTTTGCAGGAGCAATTGGAAAACAAAGAAAAAGAACTCATAAACCTGGAACTGGTTCCAGAACAGGCAGAAGAACAGTCACGTGGGCTGGAACAAACCAAACGCCAGTTAACCGAACATATAAAAGAACAGCAGAGGGTAAAACTTGAGTTGCGGAACTGGAAAGAACAATTGGCTGGTTGTGTGCGCAGGATTGAACAATCAGAGCAAAATAAACGTGGATTGGCGGAAGAAGTGCAGAAACAGCAATCTTCCTACGAAACGTCCAAAGCCGTTTTTGAAAACCAATTGGCTGCTGTGCCAGAAGATTTACGGGAGCTTACTGTCTTGAAACAACAGCTGCAGCAAGCTGCTTCACGCAAACAACAATTGGAGCAAAGCTGGACCAGCGCACAGGAGCAGTTTCAACATTCGAAAGAACGCTTGGCAAGTGCCCTGGTTTCTGTGCAGCATGCCAAAGATACGGCAGAAGAAATAGCACAAAAAAGAGAACGAGCTCAACAGCAGTTTGCGGAGGCTTTGGCAAAATCGTCATTTGATTCTGAAGAAGCTTATCAGCAGGCTAAAATGGCAGAAACAGTATTTACTGCTTTGAAAAAAGAGGTTCTGGAGTTCAACCAAACCCGCCATACGTTATTGCAGCAAGTCAGCGAACTTGAAGAGCTGCTGGCATCTCAAAGCCGCAGGGACTTAAGCGAGGCGGAAGTGGAGCTAGTGGAACTAAAGGCTGCTTACGAGCAAGCACTGGCAGAGCGTAATCGTTCACAGGACTTTGAAAAGGCTGGATTGGGCTTGATTGACAGCATTCATGAGGTGATCGGGAAAGCGCTTGAAGCTGAGCAAACTTTAAACCGGATTGCCGATCTCTATGACATGATCCGCGGACAGAACGGCTTGAAGATTTCATTTGAACGCTATCTGCAAATCGAATATTTGGAGCAGATCATCCTATCGGCCAATGAACGATTGAAGAATTTATCAAATGGCCAATTTCACTTGATCCGCAGCGACCGCCAGGAAGCGCGCGGCAAACAAAGCGGGCTCGGGTTGGATGTCTACGATGCCTATACGGGGCAGACGCGTGATGTAAAAACTATGTCAGGCGGGGAAAAATTCAATGCATCGCTATGTTTGGCACTCGGAATGGCAGATGTCATTCAAAGCTTCCAAGGCAATGTGTCGATTGATACAATGTTCATCGATGAGGGATTCGGTTCGCTTGATGAAGAATCACTCAACAAATCGATTGAGACCTTGATTGATCTGCAAAAATCCGGCCGGATGATTGGGGTCATTTCCCATGTCCAGGAACTGAAAGCAGCAATCCCAGCTATTCTGGAAGTCGAAAAATCAAAAGAGGGCTACAGCCGTACGAAGTTTCTTATCAAATAAATAAGCCTGCACAAGTTGAACTGAAACAGAATAATTTTTTAATTCAGCTAAATATAGCAGTGTCTCGGACGTTTAGACTTGTCCTAAAAGGTAAAAGTAGACAGAGTAGGATAAATTGCAGAGAATGATAAAGTGCTTTGCTTCGAAAACTATGAAAACCAAAGGAGTCAAAAACATGAAGAATTTTAGTTTTAAGGCACGAATCCTTTATTTCGGTGCAATTGCTTTAATCAGCCTGGCTTTCTTCACTTTACAGCTAATTGCTGTATTAGAGGGGTCTGATGGAATAGGCTCCATTATTTTAGTAATCTTATGGGCACTGATGGCATTATTCGGCTTGGCCGGTGTTGTTTTTGCTTTAAAAAATCGTAACCGTCAGAAAAACTGACGGTTTTTTTATTTGGATGAAAAACGCGGAATAGTGCATAAATTTAGGAAATAATAGGGTCTGCACAATATATGATAAAGTTGTAGCATAACAGCACACTAGGGGAGGACATAAAATGGGGAAAGAATTAACGCCACAGGAAGTTATTGATTTAATCGATTCGAAAGCGGATCTGATCATCCCGATTGCCAATGGGGAACCGATTCGCCTTCTGGATATATTGGAAGAAAACGCCGAGCAATTGGACGGGGTGAAAGTCCATCAAATGCTGGCATTGCGTTCACGTTCTTACATACAAGGCGAAATAGAGCAGTTAAAGCATGTTTCGTATTTTTTGAGCGGGGCTACGCGAAAAGTTTACCAGCAGGCGAAGATGGATCTCGTTCCAAACAATTTTCATGAAATGCCGCGCATGCTTCAAAAAGTCACTAAGATGTCGATGATTTTGACAGTGGCTTCGCCCATGGATGAACATGGTTATTTCACTTTGGGAACGCAAGCCGATTATATTGCTGATTTCATTGGGAAAGTGCCGTTCATTTTGGAAGTGAATGACCAGATGCCGCGGACATTCGGACGAAATCAAATTCATATCAGCCAAATTTCCGGATATGTGCAGCATCATGCCGCTCTATCGGAAGAGCGAGTCCTCGAAGCCAGCGATAAGGATCTGCTGATTGCTTCTTCGATCATTCAGGATATTCAAGACGGCGATACGTTGCAGATTGGAATCGGTGCTGTTCCCAATGCGGTTATCAGCATGTTAAAAGACCACCGCCACCTAGGAATCCATACGGAAATGCTGCCGGACGGCGTCGCAAACCTGGTAGCTGCCGGTGCAGTAGATGGAACACGGAAGTTTACGAATCCCGGGAAAATTGTTGCAACTTTCGCTTTTGGGTCTAAAAATCTGTACAACTTTATCAATAACAACCCGGCCGTTGAATTTCAGCCGGTGAGCGTCGTCAACGATCCAAGGGAAATTGCTAAAGAAAAGAATATTGTCTCTATCAACTCGACCACCGAAGTGGATTTGTTCGGTCAATGTGCGTCTGAGACGGTCGGCGGCAAATATTATTCATCAAGCGGCGGACAAGTTGATTTTGCGCGCGGCGTCCGGTTCGCAGAAAATGGCAAAGGTTATATTTGCATGCCATCGACTGCGAAAGACGATAGCTTGTCGCGTATCAAATTGAACCTTACGCCAGGATCAGTGGTGACTACCGGCAAAAATGACGTAGACAATATTGTCACTGAATATGGAGTAGCCCGGTTGCATGGAGTGTCCATTTCGGAACGCGCCAAGCGCTTGGCAGCCATCGCACACCCGAAATTCCGCGAAGAACTGTTGTTTGATGCAAAAAAACAAGGGTTTCTAATTTAATACAAGAAGAAAAGTCGTCTCCCCATGGAGATGGCTTTTTTTGAGAGTCGAAATGCTTTTCTTTACAAAGAAATTAAATGGTTATACACTTACCTAAGTAAATAAATTGCGAGGATGAAAAGCATGAGAAACCTGCTGTTTCACGAGATCCATCAAAAATCCCGTTTATCCATCAAGGAAGTAAACGAAGCCCTTAAGGAGTTTGATTTATACAGTTCCCAGTGGTCTATATTATTTTGCCTCAATCAATTTGGTTCGATGACACAGAAAGAAATCTGGCAGTATTTAAATGTCGAGGCACCGACTGTGACAAGAACAATTGTCCGCCTCGAGAAAAGCGGGTGGATCGTTCGCCGTGAAGGAAAAGACAAGCGTGAACGGATTGTTCAGCTATCCCCTTTTGCTGAACAAAAACTGCCGGATATTGAAGAGCGGATTCGGCAGACAGAAGCGAGACTGGTTTCCAGTTTGACGGATGAAGAAAAAGAACAGTTGCTTGTGTTGCTGAAAAAAATAGGAATGACGGGTTCTGAAGAAAAGGATGTAAGGAATGGCTGAAAAAAGACCAATTTGGACAAAAAGTTTTATTAATATTTCAATCAGTACGTTTTTCATTTTTGTGGTTTTCTATGCGCTGCTGACGTTTATGCCGCTGTATGTCTTGAACGATTTAGGCGGTACCGCTGCTGAAGGTGGAGTGGCGGTTTCAATTTTCCTGCTGTCTGCCATCATCATGCGTTTTTTTGCGGGCATGATTTTGGAGAAGTTCGGGAAGAAAAAAATCCTGATTATTGCGCTCTTTTTGTTTACCGTCAGTACCGTGTTTTATGTGTTTGTCGGTAGTTTTGCAGTGCTTTTGCTGCTGCGCTTTTTTCAGGGCATCTGGTTTAGTTTGGTCACGACCGTAGCCGGCGCCATCGCAGCGGACATCATTCCGCCAGAGAGGCGCGGAGAAGGCTTGGGCTACTATGGCATTGCCATGAATCTGGCAGTAGTTGCAGGGCCGTTTATTGCGTTAACGCTTCAGCTTTATATGCCGGCGCAGATTGTTTTTATTGTACTCGCCGTTATTATGGTGATCGGTTTCCTATGTGCCTTAGGTGTTAAAGTGGAAGAAGAGCTGGTTGTGAAAAGTGGCAAGCATAAACTGACGATTAACGATTTTTTGGAGAAAAAATCGTTGCCGATTGCCAGTGTCGGCTTTTTCATTTCGTTTGCTTATGCCAGTATCCTGACGTTTATTTCCGTTTATGCAGAATCGCTTGGACTCATCAAAGCAGCGAGCTTTTTCTTTGTGGTATATGCGATCGCTATGCTTGTTGTGCGGCCGCTTACCGGGAGATTGTTTGACGCCGTAGGTCCGAGCGTGGTCATCATTCCTTCCATAATTATTTTCGGAGTGGGATTAATATCGTTGAGTTTTACGGAATCTTCATGGATGCTGCTGGCTTCAGGTGCACTGGTGGGTCTTGGCTACGGGACCTTGCTGCCGAGCTTCCAAACCCTGGCCATTCAGGCGGCTGATAAGCATCGCAGCGGCTATGCCACAGGAACCTTTTTTGCTTTATACGACAGCGGCATTGCGGTAGGTTCAGTGTCACTCGGAGTCCTTGCAGGAATCGCGGGCTATTCAAATCTGTATTTGATGCTTGGCATTTTTGTCATCCTCATTGTCTTTTACTATATGTGGATGATGCCCAAGGAACAGGGGTCTTCTCATTAAAAAATAGCAATATAGAAAAAGTGGTGCACAAAGAAAATTGTGCACCACTTTTGTTATTCGACGGTCAAGGTTACCGAGCCAAGCTCCCCGTAGCTGGCTTCGTAAAGTCCTTTTTCAAGAGGTTTTGGCAAAATGAAAGTGCCGGATGAAATGGCCATGCCTTTTTTGATAGCCAACCCGTGCTCAGCTAGTTCGTTGGCGAGCCATTTAACTGCATGGATGGGATGATCCAGCACTTCAGAGGAACTGCCCGCAGCAATTTCTTTGCCGTTCAACGTTAAGGTGCCAGCCAAATTCTCCAATTGGCGGTAACGGATATTGTCGAGTGGCCGGCCCATGATGATCTTTCCAGCCACTGCACTATCGGCGATCACTTGTCCAAGTGTGATCTTAGGAAACCAGTCGTCAAAGCGGGAATCCGGAACTTCAATCCCTGGAGCGATTTGGGTTTTTTCTAGCAACGCATGAACATCGTCAGCCGCAGACAAATCTTCCTTGGCGATAAAAATCAACTCGATTTCGATTAATGGGGAAGATAACGAATCAAGTTCGATAACGCCATTCGATAAAGCAGAAGTGGTAAGAGCCCCGTACAGCGGGGTTTCCGATTGAAAAAGATTCTGGGTCTCTTTGCTTGTTAAGCTGATTTTATAGCCCTTCAATTCTTCCTGGCCCTTGCTTGTTTTGTTTGCAGTAACAGCGTGCTGGATTGCGTATGCGGGGTTCTTCTCTAACGCAGCTGGTATCTGATCTTTAGCTATGGTGTGTCCGTTTTGGTAGGCACTGTATAAAACTTCTGCCATTTCAGTTTGATTAGAATTTAAATTTTTCATAGATATGCCCCTTTCAGGTGAGTTAGCTCCTATCATATCATTATGCCTGTCGAATCTCCCGGAGCGTCTTATGCCCGTCGAATCTACACGGGCGCTTCCGCTTTTCTTGTTACAGCACATAAAAATAAACCGCTAAGAAATGGCAGAGGCTGCCGAACAGGATGAAGAGGTGGAAGATTTCATGAAAGCCCAAATACTTGGAAGAGAGGAAATCGGGTTTTAATCCATAAACGATTCCGCCCACTGTATAGAAAACCCCACCTGCTACAAGCAGCAGCAAGCCGGTTAGGGACATGCTGTCTGAAAGCGGAACGACAGCGAAAATAATGATCCAGCCCATGGCGATATAGATGGCAGTCGACAGCCATCTCGGAGAATGAAACCAGACCATCTTAAAGAAGATGCCGCTCAGTCCCAAAATGGCGACAAGCGAAAATAGTGTCCAGCCGAGTGTTCCGCCAAGAGCGATCAGGCAAAAGGGTGCGTATGAGCCTGCAATTAAAGCGAAAATCATCGAGTGATCCAGTTTCCGTAAGAATGCAATAATGTAAGGCTGTGAAAGGGCCGAATGGTAAATCGTCGAAGCTGTATACAGCAAAATGAGGCTGATGCCAAAAATGGCGACTGCGGCAACGTGCAAGAAAGGTTCATTGGCATAGGCCGCTTTGATGACCATTGCTAAAAGTGCAGCCAGTGACAATACAGCACCTGCCAAATGGGATAAGGCGTTAAAGGGTTCTCGGATATATGCGTTCATGTGAAACAGCTCCTCGTTATATGTAGTTATTGAAACTACATATAACGATACTCGCATCGATAAATAGAGTCAAGTTTGGAGAAAACTTGATGGTGATGTAAAATAACGAGTATGAAACGGCTGAGGGAGTGTGAATGTATATGGAAAAAGCAAATAGCATCATCGAGGAGATGGCTTTTCACAATCAGGTTTTGCCGGAAGATATTCCGAAGATCGACCTGTATATTGACCAGGTTATTCAACTATTCGAATCCAATTTTTCCGAATCGAAACGGCATCCGGACGAAAAAATCCTGACCAAAACCATGATCAACAATTACGCAAAAGGAAAATTGTTTTATCCAGTTCAAAACAAAAAGTACAGCCGCAACCACATTATGCTGATCAGTTTGATTTACCAGATGAAAAGTGCGTTATCGATCAATGACGTCAAGCTGGTATTGAATGGCATTAATGAAAAGGCAGCACAAAAAGAGCTGGACCTGGAGCGGTTTTACCAAAGTTATCTAAAGCTTCAGCAAGGCAATACGGAGATTTTCGCGGATGCACTGGAGAAGCAAGTGGCAGAAGCTTCCAAACAAACGGCGGATGACGAGGACGCAGAGGAGCTGGAGCAGGTATTGCTCATTGCGTCACTGGTGCATACCAGCAATCTTTACCGGAGAGCAGCCGAGAAATTGGTGGATAGACTGGCGAAAGGAGCGAACGAGTAATGGTTAAAATTCTTATTGATGCAGACGGCTGTCCGGTAGTCGGGCAAACCATCGATTTGGCTAAAGCTTACCGCTTGCCGGTCATTTTGATATGCGATACTTCCCATGAAATGCATCGGGAAGGGGCGGAAACGATTACGGTGTCAAAAGGAGCGGATGCCGTTGACTTTGTCCTGGTCAACCGTGTGGCAAACGGAGATATTGTTGTTACCCAGGATTATGGACTGGCGGCAATGGTTCTTGCCAAGCGCGGCATTCCGATTGACCAGAACGGCCGCGTCTACTCTGATGAAAACATTGAACAATTGCTCCACGGCCGACACGTTGCCAAAAAAATCCGTCAAGGCGGAGGCAGGATGAAGGGGCCGAAAAAAAGGCGAGCCGAAGACAACGAGAAGTTTGAAGAGGCTTTAACAGCGCTTTTGAAAAAAATAAAGGAAGACAAAGAAAGACCCGGCAACTAAAATGCCGGGTCTTTTTTCAGAGTTAGACAGTCCAGCGATCATTAACAATCGCCACCAATACCCAGTCACCGTTGCTGTTTTTCTCGAATACCATGTTCAGGCTTTGCCAGTCCATTTGGTCATACTGAGCTGTGCCAGGGAAATAGAACTCAACAATGGTCGCTTCGGGATACAGGCGGTGAATAAACTCATGCGTAGTTGGCTGGATAGTCCGCCCATAGCGTTCTTTGGCAGTATAGGTCGCATCTGTATCCATCAAGTAAGCATTGTAGTACTCAGCAGGTGTCAAATTGATTTCAAAACCGCTGCCGTCCTGATAGCCCCATAAGTAATCATTGGGGTCGTTCATAAATCCTGGCAGCTGGGCTTTGGTAAAAGTGACCCCGCCATTATCAATACAGCCGCCGCTGTAAGGGCAGAGGGTCAATCCATCCGAAGAGCTGACAAAGGCTGCCACATCACCAAAATCTTCAGCTTGCAAATCCGCCAAAATTTCATTGGCTGTCATCAGCAGTTCCTGTTTTTCAGGAATGAAAGACGGCTCGATTGCACGGGCGAGGAACGCAGAAAACTGAGCGCGTGTAACAGGAATATCGGGACGGAAAGTGTTGTCCGGATAACCGCGCGCGACGCCTTGGTAAGCAAGTCTTGAGACAGCATCAAACGCAAAATGATTTTCCCTCATGTCGCGGAAATTATTGTCTGGTGCTTCAGGGAAATAGAAGGCTCTATCCAGTATAGTGACTGTCTGAGCACGGGTGACCGTCCAATCAGGGCGGAAATAATTGTTCGGGAACCCAACAACGATCTCTTCTTCAACAGCAGAAGCAATATAACCGGAAAAAGGATGGCTCGCAGGTACGTCCCTAAAGCCGGTGGAGCGTGATGTGTCATCCAGGTTCAAGGCACGTCCGATCATGGCGACAGCATGAGCCCGGGTAACAGGATCGTTTGGTCTGAAGGTTCCATCAGGATAACCATTGATGATCCCTTCCTCATACAGGTAAGCGATTTCAAAAGCGAACGGATGATTGGCAAATACATCATCAAACAAAACAATCGCTTTGGCGGGAGACGAAAAAGAACTGAGCACGAGGATGACAGCAGCTAATAAAGACAATAAAGTCTTCATATCTATCCCTCCCTATTTGATCTCATTTTACCACATTGAAAAGTAAATAGTAACAATAAAATGTTATATAAAATAAAATAATGATTAAAAAATAGCTGGAGAGTAGTTTTAGGAAGGACAGGGAATAAAAGAGGAAATACGCTAAATTGAGGCGAAAGGAGACTGTCATGAAAAAAATCTTGATTGTCGCGACGAACTCAGCCCACATTGGAGTCAGAGACAGAAAAACGGGGCTTTGGCTGAGGGAATTGACCGATTTCTACCATGAAATCAAGGATGATTTCAAAGTGGATATTATCAGCACTGCCCCTGCCCGAATTCCGATTGATCCGTTAAGTTTGATGGAAGCGGTAGTCCATAAGCAAACCCGCCAGTATTATTTGGCCGACGGGCTGATGGACAAATTGAAAAGACCGCTGATACCGGAGCAGGTCGAAAGCCGGGACTACTCCGCGATATTTTTTGCAGGAGGACATGGTGCAATGATCGATTTTCCAAATCACCGTGAATTGCAGGAACTGACGGCTACCATATATGAAAGAGGTGGTGTGGTCGCCGCCGTTTGCCACGGGCAGAGCGCTTTGCAGAACATTCATTTATCCAATGGCCGAAACCTGTTGGCAGGGCATGTTGTGACGGGATTTTCAGATTTGGAGGAAAAAATGATGGGGATGTACAGTGATATTCCATTTTCATTGGAGCAGGCATTGAGAAACCAGGGTACCTTATTTCAAATAGCTCAGCTGCCATTCACCGCTTGTGTAATTGAGTCCGGACGCTTAGTTACCGGACAGAATCCGGCGTCAGCAAGTCTGGTTGGAAAAAAGGTGAAAAGCTTATTGCAAGCAGTGAACCCGGCTTAACCATCAGCCGGGTTCGTTTGTCTTCATTTTCTTTTCTGCATAAGCCATGAACTTCAATGGATGGTCTGTCTGAATCAGACTGATGCCACGATTGATAAACCAGCCCCATCCTTTATCGGGATCCAGCAGAGACAAGGAATCCGAATGCCGTGCATTTTCAGCAAAATCCAGCGCGTTGCCCCATAAGTTCGTTTGGCCCTTGAGCTTGGCAATGACAGCATCCGAAACGACTTCGTCATCTTCTGTGTAGAAGAGCAGTTCGATTGCCGTTGGCGAAACGGCCTCCAGCAACAAGTCGAGTTGATGAAGGTTTTTGTCGCTCAGCTTGTGCATATATGACATGTTGCGTGGATTTGAATCAAAAAAAGCGGCCAATTGCTCAATGGGCCTATCACTTTTTAGCAGAAAATGATCAAATAGATCATGCTGCTCAACGAGTTCATAAAGTTCATGCCGCAATTTCCAGGCTTTATCTGCATTGATCATGGCTTTTCCTTTAATCATCGGCAGTACTTCCAAAAGAGTAGGCACTTTTTCTTTTGTGTTTTTGGCGTTGGGACCGCCATTCAATTCTTTTAATGACAATTGTTTTATTTCCGATAGAGTCAGTTCATCAACTTCTCCGGAGCCGTTCGTCGTTCGGTCAACTGTCGTATCATGCATGAGAACGATATGGCCGTCTTTAGTTACTTGCATGTCCAGTTCGATTAAATAAATATGATGGTCAATGCAATGCTGAACAGCAGGAAGTGAGTTCTCAGGAGCAGGATTCCACAGGCCGCGGTGGGCAACGGGAGTGAGTAGCTGCTGTTTTTCCAGTAAAGCTTTTAAAAAATCTGTGTAGCTGGCTAATTGCCATCCGAGTTTCTGTTGGTTCAGCGACATATGCTTCCTCCTAGTCTTCTCCTTTCAGTATACAAGGTTCGGATGCAGAAGTTTATTGGGAAGCTCAATCCAGTGGTTTTAGAATATTCTTGACAGCTGGCACAGCGCTTGCCGCACAGAAGGTTAGGATTGGTCTGCTGCATAAGAAATATAGTTTGGAAATTACGATTTAGAGGAGGAAATTTGGATGGCAATGATTCGAAAAGTAGTTACAGAAAATGCACCATATCACGTAGACCAAAAAGAAATTGTCGGAGTGGTCCGAAGTTTGTTCGGAGGCGACTATAATGACATCGAAAGGCTCTTAAAGGTGTTTGGAAACGGCCAGATTGAAGGCCGCTATTTTGCTGCTCCTTTGGATTGGTTTGAAGAAGAGCGGGGACTGGAAGAAAAGAACAAGCTTTATGTGGAAGAAGCTGTGAAAATGGGAAGCCGCGCTGTGGCACGGTGTCTGGAAGAGGCAAAGGTGGATAAAGAGGATATAGATGCTTTTATCTTTGTGTCGAGTTCCGGGATGTCTACACCGACGATTGATGCCCGGATCATGAATGTCCTGCAGATGCCTCAGCATGTAAAACGCATTCCTTTATGGGGGCTCGGTTGTGCAGGGGGAGCATCAGGCCTCAGCCGTGCTGATGATTATTGCCGGGCTTATCCGGAAGCTGTGGTAGTGGTTCTTTGCCTGGAACTTTGCAGTTTAACTTTTCAGCGCTCCGATCGTTCAAAAAGCAATTTGATCGGAACTTCCCTGTTTGCGGACGGTGCTGCCTGTGCCTTGGTGACAGGAGACAAAGTAAGCTTGCCGGGTGAAGGATTCCATATTAAAGAGTCACAATCGACGCTAATGCGGGACTCTGAAGATGTTATGGGCTGGGACGTCAAAGATGAGGGGCTCCATGTCGTTTTTTCTCGCGATATTCCAAAAATCATTGAAAAATGGCTAAAGCCCAATGTGAACATCTTCTTGGAGAAAATCTCTAAGTCTTCGGCGGATATTATCCATTTTATTGCTCATCCAGGCGGCAAAAAAGTATTGACCGCATACGAAAAATCTCTTGGTCTGACAACGGACAAGACGGATATTTCAAGAGCAGTGCTTGCTAAGTATGGCAATATGTCTTCGCCTACAGTTCTGTATGTGCTGAAAGACTTTATGGAAAAGAAACCTCAGCATGGAGAGGAAGGCTTGCTTACTGCTTTGGGTCCAGGTTTCAGTTCGGAAATGCTATGGCTTGAATGGGGAGATTCGGTGCGATGACATTCTTTTATCTATTGATTGGTCTTGTCGTTGTGCAACGGCTGCTGGAAGTGGTGTATGCCCGGTTTAATGAAAAAGCCATGAGAAAACAAGGTGCCATCGAATTTGGCGCTGGACATTATAAATGGATCGTCCTGCTCCATGTGCTTTTCTTCGTTTCACTCATCATCGAAACTTGGGTGACTGGCACCGGGCTGCGAACCGGCTGGCAAATCTTTTTAGTGATTTTTGCCATCGCACAGCTGCTTCGCTTTTGGGCTTTAACGTCTCTGGGCCGCTTTTGGAACACGAAAATACTCATTCTGCCTGGAGCGGATTTAGTGAAGAAAGGCCCGTATCGCTGGCTTCCGCACCCTAATTATCTTGTCGTTGCCATGGAGATCGCTGCATTGCCGCTCATTTTCGGTGCATGGAGAACCGCTTTGATTTTCAGTATTGCCAATGCTCTTCTGCTTTTGCTCGTACGAATTCCAGCAGAAGAAAAGGCTTTGCAGCAACTGGAATCTTGAAGGAATAAAAAAATTCCACTGGACTAGTTAAAAAAACATATATAGGGTATACAAGTAGAAGTGGAAAAAAACCATGTATTTTTGGAGGGATTCAGATGAAAAAATCAACGATGAATACACTTATTGGCAGCGCACTTGCAGCGGCTTCGGGAATTTTTGTCTACAAAGCATACCAGGAAAAAAACACAGTGCGTGTAGAAGAAGATACCGATATGCGCAATAGTTCAAAAGTGGATGAGCGTGAAAGCGTCAGTGCTTTAGAAGACTCTAGTGAACAAGGTTTGTCTCAATTGGATTCTGCTTACCGTGATGAATGGCAGGCCAATGCATTCCCGCAAACTCATAAAGAAATGCGAGAACTTGAAGAAGATAAATAAAGGCATTGGAAAAAGCGAAAGCAAAGTTTCTTTTTGCTTTCGCTTTTTTATGTGCAAAAAATACCTGTTCTAGAAGGGAAGGAGGAGTCACTATGTGGATTAAAAAACCGTTTTTCGAATACACGACGGCGATTTTACTCGTTGCAGTCACTTTGTTTTTCTTGGGAAAGATTGATTATGTTTTTGAACCCTTACAAATCATCATCGCTACTATTTTTGCTCCGGTTCTAATCGGAGGGTTACTCTATTATCTATTGCGTCCATTTGTGCGATTGCTGATGCGGTACATGTCTAAAATTGCCGGGATCGGAATTGTCTTTACTGCCATTATCTTAAGTTTATCCATTCTGCTTTATTTCTTTGGCCCGGTCATCTCGGAGCAAGTCGAAAGTTTGGCAAATCTTGCGCCTTCAACAGTGGAAGAAGTGACCGAGGAATCGAACGATATGCTTTCCGGTTTTCAATTGGGTGGGGTTACGGGCCCTGAAATAAAAGCATGGGCTGTGGACTACCTGGAAAATCTTTCAGAAGGCTTGCTGAGCAACGTCATGAATATTTTAACGATGGTTATGAACATTGCGATTGTCCTGATCGTTGTACCTTTCGTTCTCTTCTTCTTATTGAAAGACGATGAGAAATTCGTTCCGCATCTAATAAAGTATTTACCGGAAGAGCATAAGCTTGAAGGGGATAAACTATTGAAGGATGTTGATCGGACCTTGTCTGCATTCATAGTCGGCCAAGCGATAGTGGCTGCTGTAGTAGGTACTTTGATGTATATTGGCTACTTGATCATCGGATTGGATTATGCCCTCAGCTTGTCCATCTTTGCGATGTTCCTGATTATCGTCCCTTTTTTAGGTCCGTTGATCGGAATTATACCAGCCTTGTTTGTCGCCCTGATGAGCGGCGATATGTGGATGGCGGTAAAAGTGATTATGGTTTTACTGATCGTACAGCAGCTTGAAGGAAACCTGGTTACCCCAAATATCATGAGCAATCGCTTGAATATCCATCCGTTGACCATTATCCTGCTGCTGATGATTGCAGGAGCTTTGTACGGATTTGTCGGTATTCTGATTGCCATTCCCACATACGCAGTTGTGAAGACTCTTGTTCATAATTTCCGGCTGTTTAACCGCTTGCGGAAAAAAAGAGAAGTTGCCAACAATAAAGAGGTTATTTAGTCCTCATTTATTTTTGCTGAATGTTGGTTATTTTCTATCAAAGGTTCTGAAATTGAGAAGATTGTGATATATTAATATTCAGAAAGACCGATGAAAGAAAACAAGGGGGAACTATTAATGAAAAAATGGAGTCTATTAGCACTATTGATTGCAATGATGCTCGTGCTCGCTGCATGCGGATCTGATGAAAGTGAAGAAGGTACGACAAGCGAAGGTGGCGGCAGCGAAGGAGAAACGTATACAGTGGGTATCGATACCACCTATCCGCCTTTCGAATTTGAAGTGGATGGCGAATACACAGGAATCGACATTGACTTGATCAATGCCATTGCTGATAGCCAGGGCTTTACAATTGAATTCAACCCGATGGACTTTGGCGGAATCATCCCGGCACTGCAGGCAGACCAATTGGATGTTGCCATTGCGGGAATGAGTATTACAGAAGAACGTCAAGCAGTAGTCGATTTTTCAGATCCATATTTTGATGCTGGATTGTCTCTAGTTGTTGCTGAGGACAATACGGACATCATGGCTTTGGAAGATCTTGAAGGGAAAACTGTAGCTGTTAAGAGCGGGACAACGGGTGCACAATTTGCTCGTGACAACGAAGATGAATATGGTTACACGGTTTCCCAATTCGAAGATAGCCCATCGATGTTCCAGGAAGTTTCAAACGGCAATGCCGATGTTCTTCTGGAAGATTACCCGGT
Source organism: Planococcus soli (assembly GCF_016881065.1). GTDB lineage: Bacteria > Bacillota > Bacilli > Bacillales_A > Planococcaceae > Planococcus > Planococcus soli. The sequence continues at coordinate 40,825 of NZ_WXYN01000007.1, read as the reverse complement.
TATTGCCTATGCAATTGCCGAAAGTGAACTTTCTTTGAAAACTGTTGGGGAACGATTAACTGGAGATCAATACGGAATTGCGGTATTGAAAGGCGAAAACGCAGAGCTGCTTGAACAGATCAATGCGGGCCTTCAGGAATTGCGCGACAGTGGAGAATATGATGAAATTCTAGCGAAGTATATCGCGGAATAAAAAATGAATGCAGCGCGCAGGAGTGCGCTGCATTTTTTTATGTAAAGGGGATAGGTGTATGGATACAATTGTTAATGCTTTTCCGTACTTAATGGAAGGGCTGCAAGTCACACTGTATATTTTTGCTATTGCCATTGTCTTCGGATTCCTGATCGGCTTGGTTGTGGCACTTTTCAGATTGGCACCATTGAAAATTTTGAACTGGATTGCCAAAATCTTTGTTGATGCTATACGAGGGACGCCATTTATCGTTCAGCTCTTCTTTATCTATTTCGGTTTGAACTCGCTGGACTTTATATCTTTAGATAGTACTACTGCTGGAATCGTCACAGTGGCCATTAATGCGGGTGCCTATTTCTCGGAAATTATCCGTGCAGGCATTCAGTCGATTGATAAAGGGCAGACAGAAGCGGCGCGTTCTCTGGGCTTGAATTCGACACAGAACATGCGCTATGTCATTTTGCCGCAGGCATTCAGACGGATGCTGCCAACCATTACCAACCAGGCGATTATTTCATTAAAGGATACGTCCCTGCTGTCTGTCATTGGGGTTGCAGATTTGACGCAGGAAGGCCGGATTCAGGCCAGTGCAACATTTGATGCTTTTAATGTGTACTTGATTCTGGGGATTATTTACTTCGTCGTCATATACTTGCTCTCCATGCTGGCGAGCTTTGTAGAAAGGAAGTTTGTCTTACGATGACTATGATCAGAGTAGAGAATTTAAAAAAATCATTCGGCAACCTGGAAGTCATTAAAGATATGAGCACTGTAGTGGAAGAAAAAGAAGTCATTTGCGTGATTGGGCCATCAGGTTCAGGGAAAAGCACATTTCTTCGCTGCTTGAACCGGTTGGAAGAAATTACGGGTGGACATGTTTACATTGAGGGTGTGGATATTACGAATCCGAAAGTAGACATCAATCAAATTCGTCAGGATGTCGGCATGGTATTCCAGCAATTTAATTTATTTCCTCATAAATCGGTGCTGGAAAATGTTATCCTGGCGCCGATGAAAGTGAAGAAAAGCGATAGAAAAGCCAGTGAGCAGAAGGCTTACGAATTACTGGATAAAGTCGGATTGCGCGAGAAAGCGAAGGCTTATCCGGGCGAGCTGTCCGGGGGCCAGAAACAGCGTGTTGCCATTGCCCGCGCACTCGCGATGGATCCGAAAATTATGCTTTTTGATGAACCGACTTCTGCGCTTGATCCGGAGATGGTAGGGGATGTACTGGATGTTATGAAGCAATTAGCGCGTGAAGGAATGACGATGGTCGTTGTGACGCATGAGATGGGATTTGCCGCTGAAATGGGTGATCGCGTACTGTTTATCGATGGTGGATATATCGTGGAAGAAAACGTACCGAAGGAATTGTTCGGCAACCCGCAGCATGAGCGGACCAAAGCGTTTTTAAGCAAAGTGTTGTAAAAAATGCGCCTGCGGGCGTATTTTTTTGTGGTGTTTTACCGGTAGAATCATAAATTAGAAGCAATGGATCGTATTTAGCTTGTTATGAATCGTATTTGTCCTGCTGCGGATCGTATTTCACGCGCGACGGATCGTATCTCCCGAAAACAAACAAAAAACCGGCCTGGATCAAGGATCCAGGCTGGTTAAGCTTATAAGTCTTATTCTTCGTCAAAGACGTGAACTTTAGTCATTTTGTCGCCGTTGCTCATTGCTTTGGCAGTCTCAAGTCCTGAAGTCACTTGTCCAAATACAGTGTGAACGCCATCAAGGTGCGGCTGTGGTGCGTGAACGATAAAGAATTGGCTTGAGCCAGTGTCTTTGCCGGCATGCGCCATCGATAAGCTTCCTGCTTGGTGCTTATGCGGGTTGCCTTCAGTTTCGCATTTGATTGTTTTGCCGCTGCCGCCAGCACCAGTACCGGTTGGGTCGCCGCCTTGGCTTACGAAGCCTGGAATTACGCGGTGGAATGTTACGTCGTTGTAAAAGCCAGAGTTTGCAAGCTCTTCAAAGTTTGCAGCTGTGTTTGGTGCTTCGTTCGGGAAAAGTTCGAATTCAATGATTTCGCCGTTTTCCATGTGGATGTGTCCTTTTTTCGCCATTCTAAAAACATCTCCTTTATAATTTGTTCATTTTCCAGTATATCGATTTTTGGGTTGGCTGTATAATGATTTGGCACATTACAGTGCTTTTAATGAACCGCCTTCTATAACCAGTGACTGTCCTGTCAAATAAGAATTGGCAGCAGAAGCGAGAAAAACGATAACTTTAGCGAATTCCTCAGGATCACCATAACGGCCAGCTGGGATATTAGCTTTGCTTTTTTGGATGATCTGCTCAATCGGAACGCCTTGTTTATCTGCTGCAATCTGATCCAGTTCTGCTACCCGGTCTGTGCCAAACCGGCCAGGTCCGACCGTGTTGACCAGAATATTGTCTTTTGCGACTTCACGGGCCAGCGTCTTCGAAAAGCCCACCATTCCTGCCCGGAAAGTATTGGACAAGATCAGGCCGTCAATCACTTCCTTTGTCGAAGAAGAGGAGATATTAATGATGCGTCCGAATTGCTGTTTCTTCATGTAAGGAAGCACTGTGCGCGAAGTTCGGATGTAGCTCAGCAGATTTTGATCAAACGCCTTGTACCAGTCGGCATCTTCCACTGCGTCAAAGCCGCCAGCTTTCGGGCCGCCCGTGTTATTGATCAATACGTCAATTCGGCCAAATTGCTTGACGACAAATTGAAATAATTCCTCTATGTCCTGTTCTTTGGAGACGTCGCAAACATGGGAGAACACTTGCTGGTTTCCAGTAGCTTCTTTTATTTCAGCAGCAGTTGCATCCAGTGATTGCTGGCTGCGGCTTGAGATGATGACGGTCGCACCTTCCTTGGCGAATTCGAGTGCCGTCGCTTTGCCTAAACCTTTGCTTGACGCCATAACTACTACGACTTTTTCCTTGATTCCTAAATCCACTGTCCTCATCCTCTCTGTTCTATCCATTCTTCAGTTTAAGGATAAAAGACGGATAATTCAAACTTTTATTTTTTAAATTTCCGCCATAAGTCCAATGGCGTGAATCCGGGGTAAATATGATAGGATATAGATATTGATTAGATTAGGAGTGTTATAAATGGAAGAACGCGAAGTTTTTGATATTACAATTATTGGCGGCGGGCCAACTGGCCTGTTTGCTTCCTTTTACGGCGGTATGCGCAAAATGAAAGTAAAGATTTTGGACAGCCTTCCGCAGCTTGGCGGTCAGCTGACTGAGCTGTACCCGGATAAATTCATTTACGATGTAGGTGGATTTCCGAAAGTGTTAGCGAAAGACCTGGTGGATAACCTGGTCCAGCAGGCGAAATATGGAGATCCCGAAATTTGTCTGGAAGAAACCGTTACAGCTGCTGAGCGCCACGAGGATCACTTTGTGATTCAGACAGATAAAGGCCTCCACTACACGAAAGTGATTTTGCTGACTGCCGGCGTTGGTGCATTCCAGCCCCGCAAACTTGCAGTTGAAGGATGCGAAGCGTTCGAAGGCAAAACACTTCACTATGGTGTGAAAGATCTGACTCTTTTCAGCGATAAAAAAGTCGTCGTTTTAGGCGGCGGCGATTCAGCGGTTGACTGGGCAATGATGCTTGAAAATGTGGCATCCCATGTGACATTAAGCCACCGCAGAGACAAGATGACTGCTCACGAGGCAAATATCGATGTTTTAATGGAATCAAAAGTGGAAGTGAAAAAGCCATATGGCGTTAAAGAGCTGGTTGGTGAAAACGGCCAGGTCAGCGAGCTTGTACTGATTGACAAAGAAGGCAATGAAGAACGCCTTGATGTAGATCACGTTATTGTCAACTACGGCAATATCACTTCATTAGGCGCCATTAAAGAGTGGGGGCTCGAGATGGATAAAAACTCGGTCATCGTCAATTCCAAGATGGAAACGAGCATTCCCGGCATTTATGCAGCAGGTGATATTGCCACATATGAAGGCAAAGTCAAGCTGATTGCCGTAGGCTTCGGTGAAGCGCCGACTGCCATTAATAATGCAAAATCCTATCTGGATCCAAAATCTAAAGTGCAGCCCCTGCACAGTACCAGCGTTTTTAAATAACAAAAAATAAGAGCCGGCACATTTTTATGTGCCGGCTCTTATTTTTTACTGCCTTTTATTCTTTTTGGCTAATGGATCATGAGAAGCCGCCTTGAGAAAGGAGACTCCCATTAAAATAATGACGACAGAAAAAGGCAGGGCCGCAATGATCAGGGCATTTTGCAGTCCTTGTGTGCCGCCGGTATAAATGACGATAGCAGCAACAGCCGACTGGATAAGCCCCCAAGTGATCTTAACCAAATTCGGCGGATTCAACATGCCGCCAGTTGTTTGCATGCCGAGTACGAACGTAGCCGAATCGGCGGAAGTGATAAAGAAAATCGCGATGACAAACAATGTGATAATAGACAGTAAAGTTCCGAGTGGATAATATTGCAACACCCCGAATGTTGCTGTTTCTAAACTGTATTCAGAAATTTTGGCGATACCGTTTTGTTCAAGGTTTAAAGCAGAAACCCCAAATACCGCAAAAAAGATGAAACATACCAGTGAAGGAACCAACAGTACACCGAGCATAAATTCTTTAACTGTCCGTCCGCGGGAAATGCGGGCGATGAAAATGCCGACAAATGGTGCCCAGGAAATCCACCATGCCCAGTAAAATACTGTCCAGCCATCTACCCAAGCCCGCCGCTCTTCATTAATTGGCTCAAGGTTAAAACTCATGGAGAAGAAGTTGGTCATATAACCGCCAATAGCATCAGCAAATGAGTTAAAAATATAAAGTGTCGGTCCAACAATCAATAAGAGCAAAAGCAGAACAAAGGCAAGAACCATATTGATATTACTCAAGTACTTGATGCCGCGTCCGATCCCGGAAGAGGCAGAGGCAATGAAAAGGACTGTTGCGACAGCAAGAATCAGCATTTGGAATGCAAATGTATTCGGTGTGCCGAATAAAAAGGAAATCCCTTCATTCATTTGAGCAGATCCGAATCCAAGCGTTGAAGCAACGCCGATTACTGTTGCGAAGACCGCCAGCGTATCGATCAGTTTTCCAAGTGGTCCGGCCATCAGTTTTTTGCCGAATAAAGGAATCAGCGTTGCACTGATTAAACCGGGGGCATCGTTATGGAACTTAAAGTAAGCCAAAACGAGTGCAACGATTCCGTATACGGCCCATGCATGCAGTCCCCAGTGGAAAAAAGAGAATTGCATTGCTTCCTGAATTGCCTGATCTGACCCCAGTTCAGCATTTGGAGAACTGATGAATGCGTGTGAAATTGGTTCGGCTGTTGTCCAAAAAACCAACCCCATCCCCATTCCGGCACTAAATAGCATGGCAAACCACGATACGAGAGAAAATTCAGGTTTATCTCCAGGCTTTCCTAACTTCAAATTAGCAAATCTTGAGAATATCAAGTACACGCAGAAAATCAGAATTAGAAAGACTGTCAAAAGATAATACCAGCCGAATGTGCTGGAGATGGCTGCTGTCAATTCGCCCGTCTGTGTCTGGAAGCCTTGAGGTGAAGCCAGTCCCCAAGCAACCAGGCCAATGCAAATTATTAATGAGATCCAAAAAACCGAAGTGATATTTTTCAAGTGACTTCCTCCTTTCATTTTCTATAAACAACTTTTTAATATTCCCTCATATATAGGAGATAAACTGTCTAAGCACAATTTCTTGGTGTAGAAGTTGGTGCAATGATTTTATTTGCCGGCAAATCAGAAGTGTTGGATAGCTGCGCAGTTTTTTGCTGTAGCAGCGGTAATGGAAGAAAGTTGGTTCGATCCAATTCGGATCTTTAACCTCCAGGCATTTAAAATAAGGTTCGGAATTATAAGACTTCGATGCGAATTATCAGTTTTATTACAGCCTGTAATAAAGCGGGCGATCGTGTCACGCAATTGTTATGTTCTATCTGCCATTCTGTCATGTTCCTGAAATGTCGAGGTGTTATGATCATTCCTGTTAGTGAAAAGGAGGAATTTCAATTTATGAAAAAGCAAATCGTTACACTAACTGCTATCGCAGCGTTAAGTGTGGGAGCAGCTACGTCAGCTAGTGCTTCATCATCGTATACAGTTCAATCAGGAGACACTCTCTGGGGAATTTCACAAGATAAGAACGTATCAGTAGAAAGCTTAAAAGGACTAAACAATTTATCCTCAGACTTGATCTTGCCGAGCCAGGAACTTAAAGTTGATGGACAAGCAGCATCAGAAACGAAAGCGGACAACTCAACATATACAGTAAAATCTGGCGACACATTATTCAAAATCGCTAGTGCACACGGAATTTCATTGGACAGCTTAATCAGCTGGAATGGCGTTTCCGGACACCTTATTTTCCCGGGTGAGCAATTGGTTGTCAAAGGCGGAACTGCAACAGCAGAAAAAGCACCAGCTAAAACTGCAGCAGCGCCAGCAGCACCTGCAAAATCAGCGGCACCAGCAAAAGCACCAGCACCAGCAAGTGCTCCTGCAGAAAAAGCTCCTGCAGCAGCTTCAACACAATCTGGTAAAACAATGACAGTGTCTGCAACAGCTTACACAGCTTACTGTGCAGGATGTTCAGGAACTACAGCAACTGGAATTGACCTTCGTTCAAATCCAAACCAAAAAGTAATCGCAGTTGATCCTTCAGTAATTCCACTAGGCTCTAAAGTTTGGGTTGAAGGTTACGGAGAAGCAATCGCTGGCGATACTGGTGGCGCAATCAAAGGAAACAAAATTGATCTATTCATTCCATCACAAGATGCAGCTCTACAATGGGGCCGTAAAGACGTTACGATCAAAGTTTTAAACTAATACCATAATGCTACACAGCCGAGGTGTTCATTCCCTTGGCTTTTTTGTATACATAATTAAGTTCAAGGCAGTCCTGATATTTTGAAGGGCTGCCTTATTGTAAATTGGGGAATTTTGTTGTAATTTCCTGAACTTTAATCATCACAAGGGGGACAGCGTAATGGCAAAAAAAGAAAAGAACTTTTCACGGCGTGACTTTTTAAAAATTTTAGGTATTGCAAAGGGTGCATTGATCGGTGAAGGAATTATCGGCGCCAATACCAATCAGCAGAATGCGGGTTCAACTTCTGCACACCGAATTTTCTGAGCCATCTGCTGGTCTTTCTTCCAATGGCGAGCCTCTATGAAGCGAGCATTTTCATCATCAAGAAAACAGAAGATAGGAAATCAGCAATTGAAGATTCAGTTTGATATACAAAACAGCCTGCAATTTAGGACATGCAGTCTGTTTTGTTTATGTTGAAAGAAAATTCTGATATTTATTGGCAATCGAAACCTAACTGCTATACACTGAAAGAGCAAGCTAATGGCAGGAAATCCGCAAGTGGAAATGGTTATCCATAATGAGGAGGATGCGACATGGCAGTAGAAATCAAAGAAATCCAGGACTTACAGCAAGTAGACGTTTCAAAGCTGGTGGAAGAAAGTGAAGCAGAGGGCTATCGTTTTTTGAGAAGGCTCGTCGACCAGTACGAAGATGGAAGCAATACATTCAATAAAACAGGCGAAGTGCTATACGGAGTGTGGGATCATCATAATCATCTAGTGGCAATCGGCGGTTTAAACCGCGACCCTTATTCCACTAAAGAAGGTGTAGGCAGGCTGCGAAGATTTTATATTTCTGCAAATGCCCGCCGGCAAGGAATCGGAACGAAATTATTGCAGCAAATTCTAAAGGATGCACATGGACATTTCCGCGAACTAGTTGTCCGGACAGACTCCTCTTCAGCGGATGCCTTCTACAGAGCAAATGGTTTCTCAGGAGATCTTGGCCTGCCGGATGCGACTCATGGCATTGTACTGGAACAGGAACAAAGAAAAAAGGCAGAGTAAGGCCCCCGGTTAAACGGCTTGCTTCGGCAAGCTGTTTTGTTTTGCTCTGAATTATTTGCACAACCCCCTCCCGTGTGCTGAAATGTGTGGTAACGTAAAAAGAGCTGGCAGTGTAGTGCCTAACAAAGAAGAAAACTGCTTGTATTGAAAAAGCTATAGGAGAGATCTCATGAAAATGTCGAATTGGCAAGGCGCAGCGGGCGTGTGCGTCAACGAAAAAAACGAAGTGTTATTGGTGTTGCAAGGCGTTCCCGGTGAGGAAAAAAAGTGGACAGTTCCAGCGGGCGGTCTTGAAGAGAGCGAAACAGTGGAACAATGCTGTACGAGGGAGTTCTTTGAAGAGACTGGCTTGACAGTTCGTGTCGTAGAGAAGTTGAACATCAGAGCTGGTCAGTACGAAGACTCGGCAGTTTCCTTTGAAGTTACTTATTTCAAAGTGGAAGTGACAGGTGGTGTAATCGCCTTGCAAGACGGCGACGAATGGATAGAGGCAGTTGCCTGGAAACCGATTTCTGAACTCGGAAACTTGGAGATGGCGTATCCGGATGATGCAGCGCTTATTGAATCACTGGCCGTTCAATAAGCAAAATCGTTTCCTTGGATTATAAAAAAATAAAACGGGTATTTACCGTATAACAGAAGTCCAAGGAGGTGTTTTGGATGAAGAAAGACCGTAAAAGCAAAGAAGGCGAAGAGCTGATTCCAGAAGTTGAGCCGCGCCGGAATATGCCGCCTGAAAAGGATATGGACCCGATGCCGAACAGGGATTTGGAATACAAGGAAAACTCGAATGAAAAATACAAGGACAATACGCAGCAAAAAGAGTAGGCAAGCCAAGTACTGGCTTGCTTTTTGCATCGCGCCGAACGGTCGAAAGGAGACATGATAATGCCGCATTATACGTTTGAAAATGCAGTTTGGCATGAGGAGGACGGTGTCGAAGACTATAGCTTCCGCAAATTCCTTCCCAAAAATGAAAAAATGCTCAGATGGATCGACAAATCAAAAAATCCTGCAGTGAATATCCTTCATACACATACTATCGAAAGCGGAAAGGAATCGCTGTGGGGTTCCTTGATTTACCGGCAAAGTGCAACGTCTGAAGGTTCACGTGAGGTTTTTCATTTCTATTTGTCCCATGAAGTCTTTGTTACGAATAAAATTGATTTCGAAAAAGATGCAGATTTGGAGAAAGAAGAAATTTTGCATCAAATGGAAGGCGCTGCCTCTTCTGTAGAAGTGATGATGATCATCCTAGGCGAAATGGTAGCTTCTATATTACATAAAATTGATAGTTTTGAAGAGCGCCTGCATGATTTGCTGTGGGCAATCAAAGAGAAAAACAATAAAAAAACTTTAGAGAAAATCGAAAATGTACGTCATGAAATTCTCTTATGGAAGCACCTGATCATGGGGTTCCAGGAAATCAAAATGGCGATTGAAGAAACGTTTGGGAAAAGTGTCACGGAAGAAACTGAATACCAACGGACGGCTATCCGCATTGGACGCTGTGTTATGCTCGTCAATTCTTACGAGGACGAAGTCAATAACATGGTTGATATCGAAAATGTAGTGGCCAATTACCGAGGCAACGAAATCATGAAAACTTTAACGGTCCTAACCACTTTGTTCACACCGATTATGGCATGGGGGGCCCTTTGGGGAATGAATTTTGAAAACATGCCAGAATTGAAATGGCAGTTCGGTTACATTGGGGCGTTGCTCGTGATTATTGGTTCGACCTTCGTCCTGTATCTTTATTTGAAACGAAAGGGATGGATGGGGGATATCCTTCAATCGATTGGCAAAAATTCTTCGGGAAAAGAATAAACAAAAACAGGAATCCATCAGGATCCCTGTTTTTGTTTATTTTGCCTTGTCATTTTCAAGCTCCATCAGCAGTTCCGTATAGCGATGAAGGTCCTGATCTCCGTACTTTTCTACGTAGTTTGTAATGGTTTCTTTTAATCCTCTTCGCTGTCGTTCTACTGCCACTAACTTTTCCTTCATTGATTGCCGTCTCCATAGCTCTGCGTCCTGTACATCTTCCATTTTTTCAAGCATGTCAATTTCCGCCAGCAACACCAAAGCTTCAGTCTTTTTGTCTTCGTACTTTTTCAAAGCCTTTTCTACTTTTCGGGTATCGTTGTCAAAAGCCAACTTGGAATACATGGACATTTCCTGATCCCCCTCTCTGCTGAAATGCTGTTACTTTAATGTTTCCCGATTTTAAGGAATTTATACCTACTTTTAAGCGGAGAAAAAGATAAAAAAGAATATTCCGTCAAATTATTGACGGAAAACAGCAGGAAATGTATGATATAAGAAATAAATGAAGGAGGTGGGTAGGATGAATCAAACTGGTAAGCGCATGACAGAATGTCAGGAATATCTATACATTCTTCATGGCGTTACTTTCACTGCAGCAGCTGTACGGGACAAGTCTGTCCTTTTTCAGCCAACTGCATCGAGTGAAAATTACCAGTAAGAGACATCTGCCTGCAAACGGATTTTAGCAAAGGCATGCCTCCTGGCGTGCCTTTTTTGCTGTGCATGCGTCTCTTCAAGTGAGAGGAAGAGGAACATGATCATTAGCCAATTTCAACAAATACTGTGCCATTTTGCGACGCAAAAACTATTCAACCAAATAAAAGGGGAAGTGATGTACGGTCAGCGCATCGGTCTTGTCGGACGAAACGGAGAAGGGAAAACTACTCTTTTGAATGTTTTGGCTGGAACCTTACAGCCCACTGAGGGAGTTGTGACATGGAAAAAAGACTGCAGCATCGGCTTGCTGGAACAGTCGCCTGTGGAAAAGGGAGAGCAGACTGTAGAGCAGCTGATGATCACTGTGTTTTCAGAACTGACGCTTATCCAGCAGCAGCTGACAAAGATGGAACACGAGATGGAAAAGGCATCTTCAGAAGAGTTGGAACGTCTGCTTCTGCGCTATGGCACGTTGCAGGATGATTTTATTCAGCGCGGCGGCTACGACATTGATCTGAAGATTGATCAGGTGCTGAATGGATTGAAAATCAAACAACTGAAATTTGAGCAATGGGGACATCTGAGCGGAGGGGAAAAAACAAAAGTGGGCTTGGCAAAGCTGCTTTTGCAGAAACCCGATTTGTTGCTGCTGGATGAACCGACAAACCACTTGGATCTGGAAGCTATTGAATGGTTAGGTGCATTCATCAGCCATTACAAAGGAACGGTCGTCCTGGTTTCCCACGACCGCTATTTTCTGGATGAAACCGTCACTCATATTTGGGAGCTGGACCAAGGGGACTTGATTCAATATGCCGGTAATTATTCAAACTATGTCAAAGAGCGGGAAGCTCGCCTGCTGATTGAATTCCAGCAATACCAAGATCAGCAGAAGAAAATTCAAAAGATGAAAGAAACCATTAAACGGCTGAAGGAGTGGGCCAACCGGGCCAATCCGCCAAACGCAGGAATGCATCGACAAGCGAAAAGTATAGAAAAAGCCCTAAATCGCATCGAACTTCTCGACCGCCCGGTATTATCAAAAAAACAGATGGCACTTGATTTCAAAATAGATGGACGCAGCGGTAAAGACGTCGTTTTTCTTGACGGAATTTGGAAAGAGTTCGGAGGCCGAATTTTATTCCATGATGTTTCGATGCATATACGCTATGGAGACCGCGCGGCAATTGTAGGCTCCAATGGGTCAGGAAAAACAACCCTGCTCAACATGCTGGTGGGCCAAGGGCATGCTGACGCAGGCGAAGTGAAGCTGGGCAGCGGCTTGTCGATCGGTTATCTGTCACAGCACACGTTGGAGATGGATAATGATCGAACAATTATTGAAGAATTCCGCGACGTGGTTGCCGTTTCAGAATATGATGCACGGCCAATGTTGGCTAAATTCCTATTCTTCGGAAATATGGTTTTCGAGCCGGTTCGGCAGCTGAGCGGAGGCGAGCGAATGAGGCTTCGACTCGCTCAATTGATGCATCAAAACCACAATCTGCTGATTTTGGATGAGCCCACGAATCATCTCGATCTGGAAGCAAAAGAAGTGATGGAAGATGCCTTAAGTGAATTTCCAGGAACCATTATCGCAGTTTCCCACGATCGTTATTTTCTGGATAAGCTGTTTCCAGTGACGTATTGGCTAAGAAACGAAACGGTCGAACGATTTGACGGCAACTATTCAGCTGCAAGAGAAAAAGTCGCAGCTGCTGTAAAATAAAGTTTTTGAAAGAATGGTTAATTTTTGTGCTGTTATGGCATAATAGATGAACACAAGCAAGTGGAAATCAGTAGATAAGGTGGTAACACATGCCAGCTATAGGAAAGATCCCGGAAAATATACTTTTACTGAACGCCCTGGATGTTATCGGGGAAACCATCATTATTGCAGATAGTTCCTATACCATCAGATGGATGAATACCGAAGCATGCCGATTAATGGGTGAAGTCGCTCCTTTATATGGCATGCCGGATTGCGAAGCAATGATTGGGATGAACATGGATGATTTCCACGAGCGTCCGGAGCATCAGAACAAGATTATGCAGAAACTAACCGGAGTTCATCGAACGCGCATTACAATCCGAAATCAAGTGATGACCGATATTGTGATCACTCCCATCATGGGAAGCAGCGATGAACCTGAGGGCTATATCGTTATGCTGATGGATGTTACGATGCAAGCAGAAGAGCAGAAGCGAAGTGCGCAATTGATCAAGGAGCTGTCGATTCCCATTCTGAACATCTGGGACAAGACGATTGCCTTGCCTTTAATCGGAGACTTTGACAAAAATCGTACAGATCAATTGATCGCGACAGTTTTAATGGAATGTTCTGAGAAGCAAATCGAGTACGTCTTAATCGATTTGAGCGGTATCAAGGAGTTCGAAAATCAGGTCCGCTATCAGATTCAAATGATGACTGATACGCTGAACTTGATAGGAGCCACCTGCATACTTGTCGGGATCAGCCCAAAGCTGGCCATGTCAATTGTCCAATTGGACAGCAAGACTCCGATATTCAGTACAGCCCATGAAGGATTAAAACACATCATACAACTGCAGGCAAAATAAAATAAGAGCTTATCCGGTTTACCGGATAAGCTCTTATTTGTTTTAGAGGGAGTATGGTGCGATTAACTGGTTTAGCCATACGGCTGTACGACTGAAAACATGCCGTTTCGCCAAATCGTCTTACACCTGTCAGAGCTACACAGGCGCTTATACTTTTCTTGTTTCAGTTGGTTCTACCCATATTTGTGACCAGTTTTGGATTTCATCCATAACCGGTTTTAGGGAAATTCCTTTTTCGGTCAATGCATATTCAATTCGTACGGGTGTTTCCGGGTAGACGGTTCGTGTAACGAGTCCTTCGGCTTCCAGATTTTTCAGGCGTTCCGATAAAAGGCGGCCGCTGATGCCGATAACTTCAGTTAAATGGCTGAAGCGCTGGGGACCGGATAATAATTGGTAAATAATTAAACCTGTCCAGCGTTGGCTGAGCAGAGAAATAGCTGTCTCAAAACGGGGGCAAATGACGGAAGTATCCATACTCCTCACTCCTTTTCTCCAATAATAGCATAAATAGTAGATTCTTTAAAGGAATTAAGTTACTTGACAGTGTTAAGTTTAATAAATATAATTGGTTACATAAAGTAACTAAAGGGAGAGAGATATATGAACTTTCATCAGAAGCCAGTGACTTATGTAGGTGAAGTAGGATTAAAAGTAATGGATATTAAGAAAATGACACAATTTTACGAGGAAATCATTGGATTTGAAGTGATTTCAGAAGCGCCGACGATTGTAGAGTTGGGTGCAGCCGGCAAGGTCTTGTTGAAGCTTGAGGCCATTGAAGGAATCGCACCAAAACAGGATCGTTATGCAGGACTGTACCATTTTGCGATTTTAGTGCCGAGCAGAGAAGATTTAGGGAAAGTTCTTGTTCACCTCCACCAGAATGGAGTTCAGTTGGGTTCTTCCGATCACCTTGTCAGTGAAGCCTTGTATCTGTCGGATCCGGAAGGCAACGGCATCGAAATTTACCGTGATCGTGAACCGGAACAATGGAACTGGAGCAACGATGAAGTTTCGATGGCAGTAGACCCGATTGATGCCCAAGGTTTAGTGGAAGCGGCGCAAAAATCATCAGAGCCGTGGAAAGGGATGCCTGCTGCTACAGTAATGGGGCATATCCATTTGCATGTTTCAAACTTGGCGGATGCTAAAAATTTTTACGTAAATGGACTTGGTTTTGAAGTGGTTACAAGCATGGGCGGTCAGGCCTTGTTCCTGGCTGACCAGAAATATCATCACCATATTGGCATGAATGTTTGGAATGGCACCGGCATCCCGGCGTTGCCCGAAAAAACAGCAGGCCTGCATTACTATACGTTAATAATTGAAAGTGAAAAACGAAATAAACTGGCAGATAATCTGCGTTCGATGGGAACTGAAGTTGCACAATATGATGATTACTGGGAAGTGAAAGATCCTTCTGGCAACCTGATTCGTTTAGTTGTTTGATGAAAAGAAAAAGCCGACTCGTCATTCGAGTCGGCTTTTGTCGTTCAAGGAGGCTCTGTCACAGCTGTTGTCAATTGCTGTAAAAGCTGTAGTGGTGAAAGCTGCCTGTTCAGGAATGTCAGTAGTCACCTGATTTTGCGGCGGAATTTCTGGCAGGTCGTTCTGGCGTGTTTCGATATATGCGTACATTCTTTCCTGGTTAATCACTTTTTCCAAAGGATTGCCGTAAAAAGATAAGAGGATTAATCCACATGCTCCAACAATTAAAGTGATGCCCAAAAGTGAAAGGAATCCCTTCATACTAAATCCCGCCTTCTCATGTTTGCTTACTATAAAGAACGATGCATCACGCAAGAAAGTTCCCTATTGCTGTACATTGCCGTTTACGGGATACTTGGAGCAAGAGTAAATCAGATTCAAATCGAAGGTGGGGGACTATTCATGATTTCAATGGAAACAGCAATCTGTCAATTGTTCAAAATTGATTATCCAATTATTCAAGCTGGTATGGCGGGCGGACCGACCACTGTTGAGCTGGTTGTTGAAGTCAGTAATGCAGGAGGACTTGGAACTCTGGGGGCTGCCTATATGCCGCCCGGTGCATTGCAGCAAGCAATCAAAGCAATCCAGTCCGCAACAGCAAAACCGTTTGGCGTCAATATTTTTGCAGCACCGGTGCAGGATGATTTCAGCCGTTTAGAAGAAGTCCAGAAGGCATTAAGCCCTTTTCGTTCGCAGTTGAAGATTCAGGAAATTGAATCCTCCTATCAATCGCCGGATTGGAGTGAAGAACAGTTTAATATTTGCGTTGAAGAAGGTGTGCCCATTATTAGTACAGCTTTTGGCTGCCTGTCAGCTGGGCAAATGAAAACTGCTAAAGAACAGCAAATCAAAATTGTCGTGATGGTGACAACAGTGGCAGAAGCAAAGCTGGCAGAAGCGTCCGGAGCTGATGCTATAGTGGCACAAGGAAGTGAAGCAGGAGGGCACCGCAGCAGCTTTTCGCTTGATCGCCATCCGGCAGGGGCACAGATTGGGACGCTGTCTTTAGTTCCGCAGGTAGTGGACGCTGTTGGCATTCCAGTCATTGCGGCAGGAGGAATCGTTGATGGGCGTGGGCTGGTAGCTTCGCTTGCTCTTGGGGCACAAGGCGTCCAAATCGGTACGCGTTTTATCGGCTCTAAAGAATCGGGTGCGCATAAAGCTTATAAGCAGGCGCTATTCAAAAGCAATGAGGAAAGCACGGTTGTGACCAAAAGCTTTTCGGGACGTCCGGCACGCGGCATTAAAAATCATTTTATTGAGAAGTTTGAACAAACCGGTATTGTCCCCTTGCCATTCCCTTCTCAAAATACGATCACCAAAGATATCCGGGCAGCGGCAGCAAAAGCCGATGATCCTGAATTCATGTCGTTATGGGCTGGGCAATCGACCCGGAGCCTGACTGAGGAAGTGGCTGCAGCAGAAATTGTGAGGACCGTCGTGGAAGAAGCGAAAGTGATATTAGGCTAGATTTATCGCTGGATTGGAATGATTAAAGTGATGCTCGAGTTTCCATTTCACACATGCTATACTGGTTAAAGTGATTTTTAAGACAAGGAGACTAGATGAATGGAATGGAAGAATATATACCGTGGCGTCTTAATTGGCATCAGTGATTTGATCCCTGGAGTCAGCGGAGGCACGATTGCGTTTATTTTAGGAATTTACGATCGTTTATTGGAAGCAATCAGCGGCTTTTTCAGCCGGGATTGGAAAAAACATCTCGGATTTTTAGTGCCACTTGGTCTGGGAGTTGTCATTACACTGCTGCTGTTCAGCCGGGTTATTGAATATTTATTGGAGCAGCATTATGAAGCGACGCAGTTTTTCTTCATGGGGCTGATCATCGGCGTTATTCCGTACATCATGAAACAAGCGGAAGTTAAAAAGAACTTCACTTCACGCCATCTGATTATCCTTGTGGTTATTGGAGCGGCGTTAGCTGTTACCGCCTTTATTCCAACAGAGGATAATTTGGCGCCGATTACATCACTTACTATACCTGTCTTCTTCACGCTGTTCTTTTCCGGCTGGCTGGCAAGTATGGCGATGTTGCTGCCGGGAATCAGCGGTTCGTTTATCCTGTTGCTACTGGGTGTCTATTCGACGGCTATCAATGCTTTAACTACATTGAACATTCCAGTTGCGCTGGCTATCGGTGCTGGAGTTATCGTTGGATTTATCGTCAGCAGCAAGGCGATCCAATATTTGTTGGAACACTTTACCTACGTTACGTATGCGGCGATTATCGGTCTGATTATCGGGTCTTTGTTTGTAGTATTTCCTGGATTCTCGACCGATTCGGCCACGCTCATCGCCAGCTTGGTGACGTTTGTTCTAGGTCTGGCAGTTACTTTGCTTTTTAGTTCGCCGAAAAAAATGGCTATTACAGAAGAGTTTTAATTGGATAAAAGAGGGGCCATCATAACTGATGGCCCCTCTTTTGATTTAGTAGCGCTTGTCGGGGCTTAACGGCTGGTTCCGCTTTTCTTATTGTCCAGCCTCCAGCTGCCAGATTCTAGGGTCATAAGCCACTCTGGCTGTGCGGCTGAAGAAATGCCGCTACGTCAGAGCGTCTTATGCCCGTCGAATCTAGATGGCAGCTTCCGCTTTTCTTGTTGTCCAGCTCCGGCGCCCAGCTCTTTGGGTCATAAGCCAACCCAGCTATGCGGCAAAGACCGCCGCTTCGCCGGTTTGTCTTATGCCCGGCAGAGCTACACGTTCGCCTCCACTTTTCTTTGTCCAGACTCCGGCAGCCAGCCCCTCGAGTCGCTTCAGCCTTACCAGCAATGGCAAAGACCGCCATTACCGATAAGGCTTACAGCGCTTGTCGGGGCTTAACGGCTGCCTCCGCTTTTCTTTCACAAAGGCGTTTTGCTTTGTGGATGATACGTTTGCGATTAAACTGTAGGGTAAGAGGTGATGTGTGTGCGGAAACTTTTTTGGTTGATGGTTTTGTTGCTGGCGGTTTTTTTTGCGCGCCCGATTTGGGAAGAACCAGTGGGTGAATATGTCGATTTAAGTTTCTTGGATTCTGTCGATCGCACAATTGAGAACATCACCGAAGATCCGGAAGTATCCCAAGCGTTTGATGGCGCTCGAAATTTTACTTCGCGTGTGGGTACTGAACTGCGGTCTATGATTGCTTCCAGCTCTCTTGAAATGCCGGAGGCTGTGGCAAAACCGGAATTGGCCGAACCTGATGCCTTGTTTGCGGTCCATAATGTTACGCTTGGTATGGACAAGGACGAAGCGCAGGAAAAAGTGGGAATGCCACTTCGGTTAATGCGGAATGAGTATGGCACTGACTGGCATAGCTACCATCAGGATTATCAAAATTATGTGCTCTTGTCTTACGATGAGGATGGAAAAGTGAATGGAATGTTCACAAACCAGGATTTGATTTCTTCTACGGAAGGAATAACGATGGATTCTACTAAATCGGAAGTCCGTTCGTTGCTTGGGGTTCCGCTGAAAAGCCTACAAAAAGGAAACGTTCAATATATACTCGATACTGGGGAAGAATACGATGTATTTAAAACCGAGAATACTTATACAACCGTTTTTTATGATATCCATGAAGAAGATACAGTGACTGCTGTGCAAGTTATCCATAAAGAGCTGGAGAAGGCGCGTCCTGGAATATACGCAGAAGCGAACGAAGAGTTGAAAGAAGGATATGAATACCTGCTTTTTGAATTAACCAATTCCGCGCGTATTCAACGTAATCTGCCGCTATTGAAGTGGGATGAACAGACTAAACTGACGGCCCGCAAGCATAGCGACGATATGGCGGAAAATAAGTATTTCAGCCACACCAACCTGGTGGGCCAGTCACCGTTTGACCGGATGAATGAAGACGATATCGCGTTTTATGTGGCCGGTGAGAACTTGGCATATGGGCAATACAGCAGTATTTTTGCCCATGAAGGATTGATGAATTCCATGGGACATCGTGAAAATATCGTAAAACCCGATTTTGGTTTTCTTGGTATAGGCACAGCGTTCAACGCAGAGAATCAACCCTATTATACGGCTAATTTCTTTAACCGATAAAAAAGAGACGACCTTTCAATCAAAATTGAAAGGTCGTCTCTTTTAATTAATTTAATACCAACCATGCCAGAACGACAAGAGGACCAACGATAAAGCAGTAAATTGCAAAATACTTTAATTGGCCTTTTGCCATGATGTTCATGAACCATTTGAGTGAGAAGTAAGAAGCGACAAGAGATCCCAGGAACGCCATGATGTAGGGGACTGCCATGGAAGCCAGGTTGTCATCATTGACGATGTCGGTAATGCTGAGGACAGCGCCACCCAGGCTGATCGGAATAAACAACAGGAAAGAGAAGCGTAGAGCGGTTTCCTGATTAATGCCACGTGCCATAGCTGCAACAATGGTAGCGCCGCTTCGGCTGATTCCTGGAATAAGTGCTACTGCCTGGGCGCAGCCAATGATGACTGCATCTTTCATCGTCATGTTGCCGTCATTTCGCTGTCCGCGCATATTGCGGATCCACCAGAGGCCGAAACCAGTTACGATTAAGGTCAAACCGACTGTGACAATGGTCGAAAGATTCTCATCAATCGCATCCTGGAACAGCAAGCCGATAACCCCAGCGGGAATTGTTGCGACTACGAGGTAGACAACGAACAGGAAGTCACGCTTTGTTTCTGCATTTTTAACCGTAAAGTACTTTAATCCGTTGATGACCAGGCGCTTGATGTCATCGCGGTAAATAATCAGTACCGCAATCAGCGAAGCGCTGTTGACGAGCAATGCGAAAGTTGAAACACTTCCTTCGATCTGTACGTCCAAAAAGTATTGCGCGATTAATAAGTGCCCGCTTGAAGAAATGGGAATTGGTTCAGTAAGTCCTTGAAATAGGCCGAGAAGCAAAAATTTAATTGTAAGCCATAATTGGTCCATTGGAATAAATCCTCCATTGCTTGATCGCATATTTTGTTTGTTAGAATTTCCTTTTTACGCGATAATTTCAAAATAACATAAAAAAATATAATACCATACTTTCATGATAAACTGGGTATACTATTGAAAGAAAGGAAGTGTGGCGCTTGACGAACAAGCTTTGGTTTCAAGCGGGAGTAGGAATTATCCTGGCTTTAGTCATCATTCGATTATTTATTGAAGTACAAGGAATTTTTGATCCCTTATTCATTATTGCAGGAACAATTTTTGTTCCATTGTTGTTGGGAGGCGTCTTGTTCTATCTGACAAGACCGATTTTGAATTTTCTAATGAAGAAAAGATTTCCGAAATGGGCTGCAGTTCTAACGGTTCTGCTATCCATTATCTTGGTGTTCTATTTGTTCTATGTAATGATCGGACCGATTGTTACAGAACAAATCAATTCACTGGTAGATAATGGACCTGAAATAATTGAAAGTGTGGAAGAATACGGTCAATACATATTCGACCAGCGTGATCGGCTTCCTGATTCCATTGAAGAGCAGCTGAATGGCATGACCGGACAAATTGGCGATCGGCTTGGTGATGTCGGGGGATGGATTCTTTCCTTTATCACCAGCTTTGTCTCAGGTGTCATCACCTTGGTGTTAGTGCCGTTTTTCTTGGTTTACTTATTGGTTGACCATAAGAAATTTGTTCCATTCGTTTCCGGATTTTTTTCCGGGGAACGCAAAAAATGGATCCGCAAAACCTTGCATGACATCGATGAAACCTTGCAGGCCTATATCCAGGGGCAGCTGTTTGTCAGTTTCCTGGTGGGAATTATGCTGCTGATCGGCTACCTGATCATTGGACTGGACTATGCACTGCTGTTGGCGCTGATCGGTATGGCGACCAACGTCATTCCATTTTTGGGGCCTTACATTGCAGTCATTCCAGCCATTATCATTGCGCTTGTGCAAGAACCGATCATGGCAGTGTATGTAGCCATTATCATGCTGGTCGCACAGCAGATCGAAAGCAATTTCATCACGCCGAATGTTATGGGAAAATCGCTCGACGTTCATCCGCTGACGGTCATTACCTTGATCCTGGCGGCAGGAAATATCGCCGGTCTTTGGGGAATCATTTTAGCAATTCCGGTATATGCCGTAATTAAGACCATCGCGAAAAATGTATACGCAAGACGAAGTGAAATACGCAATACGGCTACGCGTGATATTGAATAAACGCAACCTGTGAACTTTATGTTCACAGGTTTTTTTTGTGGAATTGCGGTTCTTTCTTGACCATAGAAGGTTTACCCCCTAGACTATTATTATTGGTTGAGGGGGTAAACTATTATGGACAAACGAATACAAGAAGCGGTAGATCTTTTTCAAGATGTCATGATTTACGGAACTGAAAGGGTAATCAAATCTGTTGATCACCCTTTGTGGAAAGAGTATTCGCCTGAACAAATTCAATTGCTCAAGCTGATCAGCAAAGAAAAAAGGGTTACTTCAGCCAGACTGGCTGTCATGCAAGCCGTACATAAAAGTGCAATTTCGAGCCGCATAAAAAAACTGCTTCAAAAAGAAGTAATTCAGATCGTCGAAACAACAGACAGGCGGGAAAAGTTGCTGGAACTGACGGATAAAGGCCAAACGGTTTTGGCGGAGCTGGACAAGGTGTTGACGGATTATCTCGAGAAGCTGATGTCCGAAAATATTGCGGATGAAGAAATAGAGCAATTTCTCGCGATTTTCCGGAAGCTGAAAACGATCATAAAAATGGATGGAGTGTAACAGATGCATAGCGTATTAAAATTCAAATGGCCGATTGCCATAGGATTGATAGTATTAACAGTCGCCTTATTCTTATTGGCGCCTAATTTAACGGAGCAGGCAGAACAGGCAGGATCGTTTCAGCTGTCTGATGAAGCTTCTTCGCAAATCGCTTCAAGTATTCTGACGGATGCGGATGCCTCGGACCAAACAATTTCTCTCGTCATGCCGCTGGAAAGTGAACTGACGGATTCGATGCGCGAAACGCTCGAACAGATGGCAGCAGATATCGAAGCACTGGGAGAGCCGGTGACGAGCGTCTTAAATCCGGTTGAAAGCGAAGAACTGGAAAGCCAGCTCATTTCGGAAGACCGCCAAACGGTTTTGATGCCCATTACAGTTGATGGAACGGACGAAGAAGTGAACACTGTTGCCGATACCATCAGGGAGACCATTATTCCTGAAGATTTGACCGCCTATGTGACGGGAGAAGCCATCATTAATAATGATGTCAACATTAGTGCACAGGAAGGATTAAAGCGCACCGAAATTATCACGGTTGTCTTGATTTTTGGTTTATTGCTGGCCGTTTTCCGTTCAATTGTGACACCGTTTATACCGCTTGTGGCAGTCGGAATCACATATTTATTGAGCCAGTCACTGGTTGCGTTTTTCATCGATTGGTTCGGATTCCCGGTATCCAACTATACGCAAATATTCCTGGTGGCAATTCTATTCGGAATCGGAACAGATTATTGTATCCTGCTGTTGAGCCGCTATAAAGAAGAACTTTCGGCAGGACATGGTGTAGAACAGTCAATTATTAATACTTACAAAACGGCAGGCCGAACGTTGCTGATCAGCGGAATCGCTGTATTTATCGGGTTTTTTGCCATCGGCTTTGCCGAATTTCCGATTTTTAAATCTGCAGTAGCGGTAGCTGTTGGAATTTTCGTCCTGCTGCTGGTTCTATACACCATCGTGCCGTTTTTCATGTCTTTATTGAGAGAAAAACTATTTTGGCCGGCGAAAAAATCAGCTTCCCATAATGACAGCAAACTATGGGTCACCATGAGCAAGCTGTCGATCAACCGGCCATTGTTGTCGATGCTGGTGGTAGCTGTGATTACAGTGCCTTTGCTGTTCACATACGATAATTCTTTGTCATTTAATACAGTAGATGAAATTGGTTCGGAATATGAATCGGTGAAAGGCTTGCGTGCGATTGAAGAAGGCTTTGGACAAGGTGATTCACTGCCTGTTCAAGTGATTGTGAAGTCAGAAGACTCATTGGCGGACCGATCAACTGTCCCGTATTTTGAATCGTTAAGTGCAGAAATCGAAAAAATTGATGGGGTTGAAACGGTTCGATCCATTACGCGTCCAACGGGAGAAGTAATCGATGAGCTTTACGTCGACGAGCAGCTTGGCTTGCTGGCGGATGGGCTTGGCGAAGCACGCGGTGGAATCGGTGAAGTGCAGGCAGGGCTATCAGAAGTCCAAACCAACTTAACGGCCATCAGTGAACAAACGGGTGATTCGGAAGGACTGGACGAGGCGGCAGCAGGGCTCGGCCAGATCAATCAGCAATTGGAACAGGTTTCTCAAGGTCTGCAGCAAACAGGCAACATTCAACAAACTGTTGGTGCTTTGGCCCAGATCAACGGCGGGTTGTCGGAAATTCAGCAAGGTTTGGCTGGCGCAGCAGGCCAAACAGCAGAACTTAGTGCCGGGTTAACGCAATTGGCAGATGGAGTCGGTGTTTCAAACGATGGCCTGGCAGAAATTGAAACCGGTTTGACGGAAGCTGTCGATATGATGGAGGAAATGAGCGGCAGCGAAGCTGTTCGCGATACGGGCCTGTTCATTCCGGAAGGCACACTTGAAAGCGCTGATTTTGAACAGGTATTGGACCGTTATTCTTTTGCCGACGGCACAGGAATGATGATGGAAGTCATCTTGTCGGAAGATCCATACTCTCATGAAGCCATTGTCATTACTTCTGAGATTAAGGAAACGGTGGAACGCTCTGTAGCCGGAACACCGCTTGAAAGCGCGGAAATTGCATTCAGCGGGATTTCGAGCATCAACAGCGATTTGGAAGAAGTATCTTCCAGTGACTTTACGAATACCGTGATCATCATGCTGATCAGCCTGTTTGTTGTGCTGGCAATTCTTTTCCGGTCATTGATCATGCCTTTGTATATGATTGGATCGCTGTTGTTGACGTACTACACATCGATTTCCATTGCGGAATTAATCTTTGTCAACGGTCTCGGATATGATGGCATCAGCTGGGCAGTGCCATTCTTTGGCTTTGTCATGCTGGTGGCGCTCGGAGTCGACTACTCGATTTTCCTGCTCGACCGGTTCCGAGAAGAGTCATTTAACGGCATCACCGTTCGCGATGCGATGCGTACATCGATGGCGAAGATGGGAACTGTCATCATCACAGCAGCGATCATTTTAGCAGGTACATTCGGTGCCATGATGCCATCCGGAGTCTTGAGCCTTGTGCAGATTGCAACCATCGTCATTACTGGATTGCTGCTGTACGGATTGATCGTCCTGCCATTATTGATACCGGCAATTTCAGTATCCTTTGACCGGGGTGTCTGGTGGCCATTTGGCAAGAAAAAGTAAGTTATTTAAGTAAAATCGTTATTCAATTTTATAGTGAAGCCAAAAAGCTGCGTTCGCGCAGCTTTTTTCTATGGATGTGGGATTGTGGTTGGCATGTTATACTGAATGGTAATTAAAAATGCGAAACGGGTGTAACCATATATTTCTGCGATTTTCTCCATACAGCAGTTCTATATTTTGGATCTTACTAATGTTTTTGATGAACTAACTGAAACTAAGAAATGAGGTAATGAGATTGTTGACATTTGAACAAAAGCTGGAAATTATTGAATCTTTTCCGGAATTGACAAGAAAAGATGTATCGATGAAACGGGTGAACTTTCATTATGAAGAGAGCTTGTATGACAAGAAAATCGTTGTCTACCATTTGCATCCGACAGGCAATGGCTTTGTCTATGTAGGAAACTTGCCGCATTATGAAGCGGATAAGAAAGGCTTCGTCAATATCCGTGATTTTTCTGAAAAGGAATTGCGCAGCGTCCTGGCTGATTCTTTGGATTACTTGTCACTGGAACCGGAACCGCCTTATGATAAAACGTGGGTCAGCCGCGACAACGTGAAATTGGATTTGGTTTATGAAGAGCCATTCTGGAATATTTATACGGGGAAAAACCTGGAAGAAAGCTTCGGAACTTTTGACGATGCTGAAAATTATTTGATCGACCAAGGCTTCAAAGAAAAGAAATGATGGAATTCCGTCTGCTGCAGGCTCATGAACCGCTGCCGATGGACTTGTTGCTCGAAGCGGATCCTTCCGAAAGCCTGGTGCGTGCTTATTGTGAATCCGGCTGGTGCACAATCGGAGAGCAGGGCGGCGCAATTGTCGGCGTATACGTACTGCTCGCTCTGTCAGACACCGTTGTGGAAATAAAGAATATTGCAGTTGCAGAAAGCTTCCGGGGCCGAGGATACGGGCGTCAGCTTCTGCAGCATGCTTTGGCTGAAGCGGCACTCCGCGGATTTACGTTTGTGGAAATCGGTACCGGCAATTCGAGCCTGGATCAACTTGCGCTATATCAGAAATGCGGGTTTCGGATGCATGCGATTGATCCGGATTTTTTCAGGCGGAATTACCCACAGCCGATTTTTGAGAATGGCATTGAATGCCGCGACATGATCCGGCTTCGCTCCGCAGTCAACAATGGCCTGTCTTCTTAAACACTTCCGACAGCCATAAAAAAAGAGCCTCTGGGCTCTTTTTTTATGGCTAAAAGAGGTAAAAAATCGGATTTTTCGGTATGCTAAAGGCAAGGAGTGAGGACATGTTTAAAAAGGTGACCTTATACACAAATCAGTTAGAAGACATGAAGGGCTTTTATGAATACCAACTTGGCTTCCGGATTGTTGAAGAAGATGAAAGCAGCTTTACGCTATCGATTGGAGAATCCCAGTTAGTCTTTCAGGAATCCGAAAGACCAGCTATCTATCATTATGCGCTGAACATTCCAGGCAACCAGTTTACACTCGCTAAATGGTGGGCTGGTGAGCGAGTAACCTTGAATCGCCAAGAGGGAATGGATGAAGTTTTTTACGCCAACTTCGATGCTGATGCATTTTATTTCCAGGATCCTGCCGGCAATGTCATTGAATTCATTGCGCGGCGCAGCGTCGATCGCATGGGTAATTTCACAGTCGACTCTTTGCTTAGCATCAGTGAAGTGAGCATCACAACACCACATGTTGAAGAAGTCGGTGGGCAGCTTGAAGAGATGGATATTCCAGTGAGGGGCTATAAAGGGATCGATCCAAATGCATTGAATTTCCTAGGGAGCGGACATGCTTATATTTTATTGGTGGCACCAAAGCGCGTCTGGTATTTTTCGAAACAAAAAAGTGAGACGCATCCTTTATCGATTGAGCTGTCAGATGGCCGCCACATTAACATTACAGAAGACGGACGGTTTCAGCAGGAGAAACCAGCTACTCCAATTATGGACAAGATGGAAGAAATCGATTTTTCAGGCGCCGCCTTTTTGCGTAAAGAGGAAACCTGGACAGCAGCAAGAGGATTTGCCAATCGTGCAGATGAACGGCCGAATGCTGTCGATACAAGGTTCGGCATTGCATCGGGCAGCAAGATTTTCACGGCTGTCGCTGTGTGCCAATTGGTGGAGGCAGGAAAGCTCAATTTCAGCGACAAGTTATCCGAATTGCTGCCGCAGGCTTTTCCGCATTTCGACGTTACCATTCATCAGCTATTGACTCATACATCCGGCATTCCGGATTATTTTGATGAACAGGTCATGGGCGATTATGAAGAGCTATGGAAACAGCGGCCGATGTACACCATGCAAACCGCTTCAGATTTTATTCCTCTATTTAAAGACCAGCCAATGATGTTCAAGCCGGGTGAGAAATTCCACTACAACAACGCTGGATTTATCGCACTTGGCCTGATCGTGGAGCAGGTGACTGGCAAAGAGTTTGCCGAAGTTGTGGAAGATCAGATTTTTGGTCCAGCCAAGATGGAAAGTTCGGGTTATTTCCGTTTAGACCGGCTGCCTGGTGAAACGGCTTTCGGTTATATTGAAGAAGATGGAATGTGGCGTACAAACCAATACGCTATCCCGATCCGCGGAGGTGCTGACGGCGGAGCTTATGTCACAGCGAGTGATATGGCGAATTTCTGGAGCAGTCTGATGGACGGCGCCTTAGTGACGAAAGAGATGCTGGAGACCATGCTCCAAGTGCATGCATCCGGCGAAGACGGCGATTATGGCTATGGACTATGGATTCAGAGACATGGGGATGAATTGGTGAAATACCATGTTATGGGATACGATCCCGGGGTCTGTTTCCATTCTGCATTTTACCCTGAAGAGGGCAATGTTCTCACAGTCTTGTCGAATAAAGGGGCAGGAGCTTATGAAATTACCGAGACCATTGAAGAATTGAGAATGAAAAAGGAGTGACAGCATGACCGGAAAAAAATTAGCATTGGGGATCGTTTTTGGAACGCTTGCCGTATGTATTTTGATTTTTGCAGTTTTCCAACTGTACTTTTGGCTGAATTAAAAGAAATACGAGACGGTATTTGCTGATAAGGCAATACCGTTTTTTTTTTTTTGAATGAGAAAAAGGCGCGGCCAGGATTTCCCTGATCACACCTTCATAAAATAAAAAAATAAGCTCTTCCGAAGAAGAGCTCATTGATAGTTTGACTTTAGATTAAGCTTTTTGTACGTTAGTAGCTTGAAGACCGCGTTGGCCTTGCTCGATGTCGAAAGTTACTTCTTGACCTTCGTCAAGAGATTTAAATCCTTCGCTTTGAATTGCAGAGAAATGTACGAATACATCGTCGCCGCCTTCGCGTTCGATGAAGCCAAATCCTTTTTCTGAGTTAAACCATTTTACTTTACCTTGTTCCATGTGTGTTTCCTCCTCGTATGCGTAAGCATACATTGTATTACTATCCTTGCTCAAATCTTGCAGATGGACATCTGACACTTTGTAAAAAGTTATCCGAACAAAAATAATTCTTCCTTAGAATAACATGGGGTTACATATATTGCAAGGGATTATGAAATATTCTTTTTGCTACTTTTCTTTTCCACCATGAATTATAATAAAAAAACTGAACAGAGAAACAATCGGGAGGCGCGGTTATGCAGAGAATTATGGTACTTGGCGTATCATCTGGGGTTGGCAAATCAAGCTTTTCAAGAAGCTTGGCAGACATAGCAGCAATTCCGGTCCATCACTTGGATGCTTATTTTTGGAAGCCAGGTTGGGTGGAAAGCAGCGATTTAGAATTCAGTGAAAAACAGCAGCGGCTGGTTGAACAGGACCGTTGGATCATTGAAGGAAATTACACAAGTACTTATGAAATTCGAAGGCAAAAAGCCGATACTATCATCTATTTGGAACTGCCGTTAGCCGTATGCCTGTACCGAGTGTTCAAGCGCCGCATTATGAATCATGGAAAAACACGTCCCGATATGGCCGCCGGTTGTCCGGAAAAACTGGACAAAGACTTCCTGAAGTTCATCATCTCCACATACGGTGCCCGAAAAATAAAGATGAGAAAGCGTCTGGAACAATTTATAGAAGAAAGTCCTGACAACCAAGTCATTTTGCTGCGCAATCAAAAAGAAATTGAGAGGTTTTTAAAAGAGACAGCGGTTGAACTGTTTTCCAGCTCTCCAACAAGATAGTTGGCTTTGTAATATAGTGAAAAACTTGCAGACGTTCTGGAATGGAAGTGGTATTCTATAGCTACAAAATATATGGAGGAGAATGGCTGATGAAGTTGCTGCATGAAGGCACAATAACAAACCAAGTGCTTCATAAAAAACTTCCCTTTTCTATGAAGCGGCTGTATTTGGAAGATTTGCCCGTGATCGAACAGATTCAAGCAAAAGTAATTGAATCGCTTCCCGAAAAGGACTCCCTTCAGGCATTGGCTACCGAAGAGTTTTTGTTTATTCTGAATGAGCGGGGCTTGATGGTTGGGGCATTTGTCGAAGATGAATTGATTGGTTTCAGGGCATTGCTTATTCCTGAAATCGATGAAGAACATTTGGGCTGGGATATCGGCCTGCCGCCAGAGCAATTGCGGAAAGTGATTTACCAGGAGATTTCTGTGGTGCTTCCTGAATACCGGGGAAATCGCCTGCAGCAAAAATTAGCTGAGGTCATTATGAAGGAGTTGCCTAATCTTGAAGAAGAGTATCGCTATGTTTGCTGCACTGTTGCGCCAATGAACATCCCCAGTTTAAAAGACAAGTTTACGCAGGCAATGCACATTGCCGCCCTGAAGGAAAAGTATGCCGGATTACAGCGGTATATTCTTGTGAAAGACCTGGAAAATCCATTGGGCCACTACAGCGACCATGTTACAGTCAAACTGGATGATCTTGAAAAGCAGCAACAGTTGCTCCGTGAAGGGTATGTAGGCATCGGCTTTCAACTGGTACAAGGTTTTCATGAAATTCAATTTGCAAAACCCGTTCTATAAGAAGAACGGGTTTTTATTTGGGTTTAAAAGAATTCTGAAACTTCTTCTGAAGTTATTCGTTATTAGTAAGGGAGATGGAAATTGACTTACTGGAATGGGAGGTTTTGGAATGGTTGTTTTTGGCTTACCTGCGGAGCAGCTTTATATGTATGCGCTGCTTGCATCAGGAGCGCTTACAGTACTGTGTGTCTTTTTTTGCGACATTGCTGACCTTAAGAGTGGTTTGCCGGTGTTCAACCTGACCGTAATCCTCGCTTTCATCATATTTGGCTCTGCAATCGGCTTTTTGATGGAAACAGCAACAGAACTGAGCGAATTGGTGATCTTGGCGATTAGTGGAGGGGCGGCAACCGTCTTAACTGTGGTTTTATATTTTTTAATCTTATTGCCGCTGTCTGCTGCAGAATCATTAAGTACCTATTCGGAAGAGCCGCTGCCTGGACAAATGGCTAATGTGATCATTTCAATTCCTGTCGATGGATATGGGGAAGTAGTGCTGGAGAATTGCGCGGGAATGATTTCAAAACGTGCGACCGGCTATAACAATGAAGCGATCAGGCAAGACGAAAAAGTGCTGATCGTTGAAGTGAATGACGGCACTTTATATGTGCAGGCAAGCAAACCTAAAACTTTATAAAAAATGGCGGCTACAGCAGGAATTAGATGTAGGTTGGCTGAATTTTTTAGGTTCTGGACCCGGGAATCCGGCGATTGCAATAACTTGAAGTGAGATAATTATAAAAGCTCCCTGCTCAAAGAGATTCTTGAGCAGTTTTTTTATGCCCAATAAAAGTACAGAAAAAGTCAGCATTTCAGAAAAATTCGACGTAATTCGACTTAAAATGTTGGCGCTGTCAGAGGGAAATGATAGAATAATGTTACATGTTCCTGTGAAACTATAGGTATTTGACATAATATTTTCCCTAAGGAGCCTTTCAATGGAGATACAACTCACCAGCATCCCATCTTTCCCCGTAATCGAGCAATTTGGACCTGCAATATCAAAAGTCAGTTCAATTGAATACAATTCAACACAAGTTACCCAAGGTTGCACTTTCTTTTGTGTTCCAGGCGAAAACACCGATGGACATTTGTATATCGAAGAAGCAATCGGCAACGGCGCCACCACAGTTATCGGATCGAATCGGCAGATAATCGCTGAATATGCCGAAAAACATCCTGATCTTTCGTTTGCAGTTGTGGCGAATGTTCGGACAGCACTTGCTTATATGTCTGATTTCTTTTACCATTCTCCTCAAAAAAACTTGCTGAAAGTTGGAGTTACAGGAACCAATGGGAAAACAACTACAGCTACTTACGTTTACAATTTATTTAACCTTCTGGGCATTTCCTGTGGGTTTATTGGCACGACAGGGATTATAGGAGCCAATGGCAAAATTCCTTTCTATAAAAGCACTCCGACCACTCCGATTTCGTCCGATATTCACAAAATTTTCGGGAAGTTTGTAACAGAAGGAGACCGCGCTGTGGCGATGGAAGTTTCTTCTATCGCTTTAGATCAAAAACGCGTGGAAGGCATCAGTTTTGATGTCGCCATCCACACAAATATTTCTGAAGAGCATTTGGAATACCACAAGACATTCACCCATTATCTTCAGTCGAAACTTTTGTTATTCAAGCAAGCTAAGGCTGCTGTAGTCAACATCGATGATGAAGGTATGGCCAAGGAAATTTTGGAAGTTATTGATTATCCTCATTTGACATACAGCAACCAGCTGGATTCCGGAGCTGATTTGATCTGGACGGCTTGCGAATCTTCGGATACAGGATTGAAATTTGATTTATGTTATCAGGAAAAGCGATGGCCGATCCATGTGCCGCTTTATGGCGAATACAATGCAGCTAATTTGACGGCAGCGATCGGCACAGCCCTTTTGTCAGGTGTTCAGCTGGAAAATATTTTAGCTGTTCTTCCGGACATGCCCCAGGTTGAGGGCCGGTTTCAGGTAATTCATGGCCCGGAAAACCGCAAAATCATTCTGGATTACGCCCATACGCCGGTCGCTTTAGCCTCGGTGCTGCAAGAAGTGAAGAAGTTGTCGCACAATCGGCTGATTGCATTGATTGCTGGCATCGGGATACGGGATTTCTCGAAAATGCCGAAAATGGCCAAAGCGGCGGAAGGGAAAGCGGACGTTCTTGTGGTCACAGTCGACCATCCTGGCGACAACGAACCGAGTACCGTGATCAATGCGGTATTGGAAGGGTTCACAGTGCCTTACAAGCAACATGTAGTGACCGCCAATTCAAGGCGCGAAGCGGTTCTGGCTGCTTTGAAGGAAAGCGGTCCTGATGACTTGGTCCTGCTTTCCAGCGGATCGATAAACGGTGCACAAATCGTTAAGGGCGAGTATATTCCACATTCTGATGAAGCAATAATCGAAGAATTTTTCAATAGCAAAACCAGCGATTTTTAACTGCAAAGGTCGCTTTTTTAGGCTTGTGTGTGGTTATAATAGAAGAGAAGAATACATAGACATCAGAATTGGAGTGAATGGAATGCAGTATCGTACAGAAAAAGATACCATTGGTGAAATTCAAGTTGAAGCGGACAAAATGTGGGGCGCTCAAACGCAGCGCAGCGTACAGAATTTTGAAATCGGTACGGAACGTATGCCGCATGAAGTCGTCATGGCTTTTGCTCAATTGAAAAAAGCGACAGCCAAAGCAAACCATAAACTGGGCAAATTATCCGAAGCGAAGATGAAAGCCGTTGAACTTGCTGCAAATGAAGTGATCGAAGGCAAATGGAACGATCATTTTCCATTAGTTGTCTGGCAGACAGGAAGCGGTACACAATCCAATATGAACATGAACGAAGTTCTAGCGCGCCGCGGCAATGAGATTTTAGCAGAGCAGAATTCTGACGAAAAACTTCATCCAAACGATGATGTGAATATGTCTCAAAGCTCGAACGATACGTACCCGACAGCAATGCATGTGGCAGGAGTTTTGGCAGTGGCCGAAAACCTGGTGCCTGCTGTTCAAAAGCTGAAGGCAACATTGGATGAGAAACAACAGCAATTCGACGAAGTCATCAAAATTGGACGTACGCATTTACAGGATGCGACGCCTTTGACATTGGGCCAGGAAATCAGCGGCTGGAAGCACATGCTTGAAAAAAGCGAGCGCATGATTCGCGAAAGTGTTGAGCATATGCGTGAATTGGCAATCGGCGGCACAGCAGTTGGAACGGGCATCAATGCCGATCCGACTTTTGGTCCTTCAGTTGCTGAGTTCATCAGTGAAGCAGTTGGAACTTCCTTCACTTCTGCAGAAAACAAATTCCATGCACTGACGAGCCATGACGAAATGGTTTACACACATGGTGCTATCAAAGCATTGGCAGCAGATGCCATGAAAATTGCCAACGACGTACGCTGGTTGGCAAGCGGCCCCCGCAGTGGGATCGGTGAAATCACGATTCCTGCCAACGAGCCTGGAAGCTCTATTATGCCAGGCAAAGTCAACCCGACTCAAAGCGAGGCATTGACAATGGTTGCGGCTCAAGTAATGGGCAACGACGCAACAATCGGTTTCTCGGCAAGCCAGGGGAACTTCGAGTTGAACGTTTTCAAACCGGTTATCGCTTATAACTTCCTGCAGTCTGTCCGTCTGTTGACAGACAGCTTGGTCAGCTTTAATGACCATTGTGCGGTAGGTATTGAAGCCAATTTGGATGTTATTCAAAATCACGTAAGCAACTCATTGATGCTGGTTACTGCATTAAACCCGCATATCGGCTACGAGAATGCGGCTGCAATTGCTAAGCAAGCACATAAAGATGGCACCACCTTAAAAGAATCTGCCGTAAGCAGCGGGCATTTGACTGCTGATCAGTTCGACGAATGGGTTAAACCGGAGAACATGGTAGGAAAATAACAAGATGAAAAGCGGCTGGGAGTTTCCGGCTGCTTTTTTAGCTTGTTGAAAAACTCGTCTTACTTTTCATTTCCCTTCAGGCTGCCACGTTTCACTGGCACAGCATTTCGCGCCTGCTGCATGACCATATCCTGTGGGTTCGAAAGTGAGTGGTAAGCTTCGGAAATCCACGGCTTGGCAGAAGTTTTTCGACAACCTGAAAAAACACTCTTCCCTAAAAAGGAAGAGTGTTTTTTGTGTTCATTTATTTGCCGTTCTTATACTGCATATAAACCACTTGCGTAACTAAGAAGTCTTCCATGCCATGCTTGCCGTCTGCGCCCCCGAGTCCGGATTTGCGCATACCGGCGTGGTAGCCTTGAACCGCTTCAAAGTTTTCGCGGTTCACATAGGTTTCGCCAAACTTCATCTCGTTGACAACCTGCATGGCTTCGTTCAAATCGTTTGTGTAGATGGCGGAAGAAAGGCCGAATTCTGTATCATTGGCTTTTTCGATAGCTTCTTCCAATGTGCTGTAGGTGGTAATCGGCAGAACAGGCCCGAAAATTTCATCGCGGATAATGGCCGAGTCGTGTTCCACGCCTGTCAGAATAGTGGGCTTGTAGAAAAATCCAGACCTGCTGCTGTCACGTTCACCGCCGATTGCGACAGTGGCACCTTCTGTGACCGCCTGTTCGACCATGTCGTGTACCGTATCGAGACGGTCCTGGCTGACGAGCGGGCCGACATCGGCCTCTTTGTTTTCACGCGGATCTCCCAGAACTTTCGATTCAAACACAGCAATGAGTTTTTTTGTGAACTCATCTGCGATGCTGTCATGCACGTAGACCCGTTCGGCGTTTGTGCAGGCCTGTCCGTTGTTTGCCAAGCGGGAAGTGGCGATGGCTTCAGCTGCCAAATCGAGATCCGCATTTTGCGTGACGATGGCCGGAGCCTTGCCGCCCAATTCCAAATTGACTTTGGTAATGTTCTGCGCTGCTGCTTCCATCACTTTTGTACCTGCTGGGACACTCCCGGTCATGGTGATCAGCTGTACTTTTTCGTGTGATGCGAGTGCATTGCCAATCTCTGAGCCTGTTCCTGTAACAACATTGTAGACGCCTGCGGGCACTTCATCCATCTCGTGGATGATTTTAGTGAATTCCATGGCGGTGTTCGGTGTTTGCTGGCTTGGCTTCAAGACAATCGTGCAGCCGGTGACAAAAGCGGTGGCTACTTTTCTGGCCAGGATAAATACCGGGAAATTCCACGGAACAATACCGGCTACGACACCGATCGGTTTTTTGTAGACAAAAATATTTTCGTTCGGGCGATCACTTGGCAAAATTTCACCTTCGATACGCCGAGCCCATTCGGACATGTAATGGAAATAGTCAATGGCAAGGTCCACTTCTCCGCTTGCCAACTCATAGCTTTTTCCCTGCTCTTCCTGCAGCAAGTCGATAAAAGTGTCGCGTCTCTCCGCAATTTTATCCCCGAGCTTGCGGACAATTTTGCCGCGTTCGATGTTGGGGGTCAACTCCCAAGCTGTCTGTGCCTGAAACGCAGCATCCACTGCGCGATCAACATCTTCTTTTGTGCCTTTAGGTATTTGTGAAATGACTTTTTCAGTTGAAGGATTGATGATGTCGATCCATTCTGTTCCTGCAGATTCTATATATTCACCATTTACGTATAATTTATGCTGTTGCATTTTTTTGCCTCCTTTGGGTATAGTTGAGTTTTCCCTTTGCTTTAGCCTATTAAACGGATAGAAGTACAATAAAAAACGAAAAAAGATTTTGCAGCAAACCGCCAAGGGCTTGCCAGTGTTCTCGAAATTCGAAATCCAGATGTGCAAAAGGGTTTTTCGGAAGAGGCGGCGAACTAGTTACAATAACAGCGAATTAAAAAAGAAGAGGTGTAGTATGCAAAAATCATTTGTTATGTCATGGAGCGGCGGAAAAGATTCGGCACTCGCTTATTACCGCGCGGTGCTGGAAGGACATGTGCCGCTCGCATTATTTACGATGTTCGAAGAAGATGGCACCAAATCCCGTTCGCATGGCTTGCCGATTGAGGTTATGGAAGCGCAGGCTGACCGCATGGGATTGCCTTTAGTTATTGGCAAAGCCAGCTGGTCCGGTTATGAAAAGGAATTTATCGAACAGTTGAAGAAATTCAAAGCGCAAGGCATCGACATGGGTGTTTATGGCGACATCGATTTGCAGGACCATTTGGAATGGGTAAAAAAAGTCAGTGCGGAAGCAGACATGGATGTCAGCCATCCACTTTGGCAGGAGCCGCGGAAAAAACTGTTGGAAGAACTGATTAACGAAGGCTTCCGGGCTGTTATTACCGTAGTTGATACGAAGCGGTTGGACGAAAGCTTTTTAGGACGGGAGTTTACGCACGAACTGATCGGTGAACTGGAGGCTGCCGGCGTGGATGCCTGCGGTGAAGAAGGGGAATTTCATACAATTATCATAGATGGCCCTATTTTTGTAGAGCCGGTTCCGGTCCGGTTTGGTGAAAAAGTGAAAGTCGGCAACTACAGAATCCTGGAAGTGAAACTCTATTCAGAGGAGTGATCGTGGATGATTCAAATTACAGGGATGGAAGAAAAGCATATTCGTCAGATGTCCGTATTGTTAGCGAAGCGGCATGAACGGGAACGGAAGATTTTCAATTTTTTGCCTGCCCAATTTGAAGAAATCGATGACACTGAAGCAGTTCTCCGAAAGGTATTGGAGCGGCCTTTTATCAATGGCATTGTCGCTGTAAGAGGCATCGATGTCATCGGATATCTGCTGTATGAATTTAAAGAAGATGCCAAGCGCGGCCGCTATGTGTGGATGGACTATGAATCCATTGCAATCAGTGAGCATGAAAATCCAAGGTTGCTGAGGCTGCTGTATGCAGATGCTGGAGCTGAATGGGTCAAACACGGCTACTTTCATCATATGCTGCTGGCGCCGCTTGGCAATGAGGCGGTCATTGACCAATGGCTGGATCAATCTTTTGGCTTTGAACAGAAATACGGCATCCTTTCGCTCGATGATTTTGAACCGAATAATGGCACGCTTCCAAAGCTTGAATTCCGAAAAGGCGGAAAAGAAGATGCGCCATTGCTCAAGAAAATGGCAATGTGGAACAGCATTCATCAGGCGACGGCTCCGTCCTGGCTGCCGATTACACGTGAAACGATGGAAGATGTTAAAGAGAGTTATGAATCCTTGACTGAAGATCAGGATGCCTATTTGTGGATGGCAGAGCAGGGAGACCAAGTTGCTGGATTCCATGTCTATTTTCGCAAAGAAGACCCAATGAGCATGGTAACGCCCGAGAATTGTGCAGAACTTCCTGCTGCCTCTACCAATCCTGATCTTCGCGGAAGAGGAGTAGGGCGTGCATTAGCCAATCATTGCTTTGGTGAAATGAAAAAGCAAGGATTTGAATATATTTTTGCGGATTGGCATACTCCAAATCAGTTGGCTTCCTATTTTTGGCCTCGAATGGGCTTTCAGCCTATCATGGTCCGTATGACAAGGCAGATTGATCCACGGATTTCCTGGGCGCATGGGGAATAGCGGTAACTTGAAAGAATGCATCAATTTTCAGTTGGCTGTGCATTTGAAAAACGCATTTGGGGTGCAGAAGTTTGGTGGAATAGGGCACTTTACTAATTTCAAAAATTCCGGTAAGCTAGAAATA
Source organism: Planococcus soli (assembly GCF_016881065.1). Taxonomy (GTDB): domain Bacteria; phylum Bacillota; class Bacilli; order Bacillales_A; family Planococcaceae; genus Planococcus; species Planococcus soli. The sequence goes on along the minus strand of NZ_WXYN01000007.1, from coordinate 4,286 downwards.
ACAGGAAAACTAATAGTGTTTCCGCCTTGTACTCTCCAACTCAACATTTTGTGACGTTGCCTATAAAAACGAATAATTTGGTCAAGTGCTGCAGAGAATAGAGCTGCCAGCAAAGCCGAAAAGCATCTCTCCTTAGGAGGGCTTTTCGGCTTTTTGTTTGTTCAAATGGAATAATACATTGAACAGAAAGGATGACAGGGAACGTGTCGAAAAATCCATCTGCTGATCAACAAGAAGTGCACTTTTTTTTCTCGAAATCCAAAGCTACGCATGAAGAAGCTGGAAAATGCTTTATCACCCTGTTTGCACGTTTAAGTATGGAGATTCCTGCTTCTGGAAAACAGCGAGGTGCCAGCGAGAACAAAACGATTTGGGTGGACATAGAAGAAGTGGCAAGTGAGCAGGCTACATCTAAAATGAAAAAAATGCCGGACTCGATCGAACGGTATGAAATTTCCAAAGAACTGTTTTGGGAACTTCATAAAATTTCTCAAAGATGTCCAGAGGAACTTTATTACATAACTCCGCTGTCTTATTTGCACGACTACCGTAACAGATGACTTTGTTTTCCTAATAATAAAGCAGCCCGGTTCAATTGAACCGGGCTGCTTTAATTTTTTGGAACTACCATAAAGTCGATGGTTGCACTGATTGTATAAGGGGTACTGGAACCATCGGCATTTATCGCAGAAAAATCCGCGTACCCTTCGATTTTGTAGTAGCCTGTAGGAAACTGTTCTTTCATGACGTTTTCGACAAACTCAATATAGGCATCATCCTCTTCTGCACTGTAGCCGCCGCTGCCGGCATAGCGTTCCTGTAAAGGCTCGCCTCTCGTCAACTTAGTAATCAGCAAAGGTTCATTCATAGGGTACTCTACAGCATAAGCCCGGGTTTCTTCACGAAGTGGGAAATAGAAGGGGGAAGCGGCGTGGGAAATTTCAATAGTTTCCGCCTCGCCAGTATATTCCAGTTCAGCTTGAATTATTATTTCTTCGCCTTCGGTGTATTGATCCCGGTCTGTTGCCAAGCGGTAAATAAAGTCTGCTTCTGAAGACTCGCTGTGAGGAGAAATTACCTGGAAGTCAGTTAATTTGTTCATGTTTTCATTGCCCGCATTCTCCGCGCCACAAGCTGCCTGCAATAAAATAAGAGGAGCGATCCAAACCGATAAAGCCATTTTCATCCCCGTTCCGCCTCCTTTATAAAGAAGACGAAACAATGTGTCCTTCGGTTACAATGGCTATTCCATCTTATCTTCAGGCCGCCAGCCTTGCTGCAGCTCGCGGATGGATAAGCCAAAAGTCATTTCCAGATGAGGATAATCCTTAAAGCGCTGCCAGTCGCCACCCCAGTCAAAGCCCAGGTTTTTGCCTATCGCTGCGACTTCAAACCAGTCACTTTCCCCGTTGCCGTTGCCATCCCGTTCAATATCCCAAACCACCGAGCCATCATCCAGGCGCAATGCATAATCGATGGCCAAACCATAATTATGATAGGATTCCCCCGCTTCTGCATAGGTCACGATAGATCCTGACGAACTACGGCCTTGGCTGTGGAGGCCATCCTGCTCTTCCGGTGAACGATAGCCGTCGGTAATCAGGATATCAATGCCGATTTCAGCAGCTTGCGCCACCAGCAAATCCCGTTTTTCTTCTACGATGGGGTGCAATCCGGAAGGCAAAGTCCGCTGCTCCAGCTCTTCGCGGAACGCCAATTCCTTTTCCAGCCATATGAACAAAAAACCGCCGAGAACCAATAAGAAAAGGATGGAAAAAGCGGTCTTCGTATTTTTCAAATCCATTCACCTCTGTAGGTTCTATTGTAGCAAAAATCATCTGAAGAGTATCGCGGCAGAGAATTTGGTACGATAGAAGAAATGAACTGAGAGGGGATAGGGCCAATGGTTATCGAATTAATGAAAGCACACGCGTCCGTAAGAGATTATAAAGAAAAACAATTGTCACGGGAGGAAGTCAGTGAACTGGTTGAGGCAGCACAGCATGCGGCGACGTCCCATTTTGTACAGGCTTACTCGATTGTGTGGGTCACGGATCCTGAAAAACGCAGAAAGCTGGGCGAGTTATCCAAGAACGCCAAGCAGATGGAAGGCGCCGGAGCGGTCTTTTTAATGTGCGCTGATTACAATCGCCTGCAACACGCTGGAAAATTGCAAGGACAGGAAATCGTCTTTGACCGCGCAGAAAACTTGATTGTTGCCGTTACCGATGTCGGGTTGCTGGCACAGAATCTGGCTCTTGCTGCCGAATCAAAAGGCTATGGCATCTGCTATATCGGCGGTGTCCGCAATAATATGGAAGAGATCAGCGAACTGGTCGGATTGCCGGAAGGCGTTTTTCCGGTCTACGGATTGACGGTCGGTGTGCCAAACGAAGCGAATGGAGTCAAGCCGCGGTTGCCGGTGGAAGCGATTTTACATGAAAATGAATACGATGAAGCCAAATATGAAACTCTCTTGACGGAATACGACAATACAATCGAAGCCTACTACGCCAGCCGCGGCTCGAATCAGAAAACAGCGACCTGGACACAGCAAATGGCAGATTTTCTTAGCAAGCCACGCCGTGAAGGCTTAAAGCAAGTACTGGCGAAAAAAGGCTATCATTTCAAATAAACACCATGCAGGTTTTTGATAGACAGAACATGAGGGGGAAAAACGATGAAACTGGCTATATTCGGAGCGACTGGCCGTGTGGGAGGCGAAATTCTCAAGCGGGCACTCAGAGATGGGCATCATGTAAAGGCCTTGGTCCGCTCAGAAAAATTGGAAACACATCCGAACCTGGAAATTATTCTGGGAGATGTGCGGAACGTGGAAGATATTGAAAGAACAATCGCAGGGACAACTGCGGTTTTTAGTGCCATTGGTACGGACAGAACGACGACGTTATCTGAAGCAGCACCTCTGATTGTCAAATCGATGGCCAATCACGATATCAAACGGATAATTACAATTGGGACGGCAGGGATTTTGGACAGTCGCCTCAGCCCGGGTCTGCTTCGCTACGAGGGTGGGGACTCCAAGCGTAAGCTGACTTTTGCTGCAGAAGAACATGAAGCAGTTTACCGATTGTTTGAAAAAACAGAGCTTCTTTGGACCATTGTTTGCCCTACATACTTGCCAGACGGCGAGGCACGCGGCAATTACCGAGCAGAGAAAGACTTGCTGCCGGAAGAAGGCAAGGAAATTACTGTCGGTGATACAGCAGAATTCGCCTATCGTCAGCTCCAATCACAGGAATTTATTCAGAGCCGTGTAGGCTTGGCTTACTAAAAGTTCAGACAAGAAGGTGGCGCGATGAAAAAGTGGCTGTTGCGTGTTGCAATGAGCGTTTTAGCTTTATTAGTGATTGCGGTTGTCAGTTTTGTTGTTTATGCCCAATTTGATTATGGGCCAAGTGAAGCCTTGGCTGAAAGAGTGGATTTGTCTGCGCTTGAAAGTGACGGGGAAGGGTTGTTCTTCCAGCCCGAATCATCGAATGGCAAAGGAATAATCCTGTATCAAGGGGCTAAAGTCCAAAAGGAAGCTTACGCCTACCTTGGCCAATCCTTGAGTGAACAAGGATTTGTAGTGTCGATTCCTCAGTTGCCGTTGAATTTTGGGATCCTTGGTTCTGAAACAGCGGGTTCTGTGATGGAAGTACATCCCGATGTGGAGGAATGGTTTCTTGGCGGACATTCTTTGGGTGGGGTAGCTGCCTCTTTCTATGCAGAAGACCATTCACCGAAGCTTAGTGGACTTTTTTTCCTGGGGGCATACCCAGCAAGTGACTTTTCAGAAAGTGGGCTGCCAATGCTGTCGATTTATGGAGAGTTGGATGGCTTGTCGACGATTGATGATATTGAAGCGAGCCGTGAACTGTTTCCGGACGGCAGCATCTTTGAGGAAATTGAGGGTGGAAACCATGCACAGTTTGGGTTGTACGGTGAACAAAAAGGTGACAATTCGGCCAAAATATCCGCATTCGAGCAACAGGATCAAGTGGTAAAAGCATTAATCGAATGGATAAACAAAAACTGATCCGGAATTCCGGATCAGTTTTTGTTTTGCTTATTAGTTTGGAGATATGTTCTGTTTAATGCCATTTAGAGCTACACGGGCGCTTGCGCTTTTCTTATTGTCCAGACTTCAGCACCCAGATTCTAGGGTCATAAGCCACTCTGGCTGTGCGGCAAAGAACGCCGCTTCGCCAGATCGTCTTATGCCCGTCGAATCTATACGGGTACTTGCGCTTTTCTTTGTCCAGACTCCAGCGCCCAGCTCT
>NZ_WXYN01000002.1 GCF_016881065.1 Planococcus soli | reverse complement strand
AAACTCCGCACAAGTGGCTTTTTCGTTCCGCAATACTCAAGTTTGTTTAAAAAGCTTTGTAAGTAATGCAGTTAATAATCAGAGGTTCTTGTCCTTGTACATTACAGAAGAAGCGAGAGGTTGAATCTGTGCTTTCTATAAATTTCATTTAAGTTTACATAATATAAATTATCGGAAGTAACGTTTCATTCAATAAGTATACTCATGACAGTGAGACGAAACCAATTTTTTGGTTATTTCAGGCTCGTTTTACGAATTTGCGTTTATGCGGTGTTTAACTTTGCGCTGCTGCGTATTCAGTGAGTTTTTCATCTGGATCCTTTTGCTGAAGAATTTTTACATCACCGAGAATTCTTCAGCAATTATTAATTGTCAGATCCAGTTTTCAATAACTTAGACCATGTTCAGCTTATGCATAAATCATCAGTAATTTAATACGCATTCCTGTTAACTTGCTGCATAGCTACATCACCAGCAAATTCCATCGGTGTCCGTCCAAATCTGCAAATCCTGCGCCATACAATCCGTCTCGTTCTGTCGGCTCGCCAAATACGAATCCGCCTGCTTGTTTGACGTTTCCAATAATCTCCTCAAGTTCTTCTTTTGTGTCGACTGAAATCGAAAATAACGCCTCTGTTGACTGATCGGTATCCGTCAGCGCGTTGTGTGTAAAGCTTTCAAACCGCTCGTCTTGCACCAACATGACATGCACCTGATGAGTGCCGACGACCATTCCGACCATTTGATTGCTGCCTTCTCCTCCATCCATGATTTCCATGCCGATATCGCTGAAAAACGTTCGTGATTTGCTTAAATCCTTTACCGGTAAATTGATCCACAATTCTTTCACGATTTTTCACCTCCTTATTCGTTTCTTCCATTCGATTTTATGCCAATTATCAGAATATTCATAGTGAAAATACACTTTTAACGCATAATATCTGCCATGATTACCGCCCCTTTTTGAGATTCTTATTAATTCTTGCGATTCGGTCTGCCTAAATTAAAAATATACCGATATTATACAGAATTTCTTATTGATTCTTGTTAGAATATAAGAAAAACAGAAATGAGCGATCACTTTGCCCCTTGTCCAGGACATCTCACATCATCCTTTCATTTTTCATTCCATCCAATCCTTTACCATACCAAAAGGACACTCACAGCGCCAAACCCTTCACCGTCATCCAGAAACGATGGAACTGCTGCTGGTATTAGAAGGGAAAATCGAATGCCAGCTTGACCATAAACCCTATACAGTGCCAACAGGCGCGGCTTTGCTCATCCGTCCAGATACCTGGCATGAATTGGAGTTTGCCGCTTCAGAACAGCATAGCGGGTACTCTCTTTCCTTTATTCGAAACCGTTCCTCATTGCAGGTTCCTGAGGCCGACTTGCCGCCTGTTGTTCCAGTCAGTGATCTTCACGGATTAGGAGCGCTATTGGCCCAACTGCAACTGGAATCCGCTCACCCCCAATTAAATTCCGGACTAATGGCCTGTCACCTCATTGAGTTGATCTTGCTGTTGCTAAACCGCTCCCTAAATCCCAACAATGCCATCTCTTTATCAGATCTCACCATCATTCAGGAGATCCGGCATTTCATGGAAGAAAACCATTGCCGCTCCCTTTCGCTTGATGGTCTTGGCAATCGGTTTGGCCTAACCAAATACCAGCTGGCGCGTCTCTTTAAACAACAAACGGGCATGAGCCCCCTCCAGTACATCATTTCCTGCCGCATGGACACGGCAAAACAGCTGCTAACCACCACGAAGAGACCTGTGGCGGCGATTGCTCGTGCTATTGGCTATAAGAGCGACACGCAATTCCAGGCAGCGTTTAAGAAAGCGGTCGGCATGACTCCGAGACACTACCGCTTGGAATCATCCGCTAAAGCTTGATTTACAAAAATGATGCCTATTTTGTTAAATTAAAATATAAATGGTATTAGTTTGAAAAATACTTTATCATACATATAAAGAAATCATATTGTTGCAACGAACAACATGTATTTGCAAGACTTCAATTTTTAACTGCTGCAGTTTAGATTAACAGGAGGCCATACTGATGAAAAACGACAAAAACAACTTAAAAACCTCCGTAATTAATAACTTATCCTTGTCGCATGACCTGCTTTACGAGGAGTTATTTGATGGGATGATCCATCAGGCACCCGTCAGCATGTATATTGTCACAGGTCGGACCTACTCTTATGTAAATAAACATTTTTGCGAGCTAGTCGGCTACAGTGAAGAAGATTTGCTGAGCGGCCGCATTAATCCAGAAAATTTAATTCATCCCGAAGATTTGGCTGTCATTCAAACACGAATGTTGACAGAATATGCGGCACAAGATGCGTATGCACGCTATCGTGTCAGAGCATACAGGAGTGACGGGCAGGTACGCCATGTCGAGATCCATTCGACGAAAAAGAAATGGCAAGGTAAAAATGTCCTGTTTGGAACCGTTATTGATATTACGGCAGAAGTGACGGCCAATCTGCAGTTAATGGAAAATGAAGAACGGCTGAATTCCCTTTTTGCCTACAATCCGGATGCTATCTTCACTTTCGACATCGAAGGGAAGTTTAAAACAGCTAATCCGGGGTGCGAGACTCTGTCCGGCTACTCCATCGAGGAAATTCTTCAACTTACTTTTGCGCCTTTGCTTGTTTTAGAAGATCTCCCTATCGCCCATCTTCATTTCACCGATGCCCTGAACGGCATTACCAGTACGTATGACGTTACCATTATCCGGAAAGATGGGGAGAAGCGGAATCTGCTGGTGACCAACTTTCCGATGAAAGCAGGCGGAAACATCATCGGTGCCTACGGCATTGCCAAAGATATCACCGATGAAATCAGCTACAAAAAGCTGATGGAAGGCTTGGTCTTTTTCGATCCGCTGACCCGTCTGCCCAACCGCAAATTATTTGAGGACCGGCTAAAGACAGCGATCCAAACGGCCGATCGCGAAAAACATCAACCCGCCGTGCTGTCGCTGAATTTGGATCGATTTAAATTCATCAATGATTCATTCGGCCATGAGTTTGGCGATGCGTTCTTAAAGGATATTGCACAACGGCTGCTGGACAGTGTAAGCGAGAGCGATACGGTGGGACGCTTTGCGGGAGATGAATTTGCGGTGCTGTTGCCGAACCTCGATCAGGAACAGGTTTACCGCTTGGCAGAAGAGCTACATGAAGCCTTGGCTAAACCGTTCGAAGCGTTGGGCCACTCTGTCTCCATTTCAGCGAGCGTTGGCATCGCCTTCAGCATTGGACCGGACGAAACCGTGGATGCGCTGATCAAAAAAGCGGATGCTGCCATGTACTACACGAAAAAATACAAGACCAATCAATATACAGTGTATTCCGAAGAACTGGATCAACAGTCGGCAGATCGACTGGTAATTGAAAGAGAATTAAAATCGGCCATTACGAAACAGGAAATGGTGCTCTATTACCAGCCCATCACCGATTTGAAAAGTGGACAGCTGAGTGCCATGGAAGCCTTGATCCGCTGGAACCACCCGGAACTGGGCTTGGTGCCGCCCGACCGCTTTATTCCGGTGTCTGAGGAAACCGGGCAAATTGTTTCCATTGGCCGCTGGGTCCTGCATACCGCCTGTGCACAAAATAAAGCCTGGCAGGACCAAGGCTATCCGCCAATTAAAATCTGTGTCAACATCTCGACCATCCAGCTGCAGCAACTCAATTTCGTCCAAACCGTCAAGGCCATCCTGGAAGAAACCGGACTGAGCGCCAAGTGGCTGGAACTGGAAGTGACCGAAAGCATTTTATTGGTGGATACCGAACTCCTCAAATGCAGTTTGCAAAGCTTAAAAGAATTGGGCGTCTCCATGTCGATTGACGATTTCGGCACCGGCTACACGTCGCTCAGCTATTTGCGGCAATTCTCGTTTGACCGCGTCAAAATCGACCGCAGTTTTGTCGAAGACATCAGCACAGATTTGAACGGCAAAGCCATCACGGCCAGCATCATTTCACTGGCGCATCAACTCAACATGACGGTCGTGGCAGAAGGCATTGAAGATATTGCCCAATTGACGTTCCTGCAAAGCCAACAATGCGACGAAGGCCAAGGCTATTATTTTGGCCGTCCCCTGCCTGCTGAACTGCATGACCTAAACATGCGATTTAAGAAATGACCCACATAAAAAAGTCGACCGAATTTTTCCGGTCGACTTTTTTCATTTTTTATTAAGAAGGTGGTGCACTGTCTTCCACATAAGCATCAATGACCACCGGTTTCCGGCTGACTTTGGCTTTTGCCAGCACGTCTCTCAGCTCGCTTCGGGTTTTCGCGGTATAGCCTTCTCCGCCGCAGGCATGCGCAAACGCCGCAAAATCAATATTGGCCAGCTCGGTTTCGGTTGCTTTGTGGCCCATTTCCTCCTGCTCGTGTTCAATGAGCTGGATTTTCTGGTTATTGAACACCACCAGGATCATCGGCAAGCCGTATTTGACGGCCGTGACATAATCTTGCATGCCCATGGAAAAGCCGCCGTCACCGAGCAGCGACACAACTTGTTTGTCCGGATATGCCAGTTTTCCGGCAATGGCACCCGGCAACCCACAGCCCATGGTACCAAGCCACGCCGACACGACAAGCCGCTGCTGAGTCAGCTGCAGGTAACGCGCCGCCCACAAGGTCACACTGCCGACATCAAGCGACACGACCGCATCCTGCTCCAAAATGGCCTGCACTTCGGCGATGACGTGCTGCGGCTGCAGACGTTCGGTTTCTTTGGACATGTCACTGTGCAGCGTGTCGTGCCACTCTTTGCGCTTCTCCTGATACTTCAACAAGAAAACATCTTCCTTGTCTTCTAAATGTGCCGTCAGCCAAGCTGCAGCTGGCGCAAGTTCACCGACCAGGCCGACCAAGACCGGATAATACTTGCCGATTGCTTTCGAATCGACATCAATTTGAATGGCCGGCACGTCGTCAGGCAAGTAGTCGCGGTAGGGAAACGCCGTTCCTGCCAAGATCAACAGGTCGGTTTCTTTCATCGCTTGTTCTGCAGGATCGGTGCCGAGCTGGCCCAATTGTCCGAGGTTGTGCGGGTGGTCATCGGGAATCAGCCCTTTCGCCGGGAAGGAAGCGATCAGTGGTGCTTTCAGTTTTTCCGCAAATGCCAGCACTTGTGCCGTTCCGCCGGCTGCCCCTTTGCCGGCCAAAATCACCGGTTTTTTCGCCGCCTGCAGCAATTTCAACGCCGACTGCAAGTCCTCTTCCGCTGCCCGGATGTGCGGTTTGGCATAAGCCGGTGAGGTCAGCGCTTTGTCCCGCTTGATTTTGGTGCCGAACAGGTCATCGGAGACAATCAGCACCGCCGGCCCTGATTCGGCATAGGCCGTCCGGATTGCCTGGTTGAGCATATCCGGCAGCTGCTCCGCCTTTTGGACGCGCCGGTTGTAGACCGTCGCTTCCTCAAACAGCGACTCCATTTTCAGCTCCTGGAAACTGTCGGTGCCGACTAAATCGCTGCTGACCTGGCCGATAATGGCGAGCATAGGTGTTTTGTCTTTTTTGGCGTCATACAGGCCGTTCTGCAGATGAACCGCTCCGGGACCTGCAATAGACAAGCAAACCCCGATCTTGCCGGTCAGTTTGGAATAGGCAGATGCCGCTAGTGCTCCTGTTTCTTCATGGCGAATTTGGATAAACCGGATCTGCTCTTCTTTTCGCAGCTCTTCCATTAACTCGTTAATGGAGTCTCCCGGCATTCCGTAAATATGATCAACGTTCCACGCTTTCAGCAATTCGACGACGTGGCTTCCTGCTGTCTGTTCAAACATCTGGACATCCCCCGCTTTCTAAGGTTTCGTACAAGCCTTATCTCTAGCTCATACCTCCCGCTCGCTGGAGTTAAACGTGCAGCAATGAAAAAAAAGAGCTCCGCTTTGTAACGGAGCTCTTTTTTTACTTGGGGCGGTTTCTATAGTCGCGGTAAGACCCCTCTTCCCGCTTTCGTTCTATCCAGCTTCAGATGGCATACATACCGACAGCTGCAGCTTCTGCTAAAAGTGTAGCGTAAAATACAAAGTCAAAATCCATTTCACGAACAATGACTTCGTCCTCTCCGGCGACGTTAAACTGGCTGTAGCGGACGCTGTCGTAGCTCATCCACCAAAGGGCCAGCATCCGCCAAATGATAACCCGCCAAGCAAGGAACCAAAGAACTTTTTCATGTGCATCTTTCCGGCAGGTAGTCCGTGTTTGCATAAATGTGTTTAAACTTCCCGCTCTTCGAATGGACTTGCGGCATTTTGTCAGATAGAAAAATATCGACCTGCAGGCTGTGGTCGCGGAAAAACGACTGCAGCCTCCCTTCTGCGGCTGCAAAGGCAGCTTCCCGGTCTTGTGCCTCCAGGCGCAGTTCCAGTTTGTTTTCGTTATGCTGAATCAGCTGAAACCGCTCGATCGGGGCACTTTCAGCAATCATGGACTGGAATGACAGCGGGGAAACTTTAATGTTGTCAGCAAAATGCAGGATGTCATCCGTCCGGCCTTCCAGTTCGATCCACCGCGTCGCTCTGCCGCACGGGCACGGGTCGGAATGGATTGTCGCACGGTCTGTCAACACATAGCGGATAAACGGCTGCGTGTAATTGAACAAATTGGTGATCAGCAGCTGTTCTGCAGCCAACCCGTCTGCGATTGGCTGGAATTCAAAGTCGACGGCTTCAACGATGAGCCAGTCTTCATTAAGGTGATAGCGCCCTTCCCCGCATTCACAGGCAATGGTCCCGGCTTCTGTGCAGGCATAAGTTGATTGGACAGTGCATCCGAAAGTTTGCTGGAGTCGCATGCGCAGTTCGGCACTCAAGTGCTCCCCGCCGGCCATGATCAGCACTGGTGCAATATGAAGATTGCCGCTCTGCTGTTCCGGCAGCAGCAGTTCCAATGCGGTCGGGTAGCCGCCGAGCAGCGCCGGCTGAAAATCGTTCAATTTCTGAACGATAGCGGCGGTGTCCTGCCGCACATCGACAATGATCTGGTTTTTTCTCCACGGCATGCGCAGCTGATTCCAGCGCACCGTGCCATTGCCAAGGTAAAAGCCGCCGTCCACAAACAAGCCGGCCGTGCGTTTGCCATTTTTCAAAAAAGCCAGCAAGTCCTCCCGTCTTGCAACACCGCGCAATATGGCAATGGCTGATACGACGTTCATGGTAGCTTTGTCATACAGTACAATGGCCGGATGCCCCGTAGAGCCCGAGGTCGTGTTGACCAGGTATCGGCCATTCAACTTCCGTCCGATATTATCGGTGGTTTCCATAAAGCTCTCAATGTCGCGCTTCGAGACGGACCGGTCCGTGAGCCATTCGTCAAAATGATTCATCAGTTCATGCTTTTCGGTGACAGGCAAATCTTCTAAACGCAGCGGGACGCTCAGGGGCCCCAGCCGCTTTTCGAAATAGGGGCTGTGTTTTTGGGCGTGCTGGATTAAGCGCGCGAGGCGCTCTTGCTGCAGTAAGTGCAATTGCTGCCGGGTCATGGTCCGTGAACGATGGGTCGTGCGCAATGCGCGAAAAAGTCCCATGCCTTTCATACGATTTGCCCCTTTCCAACCATCGGATGGTGTTGCCATCAGTTTATCACGCAGCAGCTAGAGCGGGACAACATCTTTGCACTAGCCGTCCCTCTCATTTTGCTTCACGCTCATTAAGGCACCTGCAGCGACAATGCCAATCATCACTGACCAAAAGAACACCGTCCACAGCAACGAATGCGGAAAGTCATGCGGCAGCACGGCAATTTTTTCGTGGGAAAGAGTCAAGACGGCCAATTTGACTCCGACCCAGCCCACGACAATAAATGCCGCGGTTTCAAGCTGCGGATAGCGCTCCAGCAAACGGACAAACTTATGGGCCGCAAAGCGCATCAAGACGACCCCGATCAAGCCGCCGGCAATCATCACGGAAAATTGCCCCCCGTTGATGCCGCCGATGGTAAACGTTCCCCAATGCGGCAGCGTCAGTGCCAATGCCACAGCTGCCAGCATGGAATCCACCGCAAAAGCGATATCGGCCACTTCAATTTTTAATACAGTCATCCAGAATCCTGAATGCCCACGGTGTTTGTCGAGTGGGTGGTTTTGATGCTTTTTCTGGTCAAACAGATGCTTGGCCGCAATAAACAACAGATAAGCTGCACCAAGGGCCTGGATTTGCCAAATGTTGACCAGCAGCGTAATCGCAAATAGAGCCAAAAACCGGAACAGGAACGCTACCGACAATCCGTAAAACAACGCCTTTTTCTGCTGCGGTTTCGGCAAGTGCTTGACCATGACCGCCATCACCACGGCATTATCCGCTGCAAGCAAGCCTTCCAAGCCGATCAGCACCAGCAAAATCCATGCATATTGCAGTACCAGAACTTCCATTGCCAGTCTCCTCCTTTTCACATCAACCAAAAAAGACCCATGCCTAACTACTAGGCAAAGGTCTCGCTGAGCATGTTCTATGCCATCACAACCGATGATGACGGATCATCATGTCCTGACGATTGTGAAAAAGGTAATCCTCCAGCTACTCCCCCTTGGCTGCGGGGCAATCCATTCAGTTTGCGCAGTTCCAGACAGCTGCATCTCACATCACGGGCTGAAAAATATTCTTTATCCAAAGTCTTCTTTAGTAGTTTATACCACCATTCCGATTTCAATTAAACAGGAAAAGGCAGTTATTTTTCAAAATGAAAAAATCAAAAAACAGAAGCGGAAGATTGCTCTTCCTGCTCCTGTTTCTGAGAAATTTCATGCTGTAATCTTCTGAATGACTCTATTCATTTAGTCATCGTGATTTTTTGCTTATGTCCGGTTAACCCGAAAAAGGCAAACATGCCGAGAACGGATGTGCCGAACAGGATGGCTCCCATTGGAACTGCCGACGTTTCGTTAATGCCGACTAGCGGTGACACCAGTGCACCAATGACCAGTGGCAGCATGCCGACTACCGCGCTGGCACTGCCTGCGCGGTGACCCTGGCCGCGCATCGCCAGCGTAAAGGAACTGGTGAAAATCATGCCGATGGCGATCATGTAAATGAAAATCGATGTGACAAGAGATGCCAGCGGCCCTTGGATGATTGTCATAACCAACAGTACAGATGTCGCAATGACGGCTACAATTACAGCTCCCTGAAGCAGGCGGTGTTCGGAAACAATGCCGCCGAACTTGCCGATGATAAAGCTGCCGAGAATCATTGCCAGTCCGTTGATGCCAAACAGTACGCTGAAAGTTTGCGGGGACACCCCGTAAATTTCCTGGTAGACAAAAGGTGTACCGGCAACATAGGCAAAACTGCCGCCGTGGATCAGCCCGACTACAAGCGCGTAGCCGATAAAAGGACGTGCCTTAAACAAGCTTCCCATTGTTCGGAGGGAATGGCCGATGGAGCTTGGTACACGGTTTTCCGGCGGCAAAGTTTCCGGCAGCCGGAACATGACGACCACCACCATTATCAACCCAAGCAAGCCGAGAAAATAAAATATCGTTTCCCAGCCTGCAAACGGCAAAGCCAGGATGCCGCCGCCTGCAATCGGAGCGGCCATCGGAGCCACTGCGTTGATGACCATCAGCAAGGCAAAGAACTTTGTCATTTCACGTCCCGTAAAAACATCACTGACGATTGCTCTGGAAATTACGACACCGCCTGATGCGGTAAAGCCCTGAAGAAACCGGGCGGCAATCAGCGTTTCGATATTCGGGGCAACGGCACAAAGGACCGAAGCCAGTGCAAACAAAATGACGGAGACAATCAGCGGTTTGCGCCGACCGACGGCATCACTGAAAGACCCTACCACAATTTGGCCAGCAGCGAGGCCGATGAGGCAAGCCGTCAAGCTCAGCTGGACGAGCGACACATGCGCATCCAACTCGTCTGCGATTGCTGGAAAAGCCGGCAAATACATATCGATGTTCAGCGGCGCCAAGACTCCCAACATGCTGAGGATCAAGGCCAAACCGAGCCGTTTTTTCCCTTTGGGGTTCTGCAACATAATAAGAAAACACCTTTCACTTCTAAATAAATCCTTACTAACTATACAATATTTCAGTGAAAGGTGTAACGCTATCGAAAAAAATGGTCGATTTCATTTTTGAAACAAACCATTTTTTAGTCCTATGAAATTTAATTTGACTGGTTTAAGGGGAGCACCAGCAACGCATCTTCTTCTGTGCTGGCCAGATACAATGTGCCGTCCGACTCGGCAACTCCAGTCACGCCGTGGTAGCCAATCGCCGAATGCTGCAGATCCCACAGGCAGTTTCCTTGTTCATCAAACTGCATCGTCCAGGCTGTTTCAAATCCTTTCGGTTGCCAGCGCTCTGGAATTCGCCACAGCCCTTTGCGGAGGAAGCCTGGCATGGAGCCGAGCCGGTCGAGCATCAAATTGCGGTTTGTCACCATCGCCACCCAGAACTTGCCGTTTTGCATGCGGGATAGGTTATCCGGAAACCCTGGCAAGTTTTCTGCCAAGAGCTCAAGTGTTCCGGCTCGGGGTCCATCGATCCAAAACCGTGACATTCGGTAGCCATCCGTTTCAGAGAAAATAACGGCCTGTTCATCGTTTGACAGCGTCAGTCCGTTAGCAAAATGCAGTCCTGTCAGAACCACTTCCACTTGTCCGTCTCGGCTTCGTTTAAAAAGGCGTCCGGACGGCCGGTGTTCGAGCATAGCACCCGTATACTGTTCAAAGTCGTAGCGGCTGGTGGACTCTGTAAACCAGATGGTTCCATCTTTGGCCGCAGCGGCATTTGAACAAAACCGGAGCGGGACCCCGTCCACGTACTGGGCGAGCGTCTCCACGACTCCTGTCTCGGTGTTCAATCGAAGCAGTCCTTTATGAGCGTCGCATACCAATAACTGCCCATTCGGCAAAAATTCAAGGCCTAACGGGCGGCCACCGGTATGGCCGATGGTTTCTTCCAGATGTTGTTCCGGATCAATGCGTAAAATGCGTCCGTCCGCTACACCGCACAGCAATCGGCCCCGATTATCCGCAACCACATCTTCAGGTCCGTAGCCACTGAGCGGGATTCGCCGTGCTGACGGAAATGGCGATTGGCCAAATTTGTGCCTGGCGCGTGGCGGGGCAGGCACAAATTTACGGCGGACTGGATCTAAACGCGGCTTGCGCTCCGGTTTAATTTGCGGCAAAGTGGGCCTGCCGCTCATTGTAAAAAGATAACTGTCTGCTACGGGATAGCTGTGTATTGCTTCGCAATGGGCTTGCTGTGCAGATGTTGTCATCCAAAAATCCGCTGTAGCCAGTGCCTGTTTCAACGCAGAAGCGTCCGCTGCGCCGAGTATCAGCATGGCCTGGTAACTTGATTGGTTTTTGCGACGCTGTTCAGCCTCCAGTAGGTGATAGTGTATGTTCGAAATGCCTGGAGCTTTCGCAAGTGCCGGAACCAGTACCTGTGAAATAAAAGCTTGGAAGTCTTGAGGCCGGATAAAAGGCTTTCGTCGAATCAACACAACTTCCTGGTAGTTTCTTTTTGGACTTGGCGATGAACGATTCAGACTTCTGCTATTTTTTAAATCCGTCACGTGCAACTCGATTTTCTTAAATGCTCCCGCTGATTCGATCAGCTTTCGTTGCTGCTTAACGGCACCTGTCTCCAAAACAACTTCTTCTACGCCATCCATTCGCTGGTGGGGACGAATAACGGTATCGATTCCGGCAATGGACGGCCATTGTCCAGGCTGGTCTAATTCAAAATGATGCTGGAGGTATTCCACAACTCCTCTAGTTCTCGCTGCTTTTTGTGCAAAGAAACTGCGCCAATAAGCCAGTTCCTGTTCTCGCAGAATGTCACCGCGAAACCAGATAAACGCTGAAATCACTGACTTTTTCCGCATGCTGCGTCACATCCATTTCTGTTGGAGAAACTGGCATTCGAGTGAATAGTATTATTCGCGATTGATGAATCTAAAAGGTAGCCGCTATTTTTGCTGCAAGACTTTATACCAAACTTCCACTTGTTTGTCGGTTTCAATCACCCTGCTTTTTACCAAGTAAATTTCATGTTCTTCCAGGTGCTCAAAAAAGCGGACCCCTTTACCAAGCAATACAGGGGCAAAAGCAATCTGCAATTCATCTGCCAAATTGGCCCGAAGCAACTGTTGACAGACGTTCGCGCCCAATACCAAAACATCTTTGCCATTAGCGGCAATTTTCGCCTGACGGATAGCCTCTTCGATGCCCTCCGTTATAAAGGTAATGGTTAATTTGTCGTTTTCTTTCGGATGTTTAACCGGAGGATTATGGGTCAACACAAACAGCGGCACTTGAAATTCATAGTGGTCGGCATAGCCATCCGTGTCTTCAGCCATCTCAAAACTGTTGCGTCCCATGACAACGGCTCCTGTATTTTCATCAGCTTTCTGAGTCGCGGCGTGCGGTTTGTAGCTTTCGTACAAAGTTCCGATTTTACCATCGCGATCGTTGACAAATCCATCAAGTGAAACAATCATGCCAAAATAGACTTTCGCCATGTAGATCTCTCCTCTTCGATTTCTTGGATAAAATTCTGTACAGCATGCAAGTCTTCTCTAGTCTTGGAAATCACGACACATTCATCATCATCGACAGTCAGTAAATAGCGAGCATTGTAAAAGGCGATAAAAGAAGATTTTTTGCCGCGCACAATTGATTTAATATAGGCAAGAACTTCGGGTATGGCGAGATCTTGTATCGTTGCGTAACTCAATCGGACCGTATCGTCCTGCTTTAGTACAACATCCTCACGCCAGTTTTGAATGCAAATGGTTTGGTGCAAGGATTGTTTTTCAAAGCTGTGGAAATGCTTGCTTGTCCCACTGGCATAGGACTTTAAAAAAGTAAGATCGATTTGTGAATCTCCGGCAAACAAAAATTCCGTGAAAGCTCTTTGGAAACATGTCTTTCCTTTTAACTGTTGGAAAGGAAAAGCCACTCGCAGCGATGGATCTACTTGAAAATACGGACTTTGTTCATCCGAAAACAACACAGAAAATTGCCTTTCGATTCTATCCATCTACTTTCCTCCTGTTTTTTGGGTTTAGTTAAACAGTATTTGCCCCGAAAATCCCAACAAGCATCATCAAAATAACAATTGCTGCAATGAGAGCAAGACTTATTTGTACTCTTTCGGGTATTTTAGTATTTAATATTCGTTATGCACTTGTTTTGTTCCTCTTTTATACAGGGATCCTTATAGTAGTTATTTTTTTGTTGTTGACGTTTTTGATTTTTAATGATAAACCCTTAAGTAGATAACTACATTTATAGTAAAAACAATCTTTTATTATCACCTATACTTTATGAACGACCTTGAATCGCTCACAGACAAGGAGCAGATTATCAGAATAGCTCAGTCCGTGCACAGCCAACTCCTGTGTGAAAAATAGCTTGTGTGCATCCCACCAATATGCATAATCGCCTTCGCCTTCTGCCAACGCAAATTCTTCCGGTACTTTGTTCATGGGAACCAAAGCCACGCTCGTGACTTGAATGATGGCAACCGGCAAATTCTTGGCATCGAGCACTACGCTATATTGGTGAATTTGCGGTACAGCTTCGCCTTCCAATTCATAAAGAATATGCGCTGAACAAGTGGCGGTTTTCATCCCTGTTGCGACTAGTTCGGCTAAACGATCGGCATCCGCACCAAATTGGAAGGCGTCATATTCATCAAGCGGTTTTTGACTTTGTTGCATCCAATAGTCATTCCAAAAAAATTCTGTGATTTCATTCATAAAAACACCCCTTTGTTATTCATTTTTTTCAATCACCTAAAAGTCGAATCTATTTCTTTTCTATCGTAGTTTAAAATCCATTCATTATATTCATTATATAAAAAGCGAATGTCTTCCTTGTCTGCTGCTAAAATATCACAACCCCGATCATCGTAAAGATGAAAAATAATCTTTTTGGTCTGGTTAATGAAATAAACATTTGAACCGCTTTCCGGATTACTTTTCAGGATACTGGAAGAATGTCTAAAATCTTCATAGCAGAGTGCCCGCAATAACTGCGGATAACGGACATCACCCTTTTTGCAGCCTAACCAAAAACGGTAAATCTTTACCTCTTCTTCCGTGTTATCACGCTCTTGAAGTTGCAGTTGGTCCAATATTCTTTGCTCTTTTATATATTTCCGGTAAACATTCAAAGGCTTGTGATGTAGAAAGTTATTATTTGCTTTTGTGGCCACGTCTGTCACAACAAGAATGTCATCCAATGGCGCGAATACTTGATTAAATAAAGTTATGGAGCGGTAGAAAGCCTGCTGCATCACTGCAGGGTCGTCATATTCGATTTGTGGATTGGAAATTTCGAAGCGAATACTGTTTTGCCATTCATAAAACAAAGCAGGTTCCAATTGAAGACCATTGAAGTGGGTAGCTAAATAACTTTCGGGAGAATTGTTCATTTACTCGCACCATCCTAAAAAAAATTATGTTACCATCTATAATAATTGTTGGATAAATATGTTAAACCAAAGGAGTTTTCCACATGATTCATGTTGGCATTGGAGCATCTGCCACTGCAAGTTTGAAAAGTGTTTTTCATCGATTGGGGCACCTAATTATTGAAATACCGATTGATTTCTCTGTAGGACCTATTAAGCAGATTCATAATAAAAGAGGAGTTTCAGCACGGGCTGACTGGATTGTGCATTCATTCAATCCTACAAGAGAGCGCTTTAATCAACATGCAGAATTGTATATGAATTCTTTAGAGACATTGCAAAACATCAGAATTGGAGAAAAAGTGACCATTTGGACCTGCAGCAACGCAGCAGAACAAATTGGACTTCGGATCTCATGCTTTTTGCTTGCAGACAAACAAGTTGAGCTTAATATGGTAAATACACAGTATGCGATGAATGAATGTTTAAAGGGTTTAGAGCTGCAACAAACTATACGGCATTCGGGTGAATGCAGCGGTAAACAACTGGCGCATTTCTACAGATATTCCTCCGTTAGGATGACAGAAAAAATGAGAAACGCTTTTGAAAAAGACGGAGCAAAGTTGCTCCACAGCAGCAGCCTGCTCCGCTCTTGGCGTGAGAACGAAATTGCAGAAGATGAAGAAACACGAGAAGATGCTTTTATTGTAGACTGTATCAAAAATAACCTTGCTCAATCGCCGGAAAGCGAATATGTGGATGCCATTCGCATTGTCGGTGAAGTTCTTGGTTTATCAGAGCAGACCCTTTCTGACATGTGGATCGATTACCGGATCCGCTCTTTGATCCAAAATGGCAAATTAGCTTATCAAGGCAATCTTCACTCTATGCTTTCTTACAAAGTCAAAGTGACGCGCTAATCAAATCTGAAAGGCTGTATGCAACTAACAGATGCCTTCTACCACTATATCCAAATTTTTCTTAACCCGCCATTTAATTTCCAATCAAATAGCGTATAATGAGAATAATTAGTTTTTTCACGATTCCCCTCCCGCCGAGTTTCGTCAATTTCGTTTGTTTATAAATTTCGTAAAATGAAAAAAGAGAATTCATTGTAACGAATAATTTATCGTGCCTCAAGAAAAGAAACGGATGTGTATACATGATTGATTACCGAATCGTTTCTGCAAACTTTTATACTGAAAAGATTGGCGAACTTGTTTCCATGCTCGAACACACTCGAAACGTAACCTTAAGTGAAATCTCTGAGCTAACTCAAGCTGAACTTGACTACTTACCGGGTAAGGGGGCAAATTCTGTCGCTTCCCTGCTGCTGCATATTGTCTCGATCGAATTTGTACACCAAATAGGTTCATTTAATAACAGGGAATTGACCGAAAGTGAGGTTGAAAAGTGGGGAATTTCTTTGGAACTTGGTGCCAGAGCGAGAGCCAATATCAAGGAGCATTCCGTAGATTTTTATATAGACAGACTGCAACGGGTCCGAATGGTTACACTGCAGCTATTGGAGTCTCAAAGTGACAGCTGGTTATTCGAAGAGAACAAATGGGGTAATGGCATTCCCTATAACAACTATTACCTGTGGTTTCACGTAATGGAAGATGAAATCAGCCATCGTGGACAGATTAGGACAATTTTAAGGCAGTTAAAAAATAAGCAATAGAACTATCCACTCAAAATTATTCCCAATTAATTTGGCAAAGAAGCAAAACGTCCTTTACATGCGCAAGGCATGTAAAGGACGTTTTCTTTCAGTCATATTCGAAACTTCAATTCACTTTCTTCGGTCCGTTCCAATACATTTCACGCAAACGGAATTTCTGCAGCTTGCCAGTAGCCGTCTTCGGCAGTGCCTCGACAAACTCGATCGACTTTGGTGCTTTGAAATGCGCCATATTGTCGCGTGTGTAGCTGATGATTTCCTGTTCAGTCACGGTTGCTCCCGCTTGCAGGACGATGATGGCTTTTGGCACTTCTCCCCATTTCTCGTCCGGTACTGCGATAACTGCAACTTCCATAACATCAGGATGCTTGTACAGGACCCCTTCAATTTCAGTAGAGGAAATGTTTTCCCCCCCTGAAATGATCATGTCCTTGATCCGGTCCTGGATTTCAATGTAGCCGTCCGGATAAGTGACAGCCAAGTCCCCTGTATAAAACCAGCCATCTTTGATCGCTTCTGCGGTTTTTTCGGGATCTTTGTAATAGCCGCTCATCACGACGTTGCCTCGGGTAATGATTTCGCCCAATTCTTTGCCATTCCACTCGACTTCTTTGCCATCTTCCTGGTTGACGACTTTGGTTTCACCGTTAAACGCCAGCTCGATGCCTTGCCGCGCTTTGATGGTTGCTTGTTCATCCGGTGTTTTGTCGTCAAACTCTTTTTTCCATTCGTTGTACAAAATGAATGGCGAAGTTTCAGTCAAACCGTAGACATGCATCATATTCAAACCGAGCAGGTCTTGCGCCTTGCCGATCAATGCAGCAGCAGGCGGAGCCCCAGCTGTCCCCATTCGTGGGTTGGTGGTGATGTTGATGGTTTTCGCTTTTGGTTCATTGACCAGCATATTGACTACCGTCGGTGCACCGCACAGCACGGAAATTTTGTGTGTTTCAAACAGCTCAAGGATGAGTGGTGGATCGACTTTTCGCAGGCAGACATGCGTACCTCCTGCTGCAGTAATTGCCCATACACCGCCCCAGCCATTGGCATGGAACATTGGCAATGTATGCAGATAGACATCATCGTGCACCACTTTCAAATGGTAAAGAAAGTTGGCGGCATTCAAGTAATTGCTGCGATGCGACAGCATGACCCCTTTCGGATTAGAAGTGGTGCCGCTCGTGTAATTCAGTGTCAGCATCTGATTTTCATCGATTCTCACTTCAGGAAGCATAAATCGGCTGTCTACAAGAATAAAATCCTCGTAAGATATACCTTTAATTTTTGACTCATGGCCATCGACTTCCACTACAATGAATTTCTCAATTGGCAGCTTATCCTGAATGTCTTCAATCAATTTGCCAAACCCCGCATCTACGATTAGGGTTTTCGCATCACTGTGGTTAATGATGTATTCAAGGTCTTTTGCGGCCAACCGGTAATTGAGCGGCACCATGACCGCGCCGATCTGGCTGATGCCATAAAAGCATTCCAGCATATAATGCGTATTCGGCAGCATAACTGCGACATGTTCACCTTCCTGAATGCCTGACTGGTGCAAAGCGAACGCCAAACGGTCTGACCGATCGCCGAATTCCTTGTATGTAAAGGTTTTTTCTTCATCAATGATCGCAACTTTTTCTGGATAGTACTTGATGGCTCTTCGTTTCCAATCGATTGGTGTTAGTGGTGCAATCATAATTTGGCCCCTCTCGTCTTTAAATTCAGCAACTGTTATAGATCAAGTATAGGTAGCTCTCGAATCTGTGTCAATACAGTTTTCGGAATGGATTGACAATTCAGGCAGATAAAGAAAAAACCGGCAGCTCTCGAAAAAAGGAGCTGCCGGTTTTGTAATGACTGGCGGATGTACAATTTAGCAATTGCTTTCAGGAAGGCCTTCCAGTACCAATCCACCATTTTTAAAATCAAGCGATACTTCGTTTACCATCGTGCTGACACGTTCATCAAGCGCCACACGGATGCCGTTGACTTCTTTAATGACGTCGCCTTGTTCCGGTGCATCCATTGACAAGCCGAATTGCGGTCCGCAACAGCCTTGCCCCGCGAAATAAAAGCGGATGCCTTCTGCCGTGTTTTCTTTCATGGATTCCAAAAGCATTTCTTTAGCTGGTTGTGTGATATTCATCTAAAATCCCCCTTTTATTTAGTAACGAGTTGTTTCATTTTATCATAGCCGATGCTGTCTTGTGCCTGCCACGGAATCAAGACTGTCCGTTCAGCCAGTTCGCTGCTGACTTTTTGGATCCACGGCCATTCACTATACGCTTTTGCCTGTAAGAGCGCTTCAGTCGTTCCTGTGCCGGCTAGGCTTTGATTAATGATCCAGTTTTTTGCTTGGATTCCGGCACGTTTCAAATCCTGTTGCAGACGCGCCGCTTCAAAAACCGGAGTCGCTTCCGGCAAGGTCACAAGCAAGACATCCGTTTCCTTCGGATTGCGCAGACGCGGCAGCAAATTTTGGACGCTTACCGGTATTTCTCCGGTCGAGCGCTCCAGCTCTTTATGATAGGTTTGCGTTGCATCCAGCAGCAACAAGGTATGGCCAGTCGGAGCGGTATCGATGATAACAATTTCCTTGTCCGCTTTGGCTACCACTTCCGCAAATGCACGGAATACGGCAATTTCCTCCGTACATGGTGAACGCAGGTCTTCTTCCAAATAGGCACGTGCCTCATCGTCTAACGGCCCGGCAGCTTCCATAACTTGTGCTTTGTAAGATTCCACTTGCAGCTCAGGGTCGATTCGCGAAACGGTCAAGTTGTCTCCGCCCGTTCCTTCAAAGCGGTCCGCCAGATGAGCAGCAGGATCTGTCGTCGTCAAATGCACGTGGTGGCCTTTTTCCGCCAACCCGACAGCGAGCAAGGATGCAACAGTCGTTTTGCCGACGCCGCCTTTGCCCATGGTTAAAATGACGCGCGTATTCTGCGTTGAATAATGTTCCACCATATCCTTTAAACTATTCAATTCAGCTAGTGGATGATCGGCGTTTTCCGCCGCAGCGGGACGCCATTTTGGCTCATTGAACAAGCGCTGTAAATTGGCAATGCCGGTCAACGAAAACGCCACGAATGGCAAGGTGTATGCCGGCAGGCTCTTCAAATGAGCTGGCATTTCGATTAACGCTAGTTCATGCTGATGTGCGAATGCACCAGATACCTTATCTTCATTTTGAACCGGTGAATAAACGCCATTCAAGATCAATACCTGATTGTCAATGCCGATGGTTTGGAGCTCCTGAGACGCACGGTACGCTCCTTTAAAAGAAGCAGTATCCGGACGTGGGACCAGGACGAGTGTTGTTTGGTTGGAATCGGATAACGCCTGTACCGTTTTGGCATAAAGATCCTTTTTGGCATCAAGTCCTGCCAGTGGGCCTAGACAAGACGCACCGTGTGTTGACTCGTCCAAAAAGCCGCTCCATGCAGTTGGCAGCTTCAGAAGCCGCAACGTATGGCCAGTTGGTGCCGTATCAAAGAGGATGTGATCGTAGTCGTCCATGACCCGTTCATCGGCCAATAGTTTTGTAAATTCATCGAATGCGGCAATTTCAACTGTGCAAGCGCCAGACAGCTGTTCTTCCATCTGGTTGACGACTGCTTCCGGCAACTTGCCGCGGTAAGGGCCAACAACAGAATCACGGTAAGTGCGGGCAGCTTCTTCTGGATCCAGGTTGCACGCAAACAAATTCTGGATCCCCCCAACTGCTTGCGGTTCATTTGTTAATTCCATGCCGAAAACGTCCTGCAGGTTTGATGCGGGGTCTGTGCTGACCAATAGTACCCGCTTGCCGGTGTCTGCTAAAGCTACAGCTGTTGCTGATGCGGTTGACGTCTTACCGACGCCGCCTTTTCCTGTAAAAAACAGAAACGGCGTCCCGCTTACATGGGCTGGTTGGAAAGTCTGTGTCATCATTTTGCACCAGATGATGCGATTGTGACATTCAGCGGGTTGCTTGGCTGTTTAACCGTCTGCAATTCCGCAGCATCCACTCCGAACCACTCAGCGAATTCCTCTACTGTCGGGTAGTCTCCTGTTTTAACGACTTCGCCGTCGACCAAAATCATTGGCAGCGACTCGATGCCTTTTTCAAACAACAGTGCGTTGACTTTCTTATTTTCCACAAAAGCAGCCGGATCGTTGCTTAAATTGAAACGTTTGATGCTAAAGCCCTTTTTCTCAAGTGAAAAAACAGCGGCTGCCACAGCGGTCAGTTTCGGATCCACAACGGGTCCGCAAACACCGGTATCGCAGCACATAGCCGGATCGTATATCGTCACTTTTGTCATCAGTCATTCTCCTTTAACGTTCAGTTTCCAGTTTTAGCGAAGGTTTCGATGCGCGTGCCGATTGCATCACGGACGGTTTGGAACACGGTCCACTTTTCTTCTTCAGTTCCTTGTGCTTTCGCAGGATCTTCAAAGCCCCAATGTTCGCGTCTTACGTGAGGCGGTGTCATCGGGCATTTATCCGCCGCATCGCCGCAAAGCGTAACCACGAAATCTGCATTGTTCAGCAAGTCCATATCAATAATGTCCGAAGACTGGGTAGAAATATCAATGTCCACTTCGTTCATCGCTTTTACTGCATTCGGGTTTAAACCGTGGGCTTCGATTCCCGCACTGTAGACATCCCACTCTCCTGCTAAATGCTGTTTTGCCCAGCCTTCAGCCATTTGGCTGCGGCATGAATTTCCGGTACATAAAAAATAGATGGTTTTTTTCGTCATATCGTGAGTTCTCCTTTTTAGCAGCGTGTAAACAGCTTTCATCGCTCTATAGTTTTAGTCAGTTTCTTTATTAACAGCAATCCACAGGCATTTCTTTGGCACGCAAGGCCAACAACTGTGGATCGGCATCTTCAATATAGCTTAAAATATTTTGCAGCAGCGGTGCATGAACAGATTCCTGATTCATGGAATAAAACCGCCATTGCCCTCTTCTGTTTTCTTTTACGAGTCCCGCAGATTTTAGCTTGCGCAGATGCTGGCTGATGGCCGGTTGGCTCATGTCAAACATCTCGACAAATTGGCAGACACACAATTCATTTGTCTCCACCAGCTTCATCATCAATAGACGGGTTGGATCGCTGACTGCTTTTAAGCACACGGTAACGTCAGATGCAGATTGTCTTATTAAAGTCTCCATTCGGATCCACTCCTTCGCGCTTAGTATATAACGATTCAGTTATATAAGTCAATCGTGATAGAAGACTTTCACTATAAATCAAAAAAAACTGATTTATAACTTGCAATGGAATAAAAGTGAGATTACACTTAATTCATCAAATAAAATTGATTTAAAGAAAGTGGGGATTAGAATGGCTCAACAACTGGAACACACAGCAGCGATTCATACAACATACGAAGTCTATGCTCAAAAATTCAAAGCCCTTGCCGATCCAAAGCGGCTGGAACTACTGAAGCTAATTGGTCAAAAAGGATCGGTTTGTGTTTGTGATTTGGTTGATGAAATGGCTATGCCCCAATCAAAATTGTCGTATCATCTGAAAATCTTGTTGAATGCCAGCCTTGTAACGAAGGAAACAAAAGGAACATGGAGTTATTATGCTCTGGAGAATACTGAACTGGAGCGGCTTTTGCCTGAAGAGCTTGTCCATACAATCAGATCCTGATATTTAAATACCCCATAACCGCACACCAAATTAGTGTGAATATGTGTAACAGCGTCATTAAAAGAAAACTTATACTATAGAAGGAGTGTTTAATAATGATCACCACTTTACCCGTAGCAATCATCGGCGGCGGACCTGCAGGACTAGCAGCAGCTGCCCACCTGGTCCAGTATCAGCAACCGTTTGTGTTATTTGAAGCAGGTCCCGCACTCGGCACCCATTTTCTCCAGTATGGCCATGTCCGGTTGTTCTCGACGTGGCGCTACAATATCGATGCTGCGTCTAAAAAACTATTCGAAAAGCATGGATTGGCATTGCCGGATTCCAACGGGCTTCCTACTGGAGAAGAAGTTGCCAGACTTTATTTGCAGCCGCTTGGCCAATTGCCAGAACTCGAGCCCTCTATTCACTTAAACAGCCGCGTCATCCACATCCAACGGCAGGGACTGGATAAAATGAAGTCAGCAGCCCGTGAGGAAAAACCCTTTGAACTGGTTGTTGAAAACGGATCAGGTACTCGAGAAAAGATACTCGCGCGGGCAGTGATCGACGCGACCGGTACTTGGCAAAACCCTAACCCAGTAGTGTCCGGCGGTGCACCTGGAGCTATAGCAGGAGTGGATACCGGCATTCCAGACATTCTTGGAGCTGACCAAAAACGCTTTAAGAATAAGCATGTTGCTGTGGTAGGGAGCGGCCATTCCGCTTTAAATTCCCTGTTGGAGCTTGTGGCACTGAAGGAGAACTTTCCAGAAACGCATATCACCTGGATTGTCCGAAAAACATCCATTGAACAAGCATTGGGCGGTGGTGAGGCTGATCATTTGCCAGAACGAGGTGCTCTCGGGCAACGCGTAAAAGCCCTACTGGATAAAGGACAAATAGATGTACAAACTTCATGCTTGATCCAATCTGTAGACTTGGACCAGGAGCATCTCGTGTTGCGTGCCGAACAAAACGGCCACACGTTTAAACTTGGTCCATTTGACCGAGTTGTTGCCAATACAGGTGCCCATCCGAATTTTGAACTCTTGCGCGAGATTCGCTATGCCTTCGATCCCGCACTTGAAAGTGTTCCAGCGCTGGCACCGCTCATCGATCCGAACGTCCATAGCTGCGGCACCGTGCGGCCGCACGGTGAGCAGGAGCTGCGTCAGCCAGAGAAAGACTTCTATATCATCGGAGCCAAAAGCTACGGACGTGCCCCTACTTTTCTGATGGCCACCGGATTTGAGCAAGCGCGTTCTGTAGTGGCCCATCTTTCAGGTGACGTGGAAGCCGCCAAACGTGTAGAACTGGATCTTCCGGAAACCGGTGTCTGCAGCAGTCGTCCGCTTTCTTTCACAATCGTAGGAGCAAACGCTGAAAACAGCTGTTGTTAAATACTGGATTATTCATTAAATATTCACCTACCCAAATTGCGCATCAATAGCTAACGAATAACAGCATGAATAAATTAATTCGAAAAATCATTATATGAATAAAAAAGACTTGCTCAGCTTGGTGGTTGCAAGTCTTTTTTTATTTTCTATTCAACTATTCAACCGTTTACAAACCGCATATCTTCGCTGTTGATCATTAAGTCTATTGGCTGTTCAGGGTTCATTTTTTCGGCCTCTTGACTGGTGAAATTGCAAATCAGTAAATGCTCTCCTATTCGAACCTTTACTGAATAATAACCATGACTGAATATTTTATGATGAATGACTCCCTTGAAATAAACGCATCCCAGAATTTCAACCATGTTTTCTGAAACTGGCCGAATCGTCTCCGGGCGAATAATCAATACACTTTGACTGGTTTGAATAGATGACTGAATAGGAAATTCGAAACTTTGATCATTGGAAATAAAGTGGTTATTTGCAACCGTTCCTCTGATAATGTTTTTTAGTCCCAAAAATGAAGCAACTTCCACATTAACAGGCTGTTCGTAAATTTCCTTCGGCTTGCCGATTTGCAGAAGCCTTCCTTCACTCATCACACCAATTCGATCCGACAAATAAAATGCTTCTTCTCGGTCATGGGTAACAAACAGGACGGTAACATGGAACTCTTTTTGGACGCTGCGGAGCAGCTCCCTCATCTCCTCGCGAAGACTTGGGTCCAGTGCACTGAACGGTTCATCCATCAGCAATAAGCGCGGTTTGGCAACCAAAGCCCGTGCCAAGGCTACGCGCTGCTGCTGTCCCCCGCTCAATTCGTCAGGAAAGCGGCTGCCGTATCCACCGAGCCCAACATGCTCCAGCATGCTTTGCGCATCAGCCAGCCGCTCCCTTTTGCTGATTTTTTGCATTTTTAAACCGAATGCTACATTGTCTTCAACTGTCATGTGCGGAAACAACAGGGATTGCTGAAACACCATGGCAAATCTTCGGGCTTCCGGAGCAACAGCCGTTAAGTGATCATCGCCAACCCAGATCTCTCCATTGTCTGCGGGTATCAGTCCCGCGATTAATTTCAAAAGAGTCGTCTTGCCGCATCCGGAAGGGCCAAGCAAGGAGAAAAATTCGCCTTCTTTAATGGTAAGTGCAACTGGCTGCAGAGAAAAGGCAGGATCTTTTTGTTGTTTGGTTTGCGGGTATTGCTTTTCAATATTGATAATGCGCAAGTCACTCATATTTTCACTCCTTACCCCTTCGCTGTAGCGGCTTTCTTATTTTGGTAGTATTTCTTCAACGCCAGATCCATCCCCAACAGCGTCAAGACAGCAATACCGGCATAGAGCAAGGAAAAAGCTGAGGCAATCGCTGGATCTCCTCCGCTGATAAACGGAAACAGCAAGATCGGCAACGTAACAACCTGGCCAGAGCCGATGATGAACGTGATCAAGTACTGGCTTAAGGAAATCAGAATGCTCAAACTTGCCCCTGCTGCAATGCCCGGCAATAAATGAGGCAATACGACATGGACAAAGCGGGAAATCGGTCCAGCACCGAGCATGCGTGCCTGGTTCTCCCAGTCGACCGACAAAGTATTGTAACTGATCATGATCGCGCGCACCATATAAGGCAAAGTTGGTGAAATATGTGCCAAAACGACGCCCAATATGGTTTCAGTCAGACCGAGACGCAAAAAGGTTAAATGGATGCCCATCACTGCGACAAATGGCGGAATGACAATTGGCGCAAAAATGATCGCTTCCATCAGCCATTTGCCACGGAAAGAATTGCGTACCAGCGCATTGGCAGCGGGTACAGCGAGCAGCAGATTCACTGCTGTGACGATAAAAGCGACCAGTAAGCTGGTTCCTACTGCCGACCAGGTACCTGAACTGTCAGCGAGCACATATTCCCAGGCGCGAAAGCTGAATGAATCAGGAAGTACATTTGGCCACTGCCACCCAAAAGACACGCTCGACAGGATTAACGGGACGAATGGCAGGCCGATGACGATGAATAACAATAGGAATAAAATCGAATTCAATAAACGGCGCGGGCTTCTCATCAATCCCACCCCTTTAACACATTCCAGCGCTTGCTGAAGTAATAAACGACGAGCCCCAGCAATATGGTTAAAGCTGCCAGTATGATGTTGACGGCCAGCGCTTCTGGCCGGTCAGCCAAGGTCCCACTCGTATACAGCTGATAAGAGTAAACCGGCAGCATGCTCGGGTACGTGACCCCAAGCAAAAATGGCACTTCAAAAGCTGAAAAAGTGAAGACAAATACAATAAACGTCGCAATTGTCCACGCAGGCAGCATCACCGGAAGGACAATTTCTCGGATGAAATTCCAGCTGCCAGCACCATACACACGTGCAACATCTCGCCACGAACGATGAATGCGAGACAGTACTGGATAGATCATCAGCGATACAAAAGGAGCTTCTTTCCAGGCATAGGTTAAAATAATCCCCCAGCCAAACGGATCATTCACCAACACTGGGAAATCAGTGATTTCATCAATTAAACCGGCAGAAGCAAGAATTTTTGACAAAAATCCGCTTTGCATAAAGAGAAGGACAATGATATAGCCTCCGACCAAATGCGGAATGGTCAAAGGCAGCTGAAACAGCCGGTGCCAAACTTGGCTTGCTCCTGATTTCGAAGATTCCTTCAGCATAAACAGCGAAACCGCAATCGCTGCTCCCAACACTGCGGCAAATATCGACGACAGGGCGGCTACTCTAATTGTCAAAATGAGCGATTCCCAAAACTCGGATGACTGGAACAGGTTCGTGTAGGCAGTCATTTCAAAGCGCGTTTCGCCTATTGCCGGAAAATAGCCCAGACTTTTCAAAAGCCCATCAAAAAGTCCTCCAAAAAACAGGAGGACGATGGTGCCGATGGCTGGCAGCAGCAAAAGATAGGGTCTAGTCTTTTGCCACATGTTCCATCCATCCTTTTTCGATAATTTCGATGTAATCCGCTGACAGTTCAGGCAACTGATGGTTTTCCAGCTCGTCCAGCGGCAGTGTAGCTTCACCCAAATCCACATCATTCATAGCTTGTTGCTGCTCTGGCGACAATTTTTCCAAATCCAAAGCCGACAAATCGCCCCAGTTTTCAGGAGACAATTTTGCGGTCTGGGCTTCTGGTGACATCATTTCATTGATTGCTACCATCGCTCCAGCTTTTGCAGAAGAATTGAATGGAATCGACAGGAAATGTGTATTGGAAAGCGTCCCCCCGTCAAGCACAAACGTGCGGGTCGATTCAGGGAATCGGCCTTTCAGCACTTCACTCGCTGCGAGAGCCGGGTCGTAGCTCATTGTCATGCCGATCTCCCCGCTCGCATATAACTGGTCCTGTTTGGCCAAGCTTTCCGGATACGTTTCCCCTTCACGCCATAAGTATGGTTCAATGCTGTTCAAGTATTGCCACATCGGCTCCAATCGATCTTCCAGGTCGTCGATGTCAGCAGCAGGCTGCTGGTATTGCTCGTACCCGCCGGTTGTTTCATAAAGCACGTGGCGGATAAAGGCACTGCCTGTAAAGTCAGGCAACGCCGGGTAAGTGAACTGCCCGGGATTGTCCTGAACCCAGACGGCCAGCTCGTCCATCGATTTCGGAGGCGTTGCTGATTTATTTTCATCATGGACAAATACAAATTGCGCTTTCCCCCACGGCGCTTCCAGGCCATCCACAGGTTCCCCGAAATCAGCTGCAATCTCAGGAGCTTCCTGATCAATATAGTCATTGAAACTCGGCAACTGGCTGGTAAAATCCCCCCACAGCAATTCGTTGTCTTTGGCGGCTTTGAAATTTTCGCCGTTGATCCAAATGATGTCCATGCTGCCATCGTTTTTGCCGGCAGATTTTTCATCAACCAACTGATTGATGATGTCCTGTGAATCGTTCATCGGCACACGGTTCAGCTCAACGCCATGGTCTTCTTTCAGGCGGGGAGCCACCCATTCGTCGAGGTAGCGGTTGATGTTGTCATTGCCGCCCCACATGTACATATTGACTTCCTGGCTTGCGGCAGCATCAGAAATTTCCTGCCAGTCGCTTGTCAACAAATTGTCAATGCTTTCTGCACTGCTTTCGGATTCCTCAGAACATCCTGCGAGCGAAAGTGCCAACAAGCCAGGTACTATTAATAAAAATTTTTTCATTTCTTCCACTTCCTAAATCTATTGATAAACTTCTTTACTTATCGAGCGGCTGTTTTTTCATCCAGCGATTTCGAATGACAATCGGGACCACTGTCAAAATGACAAAAATCACTACAGCCAAAACGATGATCTGTGGGTTTCCGCTGACAAAACTGCTTCCCAAGAAATTATAGGCAAATGTACCAGGAATAATGCCGATTAAAGTTGCCAGCGCAAAGGAGGAAAATCGAACTTTCGCAAGGGCTGCCGTGTAACTGATCAAATCAAAATTAATGACCGGAATCAGCCTGAACAGCAGTACGTATAAAAAGCCATTTTGCTCCATCTGAGATTGAATTTTTGCGGCATTGCCGGTCCATTCTTTGCGTACAAGGCTTTTGCCTAAGGTTTTGGCCACGTAAAACGACAGCAATGCCCCAAGTGTTGCCCCGATGATCGTGTAAAGCGTACCCAGCCAAGCACCGAAGGCTAAACCTCCGGCAATCGACAGGACGGATGCCGGAAAGAAGATCAATGGCCTGACTGTATAAATCAGGATGTAAATAACGGGCGACCACAATCCAAATGACAAAATCCAGCTGCGGAGGTCATTGGCATCGACTTCGAAAACAGACCGGCTCAGCCAGAAAACCAGGCCGACCAATGACGCAAGCAAAAGCCATTTTCCTATTTGAAGCGTTATAGGGCTCATGAGTTGCGGGTATGTCGCGAAATGTTAATGTACCGGTTTTTCATCTCATCGTAGCGCTTGCGGTTGACGCCGGCATCTGAATAACCGACACGCGAAGCAGAGCGGAACTCAATCCACTGAGCGGCATCGTTAAAATAAAACTCAATATCATCCTTGAATTTCATCTTTTTGGAAGTGGCGACGGCGTAAACGTAGCTATCGTCGTTTTGAATGATTTCAACCCCCTCATAGCCTTTCAGCATGCCGATCAAGTTCTTTTTGGCGTCGCTTTTGCTGCCGTTATACGGCAATGCCGGTACGTATTTGTCTCTTGGTATAGATTGGGACGACACGGCATTCGGTGTTGAAGGCATTTTTTTCAGACGGCCGTTTTTTACGCCCAGTTTGGGTTTGACATTATTTTTGATAGCCATGTTGGCAATGCCGAGTCCAGCTGCAGCAGCCACTCCAAAAATGGCGATTTTATCTGCCGGCAACTCTCCCTCTTTTGCTTTGTTGAAAGTTTTGACGACTGGCTGATTTAATAGATTGTCTACATAAACCTTCTTGCCGATTTTCACAAGCACTTCGCTGTATGTCGGATAAGGATGAATCACGCCCGATAATTTGCCTAGGTTGATGTGCAATGATTTGATGGTCTGGATTTGGCTGATGATTTCACCTGCTCGGTCACCCAGAATGCTTGCCCCTAAAATATAGCCTTTTTTATCCAGAATGATTTTCACTTTGCCGATGCTGTCTTTTTTCGTATTGGCACGGTCAATATCCGCGTAGTCGTGTTCGTATACCCGAATGGAATCGCCGTATTCTTCGCGCGCTTCTTCTTCGGACATACCCGATCTGCCCAGTTCAGGGTCGGTGTATGTACACCAGGTAACATGCTCGTAGTCCATTTTTCGGTTGATTGGCAAAATGGCGTTTTGCGTTGCCGTGATTCCTTGAGCATTTGCCATATGCGACAATTGGTAAGGACCGACAACGTCGCCAATCGCATAAATGCCTTTGGCAGTGGTTTCTAAATGATCGTCCACTTGAATGCTTTTCGAATCAAATTCAATGCCAACGCCTTCAAGGTTATAGCCTTTTACATTTGCCTGGCGGCCGAGTGCCACCAATAGGCCTTCGCTCGAAATGGTTTGTTCGTTGCCGTCTTTCTCAATTTTTAAGTTGATCTGTCTGCCATTTTGTTCAGCTTTAACCGCGGTGGCACTTGTATGGATGGTTACGCCTTCGTCGATCAGGCGCTGCTGAATCATTAAGACCATTTCTTCCTCGTCTTTTGGCAAGATCCGCTCGAATTTTTCGACAAGCGTCACTTGGACGCCGATGCGGTTCAGCGCCTGGCTCAATTCTACGCCAATTGCGCCTCCACCAAGAATGGTCATTGTTTTTGGAAAAGATTTCTGTGTGAAAATGGTCTCATTCGTTAAATACGATACGTTATCTAAGCCGTCGATAGGCGGAACCATAGGAGAAGAGCCTGTAGAAAGGATGATTTTTTTCGCTTCAATGCGTTCGCCATCCACTTCTACGGCATGCGGTCCGACAAATTTGGCGTAGCCGTTAATGAAATCGATGCCGGATTTTTTCAGCACATCCGGAGATTCACCCGCGTATACTTTTTGGATCACGTCCTGGATATCTTTTAGGACAACCGATGTATCAACTTCCAAATTTGGCGTATATTTTTTGGCGTGATGGACTTCTTTTGCGATGTTGATCAACGACTTGCTTGGGATACAGCCTGACCACGTACATTCTCCGCCTGGCAGATTCTTATCGATCAGCACGACGCTTTTGGAAAACCCCGCTCCTGTAAAAGCGGCTGTCAGACCAGCTGCACCGGCTCCAATTATGGCGATATCATATTTTTTGACCATCTTTACCATTTCCTTTCTTTTCCTGAATTAAGTCCATCTTAACAAAAAACACAATTGACTTACTCTTAATTACCCTCGAAACTTCTTGATTACCCTGCATTATTCTCAATTTTATGGCTCGAGTGGGATTACGGGTCAGCAGCGGGATCGTATTATATACTGAAATTATCTTGAACATGAAAAGGTGAATTTGATGTTGGATACACATGCACGAAAGCACGTTCAACCGGTCGTTGAAAAAACAGCGGATGCATTGCTGAAAATGGGCTTTACCGCTGATAGCGTGACAAAAATCGCCTTTGTCATCGGGATGTCATCCGGTCTCTTTATATATTTGGATCAGCCGTTCTGGGCCGTCGTGGTTCTCTGGCTATCCGGTTATTTGGATGTTGTCGACGGAACCATGGCACGAAAAACCAAACCGTCTTCGTGGGGAACTTTGCTTGATATCAGCTTTGACCGCCTTGTGGAAATCAGCGTCATTTTGGGGCTGGCTTTCCGCTTTCCCGAATCGATGTGGGCCTTGCTGCTATTGAGCGTTTCCATCATTGTCGCGATGACCGTATTCTTAACGGTAGGTGCATTGTCAGATAAAGAAGGCATGAAGTCCTTCTACTATCAAGCCGGACTGGCTGAGCGAACAGAAGGCTTTATACTGTTTACCCTAATGATTGTTTTTTCAACGTATTTAACCGCCATTACGCTGGTCTTTTGCGCGGTGCAGCTTGTCACCATTTGCCAGCGCATGGCTGAAGCCCGACGGATTTTGAAATAGAAGGGAATGAAGTGGAATGAAGACCCTTGTGCTGGTTGGAGGCGGGCATGCCCATTTACATTGCCTGGAGCAGTTGAAAGACGGCTTCTCGGAAGACTGGCGTGTTCTGCTGATCTCCCCTTCTCCATATCAATACTATTCCGGGATGTTTTCGGGCTTTACCGAAGGTGCGTACAGCCTCGAAGACATTCGGATTGATTTGAAAAAGCTTTGCCGCAAAGTGGGCGCAATCTTCATAGAAGATTCGATCGCTGCAGTCCATGCTCAGGACAAAGAACTTGTTGGAGCAGAAGGCAAAATATACCTGTATGACTTAGCATCTTTTGACATCGGGTCCCGAAGCGATATTCCGGAAACGGCAAGAAATTATGTGCGCTCCATCAAACCCAATTACCATTTTCCAGAACAGTTAATGCAGACGCGTGAATCCGCTCATCCTGTAGTTGTCGGAGGCGGCGCTTCAGGGGTGGAATTGGCATTTTCAATTCTGGCTTGGAGAAAACAACAAGGCTTGCCTCCTAACTTGGCGTTATTCAGTTCGACTTCCCTGCTTGCCGGACAAGGAAGATCTGCTTCGAAAAAAATCGAAGACATAGCAGTACGAAAAAACCTGACCTTCTTCAGTGACGTTTCCATCCAAGAAATTGATGAAGTCAGCGTAACGACCAGTGCAGGCAAATCGTATCCACAATCGGATGTGTTGTGGCTGACGGGACCGAAAAGTGCCGAGTTGTTCAGCGCTTCAAACTTGCCGACAGATAGGGATGGATTCTTGCTGGTCAACGACACCCTGCAAAGCGTTCAATGGCCGGAGATTTTTGGGGCTGGCGATTGCATAACCATAGACCGCTATCCGGAACTCGCCAAAAACGGAGTATACGCAGTGCGGCAAGGACCTGTCTTATGGAAAAATTTAAAAAACAGCTTATCCAATGATAAACTGCAGTCGTTTGCACCGCAAAAACGGTATGTCTCCATTTTGTCTACAGGCGGAGGCGAGGCTTTCCTATCATATGGTGCCCAGCAATTTCACGGCACCATTCCTTGGAAGCTCAAGCAGCGCATCGACCGAAAGTTCATGAAACGCTATAAAGATCTTTATGAATAAGCTAAAAGCTGCCAGTTGGCAGCTTTTTTACTTACATGTATAGATATTTAATGAGTATAAAAAAAGTTTATCTTGTTTCAGCCATTGAAAACAGTAAAAAAAGTAGATATCACAAGGATTCCCATAACTATAACCAGCACCGCTTTTATCGTTTTCGCCATTTTTATATCCCGCTCTCATCATTTAATGTTAAAATGCTGACAAAAGAAGTATATTCACCATTTATGTAGACGTTTATTGCTTCATGAGAATCATCCAAAGTCATCTTATAAACATGTTCTTGCTTTTCGCCATTTTCAATACTCGTTGTATCCAGATTGATTTTAAGGCTATTTTCTTGTTCTTCAACCCCTGTCGCAATTTCCCCTTCTGCCTGATAAACCAGATAGACCGTATTATCGCTTTCCTCTATCAGCTGCAGTGTTTCACTTGAATCTATTACAGCACTTAAACCTTCAGGCACAGTTTCAATCTTACTGAAACTAAGCGTCGAAACATCCGAATTGCAAGCTGCTAACAATAGGAACGCCAACCCAACTCCAATTATTTTTTTCACTGATTGTTCCTCATTTCTTTCATCTAGAGAAGTAAAGATCCAATACAGACATTCTCTAAAATTTTTCAGTACGTAAAGGCTGTGTTGTTAGTTTTTTGTACCCAACCAGCAAAAGTCCGCAAACTATAGCCGCTGCCAAAAATGTGCCGCCGTACCATAGAAGCGAAGTCACAGAGCCGAATGCGACTGCATTTGGCAAGTTTTCTGCATGTTCCCAGGCCGCAGAGAAATTTGGTTTATAAGTGATGGTTTTGACATATCCGACAGACATCGCTGCCGCAAAATACAGGATATGGATAACTACAGCTCCAAGCAATGACTGCCAAAGGATTTTCATTTCCATCTCTCCTCTTTTATTCCATATTTTAGTATATCAATTATCAATCTCTATGTATATAAATTAGCGAATATTCTTTCAACTGAAACAAAAAAGACTGCAATTCAGCACATACTTATCATAAGCAAGTGCTGGAATGCAGTCTGACTATAAGTTTATTTGTGAGATGAAGGTCTTTAGCTATTTATGTTTTTGTTCCTTCATCTGCAAAGGAATAAAATAAGAGGCACACCCTTCCCACCCCAGTTCTTCTATTAAGAGAGTAAAGCTGGTGTGGAAAAACTCTTGTATTGTGTCACTCAAACTGGCAGAACCGGCTATGCTTTCCAAATCCAAAAAATACTCGCCTTTGGTGGGATCAAAATAAGCTTGCGGTGGTTTTAGCGCATCACTATTTAAATCCTTGTATAAAAAAGGGTATGACAAAACAAAGAATGTTGGCACATCGACTTGCTCATCACCCAGCCAAAATCCGTATTCGATCATCTGCTCATCAAAAGCGGCTTTCTCAATGACTTTGTCTTCCGGAAATGGCTCCATGATGCCGTGAAGGATAAGCAGTGACACATCAAAGGTACCCCAAAAAAGCGCCGGCTTCATTTTTCGGCAGCGCAGCGGACCTACAAATTTGGATTGTTCCCGAAGCGCAAACTGGAAAAGCTGCAATCCTCTCATTGCCTGGTGCTGATCGAATGTTAAAGGGGCAGTGTCCTCATCCAGTTTGTTCTTATAAGCCATTTCCTGCGGCTTCGGATTGATCGTTAGGTTTATGCCGCGCTCGCTCAGTGTTCCAAATATCTCTTCAAAATAATCTTTTATGGACTTGGATGTTTTTAGCTCAATCGACTGAACGTCCCCTTCTACATTTACAAGAATTCGGCTGTTTCGGATATCCACATCGACTTGGAAAGAAGTATTTTGAACAAATAGCAAACCTGTCGAAAATCCGTCGGTCGTAACCGTCAGCGCAACATGTGCCCATTGGGGTTCCTGCTGTGCCGCTTCCAGTTTGATTTTCCCTAAGATCTGCGAAATCAAATGCAATGTAAATTTGGTCTCTGCCCACTCGGAATGTCGGATAATATCAAGTGTCATGTAATCGCCTCCCTGAATTATCTGGTTTTGACAACCATGGCCGCTGACTGAAAAGTTGGATGCTTTTCGAAAGTTTTGTAATAGACTCGCTCTTCGTTATTAAATTCGACATTGATTGGCTTATCCCTACTAAGGAATTTTTGAATTGGTTAGTGTCGGCCCATCTATGGATAGCTAAAACAGCAAGACTGGTGTATTTCAGCCAGTTTTTGGCGTAAAGTATCCCCAAACGTCTTTAAGCAGTGATTTTTTCTTCAACTTAATATATTTGTAATTTCTTTGACGACCTTTACAATAAGTTCAGGCCGGTCCAAATGAATCGAATGTGACGAATTTTTCGCGAAAATTAATTTGCTATTTTTTGAAAGCAATGCCTGTTCTTGTATTAACTGTTCCCAAGTGCTTTCGAGCAGCATTAATTCTGTTTCAGGAAATCCTTCTTCTATGCCTTTTTGAATAATATGTTTTTTATCTCGGCCCATCACAATAACCATGACGTCTGAAAGAGGATTCAGTTTTTTGATTGCTTTGGCATCCTTTTTCCAGTTGTCAGTTTCAGATTTCATCGCCTTATACAAATTAGGTTTTTGCTGGAATTCTATCACATTCCTTGTACAGACATAGGTAACATTTTTTGTTCATTCGTTAACTCAGGTAAAATAAGGTCCTTTAATTTTTGTTCAGTTAAAAGAGCATAACTTGTACATGCTTTTAGCCAGTCCTCGTCTGAAGAACCTTGGTTTAAAACAGGTAGATTCAGCTCATCAAGTCTTTCCAAATCAACAGAGGTAGAGTCTAATAGAAGTAAAGCTTTCACTTTTTCAGGGTATAGCTTTGTAAAATGCTGCGCACACAGTCCACCATATGAGTGGCCAATTAAAATAACAGGCTCTTCTATTGCTAAGACGCACAATAACTGATTGATTTCTTCAACTACTTGTAAAGTCGTACGATTCTCCTCACCTATCTCACTTTCTCCAAGACCGGGACGATGAAATAGGAGAGTTCTGTTTGTTTGACTTAAAGATTCAGTCACCTCAAACCATTCTTCAAACGAACATCCCATTCCAGATAGAATAAGAATGGTTACTCCTCGCTCTCCTTTTAAAGATATTTCCATACGTTTATTGTTTACATTTACAAATTGTTTCATTTTGCCTCCTTGTGATACTTATTCTTTAAATTCATAAATCATTTTTAAAAACTCGAAACTGCTTCCATTTGTCGCTTGTATATACATTCCATATTCTTTGAAGCCAACTTTTTTATAGACATTTATAGCTCTTGTATTGAAGGTGGCTACTGACAATGTAAATTTTTCTAATATATAAGTTGAATTCGCAAAGTCTAGCCCTGCTTTTACGAACTCAAAACCACTGCCTTGCCCTGTCAAACTAGGTTTCATTCCTAATCCTATATCTATGATGCCGTCAGAAATCTCACGAAAGCTGTAAAACCCGATAATTTCTCGCTTGTTGATGACCACAAAATATGAATCTTCTCTTTTAGTTGGATTAAGAAATTCTTGAAGATCTTCTTGATCTGCATCCATATTGTAAAAGGAATAAATTCCATCGTAACGCCAGCGGTTTGCAATTTCGTCTGCATAATCTTGTGACATAGGTTGAAATTTATAAATCATTAAGTAATCCTCCTTTTAAATATAGAGTAAACCACTAAATTAAATACCTGTAGTCAAAGCAGCAACGAAATATACACGAGAAGTTAAATAATATAGTTATATTTCAGTAAATACACACCAAAACCTCTCAACTCCTACATATTTTTCACCTAGTCTAGTTATTGCAAATCCATAATTTCTGTAAAATCCTACTGCATCTTTGTCTGTTTCAGCCGAAAGTTCCATAAATGAATGTGACTCACGCACAAAGTTAATCATGTCACTTCCAATTCGTTTTCCTCTAAATTTTGGAGAAACTGCAATATGCCTGATTTCACAAACATCTAAATTAGTAAACTCAAAACCGATAATACCAATAAAATTATTCTCAACAAGAATTCCGTATAATTTACGATTTTCTGAAGTAATGTACTTTTCATATTCTCCAGCTATTCGATCTTGAGATATTACATATGAAAATAGATTTACTAAAGTTGGGTCAAGCTGATTCGAAACAATTTCTTTTATAATTCTCACCTCTTTTAATTAATTATAAAATTTTCTATACCCATTATAATAACTGAATATATAGAATTGGGAAAACCAGGTGGATTACGATAGAATATTTAATTATGCGGAAAGTAAAATTAAGTAATAAAAGTAGGGGTTAAACAATTTCAAGGAGGTTAAAAAATGAGTTTACAATGGCTGGAATGGGCACAACGGATCCAAGCACTTTCTCAATCTGGATTGACTTACGCTACCGATGTATACGATTTGGAAAGATATGAAGAATTGCGAAGCATCAGCGTGGAAATAGTAACTGAGCACACCGGACTAGAAATGCAGCATGTTAAGGATTTGTTTGCTGTAGAAAAAGGATATCAGACACCTAAAATGGACGTGCGAGGAGCTGTTTTTCAGCATGGGAAAATCCTTATGGTAAAAGAAAAAAGTGATGGCAGATGGGCATTGCCTGGAGGATATTGTGATGTTGGCTTGTCACCTGCAGAGAATATTACAAAAGAAATCGAAGAAGAG
Organism: Planococcus soli; assembly: GCF_016881065.1. Lineage (GTDB taxonomy): Bacteria > Bacillota > Bacilli > Bacillales_A > Planococcaceae > Planococcus > Planococcus soli. Next base: position 61,241 of record NZ_WXYN01000002.1, on the reverse strand, counting down.
TCAGGCTATCTCGTGGTTCCAACGAAGATGTTGGCTTTGCTGGACATGACTAAACACCCTCATCCGCCACAGCCATTTCATTACTATAAAATCTTTATCCGCTGCGAAATAGTAGGTGGGGAAGCTAAAAATGGCGTCGAGACGCAAGGCGTGGAATTCTTTGCTGAAGATGGCTTACCCGAACTTTCTTTAAATCGAAATATCGAATCCCAATTAAAGCTGCTTTTTGATTTTGAAAAAAATCCGGCCAAGGCAACAGTTTTTGAGTAATTAAATAAACATCATAGTTTTTTATTGAAATATCACATACTCGACAATCACTTCTGAAGGAAGAATATACGATAAGTCTTTTGGTAAATTAAAGGGGACAACCCGGATTTGATCGCTTTCTTTCAATTCATCGAATAATACTGTGCCGTTGGTGAGATGCATTTCAACAGTTTTTTCTTCTGGATACTCTGAAAAAACTTCTTTAATGAAACTGGCGTTTTTCTTATCTGTTACTGTTCCTTCGTAGCTGCCACAAGCTGTAAGAATAGCTATGAGGATTATTAACATTGCAAGCGATGGCTTCATATTTAGTCCCATCCATTTATTTGAATTTTGTATATCTGTTTATGTATACCATTTTGGCTTCCATTGGCTGAAATAGTCATGATCATCCAAAAACAGATAAATTTTATCCAGCGCATTATCAATATCTTCAGGAAACGTATTCAAAGTCCAGACGACTGAAGAAAACACACACATCGCCAAATAAAGAGAATACAATCTCCAGAATTCTTCGTCGGGCTCTGCGCCATTAAAATATCCTTTAATTTGGCCGGTTGAGAACTTTGTACTTATTCCACGGCTAAAAATTCCGATTTTAAGAAATTCATGAATTGGATCTCCCCAATCATGCCTTTCAAAATCTATGACCCCTGCGAACTGTTTGTCGTGAAAAATTAAATTACTGAGATGGAAGTCGTCATGCTGAAATACATTCGGACGCTGTTTCATTAGGTGAAGATTGGCATCGATGAATCCAATTATTTTTTCATCATTTTTAACCTTTACCCCACATGATAAATACGCTTCTACATACCGATTATGTTTTGCTACTTTTCTTGTGTACCAAGAAGAAATATGTTCAGGAGCCGCAAGTTGGTGCATTTTTCGCAATTCCACCCCCGCTCTATAACCGATAGAAAACTGTTCTTCTTTTGAAACCGTTAAAATTTCATTCTCTCCATCATTTCCTTCTATGTAAGTAACGATCATGTATCCCACTTTTTCTGTTTGGCCGATTGCTATTGGCTTTGGGCAAACAACACCAAGCACCAGCATCTGCTCTAAAATAAAATACTCGCATTTTTTCACTTCGAACTGTTCCGGGTTGAACGTTCGAAGCAGCAACTTATCATTACTGTTAGCCATGTAGATCAAGTATTTTTTATCTGAAGATAATCCTTTATTTATTGGAGCGATCATTCGGTAATTTCTCATTTCCGGAATTTGTTTGATCAGGCTCACTATCATAAAAATTGCTCCTTTTTATCATGCTTAATTCTGTATAAATTCCATACAAATATCAATTGCCTTTTCAGTTGCTGCATCTATGTAGTCCAATATTTCCTCTACAGCATACACTTCCAACTCACTAACTAACTCTTCTTTTGAAAACTTAAAGTCTCCAATTGTTTCTTCTTTAAATTGCTGGAGATTTTCTGTGTCAATCTCACTTATATTAGTGGAAAGAAGAAAGGTATCCATCAGCTCATTTCTCAAATTTTCACAATCGAAATGGGTAATCAACTTCCCGTTCAATTTTCTGAAGTCACTATGCCACCTATCGAGCAATTGAGGATCCGCATCTGTACGGTTTTTAAGGTCATTTCTAAAGTAAACCTGTTTAAGCCAGACATCATCGGATATTAAATGGATTAAGTAGCCAAGCCCAAACTCGCTTTGAATATCTAGAGGGTATTTTTCGATAAACCGATTATAGTTTACATGCCTCGTCCCATCGTCCAATCTTCCTTCATAAAAATGCGATTGTGATTTTTTCGCAATTGTATAAGCTGCGTCCGGCGCAATTCCTCCCAAAAGAAACAATTGCTTATCCGTTATCTCCAACTGCTTTGACACATGATCAGCGATGATCATGTGCATTACTCTCGAACCCATTACTATGCCACCTTTCTTCGAATATATTTTGTCTTATAAATTTTATCCAGTTCCAACTAGTTGATATCTCCCAAGTAAACCACCTCACTTTTACCCTCCGCAAAACTTTGAATCAGTTTCCGAATGCCTTTCGGATAAATTCGATAATCCAATAATCGAGAGACAGTCAACCATTCGATCCCCACTTGATGAGAGTCAGGATTGGTAGGCATAGAAGCAGAAACTTGTTCCTCTAACAGTTGGCAAACAAAATAATATTCAATCTGATGTACATCTCCATCAAAATGAGCATGCTCATGGTTTTTGCCTATGTATTCTCGAATATGAAGAAGATCTTTCACTTTAACGTTTTTACCGATTTCTTCAATGCATTCTCTTTTCACAGTTTCCGTCAGAACTTCTCCATGTTCTTGCCCGCCGCCCGGAAATAAATAAAAAAATCCCTCACTATCTATATTTTTAGTCAGCAAAATTTTAGAATCTTGAATAATAATGGCCTTTGCGGAATTCCTTATTTTCATTTGGTCCACCTTTTTCTTTGTTATAAAGTATATGTAATTTAAGATTAACAAATTTAACCATTACTTCCTACTTAAAAAAGAATATTAAGATAAATGGAAGTAAAGATTTACATTTTTATTTAATCCAAAATTCGAGGCAGCTTTTATATATCTAATACAAAAATCCGAAACGAGGACACTTTTTAGGTTCCTTCCATTTCGGATTTCTTCCAGCTAATAATATATTTATTTCGAAATTACGATGACCCCGCCGCAATGTGAAACTGGATAAAACTCACATGAAACAAATTCTGCGAGTGACACTTGAAGTTCTTCAAACACAAAATAAAATTCATCTGGATCCCAATAAGGGCTGCTGGCCTTTCTGCATAACTCCAACCCGGCGCGTGTTTGAAAAGCGATATCGCCGATAACAATTTTGCCTTGTTTAGAAAGAACGGATAACAGATTTTTTATTAGTTCAACCTTGTCTTCGTCTGTTAAGTGGTGCAATGTGTACGTGCTTACGACAAAGTCATACTTCTTCTCTTTCACATGGTCCGGCAATCCCTTTGATATATCCCATTCCATCAAAATGGCCTTTGGCATTTTCTCTTGAGCAATCGCAATCATGTTAGGCGAAAAATCCAAGCCGTCTATGTGGTAGCCGTTTTCGTATAGCTTGTTGGTTAATACACCTGTGCCAAACCCAATATCCAATACGTGCGACTGTTCTTTTTTCATGACTTCGTTTAATACCAAATTCAAAATATCTTTGTATCCGGCAAATGGATACAAGTTATTGTCCTCACTTACTTGAACTGTCCTGTCGTACTCGTCTGCCCATAAATCAAATCCCCGATTGTCCAGCATGAATGATCCCCCCTTGAATGCTCATCTATTTAGTCAAACAATTTTTGTATAAGTTTTGGTCATTTTCTCTTTTATTACATAGTCAATATGCAGGAAGTGAAGGCCAAACAAAGTCATATCGTGCGTAGCCAGCAAGTCCTCGTCCATCTCTCTGATGACAAAATTTTCATGCAGCGGAAGTTGAAAGAGATATCGGCCGACTGCCAAATAAGTTCCAGTGTCGCCTTCTCCATCGCTTGTTAAGTAGAGCTTTTCATTCTCAACCGCTGCTTGCAGAATTCCATGCATTGAAGAGAAAGGCAATGGCAATGCGACATTCATGTATGTCCTGCCGTTCGACTGATGTTGTGAATAAATTGCGGTAAAGACCGTTTCTTCGCCTATTTTTCTTATCCACACTCTCGGTTTGCGTCTCCCATCAAGCTGTTCATTCACTAACTGCACTTTCCCAGTCATTTCCATTTGAACCGAGGAAAAAGGTAAGTTTAGTTGACCAGTTTTCCGGCTGATAAACTGATAGATAAATGCAAAAGGCTTAAACCACACAGACCAGCTTACAGATGCGAACAACTGGTATCTGTCTGTATTTTCATAAAAATCAATCGTCCTAAAAGGAAGCTTTCCATCAACGGTATAGTCTGCCATTTGATCCACTAGACCGGGATAATGTGATCCTGGATTTCTCAACTTCCCGCGTATTTTGCTTGCAGGAAAATTGAATGGTTTTTGTTTAGTGACCGGCACCTGCAATGCCCAGCCAATTACTGTGAAGGTTCCGAACAGGAGGCAATTCAAAAAGCCGTGGAAAGCCAGCATGTTTGGAATCGTCACGATTGTATTGCCGGAGAAGTTGCCATACGCGTAAAGCAATGATCCTAAGATTGTAATGCATAATGTCACTAAAGGAATTCGAACGGCAATCGCTTGCACTAAAGTTGGAAACTCCAAGCGGAATATGTAATATGTAAGTGCATAAATTGCCCCTACATAAAAGGACACCGCAATGATTTCGATAGTGGTTGAAATCGTGATGCCAATCGCTACAGTCATCGGTCCTGTCGCAATAATAAGTGCACATACTTTATAGAGCCTTGTCATTTGTACCCGGCCAATCAGACCTACTGAAATACAAAGCATAAATGCAGAATAATGAAAGTGGATCGCTGTTAGCCAGGTTGTAATTTCACTAAAACCGATATCAAACTTTCCAATATAAGCAAAAAACCACATCCCGCCGATTGCTATGTAGACAAGTCCCAGATCAATCATTAACTCAGCCGTATTGGTAAACCCTCGCTTTAAAAACCGGTCTATGCCTATCCCAGCAATCCAAAAGGTGGTGAAAAGATATACAACCGCACCAAATACCTCAACTGGATAAGGCATATTAAAACCCAGCAGCGCAATGGCCGTCATCCCGGTAGCTAAAATCAGTTTATCTAATTTCCGAAGTTGAACAATCATTTGCAGCAGAGATGGGACAAAGAACAACTGAGCTATGGTTAAATAGGAAAGATAACCAACTTGATCACTAAATAAAAAACAGATAAGAAATAAAGTAGTTCCATATAAAATCAGCGGGTTAACGACCGCTTTCCGTAAATTCACCAGCATACATCATAATCCTTCCTATCAAGCTATTGTAGATGGATACATGGATGGTGTAGACTTCTTTCACTTCATCGTACCCTTCCAGCACAACAACCCGTCCCTGAAATATGTTTGGAATCTTCAATTCTTTTTTTCCAACCGCCACTTTTTGTGTGCCGGAAGTGATCATCAGAAATCCTTCCTTCGTCACCTTAAACAGTAAGTCTGAGTAGAACAAAGGCACATCGCCCAAGTAGTCTTTCACCAACTGTTTTTCCAAATCGATTGTCATTTTGGCATTAAACTTGCGCACAGACTCTGGAAAGAAAAACGATCGCTCCCAAGAGACTTCTGCCTCATCGTTTTGATTGATGCGGCAGCGGTTGGCAATTGTGAAAGGAATATTCTCGCCGCTTTCAGGAAATAAAAAGTTGAGCTTTGACGCTAACAGATAAAAAGGAGACAGCAGCTTGCTCCCGGTTTGTATTTGCTGCATATGTCCTTCTGCATAAAACGTTTGGTCTATAGGCAGTGTATAGCGATGCTGCAGTTTCGGGTGCAGCTTTCCAAACTTCTTTCCTAATAAAGTCGAGTAGATCGTCAAGCGGCTCTCCCCCTTTTTCTTTTACAGCTTTTCGCAGTCGGAAGCTGTTCAGTGAGCAGCAATCCGATGATTGATAAAATCCACAAAGTGATGTTTAGCGTGATGACATTAAATGGCGCAATGGCTACGGCGGGAGAAGCAATAATTGCACTTAGTGTAAGGAAAGGAAAAATAACGATGTGCAGCTTCAGTAAATACTTTTGCAGTTTTGGTATTAGCCACAAACAGGCAAAAAGCATCTCCGCTCCGCCAATCCATATAATTGCAGTAGAGCCTTGTGCCGCAGTCAACGGAGACAGCTGCGTTAACATGCTAATTTCCAAAGGATGTTGTGTTAAGACTTTCGGAACCAATCCTTGATAAAGCCACACAAACGCAAACAAAAAACAAATGGCATAAAAAGCAAAAAATCGGCGATATTGGGTCTTCGGGCTTTCTCCCATTTCAATCCATCGCTTTAACACATCAAAACTTAAAGCTGTTCCCCATCCCATAAACGGACGAAAGAACCGATCGACCAGTTTTCCAAAAACACCAAATCGAACCTTATAATCATATTGGGTTAAAAACGTGGTGCCTTGTTCATGGGGAATGTATTTCCAGTAACCTTTGCCTTCAGCAATTGGCGACAGCAACTGCTCTGTACCAAAATGCAGTGCAGAAGTTTTTTCTCCGCTAGCTTTTTCGTGTGTTCCTTTGCTTTCGCCCCATCCAACAATTTCTATGCCCGGCATCACTTTGGTGGAGTAGGTAAAAGTCTGCACATCCTCTTCTGGCAACTTTTCATTATATGTAATCGATGAAAAACGCAAATCCCATTGTTCGTGAAGCTTGGGCTGCTGTGTATATACCCAAATTTTTTCTACATCTGATTCTATTTCAATTTCCACATAAATCGGCTTCATACAATCTACCAGATCCCTTATTCAGATTTTCAATTTCAATCATTATTTTCTTACACCTATAGACTTATATTACCATTTTAAAAAGCAACAAATTAGAAAAGGATTGTTTTGTTTGAATTTTTGGTATTTTTTAAAAATTAATATAGTGATACAACAATAATCGAGATTGTACATGCTGTCATAGAAAAGAGATATACGGATAATCCGAATGCTTACATATACTGTTAGTCAGATAATCTTTTTGTTAATACTCTTAGTCTCATTATTTACAACAGATTTTTTGGGATTATATAGTCAAAAGAAATAACCTCTTAATTAGAGGCTTTTTCCATAAGGTGAGTAGCTTCACACGTTACACAGTCGCCTTTTTCCATTAATCCCGTGGTCACTCCTGCTATAGCCCGTTCCTTCGTCTTTGCAGTAGTTTCAGTATGCACTTCCACATCTCTGGCAAGGTCAAAACACTTGGAAATAGGTGCATGGATGTACACCTCATGGTTGATAATGGGCACAGTCGAACCTCCTCTAATACTTTCTTTTGATTTTTATATCTAGATGTAATTTTAAAATTAGTCATCATAACCTTACGCTATTCATTGTACTCTTTCTTAACTTATGTTATTTTTAGAGTGACCGTTATATCTATAATTTGGAGGAGAATCATATGAGTTCTAAAAAAGAAGATTTGCTCGTTACCGCCGAACGGCTTTTTTACAGCCATGGGTTTCACGCAATTGGCTTGAAAGCGATTGTCCAAGAAGCCGGCGTTGCTCTTATGACACTGTATAATCACTTTAATTCTAAAGAAGAGCTTATCTTAGAGATTCTAAACAGAAGAGAACAGGCTTACTTCGATTTATTAGAGCAGGCGAAACAAAATGAAACAGGATCAATCGAGAATCGTCTTGCTGCTGGCCACTTGATTTGGTTAAAAAATAGTTCATCTAACGGTTGTATGTTTTTGCGGGCAAAAGAGGAGTTTGGCAATGCACCAGATCAGTTGATTGTTCAGAAGGTTTATTCGCATAAAGAAAAGATGCTCCAGTTTTTCCAATCGAACGGGCTATCCCCTTCAGTTGCTCTGCAACTATCGTTGTTATTTGAAGGAGCCACTTCCCTATCGGAAACAATGGATATCGAAAAAATCGAGTATTCACTTATACCTCTAGTTCAACAATTATAAGTAGGCAACTGCTTATTTTTTTGAAACAAAAATAGAGTTATCGTTCTATCTATCATAGGAGATGAAAAAAATGTGGAAAATTATCATGTCTGGCATCGCCATGGTCGCCGTAACTTACGCTTTTGCCAGGTATAGTTTCGGTTTGTTCCTGCCCGATATCAGTGCGACTTTAAATTTATCTGCCAGCCAATCAGGGTATGTGAGTTCAGCTGCCTATATCGCTTATACACTGGCCTTGCTGACAGCTTCTATCTTTATCCATAAATTTAGCGCACGTCACGTGATTCTATTATCGGCCAGTACTGCCTGCCTCGGAATGATGGGGATGGCGGCCTCTCAAAGATTTTATATGCTGACCTTTAGCGCTTTTGTAGCAGGTTTGGGAAGCGGATGGGTTTCTCCTGCTTTTAGCCAAGTGGTGTCTCATACAATGAAATCGAATCTTCAAGATAAAGGGAATACGTGGATCAATACGGGTACGAGCTTTGGGATTTTTTTAACAGGTCCTGTAGCTTTACTATTTACAGAACAGTGGAGATGGAGTTATGTACTTTTCGCTGTTATGGCCACTATGGTTTTTTGGTGGAATGCTTCTGTGATCAAAGAAGAAAAACAGCCTTTCTCAATAAATCAATCAAGTGGATTTAACTTCAGACTATTAATAAAGGCACGTTTCTTGATCCTCGCATCTGTCGGAATCGGTTTTAGTTCTTCTATTTATTGGACCTTCTCGAGAAGTTACTTAACCGCCATACACGGTTTTTCAGCAAATGAAAGTGTTGTATTTTGGATCATCATGGGAGGCGCTGGGATTATTGGAGGTATCGCTGGCGCTATCATCCAAACGATCGGACTAAGTCGATCATACCGATTGGGAGTTGTGGTTGTATCCGCCTCAATTTTAGCGTTAACCATTCCTAATCATGCAGCCATCTATTTATCGGCACTGCTCTTCGGAATTTCCTTTATATTCATGACCGGACTGTTTATTGTCTGGGGTACGCGCGACTTTCCTGATGCTCCTTCTACTGGCGTCAGCATCTCATTTTTTTCATTGGGCATTGGCCAATCCCTAGGATCGATGGCTGCGGGCATGTTGATAGAAGAAATCTCCTATTCTCTTGCCTTTATTGTGTTTGCGGGCATCGGTTTTTTGTTTCTTTTTTGCAAAACAACGATCTTCTCGGAGAAATAAAAGTGTAATTGACCGACTGGATTTGTAAATTATTTCAATCCAACATGAAACCTTACTCGAAACCAATCGATATAATAAGAGCTGTAACTACAAAAAACTAGTTTTTGAGGGGGAGCAAGATGAAACTTAATCGACCTTATTTTTACGTAGTTTTATTTCCAGTTTTGCTTATTACTTTAGTGGGTTTCGATTATAAAAATCAAGGTTCGTTTGAGTGGTTTAGCAATATTGCACAATTTACGGTTATTACACTCTTTTATATCATCCTTACAGACAAGTTTTACAAAAAATCTCCCGCTAAAGAAAATTAACATGATTTGTTTTTGAAAGTGTTTTATACTAATCTAAATCACATTAAAAAATGATCGTACGTTTCAACGTATAATAGCAACACATTCTTCTAAAACTTTTCTAACTGCTAAACTCTTGTTTCAACAAGGAATACATATACAAATCATCATACTTTCCAGCCGTAAATTCATAACTTCTTAGAAGACCTTCTTTCTGGAACACCTGTTTTTCGACCAGTTTCTGCGAGGATATGTTGGCTGGTTCCACTAAGGCTTCGATCCGCTGCAAGTTCATGGTTTCAAACCCATATGCTATAACTGCTTGGAATGCTTCACTTGCAATCCCTATACCCCAGTATTCTTCACTCAATTCAAACCCAATTTCCGAACGGTGATGCTGAGCCTTTAAATTCAAAAATCCACAACTGCCAATAACTTTATCTTGGCCTTTTAGTGTAATTCCCCATCTGATTCCTGTATTTTTTTCAAAAATCGATCTGTACCATGAAATTTCATCGATCGCATCTTGCCGTGATTCGAAGGGTTCAATTCCCATATGCCTGGTAACTTTTTCATTGGATAAATAAGCTAATACATTTTCTGCATCTTCTTCAGTTGCTTGCCTTAATATTAATCTCTTGGATTCAATTGTGGGAAATGCATTTGGTTTGTCCATTTGTTCCTCCCTGAGTATTAATAGTTTAATCAACCACCAGTTGAATCCATTCTGTTTCACCAAGAAAATCTTCTCTCGTGAGTTTTTGATTTAAAATCTTTTGGCGGTATGATGTAATGGTCCCATCATGTGTAACGATATATACTTTGCGGCATTCAAAACTTCGGCAAAACCCGATAAACTTTTCAGCCAACTGGGAAAATCCATCTTCCGACAGCGTGTTAATGCCTTCTGGCCAAAAGCAGGAAGACATGTCTGGCGCAAAAGTGAAATTTTGAAACTCACTTTGAAGCCTGTCTAAATCAAGCAGCCTGTCACAGGGCAAAGTTGCAGCATTCGACCGGGCAGGAAATATTCGTGGACCTGCCAGTGGATGGATGATTTTTTGGCATGCAATACCCGCGCTCCATATCGATGCCGTTTGAAGGGTTCTTAAAGTTGGGCTAACGATTAACACATCTTTAGCGTTTAACGGGAGTGAAGTTCTTAATTTCTCAGTTTGGCTGATTCCTTTGAGAGTCAATGAAGGATTGGTCAAATGAAGACTGTCAGGCAAATTCACTGTATGCTCGCCTTGGCCATGGCGAATAAAAATCATTTCCAAATTCCCACCTCCTGTCTATGAGTTTAGTTCATCCAATACTTCTTGCAGGGTAGATTGGCCGGCAATCGTGAACTCTCTCCGCAATGCCGCTTTAAGAGCCTTTTTGATCACTTTTTCATTCTCTTGGTCAGCTATAGTGACGACCGTGTTTGCAACAGCGCATCTTACTAGATAAGACGGATCGCTCAATAAGTTCAAGAGTGATTGCAAATGAATTTGAGAACCCAACAGATACAAACCGGTATAGATCCCCACTTTGGCTAAACTGCTCTTTTCCTGTTGGAGCTGTTTTTGAAGTACAAGAATGGCAGTTGCGGCTCCAATTTTACCAAGTCCTGCTGCAGCATCTCTCCGGATAATTTCTTCCTCATCGCGTAAGGATCTAACAAGATATTTTTCCGCTCTAGCATCCTTCAGCTCACCTAAGCCTTCTACCGCTGACATTCGCACCAGTTCGTCTGAGTCTTTCAGCCGCCTGATATGAGCATTGAAAACACCTTCTCCTGTATATCCCCATAATGATTCAAGTGCCAAATAACGGACTTCTTCGTCCGGATCTTCAGTCAATAGCAGGAGTACGGATTTGATCATCGGATTGGCAGGAAGTTCTCCCAATGCTGCGATAGCTGTTATTCGGACCTCTCGGTTATCTTCTTTTAAATATTCCGCTATTCCATGAAAGGAGTCTGGTCCGCCGCGTTCCAACAATTGTTGGATTGCCAATAATTGTTGCTCGAGTATCATGATTGAAATGATCAACTCCTTTTTAAGTTGCTGTATAGAACACCATAAACAGGCTGAACAAAGCAATAAAACACAACATGATAAAAACTATTTTTCTTCCTGGTTCATTTTCAAAGTAAAGATTCAACATCAGAAAGTAAAGCACACTGCTTATGAGAATGAAAAGCAGAAATCCGCTGACATCTTTAATTTCATGAGCATGGATAGAAATCAGCAATCCCAAAAACAAAAGGACACCATACCAATTCATGACTTTTCTTAAGCTAATCTGTTTGCTTAGATCTGCTTTTGCATGTGAAGGAGATTCCATTTCCCACCTCTTTATCCATTTAAGTTAGCTATTTATACGAAAAGCACAATAGGATAGTTTCATTTTTTGGAAATTGTTCCAGGTGTTTTTCTTCAGAGTTTCACTTCTATCCTTGTCCAAATTAAAAAAGAAGAAACTTCATTAAGAAGTTCTTCCCTTTTGCCACTTAGAACATAGAGCTCTAGTATGCTTTTGCCCAATAAACCAATTCTTTCGCAGCTCTTCCGCAATACACACAAGTTACAGAAATGCCTTTTTCCTCAAATGGAATGCAGCGTGAAGTCGCCTGCGTTTGGTCTTTTATTTGGTCTTCGCATGCTTGATCGCCGCACCACATCGCTTTGATAAACCCCCCAACCTGGATTAAATTGTCTTTAAACTCATCCATATTCACAGCAACTGTTGTTTTAGTCAACCGGTGTTCCAATGCTTTTTCGTATAACGAGCTTTGAATCTTTTGGAGCAGCCGTTCAATTGCTGTTTCGATCTCATGATTCTTTACATCAATCTTCTCTCCGGTATCTCTTCGGACCAAAACCACTTTCTCGTTTTCAATATCTTTCGGACCGATTTCCAAGCGGATTGGAATTCCTTTCATTTCGGATTCATTGAATTTCCACCCTGGTTTTTTATCGCTCGCATCTATGCTAACCCGCAAAGAGGTTTGGAGCGAATGGTGAACTTCGTAGGCTGCATCAAGTACCCCTTCCTTATGCTGCGCGATTGGAACAATCAGCACTTGGATCGGTGCTATAGCAGGCGGCAGCACCAATCCTTTGTCGTCGCCATGGACCATAATCATCGCACCAATTATTCTTGTGGTGAATCCCCATGAAGTTTGTTGAACCGGCTCCAGCTTGCCTTCCCTGTTTAAAAACTCGATTCCAAATGTCTCCGCAAATCCGGTGCCGAAGTTGTGGGAAGTTCCGGATTGAAGCGCTTTTCCGTCGTGCATCAAACTTTCAATCGTGTAGGTAGACTTTGCTCCCGCAAACTTTTCTTTTTCCGTTTTCTTTCCTTTTACCACTGGAATTGCCAGTACCCGCTCACAAATATCGGCATATACGTCGAGCATCTTGAGCGTTTCTTTCTGAGCCTCGTCTTCTGTTTCATGGCAAGTATGTCCTTCCTGCCACAAAAATTCGAGCGTGCGCAAAAACGGCCGTGTCGTTTTTTCCCAGCGGACGACATTTGACCACTGGTTATACAGCTTCGGCAAATCACGATAGGAATGGATGATGTTTTTATAATGTTCGGCAAACAAAACTTCTGATGTTGGCCGAATGCACAAGCGTTCGGCCAGCTTCTCGTCTCCGCCATGTGTAACCCACGCCACTTCAGGCGCAAATCCTTTGATGTGATCCTTTTCCTTTTGAAGCAGGCTTTCTGGTATGAGCAGTGGCATGTAGACATTTTCATGTCCCGTGTCTTTGATTTCCTGGTCGAGCGATGCTTTGATGTTTTCCCAGATCGCATAGCCATAAGGGCGAATGATCATGGAGCCTCGAACGCTTGAGTAGTCAATCAGTTCTGCTTTGGTGACAACATCCGTGTACCACTGCGCAAAGTCTTCATCCATATTGGTGATCTGTTCAACTAATTGTTTGGCCATGTCCATTCTCCTTTTAAAAATATTTTGAAACACAAAAAAGCCCCACTTTAAACTAAGGGACCTCTGGAGGCGGTACCACCCTTATTTAAAGCAAAGCTTTACTCTCGAAATGGCTAACGGCATCAACCGCTGTATTTTTCAATACAGAATATGAAAGGCAGGTTCAACAAATGTACTTTGGATATCTCGCAGCTTTTGATATCCTCTCTGAAAAAATACAGCTTGTTTACTATTCCTTAAACGTGCGAATGGATTGCTATTTGTATTTTATACAGATTAATCTAAATAATAGAATAAGTCAATATTGATAAGTAAAGGTTATGTCTAGATTTATCTGGCCTTACTTCTCCCAAACTTTTGAGTAATGAAGCATCTCTTCTTGAGTCATGCCCATTTGTTCATAAAGCTTTTGGGCCTGGACATTGTCTTTTGCTGTTTCAAGTGCCACAAATCGAGCATCATTCTCTTCGCAGTATTCAAAACTTTTCTCCATTAACTGTTTGCCTGCACCTTGCTTGCGAAAGCGTGGATCAACATATAAATCATTCAGGATATAAGCTCTCTTCAAAGAGACCGACGAAAATATCGGATACAATTGGACAAAGCCAGCTGCCTCGCCTTCCACAAAAGCGATAAAAATAATCGACTCTCCTTTTGAAATGCGATCTTCTAAAAACTGTTGTGCAGCTTGCTTATTCTCTTGTTGGCCATAAAACTGTCTATATCCATCAAATAAAGGAACAACCTTGTCGACTGTGTCCAGTGTAACATTTTCTATGTACATGCTTTTGCCCTCTTTTCTCTTGTTAGTACTTCTACAATATTTAGTGAAATTTAATTTAATGGTTGTGTTTATTATTTCAAATATTATTTTATTGTGCAGTAAAAGACTTATATTACTGTCACTTCCCTACTTTATTTAGCCTCTATGAAAACCACCCTCTGAATTGATAATCTGTCCGGTAATCCATTGTGCTTCTTCGCTGGCCAGAAAGGCGATAATGTTCGCCGCATCCTCAGGTTGTCCAATCCTTCCAGCTGGAAACTGGGGAAGCAAATGCTGTCGAATGTCATCTGTCATCCAAGTGGTATCGGTCGGCCCAGGATTAACTGCATTGACTGTAATGCCCAGTCTGGCAAGATCTGAAGACAGCGAAACTGAAAAGGCTGAGATGGCTCCTTTAGTTGCCACATAGGCTAATTCTCCGGGCATTGGTCCCAAGCCTTGTCCAGATATTAAGTTGACGATTCTGCCGTTCTTGCTTTCGCTTTTTTGGAACTGCCGGGCAAATTCTGTACAAAGAAGGCAAGTCGTTCTGACGTTCACGTAATAATGGTCATCCAATATTTTTTCCGTAAGTTCCATGTAATCTGAATCTGTTGAATGGGCTGCGTTGTTAATCAAGATGTTAGGCTGTCCAATTTTTTCAATCACTGCTGACAACACGACTTTGTAAGCATCTCTTTCAGACAAATCTACTTCTATAAATTCACACTGCACACCCATATTGACTAGTTCTAATTGGAACTTCGAAGGGAAATCAAAACTTGATTCCCAGTGAGTGAAGAATATATCTACACCTTGTGAAGCCAGCTTTCGACAGACTGCAGCACCGATGCCTTGTGGATGGCCTACACCTGTTACAATTGCTATGCGCTTTTGTTGTTCAGACACTAGAGAGTTCCCCCTTTGAGTAGTGAATGCTTTAATCCAAGGTAATTTTCTTGTAGAGTTTTATTTTACCAATCATAACTTTTCAAACGCTCTGCTTCCTTGTCGCATCCCATCTTCTTGAGTTCTTTTACGAGAAAAGCTTTAAGTTCTAAGTCCTCGAAAATTACTCCGGTGAACTGAGCATCGCGTATGAATGCCAGTTTGCGATCGTCAGAAGCCTGTTCAAAATATGTGTATATTTCTTCAAGAGTTATTTTTTCTGTTAGTTCAAAAGAAATCGTATCTTGTGCTCCGCCTGTCTTACCAAAATTCGCTACTCCAACGCCATCTAAAGTGGGCAATACAATCTGCGCATTCCGTTTAGCAGTTACTGCAGTCTTTACATAGTCATAAACATCAACGATTTCTTTAGAGTCCATGAAACTTCTTAGTTTTAAATCCAATTCATTTCGCTTAGAGTTTGCTTCGAACTCCTCTTCTGCCTCCTGCAGAAAGCGCTGATACTGATCCTTCGACTCAATTATCGGTGCATTGTATAACATCAGCAGGTGCTTATCGCTGTTAAGGTAGTCGACAAATTCTTTCGGATTGCGTGCCAGCAGCTGCACAGCATTTTTTGGATCCTCCATTGGTAATATACAAACTACAAACGCTTGCTCCAAATCGGTGATTTTACCAAAGTCCGTTAACAAACCAATATGAATCCCATCTACACCCGGAGACATGAATGGCAGCACATCAAGCGGTGTCTGATGGTAGGCCATTCTGCTGTCAGTCCATTCCAAACCAAAGTGTTCATCAAATGACACTCCTTCTTTATCCAATAACTCGCTGAACTTTTTCAGTTGCTTCAATGTTGGCGGGAGAAAACTCAAATCAAGTTCTGCTTCCTCTTGTTCTTTTGACCAATCCATTGCCTGACCCCCAATTTTCTTTTCCCATATCTTATTAGTAATATACTCAGATCAAACCAATTCCTTAACAAAATGGCTGCATTTGCCATCATTTAAATATATGCTGTACCTTCTGTTCTTATAAAAATCAATCGAGCTTTGCCAGTCATTATTAGTTTCCAAAACTAGTTGTTGATATCCGTTTTCTTTCGCCCACGACTCCAAACTATGGATCATCCCTTTGGCGACACCGGTTCTTCTGTATTCTTTCAAGACTGACATCCGTTCGACTCTTCCAACGCTTAAGGCTTCCATAGATACAGCGCCCGTGCAAATCACCCGATCTTTGTAGATGCCAACCAAAAACACAGCCCTTTGTCCGCTATAGCTCAAGACAATGCTTTTTAAATCTGGATTATACTTGGGATCGATAAAGCCAAAGCGCTCTTCCAACCCTTTTAAAACTACCGCTCTAGCCTGCTCTTCAAAAGGCTCTGTAATCCTGTGTATTTGTATTCTCTCTGAAGCTTCGTTTGGATTCATTTTTCACCTATCCTATGCAAGATTTCATCCACTGACAGTTTGCTCAAGCTCACTAATTTGATCAGCAGCCAGGGATTTAAGTTCTTCAGAAAGCCAGACGAGCAGCTCTTTTATCGCTGCTGTGTTGCCATACCGGATCCTCTTCTCTTCAGATATCTCTTCTACCTACCCTTTATTCACAGATACGTTTACCTAAACTGATTTTAGACGAATCTATGAAATCATCTTCAAGTGTATGCCTACTTCACTAATGTTTTTATGGTCGTAAAAGAGAGAAATTGGACTTTTGCGACGCTTTTCTCTCTGCTTTTCAAATATTATTGGATTTATAGTTATGTAATTGCTACAGCTTTAGTTTTAATCCTTCATGTGATGCTGCAAAACCAAGTTGTTCGTAAAAGCGCAAGGCATCCAGACGTTTTTTATCTGTGGTAAGTTGAACCAAATGGCAGCCGCGATCTTTCGCCCGGCAAATTGCCCATTGAATGAGCTGAGTTCCTACGCCTTTTCCACGATGTAAAGAAGACGTTCTCACGCCTTCAATCGTGGCTCTCCATCCGCCTTGATAAGTTAAATAAGGAGTGAACGTAATCTGTTGAACACCAATGATCTCATCGCCCATACAAGCCACTATCAATTCATTATTAGGATCATTTGTTATAGCATGAAATGCTTGTAGGTAGCTATCTGGAAGTGGTTGCTCATAACGTTCTCTTTGGCTGCCGAGAAGATCGTCGTTCAGCATTTCTACAATGCTATCCAAATCTCCAAGAGTCGCCAGTCTAAAATCAATATTTTGAGTCATATGTATTACTCCTTTTATTTTTCCAGCATTTTTATAATAGAAGACTTTGGAACAGCGAAACTGTAAGTATTATTGTAAACAAAGTGCCTGCCGTCATTAAAGTGGCTATTTTCCGCCCGTTTTTGGTCTCTGAAGATTTAGCCAGCTCATTGGTCATAAGCACCCAAATTACACTGGTAACTATAGCAAGTAGGCCAATAGCTTCTGTAGACATATGGAGTCCCCTTTCTATTTTACATATTCTGTGAATCTTACTTTTCTTTTATACGAAACGGCAAAGTTGAAGTTTCATCTTTTAAGCGGGAAAGGCTATATTCGCTCCTTTTTTTACTTCTCTTGCACTTTAAGGTTCCTTTAAGCTTTGCGGCCAATTTTACTAACGTCATGGAATAATAAAAGAAAAATTTCAATTGTAAAAGAAAGGATTTTCACAAACCTTGAAGAATTTAGTGTAAGAAAAGAATAAAAAATCTGAGGAGGGATTAGCATGGCAATGGAGTACAAGCACATCTTAACGGCAGTTGACGGATCACGTGAAGCAGAATGGGCATTAAAAAAGTCGGTGCAAATAGCAAAACGTGATAATGCCGTATTGAATTTGATTTATGTAGTGGATACCCGTTCCTTTACGGCGATGACCAAACGTGTACCGGATATGAATGATGAAGTATTTGAATATGGCAACCAGCTGCTTAATAAATATAAAGAAGAAGCTGCTGCAGCTGGGGTTTCAGAAGTGAATGTCTTTGTAGTCCCAGGCTCCCCTAATAAGGTCATTTCGCGCGATTACGCAAAACAGGTAGATGCCGACCTTATTGTATGCGGAGCTCAGGGCTTAAATGCTGTTGAGCATTATTTACTGGGCAGTGTATCTCAGCACATTGTCAGCAGCAGTCCTTGTGATGTATTAGTTGTACGAAGAGAAAAAGCTGAAGAATAAATGTAAAATTTTTAACAATGTCTGGTTAGCTTGCCTACCGAGCTAACCGGACTTTTCTGATTTTGCATCAGACTTGGATTTATCAGCTAGTCCAGTTAAAGCGACAGAAGAATCGAGAATCCAAAATATACAACCAATCCAGATATAAAAATTAAAATGTACTTAGCCTTTCTTTTCATTGGCAGTTCCTCCTAACTAACACTGACTGATAACTACCTAGTTTTTGCTTTCTTCTATCGAATTTTATGCTCTGCGTATATGTCTCGATATAGAGTGATAAAATGCCTTAGACTCATCGATAACTTCAGTTTATTGCCAAGTTATTTAGTTTTGGAATCTGATATTCCCTTTTGTTATTATAAAAGCTTGTGAGTGCGACTAAGACAAAGTCCATTTTTTACTTTTTTATAAATACAATTAAAATACTTTTATCTGCAAAGGAGCTTATAAATGAATAGAGAAAAATGTCCGTGCTGCGGCTATCCTACTTTAAATAGAAGATCTTACGACGAAATCTGCTTTTTGTGCGATTGGCAGGATTCGGGTTACAGTGAGCAGACTCCTGAAACAATGGATGGAGGTCCAAATGGTGATTACTCATTAGAAGAAGCCAGGCGGAATTTTGCTGTCCACTTTACGATGTATCGAGAAAAACCCCGGAGCATACCTTCTGCATTCTTAGTGAAAAAAAGAATTTTGATGGATGCCTATCAACTATTGTATGAGGACAACGAAAAGGGCGAGTCGATGAAGTGGAACGAAATTTTCAAGTCTGAAAAAGAGCTGCTTTTATATGGATAGGATTTGCGTATAAAAGAGATGTATTATTCTAAAGTTAGCGGGAAAAAATAATGGCCAGTTCCTTGTTCCCAAGTTGCAGTTACTTCATAGATTGTTCTTCCGCTTTGCCCCTCTAGAGCAACTATGTTGGAAGAAGCTTCTCTAGTATTCTTAGCATCCCAAATATTGACTTGATAAAAAAGCGGTTCTTCTTCAAATCTAAACTGAATGGATGTTTCTGAATTTACCGCAGGTGCCTCCCGATTACCGACTAAATCAAAAGGTGAGATCGATTCTGTTTGAACAGTAGCCATCATATTTTTTTCTTGATCAAAGTAGCTCCACTCATAACCACTTAAACCGGCAGAAAACTCCTCTTCATTTATTCTAATTTTTAGATGCGGTGGTTTTTGTGACACATAATCAGCATTTTCTATAGAATTCCTATTATCATTTTCGATCACTTGATTCCCTTGAAAACAACCAGCCAGCAACAAAATAATAATACTGCTTAAATACAAAGTTTTAGACTTCAATACTTTCCCCTCCCAGCACAAATTTAGACGTGCACTAAATTTATTAGTTACCTTATATCAATTTTGCTTTCAAAATTGTGGGCAACTGTGGGAAAGTCAGGGCAACGAGAATACTTTGGAAAATTTCGAGTCACCTAAAATTGAAAATTAGTAACTATGTACTACTTGATAGGAGAAATTTTAATTCCCAATTTCAATCCCCTGCAGCAAATATTTTTTTATTTTCCTCTAATGCGAGTAAGCAAAGCGTTTTAAGATTTTCAGCGAGTATATTTATTCTCCAGGTGAAGTTATCTGTTTCCCATCGTTTCTTTGTTTTCAAGCTATATTCATTTAAAAGCCTTTCACAAATTAGAATTAACTCACGTATTTCATTAGGTGAAAACAATCGATCATTATATTGATCCAGGTTTAATAGGAGGCTATATCTTTTCGCTGGATAACCTTCCCGGGTCAATAAATAGTGGTGAAGGTCTTCATCAAACTTCACGTGTTTTTCAGAAATAGCTGCTTCTTTACTTGAATTAGCAAGATAAAAGTCGATTCCATTTGTCATTGTGTGCCCCATCTCAATTGGTAATTGTATTAAGCAAAACTAGAATCGCAATCCCGCTATGAATACAGCTGTCAAGAGTGCTTAAATAAAAAGTTCTACTTATATATATGATAAAATATAGGCGAATATTTCAACAGCTTTCCCTTTAGATAGAATTGCCTTTCACGGGATATCCTTTAATCGCAGTATAGGGGGATTGGAAATATGCTTAATTTTGTAGAAACTGAATCTAAAGGAAATCAATCCATCCTCTTTATTCATGGGATTGGTGCGAGTAGTTGGATGTGGTGGCAGCAGGAACCAGCCTTTTCGGATTATCAACTTGTTCTGGTGGATTTGCCTGGACACGGAAAAAGCAGATCAACTCCATGGACTGGTTTAGCGGATGCGACCGATTTGATTGCACATCAGGTGATCGGAAATCGATCGGTTCATGTTGTGGGAATTTCGTTGGGTGGGCACGTTGCTTTAGAATTAGCTAAACGATACCCTAAAAAATTATTAGTGCATTCATAAGCGGCATTACCGTAAAACCTATGCGATTTCAATTTTTGTTAAAAATGCAATCCCGTATAGTTCAGCGAGGAATACAAGATGAACGATATCTCAAAAAGTTAGCACATGATTACTACCATTTGCCTCAGGACAAAATACCGGTTTTTATAACGAACTACCAGTTTCTGACTCGGGATACCTATGAAACGATTTGGCAGGAAATCATGCAATTTCGTCTTGATGAGTCGTATGCAAACATTGATTGTCCCTGTCTATTAGTCGCTGGCGATCAAGAATCTCGCGGCATTCTAGAATCTGTTGAAACAGCTCCGCAGTTCCTGCCAAGTGCAGTTGGAAGATTAATCCCTGATGCTCAACATGCCTGGCCAGTCCAAAAAGCACAGCTTTTTAATCGCACTTTAAGAGACTGGCTAAATCCCCATTGTTAAAAATTCTCCCCATTAGCATATTCATTTTCGTGTATAAATGTGATAAACGGTACTATATCCACTAGCTCCACCGTATCCACCGCCAAAATTCAATCCCGATGTTTTGTAATCAATACCGTTGCTTCTAAGTTTTTCTAACATGGCGAAATGTTGATCTAAACTCGTAGTGGTATGGACCAATTCCCATCTTTCTAAAAAAACTCTTTTTAAGAATTTGAGCATTGTTGTTCCTCCATTGTACTTTTTTGGAAAACAACTTTTGACTCTATACTTAAATTTCTATTAGCTTTTTATTAAAAGAAGTTGATAACACTTATTTGTCCTTTTCTTCCTGCCTGCTATATATCTCATAAGCAATATAACCAAGTAGCAAACCTATTCCGGCACCCAGGCTTATTGCAGTTCCTACAGTAATTTGAAAAAAGTTGCTGAAAACCAAACCGATAGCGGAACCAAAAAGCATGCCGAGTGGTATTAAGCTATCCAATAAACTTTGAGCATTTTTTGATTTTTTCTTCCCCAGTGTACCTCTTAACTGTTTATTTTTAAGCCTCTTAATCACAAATAATGCAATTCCTCCTACTATTGCTATAGGCAGCACAATTAGTGAAATTTCAATTGCCGTCTCCATGTAAAAACACCTTATCTATTAGCTAGACTTCACTATTTGTGAAATAACTTATATCCCTGGTAAAAAAAATGAAAACATCGACATTATACTAAGCTTTATATCCAATATCCTCCTATTAACCATAACAAAATTATCCATTTATCGCTATGGAAAACAAAATTTTCAGACATTATTATTAGTTGATGGCAGCGAATCTTAAGAAAGATGATTCAATTTCAAAAATTGAACGGTCTTTTCTTCGGATTTATTCGCAGTATTTCCAAGCCAAATTAAATGCCCCCATGACTCTAATAGACAAAGTTCGGAAAGAGGAATGTGTTGATGTGCATGATAAGGATGTTCGAGAGACACAGCTGCGTCATGTTTACTATGCATAATTAGAGTAGGGCACGTTACTGTTTGTAAATCTGTAATTGTTAACTCTTTTATATGGGTCAGGTCCACCATAAAGCCAGAACCTGATCGCTGGCGATTGTTCATTTTTTGAAGAGCCTCAATATCGCTGTCGGCTATTTTGTCTTTTGCTTCACTGTAAATCAGATTGCTAAACGATGAAAACATTTGGCGAAAAACAAATTGCGGGAATCTATTGCCTAGGGCAGAAATGAAAGTCCAGGTGACTTTTTCACTAAAAGGTTGAAATATGATTTTGGCTGCGATGTATTCTTTATCTTTTGGCTGAATCCACCTTTTTGTCACTGCGGATTGTAAAGTTAAAGTTTTAACGAGCTTTGGATAATGTGCAGCAAAATAAATCCCACTGGGTCCACCGGCAGAAATGGCGAGCAGGTGGACTTTCTCGATGTTTAAATGCCTCATTAAACCGCAGTAACATTCGCAAGCGGTTGAAAGACTTTTCCCTACTTCTTTTGAAGTCCCTCCATAACCTGCTCTTGAAGGAGTAATTATTGAAAAGCCGTTGTCCACTAGCCCCTTATAGCCCATTTCTTCATGGCAATTTGAATGTCCACCATGCATGACAAATATCGGTTCTCCCTTTCCTACTACCGAATATTCAATTGACATGCCTTCCCACGAAAATGTCTCGATCTTTCGCTCCATATGTTTTCACCTCTTTTTGTAGATGTTGAACTAACAATATTTTTTACTGACAACTTCAAATGCAATAATCACCATTGATTAAATATATAAAAGCATTTAGGGTTTTTTCTCCTAAATGCTTTCCTTTTTTACGCTTCGCTCTTATTTAAATCGTTGCTTTCTGACATGGCAATAACTTCCCACAAATGGCCATCAAGGTCCTGAAAACTCCAAGCATACATATACTCATCATCCATCACATCATTCGATGCTGTACCGCCAGCTTTTAATGCTTTGTTGACAATGTCGTCAACGCTTTGACGGTTATCGGCGGAAAGTGCCACAATTACTTCTGTATTTTTCGTCGAATCTGCAAGCTCTTTTTTGGTAAAAGTTTTAAAGAAGGGTTCAATCAACAGCATAACGAAAATATTTTCACCGACAATCATACACGTGGCATTTTCATCCGTCATTTCTGGGTGAAACTCAAATCCAAGCTTTGTAAAAAATTCCACTGATTTGTCCAAATTTTTTACAGGTAAATTGACGTAAATCTCTTTTGCTTTTAATGTCATTGATATTCCTCCAATCTGAATTAGAATTACCATCTACCTAATTCGTGTAATTCCAAAAAAAACCTGCAAGTATCTAAATAGTTTTTTGAAGAGTTCATTGAAAGCAATTTACGCCTATTCCATGTATTTCAAATTTTTTCATAAAATCGGACTCAACAAACGCGACACACCTTCACGGAATTTAATAGTCCAATTACGCTGGGCATATAGCTCTTTCGTCAACTTGCGGCAGCTTGCAGTGTCCGACTCAAACAATGACTCCAGTTCAAGCGCGACCATGCGGTTAAATACCAGCGCATTAATTTCGAAATTCAAGCGAAAGCTTCTAGCGTCCAGATTGGTCGTGCCCACGGTTGAAATTTCGCTGTCAATGGTCAGCGTTTTGGAGTGCAGAAACCCGCGGTCATATAAATAGACATCTGCACCGTAATCGAGCAGTTCGCCAAGAAACGACCAGGATCCCCACATGACAAATAAATGATCCGGTTTTCCAGGGATCATAATATGCATTTTCACTCCGCTCAGCAACGCCATTTTGCAGGCGTCCATAAAACTTTTATCCGGTATGAAGTACGGGGTCTGGATAAAAACTTCACGCTCCGCTGATAAAATCATCTTGATCATCATGTTTTTTAAATGTTCCGTATGGGAATTCGGGCCGCTCGTGATGATCTGCATTGGGGATAGGCTTTTTACATCATGCTGTGGAAAACAAAATAGATCATCCCGATTCTTCTGTTGATTGGAATAATTCCAATCCAAAATAAATCGCTCCTGGATGTGTTGGACCACGTCCCCTTCTATGCGCAAATGGACATCTCGCCAATAGCCAAATTTCTTCACTTCACCCAAGTACTCGGTGCCAACATTAAATCCACCGATATAACCGACTTTGCCATCGATGATGCAGACTTTTCGATGATTGCGGTTATTGACACGAAAATTTATAAATCCAAAAGACGACGGGAAAAAAATCTGCACTTTGCCCCCGTGTTCGATCAATTCCTTAAAATCAATTCTTTTCAAACTTCTGGAACCAAAGCCATCATAGAGAAGACGAATTTTGATCCCCGCTTTTGCCCTTTCCAGCAAAGCATCGAGCAGCCGCTTACCAAGAGCGTCCCGCTTGATGATGTAATACTGGATATTAACTTCTTCCTGTGCTCTTCCAATGTCCGCAATCATCGTATCGAACTTTTGCACACCTTCGGAAAGGACATCCATTTCATTGTAAAAACTTATTTGCGACCGTGAAGACTGCAAATTCATGATCAACAGCTGTTTATGCTTTTTTAGCAGCTCATCATCGTATTCAGCTGCGCCGCTTTTTATGCGTTCAATTTGAGAACCAATCTGACATCTGACGGGCGTGGTAAGACTGCTCTTCCTCGCTTAAATCATAAAAGTTCTTATCCTTTAAAAGCCTGCCGAAAAACAGATAAACGATAAAGCCAATGACCGGCAAGAAAAATAAAATCAGCAGCCATGCCCAGGAAGCCCCCGGATCTCGCCGTTCATTAAAAATAACCACTACAGCCAGCACCATATTCAAGAGGATTACACCGTTGAGCACCCAGCTCCAAAAGATTGACCAATCCATCTCGCCACCCCTTTCGCCATGTCCCCTTTCTATTCTCTAAATATTCTGATAGTCCTCTTTTCAAAAACGAAAAAGCTATCAGGACAGAAGATTTTTCTGCCTTGATAACTTTTTGGGATCCTTTTCAAAATTTGGCTGCTATGCTATGTAGACTTACTCTAATAGGTATCAAAAAAAGAGAAAAGATTTGGTAGTGACTCCTTAAAGTTAGAGTTTCATTTATGCAATTAATTGGCTGGTATGGCCCGGTGTCGCATTGGACGAATGCCAGCCTTTTTTTATTTAATGCGTTTGTGATTATAGAGATGAATGTATCAACGTAGTCTTTTTCCCATCTTAAGGTATTATAATTTTTTCTTCATTTCTTAAATTTACTGAAATTTAAGCAAATCGAAGTTCTCATCATGTCCCAAAACTTGTATTTTGGAATTGCTAATCCAGCACTTCCACATAACCTTCAGAGCCATTGATGCGAATTTTCTGTCCGTCTTTAATGACAGTTGTCGCGTTAACCACTCCGACCACAGCCGGCAGGCCATATTCCCGTGCAATAACCGCTCCGTGTGTCATCAGCCCTCCGACTTCTGTTACCAAACCCGACAGCGAGACGAATAGCGGGGTCCAACTCGGGTCTGTGAAAGCCGTTATGAGTATATCCCCAGGTTCGATGTGAGCATTCTCCATCTTCAGGACGACCCTCGCCCGTCCTTCAATGACGCCGGCAGAAACCGCAATACCTGGAAACGCGCCGATTGGCAACTTATCGTTTTGATAGTTTCCGAAGATTTCTTCACCTTCTGAGGTCATCAGTCTCGGCACCTTTAGTTTCTCGTAATAGCGGTAGGCCGCTTTCCGCTCTTCAATCATCTGGCGGTCTACACTTTTGCCGTTGACAGCATCTCTAAATTCATTAAATGATAAA
The DNA here is from genome assembly GCF_016881065.1 of Planococcus soli. Lineage (GTDB taxonomy): Bacteria > Bacillota > Bacilli > Bacillales_A > Planococcaceae > Planococcus > Planococcus soli. Next base: position 35,545 of record NZ_WXYN01000002.1, on the reverse strand, counting down.
TAATACACATCCTCGGGCGCTTGGATTTCCCCTTTTTCATGCAGAAAAACAGCTTCTTTCATCAAAGCCTGCTTATATAGAAAATAGCGTTTGATAAAAGCGAATTTCGGATATTCCCGGTACCCAAGAAAATTTTGCAGTATGCTGATCATTTGCTTGGTCTTTTTAACCTTCCTCTTGCCTCCAGGCAACTTGGCCAACCGTTCCAACAACTCCTGTTCTTTCTGCTTTGCTTTTCTTTTGCCTTCTGCAACTTTGGCAGCGCGCGCATGAGGCTCGAAGTTTTTGATATTGCCCAAGATGACAGGAGCCAGGATTGTCGGGTCTTCGCTCCACCGTATTTTTGTAATGTCGATTTCACCAGCACAACGCATGCCATATTTCTCGAGGTATTGTCTCAGTGCTGTGCTGACCGCCTTGCCACCGTGCATTTTTTCCAGATCTTCGAAAAACGTTGCTTTCCGAGGGTTCTCAAAATAGGCTTGCACCTCGGGATAGTCTCGCACCACATCCGTTACATCGAGAAGCTCAAGCCCCATTTCGGACGTCACGTTACGGGCCACCGACTGGCTGAGGATGTCTGCCGCCTTCTTTTCACCCAGCCATTTTTCCATGTAGTTGTTGAGCCAGTATACTGCAAAGATGCCGACCATAATTATGCCAAAGCTTTCCTGATTATAAATTTCTTTTTTTAATTGTTTATGATCCTCTTTAATAAACTCGAACAATCCATCTCTTGAGACAGTTTGTATACGCCATTCCAACGACCGGATGGAAGCTTCGCTTAAATTGATCAGCTGGTTGGTCAGCCTGCGGTCATTTTTCCGATACAATTTTAGCAGTTCCACAGGAAAGCCCCAAGTAAATGGCTCTGATCCAAATTTATAAATGCGCTTTCCATTTGGGAGCCGTGGTTTACGCTTCATGAAATTAGCCAACGCATCTTTCATCAGAGGATCGTTGCTTCCAAGAGATGCCAACATAAATATCCGTCCAGTAACCGAAGCAAGCTCAGGTGACAAATCCATGAATAGCCGTCCACCGGCCCTCTCTATATTATAATCGGCGAGAAATTCGAAAAATGACATACCAAGTGGATTGATCGGGTCAGTCATCATCTGTTGGTGTCCAATGGATAAGTAAATGCGATACTGACCATCACTTTTTTCTGGCAAAGGGAACAATGTAGTGATTGGCCGGCTTTGCACAATATAGATTGCTTCATCCACCAGACACCATTCGATGTCCTGCGGTGTTCCGAAATGCTTTTCTATTTGACGGCCTAAGCCTTCTAGCGCCAATACCTGTTCACCCGATAACACTTGTTGTTCCTGTAATTCAAGAGGGATTTCCCTTTGTTCCGTTCCTCCTCTGCTTAATGGATAAACGGCAACTTTCTTCAGAGAAACTGTTTTCTGAATGATCTGCCCTTCCTTAACTTTGTAATTATCGGCAGACACAATGCCTGAGACGAGTGCTTCACCTAATCCGAAACTCGCATCAATCGACACCATTTTGCGATTGGACGTAACAGGATCTGCGGTGAACAATATCCCGGATGCAACCGGAAAAACCATTTGTTGGATGATGACCGACAAAAGGACCTTCCGGTGATCAAAACCATTTTGGATGCGATACACTACTGCCCGCTCCGTGAACAAGGAAGCCCAACATTTACTGATGTGCTTCAAGAGCTGCTTTTTACCTTGGATATTTAAAAACGAATCTTGCTGTCCTGCAAATGACGCCGTCGGCAAATCCTCTGCCGTCGCACTCGACCGGACCGCATAGGTTAACTCGCTCCCCAATTTTTCAAAAGAATCGACAATTTCCTGTTTTATCTCTTTCGGGATCTTCGTGGTTTCGATGGCATTTCTTAGTTTTTCACTGATCAATCGAATCCTATCTATATCGCTGGATTCAAGTACGGCCAATTCTTCCATCAATTCAGTGAATACCTGATTATCCTCCACTATGCGCTTGAATACGTTAGTAGTAATACAAAATCCTGCCGGTACCTGAATGCCAGGAACTCTTGCCAGCTCCGCTAAATTCAAGCCTTTTCCGCCAACCAGTAACAAATCATTTTTTTCCACCTCTTGAAAATCTAGCACATATTTTTGCAAAATGATCGTCTCCTTTACATTTTACTGTTGTTTTTAACTTAACATCACTTTACAGCGTTCTAAGTTTTTGTAAGGGACTGTTTGTCATTTTAAGTGCAACACTTTATTTTCAAAGGCTTCAGTGGCTGTATTTTCAGAAGGAAAGGTACCGTCTATTGTTCTTTAATTATAATTCCACATACCGCTACCATGCAATTTCTTGAGGTCACCATATTTAGAACTATAATGATTGGCAAGCGATGGAAATCGACACAACACCTCTTTGAAAATACAGTTTTCAATTCTAAAATTTTTTTGATCTGTTTTCGTCCACTATACGCCTGGACACACAAAACGCCTAACTGTAGGAACAGTTAGGCGTTTCTATTTTCATGATTCACTTATCTGGGTTCGCTTCTTCTGTGTCCCGGACGTTCTTCTGTACCGTAACCACGGCGAACAGGCTCAAGACGAACGAGATGCCGTAAAAGCCTTTCTCACTCAAAATTATGCTCTCAGCGTTGAACAGTCCGATCGCCATTAGTGCCAATGCTGAAATCAGCGCAAACCAGCTAATGCCGAAATACAGGTTCGTGACCCGTATTCCCTCGTCACGATCCCGGACTGCCTTTTGAAGCGACACTGCAGCATAAAGCCCAAGTATCAATAATGTAATATAATAGCCTTTTTCGTTCAATTCCATTTGCGCATTGTACAAACCGATTAAATACGTCGATACCCCAATAAGCAAAGCGCCCCAAGCTGCACCTTTAAATGCCCCCGTCGGTTCTCCAAGCCTGCGTTTCTCGTTCGGTTTTTTCATGAATACATCTTCATCTTTTTCACCTAACATACAATCAGCCCCTATCATCTATAATACTATTTGATATATATCTGCAGAACGTCGTTAGCAATACTCTGCCAGCTCTCGCGTCCGTTGAATTTATTGATTCTAGCTAGCTTGCCCTTCACACAAAAAGCTACACCGAAAGGGGCTGTTTTTACTTTCTTCCTCTAGTTGAAGCAGTACAAGAGTCCATTTGCTTTCCCTACCATATTTTACTCTTTTACTAGTTATATTTTATCACAACATGCAGAAGTAAATAACTAATAATTCAGTAATGACAATATAAATCCAGCCTTTATTTGAAGATACACAATTTCTACTCAAGTGGTTTTAAATGCATCATAGTCTTCGCTGCAAACAGAGGGTGCTCGTCTAGCTTTAATACAACGTTTCCCGATAGCTCTTCTCCAGAAGTTTCCCGACCGCCTCTTCATCTACATTTGGCAATTTTGCATGGGCTGCTAAAATCTTCGCACCTTTGGGTAGTGCATCTTTAGTCATCCATGTATCGGGACTCCACAGTCCTGACCTTCGGAACGCCTTTGCGCAATGAATAAAGCACTCTTCCACATCCACGCCGATACCAAGAATCGGGCTTTTTCCGTCGACTGCCATTTTCCCTAACAGTTCTTTATCATGGATGACGCTTGCTTTACCGTTAATACGCAAGGTCTCACCCAGTCCAGGGATTAGAAACAGTAAACCGATATTTGGATTGGATAAAATATTCCGCATGGAATCCATTCTCTTATTGCCGGGCCTTTCCGGAATGATCAACTGCCTGTCATTTACCACATATACAAAACCGGCATCGTCTCCCCGTGGAGAAACGTCGCAAAAACCGGATTCATCCGCTGTAGATATTGTCAGGAATGGAGATTTCTCGATAAAGCCTATGCAATGTTCATCCAAAAAAGAGATGACCTTATTGCTCACAAGTTCACTCGGCTTTCCGGTGATCTCTCGCAGCTCTTCCACTGTCTTCACTGTATTCGGAAATGACGGTTCAGTTTTCAATCCTTTCAATCCCTTTCGCACTAAATTTCTCGCAACTAATTAGAGTTGGATCTCTATTTTACATTACACAGCTCTTAATATTTTATTTTTTTAGTTATCTTTATGTATTGACCTCAGCTAGACGACGGGATTCTATTAAAAATCATTGTCCTTTTTTATTTCTGGTTAATTTAAAATACTTGCTCGACTTGTTTTCCACATTTATCGCTTCCTTCTATGTACATAAGTTTCTTTTTTCTCAGGTGCTTCGGGATGTCGTATTTCGAAATGCGTAGGAGTATTTTCCAACGATTATTCAGTAATAAAGCCTTCTTGGATGGCTTGAGTGTTCAGCGAATTTTGGGCATTTGATGGGCATCTCTCAACTATGCTTGCCTAAAAAAGTCGATCGAACTTATTAAACTTTGTTTCATCAAATCTCTTTGACTAAAGCTAACATAAAAAGCTATTCCTAAGAGAATATTGTATCCCTTGAAAATGGGTTTTATGGAAATAAATGATTTTTACTATGATATAATCGGGCTATAATCGGAGGGGATTAAATGAAGAAGTACACTTTAGGAATAGTGATTTCAGTGGCATTATTGCTAGCTGGATGCGGAAATGCAGACGAATCAACAGAAGTAGAAACTACTGAAAATAAACTTCAAGAAGAATCATCATCTGAAACCTCTGCGAACAAATCGAAAGAGCTAGAAGAGACCAAACTAGAATCACCTTATCAAGAAATCAATGATTATTTTGATGAATGGGAACTTCCAGAAGGTGGAGAGGAAAGTAGTGAAATGGCAAATGGTGTAACGTACGAGAACGGTTACACGTTTGATAAAACTACAAAAGCGCTAGCTGCTCGTTCTTACCAAGTAAATGGCAGCCCAGCTGAACCAACTGAAGAGCAGAAAATAGGCGTAATTATGGGGTGGCTTGCAGATGCAGCCGCCATACCAGCACCAGAGCATAGAACGACTGGAAACGCTGCAGGTCAAGTGGCCAATCCCCTTTCAAGACTTGGTCAAGTGAAAGAACTGAACGATTTTGAACCATTAGAAGAATGGATCAACGAGACAGAAGAAATGCTGAAAGACTTTGATGAGATTGAAACAGAAGAAGAAAGAGCCAAAATTTACGCTGAAGGTTATGAAAGACTTCAAAAAATAAACGCATTAATACAAGAGCAGTAAGGAAAAAATAACACTAAACAGTTCCAAACGATTATAAAAATTCATACTCACATTCTAAACGAGAAAAAAGCTGCGATAGTAACTCCTTAAAGCTAGAGTTTCAGTTATACAGCTAATTGGCGGGCATAAATACGATAGTTAACCGTGCTCATGCCGGCCAATATTGCATTAAATTCTAGTATTTTTTAGAGAATACTATTTATCTTGTCGCTTGTTAGCTTCGATCCTAATGAACTCCGGCAAATAATTGGGCGTACATCCGTTTGCTACTACTTCATCTTTGTAAAGACCCGTTTCCTCACCAATTCTTACACAACGTGCACGACTCTTTTCATCATAAACGCCGATCCAGCCTGCGGTGAAATTCATAGCCCATTGAACTTCCGGTTTTTCCTGCATAATATTAGCTTCTATTGCCGATAGCAGTTCTTCCGTGTTATCAGGCGGTGTTTGTCCAGTCCATCTCAATCGTGCCTGATAATACCAGTAAGCACGCCTTTGAAGAGCAGCGGTGCTATGTTCCCATGACTCCATCAATGCAATGTTCTTCTTGTCTTTGGTGAGCTGATTGGCCATTAACCAATCCATTAAGTTATTTCGCTCATCAAAAGTGTGAATCTGCATATCCTTATCAAGCAGATCTAGCACATCTTGTGAAAGAAGTTTTTTATCCATAATTAAGATCGCTAATAGTCTGGGCAAGAACTCTTCGGTTGACCAAAGTTCCATAGCGAGTTCGTGATCCCTTTTAATGTCCTTTGCGATTTTCCGTAAGTCGCCTAGCTTAGTTTTGCTACTCATTTGAGATAGAATGCTGTCTGCTTTTGAAGAGATTTTTATTCCTGCACCTTTTTTTCCATCCATTTTATACAACTCCTCTATTAAAGAACTGTTCAATAATGTGTTCTTGATAGGATTTATTAAAAAATGCTTTTTTATAAGCTTTATTGCATTGGTAGGCTTTCAAAATCTATCTTTTTTAATATTGTAGCATATGTAGTGTTTAAGCTTTTACCACTTATACATAGAAGGAAATGCATCCTCGAAGTTAGGTTTAAAACTTTAATTCCGGATTTTTTGGTAAGAAATGCTTTACTCAAAACCTGTGACAATCTTTATAACGGCATAAGCATAGCCGCCCCATCATCCATTATGTATGTAAGATGCATGCTAGTTGAGCAAGTAAATCAAGCGTTTAAGGTATTTAAATATGTTAAAATAAGTTAATTAGTTGTAAGGAGGGATATTTTGTTTGAGATATTTGTAAAAAAAGTTAATTCTGATATCGTGATTAGGTGGCTGTTAACAAAAATTACAATTCCAATATCTGATATTTTAGCAGTTACCATAGATGATACTTATGGCGGAAAAGAAAAACAGGCAATAAGAATTGGAAGGCCATATGGCACAACAGATAGAGTCGTTATCGTTACAAGGGAAAGCACATATATTTTATTTACAACCAACTATCTATCAATACAAAAAAAACTAAACTCGTACATCAATTCAATTTAATAAGGAGCTATTGAAAACTGTCTGCGTTTTCGCAAAGTGATGGTTCCATAATATTAATAGTATTGTAAAGAGAAAACGCCATTCCTAACATTTGGAATAGCGTTTTCTCTTACTTCCTTATTTGATAGATTTGAACACTCAGAAGTTATCTTTAGGTCAAAGCTTTCGCAAAATTCCACTTTCATAAGTTGGAAGAAAAAACTGATGCACAGTAGCTTTCTTACCTTTTTCACTCTTCCCATCTTTAAGTAAAAATTTTTATAATTAAAAAGGGACATTTATAAAAATGGGAAGCAAAGAAGCAGTACTTTTAACTTCTTTACTTCCGACAAAGTGTTGATATGTAATCTAAAATTCTAACTTTCCAGATCATCTATCTAATACATAAGTTACTACAACGAAAGCCGGATTCTAAAAAAATAGGTTGCCTGACTCCCATGGAATATGGGACGCAAGCAGCCTAAAAAGGGTGTTTTATTGGTGTCTCAAATTGCTATGACAGTCTATGTCAGTCCTCTTTTTTGTATTGCGTAAATCGTAGAACGTTATACCGTCATTCTATCAACCCCCACATATTGGAAGTTATACCGAAAAAAATCAAAGCCAATATGGCAATTGAAAAAATGACCACACCGACTTGTATCGGCATATATTCCTTGACTATCGGTTCAATTAAGCCATCCCTGTGGTCGATATAGTGAGCATGCGGCAGCGGTTCGACAGGTTCAGTAGATTCCTGGGCGGTTTGGAATTCCTCTTTTTCCAAAGGTTCTTGGTGAATCATGATGAACGCCTCCCTTTCTTCTTTTTTTGATTCAATATTAACATAAAAATCAGAAAATTAACATTTTATAGTTTTCCGGAATCAGAAGGACGCTGAGGCCTATGCTAAAAAAACTGATTGCTTTTAAGCAATCAGCCGAATACACACAATTAAATCTTAACCATTTATGTGAAATGACTTCACATTGGCTCTAAAAAGTATTCACTCATAATTTTCTCCACGCAATCTAATCGCTGATTTTCTTCTTAAAGGCTTGATTCTTGTTCAGTTTCTTTATGAAGTTCAGCATTTAATGGGTTCTGCTAATACAGAATCCCATAATGGCTAAATAATCCATTAAAAATTTCATAGCTGATCATGTTTCACCTATCTTATCCGCGTAGAATCTAGTAGCCTTCTTATAGGATTGAATATCTTCGTAAATAAACGTCTTCAAAAAGCAGTTTAATAGGATTTCCATCGCCTTTTGGCACTCATTTAAACCATATTCGTTTCTTGATTTCGGCAGTAGCCGCAGTAATGGCCACAGCCAGTATAGAGTTAGGAATATATGGAGTCTATGCTTTTTATCTGAATAGAGTTGTACAGATGCCATCTCTGGAATTTGTTAATATTCCTATTCCTCTGACCTCTGATCGTCAGTGAATCGTAGATGGCTCCTAGTTCTGATAAAGAGTGCGGCATTAAGATACACGGCGGTTTCTGGTCACTTTGAATAAGTACTTGTCTGGATTGCTCTAGTATCGTATCAATGTCTCTCTCCTCATGAAATACATCGCTGTATCCATAGCCGGCTCTTTCCATGACTGCAACTTTATTTTCTTTTGAAAACCTGCTGTTCAAACCTTTCTATTCATACACTGGAGCCGCAATTCCTGATTCCGCCAAAAACACAATTAAAAGCCCAGTTCTCTGCATATCAAAATAGAGAAATTGAGCTTTTCAGTTACTTCATTTTTTTATTGAATTCATTAACTGGAAGAAGTATTCAGGTTCATTCGCCTTGTTTAGCTTATACCATGAATGCAACGCATCTGGTGCAAATACATCTAGTTTTTTCAGTACCTCCATTGCAAATTCCAAAGGAGCTGTTCCTAAGGCAGTAACCAAATTTGCATCAGATACCGCAGATTCCAGCTCAAAGAATCTTTCTCCTTTATAGTTAGGACAAACCATTTTAGTATATTCTAAGTTATTACTCGTGTGCTTTCTGGTGTCTAAGTACCCCATATTGGCAAGGCCCTCAGTTGCACCACAAATTGCGGCAACAATAGTGCCAAGCTCCAAAGCTTGGCCAATTCTTTCCAAGATAGGTTGATGAATTTCTCCACTCCAAGTCGTCCCTCCTGGTAGAATTATAAGATCTGTATTCTCAAGCGTACACTCATTAAGGGAAAGGTCTGGTTTTATGCTCAGTCCTCCCATAGTAGTAATCATTTCTTTATTAGCCCCTACTGTAATCACTTTTAAAGATGCTAATTCTTTTTTGAAATATCTTCCTGAGTTTAGTTCAGCAATTAGATATCCATATTCCCAGTCAGACATTGTATTAAATACATAGAGAAAAACTTTTTTTGTTTGCATCCAATAGCACTCCCATTCCATTTGATATAGCTAGTATAAAATAACTTCCCTGACAGATACCGTCAGGGAAGTTATCATACTTCATGAAATTCTATTAGTTCCGTCAAAACTTCAATAAGTCTTTTCTTAAGACTTATTGGCTCAATAACTTTGAGTGATTTATTGTACGGCAAAAGTAAATAAGGGACATATGTAAGGATCACATCTTTTTCCAGAAGAAACACTGCTTGATCTGAAGTCTGTTCTTGTAAATAATATCCTAAAAACCAATGTTGGCAAATATCAGCCAATACAGTTTTATCCCCAGTAAGAACCAAAGAAATAATCCCTTCCTTATCATCTATAGTTGGAAGAAGATTTTTTATAAAAAAGTCACGTGCTGAGAAATTTTCTGGCCGGTTAAACCTATTTTCTTTTAGCGTGAGACTCTCAATTCGATCCACCCTGAAACTACGGATATCTTTTCTAAGATAACAAAATCCAATCATGTACCACTGATTATTCCAATAGAGTATTCTGTACGGATCGACCAATCGATCATTTAGTTGCTTTTCGCCATTTTTTTGGTAACGAATTTTTACTGAGTATTCTGCAGCTACGGCCTTCTCCAATTCCTTCAAAAAAGGTACTACAGAAATCGAACTTACTCGGCTGATTACTTCAAGATTCGTTACATGTTGGTTTACCTTTGTTTCCTGTTCTTGATTTGAGTAATTACTTAGTTTTGAAATGGCCCTGTTTAGTGCTTCCCCTCCATAATATCCGGCTTCTTCCGCAAAAACAGCAGCGTGAAAGAGGGAAATTTGCTCCTCAGAATCAAAAAAAAGAGGAGCCTCAATAAAATGGTTCATTAAAGTGTATCCACCGTTATGTCCTGGTTCTGAAATTATCGGTACGCCACTTGTTGAGATTGTGTCAATGTAACGATACACAGTTCTTATGTTCATCTCTAACTTTTCTGAAATTTGTTTGGCAGTAATTTTTTCACCTGAACGAAGCATCCATAGAATTGCTAACATGTTATCAATTTTAGGCATATTCTTCTCCCTCTATATGAAATTTATTTCCTCTCTTTTCTCTCTTGAAAAATAATATCATTATTTTCCTGTTACTTGTTTCTTGATTTCTTAAGTTTTTTTCCAATAATCGTAATGCACATAAATAAAGCGTTCGTAAAAGTACACTTTTCCAGACGAAAAGGGATAGGAGAAGCTAAAAAAATCGCATCTTCTATCCCTTTGTATTTTAATTGCTTTTGAGGAGGCATCATATGCAAACCAAATTTTAATAAAGAAAAACTTCTCCATTAAGGATAACATCACGGAATAATAACCAACGAAATTGTCCGATCAGTTCCATCTTCCGATTCTTCCATATTGTAGTATTTTTCTATTAGTGTACCGAGCTCCGTTTGAAAATCGTTGAATGAATCATTTGTTAAGTTCAGTTTTACTAGAGAAAATGTTGATTGATCCTGTGACTGATTTGCCATACTACTTTCATAATAGTTTTTATAGTTTTGTAAAATGTACATGAAAAAGTAGGTGACAAATTTTATTTTTTCGCTATAAGTAGCCGACTGCCAATCTTCTTCACTGATCTTGTAAGCTTGCGTATTTAGGGCATATATCTTTTCTTCCACTTTTCCACTACGATTTATTCCAACAATTTTCAGCAAGTCATCCTCTACCATTGAATTTACATGCCTATACAACGTCGCTTGCGATACTTCTTTTAATACTTTATTCAGTTGCATAATCGATAAACCTTCATCGACATCTATTAGTTCTAAAGCTATTTTAAACCTGACTTGGTTTTTAAAGAAATCAAATTCCATACTATTTTATCCCCTTTTCCCTTATGTTTAGTTAGCTATTATTTATTCGTTCTTACAAGTTATCAAATTCCTTAAAGAATACGATCAGTACTCCAATCATATACTAATAATCCTAAACACGATAAAGCTTGCAATTAAATATAGTTATAAATTTTTTAAAGTAGTTGACCTTTCTATTATCATTATTGATAATGATAATAGAAAGGGTGATTAATATGAATACGGATATAACCGCTTTACTGGAAATTGAATGGACGATGATACTTCCTTTTTTGTTGCCTGTTGTCATTTTTAATTTATTACTCATTGGAATTGCACTATATGACTGGTTCAAGAGAAAAGATCTGATCACCGCACCGTATATTTGGCTGGTGGCCATCCTGCTGGTCCAATCATTAGGACCCATCTTGTATTTAGTTATCGGAAGGAAGGTCACTCGAAATGATTACCGTTGAAAAACTTCACAAGACCATAAAAAAAAGAAAGATTTTATGCGATATCTCCTTTTCAATCACAAAAGGGGAGTGTGTGGGCTTGTTGGGGCCAAACGGGGCAGGCAAAACGACACTCATCAAATGCATCACTGGCATTCTGCAGCACGAACAAGGTGAAATTACGTTCAATTCCGCCCCTATCATGCAACACAAGAAAAACATTGGTTATTTGTCACAGCATACGGACTTCAAATCGTGGATGACCTGCGAAGAATCGCTTCTTTTCTTCGGAAAATTGTCGGGGGTGGATGATGAGGCTTTAAGAGAAAACATCTCAGTAGTTTTAGAAGAAGTCGGACTTAAGGATAAAGAAAACTACAAGGTGGAACAATTATCGGGCGGCATGAAACAGCGGCTCGGGATCGCCCAGGCCATTTTGCACCAACCGCTGTTGCTGATTTTGGATGAACCTGTTTCTGCCTTAGATCCTATCGGCAGAAATGAAGTAAAGAAGTTGATTGCCCGATTAAAGAAACGAACGACCATCATCATTTCGACGCATATTTTGGATGACGCCAGCGAATTTTGCGACAGATACATCATTATAAAAAATGGAATGATTGTCGGAAACATAAATGACGAGTTTCAGAAATCAGATCGGAAAAGAATTCTTGTAAAAATAGAGAATTCACCACAAGCAAAAGAGACTTTATCCAATACTGATTTCGAGAAAATTGAAATCGTTTCATACAACACTTATCTTTTAACGGGGGTTGAAGAATTGGAATTGAAGACAGTAGTCAACGATTTCGCCCAAAAAGAAATAAATACTATTTCCATCGAGTTTTATGAAAAAGGGTTAGAAGAAATTTTTCTGGAGATGGTGTCGGATACATGACAAACTTTAATACATTAATGCGGACTGAAATAGTGGAAGCACTCAAAGAATTTAAATTCATCTGGTTAACGCTGTTCTTTGTCATTCTGGGTGTTACTCAACCGTTGATCAATAAATACATGGATATCATTCTCGAAAATGTAGGTGGGGCCGACGGAATCACCATCGATCCGAACAGGCCCACTCCTTCCTCTGCTGAAGTTCTTCTGTCTACGGTTTCCGGTCAATTCAATCAAATCGGTCTAATCATTTTAACCATCAGTTTTATGGGACTGATTGCAGGCGATCGCAACAGCGGCATGCAAGATTTTATTTTGACCCGCCCCGTGTCGCTTGCGTCCTACCTCTTATCCAAGCTGGCAAGCCATTGGTTGATTAGCATGTTCAGCATTTCCATCGGCGCAGCGGTTTCGTATACCTATACAATGATGTTATTCGGCTCCTTCTCTTTTTCAAATTTTCTCCTTTTCCTGATTTTATACAGCTTCTGGATTCTATACGTCGTGAGCTTAACGATTCTGATTAGTACATTCGTTAAAAGTCCCATTCTCATCGCAGTCACTACCATTTTAATATCTATGATCTTGATCATTGCAAAAGGATTCAATCACATTTTGTTTCAGCTGTCACCAGGCAGCATTCTAACCCTGGCAGAAAATCAATTACAGTCGATGCAGGACTTGAATTACTTCGCTATTCTCACGTGCTTGTTTTTTATCTTGTTTAATATTTACTTGGCGAACCTGAAGATGAAGAAGTCGTAAAAAGGAATGCTTAATTAATAGTGTGAGAAGATAAGTAGAAAACTAGTCAATATAGACGTTAAACGTTAGTAACAGGATACTTTTACAGACGAAAAGGGAGAGAAGATACGCTTTGTTTGGCCTCTTCTCTCCCTTTATTCTTGTGCATTAGGCATTTTCCTGTTTCAGACTTTCAATGATATTCGCATTCTTTATTTTGATAATTGAATACAACATTGCTGCTCCGACAATCAGGAAAATTACCACAATCGTAAAAAGAATACTCATCCACGGGAGAGAAAATTCATATTGGAATGTGTAGCCTAACGAACGGTGCATGACCAGCATCACGGCTATACTGATAGGCAATCCATAAGCCAATGCTTTTCCTCCATAAAATAGGCTTTCGTAGCGAATCATTTTGTTAAATCCTTTCGGAGTCATACCGACCGATCTTAGCATCGCAAACTCTCTTTTCCGAAGGGAAATGCTTGTAGATATCGTGTTAAAGATATTCGCGATGGAAATGAGTGAAATCAGTGCAATAAAACCGTAGGTAAATACGGACATCAGTATAATCATCTGCTCTTCTTGTTGGCGCTGTTGATAAATATTATAGATTTGGATATTTGTATCGTTTTGTTCTTCAATTACTGCTTGAGTTGCCATCGGATCAGAGCTGTTTGCATAGATGGAAGTCGATCTTTCTTCTTCAGTAAAATCCAATTGATCAAATGTCTTTTTTGGAACGATAATGGTTAGACCACCAAGTCCAGTTTGCTGGACACCCATAGGCACTTGATCAGTCAAAGCTGCAATTTCAAATGTAGTCAATAACTCTCCTTCAAGCGGTTCACCTGTTTCACTGTAAAGGCTCTTATGCACTTCGATCCCATCTCCAACTTCCGTATTGATGGTTTTAGTTTCGACAAATTTACCGGAAGCTGCGTCTTCGTAAGATATTTGTTCGATGACAATAGCCTTCAGTTTGTCTGCAAACAAATCTGATTCCGTGCCTATTGATTTAGCATAAGCTTTAAAACTTGCCTCGTCTAAGCCCTGAATATCGACATAATAACGGTACTTCCCATCTTCAAGGACCGCTTCACCAATTTCCAATTGTTCTGTTAGTTTTTCGGGAAGCTGGTCAGATTCAATGAATGCTTCAGCTTGTGCATTTGTTATCAGTGAAGTTTTTGTGACTTGCTCTAACTGCGCATAATTCATCAAGTCAACTTCGTCCAGCTCACTTCTACTGATTTGCAGATCGAACTGATTATCGCTTTGGGACATTTCTAATGATTTTTTCAGACCTTCAGTAAAATAAGTCACTGATAAAAATAAAACGATGCTGATGACAAGTGAGAACACGGTCGCCAAATAACGTTTACGGTTTCGTTTGACGTTTTTCAATCCGATCTCCGCTTCAAGGCCGAACACTTTTCGGACCCATTTGGACGTCTTGATACTTTTTCCAGTTAACTTGATATCCTGAGTTTGATGCATGGCATCAATCGCCGATATTTTGGATGCCCTCTTTGCCGGTATATAACTAGAGATAAAAATGGTTAAAATTGAAATACCGCATGCCAGGATTACAGAAGCCGGTGTAACTACCAATTCCAGCTTTTCCGTAATATAGAGTGCATCTTCGATAAGAGGGTTGATAAAGATAAATGTTAGCCCGATTCCTCCGATTCCGGCTAAGAGGCCAATCGGAATACTGATGATTCCAATCACAGCGCCTTCAAAAAATACAGAATTGCGTTTTTGTTTTTTCGTCGCCCCTACGCTCGATAGCATACCCAAATGTCTAGCCCGCTCAGACACACTAATCGCAAATGCATTGTAAATCAATGCTACCGAACCAATCAAAATAACCGCCATAATAATACCGGCTAAAGAAAATAGTGTACTCCGGAGATTGTCATTGTCTGTTAAGCCATAATAGCGAAGCAACTCGGAATTAAATTCAACGCCAACAATCCCATTCTTGTCAGCCAATTCATCGGCATGGTCAAAAATCTCTGATTCCAGCTTGTCAACAGTCACAAAAACGTCTAGCGCCTGCCCCTCTGCTGCGCGTGCTTTATCCACATACCCGATTACCGTATAGCCTGGTGACCAGGCTGGTTCCCAATCAGGCCGGTTGATAACTCCAACAATTGTTACAGTTTTAGTTTCTAAATTTTCCAGCTTTTCTAGGGTTTCGCCTTCATTGATTTGAAGCGAGTCCACTTGCGATAACAGTTTGTTGTCGTTTATCTGAACTCGCTCACCGACGTCCACGGTCAGTTCATCTCCAATTTCAAAAGGCACTTCAACATTATCTTGAATCGTCTCTGAAATAGCGACTTCTTCTTCCGTATTTGGCAAACGCCCTTCAGAAACAGCAATTGGAAACTGTACCATTCCTTCTTTATCGTAGTTTTTGAAATACAAATATGGCTTGTACTCGTTTTCGGAACCTTCCAGGATTGCATAGCCATCGCTTGAGACAATCGTATTTTGAGTTGCGCTATCCTGTTCGATTGCCTCTACCTGTTCTTTCGTTGCATTTTGGTATTGGACATGCCATTCGCCGCTTTTCTCGATTTCCTGGCGAACCATCATATCAAGAAACGATACGCCCAGTGTGGCTACTGCTGTGATCATTGCAACAGAAATGATTACCCCAATAATCGTCACAAGCGAGCGTCGTTTGTTCTGCTTTAAATGACGTATGGTGACTTTATTGATGATATTCATGGCCGGATAACCTCATCTTTTGCCACTTTACCGTCTTCTATAGTTATAATACGGTCTGCCTGCAGAGCGATGCGCTCATCGTGCGTAATAACGATCAATGTCTGGTTAAATGTTTTATTGAACATTTTCAACAGATCCATTATTTCTTCACTATTTTTACTGTCCAGATTACCCGTCGGTTCATCTGCCAACATAATTGCCGGGTTGCTGATCAGTGCCCGCCCGATTGACACACGTTGTTGCTGTCCGCCGGAGAGCTGATTGGGCAGATGGGCCAATCGATTTTCAAGCCCTAATGCGTTCGAAATTTTGTTGAATTGCAGCGGATCCACTTTTTGCTCATCCAAGAGCATAGGCAGGGTAATATTTTCTTCGACGGTTAAAATCGGAATCAAATTGTAAAATTGGTAGATCAACCCGATTTGGCGACGCCTAAAAATGGCGAGTTGAGTTTCGTCCAACGAATAAATGTCCGTTTGGTCGATTGATACATTGCCACTCGTTGGCTGATCGACTCCGCCCAGCAAATGAAGCAACGTCGATTTCCCTGAACCCGATGGCCCGATGATGCAAATAAACTCGCCTTTGTTCACAGAAAACGAGACGTCATCAAGCGCTGCCACAGCGGTTTCGCCTTCACCGTATACTTTTGATAGATTCTTCACTTCTACAATCGTCATTAGAAAACCTCCATTATGTTAATCTCTTGTTTCAGTATAACGAGACTACATGACTGCGAGGTGACTCGAAGGTGACAGTCTAGTCACTTTGCAGAACAACTAAAAAAAGCAGGAGCCATTTAAACTACCTGCTTGTAGAACTTAATATGAAAGACCGTGCCCATCTCCGGTTCGCTCTTCACTTCGATATCTCCTTGTTGGCTGGTGATGATGCTATACGCCATGGCAAGGCCAATGCCGACACTCTCATCGCTTGCATTGCTGCCTTTGTAGAAGCGTTTGAAGATGTGCGGCAAGTCTTGTTTTGATATGCCGCTCCCGCTATCCTTGATAATGATTTCAGTATAAAGTACATTTTCGGTATAACGAATCGATAGCTTTCCACCCGGAGCGGTGTGTTCGACGCAGTTTTTCAAAATATTGATTAACGCTTCAGTGGTCCAGTTCAGATCTCCTGAAAATGCAGTCAGGTCGGCCCCTTGGATATCGATTTGCTGCATTTTAATATCCATTGGCACCAAAAGCGGTTCGACCGCTTTTTCGACGAGCTCCCTGACCATTATGGGCTCTTTCTTAAAAGCAATCGTACCGGCATCAATTTTTGATAACTTGAGGAGCGACGAAACAAGCCATTCCATCCGTTTCAACTGAATGTTCAAATTCCGAGTGAATTCAGTGCGTTTTTCATCACCGAAACGGCTGTCACTTAACAAATCTGCCATGACCATCATAGAGGTCAGTGGCGTTTTCAATTGATGGGAGATATCAGAGATAGCGTTCGTCAGTTTTTCTTTGTCATCATGAAGAGTCGTACTTTGCTCCGATAACATTGTCGTTACTTTGTAGATTTGGCTTTTAAGCAAGCTCAATTCTCCTTCAGTATTGTCCCGAACATCTAACTGGTAATCGCCATTACTGATTTTTTGCAGATAGCTTGACAGCCGATCGATCTCCCTGTAGCGCCACCACGTGAAAATTCCAGTAGTTGCAATCAATACGATGGACATGGCAAACACACTCCAACTAGCTGCAGTAGAACCGAAAACAGCTGTAAGCCCCACACCAGCTAGGCTAAAAAAAGCAAGTACAGTAAACAATAACTGAATTTCACGATTTCGCAGCAAGCTCAATCACCTGCCTTGTAGCCCATCCCTCGGATGGTCTTGATGAGAGTGGGCTGTCCGGGATCAGCCTCGAGTTTTTCACGCAGCCGCTTGATATAAACGGTCAACGTATTGTCGTTGACAAAATCTCCGCCGACATCCCAGATCCGATCGAGCAGCTGAGTTCTTGTGATAACCTGTCCGATGTGGTTAACAAAAATCAACAACAGCCGATACTCTAAAGCCGTTAAAAAAATTTCGTTGCCGCCTTTATGTACTTTCCCATTCACTGTGTCCACTTGGACATCTCCCAGGTGCATGACAGATTTAGATGGACTCTTGTGCTGGTAGCGGCGCAGCACCGAATTGATGCGCGATTGCAGTTCACGTATGCGGAATGGCTTCGTGATGTAATCATCGGCTCCCATGTCTAATCCCATGACGACGTTCACTTCATCATCAAACGCCGTGAGAAAAATGACAGGAATGTCCCGCTTCGTCTTAGCCAGCGTGCATAAATCATAGCCGCTTCCATCGGGCAACGATAAATCGAGCAAGCATAAATCAATGTCTCCAAGCTGTTGTTCGATTGCAGTTTTTGCTGAAGCCGCTGTATGGCACAAAATTGTTTGAAATCCTTCTTGTTGCAGCGAGTATGTCAAACCGGAAGCGATGGTGCGATCGTCCTCAACGACTAGGATATTCATGCGGTTCCCCCTATCCTTCTGTTTCAAATTTTGAATTTTAAACTATGAATGATCTATCTTATCCTTTTTATGATCACAGGTTTTAAAAAAATGCAGCTACTGCTGCTTTAGCGGCTTAATTTTACGGTTGCATCTTTTTTTCTCCTGCCTATAATATACATTTTATAATAGGTTAACATTTATTGTTGATATTTAAACAATTTGGACAAGGGTATATTTATTTTGAGATTAAATTTCCAAGTATGACTCGGGAACGCAGAATACTTGAAGTTGAAGCAACTACTCAACAATTGCATAGTTCGATTGCAATATATGAGTATTTATACCAATCGAACAAAAGAAGACAGGGGGCAGATATTCATGCCCACTGTCTTCTTTAAGAAAAGCTATATGAAATCATAAGCAGCGATTTCAAAATCGGTACAATTTTTCATACAAACAACTGCTTACCAGATCAATTCAGCCCATTCTGGATGGTCGATGAACGGATTGCGGTTGCCTTGAATGTCTTCGATCTTTTCGTTTCGCTGTTGTTCCCAGCTGCTGACAGGATCTTGTTCATGCCACTCGAGCAACACGGAGATCTTTCCGTGGAAAGGCGTCGATCCGTTATTCACCTGGTCGTTGAGCTCCAAGTCCACTGCGTCATCTGACTCGTAGCGGACTGCCATATATAGCAGCATACGGGCAACATCGCCTTTCACTTCATCTGGCGGCTCCCAGGAAGTCGTTGTTCGCAAACAGCCATCGCAGCCGCGCACTGCAGTGCCGCCGTAATCAAAGTCCAAGTTCCCGCGCAGTCCGTTCACTTGGACATCCGTCGGGCGCAAATGGTGGATATCCGTGCCCGCACCCATTGCCGTTCCAAAGCTGCCATGAGACTTCGCCCATGTGTGCTCACGGTTCCAGTCGCCGACATTGCCGCCATTCAAGGATTTTGAACGTGACTCCCCGCTATACAGTAAGAGGACGTTATTTAAATTATTCGGGTCTTCATCCGTTGTTTTCAATGCGTCCCATACTTGGGAATAGCTGAGTTGATGGTGGTCATCAATAATTTCATGGAGTTCTGCTTTTAAAGCCTCACCTTGCAAGCCATCTGCTGTATCATAATATTCCTCTGGCGCCGGAGCTTCTGCAGACACCGTTACTGAAAATGACTGGGTGACGCTTTGATTGCCGTCGCTTGCTGTCACACCGACAATGTGAGAGCCTTCCGGCAAATCGAGCGTCAAGTTTGAGCCAGTGACTATCCCTTTAGTTGATGAAAAGGAAAGGCTTTCCCCTTCAGGATCAGAGAAATATTCCATTAGGTCATACTGTAAGCGATCCCCTGCCCACACTTGTTCCCCGGCAAACACTTTCGTTGCTACATGTGCTTTATTTTCCATTGGCAAATGTGGAGAAGGGATCTGCTCACCGTCCGAATTATAGAAGCGAATCTCTTCATAATCCGCGCCATCGATAAAATCGATCTCCCGGATATTTTCAGCTCCTCTGATTTCAGAAACGTTCTTGCCATCCACCACTACTTTCTTTACATCAATTCCCTTAAAATCAAAAATTGAATTTGAACGAGCGGGGCTTAATACCACCTTGACATCCGCAAACCCCGAACCCTGAAATTCACCGTATTTCCCCTTCAAATAGACGCCATCCGTGATGGACGCTTTTCCACTCAAGGTCACTGACACACTTGGCTGGCCAATCGTCAACTTTTTCTTTTTCAGATTCTCGTAATGCAAACTTTTTTGAGGTTCCATTGGCTGCGGTTCTGGAGCAGGTACTGGTGTTTCACCGAAACCATTCATTGTATGGCTGCCCAAGTGTTCAAATGTATCAGCGGGATACGCAGTCCATTCAGCCGAAGGATCGAATGCGTCATCCACTACGCTGTTGCCAGCTTGGACATCCGGGTTGCGCACCAGCGTAACATCTTTCGTGTTTTCAATGCGTGTGCCCACTTGGCCAATCGAATCGATCGCAACTCCGTCTTTTTCCAAGACCAGTGCATCGTCTCCGTTAAAATTGATCACACCGTTATATTGCTGATCTCCTCGTTCCTGAATTACCGGATCTGCGCCACTGTTATAAATAACTACCGTATCTCCGCTTGCAACAGTACCCGAAAGCGCCATTTCACTTTGTACGGTTGTGCTGCCATTTGCATACAACGCTACGGAATAAGGGTTCAATTCGATTGAAGAGCCTGTTCCGTTGTAAATTTCTACCGCTTTGTTTAAGCTGCTGCCTTCAATGTATTCCGAAATAAAAAGATCGCTTGCTGGTGCAGCTGCTTGAACTGCCACTTGTGAACCAGGTACCCACAAGCTCGCAACCAACCCTACCGACAATAAAGCTTTTGCTGATTTGTTCCATATTCTTTTGTCCAATGTAATGTTGCCCTCCTCTTTTCTGTAAAAATGTTTCTGTTGGAATCGCTAGTTTATCTGGTTTTTTTTCAATCGATTTTTGTAAATTATTTAATGTTCCACTAATTTAATTTACAGTTTTTTCTATTATCTTCTAAACCATACCGAAAGCTTTCCACTTCGTCAACGTTATTTAGCAAAACTTACATAAAGTTAACAAAATACTAAAGGCTAGATAAAATTTGTTCAGCCATACCATTAGCTGCCTATAT
Source organism: Planococcus soli (assembly GCF_016881065.1). Lineage (GTDB taxonomy): Bacteria > Bacillota > Bacilli > Bacillales_A > Planococcaceae > Planococcus > Planococcus soli. The sequence goes on along the minus strand of NZ_WXYN01000002.1, from coordinate 14,718 downwards.
TTATTGCTTTCCAATAGAAGGCAATCTAGTTTAACTCTTCTTACGTTTTATTAAAAAGGAGAAAATAAGAGGTTTTTCAATGAAGTACAATGATTTTAAAACTGCGATTGAAAGTAAGTATAAGAAATCTTTACAGATGATCATGTACGAAATTTGCATAGTAAAAAAGGTGAACGCGGTAGAAGGTTCGAAAAAACTGGGTATAGCTAAAGAAGTTTTCGTTTACTGGCGGCATCACTATCGTTTCGAAGAGAGGCAGCGATTATTTGACCGAGCGATAGAAGATCTAAAGGATAAGCGGTCTTTATTTACTGACGAGATAATAAATTGATGCCATTCGGTAGAAGTAACGTTAACGACCCTACTACTTACTTAATACACAGTTAGTAGATACTTGCTAACTTTTTTTGCCATTCTAAGATACGGGAACCATTTTAAAGAACTAGTTCAGCAGGCGGAAAAGGAAACCCGATTTCAAAAAGAAGGTGGTAAAAAATAGAGCTTTTGCTGTGAAAGGATTTCCCCCGCCTTAGGCCATCATGATGAGAACGAGAACGGTCGGGAAAAAAGGTGTATACAAGATAAGGGAAATAACCTCAATTGCTCAACTCTTTTGTCTGTAAAGCTAATAATCAAAAAGTACAGTGGCATGGCCAAATATTCTTAAAAATAAACTTCTGTGAACGCTAACAGTAAAGAAAATCAAGTAAATCTTTTCTCTTTCAGATTCAAAACTAGATTTATAAAAAGAAATCCTTGCAGGTTACCTTACGTCACCCGATATTCTGGTGATAGGAAGTTAGAAACTTGGAGGGATAATAATGTTAGAAGGATCTTTTAAACGAAATGAAATGTGGAGATGGCAGGAGTTAATTTATATGCTGTTTCTTGTATTAGTACTGATTCCGATTTTCATTGAAACTGTATTATTTAATTATCTATTAGACATTTTTCAAAATAAGTTATATGCCGGTACATTGAATGGCTTCATCATGGCCATCATTTTTACAACGGCGCTTTACATCATCGTGTTGAAACCCGAGAAACAATCTTGGAAAGCTGTCGGACTACAACCGGTTCCTCTAAAAGAATGGAAGTTGGTAGCCGTTTGGACAATTATCCTGATCATCGTGAGCATCGGTTTGGTTGTTGGGATGTCTTTTATAGGAGTTGGAACCGAAAACAGCAAAACGGAAAGTCTCCAGTCACAGATGACTTTGTTGAACTTTGCAATAGGATTTGTCTCGGCCGTTATCATTTCTCCTATCTATGAAGAAATCTTTTATCGCGGTTTCCTTTACCGGTTTTTCAGCAGCCGCTATGGCGTTTTGAGCGGCATGCTGATCAGTTCTCTTATTTTTACGGTTGTCCATATCCCTACATTCAACACCTTGCCAGTGAATTTTGTTTCGGGCCTTATTTTTTCATGGGTCTATCAAAAAACTGGATCCATTATTCCAAGTATCCTAATTCATGGAATATTTAACGGGATTGCAGTGATCCTGACTGCCATAGCTTAACGATTCTCTCTCCAGACTGCCATGGTCCAATTGTCAGTTGGGAGGGATTTCTTTTTTAGCAGCCATCTCCAGAAAGCTGATAATAGCAGGTGAAATTGGATAGAGACCCAGTTCAGCGGAAGCTTCGGGAGATCTGCGCACTTCCCAAAAAGCCTCAACCAGTTCCGGATCGTCGCCAAACGTTTCTTCCGATAGAATATCGACATCTTCAAGAATAAGCTGACCTTCCAAAGAGATAGGGGAAACCCCATTCTTAAGACAAAGCTCAATCCTTTTGATGACATTGATCCACTTTTTAGTGGTCCTATCCCCGCTTTCAAGTTTAGGCAACTGACTTTTAAGATGCGCTTGCTGTTCCAGAGAGAAATATTGATTCCAATCTTTTTCTTTCTCTTCTTTCGCCACCAAGGAAATTAAATCCTCCCAGTGAAGGATTGCTTTTAAGTCCAGTAAATTCAATAGCGATTGGGTATGCTTCAAAGAATTTGTCAGGTGCTCCATCTCTTCACTCAACAAAGACTGATGAGCAAGCAAGATAGCAGACATCGACTGTTCTTCCAGGATACTCCGACTGTCTTCGAGCGATAGGTTCAACGATTTGAGCAGAAGTATCTTTTGCAACTTCAGGATATCCTCTTTGGAATAGTACCGCTTCCCACCTGCAGCCTTCTTTGAAGGGCGCACCAACGCGATTTGATCGTAATAACGAATCGTCCGCACCGAGATATTCAAAATCTTTGATAATTCGCCCGTTGATAAGTAACTTGTACTTTCTTTGTTTTCCACTTCTTAAATTCACTCCTAAAATTTTAACTTCTGATAAAGTCATGATATGTAAACTAGTTCATTTACTTTAAAAGGCTAATGCTTTTTTTCTCATTTGGTCTCTCTCGCTTTTGTATTTTAAAACAGTATAAATCCTTGAATGGCTACAATTAGTGCGAAGACAGATAAAAGAACCAAAGAGTAGGCAGTTGCTTTTTTTTCTTTTCGGAACTCTTTGATTCCCATTATCAAAAACATCAAACTCATAGAGAGCAACATAAAGTGTCGGTACTCGAAGTTCTTTGTGATTAATGAAAAAATAGCCAACCCAAATGTCAGTACTCCAAATATAGTGTGTAGAATTGTTAACAAGAAATTCTCCCTTCCTTTTTGCTCATTTTCATATAAATTTTTTGGCTTCTATCTTTTGCATTCAAACGAATAACTAGCGAAAAGAGCGCTATGTATTTCTAACTCGGTATTCCCACCATTCTCTGAACACTGTGTGCTTAAAGAGTCAATTTGTTTGGTATTAAAATAGCTGAAAGTAATAACTAGAGCAAAAGCCAGCAATAAAACACTCACAACGATCAACAAACCGTTTGTACCGTTTATTTTTGACACGATTGTTTCCTCCCTTTTCTTTCTTTTTGGCATTTACTAAAGTTTAACTTAAATTTCCAGTTTTAGAAGAAAAAAAGAAGATACTAGAGAATAATATCTTCTTTTTTTATTTCTTCTGGAAATCGCTTTGAACCGGTATCTTTCAGTTTAAAAGAAGCATAAAATAAGGCTACATTTAAACTTAATTAAGACTAAATTTAAGGGGTGAAAACGTGCGAATTCCAATCAGTCGACTGGTAAAAGAATTGAATCTGGAGGCCCATCAACTCCGAGAAAGGGAAAAACGAGATTGGCTTGGCGAAGTAGTAAAAGACCCGAAACATAATTACCAACGGGTTTATACGGAGGAACAAGTGGAACGGATCCAGTTAATCGCCGAAACCATTCAAGCTCAGCGAGCGCAAGGGATTAAACGGACAGACTTTGAGTAAGTTGAGGCTACATTATTGGAACGGTTCGGAGGAGAATTGAAGCGGATAAACACGGATTTAGTGGTTGCTCCACAGTCCCTCAACCAAATTGTTGAACTGCTTATAGGCCAGAACTAGAAAATCAACGAGCTGCAGCAACTCATGCAACAGCAGCCGAAAAATTAACTACCGGATCCAGTGGATCATACAGAAGTTCTTGTTGATATGAAAAATGAACTGAAAAAGAGCCAAGAACCAGAAGAACAACTATTATTCATCGTCCAGCAAGTGCAAAGCGACCTGTACGAATTGAAAAAAGCCCCGGCAAAATCCAAATGGAAGTTTTGGGGCAAAGACTAGGATTTGAATGTAACTTATGTGCAGTTAAGTTACATTCAATCTCAAGCGATTAAGTACTTGTCCAAATTAATTTGAGAAACGATCAAAATGGAGGAATCTTTATGAGGAAATTGCTGCTTTTTTTGTACATTGTTTCTTTGGTGATCGTATTAATTGGATTCTACGGGATGAACTTTTTCACAGAAACTGTTGCAGAAGACGGCACGGGTGGTGGCAATGGCAATCCAGCCCTGTTTATTCCGGTTTTTCTCATGCCATTTTTCTTTTATTTTTTATACGGTACTACAGAGCTCTCTATGCGACTCGCAGCAAGATATAAAAAAACAGCACGCTAGTTACTAGCTTAGTACTTAGTGTGATATCAGCAGTAAGTATAGTGATTTATACGGTCAACAAAGCTCAGGGTTTACGGAAAATAATCATTCAGAAACAAGATAACTTCGAAAGTATCTCCCAGATTCTATTATGGAACACCTTTTCTAACTCTATTTTTTTCAATCCGCTAACTTTCATTCTGCTCATATTACTTTGCTATATTGCAGGTGCAATTTGGTGTATCAGTAATAAACGCAGAACGAAAAGAACGCGTCCAATGAAAATAAGTAATCGAGTAACAGAAAAATAGTTTTCTCTTTAAAACAAATGTAACTTAATGTGAATTAAGTTACATTCAAAAACTTCATTCTACTGAACTTTGAAGAGTACTAAGAGAAAGTGGATTTGCTAATTTTCTAGATAGATTGTTTTTCCATTTACATCCACTGAAATTACTTTCTCATTAATTTTCAGATTCGAAAGGTCTTTAAAATCATCCGATTCAATAGCTATGGTTGTCTGACCGATTTTTTTGTACACATGAGGTGTTAATTTCTTATACAAATAAACTTCTCTCGGATCTCCCACATCGGGATGCAGTCCCTTCACATGATTAACAATAAGCAAATGCTTTTCATTTTGATCATAGAGACTTATAGGGTGCCGACTTTGTTCGTCTTTTAAGACTACAGATAAAAACGAAACAACAATTGAAAAGGGAATAAAAAATATCATAAGAGCAATCGAAATATACTTCATAGCAAGGACTTCTTTGAAATAGGCATAGAGGCTGAGAAAGAATGGGGCAGTTAATGTTACATCGGTATAGGGCAGCAACAGCTCTAAATTATGTGCATGGTAGACAAATGTATAACTTTTCTCGATTAAAGCGATTTTCATTAGAAGCCTAATCATGAAATAGAGAAAGGTAAAAATTAATATAACGAGGTAAACCTTTCTTTTCTTCATGCAACTGCTCCTTTTTTCATACGTAAGATTAGACGAAGTTTGAAAGCAGCTGGTTTCTTATTTATCCAAAAAGAAGACTACTTTAAATAATTCTTTGAATGTAACTTAATAGCAATTAAGTTACATTCAATCTTCATTGTTTACAATCGACGTTTCGGGCGGAAAATAGCTAGCCAGCTTTTGAATTGTTGAGAAATGGGATTCCGTTGTATAGAGGTTAAATCCATCCCCGTCATACCAAATCTCTATAACCGTTGAGGCCCTGTTCATGTCAAAGTGTGGCCACATCCAGGTCTTCTCGCGTCCAAACCAGCTTTTCCCTATCACGGATTTATACATGATATTATCCGAAAAAGAAAATGCGTAGAAGTTATTACTAGAGGCTATCCAAAAAGTTTCTTGTAGAACAAAAGACAGTGAAGAAGGTGTTTCGATTGTGAGTTTAAAAACAGGAAGGCGTTTGTTTTTCAGACCTTCAAATCTTAATGAGTACTCAATGTTTTTGCCTTGAAAAAGGCGTTCCAAATCATCTTCCATCCCAGTAAACGGTTCAAATGTAAGATAGAGTGGAAACAGGGCTTTCGTACAAATGAAATCAGTTAGTATTTCACATGTCGAATCAGAATCGTTAACGGATTCAGAAGGGCCCATATAAAACTTTACAACGTTTTGAACGTCTTCATACATGAGCATTTCTCCATCCGAACCAATAGTTTCATGAGTGATGTAGACCTTGCTCATAAGTTTCATCTCCTTTGCATTGAAGGATATCTTTGGTTCTTAGTATCACACTTTTAGTTAGAATTTGCAGTTTACATAACGTTGATTGAATGTAACTTATTATCAATTATGTTACATTCAGAAATTCGTCCTTATTACTCTTAATGGCTATAGAAGAGGGTAGAGGAAACAGTGTAAGGAGGTCGATTTCTGATGAAGAAGATTGTTCTAATGTTTATTGGTATATGGATTGTGGTCATTCCTGCTTTTCTTCTTTTTGGAGCTGATCCACGAGATATCTTGAATATTTTCATTGCTAATGTACTGGTAGTTGTTATTTTATTGATTTATACAACTATCCGAAGAAAAAGAGCCAGTCCATAAAAAATTTCTATTGGTTTTGAATGTAACATAAGTGTAATTAAGTTACATTCAAAATCCTTGTTCTAAAGAAATTAAAAGCACCACAAGAGAAAGTGAATTTGCTCGAAAAAAGATACATTCAAAAGGCTATTCTGTCAGGCTTTTAAAGCTATGGGACATAGTTTACATATCACTGAGTTATCGGAAGAAATTAATGATCCATCTTCATTGAAGGCATGTATTATTAATTTATTGGTTTTTAAATTTAATTGCTTTGAGACCTACCATTGGAGGAAACGACATCTATGTTTGATAATTTAATCGGTATTTTATACTTCCTTACTATTCTTTACGGTCCTTATGTGCTGCTGATTTTATCCATTTTCTTTTTGATAAGAGGTTATGTGAAATCTTCCTCTCGATCGGTTCTTGTGAGTATTCTATTATTTCTTCCAAATCTTCTTGCTCTGTTGTTAATAGAACTTGAACCCATCTTATATGTATTCTTACTGTTTCCTGTGATTCAAATCTTTATTTATTTAAAGATGCGCAAAATAAATAAAATGAATAACCAGACCCCCAACCTAACACAGTAGTTAAACGGAATACTGCAATCTTTTTTCATAAGTGACTTGTATATGACCGATTACTAGAAACTAAAGCAAAATTAAAAGAGAAAGGCGATGCTATTAAGTCAGCATCGCCTTTCTCTTTTAATATTCTTATACGACTTCCTATAATTCAGGATATGTAAACTAAAAATAATTTTCTTTCTATTACTATTATTATTACTATTACTATTACTATTAAATTGTCTTATTAATTCCTTTCTTTCAGGCCGTAGAGTTTATTTACCAAAAGTCATAATCCAAAGGTTCAATAACCCTAATGGAGCAACAAGAACAAAAAAGATGGCATTAGCCGCGATAGCAATCAGCCGAGGATTCCCTTTTTTTCCGAATATGGCTAAGATAAACCCGATTCCAGGACCCCCAACAATCGCCAATAACACCCACTGAAGAAAGTGATCGTAGTAATAATTAAAGTCAATCGACACATTCCCGTATTCCAACACAGTGTCAATGATTTGCATGGTTAAAGCGATAAAGAATAAAAAAAATGATAAAGCGTTCAGTTTGCCCATCTGTTAACCTCCTAGTCAATGGTTCCATATTTTTCAAGCACATAGCTGTTACAATAATGAACGGGATTTTAAAAAATAAAGAGAAGAAATATTGCTAACCAATATAGCAAGATGAAAAAGCAGCGATTCGTTGCTAGCCGTCAATCGCTTTTGGCTTTCCTTAGTTATTTTGAATGCGAAAGTTAAACTATATATGCCTATAAACAAAAGAAATGCAGACCTCGCTATTTAAAAGCATCTAATTCTTCTAGCCTACTCACTCTATTGTGCAATCAATTTTTCCCTTTGCTCTGATGATTTTCATGTTTTTCCTCTAGTATGTATATATACGTTTATTTTACCTAGTAAGTTCCAAGGGTTGGCAATATATCATTTTCCATAAACTGTTAACGAAAAGCTGTTTATTCTTCATGATAAGGATTTGCGAAATAATACTATTAAATATAAATTACATAAGAAGGACATGAGTAAGATCCTAGTTATTTTTAAGTTCTACTGAGTTAATGATTGACGCTTCTCTTTTGTTAGAGACATCAATCAAAACTACTTATTTGAGAGTTATTAGCATAGCCTTTAATAAAGCAGTGAACTCAATACCTGTTCCTAAAAATGTAGGTAACAACAAAAAGATAGCTAGATAATTCCGGAAATAAAAGCGTTGCTAAAAGTACCCATTTCCGAACAAGTAGCAAAAGTCTTACGGACTTAATGCATTTTAGTTTTTATAGAAGAAGTAAAAAGACTTTTAAAAAGTACCTAATGGACATAACCTAAAGGAGTGGATAGAAATGGCGATGAGAATACTGGATATCCCCACAACTTCGATTTCGAATGTCAAACGGTCACCTATGGAAGCTTTTCAGAAGGCTGATCAAGAAGCTGCTGGTGTGTATGTCTTTAACCGTGAAAAGATTGCCGGTGTGATGCTCACTCAAAAACAATACGAGTCCTTGAACAGAGAAATCGAAGAACTTTACGATCAACTGGCTGATTTAATGGCAGAAAAACGGCTGCTGTCTGAAAATGTCTCTACTTTTTCAGACGTGGAAGTTCGCGGTGCAATCGCAACTGAATCCCCTGTTATTGATGAAGAAGACGGGTGGGAATAACGGTTGTATCAGCTTGAATGGACACAGTATTCAAAGGAAGATTATGAACAGCTTGATGGCAGCCAAAAGATTTTCGTCAATAAAGCGCTGGACCGGATCAAATTGAGAGGCATGGAAGCCGGCCAATCCCTTCATGGCAATTTGGCGCAATGCAACAAGCTGAGAAACAAGAAGATGGGCATCCGGATTATTTTCAGAGAAGCCGAGGGAACTATCCAAGTGATTCAGATTGTAGCCATTGGGAAACGTGATAAAGAAAAGAATTATAAAATGGCTGAAGAGCGATTAAGCTAATTGAAATGAAGAACAGGTTTCTCCGACTAAAAAGAGTCCGGCATGTCGGCACTTCTAAAGTGCTCGCTTTGCCGGACTCTTATTTTATTGAAACAGATATTCTCTAATTCGAAGACTCCAACTTCTAATAATCCCACATATGTAAACCAATTACCTTATTAGAATATTGTTTTGGCCAGTAAAAAATGACCTCCGCTTCTAATCCAGCTAATTTAAACCAATTCACTATGTTAATCCTAAATGCTCTCGGAAAGTATGCCCTTCATATTGCTTTCTGAAGACGTCTCTTTTTTGCATCTCAGGAACAATGAACTCAACAAAGTCCTCTAAACTACCGGGTAATGTAGGAGGCATAAGATTAAATCCGTCAGCTACACCCGCCTCAAGCCAAACCTCCATCTGATCAACAATTTCTTCGGGAGTTCCAATCAGCGTAAAGTGTCCGCCGCCAGCATTAAGATATCCTAATAGTTCTTTTACCGTAGGCCGAGTGTCATTAATGATTTCCAGTATTGTTTCGTATCGTCCAACTGGACCTGTAAATTCTGCTGCTGGAAGTAATGGAGGTACTTTTTTATCGATTTCCCAATTAGAGCAATCTTGTTGAAGAAAGAAACTCAACCGCTTTAAAGCAGTTTCTACAGGCAATTTTTCATCTAATGCTGATTTTTTGGCAAGAGCTTCTTCATGTGTACGACCTACATAGGTGACTAAGCCTGGGAATACTTTAATATGCCGATCGCAGTCTTCGTTTCGCTTAATCTGTTCCTCCAACTTTTTACGAAACTTTTTTGCTTGGTTTAAGTTCCATGACACAGAATAGACTGCATCTGCATATTTTGAGGCTAATGCGATGCCTTGCTTAGAAGCCCCTGCTTGCATTGCTACTGGCNTTGCTGTCCCATGATAGAAATAACTTATTCATCAAAGCAGCAAATTCATCAGCTTTTTCATACCGTTCGTCATGAGAAGGCAGTTCTGTCATACTGTGATTTAATGCTTCCCAATCTGTCATTGAGGTAACAAGATTCCACCCAACACGTCCATTAGTAATATGGTCTAGGCTTAATAGTTGTCTTGATGCAATGAAAGGATTCGAAAAGGTGCTGGAGATTGTAGAAACTAGTCCCACATAATTTGTCACTTGAGAAATAGCGGTTAAACTGACTACTGGATCTAGCCAAAATGCCGGCATTTCACTAGAATCGTTAGCTGGGAATGATTGATTGTCGGCAAAAAAAACTGCATCAAAGCACCCCGTTTCGGCTAACTGTGCTAAGGATTGATAGTAGGAAATGTCTCCAATGCGTTCCACGCTCGAATCGGGCATTAACCATGCAGCTTGATGATGCCCACATCCATACAGCAAAACACCTAAGTGTAGTTGTTTCTCCTGAGTTTTATTCATTTGTTACACCTCCATGTATGTCATGATTGCCTGCTTTAAATATTCTTCTTTTGAAAGTCTATCTATTTTAAGTTGAGTTATTAATTCATTGTCAAACCGCCATCTACTGTAATATTTTGACCTGTAATACCATCCGCATTTTCTGAAGATAAATAAGCGACCATTTTGGCTACATCTTCAGGAGTCGTTACTTTCTTCAATGGCGTTGATTGAGCAATTAAATCGAATACTTCCGGAGTTGTGACAGAACTGGCATCAGTCGTTTTTAATAAGCCACCTGAAACTACATTTGCTTTTATGCCGTATTGCCCCAGTTCTGAGGCGATATTGCGTGTAAAACCAATTAGTCCAGCCTTAGCTGTTGTATATTCATGGTAAGGTACAACTGGATTTTGATATAAATTGGTACCGATACTTATAATGTTTCCATTCTGCCGTTCAATAAATTGCGGCATAACACTTTGAACTACATTAAATGCGGCCTTTAAAGTACCATCTAGCTGTTTTTGATAATCCTCCCAAGTAAGTTGAGTAAAGGATTTTTGTTCGTTAGGATCAAATTTGAAGTCTACCAACGCATTGTTGACCACAACATCTATTTGACCAAAATATTCCGTTGCTTTCTCTACCAATGCATCAACTTCTTTACGATTTGTGACATCGGCACAAATTGCAATAGCATTCTCTTTACCTAACTCAGAAACAAGCTCTTCAGCGGCACCTTCGCTCTTATAATAATTGATAACCACTTTAAACCCTTGTTGTGCCAATGTTTTTACAATAGACGCTCCTAACCCTCTACTACTACCCGTTACCAATACTGTTCTGTTCATTGTAACCACTCCTAATTTTTAATGTTCCTAAAACTTAAATAATAAAGTGATAGATAAATAAAAAATATACAACCTCCATTAAATATTACGAGAAAGGTATTTTAACCTAAATATCGGTGGTATAAAGTTTTAGCTTCAGGAATGCTTTTCGTTCCATGAATCAAAACACGGCAATCCTTGAAAATAACAAGACGATATTCTTCAGTTGAGAAAGACAGCAGATATGGATTGCGTGAAACCTTTCCAGGCTGTTTGGACAAGGCTTTATCCAAGCTTTCCAAATCTCTGTCTATAGGTCTGGAAGGACGGATCTGCACCGTATCCCTACCGCATAAAACGGCGGTTTTTATTTGGTTTGAAAAAGAAAGATAAGGATATGAAGGCTCCGCTCCGCAAGAAGGGCAATCCTCTTTTTTAAACTTATCGACGTTAATAGATGATTGGTGATTTTTCCATAGATCGAAGGAGACCAGCTTGTTTCTTAAATGAAGCCTATCTTCGACCAAAATTTTTAATGCCTCTGAAATTTGGAAAGACAGGACCATTTGGACAGCAGGACTGATGATGCCAACCGTATCACATGTTGCGCTCCCCATCGGCACATTCTCCAGCAGACAATTCAGGCAAGGTGTTTTACCTGGAATAATCGTGTAATTAATTCCATAACTTCCAACACACGCACTGTAAATCCAAGGAATCCGGTGTTTTTGGGAAATATCATTAATAATCATCCGGATATCAAAATTATCGCTGGCATCCAGAATCAAATCAACGCCTCCTACAAGCTGCTCCATTTCTTCAACCGAGACATCCATAACATGACAGCGGATTTTCACTTCAGAATTAATAGCCGTTAGTCGTTTTTTAGCCGCCACCGCTTTTGGGGTTCGCTGTTCCGCTTCCTCTTCGGTATAAAGCTGCTGGCGCTGCAGGTTGCTCCACTCTACATAATCTCGATCCGCGATGGTTATATTGCCTATTCCTGCCCGCACTAACATTTCGGCACTTCCAGTTCCCAATGCGCCAGCACCGATTATCAAGACATGCTTGTTCCTCAATTTCTCTTGTCCATCTATCCCTATCGGTGCAAAAAGCTCCTGTCGAGAGTATCGTCCATTCAACTGATGCTCATCCCTTCAAGTGGGCTGCTAGCAGTGGCATATCGTTTTTTTGGAATTCGTCCTGCTTCAAACCCCAGTCTTCCTGCTTCGATTGCAAGTCTCATGGCTCTGGCCATTTTTACGGGATCTTTCGCCCCGGATACAGCCGTATTCAGCAAGACGCCAGCTGCTCCCATTTCCATTGCAACAGCAGCGTCAGAAGGTGTTCCGATTCCGGCATCAACAATAACCGGAACACTTGTCTGTTCAATAATGAAAGAAAGATTCAATCGGTTAATGATTCCCTGGCCAGATCCTATGGGAGATGCACCGGGCATTATAGCGTGACAACCTAATTCTTCGAGGCGTCTGGCCAACAGAACATCGTCGGATGTATACGGTAAGACGATAAATCCTTCTTTTAATAGTTCTTCCGATGCTTTTAATGTTTCAAGTGGATCCGGCAGCAACGTTTTTTGGCAACCGATTACTTCCACTTTAATCATGTCACAAAGACCTGATGCCTTAGCTAGTTTTGCAATTCGTACCGCTTCATTGGCAGTCTTGGCACCGGCTGTATTTGGAAGTAAGGTGTACTTTGAAACATCCAGATTTTCCAGGAAATTAGGCTGGCTCGCTTCAAATATATTCATTCGTCGGACTGAGAACGTTAGAATCTCTGTACCTGACACATCTACAGCCTCTTTTTGTATATCAAAATCTTGATACTTGCCAGTACCCAATAACAATCTTGATGAGAATTCGTGATTTCCAATTTTCAACATGTTCATCCGCCTCCTACAAAATGTACTAATTCAATTTTATCTTTATCGGAAATTAGAGTTGCTGTATGTTCCGCTTTTTCCAATATTTCAGCATTTTTTTCGACAATGACTACTTTATGGTGCATTTCAAAATGTTGCAGCAGTTCGGCTATCGTTTTCACTGTATTGGGTACTTCTACTTGATCTCCATTTACCGTCAATAACATTTTCTTCACCTCATTATTGGATTGGTTTTTCGGATTGACCGATCTACACGAAAAGGGGATATATCAATTGAAGGAGATTTTCCTTCAATCAAATCAGCCATTACCTCTCCGGTGATCGGCGACAGCAATATGCCGTTTCTAAAATGGCCTGTCGCTATAAACAGCCCTTTGTAATCGGGATGTTCGCCTAAATAAGGCAAGCCATCAGCAGTTTGCGGACGAATTCCAGTCCACGCTCTTTCCCATTCGCTCTGTGATATGGAAGGCACTATTTTTTTTGCATTCTTCATTAACGAAAAAATTCCCTCTAAAGTGACTTGTTGATTAAATGTATTCGGTATGACAGTTGCTCCTATAATGATTCTTCCGTCTTTTTTCGGAACAAGATAGCAACCTGGCGTGAAAATTGTCCTCGATAATAAGGGGACCTCTGTCCGTACAGAAAAACATTCGCCCTTTACAGGATACATTTTGAGCTGTAAGCCTATCTTCATTAACAACTTCTCGCTCCAAGCTCCTCCTGTTACTACAACGTTGCTGCTCATAAAATCGCCTTCACTTGTGATAACACCTGTGATTTTTCCGTTTGAGAAATGGAAGGAATGAACTTCTACATTTTCTTTTATCACGCAGCCGAGTGCTGAAGCAGATTTTAAAAATCCTAAAGCCAGCTGAGGAGCTGCTACTTGGCCATCTTTTTCAAGATACATAGCGCCAATTACCTCATTGGACAATGCCGGCTCTCTTTTTCTCGCTTCTTTACCTGTAAGCAACTCGGCTAGTTCCCCGTTCTGTTTATGGATCTCACTGATTCGATAGTGTTCCTGTTGCTCCCAATCAGTTAAGGCAAGCCTTAGCATTCCCTTTTTCACAAGTTCAATATCAATGCCGCTCGTCATTTTCAGTTCATCTGCTAAGTCGCTAAATAATGCCCTGCTGGTTCTGGCTAATTGAAAAAGCGGACCCTGCCCATCCAACTCAGCTTAGGCGCCCAGCATCCCAGCTGCCGCTCCAGATGCTTTACTTACAAGCTGGTCTTTTTCCAGCAACAAAACCTTTATTCCTCTTTTCGCCAAATTAAAAGCTATTGCTCCGCCGTTGACTCCGCCGCCGATTACAATGGCATCGTACGTTTTATTCATTAAAATCTCTCCTTAACCATTGCATGCAAAATATTATCTAGATAAATAGGAACGGTACTGCTGCACCGCTTCCAAAGGGTCTTCTGCTTCCAATATACCTGACATTACAGCGATTCCTTGTGCTCCCGCTACAATAACATCCCTACTATTTGTCGGTTTTATTCCACCAATCGCTATAACTGGGATAGAAATTAATTCGGAAATGAAACTCAACTGTTCTAACCCTTTTGGAATGAGCCCTGGTTTTGATTGAGTAGAATATACGTGGCCGAAAATTACATAATCAGCACCTTGTTGCTCAGCAATTTGAGCTTCTTCAAGGGAATGGACGGAACAGCCAACTGTCAAATCCGCAAATTTCAGTTTTACAGTTTCAACAGGCAACGAATGATAGGCTAAGTGAACTCCTTTCACATTTGAAATATAGGCAACATCTACCCGGTCATTAATTATTATTTTTGAAGGAGGAACTTTTTTGTCTATTAAAAGCTCCACCATTTCATATACTTCTTTTGCTGTTTTCGTTTTTTCACGAAGGTGAATGAAATCGATGTCAAGATGAATCCTGCTGATGATATCTGCTAATTGTTCCGGATTTTGCCTTCCTGTTGATGTTTATGGCATTCTAAAAATGTAGTCTTTGGCAGTTAA
>NZ_WXYN01000004.1 GCF_016881065.1 Planococcus soli | reverse complement strand
ATTCCAGACTTCCAGGAACGCCGCTCCGCCTTCTTCGCCGTAGACCGAAGTCACGGCTGCAGCCAGGTCATCGGAGTTCGCTAGCAGCGCTGCCGAAGCCTGATCAAAATCTTCTGCGCCATCTGCGCCTTTGCGCATCGTTTCAACTGCTAAAAATGCATGTTCCGTTAAGACCGTATCCAGGGCAATGCGCAATTCTGCGGCTGGTGTCGCCGTGCTTGACTCCATCGCCGTTTCGCTTGCCGGAGTGGAATGGCCGTGGCTGTCTGCCAATGCCGCCGTTGGTACCAATAAGGCTAATGATAGTGGAAGTGCTAAAAGACATTTGTTTAATTTCATAATGTATCGCTCCCTTTTTCTTTTTTTTTTTGGTTATACAGGAATAACGCACAGGCAAATCATTTAGATCACTTTATTTTAAAGTTAATTGAATTTAGTTGAATTATTCATCTTAACTGTTGAAATTCCGCGGGTGGATCGATGAAACCCATGTTCTTTCGATACTATCGCGCAGTTTCAATCGCGACCCACTGGAGCAGGAGCATTCTTCTTTGCTCTACTCAAACCGGGTAAACCGGTCGGTAATATGATGGTTCTTAATTCCACCTTATATGGAAGGTTTTATTTTCCTGGATTATAGAGCTTCTTTTTTCTTTCCGCATTTACTTCTCTGTATAATAGTGGGTAGATAAATATGCGTGTTTTTCGTTCTCTCAAAGAAAATATTTTTGACAAACGATAATCTACTTCGACTTTTCTTACGTTCTATAAGAAAGAACAAAATAGAGGAGGAGAAAAAATGATCCATAAAAAGTTCGGATTAGTACTCGCCGCTGCCCTTCTGTCCCTGGCAGCTTGTGGAGAAGAGCAGCCAACAGCCAACGAGAGTGTTGAAGAAGAAGCTGTGGAACAGGAAAACACAGCGGAGGAAGAGACAAGTACAGAAGAAGAAACTACTGAGGAAGAACCAGAAGAGGAACCTGCCGAAGACAGCACCCCGGAAGCTGAGAGCGGTGCTGCTTCAGATTTATTGTCAAACGGTGAACAAACCAGTTATATATTTAATGAAGCGGGCGAGTACGCAATCTTTTGCGAGCCCCATCCAGTCATGCAAATGACTGTTCTTGTAGAAGAAGGCGCAGAACAAACAGGTGAAGTCGCCATAGATATTGCCGACTATGAGTTTGGGGAAGAAACCATCACAGTTGCCCCAGGCACTACCGTAGTATGGACCAATCAAGACCAGGTCCAGCATAATGTCGCGATTAAGTAAACAGCCCAAACCAAAGCAGCCCAGGTATTTTGAAACCTATACCTGGGCTGCTTTTCTTTGTATTTAGTTTTGAAATCACCATTCAGCAAAATACTCGTTAACGGAAGTTTAGTGTACCTCTTCAAATACTTGACGCAGTTCAATCTGTCCTTCCCCATGTCCTATAGGATCCGGCATCCGCTCCTTTAGCCATAACCCGCACGCAAACTCATCTATAAAAATAAACAATAATCAACTGATTCCTTGGACTAATATGACAATTTTTTTAATTTATAACAACCAATAGTTAATATAGACTATATTAAGTCGAGGAAACGCTGTATATAATTCTTTCTAGCAAGCATTTAAAATAAGTAATTATATCTACCTTTTATTCATTTCGAGTTATTAATTGCCCGGAAAACTTTAGTTGCACAATAAGAGTGTTTATAAAAACCAATCTATTTTTCTGCTTTCTTCGTTGTAAGAGTGAAAAAAATCATAGTTTAGGTGAAAATCCATCCTATCTTCATAGCCTTTCAACCAGGCTTTTTTCTATGGTCGAATTTTCTATACGCTCCATAGCTTTTTCGAGAACCTGCTATATAAAGAACATTAATTTTTATGAGCTTTGGGGGATGAATCATGCGTTTATCGTTAAGTCTTCGGACACAACTATCCATTATTTTTGCAGGCACTACCATCCTACTGATTTTGATCTTCGGCGGTGTTTATGGTGAACGCTCGATCAAACAGGTTGAAGTGGAAATCGGAAACTCGCTTAGTGAATCTGCTTATTTGATGGAGAATAATTTGGATCAGTATATGTGGTCCCGCTACGGCGAAACCATTATGCTCAGCAGCTTGTCCGATATCCGGCAGCTGGAGGATCCGGACGAAATAGAATCCATGCTCAACCAAACACAGGCGACTTTCCCATCGTTTTCATGGATTGGCCTTACGGACCGAGACGGAACAGTCGTTGCATCCACGGATTCAATCCTAAAAGGAGTCGATATTTCCGAACGGCCGGTTTATTTGGAGGCATTGGAAAAAACCTTTATTGGCGACGTACACGAGGCGGTGCTGCTGGCTGACCTCCTGCCTAACCCAACGGGAGAAGAAATGAAGTTCGTCGATATCAGCACTCCAATTTATGATGACAATGACGACTTTATAGGTGTTTTAGCGACTCACCTAAGCTGGGAATGGGTTGAAGAAGTTGAGGCTTCTATGCTTGATTCGCTGAAAAATCGGGACAGCATCGAGTTTTTGATTGTCAGTAAAATAGATGATGTTGTTATTTTAGGTCCTGATGACCTGCTGGGAAAACGGCTGAATTTGGAAAGCATAGAGTTGGCCAGAACCGGCCAAAATGGGTCGATTATTGAAACTTGGCCGGATGACAAAGAGTATGTCACTGGCTACATGATGGAAAATGGCTATAAAGAGTATCCTGGGTTGGGATGGACGATTTTAGTCAGACAACCAGTGGAGGTTGCCTATGCCCCTACCAAAGAACTTATGATGTTTTTCCTCATATCCGGACTTATCTTTGTTCTCCTTTTCGCTGTGATCGGCTGGTTTCTTGCGGAACGGTTAACTTCGCCATTAAAAAACATCGCTGGTGCAGCCGATCGCCTGAGGCTCGGGGAGTTTGTCCAGATTCCGCTTTACCGGGGCACATCGGAGTTGGAAACTTTATCCCTTTCATTAAGAAAACTGGTTTCGGATCTGACCCATACAGAATCGGCTTTAGTGGAAATGAAGGAAGTAGCCAACCGAGATGAACTCACAGGGTTGGCAAACCGGTACGCCCTGGATTATTACTTGCGTGAATTTATCCAAAAGCACCAAACAGCAACTGTTTTATATATCGACCTAGATGGATTTAAAAAGATTAATGACACAATGGGCCACAATGCAGGCGACGAACTTCTTATCCAAGTAGCCGAGCGGCTGAAGAAAATCGTCAGAGAAGGAGAAATGATTTCAAGGGTAGGCGGCGATGAATTTATAGTTGTCCTGCCAGTAGGGAAAGGCGATCTGGCCAACAGAGGAAAGATTGTCGGAGAAAAAATCATTTCATCTATCAATAAGCCGTACTCGCTCGATGGGCAAAGCGCTTCTGTCAGCTGCAGCATCGGAGCCGCTTTTTGGGAAGCATCCGGTTCAATCAATATCGAAGAGACGATCAGAACAGCAGACGAAGCTTTGTATGCAGCAAAGAGAGAAGGAAAAAACCGGATTCATATGTACGGCTACTAGATTTACCTGGACTTATAGGAGCATACAACATTGGGGCACTGACTTGTATAAGTCAGTGCCCCAATGTTGTCAAAAAGGAGAGAAGCTGCAAATCAGCCCCTCTCCTTCAAACTTCTCTGAATGAGTTTATAATTTCACCTCATACATTAGGCGAATAAAAGAATCGCTTATGAAAGCAACTTCTTTTATAACTCTTCGCCATTCGTCGCAATCACTTTTTTGTACCATTCAAAAGAATCTTTTTTGGATCGTTTCATTGATCCGTTCCCTTCGTTATCACGGTCGACATGTATCATGCCGTAGCGTTTCTTCATTTCGCCGGTTGTGAACGAGACGATATCAATAATTCCCCATGGCGTATAGCCCATCAGTTCAACGCCGTCGTACGTGACGGCTTTTTTCAAGGCTTCGATGTGTGATTTCAAATAGTCGATTCGTTGCGCATCATGGATTGTACCGTCTTCTTCCACCGTGTCAATTGCGCCAAAGCCGTTTTCGACGATAAACAAAGGAATCTGGTAGCGGTCGTAAAGGCGGTTCAATGTATACCTCAAGCCGGTAGGGTCGATTGCCCAGCCCCAGTCGCTCGATTGGGTATATGGATTTTCTACGCCATTCGGCAATCCGCCGTTAACGATGTTGCCAAGATTGTCATTTTCAACATCGCTTTTTACCGTCGTCGACATGTAATAGCTGAATCCTAAATAGTCGACTTTGCCGTTTCTCAAGATTTCGTCATCGCCCGGTTCCATTTGGATGTTGTAGCCTTCCCGTTCAAACTCTTTCAACACGTAGTTTGGATAAAAGCCGCGTACATGAACATCCGGGAAGAAATAGCGCTGTCTCATTTCTTCTTCCGCCAGCATGACGTCTGCCGGATTTGAAGAATACGGATAAATTGGCACATGGGACACCATGGCCCCAATCTGGAATTCAGGATTGATGGCCTTTCCTTTTGATACAGCAAGTGCGCTCGCAATCAGTTCGTGATGCCCTGCCTGGTACATCACTTCTTTGGCATTTTCTCCTTCTCCAATGACAACGCCTGAATTTGTCCATAGGAAAATCGGGTTGTTGACGTCCATTTTGTTGTTGATTTCGTTGAAAGTCATCCAATATTTCACTTTGTCCTGGTAACGGTTAAAGCAAACTTCCACGAATTTGACGAAATGTTCGACCACTTTGCGGCTTCTGAATCCGCCGTACTCTCTTGCCAAGTGGAGCGGCATTTCAAAGTGGGATAGCGTGATGACTGGCTCAATTCCATTTTCCAACAATTCGTCAAATACATTATCATAAAACTGCAATCCTTCTTCGCAAGGTTCTGCCTCGTCTCCTTTTGGAAAAATCCGGCTCCATGCGATTGATGTCCGCAAGCAGTTTAGTCCCATTTCGGCAAACAAAGCGATATCTTCTTTGTATTTGCTGTAGAAGTCAATTGCCTCATGGTTGGGGTAGAACGTATCTGTTTCGATCGTATCCGTTATCTCTCTTGCAACACCGTGCGCGCCAGCTGTCATAACATCAACGACGCTCGGCCCTTTTCCGCCTTGGTCCCATCCGCCTTCAAATTGGTGAGCAGCTAAAGCGCCGCCCCATAAAAAATCATTTGGTAGTTTTCCCATTTTATCTCTCTCCTTATTTAACAACTGTCAGTAATTTATCGCCTACAAGGCCATCCAAAATATTCTCGACGATCACTTCTTTATAAGAATCCGTATTGGTAATAATCAAAGGTGTCGTTATTCTGATGCCTTCATTCTCAATAAACTCCCGGTCAAACGTCATCAGCAAATCGCCTTTTTTGATTTTTGCGCCGTCTTCCACGTGCAGCGTAAACGGCTTTCCTTTTAGCATGACGGTATCCAAGCCGACATGGACGAGCAGCTCGGCACCTGAATTGGAACGCAAGCCGATTGCGTGTTTCGTCAATGCAATCATCACCACGGTTCCGTCAAACGGCGCATACAATTTGTTGTCCAGCGGCTCTATGGCAACGCCTTTGCCCATCGCACCTGAACTGAACACTTTATCCGAAACCTGGGAAAGGGGAATAATTTGTCCTCTTAAAGGCGCATGGATAGACTCTTCATTTAAGTTCTGCAAGTCCAGTTCCGGTTGTTGAGTTGCCGGGTCTTCGTTCACTTTTTCCGCCGCATTCTCGCCAAATCCGAAAATTTGAATCAAGACGATCGGCAGAATGATGGCAATCGCGGAACCGATCAGGATTCCCCAAATCGACGACGGGAAGTCCGGACTGATTCCGTTGACAATCGTTAAAGGACCAGGCAAACCTGCATAAGCAAAGTAATTCGGGTTAAAGAAACTTGCCGTTACAGCCCCTGCAGCACCTGCAATGCTTCCGAAGATGAACGGTTTCTTGAACTTCAATGTAATCCCGTAGATAGCCGGTTCCGTAATACCGAACAAGCCGGTTATTCCTGCTGAAACGCCCAGCTTCTTGGTTTCCTGACTTTTCGTTTTAATGATTACACCCAATACAGCACCAATTTGGGCAATGACTGCAATCGTTTGGTAAGCCTGGAAAGAATCGCGGCCGTACAAATCGAAGTTCGCTAATACCATTGGCGTGACTCCCCAGTGGATGCCGAAAATGACCAGCACTTGCCAGAATCCTCCGATGAGCGCCCCTGCTACAGCCGGTGCATTTTCAGCCAAGAAGTTATAGCCATTTGCGATTCCGTTTGCGCCTATTGTTGAAAGCGGACCGATCAATAGAATCGTTAATGGAACCATGACGACCAGGCATACGAGTGGAACAAATAACGGCCGGACGACTTCGTGTATGCGCTTATTTAAGAAACGTTCCAGGTAGGACAAGATCCATACCAAGAATAGCGGCGGCAATACAGAAGATGTATAGACGGTCTGAGATAATGCCATTCCGAGGAATGTAATGCTTTCTCCTTCTGCAATTCTTCCGGCCATTTCTGTCCAGGTCGGACTGACCAGCGCCGCACTCGCAGCAACAGCTATAAAAGTGTTGCTCTTAAAATGTTTAGATGCCGTGATGGCAATGAAAATCGGCAAAAACGTAAACGGCGCCCAAGAGATGAAGCTGAACACTTCATAGGTTCCGGTTCCTGCAAAACTGGGAAACAGTAAATTCAGTAATATCAACGCACCCTGCAAAATACCGGCTGCCGCTAGAATATAGATAAATGGTGCAAAAACAGCGGACATCGTCGCAATGATGCGATTTAAAATCGTTCCTTTGTTTTCATTGACATCATCCGCTGCTTCCAGCTGTACCAGGTTTGAAAATTCTTCAAAAACTTCCCCCACATGCTGGCCGATGACTACTTGGAACTGGCCACCATTTTCTACAACCGTAATAACACCCGGCATTTCCGATACAATTGCTTTAGCTTCCGGCTTAGAACGCTTCAGGACAATCCGAAGTCTAGTTGCACAGCGTGCAGCACTTGCCACGTTCTCTTCCCCGCCTACAGCTTCCAAGATATCTTCCGCAAGTTTTGAATAATCCCTGATTTTTGCTCCCATTTGTTTCACCCCTTTATTTGAATACTCTTACATATTAATTGTACCGGTACAATTAATCAAGTACCTAACAATATAATTATTTGTTATTAATTTAATTAAAAGAGCTTTCAGGTACTTTATGATATAATTCGAGTATCTTTCAGACATTAAAGTAAAGAGGTATCCATATGTTAAAATATCAGCACATCGCAGACGAACTGGAAAATTACATAGAAGAGCACAAACTTCAGCAAGGAGATAAACTGCCTGTACTGCAAGATCTGATGATCCAATTCAATGTGAGTAAAAGTACGGTCACAAAAGCATTGGAGCTGCTGGAGAAAAAAGGGGTCGTGTTCCAAGTCAGAGGAAGCGGGATTTTCGTCAGAAGGCATAAAAGAAAAGGGTACATCAGCCTTACTTCGAGTCAAGGATTCAAAAAAACGCTGGAAGACTTTCAAATAACGTCAAAAGTTATTGAACTCGATGTACGAAAACCGACCAAAGAAGCGGCGTTTAATTTGAACATCAGCCTCGAAGAAGATGTTTACTACGTAAAACGAATTCGTTTTATCCAAGGGCAGACGCTTTGCCTGGAGGAATCATACTTCAAAAAGTCAATCGTCACTTATTTAAACAAAGAAATTATTACCGAGTCGATCTTCCACTACATTACGGAAGGGTTAGGGTTGAGCATCGGATTTGCCGATACCTTTCTCCATGTCGAAAAACTGACCGCTGAAGAAGCACAGTATTTAGCGTTAAAAGAAGGCGATCCCAAACTGGATGTTGAATCTATCTTTCACTTAAGCAACGGCCAGCCATTCGATTTTTCCAAAGTAACGTACAATTACGTGCAGTCACAGTTCTTTCTTCAAGCAGTTCTATAGAATATGAAATGGACTGTCCAATAAATCCCCATGAAAAAGGACGGAGAAAAAAGTTTCTTTTTCTCCGTCCTTTTTTAACTGACTTCTTACATCTCTTGAACCTCGACAAGCTGCCCTTGAATAATATAACGTTCTGGTGCATACCCGATGTAATCAAATGGGTAGCAGGTCGTCAAAGTCAATGTGGCCTCATCTTTATCTACAATGACGGTTCGGTCGTCGGCATCGGTTATCCACATATCCTCGACTTTGTATTCAAAACGCTGGCCTCCATACTCAAGGAAAATAGAGTCGTCTTTTTCTACTTTATCCAACCCTGTAAAAACCGTGTTTCGATGGCCGCTCAGTACGGTATGCCTTTTTTGATCAGGAGTGGCCGTCCATCGGCTGACGTACATTCCCACCCCTTGATCCAGTGTCGCTTCATCGGCTCCCCAGTAAATTGGATATCCTTTTTCAATGGAAGGAACCACAAGCCGGCCGACCTCTTCTCCCAGTTGATATTGATCCAACTGGTCACTCATTAAGGCTGGCGGTTCTTGAACCGTTTCAGCGGCAGTTTCCGGTGCCGGCTGCGCGACTTCTCCAGCCTCTTCCGGCCCAGCATTGTTCCAACCTTCAATTTCAGCAAGCGAAACCGTCTCGGTCGCTTGAGAACTCTGCCACCATTGAAAGCCATAAAAGCCCATCATCGCAAGGCCGACAACAAGAATAGCACTATATATTTTATTCATGGAGCCGACTTGCACCTCCTTCTCTACTAAAACTAACAGTCACATACAAAAAAACCGTATTCAAGATACGGTTTTTTGTTTTCTTATTGAGCAATCGAGCGTCTTCTGAACAATAGCATCCCAGCGCCTACAGCAGCCAATCCCAAGCCTGCAAAAGCAAATAATGGATCATTGCTTGCAGTATCCGGCAATTCTCCGCCTTCTTCACCGATTCCTTCAAGCGGGACCGCACCACTTAAAACATCTTCCGGCACTGTAATAGGTTCTACACCATTAAAGTTGCTGATGGACATGTCCATGCTTTGGACCATGTTCAAGCTTTCACCTTCTGCTGAAATATCCATATCGATATACATGGACATTTCCGTCATGTAAAAAGTTTCTTTATCAACAGTCATTTCATAGCTGATGTCATTGAAATTGATTTCTTCCATCATCCCTTCCATCGACATCGAGGCATCTTCTTCCCCCATCATGGATTCAAATGAAGCAAGAACAGCTTCCATCAAAGCTTCGCCATCGCCTTCATAGCTCAACTGGTAGGCATCTCCTGCATCTTCCACCGTCATGTCTTCCCCGAGTGCTTCTGCCTGGGCAACCTGGTCGCCAGCAGTCGTCATGGCCATAAGTTCATCCAAGCCCTCTGAAAGTTCGCTCGGCAATTTCACCCAGCCTTCCACCGGATCTTCCTGGTAGAAGCCATCTTCTGTCCAGTAGGATTCCAATGTCTCTTCTTCCCCGTCAGGTGTAGAAGTGGTGACCGTCTGATGCATCGCAAAAGGATTGAATGTCACATCTTCTTCAGTATGGATTGGAACTGTGATGGATTCTCCAGTCGTAATGTCGGGCATGGTAATTTCCATCATCGTCTTGCTGGAGTAACTGTCCAAAGAAGACATTGCCTCATTGGATTTTTGCAGCACATCCGCAACACTCATGTCCGCTGCTAAAGCAGGGGTGGCTCCCGCAGCCGCAAGCATGGCAACCAAAGAGACAGGTATCGCTTTTTTCAACATGTAAACACTTCCCATTCCATCAATTTTAAGGGGCAAGTTGAAGAACTAGCATATGTATGTAATTTCCATTTAGACCCTTATAGTTCCTGTTTCCCTCTTTCTTTTAGATTAAACACATATATAGTCACGCATTTTTGGAAGTTTACTGTTTAATGCTGTGGGTTTAGCTCCCCAATACATTTTTGTTGAGTAAAATTTCTTTTAAGCTTTTTACACAAAATAAGCGCGCCATTGATCGGAGAGTTTCCACTCCCTTTTTAATGAATGATGTATAGACTGCCGTCTTTCATAATTCGAACCGGCTGATAACTTTTCATAAATTCCATTCCGACATAGCCAGTGGAATTCAAATCCGATATCCCTTTTACATAAGCTTCCTCATCTATAATCAATCGATAGTAGAAACAAGTTCCATCACTGGTATCTAAAGACTCTTCAAATACGAATTTTTCTCCATACTTCTCTTCAAAATAATCGAACGCTTCTTCATGACTTTTAAATACTGGAAATTCGGCTTGTTCTTGTTTGCTGATTCCCTGCTTCCCCACCATTTTCCCTCCTTAAAAGATTAAGTAATGATATAAATGAAAGAAAAGGCCGCAAAGGAAGTTTTTATTCCTTCATAGCCCATGAATACTTCTTCCTCAATCTTTCACTGTTTCTTAAAAACTCTCTTACAGGTAACTTTCCAACTCTTCTTTCTGGCGCAGGTGATGTCGGGAATGCATTTCAACAAGTTTAAGCCACTCCTCCGCGTTCAGCCAGCCGAATCCTCCGTGTTCAACTTTATAATTCGGGTTGATCAAGTCCACTTTCGCTTCCCAGTTTTCCAATCTCCCAATCAGTTCATCCAGCCTGCTTGCCAGCTGTTCTTGGCTGTCGGAATTATTGGGTGGTGCATTCATTTCATCGGGCAGCCTGATTTTAACCGGCGGAAATCCGCCCGCTTTCATTAATTGTTCTCCCGTCCGTGTTTTTCCGAGCGGTTGTTCTTCATTTAGCGATGCACAACTTTCTGCGCTGTCGAGGTACTCATGCGCTACTAGAATTATATGGTCATACATCTGGCCAATGGACCAAACGCCTTCTTTCGGGATATACCGGAGCTGCTCTGGAGAATAGTTACTCAGTTCCTGTTTAAAATGGAAAAGCAATTCTTTGCCGCTCATCCAACTCCTCCTTTAAATACTTTAATAGAAATTCTTTAAATTACTAAAGCAATCTTTGACGGTAATTGAACAATTTCAGAAGATCCTTCTTCTCCATAACGCCAAGCCGATTAAAACCACAAAGACCAAGGCGATTGCCAGTGTAATCACCCAAGAGACTGGGTCTTGATTCGCAATCGGCAATGTCACGTTCATCCCAAAGAAACTGAACACCAGTGTAGGAAGTGTTAAAAAAACGGTAAATAAGGTAAGAGTTTTCATTGTATTGTTCAACTCATTGGATATTAGCGAAGAATAGGAACCCGTTATACTATTCAATATTCTCGTATACAATTCGGTGGTTTCAATTCCTTGGTTATTTTCAATTTTCACATCTTCCAGGAGATCTTGGTCGTCTTCATATAATTTAATGGAATGAACACGAAACAGCTTGGTGATGACATCTCCATTAGACTTTAAGGAAGTGAGAAAATACACTAAGCTTTTCTCGATTTCCATTAAGTCGTAAAGCTGCTTGCTCGTTAATGAATCACGCAAGTTGCCTTCTATTTTAAGCCGGTGTTTATTCAGTTGCTTTAAGTTATCTAAATACTGAGTTGAGATGGCCAATAATACTTCTAATGCAAAGCGGCTTTTCATTAAGGTGCTGACATTTTTCTTTATGAGCCCGTTTAAAAAACTGCTCGGCTGGTGACAAACCGTTACTATGTAATCGGCTCCCACAATTATGCCGATCGGAATGGTGATATACGAATTAAACTGATTATTATTGGAGTCGACTATCGGAAAATCATTAATAATCAACGTACTATTCGCCTCTTCATCGTATTCGATGCGGGCCGTTTCTTCTAAATCCAACGGGTCTTCCAGAAACTCAATCGGGATATTGCAAAGTTGGGATACTCTCTCGAGTTCTTCTTTTGTCGGCGCGGTTATATTGATCCAGCAGTTGTTTTCAAAGTTCTCAACGACTTCTAAAATTCCATCGGGAGAGGATT
The DNA here is from genome assembly GCF_016881065.1 of Planococcus soli. Taxonomy (GTDB): domain Bacteria; phylum Bacillota; class Bacilli; order Bacillales_A; family Planococcaceae; genus Planococcus; species Planococcus soli. Next base: position 219,606 of record NZ_WXYN01000004.1, on the reverse strand, counting down.
TATAGATGCTAAGCATTCTATATCCCCCTTTCTATTTTTAATTGAAGGCCGTTTCCAACCACAAATTTAACCCTACCTCAAAATCAAAATAAAAAAAGCTTTTTATAGAAAAAAAGAAGAAAAGATAGGCTTTAATCAGCCTCTCACCTTCCTTCATATCTTCTGCTATTTCGATTTCAGTTTTCATTTCGCTTGCATTCCATTACCAAATCATAAGCATACAACTATGGTATAAGTTAAATATCATCGTACAAAATTTGATTTTTTATCTAAACGCCCCTAACTTATAGTTTGCTAAACTCTGCGCCAATTAATAAAAGATAAGCCATTCCCAACATTGCAAGGTTTGATAGAGTTCCTGCGAGGACGTACCACAGTTCTTTAGATCCTAAAGCAAATCCTATCCCCAATAACGAAATCAACCCAATTATAATTGCATCTGTTTCAACATCTATTGGCAAAAAGAAAAAAACTATACTGGTTGCTGCTGCTAGTAGTGATAAATAGCCTAGCGTATTTCTTTTATTTTTCTTCATGATTTCACCTCCAGAAAATGGATAAATGCTTCTTTTATTTAGCTCTGGCTTAACTTATCTACACTTTACAAATGAGTTAAACATGACATTCCTTTAACATGGAGATTATCATATCCAGTCGAATTTATTTATAATAACGATGCGCTTTCACAAAAAGTTTCCAGTGGTGAATGTGAATTAGGGTAATCGTTTGCCCAAGCAGGATTGTAAAGACAAAAGGAGGAGCACTAGTATGGCGGGGACAAAAATATCTCGATGGAACCTTAGTAAGGCTGGCTTTACTGCGTTTGGTTTAGCTACTATTTTCTACTTAATAACTGGTCCTAATATACCTGCAATACTTGGCTTTTTAACATCCGCAATAATATTGTTCATTCTAAATGCTGTTTATGTTTTTTACACAAACAAGAAATCAGGGAACTAAAAAAATAGTGAAACTGAAATTCTTTATATGTTCTCCGTTTCGTCCCTATGAATAGAACATACCTGTACATAAGTTATATTCATATCCCAGTCTTTGCCCAAAACTTCCATTTGGACTTTGCCAATTCATTTTTCATGTAGGCAAGCAGATCCGTTTGGTTTACCAGACTGGACAATGTTTGCTCTCAAAAAAGAAAGCTATGTTTTCTAACCAACAAACGAACATAAAAATGAGCTGGGAAATGCTGCTCCAAGCTCATAGTATCCGTTAGTTATATAACCAATTCCGTTCATTCATTTAAAACATTCCACCTTGATTGTTATCCCGTCCAGCATCTCTGCGAGCCTCTGCTTCGGCTAAATTCTGGTTCAAAGTCTTTTCCTGTTTATTTAAGTTGTATTTCCCCCGAGTCAAAACATCCACAAGAAAACTACCCGCAAATAAAGCTGCCAAGGAACCCCAAAAGATCCACATCATCCAATGCATATATTTCACCCCTTTTCATTTCAGTCATTGCTTCCATCACCCATGACTTCTTAGTATTATTATACGGTTACTACTGGAATAAGTTTCAATATTCAATATTTTAAAAGCAACAATTTATACTTTGTTTCCAGTCGATTACAAATTTAATTATTGTTGAATTGCTTACGCAGTTATTCAACATTGGGCTTGGAAGAAATAAATAAAATCCTCCTGCTTTCTGCACTAAGCAACCGAGGCCGCCTTTTTCTGCTTGCCGCACCTTTCGCATGAGTAGACATACAGCGCCGGGACTTCGCTGTCTTGGCTAATGCGCTTGTATTTATGCAGCCCGATTCTGCACAACAAGCTGCTTTCCTTGTTGTTCAGCAGCAATAACAGGATTAAGCCTATAAAACCGGCAGCGATCAAAATATACGGCAAGTTATACAGATTGAAGGTTTCATCGACTCCAGCCAACAAAAGAACGGCGCCGGCCAACAGATAAAATGAAAAGACGATTTTCAGCTTGGCAATCACCAGAACACCTCCTTCGCTTCTTTTAAAAACAGCTTGACCTCACTTTTCCATCTGCTGCACATTAGACAATTCGACTAAAGAGAGATTGGCCACTATCAAGCCAACAGCCAACGGAACAGCCAGCAGCAGCGAAGTTCCAAAGTCCTGAGGCAGCAAGGGACGGATGACCACGGTAAGGACCAAGCTCACTATCGCCGCGATTCCGATCCGGTTCAAAGACTTTTTAGATATATACTGGGTATCGCCGCAGTGCGAACACACTTTTCCGCTGGTTCCCCTGAACTTAAAAGCGATTTTGCATGTATCTTTCAAACTCCATCTATGTCCACAATTTTGGCATTTCGGCATTTAGTAACCTCCAGAACAAATCTTTTCTTCTATCTACCAAATACCCTAATTTGTGTAAGATAAAAGAGAATTGGCCATTAGGCTTTTTTTTAAATGAAGAATGGTATTATGAAAATTGTAGTTACTAATAATCCCATTATTTATTAATATCCATTCAAACTGATTACTTCAATTTGCCGCTTCGAATAATTACAGGAGGTGCATTCTCCAGATATGAAAAACTTTGCAGATGACTTGGCCGGAGCGATTTTAGATATTTTAAAGTTGGTTTGTTACTTTGTAGCCGGCGGGCTGATTGTGACCGTTTTATTGTATGCCATCACGTGGGGTATTGAATGGATTCTCGTCCATATCATGACGTAGCGGTTTCTCTTAGACTAGACGATAAAACTCAGTTTTATTGGCATTTTTCCAAAACCAAAAGCCTCTCTTAACTGTCAGCTTACACAACAGTTGAGAGAGGCTTTCTTGTTAGTTTTCTTCCGCCAGCTTGAATGCTTTTCTGCTTCTGAGACAAAGCACCAGCCACAGGAGTACATTGAAGACAACGAAGAACGCGCCGAGCACGGAAATGCTCATTATAAATGTATCCCATCCATATGCCGAAGACATCGATTCCCTAAAACCGAGCAGCGCATAGCTCATCGGAACAAAATCATGCACGGTCTGGAAAAATCCATTGGTCAGCTCCACCGGGAACATGCCGCCGCTTGCCCCCAATTGGAGAACGAGCAGGATCATTGCCACAAACCGGCCCGGATTTCCAAACGTCATCCCCAGGAACATGATCAGGAACATATAGGTGAGCGAAGTGATGACCGAGACCGCGATAAACTCTCCGATATGCTCCACTTGAAGGTTGAAGCCAAACAGCATGATGGCGTCGACAATGAGTGCAGCGGCCGTTGCCTGGACAAAGCCGAGTGAGAATTTGCTGAGCCACCAGGCTGTGCCTGATGTCGGGCGTCCTGCCGGTGCATTGATCGGGAATACCAAGTTGAATGATAAAGCCCCAACAAAAAGACCAAGCGACAAAATATACGGTGCCAGCGCATGGCCGTAGTTCGGCACTTCGCTGCGCTGGCTCTCGGTCGCGGTTGCCGGAGCAGCAAGCAAGTCGATGTTGGCATCCGCCAGTTGCGTGCCGTTTACGTCTTCTGCTCCTTCCGCCAAGCTATCAGCAAGTTCAGACGACCCTTCTGAAAGTTTGCCGAGGCCGTCCCCGAGTTCACCCGAACCTTCTTCCAGCTGATCTGCTCCACCACGAAGGCCGGCTGCACCATCCGCAAGGTCTATCGCTCCGCCGGAAAGCGCCGGAATTCCTTCAGCCAGCCGATTGGCCCCATCCGCTAATTCGCCGGAACCGGAATTCAGCGCTGCCGAGTTGGCAGCCAGCCCATCGGCTCCCTGTTGAAGCTGACCGGCTCCTTGTGCCGCTTCTGATACTCCGGCCGCATAAGCAGCTGTTCCTTGTTCCAGTTCCACTGAGCCTTGCTGCAAAGCACTCGCACCTTCAACAAGTCCTTCCGAACCGGAAGCTAGCGACGATACGCCTTCGTTCAACGACGAACTGCCTTGCGCTAAACGGTCGACGGCTTCCGCCAGCTGCGGAAGATTTTCCGTAGCTTTTTCCGCTCCTGCCAGCAGCTTGCCACTGCCTTGCATGGCTGCCTCTGCACCTGCTGCAAGAGAGGATGCACCCGGGATCAGCTGATCTGCAAGTGCACTATGGACCGCTCCATACCCGTCGAGTGCCTGAACCGCTTGAGGATTTACTTGCTCCACAGCGCTGTTCAATTCCGCGATTTGTGCCGGCAATGAACCAAGCGACTGAAACGCGGGAATCAGTTGTTCGTTCAAATCGGCGGATACTGCAGCGAGGTTCGCTCCAAGCGTTTCAACAGCGGCCTGCTGCACCGCTGCTTGTTCTTGGGTACTGCCGGATACTGCAGCTGACAGCTCTGCCTGCTGCTCTTCGGTCAGACTGCCAAAAGCCGGTGATGCTTGCAGCGCTTCAACTGCCGAGCCGGAAGATGCTGTCTGCAATTCCTCCACTCCTTGCTGCGCCGCAGCCAAATTGGCCTGCAGCGCTGATGCATCCTGCACGTTGCTCGCAGCAACAGCGCCGTTTAATTGGCTGAGGCTTGCTTGAATGCCTGCGAGCCCCTGCTGCAAGCTGTCGATTTGATCGGCAGCGGGCAGGCCGCTATTTAATGCCTTCAGACCTTCTTGCAATGCCGAACTTCCGGTCTTTAGTTCGCCAAGGCCTTCGCTCAGCGCCGCTTGGCCGGAAACCAGTTGCTGAATGCCTGAAGAGCTGTCCACTAGTCCGCTCGTTTGCGCCTGCAGTTCATGAAGTCCCTCATCCAGCTGTGCACTGCCTTGCTGAGTTTCCGAAAGCCCCTCACTCAACTGCTCCGCTCCCGGCACAAGAGATCCAAGACCTTCAGCCAGTTTTTCGGAACCTTGAACGAGCGTGGATCCTTTGTCGTTCAATTCCGCTGTCCCTGCAGCGAGGCCATTGACCCCACTCTGCAGTTTTCCTACCCCTTCCGTATAGTCAAAAACCCCTTTGTTCAGCCCTTCTGCTCCTTCCTGCAATGCGGTCGCACCGCTCGCAAACTGGCCGACGCCGACTTCCAATTGCTCGGCGCCTTCCTGGAAAGTCAAACTGCCTTCTGACAGTTCGAGCAGCCCTGCCGTTAGGTCGGTGTTGCCGTCCTGCAGCTCTACCGTTCCTGCATCCAGCTGTTCTGCGCCGTCCGCCGCTCTTCCGACACCTTCTCCAAGCGTTTCAATTTGCGCAAAAACCGCTTTGACGTATTCTTTTGTGACGTTCTCAGCGATTTCTTCTTTAATGCTCGTTGTCGCCTGTTTGCTGACCGCTTCAATAAAAAAGCCGCGGCCGGGGTTGGTTTCATACTGCAAATTCATGGCTTTTGGCTTGTCGTCCATGACAGATGCCGCATTTGCCGAGAAATTTTCCGGAATGGTCAATACCATGAAATAGTCGCCATCGTTCATTCCTCGCTGTGCTTCTTTGGCATCTGTAAAATGCCAGTCAAGCGTGTCGTTTTCTTTCAGGTTGCCGACCAGTTCATCACCGACAGCAAAGGTTTTGCCCTCATATTCTGCAGCTTCATCTTCGTTGACGACCGCTACCGGCAGTTGATCGGTTTTTCCGTAAGGATCCCACGACGAACCGAGGAAAAATCCGCCATAGATAATGGGGATGAACATCATGATGATCATCGTCCCGAGTAAAAGAGGTTTGGAAAACAGCTGTTTCCATTCCTGTTTCAGCATGTTCACTTGTCATCATCCCGTTCTTTGTCTATTACGTCGCTTAAGGTTTCCCGGTTCCAGTTTAAAGTCGGCAAATTCGACGTGCCTAATCCTTCTTTCAACAGATCTGCTGCTGTTACTTTAGAAAAATACTCGATCAGCAAGCGGTCTCCTTGGGAAAAGACGCTGCGGAGAAGCTTCTGTCCTTTTTCGGTGTATTGCTTATCATGAAACGCGAGTCCGATCAACCCCGTATCCGGATACATCTGAATCGGCCCTTCCATAGCTTCAATCACATCAAGCATGGTAATATCCGCTGCGGGTTTCGCAAGCGAAACACCGCCGTTATTCCCTGAAACCGACACGGCAATCCCCTGGACGACTAATTTTCTTATGATTTTTTTCATATAGGATGGCGATACGCCCAAGCGCTTGCTGATTTCATCTGAAGCGAGCGGCGCGCTGCTTTCCTGTGTGGCAAGCAAGACGATAATGCATAAGGCTTGCTCTACCCCTTTGGTCAATTGCATCGTGAACACCTCTTTCTTCTACTTTGAATATCCATTATGGATATTCTTTATCCAATTAGTGATGATACGCTCTTTTTTAAAAAATGCAATAGCTGAGTTTGCATTTTCAGCTGATCGGCGAAAAAGAACAAAAGTAAAAACAGCAAAGACTGATCCCTCGCTGCTTTTACATTAGGCGTATTTGCTTCAAACCTTCAAGACTGATTCTTTTCAACGCATTCGGTGCAAGTAAACCGGCCTTCATTTTTTAGATAAGCTTTAATTTCTGTAAATCCTTTTCTTTTGGGGTACCGCATCTTTACATGCACGACCTCGCCCCCTTCAATTTCCCTGTTGCACAATGAACACTTCGGATTTTCGTTAAACACTGGAATCGCCTCCGGTTCTGTTTAGTAATGCTGGTTTCTAAGAGATTTCTTTCCCCTCTTGCTAATCAGATCGATACGTATTCCTTTTATCGCTTTTACGCTTCGAATTTCTTAACTTGTCCAGCCCCAATGCTATCGGGATCGGAATCATCAGCAGACCATAGGAAAGGCGCGTTAAAAATCGAGCATTTTCAGTGCCTGGATTATTGAACAAGTAGATGTTCAATACGATACACCCAATACCTGAAGATAGCGCCAGTATGAGCAAGACTGACCGTAAAACTATTAAATACAAGCTGCATCACCTCGTCATTTTCTTTTTCAAAAGTGAAAAGAGAAAGACCACAACAATAAAAAACAAAACTGTGAGTGTTACGTCTATCCAGTTGAGCATTCAATTCCTCCTTCTCCCTGTTCTATTTTGATTTATGTATGCCACTCTACAATACATAAGACAATTTATGATCAAAGAAGCAAAAGCCCCATGCTACTCTGTGAATTCCGTCCATCTTAAGAATAAAGTTATTATTTCCACTCTCCATTATACCAAAAATGCCCATAAATGTTATTCTTGAAGTTCAGTATCTATTTATGCAACAAATGAGTAAACAATTTTTTGCAAGTTCATTTTAGCGATGGTTTTTCAGTATTCACCGACCATGCTACGATTAAAAACACATAACATTTCGGTTAGGTCAGGTGAACTGCATATGAGCTTATTTGAAAAACTATATACTGTAATTACTTTTTTGGCTGCAGTCATTGGAATTGCCGCCGGACAAATTGGTGCCCTTCAAGAAAATGCAGATCGCGTAATTGTTCCTCTGCTGATCGTGATGCTTTACCTCACCTTTCTGCAGATTCCACTCCAAAAAGCGAAGCTGGCTTTTGGCAATATCCGTTTTTCTTCGGTGACGCTGCTGATGAATTTTGTCTGGACGCCGCTTCTTGCCTGGTTCTTGGCTTCGCTGTTTTTAGGAGACCAGCCGGCTCTTTATATCGGCTTTATCATGCTGCTGGTGACGCCGTGCACAGACTGGTATTTGGCCTTCACCGGAATCGCTAGAGGCAACTTGGCGTTGTCGACTGCGATCCTGCCCATGAACTTGATTCTGCAAATTATTTTATTGCCGTTTTACCTCCTGCTGTTCGGAGGTACTGCAGGCGGGATTGAGATTTCGTTTTTGCTGGAAAGTGTGGTTGCTGTACTGCTACTTCCTTTACTGCTGGCAATTGCTACAAAAGGACTTGCTAAAAATCGGACGTGGCCTTCAATAACCAAATGGAGCGCGCTGCCGATCGTGTTTCTTAGCCTGGCCATCGCGGCGATGTTTGCTTCTCAAGGCGAACTGCTGCTGAATAACCTGGACTTGCTGTGGCAGCTTCTTGTGTCCATCCTGCTGTTTTTCGTCATAAATTTCATTGTCGGCCAAAAGATGGGAGGACTTATGAAGTTTTCTTATGAAGACACAGCCAGTTTGAATCTCGCGACATTGGCGAGAAACTCCCCTATCGCGCTGGCCATTGCGATGACCGCATTTCCGGACCAGCCGTTGATTGCCTTAACGTTGGTGATCGGTCCTTTGCTGGAGTTGCCCGTGCTCGCTGCTATCACCCAAGTCTTGCTGGTTCTTCGGAAGCGCAGCCTGTCATAAAAAGCACAATCGACCCTGTAGCAGTCGATTGTGTTTTTTTCGTTCTTACTCAGCGCTGACATTAAGAAAGTTTAATTTTTCAATTAAATCTTTTGTGGTTTTTTTGCTTTATTTCCCAATAAAACTATTGAGATTTTTCGAAAAGTGGTAGCACACCCCTTAGAAATGGCTCTAAGCCTTGCTGCAGCTGGTTATTACGATGATTTCTAAACTAGATTCTCTTCTAAAGGATCTGTTCTAAGCGTTTTCATTTCCAACAACGTATTGTGCGTATTTTCACATGCAATTTGTATGCTTTTATTCGCGGATAATGTGTCAAAGTTGTGGCGGGCCTCTCTTCCAGCCCTTCGAATTACATTGAGTTTTTAAAAGAATTTTTGCTATAGTAGCAAATAGACTCAAATGATTATTGAAAAGTCTGCACGCCAAAACTATAGATAGAAAGAAGTTGCGTTATGAACTCTCATGTACAAGTAAAAAGACCAAAAACGATGGCCGCTATTTTAATGATTGGATCTTTTATCGGGTTATTTGGTGAAACTGCATTAAACATGGCGTTGACCAACATCATGGAAGACTTTGCTATCACCGCAGGGACTGCCCAGTGGCTAACGACCGGCTATTTACTGGTATTGGCCATCTTGGTGCCGTTGTCCGCTTACCTGGTCCGCTGGTTTACGACGCGCCAGCTGATTGTTTCGGCATTGCTCATTTCTTCCCTCGGCGCATTGCTTGCTGCGCTGGCACCGAGTTTTTCTTTCTTGCTGGTCGGCCGTTTGGTCCAAGCGATCGGAACCGGCATCTTCCTGCCGTTAATGTTTAGTGTCATTCTCTTAATCTTCCCGATCCAAAAACGCGGCTCGGTGATGGGCATTGTCGGGTTGGTCATCACCGCAGGTCCAGCTCTTGGACCTACATTAAGCGGATTGATCATCAATGCCAGCAGCTGGCATTATATTTTCTGGATGATGGTCGCATTAAATGCCCTGTTATTGATCGGTGCGTTAAAAACGGAGAACGTCTCGGACATCACCAAGCCGAAAATTGATGTCGTCTCGCTCCTATTATCGACCATCGCATTTGGCGGCATCATCTTTTCCTTGGCGACATTGGCAGAAACGCCATTTACAGAACCGACTGTTTGGGCTCCGTTGCTTGCAGGTGTGATCGCCTTGCTGCTGTTCATCAGCCGCCAGCTGAAGATGCCGCAGCCAATGGTCAACTTGCGCGTCTTCAAATACCCGATGTTCGCACTTGGAACCGTGCTGATGTTCTTGACTTTGTTCGTCATTCTTTCTGTGGCGATCCTGATTCCGATTTACTTGAAGAGTGTACTGGCTTATACGTCGATTGCCGCAGGTTTGTTGATGCTGCCGGCTAACTTGATCAACATCATCATGGCGCCGATCGTCGGATCCAACTTTGACCGGGTGGGCGCCCGCATCTTCACACGTGCCGGTTTTGCACTCGTAACTGTTGCAGCTGTCGCTTTCCTTCTGATCTTGTCAGCGACAACTCCGGTATGGCAAATTATTGCTGCTCTGTGCATTTTGTTCCTGGGCATTTCCATGACCATTATGCCCGCACAGACTCACGCAATGAATCAGCTGCCGCCAGAACTGTATGCAGATGGTTCAGCCGCTATGAACACCCTCACGCAACTGGCAGGCGCTGCAGGTACCGCAATTGCCATCACCTTATTCACAGCTGGCCAAGAAAACTACATTGTAGACTTTGGCGCAGGCAATCCCGCTGAGTTTCTGGCCTTCGGCACCCATCACGCGTTTTACGCGGTGTTGGCAGCTGCAGCTATTGGCTTGATCGGATCGTTGTTTATCAAAAACAACCGTGCCGCTCTGAAATGACGTGAAAAACCACCCGTCCTTATACAGGATGGGTGGTTTTTTTGTTGAGTTTTTTAATGTAATTGAATGACTCGTATTCAATATCCCAAATTAAGTAAATCAAACTGAATGGTTACGGCTATTACTGTTATCGTAATAACCATCTCACCAATTGTCAGGATCGACTGCTTGGGATTGTCCGAGTATTTCCATTCAAAGAATGCCCTAACGGAATAGTCCGCTACCGAAAGTAGGATTACTGGAACCAGATAAAAGGCTATTGAATACTCTTTGAAAATTACCAAATACAAAATGACAATCAGTACCACTGCCGTCGAAATCCTCAAAAACCAGTCCACTTTTTTATGGGTCTTGTTAATATGGTTATAGGAAAACCACTCCCGCTTTTCTTTTTCGATTTTGAATATTTTTCTCAAGGAGAACTTCACTAACGAAATCAAAGCGAATAAAATGACTAGCGCTAATCCAATCTTCAACCAAAACATGCTATTTCCTCCTTGAAGACCTCTTTAACTAAAAAAGAATTGGTAAATGACATAACCCAAAATCAACACAAGAATTAATAGGACCATGCCTTTCCAGCCCATGTTGCCCGCGATGTCTGTAACGTTGCCGTTCCCGGCGCTTTTATCAAATTCATCTCGCGCAGAGCCTCCAGGATTGCGTTTCAGCTCGTTTTGTCTGAGGCGCTCTCTGGTTTCCTTAGCATTCTTTCTCGATTCCATCCCACTTCCCCCTTTAATTTACTAATAATTCAATTAATGTATACTATTATTATGACATAGATTTCTGGTCCTGCTCTTTATTGTCCAAAAAAAGAAGCGTCAAAATGCGAAGAAGATCCAGAATAGAACGGAGGGAAATCCATGAGTGCAAATCTATTGTTGTCGGTCGTGATGGTGGTTGTCGGTGTGGCATTTTTAATTTTGTCGTTCCTGTTTCCAGGTGAAATTACAATCGGTGCCTTTATCGCATCCTTGGTTATTGCTGCATTCTTTTATGTACTGCACAAAAAACAAAAGAACCGGGTTCACAGCCACTGAGTATAAGAGAACAGCAAAAGCACCGCAGAAAATTCTCTGCGGTGCTTTTCATGTAAGCTCTAACTGGCTCATCACTTGATGATTCCATCCGGTCACTCGGTATAATCAGCTTCGATATAAAATTTCACGCGTTCACCGACCATATAATACTTGGAATAATGGACAGGCGATCCATCAGGGCAATAAATGATTTTCTTCACCAGGATGACAGGCGACGTTTTATTGATTCCTAAGTGTTTGCAAAGCTCTGCCGGGGGATGGACGTATTCGATCTCTTTTTTCACTTTTGTGAAGGGGATCTTGTACTTTTCACGTATCAATGCAAAAGTAGAGACACTGTCATCCAGCAGATCGTAAATGCCGGGATAGATGTTCACTGGCAAATAGGCAAAGTCTATGCTGAACGGCCCTTCCGCATCTTTGACGAGGCGGACGAGCTCGACAAATTCGGTCTGTTCATGTTCAAATGCTCTTGAGGCTTCTGCATCGTCCGTGATGATCCGTTTGTGCAGAATCTCTTTTTCGATGTTATTTTCCTCTGTAGACAACCCTTCTGTAAAACCCTTCAAATTCAATAGATGCAGGTCTTTTTTGGAAGCCCGGACAAATGTGCCTTTGCCGCGAATCACTTCGATGACGCCTTCCTCGCCCAGTTCCTTAATGGCCCTCCGTATAGTGATGCGGCTGACGTCAAAGATTCCACACAGCTCGGATTCGTTTGGAATCTTGTCTCCCGCCTTCATGTTATTCGTTTTGATCCATGCCTTGATGCCTGACTTTATCTGCTCATACAGCAATACAGGACTGTCCGTATCCACGCTGTTTTGATCCATCATCCAAGCTCCCCCTATACTTAACATTCGATCATTCTATGATTTAACTGTACATGAGGAGCAGTTCGAAAACAATTTTTTAGAATTCCTTCGGGTATCCGATCCCGCCGTAAAACCCGCATGTCGCTTCGGCGGATGCCGTCGCTTTTTCGATTGCTTTTTCCATGCTTTCCCCGTTTAGATAATTCACCAGAAATCCGCCTATCAAACTGTCGCCTGCCCCCATCGTGTCGACAACGGTAATTTTCTTCAACTTTTGTTCAAAAACCTTTTCCTCACTGATAAACAAAGCAGGCTCATTGCCCCTCGTCAGAGCCGCTGCTTTAAAACCGAACCCTTTCAGCTTTTGGACAAACCAGTTCAGCTCTTCTTCCGTCAATTCTGCCGCCGAGAAAAAAGCATACTTGATAAATGGCGCCACCTTCTCGATATAGTCCAGTTCCAGATGGTTGGAGAAATCATACGAGATGTCAATGACTTTGGCCAACTTCTCCAGTTCGCTTTCCATGGACGAATAGCAGCTGACGTGACAGACATCAAAAGCTTCAATGAAATCCAGATCTTCTTCAATCAGCTGCAGTTTAAACCGCCGTTGAACTGAATTTTTTGCGCCGCTCATAAACACGCGGTCGCCTTCATCCGTCAGGGCGACACGCGGCTGGCCGCTGATGCCTTCCGCTGTACGGGACAGACCGAAGTCGATGGCTTCTTTTTCCAACGCATATTTGATGTGCTGCGCTTTTTCATCGGTCGCGAAGATGCCAATGTATGCAGCCTTCTCGGCTCCATTTTTTCGGGCATTGACAGCAACGTTGACGCAATTGCCTCCCGGATAGTATTTCTGTTGATCCAAATAGCAATCCACTACATTATCTCCAACTGCAATCAGCTTCATTCCAAATTCCTCCTCTTATCCTTTCACAGATCCTTCCGACAGCCCTCTGACTAAATATCGCTGCAGGAAAATCAACAGGACGACCATCGGGATGGTCGCAATCACCATTCCTGCAAGCAGCACGCCCCAGTCGGTTCTGAGTGCATCCCGGAAGTTCATCAAGCCGGACGGAATGGTCTTCAGCATGTCCGAATCAATGAACACCGTCGCAAACATAAACTCGTTCCATGCGAAGTAAGCCGTCAACACGATTGTCGTCACAATGATGGGAACCGACAGCGGCAAATAGATGCGGGCGTAAATGCCAAACTCACTGCAGCCGTCAATGATGGCCGATTCTTCTAGCTCTCTTGGAATACTCAGGAAGAACGCGCGGATCAGGATGATCGTCAGCGGCAGACGGTACGCCACATACGTTAAGATCAGGGCCCAATGCGTGTTGATCAAATCCATCCAGGTCAGCATTTCAAAAAGCGGGATCAACGCAACTTGGGGATTCATCATGATGCCTCCGATGGTGAATATCAGGGCTACATCAATCCATCTCGATTTATAGCGCGACAGCGTAAACGCTGCCATCGATCCAATAATGACAACCAGGAAAATAGTCGCTAAAGTCACCCAAAGACTGTTGATAAAATATCCGGAAATCCCCATCGACCAAGCCGTCGCGTAGTTCTCGAAATGCCAGACAGACGGCAGCCCCCATACATTGTTATAGATTTCATCATAACTTTTCAAGGAAGAAACCACCATCCAAAAAAGCGGATAAAGGATGACAAAAGCAAACAACAGCAGACCTAAGAGAATCATGTTTTTCGAAACTTTCGTCGACAAACTGGTTTTTCTGGACGCTTTAACGCTTTTTGCAGAGCGCTCTTTCGTACGCTTTTGATCCTGCGTGAGTACATCGGATTTGATATTTTCAGTTGTTTTTGTCATCCTATTCATCCTTTCCGGTTCCTGAAACCTTGATTTGGATCAGGGCGAAAATCGCAGTGACGACGAAAATCAGCGTGGCAACAGCGGACCCGTAACCCATATTGTCTTTGAAAAAGCCCTGCTGGTACATATACACCGATAACGTCATCGAGCTCGTCCCCGGACCGCCGTTGGTCAGTATGTACGGTTCGTTGAAAACGAGCATGGATCCTGTGATGGTGATGAGCATGTTGACGAATAAAGCTTCTTTTACTTGCGGAATCGTAATGCTGAAAAACTGCCGAATTTTTCCGGCGCCGTCAATGTTCGCCGCCTCGTATAGCTCTTTAGGGATTTTCTGGATCGCTACGATAAACAGCATCGTGATAAAGCCGATGCTCTGCCATTGAGACATGGCAATGACTGCATAAATGGAAGTTGTCGCATTTCCAAGCCACGGCACTGCCAGATTGCCCAAGCCGACCAGTTCCAAAAAGCTGTTTAACAGCCCCATCTGAGGGTTGTAGATAAAGTTGAACAGCAAGGCGATAACCGAAATCGAAATCATAACCGGTATGAAATAGATGACACGAAGCATCGGTGCTATCCGTCGGAAAAGCTTGTCTTCCAGGATCGTGGCCAGAATCAACGCGAATGCTACTTGAAAAATAACGGAGATTATGGCGTACTTGACGTTGTTGATCAAGGCAGTCATTACGACTTTATCGCCAAGCAGCTGTTGAAATGCTGAAAACCCGACATATTCTTTCGTCGGAGAAAAGACGCTAAAGTCAAAAAAGCTGTTATAGAAGTTTTGGACGAGTGGAATATAGATGAAGATTCCCAAGAACAAGAGGCTCGGCAATATGAACAAGGCTGGGATCATCCGGTTTCTTCTGGCAATCATACGTGCACCTTCTTTCATTTTAATAAGTCCTAATATTCACGAGAACATTAGGACTTATCCAGTTCTGGTTTGCTGCTATTTTTGGTTTTCCGCTTCCTGCTGTGCTTCTTTCAAGATATCTTCAGGCGTTGTCTGCCCAGTGGCCAAGCTTTGTCCGCCGCGCATAAAGACGTCTGCTACATTGATATTGACTGCATTATCGAACCATGGCGCGGTCGACGAAGCATTGGTGATCAGTTCGTACGCCTCTAGACTTGCCGGGTTGACGTTCTCTTCCGTGACTGCTCCTTCAATGGCATTCAACTGTCCGTCTGTTTTCGTGAAGTCAGCAGCTGTTTCTTCAGAAGTCAGGAATTTCAGGAAATCGATGGTTTCTTCTGGTGCGTTTTTGCTGACCATCCAACCTTCAGGTGCGCCGGTAAGTGCTGTCGGGTCGCCTTTTGCCCCTTCAACTTCCGGGAAGTCGAAGAATCCGAACTCTACATCTCCCGCTTCCTCGACCATCTTGATCTCCGCAAACTGCATATACAATATCGGGACTTCACCGGCAGCGAACATATTGCGCGCCGCTTCGTGATCGATTGCAGTGGAAACTTCGCCCATATAGCTTGTCAGTTCATTGAACATTTCAAGGCCCTGAACGTAGCCTGGATCCGTGAACTCAGCCGTTTCCGAGTTGTAGTCTTTTTCCAGGACTGCCGGATCAACGACACGTTCGAAAATGGTCCCGAGGTAATGGGAGATCGCCCACGTATTGGTCAAGCCTTCAACCAATGGCTGTTCATAGCCTGCACTTTGAAGCTTATCGAGCGCTTCAATCAACTCGTCATAGGTTTTCGGAATTTCGATATTATTTTCTTCAAAAGCCGCTTTATTATAGAAGAATGCTTTTCCATCTACCGTAAACGGAATGCCATACGTCGTGTCGTCAAAAGTGAATCCGCCGAACTGGGAATCAATGATTTTCGATGACCATTCCTCGTCTTCTTGAATGACCTCATTCAACGGCATGATGCGTTCAGAAGAAACCAGATTTTCAGCAAATGAATCCGACCAGGCAGTGAAAATGTCCGGCAGTTCATCGCTCGATACCAGGACACGGACTTTTTCTTTATAAGCATCGTTCAGGACGTAATCCACGTTGATGTGGACATCCGGGTTCTGCTCCATGTACTCTTTGATTTTTTCATCATAGAAAGATTTTCTCGGTTCATTCGGCCATCTGTGGAAAAAGTCGATTTCCACTTTGCCATCCGCATTGGCACTTTGTTCCCCACCTGAATTACATGCAGCTAATAACGTCGAAAGCAGAAGCAACAAAATCGAAAAGCACAATGTTTTCTTCATTTCGTATCCCCTTTCTGATGAACCCCGCTTATTTTTTAGTAATCCATTTTCCACATATATCTTCTGACGGACAACGGATGTCCCGTGTGTTCAGCCAGTGCATCCGCATACAGGCGAAGAACCGATCCCGCAAGCGCCGGGCCGAAGTATTCTTTCAAGTCTTCATCCACACCTTCGTAGTTCAAGGTTTCGATGTCGACCACTTCCACTTTGTCGCTGAATTTCTGTACGAAGTCCAGTGCGCGCTCATCCAGCGGACGGCTTGTTCCGGCGCCTTTAACAACCAGGAATGGCACGTCATAATCCGTGATTTCGAACGGTCCATGGAAGAACTCTCCTGAATGGATGGCGTTTGAATGGATCCACAGCATCTCCATCAACAGGCAGCTCGTGAACGAGTAGGCGTGGTGGATATATGCACCGCTCGCCATTGTGTAAATGATGTGTTCACGCTTGTTCTTTTTGCCGAATTCATTTGCAGCATCCGCAAATTGTTCGATGTTTTTCTGGATCAGTTCGCCGACATTCGGCAACTGGCTGACAACGCGTTTGTATTTTTCATTCGGAGCCAGTGCATTCAGCAATTCGAAGATCAATGTGTAGAAAATGCCGACTTCACCATCGATGGCATCCGAACCGTCTTTGTAGTTGTAATGGACGATGTGTTCAGCGGCTTGGCATAAAGGAGATTCCGCTTCCATCGAGATGGACACGGTCAATGCGCCTTTTTCGCGAGCAAAGCTTGCTGCTTCGACCGTTTCAGGAGTGGTTCCTGAATGGGAGCGCAAAATTACCAGTGTGTTTTCACCGACACTTTTCGGGTTGCGGTGGATAAACTCGTTGGCTGTGTAGACGAAGCTTGGAACTTCCGTTTCCTTGCTGATGAAATATTCTCCGAACGACAGGGAAGCCATTGAACCTCCGCATGCTACAAAATAGACATTCTGGATGTCGCGGGATTTTACCGCTTCCAATACGTTGGCAATCTGATTCGCATGCTCCGGCTTCATGGCCGTTCCTTGCACTTCATGGATGATTCCGCCTGCTGCTTCTTCAATAATTGTACCTTGCTCTTGTTTCATTTGAACACCTCCATAATTTATAACGTCATATGACGTTATATTAATTAGTATTATAATCCGAAGTATTTTAAATAGTCAATATAATTTGACAATTTAATTTATTTTATTTTTAAAGGTGTTCAAAAAGCTTATCCAACACTGTTTCTCTTGATGCTTTTTTTTTGTGATGCTTGCTAAAATTACAAATCAACAAAAAAAGGCGCCGCATATAGCGGCGCCTTCAGGTTTCAAACACTAATTTTTAAAGAATTAAGGATATCTAGTTCTACTGCCAGGCACTCCTATTATTCAAACAAAGGCGTAACGGGTTTTTCGTTATGAACGTGTTCAATCGCTTCAGCCAACAAAGGCGCGACGGAAAGAATCGTAAGTTTTGGCGTCTGTTTTTCTTCGGGGATGCGGATGGTATTGGTGACAACCAGTTCCGTAACGGCCGACTCTTCGATTCGCTGGACTGCGCCGCCTGAAAGAACCGCATGTGTGCAGCAGGCATAAACAGCTTTCGCGCCATTTTCAACCAAGACATTGGCAGCTAACGAGATCGTCGTTGCGGTATCAATGATGTCCACAATGATGATGACGTTCTTGCCTTTGATGTCACCCACAATATTGACCACTTCGGGCTCGCCTGGCTGTACTCGGCGCTTGTCGATAAAACCGATCGGAACGTCCAGGTGGCTTGCCAGTTTACGGGCTCTTCCCAGCCCGCCGTTGTCCGGAGCTACAACAATGGCATCTTCCAATCCTTTATCCAGGAAATGCTTCGACAGGATCTTTTCACCGAGCAATTGGTCTACCGGCATATTGAAGAATCCCTGGATTTGGGGAGCATGCAAATCCATTGTGATGATGTGGGTAGCCCCTGCCTTTGCCAGCATGTTGGCCACCAATTTTGCCGTGATCGGTTCACGTGAACTCGCTTTCCGGTCCTGTCGCGCATAGCCGTAGTAAGGCATGACGACATTGATGGTTTCCGCAGAAGCCCGCTTTAGCGCATCGATCATGATCAGCAGTTCCATGACGTGCTCATTCCCCGGTTGGGAAGTCGACTGAATCAAGTAGACTTTTTTGCCTCGAACACTTTCTTCGATGTGTATTTGAACTTCGCCATCGCTAAAGTGGTTAATGGAGCTTTTCCCCAGCTGACAACCGAGCTCATCCGCGATTTCCTGGGCCAGTTCTGGATTTGAATTCAATGTAAAAAGCTTAAATTTTTCCCCTAATTGATAAGCCAAATGATAGCCCCCTTCAAAAAATTGTTGAACCTATTTGATAGCTGACCGGCTTACTGCCGAGGTCAACCAACTGGCATAGTACTTGCAGCAGTTGCTTTTATGATAACGCGTTGCTGGGGTAATAGCCAATGGTTTAAGAGGTTCATTTTTGTTGAATGGATTAATTGTCATAAGTTTTTCACTGTCTTTTAGCAGCTGAAGTTTCGAGAGAGCTTGCACCTTACAACTCCCTCTTTACGTAACAGTTTAATTTAATGTTAAGGATACCGACTTTCTCTCGAAATAAGCATGCAATCGGTAGTCTGCTATCTCTTGAGTCCATTTGTACAGGAGCTCATTTTCTTCTACAGAAGGCTGCAGCTGAAATTTGAAGATACCATCCTTAAAAGAAGCGATACCTTCTTTCGCACTCCCACTCCACTTCGTCATTGGCATTTGCGCAATCAAATCTGTCATTTTCTTTTGATCGTATGTACGCAGCCGTTTCCCCTGGATATCACTGAAGTCTATGTTCATTCGGTAGTCTTTTTCAGTTAAGTACTTATGAAAGAAAGGTGCCGCTTCTTCCGATGTTATCGGCTCAAGCCACCTCTTTTCCCCTTTTGACAGCATATAATTCAAGACAACCATCTTGTAACTTTTGGTCATACCGGTTTTTTCAGCTTCCAAAAACCAGCCTTTAAATTTCAGCCAGACCTCTTGTTCTTTTTCCATCAGCTCATCCGCAAAAGCGAGCATTCCAACGTAACTGCCAAACTCCTGTTTTACCGTTTTGGAGTCGAGGTTGGCATGAAGGTGGAATTCCAAATAAGTTGGGCGTCTTCCCATTTCCTTTTTCAAATCACGGTATGCCAAAACCAACGCCTCTTTTCGGGGCGCTCTTTTTCTGCGCATTTCCTCCAGCAGATTGATTACTTGCAAATCCAGATTAAATTCACAAAGAGCCGGCACAAGCGGTTCGCTAGGTTTACTTGAAGCTCGGCTTTCTTCTTTATTAAAAACAGCCAGTTTCAAGTCAGCATTTCGGTAATTGCCAATAAAATCAATGATGACGCAATGCGACTTTCCTTCTGCAATTCGCAGGCCACGGCCGATTTGCTGCGTATAAACGGCCAGCGATTCGGTCGGCCGGATGAAAAGAAGGGTATCCACTTTCGGAATATCGACGCCCTCATTGAATAAATCAACTGTGAAAATGAGATCAAGTTCACCTGAATCCAGCTTGGAGCGGGCAGCTTTGCGCTCTTGTGGATGCGACTCGCCATGAAGCGCAATTGATCGAACACCTTTGTGCTGAAAGAAACTGTTCATATACATCGCTTGCTTGATAGATGAGCAGAAGGCTATCGTTCGCGTCTGTTTTTGCCGGCTCCACTCTTCAAAGATCTTTTCGGCAAACTCTTTTCGCAGCTGCACTTGCAGTAATTCCCCTTCATCATACCGGGTTCCTCTCCATGGAATAGCCGAATAATCGGTATCATCGTAAACGCCGTAATAATTGAATGGAGAAAGCCAACTGCGCTCTATGGCATCTAGAAAGTGAATCGAGATAGCAACATTTCCATCACATAACGCGTAAACGTCTTTATTGTCCATGCGGTCAGGTGTAGCGGTAATGCCCAGTAAAAACTTCGGCTCAAAATGATGGAGCAAACGCTCGTAAGTTGGCGCGGCTGCATGATGGAATTCATCCACCACAATCAAATCAAAAGCATCCTTTTCAAATTGGTCCAAATGATACTGGCTGCCTAGGGTATAGATTGATGCAAAAATAAAATCAGCATCGGTCTTTTTCTCGGAGGCATTATAAAACGCACTCGACCGGTCCGGATGAACATGCCGGAAGGATTGCTCTGCCTGAGTCAAGATTTCTTCTCTATGTGCGACAAACAACACCCGTTTAAATTTCGCCGCAAAAAAAGCGGCTAAATAAGTTTTGCCCAAGCCCGTTGCCAGCACCACCATAGCCCGACTGTAATCTTCCACTATTACGTTGTCCAAGGCTTCCAGCGCTTCACTTTGCGCAGGTCTAGGTGAAATAGGGGCTTGATAAGAGACTGGAGTCTCCGCTACTTCAGGCGGATGCGGGAGAGTCGGCCCGACCGTCATTTCGACTTCCTCTGCTTCCGACCACACAGGGCTGATAGGCCGTTTAAGATTTGCTGCATTATGTAAGGACCGATATTCTGCCAATGTCTCTGTATTTAAAGATACTGTTTGATCAGCATAAAAATTTTTCAGAAATTGAACGGTCGCTTCTTCAAAAACCTCCGCGTCCACAGAAGTCGGCGCAATTAAGTTCCACTCCACCCCTGTGGTTAATGCGGAGGCTGATAAATTAGATGATCCCACAATTAGCTGCGAAGCTTCTGTTCCCCGAAACAAATAAGATTTCGGATGGAAGGAAGTTCCCCCGCTCTTCCAAATCCGAATTTCCGCAGAAGGCAACTCTTCCAAAAGCAATTGCAGCGCATCCGGCTGCGTGACAAACAGATAGTCGCCTACCAACAGCTTAATCGGTACCCCTCTTCTAGCCGCCTGCTGCAGGAAAGGAATGATCTTTTTCACACCGGACTTCATCGCAAACGCCGTTATCCATTGAATCTCAACCGCATCTTTTGATAATCTCTCCAAATGCGAAACAAGCTGAGAAGTGACCAGTTCCAGCTTAGTCATCTTCAACCTCAATTAGGAAGATCCGCTTTTCAAATCCCCCGCGCTTCTCTGCTTTTGCCTGGCGTACTCCTTCCAACTCTTCAAAAGAAGAACCGTGGATTTTTGTTGCTGCGTGAAGAAGTTCGAGGATGTCAGCCAATTCTTCAATTGCTTCTTCATTAGTTGCTGCTTCTTTATACTCTTCTAGTTCTTCGCTTAATTTCTTTTTCACTTCAGCTTCATATTCAACTTCCCCAAGAATACGGGTTGAAAATTCTTTGCCGGTCTTCTCAATCACTTCTGGTATAGCATCACGGACTAGCTTGTTATAGATAGGCATAGGAAAACTCCTTTTAAAATATAGATTATGTCAGTATTTTTTTTCATTTCTTATCTTTATAATCTGAAGAAGACTTAGCACTGGGCTTCTCCGGAAATGCATACATAGATTTATAGTAGTTTTTTGTATCAAACCTCTTTACATATCTCTTAGCACAAATTGATGCCATATAAATGATACCAACTATCTCCACGAATTCTTCAGTGTATTCATAATCAATTACTATAATGTGGTCTGAACCATTTTCTTTTAAATCGTTTATCCACATTTTTGTATAAATATTATTACCTAAAATTATGTCTATAATCATTCTATTTCTCTCTCTATAATTTCTTAAAAGTCTACTCTCATTACTATTCTATATTTTACTCTCCCCACCCTTTAACTTCTTTAATCTATTTAATTAAAATGTGATTCATTAAAGTACACTTTTACGAACGCTTTGAAAAGGGCCGAAAATGACCATAAAGAGCGTTCGTAAACGTGTCAAATGACTTTACGAACGTTCGCGTAATTGTATACACTTTTACGAACGCTTTTCAATTATAATTAGAGAAAAGAATTGTTTCGAGGTGAATTATGGAACATCGCAAATTTGGTTACATACGTGTCAGCAGCAAAGATCAAAATGAAGGACGTCAATTGGAAGCCATGCGGAAAATGGGCATCACTGAACGGGACATTTATTTGGATAAGCAAAGTGGGAAAAACTTTGAGCGCGCGAACTATCAATTACTGAAACGGGTTATTCGAAAAGGTGATATCTTGTATATCCACTCACTGGATCGGTTTGGCCCGAACAAAGAAGAGATTCTTCAGGAATGGAATGACCTCACAAAAAATATCGAAGCGGATATTGTGGTGTTGGATATGCCGTTATTGGATACGACTCAATATAAAGATAGCATGGGCACATTCATTGCGGATTTGGTTTTGCAGATTCTTTCCTGGATGGCTGAAGAGGAACGGGAACGTATCCGGAAACGGCAGCGTGAAGGAATCGACTTGGCGCTGCAAAATGGCATTCAGTTTGGCAGACCCACGGTTTTTGTTTCAGAGGAGTTCAAAGAGGTTTATAGAAAATGGAAAGCTCAGGAGCTAACAGCTGTGGAAGCCATGCAGGAAGCCGGAGTTAAAAAGACTAGTTTTTATAAATTGGTAAAAGCATTTGAAGAAGAGATGGTTAAACTATTATAGATAGAAGAAACTTTTTAATAATTACTGTTCTTTCCTCTAACAAATAAGGTAGAGGGGCTTTTTACAAAAGCAACTTAATTCTAATTAACATATACTATCGGAGCAACTTTAGACACTAAGACTTCTTTCGAGCGATTCTCGGCCACCTAAAAAAGGGCCGTAATTAATCCGGCCGCTATGTTACCTAAAAGAATTAGAAATGGAAAGTTTTATCCGGCCTTAACGTAGAAAAATAAACCTGCGCTGAAACTTATTATTGATTGTTTAATTCCAGCGCTTTGTAGATATAGAAATAAGCTTCCGGGGAACTCTTTTTCACATTATTAATATTTTTTGGCCGCCAAATATTATCTTCACTTTGTCTTACACTGACAGGTATATCAACCTTCCAACTGGACATATCTTTATTGTTAAATCGCTCAACAGTCGATTTTTCTTTTAAAATCAATTGGGCTAAATAAGCAGCTTTTGATGCGCTAACCACAGCATCACGCATAAGATAACTTTTACTAAAGATAA
This sequence comes from Planococcus soli, assembly GCF_016881065.1. Classification (GTDB taxonomy): domain Bacteria; phylum Bacillota; class Bacilli; order Bacillales_A; family Planococcaceae; genus Planococcus; species Planococcus soli. The sequence continues at coordinate 196,619 of NZ_WXYN01000004.1, read as the reverse complement.
AATCTTTAATTCGATTAACACCATCTTGTAATTGAGCATATTCCTTTTTGCATACCGAACCTTGTGCACAAATAATTAAAGACGTGTTAAATATATCTTCTAACACATTCTCTATACTCAATTCAGTTTTATTCCTGTACCTTAGTTCTTGTTCAGCGAATTGACTAAATGTGCGTTCCACTGTTTCTAAATTTTCAACTTCATCAAAGAGATTTTCAATATCAAAGAGTTGCTTTATAATTTCTAATTCTTTACCTTTAGCGTAGGGTATCCCTGTCGTTAACGGTGCAAAAGCCGTTAATTTATCTCCTAGTATACTTTCCACAGTAGGCATATTAACTTGAATTTCGGGGTCTTCATAATCAATAAATTCACATTTGATACTTTTAAAGACTGTTTCTTCATAATGGCTGCTTTCAAACAAAACATCTAAAAGAATATAGTGTGGCTGCGATGGATTTACTGCTGATTTATAATAAAACTTATAGTGGGACTTTGGAACATCATTCGCTTTTCTCTCGTTTTCTTTCCACTCATAGAAGATGCTGCTTTTTGCTACTAATTCATTAGCTATTCTTTCTAGTTCTTTTATAGTTAAGTCATTCTTTTCCTTTTCAACGATAATATCAATATCAATGGAAAATCTATGAAGATTATCTAATAGTAAAAGTAACGATGTTCCACCTTTAAAAATAAAACTAAGTTCGCTTTGACTTAGTAATTCTAATAAGTGTAAAGCTTTAGTTACTTTTTCTATGAGTTCCGGATTACCTCGTTTCTCTTTTCCCAATTTTATTGAAAGCTCTTTAATCCATTCACTTTCAAATGTTCTGGTTGCAATCATATAATATCCTCCAATGCAGTTAAAAAATAATGTTAGTTTCTTCACTTAAAAAGCCTAATACTTTGTTTAACACACCACGTTTGCCAGCATATTGCCTTATTGTAGATCGTTTAACAGTATATTCGTTGAATAAATTTTCTAGTATATTTGCTTTTTCTTTTCCTTGATATGGCATTAATATAATTTCATCGATAAACAAATCTACAATAATTGCTTCTATCTTGGGAATAACAAATTTATCTAATTGCATAGTTGGTTTGTGCAAAACTAAGGGCGAAACGATTGTGCTATATCCATCTTTCAACATATAACTAGCTGATGTATTGTCTCGGGGTGCAAATACAACATTTTTTTCATTTAAGTATAGAAAATTGAAAACATCATTTATTAGATTAGATTCCACTTCAACAATTATATTCATTGTGCTGGGTTGATGAACCATAAAATTATTGAGCCATTCTGTTTCCCATATAACAAAGTCTACATACGGAAATTCTTTTTTCAGTTTCCTAAATATCCGTTTCGCATCCTTAGATAGAGTCGGTATAAACAACTTTTCGGGACCTATTTCATAAACGCCTCTCGAAACACTCCTAATTACGCCTTGCTCTTTTAAATGGTATACTCTCCATCTAAAAGTTGTTTGCTTCAACTCACCATTTTCTAGTTCATTATAAAATTTAAACAGCTCTTTTGTTGTAAATCTTCGATTGGTAAATTTTTTAATTATTTCCTCTTCTTTCATAACTGACATTTCCGCATTACTCCTCTCTTTTATTCTCACAATCCTAAGCAAGAGTAACTTCAAATATTTATTTCTCTATTATAGTATCCAAAATTTAATTAAAAACTAAATTTCTAACGTTTTACTCCACCAAACATTCGTCATTTAATTGAATATAATGACGTTTGTTGGTTTAACAATAAGATTACTTTAACATTTCTTTATAAACTAATCAAACTCTATTGTATGGCTATTTATAATATTTTTTATCTACCCAACATTAATCATTTGAATGCGTTTAGTGACATTTGTTGGTTTTACGTTTGTAGATAATAAAATTTAAATTTCATTATCCAACATTTAGCTTTTAAAAACGTTTAATGACGTTTGTTGGGAGTGTCTTTTAAAGTAAATCAAATAACTACTAGTAGTTATTTAAACGAGTAGAAATCTTGTTGCAAAGTAGAAAAGGACTACCGCAAAGAAATCAGTTGCCCTTTCTTATTTTCAATTTCTTAAGTTTATTTCGATGCTATGTCTATAAATACTTGTCTACGGTTATTTCAGATACTGTAAGATAGTGTTGAATCCAAGTTTCAAGTGATTGATGTCCTGTTTGCTGCGCAATAGTCGGCAAATCTGCTCCTGCTATGTGCATTGCCATCACTTGGCTTTTCCTGAAATTATATCCCGTAAGCCCTGTCCATCGTTGCAAAGCTTTATAATAACCTATTTCACTGATTGTAGTGCTTTCATAGCGTCCATTCTTATACACTCTTCCTACGAAGTAATCGTCTGCCCTTAAGCAGTATTCGCGTATATAGAGGTTGATTGCATTGATGACTTCTTGCGTAAGCCTTTTAGTGTGCCATCTTTTTTGCTTCTTCAAATAAACATGTACAGATTTGTTTTTCAGATCAAAATCTCGAATTTTCAAGCGAACCATTTCATTGGGTCTGTTAGCGGTTACTAGGTTAACTAAACAAATCGCCTTTGCTCTTATCGGAAGATTATTAAGAGTCGTCGTCAATTCCTTCTTATCAATGGCTGACTTTCCTCGTACCTGAAGTAAATGTGCATATTGATCTTCCCGATACATTTTCCGCATCGCTGAAAGTTCATATGCAACTCTAGTCTCTCCTTTGAATTCTATTCTATGAATCACGCTAAAGTATTTTCTAATAGCTGCCAATCGCCGTTCCCATGTTGTTTTTTTAATTCTTTTTTCGGTCAAAGATATATATAAATAATCAAGCATAGCCTCTATTCCAACTACTTGGCCCCTACTGCAGCAGTATTCTTTGTACCTCCGAATATCCCCTTCATATTGTCTTGGAATCTCCTCCATCTTTTTTCAATATGAATTTTTCTGTTACGATAACGCTTCTGGGTTTCCAGTGTTTCTTGGTGAATTACTAGTTCAAAATCTGACATTCTACTTCCTCCTCATTTCTTTTCAAAATTATTACGAGCCAACATTTATGATAAATTGATTTTGAAAAGAATTATGAGACAAAGTAAAAGAGACAAGAAGAAAATTTAAACCTTCTTCTCTGCCTCTTATAAACTATCGTTTTTGAAAGGGTATTATATGATATAGATTAATTAAAAAACTATATATTATTAATTAATGAACTTGTAAATTTCATAAAAATATAGATATTGAAGTATTTTTCTAATTGTAATACAACATAAGTGACTAGTCCGTTGCAGAGTAAAACGCTCACTATTTTCTAGTGAGCGTTTCTGTATTTTATTTCATGATTTAAATTTCGATTTAATCCGCGGCACAACCTTTGTCAGATAAGGTGTTAAAGCAAAATTATGCATGAGTTGATTGGCGCCTTGTTTTTTTGTTGCAGCTGAAAAATCCAAACTACCAATCAAGTCGTCGATGTACGGAATGTCTTGTGGCGAAGTTGTTGAATAAGCTTCAATAGACTTTTCAAGAACTTTACCGTTTATGCCCCACTCATCAGCAACTTCATAAATTAGAACCCTCTTCTTACCATTTTTCCAATCTTCAAATGCCTGATCAAAATGAATGTCACTCGAAATATTCCCAGGTTGTAATTCTTCCACGACAAATTCTTTCAATAATTTAGCTTGTTCATGTTCACCGAAGTTACTCAACTCTGCAATTTCTTGATGGATGATGCGTAAAGTTTCTGCATCAACCGTTTGAACACCATTCGTTGAGGTTGCTTTAGATCCGATTAAGTTCAGAATATGATTGGCATCTATGATTTGCGAACCTGCAAGTTTCGTTTTACCTGCTAAAGTAGGAGCTGTAGTGCCTGGTAACTCTTCTCCTTCTTCAAAGGTTAAGTTACGGTAGGCGCCGATATATTGTAGCCATGTACGTTCATCCATACCAAAGGTTGCATCATCCCACGCATATTCATAATACTGCTCGACTAAGTTAAACTGTACGGCAGCTTCTTTGTACGCTTGTATGAACTGTTTCTTCTCCTCTTCAAACGGTTTAATCGATTGCCAGTTTGTTGGATCAGGTAACGTATTCACCATCTCTATAAATGCGAGTTTTAACCTCTCAACTGCTGTTGTATACGGCTCGACAATTGCTTTACTACTTGTTCCACCGCTACCATAGAGTTTCAAGGCAATGTTGACTATTTCTTCAGTAATTTTGGGGTATTGGAAATTAATAATCGTTCCAAATTCCTTATTGGAACCATATACACGATTCGTTCTTGAATAAGCTTGAATCAACCCGTGTAATTCCAACGATCTGTCTACATAAAGTGTATTGAGTAGCTTAGAGTCATACCCTGTTAGTAATTGATCGGCTACGATGACAAGGTCTATATTTTTAGGACTGCGTCCACTTCCCCCTCTCGTCGTACGTTCAATCACATCTTCAAAATATGCGTCTTCTCCGCGCTTTTTATCACCACCCACAAATTCAATTCCGGTAAATGCCCCGTATTCTTTAAACATATTTTCAATGATGACAGGATCTATCCGTTCGGTCTCTTCTTCACTGCCAAAACTAAATGTCATGGCAATATTTAATTGAATATCTCTTTCGGCCATCTGCTTTTTAAATTCTTCGAAGTAAGCAAGTACACGTTTTTTATAAGCGACTGTTAAAATCGCATTAAATTCTCGGTTTTGAGACTGTGCGTCCCACTGTGTTAATATTTCTTCGACAACACTCGGAATATGTGTCTCATCGTAGTAAGCAAGTAACCCTGCTTTTTTTGCAGCTTTTTCAACATCTAAATCTGACAGCTGTTGCATTTCTCGTTCTAACGTCTTTATGTCCACATCTGGATTCTGGTTCTGAAGCAACTCAATAAGCTGATCTCTCAGATCTTCATAACTTTTAAACTCACCCGTATTAATGTAATCGACATGGAAGCCGAGAACGTTTCTGTCTGCAATTGCTTCCTCAATTGTATACTGGTGAATGAGTGGGCCAAATAGCTTTTCAGTCGTATCAATTAGTTCACTTTTTTCATTTATTTTGCCTTTAGCCTGATTTTCATCAAACAAAGGCGTTCCGGTATAGCCGAAGAATAAACTGTTGTTGTTGAAGTACTGTTTAATCGTCCCCATCATTTGACCCATCGTTGTCCGATGTGCTTCATCAATAATAAATACGATTCGCTTATCAGCAAGACCTGTGTCATTTGCTTCCATCAAATCTTTCACTAAACTATTCAGCTTGAATGTCGTCGTTACAACAATGCCGTTATTAGGTGAATGCATGATTTTACGCAACTCATATGTGTATTTTGTATCATCCACAGAAACGGATTCATACGCTGCATAGGCTTTGAAGTTCTCGCTTGTACGGCTGTCTAACTCACGACGATCGACGAGGAATACTACCTTATCAAAGCCTGCTCTCGTGGAGAGAAAAAGGGCCGTTTTAAAACTTGTAATTGTTTTCCCTGAACCTGTCGTATGCCACACAAAGCCTCCATGTGGGATACGATCTTCATTATCCCATCCAAATGCCGCGGCTTCGACCGCTTGCAAGGCATGCACTTGATAGGAACGCATAAGCATATGGCGACGATTTTCTTCTTCTCTTGCTTCGTCAATCACTAAGTAATCCCCGACCATTTGATGCGCCATTGGAATCATTAAAAATTGGTTAATGACTTCTTCCCAGTTGTTCACAGGGATATTGTCTTTATTAGCCCAGTGGAAGAGGAAACTTGGATTGAAATCATGCACCGTTTTAGGTGTCGCAAAATAACGTGTCGCAACTTCAGAAGTCACGACCATCATTTGTGAAAATGCCATAAAGTTCAACGTATATTCCCCAGCTTGGTAGTAACGTTTGAACTGACTATAAGCTTCATCAAAGGTTTTATCAGCCCGTTTTTGTTCAATATTAATCAGAGGTAAGCCATTGATGAGTAAAACAAGATCAAAACGATTGCCGTTTGGCGTCGTGACTTCTCTTGCAATCGTGTAACTAGAATCTCCTCCACTGACTTGTGCTTTTTTAAAAATGGTTAGCGTGATCTGTTCTCTCGTCACCCGAGGGTTAGGATCTCGGTAAATGCCATCAATCTTTCCTTTAGACCCTTCCATCGCTAATAATTTCGCCGCTTCAAAACTATTGGTAATTTGGTTCACTTGAGCCATCACTTGATTAAACTCATTATCTGTTAACGGAACACTTTCTAATTGATCGACGTTAATACGGTTCAATTCGCTACGCCAATGATTAATTAAATCATTCGTTGTTACTTTTCGTTTCGTTCCATCAAGTTCTTCAGGTGATTCCCATTTGAAGCGTTTTAACTTTCCAACAAAACGATCTTGAAAACTTGCTTCTGAAACATTCTTTGGTGCATTACTCATTAGAACACCCCTTAGACAAACATTTCTTCTAAATATGCTTGTTTCATTGCTTTTAATTTGTTGAGTTTTTGTTGATGGTTAGTTATAGATTCGTCTAGTTTTTTAAAGAAGTCACCAATTAATTGTTGCTCTTGAATATTTGTTGTTATTAAATACTTAACATCTACTAATTGAGACACTTTTATACTAGGTTGAACTGCACCCATTACTATTTTATTTGCTTTTTCTCTATTATCTACCGTTGTAAACACTGCATATAAATAATCAGAATAAAAGTTTTTATTAGCTCTAAAACCTACAATATTTTGTGCAATTACTGCAAACTCATTATCATCAGCTAAACTTACAACTCCGATTCTTCCAACAGTAGAAAATAATATATCTCCTTTAGAAAGATATCCTCTTAAAGAATTTTCATATGAATTTTGATCCAAAAACTTACTTACCTTTGAGTAATCAGGAAAACGATTTCCTAATGAAGCTACTTCTATTAAATGGTAATCTCCATCTGCATTTAAAGGTGGGGTTTTGCCCCTATTATCCACTGATTTATCAACTATTTCTGATAATTTTTTATATGTCCATTCTCCCGTAAACCCTGAAAACCTTCTTTTTGGTACCAGTTCTCCTTCAGCAGGGAACATCTCAGCAAGATAAGCAGATTTCAAAGCTTTTGTTTTTTCTAACTTGCGCTGTTCGAGAGATGTCATTTGATCTAAGTGTTTAAAAAACTCACCAATTTTTTGTTGTTCTACTCTTACTGGCATGTTTATTTTTAATTTATGGATTAAAGTAGCGTTATAACTTTGTTGTTTAGTACCCTGTGTATATTTAAGTCCATATTCCTCACCATTTTTCATATACCATTGCAACAAAAATAAAGAGTCAAGTAATTCTTTATTTGGGTATATCGCCATACATGATTGATTCAAAGTTGTATCTATTCCTAGTACTGCACAATTCCCCCGTGTACCTGCTGCTTCAAGTCCTGTTATTGCAATTATAAAGGTACCTTTAGGAACAATTTTTAAATTCGCATTCTTCCTTCCTTTTTCGGTAATCTTTTCTATAGTTTTAGTTACTATACCTTTATTTAATTCTCCACTAGATAACCAATTTATTTCACCATTCCAATATCTTTTATTTGCACGTGAAGGGGTTTGGCCGTTGTACAAGTTATCAATAACTTCTTCCATCGTCTTTTCTTCCCAAAATTCCACAAACCCCTTAAACCTTCTTTTTGGTACTAACTTCTTTTCTTTCAAGACTCAGTCACCACCAGTTGCTGCATCATTTCATCTAACTCTTGCTCCAATTGTTTACTCTCTTCTTCTAGTGTAATTAACGTTTCAGAATAACGATTTTGTAATTGCTCGAGCACTGCCAGTTCTTTTATTATAGGGTTTTCAATTAATCGCAAGACTTTAGAAACGAGCGTACCGAACCACTTTTCATGCATGAGGTCATCGATTTCTTCATTCGTTAATGTTTTGATACGATTTTCTGATGCTTCTTTCAATTCTTGATGTAATTTCTTCACGTCGCGAGTTAATGTTGTCTTTTCATTTAGCAAGCTTTCCACTTTTTTCAGTAACGTATAATCTGGACTCCCTTTTTCTGATTCTTTTAATAGAGTTCGTATCACTCCTATTGTGAAAGCATCTTCTTTGTCATTCAATGCTTCACTTAACACAACTTCTTCATCACTTTCTTCCACTCTGGCTGCTTCCACTAATTCAGTTAATTCAGCTTGGATTTCAGTAATTTTAGTTTCTTTTTCTTCTATAGTAGCGACCTCTTCAACAAATAACTGTTTCATAATTAATTCAGTCGGGACAATACTACTTACCCAGCCATCTTGCTCTTCTCTTTTTGTTTTCCCAGAACCTTTTGTAACCATTAGCGGCTCGCGTGTACGACCAGCCGTGTAGAAGTCAGTTAACGCGATAATCTCTGTATCTTCTGTCAGCTTGTCTTTCCAGACTTCTGCAATAATCTGATAGCCATCGTATTCATCAATATGATTGAATGCTAATAACAACTCTTTAACTTCTACTAACATCGCATCACGTAGTTCAGGGATAGCATTTACATCATTGATCGTTTTTAATAATCCCCAATACTTGTCCATATAGGATACTAATTGTTGTTCGACTGCTTTTGACTTTTGAACGACATGATCATCAGTCAAAACTTTTTTCTTCAAGTCATTTATCGATTCTGTCAACTCAACATATCCACTACGCACTTCTTTCCACGCCTGTTTGATAATTGTTGGAACAGATTCTTGTAGTACTTTTAACTCCGCAATGTTGGCATACGGAATACCACCGTAAAGGTGGGCATCGACGTCTTGCGGAATTTTCTCCTCAATCGATTCGATATAGCGTGGAATATTTAAGTTGTAATCATTCTCAATGATTTCATCTCTCGTTGCTAAGTGACTATAGCCAACTTCTTCGGTACGCATCGCGTATGTATCTACAATTCTTGCAATGTCTTTTTCTTGTAGAACGTTTTGCTTTCCTTCTTTCACAAATGTTTTAGAAGCGTCAATCATTAATACAGGCGTGCCAAGCGGACGACCTTTCTTCAAAATAAGGACGGTTACAGGAATCCCTGTATTTGTAAACAATTTATCTGGAAGACCGATGATTGTATCGATATAATTCTTTTCTAATAAGCGTTTACGTATTTCTCCTTCTGCGCCACCTCTAAATAACACACCGTGTGGTAAGACAATCGCCATTGTTCCTTGTTGGCCTAAATGGAACAGCCCATGTAAGAGAAAGGCAAAGTCTCCTTTTGAGTCAGGTGGCAACACGCCCGCAATTTCAAAACGTGGATCACTCACTTTTAAATTGGATTTATTCCAGTTCTTTACTGAGTACGGGGGATTCATAACCACCGCGTCAAATTGCACACCTTCGTTTGGACGTTGTGGATCTTCTGGCCAATCTTCTGAAAGTGTATCGCCATTATTGATCGTCATTTTTTCCGGACGTACGCCGTGAAGTAGTAAGTTCATTCTCGTTAAATTATAAGTTGCAGTGTTTTTCTCTTGGCCGTAATAAGCTAAGCTTTTCTTCTCATCTTCTGATAAATACTTGCTTACAGTTAATAAAAGTGAGCCAGAACCGACAGTCGGGTCATAAATTGTTTCAATTAATTTGGTTTTCGCAACGATTTGAGCCATGACTTCACTCACTTGTGATGGCGTGTAGAACTCTCCAGCTTTCTTTCCGGATTCCATTGCAAATTGTCCAATCAAATATTCATAGGCGTCGCCCAATACGTCCCCTTTTTGTAAGGCCACCATATTGAGGTCAGCAAAGAGTAAAACGAGTTCTTTTATATTTTTACTACGTTCATTTAAGTTGCTGCCTAATGCCGTGTCTGTCAGGTCTAGTGTCGAACTGGAAAATAGTCCTTTGAAATCATCAGAGTCTCCAGTCACTGCAATCGTTCGTTCAAAGTGATTCAAGCTATCTGTTACTTTTTGAACTTCAAATTCTCCAGAACGAATATCACTAATCCACGTTTGGTATAAGTGTTCTGGTAAGACGTAGTAACCAAGATAACTGGACATCATTTCTATAAGAGGTTCAGGATATTGGGCGTAGTTTTCACGATACGCTTCAATTACTTCCTGTTCGGCATTTTGTTTCATCCCACTAGTGATTCTAAATGTATCAATCGTTTTATCACTTAGGAATTTGTAGAACATTAACCCCAACATATAGTCTTTATATCGACTGGCATCCATTGATCCGCGTAACTCATTGGCGCCGTCCCATAGTCTTCTTTTAATTTCTTCTGATGTAATCATTTTATATCCCCCAATAACTTTTCTAATATACTCTATATAACATATCCATATTATCCATTAATTTTAGCACTCTCTTCATTATAGCAGTCTAATGAAGTACCCATAATGATAGAGTTATTACAGATAACTCTCTAATATTCATCCAAGACTTTTTACTTCGGATAATGTTACTCCACATCTTATTGTCATATGTCGGGAATTCTTGCATGCTTTTTTCAAGGCTTCGTAACTAATCTCGTACTCTTATACTGGTCATACATTCCACTCATCCATTCGTACAGTTCTTCATCGCTCATGATTTTAACTAATTTTCTTGTAGTTTTTAAACGTTTACCAAAAATTTTTCTTTTCGTCATTGCTAATTCTTCTGCATGCTCAAAAAAGAAATTTGCTATCTTCGTCGTATCTGCTAAAATATCTTGAAGATTCCAGCGCTGCGCCTCCAAGAGTTTGTCCGCTACCAATGAAGGTCCCATCCGAGAGTTCCAATTTATTTTCCAATCATAGTTCAACTCCATTACTCTCTTGGTTTCCGAATATAGAAGGTCAAACCACACAGCTTGTACACGACCGCTAAAAATGATGTATGGATTTCTCCCGCCATGTCCATCACAACTACTAAAAGTAGAAATACCAGCTGCACTCAGTGACTTAACCAAACGCGCTACGCCTGTTTCAAGAACGAAAGTATTTACCTTCGCACCATGTCTTCTCTTAACGAAATACTTCCAAGAATTTGATATGTCATCCGGCCCCGCTTCATGGTTGCTTGCAGGATACCAGATTATGCGTTCCAGCTGTTCATCCGTCAACGGACTGTGAAGGTGAATCTGTCTACCCTCTATCGCCACGTCGCAATCGATTTCCTTAAACATCCTTTCAACTAAATACAATTCTTCCCTTGTATTGCTTGGACTAAAATAAACGGAGTCAGATATACGGTTGATCAGAAACCCTCTCGCTTCCATTGCGTTAGCTAGCCTTTCCACAGAGCACTCTCCTCTCATTTTTAATTTGAGTTGATGACATGAATTCACTGCGCTTTTCGCTGGTCAAATAACTGCTGCAAAAAGAAGTTTTCCTTTTCCAGGCGCATACCTTCCAAGTACTCTTCCATTTCAATTTTGACAATCGATAACATAGCCCGTCTTTTTGTGCCTGGCATCTCTTTTATTAAATCCATCACATCGACCGAACTGAAGTGGGAAGGTGCTGCTATATGCCTAGCAACTCTTACCTCTCTTCTGTGGCCTACATGTCCATATCGCAACACTACTTTCCAATAATTCCACTCCATGTTAAGTCCCCCTTTTTATTGTGTTATTCGATTAAGTCAAATGATGATGCAATTCCTATTTTTTTATACATTTCTGCTTTTTCATCCATCAGTTGTTGTTTAGCTTCATGAATCGTAGCTTCATAGCGCTCTTTATCTTCTTTATACTGCACGGATGCAGCTTCTTGAATTTCTAATGAAGGAATTAATATTTCTAGCGTTCCAAGAAGTTTCTGATTCAACACCTGTACGGTAGATCCCCCCATCAAACTGCTTAACTGATATTGACCAATTGGACTTTCCATATAGGCTTGAAGGAAATGAGGATTTACACTGCTGTTTTTCGGACGGATGCCTATAAAATTTTGAGAAAGCAATACAGTCCCTTCGTGAGGTGGAATTACCGCAACTTTAATGTTGTTTCCTCGCGAAGAAATAATGACGTCTCCCGCTTGAACCTGATAAAGCGAAGGCTTAAAGTTTGTTTTCATCGTGACACTTTTTAACTCATCCATTAAGATTTTTCCATCTTGCACATCCGATAATTTAATGAGCTTGTACTCCCCATCTTCTGATTCTTCGCCGGTCTTAGAGGTAATATTCAAACCCCTATAAATTGTGCCCAGTGCTTGAACTTCGACGAGTTGATTCTTGTTTTCCTCTAAACGATCTAACCGAATGCGATAATTGCCTTCACCCTCAAGCTCAATTTGATTGTTTTGAATGTACCTAGCAACATTCAAGTTCTCTTCAAGCTCCGATAATGGAACCAATGTGCTAAACCCTTCTTCTTCAAGCCCTTCATCTAGAGCTTGATGGATTCGGTTGATATGTTGCGGGCTTAAGTGCCTTGCTTTGTTTTTTTCAACAAATAACTCGTTCGCCTGGATAAACTGGATCTTTTGAAGCTTATTCTTACTTTTATTTTTATTAAGGACCAATAAGTTGATTGAAATTCCAGCGTTGTGGAGGAGATTAGACGTCAGTGCTATGACAGCCTCAATTTGATCGGTATCAATCAAATTTTGACGGATATTTTTTTCCAATCCCCCTCTAAAAAGGACACCGCTATTAACTAGAAGAATAGCTCTTCCTTTCCCTGACATGGACGACAGCGCATGCAGAAGGAACGCCATGTCGGCACTTGATTTTGGTAAGTCCCCGAGTGAAAACCGGTTGAAGGGGTCATTCGTCATCTGGATGTATTGTTGCTCTTTTAGTTTTAAAGCAAAAGGAGGAGCCATGGCGATATAGTCAAACTTCTTCACTCTATTCTTTTCAATAAATTGAGGCTCAGTCAATGTATCTCCCAATAAAAACTCAGCTTTTTTACTGTTGGCTAGTAGTAAGAAAAGTTTTCCCAAAGCCCAACTCTCTTGATTGAAATCTTGCCCATAAAGAGAAACATTCTTTTCAGGATGCTGCTTTAGTACTTCCAATAAAGTTCCTCCGTAACCAGCTGTTCCATCGTAGAAGGAGGTTTCACTCTCAATATTCAATAATGAAACAAGTAACTGATTTACGGAGTGTGGGGTAAGATGTTCACCGCCTACTTTTCCAGATAACTTCATCATTGTGTTTCTAAGTTCGAATGCGACATCCATGTAATTTTTGATTGGTTCTTTATAGATGGAAAGCAAAACTTCAAAGATGGTTTTGTTGTCAAAGTTTTTCCACTTAACGCTCAAGCTGTTATAAACATTTTTCAGTTCTGGAAATTCTTCTTCTATCAAATAAAAGGCTTGAATTAAGTTCTCTGTGGTATTGCTCGCATCTTTAATGAGATAAGCCAATCTCGCTTTTTCCGGTAACCGATCTCCGTTTGTCTCTTCTAAGTGTTTGATGCTAAGCCCTGTTAAAATAATTGGCCCCACATTCTCCGAATTAGTTGTTCCTCTTAATGCTTCTGCAATTTGCCAAATTTTATTTTCGTTCATGAAAACCATTCCTCCTTAGTTAACTTTTCTATAAAATTAGTATATAACTAAAATCATAAAATGTAAATAATTTTATTTAGTATTTTAATTACTAACTTTTAAAACGTTAGTTATTTCTATTATTTAATGGTTTACCCTATGAAAATACTTTTCTTTCCTCACTGTCTACAAAGCGGAGTTAAGTACTGATAATTCTTCCTTTAAAAATGATTTAATAACTAGATAGCATCTCATTTCATGCCCATTATGTCTTCTTGAAGTAAAGTTCGACTTGTTCAACTATCAAGACTTAACTTCAGCAGAGCCATGTTAAAAGAAAACGTATAAAAGTGAGCAAAAATTCTTCAGTACTGTAAAATGGGTGAATATGGATGTTGGCAAGCAGATGAAGCTTTTTACTAAGGGGGATATTTATGGTTTCAGTGACGACAAGAATAGGCAAAGTAAAACAACCAAGGGGCGGCTATATCAACCCTAGAGATTTGAGTTTGGTTGAATTAACTGATGGCATCCAGTTGCATCCAGAAGAAAATATCCACGCGACGTTGGTTGGGTTAGCGGTTGATTATTTGACTCGATTTACTTTGGGTACTTCTTTGGAAGAAGCTTTTGCAATTTCTCTGAAAGGGGCAAGAAATGTAAGAGAACTTGATTATGCTATGGAGTTGATAAGTGGAATTAACGGTCTCGATGATAACTCAATAGAGAACGCATGCCAATTGGTTGGGTTTGATGTTGCTTTTAGAAATAGTCTTGCAGCCTATACGCCCGTGCAGTCTATTCAACCGGATTATTTTACAATTTCTAATATCAGAACGATGGTCGAACGAGTTATTGTTTTCAGTAAAAAATATGGACCCATCACAAAAGACGGCTTTACTTTTGAAGGCGGTTATAATCAAACCATCACTACTGGAGACGGTGATTTCTTAACCGAAACAGGACTCTGGGATCTGAAAGTTTCCAAGTCGGGACCGACTAACAAACATACGCTGCAATTGCTCGTCTATTACCTGCTGGGCCTTCATTCCCTCCATGATGAGTTTGATAATCTTAAAGAATTAGGTGTATTCAATCCACGCTTAAATCGCGTTTATGTTCTACCTATCAAAGATATCCCTTCTAACATTATTTCTGCAGTTACTAGTGAAGTTATTGGTAATTGAGGATCGTTTATTTGGGTCGATACAAACGGTAATGGATAGGTAACAATTAGCGAGGCAAAAGCAGCAGGTTACAATATGCCGATCATGAGTGACCATTGGTTGTACTCCTATATGCGAGATAATGACAACGACGGTATGGTTGGTGAGTAAGCTCCAGGCTTAAGTACAGACAATCCTCTATTGTCGATGTTTAGATTATTTAGGGAAACTAAAAAAAGATGGCTTCCGCAGAATACCGAAGTCATCTAATCGCAGCCTAGCTGCAGGGTACCTTTTTTATAAACTGTTCATTAAACGGAGCGCGGATCAGTTTTTCCTATCCCTTTCTCCTTTTAGCTCCCTTTTCAATTTTGATGCAGTCCCTTTTTTCTTTTGTGGGCTGAATATGGAAAGAGTAACGGCACTTTTTTTATGGGTTTTGCCAATGATTTGATATAAGTTTTTTTCAATATAACGCAGCTGTTGATGATTTATTTTTTTTGTAGCAAGGATATCGTATCCCCATATGGGTGGCTTTAAAATATTTACACATTGATTGCTTTCTCTAACGCGCTTGAAGTGACGATGCGAACTATCCCATACGATATGATGCTTCTCATACGTGTTCTCATGTTCGTTCTTTAGACAAGGCAACACGATATATAAATCTCCCTTTATTTCTTGAGTTCGCTGATCATGTATGTCAGCCGTTGCGGTTTGCCACGTGATATAAGCTATACGATTTTTGTAATCCGAATTCGTCTCTTCTGTCATTTGCCTCGGGTAAGTTGGTTTTTGTTTTCTCGAAAATAATTCTACAATGATAAAAGAAAAATCCTCATCAGAATGAGACAAAAATCGCTTCTCCATATGCCTTACATCAATCCACTTTCCCTTTGTGTCTATATCCTTTACCATATCCCGAACAATCAACACAGCTGTAGATATATTGCTTTTCACATATGTAATATACGCATCATCGTATTGTTGACTATTTTTCAAGTAAGGTGGTTGAGCTATATTTCGACCTTTTTCTTCTGCTTTACACGTGGCGTAATCAATATATCTCTCAATGTAATAAGCTCGTGCTTCTCCCAAAGGCCCCTGTTTTCTTTTGGCTTTTCCTAATTGTTTCTTACGCTTTTTCTGTTCCTCTATTTTTTGTAGAACTTCTGAATTACCTACAAGATTGTCATTCGTATACGTTTCACTACAGTCATAACAGATTTTCCATTGTTTAATCCACTGATGCTTTACATCTAAATCGCTGGTTGTTTTCAAATAATCTTTCACTTTCTTTTGCAACCAATTGTTTTCATTTACTACTTGTTTCCCACAAATGATACAGTCCATCGTACACCTCCAATCGTTGCGTTAGTTGAAGAAGGAAAAAGCTTTACTTCTTTTTCCAGTAAAGCACCCATTTAAAAACCACATTATCATTAATAATTACATCGATCATTAGAAAAATTAAGAACACTACACATTTTAATAAGAGCCCGCAGCGGATTCAGTACATGTTTAACCGCCGCACAGCTTGCTTAGAAGCTTTGCATATTTAAACAAGCTATGGTTCTATTAGGCAAGTTTAAAATATTCATTATTACACCCACCTCAAATAAGAACTTAAGTTCTTATTTATATCACAATCACTTTCCAAGTAATCCTGTTTTTCTTTTAGAAATAAATTTTTGTTAAGAGTGCTTGGTCTTTACTCGGACGATTTAATTGATGATTCTTTATATACTAACTCGTCTACCATCTGTAAAAAATTCTTATTTTGTCGATTGATAAGTTGATGTTAGTTTTTCAATCGCCGAGATATCTGCTGGCGCCCATTCCAACTGACTGAGCTCATTTGGCTGCAACCATTTCATCGGAATGTGCTCAGTTAACAATGGTATACCTACGACTAACGTGCAGTAAAACGCCGTTAAGTGAACAACGCCGAAGTCGTATTCGCAAACGGTATGTTCAACTTGTTTGCCAATTTTAACGGTGCAATGCATTTCTTCTTGAATTTCCCGCTGTAATGCTTCTTGAGACAATTCTTCTTGGTCAAATTTTCCTCTTGGAAATTCCCAAAGCCCCGTCAACGCTTTTTCATTTCCACGCTGTGCACAAAGAATTTCCTCTCCCTTGGTAATGACCGCTCCGACAATGTTTATAATTTTTTTAGATTCTATTCTAAACAACTTCTACTCTAATTTATTTAAATAAGAACTTTTATTAACTTTCGATAAATCGCTGCCCAAGACTCACTTAAATCAAGAGTCATAACTTCCATCGTCATCCGGTCATTCCAAATATATTGTTCATCTACCTCGCAAGAATTAAATGGATAGATCAATACTCCTCTTAACTGTAAATCTTTGTCCTGGTGCATCAGATAGGTGAACAATTGATACATGTTGTGGCTATGGAACGACGACTTTCCATGATGGACCTGGAAGACGTTTTTGTAAAACTTCGCATCGATAATAATTTTTTCTCTCTTATTTTTATGAACTAAAGACACATCGGTCTTCATACCTGGCAGGAATGCTTTATTGCCTTCCAACTTCCATTGCATCCCTTCTGCTTTAACGCGGTAATTTTTCTGTTCTAATTTGTAAAAGTTAAATAAGAACTTCTCAAATATACCGTTCAACGAACGTTCGTCCAGTTCAGCTGAGAACAGGTTCCAATTTCCGTTTTTATGGGAGAGCAACATGAGTTCGTGTAATAGGAGTGCGATTTGCAGCACCCTTTTATAATGCCCATTATGTCGACTGAATATCAGTTTGGCAAAAGAAGACTTGGTTAATGGAGGCGCTGCGACTTCCGGCATCAACTCCATGTACTTAAAGCTTCGGCTCTTTGTTTCCTGTTTGACGTGTCGGTTCAGTGTGATCGATTTTAATGTGGATTTGATCAATTGATTAATACGGATGTTGGCGGTGTACTCGTCTTTTTCACAGACAACTATCGGTTTTTTCGAAATGATATAGGGGATGGATTCTTCCATGATCATTCGTCCGGATAACCGATTAGTAGGTTCTGTGGTTGCTACATAGTCCTTCACCAATATCCTCCGATTAACAAGCTTCACTTCTTTTAAAAACTGATTACAGATAAAGTCATAAGTGATTAACTCTTCATCCACTTCGTTCTTACTATTGATCAGTTCTGGCAGGTTTTCCGCATAACTGAGCAGGACAAAAAGGTTTCGTATGGGAACTTTAAAAACTTCTCCCATCTTATATATCCTCAATCAGTTGCTCAACGATTTCAGGACGGTCAAAGAAGTACTCTTCAAGCAATGGAAGGATTTCAAAACTCATGATTCCATCAAACCAGTAGTCTTCGTCTATGTCCTCCGGCTTAGAAGAAAAGAAAGAGTGTCCGATGGCATAACCGCTTCCAAGTTGATAATCATTACTTATCTCAGCATTTAATTTTTCAACTGTCTGCTGAATTCTGCTCACCATCTCAGTGGAAACGTTCGCTTCAATCATATGCTCACGCCACTTATCGTTAAATGCCGGTTCTAAGGTTACAAATGCAAATCGGCGGCGCAAAGCTACTTCTAACTGAGCCAGTGATCGGTCTGCCGTATTCATCGTGCCGATCAGATGCAAATTGCTTGGA
Source organism: Planococcus soli (assembly GCF_016881065.1). GTDB lineage: Bacteria > Bacillota > Bacilli > Bacillales_A > Planococcaceae > Planococcus > Planococcus soli. The sequence continues at coordinate 178,389 of NZ_WXYN01000004.1, read as the reverse complement.
ACTGTAAACTTCTGTTTCGAATAACCCATTGTGACAAATTCGTCCCGTTTATCCCGCTCAATTAGCATAAATAATTCACCGAAGATTTTTGACAGATTGCCTCTATTAATCTCATCGATGACAAAATAATAATCTTCTTCCGGATTAATCAGAGCCCGCTCACAAAAATCATAAAAAACGCCGTATTGAAGCGAAAAGCCATTTTCCTTTGGTCGGAAGCCCATGACAAAATCTTCATAGGAATAGTTTTGATGGAATTGGATCGTTTCTACCCGGCTTTCATCTTTTGATCCCATAAGAGAATAAGCCAGTCTTTTGGAAACAAAGGTTTTCCCTACACCTGGAGGCCCTTGAAGTATGATATTCTTCTTGTACTTCAGAAGACTTGCAACTTTGTCGTAGGTTTTTTCATCAATAAATACTTCTTCAAGAAATGCCTCCTTAGAATAGGATTCATAAATTTCCTGTTCGCCTATCGTTTCGCTAAAAGCTCCCTTCAGATTCGGTTTCAAGCGCCACATAAAATGGTTATTTTCTTCGTTTTCTCCTTCAAACAAGACACACCAATAGCAAACACTTCCATCGTCCCGGAGCACATCTTCCAATACTGTTGCTGCCTTGATTCTTTTAGCTAAATTAACCACAGGGCTGTTGAAGGAAGATTGTTTCATCCCAAGTGCTTCTGCCAATTGAGTAGCAGTCGCCTGTCCCCCCATCTCGTTCATTTTCGCTAAATAAACCAAGTCTCTGTCCTGAAAGATGTTTTTGTCTGCCAGTAATTCGCTCCATTTATCTTTGGTGAGTTCTGTTGAAGGAGAATTTGCAGAAGTTGCACTTTCTTCATTCCCAGTAAATTCTTCGAGAACATCAATGATTTTGCTGTGAAGGTCTTCGTAAGTGAAGTTTTCAGCGCTGCTCACATGCGCTACACTTCTTTGTCCACCTTTTGGATGCTCGTCGCCATTGTGTAATCCATATTCAATGCCTTTCGGATCAACAGACACGAACAATTGTGGTGCAACCCGGTGGTTGGCATACTCCGCTTCATAGATCGCTAGCCAGCAGCGCGACGTTCCGAATTGATTGTTCCAGCTGTAGCCATTCAACACTTTATCTTCTACAAACTTCAACTCTTTCAACTCTTCAAACTGACGGATGGCACGATGTATTTTCGTAAGCTCAATTTGAACTTTCTTCTTTTTATCAAAATAATGGATTTGGAAGAGCAACGAAAAGTCACTCCATGAATTAAGAATCTTCGTATCGTATTTTCTACTTGTCTCTAGTTTAATCAAATCCAATTCTTCAATTGTTATGGTGCCATCCTCCAATATCTTTTCAATAATTTTATGGCGAATCAAATTCACTTTTTCATCGTTACGGTATTGGTCGCTAACTTTTTCTAATATGGTAGGATCGATTTCGGCTATTTCCTTTAACATCAATTCTTGATCGTCTTCAAAGCGGCCCAATTTTGTTGAGAGGTCAAATAAATAATCCATTGCACTTTCTACTTTAATCTGATCGTAAGTAGTTGTGCAGTAAAAGAAATCTTGTATATCGAGTACCGTCAGAGCAGGATTCTCTCTTTGGAAATGTTTCAGAACTTCGCTGCAAATATAGCGGTAAATCTCGTAATTCTTCCCTGCTGTTCCAAGTTTTAATTCAATATTATAGTCAGCCTTTATTGCGGTAAATATTTCCTGTTTATAAATTGGATATTCTTTATAATTTTTCGCAGCCAATAAATAACCAAAAAGCGGGGCGCCAAGTGAAATCTCTTTACTAAAGACTTTACCTTCTTCCCGGAAATTCTCAATCCGCTGACTAACCGTAGTGTCCGAGTGATAAAGGGCATTAAGAAGTGCCGCCACTTCCACTGGTTTTGCTTCTGCGAATTTCACCAAGTCAGCCGTATTGCTCCAATGCACGAAACTGCCAACACTCGGGTTGTCCTTTTGCAACTTTTTCGTAATATCAATTATCGTCCGTTCGTTAATCTCCTGCCCTTTTAAAAATCCATTCAGCTGGGTAAGCACTTCCAGTTTATAGGCTTCATCGTATAAATCATTCTCTTTAAATTTTATGTATCTTCTATAAGCCATGTCGATATACGGACTATCAAAGAGTTTTTTCCTCATTTCTGAATACTCTTTTTCTGAAGGCAAGCATCTCCCTCCTATGAGTTCTTTCTCGAAATAGATTTCTGCCGCTTGTTCAAGCTCCGGTCGAATAGTCCATAAAAACCGATTGCTTTTATGGTCTATTTCTCCTACAAAAGGAATATGCCAAGTTCGATCTTTCCCATTATCTTGCTTAGGAAATGCGATTTCAGGTGATTGTTTCATAATTCTTTTGCCTAACTGATTGACTAGAGTATTAATCGCTCCCGTTCCTTTAAATCCAATAGCACGAGCAATAGGAGTCGCATGCGGACGGCCATCATATAGCATGACGGCTAAAATCATCTGTTTGTCTTTTTCTCGAAACACCTCTTCGTTTCGAAGCAAATCCAGCCACTGTTCTTTAGTTATTTCCAACGGTGTATTAAATATGGTTTGTTGAGCCATTATTATCATCCTTTCGATAAACAAGGTTTCTTCTATATAATTTTATTTAACTAACTCTTACATTCTATATTAACAAATATTAGCATTTAATTCGGGAATTTTTATAATATTCTGCTGTTTAAGTACTCTAGCAAACCTAAAACAGTTGAATAATACTTGTAGAATTTAAAATTAAAAAGCTTAGATACTGCCGCTTCGCAGTATCCAAGCTTCGATTGTTATGTTCTATAGATAATATCGTCCTTCTAATCAGGATTTTTAATAAAAAAAGAACTTCTCTTATTCCGACTTCTAGATATTTTATGGCAGCTTTGGACATCCAATTTTTAATACATATATCGACGGTCCTCTATTCCTTATAGGAGGTAAAAAAGACTTCGTTTGAATCAAGGTCTTTACTCAAATAGATTTTACAGGAAAATCGCCACTTGCTTTAAATTGTCCAAAGAGAAAACGGTTCTTTCGTTCATTCATCTTGCTTCAAAACTCGAGCGGCTTACTCCCCGACCATCCCATCATTATCATTATCCCGCATATGGGGATATAACCAATGATCACTCATGATCGGCATACTAAAACCTGCTGCTTCGGCTTCTTTAATCGTCACCTGTCCATTGCCATTAGTATCGACACTGGAAACATCACTACCTGTGGTTACAGCGGGTGACTCAGCAGGCTCACTGTCTGTTTCCGCACTAGAATCAGTAGGCTCACTGCCGGTTAACCCGAGAGATGCGTTTACTTCATCTGGATTCACGTTGTCAAAGGTATCCACGATTTCGTTCCCCATTACCGTATATATATATTGATAACTGGAAGGAATCTGCGTTTCTGTATCCGGATAGGTGATGATGGCTTCAAAATTTGTGGCTCCACCTGCGTCACGGATAACGTCTTCCATATACGCTTGATCGCCGTGGCGGTTAAGCGTACTTTCTTGCGGGGTAATATTATAGGCATTCGACACCCCTCCAAGAGAATCTGCAAGGACATGCCCCTCGTCTAATACGTCACTTTCGACACCCGGTACCTTTGCTTCATCGGAATAGTACCTGCCAGACGATAAGACAGGTTCGGTGCTGTCATCTTGTACAATGATTTCGTCTGCAACGACACGCTCCAGCTGCCCGTGTTCATTGGTGAAGGCCCAATAGTCACGGTCTCCATAGCCAATGTTAACGGCGACGTTCGGTTCACGCGTTCCTGACACATCCCCGCCATCCACTTCGATCAGCTCGTATCCTTCGAACAGCTCCTCAATTGGCTCGGCTGCTGGTTCCTTTGCTACGGGTTCCTCCACAACCGTAGGGATCGTTTCTTCTTTATCGCTGCTTTCATTTGCTTCAGCTGTGGTTACTTCTTGTGCATCTGTTTCTGTATCTGTAATTGCTGCATCTTCTACTTCCGTACATCCCGCCATAAAAATAACCGTTAAAAGGACGATTAGATAATTCATTTTCTTTGTCATTTGAAGACGCTCCTCTACTAGTTTCATGCTGTTTCAAAATGTTAATTTATAAAAATTAACATTTTGAACATAATAATACTAGTATATTCCAATATTAGCTTTATAGCAGTAAATTCTTTTATGATAAATTTTATGAAAATAATTACGAGGCAAAACAAAAGCTGCCGGGAGTTTCCCGGCAGCTTAGAGTATGATCATACAGGATTTTCTTCTGCATTTTTCACTTTCACTTTTTCTTTTTTATCCAGTTCCTGCAGGAGTTTTTCTCCTTCGATGTCCAAATCCGGCAGAAGCTTATCTAGCCATTTCGGCATCCACCAGATTTTGTCGCCGAACATCGACATAACCGCTGGCACGAAGATCATCCGGATCAGGAAGGCATCCACAAGAATCCCGAATGCCAAGGCAAAGCCGATCTGCTTGATCATGATGTCGTCCGTGAAGATAAAGCCGGAGAACACCGAGACCATGATCAACGCTGCAGCGACGACCACTTTGCTCGCGGTCTTATACCCATTCACAATGGCACGGTCGCCTTTTTGCCCGTGAATATAAGCTTCGCGCATGGAAGAAACAAGAAATACCTGGTAATCCATCGCGAGACCATACAGGATCCCCGTCACTAGTATCGGAATAAAGCTTAACAAGGGACCGCCTGTATCAATTCCGAACATCGAACCGAACCAGCCCCACTGGAACACGGCTGTAGTTGCACCAAATGTGGCCATGATGCTCAGCAGGAAGCCGACAGTCGCTTTGATCGGGATAATGATTGAGCGGAACACAACAAGCAGGATGAGAAGCGACAGGATGACGATGATTCCGATGTAGATCGGGAATACTTCCGCTAATTTCTCTGAGATGTCGATATTGACCGCAGTCAATCCGGTCACGCCAACTTCAAGCTGTGTGCCTTCGACAGTAGCCGCGTCTGACCGCAAGCTTTCCACCAATTCTTTTGTCGTGTCATCTGTCGGGCCGCTTGCTGGAATGATTGAAACGATGGCGATGGTTCCGTCTTCGTTAAAACCGCCCGGGGACACTTCAGAAATGCCGTCAAGCTGAGCGATATTCGTCAGTAGCTGGACGTATTCCTCTGGATCGACTGGACCTGCATCCTCATTTTCTGCAACGAGCAGCAATGGACCGTTATAGCCCTCGCCAAAACTGTCAGATATGATGTCGTAGCTTTGTCTGACAGCCGTATCCTCGTTGGCGCTGGCACCGGATGGCATGCCAAGATTCATCTGCAGTACCGGAATCGAAAGAGTTCCCAGAACTGCAATGACAAGCAGTACTGCAACCCATTTGGCTTTGAGAATGCCGGCGATCCAGCTATGTGCAAAGCTCGGTTTGGAGTCTGTTTTTGCGTTTTCCTTATGTCTTGTCTTAACGGAAACGATTCGTTCACCGATCAGCCCAAGCAATGCGGGCAGAAGGGTCAGTGCAACGAGCAAGTCGATCAGGACAGTCAAAGAAGCGACGATCGCCATGCTGCTCAGGAAAGAAATGCCGATGACAAGCAAGCCGCTGAGTGCGATGATGACGGTCAGAGCGGCAAAAAATACCGCACTGCCTGCTGTACCCAGTGCACGGGCTGCCGCTTCTTTTGCGGACAGCTTTTGGTCAATGATCAGCTTGCGCTGTCTGTTGACAATAAATAACGCGTAATCAATTCCGACTGCCAGGCCAATCATCAGACCCAGGACCGGCGTCAGACTATTGATCTCAAAAAAGCTGGATACGGCGAACGTGCCGCCGACGCCTACACCGACGCCAATCAATGCCACGACGAGCGGCAAACCGGCCGCAATGAGCGAACCGAGCGTGACAACGAGGATCACACCGGCGATTGCCAGCCCGATAATTTCATGCGTGCCGCCGATCGGGATGTCCACCCCTTGCAGCGTGCCTGTCGGGATGACTTCCATAGACGTATTATCTTCCACGGTAGAAGCAGCTGCAGACAACTCAGCACGCTCATCTTCCGTCAGGTCTTCCGCCTGTTTTGTCATCTGGAATTGAAATAAAGCGACGGTGCCGTCTTCAGAAATTTGGACGCCTGGAACTGGCATTTCCTGAACCACGAAAGGCCGGTGGTCAACTGTTGGCGTCTGCAGCTGGCTCAACATGCCCTGCATTTCCTCCATCTGGGCCATCGCTTCCCCGTCCTGCAGCATATCCATCGGATTCACCACATGATCCAACTCGTAAATTTCGTTCACAGCCATTGCGAGAGCTCCCGCATTTGCCGCTTCATCAATAGATTCCCCTTCCGGAACCTCAAAAATGTAACTTCCCTGGCCGCCCGAAGCGACCGGGAAATCTTCCGCCAACTGATCCAGCACGTCCTGGGCAGCAGTTCCGTCAATTCTCGTTTCACTGCTTGTGTTCACACCATTTGTGACGATGGCGGTGATGATGACTCCTAAAATGAGCAGCCAGCCGGCAATGAAAATCCAGGGCTTGCTGTATGCCGTTTTTCCGATGCTGTAAAAAAACTTTGACACGTTTGCAACTCCGTTCTCTATGTTCTTTAGTTGAAGCCTTTTCGTAAATGAGCAAAGACAATATCGACATACTTGTTAAACTCATTGTCTGTTTCATGTTGTTCTCCATCTTCCGGCAATTTCACGTCGATGCTTTCATCAAGAACCGGCAAAACCGCACCGAACACAGCGCCGATCAGAATATGGTAATACTCTTCCGGATATTCGCTGCCAAACTCTTCACTGATGCCGCGTCTGGCAAAATCCTGTACTTCCTTTAACGCACCGGTTACATACAACTTAAGTGCAGGGTGATTCCGGGACAGGGAAATGAGCCAGTTGAGCCGCTTTAGTTTATTAATCGTAAAGCTGCCCCGAATATACATTTCGATGGTGCTCAGCGGCGTATAATCATTTGCAGAAAATGAAAATTGGTCGTCTTGCTCTAAATAATCATTCATCGTCAAAGAATTGGCAATCGCTTCTTCCTTGCATGAAAAATAATTGGCAAACGTCCGGCGCGAATAGCCGGCCTTTGTGACGATATCTTCTACTACAAAACCATCCACTCCACGCTCCACTGCCAAATCGAAGGCAGCTTCAGCCAAAGCCTGGCGGGTCGCTATTTTCTTCTTATCCCGTAAACTGCTGTCTGACATTCTGTCACCTCATTTTCGATACTTTCATGTTATAACATAAAAAATGCACAAAGGGCAAACTTTCTCTTTGTGCATTTTTATAAAAAGTTGTATAAGTTTCATTCAATCGAAAAATCGCACCGTTGTGTCAGGCACAATTCAAGTGAACAGGTTGTAGAGCACAAGTGTCTCTATTTTATGGCTGTGGTCAACTTATTTAAGATTCACCATTCTTCCTCCTCCCTGTTTCTTTTCAAAATCATTGTTATCCCAGTGTATGTGTGGATCCTTTAGAGATAATTGTCAAATCCCTTAATTTAATAAAATAAATTATTATCTAATTTCCTGACTAACTGAAAAACTCACCTCAATTAGGGGCGAGTTTTTACCTATACGGTTCTATAAATAGCTGTTCTTATACTTAAAATTCTAGTTGGTTTCAAAATTATAGACAATCCTCTGTTGTCTATATCAATATTTTAGAACGTAAAAAGCCACCCTCCAAAGAAGATGGCTTTCCTTTTTCCGACTCCTGTATCCTCGGTTCCTAATATATAATGAAGCAATTATTTATTCTTGCCGTGTTAATATCATTGGAACCTAGTTGGATTTTCTTTTCACCAAACCAAATTTCATCTATTTCACTAAAGTGATGCATCTTTCATACAGTACGTACTTGTCATACTGTTTTAAGAGATTCAATTTATTGCTCATATGCTTTCAACTTAGGCTCAATAACTATAGTTGAGTAATTAATTTTCGATTTCAAGAATAGCTTCGATTTCTTCTTGGATCTCTTTATTCACCAAAAGAGAACGTTTTTTTCTCAATTCAAGATCCATTTCTTTGTCAATGAACTTATTCGTATGTTTGTCAAAACAATTAAAACAAATAGAGTAAAAGTCTTTTTTCTCATTCTCTAAAAAATTAAATTCCCATGTTTCAATTTCCAAATAACTTACTTTATCTTTCGTTTCTTTTCCACATAATTCACAAGTTGTTTTCATTATAAAAGAACCCTTTCATCCATCTACCTTTTATTTTTTTCTAGCTGGCGATCTTTAATTCTTTTTAGTCGCCCGTGATATTTCATTATATTTGCTTGTGATTGTTTGGCCTCTTCGCTAGTAGGTTGCAAGTTGTCAATATCCCAGTATTTAATAACTACATCTAATACTTGGTCAAAGTATTGCAGGGGTCCATAATTCGTATCTATTGCAATGGTTTTCATTCTCTCGTTAAAGTCCGGCATAACGGCACCTGGCATAGAGAAATTAATAATTACTTTCTCAAAAAAAACAATGAAATTCGGATCAAGTTCAAGATGGGCTTTCACCGTGTCACGATAGAATGCATAATGAAGTGCTTCGTCTTTCGCTACACGTCGAAGCAATGTTGCTAAATCTTTGTCGTGAAGACCCGCTACCTTAGCTACATTATTATAAAAAACCAGTGTAGCTAACTCTTGCAAAGTAGTATAAGCCATGGTTGCTAGAGGATTAGTGAAATCTGGAAACCAGCCACTTTCAACTACTCTTTTTCTTAATTGATGCAATCTTACGGGATCTACGTTTCGTGTCACCAATAAATACGTTTCCAGTAAGTTAGAGTGCTGGTCTTCTTCAGCCGTCCAAGTGCGTACGAAATCATTTATTACTTCCATTGAATTTTTAAATGTATAATCCAAATGCGAAGTATACCAAGGTAAATTTACTTCTGTAAGTAATGCTGTTTCTACTGCAATAATTACACCTTCCGGAAGAGTTACTTGACTCTTATCCCAAGGAACTCGTTTAAAGGACATGGCCTTATCCCATGGTATAAATTCGTGATAGCTCCAGTCAATATTTGCAGAGCGTTCCTTATGTAATTGATATAATTCTTTAAGTCGCGGTTCTAAGCGTATATCCAAATCTGAATTTAACATTATCTTTTCTCCTTTAGGTGTTTTTCTAACTTTAAACCATTTGAACTTTTTTAACAATTATAATGGTGATATTCTGGCTGGCTTACTAATTTAACTAAAGATGTGATTAAGAAAGGGTAAACTTCAATTAACGGACCCTTTTTGAACGATTGCTGCCTCGCTTGAGCGGTAAAGGGAAATTAAATGGAATGAAGGGCGTGTGAGTGGAATGGTCGATCTAGGTGATAAACCCCTATTAGCAGGAGAGAAAGTTATTCTTAGACCGTTTAAGAATGAAGATTTTTCTTTTATCGAGGAATGTTTAAAGGACCCGGAAGTATTAAAATTGACGGGAAGTAGTTCGGATTTTAATCGGGAAGCAACGCTCCATTGGTACAATACAAGAAATAAACAAACTGATCGCTTGGATCTTGCGATTGTTGACCAATCCAAGGGCTTCTTAGTAGGAGAAGTCGTAATCAATGCATACGATGAAAAAAATCATAGCATGAATTTCAGAATTCTCATTGGACCGAGAGGACGCAATCAAGGATTAGGAACGGAAGCGACTCGACTCATCATTGATTATTTATTTAACAATACAACACTCGATCAATTAACTTTAAGTGTTTTCGACTTTAATCCGAGGGCAAGGTATGTTTACGAAAAGGTTGGCTTTGTGCAATCGAGCATTGATAAAAACGATTGGGAGTTCGAAGGCAACTGGATTGACTCGATTAATATGAAGTTAACACGAGAGAATTGGCTCAACAGACGAAAAAATGGGCATTGAACAAAAAGGGGCAACGCAGTAAATTACTGTTGTTTATAATTTGTTACGGAGGTATTTATGAACACTCACTACTATTTAGGTTGGTTTAACGATTTTTTTCCTGAGCGTCTGAGTGAAGTGTTGCGGGAAGATATAACAGATAGAAAATCGCTCATTATGATTAGCTCGAATCCATTAGATGACGAAGTAGATGGTGCAGCTGAGCGCTCGTGGCTTGATCATGCTGGCATCTTATTTGATGACTATCATTTAATCAATTATGGCGTTCAAAAAGATGATGCTCACACCTTGATTCAAAACGCTTCCGTCATTTTCTTACTGGGTGGCGATACAATTAAACAAAAGGTTTGAATTTCCATTAGCATAAACTTATCTTTGCAATCGAAAAAAACGCACCATCCCTAGAACTGTTTCCATCCCAGAATTGATGCGTTTTCTTCATCCGTTACTATATTAAACTTTTAATACCCTATTCTTCTTCCAAAACGATCAGGTCGTAGCTTCTGATGGTCGCGTCTGTTTTAAAGGCGACGGAGACATCGACCTGCTCGCTGTCCAGCGATCGCTGCGTCAGCCCTAGCTTATTTGGGAATGCATAAAAATCCGATTATACTAAGATATTTACTAAAGTGGTTATTCATATTTAGAGCTCCACGTCCCGATTTCAGAAGACACTGCCAGGTTCAGCTGGCGCCGCAATGGCAATCAGCCCGTTATTTTCAAAAAAGAATCACAAAAGGGCTGTCACCAAAAATCATTTTCAATGACGTTTTGGAACAGCCCCTTTAAAATTTTAAGCTTGTTTTATTCCCTCTCTACTACCGCTGCCATTCATCGGCCGCGGCTTAATCGCTTCTGGATTCAGACCATTCCCGAGCGATCCATAGGCCAAACCTGCCTGAGGATCGATTAAGTCTTTCCCATTGTAGTAGACTCTGGGAGTTTTCCATAATGCTTTTAAAGCACTCGACATTGGCATCTCGTGATAGCGATTTGGCCAGTTATCCTTTATATGTTCTTTGACTAAAGGATAATACTTCGAGCTCATACTCGGAAAGATGTGATGCTCGGTGTGATAAGAAAAGTTAAAATGCAATACGTCAACCCACCGCGGAACCGTCACCGATAAGGTATTGGCCAGTGGATCATTTACCGGAACGAGTGGATTCAACCGGTGATTAGTCGAAATGTATCCCATGACAATTGCATTCGCAATTAAATGTGGGATCAAAAATATAAACAGCCAGTTTGTTATTCCCACAAAGAAAATCAGCCCTATCCAGGAAACCCACGGCAATAAAAACTGGAACCAGACGGCCTTGCGTTTTTCAGGCTGAAACTCCTTAATGTAAGCGAAAAATATTTTAGTCGAGTGCAGTGTGAATGTAAAACACAAAGCGAAAAACTCCAGAGATGCACGGACTGAAAACGGCAATCGGTAGATCAGTTTCAGCGCAGGCTTTTTGTCTAAGTCTTCTTTTGACAACCACGTATCGGGATCTTTCTCTTCATGCTGCGTATGAACATGGTGGGTCACGTTATGCCATTTGCGCCATAGCAGCGGCCCTGTTAATAGAGGAAAAAAGAAAACAGCTCCTAAAAAATTGCGCAATCCGGCTCCTTTCACTACGGTTCCGTGTAGGATTTCATGCCCTAGGAATCCCATTGCGGCAAAACTCGCTCCGATTACAAATGAGATAGCGATGTTCGCAAGAAAGGGTAAATCATATACGCTAATCGCCAACATTCCTGCGATTGTAATCAGTAGATAGGCGAGTCCGCCAAGCAAACGGCCCGGAACCCGGTTAAATGCTTTTTTGGGCAGATGCGGTGATACTTTAGATGCGTACCAGCCAAATGAGTGAAACTCTTTGTTCATGTTATTTCCTCCAATTAATATACAATTACTTTTTTTCTAACGATCAAATACGCTCAAAAACTGGGACAGTGGGGTTTAAATAGATAATCACACTTGCAGACGTCTTGTATATGTTCAAGGGGACAGCCTTTTATGTACGATTAGATGTTCAAGATCTTATAAAAGTTTTAAACGCCGCTTTCAGCGCTTTTAATTTGCAGCCTCCTAAATTCCTCTTCTAAAGCCACAAGCACTGGTTGCAAGAATTCCACTATGCTCTACTGTATAGGTTAACTCTATAAATTCATAATATTTATATGATCTTTTCTTTATTTATTTATCTTTTTTCTCAGTAAACCGAATATAATCAGCCGTTTTTAGAGGTTGAAGTTTAATGAGTAAGGGTAGAAGAGAAATACAAGCACCCATAGAAGAAAATAGAATCATTCAAGAAATTATAGCTAGACTTAAGGAGGAAACAGAATGGAACAGAAATTAGCAGCCACTAATGATGTACTGTTTTTCGCTTTTAAGTATGCATTAGGCAGCAGCTCAGATGCCTCGGTACTGGTCATTGGCACCATCAAAGAAAATATCAGGAGTATAAAAGAGTTCGACTTGAGAACATATATCCGTGAAATATACGAGTGCAGAAATTCAGGCATGATTACAGATGAAGCGACTTGGCTTGATTTTGCAGATTATCTTCAGGACGAATTGAGGAGCAGGGAGTAACAAAAGGTTTGGCTTGATTGTATTAAGAGTAAATCAGTAAGCTGCTTAGTTGGATTAGTGATTTTCCGCTGTAGTTTTTCTTTCTTCAGAACAAGCCTTAAAAAGACAAAAACGCACCCATCCCAGAGCCACCTAAGGCTCAGGATGGGTGCCTTTTCTCAATCTTTTTTATTCCTCTATCCCCATCGACTTCTTATACCCTTCCAAATACGTCTTCTCAGACGGACTGCTCATGTCAAACGAGCTCATGGCGCGGTGCCAGTTTGGATAAATCGGCACTGGGCGCGCAGTGGATTCGATCAGGTCGTGCTCATCTTGCGTCAGCTTGATCTCAAACGAAGCGATGTTTTCCTTGAGCTGCTCTTCGTTGCGGGCTGCGATGACGATCGGTCCGACGTTCGGACGGTCACGGACCCATGCATATGCAATCTGCGGAACAGACGCGTTATGGTTGGCTGCGACCTCTTCCAAAGCATCAATCACCTGGTACAACCGCTCCTGATCCTGCACCCATGGCTCCGGCCATCCGGCGCCTTGACGTGTGTTCTCTGGCGCCTGTTTATTGCGCCCAATCTTGCCGTTCAAGAGCCCTTCGCCTAGGGGACTCCAAATCATCGAACCGATGCCGAGCTCGCTGCCTGCCGGAAGCAGTTCGTATTCCGCTTCCCGCGCTTCTGGCGTGTAGTAGATTTGCTGGGTGATCGGCGGGATGTTGCCGGATTGCTCCGCGACTGTAAACGTTCTGGCCAAAGCCCAGCCGCTGTAGTTTGAAACACCCCAATGGCGGATCTTGCCGGACTTCACGAGGCTGGTCATCGTTTCCACTGTTTCCTCGACCGGCGTCTGTCCGTCCCATAAGTGGACAAAGTAGACGTCCAGATAATCCGTGCCAAGTCGCTCGAGCGACCCTTCGATGGACGTCAGGATGTTGCTCCGTGAAGCTCCTCTAGCGTTAGGGTTGGTTTCGTCGATGTGGAAGCCGGTTTTTGATGTCAGCAACAGTTCGTCGCGCCGTCCTTTAATGGCTGCGCCTAAAACGCGCTCCGCATCCCCTTTTGAATACAGATTAGCGGTATCGAACATATTGATGCCAGCTTCCAGCGACATGTCGACCATCCGGCGCGCCAGCTTTTCATCGATGTTGCCCGCTGCTTCAAAACCGTTTGTTCCACTGAAAGGGACTGTCCCGAGTATATACTTCGGAACACGCAAGCCCGAGTTTCCTAAATAGATATATTCCATAATTGCCTCCTCGTGTAGATGCATTGTTTTTTATATTGGACAATACTTGGTTACCCTTTGGCTGCAAGAGCAAAACGGAGGCTTTCCTATTTTTTGAAAACCTACTCCTAAAGTCTTCGTGTTTTCTGCTGTAAACGGTTTCCATCCTATGCTATACTGGCCTTATCAAACGACAGAAAGGCTGATGGGTGGACGATGCGCAACTAATCTTGTTTTAGCGGCTGAAATTTAGAATTTCAACTCACGCAAAATAGGATTAGTCTGCCCACATCTTGATAACTGTCGAGCCATTGCACATTGATGGCTTGTTTCGATCGGGCACCATACGGCTAATCCTTCCAAATTTATTTGGGAGGATTTTTTAGTTCTCCCAGAACCGAAGGGAATGATTGGATGAAAGAACTATTGAAATTGCAGGATGTCCGCTTTGAATTGATGGGCACGGTAATTTTCGAAGAGGTCAACGCGAGCATTCAGCAAGGCGAAATCATCGGTATCATCGGCAAAAACGGAGCCGGCAAGTCAACCTTGCTTCGGCTGATTGCTGGTGAATTGGAGCCAGCAGCAGGCGACATCCACTGGCTCCGACCGAACATCGACACCGTATTTGTGGAACAGGAAACGGAAACGCACTCGTTCAACGAAGTCACGGCTTCCGAAAGCGCGCTGCTGAAAAAATGGCACGTGCCGGAACATGACTTCCCGCTTCTCAGCGGAGGGGAAAAACTGAAAGCCCGGCTTTCTGCTGGTTTGTCCCGGAATGCCCAACTGCTGTTGCTGGACGAGCCGACCAACCATCTGGACAGCGACAGCATCGAGCTCTTGCTGGCGCAAATCCGCAAGTATCCGGGCACCATCATTCTGGTGTCGCATAACCGCCACTTTCTGGATGCGGTTGCAACGAAAATCTGGTCGCTCGAAAACCATAAACTGATCGAGCACAGCGGCAATTACACCAGCTATATGGATGCGCGGCAGCAGAAACGATTGACCCAGCAGCGCGAATACGACAAGCAGCAAAAGATGGTGGAGCGCATCGAATCGCAGATGGACGTGCTCACTTCCTGGTCGCATAAAGCCCATGACGAATCGACCACGCAGGATGGCTATAAAGAACATTACCGGATGAAAGCCAAACGCATGGACAAGCAGGTCAAATCCAAGCAAAAGCGGCTGGAAAAAGAGTTGGACAAGATCCACGCGGAAGCGCCCGAGCCTGAATACGAAGTCAGCTTCTCGATGAACGCCACGCATAAAACCGGCAAGCATTTTCTCGAAGTGAGAGATCTGTCGAAAGCGTTCGGCGGCAAACTGCTGTTTAAAAAAGTGAATTTTGTTATTTTGCACGGGGAGAAAGTCGCCATCGAAGGCGCAAACGGCAGCGGCAAGACGACCTTATTGAAAATCCTGCTCAGGCAGGAACCTGCGGAGGGCAGTGTCTGGATGTCCCCTTCTGCGAGCATCGGCTACTTGACGCAGGAAGTGTTTGACTTGCCGCTCGAGAAAACGCCGGGTGAGCTGTTTTACAAAGAGACGTTTATAGCGCGCGGAAAAGTTCAGAACTTGATGAAGCATCTCGGCTTTACGGCCGCGCAGTGGAAAGAACCGATCGGCGCCATGAGCATGGGTGAACGCATCAAGTGCAAGCTGATGGTCTATATTCTGGAGGAACGGGACGCGCTGATTCTGGACGAGCCGACCAACCACCTCGACTTGCCGTCGCGCAAGCAGCTCGAGGAGACGCTTGCGCAGTATACAGGCACGATGCTGGTCGTCTCCCATGACCAGGCTTTCCGGGAAAAAACGACCACCAGCAAACTGGTCATTGCAGATCACCGCATCGAGAAACAACTCGACGCACCCCCTCCGGAACGTGACGAAACTGAGGAATTGCTGATGCGGCTTGAAACCGAACGGCAGGAAGTGTTAGGGAAATTGAGCTTCATGACCGTAAAAGACAAGGATTATGCAGCGCTTGATCAGCGGTTTGGTGAACTGACGCAGGAGATTAACAGACTGAAATCCTGAACAACAGTAACTGAATGAAAGCCGGGTCAAAGATAGACAGTTTCATATGCATACGAAAAGGGCCGCTCCTGCAAATCTTAGGAGCGGCCCTTTTTCAAATGGAAGTATTTATATTTCTAGGCGCGGATCCATTTCCAGATTTCGCCCGGTGTTGCATTTTTGCCGTACATCAAAATACCGATCTTGAATATTTTCCCGGCCAGCTTCATGAAGACCCAGACACTGACAATGAGGATGGCCAGCCCGATAATGATTTCAATCCACGGCCACTCTTCCAGCAGTGACAACCGCAAGATCAGGATCGCTGGCGAAGTGAACGGAATATACGAGCCGACTTGTGCCCAGATGCCGCTTGGGTCATTGAACACAGGTCCCACGAAGATCAGCGCTGCAAACGGCAGCATCATGATCATCCCTTGGAAGTTTCCAGCAGTCGAAATGTCTGCCATTGTGGCCCCGATGCCGACGAAAAGAGCGGCAAACAATAAGTAGCCCAATACTGCGATTACCAACATCAACGCCAGTTCCGGCACGAATAAATACTCAAGTATCGGCACATCGATTTTCCAGACAAGAACCGGCAGCACCAGCACGATAAAGACGAGCACTTGAATGATGCCGAGCACAAAATAGCCGATAATCTTACCTTGCATCAGCTCACCCGGAGTCAGCGAAGACAAAATAATTTCAGCGATTTTGTCTTTTTTCTCTTGAGACGCACTTTGGAAGATCGCCATGCCGGTGAAAACGATCGACAGCAAGACGGCTGCCGCAAATATTCCCGGTACGATACGTTCCAGGAAGGCGTCATCCATTCCTGCTTCAGTTTCTGCAGATGCGTTGGCCGAAGCTTCTTCAAACACAACACCTTGGGTAATGACGCTTGCTTCTTCAGGCGTCAATCCAAGTTCTTCGATTTGCATCGCCTGCAAAGGAGCGCCCAATAGCTGCACTTCATTCATGAAAAGGGGACTGATTTCCTCGCTTTGGTAAACCGGCAGGACGCCTCCGTCGAATGCCCGCTCATCGATAAAGACATACGCACTGTTCGCTTCGGATTCGAGTGCCCCTGCAGCTTCCTCTTCCGAAATATCGGTCGGCTGCAGTTCCCATTCAGCTCCGGCTTGCTGGACTGTCGCTTCCAGATTTTCATAGACGCCCAGCTGGTCGTTGACGAATACCGTTGTAGACACGGCGTCCTCATCCGAGTTATTGAACAGGTCGGGAATGAGGTAAAATGCCAGAAACAGAATAGGCGATATAAACAAACCGATCAGGAATGTTTTGTTTTTCATATTCCGTTTGATTTCCCATTTGGCGACTTTCTTCGTATTACGCATCCAAATTCTCCTCTCTCTTCAAGAGATTTTTATCTGTTGCGATGTCGATGAAGATTTCATGCAAGGAAATCCGGTCGATGGATAATTCCTGGACATCCAGCTGCGTGGGCAAATTTTTCAGCCATGTGGCCGGCTGCACGTCTTTAGACAAATACAGCACCGCCGTTTCTTCTTTTTGCTCGACACGCTCGACTTCAGGCAGGCTTTCCAATAAACTCCGCTCATTCACGCCGTGGATGGTGCATTTGAAATTGGCGTATTGCTTTTTCACGTCATCCAGCGGTCCGTAAATCACTTTTGTGCCGCGGTGGATCAGAAACAGCCGATCGGCCATTTCTTCGACCAGGTTCATTTGGTGAGACGACAGCAAAATTGCCGTGCCGTTTTGCGCCAAGCCACGGATTTCGTTTTTGAACAATTCCTGGCTGACGGGGTCTAAGCCGGAAAAAGGTTCATCAAGGATCAAGAGTTCCGGTTCGTGAAGAATAGCGGCGATAAACTGGACTTTCTGCCCCATGCCTTTTGACAGTTCTTCCACCGATACTTTGTCTTTCCCTTCCAAGTCGAATTTCTTCAACAGCTCCAGCGCCCGTTCTTTTGCGCGGTCCAGCGGGTAGTCTTTCAGTTCCGCCAAATACAGCAGGATGTCCATGACTTTGACGTTTTTGTACAAGCCGCGTTCTTCCGGCAAATAGCCGATTTTGTTGCGCGGAATGTCCTTTTTCCCTTTGTCCCGGAACGTGATGGTCCCTTCATCGGGATACATGATGCCCATGATGTTGCGGATGGTGGTGGATTTCCCGGCTCCGTTTGGTCCGAGCAGCGCCATGATTTCGCCTTTTTTCACTTCAAATGAAATATTCGATACAATCCTTTTGTCTTTAAAGGACTTCCCTAAATTTTCTACAGTCAGCATCGTCTCCACTTGCTTTCATCCTTTCTTGTTCAAGATTGGGTTACTTGAGTAACAGATCGATAATTTCTTCTAAATCCAGTGCGGCATGATCGATTACCGTTATGTTTTGGACCGCGAAATAATGTTCAGTCGCAGCTGGATCTCCAGATATGATTTGCTGGCGGTCTCGCGACATTTCTCCGGGTACTGAGCCATCAGGCAGCCTATCGAGCCAGTAGCGACGGTAGCTTTCCAGCAGCGCTTCTTTTTCGTAATGGCCAATCGCCTTGCCGTCCCTCATGACGAAGATGTAGTCCGCCAGTTTCCGCAAATCGTCTGTCTGGTGGCTAGTGATGATGACGGCCCGTTCTTTAGCGTCCATCCAGTCGATCAGCAAATCCATGAAATGCCGTTTGGACGGAATGTCCAGAAACGCCGTCGGCTCATCAAGAATCAGCACTTCTGTATTTCGCGGCAAGGCCAAAGCCAAGCTCAACTTTTGCTGCATGCCTTGCGACAGTTTGCCGAACCGTTTGTCCAGCGGAATATCAAACAGCCCAACCATCCGCTCGAACAGGGCTTCATCCCACTCTCCATATAAAGAAGAAATCATTTCTTTCAGCGTCGTACCGGTATAAGCATCCCACCCGATGATTTTCTGAGGGTGAAAGGCGAGCTTCTGTTTCCAGCTTTCGTCCTTGCCCGCTGCGGTTTCGCCAAAAACTTCGATCGTTCCCGCATCGGCATTCGCCAAGTTCATGACCAGTTTCAGCAAGGTGCTTTTTCCTGAGCCATTGTTGCCGACCAATGCAGTAATTGTCCCCGGCTCGATTGCCAAACTGATCGGCCCCAGCTGAAAATCGTCCAGGCTTTTTTGCAGCCCGTTTATTTCTATCCATGAAGGCATCGCTTATTCTCCTTTCTTGCGCTTTTCCAGAATTGCATGGAAAATTGCTGTCATTTCTTCATCGCTGTAGTCGTAGCTTCGGGCAGTCTCGATGGCCCGTTCAAAGCTTTCAGAAACCGAAGCCGTTTTCACTTCCTGCTTCAATACATCTTTTATTTCCGCGACGTAGGTGCCTTTGCCGTGTGCCGTTTCGATAAAGCCTTGTGCTTCGAGGTCCTGATAGGCTCGGCGTATCGTGATGACGCTGATTTCAAGGTCTTTTGACAGGGCCCGGATGGAAGGCAGCGGCGTTCCGGCAGTGAGATGGCCGCCTGCAATCAATGCCTTCAACTGTTTTTCAATCTGATGGTAAATGGGTTCACGCGATTCTTTGGATAAGCGTATCGGCAGCAAGACCAGGCCCTCCTTTCATAAATAATCCGCTTTTTCAATATCTTTTTTCATGACCCTTTGCCAGTAATTCCATCCTGCATAGATGGTCAACAGGGAAACACCGATGGACAGCATCGGCCAGTTTTGAGCCATTCCGATCGTCCAGTAAATCAGGCCTTCGTCTGCCAGCCACTGGAAAGCCGCGTAAAAAACGGCAACACCCAGCACCAGATAGATCATCGACTTGGCCAACAATTTTGTATCGAATGTTCCGCCTGCTTCACTTGCCGCCATGGCAAAGCCCAATGCAACCGAGACTGCCAGCCAAATGGCGACAAAAGCCGTGTAGCTCAACGGTGTGATCATTTCCCGAAAACTGGAAGACACAACCAGCAGCATGACGAGTAACATTAACTGATACGGGAAAGAATACACGCTGTGGATGATAAAGCGGCTTTTGACAATCACCGCTTTCGGAACCGGCAGCTGCTGGAGCATAATGACTGCCGGTACTGTCCATAAATCCCCGTCCATTTTCTGCATCTGGAATATTTTCGGTTTCATCCAGGCCGGAAACATGATGAACAGCAGCAAAAATAATAAATCAAACGCATAAAAGTTGTCTGCCAGGTAATTATCAAATGATGTTAGAAAAATAAAACCAACGATTGTGTAAAAAGCCAACATGAGCAATGAACGCTTTATTCTTGCCTTTAGTTCAAAACCAGCCAGCCAAGCCGCTTGTTTCCATGTGTGCATAGGTGATCACTCCTCTTCTACTGTTCCACTGTATATACTCACATACACAGTAACAAGTTTTTTATGGAGTTGTCAATCTTTATAATAAAAATGTCAAAAAAGAGCTTTGCCATAATTTGGGATCGCTTGGGTCAGAGCTCTTTTGATTGGTGGAGCATATTATTTTTTGGTTGCAGTTTCTCGGCTTAACAGTCCCGCTTCATTTTCTTTGGACAGTTTCATAAAGAACGGATACACAAATAGGCCAGCCAAAATCAACGTCGGCGTCAGCAACAGAAGATCCCATCCATCTAAATCGAAAATCAGCGCTGACATAATAATAATGAAAGCTGGAAGAAAGCTAAAGATTGCTGTTTTCTTTCTCGACTTCGCTACAATGTATTGTGTTTGCCCACAGTATGGGCAGTTTGCTTTATTCGTAAACTTTAAGGTTTTTAATACGATCCTTTTCCATGCCCATTTTCGTCCGCAATTTTCACAGTTCGGCATCCTTACACTCCCTTTTATCGTAAATATTTTGTATTATCCGCTTGCAGATAGCGGGTAAAATAAGCGCCGGTGATCAGCAATGCCACGGTCAGCGTCATCGAGGTGATTCCGAGAAACCCAAGCCAATAGCCTGCTAGATTGGCCACGCCGATCAGCAGAAAACAGATCGAAGTTGCCAGGCTTTTTGGATCTGTGCTCGGCGTTTCTTTCATTTTCCGGAAGATTTTATTGACTGCAAACCCTATAATGATGAGAAGCAGTAGTGTTGCGATAGTTGGCCACATGTTCAGCCGCCTCCTTTTATTTCCTTGGTTCTATATTTACGCGTGGGGTTATGGAAAGTTTCGCATTCCGAAGGTTTTTCAGTCTAGAACTTCCTAAATTCTGGACCCTCCTATCCTTAAAGACGTACAATAAGAAGGAACGATAAGCAAAGGGGAGGAATTTTTTTCTATGGCAAACGACAAGGTTTTCACATTCCACAACGGGGTCGAAATTCCCGATATCGGATTCGGCACTTGGCAGATTCCGAACGAAGAAGCATACGCGGCAGTGACGACTGCTTTGGAAAATGGCTATACGCATATCGATACAGCGCTGGCTTATCAGAACGAAGAAAACGTCGGCAAAGCGATTCAGGACTTCAATATTTCCCGGGAAAAGGTCTTCATCACCAGCAAGCTTCCGGCTCAAATCAAAGGCTATGACGTGACGCTTGCAGCTTTTGAAGAAACCATTTCAAATCTCGGCGTCGATTATTTGGATCTTTATTTGATTCACGCGCCGTGGCCATGGGATGAAATCGGCAAGGATTGCACAGAAGGCAATATCGAATCGTGGAAAGCGATGGAGAAGCTTTATAAAGACGGCAAAATCCGCGCAATCGGCGTGTCGAACTTCTCGGAACAGGATATCCAGGCACTTTTGGATGCTTGCGACATCGTGCCGATGGCCAACCAAATTCCGTTCTATATCGGCCGCGATCAAGCGAGCTTATTGGAGTTCTGCAAAAAGCATAATATTGTTGTCGAAGCTTATTCGCCGCTGGCAACCGGACAGATTTTGAACAGCCCTGACATCAAAGATATGGCTGCTAAATATGGCGTAACCCCTGCTCAATTATGCATCCGTTATTGCCTGGAGCATGGCACATTGCCGCTTCCGAAATCAACGAATGAAGAACGCATCATCGAAAACAGCCAACTGGATTTCACCATTTCTCCAGAAGATGTCCAAAAGCTTGATGCTTTTGAGGATGTTCGCGCTAAATAATAAAAAAACCGCCAATTGGCGGTTTTTTTCATTTTTATATGAACTTTTTTCTAGAAAGCTGATGTCCAAGACGGATAATTTGCTTGAAACCCAACTTTTTCGACGTGTGAATTTCCAAATAATTGGACATACGTTCTATAAAACCCAAAATACGTTCCATTTCGCGCAAAATACGTTCCAAAGTGGCTCGATTACGTTCCAATACTGCCCAGATACGTTCGGTAATGGAAACAGTTTGCCGAGACAAACTGCCTGTGTTCGTGAGCAAAACCCGCTCACGGACGACAATCACTCTTGGATTTCAGTATTGGACGTTCAATTATTGATTAGCCGCCTCAGCATCTTGTACCCGGTACAAGGAAAAGTCATCCAGACTTCCCCAGGCGCCGCCATCCGCTTTTACGCTGCCGCCAATCGTCACTGTTCCGTCTTCCACAAGGATTCCATCCAGTTCCGGGTGGCTCCAGTTGGCCCAACCGTTTACAGAGGTTTCCATCGTGTAACGCTCGCCGGCCGTTTCAGCGTAAATGTACATTTCTGAGTTCTCAGCATCTCCCCCTTGCAAAAAAGCAGAAAGTTTATAATATCCAGGTTCTAAACCGGTAATGGTTTGCTCAGCCTGGAAATCGACTCTGTCCGCTGAGTAGAAATGCAGCGAATAGTTTCCGGATTTGGCATCCGATGCTTTGTTCTGATAGCTCGTGTGGGGAGCTGAACCGTTTCGGTGGGTGATGTCCCATACACTCTGGTCGCTGCTTTCAAATCCTGGGTTCTTCACGAAATTTTCCGGAGAGATTTCCAGGTTCGCTTTGACCGTCCGACCGTCTTCCAGTTCTCCATCAATCACATAACTGCCGGCGCCGCTGTTGATCGCCTGCTGCAATGCTTCTTCATCCCATGCGACTTGCGCCGAACCTTCACTTCTGTCGTTGTAAGTGACAGTCACCGTTTGGGGCAATGCAATCGCATCTCCCGCAACAGCCAAGATAGAGAGATCCTTCACCTCATCAATTTGCAATGGAGCTGTTGCTCCTGTCTCCAAGTATTTGAAAACATTCAAAGATGGCAATGGACGGCCGTTAAAATCAAACAGGGCCTGATTGTCGACTGCACTGCCGCCGTACCATTCGCCGGCATCTTCAGGATCGTATTCCGCAGCAAAGCTTGTCGCCCAGCCGGATCCGTATTTTTCCCAGATCATTTTGCTCTTCTTCAGCTTTTTGTCAGGCGCTACCGGAATCCAAGCCGGTTCCCAATAAAATACACCGAGACCCGCATCCCCTGTTTCTGCAACAGCGGCCGCCACATCTCTGACTGCATGCGCTTGCCCCTGGACTGTAATTGGATAGTCTAAAGTTTGGCCCGTGCTTTTCGGTGCAGTGTTTCCGTGGCCATCGCCGTCTTCTGCCGTATAGGCATACGAAGTTTCTGCCACCATGACTTTTTTGCCGTACGTATCCGCCACATTTTTAAGTACAGACGACAAATTCGTCAATGTGCCATGCCAGAATGGATAATATGAGCTGGCGAAGACATCGTAGTCCACCTTATTGTCTTGGAGTGTTTGCGCGATCAATGCATATCTTCCCGCAGTTTCCGGGTTGGTGAAATGCAGTGCGACCAAAATTTCCGGATCAAGCTCTCTGACCGCCCGGCTTCCCTCATTGAACAGCTGGCTCATGTTGTTCCAGTCTTTTTCTCCAGCCATCGCGCCGTTGGTTTCATTTCCAATCTGCACCATGCCGACGTCAATGCCTTCATCGAGCATCGCTTGGAGGCTGTCCTCGGTAAAGTTGTGGAGCGCTGTTTTCTTGTCTTCAAAGCTTAAGTTTTTCCAAGCTTTTGGCGCCTGCTGCTTGGCAGGGTCTGCCCAGAAATCGGAGTAATGGAAATCCACCAGCACCTCCATGCCATTGGCAGTCGCCCGTTTACCGATTTCAACCGCTTTTTCCACATCGTTGTTGCCTCCGCCATAGCCGTTTCCTTCCGAATCATACGGGTCGTTCCAGATGCGCACTCTGACATAATTGACGCCGGATTGCTCTAATGTCTTGAAGATGTCCTGCTTTTTCCCGGCTTCGTTGTAGAACTTCACGCCGCTTTCTTCCAAGGCAAGTATGCTGGACACATCGACGCCTTTAATAAAATCGTCATCGATTCCAGGCACGCGCTCCACGAAAATATCCGCCTGTACGGGTTCGGGTTCCGCAGCCAGTGCTGGTGTATTGCCAAATCCTAGAGAACCCATCACCATGACAGCTGCTGATGCAGCCGCAAGTGAAGCTTTCCATTTTCTACTCTTTGTCATCCTCTTTCCACATCCTTTGATTTATTGTCAAAAAGGATTTTGAGAACCCTTTTATAACCAGGAACAGTAAGAACTTACTAAAAAGCACCCGCTCAATAGATTTCCTATGAAGAGCGGGTGCCAGAGACAGTTATATAAAGGGTTTTGTAAAACTATATTCTTTATTTCAGTTGTTATCACAACTCTAACTGCCAAATAATTGGACATACGTTCTATAAAACCCCAAATACGTTCTGTTGCGCGCGAAATATGTTCCAGAGTGGCTCGATTACGTTCCACAGCAGTCTAAATACGTTCCAAAAGGCCTTTTTACTAGCCGATTTCATTTTCCAGCAATAAAAATCTTATCCCTAGCTATCTACCGCCAAAATCCGCACTTCATACTTCGCCAATGCCAACTCGCCAGACAAGTCCTCGCCAGTTACCAAGTCTTTTGCTGCCGCATCGATCGACACGGTTTGCTCCTGCTCGGTGAAATTCATAACAAATGCGTAGTCTCGGTCTGTATCCTGACGCACCTGAACCGAAACGCCGGGACCGTGCGCAACCGGGAATACCGGTTGGAGCGACAAATCACGAATCAACCCCTGGTAGAAATCGCGGTGGAACTGCTCTTCCAAGCGGCCACCGATGTAATACGCCTGCCCTTTTTCATAGCGGTTGCTTGTCACGGCTGGCATTTCGGCATAAAAATCCTGTTCGTAAGTCCCGACGACATCCGCCGACCGGTTTTCCAACACAGTCGCATAATCCGTCAATTCGTAGGAACGGCCCCCGTAATGGACCGCATTCCGGTCGCTTGGATACAGCGTATCGGTTTCAACCGGGTTGATGCCGAATACATCCTGCAGATCTTGATGCCAGCCGCCTAAATACGTTAGGTCATACTCGTTGACGATGCCGCTGATATAGGTCATCACTACGGTGCCGCCATCTGCTGCAAAGCGCTTCAACCGGGCAATCGTTCCTTCGCTTGCCAAGTACAGCATCGGCACAACAAGCAACTTATAGCCCGAAAAATCCTGTTCTTTCGTAATGACATCAACCGGGATGTCCTGTTCCCAGAATGTCCGGTAATGCTCCTGCAAAGTTTGCGGGTAGGACTTCGTCTCGCTTCCGTAGCCTTGGGCATGGTCCAGCGCCCAATTGTTTTCCCAGTCGTAAAGAATGGCGACGTCTGCCGGGCGATTGGTTCCCACTACTTGAGACAGCTTGCCCAAAGTCTCGCCGACTTTTGCTACTTCTTTAAAGACGCGGTTTTCCGCGCTGTTGTCATGGTCGACGACCGCTCCGTGGAATTTTTCTGAAGAGCCGCGTGATTTGCGCCACTGGAAATACAGGATGCTGTCCGAGCCATGCGCCACCATCTGCATGGAAGACAGCAAATGCATGCCTGGCCGCTTGGCCTTGTTGACTTTATGCCAGTTGACCGCACTCGGCGTGGATTCCATCAAAAGAAACGGCTGCTGCTTCAAGCTCCTATACAGGTCGTTGATAAAGCCGACTTTCATCGCCAGATTCGCAGTCGCTTCCCAATCGTTATGCCACGCCGGGTACGCGTCCCAGCTGATGACGTCCAAGTGCTTGGCGAATTTGCTGTAATCCAAACTTTGGAAAGGAATCAAATCGTGGGTGTCCGCCATAAAATTGGTGGTGATCGGGATTTCCGGCGTCAATTCTCTGATCGCTGTCACTTCATTTTCAAAGAAAGAAATGGTCTGGTCTGTCACAAAACGCTTCCAATCCAAGTTCAAGCCGTGCACCATGTTTTCGCCGATAGGAGACGGCGATTCGATTTGTGACCAGTCGCTGAACGTATGGCTCCAGAACGGTCCCCACCAGGAATCGTTCAAAGCTTTCAAGTCGTCCGCGTATTTTACTTTCAACCAGCTTCTGAACGCATCCTGGCATCTGTCGCAATGGCATTCTCCGCCGTACTCATTGGAAATATGCCACATGAGCAACGCAGGGTGCTTGCCGTAGCGTTCCGCGAGCATTCGGTTCATCTTGGCCGTTTTTTCACGGTAGACCGGTGATGTGAAGCAATGATTGTGCCGCCCTCCGTGCAATTGCTGAACGCGTGACTCGTTGACGCGCAGGACTTCCGGGTATTTTTGCGACATCCAGGCTGGACGCGCTCCGCTCGGCGTCGCCAAAATGACGCGGCCCCCGATGCTTGCGATATTCTCGATAATGATATCCAGCCACTCAAGATGAAACTGGCCTTCTTCCGGTTCCAGCGTGCTCCAGGCGAAGATGCCCAACGAGAACGTATTGCTGCCCGAAAGCTTCATCAATTTCAAGTCTTCTGCCAAGATTTCCGGATGGTCTAACCATTGGTCAGGGTTGTAGTCTCCACCGTGCAGCATGAAACGGGCCGCGGTAGTATAGGTTTTTTCATTTGTAGGCATAATGTTCTCCTTCCGGTTGCTGCAGTTTTTGCTGTCAGCCTTTTGTTCCGCCTGCCGTCAAACCTGAGACAAAGTTCTTTTGCAGCAGGAGGAAAATGATGGCGATCGGGATGCTGATCAAAATGGCGCCTGCGGCAAAGGTCGTAAAGCTTGCGCCCATGACGTCATTGACCAAATTGTAGAGGCCGATCGGCAATGTGTAGTATTCAGGCGACCGCAGGATCGTTGACGCCAGGATAAAGTCTCCCAGCGGTCCCGTAAATCCGGTCATCGCTACGACTGCGATCATCGGCTTTGATAGCGGCATAATGATCTGCAGAAAAATTCTCGTGTTGCTTGCGCCGTCGATTTTAGCGCTTTCATCCAGATCCATCGGAATGGAATCCATATAGCCTTTCATCAAATACGTGTTCAGCGGAATCAATCCGCCGATATACAGCAGGATCAATAGCCAGTGGCTGTTCATCATTCCGAGGATCTGCGCTAATACGAAAAGTGCGATCAACGCGGAAAACTGTGGAATCATCTGCAGCAGCAAGAACAGCGTCAAGGCATTTTGTCTCCCTTTAAAACGGAACCGCGAAAAGGCGTAGGCGGTAAAGGACACACAGATGACCGCGCCGATCATGGTGAAAAGACTGATTTTCAAGGAATTCAAGTACCACTGGACATACTGCAGGCTTTCACTTCCCGCAAACAACTCCCGGTAATGATCCAATGTCGGATTTTGAGGAATCATGGTCGTGCTGATCAAGCTGTTGCCGGGATTAAAGCTGGCTCCTATGGTCCACAGCAGTGGATAAATGATGATGATCGCCATAAAAATCAAAATCGCATGGGAAATCAGGAGACGAAAAAATTTTGCTCGGTTCATTTTCAAGCCCCCTCCTTAAATGCGTCGGTCCGTCTGAACTGCCATAGCGCAATCGCGATGACGAACACAGACAACAGGATCGTCAATGCGGCTGCCAGTGAATACTGGCTTGACTGCAAGGTCAGTTTATAAATCCAGGAGACGAGAATGTCGGTTCCTCCGGCAGTGGAGCCCGGCACAGATGGCCCGCCGCCGTTAAAGAGGTAGATGATGTTGAAATTATTGAAGTTGAACGTATACTGCGTAATGATCACCGGTGCCGTGGCAATTAAAATCATCGGCATGGTGATGTTGCGGAACTGCGCAAAAATCGATGCGCCGTCAATCCGTGCCGCTTCATACAGGTCATCCGGAATTGATTGAAGAACCCCTGTTGTCACCAGGAAGATAAACGGAAAACCGAGCCACCCCTGCATGAGGATCAATGCCAGCTTGGTCCAGTTTTCATCGGTCAGCCAAGGAATGGCATCGATGCCGACCATGCCCAAAATATCGTTGTTGATGGCGCCGAAGCTGTCATTAAACAGTCCGGCAAAAATCAAAATCGTGACAAATCCCGGAACTGCCCAAGGCAGAACGAGAACGATCCGGTAAAACTTCTTGAAGCGAAGGTCTTTTTGATTGACCAATACGGCCATGAAAATGCCGAGAGCGACTTGAAGCGTGGAAGCGACAAGCGTCCAGATTACGGTCCAGCCGAGAACACTGAAAAAAGTCGAGCGCCAAATATCGACGGTGAAAATTTTCGCGAATGTATCAAATCCCACCCAATCGGCTAAATTAGCCGGCGGGGAATGGTATAAATCGTAATTTGTAAAAGCCAGTGCAAAACTGAAAAGAATCGGGAAAATAACCGCGAAAATCAGGATAAACAACGACGGTCCGCTGATTAAATACGGATAGCCCTGTGCGATCAAGTTTTGGTAATCGCGTTTCAGCGAGCTCATCGGCCTGTTTTCGTCACGCCGCTGGCCATTTTTATAGGCATCCCGCAAATTTACATAGTAGAAAGCAAGACCAAAAATCGTCACGATGATCGCAATCAAACCTTCAGCTAAAAGAAAAATCGAGTTGTCGCGCGGGACTTCCGTACCGAGTGTGGCAAGTCCCCAAAAGCCCATGTTCAGAAGATCGCCGAACACCACGAAAAAGGAGATGCCAAAACCGAGAAACAGCAGCCCTTTAATCCACTGCTTATTATAAAATTGGCCAAGTCCGGGCAGAATTGATAACAATAAGGCTATTTTACGAGCTTGCACTTTCCTCACCTCTTTTTATGTATGGCCCGGCAAACAAGCAAGTTTGCCGGCCTTTACAACAAATGGCGCCAACCGTTTTAACGTTTGACACCATTTCTCGCTATTGCAAATCAGTTGCCGCCATGAGTGGCTTCAATTTGTCCTTCAATTGTTTCAACAGCCTGGTTTAATGCATCTTCAGGTTCTGCTTTGCCTGTTGCGATGGTCTGCAAGGCTGAGTCAGCCGGCGTCCATACTTCGTTCATCGACGGGATGTTCGGCGTCAATTCGGCAAAGATGGATTGCTCAGCTACCGCTTGGGCAACTTCGCTTTCAGCTACGACTGGGTCGTTAGCCAACGCTTCTACTGCAGGAACTTCCTGTGTTTCTTCAAAACGTGTACGGGAATTTTCTTCATTTGCCAGGAACACCAGCAATTCTTCGGCAAGTTCCGCATTTTCCGAATAAGCGCTGACGTTGTAGCTTTTCACGCCAATAAATGAACTCATGTTTTCGCCATTGTCCAATTCAGGCAATTTCACCATTCCGAAGTCCACGCCTGCATCCGTGAACGGATCCACGTTCCAAGGTCCGGAAATGATTGCAGCTGCTTTTCCTTCAGTGAACAACGATTCCAATACGTTGATGCCCTGTTCCCCGATGATTCCTGCCGGGAATAAACCTTCATCGTAGAATTTCTGGATGTAATTTGCACCTTCGATCGATCCTTCATTGTTCAGTCCAACATCCGTCGGGTCATAGTTGCCATCGGCATCCTGCCCGAAGATGTAGCCGCCGTAGCCGCTCATGACACTTTGTGCGTAATAGATCTGGTCAAACAATGCCAGGAATCCGAACTGGTCGCCCGTTGTCGTTTCCTTCGAATACTCGTACCACTCTTCAAGTGTCGCCGGCAATTCTTCTTCCGTGATCAAATCTTTGTTGTAGTAAAGGATTGTCGACTCTACCGCTTTCGGCAATCCGTAGACTTTTCCGTCTACCATCTGTGATTGCATAGCCGCATCCGTATAAATGGATTGAACGTCTTCTTCAACTGCTACTTCTTTGACCAATCCTTCAATAACTGCCGTGCCGATTTGGTCGCCCGCCATGGTCAAGACGTCCGGTCCGGTTCCGCCTGGCCCATCAAGGCGCAAGTCTTCAATCTGCTGTGCATATGGTTTTTCAACAATTGTGATCGTTACATCATTTTCTTCTTCAAATTGGGCAACGGCATCTCGGATCCCGTCAGCTTTTTCGATATCTTCCCAGACAATCAGTTCACGGTCCTGGTCTTCCGCAGCTTCCCCGCCTGAAGAGCCTTCCCCGCTCTCCTGTGGTCCACATGCACCCAATGCCAAACTTAACGCGACTCCACTCATTAAACCAATATACTTTTTAGATTTCTTCACGAACAAACACCCTCTCAAGTCATTTTCGAAACTCTCTCCCAAGTTTCTGATGAAAGCGCTTCCTGAAATTCAATATAGCATTGTTAGAAAAAACTGTAAACAATTAATTTACTGAAAACAGTAAAAAGTTTTACGAAAATAAAAAAACAACCTGTTTTACCAGGCAGTTTTCTAGTTCGTGCTTTTTCTGACAATCAAACTTGCCCCTAAGTACAAGGTCTTCGTGCATTCCCGCTTTTCCAGCAATTGCTCGAGCAATAAGGAAATGGCATTCTTGCAGATCTCCGCCATGTCGATATGGAATGTAGTGAGTGGCGGTGAAATGTATTTGGCAATGCTGATATTGTTGATGCTTACGACACTGACTCTTTTCGGTATTTGGATGCCGTGTTCATTTAACGCCTGAAGGCACCCGACCGCAATCGGATCCGCCGCGATGAAAAAAGCGGTCGGCAGCTGATCGTCCAATTCCTCAATCGCTTTGGTCATCAGCCTGTAGCCATTGTCTACTGAAAATCCTCGGTGGCAATACACGTAGCGGTCCTTAAGCAGCCCTTTTTTCTCCATGTAATCACGGAAAGTCTGTTCGCGGATATCCATTTCGTCGCCGTCTGTATTCGGATTGTGGTAGGTGCCGCCGATAAAACCGATATCCTGGTGGCCTTTCTCAATGAGAAAATCGATCGTTTTTCTGGTGATCTGTGCGAGATCCGGTTTTACCGAATCAAAATGCTCCGGATCCGGTGTTGAATCAATAAACACACCGTGGGGCGTCAGCTTTCGCAGATGTGCAATTTCTTTGTCTGCAAATGTTCCAACCGCGATAAAGCCTTCAATATTATCTGGAATTTGGCTGATGCCGCCCTCTATTTTATAAGTGGTCAATTCCACGTTGGAAAGCTTGGCCATTTTTTCTATTTCAATGCGCATGGTCTTAAAATAAACATCTTCCAACTCTTCTCTTTCGGTCAGCCAATACAAAAAAGCGATGTTTTTCACGAGTGATTTAACCGTTTTTTTCCGATAGTTCAGCTGTTCCGCTGCATCAAATATCTTTTCCCGTGTTTCTTCAGGCACCGACAAGCTTTGGTCATTGCTCAGCACGCGCGAAACCGTAGAAATAGAAAATCCGGATTTTTCACCGATGTCTTTAATTGTTGCCAATCCTTCCACCTCCACTTATGATTCAAATCTGATTAAGTAAATTGTTTTACTTAATTTTTACTTGTTTTTTCCTAATTGTCAAGTTATATTAAATTGCTATATAAAACTTACCATTTTAGTGGCTTACCGAGGTAGAAACGCTGTAATTTTCTTTCTGCAGAAGAGACGCCGTTCGCTTTTCACAGCGGTCGACGACTTGGAAATAGATTCACCACTGATTGTGGACAAAACAA
This sequence comes from Planococcus soli, assembly GCF_016881065.1. GTDB lineage: Bacteria > Bacillota > Bacilli > Bacillales_A > Planococcaceae > Planococcus > Planococcus soli. The sequence goes on along the minus strand of NZ_WXYN01000004.1, from coordinate 146,988 downwards.
ACGGACCAAGTAAAAGGCTAAATTTTAACGCTAGCATCTCCCGCATCGCTCCCCGATTCTGGATTTCCGGACATTAGGCTGAAAGATAGGGAATTTTACAGCACGCAAATGTTTTTCACTTTCATCCATACATAACAAAAATGTGCATTGCGCTATAGTTTTCACCATTTTCCACCTATACTTATTGGTCAGGAAATACTCCCTTGTAAGGGGGTTTTTTCTCATTTCCGGATGCTTTGGCTACTAAAAATGAGAGACATTGGATTGTTTTGGCAAAAACAATATGCTATCATTGTTATCAGAATATTGCGTCTAGAGTGATATTCCAAAATATGAAGATACAGGGGGAAACTACATGGCATTACCGAGAAAATCAGCTTGGCCTTTTTTATTATTGCTTGTTCTTGCATTGTTCCTGGCAGGATGCGCAGGCGGCGGCAGTGACGACTCTGCAGGTTCAGAAGATGAACCGGCTCCTGACAGCGGCGAGGCGACCCAAGGCGGCGACCTGATCCTTGCCGTACTATCCGATGCCTCTTCTTTGGATCCACATGGCGCTAATGACGTACCATCTTCTGTCATTCAGGCAAATATTTTTGAAACTTTAGTAAATCGCGATGAAAACAGCGAAATCATTCCAGGCTTGGCAGAATCATGGGAGCCGGTCGATGAGCTGACTTGGTCTTTCCAGCTCCGTGAAGATGTGACTTTCCATGATGGCGAACCCTTTAACGCAGAAGCCGTCAAAGTGAATTTGGACCGCATTCGCGACGAAGCTCTGGCATCTCCACGCTTCAACTTGTATGAAATGATCTCGGAAGTTGAAGTGATCGGGGATTACGAAGTCCAGATTACAACTGAATATGCCTTTTCTCCATTGCTTGCCCATCTTTCTCACGCAGGCGGCGGCATGATTTCACCAGCCACTATTGAAGCCGATTATGAAGCGGTTGCCGGAGGCGCTGATCCATTCTCGGTTGTTTCCGAAAACCCGGTTGGTACAGGGTTCTTCAAATTTGAATCCTGGGAACCAGGCTCAGAAATTCGCCTGTCGAAAAACGAAGACTATTGGGATACTCCAGCAAATGTAGACACGGTGACATTCCGCGTCGTGCCTGATTCACAGGTGCGCGCAGCAGACCTTGAAACCGGAAACGTCCACATTATCGACCCGGTTCAGCCGAACGAAGTGTCCCGCATCGAAAACTCAGGGGTTGCTTCCATTACACAGGAGCAATCCGCCAGTATTGCCTACCTCGGATTCAATACCGAAAAAGCACCATTTGATGATCCATTAGTGCGTCAGGCGATTTCCTACGCCATCGACCGCGAAGCAATCATCAGCGGCATTTATGATGGTGTCGGTACTGTCGCGCAAGGCCCGGTTGCACCTGGCATCTTCGGCTACACCGAAGACGTTGAGTCAATTGATTTTAATATGGATGAGGCACGGGCTCTTCTTGAAGAAGCCGGCATGGCAGATGGATTCACGACAAGCATCTGGACAAACGATAATCCGCAGCGCCAGGCAATTGCCGTCCTTGTACAGGAAGCTCTTGCTGAGTTGAATATCGAAGTTTCCATTGAAGTAATGGAATTCGGCTCTTATATTGAACGGACTTCTGCAGGGGATCATGATATGTTCATCCTTGGCTGGTCCAACTCTACGGGAGACGCAGATTATACACTGTACCCGCTGTTCCATTCAGCTTCCAAAGGAAATCCCGGGAACCGTTCGTTCTACGACAACCCGGAATTCGATGCGTTGCTTGATGAGGGACGCCGTTCAACTGAAGCTGCTGAACGCGAAGAAATTTACGCAGAAGCGCAAGCGATGCTGGCAGAAGATGCCCCTATGGCTTACCTTCTCCACCAGGACTACCTGGTTGGCGTCGCTGATACCGTAACCGGATTCGAAATCGATGCAGCTGGAATCTATCAGCTGCGAAACGTCTCCATTACGCAATAAAGCCCATAAAAAACCGAAGCCATTTTTACTGGCTTCGGTTTTTTTGTGGTTCCAAAACATTGGTAAGGATCAGACAAACTTCATGTCTCCCCATTCAGAACTGCCTCTCAGCATCGCTTTCAGCAAAGTAAAGCCGGCTTCAAAATCCTTCAAATCCGCCATTTCGATGGGCGAATGGGAATAGCGGCGCGGGAAAGTGATCGCCGCCCCTAAAATGCCCTCTTTCACCAGGTGAACTGCCGATAGATCCGTCGTCCCGTTGGGCATAACCGACAATTGAATCGGCACATCGTTTCTCTCGGCATATTTGATGATCAAGTCTTTCATCTGCGGAGCCATCAAATTGCCGCGTGCACCTCCACCGGACAACAAAGGCAGCACCGGCCCTCTGCCGATAGCAATCGGATATGTGTTGCCGTCCGGGGTATCTGCGCAGGCAATCGTATCAAGAATGATGGCATAGTCGGGATCAATCTTGTAACCGGCTATTTGTGCTCCCCGCAGACCGACCTCTTCTTGTACCGTGATCACTCCGACCAAAGTGCCGCTAAAGTCTTTATCTTGAAAGGCTTTGAATAATTCCACTAACATGACACAGCAGCTGCGGTTATCGATCGCCTTGCCGCAGATCAAGTCGCTATTGGTAAATCGGTCAAGATCGCTGATATAAGTGATTGAGTCCCCGATTTCAATGCCCATCTTCAGCACTTTTTCTTTGGAGCGAGCTCCAACATCGACGTACATCTCGCCAATCGGCAAAACTTTGGTTTTTTCGCTGGCGGTCTGCAGATGTCCAGCTTTCACACCGACGACGCCAAAGTGGCCGTTCACATTCACTTTGCGTCCGACCAGCAAGGCATCCATCATACCGCCGGTCCGTTCCATCCGCAGAAACCCTTTGCTGTCGATGGCGCTGACCATGCAGCCGATTTCATCCGAATGCGCAGATACCAAAACTGTCGGACCTGGTTTGCTGCCTTCCAAGACCGCGTAGATATTGCCCATGTGGTCGATTTCCACGTCGGCCAGCGGTTCCAGCAATTCGGCCAGCCGTTTGACCACCTGGTGTTCTCTTCCGGGACTGCCCGGCAAAGCTGCAAGCACTTTAAGTTCTTGAAAAAATTGCTCTTTAAACATGTGCATTCTCCTCTTCTTGGATTCTTTACAAGGTTTATTCTACTTGAAAACAGACGGCCAGTCTTTCGGAAAATTTTGTTTATTCCGAATAGAAGCCATCAAATCGCTCTCAACAGCCTCTCCTTCTCCCCCGATAATGGTAAACTAATTAATAAGTTTATTCAGAAAGGGGATTTTTATTGATGATCATGATTCAAAATGCGTGTGTGTGGAATGGCAAGGGCGAAATTTCCGAGAATTTTTCTTTATTGATCGATGGTAAAAAATTCATCGGCATGGGGGAAGGCCTGGAATTGCCTGCCGGCTGCAAAACGATTGATGCAGGCGGCAAAATTGTCACACCGGGGCTCATCGATGTCCACACCCACCTCGGGATTACCGAAGAAGGCATTGGAAAAGACGGCAAAGACCATAACGAAACAAGCAGCCCTGCTACGCCGCAGCTGCGTGCAATCGACGGAATCAATCCGTTGGACAGAGGCTTCGAGGATGCACGCCAGGCCGGCATCACCACAGTCCAGGTCATGCCGGGAAGCGCCAATGTCATCGGCGGCGAAATGTCAGTGTTGAAAACAACAGGGCATATCGTTGACGACATGGTCATCCGCTCCCCTTCCGGCATGAAGGCAGCAACCGGAGAAAACCCGAAAGTGTTCCACGGTGGAAAAGGAAAAATGCCGACCACACGGATGGGCGTTGCCGCACTGCTGCGGGAAAACTTGATCGAAGCGAAAAATTACATGGAAAGTGAGAAAAAAGAGCGCAAACTCGGAATGGAGAATTTGGTAAAGGTCTTGAACAAAGATATCCCTCTCCGTGTTCATGCGCACCGGGCGGATGACATTGTCACTGTACTTCGCTTAAAGCGCGAGTTCGGAATCGATGTCACGATCGAACATTGTACCGAAGGACATCAGATTGCTGACTATATCGCAGAGCACGACGTCCGGGTTTCGGTCGGCCCCACTTTGTCGACACGCTCGAAAGTGGAACTGAAGGACAAGCAATGGTCGACGATCAAATCGCTGCTTGATGCAGGAGTGCCGTGTTCGATTACCACAGACCACCCAGTAGTCGGCATCCAATATTTGCTGACAAGCGCCATCCATGCCATCAACCACGGCATTTCGGAGGAACAGGCATTGCGAGCACTAACTTCCGATGCCGCCAAACATCTGGGCGTGGAAAATCGGGTAGGTTCGATCGAAGTCGGAAAAGACGCCGATTTCGTCATTTGGAGCGGCAATCCGTTTGAGCTTCAGCATCACGCGGAAGAAGTTTTCATTGACGGTGCCAAAGTAAATTAAGAAATCATTCCCATTCAATTTATCCTTTGCAGAAGCCGCATAGTCGATGTTTCCAAGAAATCCTCATTCAATTGCAGTTTATTTACTGTCAGCTTAGGGAAGCTTATACACCAATACAGTTTTTAAATTAGAGGAGGAGAAATTTTTGGGACATTATATTGAAGTGGAAGACGGCGTGAAAGTTTATGTAGAAGATGTAGGATCAGGGCAGCCGGTAGTATTCATCCATGGCTGGCCTTTGAACAGCAAAGCGTTTGAGTCGCAGGTCAGCATCCTTGCGCAGCAAAATTTCCGGTTTATCGGCATCGATCTGAGAGGATACGGGAAATCAGACAAGCCGTGGTCAGGCTATGATTACGATACGGCAGCGAGCGACGTTAAAGCGGTCGTTGATCATTTGAAACTCGAGAATTTCGTGCTTGCCGGATTCTCCATGGGCGGACCGATTGCGATCCGCTTTTTAACAAAGTTTGGCCAGCAAGACGTAGACAAATTGCTATTGATGGGAGCAGCGGCTCCAGTGTTCACACAACGTGAGGATTTCAAGATCAACCTGAAGCCTGAAGAAGTGGATGACATCATCAAACAAATCAAAGAAGATCGACCGGCTTTTCTTGCTCAATTTGCGGATATGTTCTTTGAACAGAAAAAATCACCGCAATTCCTGCAATGGTTCCAGCAGCTTGGCCTTGAAGCCGGAGCGCATTCGACCATCAACTCGGCAATTGCATTGAGAGACGAAGACTTGCGCGGCGAATTGAAAGGCATCACCGTGCCGACAGCCATTTTCCACGGGAAAAAAGATCAGATTTGCGCCTATGAACTGGGCGAAGAACTTGAAAAACAAATACCCAATTCAGTTCTTGTTCCATTTAAGGACAGCGGACATGGCATCAATGCAGATGAACCTGAGCGCTTTAACAACGAATTGTTAAGCTTCCTCAGAAGCTCTGGCGTAAAGTAATACGAGTTGTATATGTTGAACTAAAGAAACCTGCTTTTCCCCGGCGCTAAGAGACAGAGTGGATTGGCAGCTATCCTAAATTTTTCTGATGTACTCATATAAGAGTTGGAACATATCAGCAGACGAAAATCATGAATTCAACATATAGATAAGAGGAAAGGACGGATTAATATATCCGTCCTTTTTTTTTGCGAAAATGTGATCTAAATTTCCAACTGCTCCGTTATGTTTATATGAATTCAAAAATGAGGAGTGGTTTTTATGAAATGGAATAAAGTTTTAGTACCTGTACTCGGAGCCGCGTTACTGATTCCCGGAATGGCAACAACCGCATTGGCAGATGAACATCAATTGCCGCCAACAGAAACAACCGGCGTGGAACTTCGCGCAACATTGGATTCCTTGTTATCGGAGCATTATGCACTCGCTGTCGATTCCATGATGAAAATCTATGACGGAGACGAAGCGGCAGAAGCAGCGATAGCAGCTCTTGATGCCAACGCTGCTGACATGGAGCCGGTCATCGCATCTGTTTACGGCGAAGAAGGCGGAGCGGCTTTTGTCGAAATCTTTGATAAGCACAACATGGGTACGGACGATTACGCCGCTGCCGTTAAAGATGGCGATGAAGCCATGCAAGAAGAAGCGTTAGTCGAGATCCAGTCATTTGTTGACGACATGGGTGCATTTCTTGGCACCGCAACAGAAGGCAACCTTCCGGAAGACGGCGCAACTGCTGCTCTTCGTGAGCATGAAGATTTCGTTCAGGAAACATTTGATCTATATGTAGAAGGTGACTACGAAGCGGCTTACACATCTTACCTGGAAGGCTTCACCCAAATCTTTGGAGCCGGAAGCGCCATCAGTGGAGCCATTTCCGCTCAGTTCCCAGATCAGTTCTCTGATCCGAACACACCAGCCGGCGACTTCCGTTCGACAGTCAACCGCATTGCGGCTGAGCATTTCGCTTTAGCGCAATTGAGCATGACAAAAGGCTATAATGGTTCTGAGGACTTTGACTTTGCCGATTGGGCACAAGATCAAAACACAGAAGAGTTCCGTGCAGCACTTGCTTCTGTTTATGGTGAAGAAGCGAGCAACCAATTTGTTGAACTTTGGAACAACCAGCACATCTCCGTACAAGGTGACCTTGCCACTGCAGCAGCAGCTGACGATCAGTCCGCTGTCGAAGAAGCGACAGGTACTTTGACCAGCACGTTTGCAACAGACCTAGGGACTTTCCTGAACGGCGCAACGGAAGACCGCATGCCTTTGGATGAAACCATTGCAGGCGTACAAGCACATGAAACTTCAGTTGTGGATACGTTCCAGCAATATGTTTCAGGCGATTATGCCGCATCTTACGAAACATACCGTGCAGGCTATGCCATCATGTTTGATATCGGCAAAGGATTGAGCGGCGCAATTGTTGATCAATTCCCTGAGAACTTTGAAAACGCGGCACCTGAAAAAATGCCGGCAACAGGACTTGGCGGCATGGCTAACCAGTCGAATACAATGATCCTTTGGATTACATTAAGCACAATGATCTTATTGGCAGCTGGAACAATCACGTACCGCCAAACCAAAAACCAGCAATAACAAATTCAGGGAGGGCCAGTGGCTCTCTCTGTTCCTGATTGGAAAGGAGGAAATGCAGATGAAGCAGCTTGTCACTATGGGAACAGCCATCATTTTATGTCTCGCTTTGTTCATCATTTTAAAGCCTTTGGCTGCCAGCCCAACGGTTGAAGAAAAGGTTGAACCCGTTGAATCCACTGTGCAAGCCGAGCAAGAGGCAGATGAGGAAGAGGTATCCGGCAACTATGTCGACAAGATCGCGGAGTTTCCTATCCTTCCGGAACAACGGGAAAAGCTGCAAATGCTGCAGCGGGAACGCCAGGAAAGCATAAAAGGCATGGAGCCTTCCCAGATTGAAGTTCCTTCTATCGGTGTCAAAGCGGCCATCGAGCCAACCGGCATTTTGGATAACGGCGAAATGGGGGTGCCGGAAGATGTAGATCAAGTTGGCTGGTTTGAGCCTGGCTTTAAAGCGGGCGCAAAAGGCAATGCCGTGTTGGCTGGACATGTCGACAGCTTGACGGGTCCGGCTGTCTTTTATGAGCTGACGGATGTAAAGGTTGGGGAAACCGTAATTTTGACGGATGCCGATGGACGCGAGATGGTTTTTGAGGTGAAGAACCTGACCAGCTACGAAACCGATGAAGCACCAATCGAAGAAATCTTCGGCAACTCGGACAAGCGAATGATCAACTTGATCACCTGCACCGGTGATTTTAACCGCGACATTGGATCACATGAAGAACGCCTGGTCGTTACAGCCGAATTGGTTTCCGATTCAAGTGTCAAAGAAACACCGCCAGAGCCCCCTGCAAATGTGGCGGCTACTGCTTTCAACATCTCCTGGCACGCGGTGCGTGACGACGCTATTATCGGCTACCGCATCTACGAGGAAGATATTGAAACAGGCGAAATAGAGAAAATCGAAACTGTCTCGCTGTTTGACAGAAAGAAAGTCGAACTCGAAACGGATGACTCAAAACGCTATTTCGTCACTTCGGTGGATGTCGATTTGAATGAATCTGAAAAAGCGGAAGCGCAAGTGAAGTAGGAAACACAATAAAGCACGAGCAAAACAATAATGAACCCCAGCTGATTTTGATCAGCTGGGGTTCATTATTGTTTATTTTAGGGTTTGAGCATGTTCTGCAAACTCTTTTTCATGGCGGAGCAGCCACTCTTTTCGGGTCAGCGTGCCCGCGTATCCTGTCAGCTTCCCGGTGGAACCAATGATGCGGTGGCAAGGTACGACAATGGTGAGCTTGTTTTTGCTGTTGGCGTTCCCTACCGCCCTCACTGCTTTGTCGCTGCCGATCGCTTTGGCAATTGCCCCGTAAGAGACGGTTTCGGCATATGGAACTTCGGTTAATGCCGCCCATACTTTCTGCTGGAATGGGGTGCCGGTAGATGTGACAGGAAAGTCGAATTCCATGCGCTGTCCCTTAAAATATTCTTCCAGCTGCTGCTGGCAATCCACAATCACCTGCGGGCTGCCCGGATCGACCGGAACATCCACTGTGTTTTTTTCACTGAACAGGATGGAAATGATGGCGTCGTCTGTTCCAACGATTTCCACGATGCCGATGGGGGATTGAAATTCAGCGTGATGCAATCCATTCATAATAAAGACCTCCATAGATAGAATGTGGCATATGCCTGCCACCCTTCCCAGTTTTTCGCAAGCACTGTAATTTCTTCGATTGTCGGCTTCCGGTCCATTTCCAATTGCGCCTTTAAAGCATTGTGCAAGCCAACATCCGCCAGTGGAAAGGCCGATTGGCTGTGCAGGCATTTCATCATGACGTAATTGGCCGACCATGCACCAATTCCCCGAAGTTCTAATAATGAGCTTTCCATATCCGTTTCCTGGAGCAGCCGTTCCTTTTTCAAATCGCCTGTTGCCATTGCTGATGCAATGCCCAGAATATATTCCGCTTTCCTGCCGGTAAGCTGCAGCGCTCTTAAATCAGCGACATCCAGCGCAGCGATGGTCTCAGCGTTTGGAAACGCCCAATATTTCTCGCCTTCGTAAACGAGCGATTCTCCGTAATTCTCGACAAACCTTTTCTTCAAGGTATAGGCGAACGTAAGATTGATCTGCTGGCCCATGACCGCCCATACGAGTGCTTCGAACAAATCCGGAACGCCCATGACCCGCAACCCGTAATATTGCTGGACCACTCCGCCCAACACCGGATCCGTTTCCGCCATGGCATAAAACCCACGCAAATCTGTTGCCAGATCAAACCAGTCCTCCACATAGGCAACAGCCCTCTTTCTTTCAGCTTCCGGCGGAGCGCCAAGCGGAAACTCGATGCGCAAAGCTCCAGCCACGGACATTACGCGAAACAGCACAAGCTGCCCATTAAGCTTCAGCAGCTTGGTGACAACTCCGTCTTTAAGCTGGTACAAGTTTTCCTGTGAAGATCGGCCAAGATGAACAAGACATTCCTCAAAATTAAAATCAGCAGGCGTTTTGATTTCTACAAACAGCGCTTCACCCTGTCTCATGAAGAAACCGGCTCGCTTAGCTTCCGGAATTCATGCGGAGAGTGAGCTTTGAGCTTGCGGAATATTTTATAGAAATTGGATGGGCTTTGAAAGCCTGTTTCAAAACACACTTCAAGATTGGATAAGCTGGTTCGCTTCAACAGTTCGGCCGCCTTGTCGATCCGGATCTTTTCCAGGATGGTCCGGGGAGTTTCCAAAGTTTCCTGTTTGAACACACGCTCAAGGTAAGACGGACTCATGCCGACATGAGCAGCTATATCCTGCAAGCTTATGCTTTCCCGATAATTGGCCGTCAGGTATGCCATCACTTGGCGTGTAAGTTCTTCGTCAGGTGAATATTCCGTTTCCGGCTGGCATCTTTTGCATGCCCGAAATCCTTTTTCTTCAGCTTCAGCTATGGTCAAATAAAAATCGACGTTGATCTTTTTCGGTTTCCGGGACCGGCAGGATGGACGGCAATAAATTTTGGTTGTTTTAACCGCTGTGTAAAAAAGGCCGTCATACTTCCGGTCACAGGCCATGACTTTTTCCCACATCTCATCAAAGGAAAAATTTATTTTTTCCATCATCTGGTCTCCCTCCACATGAATTAGGCGCTTCTCTTCAATATACTCTTTGCCTCATTATATCCCAGAACTGTGCAATCTTCAGCTTTGCGCTTTCCTTGTTTTCTTCATTCTATAACCATGAAGCGGACCATGCATCCTCAATCTTGCCTTTACGGTCTGAAAAATTGCGAGTGAAAAAATTTTACTTCCAGCCCCATTCTCTTATAATGGGTAAGATGTCTATGAAAGAAGGAATAAGTTCATGATACAAATTTTTTGGTACGTTTACGCTGCACTTCTGGCTACGTCCACGATTGCATTTTTCATTCATGGCGGCTATAAAAGCCCAGTTTTTCTGATTGACCTGGCATTTACGGTCATTGCCTGGATTGGCCTGTTCGGATTTGTGACCCATTTCCAGATTTTCACGCCATTTGCCTGGCAAGTGATTCTTGGCGCAGTGGTGTTATGGGACCTGCTGTTTTTCTTCTTTATCAAGGCGCATTTCACTGAACAAGAGCCGGAAGCCGGTACGCTTTCCATGACCGTCTTTTCAGGACTGTTTATGCTGATATTGCTCGGCCCACTTTATTACGCTTTATTCCAATACGCATTCTAAAGGCTCTGTCCTGCCGAATGCCAAAGACCGCCTGCATCCAATTTCCATTGGACATAGGCGGTCTTTTTTTATGGCAAAATCCTACCCTTTCAGATCCTCCACCGGGTTCTCCAAAGGTTCAAAGCCATCAATTCGGCAGCCCACCACGTCGCCTTGCCTAATTACCACAGCGCCCGGGGTTCCGGTTGAAATAATATCACCTGGCAGCAAGGTCATGACTTTGGAATGGAAGGAAATCAGAAATTGCGGCTGAAAAGTCATATTCGATACCGTATTTTCCCTGTGTACTTCCCCGTTGATCATGGTGGCCACTTTCAGCGCAAGAACGTCGTCCACTTCATCCGGCGTCACGAGATGCGGGCCGAAGCTGAAAAACGTATCAAAGCTTTTGGCACGCGTTAAATACCGCGGGTTTTTCTGCAGAATGTCTTCGGCTGTCATGTCGATGATTGTCGTGTAACCGGCAACAACATCCAATGCGTTTTCTTCCGATACATCTTTGCATGTCTTGCCAATGATGATGCCGAGTTCAGATTCTGCAGTAGTGCGCTCGGATTGCAACGGCACCTGTACCGTTTCGCCTGGCCCAATAATCGTGGTGGCTGGTTTCATGAAACTTGCCGGTTCTGTACTTGGTGACACTTCATGGAGGTCAGCTGCATGCTCCACATAATTCAAGCCAATTCCCCAGATTTTCTGCGGACGGCGATAAAGCGGAGCATAGCTGACCTGATCAAAAGGCAGGAGCAATTCCTTAAAAGATTCCTCTTTTATTTTTTGCTGAAATTCATCCTGAAACCAATGATTCAACGCACTCAACTGATCGGATTCCATCAATTCCAATAAATTGGTTGCCCACTGCTGGTTGAATGTTTTGTTTAACCGCTCAAATGTCACCACCCCTGTTGGCAGCACTAATGCGGCCGTTTCCTGACCCTGTTGTTTGATTGTTGCTAAGCGCATTTTCCATTCCTCCCTTTCATCTGCAAGAAGCTTTTTCTAATGAGCCCATTAATTTGAAAACTTGTATCCTTTTTATTTTAACTCAAAAAATGCCGGAAAATTCTATTATTTCAAAGAGAGTTAAGCTGTAAAGCTTCTTTAAAAGAAATTCAGGCAACTTTTGGGTATAAAAGTGAACATTTTAAATGCATCTTTCCCCGCCAGACTGCGCAATCCCTGTCACGGCGGTGTACAAAGGAGCTTGGAAAACGTATAATAAGGACATGAAAGCGGTTTATAAGATGGCTTTATACCCGCAAATCGGACTCTGACGAGAAGGTGCTACGATGATGAATTGGGAAGAACGCAGACAGATCGTAAAGGTCGCTAACCTCTACTATTTCGACGGTCAAACCCAGGCGCAAATCGCCAGTAAGATGGGCGTCTCCCGCCCAGTCATTTCAAAATTGCTGAACAAAGCAAGGGAAATGGGCATTGTGGAAATTTATATCAAGGATGAAAACGCGCATACTGTGGAGCTGGAGCAGCAGCTGGAGAAAACCTATGGACTTAAGGAGGCACTGGTTGTGCCAGCGGCCAATTTGAGCACTGAAATGGTCAAGCATGCGCTCGGTAAAGCAGCGTCTTCCTATGTGTCGAAAAATATTAAAGACATTAAATCACTGGGTATTTCCTGGGGCAGCACCTTGTCCAAGTTTGTGCAAGAATATCCCTTTGAACAACACCGGGATTTACAGATTGTCCCGCTGGTGGGAGGAATGGGCCGAAAATTTGTGGACATCCATTCGAATCTGCTTGCTTACCAATTGGCACAGAAGATGAACTCCTATTGTTCCTATTTATACGCACCCGCAATGGTGGAATCACTGGAACTAAAAGAGCGCTTGGTTCAGTCGGAAGATATTGCGATGGTTCTGAAAGAAGGACGCAGCGTGGAAATGGCAGTGGTGGGACTTGGCAATCCGTTTGAAGGCTCGACAATGACTGAGATGCAATATTTGACTTCGGACGATTTGGATTCTTTAAAGCTCGCTGGGGCGGCAGGAGATATCGGTTCACGTTTTTATGACGCGGACGGCTACCAGATCAAACATCCGTTGAATGATTTGGTTATTGGCCTGGATCTTGAAGAATTTAAAAAAATACCGCAGGTTATCGGCATTGTCGAAGGTGCCCATAAAGTGGAAAGCATACGCGCTGCTTTAAAAGGCGGCTACCTGGACGTATTGGTTATCGATGACGTAACAGCAGACTTGCTGCTCCACCCCCCGGGATCAACTGACTGAACTTATTTATAAAAGCCGATTGGTCCGATGCTTTGAGCATCGGACCAATCGGCTTTTTTATAAACCAGTATACTGGCTCTTTGATTGTTGTCCAGATTCTGCGGACGCCTGCGCATTTCTAATGATGTACGCCTTTTCCGAGCCAGGAAGCAGCAGCTTCATAAAGACTTTCTGAAACGGTCGGATGTGCATGGATCATCGATGCCAACTCGTCTACTGTTCCTTCTAACCGCATATAGGCAGAAGGCTCCGCAATCATTTCGGTCACATGTGGACCAACCATGGAAACGCCCAGGATTTCGCCATACTTGGTATCGGCTATTAGTTTGGTGAAGCCTTCCTTTTCGTCCAAAGTCAGGGCCTTGGCGTTTCCAGCATGATCGACCTTCACCACTTTATAGGAAATCCCTTTTTGTTCTGCCTCTTCTTCCGTCATCCCAACGCTTGCAATTTCTGGGCTTGTATACACACAGCGCGGCACGACATGATAATCGATTACCTCTTTTTGCCCCGCTGCATTGGCAGCAGCAACCAGTCCTTCAGCGCTTGCTACATGGGCAAGCTGCCAATTGCCGACCAGGTCCCCGGCTGCGTAAATATTCGGCAGGCTCGTGGCCATGTATTCATCCACTTTTACAAAAGGCCCATTCATCGCCAAGCCCAGTGAATCGAACGCCGACGTATTTGGAGATCTGCCGACTGACAGCAGAATCATTTCTGCCTGCAAGGTTTCTTTCTGTCCTTTTTGGTTTTCGGTATGAACCAGATGAGGGCCGCTTCCATGTTCCACTGCCGTTACTTTGGTCGATGCCAAAATAGAAATCCCTTTCTTTTTCAGCGACTTCGCCAGCACTTTTGCAGCATCGGAATCTTCGCTCGGCACAATCCGTCCGCTCATTTCAACGATGGTCACCGGTACACCAAGTGCCGCAAAGATGCATGCAAACTCCACGCCGATGATGCCGCCACCGACGATAACCATCGAAGCTGGAATGTCCGTGATGCTAAAAATTGTGTCGCTGGTGTGGTAGTTTTCTTCTTGCAGCCCTGGAATCGGCGGAACAATCGGTTTCGAACCGGTGGCCAAAATGATTTTATCAGCTTTGACGGTTTCTTCTTTGCCGTTTTGATCCACTCGAATGATGCCATCCGGCTGCACTTCTCCATAACCGTTCAAGACATCAATTTTTCCTTGTTTCATCAAATAGGCGATGCCCGTCCGCAGTTTTTGAATAACCTCGTCTTTGCGTTGCATCATCTTGGACATCGATACTGTTACAGGCCCTGTTTCGATGCCCCAGCTTTTGGCTTTCTCGATGTTTTCTATGACTTCGGCGTGCCGCAGCAAGGTCTTGGAAGGAATGCAGCCGCGATTGAGGCATGTCCCGCCCAGCTCCCGCGCCTCCACCAAAGCCACTGTCCTGCCCAGTTTAGCTGCTCTGATAGCAGCTACGTAGCCTGCCGGTCCACCGCCGATCACCGCCACTTCATATGTCTTCAATAGGATCGACCCCTTATATTAATAATTCAAATGGATTTTCGAGCACCGCCTTCAAATCCGTCAAAAAGGCGGCCGCAGGGGCTCCGTCAATGACGCGGTGGTCAAATGACAGCCCGACTCCCATCATGGGACGCAGCACAATCTGGCCGTTCAGGGCGACCGGCTTTTCATTGATTCGGCCGATTCCAAGAATCGCCGATTCCGGTTGATTGATGACGGGGTTGAATGTATCGACCGCGTACATTCCAAGGTTGCTGATAGTAAAGGTACCGCCTGACATTTCGTCAGGCTTTAATTTGCCGGCTTTTGCTGCCTGTCCTGCTGTTTTGCAGGCGATAGTCAGTTCAGCCAATCCTTTTCTGTCTGCATCTTTAATAACTGGCACCAACAGGCCATTTTCAAGTGCTACCGCCAATCCAATATTAATGGCGCCATGATGGACGATTTCATTGCCTTCCAAGGAAACATTGATGTTCGGGTGGCGTTTTAAGGCATGTGCCGTCGCTTTCAAAATGATTTCTGTATAGCTGAGGCGGTAACCGGTCTGTTGTTCAATCGGCCCCAGCAATTGTTTGCGCATGGCTACTGCTTCAGACATATCAATTTCACTGTTGAGCGTAACATGCGGGGCGGTCGTTTTGCTGTGGAGCATCCGCTCGGCCACTGCTTTTCGGATCCCTGCCATTTTCACACGTTTAGCCGGTTGGGCTCCAAGAGCGGCTGGCTTGCCAGCCTTTTCTACGTCTGCCCGGTAAATTTTCCCGCGCGAACCGGTTCCGGCGACTTGCTGCAAGTCCACCCCTTCAGCCGCCGCTACTTTTTCAGCAAGCGGCGTAGCACGGCTGGCAACGGCGGCAGCGGCAGCTGGGGCAAAGCTTTCAACATCCGCCTGGTGAATCCGGCCGTTCGGACCCGAGCCGTCGACTTCGGTAAGGTGGATTTCCCTTTCCCGGGCGACTCTTCTGGCAGCCGGAGTTGCCCGGACTTTTTCCGGCTGTTCAGAGGGGTTCTCCGTCATTTCGGGCTCTGGCTGCTGTTCCGGCGTTTCCCGGGCGGCGGGCTTGCTGCTGACGCCCGATTCTCCAGGAGGCGAATCGGGAACTTCTTCTCCCGCTTCGCCGATATAGCCAACAACATGGTTGATCGGCACTTCATCGTCTTCCTCAAAATAGCGTTTCAAAAGAGTTCCTTCTTCATAGGACTCGACTTCGATGTTGATTTTATCGGTCATGATTTCAAACAGCGGTTCCCCGACTTCGACCAGGTCCCCTTCTTCTTTGAACCATTGAAGCAGTGTACCGACTTCCATGGTGCTGCTGAGCTTCGGCATGAAAATTTCTTTAGCCATCCTTTTTCCTCCTTACAGGCGGTTTAGCGTTTCTTTGACGGCTGTCACGATATCAGCCACTGCTGGAACCGCCGCTTTTTCCAGCTCCGGATTATAAGGAATCGGAACCGCTTTGCCGCCCAGCCGCTTGATGGGTGCATCCAAATAATCAAAGGCTTCACTTTCCGCAATCAGGCTGGCAATTTCGCCGCCGAATCCGCCGCGCTTTACCGCCTCATGGACAACCACTAAGCGCCCGGTCTTTTTGACGGATTGAACGATGGTTTCAATGTCGAGAGGCACAAGCGTCCGGGGATCGATCACTTCAACATGGATCCCCTCTTTTTCGAGCTCTTCAGCCGCCTCCAGCGACTTGTGGACCATGAATGCAGTAGCGACGATGGTTACATCCTCACCTTGTTTTTTGATATCAGCTTTGCCCAGTGGAATTGAATAGGCTTCTTCCGGAACATCGGATTTTGTCCGGTAGCAAAGTTTATGTTCGTAAAAGATGACCGGGTTGTCGTCGTCAATCGCTGCTTTCAATAATCCCTTGGCGTCGTAGGCTGTTGACGGCTGCACCACTTTCAGGCCGGGAATATGTGCCATCCAAGCCTCCAAGCTTTGCGAATGCTGTGCTGCTGCTCCAGTTCCAGAACCGGCTGGCGTCCGGAGCACCATTGGAACTTTTCCTTTACCGCCGTACATATAGCGAATTTTTGCTGCCTGATTGACCATATTGTCCATCGCAATGGTCATAAAATCGGAAAACTGCAATTCCAGAATCGGACGCATTCCGGTTAATGCCGCTCCGACCGCCGTACCTGAGATGGCCGCTTCTGAAATAGGCGTATTGCGGATCCGTTCCGGACCAAATTCCTCAATCATTCCGCGTGTAACACCGAATGCGCCGCCATAGACTCCGATATCTTCGCCTAGCACAAACACATCTTCGTTTTCACGCATTTCCTGGCTCATGGCTTCTCTTACTGCTTCTAAATAGGTCAGCTCTCTCATGCGTCGATTCTCCTTTGCTCCGCCTTATGCGTAAATGTCTTCCATCAAAGCATCCAATGTCGGCTCTGGACTGTTTTTTGCGAATTCCACAGACTCTTCGATTTCTTTTTTCGCATCCGCTTTGATTTCATCTGCGTCCTGCTGCGTGAAAATTCCTTCTTCGATCATTATTTCAGCCATCAATTTGATCGGATCCCGCAAGAGCCACTCTTTTTCTTCCTCGCGTGTCCGGTACTTTTTGGCATCGCTCTTTGAATGCCCTTTCGAACGGTACGTTTTCGCTTCGACAATGGAAGGCCCTTCGCCGTTCCGCGCCCGCTCTACTGCTTCATTGACGCCATTCATGACGTCGAATACATCGTTGCCATCGACGACTTTTCCAGGAATGCCATAGCTTGCAGCACGTGCGGCAATGTCTTCGATATTGATCATTTCCCGCACCGGACCCGACATGCCGTATTGGTTGTTTTCACAAATAAAGACGACCGGCAATTTCCAGATGGACGCCAGGTTGATCGCTTCATGGAAGCTGCCTTCATTTGAAGCCCCGTCCCCGAAGAAACATAAGACAACGTATCCCGCTCTTTTCATCTGAGAAGTCAGTGCAGCTCCCGCAGCAATCGCAAATCCGCCTCCGACGATGCCATTGGCTCCAAGATTTCCTTTATCGACATCCGCAATGTGCATAGATCCTCCTTTGCCTTTGCAATAGCCTGTCGTCCGGCCAAATAGTTCCGCCATCATGCCGTTGACGGTTGCTCCTTTGGCAATGCAATGGCCATGGCCGCGATGTGTGCTGGTAATTTTATCCCGCTCTTCCAGGACAGCAATCGATCCAACTGCAGAAGCTTCCTGTCCAACACTCAAGTGAGTCGTTCCATGAATCATCCCTTTTGCAAAAAATTCATCCACCTTTTCTTCAAAAAAACGGATCAGCCACATTTGCTTGTACAGCTCTCTTAACTCGGTTTCTTTTACTTGAGGCGGCAATTTCAGTTTTTGTGTCATCTTTCTTCCTCCTTTTACATATGTTCTAGTGTGTGACATATGTAAAATATAATATTATTTGATTATTTAGTCAAGTTATTTGAAAGGGCCCTCCCTCTCGTATGAATATGGAGAAGTCGGGCCCTTGGACGGAGATGCTATTTAACTCGGCTTTTTTTCTGTTTGTATTGCTTGAGTATCTTTCGTGAAGCATTGACGTCTTTCAAAAGACGGTATGGTTTGCTGACAGTGCGAACCGGCAGGGAAACGAGCAGATGGCTCAAGTCGTCCTTGTACTCCTGCGTGATCCGAGTCGGCTTGGAAGAAATCCGGTCATAAACTTCTTTATAAAATTTCTTATTAACATCCACGCGGAGCTGCTTGGTCTTATTGCATTGCTCGCATCGAATGCTTTTTATATCGTTATTGATATATGTGATTTCATGATTTACTTCTTCTCGGCAATGGCTGCAAAATAAAGCTGCTTCCATAGTTTTAATTTCCATGTTTGGACACCTTCTCATTTCGTTGATTGGGTTTTTCTCTACATGAAATTCGGTGGACTAGGCTTTCACCGGGGTCTCTTTTTCAGTTTCCGCCTTAAATGTGTCATCCTGCATGCGGCGCAGGCGCCAAATTGTCGAATCTTTGGTTTGTTCGACATCATCGTAGCCGATAATTTCACCTTTTTTGATATCCCGCTTTAAGCGGACACTTTTGTCAACCAATCCTAGCGGCAATGCTCCTTTGGCACGGGCATCCTGTGCTGTGAGTATATGGCCGTACACCGTAAATCCTCCGATGCTGTCCAGAAAATCGCCGGAGGCCAAGTCGATTTTTGCCACGGTCACTGTTTCCGCCTGAAGCCCATGCCAAGGCGCAATGGTCGCTTCATTGTAGATATAGGCGCGGGCGATGGAAATCGGGGTTTCCAGGCTAGTCAGGTGATACGGGCGGTAAAGCACATAGTTCGGCCCGTCCCCCATGCTCAAATACTTTAGTTCGTGATTCACTTCTTCTTTTTCAGAAGCGATAATTGCGAAGACCCCTGGTGCGATGCCGTTGATGTATTCAACGATCCCTTTATTGCTGATCTCTCCGCCATCTTCCTTCAATTTAAAGATTTCCGGCAAGCCTTTGACATCACTTACAAATCCGTGCATGCCCGGTTTATCAGGCAAAAAACCTGTGGCATTGGCCACTGCCGTCATTTCAACCATCGTTTTTGTGCCGTCCTGGAAAGAAGCAAGCATTTTCGGGCTGGCTCCTTTTCGGGCTGCTTCTTCCGCTGCCGTATCCGGATTGGCATTTAAGTTCAGCGGGTTATTTTTTCCTTTTCCAAGAGCCACGACTTCAAATCCCAGCGCATCGGCAAAATCGAATAATTCCATGATGGCTCCGGGTTCATCACCGGCAGATCCCGTGTAGACCACTCCGCTGGCATCAGCCATTTTCTTCAAAATAACCCCTACAGTAACGTCAGCCTCTACGTTCAACATAACGATATGCTTGCGGTTCAGGATGGCATCCCATGCAATTTTTGCTCCGATGTCAGGAACACCGGTTGCGTCGACGACGACATCGACTTCTGGCAGTGAAGTGACCAGTTGGGCATCTGTCGTCGCCACCACTCTGCCTTCTTTGACGGCCGCGGCCGCTTCCTTAACATTATTGGTTTCTATAACATCGTCCGCCTGAACACCCGACTTTACATATGCATTGGTGACATTGCCGATTTGAATATCTGCTGTGATGACCACACGCATACCCGCCATGCTTTCGATCTGGGAAATCATTCCTCTCCCCATCTGGCCAGCTCCCACAAGCCCAACTTTGATGATATCGCCATTTCGCTCAAGTTCTTCAAGTTTTCTATTTATCCCCAGCATGAGCCAACCTCCTCTTTTTTAACGTTTAATAATGCGAATCGCGGAGCCGACCTGCAATTCGGGCAATGCTTTCTTTTCGACGCACATGGTTCCAGGCAGACTGGCTTCTGTTTCGCCATTAAAGGCGATGGTGCAATGGCCGATTTCTTCCAGTGTGTCATTGACCTTGCTTCCCACAAATAATATCTCGTATTGCTGTCCGCTGATTTCCAGCACATCCCCGGCTTCGACTTTCTCCAAAAGATCTGCCCGTTCATGAATCACGCCGATTGACCGCAGCGATTCGGGAACCGTATCGTTAAAAATGACCAGCATGTTTTCTTCAATGAAAATTTCCACTTCTTCACCAATTTCAGTTATTTTCGCTTCATATTTTTTGGTCATCATATCCTCCACCTGACTGCCCCCTTATTTTTTAGCTGTACAGTCCAAAACTGAACAGGTATGCAATAACAACTGCTACTGGACCTGTTATGACACGGGACAGCAACACCGCAGGAACTCCGACTTCAATCGTTTCCGGCTCTGCTTCTCCCAACGTCAAACCAACTGGTACAAAATCTGCCCCAACCTGCGGATTGATGGCAAACAGCGCAGGCAGCGCCAATTCCGGCGGGATATTGCCACGGCCAATTTCTACACCGATCAGAACTCCAACTACCTGTGCAATAACTGCTCCCGGCCCAAGCAATGGGGATAAGATCGGCAATGCACAAATAACAGACAAGAGCAGCAAACCGCCAATATTCCCAGCTAATGGCGATACGAAGTTGGCGATCAAATCACCGATTCCGGTATAGGTAATGATTCCGATCAGCATACTGACAAAAGCCATGAACGGCAAAATGTTCTTCAGCACCTGATCAATCGTTTCCCGGCCGGCCTGGTAGAAAATCCCGACCACCTTACCGGCTCCGCGGCCGATTTTTTCGATGATGTTCATCTTTTTCGGCTTCTGGTAGCCAGCTGCCTTCAGCTTGGCTTCTTCTTTTATCTCCTGCGGCGTCTTTTCACGTGCTGCTGGACTTCGAACTTTTTCGACGGCGTCCTCCACTGCATCTTGATCTTCGTAAGGAGCTGCTACTGCCGCAATGTTTTCATGCTTGACCCCGGAAACGAAGTTTTCTTCGTTGATGAACTTCATCAGCGGCCCTGACGGAGAAGTGGCGTTGACGTTGACTGTCAAGATATTCATTTTCGGGTAAACGCCACAGCGTGCAGTTCCCCCGCAATCGATGACAACACAAGCCATGGTTTCTTTATCGTAGGAACCTTTAAATCCATCTACCGCTTCGGCACCGGTCAAATCGGCAATTTCCTGTGCTATCGGATGAATGCCGCCGCCTGTTACCGACACAATGTAACGTTTTTCTTCATTTGGCCGAATGGTCAGTGGACCGCCCCATCCGCCTCTGCCTTTAGTTATGGTCACTGGCTTATAATCCAATGGCGTGTGATTGCTGCTCATTTTCTTTGCCTCCCTTTTTTAAACCACTCGGATCAATTAAACTTCCATGCCACGCGCTTTCATCATGCGGACCGTGATAATCTCAGTGACAATGCCGCGTATCAGAATCACGATGATACCTACAATAAAGAAGCGGATCGCCAACGGCCCCAATGAAAATCCAAGCTGCGTGATGCCAGCGGAAATTCCCAAGTATACGAACAATTCAGCGGGATTGGCATGTGGGAACAGGCCAGTAATCGGATGCACAAAGGAAACCGCTGAATCGTAGAATGCCGGCTTTTGTTTTTCCGGCAAAAATTTCCCGAACGTATAAGCCATCGGATTGGTCAGGAAGAAAACCGCCAAGACGGGAAAAAGCGTGTAGCGCAAAATGATATTTTTTGTACTTTTGCGGGCCAGGTTATTGATGCGCTCTTCCCCGACCAAGCGGATAAATGCATTGACGGCAGTAATCAAAACAACAAGCAACGGGATAATGCCGGTCACCAGACCAA
This sequence comes from Planococcus soli, assembly GCF_016881065.1. GTDB lineage: Bacteria > Bacillota > Bacilli > Bacillales_A > Planococcaceae > Planococcus > Planococcus soli. Next base: position 125,417 of record NZ_WXYN01000004.1, on the reverse strand, counting down.
TAAATGTATCGCCTCCCGCTTGGAACATGCCTATAAACCCTTCGGCCAATCTAACTAAAAAGTCCATTTTTCTTCCTCCTTATACCGCTAGATTTGTCTTTTCATTCATTTGTGCCTCTATTTTTTCAATTGCCATCTCAAAAGCTAAATCCACCGGTTCTTCCCCAAGACTTGCCTTTAATGTGTCCAGCGGCAAACCAACATATTTCACGAATGGCTCAAAACGGCTGAATACCGTCACTCCCCGCATCAATTGGCTTTCAACAACAGTTCCAGTTTCGTCCGTTACGATAATTGCTATTGCCCCTATTCCCAACTTTTGTTTTTTGATCCCCACCCCTAAGTATCCTGATGGTCTTCTGCTCAGTTTTTTAATCGTGCCGTGGTAGTTTTTCAGTTGCGCTTTGGCCATCCAAAGTTGTAGCAGCCAGACGGCAGCAAACACAACAATGAACCATCCCCACATAATTTACGCCTCCTTTACATTTGTTCAGTGTCGTGACATTTGATATTACCCCTATTATAAAAGCGCTTTCACAATAAATCAATAGCAATTGAAAGAAAATTCAAATTATATTACACTTTTTTTCCGGTCTTTCATTACGCTTCAACCTAAAAAATCATAAAAGTCCAACTTATGAATCCATATTTTATCCGCTGCTTTAGACATGGCTTACACTAAAAGATAAAAAAATTGCAAAAAAAAGAAGCCTCTCACCAGAAGGCTTCCTTCCCAACAATCGCTTTACTGTTTTGCAGCTTTCGTTAACGCAATCAAAGGGGTTAAACTATCAAGCTGCTGTATTTCATTTATAGCGTCGATCAGCCCATCGGCTTGTTCCGCTCCTATAATCGGATAGGTCAGTTTCTTGAACTTTCTCGCCAAATCTTCATCGGTCATTGGATTTTCGATGCTACCTGTTGCATTTTTCACTATATGTTCGATTTTTCTTCCATCTTTAAGAAAAGCAATGGCAATCACTTCTTCCTCTTTGACCGTCTCATCTACTCTCGGCTTAATCTTAGTCCTGAAATCGACAATTGCAGGATCTTTCACTTTCGAATCTGTATATTGTTCTTCGCCTGCATCTCCTTCAAGGAAAGCCACAGCACCTGTATGGTAGATGCTGAACTTGCCTGCCAAACCTGTTGGCGGTGTCGGTTTCCCTGTTAACTCTAATACATACGGATGAACTACAAGTTCAATCCGCTCTACATCTTCAGCTTTTACTTGCTTGCCTAAAGCAATGCAGGCATCAATGGAGGGATGGAGAACAATTCCGCAGGCATAGGGTTTAAAGGCATTTTTCAACAACTCCCACCGCTCCCCCCATTGAACGTTCACTTTGGAAAGATCGTGTTCAGGAGCCAAAACATTGGCGAATCCTCTTTTCGCTTCCAGTACTTCTGTAGAGCTAGTAAAATTCCGCTTTGCCAATAATGCAGCCATTAATCCGTTCTGGGCTGCCTTTCCTGGGTGGAATGGCTTCGTCATCGTCCCGAACATTTCCCGCAATCCGAAAGACTGGGTTCCAGCAATCCCCAGCGCCCAAATCATTTGTTCTTCGTCCAATTCCAATAAAATCCCGGCTGCCACTGCCGCTCCGAAAACCCCTGTCGAGCTGGTGATGTGGTATCCCAGGTGGTAATGGCTCGGATACACAGCATTGGCAATACGCAGCTCTGCTTCACAGCCCAGGATAAAGGCATGCAATACTTTCTCGCCTGGCAGGTCCATTTTTTCGGCAAGTGCAAAAACCACAGGAGCTACTGGGCCGCTTGGGTGATGGATGGTGTCCAGGTGGGTATCGTCGTAATCAAAGATATGGGAAGACATCCCATTGATTAGACTTGCCAAAAGAAGATCCACTTTTTCTGTCCGGCCGAAAATCGAAACTTGTTCCGCAGATTGGGTATCTTCTTTCAACGCGAGCACCATGTCTACAGAAGGATGGCTTGAAGCGCCGATTGCCACGCCCATCCAATTGAGGAGGCTCTTCTTACCGTGCTGCCGGACGTCTTCTGGAATCTCTTTAATGCTCGTCTTTAAAATATTTTCCACTAATATTTTCGTCACCATGATTACATTCCACCCTCCGCTATCTTCTTCATTGCATGGATTTTTGCTTGCCGAACATGGTATTTTGCCACGCTCTCTGCAAAATCTCCATCACCCAGCTTAATAGCTTCAAGAATCTGTTTGTGCTCTTCGATATTTTCAAGCGGCCGTCCGGAATAGGACAGCGACGTCGTCATTAACAAGTTGATCTGGGTTTGCAGCATGTTCATGATGACTTCCAGATAAATATTTCCGGAAAGTCTCGCCAGCGCCAAATGAAACGCTGAATTGATGTCGGATAATTTTTCAATCTCTTTAGCAAGAGCTTTCTTTTCAGCTCTTTCAATATAGCCAGTCAGTTCTTCCATCATTTCAGCTGTATGGATCTGCGCCAGCTTTCTAGCCGCCAGACCTTCCAGAAGTTCACGCACTTCATAAAGTTCCGCTGCCTTTTCTGCAGATAAGGCGATGACCTTTGCTCCTTTATGCGGTTCATGGATGACCACTCCCTGTTCTTCCAGTTTTCGAATAGCTTCCCTGATGGGGGTACGGCTGACACCCAGTTTTTCAGCAAGGTCCCGTTCCGTCAATGTATCGCCTGCTTTTATTTCGCCTTTCCGTATAGCGCTATACAAATAGTCGTACACGGTATTTTTCTTTACCTCGCTAATTAGCTTCATCCGTCTAATCCTCCATTAAGTTTCTAAATGGTATACCATATTGTAGATACAGTCTATATTTATCAGAAAAATAAGTCAAATAATAATTTTATCCTTATTAATGGTATACCAAATAAAAAAGAACCATTCCCCAAGAATCGGTTTTCACGACGATTGGGAACGGTTCTTTTGTGTTTTTTATTTCTGGAACTGGCCGATAAATTCATTCAAGCGGTCCAGCGTTTTGACATTGTTATTGCAGGCTGCAGAATCCTGGCAAATGTAATTGCCTCGCTTGATAAACTGATCCTGTCCCGAGCTTTTCGTTTTGGCGATGAACATGCCGACTTCACTATGGCGGTTGCATAAAGTGCATATGCCCTGCTTGCCGCTGCGGGTAAAGCTGCCTTGAACACCGATCAATCCATCGTTTTCATGGACCACCAAATACATCAAATTAGAACTTTCCGTCCAGGCTAAATAGGAAGTCCGGCCAAGGTTGATATTCTCAAGCTTCGGACCCTTCAATTTTTTTGCTTTAGGAAATAGCTTTTTCAATCCCTGGTCGCTGACTGCGTTAAATGGAATGATGTAGGGCTGAAGCTGTTCCAAAAAAGTTTCCGCATCACCGAGTTCTTTTACCTGCACCAACGGCTGGAGGATTTTCTTTTGCTGCTCTGTGAGGGATGGGAACAGCTTATACACTTTTTCGTGCGCAAGATGCCTCAGGACATTCAATACCTCTGCATCATTTGTGCTGGCTTGTCCTGCCACCAGAATTTTGGTCTGGTCCTTGATGAAATTGTATTGGTCGTTCCGGATAAATGCTTTCAGATTGTCCGCCGTGCTGTCGCTGTTGTGGTCTGTTTCTTTAACATGGATCATATGAGCCCACTCCTTATGTTTTTTTCGCTGCATGTATAAGGAAGAAAGCCGGGCAGAAAGAACGGCTGGATTTTGCGGGAGCGATTAAAGATTGCTTGTAGCCCCATGCAAAGTATCGCCTCTCCAAATACCAGGCTTTGCATGAGTTTTTTCTGACGCTGACAATTGGACACCGATTGTCATCTGATATCACCTCCTTTAAAGGCAAGGGTTTAGCTTGTGGTTTTATCATACTTTATCCAGCGCCGGTTTTCCATCCAGCTGATTCTCATCGGGTCTGCAGAGAAAAAAACCGTTCCACACAGTCAGGACGGTTTTTGGGCATTGAATTGGCTGACTCTATGGATCAGTCGCTTAAAATCATTTTGACAATCTCATCAACATGAATCTTGACAGTATTCAATTGAGGAATATCCAGGTCTTCCGGTTTGAAGATCATCGGAAACTCGGTGCAGCCGAGAATAAGACCTTCGATACCCTGCTGCTCAATCAGCCGTTGGGCAATCCCCAAAAGCTCTTTTTTCGTTTTTTCTTTGACAATTCCCTTTTCCAGCTCCTCAACGATTTTCCCATGAATAAATTGCTGTTCATCTTTGTTTGGCACAACTACCTCTTGGCCGTTTGCGATAAATGGATTTTTAAAAAAATCGCTTTCCATGGTGAATTGGGTCCCCAATAGGCCAATCTTTTGAAGCTTCATATCCTGAGCTTTGCGGTATGTTGCTTCAACAATGCTGATCATCGGGATGTTCACTTTCTGCTGAATCTGTTTAAAGACGAGGTGCGGTGTGTTGGCCGAAATGACAGCGAAATCCGCCCCTCCTCTTTCCAGGCTTAGTACAGCAGCTGCCAAATATTCCGCCAGTTCCTCTTCCTGTCCACTTTCGAGCAAATCGAATATTTTGTACATATTGATGCTGTAGATCAGCAATTCAGGCAGGCTTTCCTGGTTTCCAGTCCGCTGCTGGAACTCACTGATAATGGTTTGGTAGTAATCGACCGTGGACTCAGGTCCTGTCCCTCCGATCATTCCCAGTTTCTTCATACAGCTCCTCCTTTCGATTCGGCTTCTCCTTGTTGAATGCCGTTTTTTTCATACAGCCACGTTATTTGAAAATTCCCTAATGAGTGCAAATAAAACTTTCCAATAGAAAAAGAGCCACATGCAGCAGCTCTCTTGTACCTCTTATTTACTGAGCGGTATAGCCACCGTCGACCATTAGTGTACTGCCCGTTACAAATTCATTTTCAACAAGGAATACCATGGCATGTGCAATTTCTTCCGGCTGCCCCAGTCTTCCGACAGGATGCTTGTCCACCAATGCGTCATAAAAGTCACCCAAAGCCTCTTTACTGACCATACCGGACTCCACATAGCCGGGTGCCAATGCATTTACTCGAATTCCATGCTCTGCGTATTGCAATGCCAGGGATTTGGTCATCAGGTTTACCGCACCTTTAGTGGCATTATAAGCAAATGCACCGCCTTCACCAACAGATCCCAAAATGGAGGATGTGTTGATGATGACACCGCCATCGCCATTTTTCAGCATGTTCTTAATCGCGTGTTTGGCACCGAAAAAGACACCATCCTGGTTGATGGAAATGACCTTATGGTAGTCTTCATACGTCAATTCATGGGTGACTCCGAGGACGCCGATGCCCGCATTGTTGACCATAATGTCAACTCTTCCGTAGCGCTCGACTGTTGCCGCAACCAATTGTTCAACCGATGCCTCGCTGGCTACATCGACCTTAACGAAAACGATGTCGGCGTTTCCCTGCTTCAGCTGCTGTTCCGCCTTTTGGCCGCCTTCTTCGTTAAAGTCAGCAATCACCACTTTTGCCCCTTTTTCAAGAAACGCTTTTGCTGTTGCCAAGCCAATACCGGATGCTCCACCTGTAACGATTGCCACTTTCCCTGCTAAATTCATCTATTCATCCTCCTCATGTTGGAAAATTCTCTCACCTTCTATCAAACCATAGTAATCAGATTATTACAACTTTTCTGAAGAAGTGGAAATCCTCAATTTGCAGATTTTGCAGCTGCCGGGAAATAGCGCTCCTTCATCTTGGTCGATAGGATTTCTAAGACGATGGCAAAAATTAAAATCATGTAAGTGATCATTCCCACTTCCCGCAAATCGAAATAGAATCCGGAAGCCATGAATAATTCAAAGCCGATTCCACCTGCTCCTGCAGCTGCGCCCATGGCAACTGCCACCGCAAAATTAATTTCAAAGCGCAGGAATGTCCAAGACAAAAGATAGGTGAAAGTGGATGGGAGAACCGCATGCACGACGATATGCCACCAGTTGGCTCCTGTTGCACGCAATGCTTCAATGATTCCTTGATCTACTTCTTCAAAAGCTTCTGAAAATGCTTTAACCAAGTAAGCGATCGAGTGGAACAACATGCCGAGCACTGCTGCTTCACTGCCTAATCCAGCTGCAATGGCAAAAATCAATACCCATAAAACAGTTGGAACCGCACGAACAAAAGCGACAATGACTCGCACTGTTTTTGAAATCCACGCTTTTGATAAATTCGATGCCGCCATCAGTGCCAGAAAAAACGCGATGATGGCTCCAAATATTGTTGACAAAAATGCCAACCCTAATGTGACGCCCATTTGATAAAATGCTTGCCCCCAAGTGAAATGGGATAGCGCAGGTTCCAGAAACATCTTTTTTAAATTATAGAAAGTTTCCGGGATCGCCTTGGACAAGTCCAGTCCCGTGTAATCGAAGAATAAAAACGCCGCAATCGTCAGGGCTATGAGCACCGTAACGGTCCATGTCATGACGCGTTCCGACTTGCTTCCCATCTTAATTGCTATCCGGCCGCTGGCTTCACGTTTTATGTATGTACTTGCATCCATTAGATAATCACCTTCCTGATATAATTTGACATCAGCTCGATGACAATCACAGCAATAATAATACTGAATGTGACCAAGGCGACAGCATTGTAATTTAATGTCTTGTAGTACAGGTCAAACGTATAACCGATTCCTGTACCGGTTAAGATGCCTACTAAAGTGGCGTTGCGGATATTGGTTTCAATCATAAATAAAATCCAGCTAATCATCTGTGGCATGCATTGAGGCACAACCGCTTTAAAAACAATCTGAAAATATGTCGCACCGGTTGCCCGCAAAGCTTCAACCGCACTTTGGCTTGCTTCGTCTATCGATTCGATAAAAGCTCTTGTCAGAAAACCAACAGAGCCCACAAATAAGGCTAAGTATCCAGTCACCGAGTTTTGTCCAAAAGACAGCAAGAGAATCAATGCCCAAGCTACAACCGGTATATTTCGAGAGGCGGATGCGACAAACCGCGCAAACACGCCAAAGACTTTTTTGGTTCCTGTTGTTTTCGAACCCATCAAACTTAAAAAGAATGCAACGGCCGTACCGGTTGTTGTGGCTGCAATCGACATAAGAATTGTTTCAAGCAATTTCTCCAAAATCGTTGGAAGGCGTTCAAGAGATTCCTGGGTAATCATCAGATTTGAGAGGATCCAAGCGCCCGCTTTTGGCAAAGTGGCGATTCCATGGATTATATTGAATCCGGTAATTGCGGAAGACGCAAGAGTCATTCCAATAATCAGCAGGATAAAAAAGATTGTCTGCCATTTTCGGCTGGCTTTCATTGTTTTTTCATTCACTGTAATTGCCCCTTACACCATGATTAGTTCACGGATTTCTGGAGTAGCCTGTGTCTGTGTGCCATAAATCTGATCGGTATGGTTTCGGTGCAGCCTGTAACTTGGTCCATCAAAGACGATTCCGCCCTTGTTCAAACCGATAATCCGGTCAGAGTAGCTTTTAGCTATCTCTACTTGGTGGAGATTGACGATACAAGTGATGCCAAGCTCTTGGGTGATTGACTTTAAATGGTCCATAATCACTTTTGAAGCGTTGGGATCGAGCGACGCAATGGGTTCATCGCATAGGACGATTTTTGGTTCTTGGATCAGTGAACGCGCAATGCCTACACGTTGCTGCTGACCGCCGCTCAACTGATCACAACGTTTATAAGCATGCTCTTCAATGCCCAACTTTTTCAAAAGGAAAAAGGCATGTTCTTTTTCTGCTTCCGTAAAACGCCCCAAAACCCCTTGAATTGTTGTCTTATAGCCAAATCGTCCGTGCAGCACGTTTTCAATAACCGATAAGCGCGGCACCAAATTGTAATGCTGAAAAATCATACCGATATTCGTACGCACTTTTCGCAGTTCTTTTTTGTTCAACTTTCCGACTTCCTGACCATCGAAAACAACTTTTCCTTCATCAATTTCGACCATTCGATTGATGCATCGGAGAAGTGTCGATTTACCAGCTCCAGAAGGTCCGATGATCGATAGAAATTCACCAGATTCCACTTCAAAATTCAACCCTTGCAGCACTTTCGCATCCGAATTATAGGACTTTCCGAGATCTTTGATTTGCAGTAAAGACATGCTCATCGTCTCCTCTTCACCTTAATTTTTCAGACAGCGCATTCTCCTTGAAGGGAACGTGCGGCTGTCTTTCGGTTATTATTTAGATAGTTCACGGATTGGATCGAACCATGCATCTTCAACTGGTGCAAAACGCTCATCTGCTGATTTGAAGAACAGTCCTGATTCGCCCGAGTCTTCCGGCACAAAGATTTTTTCGTTGTTTGCGATTTCGTCTGAAGTGAATAATTCTTGTAAAGCGTCATAATCCTCTTGGCCAAGCACTTCCATATTGGCTACAAACGGGGCATTCAGTACAGGTGTAACGCCCATCAACGCAAATTCACCGCCTGTTACTGTATTAAACGGTTCCGCCGCATCATCTTTGACTTTATAGATTGAGCCGACTTCGTTGGCTTCGCCTTCCGTTACTTCCACGTAGTTTTCAACGCACGTATCACAGAATGCAGCTACTTCTGCGCTATCATTCAATAAGTTCACAGCTGACCCTTGGTGAGAGTTTCCGAAAAGCACTTGTGAGAATAATGGACCGCCTTCCATCAAGTCTTCCGCTGTCAGGTTTTCATAGCCGGATTGCTCAGCGAAATGGCTGATGATGGTTGAAGAAGGGACAACAAACCCGGATGTGGAGCTATTTGAAACAAAGGACATCTTTTTCTGTTCCAGCGTATCCAGTGAGAATTCGCCGTCCACTTGGAACTCTTCTTGAGCATCGACATTAACTGCCAGCCAACTATGGTAAATTGCATCCTCGATTGTACCTGATTCTCCTGTTGGCACGACCAATGGTTCAACTGCATCGTTTCCATTTTTTGCTTCAATATATCCCTGTGCACCCATAAACGCCAAATCTGCATTATTATTGACCAATGTCTCAATCGCAATGGCGTAATCGGTTGTCAATTGGTGCTCGACTTCTTTGCCTGTCGCTTGTTCGATAGCTGCTCCAATTTCATCACGGGAAGAAGTCATGTCCGATCCCGATTCATTTGGGTACCAGACCACTTTTATCACATCATCCACTTCTGTCTTGCCTGCTTCCGCGTTGCCTTCCGAACATGCTGATAACAGTAAAGCCGCTCCAACCAATAGTGCCATTGCTGAACTTTTCTTCTTCATGGTCGATTCTCCTTTTTGTGTATCCGGAATGAGCAGGCGTCCCTGCTTTGTCTGTTTCATTACAACACAACTCAAAAACTAAATACTGAAATTTACAGGAACTTCATAGTCTTTTAATGATGTTAATATCTTCAGGGCTGACGATATCTCCAGGCTCTACAGCTGTACCGAAAGCTCCATGGTAATCACTGCCGCCGGTCATCACCAAACCGTATTGCTGGGCAAGCTCTTCCACTTTTTGATGGTCTTTGGCTGAATGGTCGAAATGATTGCGTTCGATTCCACCCAGGCCCGCTTCCAGCAACTCGGGTACCAGATCAAAGGAATCGAGCTGTCCCGGATGCGCCACAACAGCCAGGCCCCCATCAGCGACAATGGCCCGGACGGCCTCTGCTGCATCAACATAATCAACGTCGCCTGCTGCGACACCCGTCCCTTTGAACAAACTTTTATAAAGAAACTTGTATTCTTTAGATGTATAGTGGGCATCAGTCAGCTGCTGCATAATATGCTGCTTGTAGACAGTGGCTGATGGCTTCGCCGACTCTATGACTGCTTCGGCATCCAAGTTAAATCCAGCTGCTTGAATTTGGCTCACTTGCCACATCGAATGGTTGTGTCGAAGTTTCAGCAATTCGCTGCATAGCCTAGTGATGGATGGCGCTTCCGGAGAAAAGTGATAGCCCAGTATATGCACTTTTCGCTGCCGCTTGAAATCATAAGCCGAAATTTCAATTCCAGGTATCGCTTGAATGCTATAGGTTTCAGCAATCTGTTGTTGTTCCTGCCAACCTGACACTGTGTCATGATCGACAAAACTGATGGCTGTAAGCCCGGCTTTTTTCGCCTTTTTAATGACTCTCTCTACTGAATCCGCTCCGTCTGAATAATGGCTATGGACATGCAAATCAGCTTTCAGCGCCCACACCCACTTTTTCACCGACAGTCAGCTTTCTCGTTTGCATGTCATAAACTTTATCGCAAAGCCCTTCCATGAATTCAATGTCATGAAAAATCCCAACCAGGGTTGTGCCGTTAAGCTTCAACTTTTCGATTATTTCACGGACCTTCATTTTCGATTGCTGATCCAAGCTTGCAGTCGGTTCATCGAGCAGCAGCAAACGCGGTTGTTTAACCGTCGCCATCGCGATGTTCAGGCGCAACTTTTCGCCCCCTGAAAAAGTATTCGGGTAACTGTCCCAAAGTTTCGGATCGATTTCGAAGTGAGCCAACGCTTTTTCTGCTTCCCCGCCGGCCACTGCCTCCGTCGAACCCATCTCCAATAAGGCATTGGTTACCAACTGGCGGCAGGTCGTCCGTGGCATGACATTCAAAAACTGAGAAACATAGCCAATTTCGTATTTCCGCAAGTGCAGCATTTGCCGCTCCGTAATATGTGCCAGGTCCACCACTCCAAAAGCGGAAGAATCGTACATCATCTTTCCATGATCCGGCAAATAGGTGCGATAGATACTTTTTAAAATGGTCGATTTGCCGCTGCCGCTTTTTCCGACGATGCCGATAAATTCACCTGTTTCCAAGGAAAAATGGATGTCTTTTATAGCCGGCATGACTTTATTTAAATGATGGATGGTGAAGCGTTTCTCAAAGCCCGCTATTTCCAGCATTGCCATAGTATTGCCTCCTTTTTCAGCTTAAGAATCGTTGCGACGCGACGTCGCGCTCTTAGGTTAGCTTCAGCTATTTTGCGCTTCCGCTTTTCGTTATTTTATCCGGTAGTTCGTAGTCGTAATCAACGCGCCATTGACCATTGTTGCCGTCAGCATCGGGTAGCCGTCATCCATGCGTTCAATCACCAATAGGTCGGCTCTTTTACCTGGTTTGATCGATCCAAGCTCGTCGTCCATTTTCACTGCTTTTGCCGGATTCAACGTGACCATCTGGAACATTGCGTGCAAATCGTTGCCGTATTTCTCATGCAGATCAAAGACCGCATGCAGCAAAGCCGGAGGATAATAGTCGCTGCACAGGATATCCATACAGCCGTGTCCGATGGCTTCCGCTGCGGACAGATTGCCGGAATGGGAGCCGCCCAACATCACATTGGGAGCTCCGGCGATGGTATGGATGCCCATTTCTTTTGCTTTGATGGCGACTTCCAGAGTAATCGGAAACTCACTGATGGTGGTGCCGAAACTTTGCACTAAATCCAGTTTCTTAACATCGTCGTCATCATGGGAAGCAACAGCGATCCCGCGAGCAAGCGCAATATCTGCTACTTCTTTAATTTTCTCTGCAGCCAAATATTCCGTACTCTGGCGCTCTGCGATGAGCACATTGACGTCTTCATCCGAAATTTCCCGGTAGCCTTTCAAAGTTTCCCGGTAGACTTCCAAGTTCCTGTATTGGCCTTGTCCTGGCGTGTGGTCCATGAATGACAACAGATGCACTTTGCCATCCTCGATATTTCTCACCAGTTGGTCCACTTCATCGATGTTATCGATTTCGAAACGGGCATGCAAACGATGGCGGATCAAATGCAGCCGGTTATGCGTCGCTTCGATGGCATCCACCATACGCTGGATATTGTTCGGATTGCGCATCGGTTTATGTGAAAACACGTCTTCTTTGTAGAATGATAAGGAATGGAACATTGTTGTGATGCCATGGCTGATCAGGATTTTTTCTGCTTCCCGCAAGCTGATGTCGAAGTCCATCATACTGGTCGGACGCGGAGAAGCGATCGTTTCGATGTAATCGGAATGTATATCAATAAAACCTGGAGAAATGTAGCCTCCATTGGCATCAATCAGCCTGGCATCGGGATAATCTACCACCTGTTCTTCCCGAATGATTGACTGGATAATTTCCCCTTCCACTACGACTGCGAACCCTTCAACTATTGATTGCTCAGTTACGATTTTGCCATTATGGATAATATACAAAATATCGATCCTCCTAGAGTAATGAGTACACAAGTTGCTGCGTGTACGCATGTTGTGGGTCTTCTAATACTTGATCGGTCAAGCCCTGTTCGATGATTTCCCCGTTCAGCATGACGATGGTCCGATCAGCCAACATACGGATAACCGCTAAATCATGTGATACCACTATCATACTGATGCCAAGCTCACGCTGGATTTTTTTGATCAAGTCCAAGACGTTTGCCTGAACCGATAAATCCAGTCCAGTTGTCACTTCGTCTAAAAACAGGATGGGCGGATTGTTCGACAATGCCTTAGCGATCTGGACGCGTTGCTGCATCCCTCCTGAAAAGTTGCGCGGTTCTTCTTTCATGCGATGCAATGGAATATGGACATTTTCAAGCAGCCTTTTGCTGGTCGCTTCCATCTCTCCAACATTTCTGTTGCCTGCTGCAATGAGCTTTTCCGCAATATTTCCTACCGAGGAAAAGTTCATTTTCAAGCCGTGCACCGGATTTTGATAGACCATTCCATAATCGTGGTTGCGGATGGAACGCTTTTGCTGGGAAGACAACTCAAAGACATTGGTACCCGTCAAAGCAGGCGTGTGGATATACGCTTCTCCTGACGCTACGTCAGTGTCGAAGTACAGGCATTGCATCAATGTGGATTTGCCGCTGCCGCTTTCCCCCACAATCCCCAAAATTTCTCCGGGATACAAATCAAGTGACACATCACGGACTGCATAAACTGTGCCGCATACGGTGCAGTAGTTTTTCTCTAATCGATCAGAATCCAAATTGGCACAATGGGAACAACCGGGTCCAAACTGCTTGCGCAAGTTACGTACTTTCAATATTGGTTCTTCATGCATAACTGCTTTCCACCTCGGCTTTCTCAGTGCTGTTCAATTGCTCCATGCAATAACTGGTATCGTTGCATTGGTAGACGGTTTCTCCCGTTTTCTGGTCAATCAATTCATCGAGAAAGACATGTGCCGATCCACATAACCGGCATTCCTGGCCTTCAAATGATTCAACAGCAAATGGGTAATCTTCAAAAGCCAAAGATTCGACAGCCGTATAAGGCGGTACGGCATAGATTTTCTTCTCGCGTCCGGCACCAAGTAAAATCAACGCTTCCGATTGATGCATTTTCGGATTATCAAAGCGTGGAATCGGGCTTGGTGCCATGACATAGCGTCCATTGACATAAACCGGATGATCCGCAGCAGTTGCTGTTTTCCCGTATTTGACAATCTGCTCGAACAGCATCAGCCAGGCACCGCTGTAATCGTCTTCGGAATGCATGCGTTTGGTTGCGTACTCGCGTGCCTCCACTGGACGAAGAGGTTCAGGCATCGGTACTTGAAGAACAAGGATTTGGTCTTTCGTCAACGGTATTTCCGGGATGCGGTGGCGGGATTGAATCAAATCAGCCTCTTCGGTTTGATCCGTTACTTGAACACCTGTTGTCTCTTGAACCAGTTTCTTGATACTGACCGCATTGACCGATTCATCTGCCCCTTGGTCGATAACTTTCAGCACATCAGTTTTGCCGATCAAAGACAATGTCAACTGAAGACCGCCTGTTCCCCAACCGCGCGCAATCGGCATTTCCCGTGAAGCGAAAGGCACCTGATAGCCTGGAATTGCGACAGCTTTCAGCGTAGCCCGGCGAATCTCTTTTTTGGAACCTTCATCAAAAAAAGCAAAATGCGTATTAGTTCTCAACTTCCTGCACCTCCTTTTTCACTTGTCGAATACTATCCAACTTAGATTGGAACGTGACGTAATGCGGAAGTTTTAAATGAGAAATAAAGCCGGTGGATTCCACCGAATCGATATGCAGTAAAACAAATTCTTCATCGTGAGTCGGAAAATCCGTATTGGGATGTTCCAGGCATTGATCCAAGATGCTCATCGCAATCGCTTTTGTCTCATTTTGTCCGTAGCAGGCGCCATAGCCAATTTCAAATTCCAATTCGTCTTTATTGTTGTCATTTTTTACGGTTACCGGCACAAATGACTCGACTTCCGTTATACGGATTTCACCTATATAAAACTGATCTTCCGGTTCCTGATTCACTTCATTCGGATGGATGGTGTAAATCGGTATTTTACCGACACGAACTTCGCCGACAGTAGGATGAACTTGGCCGTACCCCCGCAGAGATGCATAACCAAATGATGTTACCGCCCCGGTTTGGCCGCGCGTCATTACCTGTAGCCGTGCACTTCTAGTCGTCGGAAACTGAAGGCTTTTCTTAGTGACGTCAGTGGGGGCTGTATTGTCCGGTTTGTATGTCTCGAACAGGCCCTCCTCGCGCAAATAATCCACGACTTTTGGAAAATAGACCACTTCTTTTGAACCTTGAATAGCTGAAAAATTATCTTTATAATCTTCCAGCCACCGGCGATTAGTTTCCATGCTTTCTTCCAACAACCCGAAATCCAACAGCCGATGAGTGTAATCATACGTGGCACCCAGTAACTGGCCGCCTGGAATATCCTTAAAGCTTGCCGAAATCCGCCGTTCGACCAGCATCGTTTCCGCTTCGACTGTTTCACTGTAGTAATGGCGCGGCAAAGTTGAACGGTGTGCACGCATCAAGAAAACTGCTTCTTCCAAACTGCCTTCTCCTTGCTTGATGGCCAAAGCCGCCAATTCCGGTGAATAAAGGCTGCTTTCTGACATAACCTGGTCAATCATGCTGCCCATCGTCGCCAGGATCGTGTTGATTTCTAAAATCTCTTCGCCTTTTAACCGTTCATAAGTCAGGCGTTTAATCGAAGCCTCTATGGCCTGAGTTCCGCCTTTTACAGGAACATAGCCCATCTATTTCACCTCCATCGGAATTGCTGAAACTGTTCTCGGCAGACAAGCGATTTGAGAGGAGCTATCCGCAAAAATCATGTCAATACCCATCGGATATTCCTTGATGCGGCTGTCTCTGGCTTGCCAGAATCGGAATGATTGCCCCGTTGATAAATGAGCTGCTGTTTCGATTCCAGGTCCTGTCAGCACCAATGCGTCTTCATTTGATAAAACCGCACTTTCAATAATCCAGGTTGCTGATTGCTGAGGGTCGATCAGGTTGCCAATTTTACATTGCGCCATTGCCTCTAAAACGTCCGATTCCTCATCTTCCTGAAGAACGAGAATAAAATCAGCCTCTTTCACTGAAGCAAAACGGGCTGAAGTGTAATTCGAAATTTTCTCAATCAAATTCTGTCGATCTTTTGACAAGACATGAAAAGTCACTTCCGCATCCAGCAAGACCATTGCGCTTAAAATAAACGAATCAGCACAACCAAAATTTATATCCACTTGCTTCGTTTCTTGTTCAATCGATGAAATGGTTCCTGGCCGTGACATGCTATGTAATAGTTTTCGGTAAACCTGCTGCAAGTCGTGTATTTGATCAATCGCCATATAATCTCTCCTGTGTCAGTTAGTTTAGTGGTTCAATTAAACTTCCATTGTTTCAAAGCTGACTTTGGTTTCGAATAGTTCCGCTTGCTGCTGCACTTTCGCCATTCTGATTTTCTTTTCTTCTTCCAAAAGCTGATGTTCCCAATCAACTGCTTCGGGCAACTGAGCCTTATAGGCTGCGTCAATGATTGCCAAATGCGTCGCACGCTGTTCATCCATGCCTACCAGCAATCCAGTTCCGATTTTCCCTGAAATCTCCACTTTTGCTTCTGTTATTAGGACCTCTCCCATATAAAACAAGGAATTTTTTGCTGATTCCCTCATCTTGACCATAATCATTCCTTGCTCAGGCACTGAAACTTCGCGGCATTCGTACTTTTGCGTGATACTGGCTGCCAAAGCCTTTGCTAAACTTCCATCTCCTTGAATAAGAATCTCAGTTCTTTTACGTCTTTTCATATTCCCTGCCTCCTTGTCTACACGTTCATCCTAACTTGTTGCCAAGTGGCTGTGTTTTAAGCTCTAGTAAAGCTTATGTAAAGACGCTTTACATAAAGAGATAAAAAAACAGACAAAGGAAAGTTATCCTTTGTCTGTTTTGATCACTACATGGTGATGTCATATTTGAATTTATCGCTGCGGTATAAGATTCTTGTGTGTTCCAGAACCTCTCCTGTAGCTGCATTGATGCAATCATTCTCTACTATAATGAGCGGCACCATACTTTGGCAATGCAGAAGCTGCTGTTCTTTTGAGGTTGGAAAAGAGATGCCAAGCATGGTTTTGCTGCTGGCAAATTCGGTGTGGCCATGCTTCCGGTAATAAGCGAACATCGAACTGATGTCAGCCCTTTCTTTTTCAATGTCAGGAAACATCTTTTCGCTCACGAAGGAATTGTGGATAGCCATCGGTTGTCCGTCAATAATTCGGATTCTAGAAACCTTATAAACGTGATCTATTGGCTCACAATTTAACAGTTTGTAGACTTTTTCTTCAAAGCCAACTTTTTCACAGCTGATGAGGCGTGTTTCTAAATCGTAGCCTGCCTGTTCCATTTTTTCAGTGAAGCTGACTTTTCCAGTTAAGTGAAGTTGAATCTGCATGGATTCTTCTTTTAAAAATCGTCCCTTGCCTTGCTTTGAATAAATATAGCCCCGCTCCTCCAGTTTCGACAAGGCGGCACGAGCTGTCATGCGCGTTACTCCGTAGCGATTTGCCAATTCATTTTCTGAAGGCAGCTTTGTTCCTGCTGAAAATTGCTTTGACTCAATTTTCTCCATCAACTCATCCAAGATTTCCTTTTCCATATCGAATGAAATAATAAAACCTCCTTCTCTAGCGCTTTCAACTCATCGTCTAGTTGTCGGTTTGACTTATTTCTACGCTGCTCATTAGTTCCACGGAAAGCCAGCCCCTAACGCCATTGATCAGCCAAACCGCTTCGTAATCCTGAAGCTCTTCTATATAGATGATCCTTTCTTCGATGACCTGCTGATCCAGCAAATGCTGCCTGAATGTGCCTGCCAGCAAGCCGCAAGAAACGGGCGGTGTGTAAAAACGGCCGTCTTTTTCAAGCACCAGATTGCCGATGGTGAATTCGGTCAGCTGCTGTTTTTCATTCCACAACAATACTGAAAATACTTCTTCCGGCAGGTTGTTGGCTGCCTGCTCATATACTTCACGATGAGTTGTTTTGTGGAAAAGGAATGGATCTTTGCTGTCTACTGCTGAACGCGCCAAGATACACTTTACCGGCTCTGCGATCGGAGCTGTTTTCTGAGCCTGCACCTCTATTTGCCCTTTATGATTCAGCAGCAAACGGACTTTGAAAATGCCCTGTTTATATTTTTGCGCCAGCTCCATTAATGCATTCTCGGCTCCCTGAATATTTCCCGGGAAATGAAAATAGTCGGCAGAATCCTGGAGTCGCGCCATATGATATGGCAACAACGGATAGTTTCCATCCTCCAGCTTTAAGGATTCCAGCAGGCTGAACACTGGCCTTTTCGCTGTCAGCACTTCGGCTTTTGTCTGCAATTCATTGTACTCTCCTTCGGAAGTAGAGTCCCAGGTAATGCCGCCCCCCACACCGTAACGAGCTGTGCCTTTTTCCTGGTCAACCACGACGGTTCGGATAGGCACATTGAAGGTGGCATTTTTCTCAGGAGTGATGAAACCAATGGCACCGCAGTATACATCTCGTGGCGTTTGCTCCAAAGCGGCTATGTATTTCATCGTGCTGATTTTGGGAGCTCCTGTAATCGACCCGCATGGAAATAATGCCTGAAACCAATTTAATATAGTCGCTGTTGGGTCCAGTTTCGCGCTGACTGTCGATGTCAGCTGATGAACTGTTGGGTAGGTTTCCACCGTAAATAAAGGGTCCGCTTTAACCGTTCCCTGTTTTGCTAATCGGCTCATGTCATTGCGGAGCAAGTCGACAATCATCAGGTTTTCAGCCTTCTCTTTTTCAGAAGCTAGCAGTGCTGTTACTTGTTCTTTGTCTTCCTGTGTTGTGCGTCCCCGTGATGCCGTCCCCTTCATCGGCTTGGCTGTCAGCTTTCCTTCGTAAACTTTAAAGAACAGTTCCGGAGATGCTGAGAGCACACGGAACCTTCCCATATTCAGATAGGCGCCATAATCGGCTTGCTGATTTCTCGCCAATTGGCGGTAAAACCCAAGGCCACTGCCTGTAAATTCCGAAACAAGGCGTTCCGTGTAATTTACCTGATAGGTCTCGCCTTCTGCTATTGCCTGTTTGATCTCTTGAATTCCTTCTTTATACCGTTCCACAGAGCTTGCCATTTCCCAATCTGTAACTGTATATGGCAGTTCTTCCGAAAGAGAAAAGCTTTTCTTCGGTTCATTAAAAATCCCGAACCAGACAAGCGGCATTTCGCCTCCTGCCTGAACTTGCATTTCCGGATGAAAAGCCGGAGCTGCTTCGTAGGAAACGTATCCCGCCGCGTAAAATCCAGCAGCAACCGCCTTTTCCACCTTCCCCAGAATTCCGGGTACTTCTGAAAGAGTACCGGTTTCGAGAACTTCTAAAGGTTCACTGAAAAGAAGCGGTTCAATTTCTCCACTGTCATTCCGGAACTCATACACTAGGTAAGGGTTCGACAAAATCAGCACCTCCCTTGTTGGTGCTTTTCCACTGCTTAGCATGTTCATAGCTGTTTTTCAGCATAGCAAAGCCCTCCACTGTCAAAATCGATTCCGGATGAAACTGGATTCCTTCAACTGGCAAAGTATGATGGCGGACAGCCATAATCGCCCCATCCTCTGAACGGGCCGTCACTGATAAACATTCGGGCAGCGGTTCTTCCGCAACTAATGAATGATAGCGGGTCACAGCTGAAGGGTTGGAAATCCCATTAAACAGCCCTTTTCCATCGTGCGTCAGCATGGAGACTTTTCCGTGCATCGGTTGGCTCGCCTTAACAATCCGTCCTCCGAAATGCTCGATTATGGTTTGATGACCCAGGCATACACCAAGTATCGGGATCTGACCACTCAACTCCTTCAGCACGTCCACGCTTGCTCCATTGGCAGCCGGTCGCCCAGGGCCAGGCGACAGCACAATCAGATCCGGTCCAAGTGCTTCTATTTGTGTTGCTGTGAGTTCATTTTTTTGGAAAACAAGCACTTTCCCATCCAGCTGTTCAAAATAATGGACCAGGTTATAGGTGAATGAATCCTGGTTATCAATGATGATGATCATGAGGAACACCTCTTAATTTCACTTTATTTGGGTCTGTCAGATGCTCCTATTATACGCTGTTGGCAGGTCAAGATGGAAATTTTCCCATTATAAAAAGCCGGCTGCGAATTCGCACAGTCGGCTTTTACTTTGAGATACATTTTTAGACCTTGCATTTCATCATGAAGGGTTTTGTTTCTTCCGTCGCCAGTGCTTTTCGGTTGTCCATCAGCTTCTCTACACGTGCCACCATCATATGGCCGATTCCTTCTCCCCGAAAAGAAGGAATCACGGTAATATGCTGGACAGTAAAGTTTTCAGCATCTTCTATATGAATACCAATTGCGCCTACATAACTATCTCCCGATTTCCAGAGAAAAAGTCGCCAGTCGGCATGTTCGTTGTACAATTCCATAGTCTTTTTCAGGTGTTTGAAATCACGCTCTTTAGGCATGAATGACAGCAGGCCCATCGCGATTTTTTCGTTTGGCCGTTTGTATCTGGTCAGCATGTAAATCTCCTTTCTTCCAGCAGCTGCTCAAACCAGAGAATTTTGTTCGATGGCGTCGAAAGCTGCAGACAGCCTGGCGGCAAAATCCTCAGGTGGCTCCTCTGAAGATAAATACACGCAAATGATATCCGGATTGATATCCATTCGGTGCTGATAGCTTGTTGGGAATGGAATCGGGTGCTGGTGAAGTGCATTTACAAAAGAAGCCAGCTCTCCCGGCAGCAAAAAAATCTCCGCCTGGTTGAACGCTTTTCCATTATCCTTTAGGTTTTTAAAAGAAATATCATGATCTAATGTGCAAATAAAGTTTTTATTATGGGAAGAAATATTTATGGTCCTTTTTCTTTTGATCAGACATTCTCTTCCTTCCACTTCCACCTCAGCATTCATTAACATACCCACTTGTTCCGCCAGTTGCTCTAAATGTTCCATCCTGCTCATCCTTTCTGTTTTTTCCAGAAATTGAAAATCATTGTTAAAAACAGGAGTTCATTGCAAAAAAATGCCGAAAAGAATCGGAAGACTCTTTTCGGCGTTGCCTACAGCACTATTGTCTGTCACATCCAGCCCAGTATATTAGTACAGCATTTAATTTTGAGTAGTTAATATCAGCAATTTAGATGATTAACGGAAATTTTAGGTTTCTGTTCCTTCTAATCTGCTGGTTCTTGAAAGAGGTGAAAAGCTTTCGGGCTGAACTTTAACAAACGCCATTGGATGTCCGTCTTCCCGCACCGACTTTGTACAAGCATCCAAAATTGCCCCCGAAAAAGTCCCCGCTGTTTTCCAGCCGGAAGGAGCGAAACACTTCTGCTCTTTTCTTTTCTATACCCCTTTGCTTGAATAAAACACTTTTGCTCCAAAATAAAAAACCACCTTTCGGCGATTTTTTATTTTGTTTGAATTCATTTTTAAAGAGGATATCAATCTTCCTCTTCAGAGTCGTCATCATCGTCTTCAGAATCCGAATCATCCGTGTTGGAATCTTCTTCATTCTGCATTTCTGAGTCATTATTGTCTTCTTCAGATGGTTCATTGTTGCCGCATGCTGCGAGCATTCCTATCGATAAAAAACCTGCCGCCCCAAGCTTAAAGAATTTTCCTTGTACCATTTTACCGCTCCTCAAAACATCATTTATATAGTCATCCATACCCGTTGATTTGAGAGGGAAACCTTTAGGAAGTGCGCGGCTTGATCAGTTTCACCATTTTCTCGCAGCGTATGGCATCACTCGGCTGCGGCATCAATTCCACTTTCAGGGTAGCTATCAATTGCGTCTTCACATACAGCATGTCGCGGAAGCGGTCGACCGCGCCGCAAAACTCGGCGAAAAAGCTGTCGCCCGTGCCAAAAACAGCTGTCTGGAGCTGTTTTCTATCCAACTCCTCGACAGCTTGGTACAAGCCTTGCATTTCTTCAGGAATTTCGCCGCTTCCCCATGTGTAGGTGCCGATCAATACCCCATCACAGCTGGACAATTCAGACAGTGGAAATTCTTCAACCCGGTACAGCTCGGTTCGCAGGCCCTGTTCCAGTGCAGCTTCCTGCAGCATCTCCGCCAATTGCTCCGTATTGCCGGTGACCGAAGCGTAGACAATCGCTAATTTCGGTCTATAGTTCGTCAAAGCCATTGGACTGTGACACCTTGGTATACGTCCGGGATTTCTGCTCGAAAAAGTCGGATTTCGTCTCGTTCATCATGTCATCGCCAAATACCTGGATCCACGGCATCGGATTGCTGCGTTCTTCATAAAGATTATCCAATCCAAGCTGCCGCAGGCGTTTATTGGCGAGGTACTCTACATAGCCCTCAAACTCCACCAAGTCCAAGCCTTCGATATCAGCGAGAATGTAATGCGCCCATTCTTTTTCGAGCTGCACGGCCTGATCGACTGTCTTGTAGATGTATTGAATATTCTCCTCTGTGTTCAGTTCCGGGTTTTCCGTCATCATGATCCGGATAAACTGGGCAATAAAATAAGCATGCTGCATCTCGTCGCGCTGGATATAGCTGATCATCGTACTGGTTTTCAGCATTTTCTGCTGGCGTGCCAGGTGATAGAAAAAGGCAAAACCGGCATAGAAATAAATGCCTTCCAGGTTAATCGAATTGACGCTCAGCTTGAACAGGTTCTGCGGCGTCGGATTCTGGCGGAATTCCTCGTAAGCATCCAAAATCAAATCGTTCCGTTTTTGGACGACCGGATCGCTTTTCGCCTGGTCAAAGCGTGCATTCTGCTCGCTCACCGAGACCAGCGAACTCAAGATATAGGAGTACGACTCGGTATGGACCGCTTCCTGCTGGGAGATGACCGCGAAAATGGCTTTGAAGCTGGAATCGGTCACGTAATCCATCGCCTGGCTCATTGTCGGCGTCTGCAGGCTGTCGAGCGATGCCAGCTGCGTGTTGATGCGCAAAAAGACATCTTTCTCCACGTCACTCAAGCTGTCCCATTGCTTAATGTCATCCTGCATATTGATTTCCTGCGCTTTCCAGAAGTTGGCCAAAAGCGCCTGGTACAAATCATACATTTGCGGATAAGCAATATCGTTCCAGTTCAATAAGCCTGACGACCGGCCGTTCAAGACGCCGGTCGATTTGTTCGGGTGTTCCGGGTTCAATAATTTAATCTTCGTCAACGGTTCATGTATGGTCATGGAAATCCTCCTTTAGCTTTGGCATGCTTCGCATTCTTCAATTTCCGCCTGTGACGTGCTGCGGACGTAATAGGTCGTTTTCAGGTGGTGCTTCCATGCTTCCAAATGAAGCTCCAGCAATTCTTTCGCTTTGATGGTATGCGGCACATAAAAGTTAAAGCTGATGGACTGGTCGATATGCCGCTGACGCGCTGCATTTTGGCGGATGCTCCATTTCTGGTCCAGCACGTGGCGTGCACGGCGGTAATAATCGTACGTGTTGTGGTCCAGGTCAGGCGCCGTCACCTTGAATTTGAAGTTCTTCTTCTCTTCCGCATATTCAACGGCGTAAAGGGGATCGATGCCATCTGTCGAACCGCCGATTTTGGCGGTCGATGAGTTTGGTGCGACCGCCATCATCCAACCGTTGCGGACACCCGTCGATGCCACTTCCTGCTGCAGCTTGTTCCAGCGTTCACTGCTGTAGTTGCGGCGTTCAAAGTACTCGCCTGTCTGCCATTCAGAGCCCTCAAATTTGCTGAAGGCACCTTTTTCTTCAGCCAGCTGCATTGAGGCGCGGATCGTCTGATAAGCGATTTCCTCGTAAAGCGTATCCGCGAATTCCACAGCCTTTTCGCTTTCCCAATGGATGCCTTCAAGCGCCAAAAGATGGTGCCATCCGAACGTCCCTAACCCTACGGCTCTATATTTTTTATTCGTTGCATCGGCCTGCCCGACAGAAATCGTATTCAAATCAATGACGTTATCCAGCATGCGCAGCTGGATCGGTATTACCCGCTCCAATACATCCGCTTTGACCGCTCTCGGCAAGTTGATCGAAGACAAGTTGCAGACGACAAAATCGCCTGGCTTGCGGATCATCACAAGGTTGCCGTCTTCATCGGTGTATTCTTTCATGATGGTTGTAGCAGACATGTTCTGCATGATTTCTGTACACAAATTACTGCAGTAAATCGACGTCAGCCCTCTGCCTCTTGTGTGCTTGTTCGGGTTTTGGCGGTTGACCTCGTCCCGGTAGAACATATACGGCGTGCCGGTTTCCAGCTGCGATACCATGATGCGCGCCATGATTTCCATTGCCCGGTAAGTTTTGCGCGGCAATAAAGGATGCTCCACAGCTTCCTGATATTTATCGCTGAAGTATTTTTCATCTGCTTCGTCGTAAAAATCTTCAAGTCCAAGCGCGTTGCCGTTTTCATCTTTCCAGCCCATCACTTGCTTGATTTGATGCGGACAGAAGGTATGCCATTCGCCGATGCTTCGGCCATTTTCGTCTTTTTCCTGCAGACGCTCCATGAACAAGTCCGGAATCGACACACCGGTGAAAATATCATGCGCTTTGCGGCGCTCGTCGCCGTTGTTGGTTTTCAGATCCAGGAATCCGTTCATGATGTCCTTGTGGAAAACATCCAGGTAAATTGCTACTGCACCTTGGCGCTGGCCCAGTTGATCAACGCTGACTGCCGTATCATTGACCAGGCGGATCCACGGTACGACGCCTGAAGAATTGCCTTTGAATTTTTTGATGTCCGAGCCCAATGCTCGCACTTTGCCGTAATAAATTCCGATTCCGCCGCCGTCTTTGCTGAGGCGGGCGATGTCCCAGTTGTTCAAATAAATGCCGTCCAACGAATCATCCACGGTATCGATAAAGCAGGAAGACAATTGCCCGAAGCTTTTGCCCGCGTTTGATAATGTCGGCGTTGCGACTGTCATGTACAGGTGGCTCATGGCCCAGTATGCTTCTTTCACCAGCTCCAGCCGGCGCTCTTCTGGTTCGTTTTGCATCAAGGTCATCGCAATGACAAGAAAACGCTCCTGCGGAAGTTCAAACAGCCGTCCTTCGTAGTCTTTTGCCAAATAACGGTCAGCCAGCAGGAACAGGCCGATGTAGTTGAACAGCAGATCACGCTCTGGTTCGATTTCCTTGCCCAGCTCAGAGATTTCTTCTTTCGAATAGCTTGAGAGAAGCTCTCCTGAATAAATGCCGATTTGTGAGAGCTCAACAATCAGGTTATAAAAGTCGCCGTATTTTTGGGAAGCGGGATAATTCCGGCTGCTTCCGGCTTTTTCATACAAGTCGCTCGCATACAATTCTGCCGCAGTGTAAGTCCAATCGGGTTCGTCCATGGTGATGCGGTTCAGCGCATACAGCAGGGATTGCTCGCCTTTTGCCTGTGCGGCCAATTTCGCTGTCCGTTCCAGCAACTCCTTCGTATCCAATCCGTAAACTTCTGTTGCCCGTTGAAGAGCTCGTTCCACCGCGTTCATTTCCGTTGCCTCAATCTTTATATTCATATCAGCTCAGCTCCTTTGCGTATTCGTTCACTTGCATGCGCCGCTGCTTCCGTTCCTGTGCGCTTTTGAATAGTTTTTCCTCAGCCGCCGTTTCCGGAATTACACCCGTTACGGGAGTCGGTTTGCCGCCGCTGTCGACCGCAACCATTGTCAGTATGGCCGTTGTTGTCAAACTTCTGCCGCCAGTTTCGATTTGCTGGCATTCGGCTTTTACATACACTTCCATCGATGTTCTGCCCGTAGATATAACCACGCCCTCTAAAATAAGGACATCTCCCACCTTCGCCGAAGACAGGAAATTTACGGTATCGATCGAAGCCGTCACAACTGCCTTGCCGCTGTGCCTCATCGCAGTAATCGCAGCAATTTCGTCTATGTATGCCAATACCGTGCCGCCGAAAATAGTGCCCATATGGTTGGTGTCAGGCGGCAGCACCAGCCTTGTTTGAATGGTTCTTGCCACACCTGCAGCTAACGCTTCTGTCATTTGCATTCAATCCTCCATTTTTATCACAAAAAGAAAAACCCATCCTCTCAGGGAGGATGGGTTGAAAACGCAGAATGTCGAGTGAAGCCAGCAAAAAGGAGCTGCTCCACACAAAATGCCTTCGTTATCCCTCTCAGCTCCCGGAGAAGATCATAAACTATAACGAAGGCAGGTCTCCTGGCTCGTGCGTCGTCCTTGCTATCTCCTTCCCGTCCATTGGACAGTGGATTGTGACAGCTCGTCAGCACTTACAGTTGCGGGAACAGCTCCGGAATTTTACCGGATTCCCTATTAAGCCTTTTCAGGCACCTTCATTATTGGTTGCACTATATATAGTTTTATTTTTATAAAAAAACACTAAATATTGTATTTCTAAACTATAAATCACTTTAACAGCTTTGACAAGACCTTTCGAGCGCAAAGCAGAAAATTATTAATTTGCAGTCAAATAAAGTTTTAAAGCCTGTTTGACCGTGCCCAATGTTGTCAATTGGCTGAAATCCACACGTGCTTCTACCGCTTTGAGCGCCAATTCCGGACGAATCCCGGTGAAAATGAGCTTGATGCCCAGCAAACGCATAATCTGGTCAATTTTATAAAGGAAGGTTGCTACGACGTGATCAATATTGTAGATGCCCGATACGTCAACGATGAGACAACTTAAATTTTCTCCTTGAACTTTTTGTGGAATGATATCAAGAAGACGGTTGCTTCGATCGCCATCGACCGAACCGACGAGCGGCATGACTGCCAAGCCATCGATGATGGGAACAATTGGCGTTGAAACTTCTTTTTTCAATTGCAGCAACTCACGTGCTATTTTTTTCTGTGCTGTCATGTCTCGTACAATAGATTGAATCGCCGTCGTATTGCCGTATTCAACCGGCGAGCAGTACAATTCGACATCTGCCCGGGTCCCATCAAAACGTTTGACCGTCGTATCCATCAATTCACCGACAGTCCGGTCTTCCATGCCTCTGCGGATACGCTCTGTGATCAAGTCCCTGTAGTCTTCCGTGAAGACGTCTACTATATTTGCACCGACAAGGTCGGCTTGGCTCGCTTTAAAAAACTCAGCGCCTGATTGATTTATGTATAAGACTTTTTGCTTTGAATGAATAATCGTTGTTTCATCAGAAGAATCCGCGATTTGCTGATATAGTTCTTCTTTTTCTGGAATGCTCAATAACGGAGCTGACACATTCTTCATTTTTTCTCACTCCTTCTGCCAAAAAACGGGCTGTTCTTTCATCTTACACTTTTCTGGAAAAACTTTCATGGTTCACCCATCCTTTAAAATCGGATAAAAAAAAGTTGCCCCTTTGGACAACCAAGCTTTGCTATTTATGCATCGATCCATTCAGATTCAGAAGCTCGTTCTTTTTCTGTTTTTGGTTCGTCGGCTTTTTTATTGTTTTTGCTGGTATAAGGCTTAAAACTTTTGGCTTTGTTGGCGCCTGCTTTCCAGCGGGTCCAGCCTTTTTTGCCGGTTCCCTGGCCTGTACCGCTTTTCGCTTTTGCTTTGCTCATTCTAATCACTCCATTACTGCTACGATGATGTACAGCTTATCACATCAAGGGCTAGAGTGAAACAGAAATGTTCGGCTTACGTGCGGGAAAGCCCTCTTTTCAGTATAGCAAATCAAGCATTTCACAGCTATTCTCTAAAATACCGGCAGAAGAATGATAACCGTGCGGCGTCATTCCGCAACTCTACTTAGCCAGCACTTTCTGAATGTCCTTTTCAAACGATTCGGGTTTGTCTTTTGGAGAGAATCGCGAAACAATGTTGCCGTTCTGGTCAATCAGAAACTTCGTGAAATTCCATTTGATTCCGCTTGAGAGAAATCCTTTTGTATTGTCGGTCAGATAGCTGAAAAGCGGATGCGCATCTTTGCCGTTGACCTTTACCAAGTCGTGCATTGGGAACGTCACCCCATAAGTTGTGCGGCAAGCTTCCTGCGCTTCTTCTCCACTGGCTTTTTCCTGGCCGAATTGATTGGACGGAAAGCCCAGCACTACCAACCCTTGGTCCTTGTAATTTTCATACATTTTCTCAAGGCTGTCGAACTGGTCCCTTAAGCCGCACTTGGTTGCCGTATTGACAATCAACATGGCTTTGCCCTTGTATTCGCTTAATTGATATTCTTCTCCGTTCGGTTTTGTCACGGCAATATCATAAATATTCATTCGGCATCACTCCTTGTTTGTTGGCTCAAGACAGTTCCTTACAAATCCATCGTCTTGAAAGAAGCATTCAGCTCTTTCAAGTTCTTCATCAGCTCGATTGCATTGATGCCCATAAAGTCGCAGCTAATCAGTTTCTGAAAGACAGCCTGTTCGACTTCTCCCTGTTCGCTTTGGGCTTTTTCAGTCAGCGAAATCGTAAATGCGCGTTTGTCGGTTTCGGATTGCTGTTTAGTCAGCCGGCCTTGTTCGATCATCCGGCTAATGATCGGGTTCAAGGTCCCTGTACCAAGGCCGAGCCGTTCACCGATATTCTTCGTCAGCAGCCCGTCTTGCTCCCAGAGAACCAGGAGCACCAGGTACTGCGGAAATGTCAGATTGAACGGTTCCAACGCTTTCGCATACATC
Organism: Planococcus soli; assembly: GCF_016881065.1. Classification (GTDB taxonomy): domain Bacteria; phylum Bacillota; class Bacilli; order Bacillales_A; family Planococcaceae; genus Planococcus; species Planococcus soli. The sequence goes on along the minus strand of NZ_WXYN01000004.1, from coordinate 97,658 downwards.
TTTGAAAAATTGCTGGAAGCTTTATAGACCTCAAAGCATAATTGCTGTTCAAGTTTTGTCGGTTTTTCCATTTGCATCTCACCTATACTAAAGATTATAAAACGTTAATTTCCACATCCACTGATCCTTTGATCGCTTTTGAATATGGGCAGTACTGATGCGCTTTTTCTACGTATTCGTGTTTCAGCTCTTCCTCGATGCCAGTAATGTCAACAACAAGTTTCACCGCCAGCTTAACACCGCCGTTATCCTTATCGCCAATCAATGCGACAGTTGCTGTGACTTCACTTTTCTCTATTTCCACTTTACCAGCTTCCAGCACCAATTCCAATGCGCTGTTAAAGCAGGCGCTATAGCCCGCCGCGAAAAGCTGTTCGGGATTCGTGGCCGTTGTTGCCGAGCCGCCAAGAGCCTGTGGTTTTGCTACATCCAAATAGAAAATATTGTCCGGTGAGTATACGGCCCCGTCTCTTCCGCCTGTGTTGATCATCGTTGTTTCAAATAGTGTTTTCATTTTATATGTTCCTCCATTCATTTATATCGTACACGATTTACATTAAACTATATCGTATGCGATGTAAAAAGAAATGCTCACGTAAACAAAAAAGCCTTTATAAGCCGGAACGGCGAATAAAAGCTTTTGGTTAGACGCATGTGTTTATGTGTTGGCCTTGCAAGATGTCAGTAGATGAACGGAATCAGCCGCGCACGCTCTTTCATCCATTGCTGATAAGCCGGCCCAAACTTCTCGATCAGCAGCCGCTCTTCATAATTGATCCGCTGGAGCAAGGCCCATATCATCGCCCCGCTTCCAAGGGCTGCCGCAATTGGACTGCTGAAAAATAAAGCCATGCCAAGTGTGATGAACAGCAAGCCGGTATAAAGCGGATGGCGAAGCTTCCGGTAAGGGCCCGTGCTGACAATTTCATCGCCTTCACGAACTGTAACGTAACGTGTGAACTGCGATTTAAGATGCAAAATTCCCCAAAACCGCAGAAAAACCCCAAGCACCAGCAAAACAATGCCCAGCAGTTGGCTAACGATAACAAGATTCTCGAACGGCTCCAGTTCCTGTAAAAATGCCGCTGCAAGAATTGTGCCGATCAAAGCCGCTAATATCGAAAAAAAAGTACGTTTTTCCAATGAATCGCCCTGACCGACGCCGCGATTGCGGAAAATCAGGAATTCACTGACCCAAATCAAGCTTATCGCTGTAAAAATTATTTCGATTATCGTCATCGCATAAGCCCCAACTTCCTGTTCTTTTAGTTTCAATATTATAGAACATTTAAAAGGAATACAATTTCCATCCCTTGCCAAACAAGCTTAAAAATAGGCAGTGAGAAAACTTGCGACAAGCTGCGACTTTCCAAAGATTACCATTCACTTTCGGGCCCGCAGCCCTGCTGCCGTGATTTGCGTCCAAACGGATGAGTTTTGTGGGAATTTTGGCTGAGCGACCATAAATCCACAGTGCATTTATTTGAACACAGATAAGAGCCCTGTGCCGACTCGGCAAAGGACTCTTTCATAAGATTTTTTTCTAATCTCCTCAATCACTTTGAAAAACCAGAGCTTCTGCCTTCAGTTCACTCTTCTATAGAAGAGATTTCCACCAGCATCGCCGTAAATGCGACAAAGACAACCGTCAATGAAATGACCATCGTGAACATTATTCCTCAACTCCTACCAAGTTTTGAATCCTTCCGAGCCTGGAGGTGCATGTTGAATCATATGGCTTAATGGAATCGCGTACGCGACTGCAATGAGCAACACCGCAAGACCGATCCAAATCCACCAGTTTTCCAGCCATTTCGGTGTGCGGGACATGTCGCTTTCCGCCATCGGAAAGTCCACCAAGTCTTTTTCTTCAACCGCTTTAGGCGACAGGAACATCGTCATGACAACGATATAGATAAGAATCATTGCCGAAACGAAAAGAATGCTTCCCCCGACGGCCATCGTGACATGATTGGTCAGGATGCCGTCAAACCATTCCATTGCGGAAGGGTGGTTGTTATAACCCGAATAAGCGGTTCTTCGCGGTGCTCCGAGAAGCCCCAAAATATGCTGCGATGTTGACATCAAGAGCATCCCAATCGACCAGGTGATGATTTGGACCAATCCAAGCATCTTCATGGCTTTCGTGAATTTTCTTCCTGTCAGATACGGGATCAGCCAAAACGTCAGCCCCATAAACGTCATGGCCACTGGCGTTCCCACCGTGATATGGAAATGTCCAACAATCCATAAGGTATTGTGGACGACTTCGTTCAATTGGAAGCTCGCATTGATAATGCCGCCAGCCCCACCGGGAATAAAGAATGCCATGGCGATAAAAATGGACGTGAAGCGGATATCTTTCCAAGGCAGCTTCGTAAACCAGCCGAAAAGGCCTTTTCCACCATTCTTGCGTCCAGCGATTTCAAATGTCGCGAACATCGAGAACGCCGTCATCAATGATGGCACGATGACCATGAACGTCAACACCACCTGAAGGAATTTCCAGAAGTTCGAAATTCCCGGTTCTGTCAGCTGATGGTGGAATCCAACAGGAATGGAAAACAGGATAAAGAGTACAAAAGATAAACGTGCCAAAGAATCGCTGAATACTTTTACACCCAGGATTTTCGGTACGATAACGTACCAGGCCATGTATGCCGGCAACAGCCAGAAATACACAAGGGGATGCCCGAAAAACCAGAACAAGGTGCGGCTCAGCTCTACATCAATGGTATCGGTCCAGCCGAAGGCCCACGGGATGTATTGGAACACTACTGTTGCGACCACACCAAGGCACGCAATGATCCACATGATGATGGTGGTGATGGTCATGAACGCGAACAACGGGCTCAACTGCCCTTTGTTATTTTTTCGCCATACGCGGTAATGCCCGACCAACGCGAAACTGCTGATCCACGTTCCAATGATCACTAAGGCAAGTCCTACATAGTAAAAGCCACTTGCCTTTAGTGGTGCATAAAAGGTGTACAGAACAGAAGCTTCTCCTGCCACGATCATGGCAGTCGCCATCACAGTGCCAAGCAGCGTCACCCAGAAACCGACCCAGGAAAACAACCGGACTTTAGGTCCAAAGCTTCCAAGGCTCTTGCTCATGCCCGTAATAAAGAAACCAAAAATAAAAAATGTCGTAAAGATAAGTGCGAGCAGCACGCCATGTGCCGTTAAAATTTGATAGTAATCCAGCCAAGCCGGCAGCTGAAGAGCATCGTTGCGGATAAAGACCTGAAGCAGTCCACATAATGTACCGATTAAAAATGCGGCATAAGCTACGCCGATATTCCATAAAGCGAGTTTGCGATCTTGCACAGCAATCATTCCTCGTACACCTCTATCTCTGTATACATCATGTGATGGCCCGTTCCGCAGTATTCATTGCAAAGAATCAAATACGTGCCGGGTTTTTCAAATGTGTAGGATTTTGTCGTGATGCGTCCTGGAACGACCATCATGTTGACCTTTGTATTATCGATGGTGAAACTATGGACCACATCGGTGCTGGTCACTTTAAAAACGATTTCTTTGCCAACCGGCACTTTTAATTCCGGTGCCGTATAGCCGAAAGCCAGTGCAACAATGGCGACCTGGTAGGTATCATCGTCCAATTGGGTAACGCCCGGATTATCGAAAGGTGCGGTTTCGTTTACTTTTTTGGGATCGATGGTTTCCATCCCTCCCGCAGGGGTATGGTCTTGAGAAAATGCACTCACTCCCACCACGCTTAAAAACACGATCAGTGAAGCAATACCGAATACCAGCCAAATTTTTTCATACTTATGAAGATGCATTCCAATCCATTCCTTTCTTTCTCTCTCCCTTAACGGGCTTCATACATTAAATAAACGGCGATCCACATCACAATGATGATCAGCCCTACTATAAATACACTCACTAACGTACCTTTCAAATTAGGTTCCGGCTCCCGGTTTTCCTGACTCATTTTTTCTCACCTCTTATGCGCATCAATCTTACTTTCAGCCTATGCTATCCCATTGTTTGGCACTGTGACATTTCTCACACTCCAAGCGTATTTTTGACAGATTGACAAATTTCAGACAAAAAAAGAGCCTGCCTTTTGGGCAAGCTCTTGTGTTAATCAATTTTGCATAAATAGATCGGACAGTTTTCGCAATTTGTCTCTACCTTCAAATGTTCAATATCGTGCAATAGTATTTTCCCTTCACACAAAGTCAATAATCCACGTTTTTTCAAATCATTCAACATCCGGTTGACCACTTCCCTCGTCATTCCGCAAAAGTTTGCCAATTCCTGATTGGTCAGCACCATATCAATCAAGATGCCCTTTTCAGTTCGGACTCCGTAGCTGTTGGAAAGTCTGATCAAAGTTGAATACAGCGCTCCTTTTTTGCCATGCAGCAGCAAGTCACGGAATTTCGTCTGTGTTTTCTGCTGGTCAATGCCCATCCACTTCATAAAGGCGACTGACAACTTGCCATTGGACAGCAAGGCTTCTTCCAAATCGTTGATCGAGATGTGAAGGCAAACCGTGTCTTCAATGGCACGTGCATCCAGCATATACTTAGGAGCTTCGGAAAAAATAGTCACTTCGCCAACCATTTGGCCCGGTCCGCAAATTTTTAACGTCAACTCCCGGCCGTTTGGCGTCACTTTTTCAATCTGAATTTTACCTGAGCGAATGATAAAGACTCCGCCGATGGAATCCCCTTCACGAAATAAATAATTGTCCTTTTTCAGTCTTTTGACTTGATGGCGTATGGTCAGCAATTCTTCCATTTCTGTCAATGCTTCCACACTTCCTATATCAGCCTTCAAATCGGCCCCACCTTTCCTCATGCTTCCGAACAGAATCTTTTCTATATTTTACCACGAATTGCCTTGGCTATTATATAAAGTTCATCATCCCGACACCAGTTGCCTAAAGATTATAAAAATTAAGAAGGAACTCTGCGTCCCGACAGCGAATCCCTTTAAGTAGAGAGACGAGGAGGAATGCTGAATGACTTTAAAATATTCCAATATTCTAGTAGCAGTAGACGGTTCCAAAGAATCTGAGTTGGCATTCAAGAAAGGTGCAGCCGCCGCTGCCCGCAACAACGCGACCTTGCACTTGGCCCATATTATCGACAACCGTTCATTTGGTTCCATTGAAGCCTACGACCGCACGATTGCTGATCGTACGAAAAAAACATCCGAAGAACTATTGGCTAAGTACAAAGACGAAGCGCTGGCTGCCGGCGTGGAAAATGTAAATGTCATCATTGAATACGGAGTTCCAAAAATTGCGATCCCGAAAGAATTGGCACCTAAATTAAATGCTGATGTCATTGTTTGCGGTGCGACCGGATTAAATGCTGCAGAACGGTTTATAATGGGCAGCGTTTCCGAACGCATTGTCCGCACAGCCAAATGCGACGTATTGGTTGTCAGACGAGAACAAGCTGACGTATTAGCAGACGAATAACTGAAAGCCTTTCCCCTAGTTTTTTGGGGGAAAGGCTTTTTTTTGTTCCTTTGTAATTAGATAAGTAGCACAGTTCTTCAAAACTACTTGTACAGTTATCTGACTCTTTGTCATGTTCGAAGTCAAATTGATAAGAAACTGTAATAATAAACAGGTTTATGGGGTGGTACAATGGGTCTGCTGGATTTTCCCTAATGCAAAAGAATTGGCCGGGAAAATCACCGAGATAATCTAATTTTTCACGATAACTTATAGATAGCCACGGAAAACGAAAGGGGAGCAAGAGTTTGAAATCATTATCAAAAGTTCTAATGATCGCTTTATCAGCTGTATTGGCTTTAACCATGTTTTTGCCTACCGCAAATGCTGACAAACTGAGTGATTTAGAGAAACAAAAACAGGAGGTTCAACAGAAGCAAAGCGAATTGAACTCCGGAATTCAACAAAAAACCAGTGAAATCTCTCAAAACCAAACCACACTCGAAAAAATCATCGCAAAAATCCGCGAGTTGGATAACCAAATCATCGAAACACAAACCAAAATTGACGTTGCTCAAGCAGAAATCGACCAGACAAAAGTCGAAATCGACGAATTGAGAAAGTCCATTGAAGAGTTGGAAAGAAAAATTGCAGAACGCGAAGAACTTCTAAAAGAACGTGCACGTGCGATCCAGTTAAGCGGAGGCTCAGTCGACTACATAGATGTACTTCTTGGAGCAAACAGCTTTGTCGATTTTATTGACCGATTTTCAGCAGTCAATATCTTAATAGAAGCAGACCGTGAAATTATGCGGGAACAAGCAGCTGACAAAAAACTTCTAGCTGAGCAAAAAGCAGAAGTGGAAACCAAGCTTGCTGAACAAGAAGCTAAAAAAGCAGAATTGGTCACTTTGAAAAATTCACTTGATGCACAAAAAAATGAACAAGCTCAACTTGAAACTGACTTAAAAGCTGAACAATCGCGTTTAGCGAAAGAAAAGTCAACGCTTGAATCAGAACATAGCGAAACAATGAACGTCAGTGCAGATTTAGAGAAAAAAATTGGGGCAGAGCAAGCACGTCTTGCAGAAATTGCACGCAAAGCAGAAGAAGCACGTTTAGCCAGAGAAGCAGCAGCACGTAAAGCGGAAGCCGAGCGCCAAGCTGCGGCATCTGCTGCAGAAGCAGCTGCCGCAGCAGCAGCTTCAAAAGCATCTGAAGTTTCGGCACCTGCAGCGGCACCTCAAGAAGTTACACAAGCTTCGGTAGCTTCCAATGCAGGCAGTTCAACATTCATCCTTCCTTCAACAGGCAGATTTACTTCTGGATTCGGCGGCCGTGACATTGGCGCTGGAGCAGAATCACATCTTGGAATGGATATTGCAAACTCACCTGGAACACCAATTGTAGCCGCAGCGAGCGGAATGGTTTCGCACGCAGGCAGCATGGGCGGATATGGAAATGTTGTTATCCTTACACACTCCATTAATGGCCAAACACATTCGACTGTTTATGCACATATGAATTCAATCAATGTATCAGTCGGCCAATCGGTTTCACAGGGACAACAAGTCGGCGGAATGGGCAACACAGGCCGTTCAACCGGTACGCACCTTCACTTTGAAATTCACGTAGGACCCTGGAACGGCGCACGTTCAAACGCTGTCAACCCTGCTCCATACGTACGATAATAGTAAAAAACCGGTTTCTCTTAGGAGAAGCCGGTTTTTTTTGCTTTGGCGAGGTTTGACCGCTATAAGCTGCGTTCTTGTTGCAAAGCAAAAAAAGAAAAGGGATAAAGCGGTTACATCAAAAGAAATGGTTTATCAGAACACACAAGTGGTAGATAGGAAAAGGATTGATAAATGAATCGTTCTAATAAACCCGAAAGCGGATCATCTCAACTATCGAAGGAGGAAAAAAAATGAGCAGACTACAAGAAAAAATTACCGTTATTACAGGTGGAGCAACTGGAATCGGAAAGGCTACTGCTGAACTATTTGCAGCAGAAGGCGCAATTGTACTAGTTGCGGATATTAAGCAAGAAGAGCTGAATGCAACAGTCGATCAAATAAAGAAAAACGGTGGAAATGCAAAAGGCTTTCAAGTAAATGTTGGAAAAGAAGAGGAAGTCCAAGCATTCGCTAACCAAGTAAAAGAAGAATACGGAGCGGTCTATGCTTTGTTTAACAATGCCGGGATCGATCAAGAAGGTGGAAAAGTACACGAATACCCTGTTGACTTGTTCGATGAAATTATAGAAACCGATTTGCGCGGCACGTTTCTCGTAAGCAAATATTTTATCCCGCTCATGCTGGAACATGGTGGAGCCATCGTCAACAACGCTTCCATGTCCGGAAGCTTTGCTGACTTAAACCGTTCGGGCTATAACGCGGCAAAAGGCGGCATCATCAATTTCACCAAATCCCTGGCGATTGAATACGGAAGATCTGGAATTCGCGCCAACTCTGTTTCTCCAGGCACCATTGAAACACCGCTTATTGACCACTTAGCTGGATCAAAAGAAGAAGAAAGTGGACAACAGTTCAGAGAAACGAACAAGTGGCTGGCACCTTTAGGACGTCTCGGAGACCCTAAAGAAATTGCGACTACTGTTTTGTTTCTGGTTTCTACCGACAGCTCCTACCTGACAGGACAAGATATCGTAGTAGATGGCGGCATTACAGCTTACACGTGGCCGGGCAAGATGGTCATGGACGACAGCTGGAAAAAAACAACCGAAGATTAATAGCAGCAACTGAGTCCGAACAGAACATGCAGAATACAACACAAAAAGGGAAAGAAGATGTGCTAAGATTAGCATCTTCTTTCCCTTTTTAATTTGTATAATTTCTCCTAAGCGTACTGCTCAAATCCAGCCGTTAATGCTTATATTGTGCTGACATCGATAACGAAACGGTACTTCACATCTGAAGCTAATACACGATCATAAGCTTCGTCAATCTGGTCCGCTGAAATGACTTCGATGCTCGGAACAATGTTGTGTTCCGCACAGAAGTCCAGCATTTCCTGAGTTTCACGAATTCCCCCGATCAGTGAACCCGCAAACGACCGGCGGTGGCCAATGAGAGAAAATACATTTACTGATAATGGCTCTGCTGGCGCGCCCACATTTACTAGGGATCCGTTCAACGACAGCAGCGAGAAGTACGAGTCCATGTCGAGCTTGGCACTTACAGTATTGATGATCAAATCAAAAGTACCGGCAAGTTTTTCGAAAGTTTCAGGGTCACTGGTGGCATAGTGGTCTTTTGCCCCGAATTTCAAACTATCTTCTTTCTTGTTCAATGTTTGTGACAAGACGGTAACTTCAGCACCCATGGCATGTGCAATTTTAACAGCCATGTGTCCAAGACCGCCCATACCCACGACCGCTACTTTCTTGCCTGGGCCCGCATTCCAATGATTCAACGGTGAAAACGTTGTAATTCCAGCGCAAAGCAATGGTGCCGCAGCATCAAGTCCAATATTGTCTGGAATTTTCAATACAAAACCTTCCGTTACAACGATATGAGTAGAATAGCCGCCTTGAGTCTGCTCGCCGTATTTGTCGATACCGGCATAAGTCGGAACATTTCCTTTCAGGCAATACTGCTCTTCGCCTTTTTCGCAGTTTTCGCATTCGCCGCAGGAATCAACCATACAGCCTACTCCTACACGATCCCCAACCTTGTATTTAGTGACCTCAGATCCAACTTCTGTAACAATCCCGGCAATTTCATGGCCAGGCACAAGAGGATAGTTTACTGGACCCCATTCGCCGTGTGCAGTGTGAATGTCTGAATGGCAGATCCCTGAATATTTGATTTCAATCAGTACGTCTTGCGTATCAAGGTCGCGGCGTTTAATTTCCGTTTTTTCAAAAGGTGTGTCAGGACCGTTGACAGCTCGTGATTTTACAGTAATCATATAAAAACCTCCTGTATATATTTAAGAGAATTTGCTTGTATCGGCCATTAACGAAAACCATAATTTGGTTCTCCATTAATTTTTTATACAATGCTTCTTTTCTCTTTCCTAACCAATCTTAAAGGCTATAGTTAACTCTAGGTCAAGTGGGAAGCAGAAATCCTTCCGTTTCATATAACCAGGCTTTGACTTTCAACAAATCCAATGATAAAATTCTTCCGAAACCTAGAGTGGGCTCGAGGTATAACTTATATAAAAGAGGAGACAAATCATGAAAACTTTTTCCATCAGCGAAGTTGCAAAAGAATTGGATTTGACCGTATATACATTGCGCTATTACGACAAGGAAGGACTTATGCCATTTGTAGAACGGACACCAAGCGGAACCCGCCTGTTCAAAGAAACCGACATCGGCGCTTTGAAAATCGTAGAATGCTTGAAAGCGAGCGGCATGCCTATTAAGGAGATCAAGAATTTCATCGATTGGTGCTCTGATGGAGATTCCACATTGCAGCAGCGGTACGACATGTTCGTAGAGCGGAAAGCTACAGTCGAAGCGCAAATGGAAGAACTAAAAAAGACAATGGAAATCATCGAACATAAATGTTTCTACTACAAGACTGCTTTGGAAGCTGGCACAGAAGATGTTCATAAGAATAATAAAATTGGAAGTTTCGGCTGATATAGCGTCCGTGATCCTACTTTGACGTTAAAAGCCAGATGAAAAATTCAAGAAATCGATCTGGTATATTCCTCTCGCTAAAAATGGGCCATTCCTGTTGTTCGCCTTCCTTCAGTCAAGCATATGTATTGAAGTAATCATACCGATTGCAAGTTGCCGTTCACCGAACGAATCTTCATACGTGATGGTCCACTGCTCCTGATCCAGCTTTTGAATCGTGCAACGATAATAGTGGAAATGTCGTTCTTGCCAGGATTGGATAAACACGGCGCACTTACGCTCACAGGCTACTATCAGCATATCAATGATGGCCCCTTGTTCATCGGCACTGAGCATCGGCTGCGGATCATTAACAGCATCGTTGTTGAAATCCCAAGCATGTTCCGATACGAAAAGTCCGTCCCATCGTGTTTGCCTTCTTAAATAACTTTTGCCGGTACTGCTTCTTTCTTCCATATTTTTCACTCCTTTTAAATAAGAACATTTGTTCTTATTATACCCATTAAAAGTAGTGATTGCTCTATTTTGAAAACTTTTTTTAAGAAGAACTATAAAAAAGAAAATCCAGAATTCTATAGATCTATTGGCTGAAAAAGTTTTAGCCTCCAATCAGCTCTCTTTTAGCCTCTTCGCTGAAATGAAGTTTATTAATGAAATGTAGTAGACTGTAAGAAACCTATAAAAGATAGATACTAGAGAATAAAAGAAGGAGAATAAAATGACAGATCCTCTTATCATTATAAAAGAAAATTTATCACAATTAACAAATGCTCAGCGAGCCATTGCGGACTATATTTTGAAAAACTCTTCGGATGTAGCTTTTCTTACTATTAACCAATTAGCCCAACGCGTGAATACAAGTACCACTACAATTATGCGGTTAACTTCAAATTTAGGGTACAAGGGCTATAGTGAATTCCAAAAGGGTTTGCAGCAATTATTGCGGGATCAGACAGCTCCACAAAATCGATTGAAGCTCAATTTAGAGAACATGAATGAAGATGATTTATGGGATAACACAATTACGCATCATCTTCACCACATTCAAAAAATGACGGAACAAATGTCTAAAGATCAGCTCGATGAAGTAGTGAAAAAAATTACTTCTTCCAACCAGATTTATTGCACAAGCGTGCGCAGTGGGCTCCCCGTCGGTCAATATTTAAGTCATGGTCTGAACAGAACATTAGGAAACTGTAAACTGATAATCGCTGATACTAGCGATTGGGTAGACGAAGTCATAACAATGCAGCCGCAAGACTTGATCATAGCAACAAGTTTCCCACGTTATGCGAAGCGAATTATCGACTTTATAAAAGCAGCCAAAGAACGCGGCGTCCAAATCGTCGCCATTACCGATAGTTATTCCTCTCCTATTATAGAATATGCTGACATCGCTCTTATTTGTGATTCTTCCAGTCTTGCTTTCCACAACTCCCCTATTGCATCAATGGTGGCAGCGGATTATCTTATTAATGCAACAGCATTGAGCCAATCAGAAAAAGCGAAAAAACGTTTGGACCAAATAAATGATGTGTTAACAAATATGAATTACCATGAAATGCCGGGTCATGAATAGCTGCTCATAGATATCTTTCATGTACATATATAAAATTGAAACTTTTCAAATGACTTGTTAAGTCATTTGAAAAGTTTTTTTATTTTAACTATTTATTATGTAAAGGTTTACATTTTCAAATGTAATTGATATAGTAATAAAAATTACTTTATTTTGAATAAAGTAATAAATATTACTAGAGGTGATTCTATGAAAAGCTCTCACTCAGATAATACTTCTCATTTAATAGCACGAATGAAGAAAATCAGCTCTTCCATTTTTGCAGATGTGATGACTATTAACAACGTAATGGATTACCGTGTAAAAGCAGTGAATTACGCTGAGCCGCTAGTGGGGCGTGTCAGAACCGTCTCCTTGCCTAAAGGAGATAATTTGTTTTTGCATCATGCCATTTATCAAGTAGAACCTGACGATATCATTGTGGTTGATGGACAGGATTATAAAGAAGCAGCTTACTTAGGAGAACTTATGGCTGGGGCTGCTGAAGTATTAGGAATCAAAGGAATTGTAATTGATGGACTTGTACGGGATAAACAAGAGCTTGGCCAGTTGAAAATTCAAATATACGCGAAAGGGTTTTTATCTTCCGGCCCCAGCAAAGAAGGTCCTGGCTCATTTGATACAACGATTACATGTGCAGGAGCAATTGTTTCTCCTCACGATTACATCGTTGCAGATGAAGATGGTGTGGTGATTGTCCCTCGCGAGAATGCCGAAGAGATCGTTGAAAAAGCCGAAAAAAAATTGGCGTACGAACTAAATCGTCTTGAAACCATCAGTCGCTACCAAAAGCAAGAAAGCACAGGAGACAAATCTGCAATCGAACCCGGGTGGCTGCAGGAGAAACTAAAAAAATACAAGCTATAATTTTCAGGAAAGGGGCTATTAAAATGAATATTGGTTTTATAGGATTTGGTGAGGTAGGATACGAAATGGCAAAAGGGTTCATTTCTCATGACAGCCGCCATAAAATATTTGTTTACGATCATTTATACGAAAAAATAGAGACGAAGAGTCGAGCCGAAGAAGCGCAGGCTACCCTTTTTGACAGCCCCTTAAAAGTGGCACAACAAGAACTGGATGTCTTATTTATAGCCGTTCCAGCCCCATATTCATATGATGCATGGAAGTCAGTTTGGTCCGCCTTAACCAGTACAACCATATATGTAGATCTTACAACGGCTTCTTCAGAAACCAAGAAACAAATCAGTGAAGAAATGACCGCCGAAAACAGACGATTTGTTGATGCTGCTATTATGGGACCATTAAAAGGAAACCAGCATAAAGTACCAATGATGATAAGCGGTATCGAATCGAAAAGTTTTATAAAGTTGGGCAAAGAATTGGATATGAATCTTGCATACGTCAGTGAGCTTGCAGGAGATGCCACGAACATCAAATTTATCCGAAGCATCTTCACGAAAGGCCTCTCCACCCTTCTTCATGAAGTGATGGAAATAGCAGAAAAACTGGAATTGGATGAGACGATTTTAGATTCCATTACCGCTACCATTGATAAAGAACCTTTTGAGAATGTAATCAATCGCTTGATTACAGGAAATGTACTCCATTCAGAAAGACGAGTAAAAGAAATGGAAAATGTGATCGCTTTTATGTTGGAAAACGGCGTAGAGCCTCAAATGACCAGAGCTACTCGCGATAAATTAATGAGTATATCCAATGCAGATCTAAAAGAAAAGTTTCATGGAAAAGCACCGACGCATTGGAAGCAAGTGATGCAGCTAATCAATCAAGGAGAATAATTATTCTAGGGAGGATTTTCAATGGGCATTATTGCTCTCGTTGTTTTTGTAAGCGTTTTAGTTTTTTGGAGAATTAAGTTAAGAAGGAACCTTGGAGAAGCTGCTTTAATCGGATTCTTAGCAATTGTTCCTTTGGGAGGATTAGAAGCGCCCTCCTTGTTTATGCAAGGAATTGGCTTTGCTTCCACGTTCTCTGTACTTTATGCTGCTATTGCTTTTGTATTCATGGCTTATGTGATTGATAAGTTTGGCATAGTAGAACGGCTTCTGGCTATTTTAAATTCGTTAGTGGGGCGACTTCCAGGAGCGCCAGCTATTATGGATGCAGTTGGCTCTTCTGTGATGGGGACATTATCTGGAGGAGATTCAGGAAATACAGCTGCAACGGGATCTATTACAGGTCCTTGGATGCTTCGAAATAAATGGAATAAAGAAATAGCAGCTACTGTTTTGGTAGGAAATGGAGGGATGGCATCAGCTTTGCCGCCTACTTCTTCCATGTTTATCATTCTTGGTTTTGCACCGGTAGCCGCCGCTATTACAACCGGTGAGTTTTTCATCGCTTTATTAATTGCCGGTGCATATCAATTTTTACATCGATTGATCATGATTGGTTATTTTGTTAAAAAGCAGAACATTAAAGCCTTTCCAGCAGAGTCATTAAATCCTTTAAGTGTTTCGTTAAAAGATGGATGGACTTCTATTCTCATTTATTTGGGTGCAATCGTTCCATTAGTTTTAACAATTGGACCTTTAAGTGATTTTATAGCCAGCGTGCCATCTTTAGGGGAGGAAGCTTTAGACAGCATTGATATAGTAGTTTGGATCCCTACTTTAATGATTGCAATCGCCTTTTTACTGGGTAGAAAATATGTGCCAACATCTGTATCAGGTTTGTTTGAATTTATAAAAAAAGCCATTCCTCGTTTTACAGTTATTGGAGCATTGATATTTTTTGCAGTTGCTTCAAGTGAAGTATTAACAGCTTTAGGTTTATCTGATAATATTGCACAGCTAATGGGTGCAGTTAACACCCCTAAATGGTTAACTCTTTTAATAATAGGTATAGGGGTTACAGCTATTGCAGGACCCTTGACGTCAACTGGAACACTGACCGCAGTAGGATTAGTCTCCTACGAAATACTGGCATCCAGCGGATTCTCCCCATTGATTTCCGCAGTAGTGGTCATGACTTTTGCTTCGACCTCGGCACAAATGCCTCCAGCTTCCGGATCGATATACATTGCTTCTGGAATTGTTGGAGCAAGACCTGAAAAGACATTTGTTATGTTGATAACCTATTATGCTTGCCCCGTTATTTTTATAGGCTGGTTAATAGGAATGGGAATATTACCAATTTAAGGAGGAACTATCAAAATGCAACTTCTACTGGAACGACTCTTTGTAATTTGTTTGCTGTCATCAATCTTATTGGGATTAATTATGGTAGGAGGCCAATTGATTGGCTTGCTCTTTGGAAATGGGGAGATGGTAGTCCAAAGCAGTGAATTATTGAAACAGCCGACCATTATTTTAGCAGCTATTTTTTCAGGGTTTGCTTTTATACTAGGTTATTTCCCAGACTATAAAGAAAAAGGTGAGTAAAATGAACCCTGAAGGAGGCAACTTTTAAAAAGTAGCCTCCTTCAGGGCTCAATACGTATAAGTAGCTTAATCATTCTATTATTTCTTCTACAGACTAACTTCCGATAACTGCTGATATGTAAACCATCCCTTATTAGAAAATTGCTTAGGCAAGTAAAAAAATGCAGTGAATGGCACTTAAAAATTTCGCTTGCCAAAGCACCTTTTTCTACTTGTTTCATTTTGCAGCAAAGCCCCTTTCATCCGATGGCTTGCCCCTTTAAAAACGACCTCCACCTCTAATTCAGTCACTTCAAACTACTACATTTACGTTAATCCTAAATGTTCGCGGAAAGTACGCCCTTCATATTGCTTTCTGAAGATGTTTCTTTTTTGCATTTCAGGAACAATGAGGTCAACGAAGTCCTCTAAACTGCCGGGTAAGGTAGGAGGCATAAGATTAAACCCGTCAGCTACACCCGCCTCAAGCCAAACCTCTATCTGATCAACAATTTCTTTGGGAGTTCCAATCAACGTGAAGTGTCCGCCGCCTGCATTAAGATATCCTAATAGTTCTTTTACTGTAGGTTGAGTATCGTTAATAATTTCTAGTATTGTTTCATATCTTCCAACTGGCCCCATAAATTCTTCTACTGGAGGTAAGGTAGGTACTTTTTTATCGATTTCCCAATTTGAACAATCTTGTTGAAGAAAGAAACTCAACCGTTTCAAAGCAGTTTCTACAGGTAATTTCTCATCTAATGCTGATTTTTTGGCAAGTGCTTCTTCATGGGTACGACCTACATACGTGACTAAGCCAGGGAATACTTTGATATATCGTTCGCAATCTTTGTTTTGCTTAACCTGTTCATCTAACTTTTTGTGGAACTTTTTTGCTTGGTTTAAGTTCCATGATACAGAATAGACTGCATCTGCATATTTCGAGGCTAATGCAATACCTTGCTTAGAGGCCCCTGCTTGCATTGCTACTGGTTTGCCTTGAGGGCTTTTTGGCGTTGTGGATGGCCCCTTTACTTTATAATAGGCACCCTTGTGGTTAACAGGTCGTATATTTACAGGATTAATCAACTGTCTTTCTGCTCGATCATATAGAAACTCCTTGCTGTCCCATGATAGAAATAACTTATTCATCAAAGCAGCAAATTCCTCAGCTTTTTCATATCGCTTGTCATGGGAAGGCAGTTCTTCCATACTATGATTTAATGCTTCCCCATCCGTCATTGAGGTAACAAGATTCCACCCAACACGTCCTTTAGTAATGTGATCTAGGCTTAACAACTGTCTTGAAGCAGTAAAAGGATTTGAAAAGGTGCTGGAGATTGTTGAAACTAATCCCACATAATTTGTCACTTGAGAAATAGCTGTTAAACTGACCACTGGATCTAGCCAAAATGCTGGCATTTCATCCGAATCGTTAGCCGGGAATGAGTGATTGTCGGCAAAGAAAACCGCATCAAAGCAACCAGTTTCGGCTAACTGTGCTAAGGATTGGTAATAAGCAATGTCCCCAATGCGTTCAATACTTGAATCAGGCATCAACCAAGCAGCTTGATGATGTCCACATCCATATAGCAAAACACCTAAGTGTAGTTGTTTCCCTTGCATTTCTTCCATTCGTTACACCTCTACGTATGTCATGAATAACTGATTAAAGTGTTCTTTTTCAAAAAATTATTTATTGTAATTTAGATTATTAGTTCATTGTCAACCCGCCGTCTATCGTTATATTCTGACCTGTGATGCCGTCAGCATTTTCTGAAGATAAATAAGCGACCATATTAGCTACATCTTCAGGAGTCGTTACTTTCTTCAATGGCGTTGATTGAGCAATTAAATCAAATACTTCTGGGGTTGTAACAGAACTCGCATCAGTCGTTTTTAATAAGCCACCTGAAACTACATTTGCTTTTATGCCGTATTTTCCTAGTTCAGAAGCGATATTACGTGTAAACCCAATTAATCCAGCTTTAGCTGTTGTATATTCGTGGTAAGGTACAACAGGATTTTGATATAAATTGGTGCCGATACTGATAATGCTTCCATTTTGTCGTTCAATATATTGAGGCATTACGCTTTGAACTACATTAAATGCTGCCTTCAAAGTACCATCCAGCTGTTTTTGATAATCTTCCCAAGTGAGTTCTGTAAAGGATTTCTGTTTGTTTGGATCAAATTTGAAGTCTACCAATGCGTTGTTGACTACGACATCTATTTGCCCAAAATATTCCGTTGCTTTCTTTACCATGGCTTCAACTTCTTTACGATTTGTGACATCAGCACGAATTGCAATAGCATTCTCTTTACCCAGCTCAGAAACAAGTTTTTCAGCGGCACCTTCGCTCTTATAGTAGTTGATCACCACTTTAAACCCTTGCTGTGCCAATTTCTTTACGATAGAGGCTCCCAAACCTCTACTACTACCTGTTACCAATACTGTTCTGTTCATCGTAACTCCTCCTCGTATAGTATTTTCAAGGTTCTTACGAACCGATTGTCACTTCATTGAATTTGACTAAATTAACATATCCCTATCTTTCTTTAATGCCCTTATGTTAATCCATCTACATTGTATGGGACTATCAATATAATAAATCCCGAACTTTACTTTTCTCCAATTTATAAACCAGCACGACACCCAGAATAGCGCCGCTAATACTTGAGACAAGGAATGGCGGCATGAAGAAAAATGCTGCAGTTTCGGTGCCCATCAACAATTTCGCATACGGAACGGCAATAAGAGAAGCGATGATGCCGGTGCCAATCATTTCACCCACTGCCGCAAAACCCACTTTTCCAGACATCTTGTACAAGAGCCCAGCTAGCAAGGCCCCGATCATTCCACCCGGAAAAGCCAATAATGAACCGGTGCCAGTCATCACACGCACGACACCTGTCACAAAAGCTATCGTAACTGCCGGGATTGGACCGAAGAACACAGCCGCTATGACGTTAAGTGCATGCTGGATCGGATAGGCACGCGCAATCCCTGCCGGAAAGGACACGACTGCGGAACCTGCGACTGCAAGTGCCACAAACATTGACATAATGACCAGCTTTTTTGTCTTCATTTTAACGCTCTCCTTTATAGGAATTACTGAAATGCGTTAATTCTATACCGACATCTTCAGCGGCCGCCAACGCCGAAATTACCGCTATACCTGTAGCTCCTGCTTGCCAGACAGCCCCGGCATTTTGAGGGGTAATCCCTCCGATGCCAAAAATCGGCATTGCTGGAAAATGGCTGCTGACTTTTTCGATTTCAGAAGTGCCTGCTGGTTGTTTGGAATCCGCTTTCGAACGCGTGCCGAAAATGGGTCCCATGCCAAAGTAATCCGCTCCCGCCTCAATGGCTATTTGAGCTTCATCCAGTGAATGCACAGAAACCCCCAAAATTTTTTCTTTGCCGATCAACGCTCTCACCTATCCGCATTCCAAATCTTCCTGGCCGATATGGACGCCGTCAGCCCCGATCGCTAGCGCCAGTTCCACATCGTCATTAATGAGGAATGGCACCTGATAAGCTGCGCACAAGGATTGGCAATCTTTCGCAAACTGCTGCAACTCCTGTCCTTGCAAAGCTCCTGCTCCTTTTTCTCGAAGCTGGAAATGAGTGATGCCGCCCTGCAAAGCCTTTTCCAATACTTCCAACGGATCTTTCTCACGAACATTGGCGGTACCCATAATGAAATAAAACGCGGGTTTATTGAACAAGATGGACCCTCCCTTTCTCTGGAAAACGCTGGAAAGCTGCATGGTTGGTCGGTCCATGGCCGGCGCCTATATGAAGCTGGTGGCTGAGCGCTGCCTGGATAAAACGTTTCGCCGTATGCAAAGCTTCCTGCATCGTTCTGCCCTTCGCCAATTCAGCTGTCAAAGCCGCAGAAAATGTACAGCCGGTACCGTGTGTCTGTTCCGTTTCAATCCACGGCGAACGCAAGATGAAAGTTTCACCGTTCTGATGAAGGTAATAATCCTCTGCAAAAGCAGAACTTTTTGCATGACCGCCTTTGATGACAACCGCTTCGGTTCCTGTCGCCAAAATTTTTTCAGCGGCTTTCTTCCTATCAGCGGCATTACGGATTTCCATGCCGCTCAGCATTTCAGCTTCTGGAATATTCGGCGTGAAAACCGCTGCCAATGGCAGTAATAATCCGCGCAATGCTTCCAGCGCATCTTCCTGAAGCAGCACAGCTCCGCCTTTTGCTATCATTACCGGATCCACGACAAGGTTTTTCCAGCCATACTTGCTGATGCCTTTCGCCGTTTCAGCAATGATTTCTGCATTGAAAAGCATCCCTGTCTTTAAGGCCGCCAGTTGAAAATCCGCTCCAATAGCATCAATCTGTCCTTTCACCGCTTCAACAGTCAAGGGATAAACTCCGTGAACTCCACAAGTATTCTGGGCAGTGACCGCTGTTATCGTCGAGGTGCCGAACACCCCTAACTCTTGAAAGGTCTTGATATCCGCTTGTATGCCCGCTCCGCCGCCAGAGTCCGAACCCGCTATCGTCAATACCTGTTTGATCGCCACCACAACTCTTCCCCTCCTTCTGTTTTGTGAAATTCGACTTCTGGTTCTTGTTGCTTCATAGTGAACAAAACATCCAAAAAGGCTTCCCGGAAACTGCCTGGACCTTTTGAAATTCCAGCTGCCTGTTCGCCGGCTGCACCATAAAAACGGAGAGCCTGTAAGGTCGCGGCTCCCGGGTTTTCCGGATCCATTGCGACAAAAGCAGCCGTTACGCTGCTGAGCAGACACCCCATGCCTGTCACAGATGCCATCATTGGATCCCCGCCTGAAATCTTTTGTACTTGGTAACCGTCTGTCACCATATCGGCTTCACCAGTCACTGCGGCAATCAAGCCGTATGTTCTTGCCATACGGTTCGCCAGCTCTTCGACATCGACATTGGCATGTCCCGCATCGACTCCTTTGGAGCTACCAGATGACACTCCAGCGATCGCCGCAATTTCGGCTGCATTGCAGCGCAGCACCTGGACATCAACCTCCGTTAAAATTTTCTCGACTGCAGCCTTCCGAAAAGCGGTCGCGCCTGCTCCGACAGGATCCAGAATGACGGGGATGCCTCGCTTATTCGCTTCTTTTCCGGCGAGGATCATGCTATCGAGCGTCTCCTTATTCAAAGTTCCGATATTCAGGGACAATGCCCCGGAAATGGCAACCAACTCCTCCACTTCTTCTTTCGCCTCACCCATAATTGGGGAAGCGCCGATTGCAAGCAGTCCGTTCGCCTGAAAATTAGAAACGACGTGATTGGTGATGCAATGGATGACCGGATTTTCTTTGCGTATTCTATTCAACATGCCAGACACCACCCTCTTCTTTTAAAACTGGCAATTGCCATCTCTTCATCATCGCTAAACTGCATGCTACAATTCTTTTGGCAACATGACATTCATCATCCGTCTCCACTAATTCTGCATTCACTTGCTGCATTTCTTCTGTAAATTCCATTTTCTCCATCCCCTTTCAGGCAAAATAAAATACCGCTTTCCAGTTAAGGAAAGCGGCAATAATACGCAAAGGAATAGAGAAATCCAGCATACTCTCGCCCACTTCCCTCCGCTGGTATGATCCAGATCAGGTTCAAAGGGTCCGAGCTTTGCTCGTCTCAGCCGGTAACCGGCTCCCCCAGTGGTGCATGTATTCAGTTGTTCCTCTAAAGACTATCACAATGTCTGAAAAATCACAAATATAGTTTTGGAATGGCGAAGGGGAGATTGCCGGTGTCATGCTCACCCAAAAACAATACGAAATCTTCAACAGATAATTCAAGCAGGCCACAAGGGATCAATCCCAAGGGATTTTCACGTTCAATTGTTGCACAAAATACGAAAAAAGACATGCTGGTCCAGGATGGCGAGGTCCATCATGCCAAACTGGATTGGGAGTTAATTAAAATTTTTGATGAGACAGGGAAATTGATTCAACAGTCCGGCTCAGTCTTACTCGCCATCGGATTCAATTCAACGCTTCCAGGGAAGGAGTGGTTAATCGCTGTTATAAAAACCCATCAATTAAAGTTTACATCTATTAACCTCTCCGGCCTATAGATTTCAAGTTTTCGTGCATCCCCCTTAAAACCTTAGATGTGCTTTGTTATATTCAAATTTATCCCTCTTCGTGGTAAGTGATTTATACAACTATTTTTGGCGTCATGCTATAGGACTCCAGCACATTCATGTAGAATTTTTTTCAGCTAATCGACTGACATGCGTCCGGTAGTGCACCGGGCTTATGCCGACCATTTTTTGTTTGAGGTGTTCGTTGTTGCAGTAGTTGAGGTACCGTTCAATCCTCTGTTTCAATCCTTTATACAAGGAAGCTTCTTTTCCGTAAGATATATTTTGTTTAAGCGGGCCAAAAGAATTCTCCATGATTTGAATAATAGCTTTTGAGAATAGAGTGGTATTTTGTCGACAACGATTTACTTTCAGAATTTTTCTCGACAAATGTTTTGATTTTATCGATCCGTCCATCGTTTATTCACTCTTTTACATCTCTACACCCAGTTAGTAGGTTGGAAGCTTAAGACGTTCCTTCGATTATGGGAATAAAACCTAATTATCCGAGATTCCTCAATACAGCTTGGGTTGGAGCCTAATTAGAAAACAAACCTGTCCATACTCTTTCGATAGACATTGATCAGGTTTCACTCCTCTTCTAACAGGCAATCCAAACACGTCAGCTCCAGAAAAGCAGCCGTTTCTTTTTCTAAGAGATCTGCATCATAACTGCTATCAGCTGTTGCAGACGAGATTTTTCTGATTGTTAGACCATCTCATTTTTTTAACATCTATTGGATGATCAGCTTCAATTCATCCAAATATACTTTTGCCATTCGACTCAATTGTGTTTTTTTGTGGACTACCCAACCCACTGTAATGATTTCCCCTTCTTCAAGCGGAACAGGCATGATGTTTGAGCCATTCAAATCCGAGCTTAAAATTCCCGTAGAAATTGTATAACCGTTCAATCCAATCAAAAGGTTAAACAATGTTGCCCGATCACTGACTTGGATACTTTTTTTACTGGAAATTGTACTAAAAATCTCTTCTGAATAGTAAAACGAATTAAACTCCCCTTGTTCAAAACTAAGGCGAGGGTAATCTTCTAAATCCGCTAAAGTAACAGCTGATTTTTCCGCCAAGGGGTTCAGTGAACTTACGAAAATATGAGGCTTGGCTGTAAAAAGTACATGAAAATCCAAACCTTCCTCTTTTAGCAGTTGCATCATGACTTTCTCATTAAAGCTGCTGACATACAGAATACCGATTTCACTACGCAGATTTTTTACATCTTCTATAATTTCATAGGTTCTTGTTTCTCTCATGGTGAATTGATATTCATCTTCTCCATACTTTTTAATCATTTCTACAAATGCATTTACAGCAAAAGCATAATGCTGGGTAGAGATTGAAAAAAGTTGCTGAGAAGGGGTGGTGTTGAAATAGCGACGCTCTAATAAATCAGCTTGTTCAATTACCTGTCTTGCATAGCCAAGAAACTCAGCTCCATCTGAAGAGAGTGAAATACCTGTAGATGTACGAGTGAAAATAGTTACCCCCAATTCCTTTTCAAGTTCTTTAATCGCTTTTGATAAAGTGGGTTGTGAAATGTATAATTTGCGGGCAGCTTCATTAATCGAACCACGCGCGACAACTTCTATGACATATCTTAACTGATGTAACTTCATTTTTGCTCCCTCGTTTTTCCTTTTTTGTATTTTCATTTTGTTATTCCATTCTTTGCCTAGCAAAAATTAAAATGAATGAAATACTTAAATACTATATAAATTTTATAATCTTCAACTGCTCTCCTAATAACCATGATGGGCGAACTTCATGAAGCTGAGCTTCATTCGCTTTCTTTTACAAAAGCAATTATACAGGAATAGATCCTTTGAGTTTAAAGCATCTGGATAAAGCGCAAACAATTTTTGTGTGAAGGTATGATCAGCGACGAGATAAACTAGATATAGCTTTTAGTTATAACGGTTGATTACTTTTATCAGTTACACTATACCCTTAAAATTATGATAGGATACTAAAAACAAAGAAAAAATAACTGAAATGAGGGCTTTTGATGCAAACAACACCTAATTCCAAACATAACTCAACCATTTTCCGAGCCGATCAAGTCGGCAGTCTTTTACGCTCGGACTTGCTCAAAAATGTTCGCTCACAGAGAGCTTCCGGGAAAATTTCTGCTGATCAATTGCGAAAATTTGAAGATGAAGAGATTGCCCGAATCGTTCTCAAGCAGAAAGAAACCGGCCTGCAGGCTGTGACGGATGGCGAGTTTCGGAGAGCCTGGTGGCATTTCGACTTTCTAGAAGGTTTGGTTGGAGTAGAAGGCTTTTGGACAGGGAGCGGAATTCAATTCCACCAAACGCAAACAAAATCCCGTGCCATTAAAGTATCAAGCAAATTAGGCTTTGATGCTCACCCGATGCTGGAAGATTATAAATACCTTCATCAAGTAGCTGGGGACCATGTCGCTAAATTCACCATTCCAAGTCCGAGTATGCTTCATTTTCGCGGTGAGGTTGATAAGGCAATCTATCCGGATGAGGCAGAATTCTTTGATGATTTAGCAAAAACCTATAAAAAAGCGTTGCAGACTTTTTATGAAGCAGGTTGCCGTTATCTGCAGCTTGATGATACCGCTTGGGCCTATCTCTGTTCAGAGGAGCAAAAAGAACAGCTCCGTGCTAAAGGGGTCAATCCTGATTATTTGATCAAAATGTATTTAGAGACATTAAACAAAGCGCTAGCAGACCGCCCCGCTGACTTGAAAGTGACCATGCACATATGCCGAGGGAATTTCCGCTCGACTTGGATTTCTTCTGGTGGATATGAGCCAGTAGCGGAGCAATTATTCGGACATCTGAATATTGATGGTTTCTTCTTGGAATATGACAATGACCGCGCAGGTGGATTCGAGCCGCTTCGTTTTGTTAATAGACCTGATTTGAACATTGTTCTTGGGCTGATAACATCTAAGTTCGGAGAACTTGAAAACAAAGACACCATTAAAAAACGAATTGAAGAAGCTTCCCAGTTCGTTGATCTTAGCCAACTTTGCCTGAGCCCTCAGTGTGGGTTTGCTTCTACTGAAGAAGGCAATTTACTGACAGAAGAACAACAATGGGCAAAACTTCAGCATGTGGTCGAAATCTCTGAAGAAGTATGGAAGTAAGATCAGGAGTTTCAACTTCTTCCTTGAGAATTTTTCTAGCCGGAGATTTCCATTAACTCCAGCTACCCTCGGGGGCTTAAACGCTGTTTGCGTAGCGAAAAGTGAACTCGCTACTTTAGAAATAGGATGGGGGGAAAGTGAGATGCGCATTGTTCAGACTACCCAGGTCGTAGCGGAAAGTAAGTTTAATAAATTCCATCTATTGGTGTTTCTTTGGTGTTTCTTTGCCATTGCTTTTGATGGGTTTGATATTGCTTTATATGGAATTGGATTGCCTTTAATGATGGAAGAATTTAACTTAACGCTTGTAGAGGCAGGAGCCATTGGCAGTTACACACTGATCGGAATGATGCTTGGTTCTTTCCTGCTGGGTTCGCTTTCAGATATTATCGGCCGAAAAAAAATATTGGCGATTTGCATGATTTTGTTCAGTGTATTTACCCTGTTGGCTGGGTTAGCCCCTAATTCACTTGTTTTTACCATCATGCGTTTTATTGCAGCGCTTGGAATGGGCGGATTAATGCCAGCTGTCATTGCCGTCATGACTGAGTATTCACCGAAAAAAAATCGGGCGATGATTGTGGCTGGAATGTTTTGTGGTTATTCAATCGGAGCAATTATCGCTTCACTTACAGGTATGTACCTAATAGAAGCTCTTGGATGGAGATTTTTGTATTGGCTGGGGATCATCCCGCTCATTACACTTCCCTTCTTTCTCAACCAATTTCCAGAATCCCTTTCCTATTACATCGTTCGGAATAAAGGCGAAAAAGTCGCGGGCGTTTTAAACAGAATTGATCCGGAGGGAAATTACCAAGCTACAGATGACTATGAATATAAGACTGTGAAAGAACGTGCAAAAGGGTTTCCTGCGAAAAAGCTATTTTCAGACAACCGTGCTGTCAGCACATTCGCTTTTTGGACGATGGTGTTTAGCGGCCTTGTCATGATCTATGGGCTGAATACATGGCTTCCAAAAATCATGCAAGGAGCTGGGTATGGCATCACTTCAAGTTTATCTTTTATCCTTATATTAGCGATTGGACAAATTGCCGGGTCTTTGCTGGGCGGTTATTTAGTGGACCGGGTAGGACACCGAAGAGTGCTTTTATCTATGTATTTCATGGGAGCTATTTGCTTCATTGCTCTTAGTGTAACGTCTGATCTTCTATTATTATATGTATTGGTTGCGATAGGCGGCGCATGTACAGGCGGCACGCAAAATCTGGTCAATCCATATATAGCTGAATTTTACCCCCAAGAAATCCGTTCAACAGGCTTAAGTGTATCGGTTGGGATAGGCCGACTTGGAGCAATTGCAGCGCCGTTATTGATCGGATATCTTTTGGCAACAAATTTGGAACCGCAGCACGCCTTTATGGCATTTGCCATACCAAGTCTGCTTGGAGGAATAGCCCTCTATTTAGTCCAGGAGCGATTTGGAAGCTTTAACAGTCTCATCAAGACATCAGCAGCTCCTAAAGATAAAGCACCCTATCAGGTAACAGACGGTTCCAGATAAAACGTAAAAAAGGATTCCTTCCCTTTATTGAAAAGAGCACCATTTAATGGACAGTTTACTAAAAGCAACCTACAGTTCATGCTGCGATGAGCTGACTTCGGTATTGTGATTCTATCCCTGTCAAGTAGGCATCCGTAATCAAGGTTACTGTTTATTAAGCAATCTTCAACCGCCTTGATGGCCCTAGTTTTCGCTGTAAATACCCGCCGGTAAATGAATCGGTTAGATGCAGCTAGAAATTATAAAAGACAAAATAATTTATCTAATAGTCATGTAAGAAAAAACCTTCACCTTAAGATTTTCTTTCTAAATTTCTACAAAAACAAGATTTTTATTTGTTCCAGATCCTTGCCTATACCCCTCATGTATCTTTTCTGCTTTTACAGGACTCTACTCACTTTTATTGTGCTGTGAAGGTTATTTTAGGCGCTGTATCTTTTGAGGGTCAGGTAAGGGCGCATAAAGTTGCTGCAGGTTGTTCCGCAGTATTTGTATATCCTTTAAGGGAAGTTTTTCATTTTCTTTTCTAATAGAAAAGACTACTTTCATTTTTATAATCGTATACCCGTTAGTGGATATACTTATTTACCGTTCCGTATTTTAAATAATAGATACATAAGTAATAACTTGTAATTAAAAAAACCGTTCGTAAAAGTACACTTACACGAACGAAAAAAGGAAGAGACTTTCTATGAAGTCTCTTCCCTACCGATAATCCCTCATATGTTAACCGATGTAATTATTCACAAAAACTACTTTTGAAATTGTTCTAACTGAACAGAAAATCAAAAATTCATTGGATTATTTCATTTCTGTATCAATTTACTCTCTCGGTTAACGAAGGAAAATGGCATGTTATACTGAAAATAACTGGTTAAAATTGAACCCTACAGGCTTTTTTAGTCACTTTCCGAAGCGAAAGGAGAATGCCTTATGAACAAAGAAAACATTCAAATGTTATTGGAAACCATATGTCAGTACAACACTGTACGGATTACTCAAATCTTTGCTAAAGATGATACCGAATGGATCCGTGTAAAATGCATACCAGATACGCACATGCTTGAAATGACCTATCTGCAGACCGAAACTGTCGAATGCTATGAATCGGTCAAGGAGGCCGTAGAAGTTATTTCTAAGTCTTTTCATCCCTCTATAACTTTCTAGTCTTTATCCTCAATAATTAAAATAAATGAAAGACCACTAGCTAAAGATTGAACTGGTGGTCTTTCATTTTCGAGTTCACTTTATTTAGACAAAGGACTTCTCATAAGTTATGATATGTAATCTGTTTTTTCACCTTATTGATCCAACAAAGAATATTTAAAATCAACAAGGAATACCCCATGGCTCATTTTAAGAATCCAATCGTCCTCTACCTTCACTTTTACTCAAACAGATTCTTTTTCGTTTTATTAAATTCTAAAAATCATTGTTATTTACATTTCCTCTTATGTTTTTCACTGTGTAATTTCTTAATTCATTGAAATACTTCTATTTTTTAGCAATAAAAGGTAATTATATATAATTTTTTGTAAAAAAAGTAATTTATAATAGTCCTTGTAAATTATTTTTAAAGAAAGGTTGGTAGCCATGTCCTTAAGTTCTGTTAGTCCTTTTCTAATAACTCTTTCCGTAGTTATTGGAATCATTTCCTCATATATCGCTTTGATTTTAATTGAAAGAATGGCCGATCAACCGAGAAAGAAGCAGATTTACTGGGTATTTTTCGGGTCGGTTGTCATGGGAATGGGTGTTTTTTCCATGCACTTTATTGGCATGATGGCATTTCATCTAAATTCGCCTTTGACATATGATCCTTTTTTGCTTTTTGTATCTTTTTTCGCTGCAATTATCGCTTCTTTTTCTTCATTTTATATTCTACACCTTACATCTGTGACGACACTCAAAGTGTGCCTAAGCGGACTAACAATAGGGACGGGCATTGTGCTTATGCATTATATTGGGGTATTTGCGATAAGCGAACCCAGCTCTCTTCAATTCAACTTGTTATACATTACCCTTTCCATTCTCATTGCCATTATCTTTTCGATTGTCGCGTTGAAAATTTTCTTTGAAGTAAAAGAAAGTCAGGCTTCTAGCGGCAGGAAAATGGTCAGTGCACTGATTTTAGGATTGGCCATTTCATCGATGCACTATCTCGGAATGAAAGGTGCTTTTCATGTGGAATATTCGCATTCTGAGACAGTTTCGGGTATTCAACCTTTTTCATTAGCCATTATTGTTTCAATCATCATATTTGGCATCCTGAGCATCGCAACTTATTTAGCTTTTCTTAATTCAAGAACGCTAACAATTGAAAGAGGTCTTGTGATAAAAATGAGACAAAGTGAAGAACGATTCCGCCGTTTAGTGGAACTTTCTCCTGAACCGATTGTGGTTCATAGGGAAGAAAAAGTTGTCTTCGTCAACGAAGCCTGCCTAAAAATGGTTGGTGAATCCAATAAAAGTGACTTGATTGGGAAATCAATACTAGATTACGTTCCCGCCGCTTATAAAGGTGTTGTAAGAAAACGTGTTCAAAAAATGAAGATTGGATTCAAGGCAACGCCGATGGAACAGCAAATCATCACTCTAGATGGGTCCATTATTGAAGTCGAAATAACGGGAGTCGGCATTGAATTTGAAGGAAAGCCGGCCATTCAGTTAGTGCTGCGAGACATTACCGAGCAAAAGAAAATCCGGAGAGAATTAGAAGAAAATCAACAACGCTACCAGTCTCTTTTTAAACATAATCCAGATGGAGTTTATTCCATGGACGCCACTGGACAACTGATGAACATCAATCAATCCTTAGAAGGCATATTAGGCTATTCATTGGAAGAATTGATCACCATGACATTTCATGTCGTAGTGGAACCTGACTATTTAGACATGACTAATCAAAAATTTATCGACGCTTTGAAGGGGACACCCCAAAACTACGAGACCATCGGCATTCGGAAGAACGGGGACAGAATCCCGTTGGAAATTACGAATATGCCCATCATTGTGGATGAGAAAGTAACCGGGGTTTATGGAATCGCCAAGGACATTTCTAAAGAAAAAGAGGCGCTTGGTTTATTGGAAGAGAATGAAGAGAAGTACCGGTCCCTTTTTGATTACAACTTGGACGCAGTTTTCGAAATTAATTCGGCAGGATTTTTTACAGATGCCAATAAAATGACGGAAAACTTAACCGGTTTTTCTAAAAACGAACTGCTTACGATGTCTTTTCGGACATTAGTTGCGAAGGATTTGGAGAAGGCGGATGCATTTTTCACGACTTTATTGGACGGCAGTCCCATCACTTACGAACAAGTAATCCGGAACAAGAATGGAGACTTAATTGAAATAGATGTCAGTTCTGTGCCGAAAAGAAAACAAGGCAAGGTTAATGGAATTTTTGCCATTGTCCGGGACGTAACCGAGAAAAAGCAAACGCAGGAGAAGATTAACGAACTTGCCTTTACTGACCAACTAACAGGACTTTCCAATCGGCATTGGTTTTATCAGAATCTCAAGGAAGTTGTATTAAGAAAACAGAACCAGCGGCAACCCATTGCCATTCTTCTTATTGACGTTGATAATTTCAAGGCCATCAATGATGTTCTCGGTCATCACGGAGGAGACCTCTTCCTTAAACAAGTCTCGGCCCGATTCCAATCTTCCCTTATGAACCATGCTTCCATTTCCCGACTTGGCGGTGATGAATTTGTCATCGTGGTTGAAGATGTAATAGAAGAAGATGTAGTCCAGTTAGCTCAGCAGATTTTAGTAGACATGAAGCAGCCAGTCTTACTTTTAGGACAGGAAATCGTGATTACGCTTAGCATCGGTATCAGCATCCAACCTATTTGTATCAGTGACGAAGAGACGCTCATCCGACAAGCTGATATGGCTTTGTATTCAGCCAAGGCAAAAGGAAAAAACAATTATCAATTCTTTACGGAACAGTTGAATGAGAAAGTAAGAAGAAAACTACAATTAGAGAAGGCTTTGCGGAATGCCCTGGAGCAAGAAGAATTTCAACTTTATTACCAGCCGCAAGTTGATTTGCAAACAGAAACACTTGTTGGACTTGAGGCACTTATCCGTTGGAATTCACCTACAGGCTTAGTGTCTCCTATAGAATTTATTCCGTTGGCTGAAGAGACGGGACTTATTCTGCCAATAGGCGAATGGGTGATCAAAGAAGCTTGCCGCCAAATGAAGAAATGGGAATACGATGGACTCCAGAAGGTAAAGGTTTCCGTAAATGTATCAGCCAGACAATTTAAGGATTCCCATTTCGTCAGCAAAGTAAAAACGATTTTGGAAGAAGAAAAAATAGATCCTCACTATTTGGAGATTGAAATCACTGAGAGTGTCATGATGGACATTGAAGAGTCGGCACTTCTTATCAAAGAATTGAAGAAGTTGGGTGTGAAAATAGCCATTGATGACTTCGGGGCAGGTCACACCTCGTTGAATGTCATCAAAAATGTGGAAATTGATACACTAAAAATCGATAAATCCCTCATTGATGAAGTTCTCAGCAATCGACGCAACATGTTCATTTTGGCAGCTATCATTGATGTGGGAAAAAACCTTAATGCAGAAGTTGTTGTGGAAGGTATTGAATTGGAAGAGCAAGTCATCGCGTTAAAAGAATTTGAAGTAGTTGGACAAGGATATTTTTTCAGTCGTCCCCTTCCATTGGAACAGTTGGAGCAAACATGGCTCAAGACAAGGCTGAAGTTATAATAAAGGTAATGGAATCTCTTTAATGAAGAAGGCCTTCACACTTATACATTTATTATCTTTCCATTCATACCGGTATTCGTTTAAAAAGGAAGTACGAATCGCTTAAAGTGAATTGAACCCCGGAAGACAGACACTTTTTTAAGTGTCTGTCTTCCGGGGTTCTTTTATTAATCAATGTCCTCTCTATTGTGTATTAAGTAACCCCTGATAATTTCTGATAGGTAAATCAATCTTTAAATACTAAAGAAGCGAAGTATTAGATAAACAAACTGCCCTGTATACTTTCAAGAACGTGAACTTTTGGACTAAAGGAGAAATGAAATATAAAATTGAATTATCGGAATTTTAAGTAGATTTTCGTTATGCGCACAACCCTCGCGCTATATACGAAAGATCATTATTTTGGGCGCAATTTGGATTTGGAGTTGTCTTACGGCGAGGTCATCACCATCACGCCAAGAAACTTTCCTTTAAGTTCCGAAAGGTTCATGATCTTCCGAGTCACTACTCATTGATTGGCATGGCTATTGTGGTCGATGATTACCCCTTGTATTTCGACGCAAGTAATGAGAAAGGGTTGAGCATGGCTGGATTGAACTTTCCGGAGAATGCTTACTTCTTCCCGGAAACAGCAGGCAAGGACAATGTCTCCCCTTTTGAATTTATTCCGTGGATTCTCGGACAGTGCCAAACCGTTGAAGAAGCCAATGAACTCCTGCCGAAACTGAATCTGGTGAATATGAATTTCAGCGACGAGTTGGCTCTGTCCCCTCTGCACTGGATGATTGCGGATCAAACGCAATCAATCGTTGTGGAATCGACAAAAGGAGCATTGAACGTATACGACAATCTTGTAGGCGTTCTAACCAATAACCATACGTTTGATTATGATTTATTTAACTTGAATAATTACCGCCACCTGTCTCCTACGGTTTCGGACAATAAATTCTCAGATCGTTTGGAGTTGAATGTGTACAGCCGCGGCATGGGCGGAATTGGCCTTCCTGGGGACCTGTCTTCCGCTTCCCGATTCGTCAAAGCGGCATTTACAAAATTAAATTCGATTTCAGGTGATTCCGAGCCCGAAAGCATCAGTCAATTTTTTCACATCCTAAAATCGGTGGAACAGCAAAAAAGCTTATGTGATGTGGACGAAGGCGAATATGAATTCACCATTTATTCTTCTTGCTGCAATATGGACAAAGGGATTTACTATTACACCACCTATGACAATAGCCAAATTACCGATGTCGATATGTAGAAGGAAAATCTGGACGGAACACAATTGACTACCTATCCATTTGTGAAAGGCCAACAGATCCATTTCGTGAATTAATCTAAGTAAAATTAAGGGTTTCTGTAAATAATGAAGAAATTGCTTCGCCACTACAAAGATAAGGCAAGGCCAACTTGAAGGAGTCGGCCTTGCCTTTTTCACTTTTTTATTCGGTTTCTGGATCAACTTTTATCTCCTCGAAAAGAAACATGCATTTCTATAGTTTATTGATAATGTATGTTCTATGAGAGTCGTTAATATTATAAACTGTTGGTAACAGTATACTTATATAGACAAATCGACTTAAAAAGAAATTTATCAGTATAAAAAAACTGAACGACGCAAAAAGGAAGATCCTTGCCGTTAAGCATGTGATCTTCCTTTTGAGACAGCAATTAAATGCTTTTTTTGATAGTAAGTTAGTAATTAAGCTTCTTGCGCCTTCTTTTTCTTCACACTGATCAATGCGCCTACAATCACGATTCCGAGCAAGATTCCCCAGAAAATCAGCTTCCATTCCGTGGAATGGGCAAAGTCATAAGGCAAGATGCCAAGGTCTTTATGCGCTAATGTGAGCACCAAAAGCTTGACGCCAACCCAGCCGACAATCACAAATGCTGTTGTTTCCAATTGCGGATAGTCTGCTAACAACTTGACGAATTTATGTGCTGCAAATCGCATAATGACAAGTCCGACCAACCCTCCGGCAAGCATGACGCCAAACTGTCCGCCATTGATGCCTCCGATTTCCGCACTTCCCAAATGAGGCAACGTCATCGCCAACGCTACGGCGGCCAACATCGAATCGATCGCAAAGGCGATATCCGCCAATTCTACTTTTAAGACGGTCATCCAAAAGCCAGAACCTTTTGTTGCTTCCGGCTCAAGGGAATGTTCTTTCCCTTTCCGCTGATCGTAAATGTGCTTAATCGCGATGAACAGCAGGTAAGCTGCCCCTAGCGCCTGGATTTGCCACACATCCACCAATATCGTAATCATGAATAACGCCGCAAAACGGAAAACGAAGGCTCCCATCAACCCATAAAACAGGGCCTTTTTCTGTTGTTCTTTTGGCAAGTGCTTGACCATAACCGCCATGACCACCGCATTATCAGCGGCCAGTAACCCTTCCAGCGCTACGAGTACGAGCAACACCCATAAATACTCCAATAAAATCGCTTCCATCTTTCATCCTCCTCCTGATTTTTGCCAACAAAAAAGACCCTTGCCTAATAAAAGGCAAAGGTCTCGCTAAGCAAATTGATTGCTATCACAACCGATGGCTACGAACCATGTAATGACGACTGTGAAATAGGTTTCCCTATAGCTACTCCCCCTTGACATAAAGTCAAAGTCTATTGAGTTGTACTGTCAGTATAACATCCAAGAGAAGGATGAAAATCCTATATTTTGTCCATATTATGGCGGACTTGTCAGTCAATTAACTATCTTCACTTTAAACCCTCATATCTTACTGTATGGCTTTAAATTCATTATGGTAGGATATTCGTAACAAAAAAGAGGCGTTTGCATCAGTAAGGGCTTAAGGAAAATCGGAGAAGTTGCACAGTTGAGTGGTATTTGCGAGATAAAATTGTGATGATCGATAAAGCGTTATCCCATTCAGAATTCTTTGCAGCCCTGAATGAACACGACTATAAGCATTATCCGGTACAAGTAACACGTTTCTCATCTCTCCAAACAGGAAAACCGTATGATTATGTCTGAATTACAGGAGTGTAGAAGTATGCTAAATACATTAAAAGCAATCCCTGCCAGAACCTATATTTTAATTGTTACTGCACTTTTCATAATAAGCGGAGGTTTTTACATATTTACAGAGCTTGGTGAAGAGGTGCTGGAGAATGAAAAATTCATGGTTGACCGGCATGTCGCAGAATTTGTTGAAAACCTTGCAACACCTGGAGTTACGACCTTTTTCGCCTGGATTACAGAACTCGGATCGGTCTGGGCGCTGACTGTAGGATCTCTTATTATGTTTGGCGTGCTGGGGTATTTTTATCAGCGGAAAAAGTGGAGAATTGTTTATTTTCTTATTGCAATGGGTGGAGTGACAATCTTGATCAGCGTGCTGAAAGCAGCCTTCTCAAGAGATCGTCCGAACATATTAGAGACATACGATGGAACTGGTTACAGTTTTCCAAGCGGTCATTCAACCGCCCCGATTGTTTTTTATGGATTTATTATGTACTTGGTCATCAGAAGCAAACTGAATGTCTTAGCAAAATGGCTGATCAACATCTTCCTTGGAATCCTGATTTTTTTAATTGCCTTCAGTCGCCTCCCCCTTGGTGTTCATTACTTTACAGACGTAATCGGTGGGCTAACACTTGGGCTGACATGGCTTGTCAGCTGTATCGCAATACTTGAAATTACTTTATGGCATAGTGGAAGAAAAGCGAAAAAAGAATTGTGAAAATGAACTATAGTTAGTATTGAAGTTAAAAATCCTTCGTTTTGCCTTCGTAAATCGATATGGTCTATTGGATTCAACCCTTGATTTTTCGATTAGTGTTCCATGAGTTGCTCCAGCTTATTGATCTTCTCGTTCTGCCCTCTCAGCAATTCGACAATCTGGTTGAGAGACTGTGGAGCAACCATCAACTCCGTATCAAGCCGTTTCATTCCTCCCTCGAACCGTTCCAAAAACTTGGTTTATATTTCTTCAAAGTTCGTCCGTTTGATCTCCTTCAATCGTTGGTCTGGAATCGATTCACACAATCCATCGCGCATTGGAATTAGGAGTTAACATTCTTGATACAGCCAATGTATATGGCAATGGACAAAACGAGCAATTGCTTGGCAAAGCGCTAAAGGGGCGACGGGAACAAGCCGTTATTGCCAGCAAATTCGGGGTTGGCCCTAACTTTGAAGGCATTCATAGCCATCCGGACTAGATTAAAGAGTCCATTGATAAAAGCCTTAAGCGATTAGCCGTTGATTATATCGATTTGTATTACCAGCAACGGTCGATCCAGATGTCTCCATCGAAGAAACAGTAGGAGCGATGGCGTATTTGGTACGGGCAGAAAAAGTTCGGGCCATTGGTTTGTCAGAGGCAACTCCTGAGCAAATCCGTCGAGCACATGCGACTCCTCATCCTGTTGCTGCTGTGCAAAACGAATATTCTCTACGGATACGTGATGTGGAAGGTGATATCATACCACCAGTCAATGAGCTTGGTATTGGTTTTGTAACGTATAGCCCTTTAAGCAGAAGTTTCTTATCTGGGGAGCTGCGCAAATTTGAAGATCTGGAAGAAACGGATGGCCGTCGGACTCTTCCAGGCTTCCAACTGGAAAACTTCTCTAAAAATGTGGAATTAGTCGACAAGATCAAGGAAATTGCTTCGGAAAAAAATGCACACCTTCACAATTAGTCATTGCTTGGACTATGGCTAACGGAACTTTGCCGATTCCTGGAACGATGCGAATTATATACCTAGAAGAAAATGGAGCATCTTTGGATGTCGAACTGACTTCTGAAGATTTACAGCGCATTAATGCACTCATGCCAAAAAATGCAGCGCTTGGAAACCGTTATTAATCATTAATTGGAAAAAGAAAAAACTCCTTCTCCATTAAATGTGTTTTTTTCTTTGTGTTTTTTATAAAAACACGTTCAATTCGCTTTTTTTCCCCTCAAAATTAGAAGTATGGCCCGACTTAAAAAATCAAAAAGCTTTCACAAAAGCATACTTTTACAAATAGATAGAGAGAAGAGGCGATTTGACCATCCTCTTCTCTCCCTTTGCATTTAGACAGCTTCTGATAATCCCTCATATGTAAACTGAAATTCTTTCTTAATCTTCTTATAAAACCTAGCTATTCTACATGATGAATGAAATTTAAATCTTGTTGCGTTGCTTCTCTACATAATCAAAAGACGATTGAAAAATGCCTGCTTCAATCGTCTTTTTTCTTCCCTCCTACGGTTTGGGTTTGGGCCTACCTTACCGCCCATTGCTTGCATGGAATTTATTGATTTGATGTACTTTATAATTGATAAGAACTTGTCAGCTCCAATTTTCAGCATGGCTTTTGATCAAAGAGATCATGCTGTTCATAGACGGAGAAAGCCACTTATCTTTATGGTACGCAAGAAATGTAGAAATCGATGGATGTTCTGGTGCTACTTCTTCTCCCCTTAATTTGTTGCTTTCCAACTCTTCTTTTACCGAAAAGTAAGGAACCATTGAAATTCCTAATCCACTTCTGACACATTGTTTAATTGCTTCAATACTTTGAAAGTCCAAACTTTCCTTCACATCCATCTGCTTAAACCTTAAATAATCATCAAACACCGATTTATAACTACATGATCGCTCCGTATAAAGAACCGTTCGAGTCTCTTCATCTTCTTGCGGGCTAATCAAAACCATCCTTTCCCTTTTCAGTTCTTCGCTATAAATTTCGGGCATGGACCAATCATCTTTTTCCAATATCAATGCTAAATCGATGTCTCCATTTTGAAGCTGTGACGCCATATTATAGTTTTCAATCGATTTAAGTGAAAGATTAACTTTTGGGTAGGACTTTTTATATTCCAGAAGGATAGGCGGCACGCGGCCAATCGTCAGCGATTCCGATATCCCAATCACAAGATCGCCCGTTGGCTCTTCATCCATGTTCAACGCCTGAGCATGCAATTCAATGATCTTTACTGCATAAGAAAGGAATCGCTGACCGTAATGCGTCAACACGACTTTCTTGCCCAGCCGATCAAATAATGGTTTTCCTGCTTCCTCTTCTAATTCTTGGATATGCGTTGTCACGGAAGATTGTGCATAGCCAAGATGATCAGCCGCCTTTTTAAATCCCCCTCTTTCCACAATTGTCTTAAACGTTACAAGGTGCCTAAGTTCCATATATTCACATCTCCCGGATTTGATTTTAGTGAATCAATGATAATTTCTTATTGGTTGCATTATTTTCTTAAAGTGAAGGTACTACTAGACTCTTTTAGGTTCATTTTTAGTGAACTATTAGTTCTTATATATCTATTTTACTAAATTAAATGATCTTATTACAATCCATAGGTGATTGGGAAAAGCAAAGAAATATGGTTGCTGTTTTTGTTTGATTTTGAGTTCATTTCTATTGAACGTATCATTCGGATATATCTATTTTACAGAACAATAAGGATGGATTACACTAAATATATATACAAGGAGGTCATCATGATGACAATCAAAGTAAGAGTCTATTCGGATTACGTCTGTCCATTTTGTTTTCTGGCAGACCAACCTTTGGAACAGGCAATCCAAGGAAAAGATGTGGAAGTGGAATGGATGCCGTTTGAGCTGCGCCCATACCCCAATGCAACGTTGAAACCCGAGGAGCATTATTTACAGAGCACATGGAAACAGTCGGTCTACCCAATGGCTGAACGGCTGGACATTGAAATCACCCTGCCAAAAGTATCTCCACAACCGTATACGCATTTAGCTTTTGAAGGGTATCAATACGCTAAAGAAAAAGGAAAAGGCAATGAATACAACGATCGGTTGCTGCGTGGATTCTTTCAGGAAGAACAAGACATTGGCAGCGTGGAGGTTTTAACCAAATTAGCCAGTGAAATTGGTCTCGATGAAAAAGAATACCAAGAGGCTCTTGAAACGAGAAAATACAAAGAAGTGCATCAGCAAGCCCTAAGACATGCCTACGAAGAAGCGAACATCACGTCGGTGCCAACTTTTGTAATTGGAGAAACGAAAGTTGCAGGCATTCATTCCAAAGAAACGCTTGAACAACTTATTGCTGAAGAGATCAGCAAACAAAAAACGAATTTCCCCGAAGGAATGATGTGCGGAATCGACGGATGTTAACTAGATACGTTGCTTTGGAATGAGAATACGTTAGGAATGAGCATAAAAAAGGAGTGTTGGAATTGATAAAAACAAAATCGTTGTTTGAAACCGTTACATTAGGCAGTACCACATTGGATAATCGGATAGGGCTTGCACCGATGACACGCATCAGTGCCACAACCAAAGGATGGGCAACCGACCAGATGGCGTCGTACTACACCTCTTTTGCCCGTGGCGGGTTTGGACTCATCATTACAGAAGGCACCTATATTGATGACAAGTACAGCCAGACCTATTTGGACCAGCCGGGCATTGCTTTGGAAGAACAAGCGCAAAGCTGGAAACAAGTGGTCGATTCAGTGCATGCAGCAGGAGCAAAAATCTTCATGCAATTGCAGCATTCGGGGCCGCTTTCCCAAGGAAACCGGTTTGCTGACGAAACAATTGCACCGTCAGCCGTTCAACCCAAAGGTGAACAATTGAGCTTCTATTTAGGGGAAGGCCCATTCCAAACGCCACGGGAAATAACAAAAGAAGAAATTGCAGACGTCGTAAAAAGCTTTGTCCATGCAGCAAAACGGGCGCAATCCGTGGGCTTTGACGGAATTGAAATTCATGGGGCCAATGGCTATCTGCTCGATGCGTTCCTGACAGACTATGCCAATCAGCGCGAGGATGAATATGGCGGATCTGCGGAAAATCGTGTTCGTCTGCTAGTGGACATTGCAGAAGCTGTTCGAGATGCAGTGGGCCAGCGATTCACGGTTGGAATGAGAATTTCGCAAGCGAAGGTCAATGATTATACGCACAAATGGGCCGGGAAAGAGAACGAGGCGGAAATTATCTTCGGCCGCTTAGGAAAAACGGGCCTAGATTATCTCCATGTAACGGAATTCGAAGCGTGGCAACCGGCATTTGAACCAGGCGAGGCTTCCCTGGCAGCCCTTGCAAAAACCTACAGCCAGCTTCCGATTATCGCCAATGGACAATTGGAAGACCCGGAAAAAGCAACAAAAATCATCGAAGCCGGACATGCGGATATGATCACCTTAGGAAAAGGCGCATTGGCTAACCAGGATTGGGCTCACAAAGTGCAAAGTGGAAAACCGATGACAGTATTTGATTCAGAGAAAGTATTAAAACCAATTGCAAAAATTAAAGCATTCGAACTGTAAAGAAGAGTGTTAAATAATAGGACAAGTCGCTTTCCTAACCAGAGAGTGACTTGTCCTTTTAAAGTAGTTGAAGAATTATTGTAAAGAGAATCACTTAAGTTACAGAATGATTTAATGCAGTTAACATGACGAATTATCTTAAGTTATATGGAGCTTCCTATAATTGATGATATGTAAACTGATTTTGAAGAGAAAATCCTTTTATAAATTTTCCGGCACAAAATTACAAGTCTAAATATCAGTAAGGCTCCATCTGCACGGAAGTCAGCGCTTGGATTAATTCTATGTGGCATATCTAAATAAACCGGTCTCCTGTACTAAGTACAGTATTGCATCGCATTCATGATATTTTCTAAAGTTCTACCTTGAAAGCTTCCATTGATTCGACACGCCAGTCCAATATTTAATGGAGTATCAATAAAAATTGTTTAGAAGAAACTCCATTAAAATAAAGCGGATTTCATTTTACTGAAATCCGCTTTATTTTATTCAGCTATTTTTAAATACTAACTAACTTAGTTGTTTTCTATTTGCTGATCCAAGTTTTGCTCGATGTATTCTTTGCCCCATTCGTACATGGAATCAAGAATTGGAATAAGGCTTCTTCCTTGTTCGGTAAGTGAGTACTCCACTTTCGGCGGAACCACAGGGTATACTTCCCGGTGGACAATCAAATGATCTTCAAGTTCACGCAATTGATTCACGAGCATCCGTTGCGTGATGCCTGGCATAAGACTTTTTAATTCCCCAAAACGTTTAGTTCCTTCTTTTCCTAAATGCCATAGCACTAGCATTTTCCACTTTCCTCCGATGATGGAAAGTGTCAGCTCTTTTTCACAATTAAAAACTTTCTCTCCTAAATTAGGCATCTATTTTCTTTCCTTCCTTGTTATATTTCTATCGTATACTTTTCGATACTATGTGATAAAAAAGTCAGTACTATAATTAATGTAAATTACTAATTATACTAGATATAGAATGGTTAGTAAATTTTTTTAGCATTGGAATAATGTCTTTGCAATTGTGGGCGATAATGCAATAAAAACAGAAAAGAGGATAAAAAATGATACGAATTGGCATAGTGGGTACTAATTGGATTACAGAAAGATTGCTTGAAGCGGCAAAAGGGATTGAGAATTTTAAATTAGCAGCCGTTTAGCCCCGAACGTTGGAAAGAGCAGAGGAATTTGCCAGTCAATATGGAATAACTAAAATTTTTACCGACTTAGAAG
Source organism: Planococcus soli (assembly GCF_016881065.1). Classification (GTDB taxonomy): domain Bacteria; phylum Bacillota; class Bacilli; order Bacillales_A; family Planococcaceae; genus Planococcus; species Planococcus soli. Next base: position 57,652 of record NZ_WXYN01000004.1, on the reverse strand, counting down.
AAATGGCAGTCAGCGATGAAATCGATGCGGTTTATATTGCCACACCCAACTCATTCCATGCTGACCAAGCCGTCTTGTTTTTAAAAAACTCCAAACATGTATTATGTGAAAAACCGATGGGTGCCAATGCAGCAGAAGCAGCGAAAATGATTCAAGAAGCGAAAGATCATAATGTGCTGCTTATGGAAGCGATGAAATCTACGTTGCTTCCAAACTTTAAGGCCATTCAAAATAATCTGCACAAAATCGGCCCTATCCGCAGATACTTTGCTAGCTATTGCCAGTACTCATCGCGTTATGATGCATACAAAAAAGGAACAGTATTAAATGCATTTAATCCAAATTTTGCGAACGGTTCATTGATGGATCTGGGCACCTACTGTTTATACCCGCTCATTTTACTGTTCGGCGAGCCAAAAGAAATAAAGGCCACAGGTCTTATCCTGGATTCCGGTATAGATGGCGAAGGAAGTGTCCTATTGAAATATGATGACAAAGATGCGGATATCATTTATTCAAAAATCACAAATTCCACTTTACCAAGCGAAATCCAAGGGGAAAAAGGAATTATGGTGATTGATAAAATACATTCAGCCGAAAAAGTGGACATTCATTACAACGATGGCACTGTTGAATCAGTGACAGTAGAACAACCTCAGCCCGCTATGTATTATGAAGTGAAAGAGTTTATCGATTTAATCAGCCAAAAGAAAACGGAGTCACTTGTTAATTCGTTTGAAAACTCCTATACCACCATGTGCGTAATGGATAAAGTCCGCCAAGAATCGGCCTGTCCTATCCAAGTGATTCCAAGTAAACGGTCTTCAATTGATCAGGCCGTCGGAAGCGAATCAGAATTTTTTTCTTCTATATAATTGGAAGTATTCACTGGCTCTAAAATAAACTTTTCTAACACGTGAAGCACCCCTTCTTCATTGTTCGTAAAGGTCGTATAATCAGCCATAGCTTTCACTTCCTTTACGGCATTTCCCATTGCTATACCGAGACCGGCTGTCTCAATAAGTTCGATGTCATTATAGTTGTCACCAATACCGATTATTTCTGAACGGTCTATACCAAGTTTTTTCGCTAAGCATAATAGGGCACTACCTTTGTTTGCCTCGGGATGGGTGATTTCAAGGTAGTGTTTTTTTGATTTTGCGATGTGAGCATACTTGCCGAATAAGGTTTGCAATTCATTTTGTAAGTGATCGAGGACGATTGGTTCTTCGATAAAAAGTAGTTTTGTCACGCCTTTTTGGGCAAGCTTGATGAGATTGGGCTCTATCCTATAGGGCACTTTAACTGCTTCAGAATAAGCAATCAGCTTGTCATTTTCTACGGCACTGTAGAGAATATCATCTTGGTATATTTGTAGATGTAATTTTTTCTCACGAGAAATTCCGATTAACTTTTGTGCAATATCGGGAGGAATAGTGCGCTCATATATTACTTCTTTTTCATTAACATCCTTGATCAATGCACCTTGATAAGTGATGAGCGGTACATTTATACCCAACTGCAGGGCAATGAGTTTTGCAGAGGAAAACATGCGGCCCGTAGCAATCGTAACAATTGTCCCCGCTTCCACCGCTTTTTTAATAGCGGTTACTGTATTTGGTGAAATCATTAAATCGTCTGTGAGCAATGTCCCATCGAGATCGATCGCGACCAATTTATACATAGGCTCTCTCCTTACAATTATGTTTTATCTTTCATGGAAAAATGATTGAAACAGAAAAATTCAACTTAATCCTTCAAACAACAATACTCGCGCAGGCGAAGCCTCCGTACCTACTAATTTCAAAGGCGCGGCAACAATAAAGTATTGTCCCTGCTCCACTTCCTTCAATCTCAGGCCCTCTATGATGATGATGTCATTTGCAAATAAGGTTTTATGCGTCGGATGCCCTTCTTGGCTTCTTTCAATTCCAAGCGCATCTATTCCAACCCCGCGAATCCCTAACTCAGCAAGATAGCTTGCTCCATCTTTTGCCAGATAGACAAAATCAAAATTAAACTTTTCCTCAAACGAGTTTTTCGTTTTTAATAAAATAAAATCTCCTTTTTGAAGCTTGAATCCTTCTAAGTCCGTTTTTGAAATTCCGTTCTTTACTGCCGTCAAATCGAGAACTTGACAAGGCCCTACAAGACTGTCCAGCGAAAGCGATTCGAATGTCTCTCCATCCACATTCATATGAAGCGGCGCATCGATATGCGTTCCGGTGTGCACATCCAGATCCAGCCGCGTTTCCGTAACATAGCCGTTTGTCTGCTGATTGATTTTTGGCTGTTTTTCCGGTTTGTCCTTGTAAACGGTCATGCCTTCATAGATCGCCCCTGTTACATCATACATTTTCATGTAATCCAACCTTCCATTACTAATATTGTCTTCAATGATACCTTCACCTTCGCATGCCATTTATACAGTTGTCCAATGAAAATACTTTGGTGCAAAAAAGTTCAAGCTTGATAAACAATTAAAAATAAGCTTGAGCTTAAAAAATCTTAAACTCAAGCTTATTCGTTGTTCTATTCTAAATTCGCATGTCTGCCATACATGACATCGGATTTGAGTCCCTTTTTATCCATGAATCTCAAAATCACCGCGTCATAAAACACAAGAAGCGACTGTTCAAACAATGATCCCATCGGTTGAATCGATTTGCCACTAGTGCCCTCCCCTTTTGCTTGTGCCGGTATTTCAATTCGAATATCCGCCAGTTTGCCTATTGTAGACTCAGGGTTTGTAGTAACAGCCACTATGGTTGCACCGATGCTTTTGGCTTTCTTCGTCATGGCTGCGAGGCTTTGGGTCTCCCCGGAACCAGAACCGACAATGAAAATATCATCGACTTCCAGGTTCGGTGTCACCGTTTCTCCAACCACATACGCATCCAGGCCTACGTGCATCATACGCATCACAAATGCCTTAGCCATAAAGCCGGATCGGCCCCCGCCTGCCACAAATATTTTCTTTGCACGCAGGATGCCATCCACTGCCTTTTCGGCTTCCTCATCATCAATGAGAGCAGTGGTCCGCTTCAATTCAGCCAGTATTTCGTCTGTATAGCCCGCCGTGTTCATATTACGCCGTCACACTTTCTTTCATCATCTTTTGAATTTTTTCCGCTTCCGCGCCCTTGTTCTCTTTGCTTGTAATTCCACCGCCGACAATGATTAAATCCGGTTGTGCTTTAATGACTTCCGGCAATGTCTCCAGTTTGATGCCGCCTGCAATAGCAGTTTTGGCATTTTTTACGACGCTTTTGATTGTACGAAGATCTTCGAACGAATCTTTCCCTTCCGCTTGCAGATCGTAGCCTGTGTGGACACAGATATAATCCGCGCCAAGTTCATCAAGCTCTGCGGCCCGTGTTTTGATATCTTTTACGGCGATCATATCCACCAGGATTTTCTTACCTTGTTTTTTCGCTTCTTCAACTGCGCCCTTGATGGATGAGTCTTCTGCCTGAGCAAGAATCGTAACAATATCTGCTCCTGCAGCAGCAGCATTTGATACTTCATAAGCTGCAGCGTCCATAATTTTCACATCTGCAAGAACTTCTAGGTCAGGGAAGGCAGCTTTTACTTCTGCAACAGCTTTAAGCCCTTCTTTATTGATTACTGGAGTTCCGATTTCAACGATATCGATAAACGCCTCTACTTCTTTAACCACTTCGATTGCTTGTGGAATGTTTACTAAGTCTAAAGCTAATTGTAATTTCATGTGTAATTCTCCTTGTTGTCGTATTTTTGGTTCTAACTTAGAGTAAAACCAACAAGCATTTTTGTGAAGTACGCACTTTAATTTCACATACTGACAAAAAGTATACTGTAGGCGTTTATCACAATGGTAATCTGTTTAATTTCATATATATGCATTTATTTCTTAATGTATCTGATTAACTTTAAGGTTCTATTAAGACCGCTTTAAGATAATCCAATTACTTTTTCCTTTTCACTAAACACTCAGCACGATTCATCCAGTTTGAAAATCAATTATTTGTTTCTTATCCAAATGAGATATTGTAACTTTTCTGCAATCTTAACTTCTAAAAAATATTTCATGATAGAGATTTTTTGTATATCAGATAAGTTTTTAAGAACCGGATCCCTGGTGAATGTCCTCCTCTTTCCCCTGCAACAGTATACTTTTTGTAAGTATATGTTTATAAAGTGCGTACTTACATAAAAAACTTTGAGTCATTATACTAAAACCTGTTGCGATTATCAGTCTTGCCAGAGACATCATAGTTTTAAAAGTAGGAGGTTTTAACAAATGCACATCGAGAATCTGCTTGAAGGATTAAATTTTCAAAATGATTTATTTGAAATCAAACAAGAGCGGCCCCTGCAAAACATGACATTTGTCTTGTTCGGAGCAACAGGAGATTTAGCACAACGCAAGTTATTTCCTGCTCTGTACAATCTATACCTGGATGGGAAGTTACCCGAAACCATCTCGATCGTTGGTTTGGGCAGAGACTATTGTTCAGATGAAATATTTCAGTCTAAAGTGGAAAAAGCACTTTACGCATATTCCAGAAGGTCCATTCACGCTTCATCTTTGCCAGCTTTTTTAGAGAAATTTCGGTATTGCAGCTTTGATGCGACAGAAAAAGAGTCTTACTACAAACTGCGCGAACTTATTGAAAACAGGGAAAACGAGTTGGGTATTCCTCAAAATCGGCTGTTTTATTTGTCTGTGGCCCCCAGCTTAATTGATATTATCACGTCCAACCTTAGTAAAAGCGGAATCAGTCAAAACAACGGGTGGAAACGCCTCATTGTTGAAAAACCGTTTGGAAACAGCCTAAAAACAGCCAGAAAATTAAATGAGAATTTGAGCAACGTGTTCCGTGAAGAGGAAATCTACCGAATTGATCACTACCTAGGGAAACCTATGGTACAAAATCTAAGAACCTTGATCTTGGCGAATCCGATCTTGGAATCTTTGTTGAATCATAAACAAATTTCAAATGTCCAAATTACAGCAAGTGAGACTGTAGGTGTAGAAAACCGGGCTGATTATTATGATAAGGCAGGAGCCATCCGGGATATGGTTCAAAACCACCTTCTTCAGTTGGTCACAATGACAGCTGTCTATCTTTCGGATAACTTCATGGAAAATAAGGGCCGAGTGAAAAAGACAGACATTATTGCCTCTCTCCAACCCATCCGGAAAGAAAAAGCATACCAAAGCGTTGTCCGCGGCCAGTATGGTCCGGGAGAGGTTCAGGGCAACCCTGTCATTGGCTACAAAGAGGAGCCGGGGGTTAATGATTCCTCAACGAATGATACTTTTTTTGCAGCTCGCCTTTCTATCGAACACCCCTCATGGAATGGAATCCCCTTTTATATACGAACAGGGAAACGGATGAATCAGAAGTCGACACAAATTGTCATTGAATTCGAGAACAAGGTGATGGATTTAAATACACAGTTAGGAAGCTCTCCAAATTTAATGATTCTTGAAATTAGTCCAAATGAAAGCATTTCGTTGCGCGTAAATTTAAAAGATCCATCCAGCACTCGATACAAACCTGTTTGGATTGATTTCTCAACCAGCTCAGAAAATCAGCCGGAAGCATATGAACTTCTGCTCTATGATGCACTGCGCGGCGATTCAACGTTCTTTGCCGATTGGAGAGAAGTGGAACTATCATGGAAGTGGATTCAACCACTATTAGAAGCTTACCAAGAGGAGTTATTGCCTTTATATTCTTATCCAGCCGGTTCAACAGGTCCAGAAATGGCAAATGAGTTATTGCTGACGGATCAATCGAAGTGGTGGTAAAAAATAGTTCATTCAAAAGGAGAGAGATTACATGACCGTTTCATTTGATTTCACCAATGTATTATCGTTTATGACGAATAGCGAGTTTGAAAATATTAGCGAATTTGTCAAACAAGCGCATAACCAACTTCACCAGCAGACAGGACCGGGTTCTGACTACTTGGGGTGGATCGACTGGCCGATTAACTATGATAAAGAAGAGTTTCTCCAGGTGAAACTGGCTGCCGAAAGAATTCAGCAACAGTCAGATGCGCTGATTGTGATTGGCATCGGCGGCTCTTATCTAGGCTCCAAGGCAGCAATAGAAGCCTTATCGCATACGTTCCATAACCAAGTTAAAGGAAATACGGAAGTTTATTTTGCCGGACATAACATTAGCCCAGCTTATATCACACATTTGCTTCAGATACTGGAAGGGAAAGACATTTCAATCAATGTGATCTCCAAGTCAGGCACGACCACTGAACCCGCTTTAGCATTCCGGATATTCCGCACCTTTCTGGAAAAAAAGTATGGAAAAAAAGAAGCCGGAAACCGAATTTATGTCACAACCGACCGGAGCAAAGGCGCGCTTCGGAATCTTGCAGTTGAAGAAGGATACGAAACATTTGTCATTCCTGATAATATCGGAGGACGATACTCCGTTTTGACTCCAGTCGGTTTACTTCCGATGGCTGTAGCCGGGCTTAATATCGACCAAGTGATGCAGGGGGCAAAAGCTGCTTACCACAAATACAACAATCCCGTACTCGCTACAAACGAAAGCTACCAATATGCTGCAGTAAGGAATATTTTTTATAATAAAGGAAAATCGATTGAACTGTTTGTAAGCTACGAGCCTGGCCTGCTTTCTACAGCAGAATGGTGGAAACAACTTTTCGGGGAAAGTGAAGGGAAAGATGAAAAAGGACTCTTCCCCGCTTCTGTCAATTTCTCCACTGATTTACATTCAATGGGGCAGTATGTGCAGGAAGGGCGCCGTCTATTCTTTGAAACAGTTTTGCAAGTGAAGAAACCTTCCCTCGATCTTGTCATACAAGAAGATCCAGCCAATATGGATGGGTTGAACTTCTTAGCAGGAAAAACGATGGATGAAGTGAACAAAAAAGCGGCACTTGGAACTTCCCTTGCTCATGTCGATGGAGGTGTGCCGAATCTGGTCATTGAGCTAGACGAACTCAATGAATTCACCTTTGGCGAAATGATTTATTTCTTCGAAAAAGCCTGCGCGATCAGCGGCACTTTACTCGGTGTCAATCCATTTGACCAACCAGGAGTAGAGGCATATAAAACCAATATGTTTGCATTGCTTGGCAAAGAAGGATTTGAAAAAGAAAGAGAAAAGCTGGAAAATCGGCTGTTGCCGTCTGGCAACTCACAAAACGATGAGGTGAAAATACAATGAAGCAGCAAATTGGAGTCATCGGTTTAGGGGTAATGGGAAAAAACTTAGCCCTGAACATGGAGAGTAAAGGTTATTCTGTATCTGTCTATGATTATTGGACAGACCGAATCGACGATTTAGCTGAAAAAGAAGCACAAGGAAAAAAGATTTTGGGAGCATACAGTGTTGAAGAATTTGTCCTTTCATTGGAAACCCCCCGCAAAATCTTGTTGATGGTGAAATCTGGAGACACGACGGATTCGGTCATTGAATCTCTCCTTCCCCACCTTCAATCAGGGGACATTCTAATAGACGGAGGAAATTCGTTTTTTGAAGACACGAATAGGCGAACAGCAAAATTACAAGAAGCAGGCTTGCACTTTCTAGGCGCCGGAATTTCCGGCGGAGAAGAAGGTGCCCGCAACGGTCCTTCCATCATGCCCGGTGGACCGAAAGAAGCATATGAACAAGTCAAACCTATTCTGGAAGCAATTTCGGCAAAAGTAGATGACACTCCTTGCAGTGCCTATATGGGTCCTGATGGAGCTGGCCATTATGTCAAAATGGTCCATAACGGCATCGAATACGGGGATATGCAATTGATATCCGAAGCCTATTTCATCATGAAACACGCGCTTGGCCTTTCTGTCCTAGAAATGTCCACTATATTCTCGGATTGGAACAAAGGGGAGCTTGACAGTTACCTTGTCGAAATTACCGCCGATATTTTGAACAAGCGGGATGAAGATACCGGGAAGCCGCTTGTTGATCAGATTTTGGATGTGGCCGGACAGAAAGGGACTGGGAAATGGACAAGCCAAAACGCGTTGGATTTAGATGTTTCCCTTCCAATCGTCACAGAGTCCGTTTTCGCAAGGTTTATTTCCTCGGTCAAGGAAGAACGGGTCGCGGCAAGCAAAATTCTGCAAGGCCCTGAACCGAAAAAACAGGCAGGCGACTCCCAAGAAATGATTGAAGCCATCCGCAAAGCCTTATACATGAGTAAGATTTGCTCGTATGCCCAAGGTTTTGCCCAAATGCGTGCGGCATCTGAAGAGTATGGCTGGAATATTCCTTACGGGGATGTTGCCATGATCTTCCGTGGAGGATGCATCATCCGGGCGCAATTCCTGCAAAAGATCAAAGAAGCATTTGACGGCAATCCCGAACTGCCTAACTTATTAATTGATCCATATTTCCAGGAGATTATAGGGGAGTATCAGCATTCTCTACGAAAAGTGCTGACGCTGGCCATTCAGCAAGGAATTCCGGCGCCCGCTTTTTCAAGCGCATTGGCTTACTATGACAGCTATCGCTCTGAGACATTGCCAGCCAATTTAATCCAGGCACAGCGGGATTACTTTGGTGCCCATACGTACCAGCGTGTAGACAAAGAGGGCTTTTTTCATACCGAATGGCAAACCAAATACCCAAGAGAAAAGTGCACAGAAGCTTGATGATGCTGTTATCGCTTAATCATACCGAAAGGCCCGTGGGAAGTGAAAACTTTCCCACGGGCCTTTTCGTGTGGCACATTTACAAGTTGTTGAATTAAAACAATCATCCAATCTATTAAAGAAAGGATTAACCTTTTTTTATTGTATTACAAATTCAGTACAGCTTTTTAAAACAAGTGTAAGCATGACTCTATACAGTCTTCTTCAGTAGGTTTCTAATCGCCGTTTATTAGTTACCGGAAAAACGTATCTTTCTTTATCACTGTGAATCGGAAACTCCGTATCTTCATTTCTGAAAGTGATGCCAGACATGTCGAATTGCCGGCAAGAAATTCGCTTAATTGAAAACAGCTCTACAAAGTACGATTTGTTATTATATGGGCCTATGCTTAAATGGATGAATCTACTTCGATCAACACTTTCCCACGGGTCTTTCCAGCCAATTCATGTACGGTTCTAACCTCAGAGAGAGGAAATCTTTCCGTAATAAAAGGAACTACAGCCCCTTCATCCACTAATCGGACAATTTGCGTCAAGTCGTCTGCATTGCTTCGAACAGCCATTCTTTTTGTATTTACTTCTAATTGTTCAGCAAGCTCCTTGCTCGCAGGAGAAAGTGCGGAAACAAGCATGCCTCCTTTATTAAGCAAAGGCAGCCACGTATTTACTTCATCTGATTTGGCAGGCGATACGTTGAAAATCAGATCAACTTTTTCATTCAACACTTCAGGAACCGGTTCATTTTTATAATCAATGATTTCATCAATACCCAGTTCTTTCAGTTTCTGAAAACTGTTCTCGGAAGCACTCCCTATTACATAGGCTCCTTTCCATTTCGCAAGTTGGACTGCAAAGGAACCAACACCGCCAGCCGCTGCTGTTATGAGCACTCTTTGGCCTTTTTCCAGCTTCCCGATTTGAAACAGGGCCTGCCAGGCTGTCAGGGCTGCCAGTGGAATCGATCCTGCATCCTGTAACGGTATGTTAGTGGGAGCTGAAACTATATTCTTTGCCTTTGAAACGACATATTCTGCGGCAGCACCATCTCTTGAAATATCCAGATAGCTGAATACCTTCTGGCCCACCGCCAAAGATTCTACCGATTCCCCTGTTTTCTCAATCACTCCCGCAACATCACTGTGAGGGATGAATGGAAATTCGGGTGAGATGATATTTCCTTGCCTGATCGCTGAATCCAACGGGTTATAGGATGTGGCTGCCACTTTGATCAGCACTTCGTCCGGTCCGACTTCGGGAATACTTACCTCGCTCAACTGAATAACTTCCGGTCCTCCGTGCTGGTTAAACACTGCCGCTTGCATGTTGCTATTTTCCGGCATTTCAAGCCCTCCGTTTCTTCCAAAGTTGGATATTTTTATGGAGTTGAGTCCAAATTAAATAAGAATCTATTAACAAATAAACCCATCGTAACAGGTGTGAACTGAACTTTATATAGGAGCAACTTTATAAAGTATCTACTATTTGGGACTCAGTTCAATAGTAAGTGGATCGATAAATTCGGCAAAAAAATCAAACGCCCCATATGCCATGGGACGTTTGATCATATAAAATCCCAGTATATTTATGGCGTTACGGTTTTAAGATGACTTTTGTGCAATCGTCCGTGTGGTCATTGAAAATCTTGTAAGCGTCACTTGCTTTTTCAAGCGGCATGATATGCGAAATGATTTCACGCGGATCGAATTCGCCGTTCTCGATTTTTTCATAAAGCATCGGCATCAAGTGAATGACCGGCGCCTGTCCCATCTTCATGGTGACGTTGCGCTCAAACATATTGCCGAGCGGGAACATATTGTAAGTAAGGCCGTAAATACCTGTCAGCTGGATCACACCGAATTTGCTGACTGCATCTTTGGCAATATCGATGGCACTAAGCGTTCCACCTTGCAGCTTCAATTTTTGCTGGACTGCTTCAGCCGGAGATTTCTTGCCGTCCATCCCTACACAGTCAATAACGATGCGCGCGCCGCCGCTTGTAATTTCGTGGATGAAGGCACCCATATTATCAGACTGCGTGAAATCAAATACCTCTACGTTATTCATCTTTTTCGCCAATTCCATGCGATATGGAATTTCATCAACTGCAATCACGCGTTTGGCACCTTTCATCCAGGCAAATTTCTGTATCATCAGACCAATCGGTCCACAACCGAGGACAACTACCGTATCGCCTTGTTGTAATCCTGCATTCTCCACACTCCACCAGGCGGTTGGCAGAACATCCGACAAGAACAGCAAAGATTCGTCTTCGAGCTCTGAGGATTCCGGAATGACGAATGGCATAAAATTACCATAAGGGACACGCATATACTCTGCCTGACCACTCGAGTAGCTGCCATACCGTTCAGTAAACCCGAAGTAGCCACCCGTATCAAAATGAGGGTTGCCATTGGAGTTGTCGCACTGGCTCTCCATATCGTGGCTGCAGTAGAAGCAATGTCCGCAGCTGACGTTGAACGGCAGCACAATCCGGTCGCCTTTTTTCACCTTGGTGACCTCTGGTCCAACCTCTTCTACGATTCCCATCGGTTAATGGCAGATCACATAATCTTTTCTTGCTGGCAAAGCTCCTTGATAGATATGTAAATCGGATCCACAAATCGCTGTCGAAGTGACTTTAACGATGATATCATCCTTTTTTTCAATTTCAGGAGATTTCACGTTTTTCACTTTCATGTCTTTCACGCCTTGAAAAGTTACGGCTTTCATTCTTATCCCTCCATTTTATTTCACAATATTATTCCCCTTCCCTTTTCCATCCCATCAAAACGTAGCGAGCAGGAGAGAACGACTAACTCCCATCCTCTCTCCCTACCGTTCGCATTTTTCGGCATACGTCGGTTCAATTAAGGTGCATGATGCAAAGCTTCATAACTTGCGCCGTGACTTTTGTGCACTTGGAAACTCCAGTAGGAGATTCAAGGGTTCTCTGCAATACAAAACTTTTGAAAATCCGCCAGTAACTCCTGCTGTTAAACCGTTCGTAAAAGTACACCTTTATGAACGCTCTAAAAGGGTTGAAAACCGTCAAAAATAGCGTTCGTAAACGTGTCAAAACACTTTACGAACGTTCGCCAATTTGCACACATATTTACGAACGCTTTTCGAAACTTATTAAAGAATATAATTTTCCCCAATAAATTTACCACCTTAGGCTTTACCAAATACGCTTTTATAACTATGACAAAAAAGAAGACCATCAATTGAACCACAAGAAACCCCGGCACCTTTTCCGAGATGCCGGGGTTTTCCTTCTATCTATTCTTTTCCTCCATACAACTGCTGGAGTTCTTCTTCTTTCATGGTAAAACGATGCTCTTCGGCCGGAAAAGCGCCTGATTTCACTTCATCGACATATTGAGTGAGGCCTTGCTTCATGATATCCCCGGTTTCTGCATAAGAGCGTACGAACTTCGCTAAATGATGCGATCCGTATTTCAGGACGTCATGATAAACGAGAACCTGTCCATCCGTTTCACTGCCGGCACCAATGCCGATCACCGGAATCGTCAGTGCTGCCGTAACTTTTTGTGCCAACTGATACGGGATGCATTCCAGCACAAGCATGCAAGCCCCCGCCGCTTCACATGCGCGTGCATCGTCAATCAGTTTCTGTGCAGCATGTGCGGTCTTCCCTTGCACTTTATAGCCGCCAAGGACACCTGCCGATTGCGGAAGCAATCCTAAGTGAGCGACAACCGGGATACCTGTACGTGTCAGCAATTTCACGACATCCACTACTTCGTCTGCGCCTTCAAGCTTCAATGCCTCGGCTCCGGTTTCCTGAAAAATACGGACCGCATTATCAAGCGTGCGTTCTGCATTTCCATGAAATGAAGCAAATGGCATGTCCACTACCAAAAAGGTGTCAGGGGCTCCGCGGCGGGCAGCTTTGCCGTGATGGATCATGTCGTCTACTGTCACTTTCACCGTTGAATCGTACCCCAGGACGACCATACCGAGAGAATCGCCTACTAAAATGACATCCACACCAGCCTGCTCTGCAAGCTTTGCTGATGGGTAGTCATAGGCGGTCAGCATGGCAATTTTTTCGTTCTCATTTTTCATTTTGATAAGTGATGCTGTATTCTTCATTTTGTTCTCTCCTTTGGGGAGGAAAACCGAAATAAAGCCCGTCGGTTCCAAAGCTGGACAGACGGGCAGAAAGTTTATGGTAGGTTTTCTCCGTCCCTGTCGATTTAAGATCAAGGCAGAACTATTCGATTGTTGAGTGTTTTGTATGGGTGCAGTTCAACAATGATACCGCCCTTATTGCCACTATAGCAGAAGCTCGCATGTTGGAACATGTTATCTCTTCCGGAAAATTCTGTTCAACTTTCGCTTTCATAAAAAACACCATCTGTATTTTAATCAAATGCGAAGGGTAGCGACAGTTTCAATTCAGTTGACCTTTACCATTTTCCATTCATCTTCAAGAATTCCGTAAAGCAGCGAATCGCGCCATCCATTGTTCATGCGCAAATTTTGCCGAAGCTGTCCTTCTTTTTTCATCCCTACTTTTTCAAGAACTTTTTGCGAACCGATATTTCCGGGATCGCAACGTGCCTCTATTCGATGAAGCTCTTTTTCTTCAAAGCCGAACTCCAACAGCAATAAAGCGGCTTCTGACGCAATTCCTATCCTCCAATAATCCGGATGAAGAATATAACCGATTTCACCGGATCGGTTAGTGGTGTCGATTGCTGATAGCTCTCCTGCTCCAATAACTCTACCCGTTCCTTTCCAAACAATCGCAAAAGTGAAGCCAGTGCGTGGCTGTTCAAGCTGTTGCTGGAGCACATCCGTTATGTATCGCTTGGTTTCTTGCGGTGAATTGGGTCCCCATGGCTGGTACTGGGAAACAATTTCCTGAGAGGCATAGGCATGGACTGCTTTCCAATCCTCCTGAACGAATTCCCGTAAATAGAACCGGATTGTTTCAAGCATTTTATCCCCTCCCGCTCTAATTAGTTCAATCCATGGCACCTCTTACTTTCTCCTGGATCATGACCACTTGCGCATCCATGTCCACTGACTCGTAGCTTGAATCGATGCAGTCGTTCCAGTAGGCCATATGCTTTTTGTCCACTTCGTGGCTGGAGCTTTCCAGTTCAGCTCCCCCTTGTCCTTGTACCGAATGCCAGTATAAATATGTTGTGCCGCTGATCTCTTCTTTAAAAATTGTTTCGACAAACATTTTTTCATCGTTGAGCGTCAGTAATACTTTCTCCATATGCTCATTCAAAAATCCCATCCATTGGTCAACTGTTTCGTTTTTTCCTTCCTTAACTTTGAACCTTGAAAGTTCCGCAGTCAGCTTCATTCAATCTACGCCCTTCGCTGTTTTTTTGAAGTATCCCAAAGTGGCTCTATTGTTCAATTTTTCAATGACACCTGTTGCCCGGTAGCCCAAGTTTTCGTAGAAGCGGCAATTCCCTTCTTCCTCCAAGATGGTCGCGAGCTCCCAGGTGCCGGCTTCTGCATGGAGCAGTTCTGCCTCTTTCATCGCTTCACCGGCTATGCCGCGCCCTTGAAAACGCGGATCGACAAATAAAGGACTGACCCAAAACCGGTTGCCTGCATCCCTTTTAATGCGGATTGCCCCTATCACTTTTTCTTGTGCCATAATTTTATAATAGAAGGAACCTTGGCTTTCTATTCTGCCAAGCACCTGTTCCAATGTTTCGTTTGCCGGGTTGGTGTTGTAGTCCTGGTATTTCTCCAATAGCGGTAAAAATGCGGATTTTTGCATAGCGAGAATAGCGGATGCGTCCGAGGCCGTTGCTTTTTCCAACCTTATTTTCATCAGAGCACCTCATTTTTTTGTTTTCTAAACAACTAACTTAGAATCGGCGCGTCCACGGGCTATAGGCGGAACGATGAGACGGGTGGTCTTCCTGGCTTAGCGTGTGAGCCTTGCCTAAAGCGGCCGGTGCAGTATGCAAAATGATCATTTCTTGCCCAAATACTCAACCGCCAACTCTTCTTCTCCACCACTAGTAACACGGTAAGCTTTAGCCGTCTGCCTTGAACTGACGATGCGTTTGATATCCTCTTCTACATAATGAACAGCAGCACCGTCGTCTGCTGCGATGCCTTCCTGCAAAGTTCCTTGATCCACAAACTGCCGGTATGCCGGCCTTCTTTCGGCTTCTCCATCGTAATGCGGACAATGGCTGCCCTTTAGAAATCCAAGCGCCTGGAGCGGCTCAAGTTTATCGCCGTATGAATCCGTAACGCCTTCCTCGTACCAGCAGATAGAGCCTGCACTGAGCCCGGCCAATACAACGCCTTGCTCCCAAGCCTTTCTCAGAATTTTGTCCAATCCCCATTCTTTCCACAGCACCAACAGGTTTTTGGTATTGCCGCCGCCTACATAAATAATGTCCTGCTCCAGAACGAACCGTTCCAGATCACGTGTCGGCGGTTTGAATAGAGACAAGTGGCTAGGCACACATTCCTGTTGGTTAAAAAAATCGTAGAACCTTTCAATATAGCTATCGGCATCCCCGCTTGCTGTCGGAATAAAACAGATTTTCGGTTGGGATTTGTTTGCCTGGTCGAGTATGTATTGGTCCAACAACGGATTGTCAGGTTCCATCGAAAACCCGCCACCGCCCATTGCAATGATCTGACGCATATTTTTTCACCCTTCCATAATTTCTTATTTCTATTTATTCTTCAAATTGGAAGGTTTATCCTTCTATGCTATAGTAATAAAAACAAATTCAGCCATGGGGGATTGTCATGCTTGTACAAGAAGTCGCGGTCGAAAAAATTTCAGCCAGTTTAATGCAAAGTCCCTATGTCCGAGCCATTTTCCTGAAAGGGTCCATGGGCAGAAATGAACACGATGAACATTCGGATATCGACATGTATTGCCTGGTCGACAAAGAACAGGAAGACTTGTTCCTCGCGGAGCGCATCACACACCTTCAGGTTTATCGGCCTGTGCTGTTTCAGGACGATATCTTCATCATCGCCCCACAGCTTATAGCAGTCTTTGATGATTTGCTTCATATCGACCTTTTTACAGTAACAGTGGAATCATTCACGCCAAAGGATTTCTTCAAAGTCGTCTATGATCCGGACAACCTGCTTGAGCAATTTGAAGAATCGCAGAGTCTGACGCTCAGCAAAGAAGAGTATAAAGACCATGTCATTGATGTTGCCTGGTTTTTATTTCAATACCGCAAAGCAAGTGCCAGAGGAAATGGCGTTTGGGCAGTGAAGATGCTGTCGCATGTCCAGGAGCACTTGGCACGTGTTTTATTGTACCGGTATGCTCCGGACCGGGCGCAATTGGGCTTGAAAGCCATCAGCCATTCCCTTCCGGAGTTTGTATTTGCGGAAATTGAGAGCATCTCCAGTCTCATGACTCCACTGGATCACCCGGAGGCCGCTTTACAAATCCGACAGCTGCTGGCGAAAGAAGCCGCCTGGATTGATGAGCGTGTATCCGATCGCGATAAAATTATGCCATTGATGCAAAAGATGATCGAAATCCCCAAAAATTAAACAAGCGAAAAGCGCCATATGATGGCACTTTTCGCTTGTTTATCCTATTTCTCTTTAGCGCTCCGGCTCGATCAGCAGCACTATGTACCCGACCTCTTCTTTAAAGTTCCAATCGGTGAACACCTCTACGATGCCACGTTTTAAGATGCGCTCGAGAGCAGAACCATAAATGAGTTTTGATTCCAATGGCCGCTTAGCCAATTTAAGCTCTTCGGTAAAGTTGTTTTTAATCAATTCCTTCTCAAGTTCAATTAAAATCCCGGTTCTTCGAATCAATACAGTCCGTGCATTCAGCCAATAAACCTCTGTTTTCTCCGGTTCTTTCTGAGCTTTCCTGCTGACATCGACCACTTCCTGGAAAAATGCATTTTTGTCTATGCTTTGCGGCCATTCGGTTTGCTCAGCGGCTTCTCCGCTCAACTCCAGAATCAGTAAACCGGTCTTGTTCTCCAGATTCCAATCAGCATAGATTTCTTTTATATCCAGTTCAGCTAACTTCAGCAAGTCCATCTTCACTTGCTCATTCAATTCAGCCATCAGCAAGTCCCTTATCTTCTGTACCTGGGCAGATTGGTTTTGGCTCATCAGCACTTTTTCTGTCGGTCCCAGAAACTCGCGCAAATGAATGACGATAAATGGTTTTTGGATTGCCACATATACTGAAGTCGGTCCTTTTCCGAAATTAGTGCGCAATAGCCCCGAAATATACCCCTTCACTTCCGCTTCAATAGTTTTCTCCCTTTTCATGAACGCTTCTCCTTTGGATGATGCAAAGTTTGTTGCTGATGCTATTCCCCTATACGAGAACCCTAAAACCCGCTCTGGTCCGTTCGTGCTAATATCACCAGGAGAAAAATAGATCTGCAGACTAAACACCCATATACTTTCATCCGATAGAAGGAATTGGTCCATTATGCCAAGATAAAAAAACTCAACAGCAAGACTGCAGCAATGGCAGCTTCTGTTAATTGGCTGATCCAGATATGTTCGTTTTTAGCATATTTCCATTCCATGAAAGCACGGCTGACTGAGCTGATAAGGAAATATAGAAAAAGATAATACACCCAATTGATGCTTCCCATCAATTGATTGCCCAAGCTTATTGCTCCAAAAAGAAAACCGATCATCAGTACTGCTTCCATTAACGCGTGAGTCCGGTTCAATGGCCAATACAGCAATTCTTTGCGCTTGGAAATTTCCCAGCGTTTTCTTACGTATTGCCCTACAAAAAAATTTGCAACAATATAAAACAAACAAAGCATAAGCGCCTTGGCTATCAAACTTTTTCCTCCTCCTTTTTAGCAATCATTTACCCATTCTGTTGTGAGCAAGGAAAAAACAAAGGCATCATGGGATTGGTTCTGTTGATGCAAGTAGCCGCGCAATCGCCCTTCCAGTGTAAAGCCAAGCTTTTCCAAAAGCCGGTTTGACGAAGTGTTTTCCGGAAATGTCACAGCTCCGATCCGATACAGACCGAGTTCTGCAAAAGCATGCTTTAAAACACCGTTGACTGCTTCCTGCATCAATTGCCGGCGCCAATAATCCGGATGCAGTTCATAGCCGATTTCCGCTTTTTTCGCTTTCAAGTTTAGATTGTTCAAACCTATTGTCCCGATAAAACTGTCTGTCTCCTTAAGGCGAATCGCCCAACGCACCCCGCGTTTCGCATGAAAGCTGGCATGGAACGACCGGATGATTTCGACTGCCTCTTCCTCGTGTACTAAAGAATCCATTCCGTAATAGGCAGTCACTTCGTCACGCGACATAATGCCAAAAAATGCTGCTGCATCCTTTTCTTCAACTTTCTCCAAGCGCAGCCTTGCGGTTTCCAATAGTGGAAATTCCATCGTTTTCCTCCTTTTCAATAGCAAACACCCAAACTTTTTTTCCAGACAGGTCAATTTCCTTTTCCATTGCCATTCCAATATGCTGTGCCACTTTTTGCGAAGCCCTGTTATCCCGCTGAATGAGCGAAATGAGGCGGCTTCTTCCCAATTGATGCAAGCCATAGTCACGCAAAGCTCTTGCTGCTTCTTTGGCATAGCCCTGTCCCCAAAATTCTTTGGCTATCCAATAGCCGACTTCCAATTCATCAACCTCTTCAACCGTTTGAGCTACAAGACCGGCATGGCCGATCCGTCTGCCATCCGACTTCCGCACAAGCAGCAAAAGGCCGCTTTGGAAATTTTCTTGATAAGAGCGGTAGATCCAATAAAGAAATTCAAGTGCTTCACTTCGATCTCTGGTCTGACCCTTGCCGATATAGCGGATTATTTCAGGGTCGGACAGCAATGACCACAAAAAATGAAAATCTTCATCTCTATAAGGCCGGAACTCGAGCCTGTCAGATTGAAGATACATGCTAACAGCCCCTTTCTAAAGATCGCGCGGATTGATGATAGCCAGCATTTGATGGTCCTGCCATTCACCGTTGATTTGAACATTCTGGATGGCGATTCCTTCTTTATGGAAACCTGCCTTTTCCAGAACCCGGATGGAAGCATCATTTCCCGGCATGACACCAGCTTCGATGCGGTGCAGTGCCAGCTTTTGAAAAGCATACGCCACGACCAACTTTAACGCCTCTGTCGTGTAGCCTCTATTATTGTATTTCTTATCCAAAGCATACCCGACAACCGCACTTTGCAGCGGCCCTCTCATTACTTGAACGAGACTGATTGTCCCGACCAGCATACCTGTCTCATTCTCAAAAATTCCGAAGCTGTATGCCTGATCACTTTCTTTTTGTTCCGCATAAATCTCAATCAGTTCCTTTTGAATCGCTAATGTATAGAAATCCGGATAGCGGGTCATTGAATATGCTTCAAAAAGGGTCCGATTCTCTATTTCCAGCCGCAGCTTTTCTGTCGCATCTTCCGGAAGAAAAAACCTGATATGTATCCGCTCACTTTTCATTTAAACGTCGCTCCTTTGGTTTAAAACGTTCCACGTGAAACAGCTGTTCATTCATCCATTGTTTTACGGAAGCCATAAAACGGCCGGTAGCCCTGTGCCTCATAGAAACTGCGGGAGGTGCTGCTGGCCAGCAATTCCACCCGGGTTTTCGGGTACTCGCTGTGAATAGCCTGCATCAGCTTTTTCCCAATTCCTGACTTTCGATGATGGGGGCTTACCAGCAATTCGCAAATATAGAGGGAAACGAATCCGTCTGTCAGCCCCCGCAAACAACCCACTACCTGCCCATCAACTTCAGCAACAACTGCCACAGAAGAATTTGCCCATGCCCGTTTTGTGTCTTGTTCTTTTGTCACCAAATTGCTCCATTGTTCTTGTTTGTTTAAGTCATGGATGTGTGGAAAATCCGCTTCCCGGTATGGGCGGATCACTAAAGCTTCTTGTGTTTTCATTTGCCGCTCTCCTTTGCACTTTCTTTTAGCAATGCAATCATTTCTTGATTTTGTTCGATCTGTTTTTCTGAATTAAGGCGGATCATCCTAACCCATCTCAATGCAAAGGCTGCAATGGAATCGCCCATCTTTTTTTCCTCCTTTCATTTCAGAGATTATAGACATACTCAAGAAATTCCGGAAATAAACTTATTCCAAAAGCAATGAAGATGACAGTGGTAGTCAGCGATTCCAACAGCGTATACATATACTCGTAAGGATTTTCCGCGTGTTTTTTCTGAAATGAAGCTTGGACCCCAAGCTGGACAGCTCCGATGACAACTGAAACCAGCAGCACATAAAGACTGGCGGCACCGTATTCAAAAAGTAGCATTGGCACTGAAATCGCCGCAACCACGGATATCCCTTTTAATATCCTGTCCCATTTCTTCTGGTCTTCATACACTTCATTTTTTGAAAAGAACGGTTTTCTTTCCACGCCGAAGATTTGCCGCAAGACGGTATTTGTTAAAAAAGTGCTGGCGGCCACCCCCATTATAAAGAGGACTACCCGCCATCCTATCCCTTCAAATAACACTCACAGAACCCCCTTCGTTCACCACTGCTCTGCCCGCCGTCCTTCCCGAAAACAAGCAGCCGCCAAGAAAAGTGCCTTCAAGCGACCGATAGCCGTGGACGCCTCCGCCTCCGAATCCCGCTGCTTCTCCTGCAGCATACAGGCCGGGTACCGGTTGCTCATTATTATCCAGTACTCTGGCAGACAAATCTGTCTGCAAGCCGCCCAAGGTTTTGCGGCTGACAATATTCAGGCGAACCGCAATGAGCGGCCCTTTTTTCCGGTCCAACAATTTATGCGGAACAGCTACTCGGATCAGCCGGTCGCCCCGGTAATTCCGTGCGCCCCGCATCGCTGTAATCTGCAAATCTTTTGAAAATGGATTGTCGAGCTGCCGGTCGCGCGCTTCTATCTGCTGCTTGATCTTTGAAAAATCCACCAGATTCTCACCAGTCAGTTTGTTCATTCCTGTTACCAGGTCCTCCAGCGTATCGGCTACGATAAAGTCTTCTCCCTTATCCATAAACGCCTGCACCGGCGCTGTAGCTCCGGGGCGGATACGGGATAACACTTGCGGAATGCTTTTGCCGGTCAAATCCGGGTTTTGTTCGGAACCTGACAGCGCAAATTCCTTTTCGATGATTTTCTGAGTCAGGATGAACCAGGAATAGCTGTAGCCGGTCTTTTGAATGGTTTCGAGCGTTCCGAGTGTATCGAATCCCGGAAAATTTGGTGCTGGAAAACGCTGCCCGGTTGCATCGAACCACATGGAAGATGGCCCCGGCAAAATACGAATGCCGTGTTTGCTCCAGACCGGGCTCCAATTTTTGATGCCTTCGGTATAATGCCACATCCGGTCGCGGTTGACGATGCGCCCGCCAGCTTTTTCCGTGATGGCGAGCATTCTGCCATCAACATGCGCCGGCACGCCGGACAGCATCGTCTCGGGTGCTTTGCCTAACCGGCTCGGCCAATTTTCTCTAATCAATTCATGGTTGCCTCCAATGCCGCCGCTCGTCACGACCACAGCCCGTGCTTCGCAACGGAAATTGGCGACTACCTGCCGGGAACTCGCTTCTCCCCGCTCGGCGTTGCTCGGCTCCAGCAGTGAACCCGAAACACCTGTCACCACTCCTTTTTCAGTGAGGAGCTCATCTACTCGATGCCTTGGCCGATAATCAACAAGGCCATTCTTCATATGCTCACGCACCCTCCGCTCGAACGGCGCAACGATGCCCGGTCCCGTTCCCCAGACGATATGAAAACGCGGCACCGAATTGCCATGCCCTTCCGCCAAATAGCCGCCGCGTTCTGCCCAACCGACAACTGGAAAGAATCTGACACCCATGCCGGCCAGCCAGGTCCGTTTTTCATTCGCTGCGAAATCCACATACGC
The DNA here is from genome assembly GCF_016881065.1 of Planococcus soli. Classification (GTDB taxonomy): domain Bacteria; phylum Bacillota; class Bacilli; order Bacillales_A; family Planococcaceae; genus Planococcus; species Planococcus soli. The sequence goes on along the minus strand of NZ_WXYN01000004.1, from coordinate 36,152 downwards.
CTCTGCCCATTTCTTCCCCCAATAATCTTCATCCTGCTCCTTGTCAAAACCGGCTGCCCCAAGCCAGTCCTGCCACGCTAATTCTTTCGAGTCGTTAATGCCCATACGCCGCTGTTCCGGCGAATCTATTAAAAACAGACCGCCGAACGACCACCATGCCTGCCCGCCAAAAGACGCTTCCGGCTCCTGATCCAGCAACAGCACTTTTTTGCCCGCGTCAGCGATTTCCGCTGCCGCCACCAACCCCGCAAGGCCTGCCCCTACTACAATTGCATCGAATTCCATCCGTACATCCCCCTTGATGTTGAATGATTCTATAACTGCTTTTATCCCGCTTTAGCGGTTAGTGGGATGCCCCCACTGATTGAAGTTTCTCTTTATCGTATCATGAGCTATTGGAAAATTATAGATATTTTTCATCCGTTTTCTGATTGTTTGGTTTATTTTTACGAAAATTTCTGCCGTACGTGCATATTTTATTTTAAGCGTGCATATCTTTTGCTGAACGTGCATATTTCAAATCGAACGTGCATAAGTTCCAGCCAAGCGTGCATAAAACAAGCCACGACCACCCAGCAGATTTTATTCGAATAAATAAAGAAAGTATTTCCAAGAAATCAACCTAAAAACACCCTGGATCAGCTTTCTGGTCCAGGGTGTCGCGTGTCACTCCAAATGCTTCCGTTGGAAGTCTGAAATGCTTTCGTATTCTTCTGTCAGCAGGCGTGATAACCGGATATAGATGGGCAGCAGTTCCCGGTAGACGCCGGCCGCTGCTTCGTCGGGTTCATGCGTATGCGTCTGGCCGATCATTTCGGAGACGATGCTGAAATCCTCGATCTCCCCCGTGGCGTACATGCCTAAAACGACAGCGCCAAGGCAGGAGCTTTCAAAGCTCTCTGGAACAATCACTGGCTTGCCGAAAACGTCCGCCAGCAGCTGGCGCCACATTTCCGAACGGGCAAAGCCCCCTGACGCCTGAATGCGCACCGGTTCACCGGCCAGTTCTTCGACCGCCAAAAGCACAGTATACAAATTATAGACGATGCCTTCCAGCACAGAACGGATAATGTGCTGCTTTTTATGATGGATGCTGAGTCCGAAAAACGACCCGCGTGCATTGGCATCCCATAGCGGCGCCCGCTCCCCTGTCAAATAGGGATGGAACAGCAAGCCGTCCGCACCGGGGTTGACTGTCTCAGCGATTTTCGTCAGCACATCATACGAATCGATGCCGAGGCGTTTCGCGGTTTCCACTTCAGATGAAGCAAACTCATCCCGCAGCCAGCGCAGGACGATGCCGCCATTGTTAACCGGTCCGCCGACCACCCAATGATTCTCGGTCAGCGCGTAGCAGAACGTCCGGCCTTTTGGATCTGTTTTCGGCTCTGCCGTGACGGTGCGGATAGCGCCGCTTGTGCCGATAGTAACTGCCAGAACGCCAGGTTCAATGGCATCAACACCTAAATTGGCCAATACGCCATCGCTTGCCCCGATGATAAAGGGAACATCTTCAGGAATGCCCATAAACAGTGCATGTTCCGGAACGATTCCCGTCAATTCATGTGTAGTCGGAACCAGCCGCGACAACTGCTCAGGTGCAATGCCTGCCACAGCCAAAGCTTCTTTGTCCCAATCCAGCTCCTGCAGGTTGAAAAGACCTGTCGCAGAAGCAATCGAATGGTCGACTACATATTCTCCGAACAATTCACGAAAGACGTATTCCTTGATGCCGATAAACTTCGCAGCCTGCTTGCAGACTTCCGGTTTTTCATCTTTCAGCCAGACCAATTTTGCCAGTGGCGACATCGCATGAATTGGCGTACCAGTCCGCAAGTAGATTTCATGGCCATTCAGCTGTTCTTTTATGTGCTTGGCGTGTTTTGAGCTTCTCGTATCAGCCCAGGTGATGCTTTGCGTCAGCAGGCTTCCTGAAGCGTCAACTGCAATCAGGCTATGCATCGCCGAACTGAATGACACCAGTTTCAGCTGCTGCAGATCAATTTCGCTTTTCCGGATTGTTTTTCGGACAGAGGTCAACACTGCGCGGAAAATCTCCTCTGGATCCTGTTCTGCGATGAGCGGGCTCGGCGTCTCCAGTGCGTAGAAAACGGTATCGGCTTCTATTACTTTTCCGGATTTATTGAATAAAACCGCTTTTGTCGAAGTGGTACCGATATCCACTCCCAAATAATATGACTGCTCAGGCATAGGAGCCCTCCTCTATATACAAGAAAGAGAAAAAGGAATCACTTCCTTTTTCTCTTCAAGTTTAATTTAGATAAAGAAGCTTATGATCAAGACTACCACGAAACTGGCTAGTCCGAAGACGCCTTTGCCATTATCCGCTAAAGAATATTAGTTCAATCTTCTTATTTCTTCTCTACCGCATGCCCGCCGAATTCATTGCGCTGTGCTGCCACAACTTTCCCTGCAAAAGTATCGTCCTCCAATGAGCGGTAGCGCATCATCAGTGACAGCGTAATGACCGGTGCCGGCACATTCAAATCAAGTGCTGTTTCCACAGTCCATTTGCCTTCGCCTGAAGAATTCATGACGCCTTTGATGCTATCGAGTTTAGCGTCTTTAGAAAATGCGTTTTTCGTCATTTCCATCAAATACGAGCTGATGATCGATCCATTGTTCCAAACGTCAGCCACTTTTTCGTAGTCAAAATCAAATTGGCTTTTGTTCAGGATGTCGAAACCTTCTGCGATTGACTGCATCATGCCGTATTCGATTCCGTTATGGATCATTTTCAGGAAATGTCCGCTTCCCGCTTCTCCCGTATACAAATAGCCATCTTCCACAGAGATGTCTTTTAACAGAGGTTCAATGGTTTTGAACTTTTCTGCATCGCCGCCGATCATCGAACAAATTCCGTGGCGCGCTCCTGCTGTTCCACCGCTTGTTCCGCAATCAAAAAAGTAAATGCCCTGCTCTTTTAAAGTTGCTGCACGGCGTACCGTATCCTTGTAGTTCGAGTTTCCGCCATCAATAATGGAATCTCCCTTTTCGAGCAAAGGCATCAATTGTGCGATAACCGATTCGGTAATTTCACCCGCTGGCACCATTAGCCAAAACGTGCGAGGTGCTGTCAGCTCTTTTACCATTTCTTCAATCGAAGATACTTGGCTGAAGCCATTCTCTTCGATTGCTGCATGGCTGTCATATCCAACAACTTTATGGTTGTGGTCCACCAAGTTAAGCGCCAAATTCAATCCCATTTTTCCTAAACCAATAATTCCAATTTCCATTAGGGAATCCTCCTTTAAAATAAAAGAATATTTTTCTTTAATTAACTCATTGTATCAAATATTTTTCCGCAATCAACATATTGTTGTATAATAGATGAAAATACTTTTACAGAAACGAGGCGCGGTTCATGAAAGAACAGCAATTTGCGCTGGCTGCCATACGCGGTAGTTACCGCCATTTCAGTGAAAAAGAAAAAAAGATTGCCGATTATGTATTAAACGACCCAAAGAATATTATTCATTTGACCATCAACCAGATCGCGGATGAACTGGGGTTGGCTGAATCGACGGTTTTCCGTTTCTGCCAACGAATCGGCTTTAAGGGATTTCAAGCCTTTAAGATTTCGCTTGCCGCAGAAGTAGTGGCACCGTTAAAAGACATTCATGAAAAAATTGAAGAAGGCGACAGCATCAGCGCTGTCACCGAAAAAGTATTCCGGTCCAATATTAAGACGTTAGAAGATACTCTTCAGATTGTGGATGCCGAAGCGATGGCGCAGGCAACTGAAAAACTGATGGCCGCCCGTAAAATCGACTTCTATGGAAACGGTGGTTCTGCTATGGTGGCCATGGACGGTTACCACAAATTTGTCCGTCTCGGACTGCAAGTCTCCATGAATCTCGACTCCCATATGCAGTTGATGGCTGCGTCCCAACTTCGATCGGACGATGTGGCAATCGTTATTTCCCATTCTGGTACGACCACTGACGTCCTTGACGTCCTGCGGGTTTTGAAGGAAAAAGGTGTCACGATCATCTCTGTTACCAACTTTGCCAAGTCCCCTTTATCGAAAGATGCAGACATTGCACTGTACACAGTCTCAGAAGAAACTGATTTCCGTTCCGAAGCCTTGTCTTCCCGAATCGGCCAATTAAGTTTGATCGATGCGCTTTACACCAATTTGATGATCGCCCGCGGCAATGAAGGCAAAAAGGCCCTTCAGGATATGCGCGAAGCGATGTCTCATAGACGTTTATAGCTTAAAAGGCCGTTCCTGTTTTAAGGGAACGGCCTTTTTTTATTTTAACTGTTCTCCTTGTTTAAAACCGGCTGGCGAAGCGGCGGTTGGCTCAAGGTATTTCTTTTCGTTTTTACCAATGTACAAACAACCAGAACTCCCATCAGCAGCATGCACACTGATCCCCCAATGATTACTGGCCGTATAGAAAAGAATTCTGCTGCTACTCCTGCTGACACCGTCAGAAGGATAACGGCTAAGGCTTCCAGCAAACTGTAAATACTGAGGACTCTGCCCATCACCGCAACCGGAATATGATCCTGTACATAGGTTTGGAATCCGGTGTTGGCAAAAGCTAAGGAGAACGCCAAAATCAGGAATCCGGCAGCCGCTCCTTTAAAACCGGCCGCACCCGCATAGACCAAATACCCGATAGCAGTGAACACAGCACCACTTGCCATCAGGAAAGCCGCAGAAAACTGATAAGCCCATATGGAAACAAGGATCGAGCCGGCAATGATGCCAAGTCCAGCCAAGCTGACCAATAATCCATACCGTTGTTCGGACAAACCTAAAACGGTTATGGAAAAGGCCGCTTCCAATGAGTCCAAGGCCGCTGCAAGAACAAGGATAGTGCTGAAAATAAAATACACTCTCATAACGTCAAGGTTTTGAAAACTGAAATCTTTTACGATTTGCCAGTCTTTCAGCAATAAGTGAACTGAAAAATTTCCCGCAACAGAGGCTTCTTTTCCCAGATTCGGCAGCAACATCGTCAACAGGGCTGAAATGAGCAATGCGCCTGCATTTATATAAAGCGCTAAGCTCGGTGTCCCAATCAACAAAAGCAATCCGGCTAGAGCGGGTCCCACCAAAAAAGCCCCTGAATCGATCAGGCTTCTAAAGGCATTAAATCTTTTTCTTTGTGACGGGTCCAACAGCATCGTGATATAAACCATGGACGCCGGTTGAAAGATAGAGCTTCCTACCCCAATCAGAAAAACAATCATGTAAATAACAGGCAGCGAAGTGACAAAAGGCAAAGAGCCGATTAACGATGCCCGTAAAATATCCAGTGCGATCAAAATCGACCTTTTGTTCATCCGGTCGATTAAGGTTCCTCCCCATACATTTGTGAGTACTGATGCTGCTGGCTGCATCAAGTAGAGAACGGATACCGCCAACACCGATCCTCCTGCCATTTCGAAAACCCGCAGATTTATTGCAATAAGATAAACCCAAGCTCCAATATTCGCAATTCCAATGGCCATCAGCATAATGAGTGGCGCTTTCCAATGCCCCATCCTCTATTCCCCCGCTCACCTTTTTATTTGGAAAATAAAAAAATCCCACCTCCAAGACCATTGTCTTGGAGGCGAGATTCGGTTTCGCGGTGCCACTCCAGTTGTTTCGACATGTCGCCACATCGAACTCATCAAGTACGGCAGGATCGCCTGCTTATACTCTAGCTCTGTAACAGGAGCTCCTGTCACACCATCGCCGTGTAATCGGTTCCGATGCGCTGCTCAGAGTTTTGCTTCAATCATCCGTTCTTGTTCCTTTTCAGCTGCCGGAACTCTCTGGAAAGAATGGAATGACCTACTCTTCTCTTCAAGGCATTTTGTTTTTTTACATCCTAGCATTTTATCCCATTGCCTGTAAATGTTTTTTCAACGCATTCACTCGTTTAAAATCCCTTCCTGCAATACAGCAGATTTATCCCCATACACTTTTGTCAGGTGCATGTCGCCCCATGAACAAAGGGAATTCAAGATTCCTTCCAAGCTGATGCCGTATTCGCTCAGTTCGTACTCCACTTTTGGCGGGACCTGGTTGTAGACAATGCGGTTGATGACTCCATCACTTTCAAGTTCACGCAGTTGCTGCGTCAACATTTTCTGGGTGATGTCCGGCATGAGCCGCTTCAGTTCACTGGTCCGTTTTTTGCCGCGCATCAAATGGCAAAGAATGACGGTTTTCCATTTGCCTCCGATCACTTCCAAAGTTGCCTCTACCGATATGTTGTATTTCTTCTCCATTGCGCTTCTTCCTTTCTTATAGGCACTAAAAAGTGTCTACAGCACTTTAAAGTGCGTACTTCCTTTTGTTTACTCCATACCACATACTAGCATTTATCGACCGAAATTGATTGATGAAAACTTATTTGGAGGAGAAAAAATATGTCTATTAATAAAAAAAGAAGCACCTTAGCCTTGTTGGCACTGGCACTCAGCGCGTTTGCCATCGGCACGACCGAATTCATCAGCGTTGGCCTGCTGCCGATGATTGCAGAGGATTTGACCATCAGCGTTACAACAGCCGGCTTGACGGTTTCACTTTATGCGTTAGGCGTCATGTTCGGTGCGCCTGTCCTGACGTCACTGACAGCCAATATGTCACGGAAATCCCTGCTGCTGTGGATCATGGTGATATTCATACTTGGCAACTTGCTTGCCGCAACCGCCACGACGGTCGGAGTGCTGCTAATAGCGCGAGTGGTTTCAGCTCTTGCCCACGGGGTATTCATGGCTATCGGGGCTACCATTGCCGCTGACTTGGTTCCTGAAAACAAACGGGCCAGTGCCATTGCGATCATGTTCACCGGATTGACTGTCGCTACGGTCACAGGCGTTCCTTTCGGTACATTCCTGGGTCAGCAGTTTGGCTGGCGCTCAGCATTTATGGCCATCGTCGTCATCGGGATTATCGCGTTTATCGGAAACAGTGTCTGGATTCCGTCCGACCTGAAAAAAGCTGTCCGCACTTCTTTCCGCGACCAAGTAAAATTGGTGACAAACGGCCGGTTGCTGCTGGTTTTTGCCATTACAGCCCTTGGTTACGGCGGCACGTTCGTGGTATTCACTTACCTGTCCCCATTGCTGCAGGAAGTAAGCGGATTTGAGGCAGGAACGGTCACGCTCATTCTGGTAATTTACGGCATTGCCATCGCCATCGGCAATACGGTTGGCGGCAAGCTTGCCAACCAGAATCCAATCAAAGCCTTGTTCTATATGTTCCTGATCCAATCAGTCATTTTGCTTGTCCTGGCTTTTACCGCGCCGTTCAAAATCGCTGGCCTCATCACCATCATCATTATGGGCCTTTTCGCTTTCATGAATGTTCCGGGACTGCAGGTTTACGCAGTGATGCTTGCGGAGCGCTATGTACCGAGTGCAGTGGATGTGGCATCAGCCATCAACATCTCTGCGTTTAATGCCGGCATTGCCATTGGCGCGTTTCTGGGAGGTTTAGTGGCTGACTCGATCGGCCTCATCCATACATCGTGGATTGGCGCCATCATGGTTTTCGGCGCTGTCTTACTGAGCGCATGGAGCCGTCACCTGGAAAACAAAGAAACACGCACCCAAACCGTTCCACACCAATTGCACGAAACACCAATCAACTAACTGGAGGATGATGAAATGAAAAACTTACAGGATACAACTACTTTACACAACGGCGTTAACATGCCGTGGCTCGGCCTCGGCGTATTTAAAGTCAACGAAGGATCGGAAGTTATCGATGCAGTCAGTACTGCGATTGCCAATGGCTACCGCAGCATTGATACAGCTGCAGCTTATGGCAACGAAGAAGGTGTGGGCCAAGGAATTCGCGATGGATTGGAGAAAGCGGACATTCCAAGAGAAGAGCTTTTTGTCACTTCGAAAGTATGGAATTCGGATTTAGGCTATGAAGAGACTCTCGCTGCCTATGAAACCAGCCTGAAAAAAATGGGCCTGGATTATCTGGATCTGTATTTGATCCACTGGCCGGTTGAAGGGAAATTCAAAGATGCGTGGCGCGCTTTGGAAACCTTGTACAAAGAAGGACGTGTCAAAGCGATTGGTGTCAGCAACTTCCATATCCATCACCTGGAGGAGTTAATGAAAGATGCGGAAATCATGCCCATGATCGATCAGGTTGAATACCACCCGCGTCTGTCTCAGCAAGAATTGCATGATTTCTGCAAAGCACATAACATCCAGCTTGAAGCCTGGTCTCCTTTAATGCAGGGCGAACTGCTGAATCATCCTTTGCTTGTGGAAATTGCGGCTAAAACTGAAAAAACGGTTGCACAGGTCATCCTTCGCTGGGATCTGCAAAATGGAGTCGTGACAATCCCGAAATCTACCAAAGAAGTGCGGATTATTCAAAATTCACAGGTTTTCGATTTCCAATTGACCGATGAAGACATGGAAAGGATTTCACAATTGAACGAAAACCGCCGAGTCGGTCCGGATCCGGACAACTTTGATTTTTAATTCCACAAAAACCTCCTTTTTTCTAATAGAAGGAGGCTTTTTTCTGTAAATTAACAGTAGCTGGTTATACAATTCGATTGTGGTTTTATTTTTATAATTTTTTCTTAAAATAATAAAAAAAAGCATTATATTTACAGTAGATATAACGTACTATAATAACAAGCACTTTTTCCGGGAACGCTCCGTTAACTCTCTGTTCTGGAGCTTAACTAATTTCGATTTTGAGCAGGGAGGTTTATCTAATGGGATCTAAAAATAAAAAACGACTGGCTCTAAGTTTCATTATATTTTACATCCTGCTATATTTCGTCTGGTTGAATGTCTGGGCAGAAAATGAAACTGTTTTGACTTTTGGCGGGAATGTTCTTTCCAGCATAGGCTGTCTGATTGCTTCAGTCTGGCTTTTCCAAACTTCGCGAAAAAGTACAGGAAATGAAAAGGTCTTTTGGCTGCTCCTCGCGATCGGTACTTTGAATTACTTTGTCGCCGAGGTTCTATGGATAATCTATGAAAACATCTTATTTGGTGAAGTTCCTTTTCCAGGACCCCCAGACTTATTTTACTTGCTTCAATTTGGTTTTTACTTAGCAGCTTTTTCATTTAAGTTGGTTAAGGAAACCGAAAAGCACCAGTTTATCAAATTCTTTTTCGATGTGCTGATCGTCATGGTCGTCGCTGCTACGTTCAGCTGGCATTTTCTGCTTAGCCCAATTATTGAAGTCGGCGATGTCGCGACATATCCCTTACTTGTTTCGCTAGCCTACCCAATAGGTGATTTAACTCTCTTACTTGGCGTTCTCAGTATTTATTTGGGCATAAAGAAATCCACTTTCAACAAGAGCCTGTTTTTTCTTTCACTGGGACTATTTTTTCAAATTATTGCTGATTCTGCCTATATGTACTTAATTTCTGTGGATTAATACAATTCCGGCAGCCTGATTGACCCTCTATTCGCTTTGGCCGTCTTATTAATAGGTTTTTCCGGATTTTTGAGCACTGTACAAACATTGGATCCCGAAGCAGCCTTACTAGATGAAAAACCTGTACAGCAACTGGATTTCCTTCGCCTTTCGCTTCCTTACGTTACCGTTTTGATTTTGTTCGTTTTCATGGCCTCCCGCTCTTCTGGCATTGATGTGGTGACAATCGGTTCAGGAATTTCCATCCTATTGGTCATATTCAGGCAAATTATAATTATTTCAGAAAATCAGCAATTGCTTCAGAAATACCAGGATAAAACCGAGCAGCTTGATGTAAGCGAGCAGCGCTATAAGTCTTTATTTGATTATCATCCGGATGCTGTCTATTCACTTGATGTGACCGGGCGCTTTGAAAGCGCCAATCCATCCAGCAATGCTCTTTTCGGATATGAGAAAAATGAACTGATTGGCCTTTCGAACTCTTTATTCATTGAAAAGGACATGCAGCTCCAAGCTGCCCAGTATCTGGAGAATGCGCTGCGGGGACAGCCCCAAAGCTATGAAGTGCCGATGCGCAGCCGGTTTGGCGAATTCCATTACCTCAGTGTCACCAACATACCGATTATGGTGCGCAACAATATTGTCGGCATCTTTGGCATCGGCAAAGACATTACAGAGAATAAGAAAAATGAAGAAAAAATTCAATTTCTAGCGTATCACGACCCGTTAACTGGCTTAGCGAACCGCCGATACTTTGGAGAATCGTTGAAAAAAGCAGTGACAGAAGCCGAACTGCTGAACGAAATGTTTGCGGTCATGTTTATCGATCTGGATCATTTTAAAGAAGTTAACGATACATTGGGGCATGATATTGGAGATGAACTGCTGATTTCTGTTGCAAACAGGATCACAAGCTGTATGAGCAGCAATGATCTCGTTTCCCGGCAAGGAGGAGACGAATTCACATTGATCATGCGCAACGTCAGCGGATTGGAAACAGTTGCACAAACAGCTGATAAAATCTTGAGTTCACTGAAGCAAGCGCATCGTATAAACGATGCTGAAATTTTCAGCCCGCCAAGCATCGGCATTGCCGTTTATCCATTAGATGCTTCGACCCCTATGGATTTAATGAAGAAAGCCGATAAAGCCATGTACGAGGTCAAAGCCAATGGCAAAGGCCATTATCAATTCAGCAAAGAAACGATCTGAATAACCCCCAAACAGTCCTCGAGCGAGCGCTGTTTGGGGGTTATTTGGTTGCCAAACGTTCTCTCTGTCTTTTGCATTTTTTCTGCGGGAAGGGCAAGCAGACATTTTGACAGGCCCGCTCACTCTGTTATAAGTTAGGAAAGTTAATTCCGATAGAAATTATAAGGATTACTAGTTTAAACAAGGAGTGAGACTATGAAAACCGCTTGGAGATACTATGTCAATGCTTCATTGATTTTTAAAATTACCATTGCACTCATACTCGGCGTCGGCGTCGGTTTGATATTTGGGGAACAGGCAGCTGTTCTGGCTCCGCTTGGCGATTTGCTGCTGAACTTATTGACCTTCCTGATCATTCCGCTGATTCTTTTCACCATGATGGTCGGCATTAACCAATCTTCCATCGGAGATCTTGGAAGAATGGGTGGCAAGGTCTTCGCTTACTATACACTCAGTTCTGCGTTCGCTATTATTGTCGGATTGGCCGTAGCCAGTTTTTTTCAGCCGGGCACCGGCATGCAGCTGCAGGGCAATGAAACTTTTGATGTTCCGGAAAACCCCGGAATCGTCAGTGTCCTGCTGAACATTGTCCCTTCCAATATTTTCACAGCTTTCACCGAGCTGAATCTGCTTGGCATCATTTTCACCGCCTTCGCTTTTGGCATCGCGCTATCCTATATGCGCGATTCCAGTGAATTGGAAAGCCTGGGCGAGCATTTGTACAAAACCGTAAATGCGCTGAACGAAATGACCATGCTTGTATTAAAGGCAGTTTTGCAATATGTGCCGATCGGAATTTTCGCCATCATGGCTGAGACTGTCGGGAGCCAAGGATTCGATACGCTTTTGTCACTCGGTGAAATGGTGCTGGTATTGTACGTGGCCCTAATTGCTCAAGTGCTTCTCTATACGTTGGTTTTGCTGATATTCAAAGTAAAACCGGGCCAGTTTTTCAAGCAGGCCCGCACACCGATGCTGACTGCATTTGTTACACAAAGCAGTTCGGGGACGCTGCCATTGACCTTGGATGCCGCTAAAAATTTAGGGCTGTCGAAAAGCCTATACGGATTCAGCCTGCCGCTCGGCGCGACCATTAATATGGACGGGGCCGCCATCCGGATTGCTGTATCAGCCGTTTTTGCAGCAAATCTCGTGGGAGATCCGTTAAGCCTGTCCGAAATGATGATGGTGGTGCTGGTCGGAACTCTGGCGTCTATCGGAACCGCTGGCGTTCCGGGTGCTGGAATAGTCATGATTGCCACTGTATTTGTCCAATTGGGCTTGCCGATGGAAGCTGTCGCATTGCTCGTTTCCATTGATGCATTGGTCGGAATGGGCTGCACCGCATTGAACATTACCGGCGATCTGGTCGGAACCACGGTGATTGATAAAAACGAAAAGAAACGAAAAACCGCATAATTCGATAAAAGAGGCTGCCCTTTTTAGGCAGCCTCACTTTTTAAAATCCGGTGATTCCGTTATGCTGGTAAGTAACACACTAAAGGAGATGGCTCCATTGACAACAATTGGTTTGGTACGGCATGGCATAACGGATTGGAACATACAGGGCATCGCCCAAGGATCTTCGGATGTCCCGCTCAATGAAACGGGACGCCAGCAGGCGGAGTCGCTTGCAAACCGGCTTGCTGCCGAAGAAAATTGGGACCTGATCATCTCAAGTGACTTATCCCGTGCAAAAGAGACGGCTGAAATTATTGGCCGAAAACTCTATTTGCCGGTCAGCCATTTTGATACGCGGCTGCGTGAAAGAAGCGGCGGCAAAATTGAAGGCACGACAGAAAGAGAGCGCCTTGAAAAATGGGGACCCGACTGGCGAAATCTCGATTTAGCGATGGAGGACCTGGGGGAGGCAACCGAACGGGGGCTGGCCTGCCTCGAGGACATTCTGGAAAATTTTCATGGCCAGCGTGTGCTGCTGGTCAGCCACGGAGCTTTAATCGGCTTAATGCTCCAAAAACTCATGCCCGAAAAATTCAAGGAAACCTCCATGGACAATACGTCCATCACAATGTTAAAAAATGCTGATAGCCGCTGGGATTGTTCGCTGTATAATTGTACGGTCCATCTGGCAAAGAGCGAAAGCTACTGATTGCTGGCATAGCTTGCCTGCTCCGGCACATCCACTTTCCACGAAACCACGGTCGCGCTGTCGCGAACGTGGTTTTTCTGGATAGTTGCCAGTAACGCAGCCACCCCGTCAGTTGTTGCGGCTCCCTTGCACTGGTGCCATATGCTTTTAGGCTCGGCAAATACCGCACCTGGACATTCCACCAGTCCGTCTGTCGCCAATAGGAGCTGATTTTCTCCTTGCCGCAATTCCCTTACGCCGCTGCTGAAGCAGGGAACCTGTTGTTCGAAAGTATTTATCTGCCCGACCCATTCGTAAAATTGGCGCTGATTGATTTGGTACTGTCCAAAAGCTTCCAGTTCCGGATGAAAAACGTACAGCAGACAATCACCAATGGAAAGCCAGTACAAGTACTTCCCTTTTCTTACCGCTATGAGGCACGCCGTCTCGCCCTGTACATGCCGGCATGCTTCCATAAAGCTCTGTTCCTGGAACATCTGCAATAATGCTTTTTCAAAGCTGATGAAAAATTCAGTACCGATTTCACCTGATAGGAGCGAAGCGATAGAACTTTGATGCTGTTCCACTTGTGCGATGACCAGTTCGGCACTCTGGGCTGAATTATGCGCATCCAAAATCGCCATGAACTCCCAGTCCTCTTGTTCGCTGACCCAAACCAGGCAGCCATCTTCGTTCTTGGTTTGGCCAGCATCAGAATTTCCGCCAAATCGCCCAACCACCACCCGGCCGATTTGCTGAACGTCGGGCTGATTGATGTAAGGAGCGTTGCTTCCTGTCCAGCTAAATTTTTTTATTTGTTGCGTCATGCATCCAACCCCATTTCCAATATTCTTACAATTATAGTTTACGGGAAGAGGAATGGACAGAAAAAGATAATCGATAGCGTCAGCATACACATCATTTTTCAGAATGTGATAAAGTTAGTAACAGTGAGCAACATAAATTTGAGTGAAAAAGGAGAGATTCTTGATGTATATCGTAACCAACCGTATTAAAATGAAACCGGGATTCGCAGAAAAAATGGCTCCTAACTTTGCCCGGCCAGGTGCTTTGCAAGAAATGGAAGGCTTCGTCAAAGTCGAAGTGACAGTTACGCAGAACTTGACCGAATACGATGAATTGAACGTCAATATGTACTGGGAGAACCTGGAGAACTTTGAAGCCTGGAAAACCAGCGATACCTTCAAGGAAGCCCATAAGCGCCCTGAAGCAAGTTCAGACAGCAATGAACCGAAAAAAGAATCGCCGATGCTCGGCAGTGAACTGGTAATCACCAAAATCGCCGCTCTTATCGAAGCGAAAACTTCAAACTAATGAAAAAAAACAGATAGCCTGATTTTGGCTGTCTGTTTCTTTTGTGGCTATCCCTTTCTCTGTTCCAAGAATTACATTACCCAGCAAGGAGCATTTCTATTGAACAATTCAAAACCCGCTTTATGGACAAAGGACTTTATCGTCACCGCCTTAGTGAATTTTTTCTTGGTCCTTATTTTCTATCTCTTGATGGTCACCATCGCCGTTTACGCCGTCGAGGAATATAACGCGTCAACGAGTGAAGCCGGTCTGGTTACCGGGATTTTCATCCTGGGTGCACTGGCTGGAAGGCTGATTATCGGCCGCAGCATCGATAAAATTGGCCGTAAACGGACCTTGATCATCGGCCTTGCTTTGTTTACGCTGACTACCTTTTTCTATTTCCTGAACTTTGGCTTGCCGTTTCTTTTGCTCAACCGTTTTCTTCACGGCATGACCCTCGGGATGGCGAGTACGGCGGCCGGAACCATAGTTGCCCAGATCATTCCGATGAGGCGCAAAGGCGAAGGCATCGGCTACTTCAGCCTCAGTGCAACGTTGGCGACTGCTTTTGGGCCGTTCATCGGTTTGATGATGAGCCAGCACAGCAGCTATGAAATGATTTTTTCGCTGTGCCTGGCTTTAGGTGCAATCAGCTTGATCGTCTCTTTTTTTCTTTATGTTCCGCCGATTGAAGCCCCACCTTTCACTGACGAAACGAAAGGGTTTAAAATTTCCGATTATATCGAACCGAAGGCTGTACCGATCGCACTTGTTTGTCTGGCGATTGCCCTTTGCTATTCCAGTGTTCTATCCTTCATCAATTTCTACGCCATGGAAGAGAATTTAGTGGAAGCCGCCAGCTACTTCTTCCTGGTCTATGCGCTGGCAATATTGGTTTCACGGCCATTTACCGGGCGACTGATGGATTTGAAAGGTGCGAACTTTATCATGTATCCGGCCTTTGCCGTTTTTGCAGCCGGTTTGTTCCTGTTGAACGTTTCGAGCAGCAGTGCAGGCTTGCTGGTTGCCGGTGCATTGATCGGCTTTGGCTTCGGCAATATGCAGTCAACAGCACAAGCTGTGGCCGTTAAACTGACACCGCCTCACCGGATGGGGCTTGCAACGTCGACGTTTTTCATTTCGATGGATGCCGGACTCGGCTTTGGCCCCTATCTTTTGGGCTTCGTAATTCCGTTGATCGGCTATAGCTCGCTGTATGGGATTCTTGGCTTTGCGGTTCTGGCAACCGCATTCCTGTACTATATGCTGCACGGCAAAAAAGAGCGCGCGGACGCGGCGGCTTTGGCTTATAAGTAATCTCGATAAATTGAATGAAAGAAGGTTACTTTAACCGCTTCGGCCGCTATTAAAGTGCTCTAGCAACTAGCGAAGACTTTTATGGAAGCAATAAGGCAGCATGAGTTCTGTTGAAATATTTACTTCACTAATATAAAAAAACGGCCCAAGTGGCCGTTTTTTTATTCTTCCTCTTCTTCTGCTTTTTCAGCAATCGCTTTGGTTTTATGGACTGTGCCGTGCGGATGTTCAGGCGGTGCATAAATTGAATAGATTTTTAAAGGCTTGTCGCCTGTATTTGTGACATTATGCCATTTTCCTGCCGGAATCATAATGGCGTAGTCATCTTCAGCGTTTTCTTCAAATGTCAGGTTTTCTTCGCTGTCGCCCATTTGGACAAATCCTTTTCCAGCTTCTACCCGCAGGAATTGATCACCTTCGTGGACTTCCAGGCCGATGTCATCCCCTACTTCGATGCTCATCACGGTTACCTGCAAGTTTTTCCCTGTCCACAACGCTGTGCGGAATGTGTCATTTTGCTTGGTTGCCTCTTCGATATTTACAACAAACGATTCTGCTCCATAATCCTTTAATTCCATTGTCAATTCCTCCTCCGAATTTGCTTAACAGCCTTCTATACCTCTGATGGGGCTGTCTGAAACAATCCGGAAGGGCCTTTTCTTACACCAATAATTGCTTGACCAATTCCTTGTTGCGCTTTTTGAATACTTCATTATGAGAAGATACCATCGCGATTTTGTTCGCGTCCGGCTGAATGTAGTGCTTTGCTTTATTGACTGCATTGGCAGCGTCATGGAAAGTCCCGGCAATCAAATTCAGTTTTCCTTCATGCTGGAGGATGTCACCCGCAGCAAAAAGGCCCGCCACTGAAGATTCGCTGCTCGGTGTACCCGCAATGTAATAATCGTCAGCAATTTCAATATTCAACGGGCTGTTCCCAAGCAAACTGATATCGCGTTCATAGCCATGATTGATGATCATTTCGTCGATCGGCAGCACCTGGGTTTCTTTTGTTTCCTGATGGGTCAGTTCAACGAATTCAATGGCGTCACGATCATCCGATGCGATCAGGCGTGTGATATTAGTATGCAGGCAGCAAATGGCGGATCCGTTCATCAACTGTGTCACCTGTGCCTCATGTCCTGCAAGTTCCGGCTTGCGGTAAGTAACGTATACTTGCTTGGCAATAGGCTCGAGTTCATTGGCCCAGTCGATAGCTGAGTTTCCGCCTCCAGAGATGAGAACCGTCTTGCCTTTGAAGCGTTCCAGTGATTTGACCGTGTAATTCAGGTTGGATACTTCAAAGCGTTCGGCTCCTTCAATCATCAGCTTTTGAGGGTTCAGGATGCCGCCGCCAACTGCGACGATGACCGTTTTCGATAAATGCACATGGCCTGAAGAGCCGATCAATTCAAAAATGCCTTCTTCGTTTTTTGCTATGGACTCCACTTTTTCGTTCAATACGACTTCCGGTTGGAATGTCAGCCCTTGTGCAACCAATTGATCGATGAGCTTTGCTCCCTGGATTGGCGGCTGTCCTCCGACATCCCAAATCATCTTCTCCGGGTACACATGAATTTTCCCGCCCAATTGCGGCTGGAATTCAATAATCTTCGTTTTCATTTCCCGAAGGCCGCTGTAAAATGCCGAATACAGCCCTGCAGGACCCCCGCCTATAATCGTTACATCAAAAAGCTCGTTTTTCACCATCTATTTTCACTCCTATCCCTCTATATTACGTATTGACAATGCTTGAAATTAGTCTTATAGTATTGATTGTACTGAAATTGAGAATCATTATCAACGAAAAAGATAAAGAATTTAGAAAAGGAGGTTTTTGGGATGGTGCGTTTGTTCACCGAGGAGCTGAATATCAGCTATGGAGACCGCTTGATTGTCAAAGATTTGACCGTCCAAATTCCAGACAAGAAAATTACGACAATCATCGGCTCCAACGGCTGCGGCAAATCAACGCTGCTAAAAGCGATTACTCGTGTGATTTCGCATCAATCCGGATCCGTGGTATTGGACGGCAGCAACATTGCCCAGGAAAACACGAAGTCCCTGGCAAAAAAAATGGCCATTCTTCCTCAAACACCTGACAGTGCTGCCGGATTGACGGTTGGTGAACTGGTTTCCTACGGCCGCTTCCCTTACCAGAAAGGTTTTGGCCGATTATCAAAAAGGGATTATGAGATTATCAATTGGGCACTCGATGTCACCGGCACTCAATTCTTCAAATACCACCCGGTTGACGCATTGTCCGGCGGCCAGCGCCAGCGCGTTTGGATTGCGATGGCGTTGGCACAGGAAACCGAAATGATCTTTCTCGATGAGCCGACCACCTACTTGGACATGGCCCATCAGCTGGAAATTTTGGAATTGCTGCAGCAATTGAACCGGGAACAGGAACGGACCATCATCATGGTGCTCCACGACCTGAACCAAGCGGCGCGTTTTGCCGATCACATCATCGCCATGAAAGATGGCCAGATTGTAAAAGCCGGCAATTGCCATGAAGTCATTACACAACCCGTATTAAAAGAAGTATTCCGGATCGACGCTGAAATTGGGTTGGATCCACGAACGCAAAAACCGATGTGCACTACATATAACTTAATCAAAGGAGTCTAACCGACATGAAAAAATTATTTTTGCCCCTATTCCTATTCACTTTGCTGCTGATTCTTGGCGCATGCAATTCCGAGTCAACCACTGAGGAAACAGAAAGCGCAACGGCTGATCAATCTTCCGAAACCATTACATATGAATCGGAAAGCGGACCTATCGAAGTTCCTGCAGATCCACAGCGTGTAGTCATGCTCTCTTCTTACGCCGGTGACGCAATATCTTTGGACGTCCCTTTAGTAGGAGTAACTTCCTGGGCAAAAAACAACCCGCGTTTTGAAGAAGAGCTGGCAGACGTGGAAGAAGTAGCAGAAACAGACCTGGAAAAAATCATCGAATTGGAACCTGACTTAATCATTGGCTCTTCAACTACAGCCAACATCGATAAATTGAGTGAAATCGCACCAACGGTCACGTACACTTACAACAACGTCGGCTATTTGGAGCAACATCTGGAAATCGGTAAAGTATTAAACAAAGAAGAAGAAGCACAAGCTTGGATCACCGACTTCCAGGAACGCGCACAGCAAGCTGGAGAAGAGATCCGCGCTGAAATCGGCGAAGACACAACCGTTTCCGTTATTGAAAACTTCGATAAGCAAATCTATGTATTCGGAGACAACTGGGGACGCGGAACGGAAATCCTTTACCAGGAAATGAAATTAAAAATGCCGGCAAAAGTGGAAGAAATGGCTTTAGCAGACGGTTACTATATGCTTTCTCAGGAAGTGTTGCCGGAATACATGGGTGATTACGTCATCTTCAGCAAAGACAGTTCACAAGACAACTCATTCCAGGAAACGGATGTGTACCAAAACACACCTGCCGCTCAAAACGGACAGATTTTCGAAGCTGATGCAAAAGAATTTTACTTCAACGATCCAATTTCATTGGATTACCAATTGGAATTCTTTATTGAGAATTTTTTAGGACAGTGAAATTGCTGTAGAATCATCATTTCATAAACCGCTTTGTGACATACCTATTGTGTACGATTAAGTAGTTCAACTTATATAACTAATAATTTCATTCAACTTATATACTAAAAAAGAGGAATTCTGATTTTAGAATTCCTCTTTTATTCTCAGGAAAAGATGATGATTAATGAGTCCTAAAGTTTCCTTTCCAATCAAATTCATAGTAAGCCTGCTTCTGCTGGTGCTGACGCTTGTCGTCTCGTTGGTTTTCGGAGCTGCGGATATTAGCCTAAAAGAAGTGGGGCTGGCATTGTTTTCGACCAGTTCCAGCGACGGAATCGGCGTTATTCGGGAAATCCGGCTGCCGCGTGAAGTCGCCGCCATCTTTGTAGGTTCTGCTTTAGCAGTATCTGGCGCGATGATGCAGGGGATGACCCGCAATCCACTGGCCGATCCGGGCCTTCTCGGTTTGACGGCCGGTGCCAATGCGGCGCTTGCTTTCACTTTAGCCTTTATTCCCGCGGCCAATTATTTCGGCATCATGATTGCCTGCTTTGTCGGAGCAGCAGCTGGTGCAGCTTTGGTCTTCGGCATCGGTGCTGCGAAAAAAGGCGGCTTTTCACCTTTTCGGATCGTTCTTGCCGGAGCCGCCATTTCGGCCTTTCTGACAGCGATTGCTGAAGGGATCGGACTGTATTTCAACATCTCTAAAAACGTCTCACAATGGACAGCAGGCGGCTTGATCGGAACTTCGTGGGGGCAGCTGCAGGTGGTTGTTCCGTTTATCGCCGTTTCGCTGCTTATTGCTTTGTTGCTGTCACGTCAATTGACCATTCTCAGCTTAAGTGAAGAAGCCGCCATTGGCCTCGGGCAAAAAACAGCGCAGATCAAAGCGATCCTGTTTGTTGTTATCACATTGCTGGCAGGTGCCGCCGTTGCACTGGCCGGTAATATGGCCTTTATCGGCTTGATGATTCCGCATGTTGTCCGGTCAGTCGTAGGAACCGATTACCGCTTCATCATCCCGATGTCCGCAGTGGCTGGTGCCATTTTCATGCTGCTTGCCGACTTGATCGGCCGGACCATCAATTCACCGTTTGAAACACCGGTTGCAGCGATCATTGCGATCATCGGATTGCCGTTCTTCCTGATCATTGTCCGTAAAGGAGGCAAAGCATTCGCATGATCCATTCAAGCTTACGCAAAAAACAACGCATTTCGTATTACCTGTTGCTGGCGTTGATCCTGTTGACAGCAATCGCAAGTATGGGCATGGGCTACTCTCCCATCTCCTATGACCGCTTGATCCCGGCAATTTTTGGCCAAGGTACGTTTAAAGAAGAATTTATCCTGTTTTCCATTCGCTTGCCGCGCATTTTAATCACGGTGCTTGCCGGAATGGCGCTGGCTTTGTCCGGGGCTATTTTACAAAGTGTGACGCGAAATGACCTGGCTGATCCCGGAATCATCGGCATCAACTCAGGAGCCGGCGTTGCCATAGCCGTGTTCTTCTTATTCATTCCCGTAGAGGCGGGTGCTTTTGTTTACTTGCTGCCTGTCGTTGCTTTTGGCGGAGCGCTGGCGACTGCCGCACTGATTTACGCATTTTCCTATTCGCGCGTTACCGGCTTGCAGCCCATCCGCCTCGTGCTCGTCGGCATCGGTTTTTCGATGGCTTTATCGGGAGTCATGATCGTTCTGATTTCTTCCGCTGAACCGGAAAAAGTCGACTTTATAGCCAATTGGCTGGCCGGAAATATTTGGGGTGCAGATTGGCCGTTCATCCTGGCTATCCTCCCATGGCTGTTGGTGCTGATTCCGTTCACCATGTACAAAGCCAATCGCATGAATGTTCTTGGCCTCAGTGATCCCGTCGCCGTAGGGATTGGCGTTTCCATCGAAAAAGAACGGATCGTTCTGCTGCTGGCTGCTGTTGCGCTTGCTGCTGCCGCTGTCTCAGTTACCGGCGGGATCGCCTTCATTGGACTGATGGCGCCGCATATTGCAAAAGCCATCGTCGGTCCGCGCCATCAAATGTTTTTGCCGCTAGCGATTTTAATCGGCGGCTGGCTTTTGCTGCTGGCAGACACCGTTGGCCGGAACCTGCTCGAACCTTCTGGAATTCCCGCAGGCATCATGGCCGCACTGATCGGAGCTCCTTATTTCATTTATTTGCTGTTGAAAAAATGACAAAAAACACAGTAAACTTCATTGCGAAGCTTACTGTGTTTTTATTTACCGGAAAGCAGCTGCCAAACACTATCCGTTGATCTCATGAATAAATAAGCCAACAACCACGACAGTTGTTGGCTCTTTCGATTTATACTTCCAAATGCTTTTCGTACAAAGGAGATGCAGCCGGCTTCCCAAAATAATAGCCTTGGAATAATTGGTACCCTCTTTGCTTCAGCCAGTCAAAATCCTCACGTGTTTCAATGCCTTCCGCTAATGGAATCGAGCCGATTTCCAAAGCTTTATCCAAAAACTTTTCCGCGACTTTCTGCTTTTCCGCATCTTCTGCGACATTTTGGACATACTGCATGTCCAGCTTCATATACTTAGGTTTCAAGTCGGCCAAAAGCTCGATGGTGCTATAGCCCTCGCCCACATCATCCAATGCGTAATCGAATCCTTTTTCCCGATAATAGGTTAGAATTTTTTTCAAATGATCAATATCGTCGACTCTTTCTGTTTCCACCACTTCAAATACTAGTGATTTTGGATTTACCCCTAATTGCTCTGACAACGAAATTGTCGAGCGGAGACAAAATTCGGGGGAGTAAATAGAAGTGGGAATAAAGTTAATAAACGCTTTTTCTCCTTTTAATACAGCCGCATATTTCACGGCAGTCATTCTGCATACCCGGTCCAATGCGTATAAACGTCCACGCGTTTTGGCTGCAGGAAAAATTTCATTCGGATAGATCATCGAACCGTCTTCATTTTTAAAACGTGCCAGCATTTCATAGGCAAAAATGCTTTCATCTGCATCCACGATTGGCTGATAGTGGCAAGTGAGCCTTTCATGTTGAATGACATCGTCTATCCATTCAGTTGCAAAAACCTGTGACATCCCCTTTAATGGCTGCCATGCTTCCTGATTGATACGGAACACCACTTGATCCACATCCAGTAAATCACTGCAAAAGTCCAGAAATTCTCTGGCGCCTATTTCATCCATCTGCAGCTTGTTTCCTTTATTGATAACCTCGATTTCTCTTCTTTCCAAATGATCTATAACTATCTGTAAAGCAGAAAGATTCTTCTCACCTTCCAGCTTGATTTCAAATTTAATTGCCGCAACTGAGCAGCCGTTACATTGCATAATTAATTCCTCCCTTTTATATGGTATTTATAGTTTACTTTATAAGTAATAAGAATTGTTATTTTTTGCGAAAAATTTATTTAAACTAATAAAAAAACTAACCAAAAGCTAGCTATTTTCTGATTTTTCCACTGATGCACTCGAAATGATGAACTGTTGTACCTAATTCCCTTGCGCAGATGGACGATGGAGTGAGTTTAAAATAAAGGATTTTTTCTACCAGCGGAGAATATATACATTAATTGTCCTCTGTTTCGGTTTTAGTTGAAGTTGAGAAAAAGGAGCTGTTCGTATGGGGAAAATCATTGTAGCGATGTATTTGACGCTCGACGGAGTCATGGAGGAGCCTTCCTGGACTGCACCCTACTGGGATGATGAGATAGCTAAATACCAGTTGGACCTTCTGTTCCGCAGTGACGCACTTCTGCTTGGAAGGGTTACTTATGAGGGATTTGCTGCAGCATGGCCGGCAGCCGAAGATGAAGAAGGCTTTGCCGACCGGATGAACCAGCTGCCAAAGTACGTGGTTTCCACCAGCCTGAAGCGTACAGAATGGAACGCACGCTTGATCACCGACAATGTAGCGCAGGAAGTTGCCAAACTGAAAAAAACCGGACAGCGGCTATTGGTCTACGGCAGTGCGGAACTGATCGAAACTTTGCTGAAGCACGATTTGATCGATGAATTGCACCTGATGACCTTCCCGCTCATTTTAGGAGAAGGCAAACGACTGTTCAAGGAAAATGCCGACCAGAAAATGTTCAACCTGAAGGAAATCCGCTCAACTGACTCGGGCGTCCTCATCGCCAGCTATACGCCCGATAAATAAAAGCAAAACAAAAAGGCTTCCACAATGGGAGCCCTTTGTTTTGCTTTTATGCTTTAGAAAACTTCTTTTTGGCGTAGACATAAGTAACTGCCAGTGCAGCTACCAAAACGCCGCCTTTTATGATATCAAAAGCGTAGTATGGAAGATTTAGTATTGTTAAGCCGTTCAATAGGATTCCGATGACTGCAGCACCGAAAAACGTACCGAGCGCATTCGGTTTGCCTGCTCCCAAAACCGAGTAGCCGACAAAGACAGCTGCCACGGCTTCCATCATCAATGGGGCCCCTGCATCAATCTGCCCTGAACCTACGCGGGCAGTGAACAAGATACCAGCCATTGAAGCAAAAACGCCGGATATCACATAAGCCGTGAACTTTACTTTTTTGACGCTGACGCCTGACAAAGTAGCCGCTTCTGCATTTCCGCCTGTCATGTACAGCACTCTTCCCCAGCGCGTATGGTTAAGCACCACGTAAGAAGCGAGGACCATCACCAGCATGATCCATACCGGAACCGGCAAACCCAGCATTTGTCCTTGGCCGATCCATAAAAAGGCTTCCGATAATTGCCCAGGCGCCGTTCCGCCTGAAGTCAGAGGCATATTATTGTAGATCGAATAGCCCTCCGTATATGTCCGGTGCAAACCGGCCACGATATACATCATACTCAAAGTCGCCAGCAGATCCGGAATACCGATGACTACAATGAGAAAACTGTTAACCGCACCGACCAGCACCCCGATCAATAGCGGCAAAATCAGTACAAGCCATAGCGGCATGTCGTACCAGACCATCAACGAGGCGGAAACGACTGTCGATAACGACATGGTCGAACCAACGGACAAATCAAAGCCATCCACTACCAGCGTGAATGTCACGCCCAAAGCGAGCAAAGTGACAATGGAAATCGAGCGCAGAATGTCTGAAAAATTGCCGTACGTGAAAAAGGCGTCGCTGATGGTGCTGAAATAAAAAATAATGAAAATGAGTAAGGCAATGGCGCCGTATTTAAATAGAAACTGAATCGCGTTTTCTTTCACCGAATTCTTGTTTTTCCCCAAGCTCTTCTTTTCCGCCACTTGCATACAATAAAATCCTTTCTTGGGTCGCTTCTTGTCGTGATAATTCTTTCACGATTTGACCGTTGTACATTACGAGAATGCGATCGGAAATTCCGATGGCTTCATGAATTTCACTTGAAAAGTATAAACACCCCTTGCCGCTTTCGGCTAATTGGCGGATCAATTTAAAAATGTCGACTTTCGCTCCAATATCGACGCCTTTTGTCGGTTCATCAAATAGGTACAGAGCCGAATTGAGCGAAATCCATTTGCCGATTGCTACTTTTTGCTGGTTCCCTCCACTTAAATGAACAAGCGGTGTTTCTGTACTACCGGTTTTGATGCGAAGCCGCTCAATGATTTCATTGGCAAAGCGCTTTTCGGCTTTCCGGTCCATCAACAGACGCTTAGAGAATTGTTTGAGGTTGGGGAATGATGCATTGGCTTCCAGCGATTCCTGAACAAACAATCCCTCTTTTCTCCGTTCTTCCGGAATCAGCGCCATCCCCGCTTTTATGGCATCTGCCGGATGTTTGATCTTGGCGTTCTTCCCAGCAAGCTTAATCGTTCCGGATGTCAAAGGAGTTCCGCCGAACAACGCTTTCGCGAGTTCTGTTTTGCCGGCACCCACCAGTCCGACGACACCGACCACTTCGCCTGCCGCAACTGTCAGCGACAAATTCTTGAGCTTTTGGCCATCCGATAAATTCGACACTTCCAGTAAAGCCGTTCCAATGTCGTGCGCACTCGGCTCTAATTCGTGGCTGAGCGCTGCACCCAGCATCGCTTCAATTACCCCGTCCTGATCGGCTTGAGCCGTATCATAGGTTTGGACAAGGGTGCCTTCTCGCATGACCGTGATCCGGTCGCTGATTTCAAATACTTCCGGCAGGCGGTGGGAAATGAAAACACAGCCCACGCCTTGCGCTTTTAATTTCTCAATAACCGTATACAGCTTTTCCGATTCATGAATCGACAGCGGCGCCGTTGGTTCATCGAAAATAATGATTTTCGCTGAATGGACCAACGCTCTCGCAATCAGCACCGTCTGCTTTTCCGCCAAGGTCAGGCGCGCCGCTTTCTGCTGGACATTGATGTTGTCTGCCTGGAGCTCCTGCAGCACCGACCGGGCCTTTTCATTGATCCTCTGTCTGGAAACAAACAGATTTCCTTTTTCTGCAAAGGTATCAAGAAGAATATTTTCCGCCACGGTCAACTCGGACACAATGGCGGTGTCCACTTCCTGGTAAACACAGTAGATTCCTTGCTGTTTGGCGGCTTTCGGCGAATCCAGCCGAATAGCGGCGCCATCGAGGTAGATTGATCCTTCATCCTGTTGGTAGACGCCAGACAAAATTTTGATCAAGGTGCTTTTTCCTGCACCGTTAACGCCAAGAATGGCATGGACTTCACCTTTTTTCAATTGGAACTCCGCTCCTTGAAGCGCCGTGACGGTGCCGAATTTCTTTCCGATAGCGGTCATTGAAAGTAACGGTTCTACCATAGAAATGCCCCCTTTCTGATAAAAGAGCTGTCCCCTCTTTCAGGACAGCTCGAAATGGTGAAGTTTATTGGCCTTCCAATTCGCGCAGGTCATCTGTATAGCCTTGGTCGCTTGCGCCCCAGCCTTCTACGTATTCGCTCAACTCATCCGTGGTTACCGTTTCTTCAGGCAAGTTTTCCGCCTCGATGAATACCGGCTCCAGAACCACTTTTTCTTCCGGCTGCTCGCCGTTCAACAACTGATACAGGTAACGCACTTGAATACGTCCGATATCCGCTGGATCGACAGCTGCAGAAGCGAGCCATGGGCTGCCGTCTTTTTGCATCAATTGCAGATCTTCATCGCTCATGTCAATACCGTACACTTTAATATCAGTACGCCCTGCCTGTTCAATGGCACGGACGGCACCTTTTGCAAATTCATCCCAAGAAGCCCAGACTGCCGTGATCTCGCCTTCGTTCGGGTATTGCTTCAAAACAGCTTCCATTTGTGATTGTGTATCCAATGCCGTGTTGTCAGTAGCAGCACCAAATGCCGTTACTTCCTGGATGCCCGGATTGTCAGTCATGAATTTCTCGTAGGCAACCTGGCGTCTTTCCATTGGCGCAAAGCCGGCTGTCCAAATTTTGACGATATTGGCTTCGCCGCCGTTATCTTCCGCCAGTTTTTCCAGAGTCATCTCAGCCATTTGCTGGTCGCCCTGCTCTAAAGAAACAACGCCTTCCACATCGATGCCTGTATCAAATGCCACTACCGGAATTCCGGCTTCCAGCGCCTTTTCAACACCTTGGTTCAAGGCTTCTTTCGTTCCGTGGTCAATCAAAATCCCATCGACGCCCTGGTTGATCGCAGCATCCAGATTGGAGGCCATTTTTGCCAAATCACCTTCAGAGGTGAACACGGTCGCTTTGCCGCCAAAACTCTCAACCTGTTCTTCTACCCCCGCAATATATTGAGCAGAAAATGTGCCCAGATTGATTTGCATGATCAATGCAATTTCCTTGCCGGCAAGCGGGTGGTCAGAGGCTTCGCTTTCAGTATCTGAAGAAGTTTCTTCTTCGCTGACGTCACCCTGAGGCTGGCACGCAGCCAAAAACATACTGATAAATAATAATGCGGCTAGCAGCCAGATGGATTGTTTTTTCATGTTCTTTCTCCTTTTCCTGCAGTTGCACCAAGCAAATCAGGGATGTTTTTTTGATAGTCGGATTGTATAATGCCTTTTTCAGTAATGATGGCAGTGATTAAATGTGCCGGTGTTACATCAAATGCCGGGTTGAACACTTTCGTGCCCAGCGGCGCTACCGGCTGCCCATTCATATGTGTGATTTCTTCCGGGTTGCGCTCTTCGATTGGAATCGAGCTTCCGTCTTCGATCGATAGATCAAAAGTCGAAGCCGGTGCTGCCACGTAAAACGGAATGCCGAATGCGGCAGCCAGCAACGCTAAATTATAAGTGCCGATTTTATTGGCCGTGTCGCCATTGGCTGCGATGCGGTCGGCACCGACAATGATGGATTCAACCTCTTTTGCTTTGATGGTGTGTGCGGCCATGCTGTCGGTGATTAACGTAACGTCAACTCCGGACTGCTGCAGCTCCCATACCGTCAGGCGGGCGCCTTGATAAATCGGACGGGTTTCGCAGGCGAACACTTCAAACTCTCGGCCTCGCTCACTGCCCAGATGAAACGGGGCTAATGCCGTGCCATACTTGGCTGTGGCAATCGAGCCGGCGTTGCAGATGGTCATCACCCTCGTCTGCTCCTGCAGCAACACCAATGCATGCTCGCCGATGCTGCGGCACGACTCTTCATCTTCCTTGTGGATCTTCACCGCTTCAGCCAATATCAGCAGCTTTGCTTGCGGTACATTCTCCGCCTCTCGGACCTTGTCTTTCAAGCGGCTGAGCGCCCAGCCGAGATTGACCGCAGTCGGCCTGGACGAATTCAAGTACGCTGCGTCTTTTTCGACGTATTGCTGAAAAGCTTCCAGTGAATCCGTGTCATGCCGCTTGGCGCCGTTAGCCAAGCCATATGCTGCAGTGATGCCGATGGCGGGTGCACCGCGGACCTTTAATGAAAAGATCGCATCGTAGACGTCTTCGACGGTTTCAAGTGTCAAATATTCAATGGCATGCGGCAGTTTTTGCTGATCCAGAATGGTCAGCTGCTGGCCGTCCCATTTGATGGACAAAGGAATGCTCATATGCGCGCCTCCTCCAAAATTTGCAGTATATCCTCAATTGATGCGATTTCCTGACGCTGGAGAATTAAAGCCCGGCCAGTCTTCAACGTCTGTTTTTTAGAGATGATTCTGTTTTCCGTGTCTTCGATGCTGTCCAAGTCTTTGACATGCGCCAAACCGATTGTCCGGCGAATCAATTCGCACCCGGCAAAACCGGCCGCATCTGTCAGCACTTTACCGAGCACATACTCTAGGTAGCCGTCCGTCTCCTTGAACGATTCAACACTCTGTTTTTTCCATAACTCCGCAAATGAATAAGCAAAAACGTTCCATGTCTTTCCGATATCCTCCACAATCACTTGTCGATTTTCGCCTTCGCGCGTGATGGATTGGAAAATGAGATTGGCCAGGAACAAACCGACATCAAATCCGATCGGGCCGTAAAAGCCAAACTCCGGATCGATAACCTTTGTTTCTGTCTGGCTGGCAAAAATACTGCCTGTGTGAAGGTCGCCATGCAGCAATGCTTCCGATTCGGTCAAAAAGCTTTTCTTTAACTTAGCCACTTCCAGCTGCAGCTTCCGATCACTCCAAATCGCTTCTGCCTCCGTTTGGAGCTGCGGTTCGTAATCGTTGGTGTCGAGGTCAAAGAATGGATCGGTAAAAATAAGATCTTCCGTAATCTTGCATAGCTCGGGATTGGAAAACTCCGCAGCCAAACGCTTTTTTTCAAAAGGATGCAAGCCGTAATCAGAGGTGTGGAATAAAGTCAGTGCCAGATATTCGCCGATATCCTGCGACAACCTCGGAAAATTCTTTCCGTTGATCAAACCTTCCCGCGCAATCTCCAAGTGGGATAAATCTTCCATTACGGTAATAGCCAGTTCTTCATCAGTGGCGTAGACAACCGGCACCAAGGAAGGGACAAATTCTCCGTGCTTTCGGAGTACATTGGCTTCGATCGTTGCCCGCTTTAATGTCAGCGGCCAGCTTTCGCCGATGATCTTAGCGTAGGGCAATGCCTGTTTGATGATCAGCCGATTTCCTGTATTCGGATCTTCAATTTGGAAAACATAATTCAAGTTGCCATCGCCGATTTCCCGGCAAGTCAATTGGGCAGCAGGGTCAAATGTATGAACCGTTTTTGCCAATGCAATCGCTGTTTCTTCCGTTAAGGCTTTATAAGTAGTGGGAACCGTAAGTGTCATTGTAAATCTTCCTTTCATGTGCAATATAAAAAGCCTCTTTCATAAAGAAAGAGGCCAGAATAAGAGATTCCATGCCTCTTATCTTTCAGAAATAAATTTCTGATGGAATTAGCACCGTGCCTTGCAGGATTTTCATCCTGGCGCATAA
This sequence comes from Planococcus soli, assembly GCF_016881065.1. Classification (GTDB taxonomy): domain Bacteria; phylum Bacillota; class Bacilli; order Bacillales_A; family Planococcaceae; genus Planococcus; species Planococcus soli. The sequence continues at coordinate 7,016 of NZ_WXYN01000004.1, read as the reverse complement.
AGCGCCCCTTCTCACGAAGGTATTACGGTCGGTTGCTGGGCGTCATCGGGCCAATTTCCCTCTGCCAGCTCTTGATAAGAGTACTGCGTATTATTTAATTAAGTTATGAAAAGAATCCTATCACGATTCAGAATTAACTGTCAATCCATTTTTCCAATAAAAACAATTTTATGATAACGGAGTTGACAGAATTATGCGCACATGAAATAATCAGAATTACTTTACTGTATTCAATTAAGATTCCGCAAACCAGCGCCGCTTTTCCGCGGAAAGCGTCCACCTGGAACGATTTCTTCTTTGCAGAAGCATCTGTTTAGTATGATTACGAAAATCGTTGAACCCTATAAAACTGCCATACCCAATTTCATATCTTTCTTATTTAGAGCAGGTGGAGGGACAAGCCCTATGATACCCGGCAACCGGTCCATTGATGGACACGGTGCTAATTCTTGCAGCCAGAACCGGTGGCTGAGAAATAAGAAGTTGTTAACGCCCTTAACCTCTTCTTATTTGAAGAGGTTTTTATTTTTAAAATTTGCATGGGAGTGTGGAATACATGAGCGTTTTGACTGCTACATATCAAGTCTACGGAAAACCGGGTTCGTTCGAAAAAAAAGCGGACGGCATCGCTTTGGGACTGACCATAGGTTCTTGGACTGACTTGCCGCTGCTTGAACAGGAACAACTGAAACACCATAAAGGAAATGTCGTGTCCATCGAAGAATTTGACCAAGAACGCCACCCGCTAAAACCGGATTTAATAAAAGCAGAGCTTGAAATTGCCTACCCAAGCGTGAATTTTTCGGCTGACCTGCCTGCCATTTTGACTACTGTTTTCGGCAAATTGTCGTTGGATGGCGAAGTAAAGCTATTGGATCTGGAGTTTAGCCACGACCTGCTTAGCTACTTTCCTGGACCGCGCTTTGGCATCGAAGAAATTCGCGACACTCTTGGCGTTAGAGGACGGCCGCTTCTCATGAGTATTTTTAAAGGCGTCATCGGCCGTGACCTCGATTTCCTGTCCGCTCAATTGCGTCAGCAGGCATTTGGCGGCGTGGATCTGGTCAAAGATGATGAAATATTATTTGACAACCCACTAACCCCATTTGAAAGCCGTATTACTACGGGTAAACGAGTGCTTGACGATGTCTATGAAGAAACGGGACACCGCACCCTTTATGCGGTAAACCTCTCAGGAAGAACTTCAGAATTGAGAGGAAAAGCACGAAAAGCACGCGAGCTTGGAGCTGATGCCTTGTTGTTCAACGTCCACGCTTATGGACTTGATGTGCTGCAGGAACTCGCGGAAGACGATGACATCGCTTTGCCGCTCATGGCACACCCAGCTTTCAGCGGCGCCTTCACTTCCTCAGCCTTTTATGGTCTTGCCACACCGCTGGCACTTGGAAAATTGATCCGTTATGCCGGCGCTGACTTTTCACTGTTTCCTTCACCTTACGGCAGTGTTGCGCTGGAAAAAACAGCAGCCTTGGCACTTGGCAAAGAACTGACGCGGGACAGCCCGCTAAAACGCAGCTTCCCAGTGCCATCCGCCGGAATCCATCCGGGTCTTGTGCCTTTGCTGATGGCGGATTACGGAATCGACAGCGTGATCAATGCCGGCGGCGGCGTTCACGGACATCCCGCTGGAGCAGCTGGCGGCGGACAGGCATTCAGACAAGCCATTGACGCCGTGCTGCAAGGAGAAACCTTGCAGAATGCCGGCAAACAGCATAAAGAATTGCAAACAGCACTTGAACTATGGGGGTGAAAACAGTGAATAAACCGATTATTTTTTGTGATTTTGACGGTACGATTACAGCCAATGACAATATTATTGCCATCATGGAAAAATTTGATCCACCGGGATGGGTACCGGTCAAAGACCAGATTCTCGACCAATCCATCTCAATACGTGAGGGTGTCGCAAAAATGTTTTCCTTGCTTCCGGTTTCGGAAAAAGACGAAATTATTTCCTATGTTTTGGAGCAGGCGGAAATACGCGAAGGATTCAGCGACTTTGTCGCCTACTCGAAAAAGCAGAATTTGCCTTTGTATATTGTCAGCGGCGGAATTGATTTTTTTGTCCATCCACTCCTTGAGCCTTTCGGACCTTTTGATGACATCTACTGCAACAGCGCCGACTTTTCAGGTGATCTTATCAAACTGGAGTTTCCGCATGGCTGCGACGATGCCTGCACAAGCCAAGGCTGCGGATGCTGCAAACCATCCGTCATCCGGGATCTTTTGGACAAAGACACGAAAAGCATCGTCATCGGAGACTCCATCAGCGACTGGGAAGCTGCAAAAGAAGCGGATTTCGTTATTGCCCGGGATTTGCTGGCTGAAAAATGCCATGAGGCCGGCATCAATTATGAACCGTTTGAAACCTTCCATGAAGTCATCGCCATTGTCGATGAATACATAGGGGTGAAATCATGACTGTATTACAGGACAAATGGCTGGAACTGGCGGATGTCAAAGACGAGCTGGCGGTTCGCGACTGGTTTATGGGAACCAGCGGCAATCTCGCCATCAAAGTGGCGGACGAACCGCTGGAGTTCCTGGTAACCGCGAGCGGCAAAGACAAGAAAAAACGTACAGATGAAGATTTTCTGCTTGTTGATGCCAATGGCCAGCCCGCTGTTGAAACATCGCTGAAACCCTCTGCCGAAACCTTACTGCATTGTGCAATTTATGGAAAGACCAGCGCAGGCTGCAGCCTTCATGTCCATACTGTCGCCAATAATGTCATTTCCGAATTATACGGCGATGCCGGAAAAATCGATTTCCAGGGACAGGAACTGATCAAAGCCTTTGGATTATGGGAAGAAGACGCGGTACTGACGATTCCCATCATTCCCAACCACGCAGATATTCCAAAACTCGCCCATGAATTTGAATCATCCATTACCGCTGATAAAGGAGCGGTGCTGATCCGCAACCACGGCATCACCGTCTGGGGAAAAAATGGCTTTGAAGCGAAAAAACTGCTTGAAGCTTGTGAGTTTTTATTTCAATACCAATTGGCATTGCAACTACACTTAAAATAAGAGAGGAAGATTAGAATGGCTATTATTAAAATTCAAGGAACAAACGAAACGATTGAAGCACAAACAGAGGTTGCAGCATTTTTGGAGCAGCAGGAAGTCGTTTATGAACACTGGGACAACACTAAATTACCCGAACACCTTCGCGAAAAATTCGATTTGAGCGATGAAAACAAAGATGAGATTCTTCAAGCATTTAAAACCGAAATCGACGACATTTCAGAACGCCGCGGGTACCAGGCGGCAGACATCATTTCCCTGTCAGACTCCAATCCGAAACTCGATGAGCTGCTGAAGAACTTCCAGCGTAAACATATCCATACAGATGATGAAGTACGCTACATCGTCAGCGGACATGGCGTCTTTATCATACAAGGAAAAGACGAACGCTTTTTTGAAGTCCACCTGACTCCAGGCGACTTGATTTCGGTACCGGAAAACATTACACATTACTTTACACTTGCTGATGACCGCAAAGTTGTAGCCGTTCGCATCTTTGTGACAACAGAAGGCTGGGTACCGGTTTACCAGGAGGAAAGCAACGTTCAAAACTAATAATATGGTCCAAAGATTCGACTATGTCGGGTCTTTTTTATTTTGAAAAAATAGGTAATTTATTTCTATTTTATCCAATTTTTAAGCTATAATAATCTTCGAGATGTACTTTGTAAATAGAAAAGAGTGGTTTGAATGAAGAAAATGCTTCTGTCCTTATTGGCAGTTGTAGTTTTAATTGGCTTACCTATTGTGATTTGGTTTTTTCAGGAAGAAAAAATAGTGAATGTAGCGATTATCGACAAAACGGTTCCGACCGAAAGCTACCGTGAGCATAAAGGGTTGACCTGGCTGCTGAACCACCACCGCTATGTATCTGAATCTGGAGGCGCGTATCAAGCCGATGCTGATTATTACGGCTTTGTTCCGGATGAAGAAGCGGAAAGCTACACGACTCGTGAATTGCCTGAAGATTTGTCTGGAACCGACCTCATTTATCTGGCGGATTCTTATGGCGTATACGAGGAAGACCTCCCGTGGCAAACCGCGGAAAAAAAACCGGGCAGTTCATCCATGATTTCTGGCGGACTTCAAATGGATGAATGGCAGACCATCAAAAAGCAGGTAGAGTCTCAAGGAACGGACTTGGTTGTGGAGTTCAATACTTTCGCCTCCCCTACTCCAAAAGAAGTGGCCCAGGACATGAATGAGTTTTTAGGACTCGAGTGGAGCGGCTGGAGTGGACGCCGTTTTGTGGACCTTCGCGCACCTGAAGGCGAAGTGCCTCAGTGGATAGTGGCTAACTATGAGAAAAACGATATGAAATGGAATTTTGAAGGCGCTGGATTTGTCCTGGTCAATGATGCTGAAGGTGACATTGTGGTCCTTTCCGAAGAGGCTGGAGAAGTCGGCGCTGAGGGGCTCCACTTAGACTTTACTGAACAGGGCACTGCCCAGTTCGATTTAACAGATAGCCCTTCTTTCGGTTATTGGTTTGATATTAACGAGGCGGCTGCAGGCACCGAAGTTCTGGCAGACTATCAATGGGATCTCGAAAGCGCAGGCAGCGAGAAACTAAAAGCTGCCGGCATTCCCGAGAACTTTCCCGCTGTATTCCATCAGTCCAAACAAGGAGCAGACCTCTATTATTTTGCCGGAGATTTTGTTGACATTGACGACACCCCGAGCTTCTACCGCTACTCGGGATTCTCGAAACTGCGGTCATTCATTTCCATGGAATCACTGGATGCCGAAAAGAGTTTTTACTGGCAAACTTACGTACCGATGATGGAAACCATTTTGGCAAATACAGAAGACAAGAACACAGAGGTTGAGACGGTCAATGCAACTGCCGCCGAGAAGGAAGGCATCGCTTATCCTTCCCGCGTAAACGGACAGGCGTTTGAAGTCTACCAGGACGGCGAATGGCAGCCATTCACCATTAAAGGCATCAATATGGGAATGGCCAAACCGGGAACGTTTCCCGGAGAAGCCGCAATTACACGGGAGGAGTATGACCGCTGGTTCCAGGCAATTGGCGAAATGAATGCCAATGCAGTGCGCGTCTATACTCTCCATCCTCCAGCGTTCTATGAAGCCTTTGCCGCTTACAATGCCAGCGCCAAAGAGCCGCTTTATCTGTATCACGGCGTCTGGATTGACGAAGAGCCTTTGGTGGAGACCTTGGATGCCTTCACTCCTGAAATCACTGAACGCTTTGAGGCTGAGGTCAAAAAAGTTGTCGACGTCATCCACGGTGACGCAGTCGTGGAACAAGAACCTGGCCATGCTTATGGAAGCTATAAGACAGATATCTCTCCTTACGTCATCGGCTGGATGATCGGCATTGAATGGTTCCCTGGAACGGTCCATCAGATGGAGCTTGACTACCCTGAACTGGGCGACTATGATGGCACCCACGTATACACAGAAGGCGCCAATCCCATGGAACATTGGCTGGCGCAGCAATTGGACCGCCTCGCGGAATACGAGCTGGACGAATACCAAAGCATGCGCCCGCTCAGCTTCACCAACTGGGTGACGACGGACAATATCGATCAGCCTGCCGAGCCGAGTGAACAGGAAGACATGGCCACCGTCGATCCGAATCACATCAAAACCAAAGGCGTGACAGATACGGTCGGCATGTTTGCATCCTATCATGTCTATCCGTACTACCCTGATTTTCTGAATTTGGACGAACGCTATACCGAATTTGTAGACCATCGCGGAGAGTTCAATAACTACGCGGGTTACTTGAAAGATTTAAATGATTCCCACGACATGCCAATTGTCATCGCCGAGTTTGGTGTGCCCGCTTCGCGCGGCATGACCCATGAAAACCCGTTCGGTTGGAACCAGGGATTTATCTCTGAAAAACAGCAGGGTGACATTGTCAGCCATCTGTATGAAGATATTCTAGAAGAAGGCATGCTGGGCGGAATGGTATTCACTTGGCAGGACGAATGGTTTAAGCGCACCTGGAATACAATGGATTATGACAATCCGGACGAACGGCCCTTCTGGTCAAATGCACAAACCAACGAGCAGCAGTTCGGCCTGCTGAGCTTTGACCGCCATAAAGTGAAAGTCGATGGACAGGACGATTGGACAGACGGTCAGACACTTTACGAAAAACAGGACGGAGCGCTCAGATCGCTTGCTTTAGATTCGGATGAACGATATGTCTACATTAAAGCCCAATTCGATCCGGCCAATAAAACCTGGTGGGACGAACAGGATTTCAACCTGTATTTCAGCGTTCGTGAAGACAAAGGCATCGCAGTTGATGCTTTGGAGAACACAGAATTTTTGGCAGATTTCCAGTTAAAAATCACAGGATTGGAGCAGGCGCGCTTGTTGGTGGCCGGTGACTACGACAGCTTCTACTATGATTATCACGAACGTTTGGAGATGATTCCAGCAGAAGAAAACATCGAATCGACTTTCCAACCGATCCGTCTGGCCTTGAACAAAGAATTTGTTCGCCCCGATACCGGCGAAGTGTATCCGTTTGATGCATATGAAACAGGCATCCTGCGATTCGGCATTGCCAATCCGGAGCATGAAGACTATGATTCTCTGAATGATTATTATTACGACAAGGAAACCGGAATCATGGAAATTCGGATTCCGTGGATGCTGCTGAATGCCAAAAACCCGGCCAAACGGGAATTTATCGGCGACCTTCAGAAAGATGGCATTGAGGCTTCCGATACGATCGACGGGCTGAATGTCACTGCTAGTTTAAGCGGGCAAGACGGAAAAGCGGTTGAAACTTTCGCAGCTGCCCAAGCTGCCCAATACACATGGGATACCTGGGGCTTGCCGCAAACTGAGGAGCGGCTGAAGCAATCGTATTACATTCTTCAAAAGACCTTTGGCGAGACAAAGTGATATAAACCAAATAACAAAAAGAAGGAAGCCGTTTACTGAACCGCACCCCAAATGGTAGACACTTTAAAAAAAGTG
>NZ_WXYN01000046.1 GCF_016881065.1 Planococcus soli | reverse complement strand
CAAGCCGAGCATGGAAACAGCCGTGCGAAGAGCCGCCATTGGGTGGACATGCTTGNTCAAAGCTGGCGTTGACAGCCAGGTCATCAATATCGTAGCCGACGTATGTAAGTGTGTCATCAATGATCGAGCTGATGGCGGATTGGGTTGCTACTACACCTTCTAAACCTTTTGACGATGTCATGTAAATCGCTCCTTCTTCAGTCTAATTCATCATTCCAAAAAAAAATGCAGAATGATGTCTCATCTGCGTTTATGAACTTCTGTTTATATTTCCTTACTTAGCCATTATAATCAACTTTGCAGAATTTGTGAATGGAAACGCTTATAGAAATTAAATTTCCTCTAAAAATCGATGAAAATACCCGGGATTATCCAACGATAACCCGGGTATTTTTCATCTTTTTATGAATTACTCGATAAATGAATGGCTTATACATTTTCTGAGTTGGACCAAAAAGCATGGTAAAGCCTACTGCATCAGAGATAAAACCTGGTGTCAGCAGCAAGACTCCCCCTACCAGAATGAATGCCGCATTCAATAATTGATCTCCAGGAGCCTGGAAACTGTTCATTCCCTCCTGAATATCCTTGAGCGCTTTTAAGCCCTGTTTCTTTGCGAGAAAAGCACCAATCAAACCGGTTGCCACAATAATTGCCATTGTAGCGAAAAACCCAAGCTTGCCTCCTGCCCAAATCAGCAAAGCCAACTCAAGAGACGGCACAATAATTAATGCTAGGAAAATCCATTTCATCATTTTTGACCGACCTCCTTACTGATCGTTACAGAACACTGGCATGGCCGTGATAAACGATGCCCGATTCTGCATCCATCGTAATATCGTAATTGTTCTTGATAAGCGAAGTCGCTTCTTTGACGCCGACGATAACCGGAATGCCAAGGCTCAAGCCGACAACTGCAGCGTGGCTGGTCAATCCGCCTTCTTCTGTTATGATTCCGGCACATTTATTGATGGCTGGCATCATGTCGCGATCCGTTCCGATTGTTACAATGATTTTGCCTTCTACATTTAAAGCCAGTGCTTCTTCTGCATTTCTGACAACAACTGTTTCTCCGAAAGCGACTGTCTTGCCGATGCCTTGCCCTTTTGCAAGAATGTCTCCAATAACATGCACTTTCATCAAGTTAGTGGTACCGGCTTGGCCAACTGGAACTCCTGCTGTAATCACGACAAGGTCGCCGTGTTTCACATAGCCATGCTTCAAGCTCTCGTCCACAGCTTTTTCCAGCAATTCATCCGTCGATTCGACTGAAGTCCCGACGATTGGCTGAACGCCCCATACAAGAGACAGCTTGCGTGCTGGCCGATCTGAAGAGGTTACCGCAATAATTGGCGCGCCCGGACGGTATTTCGAAATCATTTTGGCGGTTGTGCCGCTCTCGGTCGGTGCAATAATCGCCTGAACTTTTAAGTTCAATGCAGTATACGCAACGGCTTGGCCAATCGCTTCCGTCATATTCGATTCTTTTTCTTTTCTTCTAGTTGAGACAATTTGCTTATAGTTTAATGCTGCTTCTGTCGTTTCAGCAATGCGATGCATCGTTTCAACAGATTCAACCGGATAAATGCCGGCAGCTGTTTCACCAGATAGCATAATCGCATCCGTGCCGTCAAAAATCGCATTGGCGACGTCACTTGCTTCTGCGCGTGTCGGACGCGGGTTGCGCTGCATGGAATCCAGCATCTGTGTAGCCGTAATAACCGGTTTGCCGGCACTGTTGCACTTTTCGATCAATGATTTTTGCACCAATGGCACTTCTTCCGGAGGAATCTCTACGCCTAAATCTCCACGCGCAACCATCAAACCATCGGAAACCACAAGGATGTCATCAATATTGTCGACGCCTTCCTGATTTTCGATTTTCGGAATAATCTGGATGTGCGCGCCGTTATTCTTTTCAAGCAATCCGCGGATTTCCATGACATCTGAACTTCTTCTGACAAATGAAGCCGCAACAAAATCAACGTTTTGTTCGATGCCGAACAAGATATCCTGGGCATCTTTTTCAGTGATTCCCGGTAATTGAACCGAAACGCCTGGCACGTTGACGCCTTTTTTGCTTTTCAGAGTTCCTGCATTTTCAACGATTGTATGGATAATTCCCTGTTCTTTGTCCAGGCTTTCGACACGCAATTCGATCAACCCGTCGTCCAACAAGATGATCGATCCTGTTTCGACATCTTCGATCAACTGTTCATACGTGATGGAGAATCGCTCAGCCGTTCCAAGCACTTCTGTCATGGACACTTCGATTTTCTGGCCAGTGACCAATTCGATGGAGTTGTTCTCCATTTGGTGCGTCCGGATTTCCGGACCTTTTGTATCAAGCAGAATACCGACGATTTTGCCGGCTTTTTCGGCCGCTTCACGGATGCGTTTGATGCGCAAGGCGTGTTCTTCATGGTTACCGTGTGAAAAATTTAAGCGGGCGACGTTCATTCCCGCTTCGATTAAGCGTTCAAGCAGTTCAGGTGTTTCACTTGCAGGTCCGATTGTGCAGACAATTTTCGTTTTTCTCAATAAACTCACTCCATTTACCATATTAAATTGCTAATTCTTTAGATAAAGTATACAAACTCATATCAGCATTATGTTCAGCAGTAAATGCTTCTGTCATATCATAGTCTACCACCTGATGATTCTTCATGCCAATAGCTCGTCCTCCGCCGCCGTTCAGCAAAACTTCCACTGCACGGGCACCAAACAAACTGCCCAGGACACGGTCCCGCGCTGTCGGAGATCCGCCGCGCTGAATATGGCCAAGCACAGAAACACGCGTTTCGATATCCGCCTTTTCTTTGATCAGGTCAGCCAGCTCGTTGCCGCCCATAACGCCTTCGGCTACGATGATGATGCTGTGGCGCTTGCCGCGGTCGCGCCCTTTTTGCAGACGGTCGATCATCTCATCGATATCATAACTTTCTTCGGGAATCAGAATGGTTTCTGCTCCACCGGCAAGGCCAGCCCACAGTGCCAAATCGCCTGCGTCGCGCCCCATTACTTCCACAATGAAAGTCCGCTCATGGCTTGTCGCCGTGTCGCGAATCTTATCGATTGCTTCAATAACAGTATTGAGCGCTGTATCAAATCCGATTGTGTAATCTGTTCCTGGAATATCGTTGTCAATCGTTCCTGGAACGCCGATGCACGGGAACCCTCGTTCAGTCAAAGCCATCGCTCCGCGGTATGAACCATCTCCGCCGATAACCACCAATCCTTCTAGTCCTTCTTTTTTCATTTGCTCAATTGCTTTTAATTGGCCTTCGTTGGTGCGGAACTCATCGCAGCGTGCAGAATACAGCTTAGTGCCTCCGCGCTGAATAATATCGCCAACATCGCCTGCTTCTAATTTTTTGATATTGCCTTCAATCAGTCCCTGATACCCGGAATAAACGCCGGCCACTTCAATGCCGTGGTATATTCCTTTTCGGACAACCGCCCGGACAGCCGCGTTCATGCCCGGTGAATCTCCTCCGCTTGTCAATACTCCAATTTTCTTCATAATACCCCTCCTGCAGTCCATTTACTCTGTTTACCTTACCACGCCGAAGCGCTACTGTCAGTCCTTAAAAGCCGTGCAGCATGTTAAGATTTTGTTTCATTTTACTGACCGGTTCCGAAGATTGGGAACCTGACGATAACCCTGGAAATTAAAAAGAACCGCCGAGGCGGTTCTCCGTCATTCACTGAATACACCGATTGATTTGAATTTCCGGTAACGCTGATCAACCAGTTCTTCGCCGGACATGCCATTCAATTCTTCCAGCGAGCGCCGGATCGCTTCTGAAATGATTGAGGCCTGTTTCTGCGGATCATGATGAGCACCACCGCGCACCTCTGGAATCATATGTTCAATTATTTTCATTTCCAGCAGATCCGGTGCAGTGATTTTCATCGCCTCGGCAGCTGTTTGCGCTAAAGCAGAATCCTTCCACAGAATAGAAGCCGCGCCTTCTGGAGAGATAACCGAGAATGTCGAGTTCTCCAGCATTAAAATCTGATTGCCGACACCCAGTGCAAGGGCGCCTCCGCTCCCGCCTTCACCAATAACAATGGATAAAACAGGGACTTCAAGTCCTGCCATTTCCACAAGGTTACGCGCAATCGCTTCGCTTTGTCCGCGTTCTTCGGCTGCTTTGCCCGGATATGCACCTTTCGTATCTATCAGGCAAATAATCGGCCGTTTGAATTTTTCTGCCTGCTTCATCAGGCGCAGTGCTTTCCGGTAACCTTCCGGATGCGGCATGCCAAAGTTCCGTCTGACGTTTTCTTTCGTATCCTTGCCGCGCTGGTGGCCGATAATGGTCACAGGCTGCCCGTGGAAAGAGGCAATCCCGCTGACGATAGCGGCGTCATCTCCGTACAGGCGATCTCCGTGCATTTCAATGAAATCATTAAAAATCAAGGGAATATAGTCCAGAGTCGTTGGCCGCTCGGGGTGTCGCGCTACCTGGACGCGGTCCCAAGGCTTCATGTTCTCGTAAATTTCTTCTTCAAGTTTAGAGAACCGGTCTTCCAGCGATTTGATTTCTGAACTCAAGTCTACTTCAGCCGTAGCGGTGTATTCTTTCAACTCTGAAATCTTTGCCCGCAGCTGAATTAAAGGCTCTTCAAAAGGCATTGATTTTTTTCCGTTTTTCTTAGCCATTTGCCACAGCCCCTTTCATATGAAGACGCACGATGGTCGCCAAGGTATTCTGCATTGACGCGCGGTGAACAACTGCATCCAATTGTCCGTGATCCAGCAAAAATTCAGCTGTCTGGAAATCTTCCGGCAACTTTTCACGAACGGTCTGTTCAATAACCCGGCGGCCTGCAAAGCCGATCAACGCTTTCGGCTCTGCGATATTGATGTCGCCGACTGAAGCAAAACTCGCAGAAACTCCGCCAGTTGTTGGGTGGGTCAGAACAGATACAAATAACAATCCCTCGTTGCTGTGACGCTTTAACGCAACGCTGGTTTTAGCCATCTGCATTAAAGAAAGCACACCTTCCTGCATACGTGCTCCGCCACTCGCTGTAAAAATGATAAATGGCAATTTGCGGTCTGTAGCCGCTTCAATGGCGCGTGTAATTTTTTCGCCGACAACGGAACCCATCGAACCCATACGGAAATGTGAATCCATCACAGCCAAAACGATGTCCTGTCCTTGTAATTTGCCAGAACCCGTCAATACCGCTTCGTTCAGACCGGTTTTTTCGCTGTCTGCCTGCACTTTCTCTGCATATCCCGGAAAACCGAGTGGATTTTCCGATTTTAAATGGTCATCCATCGACTCAAAGCTTCCTGCATCCAATAAGCCATTTATACGTTCATGCGCAGTCATTTTAAAATGATGGTCGCATTTTGGGCAAACTTTATTGTTTTTTTCCAGATCTTTCGTCAACGTAATTTCCTTGCAGTTCGGGCATTTGGTCATTAAGCCTTCTGGAACATCTTTTGCGGCTTTTGAAGGCATGGTAGCTTCTTTGCTGTCTTTGTTGCGTTTAAAAATATCACGAATAATTGCCATTGCGTATTCTCTCCTTTTGTAGCCATTCGCTCCAAGCCTTAAACCCGCGAATGGCTGTATCTGCGTCTTGCCGCTCGATAGCGGTCAATATATCGTTCATGCGGTCTATTTCTTCTGAAGAAACGGTTCCATCATATGGATTGCCGCTGTATTGCTTCAATAAAAACCAGATTTTCAATGACAAGCGGTTTCCTGATAACACCATCAGTTCACGTACAAAATCTTCTCGCTGAAAACTTTCGCCTTCGAGGCGCAGCCGGAAACTGTCCCAGATCTTCATCTGGCTGGCAGCTTCATTTTGGCAAATCTCTTGGATAGCTGCCATTTCATGAATTTGGCGCGTTTGCCAAACATCTTCATGTGATTGGTTGTCCTGCAGGACGAAAGTTGACAAGACTTCAACCAATTTATGGTTTCTGTAATCAGACAAAAACGTGCCTTCCCCCCTGCGTGTTTCAATCAATCCCAACAACTCCAGGCTGCGCAGCGCTTCCCGCAAAGTTGAACGACCGACCTGCATGGTTTCGGCCAATTCCCTTTCAGATGGGATGCGGTCGCCTGGCTTGATTTTTTCTTGCCGAATCATGTCACGAATGTCCCGTACTATGTCCAAATATCGTTTCGATTGATTCATGGCGGTTCCTCAGTTCCCATTTTTTTGAAAGTGGTCTGGCCACTCATATCCTTTACCTTACAAAAAAAACAGTGCTACGTAAAGAAAAAACTGCTTTTCTTTGAGAAAAGCAGTCAAGTTTCTATTGTTTTACAGATAATAGCCGTTTTTTGATTGCGGTTTTCAACTACCCCGTGGATTTCCAGAATTGCTTGCGGTTCCAAAAGAAGATTGTATTTCGCATACTCTACCGGAAACAGCGTCACGGAAACCGGACCTGTTTCATCCATCAAAGTCAAAAATGCCATGGCATCCCCTTTTTTTGTCCGGATCCGCTTGATGTCATCAACCATCCCCAAAACAGTTACCGTTTCTCTATCGCCTTTAGTTTTCAGCGATTTCAGTTCATGAAAAGTTTTCTGGCGACTTTCTTTTTCGCGTTCTATCGGGTGCTTGGATAAGTAAAACCCAAGAACATCTTTTTCGTAGTCGAGTTTCAGCGTCTCAGGCATATCTGCTGCCTTAGTGTACTTCGGCTTCATAAAACTGGATCCCATGTCATCAAACAATCCGGGATCTTCAGTCGGCTTGACCAGTTCAGCGTGCTTGATGGCGCTGTCGAGAGATGCCAATAAAACACTGCGATCGTGGCCGAACTCGTCGAGTGCACCTGCTTTGATCAGCGGTTCAAACGATTTGCGGTTGAAATGCAAAGCCGAAATGCGTTCAGCAATATTAAACAAACTGCTGAATGGCCCTTCTTCTCTGGCAGCAAGCAGTGCCCTGGCCGTTGTTCCCGGAACCCCTTTTATCGCATTTAACCCAATCCGCACCTGTCCTTCTTCTACAGAAAACGAATGGCGGCTTTTTTGAACAGACGGCGGCAGCAACGGAATTTTCTTTTCTTTGATTTCCTGCAGCAGCTGCTTGGTTTTTTCTGTATTGCCGGCACTGTTGGCCAACAAGCCGGTATAAAAATAAACCGGGTAATGGGCTTTCATGTAGCTCAGCTGGTAGGAAATCATGCTATAGGCGACAGCATGGCTTTTCGGAAAGCCATAATCCGCGAAACGAACGATTAAATCATAAACTTCCCCTGCTTCCGCTTCGGTAAATCCTTTCTCTTTTGCTCCACCGACAAAGTGCGCCCGTTCTTCATCCAAAATCTCCCGTTTCTTTTTGCTGACGGCTCGGCGAAGCAGATCGGCTTCTCCCAGTGAAAAACCGGCCATTTTCGCGGCAATGTGCATAATCTGCTCCTGGTAGACGATAACGCCATAGGTCTCGCTCAGAATTGGTTCGAGAATCGGATGGACGTATTTCACGGCTTCCTGTTTATGCTTCCGTCTGGCGTACAAAGGAATAAATTCCATGGGACCTGGCCGGAACAGGGCGTTGACAGCGACAATGTCGCCAAATGCCGTTGGTTTGATTTGCTGGAGTGCGCGGCGCATTCCGTCAGACTCTAATTGGAAGACACCGGTCGTATCGCCCGACGCCAATAGCTTGTAAGTTTCTTCATCTTTGAGCGGAATGCTTCGGTAGTCGATCCGCTTTTTGGTATCCCAATAAACCAGGCTTCGGATCTGCTCCAAAATCGTTAAATTGCGCAGGCCGAGGAAGTCCATTTTCAACAAGCCGATTGCTTCCAGTTCCTGCATGGGCCATTGCGTCAAATAGATGCCTTCGTTTCCTTTTTCAATCGGAACATGTTCAACCAGCGGTGTCGGGCTTAAAATTACGCCCGCCGCATGGGTGGAGGCATGGCGCGGCAACCCTTCCAATTTCAAAGCTGTCTTGAACCAGGACTTGCGCTCTTCCCGTTCCACAATCCAGGCATTCAGAGCCGGAGACTCTTTCAAGGCGGATCGAAGCGTCGTTCCTGGCCGGTTCGGTATCATTTTCGAAATTGCTTCAAGCTCTTCTGCCTCGAAACCGAATACACGGGCCGTATCACGGGCAACCGCTTTAGCCGACAAGGTACCAAATGTAATAATCTGCGCCGTTCGGACCGCACCGTATTTTTTCGCTACGTAGTCTACCACTTCGTGGCGTCTATGGTCAGCAAAATCAATGTCGATATCCGGTAATGTGACACGCTCCGGATTTAAAAAGCGCTCAAAAAGCAAACCATGCTCAAGAGGGTCTACATCGGTAATCTTCAGTGAATAGGCAACGAGCGAACTGGCCGAAGATCCACGTCCTGGACCTGTCATAATATCCTGGTCTTTGGCATATTTCATGAAATCTGCGACGATCAGGAAATAATCGATAAAGCCCATTTTTCCGATTACTGACAGTTCGTAGTCCAGTCTGTCCTGGTAAATTTTCGAAAAACCTGGTACCCGATCAGCCAAGCCCGTTTTGCACAACTCCGCAATAAAGGCAGCCTTGTCGGTTTCTTGAGCCAACGGAAATACCGGAAGCAGTTGGCGGTTCATCGGTATTGTCACCTGACAGCTTTCCAGCAGATCCGCAGTGCTCTGGAGCCATTCCGGATGATCGGCAAACCAGGATTCGAATTCCGTACGGCTTGGCACGTATGCAAACAGATGCTCAGGCTTCTGCCTGTCCGGGTCATTTATCTTCTGCCCCTGGCCGATTGCGGAGGCCACCTCATATGCAAAAGCGTCCTGTTCAAACAAATAACGGCTTTCGTGTGTTGCAATTATCGGCAGCTCCATGTTTTCGCAGATTTCAGCAAATGCCGGCTCCTGTTCAGACAGAATTCCGCCCGGCCTTTCAATACTGCCGAACGCTGCCGACCCAAATAGATCCTTTATGTATTCAAATACCGGTTTGCGGTCCGTCAGCAGCCACTCAAGTTTATTCGGAATAACACAGATCAGGCCTTCCCGGTAGGCTTTCAGCCATTGCTCCGGGATGGACTCTTTTTCCCTTGTGGACAAGGCGCTGGAAATCTTTAAGAGGTTGCTATAGCCTTTATTTGATTGGGCATACAAAACGACCGGATAGTGCAATTCTTCATACTCGATAAATGCCGAAAGGCCGACCACCCCATGGATGCCGGCACGGCGGCATTCTTCCCAAAATGGAAGAATACCGTATAGTTTCGTGTTGACGATTGCAGCTGAAACGGCTCCTTGTTCCTTTAAATACGGGAAAAGTTGGTCAAGGCGCACCGTACTTTTCAGCAAATCAGCCGATGTGCTTATATGCGGATAAACCATTGCCAACAGACCTCCTCCTTATTTTGCGGCAGCACAGATTTCAGCAAGGCGCTGAATGACCTGATCGGCTTCCTCCCACGAATAGGCCGTTGCACCAGAAGCCATTGGATGGCCTCCGCCTCCGAATTCTTTTGCTAAAGTATTGATGATTGGGCCTTTTGAACGCAGACGCACCCGGATTTCACTATCTTCCTCAATTAAAATAACCCAGGCTTTCATGCCTTTGACGTTGCCGAGCGAACCGACCAGCAAAGAAGTGTCTGTTGCGGTAACATCAAATTCCTTTAGAATGTCTTTGGTGATTTTGACATGTGCAGCACCATTTCTATCCATTTTGAAATTCTGGTACATATAACCCTGCAGATGCAATAATTTCCGGTCCATTTCGTACATGCCATTATGCAGTTCGTTGCGGTCGAAATCGTATTTGATCAGTTCGCCTGCAATCGCAAACGTTTTTTGTGTCGTGCTTGGGAAAAGAAAGCGACCCGTGTCTCCAATAATTCCAGCATACAGCAGCCGTGCCGCTTTTGCGGACAAGGTCCAGCCTTCCGTCTCCCGTCCATATGTAAACAGTTCATAAACCAATTCAGAAGCCGAACTTGCCGTTGTATCAACGGATACAATATCGCCGTAAGCATCATCATTCGGATGATGATCGATTTTAATAAGTTTCGCGCCTGTCTTGTAGCGCTGATCATCGACACGCTCTGTGTTGGCGGTATCGGTCACGATGACCAATGCACCTTCGAAATCCTGATCTTCCACTACATCGGGAAAATCCAGAAAGTCCATTGTGTAATCATGTATGCCGGCCGCCAAAATGCGCTTGTCCGAATAATTTTGCTCCAATAAGTATTTTAGGCCGAGCTGAGATCCGTAAGCATCTGGATCCGGACGCACATGGCGGTGAATAATGATGGTGCTGTATTGCTTAATTGTGTCGATGATTTGACTGTTCATTATCGAGTTCCTCCATTTATAAGGAAATCCATTCGCAATTTTGCTCAGTTCTCAGTACAATGATAATGAGTTTTGGAATTCAGGAGGTCCCTATGTTAATATTCGTTGTTTTAATCATTGTATCATTTGTCATTTATTTTTATAACAAAACCAAGCAATTCCGTACGCGCACCGTTTTGCCGATCAGAAAGAAATGGTATGCTGCACGAGCATCGATGGCGCTGGGAAGTTTTATGGCCTTGTTCGGCATCAACCAGCTGTTCGTATTTCAAAGTACGATCACGTACATCGTTTCAGCCATTTTTATCGTCCTTGGGCTTGCCCTGGTTTATTACAATTACAAAGCATCACGGCATTATCAGGCATTCCTTGAAGAAGAAGCTGACTTAAATCCTTAAGCAGCTTCTCCCAACAGAATGTTCAGGCAGCAGATCCACTCCCAATCGAGTGAATCTGCTGCCTTTTTGCTGCCTGAAAAGGAGGCGGATTCAGCGATCCAACAATTGGAAGGTTAACATCGCCTTGCCGACAATTTCCTGATCAAGGGATACATCAACTTCAACTTTTGCGGATTTACGGCTAATGTCCAAAATATTGGGACGGACAAACACCAGCGCGTCCAGCTGAACCGGTTTTAAAAAATAGATCGAAATATTTTCAAGCACACTATCTTTCCGGTTTTTCGTCTTTAAAGCCGCGCCTGCAGCTTCAGTGAGAATCATCGTATAGGCGCCGTGTGAAATCGATCCGTAAGCATTGGTCATCTGCGGTGTGACACGAAACTCTAAAATCAATTTATCGTTCGATTGCTGATGAAGTTGGCTTTTGATGATATCATCGATCGTTTCGCCTTGCTGCGGCTGACGTTGGGCCGTTTGTATCGCTTTTAATACATCCTGCCTGCTGATGACACCTTTCAGCTTGCCGTGGTCATCTGCGACCGGCATTAAATCGATGCCTTCCCAGATCATGCGGTGTCCTGCAGCTGCGACACTCGTCTGCATCGAGACAGTGATCGGATCTTTGGTCATCACTTTTTCCACTAACTCGGAAGGAGGATGCCCAATAACATCCCGTGATGTGATGATGCCAACCAATTTGTTTGAATGATCGACCACAGGAAAACCGCCATGAGTCGTCTGTTCATTCAATTCATGATAGCGTCTGATCGGCTCTTTCAGCGTCAAGTACGCCGTCACTTCCAGTGGTATCAAAATATCTTCTATTAAAAGTATTTCCTTTTTGATTAATTGGTCATAGATCGCCCGGTTAATCATTGTCGCTACCGTGAAGGTATCGTAGCTGGTCGAAATAACCGGCAATTCAAACTCATCCGCGAGTTTCTTTACTCCTTCGGACGCTTCAAATCCACCAGTCACAAGCACGGCTGCTCCCGCACGCAAAGCGTATTCATGTGCTTTGTAGCGATTGCCGACAATCAATAAATTGCCCGCTTCCGTGTAACGCATCATATCTTCCAGCTGCATCGCACCGATTACGAATTTGTTCAATGATTTATGCAATCCGGCTCTGCCGCCCAATACCTGCCCGTCAACAATGTTGACGATTTCAGCATAAGTCAGCCGCTCGATATTTTCTTTCTTTTTGCGTTCAATCCGAATCGTTCCGACACGTTCAATGGTCGAAACCAATCGTTTTGTTTCCGCTTCTTTGATTGCCCGGTAAGCAGTCCCTTCACTCACCTGAAGCTCCTTGGCAATACGCCGCACCGAAATCTTTTCGCCAACGGACAATGTCTCAATATAATCCAATATCTGTTCATGTTTAGTCGCCATGATTTCACCCATTCTTTCTGCGTTCATGTACCTAATAGTGTAGCATAATTAATAGAAAAGTGGAGACGGGCGTTCTGCTTCGACAGGCATAAGACGCTGGGGCTGAGCGGCATTTTCTCAGCCGCTTTGTTCCAGTGGCTTATGTCCCGAGGAGCAGCCCGTCGGAACTGGACAAATGAAATGTGGAGGTGGCCGCTCAGTTCCGACAGGCATAAGGTGAACCGGCAGAGTGGTGCTCTTTGCCACACTGCCGGGTTGACTTATGCCCCGAGGAATTAGCCACCGCAACTGGACAATCAGAAAAGCAGAGACGGGAGTTCTGCTACGACAGACCTATGAGCGAGCAGTTGCAGCATGCAACACCACAGTTGTAAAAAAAATAAAAATACCCGAAAAGCCTGAGCTCTCCGAGTATTGCCGCTTACTTATAATTCAATGCTGCCGCCTGGCTGCAGGATGTTAACTTCTGCATTTTTGACTAAGGACTTGAAATGCTCAGGGTCCTGTTTGATCGGCGGGAATGTATTGAAGTGGATAGGCACCACCACTTTCGGCTTTAGCAATTCAACCGCGTATGCCGCATCTTCCGGCCCCATCGTGAAAAAGTCGCCAATTGGCACGAATGCCACATCAATATCATTCCTTTTTCCAATAATCTCCATATCCCCAAAGACTTCAGTATCACCTGCATGGTAAACTGTTTTGCCTTCTGCTTTAAAGAGGATTCCGGCTGGCATGCCGCCGTAAATCGCTTCCCCCTCTTCTGTTGTATAGGAAGAACTATGGAAAGCTTTTGTGAATTTCACTACTCCAAAATCGAATTCATGGGCGCCGCCCAAGTTCATGCCGACTGCATTGACTCCCTGGCTACCAAGATAATTGGCGAGTTCGACTGGAGCTACCACTTGCGCATTATTGCTTTTGGCTAATTCAATAGTATCCCCCACATGATCGTTATGGGCATGTGTCAAAAGAATGGCATCCGGCTTTTCATCGGCTGCCTTCAAATCGGTCAATTCGTTGCCACTAATAAATGGATCTATTAAAATCGTGAACTCACCTGTTTTGATTTTTACAACTGAATGGCCGTGATATGAAATATGCATACTATCCCTCCAATGAATTTGTTGATGGTTACTGGAAAAGTTGAACTCATTATTTTTAATGATAGCTATTCTGCTGTGGATATTCCACAAGTGAAAGCTGATAGTTCAACTCACATAGCTGTTTTATACCCTGATTTTTGATATGCTACACATGTAGAGGAGGAATACATATGACTAAAATCAAGCAATTACAAAACTATTTAAAAGAGCAATCGATCGACGCGGCGTTTATTACCGATCCCTATAACGTCTTTTACGTCAGCGGCTTCCAAAGCAATCCCCATGAGCGCCTGCTGGGTGTCATGGTATTCGCTGAGGCCGAACCCTTTTTGATCTGTCCGAAAATGGAAATGCCGGATGCAAAAAATGCCGGATGGGCCGGCGAAATTGTCGGCCACGAAGACACGCAAAATTCCATGGAGATCTTACACGATACCGCCCAGTCTCGCGGAATCGATCTGAAAACCATGGCGATTGAAAAAGCGCATATGACAGTTGACCGATATGACGCCATCCTATCACTATTTGGCTCACTTACAATTGTGCAATTAGACGATCAGTTGAATGCCATGCGCGTCATTAAGGACGATACCGAACTGCAGATTTTGCGTGAAGCGGCGGCATTGGCCGATTATGCAATTGAAGTCGCGGCCAAGACAATTAAAGAAGGCATCACAGAAATTGAAGTGATGACAGAAATTGAATTGGCCTTGAAAAAACGCGGCGTCACCCATATGTCATTCGATACGACCGTATTGACTGGCGACAAAGCCGCTTCGCCACATGGCAAAACCGGTGACCGGAAGCTGAAGAATGGCGATTTGGTGTTATTCGACCTTGGAGTTGTCCATAAAGGCTATTGCTCGGACATCACCCGTACACTGGCGCTTGGCGAACCTGGAGAAGAG
Source organism: Planococcus soli (assembly GCF_016881065.1). Classification (GTDB taxonomy): domain Bacteria; phylum Bacillota; class Bacilli; order Bacillales_A; family Planococcaceae; genus Planococcus; species Planococcus soli. The sequence continues at coordinate 70,734 of NZ_WXYN01000046.1, read as the reverse complement.
CAAAAAGCAGTCTATGATCTCGTACTGCAAGCGGAGTTGGCTGCCCTCGAAGCGGTCAAACCTGGCGTCACAGCAGCCCAACTGGATCAGATTTCACGCAAAGTCATTACGGATGCCGGATACGGGGAGTATTTCACACACCGCCTCGGCCATGGGCTTGGCATATCGGTACACGAATTCCCTTCTATTCACGGAGCAAATCCAATGGCAATGGAAAAAGGAATGGTCTTTACACTGGAACCTGGCATCTATGTTCCTGGAAAAGTCGGTGTCCGCATTGAAGACGATGTAGCCGTTACAGAAGATGGCTACGAGGTATTGACGAAATTCCCGAAAGAACTTCAAATTATCACAAATTAATAAAAAAAGCGGCACCGGAAAGATTCCGGTGCCGCTTTTTAGCCTAAAATCTCATCAACTGATTTGTACTGCAATCCTTGATCCGCAGCTACCGCTTGATAAGTAATGTGTCCTGCCAGCGTGTTGACCCCTTTTTTCAGCGCGTCGTTGTCCCGGACCGCCTGAACAAATCCTTTATTAGCAATTTGGACTGCGTACGGCACCGTAACGTTTGTCAATCCGATAGTCGAAGTTCTAGGAACAGCTCCAGGCATATTCGCCACAGCGTAATGGACTACTCCGTGTTTTACATAGGTAGGATCGGCATGTGTCGTAATACGGTCGCTGGTCTCAAAAATTCCGCCTTGGTCAATGGCAATATCAACAACAACTGACCCCGGCTTCATCGATTGGATCATTTCCTCCGTCACCAGCTTGGGTGCCTTGGCGCCAGGAATCAATACGGCTCCAATGACCAGGTCCGCTTTTCTGACAGATTCGGCAATATTCAGCGGGTTGGACATCAGCGTTTGGACATCCTGTCCGAACTGATCATCCAATTGGCGCAGGCGATCCGGATTTAAATCCAAAATTGTGACGCTGGCCCCCATGCCCACGGCCACTTTTGCAGCATTGGTTCCGGCAACGCCGGCACCGATCACACAGACATTGCCGCGTCCAACACCTGGAATACCGCCCAGCAGAATACCGGCGCCTCCATGTATCTTCTCCAGAAATTGCGCCCCGATCTGCGTTGACATCCGTCCTGCCACTTCGCTCATTGGCGTCAGCAAAGGCAGGGAATTATTCGGCAGCTGCACCGTTTCATAAGCAATGCCCGTCACTTTTGCAGTCAACAGCGCTTGTGTCAATTCTTTTTCCGGTGCCAAATGCAGGTAAGTGAATAAAATCTGCCCTTCGCGGAAAAAACGGTATTCTTCCGGTTCCGGCTCTTTCACTTTCATGACCATCTCCTGCGCCCATGCCTCTTCCGCTGTAGCAACAATTTTTGCTCCCGCAGTTCTGTAGTCTTCATCGGCAAATCCGGAACCAAGCCCGGCTCCATTTTCAATAAAGACCTCGTGGCCGTATAGCGTTAAGTTGACTACACCGGCCGGAGTCATCGCAATCCGGTTTTCGTTATTTTTCACTTCTGTCGGTACCCCAATGCGCATCTCGAACCCCCATTTCCAGATAATAATCCACTTTAATAAAAGAATTTTCTGAAATCATCTATATTTTAACAGAAATAATGGATTTCTGCTCTTATTCGCTACTTTATTACCGGTTATTCACTGAATTTAAAGGGAAAATAGTCGCCATTAATTAGACAAAAAATTCATGAAATTAACTTCAATTTAGCAGGAACTCTGGAACTTATAGCGAATCTCTTAATAGTGAGAGACAAAAGGAGGAATTTAGGATGACATTAAAGTACAGTCAAATTCTAGTTGCAGTCGATGGTTCCAAAGAGGCAGAATGGGCATTTAAAAAATCGGTGGGGATCGCCAAACGGAACAACGCCACATTAAATTTGGTGAACGTCATCGATACCCGGTCATTTGCTGCTATCGAAGCGTACGACCGCTCGATTGCTGACCGCGCTCAAAAGTTTGCTGAAGATTTACTGGATGACTACAAAAAAGAAGCTTTAGCCGGCGGTGTTGAAAAAGTAAACATCGTAGTCGATTACGGTTCTCCAAAAACGATGATCTCACGTGATTTAGCTCAAAAAGTGGAAGCCGACCTTATTATTTGCGGCGCTACCGGATTGAATGCCGTTGAACGTTTCTTGATCGGCAGCGTTTCTGAACACATTGTCCGTTCTGCTAAATGCGATGTTTTGGTCGTACGCACAGAAGAAGCACAGGACGATGCACCGAAGGAATACTATTCAGAAGACAAATCAGGCAAGCCTGAAAACTTTTAACCTTCACGGACAGATTCTTGTGCATTTATAAAAGACTCTGTATTACGGCAATATACATCCGGCCGCGAAAGCTGGAGCGCAATGAGTTTTTTGCAATATCGACCATCTGAGCTTTTTTGCTTGATGGTCTTTTTTTTAGTTAAAGATATAACACGCTGCGAAGGGGCTGAAAGTATGATCAGTAGAATTGGGCAGGTTATGTTATATGTCAACAATCAAGAGGAAGCGGTAGAATTCTGGTCAAAAAAATTGGGGTTTACTGTAGTAGCTGATGAGAATAGCCACGGAATGAGATGGATTGAAATTGCTTCAGCCGAAGGAGCTGAAACAAGCCTCATTCTGCATAACAAAGAAACTGTCGCACAGATGTCGCCCGTAGTAAATTTAGGCACCCCCTCCTTAATGTTTGTCACTGAAAATGCCGATAAACTTTATAAGGAGTTTACAAACAAAAACATAACAGTTGGTGACATTATAGACATGCCTTCAGGCAAAGTATTTAATTTTGCGGACAATGAGGGCAATTACTTTGCGGTTATGGAAAAATAAGTTCCAAGCAAAAAACTTTCGGGATTCATCCAGGCGATGCCCAAAAGCTATCTCAATAGAAAGAGGTTTTGGAAGGAGTACATTCCAAAACCTCTTTTGTTTATAGCTCAGCCTTTCCATATTTGTTAAAAGGCTTTTTTAGGATTTGATTTTGATGACAATTTTTCCACGGGCGTGGTGGGATTCACTCAGTTCGTGGGCGTCCTTCAGTCCCTGCTCGGTAAATTCAAACACATGGCCAATCGTAGGCTTTAACTCGCCTGATACGAATAAATGAGCCAATTTTTGCAATTGCTCACCATTCGGTTCTAACCAAAAATCACTGGCTTTGACCCCATGCTCCTCAGCTTTTTCTGCAGATGGCTGGCCGGCAATCGAAATCAGTTTGCCGCCTTTTTTAAGGACTTTGAAACTCTTGTCCAACACTTCCCCACCCATCGTATCCAGTACCGCATCGAAATTTTCGAGCAGCTCACTAAAGTCTTCTTCACTGTAATTGATCACCCGGTTTGCTCCGAGGGATTTGACCAGTTCATCGTTTTTATCGCTCGCTGTTGTTGCGACATAAGCACCGATGCTGTTGGCAATCTGAATGGCCATGCTGCCGACGCCGCCTGCTCCGGCATGGATCAGCACCTTGTCTCCTTTTTTCACTTCTGCAAAGCCGACGATGCATTGGTAGGCAGTCAAGCCAGTCAATGGAATGGCTGCACCTTGCTCAAAAGTCATGCTCTCCGGCATATGGGCCAACAGTTCCATTTCTACAGGAACGAACTCTGCATAAGTTCCTTGTCGAGTGGTAGCCGGTCTGGCGAATACCCGGTCACCAACACTGTAATGTTTGACGTTTTTGCCGACTTCAGCAATGACTCCTGCAGCATCCCAGCCTAAAATGATGGGAAATTCCCATGGCAGCATATCTTTCAAATAGCCTTCACGCAATTTCCAGTCAATCGGATTGATCGAAGTGGCATGGACTTCAACCAGCACTTGGTTATCATTAATGGCCGGTTTTTCCATTTCTCTTTCTTTCAATTGTTCTTTGCCGCCATAATTGTCGATGACTATCGCTTTCATCTCACATCTCCCCTTTCGTATCCGTTATTATCAAATATACCCTTTTGCAGAAATTGTATGCCTTATTGGAATGTAAAGAAAGCTTTAACAGCAGTTATTCCGTTAAGTCTAGAATGGTATCCAATCCCGCTTCAGGATCACACCCTTCGAGCACATAAACTTCTTCAGTTTCAGAGGACAGGATGACCATCGATTCACATTCTCTTGCGACAATCTCCCCGGAACCGTATTGGTCTTCAGTGAAATCTTCCACCGATTCAATAACATTGCCATCGTATGACAGGTCCTGATAGATAGGGTCTCCTTCTGTTGTGTAGCTGATGATTCTGACCGCGTCCTTTTCTCCATTTTCCATATTTTCATAAAACCTGTATAAGCGTTCTTCATTGGTAACATCACCATGTAAATTTTCGATAATATCGCCTTCGCTAAAAGTTTGACGATTGCATGCAGATGCCACTAGAAAAACCAATAGGATCAACAAAGTTTTTTTCATCCGTATCCCTCCCATCCTTTCTAGATTAGACGCATGCAGCGCGCAATAATTACAGAGCGGTCTGCAGATCATTCTCTAAAACAGGATGTTGCCTGGCACACTGTTAATTTTCATTTTTCTTAATGCTGCTTGCTTGTTGGACAATATGTTATTATTAATCCTGTTCGCTTAAAGAGGTTCGCAAACTCCCTCTCTAAAAAACTAAGGAGTGTCTCAAATGAGAAATGAAAAAGCGGTTGTCGTTTTCAGCGGCGGCCAGGACAGCACCACTTGCCTATTTTGGGCAATCAAAAATTTCAAAGAAGTTGCTACGGTGACATTTGATTATGGCCAGCGCCATTCGGCTGAAATCGAATGTGCCCGAAAAATTGCTGAAGAACTTGGCGTCTCATTTAAAGTACTGGATATGAGCTTGATCAACCAGCTGTCTGCAAATGCTTTGACGCGCAGCGATATTGAAGTGACGGCCGAAGAAGCAGGCGGACTGCCATCCACTTTTGTGCCAGGCAGAAACCATTTGTTTTTATCTTTTGCAGCAGTGTATGCAGATGCACTTGGCTCCCGGCATTTGATCACCGGCGTCAGCCAAACCGATTTCAGCGGCTACCCGGATTGCCGCGATACTTTTATCCGCTCGTTGAACGTCACGTTGAATTTGGCGATGGACAAACAGTTTATCATCCATACTCCATTAATGTGGCTGGATAAAGCTGACGTTTGGGAGCTTTCCGATACACTTGGCGCCCTTGATTTCGTGCAGGAAAAAACATTGACTTGCTATAATGGCATTCCAAGCACAGGCTGCGGCGAATGTCCGTCCTGCAAATTGCGCAATGAGGGACTTGCCCGGTACCAAGCGAAGAAATCGGCGGGTGAGGTAAAATGATGCAGCAATTTTACCCGACAACTGCCCACGACTTTCAATTTGAACTGAATAAAGACCTGCATTTTTCTGCAGCGCATTTTATTCCAAGTGAAGATGCCGGAAAATGCCAGGTTATGCACGGCCATACGTATCACCTCAACATCACCATCGCCGGCAATGAGCTCGATGCGACCGGCTTTTTGATTGATTTTAAATTAGTGAAAGAATTGATCCACAAAAAATACGATCACAGCGTATTGAACGACCATTCGGAGTTTGCTGATAAGTTCCCAACCACTGAACTTCTTGCCCAGCAAGTATGGCAATCGATTCAACAAGTTTTGAAAACCAAGAACAACCGCCCGAATTGCCTGCAGGTCATTGTTCGTGAAACACCGACAAGCTACGTGGTATTTCGCCCGCGCAAGGGGGATCTGTCATGAGGATTCCGGTAATGGAAATTTTCGGCCCGACAATACAAGGTGAAGGCATGGTCATGGGTCAAAAAACCATGTTCGTACGTACGGCAGGGTGCGATTATTCCTGTTCCTGGTGCGATTCGAAATTCACCTGGGACGGCACAGGAACCAGCACCTCCAAGCAGCCTGCCGACATAGTTGAAGAGCTCATCCAAATTGGAGGGGCTGCATTTTCACACGTCACCATTTCGGGCGGCAATCCTGCTCTTCATAAAGGCATCGGCGAATTGGTCGAGTTGTGCCATCAGCAGGGCTGGAAAGTGGCTGTTGAAACGCAAGCCTCTATTTGGCAGGACTGGCTAATGGAAATCGATGACATCACGCTATCACCAAAACCACCCAGCTCTGGAATGAAGACGGATTTTGCAAAGCTGGACTTGTTTATGGAGAAGTTGCTGCATGCCAATGTCAGCCTGAAAGTCGTCGTTTTTGACCAAGATGATTTTGCCTATGCAGAAGGGCTTCATCAGCGTTATCCAGCAGCCCCATTTTTCTTGCAGACCGGAAACGATGATACCGCTACAACTGATGACGCGCAGCTGGTTTCCAACTTGCTGCATCGTTATGAGCAATTAATTGATTACCATATCAGTTCCCCAATCATGAACGACGCCAAGGTGCTGCCGCAATTGCATACGTTGGTATGGGGCAATAAGCGCGGCGTTTGATCTGCTGGATGAAGGGTCGACTTACACAACTTAAGAAATCAGTTTTGCGGTTCAATCACCCTGGCCTATAAAATCTTAAAGACCCTGCCCAAACTTTTCATTAAGTTTGGGCAGGGTCTTTTCAAGTTATGCTTTTTTGACAAATTCCGATTTCAGTTTCATGGCTCCAAAGCCATCAATTTTGCAGTCGATGTCATGATCCCCTTCGACCAGCCGGATGCTTTTTACTTTCGTACCAATTTTCAAAGTCGATGAACTGCCTTTGACTTTCAGATCTTTGATGACGGTGACTGCATCTCCGTCTTGTAAAGGCGTGCCGTTTGCATCTCTGACAATTTTTTCTGCATCTGTACTTTCGGCTTCAGCAAGTGGACTCCATTCATGCGCACATTCAGGGCATACCAGCAAGCTGCCGTCTTCGTAGGTGTATTCAGAGTTGCACTCAGGGCAATTTGGCAAAGTTTCCATTTGTTGTTTTCCTCCAGGCGGCCTTCCGTTGGATCAAGTGCAGACAAGACCGATCTTTTTCATTAGTATACCAGAGTTAACCGCCTCAAAGCCTGCATTACTTTACGACCAGCACGGGACAGTTCACTCCATTGACGACTTTATGGCTGACACTGCCCAACATTATTTCAGAAAACGCATTTAATCCCCTGCTGCCGATAACCACCAAATCAAAGTTTCCTTCGTTTGCAAGTTCGATGATTGCCGGTGCCGGACGGCCATGCAGGATTTTTGTTTTGTAAAAGATTTTTTCGTGCTCCAAAGCTTCTCGAATAGGCTGGATTTTCTTTTTTCGCGACAATTCAAATTCAATTGCCCCGCCGTCATGGAGTTCCTCATGGCTGTCTTCTTTAAAGTCGGAAACGTATACGAGGGTTACTTCGGCCCCTTTAACCAAGGATGCCAATTGTGCAGCTTGATTGCCAGCCCTTGTGGAATTTTCTGAACCATCTGCGGCCAGTAAAATTGACTTGTACATTTTATCTACTCCCTCGACTGTTTTTTCCAGGGCACGGCGATAAATAGGTCTATATAGAATACTATTCGACCCGTCTGCAAAAATCCCTTTATCAAAAAAAGCAGATGATCACTATAATCATCTGCTTTCCAATGTGAATATTATTTGGCTTGCTTGAAGGTCAACGTTTTCCCGGTAAAACCGAATAAAATGGTCAATACCGGCGACAGCAGGCAGAAGAACGCGAACGGCAAGTAATCGAGCGTCGAAACACCGATGACACCCGTGATGAAGATTCCGCAAACACTCCAAGGCACGAGCGGGTTGACTACAGTTCCCGCATCCTCCATCACCCGGCTCAAGTTTTTGCCGGCAAGCCCCACTTTATCGTAAGGCTCTTTAAATGCTTGTCCTGTCAATAAAATCGACAGGTACTGCTCACCGATCAGAATGTTGATTCCAATTGCTGTAAATGCAGAAGCAGCAATGACTGACGAAACCTTTTTCAATAGGCTTTCCACCTTTGCCAACAGACACTGGACGATGCCCAATTTGAAAAACAGCCCTCCCATACTGAGTGCCAGCAGCACCAATGCAACAGTGAACATCATGCTCTCCATTCCGCCGCGCGTCAGCAGCGAATCAATTTCATCGATGCCTGTCGTGGATACATATCCGCTGAACAGCACCGAAAATATTTCAGAAGCTGTTGAACTTTGATGCAAAAAAGATATCATGATGGCTGACAGTGCACTAAGTGCCAGCGTCAGCAAAGCCGGCAATTTCATGATTGTCAGGATGATGAGCACAATCAGAGGAATGATTGTATACCAGTGGATCATGCCGGTAGCTGACAACCCTTCTTTAAAAGCCGTTACGTCCTGAACACTTGCGCCTGCTGCTTCCGGAGAAAGCAATGCGAACAAAATCAAAGTGATCGCAAAAGCGGGAACTGTCGTCCATCCCATGTTACGGATATGTTCAAAAAGATCCACACCGACAATAGCAGAAGATAAGTTTGTAGTGTCCGACAACGGCGACATCTTATCGCCGAAAAACGCTCCCGACACAATCGCTCCCGCCGTAATCGCCAGTGACAGATCCATCGCAGTTGCCATACCAATAAAAGCAACGCCGATTGTTGCGACCGTTGTCAGTGAACTGCCGATCGATAAACCGATCAATGATGTCACAACAAAAACGATGGCGTAGAAAAATGTCATGGAAACCAGCGTGAATCCTGTAAAGATGAGTGCCGGAATAGTGCCGCTGATCATCCAGCTGCTGATGAGGATGCCGATGAAGAAAAAGAGAAAGACAGCGCTCATGCCAGCACCCGCTCCTTCAACCAATCCTTTCTCCAGCTCGCGGTAGGACACTTTCTTAAGAAATCCGTAAACGAATAGCAGCAAAATCGAAAATAGGATTGGAATATGCGGAACCGATTCAAAACGGATGATGCTGATGCTGATTACCAGAAAAATAGTAACTGTTGCAAGTAATGCTTCCCAAAACCTTGGAGTGATGACCGACTTAATATTGTTCATAATAAACTCTCCTTTTCTCTATAAAAAAGAGAAAACCTCCTGTCCCAATAAAGGGACGAAGGTTTTCTCCGCGTTACCACCCAATTTAATGCTTTAACTGAACAAAGCATCCACTCTTTTGCGAAACGATCAAAACTGATGGTGTACTTCACCCGATTTGCTGCCTGAATTCACACCTGCCATCCAGTCTCTTGCTGCTGCACACAAATCGCCTACTAAATCATCGATCGAGTTAATTTATAAGATAAATTGATAAACCTGCTCTTTTAAAAAGTATATTGAAATAGATTCTATCAGTTCTTCCCGGCAAGTCAATACTTTTCAGGAATAATTTAATTTTACAACATAGGTTTTTGCAAAGTAGTCATAAAAGGACTGGTTGTTTTTGGTAAGGAAGACCATAAGAACATACAGCAATATCAATCCGTAGATCAATCCCCCAATGAAATAATCCACTAGCAGCACCTCACCATCTTCCATATATATCATTCGGTAGGCCATGAAATGGGACAGTTCCCAAGGCAAAAACTTCAATGCAATCCGAAAGATTGACTGGCAGATAGAGATGGATCGATTATTTTCATCCACCACGCGGATCTGCATTTTTCGTTTGCCGATCGATTGCTTGCCGACTCTTGAATCCGTGATGATAAAATACAGCGAAACAGGCAGCGTCAGCAACAGAAAACCAGCGAGCTGAGCGGTAACCTGTGATTGCTGAAACCACCCCTGTAGTGAAGGCATCAAAAATACAGAAAAAATCAGCAGCACCGCCAGATATGCCAAAATCAACAAGTAATCGACTGCAAAAGCTTTTAAACGAAGCAAAAATCCCGCATACATCAAAACCCTCCTCATTAAACAATCCGCTATGGCAATGGCATGTTTATTTCTTACACCAATGAGCCGGCCTTGATAGTAAAGCCGGCAATTTAGTGCTGTAGTTTCCTTTTGCTGAATTCAATTGCATTTGTGTCAAATACAGGCTGCCACTCAAATCCGCTCCAGACAAGTCCGCATTTCTCATGTCTGCACCGATAAAATCTGAATTTCCTAAGTCTGCTCTACTCATATCCGCTCCAATCAAATATGCGCCTCTAAACAATGAGCCCTTCATGGCTTTTCCTTGAAATGTTGCACCCATTAAATCTGTACCTTGATAATTCGGTCCTTTTTTCCGGTTCATTTTTTTATTAAAGCGACCTGATTCGAGCCGGACTTCTTCGCTAACTTGGACCAGCAACTCGTTGATGTTCACGCGGTATTGGTGCAAATCAATCGCCAGCAGTCTTTCAGCTGATGCTAAAGTCAATCCATAAATCGCTTTTCTGCTTTCTCGGAGTTCAGTTTCCATTTCCCCTTTGCCATGGCGTTCAATGGCTTGCGTGAGATAGAGCATCATTTCGTGAAGCTGCTGCATAACCGGCAGCACCTGAAATATTTGTTGAGCCGACTGTGGACGGTCTTTCCAGCTTATGCCTCCGAATGTCTGCTGGGAAACTTTCTGCCCTGCACCAAGGCAATCGAACACTGTACATCCGCTATAGCCCGAGAGCCTTAAGTTCCGATGGATGCCGCAGCGAAAATCATCTTCCAGGTTTTTGCATGGAACGCCTGCTGCTTTGTCGACAGGAAAATCTGAAGAAGCTGTAAATGCCAATGCCACACAGCAAAGGCCAAAACAGTTTGCACAATCTGCTTGAAAGGTGTTGGAGTCATATGCATTCCCAAGATTTGTCTCCATATTATTCATCCCTTTTCTTTTTTTCGAATAGTCAATTTAAAGTATTATACTCCTTTTTTCGCAATGAAAAAAGGCAGGGAATGGATCTCCCTGCCTTTTCGTCAATCTTCCATATGTGTGATTAGTTGCTTGTTACGTCCCCATTTTGCGGCGGTTATTGCTGACTTTTTTCGATTGCTGGCTCTTCATCTTTTTGGTCGACAGTGAAGCATTGCCGCCGGATTGTTTGTCTCCAGCCTGGTTTTTCTTAGCTTCCAGCTGGCGTTTTACAGCTTCCTGCAAACTGACTTTTTTTGGTGTTTCGTTTGATTCAGTCATTGCGCATCCCTCTTTTCATCAAAAAATGGTTCATATGGATGTTTTATAGCCTTAGTATAGCATAAATCGGCTGCTTTATTCTTTGTTTTCTTTAAACCAATCGGTCACCTGGGAAAAGAACTTCGACATGGATTCCGGCTTCGACATATTCGGAACACGCGCCAATAGGACTTCCTTTGGAGCTTTGACACCTTCCTGCTTTTTCTGCAAGACCAGGATTCCTTTTGCATGAGCCGAATTTTTGAACAAGCTTTCCGGCAATTCCATAACCGATTGGATATGGGCATGCTTTTTCAGGAAGCTGTGCAATTGGCTCGCTTGTGCGGATTCAAACAAGGCTTTTGGTACGATGAAAAACAGATAGCCGCCTTCAGCCGTATGCTTTAAGGATTGCTCGATAAACAGATGATGTGCAAAAGACATGCCTTCATCGGCTTTCAATTCGTAGGTTGCAGCTGTTTCTTCGTCCGGATAGTAGCCCACCGGCAAATCCGAAACGACGACGTCGACCGGATCGATTAATAGGGGCTGTAAAGCGTCCTGCAAATAGAAAGTGATCGGCTGTTCAATCAGATTCCCGGCATTTGAAGCCAATCGGATCAGCAGGTCGTCCAGCTCTACTCCGGCTCCGGTCAAGCGGCCATCCAAATAGTTCATAACCGTCAGCAGCAAGTTTCCGGTTCCGACAGCCGGATCCAATATGACGGCTTGCTCTTTTTTCACAAACAGTTCCACCAGGTAGCCGACCAACAACCCAAGCGCATCCGGCGTCATTTGGTGATGCGGCTGGACATGCTCTTTCATGCCTTTCAGTACAGCCAGTTGAAGCGCTTTACGAATATCTTCCTTGCTGGCTCCTGCTTCGGGCTTGATGAGTCCATCCAGCCAATTCTCCGTTGTAGTCAACAAGCTTTCCAAATAAGCATTTTCTTGTTCCTGCTGGATTTTTGTCGTGTGGTTGTCAATAAAATAAAAAGTCTTTTCCATTGTTGAATTCATGCGTTCGCCGTCCTCAATAAGGAAACCCACTCTTTTGAGTGGGTTTCTTGTATTAGTTTGTTAATTCTTTTACTGCCTTTAATGCTTTTTCGTAATCGGGATGATCCGTTCCTTCGGGAACATATTCTACGTACGCAACTTTGTCATTTTGGTCGATAACAAAAATAGAACGTGCCAGTAGGCGAAGTTCCTTCATCGTTACGCCGTACGCTTCACCGAAAGACAAGTCCCGATGATCCGACAAAGTAGTAAGTGCATCAACTTTGTTGATTTCTGTCCAGCGTTTTTGCGCAAACGGCAGATCAGCTGAAATGGTCAACACTGCAACATTGTCGCCTAATGCCGCTGCCTCGTCGCTGAAGCGTTTTGTCTGGTCCGAGCAGACGCCGGTATCCAGTGACGGGACCACACTGATAAGACGAATCTTTCCAGCTGTATCTTTCAGTGTCACCGGGTTCAGGTCCGTCCATAGCACCGAAAAATCTGGAGCCTCATCTCCAACTTTCACTTCTCTATTTGGTAAGGTAACAGGGTTTTTCTTGAATGTGACTTGTACCAATCAAAACGCCTCCCTTTCATCATATCTACATCATACTAAAAGGCTCGGGTCTCATGCAACCCAGACCCATCTGGGCGTTTCTTCTGCACCAGCTTGTTTTTGCGGAAAGATTCTTCGTGAACCACTGTTGTGTCCGCGATATAATCATGAATTCCTTGTTTTAACGGGGTAAACCCGACAATCCAGTAAAGCGGCCAAATGGTCACCGATAAGAATCGTCCGATCCACTCGCGGAATAGGAGCGTTGTCCATGATAAATTGTCTGACTTCAACGATACTACCCGGATGCCCATAATCATTTTCCCAACAGTCTGTCTGAAGAATTTTGTCATCAGCACAAAATAGCCATAGAAGACGACAGCTGACAAAACGGCATAGGGTGCATACCAAGGGATGCCGCTTGTTTCAAGACCGAGAAGCGCAAATACCGGCTTGACTAAGATTGATGTAAGCCCTGCAATGACTAAAAGATCGATCAAGTACGCCCAAAACCGCACCCAAAATCCGGCCGGTTTCCGTTCATAAAACAGAACTTCCTCGTAGCTTGGTGTGTCGGGACGATGTGGTGCGACTTGCACTTCTGCTGGTTTATTCGTTTCGTGGTCTGTCATCATGGTCCCTCCTTATTTATCACCGTATAAATACATCATACGCGGAGAACTGTATTCAGTCAGCATTTTTGTAATCATCTGCGTCTCAATGTCATTGCCGAAGAACGAATTTACTTTCATCGATAACAATGAGCCCAATCCTTCTGAAGCACCGTATTGGAATACTTCTGCATTGCCCAAATCAAAGTCGGTCTTTACTTGCTCAATGACGTCTTCTTCAAATCCGAAATCATCTGCCAAGTTGACTTCCACTGCCTGGCGGCCATTCATGACACGGCCATCTGCAACAGCTCTCACTTCATCTTCCGTCATGCCTCTGCCTTCTTCGATAACATCTACAAATGATTCATATGAATCATCCAGCATCTCCTGAAGAAGTGCACGTTCGTCCTCTGTCATGTCGCGCGTTGCGCTCATAATGTCTTTGTATGGTCCTGACTTGATCGTGACAAAGTCCACACCGTAGCGCTCTGCCAGTTCGCCGTAATTGACGCTTTGCATGATGACCCCGATAGAACCCGTCAAAGTTTCTTCATTTACAAAAATCTTATCTGCGGGTGCAGCAATGTAATAGCCGCCTGATGCTGCTGTCGCTCCCATGGAAACATAAAACGGTTTTTCCGTTTCTTCCTGGATTTCAATAATCTTGTCGTAAATTTCAGCTGACTCTACTACTCCGCCGCCCGGTGAATTTACCGTAAGCACGACAGCTTTAACTGAGTCATCCTCTTTGACATTTTCCAATTGTTCCATAAAGAAAGAATGGTTATACCCGGTTGTTCCAAATAGAGACGATGCCTCGCCTGTGTCTTGGATCACTCCGTCCACATTCAACACTGCTACACGATTATCAAAATCTCCCTCTTCTATAACGACTTCGGAGATGCTAGATTGGGTAGTCGCCATCAAGTCATCGACACCCTCTCCAAATCCGCTTTGAAGAAAAGCGAAAGCTGAGTTGATAACCAATGAAATTCCCAATACGGCTGCAGCCACTACTAAAGCGATCCATCTTTTTGTATTCATTTATGCAATTCCCTCCTTGGTTTCTACCTCTTACTATACGGTAAACACTTGCAAATGTTTCATCGAAAAAGGAAATTTAAACCGAAACTTTCCGGTTGGCCTTTCGGATTCCCCGAGCCTCCAAAAATTTCGAGGAAGTGAACAGCACCAAAGCGCTCCAAATCAGCGAGAAGGATATGATGTCTATTGCAGTAAAAGCTTCTCCGTAGATAAAAACGCCGATCAGCAGCATCAGTGAAGGAGCAATATACTGCAGGAACCCAACCATATACAGCGGGATTAACGGGGCTCCGATGGCAAAAAACAGCAGCGGCAAGGCTGTAACCAATCCGCTGGCAACCAGCAGAACATCTGTAGTCAGTCCAGTATGCAAAAAAGATACCCGGTCGATCGACATCAAATAGACATAGTACGCAATTGCGATAGGGAAAACAAACAAAGTTTCGATTGCCAATCCGCGCAATGCATCCAAACGAATGGTTTTCTTGATCAGTCCGTAAAAAGCAAAACTGAACGCCATTCCTAATGCAAGCCATGGTAGTGAACCGAAAGAGACTGTTAATATCAAAACGCCTGTTGCCGCTAACAAAAAGGCGATTTTAATCGCAGGTGATAACTTTTCTTTCAGGAAAATTGCGCCCAGGAGCATGGAAATCAACGGATTGATGTAATACCCCAAGCTGGTTTCGACAATCCGGTCATGTGAGACTGCATAGACATAAAAAAACCAGTTTGCAGAAATCAGGAACGATGCCAGCATCAATAAGAAAAATTTCTTCTTGGAAGACCACAGCATTTTCAGGTCAAGCCATAACTGACGGCCGCCGTTTATGAGTAAGATAAAACCAAGAGTAAACAAGAAAGACCATATAATTCGTCCTGCCAGAATCTCATCTGCTGGAACATGATCGATCTGCTTCCAAAAAATCGGCATGAACCCCCACAATGTATACGTTAAAATAATGACCAAAACACCTTTTTTAGATTCTGTCATCCTGCATCGCGCACCATTCTTTATATATTTTGTATTTCGAAATAACAGTCTCATTATAGGCTGATGTCGTATGTAAAGTAAATAAAGAGAAACTCCCATGAAATGTGTATGCAGCGTACCGAGTGGCAAAAATAGGACAAAAGAAAAACAGCCGGTCATAAGCTGTGCGGGAGCAGTTAAACTCCAGTAACGGCTTGTGACTGGCTGTGCTTATTTATTAAGCTCTTCTTGTTGGCGCAACTCCACACGACGGATTTTTCCGGATGCCGTTTTCGGCAATTCAGCAAGGAAATCGATGGCTCGCGGGTATTTATATGGCGCCGTCAATCCCTTGACGTGGTCCTGCAGACTTTTCACCAATTCATCTGAAGCGGCATGCCCTTCCACTAACACTACAAAGGCCTTGACAATCGTGCCGCGTATTTCGTCAGGCGCACCGATAACGGCACATTCTTGAACCATTGGATGTTTAACCAGTGCATCTTCCACTTCAAACGGCCCGATCGTGTAGCCGGACGAAATGATAATATCGTCCCCACGTCCTTCAAACCAGTAATAGCCGTCATCATCTTTTGAAGCTTTGTCGCCTGTAACATAATAGTCCCCACGAAACTGCATCCTGGTGCGCTCCGGATCTTTGAAATATTCTTTGAACAGGGCGGGCGTCTCAACGTGGACGGCGATATCTCCCACTTCTCCGGCCGCACACGGTTCACCAAAATCATTGATGATTTCCACGCTGTTTCCTGGCGTTGGTTTGCCCATTGAGCCGATGCGTGTTTCCATTCCCTTCATCACACCGACCAGCAATGTGTTTTCCGTTTGACCATAGCCATCGCGTACCTCAAGCCCGAAATTATCCTGAAAGACATTGATCACTTCCGCATTCAGCGGCTCGCCAGCCGACACGGCGCTGTGCAGTGCGGACAAATCGTATTTTGCTAAGTCCTTTTGCTTCGCCATTATGCGGTATTCTGTAGGCGTGCAGCAGAGCACGTTGATGTTGCGGGTTTCCAGCAGTTCCAAATACACGGCCGGATCAAACTTGCCATTATAGACAAAACCGGTGGCTCCGCTTCCCAACGTTGCCAGGAACGGACTCCAGATCCACTTCTGCCATCCTGGGCTCGCTGTCGCCCACACCACGTCTCCTTCTTTCGCTCCGAGCCAATGTTCAGCGGACGTGCGCAGATGCGCGTATGCCCAGCCGTGGCTGTGTACGGCGCCTTTAGGATTGCCGGTAGTTCCTGACGTATAGGAAAGAAAGGCCATGCTTTCTTTTTTTGTCGGTGCTGCTATGTATTCGGTGGACGCGGATGCCATTTCATCCAACAAGGAAATCCAAGAATCATCGGATTGGCCAATGACAAACTTGACGACATTATCCATTTCCATGACATCTTTAAATTGATCCATAAACGGTTCATAAGCAATTACCGCTTTAGCATCACTGTGGTTCAAGCGATAGGCAATGTCTTTTGCCCGAAGCATTTCAGAACTTGGAATGACGGCCAATCCTGCTTTTAAAGCACCAATATACACAACATATGCTTCAATCAAGCGAGGCACCATCACCAGCACGACATCGCCTTTTACAAGACCAGCTTTTTCAAAGCTATTGGCTGCACGGTTTGCACGCTGCATCAATTCGTCATATGTAACCTGCTGCTTTTCACCTTTATCATTTTCCCAGAGGATTGCAAGCTTCCCGTCCCCATTTGCATATCGCTCGATTTCTTCTACCAGGTTATACGAATCCGGCGCTATCAGTTCTTGTCGTTTCACAGTGATTTCCTCCTTGCAGATAGACTGATTATTATTCTCCTATCATTATACAGGAAGAGTTTAAGTATTCATATTATTTCATATAGTTGAACTATTGATTTTCCTACATATCAAAGGACGAAATGTTGGACTTATGAATCATCATTTTAGAAACTGCTATGTAAACCTCTTTCCTATATGAATTAACTATAATTTCCCTACAAAAAAAGCCGCCCATGACAGGCGGCTCCACTTTTATAGTAAATCTTCAAATTGGCTTACTTTAACTCGTGGAAACTTGATGATTTCCCGCTCTGCCACCGCTTCTTCAATAAACTCATCAAATGATACAAAGTTTTCGTAGTACTCCACTTTTTCAAGCTTTGGTTTGGTTTTTGGATTTGCCGGCGTAAAAATCGTGCAGCAATCTTCGAAAGGCCGGATGGAAATGTCATATGTCCCAATCTGTTGGGCCGTCTCGATGATTTCCAGTTTATCGGTTGCGATTAGTGGACGCAGCACCGGTGTATTCGTCACTGCATTGATCGCCTGCAGGCTTTCCAAAGTTTGGCTCGCTACCTGGCCCAAGCTTTCGCCTGTAATAATGGCGCGGCAATTGGTCTCAGCCATTACCAGATCCGCGACGCGCATCATCATCCGGCGTGTTGAAGTCATGGTGATATTGTCCGGCACTTGCTTATGCACTTCCTGCTGAAGCTTAGTGAACGGGATAATGTGCAGATTGACGGATGAACCAAACTGCGAAAGTTTTTCAGCCAAGTCGAACACTTTTTCCTTTGCGCGGTCATTGGTAAAGGGCGGACTAAAAAAATGGATCAGTTCCAGCCGGACGCCCCGTTTGAGCATATGATAGCCGGCAACCGGACTGTCCAAACCACCCGATAGCATCAATAAGGCCTTGCCACCGGCTCCTACAGGCAAGCCGCCAGCTCCTTGAATAACTTCTGCCATCATATAAACCGCTTCTTCCCGCACTTCCACTTTCAAGTCTATTTCCGGATCTTTCATCTGAACTTTCAAATCCGGAAAAATTCTCAATACGTGGGAGCTGAGCTCTTTCATGATTTCCGGTTTTTCATGCGGAAATTCTTTGAAGGGCCGTTTAACGGATACCTTAAAACTTTTATCAGTATCCTGGATTTTGGCGATAACGGCTTCCGCTGTTCTTTTCATCGCTTCAAGATCCAATTCACAGGCGGTTACCGGGCTGAACGATTGGATGCCGAAAACATGCGGCAAGCGTTCAATCACTTGCGCCAAATCCTGTTCGCTGTCTGATGTGATGAACATCCGGTCGCGTTCCGCTTTGATCTGCAGGCTTTCCAAATCGGCAAACGTCTGCCTGACATTGTCGCGCAGCCGTCCAATAAACGAACTGCGGTTTTTGCCTTTTGTTGATAACTCTCCGTAGCGCACGAGGATTTGATTGGTTTTCATGGTGGGTTAAACTCCTTTTATGGTGCGGTAGACCCGCTGAAATGCGCTTTGCAGCGCGATAATGTCTTGTTCTTCGGTAAATGCTCCAAAACTGATGCGGATGACGCCATCCTTAAATTCACGCGGCAGTCCGATTGCCCCTATGACATGGCTCGTATCGCCGCTTTTAGATGAGCAGGCACTGGAAGTGGAAACGATAACCGATTCTTTTTGCAAACCTGATACGAGGATTTCACCTTTTGTCCCTTTTACCGCTATGGCCAAAATATGCGAAGCCGCTCCTGCGGGGCTGACGATTTTTACGCCTTTGAATTCCGAAAAAAACTCACGCAGCTTTTGGTTCCACTCTAGGTGCAATGGATTTGGCTGTGCCAATCTCAGCGCTTTTGCTAAAGCGACTGCATTGGGGACGGAAACAGTGCCGCTCCGGATTCCAGATTCCTGGCCACCGCCAAACTGAATCGCCTGCAGCTTGACACCGGAATATGCCAATAGTCCGCTGCCCTTTAATCCGTGAATCTTATGGCCCGACACAGACAATAAATCAGGCATGGCAGTGGGATCAAGTTCCAGCTTGCCGATACTTTGAACAGCATCTACGTGAAACAAGATGCGCCGTTCTTTCAGCATGGCCGCAATTTCTGCAATGGGATGGATCGTGCCAATTTCATTGTTGACGTGCATAAGCGATACCAGAATCGTATCGCTTTTAAGAGAATTCATCAACTCAGCGACATCGATCGCTCCTGACCAGCTGACTGGAAGACGCGTCACGCTAAAGCCTTCCTGTTCCAATGCTGCCAAGCTGTTTAATACGGAAGGATGTTCTGTTGCGGCTGTGACAATATGTTTGCCACGGTGCTGATAGCTTCTGGCGGTGCCGATCAAAGCTAAATTGTTTGCCTCAGTTCCACCGGAAGTAAAAACAATCCTTTCCATGTGCAGTTTCTCTTTCACTTGGCTGCGTGCAGTTTCCAGCAGGTCTTCTGCCTGATTTCCCCATACATGAAGTGATGCTGGATTGGCATAAAAGCGCTCATTAGCTGCCACAAAGGCATCAAGCACTTCTTTTCTGGGACGGGTTGTCGCGCTGTTGTCCAAATAAATCATGTTCCACCTCCGAAAAGAAAACCACCAGCTCATTCGCTGGTGGTTTACATTTTGTTTTTTAAATGCGCCATGCGTCTTCTTTGACCAGTACTTCAATGCGCTTCATCGAACCAGGTTCAAAGTTTTCAACTGCAGTCGCAGCTTCTTCCAGTGCTTTGGTATAGCGAAGCTGGCGGAACGATTCTTCCGCTCCTTCAAGCTTGGCATCCAACTCCAGGTTGGATTTGCGGTAACGGTTGCCGTATTGGATAATTCGTTCAATCAACAGCACGTTCTCAACCATTTCAACAGCTTTTGCATGGACTTCTTCTATGCTTTTCTCTGCTTGCTCTAAGTAGTTATGCACCAATTTAATATTCAATGGCACTTCACGCAAAGTCTGCATCGTAACGAAAAGATGTTCTTCTGCTTCTTCGAGCCGGACATCCATATCTTCCGGAATTCCAGGAATGTTGGCTTTATGCAGAACGCGATCTGTTTCCTGCAACTTGCGTTTTAATTGCTCGACTTTCGCACGTGCATTATTTTCTTCAATGCGCAGGCTCTTCAATGCCGTCATGAAATCAATTTGCGTTGAGTCCACAATCGAGAGGTCTTCACGAATATGAAGCAATTCTTCCTGAAGGCTGGAATACGCTGATTGGTCTTCTTCCAGGCGTGAACGCAGCAAATCGTAGCGTTTGGCCAATTGCTCCATTTTTTCCATACAGGATTTCGGAATGGCAGCTTCGCTTTCGCTGATCTTGTAGCTATGCTGTACATATCTGCATTCTTCTTCCATTTCTTTCGTGTCGCGTGCCACAACTTCCAAGTGGCGTTCTGTATCTACACGGAAATCATCAACATAATGCTTGGCTTCCACTTCTTTTTCCAGAAGCTCATAAAACGAGTCGATCCGGTCTTTCATTTTTTCAACGGCAATTTTCGTTTGTTCAATCTCGAGCTGCGCAATGTTCACTTTCAAAACTTCCAGCTCTTCTTCTATCTCATCTAATTGAAGCGTCAACTCCAAATGACCAAGGTAGTAAGACTGCTCTTCCATTTCGTTTTTGCCTTGGCGCAATTCAGCAATATAGGAAGGGATTTTCGTCTGAACATCTGCCAATAATGGTGGAATATCATCAACCAGCAAAAATGCTTGTTCGCCTTCAGTAGACAAACTGATAACAATTTCGCGTGCTTTCAAGTAATTGCCTTCGTTAGTCAGTTTCTCATATTCGTCAAACATCGGAATAAAAGATTCAAGTCTTTTTTCCAGCGGTCCTGCAGCAGCACCATAAGAATGCTGATGAGCCAGCAGGTTTTTGCGGGCACGACGGTATTTTTCCTGAATTAAATCAATTTCGCTGCGATTTTTTTCTTCGCTGCCAATCAATTCTTCCAGTTCCACCAGAATCGTGTTCATCTGTTGATCGACATTGTCGATTTTCACTTCCGTATCCTGTTCAAGCTTTGTCGCTTTGCTGAATCGGAAGCGGTTGATTGCTTCTTCAGCGTCATATAAGGAAGCATCTATTTTTGGAATATGCACATCCATGATTTCTGTCCATACGTTGCGCCAGCGTTCAAACATTTCTTCCGTCTGGCCGTTCATGTTCAATTGTTTTACTTTTGTCAATTCTTCAAGTATCGGTTTATTTTGTATTTGCAGTTTTAACTGTTCCAAGCGCTCAATTTCAGCCAGATGTTTTTTGCGAAACATAAAGCCGATGATCATTATCGCTAATAGAATGATGACCGCAATGATGATATACTCCATCATAAGTCACATAGCCCCCTGTTCCAAAATCACATTACCAGTTATACGTAAATGTATTCATGATTCTTTTATTTTAACATGTATTCTACTCTTATGTTTGCCAAATTAGAAGAAAAGCGATTATATTTTTTAATAGACAGAAAAGAGGGTGACTAATATGAAACGAGATGGTCATATTCATACACATTTTTGTCCTCACGGGACAAAAGACTCAACAGAATCTTATATTGAAAAAGCAATAAAGTCCGGATTTACGGATATTTCTTTTACCGAGCACGCCCCGCTTCCGAATAACTTTATAGACCCGACACCTATGAAGGATAGCAGCATACGCATGGACCAGCTTTCTCCTTATATGCATGAAATAAACCGGTTAAAGGCTGCCTATCAACGGGACATCCGCATCCGTGTAGGGTTGGAAGTCGACTTTATAGCAGGATATGAAAATGAGATAAAGTCTTTTCTGGATGATATCGGACCTTCTCTTGACGACGCCATTTTGTCCGTCCATTTTCTCAAAGTCGGCAACCAGTATTATTGTTCCGATTACAGCAAGGAAGTGTTTGCCGAACTGGCTGCTGCATGTGGTTCTGTCGAGGCCGCCTATAATCTTTATTATGATACGGTGGAAGCTTCCATACAGGCAGACCTTGGGCAATTCAAGCCAAAACGAATTGGCCATCCGACTTTGATCCACAAATTCCAAACAGTGCATGACGAAAAGATCGAAGATAGTGCACAGATTCTACATGTTTTGCAGTTGATGAAGAAAATGGGCTGTGAACTCGATGTCAATGGTGCTGGATTCTCAAAGCCCGAGTGCCTGGAAGCTTATCCACCGCTCCCTTATATCGGATATGCTAAATCTCTCGGCATCCCGCTTGTCTTCGGTTCAGACGCTCATAATGTCAATGGCTTGCATAAGCATTACGAGAAATTTTATACTTATCTAAGTTAAATGGTTTCTGCTGATCAAACTTATCCAAAAAAAAAAATGAAATGAGGTTATGCAATTGTTTACACAAACAGATTACAGCGGCAGCCGCTTAGATCAATACAAGATGCTATCAAAGCAATTGGATGCATTGCTGGAAGGCGAAAAAAATAACATTGCCAACTTGAGCAATGCCTCTTCTTTGCTCAATCAATTTCTTGAACGCACAAACTGGGTCGGCTTTTATTTGATTGAAGACGGAGAACTTGTGCTCGGTCCTTTCCAAGGTCTCCCGGCATGCGTAAGGATTCCCGTCGGCAAAGGGGTTTGCGGCACGGCCGTAGCTGATAAAAAAACAATGCTGATAGAGGATGTCCAAGCATTTCCCGGCCATATTGCCTGCGATGCGGCATCCCGTTCTGAAATCGTCATCCCGCTTATGAAAGAAGATCAGGTGATCGGCGTCCTTGATATCGACAGCCCAGAGCTGAGCCGTTTTACTGAAGAAGACCAGCAAGGCCTTGAACTTTTTACTGAAGTTTTAATGAAGCATCTTTAAAACAGGAAGACCCGGAACTCGAAATTCGAGCTTCGGGCCTTTTTTTCAAGCCATTACCTATTATATTTCCTGCAGTTTCGGTTTTACTCTTTCAAATGCTTTGGTTAAATCCTCAATCAAGTCATCTGTGTGCTCTAATCCGACCGACAATCGAAGCAAAGAGTCGCTGATGCCCATTGCCTTTCGCTTTTCTTCTGGTACGACAGCGTGGGTCATCGTTGCCGGATGCTGGATCAATGTTTCCGCATCACCTAAACTCACCGCAATCTTTATGAGCGACAAAGCATTTAGGAATGCTTGTGCTTCTTTTTTCCCCCCACTGATTTCAAAAGAGATCAACCCGCCTCCTTGCCGCATTTGCCGCTTCGCAATTCTAACTTGTGGATGCCCCTCATCGTACGGATAATAAATTTTCTTCACCAGTTCCTGCTGTTTCAAAAAACTTAGCACAGTT
Organism: Planococcus soli; assembly: GCF_016881065.1. Classification (GTDB taxonomy): domain Bacteria; phylum Bacillota; class Bacilli; order Bacillales_A; family Planococcaceae; genus Planococcus; species Planococcus soli. The sequence continues at coordinate 47,531 of NZ_WXYN01000046.1, read as the reverse complement.
TTAGCATTGGCAACATGCCGATCCATCCTCACATGCAAAGTTTTCAGCCCTCTCAGCAATAGCCATGCGTCGAATGGCGACATGATGCCGCCCACGTCTTTTTGCACCGTCATACGAAGATGCTGCATTTCTTCCATGTTACTTCCTACCAAAATTCCTCCGACCACATCACCATGGCCATTCAAGTATTTGGTTGCACTGTGCAAAACAAAGTCCGCTCCTAGACGCAACGGATTTTGCAGATATGGCGAACAGAAAGTATTGTCCACAACCACCCGGAGATTGCGCCTTCTCGCTACCGCCATCACTGCTTCCAAATCAACAAGTTCCATCGTCGGATTGATCGGCGTTTCTACATAGATGCAAACCGTTTCCGGCGTGATTGCCTGCTCCACTTCCTGTTCGCTTGTCATGGAAACGAGATCATGCGTAATTCCATATTTTTCTTCCATGATTTCAAGCAAGCCATACGTACATCCATAAATCCCTCTGGAGCAGAGGACATGGTCACCGGCTTTGGTCAGGTAAATCAATATGGCACTGACCGCTGCCATCCCTGATCCGAAAGCCAGCGCACCTTCGCCCCCTTCAATTTCTGTCATCCGATCCTCCAGCACGCGAACTGTCGGATTGCCAAGCCGTGAATAAATATTGCCTTCACACTTTCCTGCAAACCGATCTTCCCCTTGTTCTGCATCTGCAAAAGAATACGTCGATGTCTGATAAAGCGGTGTGACCAGACTGTCTTGATGGCCAGCACTGTCATAGCCTTTGTGAATGACTGCCGTTTCAATATTCATTGGTTTTCCTCGCATAAAATCCACTCCTTGACCGAAATAGAAAGCGCTTACATTATTACTTGATTTCATTCTACCTTGAACGATATAAAAAAGGAAGCCGCCACTTTCTAAACATGTCTGCGGATCTTTGTTGACTTGAGTGTTCGAAATCGGTTATACTATGCTTTGTGTAAAATAATCGCAGCAGTTGTATGTGCGTGTTCGTCCATTTTATTCCTTATATTAAGGTGTATCGTGTAACTCTTTGGCTGCTGAGCGAAGGTACAAGAATATAAAATGGCTTGCAGCATGAATGCATCTGGTTTTTATTTTACTCTAAAAACCAAAAACAGAGGAGGAGACTACTATGTCTCGTTATACAGGTCCATCATGGAAACTGTCACGCCGTTTGGGAATTTCTCTTACAGGCACAGGTAAAGAATTAGAAAAACGCCCTTACGCACCAGGTCAACACGGTGCTAACCAACGCAGAAAAGTTTCTGAATATGGTTTGCAACTACAAGAAAAACAAAAACTACGGTTCATGTACGGAGTTAACGAACGCCAGTTCAAAACTTTGTTCAACAAAGCCGGCAAAATGCCTGGTAAGCACGGTGAAAACTTCATGATCCTTCTTGAAGCTCGCCTTGATAACGTTGTTTATCGTTTAGGTCTTGCGCGCACTCGTCGCCAAGCTCGCCAAATCGTAAACCACGGCCACATCCTTGTTGATGGCAAACGCGTTGATATTCCGTCATTCAGCGTGAAACCAGGACAAACAATTGCTTTCCGTGAAAAATCAAACAACCTTGATGTAGTAAACGAAGCAATCGAAGTAAGCAACTTCGTTCCTGAATACGTAACTATCGATACTGATAGCAAAACAGGAACATTCGTACGCCTTCCAGAGCGCAGCGAATTGTCTGCTGAAATCAACGAACAGTTGATCGTTGAGTACTACTCACGTTAATTTAAAATTTTCGTGAATGGTAGTTTCGAAAACCCCCAAAACCTTGTTCATTCAATGGTTTTGGGGGTTTTTTTGTGCCGTTTTTTGATTATGCAAACAAACTGGCGGATAGCGCAAACAAACTGGGTTATTCCGCAAATAAAACCTGTATTCCGCAAACAACTCGGGCTTACCCGCAAATAAAAATCGAAATTGATGATCTTTCCTTAATAAAAACTCACAAATTTGCAACATTCAATAAAAAAATCCCAGGAGCCCAATTAGGCTCCTGGGATTTTATTGGTTAAACCAAGTGAACTCTGTGCTGCTTCAAGGCTTGGGCGATTGTGTTGTAGACTTCAATGTCGACAAATTTTATGCCAAGCTGCACGGCTGTTTGCGCAATGACAGGGCTGATTCCGGATAGCGCCACTCGCACCCCGATAATTTCCAATCCTTTAATCAATTGAAAAACCTGTTGGGCAACCATTGTATCAATCAACGGAACACCCGACAAATCGATAAACAGTTTTTCCAGATTGTGCTTGGAGCTTTGTGCCAATGCTTTTTCAAACATAATTTCCGCCCGGTGCGGCGTAATTTCGCCGATCAATGGCAGCATGCCGGTTTTTTCAGCTAGCAAAATAACAGGAGCACTCATTTCGATAATCATTTGCTGCTGCGAATTCATACGCTCTTCCGCAGCTTTTGAATTTTTGTCCGTAAACTCAACAATGACTTTGCTGATGGTCTCAACCACTGCTTTTGTCCATTGAATCAGCTTTTCTTGGCTAATGTGTTCTTTATGTGTTAAAACATACTCTCCGATTTCATCCAAATATTGCTGCTGTGTCCGAAAAAACTCTTCAATGACTTCCACAATCGGTGTATCGAGATGGGCATCATCCTTTGCAATTGTTTCAATCCAATCTTGAAAGCCTGTTTTAAACTCATTGCTGTCTTTTTCGAACATGGCGCAAAAGCGAAGATGGAATTCATGATTTTGTTTTTTTAACAACTCCACTTTTTCCGGATCGGTCAAACCGTAAACGCCAGCTTTACTTTTATCTAATGAACGATACCAATCCTCAGTCATTTTCCAGGTCCGTGCGCTTAAGTGCTCAAACAATTCTTGGTCTTTCAACATTTAACAGCCATTGCATCAAATCGGTTAATAATCTTTGCATAATGTAAACATTGCAAGATTTTAACACCTATTTAGCAATAGCTTCCACCCCGCTCTCGCTTAATAATTTCACTCTCGCTATTCACTGGAGTGCATTAATTTACATTTACTCTTCTCACTATGCTTACCCATTTTTATACATAATAAACTCTGGTTGTTGCTTTGCCGTTACTCTTTTCATAGAAATCAGACAGAAAGCGGTCATTTTAAAGTGTTGCTGTCTTCATCATACTTGGTTTAAACTATTTCATCAATTGACATTAATGTTTTCTGCATACATGGTAAACTGGACTAAACGGAGGTGGAACAGGATGCGAATAATTTCAATTTGCCCAAGCAATACGGAATTACTGGCATTTTTGGATGCCGAACATTTACTGGTCGGCATAGACGATTATTCTGATTGGCCGAAAGAAATTACGGCATTGCCAAAGTTGGGGCCTGATTTATCGATCCGCATGGACGAACTAGAAGCTTTAAAACCTGATTTGGTTCTGGCATCATTGAGTGTGCCGGGAATGGAAAAAAACGTGGATGAACTGATTCGAAGAAAAATCCCTCATCTTGTTTTAAATCCTCAAACCCTGGATGACATTGGACAGGACCTATTGAAAGTAGCCGATGCCTGCGGAATAAATGCTGCAGCTATCCACGCCGAGTACGTGGGTGTGATTGAAGAAATCAAAACAAGAGGACAGCAAGCGGCAACGCGCCCTTCACTCTACTGGGAATGGTGGCCAAAGCCGGTCTTCACTCCAGGAAACATCAATTGGCTGTCAGAAATCAGCCGCATGATTGGCGCCCGCAACTCTTTTGATGATACGGATTCCGCCAATATTCAAACTGATTGGGCCGATGTACTGAAACGGCAGCCTGATTATATTCTCCTCGCCTGGGTTGGCGTTTTAACTGCCAAAGTCAAGCCGGAACTTGTCAAAAAACGTCCCGGATGGACTGGCATGAAAGCAATCGACCATGTACATGTTATGGAAGAAGAATTGTATTGCCGCCCTTCTCCCCGGCTGATTGAAGGAGCTATCAGGCTTGGCAAACTGATTCATCCCGCACAATTCGAAGACATGCAATTGCCGCGTTTCATTAAAGAAAAACAAACTTAATTTTCTTCGATAGTCGATTAAGACAAGAATTGCATAGCTTATCAACCACCAAAAAAGCCATCCTTTTTCGGGTGGCTTTTACTCTTTCTTTACAGTCCGGCTTGTCCTCGTCTGCTTCCATTTAAAGGGTCATTATCCAATCGGCCATCATCGCCTCTTATTGTCGTGTTCCTTTCATTTCCAATAAGGGGATCACGCTCTGTCGTGAATGTATCCTGGTCACTGCGATCCGGAATCGTATTTTTGTCCTCTTCGACTAGCACTAATATTTTTCCTTCATTAAAATGTGTTTCATACATTTCCGCTTCATCGTCGGGTACACCCAAACCTATGAGAGCTCCTGCGAGTCCGCCTACGCCTGCTCCAGCAGCTGCGCCTGTCAAGCCAGCTGCTATCGGTCCGGCTGCAACGATTGGGCCTATGCCTGGAATGGCTAATGCACCGATACCGGCCAATATTCCCCCGATTCCGCCTAAGGCTCCACCCGTTATGGCACCTGTTGCTGCTCCTTCACCTGCATGCGTTCCCGTCTCTTCGGCAACTGTTTTGGTTTCCTGCTTATCTTTGCTCAATACTGAGATTTCTTCATTGTTATACCCTTGCTGCTGCAACTTTTCAATTGCTCTAATCGCTTCATTTTCTGTTTCATATGATCCAACTACTCTTGACATTCCTAACGCCTCCTTGAAGTTTTAGTGAAGTCAATCGCCGTACACTTTTTCTGTTACCCGCTGTCAATCCGGCTAAACGTGTATTTACTATTTTTTAACGCCACAAAAAAGAACAGCTGGAAAAACCGGCTGTTCTTTTCAATCAGTTTACTGAAATTGCACCATATGGTATTTCTTTTTGCCACGGCGGATGATGGCAAATGCATCTTCCAGCCGATCTTTCTCGTCGACGATATATTCCAGATCGACCACTTTTTCACCATTTACAGAAATTGCGCCATTGGCAACGTCTTCCCGTGCCTGTCTTTTTGATGAAGAAATTCCCGCCTCAACAATCAAGTCGACAATGGATTTGTTTTCTTTTGCCATTTCCACTGAAGGAACATCCTTAAATGCCGCTTTCATTTCTTCTGCAGACAAGGCTTTCAAGTCGCCGCTGAACAAAGCTTTTGTAATGCGCTGTGCATCAGCAAGCGCCTCTTCTCCATGAATCAATTTCGTCATTTCTTCGGCTAATGTTTTTTGGGCTTTGCGCAAATGCGCTTCTGTTTGGACTGCCGCTTCCAACGCTTCAATTTCCTCACGGCTGATGAATGTGAAAATCTTCAAGTACTTGATGACATCAGCATCTGCTGCATTGATCCAAAACTGATAAAACTCATACGGCGTCGTCTTTTTCGGATCCAGCCAAACAGCTCCGCCAGCCGACTTGCCGAATTTCGTACCATCCGCTTTTGTTACAAGCGGGATGGTAATGCCAAACGCTTTGGATTCCTCGTCATGCGTTTTGCGAATCATTTCAAGGCCAGAAGTAATATTGCCCCATTGATCGGATCCACCGATCTGGATGCGGCAATTGTGGTGGTTGTACAAATGATTGAAATCGATTGCTTGGATAATGGTGTAGGAAAACTCTGTAAACGAGATGCCGGTCTCGAGCCGTGAAGCGACTGAATCCTTGGCAAGCATGTAATTTACTGAAATCAATTTGCCGTAGTCGCGCAGGAATTCAATGACGCTCATTTGCCCGATCCAGTCTTGATTGTTTACCATTTTCGCCCCGTTCTCGGATTGGAAATCAAAAATCTGTTCCATCTGAACTTTGATGCCTTCAACATTGCGGTCGATCTGCTCAGTTGTCTGCAGCTGGCGTTCTTCGTTTCGGCCTGATGGGTCGCCGATCATGCCGGTGGCTCCTCCGACCAATAAAATCGGCTGATGTCCGTGCATTTGAAAGCGGCGCAAAGTCAACAGCGGAACAATGTGTCCAATGTGCATGCTGTCTGCCGTCGGATCCACTCCGCAGTATAAAGAGATTTTCTGCTCATCAAGCAGCTTCTCCATTCCTTCTTCGTCTGTCTGCTGGTAGAGCAAACCACGCCATTGTAAATCCTGAATCAATTCGTTAGCCATTCCAATTCCTCCTTAAAATTATAAAGCCTTGAGAGCCGGCAAAAACCACATAAAAAAGCCCCTGCATGAAATTTCATGCAGGGACGCAATTGCGCGGTACCACCCAGCTTGGAGAATAGATCTCCCTCTCATCATGTGCCAAACGGGGCACTTCCGTAAACTCCAGACCTGTAATTCGGTTTATGCATTTTGTCCGGTTTGCACCACCCACCGGCTCTCTAAAACAAAATCGCACGACCTACTTCGGACCCTTCAACGTTTTGAATATGAAATATACTAGTAGTTTACTTTATTATTTAACATTGTCAATAAGTTTAGATGGAATTATAAGAATATGATATACTATAAAGGATTTTAGGAGGGCGATAATGTGCGTGAAAAAATGAAAAATTGGATAGGTAAGGCTGAAGATACAACCGATAGATGGACTTCAACAAAATGGTTTAAACGTATGAGCATAACGACAGGGGTCATTTGGAATTTAGCATTGATCCTGGCCATTGTTTTGGTTACAGGCGGAGTTTTCGCCGCATCTGTCGGAGCTGGCTATTTCGCTTCGCTGGTAGACGAGCAAGAGCTTCGCACCGAAGATGAAATGCTCAGTGAAATCTACAGCTTTGAAGAAACGTCCGAACTGTATTTTGACAATGAAGTGTATCTTGGAAAGCTGCAGACGGATTTAGAGCGTGAAGTCACAACATTGGACAACGTTTCCACCTACGCAAAAGATGCCGTTCTGGCTACAGAAGATGAATACTTTCTTGAACACGAAGGCATCGTACCAAAAGCGATTCTTCGCGGCCTTTTTCAGGATGTCTCAAATTCAGACAGCCAAACAGGCGGCTCCACTTTAACACAGCAATTGATCAAAAATCAGATTCTGACAAATGAAGTGTCCTACGAGCGAAAAGCAAAAGAAATCCTTCTTGCGATGCGCCTGGAAAAGTTCATGACAAAAAATGAGATTATGCAGGCTTACTTGAATATTGTTCCTTACGGCAGAATTTCTTCCGGAGCCCATATTGCCGGCATTGAAACTGCATCAAAAGGAATATTCAACGTATCAGCCAGCGAACTGAACTTGGCGCAGGCGGCATTTATTGCCGGCATCCCTAAAGCTCCGTATAGTTATACCCCGTACGTTGAAGGCGGAGAGCTAAAAGATGAAGCAGGATTGAAACCGGGTCTTGATCGGATGAAAACCGTTCTTTACCGAATGAAAGAAACCGAATATATCACACAGCAGGAATACGATGAAGCCATTGCATACGACCTTGTGGCTGATTTCCGCCAAAACGAATCTCGTTCTTATTCCGACTTTCCGTTTGTAACAGTCGAAATAGAAAAGCGTGCATCCCGCATCATCATGGATGTATTAGCGGAACAGAATGGCGTAGATCCTGCAACACTTGAAGAAAACAACAAACTGTATGAAGAATATGCAATTCTTGCAGACCGGGCAGTCCGTTCAAACGGCTACCGAATCCATTCTACTATTGATAAAGAAGTTTACCAAGCACAGGAAGAAGCCCAAAAATCCTATGAATCTTATGGTACTACTGTAGGAGGCACAGGGTTGAACGACGCTGGAGAAACTGTCGACAAGCAGTTCCCTGTTCAGGTCGGCAGCATAATGATCGAAAACGGAACCGGACGCATCATCAGTTTCGTAGGCGGCCGTGATCATGAAACCGAGAACTTGAATCATGCCACTTCTGCCTACCGCTCGATGGGTTCTACTGTAAAACCATTATTGGTATACGGCCCTGCAATTGAGTTAGGACAGATTGGTGCGGGCTCTCCTCTCGTTGATGTCAAGTTCGAACACATGGACGGTGATACAATGTGGGAACCTACAAACTTTGTCCCAACAAGTGAGCAAGGCATCATGCCTGCCCGTGATGCTTTGGCACAGTCCCAAAACTTGCCTACACTTCGCCTATTTGCCCAGATTCAACAGCAAATGCCCATCCAGTATATGATGAATGCTGGATTCACGCGTGTTGAAGAAGCTGAGAACAATAATTATTCTTCTGCTCTTGGCGGAGGAATCGAGGCATCTGTAGAAGAAATTACTAACGGTTATGCAATGATCGGAAACAACGGAGAATATGTAGAAACTACTATGATCGACAAAATTGAAGACACGGACGGCAACATCATTTATGAGCATGAAGCAGAAGCGCAGGAAGTATTTTCACCGGCAACTTCCTATGTGCTGACAGATATGCTGCGGGATGTCTTTAATACGGATCGCGGAACGGCAAATCGCGCCAATAATTTATTGAATTTCAATGCTGACTTTGCCGGTAAAACAGGTACTACACAAAGTACAACGGATGTTTGGTTAGTTGGCTACAACCCGAATGTCACCATGGGTGTATGGCTAGGCTATGATTCTGAGGAATTTACGCTATCTCGCTTTGAAAATCGTGATTTGCCGGCTTCTCTCCGCGTTAATCAGGTATGGGCGCGTTTGATGAATGCCAGTTACGATGCCAGTCCTGATCTTGTCGGAACTTCGGAAGAATTCAAGCAGCCTGAAGGAGTCGTCACAGAAGCATTTTGTGGAATTTCTGGACTAGCTCCCGGCAGTGCCTGCCAAGACGCTGGACTTGTTCGTTCGGATTTGTTCAACGCCGAAGCAATGACACCAACAGAAGCAGACGACAGCTTAACAAGCGGTTCGTTTACTACAATTAATGGCAAACGCTATGCCGCTTTATCCAACACGCCAAGCGAGTTTATCTCTGGCGGCGGCATCGCGGTGTCAGAAAAATATATTGATCGTATGATGGCTCCGTTCGGTGGAGACGCCGGCAAGCTGTTCCCTGGCAACTCGAAATTCTCTTCGGTTGTTTCAGGAGCTACTTTCGATGCAGACGGCTCTGCACCTGGAGGAGTCCGGACTGCCATTAGCGGCAATTCCATCACTTGGACCGACTCAGGTTCGAATGATGTAGTTGGATACCGGGTGTACAGAGGCGGTTCACGTGTCGCCTCCATCTCAGAAGCAAGAGGCAATTCGTATTCTGCCTCTGGTCCAGGAAGTTATACAGTAGTAGCTGTAGACATTACGGGCAGACAATCGGCTGCTTCAAACACTGTCAGCATCGCTGCACCAAGACCTGAACCTGAACCTGAACCTGAACCGACGCCGCCACCTGAAGCTCCGCCGGAAGAGGAACCGGAAGAAAGAGAACCTGAACCGGAAGCAACTCCACCAGCTGAAGAGGAAGCCGAAACTCCTCCTGCCGCTGAAGAAGAGGAAGCTCCGCCGGAAGAAGAACCCGCTGAAGAAACTGAAGAGCCGGTCGAAGAAGAACCTGCTCCAGAAGAACCTGAGGAACCGGAAGAACCTGAAGAGCCTGCTGAAGAAGACGCAGCTTAACACAGGCAAAGCCCGATTCGCCTAGTTGGCGAATCGGGCTTTTTCCATTGCAAAAAAAAGCGGCTGGATAAATATCCTACCGCTTTTTAGTATCAATCTTCCATTGTAGACAAATCGCCTGTCGGCAAATCCAACTCCCAAGCTTTCAAAACTCGGCGCATAATTTTCCCGCTTCGAGTTTTTGGAAGCTTGTCCTTAAACTCTATTTCACGGGGAGCTGCATGGGCAGCCAGCCCTTTTTTGACGAATTGCTGAATATCCTGCACCAATTCTTCTGACGGCTCATATCCATCAACCAATGCAACAAATGCTTTAATGATTTCACCGCGGACAGGATCCGGCTTGCCGATCACGCCTGCTTCTGCAACTGCTGGATGTTCCAGCAATTTGCTTTCTACTTCGAATGGGCCGACGCGTTCACCAGAAGTCATGATGACATCATCTACCCGCCCTTGGAACCAGAAATAGCCTTCTTCGTCCATATAAGCTGAATCTCCCGATACATACCACTTATCCTTCAGGAAATAGGAATCGTATTTTGCCGGATTGTTCCAGATCTGGCGCATCATCGACGGCCATCCTTTTTCAATCGCCAAGTTGCCCATTTGATTCGGCGGCAGTTCATTGCCCTGGTCATCGACAATTGCGACTTTGATGCCCGGCACCGGTTTGCCCATAGAACCTGGCTTTATGTCCATCGACGGATAGTTGCAGATGGTTTGTGCACCTGTTTCTGTCATCCACCACGTATCGTGGATGCGTTTATCAAAAACTTGAGCTCCCCATCTGACCACTTCCGGATTTAACGGTTCCCCTACTGACAATACATGGCGGAGAGTCGATAAATCATAATCCTTCACTAAGGCATCTCCTGCTCCCATAAGCATGCGGAATGCAGTCGGTGCGCTGTACCACACAGTCACGCCAAAATCTTCAATTGCTTTATACCAGCCATCCGGAGAAAATCTGCCCCCTAAAATAACAGTGGTTACCCCATTCAGCCACGGCGAGAAGACGCCATATGCCGTTCCGGTTACCCAGCCCGGATCTGCGGTGCACCAGTAAATATCGGTTTCATTAAAATCCAAAACCCATTTGCCGGTCTGGTATTGCTGCACCATTGCATATTGGGCATGCAAAACACCTTTCGGCTTGCCAGTAGAACCCGATGTATAATGCAGCACCAAGCCATCTTCTTTATCAAGCCATTCGGGCTCAAACTTATCGGAACTGTTCGGCAAATGCTTCATCACATCAATATGGCCTTCCCGCTCTTCAATGTTTTCTCCCACCAGGTAGATTGTTTCCAACTTAGGCAAACGGTCAAATGGCACGCGCTCCAGCAGCTCTGGTGTCGTGATGATTGATTTTGCTTCGCTGTCATCAAGACGGTCGTAAATAGCCCCTTCCATGAATGCTTCAAATAACGGCCCTACAATCAGCCCTTTTTTCAGCGCCCCGAACATCAGGAAATACAACTCTGGAGAACGCGGCATGAAAATAAAGATCCGGTCCCCTTTTTTCAGATTCGAAGTCGATTCGAGCAAGTTTGCTGCACGGTTCGTCATGCGCTTCATTTCATAAAATGTATAAGATTCATTTCTGTTCTGATCTTTATAGTAAAGCGCGACTTTATTTTTACGGTAGGAGTCGGCATGCCGGTCAATCGCTTCATGAGCCATATTGACTTTGCCGCTTTCATACCAACTAAACTCCTTCTCAACTTCTGCCCAATCGAAGCTGGCGGCAATTTCTTCGTAATTATGTAATTGATGATTTCCTTGTCGTGCTGGTAACGCTTCCACTTTCATCCTGATCACCCTTTCGCATTGATTACTTTATATTCTACAACATTGCCACAAATGATTGCGAATTATTTTAACTTTTTAGAAAATATAGCTTTTTTCACCAGCTTTTTTCCAAATGCCCTTTTCGTTCATGTATAATATAGCTAATTGTATTCTACAGGTGGTGAAATGATGGAACATAAAAAAACGTACAACTCTATGGAACTGGAAACTCAGCATGGCACTTTAATCATTGAAGGCCCTATTCCCGGAAAAGAATTGATCGAAATGGATTTTCATGAAGACCTGGTCGCATTCCGGCCGCCCGCTCAGCAGCACAAGGCTATTTCGGAAATTGCGGACTTGCCGGAAGGCCGAATTTTAATTGCACGGGAAGGCAACACGATTGTGGGCTATGTCACATTCCTTTATCCTGATCCCCTTGAACGCTGGTCGGAAGGAAAAATGGAAAACCTGATCGAACTTGGGGCGATCGAAGTCATTCCCAAGTACAGAGGCAGCGGCGTCGGCAAAACATTGCTGAAGGTGTCGATGCAGGACGATGCCTTTGAGGATTTCATCGTCATTACAACCGAGTATTATTGGCACTGGGATTTAAAAGGTACAGGTTTGAATGTATGGGAATACCGTAAAATCATGGAGAAAATGATGCAGGCCGGCGGGCTGGAATACTACGCTACCGACGATCCGGAAATCAGCTCGCACCCGGCAAACTGCCTGATGGCCAAAATTGGCAGCCGCGTTGATAATGAATCCATCCAAAAGTTCGATCAGCTGCGATTTATGAATCGTTATATGTATTGAGTTAACACAAAAGGGGTGTTCTTATGTTAGTGGAAGAAATCATGAAAACCGATGTCCATACGCTGAGATCTGATCAGACAGTACAGGATGTTATGCATCTATTCAAAGAACAGCGTATTCGCCACGCACCAGTCGTTGATGATGGCAAAGTGGTTGGCATCGTCACAGACCGCGATCTAAAAGATGCGGTTCCTTCAAGATTCACGGTTGCGCCAAAAGGCGAGCCTTATAAAAAGAATGTTTCAGAAATTATGACGCCCAATCCAATAACTGCCCACCCTCTCGACTTTGTAGAAGAAGTGGCGATGATTTTTTATGAACAGAAGATCGGCTGCATTCCCGTTGTCAGCAATGAAAAGCTTGTCGGATTCCTGACAGAAACAGATCTTTTGTATACGTTTATCGAACTGACCGGCGCACACCAGCCAGGTTCGCAAATTGAAGTGCGTGTAAAAAACCGATCCGGCATCCTGTACGAAGTTTCGAAAGTATTTCATCAGCAGAACGTCAATGTGCTGAGTGTCCTCGTTTACCCCGACAGAGAAAACAGCAGCAACAAAGTTCTTGTTTTCCGCGTTCAGACGATGAACCCACTCGCCATCATCAACGACCTGCGTAAAGAAGGATTCGATGTCCTATGGCCAAGCATGCCTCAAGTGAACGAATGAAACATGCGGTATTCATCTTTTCAGAAGATCAATTGGGGTATAAATTTTCTGAAACTCATCCTTTTAACCAGAAAAGGCTCGTTTTGACCATTGATTTATTAAAAAAAATGAATGCGCTTCCAGATGATTTGATTGTTCCTGCAAGGATTGCTACTGACGAAGAACTGTTGCTGGCCCATGATGGGCGCTATATCGATATTGTCAAAAAGGCCAGCCGCGGCGAAGTGACACCGGAAGCAGGCGAAAGCTACGGTATCGGCACTGAGGATACGCCAATTTTTGAAAATATGCATGAAGCCAGCGCCCGGCTCGTCGGGGGAACATTAACGGCTGTCGATTATGTTATGGAAGGCAAAGCACAGCACGCACTAAATTTGGGCGGCGGACTTCACCACGGCTTCCGAGGCAAAGCATCCGGCTTTTGCATCTACAATGACAGTTCGGTCGCCATCAATTACCTGAAAACCAAATACAATGCCCGCGTATTGTATATTGATACCGATGCGCACCATGGAGATGGAGTTCAATGGAGCTTTTACGATGATCCCGATGTCTGCACTGTTTCGATCCATGAAACGGGACGCTATCTCTTTCCAGGGACAGGCAATATTAATGAACGCGGCAGCGGACAAGGATATGGCACTTCTTTCAACTTTCCTATAGATGCGTTTACGGAAGATGAATCTTTTCTTGAAATCTACCGTACATCGATGAAAGAAATTATCGAATTCTTTAAGCCGGATGTCATTTTAACACAGAACGGAGCAGACGCCCATTATTTGGACCCTCTGACTCATTTATACGGGACTATGAATATTTACAAGGAAATACCCAGGATTGCTCACGAACTCGCTCATGAGTATTGTGAGGGCCGTTGGATAGCCGTTGGCGGCGGCGGTTATGATATATGGCGGGTTGTCCCCCGTGCGTGGTCCCTAATTTGGCTGGAAATGAACAATTTCCCAATCCCTTCCGGCAAATTGCCCGAATCCTGGATAGAACAATGGCAGCCGGAATCACCGGTCAAATTGATCGATACGTGGGAAGATCCACCGAATATGTATCAAGCCATTCCCCGAAAATCGGAAATTACCGATAAAAATCTTCAAATGCTTAACAAAGCTTTATACATGATTCGCAACAATTAAAAAGAATACACGCAGAAAACAGAGCCAACGGAAATAATTCCGTTGGCTCTGCAGCTTTACTTATAGAAACTAAAAATAAGTTGTCCATATCGAACAACCAACTGAATAAACGACAAAAGCTGACTGGGTTTTCGTCCAGTCAGCTTTTGCAATTACTATTTAAGCGGAATTCGCTATTAATCGTTTTTGGTCGATTGTCTTTCTTCGATCCGGTATGGAAGAATGACTTGTTTTTCTTCAATTTCTTCATTGTTCATATACTTTGTCAATAAACGCATAGAGACCGCACCGATATCATACAACGGGAATGCGACAGATGTCAGCATTGGGCGTGCCATGCGCGCCAGCTTGGAATTTTCATAGCTGATGACTTCTGCATCTGAAGGTATTTTTTTACCCTGTTCTTCCAAACCATGTATTACCCCGATTGACATTTCATCGTTGCTGACAAAATAAGCAGTCGGTTCGAATGGCGCCAAAGTTTGAACAGACTCGATACCTTCATCGTAAGAATTGTTGCATTCCACAACCAAATTCTCATCGAAGTCGATTCCTGCATCCGCCAAAGCCTCTTTATAAGCTTTGAGCTTGTATTCTTTGTTGATCATTGACGTTAACGGACCTGAAACAAAAGCAATTTTCTTATGGCCATTTTCGATAAACTTCTTAACAGCTTCATAAGCAGCACCATAATAGTCAATGTTGACCGAAGCAATCGCTGCGGATTCGTCAATTGAACCCGCCAGGACGATTGGTGTTGGAGAACGTTCCATTTCATAAAGAAGTTCAGTTGAAATTACATCACTCATAAAGACGATTCCATCCACTTGTTTTCCGAGCATTGTCTCCAATAACTGAAGTTCCTTATTTTGGTTCTGATCCGAGTTCGATAAAATGATATTGTAGCGGTACATTGTAGCGATATCTTCAATTCCACGGGCCAATTCAGCATACATGCTATTGGAAATATCGGGTATGATGACGCCGACCGTCGTTGTCTTCTTGCTTGCAAGTCCACGAGCAACAGCATTTGGACGATAGCCCAATTCTTCTATTACTTTCAGTACTTTCTTTCTTGTGGCAGGTTTTACGTTTTGATTGGCATTAACTACACGTGACACAGTAGCCATCGAAACGTTCGCCTCTCTTGCCACATCGTATATCGTAACGGTCATTGTGCGCCCTCCTTTTCCAGTCTTTCTCTAATCATACGACAAATTCTTCAGTAATATCAACTAAAAAAAGAAAAGCCGGAGTTTATCCGGCTTTTCAGGCTTATATTTTCAATTCATACTGTTTCATGAATTTCATTAGTGCATCGTAGTATTCATCGAATTGGCCTAAATCCATTTGCTGTTGAGCATCGGATAATGCTACTGCCGGATCCGGATGAACCTCAGCCATTACGCCATCTGCTCCAATTGCGATCGCAGCTTTAGCTGCTGGCAGCAATAGGTCACGGCGGCCTGTTGAGTGAGTTACGTCAACAAATACCGGAAGATGCGTTTCTTGTTTCAAGATTGGCACTGCAGAAATATCGAGTGTGTTGCGAGTCGCTTTTTCGTATGTGCGGATACCACGTTCACATAGGATAATGTTTTCATTTCCTGAAGCGATAATGTATTCAGCTGCGTTGATGAATTCTTCAATAGTTGCCGACATACCACGCTTTAATAAAACCGGTTTGTTGATCGAACCCACTGCTTTCAGCAATTCAAAGTTTTGCATGTTGCGAGCTCCGACTTGGACCACATCCACATAATCAAGAGCAGCTTCGAGATGTCCTGGCGTTACGATTTCTGAAACAACAGCTAGATTGTACTGGTCTGCAGCTTTTTTTAGCATCTTCAAACCATCTAATCCAAGACCTTGGAAATCGTAAGGCGATGTGCGCGGCTTGTAAGCTCCACCACGGATCATTTTCAAACCTTTTGCTCCAATAGCTTCTGCAACTTTTGAAACTTGCTCTTGTGATTCTACTGCACATGGACCGAAGATGAATGAAGGATCACCAGCACCGACTTGCTCGCCATTGATATTGATAACGGTATCTTCGGCTTTCTTTTTACGCGAAACCAATAATGCTTTACGTGTATCTTCTTCTTGCATATTCAGGGCCGATTTGAAGATTTCTTTGAAAATATGATCAACGGTCTTCTGTTCTAACGGACCGTCATTATTATCTTTCAGCAAGTTCAGCATGTGGCGTTCCCGCAACGGATCGTAACGGTCAACTCCTTGCTTTTCTTTCAATTTTCCGATGTCCTGAATCACGGAAGCTCTCTCATTGATCAGAGACAGAATCTGCAGGTTGACTGCGTCCACTTTTTCTCTTAGTTGCTCTAACTCTAAATTACTCATTCTATAACTTCCCCTTTCGCGAATTACCTTTTGCAGGTGACTCATATTATCATGATAGGACTATTATAAGCAAACAATTCGGGAAAGTCACGGAAAATATTTTAGCGCTTCAACGCGCTAAAGTGTTTTTCAGACCAAAAAAGCCGAAGCACCAAGGCTTCGGCTTTTTCTCAGGCGATAAATTCCTGCATAGATTGTCTTTTAATCTTGTTATGGGAAGCGTGCCAGTCTACTTTTTGACTCGTAAAATGGAACAATTGGGGCGATTCATGCTTGATGCCCGTAATCTCTTCAATCGCTTGAGAGAATTCGCGATCTTCCTGTACTACTAGATACAAAAAGATTTGGTTGGGATGCAACGAACAATATTCGTTAAATTCATTCCACGCTTCAGCAGATACAGGACATGTACTGCTATGCTTAAACAGCCAATAATGCTGATTGTGCCCCACTGCCTGTTTTAAACTGTCCAGACTGTTTACTTGCACTAAGTTTTTCATCTAAACCGCTCCCAGATTAATTCTTTTTGTTGAAGTTATTGCTAGTAGACGAGCTGTTGCTTGAAGCATTTGATGATGATTTGTTGCTGTTGTTGCTGTTGTTGCTGTTATTGCTTGAGTTTGACGACTTATTGCTGTTGTTGTTGCTGGTCGTGTTTGGACCTTTGCTTGAATTTGCATTGTTGCTGTTCGTGCTGCTGCCTGTGCTGCCAGCTGTTGATGAAGTTGAATCTGATTTCTTTTCTTCTTTAACTTCTTCAACCGCTTCTTTTAAAGCATTGGCAGTAGAAGTGAATGCATCAGAACCTTTGCTATCTGATTTGTTCGGAGTGTTTTGAACCGTTGAGTGGATGTCGATTGACTCCTCTCCTTCTGAAGAAGCAGTGCCATCGTCCATAGGCGAGTTTCCGCCTTTAAGGTTTTTCACTTTATCAACCACTTTAGTGGACTGGTCTTTTAATTGCTGCGCAAAGCCAGCTGAATCATCATTAGACGAATCCGACTGCTGAGACGCTTTTTCTTTCAGCGTAGTAGCTTGCGTCTTTAAATCAGCCTGAAATTCTTTGCCGGATTTAGGTGCAAGGAATAATGCAGCCGCAGCTCCAACAATCCCGCCGACCAGAATTCCAACTAGGAAACTTGAGCCTCCGCCTGATTCTTCGTAATCGTAAAGATCGTCGTAGCGGTTAGAAGCTCCGTATGATTGTGGTACATAATCGCTCTGCTGATAATTCTGGCCGCTGTTCTGGCCGCCTTGCGAATAGTAATCCTTGTTATACTGTGAATCGTTGAAGTTGGATTGAGTGTAATAATCTTTGTTTTTGCTCATTAATATTACCTCCGTTTAATTTTAGTAGTGAAAACTGATCTTAATATTGTTCGTTATGCGGTAATTTCTTTTGCTCTGGTACTGGTGCATATGCTGCATTTGCACGAGTTTCATAAATTTTGCGTTCGTTCCATTTGTCACGGATCCCCATGACTACGTTGCCCCATTGTACTACTTGAGCAATCTTGTCTTCATTCTGTTCGACTTGGACACCAACTTTTGAAGTGATGCTGCGAACTGTAGAGTTCAAATCAGTAACAGAGTTGCCGACGCCTTTCACTGCGTCTACGACACCATTCAACTTTTCTGACTTTATCTGAATGTCTTCAGCAAGTTCATTTGTTTTATGCAACAGGTTAGTCGTTTCCAACGTTACCCCCTGCAATTGATTTTCAAGACCAGCTACGGTGCCTGAAACTTCTTTCAATGTGTTTTTCAACGAATTTAATGTTATTGCCAACGCTACGCATAGAACTAAGAATCCAATAGCGGCTACGATCGCGGCAATGTAAAGCAAGATTTGCCAATCCATCCTGTTTCCTCCTTTTAGCGAATTATGTTATATCCTTTTTCTACCCTTGATGAGTTTGGATTAAACACGGTCTCTATTATTATTCAACAAAAACAATTAGATTCCTGCATAAAAAAAACAGTTCAACCCGAAAGTTAAACTGTTTTTCCTGCATTTAATTCATTTTCAAAAGCTTCCTGGAATTTGGTGACATCTCCTGCTCCCATAAACAGATACACGGCATTGCCATGCTGTCTCAAAGAACCCACTTCGTCCAATGCCAACAAACGGCTGCCCTCAATTTTCTCTGCCAAGTCCTGTATTTTCAAGGTTCCGGCTTTCTCACGGGCAGAGCCGAAAATGTCGCACAAGTATACATGGTCCGCTTCAGTAAGACAATCCGCGAACTCCTGCAAAAAAGTCTGTGTACGCGTGAACGTATGCGGTTGGAAAATTGCGATAAGCTCCCGCTCGGGATATTTCTGGCGTGCAGATTGCAGCGTTGCACGGATTTCTGTCGGGTGGTGTGCATAGTCATCAATCAAAATGCGGTCTCCGATCGAGGTTTGGGTAAAGCGCCGCTTAACGCCTTCAAAGTCTTCGAACTGCTGCTGGATAATATCCGCTGGAATGTTTTCGTAATGACATAATGAAATTACAGCCAACGCATTTAGAGTCGCATGATCGCCGAACATCGGAATCGTGAACGTATGGAAAAATTCATTGCGGATGACTACATCGAAAGTCGTTCCGGCTGTCGTCTTCACTACATTTCTCGCCTGGAAATCGTTTTCTTCACCAAATCCGTAATAAACAACCGGAATTGGCGCTTGAATCTGCTGAAGGTGTTCATCATCCCCGCAGGCAATGATGCATTTTTTCACTTGCTGGGCCATTTCTTCAAACGCTTTAAAAACGTCATCGATTCCTGTGAAATAATCCGGATGATCATAATCGATATTAGTCATAATCGCGTAATCAGGATGGTAGGCAAGAAAGTGGCGGCGGTATTCACAGGCTTCTGCCACGAAGAAATGAGAATCTGCCTGGCCGACGCCGGTTCCGTCACCGATTAAATAAGACACGGGCTTGTATCCTTCCAGTACATGGGCCATTAAGCCCGTAGTAGAAGTTTTACCATGCGCTCCCGTAATGGCGACCGAAACATATTGCTTCATCAAATCGCCTAAAAACTGGTGGTAGCGGATGATGGTCGCACCTAATTCACGCGCTTTGACCAATTCAGGATGATCATCTCCAAATGCATTTCCTGCAACGATGGTCATGTTTGTTTTGATATTGTTGGCGTCGAAAGGCAAGATAGTTATGCCTCTGTCACGAAGCCGGTCTTCAGTGAAAAAATGCTGTTCGATATCCGAACCTTGAACTTGTTCGCCCATATCATGCATGATTTGCGCAAGTGGACTCATACCGGAACCTTTGATTCCGGTAAAATGTAAAACTGTCATAAATGAACCTCCTGTGGGAGCTGAAAATTAGTCTACACAAATCGCCAGGCGAAATCTATAGCTGATGAAGATAAACATAATGCCATATTATATCATATATTTACAACTGGTTAAAATGAGCCAGTATTCTTTATATTCAATCGATCTTTCCGGAATCTTAATGAAACACTTCTTCAATGTCGGTTTCTGTGATCAATACCGAACGGGCTTTGCTGCCGTTCTGCTCGGAAATAAAACCATGCTGCTCAATTAGATCCATCAACCGGGCTGCACGGTTATAGCCGATATGGAACTTCCGCTGCAGGAGAGAAGTCGATGCGCTGCCCTGTACCATAATAAAACGGCATGCCTCTTCAAACAGGTCATCCTGTTCACCCGGAGATTCGCTTCGCTTGATCAATTCCTCTTCTTTAAAAAAGTATTCAGGCTTCCCTTGCTGCCTCACATGCTCAATGACTTTTTCAATTTCATCATCGGTTACAAATGTGCCCTGCAATCGGCTAGGTGCTGACATGCCGTTGCCAAGATACAGCATGTCCCCTCTTCCGAGAAGACGCTCCGCTCCCTGAGAATCAAGGATAGTGCGGCTGTCTACTTGTGATGAAACGGAAAACGCAATGCGCGTTGGAATATTGGATTTAATCAATCCCGTAATAACATCGACAGACGGACGCTGCGTCGCAATTACCAGATGGATTCCGCAAGCACGGGCTTTTTGCGCAATGCGGCAAATTGAGTCTTCTACATCTGAAGGAGACATCATCATCAAGTCCGCCAATTCATCTATAACAATCAAAATATACGGAAGATGCTGCGCATAATCCCCTTTGTCTTTCACCAGCTTATTGTACCGGCTGATGTCACGGACACCGCTATGTGCGAATAATTGGTAGCGGCGCTCCATTTCTTCAACAGCCCACTTCAGCGATGCAGTTGCCGCCTTGACATCTGTGATGACTGGGCTGACAAGATGTGGTATGTGATTATATGGTGCCAGCTCGACCATTTTTGGATCGATCAGCAGCAGTTTAAGATCTCTCGGTGATGATTTGTAAAGCAGGCTGACCAATAATGAATTGATGCAGACAGATTTTCCGGAACCAGTAGCCCCAGCAATCAAACCGTGCGGCATTTTTCGCAAATCCAATGTCACCGGTTTGCCTGTCAAATCCAGTCCAAGTGCTGCTTCTAATGGAGAATCTGAATCCTGGAATACAGGACTATTGATTATTTCTGAAATTCTCACAGCACGGCTCGTTCGATTTGGAATCTCGATGCCTATGGAGCTTTTGCCGGGAATAGGCGCTTGAATCCGAATATCCCGGGCAGCCAATGCCAATTTCAAATCATCCGCCAAATTACGGATTTTGCTGACTTTTATGCCTTGGGCAACCTTTAATTCAAATTGTGTGACGGCTGGTCCTTGAACCGTACTGAGAATTTCGGCTTTGATTTGGAAATAAGACAAAGCTTCAATCAGGCGGACTCCCTGTTCTTCCATCCACTCTTCGTCTTTCCGATCGTTTTCGGGTGCCATCAAATATTCCAACTGCGGCAATTCGTAGGTTTTGGACTCGCCACTAGCCACCAAATTCAGCGAATTTGGTGGCTGTTCAGCTGAATCTGCCGTTTTTTTTTCCGCACTTTCAGCCGGAACTTCGCCCACTTCACGAATTGGTGCGGCATCTGGCTGTGATTTAGCTTTGTTTTTCAATAGTTCCTTGTCTGACTTTAGCATCAAAACATTGAACGGCACAGTTTTTTCACGCTTCGGTTCATATTGTGATTTTGTTTTTGTATCCACACTCAACTCAGATGATGATGAATTTTCTGGATTCGGATCTTTCGGCAGTTCAGATTCAGGTTCCGAATCTTGTTCTGTCTCAAATGCCAGGTCAATCTCCGCCTCTGGTTCTTTCTGCAGTTCTGGACTTGAATCCAGTTCTGATTGCGGTTCGAGCTCTGTCTCATTTACAGAAGTCCATTCTTTGTTGTCTGCAATTTCCATTGCTGGAGATTCCATATGTACCTGGCTTGTTTCGGTTGTCTTTTTTTCCGTTTCAAACTCCGGAGTTTCAGCCTTTTTCTCTTCATGCGGTTCAACTGAAAGAGGTTCCTCAATTTCCGGCATATCTGGTGCTGTTTCAGGAACAGTTTGCTGTACTGCTGGCTCTTTTTCAAAAATTGGTGCGAACTCGTGTTCAATTACAGGTCTTGGCTTATGCCAGCCAGCTCTTGCTCTTTCTTGGATCGCTTCATCATGCAGTTCACGGTTGTATTTACTTTCTCTTTCTTCAGTCAGTTTTTGGGTTGGAGCAGGGCGTGCCGTGTTATAGCCATAAACCGATGATACGGAACGGCTTGGTTCGAAACGGCGTGCCGTATTGACAGGCAGTTCTGCAGCTTTTCGTTTTGCAGCTGCTGCCGAAGGGCGTACGGGCGCCTCTTTTGGCCCCATGATCGGTTTTCCAGCCGGATGTTCCGACTCTTTCCGAAGAATCTCTCTTTCCCGCTCATCAAAAATTGGCATCTTAGGGCGGTTTTCTGCTCGTTTTACGTCATGGATAAAATCGTCTTTTTCTTCATCCGGAATTACCGGAAAGCGAAAAGGCGCTTTTTCTTTTTTTGCTGCCGGGGGTGGTGTTTCATAAATGACCTCTTCTTCGACTTCGTCAGCATCATCTGTGAACATGCGGTTCCATACGTTTTTAATCCAGCTCATTTTGCGTCACGCCTTTACTTGGAAAGCTGAACCGATTTCTGCATCTTCAGGCAGCACAAAAATGCCTTTTTCCTGAGGTGCATCCGGCAAAGCCAATTCTTTTGCTGAACAGATCATACCGGACGATGCCACTCCCCGAAGTTCCGCATCACGGATGACCATTCCTGAAGGCATAACAGCTCCTACTTTTGCCACGACCACTTTTTGCCCTTGTTCGACGTTGGGCGCACCGCAGACAATCTGCAGTTGCTCTCCGCCGACAGAAACCTGGCAGACATTCAATTTATCGGCATTTGGATGCTTTTCTTTTGCTTCCACAAAGCCCACGACAAATTTCGGCGAGAAATCCACTTCCAATGTAAAATCAATATCGTTTTTCGCAAGAGCGTTCTGCAAAGAAGTCACAAGCCCTTCTGACAGTTCTACTGGCTCCCCTTCCGGAAGCTCTGCATAGCTTGAAGCATTGAACAAATTGAATCCGGCAATTGTGCCGTTTTCATCTTTAATTAGTGTTACGTCTCCCGATTGCTCAGGATGGATTTTTTCAGGAGTTTCTGTTTGCAGTTGAACCAGCAGCACATCGCCAATTCCCTGCTTATTATAGAATACATTCATTTTTTATCGTTCTCCTCATTAGGTCTATTTTTAGCCATGATAAAAATCGGCTCGAGTTCGTCATTTTCATAAATGAACGACAAGGAAGTGATCGGCACTTTACCATTCGTAAAGAAATGCATGGCCATTTGTGCAAGCACATCGTATCCCGTTTCATTTTGGATATCACCGATGATCAATACGTCCTGGTGGGGCACGGATACGGTCATATCTCCGGTAATTTTTGCTTTCATTTCTTTCAGGAAAGATTCATTTAAAATTCGTGAAGCGTCATAGCCGTCATTTTCGTTGAGAAAATAAAAAATATTACCGGCAACATGGTCTTCTTTTACAGCAGTTTTCAATTTTTTCACTTGAAACTTCGCGATTTCCTTAATCTGCTCTTCTGACAGACTTAATGAATTTAACACATTTTCGTCAATTAAGCGATAGGTAGTGCCAGCATCCAAAGCAAAATAGATGCGTGTTTCGGCGGTATGGTCAGCGGTAATGAACCGGTGGCCTTCGTTGGATTCGATTGGAAATGAAGTTGAACGGATGACCGGAAAAATATGCTCGGTTGATTTCATTTCGCCCTTTGCTTCCCGTTCCATTGCATCGAACGTTTCCGTAATTGTATAGACGATCTCCTGGATTGCTGCGTCGCCATTCGCTTCAAATCGGTTGATCACTTGCGGCAAGGAGATGCTGATGCCTTTGCCGATTTCCTGATGTTGGATATGTGCTGTGTCGTTTTCCCGGTCATAGCGCCATTCCAATTGGCGGCTTGGCATCCGCTCTCTAAGTATATTAAAAAGTTCAGTAGATTTCATCGTTGTTTTGGCCTCACTTTCATAAATAAACGGTTCAGCCTAGTCTAGGCGAACCGTTTTTATTGTTATTTTGGCAAATTCGAAATAAACCCTTCGATTTCTGCTTGCGTTTTGCGATCTTTGCTGACGAATCTTCCAGTTTCGTGGCCATTCGCATAAGCAAGGAAGCTTGGAATGCCGTAAACATCCTGCTCGATGCACAAATCAATAAACTGATCGCGATCTACGGATACAAAAGTATAATCTGGGAACGCTTTTTGGACTTCAGGCATAACAGGATCAATGACGCGGCAATCCGGACACCAGCCTGCCGTAAACATGAAAATCGCTGCAGATTCTTTTGTCAATTCATGGAATTCTTCCGTTGACTGTAAGCTTTTCATTGTACTACTCTCCTATTCGTCACTATCAATTGAACGGACTGTTTTCATCATCCAGTCCATATTTTGTGGGATTTGGTTTTCTGTTGTTACAGTCGTCAATTTAACACCACCGGCGCTGACTACAAGCTCCAACTGGTCATCCGCAATCTCTTCTACTGTCGCAAATCCGAAGCGGCCATTTTGCTGAAACGTCTCATCCGCTACCCAAAGCTGTTCGGAATCCTCTTTTTGAAGATCATAGAAAAAAGTGCTGGCAGCTCCTTCGTTCGGATTGATGAGTAAAGCAAAAGAATCGCCGCCTTTTGTGATTAAGCTATCAAAGCCATCCGATGGTTCTTCAATATTATAGCCGCTCGGAACATACAAATTGGTTTTTCCGACTGTTTCGTTGGCATTTTCCGGCTCGTCTTCAAACGCGCCTTGCGCATTTGCTATTCCCTTTACAATCTGCTCTTCTGGCGTTGCGCTGCAGGCAGCCAACATACCTGCCAGCAAAAGCAGCATAAAAATTAATCCATACCGAGGCACACTTTTTCCCCCTTACATTACTGCTCCTTATTTTAAAGGTGTTTACATGGACATGCAACTTAATCGCTGTCCCGCTGGTATTGACCAATCAGCAATTTGACGACATGGCTGAACATTTCACCCCGATTGACGAAACCGTCTGTCAGGATTCCGACTGCGCCTTTATGATGGCGGATTCCGATTTCATTGGCATAGTCGTCCATGACAGGTCCGAGTTCAATGCCCTTATGGAGGCCTTCTGCAATCTCGGGTGGCAATGGAATCTGAGCTCCAGCCGCTGTATACATGCGCCCATCCTGAGTTGCTAAAGCACCCCAGTTGCACAGATAAAGAATCCCTTCCATTTCGTAGACGCCGCCCTCCAAGCCAATGGCAAAATCAAAATCACCTAAAGCATTTTTGGCCCTGTTTACTGCACCTTGACGCGTTTCCTGCTGCGAGAAAGGCTGCGCTGACACTTCCGATTCGGCATCTACAGCAGATAAATCGACTGTCCACTCCATGTCCGTAAGAACACTTGATACGGCGTTGATTTTCGCAGGATTTTTTGAGGCAATTGCTGCACGATTTTTTTTCATCTCCACTGTTCCTTTCCAAAAAAAAGAGCCCGCAGGCACTTTTTAGACATTTTGTTTGATGGTCTCAAGCGTCGTTCGGTCAGTCGCTTTCACTAGTTTCGTCAATAGCTCTTTAGCTGCTGCATAATCATCTGTGTGGATAATTGATGACGATGTATGGATATAGCGGGAACAGATTCCAATGACTGAACTTGGAACTCCTTCGTTCGTGGTGTGCACGCGTCCTGCATCTGTGCCGCCCTGTGAGACGAAATATTGATAAGGAATGTTATGTGTTTCAGCAGTATCCAGGATAAATTCACGCATGCCGCGGTGAGTCACCATACTTTTGTCGAGAATGCGCAATAGGGTTCCTTGGCCCAGCTGGCCGAATTCATTTTTGTCGCCTGTTGCATCGTTAGCCGGGCTGGCATCGAGAGCAAAAAACAGATCCGGTTTGATCATTGTGGCAGCCGTTTGGGCACCGCGCAAACCGACTTCTTCCATAACTGTCGCACCGGAAAATAATTGATTCGGCAACTTTTCATCTTTCAGTTCTTTCAGGAGTTCAATGGCCAGTCCGCAGCCATAGCGATTATCCCAGGCTTTGGCCATGATTTTCTTTTCATTGGCCATTGGTGTAAAGGGGCTGTACGGCACGATTTGCTGGCCGGGACGGATACCCATCGCCAGCGCATCTTGTTTGTCGTCTGCTCCAACGTCAATCAGCATGTTCTTGATCTCCATCGGTTTGCTGCGAAGTTCTTCGCTCAACAGATGAGGAGGAATCGAGCCGATAACACCTTGAATTGCTTTTTCGCCAGCAATGATTTCAACGCGTGTTGCCAGCATCACCTGGTTCCACCAGCCGCCCAAAGTCTGGAATCGGAGCATGCCGTTATCGGTAATTTGGGTTACCATAAATCCCACTTCATCCATATGGCCCGCTACCATAATGCGCGGTCCATCCTGCTGTCCATCTTTTACGCCGAAGATGCTTCCCAGGTTGTCTTGAATAAGTCGGTCGGATACTTTGCCGAGCTCCTGCCGCATAAATTTCCGGACTGCATGTTCACTGCCTGGCGCTCCAGGCAATTCCGTTAAGGTTTTAAACATTTCACGTGTTTCAGCATTCATATCAAAATTCCTCCTATGTAAGTAGCAATGATTTCCGCGGGCCTGGCAGCTGGCGAAAATCATTAGTTCGACTTATATCACACTTTTCCATACGCCGTTAGAACCTTAATTTCTTATCATTACTTATATAATAACTTGTCTCCATTCAGTTTAGAGCTTTTATCAGAAAATTTCCAGTTTTATATTTCGTTTTTCGAAAGAATACCATCTTTAATGCTATCATTTCGCCCTTCAAAATTTTATGGTACAATTTATCCAGTAATCAGAGGAGGGATTTTAGTGAACAATCGTGATTTGCTTATTGGATTTGCTACAGGTGTAGCAGCAGCCTATTTGGTAAAAGAATTGTATGATCGCAAGGAAAAACTATACCCGGCAGATGACGTACTAAAAGAAGTCAAATCTGCATTTAAAGAAGAAGGCCCCATTGATGGCTCTTGGATTTTCATGAAAACCGAGCCATACAAGCAGCACGCGTTAACGACTGAAGTTTATAAAGGCGGCATCACTCGCCATAAGGAAGACGAACTGCAGCAATTCGAATTTTTGGCTGATGCCTTCACTGGCGCAGTCATTGAAGTAAAACAGGTGTAAAAAAAGGAGCCCCTCGGCTCCTTTTTTTACACCATTTTTTCCTTGCGTACAAGCGATTCAACAATTTCTTTGCCGTCCGCACTCCATTTTAGGATACGGTAGTAGGCGTCATGGTAAAAACTGAAGTAATAGCCGTTTTCCAGCGCTTCCTTCATCAGCTTTTCTTTTGCATAGATCGAGTCCATCGGATAATCGTCAAATGCCAATACCCATAATGGGTTCTGATGAGCATGCGTTGGCATGATGTCTGCCATATGCAGGATGGTTTCATTGCCGCTGGTCATCTTGATAACGCTGTGGCCATCCGAATGGCCGCCTGTATGGATTAACGTTATGGCATCAAACAAGATTTTCTCTCCTTCAAAAGTTTCGACTTGTCCGACAATCGGTTCCCAATTTTCTTTCCAGTATGTGTTGCCTGAACGGATATTCGGATGCTGCATTTCATTCCATTCGACTGCGGATACATGAATTTTTGCATTCGGAAATACCGATACCATCTCGTCGCCTTGCCATTTTGTCAAACCGGCTGCATGGTCTCCATGAAGGTGGGTCATCAGAATTGTATCAATATCTTCAACGGTCAAACCGAGCTCCGCCAAATCCTTTTCAACCCGTGACTGCTCGGAAACCCCTAAATTACGCAGTTGGCGATCTGTCAATTTGCCATCGCCCAACCCACTGTCGATCAAGATATTATGCCCTTCAAATTGGACTAATATCGGATGTGTCGGCAATTCGATTTGATTTTTTTCATTTGCCGGATAACGCTTTGACCAGATGACTTTTGGCACTACCCCAAACATCGTGCCGCCATCCAGAAAAGTCGTCCCCCCATCAAGCCAGGTTAAAACCATGTCGTGAAATTGAAATTTCTGCATTCCCTTTTCCCCCTTGTCATGATCAGCTAACTGAAAACTGTGCTTCCATCCGGTAAATCGGCTGGCCTTTTTTCGAAAATTTTTCTTCGTATTCGGTCATGATGTTCCATTCGGGTTCATTGTCATGAAGATCCAATGAGACCTCTTTCAATAACATACCATACTCAGAAATGCTCGTAAGCGAATATTCAAAGAGTTTGCGGTTATCGGTTTTGAAATGAATTTCTCCATTTTCCGGCAATACCGCTTCATAAAGCTCCAAGAAAGATTCGTGCGTCAAACGACGCTTGGCGTGGCGCTTTTTGGGCCATGGATCCGAGAAGTTCAGGTATAGCCTGTCCACTTCCCCTTTGTCGAAATACTCGGCAATTTTTTTGGCATTGACTTTCAAAAGCCGCAGGTTAGGGACGCCGTGCTCTTCTTCCAAAACTGTTTCCAGTGCCGTTACAATCACGCTGTCGAAAAGCTCGATTCCGATGTAATTGATATGCGGATTGGCTTTTGCCATTCCAATGATAAAACGGCCTTTGCCGGTTCCTGCTTCGATGTGGAGCGGGTGTTTATTGCCGAAGACTTCCTGCCATTTACCTTTTTTCTGCTCTGGGTCCGGAATTACAATTTCCGGATGCGTATCGATTAAATCTGCTGCCCATGGTTTAAAACGTGATCTCATGTTTCATCCTCTTTCTATTCCTTTAATATATTGATTTCCAATCATACTGGCTGACCGAATAAACGACCATTTCGTTTGGAAGGCTCATACCGGCATCATCACCATCGATATGCCGGCAAACCGGCTTGTCAGTCGATAGCCTGAATTCCGTGCTGCTCATCTGGCTGACCTCTTTAAAACGTGTATGTGCTCCGCTGAATACCGTACCAAAAACCAGCAATAGTTTCAAACGTGAAATTTGGTGGACGACCGTCAATTCAAGCAATCCGTCGTCTGTTATTGATGCAGGGGAAATTCGCATGCCTCCCCCAAAATAGGGCTGATTGCTGACCGTTGCCAACCAGACATCGCTGTAAGTGATCCACTTGCCATCGACTTCCACGGACAAAGTGAATTTTTCGAACTTCAAAAACGTCCGGACGACATACAAAACATAAACCAGTTTGCCGATGCCCAGTTGATTCATTTTTTTCTTACTGGCTGACCGGTTGACGGCGATGGTGATCTCTGCGTCAAAGCCGATCCCTGAGCTGCTGACAAACTGAAAACCAGTGCCATCAATAAGTTGCGCCAAGTCTTCTCTACGATATACAGGATTTAAGAGAAATTTCTCAATTGCCCGTGCGTCCTTGAATGTACCATAAGCTCTTGTGAAATCATTGCCGGACCCTGCTGCTACGGAACCGACAATCAGCTCTTTGGCACCGGCCGCGCCGGCGACAATTTCACGCAACGTGCCATCTCCGCCAAATCCGATCAACAAGGCAGATTCCTGCCGTTCCCGGTAGCCAGCCGCAATCTCAGCAGCGTGCCCCGAAAAGCGCGTCGTGACCTGGTCGAACGGAAAGTTGACAGTTTTAACAAAACGGTGCCATTTTTTTAACGCTCTGCCGTTACCCGCTGCGGGATTAATGATAAATACTATTTTCATAAGCACTCGCCTACCGTCTTTTGCTATTCAACATCTTTTTCCAACACATAATTCGCTATCTTTCGATAACGAGGATTTTCCTTTGGCGCAATTTGGAACAGTGAGAACTCCGTTACTTCGAATCGCATCTTGCCGATCGAAAACTGCGGTTCGCCAGGAGCACCGCCAGCCCATTTGCTGGCCAATGTAATGTGGGGTATAAATTCTTTCGGGTCTGGCCGGATCTGCAGCGGTTCAAGAGACTCCAGTACCTGCCGCTGAAGCCCCTGCAGCTCTTCGCTGTTTTCCAGCGAAGCATAAATGATACGGGGTGTTGAGGGGTTGCCGAACGCCTTTATGCCATCAACTGCCAAGCTGAACGGCGGTTGCTTGATACTGGACAGCAATTTTTCAGCCTGGCCGATTTCATCGTATACATCTTCTCCGATAAACAGCAGCGTGATGTGCATGTCCTGTGGAGGCGTTTGCCTTTTATGGCTTTGCATATTCCATGAGCGGCGTTCTTCATCCAGTTTTTTCGAAATTGCAGATGGGATCTTTATCCCAATAAAATAATGTGGCTTCATTGTCATCACCTGGTTTCAGTTTACCATGTGCGCAGACACAAAAAAATAGTGATTGGCCGGAGCCAATCACTTTTCTTCTGAACATTTTGAGATTACGATTTCACGCCTACCCCAATTCGTACTTCAAAAGCAGACTGCAGTTTGCGGGTCAATTCTCCCGGTACGCCCTGTCCGATTTTTTGGCTGCCAATCTCAATAACAGGCATTACTTCTGTAGTCGTTGAAGACATGAAAAATTCATCCATTTCGAGTGCCTGTGTTTTTGTAAAGGCTTTTTCTTCCACTGGAATGTCCAGCTCTTTGCACAGCTCAAGAATAACTCTTCTCGTGATGCCGTTCAAAATGAGGTTATTGGCCGGATGAGTATAAAGAGTGCCGTTTTTGATGCCGTACATATTTGATGAACAGCCTTCTGTCACAGTTTCACCCCGGTGCAGAATGGCTTCGAAAAAGCCTTCTTCGGTAGCTTCCTGTTTTGCCAGCACGTTGCCGAGCAAGTTCAAGCTCTTGATGTCGCAGCGAAGCCAGCGGATATCCTCGATAAACTTGGCTTTCACTCCTGACTTCATGCTTGCGACCGGACGCTCTACTGATTTGGTGTTGCCGGTAATGACGGGCTCTGCCTGAGTCGGGAACTGATGTTGGCGTTCTGCAGCACCACGTGTGATCTGAACATAAACTTGGCCGTTGTTGATATTATTCATTTCAACGAAATCATACATCATTTTATGGAAAACATCTTTTGTATGAGGAATGACGATTTTGATTTTATCGGCACTCTCATAGAAGCGGTCGATATGCTCTTTTGCTGTAAACAAATTGCCGTCATATACGCGAATCACTTCATAGATCCCGTCCCCAAACTGGTAGCCGCGATCTTCCTTCGAAATCACCAAGTCTTCTTCACGAATAAACTCTCCATTGTGCAATATCAAATCCATATCCATTCCCTCTTTCCTCATTTTTTGCAAGCCAATTGATAAATCGCTTCTGCGTAAATCGCAGTCGCTTTAATTAAATTGTCGATGTCGACAAATTCATCCGCTTGATGCGCAACATCCGGTTCGCCAGGAAACAGCATTCCGAATGCTACACCTTTATCCAATACGCGCGCATAGGTGCCTCCACCAATCGCAAGTAAATCTGCTTTGTTGCCGGTCTGCGTTTCATATGCGCTTTGCAGCGTTTTGATGAACGGATCGTTTTCGTCCACATAATGAGGAGGAGAATTGGACGCAATGTCCAGTACGAAATCCTTCAACTGATAGGCAGCCATCTTTTCTTTGAATGGGTAACTTACAGAATAACGCATGCTGACAGTAATCATAGCGGTTTTCTTTTTCTCGAAACGAATAATTCCGGCATTGAACGTTGTTTCTCCGGATTGATCATCTGCGAAATCAAGGCCCAGTTTGCGTCCCCGTGAATCCTGGTAGAACGTATCGGCGACAAATTCCACAAACTTTTGGCCATCGCCTTCTAAACGGTCTTTCAAGAACAATGCCAGCAGAACTCCGGCATTAATGCCGTTTTCCGGTTCCATCGCATGAGCCGACTTGCCATTCAAGGTCAATTCAGTCGAAGCGTTGTGCTGCTCCACGACACCGGTCACCTTGTGCTTCAAGCAAAATTCTTTAAAATCCTCTTGCCATTCTGCCAGCTGCCCATCTAAAATTGCAGTTGCCTTATCGGGCACCATATTGGTCCGATGTCCAGCTATAAACGATTCAAGGATCGCATCCTCATGCATCGAGAACGTTGAAAAATTCAGGCTGGCAATTCCTTTTTCAGCATTGATGATAGGGAAGTCTGCATCCGGCGCAAATGCGGCTGCAGGCATTTCTTCTGTCTCGAAATAGCGGTCCATACAGCGGAAGCCGCTTTCTTCATCCGTACCGATAATCAGACGCACCCGCTTCGTGAATTCCATATCCAAATCTTTCAGCATGTTCAACGCGGTCCATGCCGCAATAGTCGGCCCTTTGTCATCGATGGCCCCACGTCCGTAGAGGCGGCCGTCCTGAATCTCTCCGCCGAACGGGTCTTTTGTCCAGCCTTCACCTGCCGGCACAACATCAACATGCCCTAAAATACCGAGCAGCTCTTCACCCTGACCGATTTCCAGGTGCCCTGCAACATCTCCAACATTTTTCACCGAATACCCTTGTGCTCTTCCTTTTTGCAAAAACCAATCCAATGCCTGCTTGACTTCTTTTCCAAAAGGAGCTGTTGGCGTTGTTTCTTCGCTTAATACGCTGGGAATCGCCACTAATTCCTGCAATTCACTCAGCATGGTGTTCTTGCGTTTCTTTGCTTCTAACAGCCAATCCATGTTTCACACTCCTTTTTGTTATGGCTATTGTACACCTTTTTTCAGGAAATTAAAGAATTTGACGGTAATTAACACAAAAAATTCTGTCTTTCTATTGTTATTTTTACGTAAAAATAAAGGAAAATCCTAGAATTCGAGATGTTTTTCCGCTATAATCAAATTGTCAGACTAGTTAGATTGACACATCTTTTTAGGAAAAGGGGCTGTCTTTGGCATCTATCATTAACCGGCTGTATAAACCTCAGCACATCGTCCGCTAGTCTTTGCCAATGGAAAAAGATGAAGGAGTGGTTCTATTAACATGAAACCTACAACCGATCGCATGCTCATTCGAATAAAAGATATGTATAAGTACATTCTCGAAAATGGGACTGTAACGACGCAAGATCTTGTCGACGAATTCGGCATCACTCCTCGCACCATTCAAAGAGATTTGAATGTGTTAGCCTTTAACGACTTGGTGACCAGCCCAACTCGAGGCAAATGGACAACGACGCAACGAAAAGTGAAAATGACGTCCTAAAAAGATTTCCTAAACAAAGAAAATGACCGCAGCTATGCGGTCATTTTCTTTGTTTTAAACTGGTTACTTCCTCTTCCGTCAAATGGCGGTATTCTCCGAGTCCAAGCTCCGGATCAAGGCTTAACGGTCCCATCGACAAGCGCTTTAAGTACACCACTCGTTTGCCGACACTTTCAAACATCCGCTTGACCTGGTGGAACTTGCCTTCGGTGATGGTCAATTCAATTTTGGAAACAGGACCGCTTTCAAGAATGTTCAAGATGGCCGGTTTCGTTACGTAGCCATCGTCCAGCTCCACGCCCTTTTCGAACGCCTTGCCATCCTCTTCTGTAACTAGCCCCTCAATCAGCGCATAATACGTTTTGTCCACGTGCTTTTTGGGCGACAATAATTCATGTGCCAGTTTGCCGTCATTCGTCAGCAACAGAAACCCTTCGGTATCCTTATCCAAGCGTCCAACAGGGAACGGCTCGAAATGCCGCTCTTGTTCGTCCAACAGATCGATGACCGTTTGATCGTATTTATCTTCTGTCGCTGAAATGACGTCCTGCGGTTTATTCATCAGCAAGTAGATAAACTCGGTATAGGCAACAGCTTCTCCACCCACCAGCACGATGTCGGCATGTTCGTCGACGTGCACTTTCGGATCGCGGACGACTTCGCCATTCACTTCCACTGCATTTGTCTTCAGCAGGATTTTCACTTCTTTTCTGGAGCCGTAGCCCATATTGGAAAGGAATTTATCTATGCGCATTGTGCCACTCCTAAAAACCGAATTTCCGGGAAATTCTTGTTATTTTCGAGCCCAGCAACTTCTGTGCCAAACCGGTTTTCAAGCCAAGGTAGCCGTAAACGATTGCCCCGACACCGCCGACCAGAATAATGCGCAGCAATGACAGGAATTTGTTGTCCATGCCAATAAACAGATCCAACCCTGAAAGAGCCAGATAAACTGCACCCGCCATGATCAAGTTCAAGATGACGATCAGGATGACGCGTCTGCCCACCATCTGCGAACGGTAGTTCATGGTTTTGACGATGACCAGCATGTTCATGCCGATAGCTGCCACATACCCGATGATCGTTGCCGCAATTGCACCGTCTGTTTCAAAACGCTCAATCAGCGGAGTGTTCAAAATCGCTTTCAGCAGAAGTCCAGTAGACAAGTTGATAATGATCCATTTTTGTTTGTTGATGCCCTGCAGGATTGAAGCCGTCACCGGAAAAGCTGCAAACAAGATAGCAACCGGCAAGTAATGCGCTAAAATTTCAGAACCTACATCACTGACTTCGTAGAACACATGGTACAACTCATCAGACAGCATCGTCATGCCGATCACCGCTGGCAATGTCAAAAACAGCATAACCTGTATCGATTGATCGAGTGTCCGTGACACTTGAAGATGTTCATTGCGCGTAAAGTGTTTGGTGATCAGCGGAATCAAAGCCATTGAAAAACCGGTGGCCAGCATAACTGGAATCATCACCAGTTTATGGGCAGTCAAGTTCAGAATTCCAAGCAAGTCGATATCCGAGACATTGCCGCCGGAACTCATTGCCCGGTTAAAGGTCATCAAATCGACAAATTGGAACAAAGGATTGGCAATTCCAAGGAAAATGACCGGAACCGCATAAACCAAAATTTCTTTGTACATATCACGTAATTTTACGTCGTAGGATTCAACAGAATTTGCCAACAGGCGATTATACTCCGGTTTTTTCTTTTTCCAAAAATAGCCTAAAGTGACAATTCCGCCGAGCGCCCCGATGGCCGCAGACAATACAGCGAATTGAATCGCCGTTTTCGGCGTGCCGTCAAATAGATAAATGACCGCAAAAGCTCCGCCCAACAGGAAAATAATGCGGACAATCTGCTCGACCAGCTGCGAAACAGCCGTCGGCATCATGTAATTATAGCCTTGGAAAAATCCTCTCCAAAGACTCATGAATGGTACGACAATCAGCGCAAAGCTGACCCAACGAATTGCTTCTGTGACATCTCCAACCGAATAAATTCGCTCGTCTTCAGAAATCGTGATGCGGGCAAGCGGTTCGGCAAAGAGGTAAAGCAGCAGAAAAGAAACAAAGCCGGTGATCATCATCGTCAGCAATCCTGACTTTAACAACCGCCTCCCCGTTTCATAATCTCCGAGGGAATTGTATTTGGCGGTAAATTTCGAGAATGCGATCGGAGCTCCTGAAATGGCCAGCGCCAGCATCAGGTTATACGGTATGTATGCGTATTGATAAAGACCGATATTGTCTTCTCCCACCATGCTGTAGAACGGGATGATATAAATAACTCCAAGGATTTTCGATAAAAATAAACCCAATGTTAAGATGGCTGTACCTTTGATTAATGACGACATTTTGCACTTCCTGACTTGTTCATGATAAAAGCAATCTACACGATAGTTTACACCTATAGAAGAAATTACTCAACGTGTTTCGCCTCATCGTGTATACTGAGAGAAAAACGAAAGCGAGTTCTTATTTTATGTATGACGTTATAATCATCGGCGGGGGTCCCTCCGGTTTAATGGCTTCGATTGCCGCAGCTTCCAACAACCAAAAGGTTTTACTGATTGAAAAAGGAAAGAAACTAGGAAAAAAATTAATTATTTCCGGCGGTGGCCGCTGCAACGTGACCAACCGTCTGCCTCTTGACGAAATTGTGAAACATATTCCAGGGAACGGCCGATTTCTCCACAGCCCGTTTTCCGTATTCAATAATGAAGACATCATTTCCTTTTTTGAAGGTCTTGGCGTCGCTTTAAAGGAAGAAGATCATGGACGAATGTTCCCGGTATCAAACCGGGCACAGGACGTGGCGGAAGCCATGTTCAAAGAAATGGATCGGCTGAATGTTGCGGTGCTGCTCGACTCACCCGTTAAAAAACTATTGATGACCGACGAGCACATAACGGGTGTCCGGCTCCATACCGGCGAAGAGTACACAGCTAAAGCAATCGTGGTAGCAGTCGGCGGCAAGGCCGTACCGCAAACCGGTTCTACTGGGGACGGCTATCCGTGGGCGGAAAAAGCAGGGCACACAGTCACTGACCTCTATCCGACCGAGGTACCGCTGCTGTCGAAAGAACCGTTTATCGTCAGCCGGGAACTTCAGGGACTGGCGCTTCGCGATCCGGCTGTGACGGTCCTGAACAAAAAAGGCAAAGTGCTGGTGACGCATCAAATGGATATGCTGTTTACCCATTTCGGATTGAGCGGCCCGGCTGTTTTGCGCTGTAGCCAGTATGTCGTCAAGGAAATGAAAAAAAATGGCGGTGCGCCTGTTGAAATGCGCATCAACTCTTTGCCGGATGAAAATGCTGAATCCGCTTTTCAGCTGCTCTATAAAATGATGAAAGACGAACCGAAAAAATCGGTTAAAAACGTTTGGAAAAGTCTCGCCCAGGAGCGGTGGCTGCTGTTTCTTCTAGATCGCGCAGACATTGATCCCCAAATAACCGGTGCGGAACTGCCAAGCGACAAGGTCCGTGCATTTGCGCAACAGTTGACTGCCTTTGCCATGTTCGTAAACGGTACACAGCCGATCGAAAAAGCGTTCGTCACAGGCGGCGGGGTTTCCATCAAAGAAATTGAGCCGAAAACGATGGCTTCCAAAAAGAAACCCGGCTTGTATTTCTGCGGTGAAATTCTGGATATCCATGGCTATACAGGTGGCTATAATATCACATCTGCACTGGTGACCGGCAACGTCGCTGGCCAAAGTGCAGCAAGATTTGCAAAGGAAAGCCCCATAGAAAGCGGAGTTTAAGCGCTATGGACAACAAAACCGATTTTATTCTGCTGCTTGTCTATTTCCTGCCATTGCTAATCATTTTCGGCGCCCTGCTAATCGGACGCGCTTTTGATAAAAACAAGAAAAAATGATGCTTTCCAAATTCCGCTCTGTTCATCAACTCTTTTGAGGCTGTTCGGAGCAGTTTATATAGTGATCATTCTTAAGTTCAACTTATATCGCCTAATATTGATTAACCAAAAAAGAGCCAGACTGAAGAATTCCAGTCTGACTCTTTTTATTATTTATAATCCGCTTTTCTTTTTAGCCTACAACAATATTGACCAATTTCCCTGGAATGACGATGACTTTGCGTACTTGTTTGCCATCTGCAGCTTTTTGGACATGTTCGTCCGCAAGTGCTGCCGTTTCCAATTGTTCTTTTGTGCTGTCTTTAGCAACAGTCAGCTTGGTTTTCACTTTGCCGTTCACTTGCACCACAACTTCCACGACATCGTCGACCAGTTTCGACTCGTCGTACTGCGGCCAGTTTTCATATGCGACTGACCCTTCATGGCCCAATTTCTCCCATAGCTCTTCTGCCACGTGAGGTGCGATTGGCGACAATAGTTTTACGAAACCTTCTACATATTCTTTTGGAATCGAATCGACTTTGTAGCCTTCGTTAATGAACACCATCATTTGTGAAATCGCTGTGTTGAAGCGCAGCCCTTCAAAATCGTCCGTCACTTTCTTAACCGTCTGGTGATAAATTTTCTCCAGTTTGCCATCGTTGGCACCAGTGACTTTCGCACTCAATTGCTCGCCATCCATCAATAGGCGCCAGACGCGGTCCAGGAAGCGGCGGGAGCCGTCCAAACCGTTTGTCGACCAGGCAATCGAAGCTTCTAAAGGACCCATGAACATTTCGTACATGCGCAATGTATCTGCTCCGTGGCTTTCGATGATTTGGTCCGGATTGACGACATTGCCTTTTGATTTTGACATCTTCTCATTGCCTTCACCCAGAATCATCCCTTGGTTGAACAGCTTCTGGAATGGCTCTTTTGTCGATACCACACCGATATCATAAAGCACTTTATGCCAGAAACGCGCATACAATAAATGAAGTACGGCATGTTCGGCACCACCGATATAAACATCAACCGGCAGCCAGCGTTTCAAGAGTTCCGGATCAGCCAGCATTTCATCATTGGTTGGATCGATAAAGCGCAAGTAATACCAGCAGCTTCCTGCCCATTGCGGCATCGTGTTGGTTTCGCGGCGCCCTTTCATGCCGGTTTCAGGATGGACAATATTGACCCATTCGTCGATATTGGCAAGCGGTGATTCGCCTGTACCGCTCGGCTTGATGTCTGTCGTGACCGGCAGCATCAACGGCAAGTCTTTATCTTCGACCGGTGTCATCGTGCCGTCTTCCCAGTGGATAATTGGAATCGGCTCGCCCCAGTAACGCTGGCGGCTGAACAGCCAGTCACGCAAACGATATGTGATTTTCTTTTCGCCGACTTGTTTGTCAACCAACCAGTTGATGGCTTTTTCAATGGCTTCTTTCTTGTTCAAACCGTTCAGGAAATCAGAATTGATCAATTCGCCGTCGCCTGCATATGCTTCTTCTTCAATATTGCCGCCTGAAACAACTTCCACAATCGGCAATTCAAATTGCTTGGCAAATTCGTAATCGCGTTCGTCATGAGCCGGAACTGCCATGATCGCACCTGTTCCGTAAGTTGCCAAAACATAATCAGCAATCCAAATCGGCATTTTTTCGCCGCTTGCTGGATTGGTTGCATAGGCACCCGTGAAAACGCCAGATTTGTCTTTCGCCAAATCGGTGCGCTCCAAATCACTTTTCGTCTTGACGTCATCAATGTATTTTTCAACAGCCTGTTTTTGCTCAACCGTCGTGATGCCAGCCACCAATTTATGCTCAGGAGCAAGGACTGCATAAGTCGCGCCAAAGATCGTATCAGGACGTGTCGTGAATGCACGGAAGGAATGTTCCGTATCAGCTACCTGGAATTCCAGCTCCGCCCCTTCCGATTTGCCGATCCAGTTGCGCTGCATGTCTTTCAGGCTTTCCGGCCAATCCAATTCATCCAAATCTTCAAGCAAGCGATCTGCATATTCAGTAATGCGCAGCACCCATTGGCGCATTGGACGGCGCTCTACCGGATGGCCGCCGCGTTCGGATTTGCCGTCGATCACTTCTTCGTTTGCCAGAACTGTTCCAAGTGCCGGGCACCAGTTGACTGCCACTTCATCTACATAAGCAAGGCCCTTATTGTACAATTGGATAAAAATCCATTGGGTCCATTTATAGTAAGAAGGATCTGTCGTGTTTATTTCACGGTCCCAGTCATAGGAAAATCCAAGTTCCTGAATTTGGCGCTTGAATGTAGCGATGTTTTTAGCAGTAAATTCTGCAGGATCATTTCCGGTATCCAGTGCATACTGCTCTGCCGGGAGACCGAATGCATCCCAGCCCATGGGATGAAGGACGTTATAGCCCTGCATGCGCTTCACGCGACTCAGAATATCGGTTGCCGTGTAGCCTTCCGGATGTCCAACATGAAGGCCGGCACCCGATGGATATGGGAACATATCCAATGCATAGAATTTCGGTTTCGATGGATCATCCATCATTTTAAATGTTTTGTTGTCTTGCCAATATTTCTGCCATTTTTTCTCCACTGTTTTGTGATTGAATGTCATTTTCCAGTTCCTCCTCAAAAATAAAAACTCCCGTCCCTCATAAATAAGGGACGGGAGTTTTCCCGCGGTACCACCCAAATTAGCGATCGCTCGCTCAACTTGATTCCTTAACGCGGAAAACGGTGTATCTTACTTGGTTTCACATACACGGACTCCAAGGCGAGTTCACTTGTGTGTTTTGCCGGCTTGCACCAAGCGCCGGCTCTCTGTGGAAAACACACAACCTACTAGTCCTCTTCACTGTCATTGGTTATTGACTCTATTTTAGACGAACCGCCGTTTTTTGGCAATAGCCTATGAGACTTTAACGTTTTCCGTATTCAACGGCGCATCGGTGGAATCGATAATATCCTGAACCGTAAAGCCCTCGAATACTTCTGTCAGCACAAGTCCCGCATCTGTCACTTCGATGACAGCACGTTCCGTGATGATTTTGTTGACTACAGCTTTGCCGGTCAGCGGCAAGTCGCATTGCTTTTTGATTTTGGCCGAACCGTCTTTGGAAACATGGTCCATAATAACAATGACTTTTTTAGCGCCATGGACCAAATCCATTGCACCGCCCATGCCTTTGATCATTTTCCCTGGGATCATCCAGTTTGCCAAGTCGCCGTTTTCAGCTACTTCCATGCCGCCAAGAATCGCCACATCGATGTGCCCTCCGCGAATCATCGCAAATGACTCCGCACTTGTAAAGAATGCAGACCCTGGAATCGTTGTGACGGTTTCTTTTCCAGCATTGATCAAGTCCGGATCTACTTGGTCTTCTGTCGGGTAAGGCCCAATTCCCAATAGTCCGTTTTCTGATTGAAGCACAACACTTTTGTTGTCGGAAATAAAATTGGCTACCAAAGTCGGCATGCCGATTCCCAGGTTGACGTAATCGCCATCTTTAATTTCTTTTTCGGCTCGTCTTGCAATTCGTTCTCTCACTAATTGTTTGTCCACGATTTTCTCCACCCTTCCTAAACAGTGCGCGTCGTTAGACGTTCGATGCGTTTTTCCTGTGTTGCTTGAAGCAAGCCTTGAACGTAAATGCTTGGTGTTTGTACATGGTTCGGATCGATGTCGCCGATTTCCACGACTTCTTCCACTTCAGCAATGGTGATCCTTCCAGCGGCAGCAGCAAGCGGATTAAAATTCTGAGCCGTCTTGTTGTACACCAAGTTGCCCATCTTATCTGCCTTATGCGCCCGTACGAGTGCAAAATCAGCTTTTAAGGCATGCTCAAGAACATACTCTTTGCCGTCAAATTCACGGATTTCCTTGCCTTCCGCTACAGTTGTCCCGACGCCAGCTGGTGTAAAGAAAGCCGGAATCCCTGCTCCGCCTGCGCGCATTTTTTCAGCAAGTGTTCCTTGCGGCGTCAGTTCCACTTCGATTTCACCCGACAGCACCTGGCGCTCGAACTCTTTGTTTTCGCCTACATATGAACCAATCATTTTTTTAATTTGTTTATTTTTTAATAACAAGCCCAATCCCCATTCGTCCACTCCACAGTTATTGGAAATGACGGTCAGATCGGTAACCCCTTTATCAACCAGTGCTAAAATCAATTGCTCAGGTATTCCCACTAATCCGAACCCGCCCACCATAATTGTAGCGCCGTCCTGGATCTGTTCAACTGCTTCTTTTGCAGAACTGTAAATCGGTTTCATTCCATTATGCCCCCTCTGCCTTATCAACTGAAAAATTGATTTATAAAACGCTTCCATTTCAATTTAAACAAACTATTGATGCAAACGCAATATTCTTAAAAAACAGGGTTTGAATTGCCTGGGATTGTGGGCAGTTTTGTCTGCATGCTACACTATTAACAGAGGAGTTGTTTGGAGTGAATACAGAATTTCCTTTTTCATCTGATGGAAAACGCTACTATACATGGAATCGCCACTTGCGTGATCATTTTGGCTTTAAGGTGATGAAAATCGCACTGGACGCAGGCTTTGATTGCCCAAATCGGGACGGCACGGTCGCACATGGCGGCTGCACTTTCTGCAGCGTCGCAGGTTCCGGTGATTTTGCAGGAGACCGGGTTGATCCGATTCCCGAGCAGTTCGACAAGATCAAAGAAAAAATGCACCGCAAATGGAAAGACGCGAAATACATGGCTTATTTCCAGGCTTATACCAATACACATGCTCCGTTGCCGGTCATCAAGGAAAAATTCGAAGCAGCGCTTGAGCAGGAAAACGTCATCGGCTTAAGCATTGCGACACGCCCTGATTGCCTGCCAGACGATGTGGTCGATTACTTGGCGGAGCTGAACGAACGGACCTATCTGTGGGTGGAGCTTGGACTTCAAACCGTTCACGAGCGGACAGCGCTGCTGGTCAACCGTGCCCATGATTTTGAAAGCTATGTCGAAGGCGTTACGAAGCTGCGTAAGCGCGGCATCCGTGTTTGTACCCACATCATCAACGGCTTGCCGCTCGAAGACCGGGACATGATGATGGAAACCGCCCGTGAAGTGGCCAAACTTGATGTCCAGGGCATTAAAATTCACTTGCTTCATCTTTTGAAAGGCACACCGATGGTTAAGCAGTATGAAAAAGGCATGGTCGAGTTTCTGGAAAAACAGGAATACATCAATTTGGTAGCCGATCAACTTGAAGTGCTGCCAGCTGAAATGGTAGTCCAGCGCATCACCGGCGACGGCCCGATTGACTTGATGATTGGACCCATGTGGAGCGCCAATAAATGGGAAGTCTTAAACGGCATCGATGCCGAACTGGAACGCCGCGGAAGCTGGCAAGGGAAAATGTCTACTGGGAGCGTGGCTCGATGACTTTGCAGCGTGTTTTGCCGTATACAAAGTTTTTGCTCGAACAAGCCATTTCGCCCGGAGACTCCGTAGTGGACGGTACAGCGGGGAATGGCCATGACACCCACTTCCTTGCAGGGTTGACCGGGGCATCAGGGAAAGTTTTTGCTTTTGATATTCAGGAAGAAGCGATCCGGGCGACTGCTGAACGGGTCAACGGATTTCAGCATGTCGAACTTGTTCACGACAGCCATGCTAAAATTAAGGAATACGTGTCCTCTCCGATATCTGCTGCTGTTTTCAATCTGGGGTATTTGCCTAAAGGCGACCACAGCATCATCACCAAAGCACAAAGCACATTGGCAGCTCTTGAACAATGTTTGGAGCTTCTGCAAGTTAAAGGTTTGCTGCTCGTCGTCGTCTACAGCGGCCATGACGGCGGCAGCGAAGAACGGGATGCGGTCTTGAAATTTGTTTCCGCACTGCCGCAAAAATCTTTCGACGTCTTAAAATACGAATTTATCAATCAACAGCATTCTCCGCCTTTTCTGTTGGCGGTTGAAAAAAAACAGACGCACCAATAAAAAACGCACAAAGGAGCAGCTGCTCCTTTGTGCGTTTTCTTTTTGAAAAGGCACGGGTCATTGAAGATTCCAGTTCACATCTGTTTGGAAACTCTGCTGATAGCTCAACAGCTCCGCGTTGCACATGGCAGCATATGCTTCAGATTCTTTTGCAGATTCAACTGCTTCCGCTACTGAAGCATCCACTCGCTCCCCGGTATCCAATGCCTCCAGTAAAATTAGAGCTGCCTCGATGCGGTAAAGAACTGCTCCTTCAAGATACAATTTATAGTCATGGAGATGCTGGGCATACTCTGTAACGCTTTTAAATTCCACGTGCCTAATGTGATCCAATAGCGACTCATACTTCTTTTGGATCTTTTCCAGATGGACAGGTAGCGATTGCTTGCTCACCCCCTCAGGATTAGCAACAAACCTTCCCCAATGCTTTTCCCACACCTCATTGAACTTGCTGTTCATTTCATTAATTTCCAGCCAGGCGTAGTTCATAGAATGTTCCTGTTTTCCCAGAACGGCATGAGCGATCTTCGGCTCATGAAAATCAGCTGAAGGCACATCTACATCAGCTGGATCCTCTAGTTGAAGGGTCACCATGCGCCATTGTTCCTCTTCTAAATGAGAGAGAAATTTTTCTATCAACTCATTTCTTATAGCTTCCAGTTCTTCCGCTCTGCTGATATCAATCTCTTCAACTTGCTTGTTTTCTTGAAAGTTCACAAATTTGCTTGCCGGCTCATCTTGTTCTGTCTTTTCTTCTGGAGTAGGGATGCGCTCAAGATTTCCTTCAACTTCAAAACAACCTCCCAACAAAAAGCATGCCAGCATGAAATTGCCCGCCATAATGGCGCGGCCATCCGTTCGATTTTGCCTGATCATGTAATCAACCTTCTTCCACAGGTTGTTTTTACGCAATTCCACTGCCTGATCAGCACTAAAGCTCCTTTCCTATTATTATGCTGCATCTCTCATATACAAAATCAACGAACATCAATTATGTACTATTTTTTAAAAAATATTAACATTATTTCAATACCATCTTTTCCCTTTTTTAAAACCTATATGAGACATTAAATGAAAGTGATGAAAAGCTAAAAAATATCCCTTTTCAGAAACAACTTTAACAGCAAAACGAAGCCGATCTCTTACTGCAGAAGATCGGCTTTACATACATCAAGTTGTGGGTTTCATACCTTCAATAGTTTTGCGTTGATTGCGACTATAACTGTGCTCAAACTCATGAAAACTGCACCGATTGCCGGGCTCACAACAATTCCCCAAGGCGCCAGCACACCTGCAGCCAGTGGGATGGCAAAAATGTTGTAGCCTGTTGCCCACCATAAATTCTGGACCAGCTTCCGGTAAGTTTTTTTGGACAGGTCGATCAGTGCGACAACATCATTAGGATTGCTTTTTACAAGCACCACGTCGGCCGTTTCCATCGCTACGTCTGTTCCAGCTCCAATTGCGATACCAAGATCTGCTGTTGCTAGCGCAGGTGCATCGTTGACTCCATCCCCCGTCATCGCCACTTTCCAGCCTTTGTCTTTGATTTTTTTGATGTGATTGGCTTTGTCATCCGGCAATACTTCCGCGTAAACTTCATCGATTCCGACTTGTTTGGCTACCCAATCGGCGACTTTCCGATTGTCTCCTGTCAGCATAATCGATTGAATGCCTTTTGCCTTTAAAGCAGCCACTGCCTCTTTCGCGGTATTCCTAACAATATCCGCCAAGGCAATCATTCCAACCAGCCTGTCTTCCACGAGAACGAAGACGACTGTCTTCCCTTCTTCTGACAACTTATTAAACCGGTTGTGATTGTAGCTTAAGTCATTGCTATTCACATAACCTGGGCTGACTACATTGACTTTTTGTCCATCCACAGTGCCTTGGATGCCTTTGCCGGTAATCGATTCGAAATCACTTACTTTGCCGATTGAAACATTTTGATGTTTGGCAGAAGCGACGATGCCTGCCGCAATCGGATGTTCCGAATTTTGTTCGATAGCCGCTGCCAGCTGCAACAATTCTTCGTTG
The DNA here is from genome assembly GCF_016881065.1 of Planococcus soli. Classification (GTDB taxonomy): domain Bacteria; phylum Bacillota; class Bacilli; order Bacillales_A; family Planococcaceae; genus Planococcus; species Planococcus soli. The sequence goes on along the minus strand of NZ_WXYN01000046.1, from coordinate 2,806 downwards.
GCATAGCGGCTTTCAGAGAAGATATCGGTGACCCCAAACTCGCCTTTTGTAAGAGTTCCGGTTTTATCAAATACCACAGCATCCAAATTCCTTGCTCCTTCAAAGTTTGCACGATCCCGGATCAGCAGGCCTTGTTTAGCAGAAATGGATGTCGAGACGGCAACAACCAATGGCGCCGCCAGACCTAAGGCATGAGGACATGTAATAACCATGACCGTAACCATTCGCTCAATGGCAATATCAAACGAGTACCCCAATGCCAGCCAAGCGAATAAAGTGATAAACCCTGCCGCCAACGCTATATAAAAGAGCCATTTGGCTGCACGATTTGTCAGATCCTGAGTTTTGGATTTAGATTCCTGTGCTTCTTTAACCATCGTAATGACCTGGGATAGATAGGATTCTTTCCCTGTTTTCTCCACTCTGATAATAAGAGAGCCTTCTTTGTTCACCGATCCTCCGATAACATCATCGCTGACTGATTTATCAACAGGGACGGACTCCCCAGTCAGCATCGATTCATCGATGGTCGACGTTCCCTCCAGGATCACTCCATCTACCGGAATTTTTTCGCCCGGTTTTACTAGAACCCGGTCCATGTTCCGGATCTGAGACAAGGGCACTTCCTGGACTTGATCGTCTTCATCCAATTTATGAGCTTCGCTCGGCATTAGTTTCACCAGCTGTTCCAGCGCATTGGAGGCACCCATTATGGAACGCATTTCAATCCAATGACCGAGCAGCATGATGACGACAAGTGTTGCCAGTTCCCAGTAAAGCTGATTGCCAGCCCACCCGAAAACCACCAATGTACTGTAGCTATAAGCAATTGTGATGGCCAAAGCGATTAATGTCATCATGCCGGGATTTTTGTCTTTCAGCTCATTGATGCCCCCGGTTAAAAACGGCCAGCCTCCGTAGAAAAATACAACGCTCGATAAAGCAAATAAAATATACAAATCGTTTTCAAAACGCCAGTCGACTCCCATGAAGTGCTGAATCATCGGAGACAGTGCCAAAATCGGAATGGTAAGAACCAACGACACAAAAAAGCGCTTTTTGAAATCTTCTACCATGTCGCCATGGCCGTGGTGCTCATGAGGAATATGCTCTTCGGGTTCAGAATACCCCTCTGCTTCTTGAAACGTCGGCATGTCGTGATGCTCCTTCTGATGATGACCACTTTTGTTTTTTTCCAATGGGACCCCTCCCTTTTTCACTTTTCAGATTTTTACTCTATTATAAAATCAAATTATCGAGAATGTATGCAGAAAGCTTTGCTGTTAAACCTGGGTTTCTATGTAAATGCAATTTTCTCATAATCTTCTATTCAAGCATTAATGTATTGCCAACTAACCCAAAATAGAACCTTTTTGGAACTATCTATATTAAGATATGTTATGATGGTTACAATCAATTATGTAAGGGGATTTTTAAGTGTTGATAGGATATGCAAGACCAAGCATCGAAGATCCGGATTGCAAAATCCAGCAAGCGCTTTTGGAAAATTCCGGCTGTACGGAAGTTTTTATAGAAACACACGCCTCTCCGAAAAAACGCGAGCAGCTCCACAATCTATTGGCAAAGGCGGCTTTTGGCGATAAAATCGTGGTTTCTAAACTTTATACATTTGCAGATTCTACCAGGCATTTAGTGGAGCTATTAGATAAACTCGAAACCGTGGGGACTTCCCTCTTTTCAATACAGGAAAGCATCGATACAAATCACGGCCAGCAATATGCGTTCACTAAAATTCTCCACTGTTTGGCTGAATTCCAACGTGATGCCATCAGTGAGAAAACCAAGGCCGGCCTGTCTGTCGCCAAAGAAAAAGGGGCAGTCTCTGGCCGTCCGCGCAAACCGGACAAAAATGTAAAAAAAGCAATTGAAATGTACAACAGCAAACAATACAGCTTAGCTGAAATCAAGGAAAAGACCGGCATCAGCAAATCCACTTTATACCGCTATTTGGAATATTAATGCTTGGCGTTCCTCCAAAAGGAGATTTTACATGTTAAATAAAAAATGGCCAAAACACACCATACTGGCAATAGCCATCATCGCCACCTGGTTCAAAACTTATATTACTTATCAAACTGGCTTTTCAATCACAATTGATAATGTCATGCAGGAAGCCATTCTGTTTCTCAGTCCGCTAAGTCTGCTTCTCTTTTTATATGGATTATCGCTATTCTTTAAGAAACAAAAGAACAAAAATCGGTATTTGCTGCTGATGACCCTCGTCACTTCTATTATTTTGTATGGCAACGTCGCTTTCTACAGATTTTTCAGCGACTTTATTACATTGCCCGTGCTGTTTCAAACTGATAATTTCGGGGATCTTGGTTCAAGTGCTGCAGCAACTATCTATCCTGCAGACCTTCTATACTTCAGTGACTTTATCCTGTTGCTGGCGGCAGTCAAGTTTATAAAGATTCAGGAAGATAACAAGGAATCCCGAAGCAGCCATCGGCGAGCCTATTTCGTTCTTTCCGGCGCCGTGTTATTTCTGAATCTCGGATTGGCTGAAGCAGAACGCCCACAATTGTTGACGCGCAGTTTCGACCGGGAAATGCTGGTTAAAAACCTTGGCATGTACAACTATCATTTATACGATATTTATGTTCAATCCAGATCACAAGCACAGCGGGCATTTGCAGATGGTTCCGAACTAACCGATGTCCACAACTATGTTCGAGCCAATAGAGTTGAACCATCTGAAGAAATGTTTGGAATAGCTGAAGGCAAAAACTTAATTGTCGTAACCTTGGAATCGATGCAGAGCTTTACCATCAATGAGCAAATG
>NZ_WXYN01000028.1 GCF_016881065.1 Planococcus soli | reverse complement strand
CAAAAAAGTCGTTACCGATTCCGGTAACGGCTTTTTTGTTGTTAAGGTTAAGATAGTTGTTCTAAGAAAACCTCCATATAGTTGAACCGATCATATTCAACTATATTTATTTTGCTCTTATAATGCGCTAGCATAATACATTGTCTGATAGTGACCAGCTAAGGCCATTCTATAAATTAGAACTTTTAACCTCAGCTTACAAGAATTCTCAGCAAAAGAAATGTTGTCATTTTAAGTGAGTTAAATGTCTTAGTGAAAATTGAAAATGTACTATAATCATTCTGATTAAGTATTCTAAATAGTTTTTCTTTTGTCAGTTTCTTGACACACCATATCCGCGCTGATAACCTTACAATAATATTTAAAAGGAAGCAGGAGGCGCGTCTACTTATGTGGGAATCAAAATTTGTAAAAGAAGGCTTAACGTTTGATGATGTATTGCTTGTACCAGCTCATTCGGAAGTTTTACCGAAAGATATTGATTTGTCCGTTGAATTGACACCAACTCTTAAGTTGAAGATTCCAGTGATCAGTGCAGGGATGGATACCGTAACGGAAGCTAAGATGGCTATTGCGATGGCTCGCCAAGGCGGATTAGGGATTATTCACAAAAACATGAGCATCGAAGAACAGGCTGAACAAGTTGTCACTGTCAAACGTTCAGAGAACGGCGTTATCACAGATCCTTTCTTTTTAACACCGGAACACCAGGTTTATGATGCTGAGCATTTGATGGGCAAATACCGCATTTCGGGTGTGCCAATTGTTAACAATAAAGAGGAACTGAAGCTTGTTGGGATCATTACGAACCGCGATTTGCGTTTTATCCAGGATTACTCGTTGAAAATCAACGATGTTATGACAAAAGAGAAGTTGGTCACCGCTCCTGTCGGGACGACGTTGGAAGATGCAGAAAAGATTTTGCAGCAATATAAAATTGAGAAGTTACCGATCGTCGATGACCAAGGTGTTCTTAAAGGGTTAATTACCATTAAGGATATTGAAAAAGTTATCGAATTCCCAAATGCAGCCAAAGACAAGCATGGGCGGTTGCTTGTCGGTGCCGCTGTTGGCGTCACTTCAGATACAATGAAACGCGTCGAGCATTTGGTGAAGGCTTCTGTTGATGTTATCGTATTGGATACGGCTCACGGACATTCAGCAGGTGTGTTGGGTATGGTCCAACAAATCCGTGCAGCGTATCCGGAATTGACGATCATTGCAGGCAATGTAGCTACTGCTACAGGCACAAAAGCATTGATTGAAGCTGGTGCAGATGTAGTGAAAGTCGGAATCGGTCCTGGCTCTATTTGTACGACACGAGTGGTAGCGGGCGTTGGGGTTCCTCAAATTACAGCTGTTTACGACTGCGCAACGGAAGCGCGCAAGCACGGCAAAGCAATTATTGCTGATGGCGGAATCAAATATTCCGGAGATATCATTAAAGCGTTGGCAGCAGGTGGACACGTTGTCATGCTCGGCAGCCTGTTAGCCGGCACAACTGAAAGTCCGGGAGACACTGAAATCTTCCAAGGACGCCAATTTAAAACTTACCGCGGCATGGGATCAATCGCTGCTATGGAAAAAGGTTCAAAAGATCGTTATTTCCAGGATGATGCGAAAAAATTGGTTCCGGAAGGCATCGAAGGCCGCATGCCGTATAAAGGGCAGCTTTCGGATACCATCCACCAATTGCTTGGGGGCATTCGTGCTGGAATGGGCTATTGCGGAACAAAAGATTTACAGACATTGCGTGAAGAAGCGCAATTTATCCGTATGACAGGTGCAGGTTTGCGCGAAAGCCATCCGCACGATGTCCAAATTACTAAAGAATCTCCTAACTACTCTATTTGATAGACCTATCGGCACCTTTTCCATCATTTTCTTGATGGAAAAGGTGCTTTTTTCATGTTTTTATTTTTGGGTCTAAAGAATATGCTAAAATAGCATGTGGAATCTTATAGACGGAGGTATTTATAAAAGTGAAAAAGATTTTTAATAAAGGATTACTGACAGCATTACTGGCTGCATTAACATTGACTGCAATTGTTCCGCAGCAAACACAAGCGGAAGAATCATTAAATATAATGGCGGAAGCCGCGATTTTAGTAGACGCTGATAGCGGTAAAATTCTCTATGAAAAAAATGCTGAAACGCCTTTAGGGGTCGCCAGCATGACAAAGATGATGACGGAATACTTATTGTTTGAAGCAATCGAAGAAGGGCGGGTTACTTGGGATCAGGAATACCAAGTGACGGATTATGCCTATCAGATTTCTCAGGACATGCGCTTGAGCAATGTGCCGTTTCGCGAAGACGGCGTTTATACTGTAAAAGAAATGTATGAAGCGATGGCCATTTTCTCGGCCAATGCAGCCACCATCGGCATTGCTGAGACGATTGCAGGAACAGAAAGCGAGTTTGTCCGCTTGATGAATGAAAAAGCTGAAGAAATGGGCTTGGGAGAAACGACTTTCGTCAATTCAACAGGGCTCAGCAATTCAAGCTTGATGGGAATGCACCCGGAAGAAACCGAAGAAACGGGTGAAAATATCATGCCGGCGCGTTCAGTTGCCAAACTGACAAAAATTCTACTGGACGATTATCCAGAGGTACTGGACACGACAAAAATTCCGGTGATGAATTTCCGTGAAGGAACGGTGGATGAAACGCGGATGGAAAACTGGAATTCCATGCTGCCGGGCTTGATTTACGAGTACGAAGGGGTGGACGGATTGAAAACCGGCAGCACGGATTTTGCCGGCTACTCGTTTGCAGGAACAGCAAAGCGTGATGATACCCGTTTTATCACGGTAGTCATGGGTGCTGTAGACAATGAAGGCGAAGGTTCTTACAAAGCTCGTTTTGAAGCGACGCGTGCGTTGTTCGATTTTGGTTTTGGCCAGTTCACGACAGAAGAAATCATTCCTGCAGGGTACCAGTTTGAAGGACAGGAAACTTTAGCTGTTGAAAAAGGTGTGGAAGAAGAAGTGGCGATTGCCGTCAAAGAGCCTGTATCCATGATGATCCGTACAGCAGACAAGGATTTGTATCAGCCGGAATTGCAGCTGGACAATGCAGTCGTTCAGGATGGCATGCTTGAAGCGGCTGTAGAAAAGGAGTTAGTGGTAGGAACGCTCCAACTGACAACAGCAGATGGCACAGACTATGGCTATTTGAGCGGCAGTGGAACTAAAGTCGAAGTGGCGACCACTGAATCTGTCGAGCGTGCCAATTGGGCTTCCCTAGCAATGCGCGATGCTGGAGGATACTTGTCGTCTCTTTGGGACGATGCCGGTAGTTTTGTAAAAGGGTTATTTTGATAGGAAAAGCCGTTCATCTTTTTCGGATGAACGGCTTTTTTCATTGGATTTCCCAGCAGGACATCAAGTCGGTGATGCCGGAGTGAATTTCTTGTTCCGACAAGCCGCCGAAACCAAGGACAATTTTTGGCTGTGCACCGGCTCTTTTATGAACGTCGTAGGACTGCAGGCCCGTGACGCGGATACCAGCTTCTTTAGCGCGTTTTACAAGCTCTTCTTCGCTCAATGAAGTCTGGATGGTGAGAACGATATGCATGCCTGCTTGTTCGCCTGAAACCGTTACGGCTGGCGCGAAGAGGGCCAGAGATGAACTTAGCTGTTTGATTTTCTTCTGATACAATTTGCGCATGCGGTTGAGATGGCGCGCGAAATGGCCATCTTTCATGAATTTGGCGACCAGCTGCTGATCGTGTCTTGGTACGGATGAAGAATAGTGCAGGAATGTTTGCTGATAAGCCCGCAGCAGCCGTTTTGGCAGAACCATGTAAGCGATGCGCAGGGAAGGCATGAGTGATTTGGAAAAGGTGCTGATGTAGATGACCCGGTCGCTTAAGTCCATGCTCTGCAAAGCGGGGATCGGCCGGCTCGTGTATCGGAATTCGCTGTCGTAATCGTCTTCGATAATATAGCGTTCCGGCTTGGCGGCAGCCCAGTTGAGCAATTGCGCCCGTTTGGTGGCACTCAGCACAGAGCCAGATGGAAACTGGTGGGAAGGGGTAACGTACGCCACATCCACATCAGAAGCTTCCAATTCACTGACGTTGATGCCGTCAGGATCCAGTTCAATGGGGATTGCCTGGCGGTCGTGATGGCTGAAAATGCTGTGGGTCAGCGCATATCCGGGATTCTCATAGCCATAGACCAAGGTTTTATCGAGAAGGCGGATGAGCAGGGGCAGAAGCTGTTCTGTACCGGACCCGATGACAATCTGATCCGCATCGCAGACAACGCCGCGGGACTGATACAGGTAGCGCGCAATTTCCTGGCGCAGTGCATCGTCGCCTTGGGGATGGCCGGATAGCAGCCATTCATGATTGGACTCATCCAAAATGTCGCGTGTCAGTTTACGCCAGGTGGCAAATGGAAACGAGTGCGTATCAATGCTGGCAGAGTTAAAATCCACTTTATAGGAAATGCTTTCTTTTGGAACCGGCTCGTCATGGGAAATATCCAAATAAGCAAGTTCTTCGACCGGCTGGGCATAAAATCCTTTGCGCGGCCGAGATTCAATAAACCCTTCAGCGACCAGCTGGGAATAGGCGAGTTCCACAGTTGTTTGGCTGATTTGCAGGTAATCTGCCAATTTTCGCTTGCTTGGCAATTTAGTATCCACCTGGATGCTGCCATCTATGATGGCTTTTTTTATTTCACGATAAAGCTGCTTGTACAAAGGGGTTTGAGACTGTTTTTGAAGTTGAAACATGAGCATATCCAATAGCTTTCCTCCAACTGACCTTATTGAAATGAATATAACTGAGTCTTTTTATATGGTCAAACTCTATTATACTGAATTTATTAACAAATAGGGGGAATTAGTAAATGACTCAACATGGAACAGATCGCGTAAAAAGAGGAATGGCCGAAATGCAAAAAGGCGGAGTGATTATGGACGTGGTCAACGCGGAACAGGCGCGCATCGCTGAAGCTGCAGGAGCTACCGCTGTTATGGCGCTAGAACGTGTGCCTTCCGACATCCGTAGAGACGGTGGAGTAGCCCGCATGGCCGATCCGCGAATTACAGAGGAAGTAATGAAAGCCGTATCGATTCCCGTCATGGCAAAAGCGCGCATAGGCCATATTGTGGAAGCCCGTATCCTCGAAGCGATGGGTGTCGATTATATTGACGAAAGCGAAGTATTGACGCCTGCCGATGAAGAATTTCATTTATTGAAAAACCAATACACCGTGCCGTTTGTCTGCGGCTGTCGGAATTTAGGGGAAGCAGCTCGCCGAATCGGTGAAGGAGCTTCCATGCTGCGCACAAAAGGCGAACCGGGTACAGGCAATATTGTCGAAGCGGTCCGTCATTTGCGCCAGGTGAATGCGGAAGTGCGGAAAGTGATTGCGATGAGTGAAGATGAATTGATGACCGAAGCGCGCAACCTTGGAGCTTCCTACGAATTTCTGAAAGAAGTGAAAAACCTGGGCCGCTTGCCGGTTGTCAATTTTGCTGCGGGCGGTGTTGCGACGCCGGCAGATGCGGCTTTGATGATGGAACTCGGAGCGGACGGCGTATTCGTTGGATCGGGCATCTTCAAATCGGATAATCCGGAACGGTTTGCCCGTGCCATTGTCGAGGCGACGACGCATTACCAGGATTACAAGCTGATTGCGGAGCTGTCGAAAGATCTGGGCATTGCCATGAAAGGCATTGAAATGTCAACGATTGCTGCAGGCGAACGCATGCAGGAGCGGGGCTGGTAAGGATGAAACGAGTTGGAGTTCTCGCTTTGCAGGGAGCTGTCCGAGAGCATCTCCAGTCAATTACAGCATGTGGAGCAGAAGCAGTTCCGGTAAAATGGCCAAAGGATCTTGAAAGGTTGGATGCACTTATCTTGCCGGGCGGTGAAAGCACGGCGATGCGTCGATTGATCGACCACTATGGCTTAATGGATCCGCTTCGGGAGTTTGCCAAAACCGGGAAGCCGATGTTTGGCACGTGTGCGGGACTGATCCTGCTGGCCAAAACAGTCGTCGGTTCGAATGAAGCGCATTTGGGCGTCATGGACGTAGCAGTTGAACGAAATTCATTCGGCCGGCAAGTGGACAGTTTTGAAGCGCCGCTTGAAATCAAAGGAATCGACGGAGCTTTTGAAGCAGTTTTTATCCGGGCGCCTCATATTGTCAGCGTGGGATTGTCAACTGAAGTGCTGTGTGTTCACAACGGGAAAATTGTCATGGCAAAAAGCGGCCAATTTTTGGGCTGTTCGTTCCATCCTGAATTGACCGAAGACCATCGCATCACAAAATATTTTTTGAGCATGATCCCACACAAGTCAGACCTTCTCTTGCCAAATAGATCAATTTATAGTAAAGTATGATTAATTTCAAAGACGAAACGTTGATGGGAAGTAGTAAAGCGATTGTTTTTCCAAAGAGAGCCGGTGGTTGGTGCGAACCGGTGAAAAACGCGTTTGAATCCACCCCGGAGTTGCATGGCGAAAAAAGCCATTGCCGGTTTTAATGCCGTTATGTGATGAAGAGGATTGGCTTATGCCGATCAATCAGGGTGGCAACGCGGGTAGCTCTCGTCCCTTTACCAGGGGATGGGGGCTATTTTTGTTGTCTTTTTTTATGTGATTCCAATTTTGAGGAGGAAATGGTATGTTGGATATTCGTTTTGTACGTGCAAATTTTGAAGAAGTAAAAGCCAAACTGGCAAAGCGCGGAGAAGATATTTCTGTGCTGAATGATTTTGAAGGATTGGATGTTAAACGGCGTGAATTGATTGCGCAGACCGAAAAATTAAAGGCAGAACGCAACGAAGCGTCTCAAAACATCGCCGCGATGAAACGGGCAAAAGAAAATGCGGACGAAGCCATTGCGAAAATGCGGGAAGTCGGCGAAGCGATCAAAGCCATTGATGAAGAGCTGCGGAAAGTGGAAGAAAGCTTGAACTACATCATGATGCGTGTACCGAACATTCCGCATGACAGCGTTCCATTCGGTGATTCTGAAGACGACAACGAAGAAATCCGTACATGGGGCGATAAGAAGGAATTTGGTTTTGAAGTAAAAGCGCATTGGGATCTGGGTACGGATCTCAACATCATCGACTTTGAACGTGCAGCTAAAGTAACCGGAAGCCGCTTTGTTTTTTACCGGGGACTCGGGGCACGCCTGGAGCGCGCATTGATCAATTTTATGATGGACCTTCATCAGGAAGAGCATGGCTATGAAGAAATGCTGCCTCCGTATATGGTTAACCGTGAAAGCTTGACCGGCACTGGCCAATTGCCGAAATTTGAAGAAGATGCCTTCCTGATTGAGAAAGAGGATTATTTCCTGATTCCAACCTCTGAAGTGCCGGTAACAAACTTTTACCGCGATGAAATTTTGACAGCAGATATGCTGCCGCAGGCCTTTGCGTCTTACAGCGCGAATTTCCGCTCTGAAGCGGGTTCTGCGGGCCGGGACACACGCGGGTTAATCAGACAGCATCAATTCAATAAAGTCGAGCTGGTGCGCTTTGTGAAGCCTGAGGATTCTTATGACGAATTGGAGAAATTGACGGGCCATGCGGAGAAAGTGCTTCAACTTTTAGGGCTGCCATACCGCGTCCTGAAAATGTGTACAGCAGATCTTGGCTTTACGGCTGCCAAGAAATACGACATTGAAGTTTGGATTCCAAGCCAGGATACGTACCGGGAAATTTCTTCTTGCAGTAATTTTGAGGATTTCCAGGCACGGCGTGCGAATATCAAATTCCGCCGGGAAACAACCGGCAAACCTGAATTTGTTCACACCTTGAACGGCAGCGGCCTGGCAATCGGCCGGACCGTGGCAGCGTTGCTCGAAAACTGCCAGCAGGAAGACGGTTCAATTAACATACCAGAAGTGCTGCAACCATATATGGGCGGCAAAAAGACAATCAATTAATAAAAGGCTCAAAAGCACATTGCTTTTGAGCTTTTTTTGTTTGGAAAAGAGGGTAATGGTAGGTAAAAGAAAGAACGGGGGAGTTAGTTGATGGAAAACGTGAAATTCCAATTCATAGAAACGAATGGCATCAAACTTCATATGGCTGTAGCCGGACCTGAGGAAGGGCCGTTGGTAGTTTTGCTGCACGGTTTTCCGGAATTTTGGTTTGGCTGGAAAAACCAGCTTCAGTTCTTGGCAGAAAAAGGCTGTCGGGTAGTGGTGCCGGACCAGCGCGGTTATAATTTGAGCGATAAACCTGAAGAGATCGATCATTACACTGTCGACTTTTTGCGGGACGATATTATTGGCATCATTGAGCATTTCCAAAAAGAAACAGCTATTATCATCGGACACGATTGGGGCGGTGCAGTAGCCTGGCATCTGGCAGCTACACGGCCTGAGTACGTGGAACAGCTGATTGTCCTGAACATCCCGCATCCTAAAGCTATGCCGCGTGTCTTTAGGAAAAATCCGCTGCAATGGATAAAGAGTTCCTATATTGCTTTTTTTCAACTGCCTAATCTGCCTGAAAAGGCTCTCAGTAAGGGAGAGTTCAAAGCGATGCAGCAAAGCCTTGAGCAAACCAGCAATAAGAACACTTTCTCCAAACAGGAAATCGAGCAATACAAAGCGGCGTGGTCCCAGCCCGGTGCACTGACAGCGATGCTCAACTGGTACCGAGCCATCCGGCGGGGAAGTTTGGGGCAAGTGCCCGAGACAAAAATCCAGGTGCCAGTCAGAATCATTTGGGGTCTCGGCGACCAATTTCTGTCGCCGATGCTGGCAAAAGAAAGTCTAGCATTTTGTGAAGACGCCGATTTGGTATTTGTCGGCGAAGCGACTCATTGGGTCCACCACGAACAGCCAGAAATCATCAACCGGCTGATGGATCAATTTATCAGCAAATAAAAAACGGAAGACCCGTTTACAGGGTTTTCCGCTTTTGTTTTTTGATTTCCCGAAGATTCCGGAAAAATTGGGTCAGCAGCTGCCCGCATTCTTCAGCCATGACATTTTCCGTTACCTGGCATTGGTGGTTAAAGCGGTCATCGTTCAGCAACCGGTATAAAGAGTCTACACTGCCGGCTTTGGCATCCCGTGCGCCGTAAACGACATGGGGAATACGGGATTGCAGGATGGCTCCTGCACACATTGGACACGGCTCTAACGTAACGTAAATCTTTGTGTCTTCCAGCCGCCAGTTGCCGAGGTGCTGACAGGCTTCCTGTATCGCCAACAACTCTGCATGAGTAACCGCATTTTGGGTCGTCTCCCGCAGGTTGTACGCACGGGCAATCACTTGGTCCTGATAGACGATTACAGCGCCGATCGGAACTTCACCTTTGGCACCTGCTTTTTGCGCTTCTTCAATTGCCAATCCCATATAAAAATGGTCTTTTTCTAGTCCGTTCATGATGCATCGCTCCTTGGCTCTAGTGTAGCATTTTCCATCAGCAAAAAAAGCAGGAAAAGGCAGGCAGACAAAAAACACATAACAGCGTAAAATGGAGAGATTAGAAACCGGGGAGTGATTCAAGGATGAAACAGCATAAAAAGGAAAAACCGCTGCATTTTACGGTACGCTTTATCTTCATGTTCATTGGTGCCGCAATGGCAGCCGCATCCATTGAATTATTCTTGGTTCCCAATTCGATCATTGATGGTGGAATTATTGGGATTTCGTTGATATTGGACTATTTAACGGTAATTCCCTTTGGTGTTTTGCTGGTCGCCATCAACTTGCCGTTTCTTTATTTTGGGTATAAGCACATCGGCCGCAATTTTTTTATCTCTTCGATCTTTTCCATCGTTGCATTGGCGTTGATAGAGATTCCGATGCATCAAATTGAGCCGTTTGTGGCAGATCCGCTTCTTGCTACCGTCTTTGGCGGCCTGCTTCTTGGAGCAGGTGTCGGAATTGTTATCCGCAATGGCGGGGCGCTTGACGGTACAGAAATTCTTGGGATTTTATTGACGAAAAAGCTGCCATTTTCAGTTGGCGAATTTGTTATGTTCTTCAATGTCTTCATCTTCGGGTGGGCTGCTTTTGTGCTCGGGATGGAACAGGCGATGTATTCCGTATTGACGTATTACATTGCTTCAAAAACCATCGATGTGGTCATTCAGGGCTTGGACGATACGAAAGCGGTGCTGATCATATCGGAAGAGTACGAAGAAATCGGGTTGGCCATCAACGACCGACTTGGCCGCAGCTTCACCAAACTGCACGGCAAAGGCGGCTACCTCAATTCGCCGAAAGATGTTATTTATGTGGTGGTCACACGCCTGGAAATCACCAAGCTCAAGCAGATTGTGGCAGACATAGATTCCAAAGCCTTTTTGACCATCATGGCGACGCAGGAAGTCCATGGCGGAACGTTCAAAGCACCGATCCATTGATCAAATTGCCAACTTTTCGCTCTACTTTTAACCAGAGCTGTGTGTTAAAATAAATGGCATTGCAATTTACTTGAATCGAAAAAGGAGGACTTCGCATGCCGGTGCCATTCATCACGGTAGAAGGTCCGATTGGTGTAGGAAAAACTTCGCTGACCAAAGCGCTCGCCGATCAAAATCAATTTCAGCTGTTAAAAGAAATTGTTGACGAAAATCCGTTTTTAAATAAATTCTACGAAGATATAGAAGAGTGGAGCTTTCAGACAGAGATGTTCTTTCTGTGCAATCGCTACAAGCAGTTGGCCGATATCCAGAAAAAGTTCATTTCGAACCGTGAACCGGTCGTAGCGGATTACCACATCTTTAAAAATCTCATCTTTGCGAAGCGTACATTGCCGGAAGCCGAATACGCAAAGTATGAAGCCATCTATAAAATTCTGACGGTGGATATGCCGAAACCGAATATGGTCATTTATCTGCACGCCAGCCTGGATACATTGATGAAGCGCATCAAACTGCGCGGCCGTGAATTCGAACAGATGATCACACCGGAATACATGGAGCAGCTGGCTGCGGATTATCATGAGTTTATTGAACGCTTTGAGCGTGAGCATCCCGAAATTCCAGTGCTGCGTTTTAATGGCGACGAAATTGACTTTGTCCAAAACAGCGGCGATCTTCAGCTGATCTTGGACAAGGTGGATGGAACTTTACAAAAGAGGAGTTTGACCTTATGAATTTACGAGAAAAATACGGCATTCCACAGAATGCGGTAATTACAATAGCTGGCACAGTAGGTGTCGGAAAATCTACGATGACCAAAGCATTGGCGGATGCCCTGCAGTTCCGTACGTCATTTGAAAATGTTGATACGAATCCATATTTGGATCTGTTTTACGACGATTTTGAAAAATGGAGCTTCCATCTGCAGATCTATTTCCTGGCTGAACGCTTTAAAGAGCAGAAGCGGATGTTCGAATACGGCGGCGGATTTATCCAGGACCGCTCGATTTACGAAGATACCGGTATTTTCGCGAAAATGCACTGGGAAAAAGGCACGATGAACAATGTCGATTATGAGACATACACCAACCTGTTCGAGGCGATGGTCATGACACCGTATTTCCCGCACCCGGATTTGCTGATTTATTTGGAAGGCTCGATTGAAGACATCCTTTCCCGCATCCAGGAACGTGGACGGGCAATGGAGCAACAAACGCCGGTGGATTACTGGCTGGAAATGCACCAGCGCTACGAAAATTGGATCAATTCCTTTAACGGATGTCCAGTCCTGCGTTTGAATATCAACGACTATGACTTGATGAACGACCCGGATTGCTCCGAGCAGATTGTGGAGCGCATTGGCGGATTCATGAAACAAACTTCTATTCTACGCAAATGAAGAAACCCTTGAGCAGCATTGCTCAAGGGTTTTATTCATATTTCCCGGGAAATAAAAAAAGACATAAAAAAACCGGAAAGCCGAAGCCTTCCGGTACTCTATATCGAAATAATCAGACATACAAGTTTTAAGAAAAATTCGTTACTTGCGTAACGAATCCAATCTCGAATTTATATGCGCGTGTAAATTCAAAANCAAGACCGATCCCTTCAGCCAAACTTGGGTATTCCTCCGTATCAGACAAGGAATAATTTATCATGAATTTTAAAAGCCGTCAATACTTTTAAAGAAAATAGTGAGTTTTTTTCGCTGATAGAAAAAAACGGTTGCTTGTGGCAGGTGAAAAAGAATAAAAAATGCCCGAACGCTCCTGTAGTGCAAGCGTCCGGACAAAGCTTAATAATTCGGCTGTTTTTCTCCAGATTCGATTTCTTCAATGTAATGGCAGGCAGCTTCATGGCCTTCCTTCATTGATGAAGCAGTGCGCAGTTCCGGTACGTCAACTTGGCATTTCTCGGTTGCATACGGACAGCGCGTATGAAAGCGGCAGCCCGATGGCGGGTCAATAGGAGAGGGTACGTCGCCCCGTAAGACGATCCGTTCTTTCTTTTTGTCCGGATCGGGAATCGGAATGGCAGACAGCAAGGCTTTCGTATATGGATGCTTTGGGTTTTCGAACAAGCTATACTTATCTGCGATTTCCACAATCTTTCCAAGGTACATGACAATGATTCGGTCTGAGATGTGGCGAACCACTCCAAGGTCATGTGAAATGAACAAATACGTCAGTTTAAATTCATCCTGCAATTCCTCGAGCAAATTGAGCACTTGCGCCTGGATCGAGACATCAAGTGCAGAAACGGCCTCGTCACAAATAATCAATTGAGGATTTACCGAAAGCGCCCGGGCAATTCCAATGCGCTGGCGTTGTCCACCCGAAAACTCGTGTGGGAAGCGATCTGCCTGATACGGCAACAATCCAACAGTCTCAAGAAGTTCTTCGGCGCGGCCGCGCCGCTCGTTGGCTGGCAGAACCTTTTGGATATCCATCGCTTCGGTCAGTACGGAAGCGACAGTTTGGCGAGGGTTGATAGAGGCGTACGGATCTTGGAAAATAATCTGCAAGTCTTTTCGGTATTTCCGCATATCGCGCTTGGATAAACCGGCAAGGTCAACGCCTCGGAACTCCACTTTTCCTTCTGTCGGTTCCTCAAGGCGCAGGATGGCCCGTCCCGTCGTCGATTTTCCACAACCGGATTCGCCAACAATACTGACGGTTTCGCCTTCATAAATGGTGAAACTGATGTCATCGACCGCTTTTACATGATTGACGGTACGGCCGAGAAAGCCACCTTTAATCGGGAAGTACTGTTTTAGCCCCTCCACTTTTAGCAATTCTTGTTTCTCCATAAATGTCCACCTCCGCTTCTCCAGTCCATTCATCTGTATAAATCCAGCAGCGCACCTGGTTGCCATTTTCATCGGTTTCGAGCTGCGGCATTTTCGTGCGGCATAAATCGGTCGCGGCCGGACAACGCGGCGAAAAGCGGCAGCCGACCGGCATTTCGTGAGGGCTTGGTACATTCCCTTTAATCGGTTCGAGCTTATCCTGTTCGATATCATGGCGCGGCAAGGACTTCAACAGGCCGATTGTATAAGGCAGCTTGGGCTGATGAAACAGGGTTCGGATATCCGAGTATTCCACAACTTGACCAGCATACATAACGGCAACATAATCGCAGGTTTCGGCAACAACGCCAAGATCGTGTGTAATGAAGATGACCGACATGCCGAGGCGGTCCTGAAGTTCTTTGATCAATTCCAGTATCTGCGCCTGAATTGTTACATCAAGTGCAGTTGTCGGTTCATCCGCAACCAGAATTTCAGGGTCGCAGGCGAGCGACATCGCGATCATGACCCGCTGGCGCATGCCCCCTGAAAGTTCAAACGGGTAGTTTTTCACCCGCTTGTCGGGGGAAGGGATGCCAACAAGCTGCAATAGCTCCACCGACCGGATAAATGCATCTTTTTTAGACATATTTTGATGCAGCATGAGTGCTTCGCTTATTTGCTGACCGACGGTGTAGACGGGATTTAAAGAAGTCATCGGTTCCTGAAAGATCATGGATATTTCATTGCCGCGAAGCTTGCGCATTTGATTTTCCGTGAGTTTTAGTAAATCGTCGCCTTTGTAAAGGACTTCTCCATTAGTGATTTTTCCGTTGGAAGCAAGGAGTTGGAGAATAGACAGGGAAGTGATGCTTTTTCCTGAACCCGATTCGCCGACGATGCCGATGGTTTTGCCTTTTGGCAATTTAAAGCTGACGCCATCGACTGCCCGGACATCTCCAGTATCTGTTTTAAAGATTGTCTGCAGGTTTTTCACTTCCAAAATAATATCTTCAGTTCCTTGAATGCTCATATCATGGACACCTCGTTTCTAATTCAAATCAATTCGTTTGTTCAGTAAACGATAGGAAATATCGACAAGCAAGTTGACGAGTACGAAAATGACCGAGATCACCAGCACGGTACCTTGAACAACTGGGAAATCACGTGTCCGAATGGCATCAATTGTCAAACGGCCCATGCCATTGATGGCAAAAATGGTTTCTGTCAGCACCGCACCCCCAAGAAAGCCGCCAAACTCAAGGCCGACAACCGTGACAACCGGAATCAATGCATTTTTCAATGCATGCCGGTAAGTGACAATCCGCTCAGATACTCCTTTGGCACGTGCGGTTCGGATATAGTCCTGGCCG
The DNA here is from genome assembly GCF_016881065.1 of Planococcus soli. Classification (GTDB taxonomy): domain Bacteria; phylum Bacillota; class Bacilli; order Bacillales_A; family Planococcaceae; genus Planococcus; species Planococcus soli. Next base: position 8,306 of record NZ_WXYN01000028.1, on the reverse strand, counting down.
ATAACTTCCAGCATCGACGAACGGGTCATCCGCGCAATGATTGCAGCACCTCCTGTTCCGAGCGTCAGAACCGGCAAGATGATCTGCCTCCACGAGTCACCCCAGCCGGAAGGGCGCATTTTTAGAAACTCGAGCGATTCAGGCATCCAGTTGCCGATCGCAAACCATTGGATAAGGAGCAGGCCGAACCAGAAGTTGGGCATCGATAAGCCGAATAATGCAACAATCATAATCGATGTATCAGCAAGAGTATAATGGCGTACAGCTGAAACGATGCCGGCGATCAAGCCGAGAAAAACGGCAACAATTGTAGAATAGAAGGCAAGTTCAACAGTTACCCAAAACCTTGAGCCGATTTCATCCATAACCGGTCTCCCTGAGCGGACTGAAGAACCGAGGTCTCCTTGGACAGCATTGCCGAGAAACCGGCCATATTGGACGGGAATCGACTCGTTCAAGCCGAGGCGTTCGCGAATATTTTCGACTGTTTGTTCAGAAGCGCCTTCTCCCGCTACAATCTGCGCTGGGTCACCAGGAACCAGGTGCATCAACGAGAATACCAGGATCGTGACACCGATCAGTACGGGAATCGTTTGAATAAGACGACGGATAATATACTTTGTCAACGTTCAACACCTCACCTGTTTTTCATTTTTGGATCCAGTGCATCCCGCACTCCATCGCCAAAAATATTAAAGGCGAGAACCACGAGAACAATCATTAAGCCTGGAAATAAAGCGACATGGCCAGCTTCGAACATATACTGGCGGCCTTCATTGAGCATAGCGCCCCATTCAGGTGCAGGCGGCTGCGCGCCAAGACCGAGAAACGACAGGCCGGCTCCGGTCAAAATAGCTGTCGCAATCCGCAATGAAGCCTGCACGATGATCGGCGACATGATGTTTGGCAAAATATGCTTGAAGATGATCCGGAAATCGGAAGCGCCGAGCGCTCTTACTGCATCAACGTATTCCAATTTTCGTACGGACAAAGTAGAGCCGCGGACCACACGGGCAAATGCCGGAACCGAGAAAATACCAACTGCAATGATGACGTTGGTCAAACTGCCGCCCAGTACGGCAACGATTGCCAATGCCAGCAAAATTCCCGGGAACGCGAGCAGGACATCCATGAGCCGCATAATGACCGCATCAACACGTCCTCCATAATATCCGGAGATGATTCCAAAAACGACTCCGACGATGCCGCCGATAAAGACCGATAAAAATCCGACATATAAAGTCAGTTTCGCCCCAAAAATAAGGCGTGTGAATATGTCGCGGCCGAAACTGTCTGTTCCGAACCAATTAGAAGCAGAAGGACCTTGGAGCTTGTTCGTCAAATCGGTTTGGTTCGGACGATAATCAGTAAATGTGGTGATGATCCATGGTCCGATAAAAGCCATAAGCACCACAAACACAATTAGCAGACCGCCAATAACAGCTGCTTTGTTTTTGAGCAGCCGCCGCCAAAACTGCTTGTAGCTTTCAATCCGCGGATTGATTTTTTTGGCAGTGACGGGGGAATTCACTGTTTCTTCACTCATGAAAAGCACCCTTTCTATAAAACAAAAATTTTGACTAATTAGATTATTTAATTTTACTAAAATCTTTTGAAGAATGATAGGTGCGAGCCAAGGTCTGTTTAAAAAAATTAACAACAAGGGAGATTACACAGCAATAATCTGCAATTCTTTTGTAGCCGTCGTCAGATTTTCGTAACCGTCCTCTGTAATTACAATAAAATCTTCAATGCGGACACCCCCGAAACCGGGTATATAAATGCCCGGTTCCACCGTAATGACCATGCCTGGTTTCAGGACAGTGTGGTCATTGGCACGCATGGCAGGACTTTCATGCACGGCCAGACCGATGGAGTGGCCAAGGCTGTGGCCAAAGTTAGCGCCATACCCTGCTTCTGCAATTACAGAGCGTGCCAAGTGATCAAGTTCCGAGCAGACTTTGCCGGGACCAATGGCTTCTAACGCCACTTCTTGTGCCTGTCGGACGATATTGTAGATTTCCCGCTGTTTTTTGGAAGCTTCGCCAACGACTACCGTTCGGGTAAAGTCTGTGTAATAGCCATTGATTTTCGCTCCAATGTCCATTTTTACAAAATCACCTTCTTTAATAATGCGTTCGGTAGCCTGTCCGTGCGGCAAGGACGATCTTTCCCCGGAAGCAATCACGTGATTTTCTTTAATACCATCTGCACCGCCTTTTCTCATGAAAAATTCCAGTTCCAAACCCACCTCTTTTTCCGACATGCCCGGGCGAATAAAGGATAGAATGTGATCAAATGCTTGATCACATAAAGCAATTCCCTTTTTGAAATAGCCGATTTCTTCTTGGTCCTTAATCATTCTGAGGTTGTATATGGCATTCTCACAGTTGAACAGCTCCAAGGAAGGATTCAAGTTTTCAAGTTCCTTGTAATCTTGAACCGTCAATTTGCTGAATTCGATGCCCAGTTTTTGCCCAGCAAGTTTGTTGACGTAGCTCGTGATGACTGGATTGACGTTTCGTTCGTGATTAATAATCTCGAAATCTGGCGCTTCTTCTCTGGCCTGGTCCATATAACGGAAGTCGGTCAGCAAATAGTTTTTTTCCTGGGTGATGAGGAGTACGCCGCTGGAGCCTTTAAATCCTGAAAAATAGTACCTGTTTTCCGGTGAAGTAATTAAAACCGCGTCTGTGTTGGTGAACTGCAATTCTCTTCTTAAGTTTTGAATGCGTTGCATGCTCAAGTCAATCACCCCTTTTTTAATATGGAAAATTAAAAACTGTTAATAAGAATATTTGCATAAATTACGAAAATACACAAGAATATGAACAAAAAGATTGTAAATTTATCTAATTAGTTTCTATTGTAAAGATTTTAACACTATGATAATATTTTTATCAGAATACTTTTTAAATTTAAAAATTCAGTCAAATAAAATCAAGGGGAGGAATTGAATGTGGCGCTATCAAGAAAAACAGTTTGGACAGTCTTATCATTGCTGATGTTTGCTCTTTTTTTGACTGCATGTGCAGGAGGAAGTGATACGAGTGAGGGGGATACTGACGAAGGCGGCAGTGGGGCTGGCGAAGAAGCGCAAGGCGGAGATTTAATTTTAGCGGTCCTGTCAGATGCATCTTCTCTGGATCCGCACGGTGCAAATGATGTCCCTTCTTCAGTAGTACAGGAAAATATTTTCGAAACCCTTGTCGAGACAGATGAAAACAGCGAAATTATTCCGGGCCTTGCAGAGTCATGGGAGGCAGTTGATGAAATGACATGGTCGTTCAAGTTGCAAGAAGGAGTCACCTTCCACGACGGAGAAGCATTTAATGCGGAAGCCGTAAAAATGAATTTAGACCGAATCCGTGATGAAGAACTGGGTTCTCCGCGCGCAAACCTGTTTGCAATGATTACAAATGTAGAAGCAGTGGGTGAGTATGAATTGGAGATCACCACCGAATATCCGTTTTCACCATTGCTCTCTCACTTATCCCATAGCAGCGGCGGGATGATTTCACCTGCTTCCATCGAAGCGGATTACGAGGCAATAGCAGCTGGGGAAGACCCGTTCTCCGTGGTTTCCAGAAATCCAGTTGGAACCGGCTATTTTAAATTCGAATCTTGGAATCCAGGTTCGGAAATTCTGCTCACAAAAAATGAAGACTACTGGGGTGAAGGGGCAAACGTAGATTCTGTTGCGTTCCGAGTAGTGCCTGATTCTCAAGTTCGTGCAGCAGATCTTGAAACTGGCAACGTCCACATCATTGATCCTGTGCAGCCAAATGAAGTGGAACGGATTGAAAGTTCCGGTGTAGCTTCTGTATTGCGCACGCCATCTTCGAGCTTAGCGTATCTTGGATTTAACGTGCAGAAAGAACCGTTTGATGATCCGTTAGTGCGCCGTGCGATTTCATATGCAATTGATCGCGAAGCAATCATCAGCGGAATTTACGAAGACTATGCTATTCCGGCAATTGGGCCGTTAGCGCCAGGAATTTTTGGCTACACTGATGATATCGACACAATTGAATACAATATGGATGAAGCAAAGTCACTCCTAGCGGAAGCAGGAATGGAAGAAGGTTTTGCGACTACGATTTGGACCAACGATAACCCACAGCGCCAAGCAATCGCAGTACTTGTTCAAGAAGCCTTGGCTGAATTGAATATCGAAGCCTCTATTGAAGTATTGGAATTTGGAGCTTACCTTGATCAAACGGCCGCCGGGGAACACGATATGTTCATCCTGGGTTATTCCAACCCGACAGGCGATGCCGATTATCAAATGTACGGCCTGTTCCATACCGAACAAATTGGAAATCCAGGAAACCGTTCGTTCTACTCCAATCCGGAAGTGGACGGGCTGCTTGACGAAGGACGCAGAGCAACAGATCCGGAAGAGCGTGAAGTAATTTATGCGGAAGTCGCCCAGCTTTTAACGGATGATGCTCCGATGGCGTTCTTGCTGCACCAGGAATATTTGAATGGTATAGCAGATACGGTTTCAGGATTTGAAATTGATTCTGCGGGCATCTATAAACTTAAAGATGTCAGCATCAGCCAATAAGCTTCTCCAATTGTTGTAATCCGGTCTTGCCTTGAACAGGCGAGACCGGATTTTTTATGCTCAACAATTTTTCATCCTGCAATTCATTTTTATATGTCCGCATTTGAGTCATCAGGTGGTCAGTCAGCCAGTCTTTGCAGAGGACGCTAGAGCTTTTTAGATTTACTAACCCTCTGAAGGACGGCTTAAAGCACTTGTGATTTTTATTAATAAACTTATCGATTGATTTTTTGGTGAATAATTCGTATACTAGTAAATGCCGTGCTAGGTGGGAAGATAGCGGTGTCCTGTAACCTGCAATCCGCTTTAGCAGGACTGAATTCCTTTCTGAGGCTGTTTGTATGTAAGGTCTGCCTCTTGCACGTAGTGTTGACATCTGGGTCCTGCGCAATGGGATCCCATGAACCATGTCAGGTCCGGAAGGAAGCAGCATTAAGTGGAACATTCCATGTGCCGCGGGATCGCCTAGATCGAGCCAGCGACAAGGGTAACGCTTATGTGCAGCAGTCGAAGAAAGGTGCACGGCAATAATATGTAAATTCAAACCTGTCCGCTCTTGCAGCGGACAGGTTTTTTTATTGTTTTGTTTGCGGAATCCTCACGCGCCAATCGGTGAAATCGTTCAGAAAGGCCGTTCTTTTATGATATAATGATAGGACGAAAAATAGATTAATTAAAAGGAGAGAACAAGTTGGCGTATCAAGCTTTTTACCGTGTTTACAGACCCCAGTCCTTTTCTGATATGACAGGTCAGACGCATGTCAAACAAACCCTTCAAAACGCTCTCCTTTACAATAAGACAACACATGCTTATTTGTTTTCAGGGCCAAGAGGGACAGGAAAGACCAGTGCAGCTAAGATCTTCGCCAAAGCATTGAATTGCGAGCAGGCTCCGGCAGCGGAACCGTGCAACGAATGTGCTTCCTGCAGAAGCATCAATGAAGGATCCAATACCGATGTCATTGAATTTGACGCAGCTTCCAATTCACGTGTAGAAGAGATGCGGGAAATCATTGAAAAAGTCCGGTTCTCACCGGCGAACTCGCGCTTTAAAATCTATATCATCGATGAAGTGCACATGCTGTCGAACAGTGCTTTCAATGCGCTGTTGAAAACATTGGAAGAGCCGCCGGAACATGTGGTCTTCATTTTGGCGACAACAGAACCGCACAAACTGCCATTGACGATCATTTCCCGCTGCCAGCGCTTCGATTTTAAATCGCATACACAGGTGGATATCGTTTCGCGTATGGTAGAAGTGCTGACGGATGCACAGATTCCTTATAACGAACAAGTACTTAAAATAATTGCCCAAGCTGCAGCAGGTGGAATGCGGGATGCACTCAGCCTGCTGGATCAGGTTGTATCCTTCAGTGGTGACGAGATGACAGTCGAAGACGCGCTGCTTGTTACGGGCTCAATCAGCCAGGACATGTTCTATGGCATTGCAGAAGCATTGCTTGCCAAAGACATCGGCCAGGCATTGACCTTGCTGGAACAACTGGTGCGCGACGGCAAAGACCCTGTGCGGCTAGTGGAAGATTTCATTACTTTCTTCCGGGATTTGCTGTTGATCCAAACGGCGCCTGACCTTCACGATATGTTGGAGTTGGCGACGCATGAACCGCGTTTTGAAGAGCTGGCCAAGCGTTTTGAGCCAGCGACGCTATATACGTGGATTGACATTTTGTCCAAAACCCAGCAGGAAATGCGGTTTTCAAACCACACAAAAATCTATATGGAAACCGCGTTGCTGAAAATGGCCCAGGCAGATGTACCGGTCCAAAGTACAGCTTCTGCCGTATCGCCTGAGCTCGAAGCGAAAGTTATCCAACTGGAAAATTTGGTGCGTGAATTGCAGCAGCAGGTGAAAAATGGAGCAGTCAGTGGTGCAGCGGCGGCACCGGCGGAACAGAAAAAACGCCAGCGCGCGCAAAGCAGCTTTAAAATACCGACAGGACGGATTCAGGATGTTTTGAAAAATGCGACCAAGATGGACATTCAAGCCATCAAAACCAACTGGGCGACAGTGATGAGCCAATTGCAGCGGTCGCATTCGGCTTTATTGAACGACGCAGAGCCGGTAGCGGCATCAGCGGATGCATTTGTGTTAAAATTCAAGTATGATATTCATTGCCAGATGGCTTCGGAAAACCAGACGTTTGCCGCAACTTTCAGCCAGTTGCTGGAGCAGTACGCAGGCAAGGCCTACACGCCGGTTTTTGTTCCGGACGCCAGTTGGCTGAAAATCCGTGAAGAATTTATCAAGAAGAGCGGATCGAAGGCAGGCACTGAAGAAAAACAGTCAGAGGCTGAAGAAGAAAATCCGTTTTCGGGTGAAGGAGCTGCAGCGGAAGAAGATCCGTTCATCTCAGAAGCCGAGCGTCTTTTCGGAAAAGACTTTGTCGAAGTTCATGACGATTAAAATGAAAATTCTAAGGAGGAACTAATTATGCGCGGTGGAGGAAATATGCAAGGCATGATGAAGCAAATGCAAAAAATGCAAAAAGAGATGGCGGTTGCTCAAGAAGAGCTTGGAACATTGAAGTTCGATGGAGCAGCTGGCGGCGGTATGGTCAAAGTTACTGTATCTGGCCATAAAGAAGTATTGGATGTTGTCTTGGACCCTACAGTAGTAGACCCGGAAGATGTTGAAATGCTTCAGGATCTTTTGATTGTAGCTACAAACGAAGCGTTTAAAAAAGCGGATGAACATGCGAATTCCACAATGGGGAAATTCACGAAGGGCTTAAATCTCCCGGGCATGTTCTAGGAGGTAAACCAGATGCATTATCCAGAACCGATTTCGAAGTTAATGGAGAGTTTTATGAAATTGCCAGGGATCGGGCCGAAAACAGCGGCCCGGCTGGCATTTTTTGTGCTTGGCATGAAAGAAGACACAGTGCTTGATTTTGCTAAAGCGCTGGTGGATGCGAAACGCAACTTAAGTTTCTGCTCAGTATGCGGCCATATTACCGATGTGGATCCTTGCCATATTTGCCAGGATCAGCAGCGCGACCGTACGACGATTTGTGTGGTTCAAGACCCGAAGGATGTAATTGCGATGGAGAAAATGCGCGATTACAAAGGGTTGTACCATGTCCTGCAGGGAGCCATCTCTCCAATGGATGGAATTGGCCCCGAAGACATCAATGTTCCTTCTCTTTTGAAACGTCTTCAAGACGAAGAAGTGGAGGAGCTGATTCTGGCTACCAACCCAACAATCGAAGGAGAAGCGACAGCGATGTATATTTCCCGCCTCGTGAGACCTTCGGGAATCAAGACTACCCGGATTGCCCATGGCCTTCCGGTAGGCGGCGATTTGGAGTATGCCGACGAAGTGACTCTGTCGAAGGCATTGGAAGGCCGGCGCGAACTTTAATTATAGAAGGAAATGCCGGAAAAAGGAGCCTTTAAAACTTTATTAATGGGAAATATTCTGATTAATTGTGTTTTTCATATAGTAGTTAGAGGAGAATAAATAGGTATTTATGAAAAGAAGATGAGTGTTGAAAAGAAAAGGAGTCAAGTAAAATGGCTTTACGGAGCTGTTTTTCCTGGCTTCTTTTTTAAACTCTTCCTATAGAAGTCAGAGAGGGTTTACAAGGAATGTTTTATAAATATAATTTTATTTACCAAAAGTGTTGACAGTCGGAACTATATGCTTTAATATCATAGGAGTCGTCAAGAACGGCGCAACAAATTGAACCTTGAAAACTGAACAGCAAAACGTCAA
>NZ_WXYN01000027.1 GCF_016881065.1 Planococcus soli | reverse complement strand
TAACTGCCATTCACTGCATTTTTTACTTGCCAAAAACATTTATTATGCAGTATTATAGGATGTCTTGAATTACCTTCAACATTGGATGCAGTCTTTTTAGGATTTATTCTTAATTCCCGTTAACTTTTAACTCTTTTGTTCCACTCCTATTGATTTCTTTATTCTCTAAAGGGAACCAAATACTACTATTGGTGTTAATTGAACTCGGAGAAACCGATTCTAATACATTAGTAATAAAATATGCTGGTGCCAATTTTTCCAAAGCGTAGGAATGCCATATATTCTTTTGACGTTCAGGAGAATTAGTCCAAAATCTTACAAAAGTACAAGTACCTAAACAAATATGTGTGATTACTTTGTTTATATTCCCCGCACATACATCATTTAAGGTTTTTAATAAAGCAGCTTCTCTTACATTATTATTTTCAAAAGAAAATAACCCCGTAAAACAAGGTCGCTTGTCACTTAAGATATTTCTATTCACTATTTCAGCATTTGAAGCTAGCTTAGAAAAAACTCGAGATAGATCCTGTGTATTTATTTTTGATTTAACTTCTATAATTCCCCTTACTGCATCTGGAGTGACAAATACTAAGTCACCATCTTTGAAAATAATCGGATAAGAAGAATCGTACAAAAGGACATCGATTTGGGTGGAACACTGATTTTTTGTATATATAAATCCTCTTCCCACTTTAATTGTTTCTGGTAAATATCTCCTTAAAATATTTCTTAAAACTGATTCTTTCCATTCACCGTCAGTTACCCAATGCGGATCGTCCATTAAATGCCGCACTCTTTGTTGTAAAGATGATAGTTCATTGGAAATAGACTGAAAATATGGGACCATATTCATTTTATTTCTCCTCACTTATTAACTTAAAGAAAACTATATTACTAACTTCGATATCTTTTTTATAGTCTTGCTTGGGCTCTCATGTTTTTAATTGCTTTCTTTATTTCTTCTTCATTTGGCTGATTAGCATCCCACTCTTTCCAAAAGTTTACTGTATTACTTTCAGGCTTCAGATTAGGTTCATGTAATTTTATTCTATTTGGCAATAATATAGCATCCCCCAAAACAAGTGCTTCTCCTACATCCAAAATAGGTAGGCAATCTGTGACGCCCTTTAGTGAATCTGGCATTAAATTTTTGACTACATTTTGATCACGATCATTAGTTAAACGTAATACAATAAAATTATTACATTGACTCAATATGGTTTTACTCACATCTGAAGGTCTCTGACTAACAACAAACAACGAAACTCCATATTTACGTCCTTCTTTTGCAATTCTCTCAAAATTATACAACGCCTGTTTCTGCACTGCATCTGCCTCATCTTTAGTTGGTAAATATAAATGGGCTTCATCGCAGAGCAGAGTGAAAGGCGTCCTTTTCTCATTATTCATCCAAAACTGTACGTCGTATAGTATTCTTGCTAACGTACCGGTAACTACCGGCAAAATGTCAGAAGGTACTTCTGAAAAATCAATAACCTTGATGCCCTTTTTCTCATCACTCACATGAAGTAAATTAAAGATAAATTTATTCATCCAATCATATGTATTACATTCCTCATTCGGATTGTATAAAAAAGCATATCTTTTATCTTCTACTTTTGTTTCTAATCTTGAAATAAACCTTGTAAGCTTGCTATTCCAATCTCCCTTAACATCTTTATTCGCCGCACCTTTCTTTGTACCCGTATCATCCTCTTTTAGTAATTCTATTAATTTGTTTAATGAATAAGGCACCGGTGAATCAACAGTAAAAGACTTTTTAACACTTTCCTCTTCAATATTTTTTAGCTTTAAATCTTTTAGATGAGTAGTAAATCTTGAAGATTGATTTGGAGCATTACTATCACTTCTATCAAGAATGGTAGATAGAATCTCTTCCCGATTTAACAGCCAGTAAGGTAAATAGATTATGTTTTTATTATTTTTATCTAAATCCCCAGCTCCCGCAATTTTAAAGCCTTCTGCAATTTTTGATTCTCCTTTAGTTAGAGGGGAATACTCGCCATGCATATCAAAAACTATAATATTAGGGTACTTTAACTCGCTTGCTTTCTCAAGAATAGTCGCCACACACCAACTTTTTCCTGAACCCGTGCTTCCTAAAATACTAGCGTGGCGCTGAAAAAGTTTGTCACCATCTAATATGGCTAGTGAATTTGTATCGTTAGCGAAATTCCCTACGACTAATTTTTGATTCTCCTTTACTTCATTACCTAAAATATTCATAAACCTTTCCAAGTTATCACCGTTCACTAAAAAACATTCACTGTCTACATTAGGAAAAAGACTTACTCCTCTCTTAAATACATTTCTTTTTAAACCGTCTACGCTTTTAAAAGTACCTATAAGCGTCGCTCTAATTAAATCATTAGTGTTAGATTCTATATCTTCTTCTTCTCCTTCTTCCGTTTCTACTAGTTCAAATTGTGAGCGGGTAACTTTTTCAACTATACATATTAGTTTCTCGTGTTCGTAATTTCCTTTTACTGCCATGATATGACCAATACTTAATTTCGTCATAATCATATGGTTATCGACCTTAACTATAATATTCGAGGTGTCTACACTAATAACTTTACCTATTTTATTCTCTTCATTTAAAGTTAAAACTTCTGCTATCATTTTAAAATACCTCCTTTATTAATTTTTCTACATCCCATAAATCAATCCCACAAATCTTATATGTTTTATTTTTGTAAAAAACCTCTGTTCCATTTTCCTGTTCACTATTGAAATTAGATAAAGCAATAACGTTATCTCTTCCATTAATTATTTTCTTTGTGTTTTCACTTAGCTCACGTGTAATTACTAAAGTTGCTGTATTAGATAAAATTTTAGGTTTTAAATGCGTTTCTAAGTGCTCATCATTAAATCCGTAGCCAATAAGAATGATTTTTGAGGCATTGTCAATCGCATTATTTGCCTTTGTTCTGTGAAGATCAAACGGTTTTTCGTAACCACTACGAAACTTATTAGCACCAGGAGTTATTAGTAACCTCTCTAAGCCCAAATCATGAGATGAGTGTATAGGATTTTCATTATACATATACCAACCTAAACATCCATGTGGTTTATATATTAGAATTTTCGGAGTGAATACTCTTTTCGTAGATCTTCCACTACGATCTATCCTTTCACAAAAACTCATTTGACTTTTTTTTTCGTCTAACTGAGAAATATTTTTACCGTAAAAAAGATTATCAACTGGTATTCCTTCCACTTCTGCTGCAATTTCAATCAACCTATCATAATTGGTCGTAATTATACTTAATCCACTATCGGGGATTGAAAATTTTTTGATAAAGGATGAAAATCGCAAATTTTTTTCTCCAATTACAACTTTCATAATTACATCTTTTTCTTCTTGTTTTATTAAGTCAGTTGTAACTTTTCTAATTACAGCTTCAATATCTTCATTTGGTGGAAACTTAAGTAAAGTAGCCTCCAAATTAGCTTCCTTTTTTAAATTTCCATTGCTATCTAACAAGTCATTTTGAATATTATTCCATTCATCTATACTTTCTTTCTTTATTCTCTTTGGTACTTCTTCTATTAATTCCATTGCCAATTTCCACATACCTGGCAATCCCTCAGCACATGAAAGTCCTGAACCTATAATCAATACCGTATTTTTACTAAAGAAAGATTGCACATCTTGGTACAATTTATTTTTAATTTCTGTTTCCAATATTGTACACCTCAAAATATATCAAATTTAAATATTCCATATTTATACATTTAATTCTCTTTCAGTCAAAATATTTCTGTTACTTAGTAATAAAAAGTTTTTTAATCTTTTCATCAACACAATAAACATAACAACCCTTCATACCTCTCGTCATCAACGTCTTATAAGTATTCCTCACCAACTGATCAAGCGGGTCAACCTCATACTTACCCTTAGGCTTAGCCGGTCTGGCGCCTTTATCTTTAAAGTTCTCTCTCTTTACTTCAATCGATTGGGTTTCTGTATTATAAGTCAGATCATTGCCGATGATGACACCCACATATTCCATTTCAAGTCCTTGTACGGTATGGATGCAGCCGATTTGTTCGGAACCTTCCGGATGGATAGCCCAGTCGATGCGGGCGGGATCGTTCCATGGCATAGCGAAGTCATGAACCTCCACCACAACATCTTTCGGCAGCTCTCCATCCACTCTTTTGGTGTTCCATTCCCACGCATAGCCGGCGAGCAGGCGGCCGCCTTTTTCTTTGACTACCTTTTCGTAAAGCTCATGCGGAGAATCGACGACTTGGAAGTCGAAGTCCCCGTCCAGTTGAATGTCCTGCTTCCGGTCGTAAAGGACATTGTCGAGCCACTCCAAGTAATTGCCTGAACCGGCGCAGCGGAATTGTGAATCGAGTTCGACGACATGGACCGTGGAGTTCTGCTTTTCGGCTTCTTCTTTCAATAGATTGAAGCTGCCGATGTCTTTATTCGAAATAACCTGCTCGTCATCGATAAAGAAGACGCTTACTCTGCTGGAGCGGATGATTTGAGTCGCCTGGTTTTCGCCTTCGATTTTGCGTTTCATATGCCCCTGGTTTTTCAGTCGATGTGCTTCATCGCAAACCAGAACGTCATAGTAATTCAAAGGCGTTTCCACATACGACGCAGAACCTTTAAAAAGGCTCCGTATTTCCACAAAGCCGCTCCGGCCGATCAGTTTCTTCCGGAGGATTTCGCGGAACGATTGGTTCGGCGTAATGTACTCAATGGTCGCTTCTTCGCCTAACAGAAAGTTCATCAAGTTCAAACCGATAACCGATTTGCCCGTTCCGGGTCCACCTTTAATGAGGATCGTGTGCTTCTGGTCTGTTTCCAAATCCATGCCGTTATAGATCGACAACACTTTCTCATAAGCGACTTTTTGTTCATCGAGGAGAATGAATTCTTCGTTTCCTTCGAATAAGGAGTTGACGGCTTCCACCAGCTTCTTGGAAGGTCGGATACGCCCTTCTTCGATTTTCCGGGCGATTTCCGTGCCTTTCCCTTCAGATACCGCATCGTTGATTCGTTTCCGCAACAGCAAGTCATCAAATTGGAAATAGATTGGAGACTGTTCGACATAGCTCGTATAGCGTTCATTGAGCAAAGGCTCTGCCAGTTTGTTCGGTATGTAATTATGCAGATAAGCACAGGAGCTTAAGCTGATGGATGTATCTTCGTATAGGGCTTCGTTAAAATTCTCCAGATAACGTTTATAGGACAGCGATTGATAGGACGGATGAACGGTTTCGCGTTCTCGGCCGCCCAGAAAGGTTTTGACGATGCCGTCTCCTTCCGCCAGCTGTGATTTATTCCATTGCTTCAGTTCAACGATGACCGCGTTTTGCCGGCTGGTCTTGTCTTCCCCGGTAATCAGGAAATCAATGCGCTTTTCGGTGGAAGGCAGCTTGTATTCCAATAGTACGTGGGTACCTTCTTTCAAGTCGGCGTCTCGCAAAATCTTGGCCATTTGCGGCAAGGAGTTGGTCCATGAACGGATTTCGCTTGGCGACACGGAATGGTTCATCTTTTCCTGCACCTTTTCAAGGAGCACAGATTCGATGCGCTGTTCCAGTACGTGGTTGATGAACTTTGAAGAGCTTTCGTTGTAGATGATCATGGGGTGCTCCTCTCTAAATCTGGATATTCGATACAAATATATTACCACTATTTTACTGTTCTAAGTTGAATAAACGAAATATTTTTACAATATTATCATTTTTCTCTTTTAAATCTTTTTTTTATTGATTCTAAGTTTCCATGTAACATTTTTTCTAGCATGCCCGTCTACCTAATAAGAGGTGAACAAAATGAAAAAAACCAGTATTGGAACCCTACTCGTATTCCTTCTCATCTTCAGCGGTTGTTCCAACACGAATCCGGAGATTACTGAAGCTGAGGCAATAGAACTTGTTCAGCAGAGTCATGAGGAAACGTTCGGAACAGTAGATATCCTTTCGGTCAGCTATGAGAATGGTAGATACATTATTGAATGGAAGAACAAAGAGAATTGTGAAAAGGGCATTGATTTTATAGATGGAGAAAGTGGAGAAATTAATATAGACGAAGCACCTATTTGCTGATGACAGATTCGCAGCTTATTGTCTTCAAGCTAAAGAAACCTCTAAGCATAAATAATGCTTGTAATAGCTTAGAGGTTTGACGTTTTTGAATTTTTTACAGTAGTGGCCGGATCTCAAAATCACTAATTCAAAGCATCAAAAAAGACCACTAATAACAATGTTATTTAGAGGTCTCTTAAACTTATTTTTATTTGATTTTGAGCTGCTGTTCTAAACGGCTTAGCGGTAAGGCAGCAACTCCTTACTATACTATTTTCACTAAAGTCCTATGGCGCCCACTGCATAAGTAGCATCTGCATTACTGTATCCCTCATACTCCAATTGTTCGATCAATCCAGATCTTGAAAAAGAAGTGTACTCTATATAGTCTTCGGCTGCCAATACGGCTTGTTCGCTCCAGTCCACCGTTAGCTCTCCTACCGCGTTAGTTGCATCCGTGTTGCTAAAGCCTTCAAATTCCAATTGCTCGACTAAGCCACTTTGTGAAAAGGGCGTATAGGAGATATAGTCTTCAGCCGATTTCACTGCCTGTTCGCTCCAATTTACATCGATTTGTTCTACGGCGTATGTTGCATCCGCGTTATCAAAACCTTCGAACTCCAGTTGCTCGACAAGGCCGCTTTGCGAAAACGCAGTATACTCGATATATTCTTCAGCCATACCTATCGCTTGTTGCTGTGAAGCTGAGCCAGCATTTTCTGCTGCTTGGCGTTCGGCCTCTTCAGCCTCGGCCTTTGCTTGTTCTTCGGCTTTTGCCTCGGCTTCTGCTAGTGCCTTCGCTTCTGCTTCAGCTTGTTCTGCTGCTTCTGCTTCGGCTTTCGCTTCCTCTTCTGCTGTTGCTTTCGCTTCTGCTTCAGCCTTTGCTTTCTCTTCAGCCTCTGCTGCTTCTTTTTCTGCTGCCTCAGCCTCTACTTTTTCTTCTGTTTCAGCTTTTTCTGTCTCTGCAGCTTCGACTTCTTCTGTCACTTCAAGCACAGGTTCATCTGTCTCGACAGCCTCTTCCCCACAACCGCTTAAAAGAACAATTAATCCAGCAGCCGATAACATCTTTTTACCTTTTCCCATAAGTACACGCTCCTTTCTAATAATGAAAATTTGGAATTGATTTCCCATCAAACTATTCACACACACTAATAGGACTTTACCTCCTACAAAAACACTTCATTTGTACTATTTAAATGTTAATATACCATAACATTTAGCAGGTTTATATAGCATTTTCGCAATTAAATCCTAATGGGAAGAATCTGGACTTTTTTATATCCCAGCTGAGAAAGCTGATTGACCATCTTTTTTTCAGCTATGATTCGGATTGATAAATGATACCCTAACCCTTTCAAATTTCTATAATAATTTATATAATTTCATCACAAAGAAGAGACGATAATTAAACAGAATAAACTCACTTAATCTTTTTAAAAAACCCTGCAGTTCAAAAAAACTACAGGGTTTTATTCTATGTACGATTCCTTTTCATAATGACTCTGTTCACTTCCCCAAATCCTCCATCCCCTCAAAAAAAGACTGGATCAAATACATCGACCGCATCACCAACGGCGGCAAGTAGCGATTCGTATCAAAAGCCAGATAAACGGTACGGGACACCGTTGAATCCTTTATCGGTTTGATGGAATACGTAGAGATTGTGGAAGCTTTCAGGTAGTTTTCGGGGACGAACGTGACGCCCAGGCCTTCTTCGACAAAGCTGCAGGCGGTTTCGAAGCGCTCGACTTCGAACTGGATGTTCGGCTTTATGCCGGCTTGCCGGAAAGCGTTCAGGATGTCCTCGCGCGTTTGGAAGCCTTCCTTAAAGATGATGAAGGCTTCGTCTTTCAGATCGGTTATCCGGATCTCTTGTTGTGCTTCCAGTGCATGCCCCGGCGGCAGCAATGCCACAAAGTTCTCCCGGTAGATCGGCAGGGCTTCCACTTCTTTTCGGGAAATCAGCTGGTTGGTGATGGCAAAGTGGATATCGAAATTATTCAGCGCCCGGTTAATGTCATCCAGCCCCAGCACTTCGATGATCTCGATGTGGACATCGGGAAACTCTTCCTTGATTCTCTTCAATACTTTCGGAATCCAGAACTTGGCGGATTCGATGATGCCGATCGACAGCTCCATCGGCCCTTGGGCTTTCAGCCGCTTGAGTTCTTTTTCGACATGCTCGAAATGGGTCACAAGTTTTTTGGCTTCCTCGTAAAGGATCCGTCCTTCTTTGGTCAGCGAAATTTCCCGCATGCTGCGGTCCAGCAACACCAGCCCCATATCCGTTTCCAGCTTTTTGATGGCAATGCTCAGTGAAGGCTGGGCAATATGCAGGCTGGCGGCGGCCTTTGTAAACGTCGAGCTCTCAGCTATGGCAATAAAATATCTCAGCAATCTAATATCCATAACGCACCTCTCTTCTATAGTTAGTAACTATGAAAATATAGATTATTGGTATTAGTAATTATAGAGTAACCTAACTACAATAAAAATACAGTTATTTCTGAAATAATAATCATTTCATTTGAGGGGTGCTTTTCATGTATAAATTACCTGACAGCCAATTATGGCAAGGGCGTATCGATAGCAGCACCGATCGGGACAGTTTCCGGTTTCACCAAGCGGTGCAGACCTGTGCACTGGATGACTTGTCGGAAGAACCGTCAGCATTAGCTGTAGTGGGTTTTGAATGCGAAGAAGGCGTTCGGCGCAATCAGGGAAGGCTTGGCGCTGTCGAAGCACCAAATGCCATTCGCAGCAGCCTTGCTTCCCTTCCTTATAATTTTGATGCCAACCAAAAAATCTTTGATGTCGGCAACGTTGTTTGCGTTGGGTCTTCACTTGAAGAGGCACAGCAGGAGCTGGGGACAACTGTCCAACAGCTTCTGGAAAAGTCAACGACACCCATCATCCTAGGCGGCGGACACGAAACCTTATATGGCCATTACCTCGGCGTTCGCGGGTTTGCCGGGGCTGACGCCAAAATCGGATTGATTAATATCGATGCACATTTCGATCTCCGGGAAGCAGAACAGCCGTCTTCCGGCACCATGTTCCGGCAGATTCTTGAAGACTATCCGAATGCCGGTTATTTGTGCCTCGGCATCCAGACGTTCGGCAACACACAGGCTTTGTTCAAGAAAGCAGAGTCGCTTGGTTGTGAGTACATGCTGGCGGAAGAACTGAATCTATCCGATATGCCGGCAGCGGTCAAAACGATTGATGCGTTTTGTGCCCAGTACGACATCGTCCTGGCGACTTTGTGCACCGATTCGATCAGCGCTTCGGCGGCGCCAGGGGTCAGCGCTCCTGCTCCGCTCGGCATGGATCCGGTGATGGTATGCAAACTGCTTCGGTATATCGTGGCGAAACAGAACGTCAAAAGCTTTGATATTTCCGAAGTCAATCCCGCTTTGGACGAGCAGCAAAGAACCGTTAAACTGGCCGCCTACCTGGTGGCTGAAGTGATGGACAGCTTTACAATGAAGGTTGAAAAAGAGGAGTGATTTGATGACGTTGGAACTGAACCAAGTAACGACCATCTTTCTGGCAATCGCCGTTTTCATGGTCGGCTCTTACCTGAATTCAAAAATCAAGATTCTGGACAAGTACTGCATTCCAGCCCCGGTAGTCGGCGGCCTTTTACTGGCTTTTATCCTGACTACTTTAAGAGGCTTCGACATTGTCAGCATCACGCTCGATACATCTCTTCAAAGCCTGTTCATGCTGGTGTTCTTCACGACAGTCGGCTTGGGTGCAAGTTTCGGCTTGATCAAAATCGGCGGGAAACTGCTGGTGATTTACTGGCTCGCCTGTGGGTTTTTGGCACTTGTCCAAAGTGCTATCGGGATTTCGCTTGCTTCCCTATTGAACCTGGATCCGTTGATTGGCATCATGGTAGGTGCCGTTTCCATGGAAGGCGGGCATGGAGCCGCGACGGCGTTCGGAACGACGCTTGAAGAAATGGGCGTGGACGGGGCCTTATCGATCGGCTTGGCCGCCGCAACTGCCGGGCTTGTCGCCGGCGGATTGATTGGCGGACCGATCGTCAAATACTTGATCAATAAAAACAACCTTCAGTCAGATGAACCCTTGGATGTGCCTGTTTCCAAATCTTCCAATCCTTTATCTTCTGTTGCTTCGCCGATCACTTCCCGGGTATTCATGGTGCAGTTATTCATTCTCGGATTGTGTATGGCAGTCGGCTCTTATCTTGGAGACTGGTTTACGAGCGTGACAGACTTTGCGTTGCCGAACTACGTCAGCGCCATGTTTGTTGCGGTCATCGTCCGGAACATTCTGGACCGGTTCAACGACTCGATCATCGAGATGAAAACCATCGGCATTATCGGGGACATCACGCTGAGTATTTTCCTGTCCATGGCATTGATGAGCATCAAGCTTTGGGAAATCGCTGATCTCGCGTTGCCTTTATTCATCATCATCTTTGTGCAGGTCGTCTTTATCGCCTTGTTCGGCATTTTCGTGCTGTTCCGCCTGCTTGGCAAAAACTACGACGCTGCCGTCATGGTCGGCGGCTTTACCGGCCACGGCCTCGGTGCTACACCGAATGCCATGGCCAATATGGATGCCATCACGTCGAAATACGGGCATTCACAGAAAGCTTACCTGGTCGTTCCGATCGTCGGTGCTTTCCTGATTGATGTGTTCGCGATGCCGATCATCATCACTTCTATTAATATGTTCAGCTGAAACTCAAAAACACCGATCAACCAGCAAAGGGCTGGTTGATCGGTGTTTTTTCATAACTTTTTTCACTTACAAAAACAACAACCCAAGCCCAATCACAACTCCGCTGACAAACAGCACAATGAGACAGAAGCCCATGATGTCTTTAGCTTTCAGGCCGGCGATTGCCAGTGCCGGCAATGCCCAGAACGGTTGGATCATATTCGTCCAGGCGTCTCCCCATGCTACAGCCATCGCGACTTTCGCGGTGTCGCTGCCGAGCATTTCAGCTGCTTCCAACATGATCGGTCCTTGCACTGCCCACTGTCCGCCGCCTGAAGGGACGAAGAAGTTGACGAGTCCTGCGCTTAAAAAGGCGAAAAGCGGGAAGGTCTCTGCGGTAGAAACGCTGACGAATGCATCCGAAATGACGGCTGCCAAACCGGAAGCTGTCATCATCCCCATGATGCCCGCATAAAACGGAAACTGAATGATGATGCCGCCCGCTCCTTTGACGGCTTCTTGAACCGCAACCAAGTATCTCCGCGGCGTTCCGTGGAAAAGGATCCCAAGGAACAGAAACATAAAGTTAACTAAGTCGAGTGTTAAGGCAAAACCATTTTGAATAAAGTAATAAGCGACAAACGAAATTCCGAGAATACCAATGATTGCAGACAGGATCCAGCTGTTTTCCAGCCGTTCTGCCGGCGTCATATCCGCTTTCGCCGGTTGCTCCTCGACTACAGGTTCCACCAGCACTTTCGGATCGACGACAACGGTTTCTTCTTTTTTCGGCATCATCAAACGGTTTAATAATGGAAGGATGATAACTAATGCTGCAATGATGATCAAGTTATAGCTGGCAAAAATCGTTTCTCCAGTCGGAATGATGCCGATTTGATCAAAGAATGGATGGCCGTCTGTCGCAATCGACAGCGGAATCGAACCCGAGAACCCGGCATGCCAAATCAGAAATCCGGAGTAAGCGCTTGCAATCAGCAGCCGGTAATCGACATGTTCGACTCGCTTCGCCAACTCTTTTGCGAATAATGCACCGATAACCAACCCAAATCCCCAGTTGATCCAGCTCGCAGCAAGTGACACCAAGGTTACCCAAATGATTGCGCTGCCCGGCGTCTTCGCAAAGCTCGCGAGTTTGCCAAGTCCTTTTTTGAAAATCGGACTGCTTGCCAATACAAATCCGGTAACCAAAACGAGCACCATCTGCATGGAGAACGCTAACAACGCCCAGAATCCTTCACCCCAGAAGGCGACCATTTCAACAGGCGTTGAACCGGTCAATCCCAAGCCCATTCCGAACACAACGAGCGTTAAGATAATAACGAATAAAAACGGATCGGGCAAATATCTTTCCATCAAATTATTGGAAAAACGGATAATTCCTTTCATCTTCTGACTCCCCTTTGTTTGAATTTTCACTACCTTTCTTATGCTACCTTATTTTCCTTCTTTGGTGCATATAAATTGAAAATATTTGATTATTTACGGGATCTTCTCTTATGCCAGTTTTGTTCTATACAAAAAAAGATCGGACAGAGATCCTGTCCAATCTTTTTGTTCTATAGGAACTAAATCACCAAAGCGGTTCAAAATCGATTCTTGTTGCTGATTTGATTCATAAATTCATCCAATGCTTTTGCATCCAAGGGCTTGCTGAAGTAATACCCTTGGATGTTGAAGCAGCTTCTGGCCATGAGGAAATCCAGCTGCTCTTTTGTCTCGACGCCTTCGGCAATAACATCCAAGTCCAAGTTTTGGGCGAGTGTGATGATGGTACTCGTAATCGCGGCATTGTCTTTGTCTGTTAATATATCGAACATGAAAGAACGGTCTATTTTCAGCGTATCGATCGGGAAGTTTTTCAAATACCCCAACGACGAATAGCCTGTGCCGAAATCATCCAATGATATTTTGACGCCCAGCATTTTGATCTCTCTCATTTTTTCCAAGGTCACATGGGTGTTCTTGAAAATCTGGTTTTCCGTCAGTTCGATGTGCAGGCATTCTGGAGGAATCCCTGTTTCCACCAGGATGCTTTCAATCATGGACAACAGGTCATCTTCTTCAAACTGCCTGCCGGACAGATTCACGGAAACCGTCATATGGGAATATCCTTGGGCATGCCAGACTTTCAACTGTTTGCAGGCATTGAGGAGCACCCATTTGCCAATCGGCACGATCAAGCCTGTTTCTTCCGCAGTCGGGATAAAGTCAATCGGGGATACCATCCCTCTTGTCGGATGATTCCACCGAAGCAATGCTTCTGCGCCGATGATGCTGTTGGTTCTGCTGTCGATTTGCGGCTGGTAATGAATGCAAAGTTCTTCATTTTCCAACGCTTTGTACAACGCATTCTCCAGGAAAATATTCTCCAGATTCCGGTCACTCATATCGCTTTGGAAGAAATGGTGGTACGTGCCGGATTTTTCTTTCGATTTGTACATGGCTGCATCTGCGTTTTTGATCAGCACTTCCGCTGTATCGCCGTCTTTAGGAAACAGGCTGATCCCGATGCTGGTTTTGATATGGACTTCCGTGTCTTTCAGCGAAAACGGTTCAGCAAACGACTCCACCAGTTTATCGACCAGATGCAATACATCGTTGTCGCTGTTAAATCCTGGCAGTATGATGGTGAATTCATCGCCGCCTTGGCGCGATAAAAATGCTTTTTTGGGTACATTGCGGCTTAAGCGATTGGCGACATCCTGTAAAATAGCATCTCCATAACTATGGCCCATGCTGTCATTGATGATTTTAAAGCGATCCAAATCCAAATACAGAACGGCCACTTTGCAGCCAGAGACTTTTGCCTTGTCGATTTCCTTGTTCAAGAAATCATTGAGCAAGATCCGGTTTGGCAAATCTGTCAGGTGATCGTAATAAGCCAGGTGGCTGATTTCGTTTTCCAATTGCTTTCTCTTCGTGATGTCGCGGAACGTCACCACGTCTCCGATGATGTTGCCGTTCTCTTTTATGGAAGAAACCACATATTCGACCGAAAAATCAGCACCGTCTTTTTTACGGAACTTGAGGTCCTCTTTTAAAGAGAGGGTGGTTCCCGTCAAATCTTCGTCTTTATTCAAGAGCAATTTGTACGATTGCCCGATCAGTTCGCCTTTGCTGTAGCCCAATATGAAATCTGCAGCGCGGTTGCAAAACGTGATTTTCCCTTCCAAATCCAGACCGAAAATCCCTTCTTCCACGGAATTCAAAATCAGCTCTTTTTCCCGCCCCATATTCTCGAGCTGGGTGACCACCAGTTCCAATTCATTGTTTTTTAAGAGAATTTCGGATGTTCTATCTTCAATCAGCACTTCCTGTTTCTCCATATACAGCAGGTTGGCAAGTGTTGAAGCCGTCGCGTCTGCGATGGATTGAGCCAACTCTATGTCTGATTTATGAAAAAACTGATCGTTTTTATCGAAATTCACCAGAACCAAGGCGCCCAACACTTCCCCCATTGATACAAAAGGAAGCATCAGCATTTCTTCAATCCCGAATGATTTGCAGACTTCCTGGTTGACCCGCTCATCTTTGGTTACGTCTGGTATATGCAGCGGTTTTTTGGTGCGGACCACAGCATCGAATACGGGATCGTTTGAAGGGTCAAATGCCAACTCAGTATGCTTTTCCAGCCATTCTTCTTCTTCCCATTCACTTTTCGCGCTTAAATTGGACGGTTTGATTTTTGAGCCTGCCAGCGGGTCCAATAAATGCACACCAATATTATCGTTTTTCAGTACAGTGCCGATATAATGGAAGCATTTATCCATGACAGCGGACATCGAAGAACTCAACGATAAATCCCGCGTCAAATCCAAAAGCAGCTGTTTCTCAGACAACAGATTTTCTTTGCGTTTTAAATTTTTGACGTTGCGGATCGCTACACCAGCCATGTTTACATAGGCTTCCACCGTTTGTATTTCATCTGCTGTCAGGTCCATCGGGATGCCGTAGTCAAACAGGAAAACAAGACCAAACAATTCTCCCTCATAGGAAACCGGAAGAGCGAGCAGCGACTTGATTCCGAACCCTGCGACTGCCCTCGGATCCGGGCGATTGTCTTTTGCCGTATTTGGGATGTAAATGGTCCGTTGTGTTTCGATGACTTCTTTTGCCAATAAATCATACTCTGTATCCACCACATGCATGTCGAGTGTCATGCCATTGATGACTTCCGGCTTCCCTACATATCCGCGGAATTTCCCGTCTTCCTGCGGCAAGTAGATGCCGACAGAATCGCATCGCACCACTTCTTCGGATATTGCAGTAATAACGTGTTCCAGCAATGGACGCAATTCAAGTTTTGTATTGATCAATTTTGTGATATGGGCCAACCGGGAATACCTGGTTTGTTCTTTTTCCATGAACCGAGCCTCCATTCTATGCCTTATTGACGCATCAGCTTATAATAAACAGGAATTTCATCTAATATTCTTTTGAAAAACATTTAGGTGTTTACATTCCAAAAATTTTACTATTCTCCCTATCATTCTACCTTATAAAAGAAATGTATAAATAGTTATTTATGTATTTTATTTCACAAAAAGAACCGACTACATGTGGTGAACTTAAGAATCATCAGTTATCAACCACTTCGGGCGCTGCTCTGTGCAAGTATAAAATAGAGAACCCCAATCAGCCAGTAATTTGCCGGATGATTGGGGTTCTCTATTTTCCATGTATATTGTGCTGTTTGCTGCTTTTTCTCCATGCAGTGCCGTTCAACTTAATTATAAGAACTGTCAGGGAGGCGATTAATGCGAGCCAGAGGATAAATTCCCAGTAAGGCATATGGCTGCTGTGGTTGTTCAGAAGACTTGCTTCACTGCTCAGAAAAAATTCATCCACTCACGGTTCAAACTCCAGTATCTCTATAAAGCGGATGACTTTCTCTTCATCCCCCGGATCGATCGCCACCAACTCCGTGTTTTCAATAATGTCGTTGTAGAAATCCTCACCGGCAGGATATTCACCGTCCCAACGCAATGGCACATTATACAGATTGATTGTGCCGTCTCCGTTGCCGCTGTATGTCACAGATCCGTCCACCAAGCGCGATCCCGCCAGTTGAATGACATCTTCCGGATAAGCGGCGCTCGTGTCATCGTCGGGATTGAGCGGCGTGCCTGCCGGGATGGTCTCGGCGTACAAGCCGTCTATTTCCTGATTTGGCCCAAGCTGAAGCCACACTCTGGCGTATTCAATCTCCTCGCTGGAATACGCGGATAAGGCATCTTCCGAATTGGTTTCTTCTGTCGAAAGGTCCTCTGCTGTTTCTTCCTCATTTGCCGGTACGCTTTCCTCCGGTTCCCCCCTTGCTTTTGAAGCGTCCATGATCGGCGCATCCTCTTCACCGCAGCCTGCCAACAGCAACAAAGCAGCACTCACATAAAAGATCTTTGCGACGCTCTTCATCTGTTCCGCTCTCCTTTCTTTTGGTCCGAATAGATAAGTTAGCAGTACATTCGATAAGGAAAGTCGGTTTTCCTGCACGTTAGGTTCTGATTGTCGAATAAAAACCAATCTGCCTGGAGGACACCATCCTACACATTCGCCGTTGCAGCCTCCCGCCAAAAAAGGCTGCCTGGCTCCTAAAAAGTTTGGGGCTCAAGCAGCCTAAAGAGGGCGTTGTATTTCTGTCTCAATATCTGTTCTTGTATTCTGTCACAATCGTGCCGATCAGAATCCCAATCACTTGGCCTTTAAAGGCATCCGGAACAGATTCGCCTGTCGGGTTCTTGTAATACAGAAGATTCGTTTCTTCATTGTAAGTAAATCCGATGTTCGCCAATTTGTTTTTCAGGGATTCCGGAAGCTGGTCGCTGCCTGTCACACTTTTAAAGTACGGTGTTGTATAAATAGAGACGTCGACATCATCCAAACTGGATTCCAGCACGAATAAATCCTTATCGCTTTTCACAATCCATTGACCTTTAGAGCTAATCGCTATTTGCATATATTCCAGGTTAGAAATACCGGACAAATTAACACCAAAGATTTGATTGATCAGGGTGCGGCTTTCTTCACCAGTGAGTGAATAATCCCGTTCTTTAATGTAGCGGTCCATTACCTGGTTCTTCGTCATAGCCATAATTCGTGCGTCCTGCAAAGTGGATTTCGGTTCCTCGTTTAAGGAAACGCGCAAGCTTTCCATAACTGCCGGTGGGTAGATTGCCAGTTTGCTGCCATAGTCCATTTTCGATACATAGTTTAAATCGATGTCAAAAATCTCTTCCACAGCCAAACGAACTTCTTGGCCTTTCACCTTTTTGCCAAATGACGCTAAATAGTAGTCCATTACTTTCACTTTTGGCATCGTTTCTATTACGCCGTCGGCTTGGGTAGACTTATCATCCACACCCAAACCGACTCGAACTGCCTTCATAACTTTCTTCGAATACTTGGCATCTTCTTTGTTCTGCTGGGCTTCGTAAGCTTGAGGATTGGCATTTGACACTGCTTCTTGAGCAAAGACGCTTCCAACTCCACCAGTCAAAGCAACGCTTGTCATTAAGGTGAGTAAGATAAGTTTTTTAAATTGGTTTTTCAAAGGGATCCCTCTTTCTGATAGTTGAATTTTGTCGGCAGTCACTCTGTACAAACAAAAAACGCACCGAAAAGGTTCCGGACACGTTTATTGTTCGCAGTCGATAAACTTAAAGATCGTTTAGTTGAAAGATTTCACTTGATTGATAGCATTTGTTTCAATCCGTTCGTTAACCGCTCTGATGCGCCCTCCAATGAAAAATACATCTATAGGCGGCCAGATGAATAGTGTTAACCATCCAAAAAGGATCATGCATATTGCCATCCCGGTATTGCCAAGATAAAAGCGATGGGCGCCAAGCGTTCCAAGGAAGAACCATCATAAGTAAGCAACTAATGGCTTCTGCGATTTTGTTTCCATTTCCTGTTGGGTAATTAATAATTATTCACTGGTAAGACCCTGTTTGCTTTGACTACTTGAATTGAACGTCGTCCTTCTCACTTCCCAACCTCTAAGGTTCACTATTTTTCCTTTATATTACAATATATAAATCTTTTAGTCCATATCAAAAGTAACGAAAATTATAATTTCTGCGTTAAGTACAATAAGATGAATAAAATTCATACAAAAATAACATAATGATGTTAATTATTAATTCTTATTTCGCGATAGAAAAAAGCCCAGTTCTAAAAAGAACATGGGCTCCTTAAAAATTCAGTTTCTTACACTTTTGCCAAAATTAAAACGCCTTTTTCTTTCAACACCAGATTTCCGCTCACGTGTGCATCCGTCAGCACTTCTTTATATTCGCTGTCCTGCAGCTCGATCGTGACTTCTTCGTTGTTGTGGTTCAACACGAACAAGAACGTTTGGCCGTCTTTTACGCGCTCGGTTGTTTCCACGCCTGCCGGTACGTCAAGCAATGGCTCGACGCCCGCTTCTTCGCAGACAGTTTCCAGGAAGTCGACGAGGAAGTCCGCGTCCGGGCTTGAAGCCACGTACCACGCTTTTCCTTTTCCGAATTTGTTGACGGTCAGGACCGGCATGCCTTTATAGAAGTCCGAGCCGTATTCTGCAACGGCTTCTGCGCCTTCTGTGTGAATCAAGTCAAACAACAAGTTGCATGAATATTTGCCGCTCAAACTTCCACGTGACCCTTTCACGACGATCTGATTTGTTTCATCCGGGTGCAGCGCATCAATTTCTTCTGCCCAAATGCCAAGGACATTGCGCAGTTCGCCTGGATAGCCGCCGAGTGTGACGATATCGGTTTCATTGACGATGCCGCTGAAGAACGTCGTCAGGAAGGTGCCGCCGTTTTCGACGAACTTCTCGACTTTCGCTGCGTAGCCTTCTTTGACCATGTACAGAACTGGAGCTATGACAACATCGTATTTGCTCAAGTCTTCTTCGACGCCGATCATGTCGACTTGGACATTCAATTTATAGAGCGCATCATAATATTTATGGACTTCATTGACATAGTCGAGCGACACGGAAGGTCCGCTTGACAGTTCGGTTGCCCAACGGTTTTCCCAGTCAAAGACGATCGCCACTTTGGCGTTGACCCGTGCATCGAGCAAAGTATCCGATAGACTGTTTAATTCTTTCCCTAATTGAGCGACTTCATTGAATACGCGTGTGTGTTCATGGCCAACGTGTTCAATGACCGCTCCGTGGTATTTCTCGCAGGCACCGACTGAACGGCGCAGCTGGAAGTACAGAATCGTATCTGCCCCGCGGCCGATTGCCTGGTAGCTCCACAAACGCATGACGCCCGGACGCTTCAAGGAGTTATACGGCTGCCAATTTTGCTGGCTCGGCGTCTGCTCCATCAGCATGAACGGCTGCCCGCCTTTCAACCCGCGCATCAAATCATGCGTCATGGCCGTGTAGCTGAACGGCGTATCAATTGCCGGGTAGTTGTCCCATGACACAACGTCCATTTCTTTTGCCCATTTGAAGTAATCCAGCATCGGATATGTACCCATCAAGTTGGTGGTGATTGGGATATTGGTTGGCACGTGCTTGCGGATCGCGTTGTATTCCAGCTTGTAGCAGTCCAAAAGGCTATCCGACTGGAAGCGGCGGTAATCAAGGGAAATTCCCTGGAAATCGGATACATTGTCTTCGCGTTCTTCGCTCAGCATGTTCGGTGCCACGATTTCGTCCCATTCGTAGAACGTATGCCCCCAGAAGCCCGTGTTCCACGCTTTGTTGAGCTTTTCAAGCGTACCGTATTTGTCGTTCAGCCAGCCGCGGAAAGCATCCTGGCAGTTGTCGCAATAGCAGTAGCCGCCATATTCATTGGACACGTGCCAAATCAAGACGGCCGGATGGTCTTTGTAGCGCTCCGCCAATGTCTCAGCAATCTTCTCTGAATACTTGCGGTAAGTCGGGCTGTTCGGGCACGAGTTGTGGCGGCTGCCGAACTTGCGTTTGCGGCCGTAAAAATCCACACGCAACACGTCCGGATATTTTTTCGCCATCCATGCCGGATGCGCTGCCGTACTTGTTGCCAGGCACGTGTAGATGCCA
Organism: Planococcus soli; assembly: GCF_016881065.1. Taxonomy (GTDB): domain Bacteria; phylum Bacillota; class Bacilli; order Bacillales_A; family Planococcaceae; genus Planococcus; species Planococcus soli. The sequence goes on along the minus strand of NZ_WXYN01000027.1, from coordinate 15,656 downwards.
TTTTCGTACAAGCGGTTGATTTTTTCATCGAGCCAGTCAAAGTTATAGGTATCTTCATTCGGCTGATTGAGTGCCCATGAAAAGACGTTTAATGTGGCCACGTCGATGCCTGCCAGTTTGAACATCCGAACGTCTTCGTCCCAGATTTCTTTCGAATCCCATTGTTCCGGGTTATAGTCCCCGCCGTGCCAAATCTTCGGTAATTTGTCGTTAATCATCATATTCCATCCCTTCTATTTTGATCAGCCCAACTTTGGCTGATCCAGCAATTGGATTTGATCGGTAGTTGTGTTTTCCAGTTCCAACACGACGATTCTATTGTTTTCTTTTATTAATAACGGACCTGGCAAGTAAAGCCGCTGCTGCGGACCGGCTGAGTTCCAGTAGCGCCCCAGGTTAAAGCCGTTGATAAAGACGTTGCCTTTCGTAAAACCATGCGTCTCGACGTACGTATCCAAACCTTCTGCTGCATCGAACGTGCCGCGGAAAAATTTCGGGAATCGCTGCTCCTGGCTCAACTCATAGGCTTCCGGCAAGCGGTCCAGCTCCACTTTGAACATCTCCCAGTGGAAGAAATACTGTTCGCCAAGCCACAGGTTTTTGATCAGGCCTTTCGGATCGGTCAAATGCTCGCCATAATTGGCGCGTCCCATGTTTTCAACCAGGATTTCCAGCGTGTTTACGGCGTTCGGGAAATTCAAGGTCACCATTTTTTCCGTATCGTTGATATACACAGTGGTGATAAACTGGCCGTTGACGTAGATCGAGCCACGGTCGCGGATATTGCCTGAATTGAACTTCAGTTCGCCTTGGCGATTGATCGTTGTGCGGTAAAGCGTATAGCCGTATGCCTGGTCGATGTCTTCCATGGCGAGCGGCACAATCTGCTCGACTTTGCCGCTGATGTCTTCGAGGACATCAAACAAACTGACCGATTCGGTGAGAGTGACTTCACCATATGCTTTCGTCGATGGTACTTCCTCGAAATCCGCCGGCACTTCCCTGTATTCGCCCAAAACTTTCTTGACTGCCTTGTATTTCTCGGTAATCGCCCCGCCCTCCGTCAGCAAGCTGTCGTAATCGTAGCTGGTGATCGTCGGATAATAGATGTCGTAATGGTTGGCACCGTTCATGAAACCGAAGTTTGTGCCGCCGTGGAACATATAGAAATTGACGGATATGTTCTTCTCCATAATTTCTTTAAAGACCGCAGCAACGTCGTCCCCGCTCCGCACCGTATGTTCACCTGACCAGTAATCAAACCAGCCGATCCAGAACTCGGCCACCATTTTCGGCGAACCGGGTTTAAAGGCATCGAGCGCATCAAACGATTCGCCCACCCGCGAACCAAAGTTCAGCGTTGTGGTGACGTCCGGCAGCGAGCCTTGCTTGATAAAGTCAGGGCCGTCTGATGTGAACAGGAATGTATCGAGTTCGTGTTTTTGGTATTGCTCTTTATAGAAATCTAAGTACGCTAAATCATTGCCGTACGCCCCGTATTCATTTTCGATTTGCATCGCAATGACCGGACCGCCGTTTTGGTACAGATGTTTTTTGAACTTTGGCAGCAATTCGGCAAAATAATCTTCCACATGCTTGAGGAACGACGGATGGCTGCTTCGCATGACCATGCTTTTGTCTTTCAACAGCCAGGACGGCAAGCCGCCCATTTCCCATTCCGCACAAATGTATGGCGCTGGGCGCAGGATTACATACAGTCCGATAATATGCGCAAGCTCGATAAAGCGTTCGATATCCGCCATTCCGGAAAAGTTGAACTGGCCTTTTTTCGGCTCATGGAAATTCCACGGAATGTAGGTCTCGACCGTATTCAGCCCCAGAGCTTTCAACTTCAGCAAACGGTCTTCCCAATGTTCCGGCACCGTACGGAAATAGTGCATCCCGCCCGACAAGATCTGGAAAGGCTCGCCTTCAAAATAAAACGATTCGTTTTTAGCAGTCAGCACGTCGACGCCTCCTATGTAAATTCGGATAATAATTTTTGATTTGTTGATATTCCGCAAAACAACTCCGCTTTCCTGTGGGCTCGCGCCAAGCCTCCTCGTCGCCTAGCGACTGCGGGGTCTCGGCTGTCTCGCTGTCCCACGGGAGTCTCCGTTGTTTTGCTCCATATTCCAGATAGCTTCTATAACAAGTAAAATCAGCTTTTTATAGCAACCATCCAACACCGGCGCGTCTACGGGCTAAGCAGAGCAAGAAGACAGGTGCTTTTCCTGGCTTCTTGCGGGAGCTATGCCCAGAGCGCCCGGCGCGATCTTAGAACTCAACACCAATGCAAAACTGCTGCGCTTTTTTGATTCATGCCTTAAGTAGACTCAACATAAATAAAATTGGTTTTTTAATAGCAGATATCCAGCACCGGCGCGTCCACGGGCTAAGCGGAGCAAGAAGACAGATGGTTTTCCTGGCTTCTTGCGGGAGCTGTGCCCAAAGCGCCCGGTGCGATACTAGAACTCAACACCACTTACACTCTCGTTAATTTATAAACAACAGAAGAAAAGTCAGCCGGATGTTCATTCGTGCGGTAGCGATTTAGCTGAAGGCCTGCGCCCATCAATTCGTCGCCGTAAAACGTGGCATCTATTCCGTCGATTGCGTACTCGAATTCCGGGTTCAGCCCTTTAAAGAACACTCGCGTGAGCCCTGGATTTGGCTGGGCCAGCACTTGGTAATAGCCGAGTATCGCCTCGTTTTGGTCGTCTGATACGACGGTCCAGCTGGTGATGTTGCCGTCTTCCGCAAACGGGCTGTTGATTCGGTAAAATTGCCCTTGCTGGATGAGCGAACGATTTTCTTTGTATAAAGCGATCTGTTGTTTGACAGTTTCTTTTTCCTCGTCTGACATCTTCGTCACATCGAGCTCGTAGCCAAATGCGCCAAAGTAAGCAACGTTCGCCCGTGTCTCGAGGCTAGTGATTCGCCCGACTTGATGGTTCGGCACCGCAGATACGTGTGCGCCCATCGAGCTGATCGGGTAAACCAGCGATGTGCCGTATTGGATTTTCAAACGTTCAACTGCATCGGTATCATCACTCGTCCACCCTTGCGGCGCGTAATGCAGCAAGCCCGGATCGAACCGGCTGCCGCCTCCTGCACAGGACTCGAACAATACATGCGGAAATTCCGTTGTCAGCCGTTCATACAGCGAATAAACGCCTAATATATAACGGTGGACCACTTCGCGCTGGCGGTTAGCCGGCAGTTCCAGGGAGCCAATTTCCGTCATATAGCGGTTCATGTCCCATTTCACATACGAAATCGGTGCGTCCCGCAGCACTTTTGCCATTAAGCCGTGAATAAAATCCACCACTTCCTGTCTGGAGAAATCCAGAACAAACTGGTTTCGGCCATGCGACATTTTGCGATTGGGGACGTGGATCACCCAGTCCGGATGTGTTTTATACAGTTCGCTTGCTTTCGACACCATTTCCGGTTCAAACCACAAGCCGAATTCCATGCCCAAGCCCGTTATGTCTTTGGCCAATTGAGCAAGGCCGTTTGGCAATTTGCGCTTGTCTTCAAACCAATCGCCTAAAGATGACGTATCGGCATCGCGCTTGCCGAACCAGCCATCGTCCAGGACGAAAAGTTCCACGCCCAATTCCTTGGACGACTTCGCAAGCTCAAAGATTTTCGTTTCATCAAAATCGAAATAGGTCGCTTCCCAGTTATTGATCAATACCGGCCGTTCACGGTCGCGCCATTGTCCGCGCGCAAGCCGCGTCCGGTACAGCTTGTGGAACGTCTGGCTCATTTCATTCAAGCCTTCTGCCGAATACACCATGACCACTTCCGGCGTCTGGAAACTTTCGCCGCTTTCCAGCAGCCAATTAAAATCAAACGGGTTGATGCCGATCATCAAGCGGGTCACATCGTAATGATCCACTTCTACTTGCGCCAGGAAATTGCCGCTGTAAACCAAACTCACGCCGTACACTTCACCTTGGTGCTCCGTTGTTGAAGGACGTTTCAGTGCCAGAAACGGATTGTGCTGCGCACTGCTCGTTCCCCTTGTGCTGGAAATACTTTGAGTGCCTGGCACCAGTTTGCGGTTTTTAATATGCCGCTCTCTTGCCCATGAACCCGACAGCTGCACCATTTCAAAATCCGAATCCGGCAAATCGAAGCTGGCACTCATCGCTCTCGTCAAATTGACATCCGTCTGCCCACGATTGATAAATTGAGAAGATCGGGCGATTGCATTCAATCCTTCAAACACCGTATAAGAAAGCCGGACTTCCATATCGATTTCCTTATCGTACAAATAAACTTCCAGCGTCGTTGCCTCATCCTCATTTTCCACATACGTCGCAGGCAAGCCTTCCAGCCCTTTTTTCCCTTGGTAGATATCATGGCTTTGGTAAACAAAATTCGTGATGCGGCTGCCGCCTTCTTGCAGCACTTGATATGCAGGTTCCCGGAAATCCGTTGCTCCGTATGCTGGATACTCCTGCTTGATCAAATCCAGCGAAAAAACAAGATCCCCTTCATTGACGCAAGCCGTGTTCGGCGCCTCTTCCACATGGAACAAACGCTCGAACGACTCCCGATGGCGCAGCTTCTTGCCGTAATAAAGATGGCCGAGCTGCCCATTTTCCAAAACGCTGAGAATATAACTTACTTTTTTACTTTGCAGATGAAACTCACGTTTGGATTCGTTATATAAAATCGGCACAATTTACCTCCTATATAAGTTGAACTAATAATCTGGCATTGCGGATATTCCGCAAATCAGCTGCGCTTTCCTGCGGGCTTGCGCCGAACTAACTTGGGCTAGACGCCCAAGTGGATTTCTTGTATGTCGCTGCGCTGCTCCGCGGGAGTCTCCGCTGAATTGCTTCATATCTTCTAATTAGTTAGTGAACAAACATTAACTCACATTTAGATAAGGAATATCTTAGCGCCGGCGCGTCCACGGGCTAGGCGAAGCAAGAAGACAGGTGGTTTTCCTGGCTTCTTGCGGGAGCCATGCCCAAAGCGGCCGAAGCGCAGTATAATAGCAATCCTCAGCTATCAACTGGAGGCCTCCCTAAAAACTGACTACCATTTACCCCTTAACCGACCCCATCATGCCCGCAACAAAGTGTTTCTGCATGAGGAAGAACACAAGTGCAGTCGGCAAGGTGGCGATGACGATGGCTGACATGATCACGCCATAGTCCGGTGAGTAGCTTGATCCCAAATTTGAAATCAGCAACGGAATCGTTCTTTTTTCCGGTGACTGCAGGATGACCAATGGCCACAAGTAGTTGTTCCAACTGTTCATGAACGAAATGATCGCCGCTGCTGCATAAGTCGTTTTCATCGTTGGCATGTAAATGCGGAAGAAAACGCCAAGTTCACTCAAGCCGTCAATTCGTCCTGCTTCCACCAAATCTTTCGGGAACATTTTCGTGTTCTGGCGGAAGAAAAAGATAAAGAAAGCCGTTGTCGCTGTCGGCAAAATAACAGCTCCGAGCGAGTCAATTCCGATTAACGGTGCCGTGTCGCTGATGCTGCCGAACATGCGGTACAACGGAACCATGATCGCCGCAAACGGAATCATCATCGACAACAGCAAAATATTAAAGATGATGTCTTTTCCTCTGCTGCGGTGGATTTCAAAGCCATAGCCGGCAAGCGAAGCCAGCAAGAGCGTTAACACGGTGGTGATGACCGCAATAATGGTCGAGTTGATCAAAGCTGGGACGATATCGATCGTCGAAAACAAAGTTTTCATGTTTTCGATCAAGTGGGTTCCAGGCAATAAGCGCCCCTGGGTCACATCCACCGATTTGTTGGTGATGCTGACGAGCATCCACAAGAAAGGAAAAATGGATACGATGGCTGCGAGACTTAAGAATACATAAATAAAGATTCGTTTTACGTTTTTCATTTTTTCTCACCCGCCACTCTGAATTGAATAATTGAAAGAATTACCACTAAAATTACGATGACGTAGGATACCGTTGACGCGTAGCCAAAGTCAGGCGTGTATTCGAATGAAAGATTGTAAATGTATTGCGAAATCGAGATTGTCGCATTTCCGGGTCCGCCGTTGGTGATGTTGACGATTTCATCAAAAATCTGCAATGTACCGATTGTTGACGTAATCGATGTGAACAAAATAATCGGCTTCAGCATCGGCACGGTAATCTGGAAAAACTGCTGAATCGAGTTGGCTCCATCAATTCGTGCCGCTTCGTAAATCGACTTGTCGACGTTTTGCAAAGCCGCCAAATAGAAAATCATGTTATAGCCTGTCCATCTCCACGTAATCGCAAGGATGATGACCACTTTCGCCCATACAGGATCGGCTAAAAAGTTGATCGATTCGGAAATAAAACCAAAGTTGAGCAAAAATATGTTGATGATGCCATCGATTCCGAACAAGTATTTAAAGATGACCGAGTAAGCTACCAGTGATGTAACACATGGCAAGAAAATCGCGATTCTGAAAAATCCTCTGAATTTCAATTTCGGATCATTTAACAGGACAGAAAAGAATAACGCCAATACAATCATCAATGGCACTTGAATGAGCAGGTAAATTGATGTATTGGTTAGCGCTGCGATAAACGTCGGATCGCCGAACAATCGCTGCCAGTTGGATAAGCCCGTAAATTCCAGGTTCCCGCCCATTCCAGTCTGGAACGATAACAGGAAAGCCTGGACCATCGGGTAAAAGTTAAAGATTGTAATTGCGATGACTGAGATAATGATAAACAGCCAACCAACTTTTTTCTTGAAATACACACCTGTTTTTTCGCGTTTGGTTTCTTTATAGCGCAAGCGCACTGGAAGATCCATTTCGCCTTTTTTGGTTGATTGCTGACTCATGTTTCTCATTCCTCCTATAAAAAAACCTTGAGCTGAGCCGCACTGGTGAGCGTTAAAGCACTTCTACCAGTTATTCGGCGGCAACTCAAGGCTTCATTTATTTCCAATCCATTATTTGAGTTGTGCTTCAGCTTGTCCTTGGACACCTTCAAGTACTGTCGTAAGCTCTGCGCCGTTCAAATAATCTTGCATTCCAGTGACCAAAATGTCTTCAATTGCGTATGTGTGAAGGCCATAGTTGACGGCTGGAATTTCGTCTGTCCATGTAGAAAGATCTGTGAGAAGCTGTTGTCCGCCAAAGAATTCATCTTCAACTGCATAGGCATCTCCTTCAGCTGCTGGTGAATATGTTCCAAGAGCACCGATGTCTTCTACAAGTGTCTGGTACAAATCAGGATTTGAACCGAATGTGTTCAGCATGAAATCTGCTGCTTGTTCTTTGCCGTCCACGTTCAATACGTACCACGAGCTGCCGCCCAAGTTAGAAGAGTTTACTGCGCCTTCCATATCCAAACGCGGCATTGGCACTACTGCCCAGTTGCCTGATTGGTCTGCTGCCTGCTTAACGCTTGGCGTAATCCAGTTTCCTGTTGGAACACTGGCAACATCGCCGCTGTTGAATGCGCCAACAAACTGGCTCCAGTCAGAAACGATTTTCGCGATGTCCGCATCCATCATTTTTTTGTATGTTTCAAATGCTTTTTCAAGTGATTCGTTGCCGGCCAGGTTCGGTGTTGAACCGTCTTCATCCACATACCATGAACCGTTTGTCTGAATCATCATGCGAACTTGAGCCAAATCGTTCGGATCCAACGTCAGCATGTTTTTGCCTGTTGCTTCTTTTACATCTTTACCAATTTCAATGTATTCATCCCACGTGATATTTGTTACGTCTTCCACTGTGTATCCCGCTTCTTCAAGATAGTCTGTACGGACATACAATGCAGCTACGCCAGAATCGAATGGCAATCCGTATTGCTCTCCTTCGAAGCTTGTTGTCGCAATTTTATATTCTGCAAAGTCATCTGAATTGATAACGTCCGTCAATGGATGGAATGCATCCGGATAAGCTTGCAGGAAGCTTTGTGCACGGTAATCTTCAATCAGGACAATGTTTGGCATTCCGTTCGTTGTACCCGAGCTAAGACCTGTGTTTAGTTTTTGAATAATATCGTCCTGTGCATTTTCAATGACTTCGACTTCATACTCGCCGTCTCCGTTGTAAGCTTCTTTTGCATTTTCAAGAGCTGCAATGTTGAATGCCGGATCCCAAGCCCAAGCTGTAATTGTATCTACACTTGATGAACCTTCCGAACCGCTGCCTTCACTTGTTTCTTCATCCCCCGAAGAACATGCTGCCAATACAACCATACCGACTACCAGTAATAGCATAAGATAAAACTTCTTCATCAAAAATCCCCCTTTTTGTAAGCGCTTAACTTTTCGCCTTACATACAGTATAGCGACCAAAAAAAAAAGATTGTTAGCACAATCTTTAGGTGTTTTATTCGAAAATTTTTAGATATTTCAAATTCTTCTGTATTCTATTGGACTATTCTTGGATACTTGTAATTTTGTTGGGTTTTACAAGCGTATCCGTTTTCTGAAGAGGCAATTCCACTCTCACTTTTGTGCCTTCGCCTTTTTTGCTGGTGATTTCTACGCCGTATTCTTCCCCATAAAGCATTTGGATGCGTTCATGGACATTGCGGATGCCAATTCCGCTAAACAGATGGCGTTTCTCTTTAATATCTTCTTTCGTATAATCGCCCTTCATCTCCATGCCATCGCCATTATCGGCGATTTCGCACAACAGATTGTCCCCTTTTTGGGACACCAGAATTTGCACAAATCCTTCTTTTTTCTCGTTAAACGCATGGAAAAAGGCGTTTTCGATAAATGGTTGAAGAATCAGCTTCGGCAACTGGCAATCGAGGCAATCCGGCGAAATGAAGAAATTCACTTTGATTCCTTCGCCATACCGCGATTGGTTGATCAGGACGTAGTTTTTCAAATCCTTTATTTCCTGTTCCACGGTGATGGTTTGATCGACATTGCTGAGTGCGTTTTGCAGCAGCGAAATGAGCGCATGAATCATATCGGTCGCTTTTTCTTTTTTGCCTTGCTGGATCATGAACTTGATCGATGCCAAGGTGTTGTAAATAAAATGCGGGTTGATTTGATGCTGCAGCGCCATCAGTTCCGCGCTGCGCTGCTTTTGCTGCGCTTGAACGACGAGATCAACGTATTCCTGCAATTCGCTGAGCATGGAGTTGAAGGCATTGGCGATTTTCTTCGCTTCGTAGCCCCCGGTTTCGGCGACCGGCATATTGAAATCGTGTTTGGCCATTGCCGAAATTTGCTTGACCAAACGGGTGATCGAATTGGTCATCCGGCGGGATATGATAAACACGACGATGACAGCAAGCAGCACGATGCCGAGGCTGATCAGCAGAATTTCTTTCGTGTTGACCAAATTGTCCAGGACCGCGTTTTTATCCACCAAGTTCACCAGGTACATATTGTAAGTCGGAAGGTATTGGGACATTAGCATATAGTCCTTGCCGAACACATGGACATCTTTGAATTCCAGTTCTTCGTCATCTACTTGTTTTGCCAAGGCCATGACGTCGATTGCTTCGTCACCGATCATTTCTTCTTTATTGCTGGAAACGATCCTTCCGGTTTCATCGACCAGCAGCACTTCGGTTTCCATGCTCGTGTAGCCTTCGTAGAACTGTTTCAGCTGCGCTTCCCGGATCGGGAAATACAGGACGCCGTAGATTTCGCCGGTCGACCTTTCCATGAGCGCTTTTGTCGCAACGATCATCGGCTCGTCCGTAAACGAAGTGGACGGCATATATTGATAAAGCAGCGTGTTCGGCCGATTGATCGTATACTCAGTGATCGGATGGTTTCTCAGCACTTCCCACGAGACCGGCCAATTCGAATAATTTACATTGTACAGCCGCTCGTTGTTGCCGAGCACAATCATATTGGCATTGTACGACTCGACTGTCGGGTAGATGCGTTCAATCTGCTCGCTGATGTCATGATAGGATCTGAACGTTTCAATGGTGGTGGCATCTGTTTGGGTCAACACCCTTTTGATGGTGCCGTTGTTTTGGACTTGATTCATCGCACTGACGACGGCAAAGCTATAGTCTTCAAACTGGATTTCAATCTGTTCCAGGGCTTTTGTGTTTGAAATGCTGAAAGTTTCCATAAACAAATTGGAAGACATCCGGATCGAGCTGAACGTGATCAGTAGGGACACAGCGACGATGCTGAGCACCATAATCAGGAACATTTTAACAAACAGGCTGTTATTTCTTAAGACTAGAAAGGCCTTTTTCTTCATTTTCATGGCGGGCTTGGAGCTCCTTTCGGTAACTGCCTGGAGACATCCCGGTTATGCGCTTAAACACTTTGCAAAAATAGCTATGCTCTGAATAGCCCACCATTCCACTGATGTTCGAAATGGATACTGTACTGTTTTCCAGCAGCTCCATCGATTTTTTGATCCGCACCCGATTCAAGTATTCGCTGAACCCTTCTTTATGGTGCGTGCTGAAATAAGAAGACAGGTAGGAAGCGTTAAAGTGAAAATGATTGGCGATTTCAGACAGCCGAAGCGGCTCTGTGTAATGCTGCTCGATATACCCCAGAATCTTATCGAGGTTATTGGACTCGTTTGCTTTGTCGCCAAAAAGCATGATGGCCCGCACACTCTCCAGGAATCCGTTGAACTGTTCGAGTGCTCGGTTTGCATGGGCGGCTTCGTTGATGTCAGAGAAATAACCGTATTTTTTTTGTTCAAGTTCTTGTGTATCGTATTTCATGGCATCCAATAGCACGATGACGTTAAAGACGATATTGCCTAAAAACGACTTGAATTCAAAGCTGTCGTTGTTGTAGCGCCCCGCTAAATAATCGACGTGGTCTTCCAAATACGTAAAGGCCGCATTGAATAAGCGGTCTTTGAACAGCTCGATAAAATGATTTAAATCGAAGTTGTCTTGCTTTTCATTTTCTTCCGGCAGCTTGTCGTAGCTAAATACACGCGTGTCCGGCAAATAAAATATATACTTTTTCATTTTCAAAATGCCTTCATCGTGCACTCTTTTGATGTCGCCGATGGCATCGAACGGCTCGAACAACATCCAAGTTGCATCAGGAGATTCGGCTGCCTGGTTTTCGATCGTCCGTTTGATGCTGTCCAGCTGATCCGGATTGAAGTTCAGCAAAAGCATGGTTTCGGACTCGCTGGAAGCTAATGAAAAAATCCGAAATTCTCTGGGAACAGATTGTTCTACTGCCATTTTCAGCTGGATGGGATCCAGATTTTTTCCGTGGACGCCCACCAAAGCAAAGCGGCTGTTGGGCAGCGCATCGGCTGAAACTGTCTGATCCAACGAAAGATCGTAGCCCGAAATCATGTTTTCCAATAGCTCTTCAGTAGAACGTTCCGGCTTGACTGCCGACGCGCAATGCTGCAAATCAGGAATCCGGCTAACGACCCGGTTCAAGATTTTCAACAATTCCGGCCCGTTCAACTTGGGCTTTAATATATAATCGGCGACCCCGTTCTGAAACGTCGAGCGCACATAATCGAAGTTTTCAAAACTGCTCAAGACAATGAATTCCGTATCCGGAAATGCTTTCTTCCCTTCCCTGACCAGATCGATGCCGTCCATGATCGGCATGACGATGTCGGTGACGACAATATGCGGTGAAAACTCCGCGATCAATTGCAGCGCTTCTTTGCCGTTTGAAGCCTCCCCGACAATTTGAAATCCCTCTTGTTCCCAGTCAATATAATTTATGATTCCTTGCCTGATCAACATTTCATCATCTACAATCAGAACTTTGCACGCTTCTCCCATGAAATTTCCCCCTTAGATGACAACTCACAAGATTTTTCTCTTGGCGCAGCTCTCTATCTTTTGAATAAAATCAGTTGTCCCATTTCGTCAATTTGGCCATTTTCTAAAATCTCTTTTGTGCCAATCTACAGATATAATAGCATCTTTTTATGGAATCATGTCGATTAATCGGATTTGAACAGCAGCCAGGCAAGAGAAAAACCCGCCACCTTTTTCGAAAAGGTGATGGGTTTTATTCCGCTTTAGCGGTCTTCATGCGTGTCGTTGGCATCTTCTTCAAGTGGTGATTGTTCTTTTTGCACAATCGGCAATGTTGCAGCCGGAGCCTGCTGCGGAGCAGAGGGTTTGTTGCGATTCACATAGGACTTCAGCAATTCGCCGACGTCAATGCCGGTCATTTCCTTAAGCGGCTCCTGCATGTCGACCATCGTTTTGGTGACGCTTTTGCCGAAGGACGGAATGCCCTGGCCGTTGCCGGAATCGATGATTTTCACCGAGTCGATATTGCTGAGCGGCAACGCGACTTTCTCGGCGAAGACCGGCAGCATGTCGATCAGTTTTTCGGTAATGATGACATCGCCGTGCTCTTCCATGGCTTCTGCCAACAGTTTGCGGGATTCGGCTTCTGCCTTCCCTCGTTCGCGAATAACTTCCGCTTCTGCAGAACCTTCATCGCGTTTGATCTTCGCTTTTGCTTCTCCGTCGATGACGGCACGGCGGGCATCCGCTTCTGCAGAACGCGTCGTTTCGTAATAGGTCGCATCGGCTTTTGTCTTCCGCACTTTGCTTTCTTCTTCTTCCAGCTTAACGGCGCGTTCTCGCGCTGCAAATTGCATGCTTAGTTCTTCTTCCTGAATTTGCATCGCCAGCTTGGCTTTTTCCAGTTCGTATGACTGCTCGGACTTGGCGCGCGCACGCTCGGTTTCTTCTTTGAACGCTGCGTCTTTGATGTCTTTTTCTTTTTTCGATTGAGCTGTGGAAATTTGGCGCAAGTATTCTTCTTCTTTCGCTTCCTGGTCGGTCTGCGCACGGTGAATGCGTGTTTCTCGCTCCGTGTTCGCTTCCGCGATTTCAGCCAGCTTGCGGACTTCCGCAATACGCGGACGGCCCAGGTTCTCCAGGTAGCCATTGTTTTCATCGGCATCCCGCAAATCGGTCAAGCCGAGTGAAGTGATTTTAAAGCCCATCAAATCAAGCTGCTTCTGGGCGATGTCCTGCACGTCCGTATTGAATTTTTCGCGGTCGCTGTTGATGTCTTCAACCGTCATCTTCGACAGGATGGCACGCAAATTACTGCCCAGCACTTCGATGATTTCCGTTTCAATTTCTTCCTGTTCTTTGCCAAGAAACTGCTCGGCGTAATTGGCGATACCGTTCAGCGTATCCGCCACTTTTACCATCGCAACAGCGTCTGCCACAATCGGCACCCCAGCGTTTGTATAAACACGTGGTGTTGCCAATTTCAGCTGGAACGAGGTCAAACTGACAGGCGTTGACGTTTGGAAGCGTCTCAGTAAGTAACCGCCGCCTCGTATAATTTTCATCGAACGGCCTTCGTCGTCGGTGAAGATGTTGGTATCTTTTTCCGGATCCCCAAGTTTCGGTCCGGTGATGATCAATGCTTCATTGGATTTGGCGGTGCGGTAACGGATTTTCATCCAGAAAAAATAACCCACACCCGCGATTGCGGCGATGATCAGCAACGCAATAATGACTGTAATGATGCCTATGGATTCCATGCTGCTTCCACTCCTTCTGATTTGATGTTTGCCTCGATTCCTGCGGGACAGGAACTTGCCATCAAGCTCTTCGTTATGTACGCGATGGAGGCTTATAGTAATTATACGAGCGACTTATCAAAATGTTTCAAAAAAAGGGAATGTTTTTACAGAAAACCAAAAACTAGAGTGGTTTTACGGCCGGTAGCCATAGCCGAAATTGAAGGTGAAATAAAAGAAAAATACTAATGCCGCTGCCGGCAGCAGACTGATTGTAATCAGGATTTTCACTGTTATTGTTTCGCTGTTTGTGAACCACCGGTAGTATATGTAAAGCAGAATCCCGATAAAGGGCAACAGAAATAAGTTCGATGCGGTCCACGCCCATTGCGAGTTGTCATCCCAATAAGCTTCCGGAACCGGGACGCCGCCGCTGTATTTTTCATTGATGCGATTTGTGTTGGCTATGAATAGGAATGTCAAGATTCCGTAATAGATGACCGCTAGGCTCCTTGTCCACCAATTGAAATACGGATTGGCCATGACGATAATCACTATCGTTCCGGCGATGATGAACAGCCACGTAAAGGTATCCATGAAAGTCCTCCTTTATTACTCGTAATCTTCTTTCCTAACCATATGTTCCATAAGGGAATAAGTTCCAAGAAGGGCTGGCCACGTAAACTTTTTGAAACGATTTTCCTCTTCTTGCGTATTATGAATATGAGGAGGTGCGTCCATGAGTGCAATGAATGAATTTTTCTTCTTGATTCCAATTTTGTCGATCCTGTTTTATTTATTGGTATTTGGCTTTGGGATTTATGCTGTGGCAACTGGTCTGAAGCTGGCGAAAGAACGCAATGCCCATTTGAAGACAATTGCCGAGGAGCTGAGGCGGAGGCTTTAATTTCAGAGAGGGGTTGAAAGGTATGGGATTGATCCGGTGGCTGTTTTTCAAACGAAAGCATTTGGTGTATACCGCTTTCGGCGATGATATGTATTACAAAGCGGCTGGCAGATTCAGTTCACATGGCATCGCCTATGATACCGTGTTGAAAATGAATGCCAATGTATACGGCACTGAAGGCCATATCGGCACCCCTCAAATGCACAATGCGCTAGCGAACGCTGCACAGTACGATTTTTACATCGCTAAAGAAGACGAGCATCGCGCACAACAGGCGCTTCACGGATAGCTTTTGAACTTCTTGTACTATCAAATTGGAGGACTTATTATGGAAATCGGATTCTACTTGCTGGTGGCCATCATCGGAGTCGGCTTCCTTCTTTTGGCTGGCTTTGACATCTACCGGAAATCACAGATCAAGCTTCGGAGCGAGACAAAATCGCTATGGAGCAGAACAATTGGAGCTGCAGGGGAAAATTTTGTGACAGCAGTATTATAGAGACGCTTCGGGTATATCGAGAGCCTGAAGCGCCTTTTTCATTCTATTGCGGATCGGTCGGTTCACCTCGAAATGGATTGCTGCAAATAAAACCGCCTATTCCGCAAATAAAGTTTAGGATTGCGCAAACAAAGTGGGATATTCCGCAAACAAAATATTTATTCCGCAAACAAATCGCCTTTTTCCGCAAACAACCAGCTTAATGCGACAGCTTCCTCTCTTTGATTAGCCAAAAGAGACAACCTGCCATTATAAAAATGCCGCTCCCTAGAAAAATCCTGGAAAACAGCTGAAGTCCATCGGTCGGAGAAGCCATCAACATGCCGCTGAATACCAGCAGCTTAACCGCGAAAAACAGCAGTAATACGCACAATGCAGTTTTTCTCGCTTTAAACACCCGAAAAGCCAGCTGCAGGAACAAGGTCAAGCCGGAAATGAACATGATGACCGGAAACAACGGCTCAAATTTTGCCGCGTACACCAGATAATCAACCGCCAGGATATGGTCTGCCGATGTGACTTCCCCGTTCAGCCAATTGGTGAATACTGCGGAGTGCTGCCACTCCCACGATACGTCATCGAGCTGGCTGCCTTCGTATAAACTGAAGAATGCGGCAACTGCGAAAAAGATCAAGGCGGCAAAAAACAGGATAGATTTTCTTACGGTTTCCTTATGCATGGAATTGCTCCTTTTCGAAGAATTATACTCCCACTATATCAATAATTTTCCATCTAAAGTGAAAAAAAAAAAAGAGAAACCTCTAGGGTGAACCGCACCCCAAATGGTAGACACTTTAAAAAAAGTG
>NZ_WXYN01000029.1 GCF_016881065.1 Planococcus soli | reverse complement strand
GTTCCCATTCCTATGGGTACTGGCTGGCTTGATGCTTGCTGGTTTGACAACAACTCTTGCATTGCGTGCACGCAAGCAATAATTAAGGATAATTTGGAATAAAGCTTAATAGATGTGAAGGGACTGTCCTTGGAAGCCATGAATTCGGCTTCCAGGCAGTCTTTTTTGTGGACATATAGAAAATCCTGTGTAAGACAGGAGTTAATATCGAAAGAGAAAAAATATATAACAAGCTTTAATAAGACTGTTTATTGAATCAAGAAACTGCTAATATATAGAAAAGATTAAGGACTTACAGCCATACAGTTTAGTTTAGGTAGTAATATATACCAACTTTACGGTAAATTCCGTTTTTCCTTTTCGTACCAAACTAACTGGAGGCACCCATGAAAAGCATCATTAAACAATTATTCTTAATGACAATCTATTCGTATTTGGCATATTTCCTCATATTAAATCAAGGGCTAATTGGCGGGCTGATGATCGCCGGGATGTTCTTGGTGGTTTGTCTTGTCATATTTTCTGCAAGCATTATAGGTACTGTAAAAGGCAGTCTGAACTTCATGAAAATCAGTAATATCAAAGAAGCGGTCGGATTGATGATTTTTTCCATCGTCCTGACAATTGTTGTGGCTTCAGTGACCATCATCAATTCGTTCGCCATTTACACGACCGGAGATGAAAATCTAGCTCTGACCAATAAAACCAGGTTATTTGCATCAACAGTGTTCCAGGTTTCTTCACAGCCTGAGCTGCTCAAAATTGAAAAAAATGGTGTCACTTATTACTTCTCTGAGAAAAATGAAGACGAAATAGCTAAAATTGATGAAGTACTCCAAAATGAGCGGAAAAGCTTTAACCAATTCCTGGGTACTCAAGATGAGGGCGGTTTGACGGTTGAGTTCCATGAGGACTATGAGTCGCTGGAATCCGGTTATGGCGCAGAAGAAGTTGCAGGCTACTACAACTTAGGCACCAAAAGCATCCATTTGGTTCCGACAGATGAAAGCTGGGAGCTGATTTTGGTGCATGAATATTCCCATTACCAAAGCCATCTTTTTTCCAATCAGCATAGCTTGTCGATTACACGGATTCCCTCCTGGTTTGAAGAAGGCATCGCTGATTACTTCGCTGATGAGTCCAGTGGGTGGTATGATCTGGAAAGTACAGAAATAATCGACTTTCATGAGCTTGACAGCCAACATGATTTTGACAGTGCTTCTACAGACACATATGATCCCTATGCACAAAGTTTTTTGGCAGTGGAAACTTTAGTAGAAGAATATGGGGAAGGCATCATACCGGATCTACTGATGTCCAGGTCTGCAACTGCATTCTACAAAAAGCTGGAAGCAATGATTGGCATGGATATTGAGGAATACGATGAGATTTTCCTCGATCAAAAGATAACTGAGCAAAAGAAGATGGATGACTGGTTTGAACAAGCTTATGAGCAGCTGGATAAGAAAGACTATGCAGCAATGGAAAAAACTGTGGATACCATTAAAGGTGCAGGGGACGAATACGATAGAGACGCAGCCGAATGGATCCTGGTGGATGGTTTACTGGATCAGAAAAAATTCGGGGAAGCTGCAGACCTGCTGAATCAGAAGATTGCCGAAGACACGGAAGAATTCCTTATCGATGATTTAATGCTTTTGGCGGAAATCTATTTGCTCATTGATCCGCAGTTATCGCTTGAGAAAGCCATGGAAGCAGAACGAGCATATCAAGAGAGCGGATACTATTATTTTGATGAAGAGATAATTCCCGTATACAAAAAAATCAATTCCTCAGAATCATTGGCAGGATATCGCCAATTGCTGCGTGAGGAATGGGTGTATAATTCATATGTGCTGGATAACCTGCGGGAAAAGCTGAGCAAGGATTATCCGGGAGAGTTCTAGAAACAGGGACAAGGCAGATTCTGTGACATTGCCTTTTTCAACCTCATTTTAATGGAAGGGTAGCCGGTACATAAATCCACATTACACCAATTTGGCAAGACCAGCCCGCTTCGAAAATCGAAGGGTGGCTGGTCTTTGTTTTTCATCAATAAATTTCTGTGAAGGAGGAACTTTTTCATGAACTGACTTAAGCTAAAAATGTATTCCAAAAAGTTTAAAAAAAGAGATTGCATTAGATGCTGCAAAAGGATATGATTTAAAACGTAATAGTTACGCTTTAAAAATATATAATATGTAGTATGGAAAGCTCTCTTCTTTCTCCAGGTTATTGAAAAGGAGAAAAGAGGAGATTATTTTTTTGGAATACAAATCGTAATAATTACAATTTGAAAAAGGAGAGTGTTTATTGATGAAAAATGCATTTATATTATTGCTTTTGGCATTGTCTATGTTATTAACCGCATGTACATCAGATGCAGCAGACAAAAAGGAAGAGGGGCGCAAAGAACTCAACCTGCTGTTCAATTTCGCAGCGAGGTCACTTGATCCCAACGTGGACAGCAGCTATGTGCCGCTGCGCGCAGGAATAACGGAAACCCTGGTTCATTTGAACGACGATACGCTGACGCTGGAGCCATGGCTGGCAGAAAGCTGGGACAGTGAAGATGGCCAGGAGTGGACGATTCGGCTGAGAGACGATGTAACGTTTCAAAACGGCAGCCCGATGGATGCGGCGGCCGTAAAAGCTTCACTGGAGCGTGCAATGGAGGACAATATCGCGATTAGCAATGCACTCCGGATTGAGTCGATCGCAGCGGATGGCTATCAGTTGACTATCAAAACGATTATGCCATTTCCTGAATTTCCATCTGAGTTGGTTCACCCGAATACATCAATTATTGATGTAACAGAGCCCGATTACATAAACAAACCGATTGGCACGGGACCTTTTGCCGTTTCCTCCTTCACACCCGGAACAGCAGTTGATTTAATCCGCTACGATCAATACTGGGACGGGGCTGCCAAATTGGAAGCAGCACGATTTTCTTTTAACGAAGACGCCAATGCAAGATCATTGGCACTTGAATCAGGAGATGCAGACATCGTTTTCCGTCCGGAAGTTCAAGGCTTGGAAAACCTGGAAGCAATAGAAGGGGTAGAGGTGGAATCCACTTCCACTTTTCGGGTCCATCAAATGACGATGAACCTCGAGCGTGAATCGATGAAAGACATCCATGTCCGTAAAGCTGTGGACGTACTGATCAATCGAGAGTCAATTGCGGAAACCATCCTGAAAGGCCATGCCGAAGTTGCAAATGGTCCGTTTCCTTCGACATTTACCTTCGCGCCGGATTACCCTGCAAAGCAGACCGGATCCGAAGAAGCCAGAACCCTTTTAGCTAAAGCGGGATATGAAGAAAAGGACGGTGTCATGCAAAAAGAAGGCGAGCCGTTGGTGCTTACTTTATTGACTTATAGCGCACGTGCTGATTTGCCGCTGATTGCCCAGGTATTCCAGTCGGATGCCAAGCAGCTCGGGATTACAGTAGACATCCAGCAAATTGAAGTGCCTGAAGAGTATATGGCCGCTAACCGGGATTGGGATTTGACAACCTACAGCAATCTGACTGCGCCTCGTGGGGATGCAGGATATTATTTGAATGCGACTTACCATCCGCAGGGTGCCTTGAACTTCAGCGGAGCGGACGACGATGCCCTGACTGCGATGATCGATGAGTTGAATGCAACTGTGGGTGAAAAATCACGATCGGCAATTGCTGAAAAAATTGCCCTGTACGTCGATGAGCAGGTTTACAACTCGTTTATTCTCCACCCGAATACATTGGTCGCCTATAATGCAGACAAAGTAGAAAACTGGGTAACTTCACGCAGTGAATATTACATGCTGACCAACACCTTGGATGTGAAGTAAATGGTTCGGATATTACTGAAAAGATCCATCGAAGTGACCGTTTTTCTTCTGCTGGTGACGTTTGTCAGCTTCTTGTTTGCACGGCTCGCACCAGGTGATCCGGTGCTGTCCATCCTTCGTGTTGACGATGTATCGGTAACGGCGGCACAGGTGGAAGAACTTCGGGAAGATATGGGATTTAATGAACCGCTCCTCGTGCAATATGGCGAGTGGTTCATGGATTTTGTGAAGCTGGACTTCGGCAATTCCTATTTGACCGATCAACCTGTTTTGGAAATGCTCCTCAGCGGACTTCCGGCTACGTTGGAATTGGCTGGAGGGGCGTTGCTCGTTATGCTGCTGATCGCATTGCCGCTCGGATCACTTGCCGCAATATACCGCGGCAGTTGGGTTGACCAGCTCAGCCGTTGGTTTTCCTTGATCGGAGCAGCGGTACCGAGCTTTTGGCTGGGGTTATTATTGATCGACTTGTTTGGTGTGCGGCTGAACCTGCTGCCGACAATGGGACGGGATGGCTTTGTTTCGATGATTCTTCCATCTGTAACTCTTGGTCTTGCCATCACAAGCGTCTATGTTCGGCTGCTGCGATCCAGCTTGATTGATTCTCTCAGCAATGATTACATAAAAGCGGCCCGTTCTAGAGGGATTTCAGAAATCCGAATCTTTTTCTTTCACGCGCTGCGTGCTGCTTTGCCTCCGGTCATTACCGTTTTTGGCGTCAGTCTTGGAAGTTTGATCGGCGGAGTAGTAGTGATAGAGGTGATCTTTGCCTATCCGGGAATCGGCAAAATGGTTGTAGAAGCGATTAGAGCACGGGACTACCCCGTCATCCAAGGATATCTGTTCATCATGGCCATCATCGTTTTTGTTGTAAATAGCCTGGTGGATATTTCTTACCGGTACTTGAATCCGGAAATTAGATTAAAGGAAGGGAAAGAGAGCCAATGACCGCTTTGACAATAAAAACACGCAAGCCCAATTGGAAAGCGGGCATGCTCATACTGCTGCTAAGCCTGTTGGCGCTGCTGGCCGCATATGCCTTCCTTTTTTTGAAGCATGATGCAGATGCGGTCGATTTGACTTCCCAGCTGATGCCGATGAGTTTTGACCACCCTTTTGGGACAGATCATTTGGGACGGGATGTGTTGACGCGGATTTTACTGGGCGCTCAGCTGACAGTCGGCTATGCTTTTATGGCGCTCTTGACTGCGGTAGCCATTGGCTTGCCTATCGGCTTAATAGCAGGCTATAAAGGAGGAAGGCTGGAACGGATTTTGATGCGCATTGCAGATGCGTTTCTTGCTTTTCCAGATACGATTGTCGCGATTGTCTTGAGCGGACTGTTGGGTCCTGGAATTGAAAATCTCCTGTTGGCCATTGTTTTTGTAAAGTGGGTCAATTATGCCCGCCTCGTCAGAAGCACAGTGGTCAGCGAACGCCAAAAAGAATATATTGCAATGGCGAAGATCAACGGCTTGGGAGACGGGCAAATTATCCGCAAGCATCTTTTTCCTCACATTATCGGTAATGTATTGGTGCTGGCCAGCCTGGATTTGGGAAAGATCATCCTATTGATTTCCTCATTATCCTATATCGGCCTTGGGGCACAGCCGCCGGCTCCAGAGTGGGGCGCCATGCTCAATGATGCCCGCCCTTATTTTCAATCGATGCCAGCATTGATGATTTATCCGGGACTTGCGATAGTGACTGTAGTGCTCATTTCCAATGTGCTGGGCGATTATTTGCGGGACAAGTTCGATGTGAAAAAGGAAGTGCAATCATGAGTGTATTGGAAGTTAAAAAGTTGACCGTTGGAACGAAAAATCAGCCCTTTGTCAAAGGAATTTCATTCGATGTTCAGCGGGGTGGCTGGGTGGCTGTTGTCGGGCAAAGCGGTAGCGGAAAAAGCATGACCGCTTCCGCAATCGGCGGGTTGCTGATGCCGAACTTATCAGCGGACGGGACGATCCGTTTTAACGGCAATGACATACTGGAAATGCCGTCAAAAAAAATGAGGAAAATACGAGGCAAAGGAATTGCCTATATTTTTCAGGATTATCAAAGCTCTTTTACACCGTTCTTAACGATCGGCAAACATTTTGATGAATACCAGCGGACTCATTTAAGCATAAAGAAATCCAAGAGAATAGAGAATACGCAACAGGCTCTTCTATCTGTCGGCCTCGCAGCCGATCTTTCGACCCGTTACCCCTTCCAGTTGAGCGGTGGACAGCTCCAGCGTGCTGCAATTGCGCTCGCTTTGCTGATGAAGCCTGACTTGGTGATAGCGGATGAGCCGACAACTGCCTTGGACAGCATTTCCTCCTATCGAATCCTGCAACTGCTTGCAAAACTGCAAAGGGAAACAGGCTGCGCTATTCTTTATATTACTCATGATCTTCGGCATGCCGCAAAATATGCAGACCGGATCCTGGTGATGAAAGAAGGACACATTGTTGAACAAGGAGAACAAGCAAAAATTTTGGCATGCCCTGAACACACGTATACCCGATCGCTGATTGAAGCGGTTCCGGTTCTTAAGCAAACGTCAAACATATAGTATGGGAGATAAATAATGGAGTTAATGAAAGTCAGCCATGTAGATAAAACCTATTCAAATGGTTTAAAAGTACTCGATAATGTGTCGTTTTCTCTCGAAAAAGGTGAATGTCTTGGCATTATTGGCGAAAGCGGCTGCGGAAAAAGCACGCTGGCCAGATGCCTGCTTCAATTGGAACATATAGATGCCGGGGAAATTTCAATTAATGGTGAACCGGTTCAAAATTTAACGAAAAAAAACTTCAAACCTTTCAGGAAGCAGATGCAAGCAGTTTTCCAGAATCCATCCGCTTCTTTGAATCCTAAACTGAAAATACGGGATTCTTTGATGGATCCTTATTTGCAGTTCGGCAGCCAAAAAGAGCTTCAGCATTTCAGTTACACGAGCAAAGAAAACTATGTTGGGCAGCTGTTGGAAGCAGTTGAACTTCCAGCTTCCCTAGGAGATCGGTATCCGCATGAACTGAGCGGGGGGCAGCAACAGCGAGTCACCATCAGCCGTGCCATCAGCATCGAACCGGAAATCATGATACTGGATGAACCCACCTCGAGCCTCGACGTGCTATCCCAAGCCTCACTTTTAAAATTGCTGGACAATCTTCGCCAGCAATTCTCACTTTCCTACATTTTCATTTCCCACGACTTAGCGGCTGTTGCTTCACTAAGTCAACAGCTGTTTGTTATGAAGGAAGGGCGTATGGTGGATGGTTTTGGGAGGGATGAACTTTTTTCCTGCGACCGGCACCCCTATACCAAGAATTTAATGTCTATGTTTTGATTGCATGGGAATTTAATAGACTTAATCATTTTTGCAATTTCACCATCAGAAAGTGAATATTATAGAATAGATAAAAATTACCCTGAAAGAGTAGGAGCTTCTAAATGAATCATCGTACTTACCTTGCCTTGGCAATCCCCTTGACCATTTCTACGGTGACCACTCCTTTATTGGGCGCCGTTGATACAGCAGTGGTGGGGCAATTGCCGAATCCCGCTTATATTGGCGGCGTTGCAATCGGCACGGTCATCTTCAACACGCTTTACTGGCTGTTTGGTTTCCTGCGCATCGGAACGTCGGGTTTTGCAGCGCAGGCGCACGGTGCCAATGACCGGCTGCTTGGAACGCTCGCTCTTATCAGGCCATTAATCATCGCGCTAGCGGTAGGAATCGGCTTTTTCATGCTGCAGAAACCGATTGAATACGCGGCGTTGAGTCTGCTCAATCCTGCCGAAGATGTGGCTGCTTTGGCCTCTGATTATTTCGGCATCCGGATATGGGGTGTGCCTTTTACACTGATCAACTATGTCATCATGGGGTGGCTGATCGGCATGTCCCGCATTAAAATTTCTGTGATGATCCAAGTTTTCATGAACCTGCTGAATATTGGACTGGATGTGCTTTTTGTTTTTGGATTCGGCTGGGGCGTTTCCGGGGTGGCAGCCGCTACTCTGATTGCCGAAGTGACAGCTTGCCTGATCGGCTTGCTGATTGTCTGGCGCGGCACTTCATATCGCTTCAAGCTGCCTTCTCTCAAGATGGTTGCCGACAGTTCATCTGTCCGTAAAATGATGGCTGTCAATCAGGACTTGTTTATCCGTACCATCTGCCTGCTTGCTGTCTTTAATTTGTTCACCTATAAAAGTGCGGCTTTTGGAACGGAGACCTTGGCGGCGAATGCAGTGCTGCTGCAAATCCACTACTTAATGGCCTATTTTTACGACGGCCTTTCCAACGCTTCGAGCATTCTTTCCGGCAAGGCGATTGGATCCAAAGATCCGGCACTTTTCAAAAAGAATTTAAAGTTGTCTTTTCAGTGGGCTTTCTTTTCATCACTCGTGTTGACTGCGCTTTATTGGCTTTTCAGCACGAAGATCTTTTCCATGTTTACAGCGATTCCAGAAGTCATTGAACTGGGCGGACTTTATGGAGACTGGCTGTTGCTGTTTCCTTCAGTTTCAAGTTTCGGCATCGTTTTGTATGGCGTATTTACGGGGGCAACTGAAACGGCGCCGATCCGAAACTCCATGCTATTGTCATTAGGGGTCTTTCTGCTGGCGCTATGGACAGGGGTTCCAATTTTGCAGAACCACGGTGTGTGGCTGGCGTTTATCCTGTTCAGCCTCGGACGGTCCCTCTTTCTGATTTTGTATATTCCGAAGCTGAATCGGCTAATGGATAAAGTTTAGGAAAGTTGCCGGGGGCAGGCGTATTCTGGTGTTTTTGGTGGAATGGCTTTGCTCTTTGACATCTCTTGAAAAATAAAGTACATTATCATATGGACGAACAATTTTAAAGATATATAGATATATCATTCGTGTATAGGGGTGTAATTTATGGAAAATGTATTTGATTACGAAGATATTCAGTTGGTTCCCGCAAAAGCAGTGGTAGACAGCCGTTCAGAATGTGATACGTCGATTGAGTTTGGCGGACGGACTTTTCAATTGCCAGTTGTACCTGCAAATATGCAGACCATCGTAGATGAGAAAATTGCCAAATTTCTGGCTGAAAATAATTATTTTTATATTATGCATCGCTTCGAACCCCAAAGACGGTTGGCGTTTGCAAAAGACATGCAGCAGCGGGGCCTTTATGCGTCCATCAGCGTCGGCGTAAAACCGGAAGAATATGAATTTGTCCAGCTATTGGCTGATGAAAAAATCACGCCGGAATACATTACGATTGATGTGGCTCATGGCCATTCCAATGCAGTGATCAACATGATACAGCATATCAAGAAATTGCTTCCGAACAGTTTCCTGATTGCCGGAAATGTCGGTACACCTGAAGCGGTCCGGGAATTGGAGCACGCTGGAGCGGATGCCACAAAAGTAGGCATTGGACCAGGGAAAGTGTGCATCACCAAAATAAAGACCGGCTTTGGCACAGGAGGCTGGCAATTGGCGGCACTGCGCTGGTGTGCAAAAGCGGCAAGCAAGCCGATCATCGCAGACGGCGGCATTCGCACACATGGCGATATTGCCAAGTCGGTCCGTTTTGGGGCATCAATGGTCATGATCGGTTCTCTTTTTGCCGGACACGAAGAATCACCGGGCCAAACCATCAATCAGGACGGCAAATTGCTGAAAGAATATTTCGGTTCAGCATCGGAATTCCAAAAAGGCGAGAAGAAAAACGTTGAAGGCAAGAAAATGTTCGTGGAATACAAAGGGTCGTTAAAAGACACTTTGGTGGAAATGGAACAAGATCTTCAATCCGCGATTTCCTATGCTGGAGGAGACAAGCTGCTTGCAATCCGCAACGTGGATTACGTTATCGTTAAAAATTCGATCTTTAATGGCGACAAAGTTTATTGAAAAACGCAAAACCCCTCAATCTGTCGATGGAGGGGTTTTGTGCTGTTTGGAATTCTTTAAGCGATCCAATTGCCAAATGACTATGGAAACAATAATGACGGCAGCAAATAGAAGATATTGGACGTTTGCCGGGACCGCTTGTGTAATTCCATAAACAGCAGCGAGCTCTAAAATCACTGCTGGAACTTTGCCGATTGTGCTGGCGAGCCAGAACAGTTTGGCGTTTATCTTTGTGA
This sequence comes from Planococcus soli, assembly GCF_016881065.1. GTDB lineage: Bacteria > Bacillota > Bacilli > Bacillales_A > Planococcaceae > Planococcus > Planococcus soli. Next base: position 66,372 of record NZ_WXYN01000029.1, on the reverse strand, counting down.
GTGCCGCACCTGCTGTAACAAAACCGGATGGCATAAAGGGAAGCAGCCGAAAAAGGATTACCAGGCTGAAAACGCGTTTATTCGATTGATGCTGGAATTTTTGCCAAAACGGGTGGCGGAGCCATTTCGGATTGACTTTGGAAAATCCAAGGCGATACAGATAAAATCCCAGTAAGGCACCAAAAATTTCACCGGCAAATGTTAATACTGCACCGCCATGTAAGCCAAACGACTGGATGTTGACTGCGGTCACCAGGACACTCGGAATAAAGCCGGCAGCTCCTACTGCTAAGTTGACGATAAGAAGAACGATAAATTCCATCCAAACAGGTAAATAATCGATAAAAACTGCCTCCTTTAAATGGTTTGATATTACATATGGACTTGTACATTGATCAATCTGCATTTCTGACAGAATGAATGTTTAGTTATATTTTATCACGGATGCAAAATGGCGTTTAAGGAAAATCGGATGTCTGACGTTTTTATTGTAACTGGAGAGACACCACAAAATCCGGGAATTTAATCTTCGTTAGTTTTTAAAGAGCAGACGTTTTATTTTTTAATGAAATGGATAAGGAATAGTAAAAGAAAAGAAGAAAGGAGGTTCAGTGGAGAGGGAACTGACAAATTTTTCCGGTCAATGGAAGGAGCCAGTTGGTGAGCAAAAGCTGAAAATATCCAGAGGAGGAACGATTCATGAAGATTACAGACATTATGACTACCGATGTAACGACCTGCAATCCGGATATCACTATCCGGGAGCTGGCATCCAAGATGATGGAACTTGATGTTGGATCCATTCCAATCAGCGACGGCGAGCGGTTGCTTGGAATTGTGACAGACCGCGACATTGTCATCCGGGGAATCGCTGCTCAAGTTTCATTGGATCGACCTGTCTCTCAGATTCTAACGTCACACTTAGTTACCGGAACAACTGAAATGTCCATTAAAGACGCTGCTGAGGTAATGTCCAAACATCAAATTCGGCGACTTCCGATTGTGCAAAATGACCAGTTGATCGGCATCGTTTCGTTGGGTGATATTGCCGTAAGAGACCGTACCGACGACAATGCCAGCATGATCTTAGAGGAAGTATCCGAATCTGATAACACGAGACTGCAATAACGGGAAAGGGTTTGTATGGGATGTCTCCTTCGGTAAAATAAGTCAAACCATTTTTAAAGACCGTTAATTCTTTCATGAGTTAACGGTCTTTAAAAAATGGAGGAATTAAAAGTGTGGCGGCATATTTTCAGCGTCTGGATAGAACTTTTTTATGCCCACCAGACTATAACTGAAGGTTATTAATCGAAACTTATGCGGGTTTAAAACGTAAAGAACTAGACTATAAAAAAAGAGGTGAGAGTTTGCACAACCAAAAACGAATCCGGGATTATGGTGTGAAAATTGGCAGTATGAAGCCGGGAGCTTTGAATGCCATAACAGATGTCGCAGGAGTTACCGTTGGCCACGTCACGTTGAGCGATGGCAATATGCAGACCGGAGTGACTGCCATCTTGCCGCATCAAGGAGATCTGTTTCATGACAAGCTGATTGCTTCAAGCCATGTCATCAATGGCTTCGGGAAAACGATGGGAACCATCCAATTGGCGGAGCTCGGTACGCTGGAAACACCCATTGTTCTGACCAACACATTAAATGTCGGGACAGCAGCAAATGCAGTTATCGATTATATGCTGGAGAAGAACCCTGATATCGGAAGTACAACCGGTACGGTAAATCCGGTCATCGGTGAATGCAACGACATGTTTCTCAATGATGTCCGCAGCCGTTTTGTCAAAGAAGAACATGTGCGGCATGCGCTGGACCATACAGGAGTGGAGTTTGAAGAAGGTGCAGTCGGAGCGGGAAGGGGAATGCTGTGCTATTCGTTAAAGGGCGGAATCGGTTCTGCTTCGCGCATCTTGGAGCTTGGGCATGGAACTTATACTATTGGAGTATTGGTGCTGTCGAATTTTGGAATGCTTAGCGATTTAATGGTGAGCGGCAATCCGGTCGGCAAAGAATTGAAGAAACACATTCTGCAATCCTATAAGGAAGAAGATAAAGGTTCAATCATGGTCATCCTGGCAACCGACCTTCCTTTATCCGAACGGCAATTGAATCGCATACTGAAACGGGCAGTCACGGGACTTTCTCGAACCGGATCGATCATCACCAATGGCAGCGGTGAAATTGTTCTCGGTTTTACAACGGCTAATAAAATCCCGCATGCCAAACCGCCGCAATGCCTGGCAATTGCAACCATCCATGAAGAAGATATGGACGAGGCTTTCCGGGCCGTAGGAGAAGCAGCGGAAGAAGCTGTATTAAATTCGTTGATCACTGCAAAATCCATTGTTGGACGTAATGGAAATGAACGGCCGGCATTTAAAGACTTGCTTGAGAAATTCCAAATACCGCTTACAACCAAACTGAACCCTTAAAGGGTTCTTTTTCATTTGATTAAAAAATTTCATAAAAAAACATACTTTTATACTCTGGGCAGGCAATTATACTTCAGGAAAATGCTTGTTTGTTTAATGGACAATTTTCCGAAGCAGTAAATAAAATTTAAAATACTCATTGAACTTAAGGGATGTAACGATAGAAGAAGGATGAATGAGAAGATTTGAATATATTTCTTTAAGTTTAAAATGCAGAAAAATGATAAATTGATAAATATCCATTTACAAGTTGTATAATAAGATGTAGTCTAATAGTGTCATAAAAAATAGTTCATTTCAGTTAAATAGTAAAATATATAGGTTATTAGGCTTTTGAAACAGTGTAGATTAAATTTTTGTAATTTTTAGTTTTAACACTTTTTTGTTTTTCACCTGATAAAGTTTTTGAAGGGATGAAGAAAATGATTATAGCAGACCCGATTAAAGAAATGGCCGTTATTCTGCAGAAAGCGCTGGATGCTGAAGTGGAAGTAACCGGGAATCTCTTTTTGGTAAAAAAGCTTAGAAGTTTAGTCATCCAAACTGATGAAACTAAATTTTCGTTTAAAGTGGATTGCGATATCACGTTCCAAGCATTGCAACAGCCAGGAATCATGATCAACAAGGCGGAAATCTTACTGCTGCCGTCAGAACTGTCCGTGTTTTTATCGGTTTTGATCAGCCACATCCACCCGTTGCCAAACAATTATATGCAGCGTGTTGTGATGGAACCAAATGTTTATTGCCTATACATGGAATCCCGTGAACTTCCTGAAGCCTTTGCAGAACGTATTGCATCAGCCCTAAATGCGATTGATTGGTAGACTTGCCGCATAGAACCGCCTTCCTGTTTTAACTGTCACTGAATAGCGCTAAAAAACAGTACAAGGTGGTGTTCATATGTATAAGAATTGTTTCTCGTGCATCTCGGCAAGTATGTTATTTTTGACCATGCTGCCGTTGACATTGGCGGCCATTCATTGGTTCAATAAACCACTCGAATTGCTGATGAGTTTCCATCTTCATTTCCCTTGCTTTCTGAGTGGATTTGGAATTGTGGCCGCATTAATCGGCGCAAAAGGTGACATGAAGTTTAATCTTGTTTTGTTCAACGTGCTGACATTGAGCTTATACTTGATATTTTCCACTAATCTACACTCTCTGTAAGTCCGCTAAAGCAAACAAAAAGATGGAGAGCTGCCCAGCTTGGTGCAGCTCTCCATCTTTTTTATATTAGCTGCCAATGACTGGGCGCACCCATAGCTTTGAAAAGTCGACATAGCCAAAATGGCTTATGGAAATATTCATCAAATCTACGGAAAAAGGAATTTGCCTTTTTTCATAATACAGTGGAATCATTAGAGATGACTCAATAAGCTGCCGTTCAATTTTCAAATTTAGTGCTGTCCACTGTTCAAAAGGCATATCTGAATATTGCTGCATGTAATTGCTGAACATGGGCTGGGATTTCATAATGGCGGCCAGTGGCGAATAGCCATTTGAAAGAAAGTAAAAAAATGAAAAATTCTGGTTCATTTCAAACACTTCGCCGTGAACAAAAAGGTCGGCTGTCTGGTCATCTTTTGTGTCGAGCATTTTGTCCCGAAAAGACAGCCAGACGATTTCGGCAGGAATGCCCTCACTTTCGAGAGCTTTTTTCAGCCAACGGGTTGAACCACTCGTGTAATTTGCCGCCTTAATAACCAACGGCTGTTCGAATATAGGTTTTTGGGGAAATGGCAGTGAATAAGGCTGTTTCTGGCCGATCAGGCAGCTTTGGTGGTTGGGCATTGCCCGCGGATGAAACTGGCCGATTGTATGGCGGTGTTTGGCAATTGCGTAATGGACATAATCACGTACTTCTTTTTGGTTTATGGGGGAATCGCGAAATGCATTCATAATAACTGCGCCAAAACCGGAATCGCTTTCGACTTGAAATGTATCTTCGCTCCTATCATTTGCCGAAGTTCGATATGCAAAGTCAAAGTCTTCAGGCACTTGGATAAACTGCACAGAGTCAAGCAATGGCCGTTCCTGGAAATAATCCTCAAAAGCCATTAATGTGGTTTTCAATTCGTGGTTTTCCTCGACGAAAAAACTGCCGGAACCAATAGGATTTAAAGCAGTTCCCTTGTAGATGCTGGCATTGATCATGCCAAGCATTTGCAGGCAATAGCTGCAGCCGCCGGGAAAAGAGATTTCAAGAGCGTGCGGGGAAATGGCTTTAATGGCGGTGATTGGCTTCCATAACTCCACATAGGCAGCATCCGTCCGCAGCCGTTCCAGACAGTCCACCACATCTTCCACATCCAGAAATGATCCATCGTGAAAATGGACTCTTTTCCGAAGATAGAGGCGAAGGCAGGTGGGAGTCAAATCCCAGCTATGGGCCAGTTCAGGAGAAACGTGGCCGCATTCATCGACCGACACTAACCGGTTATAAACTGTAGCAACCATATTGGCGCTATGGACATCTGCCGCATGGAGTGGATGGAGGGTCAATAACGGATACTTTCTGGGAATAATCAGTTTGTCGCTGTCACTTGTGTCGTTTTGGATATAGCCGAAATTAGATCTGAATTTATGCATCAAACGCTGCCTAATTTCGGGCGACCAATCGAATAAAAGATATTTTCCGGCGGTTTCAATCGACTGTTCTTCAATCAATTGAGAGAGCTGGTGTTCGTATGCTTCTTCCACATTTTTAAGCCAATTTAGATGAGAAGGATTACCTCTGCCACGGCCAGACGTGAAAGTGAACCAGCCTTCGTTAGCCCATTTGCGCAAAAGGCGTGTCGTCTGCTTGCTGCTCAGATCAAGCAGATCTGCCAGTTGAGTTTGTTTGACGTAGCCGGATGGCACAGCTTGCCACAGGGCCAAAAGAGTTTTTTCCATGCAGTCTCCTCCTAAAAGTGGACAAAGATATATAAAATGTCTATTTTTAGCATCTTTCGTCTAGTTTAATATACATAAGACAAGGGGGGGCTGACAAGATGAAATGGAAAGACTATCCACAGAATATTAAAGTGCGTTTAATCACGTCTTTCTTTAACCGAGCTGTTACTTCAGCTGTCATGCCGTTCATGGCTCTGTTTTTTGCACAGGAAATGAGCAAAGTGTGGGCAGGGTCCTTTTTGATCATTACGGTCTTTATCGGTTTTTTTGTCAACTTAATTGGCGGGTATATTTCCGATCGCTTCCCGCGTAAAAAGGTGCTGGTTTTGACTTCGTCACTCAGTGCAGTCATGTTCCTGCTGATGGCGCTCAGCTTGCTGCCGGAAGACAAATGGATCGGCCTCTTTGCAGCTGCCTATGTCATCTTTATCGTCACCAGCAGTTTGGGCAGGCCGGCAATGCATGCCATCATCATCGATTCAACGACTCCTGAAAACCGCAAAGCGATATACGCCATCGATTACTGGATGGTCAATTTATCGATGGCTATCGGCGCGGCACTCGGTGGATTACTGTATCTTAATCATCAGATCGAGCTGTTTGTTCTCTTGACCGTGACGTCTGCCAGCCTGCCAATGGCCTATCAGATTTGGCTGAAGGACGAACGCGTTCAGAGTTTGAAAAAACAGCACAACAATGTGCTGATTGATTTGCTCCAAAATTACAAAGTTGCTTTCCAGGATCGTCCTTTCGTTAAAGTGGTAGTCGGCTCCATGTTCATCTTTTCAGCTGAGTTTTCGTTGAACAGCTATATAGGCGTCCGACTTGCCGAAAACTTTGAGACCTTCACCATCGCGGATTTTGATGTTGCAGGAGTTCGGATGTTGAGCCTGTTGAATATCCAGAACATGCTGCTGGTCGTCTGCCTGACTTTCGTGGTCAATAAATTCACAGACCGCTTTTCCAAACAACATGTTCTGCTGGCTGGATTGTTGCTTTACAGTGTTGGCTATGTCACCATAACGTCAGCGAACAGCTGGTATTTATTGATCTTGTTCAATTTTATCGGTACCATCGGTGAATTGGTGTATTCACCGGTCCGCAATGCGGAAATGGCAAATATGATTCCGGAAGACAAACGCGGCTCGTATTCCGCGTTCTCCAACTTTTCATTCAGCGGAGCGGATCTGCTGGCGCGTTCGACCATCATTATTGGCGCATTTCTAATACCTACCATGATGTCCGTTTATATCGGTGTGCTGTTGATGGTAGGAACGCTTTTGGTTTATACAGGATTATTTGCCAGAAAAATTGGGGAAGAGCAAGTAGTCAGACCGGAAATTGTTTAAAAAAATGAGGAGGTCAAAAGAATGGCTATGAATATCAGAAATGCAGTTCCAGCAGATGCCGACCATTTGGCTGATCTTATGAAACATGTAGAAAAGTCCGGTTACATGCTATTCGAAGCGGGGGAACGAAAAACTACGTCCGAGCAGCTGCAAAAACGGCTTGTTGCCATGGATCTTAGATCAACCGTGATAGTGGCTGAAGAGCAGTCGAAGTTAACGGGCTACCTATTCGCAATAAATGAGGAAGTCAACCGGAAACGGCATTCAGTCTATGTCGCGATAGGCATCCACAAGGGAGAACGTGGAAAAGGAATAGGAACCAAGCTTTTTCTGGCTTTAGAAAAATGGGCAAAAGAGAAGAAGCTTCACCGCATTGAATTGACGGTACTGGAGCACAATAAGGCCGCGATTGCCCTTTATATAAAAATGGGATTTGAAGTGGAGGGAATAAAGCGAGATTCCCTATTGATAGACGGTAAGTACGTCAACGAGTTGTATATGTCGAAACTGCTTTAAAGTATGAAAAATAGAGAATACTCTTTAACCTGTTAGAAATGGAGGCTGGTTAAAGGGATTTTTATTACATTAAATTCTAAAAAATGTTTAATATTGTAGTTTATCTGTATTTTTAGCTATTAAAATTGTAAACTAGAAAGGACGTTTTATTAGGAGATGTATCAATGAATTTATTAATTTTTTTCTTTCTTGAAAATATGGCTTTAATCATTGCACTAATGTACATAGCTTTAAAAGCAAAAGAATATTTATTTCCTGATTCGAACGAATCAAAATTATTATTGTTTTTGATTGTAATATTCATTAGCTTTTTATCCTTCTCTGTTATGTACAACCCCTTTGAATATCAAGGGATGAGGATAGATTTAAGGGAAGTTCCGCTTTATTTTATTTCCTATGTAGGGGGATGGAAAGTAGGGATCTTATCTGCGATTTTCCCTTCTTTTTACCGTTTTTCTCTTGGTGGTCCCACTGTAGTGGAAGGAATTCTTCAGACGGTAATATTGCCTGTCATTTTAGGAAGCCTATTCCGCAATAAAAAAACAGTCAATAAGTTTTTTGCGCTGCTGGATATTAAAAGGATGATGATCGGATGGGCGGTTTTCGAACTTCTGAAATCAATATGGATGGTGGCGACAACACCGGCGACCCCTTTAATGACCATTTCGATGGCTGTTTTTGCCGGAATCGCGGTCCTTTCGATGGGTCTGGTTGCCAATGGCGAAAGTCACCACATATTGGTTCGAAAAGAATTGGAATTTTTCTCGAATCAGGATCATTTGACGCAACTGCCCAATATGCGCTATTTCAGAAGCAAGGTCCAGACTTTGGTTGCGCAGCAAGTACCCGTGGCCATCGTCATGCTCGATGTGGATTATTTTAAATCCTATAACGATACACATGGACATCAAAAAGGAGATGCTGTGCTTCGGTCAATCGGCCAATTGCTGCAAGACAATACCCGCAATAAAGATTACGTGGTGCGTTATGGCGGTGAGGAGTTTATTTTCTGTATTACCGATCCGTTTGATGATCTTGAAGCGCTGGCGATTGCCGAAAAAGTACGGGTTGGAATCGAGCAATACCATTTTGACGGGGAACAGCTACAGCCTAATGGAAAGCTGACCGTATCAATGGGGATCAGTCTAGACTCTTATCACAAATCACTCGAACAACTGATTGGTGAAGCAGATCAATCTTTGTATCATTCCAAACGAAACGGAAAAAATCAAGTTTCATCTTTTGGAATAACAGATCTACGCGAAGCCATTGAAATATGATTTAGGAAAGCAACCACAGTAAGACATCCGCTTTAAGGAAAAGCGGATGTCTTTTTTATTGCGGATTGAAAGTTAGACATATCAGTTAGCATAGTTGGGTAGAGGATAAGAGAAGGCTGAAACGTGAGGCAGCGGATTCAGAGCAGGGGGGATTCAAGTGGAGCATCATCTGCAATCAGGAATAGCAGGTCTGGAGGCAGCAGCTGTCATTTTACTCTTTTTCACCTTTCTTTTCTATCCGCTGGCTGCTGCATTAACGAGCCTGCGCTATAAAGCGTGGCCGCTGTATCGTCTTTTTTTCTGGAGTCTTGGAATTTTCACCATCGCAATCAGCTTTACCGGGCCTTTGGCTGATTTCGCGCAGACTAGCTTTGTCGGACATATGTGGACGCATTTGCTGCTTGGCATGCTGGCACCACTCTTGTTAGTGCTCGCAATGCCAACGACCTTGCTGTTGAGGTCGCTGCCTATTCGAGTGGCAAGAAAAGTTTCCTCTCTTTTTAAGAGCCGGGTTATCAGAATTTTAAGCAATCCGATTACTGCATTTATTCTCAATATCGGTGGAATGTATGTGCTGTACCTGACCAGTTTGTTTGAATGGATGCACCAGTCCGTGTTTGTCTATGCAGTCATCCACGTTCATGTATTTTTAGCGGGCTATCTGTTTACAGCTTCCATTATTTATGTAGACATTGCGGCTCACCGTCTGGGTTATCTATTTCGTTCGATTGTTCTCATTCTATCTTTGGCGGCACACAAAATCCTCTCAAAAATCATCTATGCCCATCCGCCTGCAGGTGTTTCCCGGGGAGAGGCAGAAACAGGAGGGATGGTCATGTATTATGGAGGAGATTTAATCGAGCTGGCTATCATCATTATCCTTTGTTATCAATGGTATAAATCAACTGCTCCGAGAAAGACAGAGCCGGTCAAGGATGCATAAAGCTCTAATAGGCTGCTTGAGCTTTTCTTTNCGCCGCTTCGCCAGATCGTCTTATGCCCGTCGAATCTACATAGGCGCTTGCGCTTTTCTTTTTCCCCGGCAAATTTTATTGCTTTGGGTTAAACTAGGGATAAACGTTTAAATTCGAATAATCGGCTCTACTACATAAGATCGAATGGATTTGAGCATCAACATCATTAGGAGGCAATTCATGAATAGTTTTATTGTTATGCAAGGGGAGACCTATCAGGAAGAACGAAATGCGGGGGTTCTTTGGACGCCCCAGATCGACAAGTCCGGCATGGTGCCGCATTCCTGGAATCGTATGCAGGAACTGAAAAAAGGCGATATCGTTTTTCATTATGTAAAAGGATATTTTGTGGCTATTAGCCGAGTCCGTAAAGATTGCACCAAAGGCTCCAAGCCGAAAAATTTAGATGAGGGGCCTAAAGAAAGCGAAGATGCTTATATTGCGTACACTGATTATCGGGAGCTTGAAAATCCGCTGTCCGTCAAAGAATACTTCCGCGATATTCAGCCATTGCTGCCAGTGAAATATGCAGCCTTCCAGGAAGATGCCAGCGGCAATTCAGGATATCTTTATCCGTGCAATGAAGAACTGGCGATGAGAGTTTTGGAGCTCATCAGCTCCTTGAATATCTTCACATTAGAAGTGGAACAGTTGGAGCTGGCGATGGAAGTCATCAAAAAAACGGAACATAATCCACTGCTTGGGTTGATTGCAGAAGCTGAATTGGAAATCAAAACAAAAATGCGCAGAGGCAAAGAACAATTCCGGGATAGCTTGTTGCCCTTATGGAATGGTGAATGTCCGCTTTGCGGGATTGCTATCGACGATGTCCTGAAAGCAAGCCATGCCAAGCCTTGGAAAGACAGTTCAGACAGAGAGCGGTTGGATCCTTTTAACGGAATCCTGCTTTGTGCCAATCACGCAGCCTTGTATTCGGCGGGACTCATTGCCTTTACTGGCGGTGGCCGTCTGCATATATCGAGCCGAATCACGGAAGAAGACTATCCGGTCTATAGACTGCGGAAAAATTTGAAAGTGCCGGTATCCCCTGAACACGCTCCATATTTAAGATGGCATAAACGAATCGTTTTTGCCGAACCGAGAAAAGTGAAGTTGCTGACAAATCAGGAATAAGCCACTGCTGCTTTCTTAACGGGCATTGAAAAATCTGTTCTAAAAGTTTCGATTGCGTATGTCTTTTGCCGCAGGGAATATGCTACACTGAGAACAAGTGAATAATCATGCAGAAAAAAGGTGCTGATTCGTCAGCATAACAGGGAACCCGGTTAGATTCCGGGGCTGTTTCCGCAACTGTAAGTGCGTATGAAATAAGAAAATGCCACTGTCGAGATGATCCAAGTCATCTGGACGGGAAGGTTCTTAGATTAAAGCGATGCACAAGCCAGGAGACCTACCTTTTTTTGAACGTATTTTTACTCTTCGGAAGATAAGGGGATCATACGGCACAATGTCTATTTTTGACTGCTGGAGTATGTCTCTGAATAGCTATGGCGCCGCCCTTTTTTGAGGGCGGCTTTTTGCTGTTTTGCGGGAGCGTTCAATGCAGCGGTGTTCACCAAACAGAAGTGAGGTGAAAAGATGAAAAAAGACATGCGTTTTCTGTGCTATCCGTTCATGCGTGAATCAGCTTCGACAGTGGATTTTGAAATCAGGACCGATTCCCTGACCACCCGAATAGGGGAAGCATTATCATTGACAACCAATGTGGAGGCAGTTCAGCGGGATTTACAGATTCTCCAGCCGATGGCGTACCACTTGAATGGCTCTGTGCGCGGCAAGCTTGCCATTGAACAAGAGGATTTGAATGTGTTGAGTGACATGTATGATTATTATGTAAACCTTACCAAAGACAAAATCGGAAATTTTGTGTTGCCGCAAGGAACACACGCCGCCTGTGTACTGCATGTATGCCGCAGCGAAGCAAAAAAATCCGTCCGTGCCTTGCACAAGGTGAGTCTAGAGAGAGCTGTGCCCGAGATTCTCTTTGATTACGCCAACCTGTTAGCGAATGTGCTATTTACGATGGCGGTGTATGTCAACCAGTATCACGGCGTGGAAGAAATTCCTTTTGTCAGCAAGTCCTATCCAACAAGACCTAAACAGAAAGAAGTGGCCAACAACGAATGAAAACTAACCTATTTAAGTTCCTATCCATCGGTACAATAGCTTTAGCTCTAGGAGCCTGCCAGTCCGACACAGCTGAAACACCCGAATCAGAAACGGCAGCAGAGCCTAAGGAACAAACAGAATATACAGTAACCGATGACTTGGATAAAGAACTGACCTTCGAAGAAGTACCGGCAACTGTCGTGTCTTTGATTCCGAGCAATACCGAGATTTTGTATGAAATTGGGGCAGGAGATAAACTGGTCGGTGTCACGGACTATGATAATTACCCGGCTGAAGCAGCGGACGTAGAGCGTGTCTCCGATTCTGTGGCGTTTAATGCAGAACGCATTATCGAATTGGATCCGGATGTTGTTATCGGCTATTCGACAGGAGGGCCAACCGGTTTTGAAGATCTTGAAGCAGCAGGAATCCAAGTGTTTGTTATTGAGTCAGCCGAATCATTTGAAGATGTCTATGGCGATATTGAGCAAATCTCCACTGTAATGGGCCTTGAAGATAAAGGTGATGAACTGATCAGTTCGATTCAACAGCAAATTGAAGACGTACAGGAAAAAGTGGCATCCGTGGAAGAGAAAAAAGAGATTTATTTTGAAATCAGCCCATCCCCGGAAATCTATACGACTGGCCAGAATACCTTCCAGCAGGAAATCCTGGATCATGCCCAAGTCAAAAATCTATTCGGCGATCTTGAAGGATGGCCGCAGATTTCTGAAGAAGAAGTCATCGAACGGAATCCGAAAATCATTGCAACAACTGTCTCGTATGTTGAAGATCCAATTGACGAGATCAAAGCACGTGAAGGCTGGAACGACATCGAAGCCATTGAAAACGATCAGGTGTTTTTCCTGGATTCGGACATTACGTCGCGGCCGGGACCGAGAATCGGTGATGCTGTTGAGTTAGTGGCTGAAACCGTATATCCGGAAGTTTTCGAATAAAATTGGCAAAACCCCTCGCTGATTTAAAAAGCGGGGGGTTTTGTATGTTATTGCAGCTGTTCTTCAAGTGCATCTAGATTGATGCTAAATTCATCTTTCAGTACTTGTCTTTTTTCATCCGCAGACAGATCTGTTTTTTCCTTTTCGCCATTTTCCGAGCGCGTCAGCTGGCTGCCGGACAAGGTAATGCGGCCATGTTCTGTTGCCCGTGTCACCAAATCATCATGGGTGAAAGGAGAGTCTTTTGATACTTGATTAAAGACACATCCTTCGTGAAAATCGGCCAGTTGCTTTTCTTCAGTAGAAAAGCGGTACAGCACTTTTTCTGCATCCTCATTCTCTCTGATCAAATCATAATGTACATCGTCCACTTGCTGAATGCGATAAGTTCCGCTATGGTCTGTATGGCGCTCACCGCCTATTGGAATTGGACTGATGGTGGAATCGCCAAATCCGGCATCAACTAGATAGAGCGTATCGAGCTTTACAAGAATCGCTGCATGGGTATCGGCTTTTGACCAAGAGCCATCCGGTTTTTGGACAGTAGCAGATATCAGTTTTGCATCAAATCCTAACTGGCCAAGCAGCCAGTGAAACAAGCCATTTAATTCATAGCAATAACCGCCGCGGTGATGAGTTACGATTTTGTCATAGATGCTTTCAAGATTCAAATAAATTGGCGTCTTACGTATAACATCCAGATTTTCAAAAGGGATATTCTGCATATGCAAAGACTGGAGTTCCGATAAATTTTGTAGGAAATTTTCCTGAATAGTATCAGCCTTGAATCGTTTGAGGTATTCTTCTTTATTCATGAATAATATTCATTCCTTTCGTTCTGCTAAAATGGTTATTCATTTAAAATAAATACGGCAGATTGTTTATTGATGTGTAGAAAATGGTCTGGCGTGGTATAGTGAATAAGTAAATGAATTTATGATGAATTACTAAAATGAATAGTCGGTTAAAGGTGAACAAACTAAAAGAGAGTAGGGTGAAGAATATGGTTTCAACAACTGACGTCGCTAAACATGCAGGTGTTTCACAGACGACCGTTTCTCGCGTTTTGAATAAGCCTGACCAAGTAAAGAAAGATACGTACGACAAAGTGATGGCCGCAGTCAATGAATTAAACTATTCAGCAACGAGTCCTGAGGATGCGGTTCCAGAAGCCAGAACCACTAAAACAATCAGTTTGATTGCAGGGCCTTTAGACGATCCAATCTTCATTGGTTCTGCTCCATCGATTATCAGTCTGGCGAAAGAACAGGGATATCAAGTCAATGTCCATTTTGTTACGAAAGAAAACGAACATGAAACATACGATACCGTTCTTTCCAGTAAAGTGGATGGCCTGATTTTGACTTCCGTCGGGCTTGATGGAGCCATTCACGAAAAGCTGCTCCAAACAAAAATACCGTTTATTCTGCTGAATTCTAATTACCCCGGCAGCCGGCATTCAATTGGACTGGATAATGTAGAAGCAGGCTATCTTGCAGCGAGCCACTTATTGGGCATCAAGCACCAAGAAATCGCCTGGATTGGCGGACCCTTGAATAACCCAACTTATAAAGAGCGTTTCCAGGGATTTATTTATGCACTCCAGGAAGCGAAAAGCAAAATCCGCAAAAAGCGTTTAGTGATTGCCGATAGAGATAAAGAGTCTCTATATAATGCATTTGAAGATTTACAAGCTTTGAAGAAAAAGCCGACAGCTATTGTAGCGGCCACCGATGAAATCGCCATTCAGCTTTTGGATTTCTATAGGGAAGCTGGCTACCAGATTCCCGAAGATATCAGCATTATCGGCATCGGCAACTCGGAAATCGGCCAGCACTCGGCAATTGGATTAACTTCCGTCGGAACAGCTGACAGCCTTGCAAACCTCGGACAGGAAGCCATTAAAAGACTGCTTGATATGGTGACGCTAAACCAAGACGAAGAATTTAATGTAAGCCGGGAAGTGCATTTGTACGAACGGGAAACAACTGCAACCTTATCAAAAAGGTGAACAGTCCGCAAATTCAAAATAGCTTTAAGCGACATTATAGCCTTACCCTTGCTTAGCGCATCTATAAACAAAAAACGATCGACTAATCGTAAGAAAAGAGCCATACTGGATGAAAATCCAGTATGGCTCTTTTCCAGTTTATTATTTCATTTCTTTATGGTTAAACGGGCATTTCCCCGTAATCGGTTCACTATCGTCTCCGATGAAAAATTGTTTCCACTCATTATGTTCCGGATCACCGAAGTGGCTGATGTCGGGATGCGTCGGCAGGTGATCCCATGCTTCAACGCGCTGGCGGACTTTGTCGCGCGACATAACGCCGCCTTTCTCCGTCCCTTTCAATCCTTCAAAAATTCGGCGCGGCTGAAAGCCGAGAACCATGGCATTGCCAAGATCACGCGTTTTCCGCTGTTTGTAGGCAGGCGTGTTGCCGAAAATGAAAATCGGTTCACCTTGGAAAGTAAAGTCCCATAAATAGTGGTCCGGATCACGCGGAGCGTCTTTTGGCCACTCCATTTCATCTTCATCGTGCAGGTATTGAAGAATGTCCCAGAATTGCTGGCGGTAAGCTTCCAAAGAGCCTTCTTCTTTGAAAGGTTCTACAAAGACGAACAACCCATGCCGCTTGTGCTTCGGATCATCGAACAAGGTTAGAAACGATTCGACCGCTGCCGGCAAATTGGTCCAGTCCTCTTGTGTGATATAAGCATAGCGCAATTCTCCTTTCAATTCGCCGCTCATCCCGAAATAGCAAGGGAAGGTTTTATCTGTTACGGTATCATGAAAAGTCTTGTATTCGGCCAGAAGCCATTCCGGCAGGTCAGTTCGTACTGAAAAATCTTCTTTCGTCAATAAAGGTGGGTTTGTTGTAATCATTAGTATTTCCTCCATATACAAAAAATAACATCTTCCTTATTCTTCCCTAAGAAGCAGCAGATAAAACAAAAACGGCTGAAAAGAATCTCAGCCGTTTTTAATATATTGATCAAAAAGCCCCCGATCCGCCACCGCCGCCACCGACTCCTCCGCCGGAAGAAACAGCGCCTGTTCCACTGGCCGAAGCGCTGGTACTGGAATTGGCAGCAACGAAAATGCCTGTCAGCAGGACTGGGTTATAAAAAACGCCGAAGTCTGCAAATGCAGATTCACTGTAGGCATTGGTAAAGCTTTGGGTACTGCGGTTATTGGATTTTTCATCTGCACCTAAAACATAGGCGAAAGCACGCATTTTTTCGTCCTGCGTCAACCGGTTCCAATCCGCCTCGTCCAGATTTTCCATGGCAGCGCGCAGCTGTTTCCACTCTGCGCGGATCACGTGGCCGTCGTAAGTGATCGGCGAATAGAAGCAAAATGCAATAAAGCAGATGCCAACCAGCATGGAGAAGAACATCAATGGCAGCAAGTCCATGATTCCGAAAAAGACAGCTGAGGCAAATAACGCCAGTCCGATAAATCCGACTGTCCAGCGAAGCAGGGGATGCTTGCCGTACAACTCATGCTGCTTCACTTCTGCCGCAACATCCTGCTGCCAAGCGGTGATTGATTCGTTATAGGACGCATGGTTCAATTCATTTTTCGTATAATTTTCAAGATCTTTTGTTTCAAAAAAATCACCGTCACCAGCCTTGTCGAAAAGCAGTTCGATCAATGCGGCTTCATGATCAAATTCAGTTTTGCGGTCAATCAGCCGGAATCTCTCTTCTGACAGCTGTTCAATCCTCTTTTTGCGCACCAGTTCCATCAAAGCGGCTGCCGTTACAGCTGGAGTCAGGATGGAAGACTTGGTGAAATACAAAGTAGCTGGAATGCTCATCTTCTGTCCAGGGACAAAGAAGGCACCATCAGCCGGTTTTGCCTGCTGCTTGGTCTTTCGTGCGCGGTTCCATGCCCAAGCAGTCATGGCAAGCAGGATGGCCCCCGCTGCTGGAATGACTCCGTTGCCGATAGAACTGCCCGTATCCTGTCTTGCTGCGAAAGCGATCGCTTCATTATCCAGCCGGTCCCTTTCGCCAGCCAGCTCTTGCCGGATAGTTCCGTCTTGTTGGGCTAGGGCAGGGAAAAGGTCTGCGTCAAAAACGACGCGGATATCTCCGTTCGAGCCTTCGGGTACTAGGCCCATTTCGAACAGGACCGTACCATCGTTTTGAACAGTGCCTGTTTTGTAGGCTTCATCATAGCCGACAAAGTCCGTCTCCTCGGATAGAGCGGGAGGACTCACGGATATTGTGATGTCTTCATAATCACTTTCATTGCGGTCATCAAAGAATGGCCAATAAAACTCGGCCCCGTCTTCGAACTTTTCGACGGCATCCAGGATTTCATAGCGCAATTCAATCGTGATGGTTTCATCGTCGCCTCCACGGAAAATCTGGTACAAGTCGCCATCACGCTCAACTTTCAGTTCTGAGCCATTTTCAAAGCCTGTGAAATTTTGGATCGATGTGCCTTCTTTTGGAACGATTTCCCGTGTGATTCCGTTAAAATCATCTTCAAATTCGTAGGTGTGATTTTCTCTGACTTCCACGGTTCCATCTGCATTCACATGAGCATCGATCGTCACTTCGGAAATCGAATAGTCAACGGCCAAAGCCTGGACAGGAAACAAAATGAACACCAGCATCATCATTCCTATTATAGAAGATCTTTTCTTGTGCATTTCCATCACCTCTTTCTTTATGTACGGAAATTGCATGCAAAAGTTTCATAAATATTGTTTACCGGATCACTGCATGCGGCAAAATCGCATGGACGCCTTTGACATCATTGACTACTTGCGTGACATGCAGATCGACTGCAACACTCGATAAAGCCGTTGCTTCTGTCCGGGAGATGCCATACAGCTGCTCCATGAATGACACCATCTCAGAGAGCGCGACAGCTGCTGCCTCGTTAAGGTCCCGATCAAATCCGAACGTGATCCATCCTGCTGGGGTATTGGCCCGCGGCATGGACAGTTTCATGTCTTTATGGAGAATCAAAGTGATGTCGGCCAAGTCCATCGGGCATTCAATCGCCGTACCCGAACTTTCCCCGTCTCCCTGAAGAGCATGGCCATCGCCCAGTGAAAATAGTGCACCATCTACAGAAATAGGCAAGAACAAGCTGCTGCCGGGCACCAATTCTTTGCAGTCGATGTTGCCGCCGAAATAACCAGGAGGCTTTGTCGGAAAACTTCCAGCTTCCGCTGGCGCCACGCCCATCAAGCCAAGAAAAGGGGATAGACCGACGTTGAACTGCTGGCCGCCAAGTTCACAGCTGCCAGTCATTTTATTGGTATCCAATTTCCAATCCACTTGCAGCCGTTCGCTGTCAGTAATGCCGAGCTTGCCATTTTGCCAAGCTGGCAGCCCGCCCGCCCAATTGCGTCCATACCAGCCCGGAATCAGCTTATTGGTGCGCACTTCCAGCACCATGCCGGGCTTGGCTCCTTGGACTGCGATCGGACCGATTATCGGGTGCGCGAGCTTTTCTTCGTTTTCGCGGGACGTAAAGATTTCCCGTTCCTCGGCTTCGGATGCGGAGTAGCCCCATTGGATGTCGAGTGTTTTCAATTGAATGGTATCTCCGGAAGCAACGGTCAGAATTGGCGCGTAGTCCCGGTTAAAAGATGAATGAAGTTGACTTGAATTGAGTGGTATAGAATGGATCACAAAAATTTCCTCCTTCAACTGAATAGATTTTCTTATTCTTCTGATTATAACAATTTACTTTGCAGAGCGGACAAAAAGGATTTTGCGGCAGCGGCAGAGAAAAGTTCTTTTATATAGGAGACAAGATGAGCCGTGCTAATCCAACTCCGTGAATTGGAGTCAGAAAGGATCTGTTCAAATGGAAATTGAAAAGTTGCTTGGCAGTCAGACAAGGCAGGAGTTCAGAGAGTGGCTTGAAATATATTCAACTACCGAAAAGTTTTGTTGGGTAGTGGTCAGTGTGAAAGAAAAACCGCATGTTATTCAGTATCTCGATGCCGTCGAGGAAGCCCTATGTTTCGGATGGATCGACGGCATCATGAAGAAAAAATCCGATACGGAACTGGCCCAAAGGTTTTCGCCCAGAAAGAAAAAGAGCAATTGGACAGAGTTGAACAAAGAACGCGTAAGAAGGTTGGAAAAACTGGGGATGATGAAAGCGGAAGGTATGAAAATTCTCCCCGATATGCGCCCAGAATCTTTTATGGTAGATCCGGAAATTGAGAAACGATTGAAAGAAGACGAACAAGTATACGAAAATTTTTTGAACTTTCCAGAACTGTATCGGAGAATCCGCATTGATAACATACAAGCTTATAAAAACGACCCTGAAATCTTCAACAAAAGATTAGACAAGTTTATTGAAAATACGAGATTGAACAAGATGTATGGCCAGTGGAACGATAATGGCCGGCTGATCGATTATTAAAAAAATGCCCGGTGTTTAAAGATGTTTGCGACTTAACGCCAAAATTAAGACACCAGTAAAATGCTGATGTCCTTTGCCCTTGTTTAAAAACAATGCCATTCTTTTAAAACGTCGCCGATTTGCCGGTTGTTGATGACCAAATCGGCAAAGCCGTCGAACGATGTTGCTTCCTGGTTAACGATGACCAGCTTTGCGCCATGCTCTTTTGCAATGAGCGGGAACTGGTTGGCAGGCGTTACAGACAGCGAAGAACCGAGAACAATGAACAAGTCGGCGCGGTTTGCTTCGTCCAATGCCAGCTCGAAAGGCTGTTCCGGCAGCATTTCCCCGAACAGTACGACGGAGGGGCGGAAGATGCCGCCGCATTCGCAGCGGTACGATCCCTCGAGAAAAGATTGGCTGTTATGGGAAGTTCCGCACAGCTGGCAATGGATCTTTTGCAAACTGCCATGCAGCTCGGCGACTTTTTGGCTTCCCGCCAATTGGTGGAAGCCGTCGACGTTTTGGGTGATGATGGATTTGAGTCGACCGACGTTTTCCCATTCCGTTAAAATGCGGTGGCCATTATGCGGTTCAAACTCCTTTACACCCAAAACGCGTTTTCGGTAAAAATCGATAAATTCATCAACGTTTGTATTCAGCGCTTCGACGCTGGCTACCTGGCTTGGGTCCTTTTGTTGCCACAGACCCTTGTTCGTCGAGCGGAAGTCGGGCAACCCGCTTTCAGTCGACATCCCAGCACCAGTAAATACAACTGCATGTTTGGCATTCAATAACCAGTCTTTAATCATCGAGCTCACTCCTTTGTGGTGTATCTTCCTAAACGTTCGCTTCACAGCGATGCATCACTTTTGAAGAGTGGCATATCGAAAGCAAACTTCTCCTACAATAATAAGGGGTTCGGCCAGTAATGTATAAGGTGAAGACGTCCGAAAAGAGCGTTTCATACCGGAAAAAAGCTGAAATATGATAAAATAACAGAGAATAACAGCAAGAAGGGACGTGCAGCAGATTGATCAATATCCGATCCGGTGCCCTTTTTGGAAGAGCACCTTTTCTCGCTACCAAAAAAAATGAAACAGCGCTTCATATAGAGAATATCGTCATTTTAGGCGACTCAGTAGCTTATGGCTACGGAACTAAAGGCGGCATCGCCAATTACTTGAAAGAAACCTTTCCGGCAAGCCGCATCACAAATCTTGGCATTAATGGATTGACCAGCAGCGGGCTTGTTCAGAAAATGCGGACCGATTCCTGGCATGCACCGCTGCAAAAAGCGGATCTTGTTCTGTTGAACATCGGCGGCAATGATTTGCTTCGCGGATTCCGAAATGGCGGGGCTAAGGGACTGATTCGGCAATTTGCCATTTTAAAACGCACCTATCGCCAAAACCTGCTTGAGATCTATTCCATGATTCGGCAAGCCAATCATAGCGTCATCATCGTTCAGAATAACCTGTACAATTCCATGAAAAAGGAAGAGCAGTATTTCGGTTTTACAAACCTGTTGTTTCGCCTTTGGAACTCAGCCATCGGCGAAAAAGGGGTTATCGTATCAAAAACAGCTGCCATGGGTAAGAACCCATCTATTTGGTTGGATTCTATTCACCCCAACGACGAAGGCTATAAGCTGATGCATGAATTGTTGATCCATACTTTATCTACGACTGGCTTCACTATCCATCCAACAAAAAAATAACAGGTTTTATTGGTTAATAATAGGCGGAAAAGTACAGGAGAGTATTCCTGTGCTTTTTTCAATGGAGAAAATAATTGATGAATAGTTTAGGATTTTAGATAATTATTAGAACTATATATGTTGAACTAAAGAATCTAGCTTTTACTCAACGCTTCGGACGCTTTGGGCATAGCTCCCGCAAGAAGCCAGGCAAAGGGCGCCAGTCTTTGCATGATAGACAAAGTGCAGATGGAGCGTGTACCGCTCGCCAAAGTCCTAATGAAAGGGATATTATCATTTCTGGAATAATCATTTCACGCCTTTCGCAGCTTGAAGGCTTTTTTTGCACGTATTGAAACGATCCATTTTTAAAAGAGACTGGTTTAACTTTCTTGTATTTTCCAAAAAAAGATTGACTAAGTAAAATTAAAATAATAAGATAACTTATGTTTCAGATTTTTAAATGAAAATTTCACTTTAATTTACTGTAGAGAGCAGTACATATAAGGGAAAGGAGAATAAAACGAGCAACAGAAAGTCAATTTTAAAAGCAGCAAACTTTTTCACTATAGTAAGAAAGCGTTTTCAAAAATAGAACAGAGGTGTCCAATGTTTACTTTTCTAATTTCCATCGTTATTTTAGTGGTGGCATACTTTACATACGGAAAATTTATCGAAAAGTTATTTGATCCGGTGGAAGCGAGAAAAACACCGGCTTATGCAAATGCGGACGGCGTGGATTTTGTGCCGATGAACAAACACAAAAATGCACTGATCCAGTTGTTGAATATTGCCGGAACCGGACCGATTTTCGGTCCAATCATGGGGGCGCTTTATGGGCCTGTCGCTTTTTTATGGATCGTTATCGGCTCGATATTTGCAGGAGCGGTTCATGATTATTTGACCGGAATGATTTCCATCCGCAACAAAGGTGCTCACATTCCGGAACTTGCAGGCAAGTTTTTGGGGGCGGCATCGCGGCATATCGTCAATTTGTTCGCTTTGCTGCTGCTGTTATTGGTCGGAACCGTATTTGTTACAACACCGGCATCGTTGCTATCAATCTTAATGGATGGCAAAGTTGCCGTGGGCATCATAATTGTCTTTATTTTCATTTATTATTTCCTATCGACCATTTTGCCGATTGACAAAATCATAGGGCGGCTTTATCCGTACTTTGGAGCTGTGCTATTGGTCGGTACCCTTGGCGTTGGATTTGCGCTATTGTTTTCCGATTACAAAATACCGGAATTGAACTTTACAAACATGCATCCAGCCGACTTGCCAATTTTCCCAATCTTGTTCTTTACCATTACCTGCGGAGCGCTGTCCGGTTTTCATGCCACACAGTCGCCAATCATTTCGCGGACAGTTGAAAAAGAATCCCAGGGCCGCTACATCTTTTACGGCATGATGATTGCTGAAGCCATTATCGCTATGATCTGGGCTGCTGCAGCCATGAGCATTTTTGACGGCCAGACATTGAGCGGCCTGATCAACTCAGGGACGCCGTCAGCGGTCGTCAATGAAGTATCCATGACCTTGCTTGGCGCGGTAGGCGGTACAATCGCCGTTCTTGGCGCCATCGTCTTGCCGATCACTTCGGGCGATACAGCATTCCGTGCTGCACGCTCCATCATTGCCGATTACATCAAAGTAGATCAAACCAAGCTGGTAAAACGGTTGGCTATCGCTGTTCCCCTGTTTATCATCTCAGCGGTGTTGACGCAGATTGACTTTAATCTGCTGTGGCGCTACTTTTCGTGGGCCAATCAGGCGACTGCGGCAATTGCTTTGTGGATCGCCACGATGTATCTCTATATCCAGGGTAAAAATTACCTGGTATCGCTTGCGCCGGCTATTTTTATTACGTATATGGTTTTTGTCTATATACTCAACCAGAAAATCGGCTTTAATTTGGATCTGAATGTTTCATTTGTTATCGGTCTCATCCTGACGGGCATCGTTATTGTCCTGTTTTATGGCAAGGCCCGAAAGAACCGAAAAGAAGACGTGCAGACAGTTGCTGCGGTCGAATAAAAAAGAGCAGGCTAACACAGCCTGCTCTTTTTCTATGCATTTAAAGGGGCGGGATTTTGTTGCCAGAGCAAGTAAAATAAAAACTCTTTATTTTTCCTGTTTTTTTGATACAATAAGAAGCTGAGATGATTAGAAGCTTTCGCAGATGGAGCCGGTCGCTCGTAAAAAGGGGGAAAAGTCAATTTCTAATAATTGGTTATGGTTGCCGATATTGATTTTTTCGATGAATTGCATCCGCTATGCAGAAACTATGATGCACCGCGGCCTGGCTTCGTACCAGGTTATTTTGTTTTCATTGAGCATCATCGGCATACTTTATTTGCTGTGGGTCATTTACAAAGGAAAACTAGTTCGCAATAAACCAACCGGTAAACAGCATTTCAAGATTTGAATACCGGTACAAAAACGGCTTATCCCATTTAAATGGGATAAGCCGTTTTTGTGGTTTCGATTTTTACAGCGGGTAGTGTTCGTCTTTCAATAGATTTCTTAATGCCTGTATTTCCAGCTGTATTTCATTTGGTGTGCGAACGCCTTTGCGACGGATCAAAGACAGCGGCGGGCACCATCCTTGCAGCGTGTACTGAAGCATAAAGGCACTGGAGGTTCCGCTTAACAGCGCCCATTTCTTATTTGTTGTCAGCGCCAGGAGGGAGGAAGACAGCGCAATGCCAGCCAACGCGGCTTTTAGAACTTTCCCGGTATCCCATTCGCGTTCCAGTTCGTCGATGCGTTCGTGGATCGCTTGGGAATCTTGGCGTTTAAAATGATTGATGCGGGCTTCGGTTTCCCGTTCTATTTGTTGATTAATGTGGTCGGGGCCTGCTTCGGCAACTTTTGTCTGTGTGGCAGGCAATGCCTGAATTTGTGTGTCCATGATTGATTCCTCGCTTTCACTGTATGTTGTTAGTATTCCGCATTAAGCATCCATTAAACCCTTTTGCGTTGATAAACTGGTTCGGGAAGGGAAAAATCCTGCAATGCCCGAAAATATCGGCTGGTGCTATAATAATCAAATAAGTGTGCAAAGAACGCATACTAAAAATTGGAAAGGAGGACAATGCATGATCCGTATCTTGTTTGTTTGCCTTGGGAATATTTGCCGTTCACCGATGGCGGAAGCTGTATTGCGGGAGCAATTGGATAAAGCAGGCTTGTCCCAAAAAGTGGAAGTGGACTCGGCGGGAACAGGGGGCTGGCATGTCGGCAAAGACCCGCATCCGGGAACATTGAAAATATTGAAAGATAACAGCATCACGGTCCATGGTTTAAAAGGGCGCCAGCTTCAAAAGGGGGATTTCGATAAATTCGACTTTATTATCGGCATGGACCAGTCAAATATTGACGATATCCGCTGGATGCTGGGCCAGCCGGACCACCCGAAAATCCTTCGGTTCCTGGATTTGACTGATCATTCAAAGGACGTTCCCGATCCATACTTTACTGGCAATTTTGAGGAAACCTACCAACTGGTTGTGGACGGCTGTAAAGCTCTGTTATTGAAAATAAAAGAGGATGGCAATTTCGAATAAAAGAAATAGTGAATACCGGCGGTGAATAGTACCGGCCGGTTTTCAACTGAATTTATTTTTCAAATCGCGCCCAGACTTCTGGAAGCAATCCGGTCAATTCATGCGCCAGCAGCGTATGGGGAGAGTACTGCTTTACCCACTCATCCGCGCAGGCTCCGTGAAGGTGAACTGCATTCAACACTGCGTGCTTCCAATTCTCATGGCAGCACAGCATGCCGAGCATCATACCGGTCAAGGTGTCGCCGGTGCCGCCTTTGGCAAGCGCGCTGTTGCCGGATGGATTTGCCCAGATTTCCCCATCCGGAAATGCCGTGATGGTCTTTTGGCCTTTTAATACGATGGTAACGCCTAATCTGTTCGCCCAGACGCCGGCGTGATGAGCCCGGTTTTCTTGAATTGTCTCGACAGCCACCCCGGTAATGCGGGAAAACTCGGCAGGGTGCGGCGTCAGGATGATGGGTGCTTGCCGTTCACTATAGGTCCGGCGGCTTAACGCGCCGGCGTCCAGAATAACCGGCATTGGGCTTTTGAGCAGAACGTGCACGGCATCTTCCGTCAAACCGGAGGGATTGGTTCCGGGACCGATGGCTGCTGCACGGTAAGAATCAACCGAAGCCTGGTGCTGTGCAATTTGCTGCAGTCCATCCTGCAGATATGTAGCTTCCGGCAGCTGTGGAACAATCATGCCCATTGCACCGGCTTCTGTCGCAATGACCAGCTTGCCGACTCCGCTTCTCATGGCACCAAGCCCTGCCAGCAAAGCAGCGCCAGGCATTTCTTTCGTGCCGGCAATCAGCAAAGCGGTTCCGTAGCTTCCTTTGTGGCTTTCCTGTCCTCTGTGTGGCAGTGTTGCTTTCACTTGTGCTTCTGTCCATAGGCCTGGCTTTTCCATTGATGGGTTCATTTTTCATTCCTCCTATTTACTCAGTTGTTAAAGAAGCAAAGCCGCAATGCTCCATTAAGGGCATCAACTCAATTAGACTGCTTCCAAAAACTATTTTTTAATTTCTGTCGGCTATTCCCTTAAAGTTACTTAACTTTTGTACCGATTGCAAAAAAAACACCAAAGACCCTGTAAATTCTGATAATATAAATTTATGTCGCTTCTATCAAAACAGGGGCAATAAATGAATTGATGGATGAGGGAGATGGAAGATGAAGACGATCAATGTACTGGTAACCGGAATAGGTGGGCCGACAGCACAAGGGCTGCTGCGCGGTTTTCAGGGAAAAGACGACGTTTATACCGTCGGCGCAGACCGCCGCACGCTGACGTCTGGCAATCAATTTTGCGACAAAACTTATCAAATCCCTCGGTTTACTGATGAAAAATTATATAAGCAGGCGATTTTAAAGATTGTGGAAGAAGAAAAAATCGATGTAATATTCCCTTCCTTGCATGAAGAAATTGCCTTATACCATGAGTTCCGAAGTGAGTTGGATGTTCTTGTGGCATTGCCTGAAAGCAGGAACTTTGAGGTGCTGAATGATAAAGAAAAAACATATGAGTTTCTCTTGGAGCGTGGCTTGTCCCAATACATACCTAAATACGTCGGTTTTACAGGAACACAACACATACATAGGATACTGAAAGAATCATTCCCAGGGGAACCATACGTCGTAGTAAAAGAAGTGACGGGCTACGGGTCCATGGGATTCTCTATTGTCACCAACCGGGAAAATTATCTGTCGGCTTTGCGGGCTGGCAAAAATAAGTTCGTCAATGCAGACGATTACTGTGACCTGGATCCCAGCAACCGGCGAATTGCAATGGAGTATCTTTCCGGCAAGGAGTACAGCGTTGACGTGCTGATCCATGACGGGAAAGTGGTGACTGCTGTTCCACGTGAGCGGACAGGTGTTTCAAGCGGAATTGTGCTGGACGGAAAAGTGGTTTATAACGAAGCATTGATCCGTGCAGCCACTCTAATAACAGAGGAGCTGGCGGACAACGGGTTTTTGAATCTGCAATTCTTCAAAACCGATGATGGCTATAAATTGACGGACGTTAATGCTCGATTTTGCGGCAGCCAGGTGATGAGCCTTGGAGCGGATGTCAACTTTCCGTACCTGTATCTTCAGTACAATGTGCTGAACGAACGGGCAGAAGTCCAGCCACGGTGGAATACACGCATGATCCGTTTCCGGGATCACTTCTTTATCCACGAAGATTAACCGACAGCTTTCGGATAACAAAGCTGCCAACTAAACTAAAGACGTTCGAATTGGGGTTCCTATGAAAAAAGCAGTCATACTCATCATGGTGTTAACGATTTTCTCCAAGTTTATCGGTTTCTTCAGAGACATCACGCTGTCGTATTTTTATGGCGCCTCCGGAGTCAGTGATGCCTATTTAATTTCATTGACGATTCCGACCGTCATCTTCGGCTTTGTCGCGACCGGCATATCAACCGGCTATATTCCGATGTACAGCCGGATAGAAGAGAAAGACGGCAAGCGCGCCAGCAAAGACTATACCAACAATCTGCTGAATATCCTCTTCGCTTTGGCGACTGTTGTTGTCATTGCCGGGTTGGTTTTCACAGAAACATTGGTTAAGCTTTTCGCCAGCGGCTTTACGGGCGACATTCTCGAATTGGCAACTACGTTCACGCGCATCAGCATCGTGGGGATTTACTTCACGATGGCCATCCGCATTTTGAGCGCCTATCTTAATATGAAGAAGTATTACGTGGTGCCGACTCTGATCGGGTTGCCGCTCAATATTGTCCTCATTGCATCGATAGTCCTCAGCGACCGGTATGACTTTATCCTGCTGTTGGCGATCGGCAATGTAGTCGCCATTATCGTCCAGTTTGTGATTTTGCTTTATTTTGCCTACCGGAAAGGGTTCCGCTATCAATTCATTTTCAATTTAAAGGATCAGCACATCAAAAACATGCTGTTTCTTGCGATACCGGTCATTATCGGATCTTCGGTCAACCAAATCAACAAACTGATCGACCGCACCCTGGCATCGCAAATTTCCGTTGGGGGCATTTCTGCATTGAATTACGCCAATACGCTTAATTTATTTGTTCAGGGAGTGTTTGTCGTTTCCATTTCGACGGTCATGTATCCATTGATCTCAAAAATGGCTTCCAAAGGCAATTTGGATGGCTTGAAAAAAGCGCTGGCACAAGCGATCACCGGCATCAATCTATTGGTCATTCCCGCGACAGTGGGCTCTTTGTTCTTTGCAGAACCGATTGTCACTTTGCTGTTTGGCCGGGGTGCCTTTGACGAGCAGGCGATTGCCATGACTTCTGCGGCCTTTTTCTTTTATTCGATCGGCATGATCGGCTATGGCTTGCGGGAAGTGCTGTCACGGGCGTTCTACTCCATGCAGGATACACGGACACCCATGATCAATGCAGCGATAGCTATGCTGCTGAACATTGTGCTGAATTTTATCTTATCCAAATACTTGGGAATCGGCGGACTGGCCTTAGCCACCAGCATCGCGGCCATTTTCGGAACCTTCCTGCTGTATATCAGCCTAAGGAAAAAAATCGGTCCGCTGGATATGAAGAACATCTCCATGCCTTTTGTGAAAATTTCATTGGCTTCACTGGCAATGGGCGGATCGGCGAAACTTCTCTATGAATTTCTATTGCCGGCAGCCGGACTGAACTTGTCGCTTATCACAGCAATCCTGTTTGCTGGTGCGATTTACTTTGTGCTTGTCTCTCTGATGAAAATAGAGGATGTCGACGATTTGATGGCCGGATTGCGCAGGAAGATTTTGAAGCGGTAAAATTGAGTTTTTTGTAAACATTTAAAGCCTCCTTTCTGAAAAGAAAAGAGGCTTTTTCACATGCAATTAAACCGATTCTCTCTGTAGAAGCCCGAATCCTTATTCGTATTGCGAAAAAGCCCATCCAAGCGCATACTTAATAATGGAATAACTGATTAGGAGATTGATGATATGCTACATAATTTACAGGCTGAAAAGCCTATGACCCCCTTAAATGATCCGTGGGAGGCCTATTTGGATATTGAACAACATGGTAAACCAACCTTATCGAGCATCGAGTTCACGACAACTTATTTATGCAATATGCGCTGCGAACATTGCGCCGTCGGCTATATGCTCGAGCACAGGGATCCGGATGCATTGCCGGTTGAATTGTTATTGTCCCGGCTGGATGACATTCCGCATTTGCGGACCATCAGCCTGACCGGCGGCGAACCGATGTTTTCTAAAAAGTCAGTCGAGCGCTATGTTCTGCCTTTACTGAAATATGCCCATGAACGTGGCATCCGGACACAAATGAATTCGAATCTGACCATGCCGCTTGAGCGGTATATGCTGATTGCGCCTTACCTGGACGTGCTTCATATCTCTCATAATTGGGGAACAGTGGATGATTTTATCGATGGCGGATTTGCCAACATGGAACGAAAGCCTTCCCGTGAGCGGCGTGCTGAACAGTTTCAGCGCATGATTGACAATAGCCGTGCATTGGCAGAAGCCGGTGTCATGGTTTCTGCTGAGACGATGCTGAACGAGCGGACTTTGCCCCATCTGGCAAATATCCACAAACAAATAGTCGAAGAAATGAAATGCGCAAGACACGAAATTCACCCGATGTACCCGAGCGATTTCGCTTCAAATCTGGAAGTGCTGTCTCTGGAAGAAACGAGAAACGCCATCCACAATCTGCTTGACACCCGGGATGACAGCATATGGATGCTGTTCGGCACACTGCCGTTTTACCCATGCAGCGAAGAAGCCGAAGAACTGGCTTTATTGAAACGCATCCGCAGCAGCAAAAACGTCTCGGTCCGCAATGACCCGGATGGCCGTTCCCGCCTCAACGTCAATATTTTCACCGGCGAAGTGATTGTCACGGATTTTGGCGATACGCCGCCAATGGGCAATATCAAAACAGATTCTTTGCCGGCGATGCTGGACAGCTGGCTGGAACGCCCTTTGGCCCAATCGATCGCCTGCCATTGCCCGGCAGTCAAATGCCTGGGACCAAATTTGCTTGTGAAAAACGCCTATTACCCGGAACTGGATTTTACAAAAAAAACGTCTAACTTGTAGATCTGAGGGTAAACTACTCCAATCTGGCCACTGGACACAGCACTGTCTTTGGCTGGTCAAAATGCAAAGGGGATGAAAAGAATGGAAGACAAACAACCGATTCGCTTGACTGAACGCCTGCACGTAATTGACGGGTTTGATTTGGGGCTGCCTGAAAGGACCGGTACCTATGTTATTGCTGAAGAAGAGCTGACACTTGTTGACACTGGCGCGAGTCCTTCCGTGCCGCATGTCAAAAAAGGTTTGGCTGCTTTGGGCCACGCGCTTGAAGACGTCAAATACATAATCGTTACACATGTCCATTTGGACCATTCCGGTGGGGCCGGCCTTCTGCTTCTGGATTGTCCGAACGCTAAAGTGGTCGTTCATTCGAAAGGAGCACGCCATCTGTCCGATCCGAGCCGCCTGACCGCGGGAGCACGGATGGTTTATGGAGATCAATTTGAACAATTGTTTGAACCGATTGTTGCGATTCCGGAAGAACGTCTGCTCATAAAAGCAGAGGGGGACCAGCTCCAAATCGGACCTGACTGCACGCTTGAATTTTGGGATACCCCAGGGCACGCAAACCATCATTTCAGCATTTACGATCCTGTAAGCAACGGCGTGTTCGCCGGGGATACGGTCGGCATACGCTATGACCAATTGCTAAGAGAAGGCATCGATCTGCATCTGCCTTCTACTTCTCCAAACCAATTCAATCCTGCAGCCATGCAGCAGTCTATAGAACGAATGTCTGCGGCTCAACTGGATGCCATCTATTATGGCCATTTTGGCAAAACCGACCATCCTGAACGGGCGCTGCGCCAGTCAGAGAGGTGGCTGGAAGTGTTTTTAGAAGAAGGAAACAAAGCGTTTAAAACCGGGTTAGATTCTCAGCAATTGGCAGACCGCTTGTTCGACAGGGTCCAGGCCTATTTGAAAACCAGGGGTGTACCGGACGGACACGAAGTTTATCCATACATCCGGTTGGATATGCAAGTCAGTTCCATGGGCATATTGGATATGCTGTCAAAACAAAAATGAACCTGTGCATATGCTCAGGTTCATTTTTGTTTTGTAATCAGAAAGGCAGAATATATGGGCATTGGATTAAAGAAAACCTGAGCGGGTATTCTATTCTTAAAGACAGTTATAAGGAGTGGATTCGAATGATGAATAAAGACAAAAAGAATGAGTCAATAGAAGAAGCCAATAAAGAAAAAAATGAAGAATTTACTGGCAGTCCGGAACAACAGCTGCCGGATTTCGAAGCTGAAGACAAGCAGAATCAGCAGGAAGAACAATATCAAAAGACAGCCCGTAAAGAAAAAGATAAAGCTTCAGATGATTGAATGAATAGACTTTTATGAAGCGTTTGAATTATAAAGGCAGCGTCTCGTCAAATAAAAATTCATTTACTCAACAATTTATTTTTGAATAAAATTCATTTTAATAAAATTACTTATGAATATAAAGATAATATTATTCATAAGTAAATATGCCGATAATCCGATTAATTCGAGTGAGGCTGTTTATCTATCCACCCCTTAAGGGTAAAGAAAAAACGTACAGTTGAATAGAACTGCATTAAACATCCACACCTGAAATTTGCGGGTGTTTAATGAATGGAAGTAATCAGTGAGAGGTGGAGTTATTTATTATGCAATTATTGACCGAGAAGACTGCTTTTATAACAGGGGCTGGAAAAGGAATAGGGCGTGCCACGGCACTGGCATTAGCCAATGAAGGTGTCAACGTTGGGCTGATTGCGCGGACAGAAGCGGACTTAGTGAAGCTTTCTAAAGAAATCAAATCACTGCGTGGCCGAGTAGCATATGCAGTGGCGGATGTTTCCGACTTAGAGCAAGTAGAAGCGGCTGTTGAAAAATTAACGGCTGAACTTGGAACCGCTGATATTTTAATCAACAATGCGGGAATCGGCAAGTACGGTCCATTTTTGGAGTTGGAGCCGGAAGACTGGAAGCGGGTCATTGATGTCAACTTAATGGGCATGTATTATGTGACCCGTACGGTGCTGCCGCAAATGATCAAGAAAAACGGGGGAGACATCATCAACATTTCCTCGAGTTCCGGTCTGCGAGGGTCAGAAGGTTCAAGTGCTTACAGTGCATCGAAGTTCGGGGTACTGGGCATGACAGAATCGCTGTCGCAGGAAGTCCGCAAAAACAACATTCGGGTCTTTGCCTTGACCCCAAGCCGGGTTGTTACAGACTTAACGTTCAAAGAAGGCGAAACCGAGAAAGAAAAAGAAAAGTTAATGCAGCCGGAAGATATAGCGGAATACATGGTGGCTCAGCTGAAGCTGCATCCGCGAATCTTTATACCGACTTCCAGCCAGTGGGCGACCAATCCATTTTAAATCATAGAAAAAACGAGCCGGGGAAAAATTCCCTCGGCTCGTTTTTTTATTTAGTTGAAAGCTTCGTTACGTAGTCTTCAACTTCCTGTGAATTGCTCAGTGCCAGAATGCGGTCTGTGTGCTGAGCCATTTCAGCTTTGGACAGTTTGCTGATCTGCGAACGGGCTTTAAGAATTGACGAGGCACTCATCGAGAACTCATCCAAGCCAAGGCCGAGAAGGATCGGGATCGCAATTTCGTCTCCCGCCATTTCTCCGCACATGCCAGTCCATTTGCCTTCACGGTGTGAGGCATCGATGACCATTTTCACCAGGCGCAAGATGGCCGGGTTGAATGGCTGATACAAATACGACACGCTTTCATTCATGCGGTCTGCGGCCATCGTATACTGGATCAGGTCATTGGTACCGATCGAGAAGAAATCGACTTCTTTGGCAAAGGTATCTGCCATGACAGCCGTCGATGGAATTTCGACCATGATGCCGACTTCGATCGAATCACTGACTTCTATGCCTTCTGTCTGCAGCTTCACTTTTTCTTCCAACAGAAGGGCTTTCGCCTCGCGGAATTCATCAAGTGTTGCAATCATCGGGAACATGATTTTCAAGTTGCCGTGTACGCTGGCACGCAGCAATGCACGCAGCTGCGTACGGAACATATCCGGCATCTCCAGGCATAGGCGAATTGCGCGGAGTCCGAGGAATGGATTCAGTTCTTTCGGCAGATCCAGGTAGGATAGCTCTTTGTCGCCGCCAATATCCAGTGTGCGGACAACGGTCGGTTTGCCTTGCATGCCTTTTAGGACAGATGCGTAGGCTTCCACCTGCTCGTCTTCGGTCGGGAATTGGTCACGTCCCATGTAAAGGAACTCCGTGCGGTACAGGCCGATCGCTTCGCCGCCGTTATCGACAACACCTGCAATGTCTTTTGGTGTACCGATGTTAGCGCCGATTTCAACTGCCTGGCCGTCAGCGGAAACGGTTGCTTCGTTTTTCAAGACGGCCCATTCCGCTTTTTGCTCATCATAGGCTGCCTGTTTGTTTTTGTATTCTTCAATGACGCTGTCTTCAGGCGCGATCAAAATCGTGCCATCCAAACCGTCCACAATGACAATAGTGCCATTTTGGATGTCCGCCATTGCTGTTTTAGCGCCGACCACGGCCGGAATTTCCAGCGTGCGCGCGAGAATTGCCGAGTGGGAAGTGCGGCCGCCGATATCGGTGATAAAGCCTTTTACAAATTGGGCGTTTAACTGAACCGTATCAGATGGCGTCAAATCTTCTGCAATAATAATAACCTCATCCGAAATCATGCTTGGGCTTTGGATCGTGACACCCAGCAAGTGGGCCAATACACGTTTTCTGACGTCGCGGATATCTGCAGCGCGTTCTTTCATGTATTCATTGTCCATTGCTTCGAACATGGAGATGAACATATCGGTCGTTTCCTGCAGCGCAAACTCTGCATTGACTTTGTCTGTCGTGATTCGTTCTGTAATCGGACCAACCAGTTCAGGGTCGCTCAGGACCAGCAGGTGAGCGCCAAAAATCGCTGCTTCCTTATCGCTGATCGTCTCGGCCGTTTTCTTTTGGATCACTTCAAGTTCAGCAATTGAGGTTTCCAAAGCCGACGTTAATAGCTTTAATTCACCGTCGACATCCGAAATTGTCCGCTTATCCACATTCAATTCCGGATTCTCTAAGCGAAAAGCTTTAGCGATGGCTATTCCATTCGATGCGGCTATTCCGGACATTGTTTGTGTCATTGGTTTGAAATCCCTTCAGTCTTCATAACTTCCGCTGCTCTTTCAATAGCTTCGTTTTCGTCTTCGCCATCAGCTGCAATTGTTACTACTGAACCGCTTGGAATGCCCAAAGACATGACACCTAAAATGGATTTCAAGTTTACTTTTTTGCCGTTGTGTTCAATTGTAATGTCTGACTTGAATTTTGATACTGCTCCAACTAATGCTGATGCCGGACGTGCGTGCATACCTGCTTCGTCTGTGATTGTAAATTGTTTTTCTGCCATGATTAATTTCCTCCTTTAGTGTGTGCAATCATTTTTGTTCATCCGCTGACCGAATATGACGGCTTTTGAGTGAATGAAAATAAAAAATGACGTTTTTTGATTGCTTATGAACGATTATGATTGATTGTGGAAGCGATTTCAAGTATTATCTATTTAACAGAACTTTTACTCTATTAATAGAAGAGGTGATAACTTGCTGACCAACGAACGGCATGCCTATATTTTGGGGCTGCTGGAAGAAAAGCAGACAGTTAAAATACAGGAACTGGTGGAATCGACAGGTGCATCGGAATCCACGATCCGAAGGGACCTGACCGATCTCGAGCAATCGCAAAAACTCGAGCGTGTTTTCGGCGGCGCTATCCTGCCAGGAAGAAATCTGATGGAACCCAGCATTTCGGATAAATCCACCCGGTTTCTGAAAGAAAAAATCAGGATAGCGGAATATGCCTCCTCGCTCGTTCAACAAGGAGACAGTGTCTTCCTGGATGCCGGCACCACGACCTTTCAACTGATTCCGTTTCTGAAAGACAAGGATCTGGTGGTCGTGACCAACGGGCTGACACTCGTTGAAGCTCTTAACGAGCAAGGCATCACCACCTATTTGACCGGTGGATTGATGAAGCCGCGAACGGGCGCGTTTGTCGGTTCCCATACGATCCAGGCTTTGCAGAATTATCGGTTTGACGTCTGCTTCCTAGGCATCAACGGTTTTCATCCGGACTATGGCTACACGACGCCGGACCCCGAAGAAGCAGCGGTCAAACAGCTGGCCAGTCTCTTAGCGCGCAAGACCTATGCGCTCGCTGATCATTCCAAAGCCAATAAAATCAGTTTCGCCAAGATTATGGATTTGGACCGCGCCACTTTAATTGTAGATGAAATTACCAAAGAAGCCAATGCTGGGCTCCAAAAAAAGACAATAGTAAAGGTCGTGACACCATGATATATACATGCACAATTACGCCTTCCATCGATTACACAGTATATGTACCCGAATTTGAAAGCGGGAAACTGAACCGTTCTGAAGAGGTTTACTACTACCCCGGAGGAAAAGGCATCAATGTATCCCGCGTCCTGAAGCGGCTGGGCATTTCCAACAAAGCGCTTGGCTATGCGGGCGGCTTTACCGGCAACTATATAGAAGAATTTCTGAAAAATGAAGGGGTCGCTGCGGAGTTTATCCAGACAGCCCAAATTACCCGCATCAATGTCAAAATAAAATCGGATAAGGAAACCGAGCTGAATGGCCCGGGCCCAGAACTGGACGCGGCGCAACTGGCGGCATTGACCCAAAAAGTACAGGCAATGAACGAGAATGACTGGTTCGTTTTGGCCGGCAGCCTGCCAGGCTCAATCCCTGCCGATTACTTTGTGGAGCTGGCGAGCATCTGCCAGGCGAATGGAGTCCGGTTTGTGCTTGATACGTCCGGCCCGGCACTGGAAAGCCTAGTGGCTGCACCGGTTTTCCTGATCAAGCCGAACCAGCAGGAACTGGGTGAGTTGTTTGGCGTGGAGATCACGAGCCTCCGGGATGCCTACTTTTATGCCAGCAAGCTGGTGGCACGGGGAACTGAACATGTTGTCGTTTCCATGGGCGGAGACGGGGCGCTGCTCGTAACCAAAGACACAGCCCTGATGGCGAAAGCGCCACAAGGGACTGTCGTCAACACGGTCGGTTCCGGCGATTCGCTGGTATCCGGCTTTATCGCTTCCTATGCGACAGGCCAAGATCCTGCGCTGGCATTCCGCTACGGTGTTGCCAGCGGCAGTGCAACCGCTTTCCGATCAGATTTATGCCGCAAAGAAGACGTTGAAAAATTGCTCGCGGAAGTAGAGATTTACCCATATGAAGAAAAGGATGTGACGAAATGAAAATCACTCAGCTATTAACTGAAGAAACCATTGTCCTGAACCTTTCCGCCGCCACAAAACAAGAAGTGCTGGAAGAACTGGCGTCCCAATTGGACCGTGCAGGCAAATTATCGGACAAACGCGCATTTATGGCCGCTATTCTGGAACGCGAAAGCCAAAGCACTACGGGCATCGGAGACGGCATTGCCATTCCGCACGCCAAGTCATCTGCGGTAAAATCGCCAGCCATCGCTTTTGGGCGCGCCA
Source organism: Planococcus soli (assembly GCF_016881065.1). Classification (GTDB taxonomy): domain Bacteria; phylum Bacillota; class Bacilli; order Bacillales_A; family Planococcaceae; genus Planococcus; species Planococcus soli. The sequence continues at coordinate 30,593 of NZ_WXYN01000029.1, read as the reverse complement.
CTGGCGGACTGGATTTTGAATCGCTGGACGGCCAGCCGGCTAACCTGTTCTTTATGATCGCTGCAAGCGAAGGCGCAAATGACGATCATTTGGAGGCGCTGTCACGCCTCGCAACGTTCCTGATGGATGACAAATTCCGCACGAACATCCTGGCAGCCCAGTCAAAGCAGGAAGTGCTCGATGTAGTCTCTGCTAAAGAGGCATCGGTTGATGAACCTGAAACAGCAGCGGAAAATATTCCGGCTGACAGCACCCAACAGAAAATTTTAGCGGTTACCGCTTGTCCGACCGGCATTGCGCATACGTATATGGCGGCGGAGAAACTGAACGAACGTGCCAAAGAACTGGGCATCGCGTTGAAAGTGGAAACCAATGGCTCGAGCGGCGTGAAAAACCGGTTGACCGCTGAAGACATTGCGGGAGCGGATGCCATTATTGTAGCGGCAGACACGAAAGTCGAAATGAGCCGTTTTGACGGCAAACCGGTTATCCAAACGGGCGTCGGCAAAGCGATCTACGAAACGGACAATTTGTTGAACCGTGCCGTAACAGGTGATGCACCGACCTACAAGCACGACAAATCAAAAGACGAAGCCGATACGGGTGAAACCAAAGGCGGATTTTATAAGCACTTGATGAACGGCGTATCCAATATGCTGCCGTTTGTGGTCGGGGGCGGTATCCTCATTGCCATCTCGTTTTTCTGGGGCATCAACGCTTCAAATCCTGACAGCCCTGAATACAATGAATTCGCTGCTATGCTTAATACCATCGGCGGCGGCAATGCCTTCTTCTTAATGGTTCCAGTACTTGCCGGCTTTATCGCCATGAGTATTGCTGATCGGCCCGGATTTGCACCAGGTATGATCGGCGGTTTGATTGCCATTACGGTTACCGGTGTTGAAGAAGCAAACGGTGGTTCCGGATTCCTTGGCGGATTGATCGCTGGTTTCCTTGCCGGTTATGTAACGCTTGGGGTTAAAAAAGCATTTTCTGGTTTGCCAAATTCCTTGGAAGGCCTGAAACCGGTCTTATTCTACCCAGTCTTTGCAATCGCCATTACCGGCATCGTCATGATGCTTGTGAATCCACAGCTGACGAAAGTCTACACAGCGATTTCTTCTTTCCTTGAAAGCTTAGGCGGGACGAACTTGGTGCTTGTCGGATTGCTGCTTGGCGGCATGATGGCAATCGATATGGGTGGTCCCATCAACAAAGCAGCTTACACATTCGGCATTGCAATGCTGGATGCGCAAAACTTCAATTTCATGGCAACGGTCATGGCGGCCGGAATGGTTCCTCCGCTTGGTTTGGCACTTGCTACGACGCTATTTAAAACCAAATTCACGAAACCGGAACGTGAAGCCGGCAAAACGGCGTACGTCCTCGGTGCCTGCTTTATCACAGAAGGTGTCATTCCGTTTGCCGCAGCCGATCCGGCTCGCGTCATCCCAGCTACAGTAGCGGGAGCATCCGTCACTGGAGCATTGGTGATGCTGTTTGATATTGGGCTGCGCGCTCCTCATGGCGGCGTCTTTGTTGTCGGCCTGGTTGACGGCGGCGTTGGCAGTATCTTGATGTATGCATTGGCTATCATAGCCGGTGCGGTCGTAACCGCACTTGTTGCTGGTACATTGAAAAAACGAGTGGCAGTAGCCGCATAATCTCCAACCGCTCCAGGACTGAAATCCTGGAGCGGTTTTTTGTTGAAAATAAATGCAAAAAACTCTCGCGGAAAAGGGAATTCACGACTGATTTCAATGGAATTTGGGTATTGAATAAATACAGTTGGAGCCGCAGATGGAGCCGTTTAAGGATAAATGAGGGGGAAGAGGTGAAAAGTTCGATTACTGTGTTTTTTAGGGGAACCTGTGAAGGCGGTTGGAGTTTGATCGGCTTGAAACTTGACCATTATAAGAGCACAATGAATTTCAAACAGCAGGCAATGCAGGGTATCGGTTACACAAGAGAAAGGTATAACACGACCGGAAGGAGCGGCTGGCAATGACAGCAGTAAAAAACACCGATTTTTTCTGCCATTTCAATAGTGCTTTCTTTCACGGAGACCGGCAATTTATTGAAGATCATATTTCGGAGGATGTTGTATGGACCATTATCGGTTCAGAGCCAATCATTGGGAAACCGGCTTTTTTAGATGCCGCATTTGGGGTAGAGGACGGCTATCAAGACGTGGATTTCGTTATTGACCTTTCTGTCGCTTCAAATGGGGAAGCTGCCGTAAAAGGCACCATGAAAAAGAAAGGGACTGCCGACGAACCGAAAATTTACGCCTACTGCGATTTCTACGTCATGGACGGCAAAAAAGTTAAAGAATTGACGACTTTCGTCATCGAAATAAAAGAGTGAATAGCTGCAAGTTGGCCCCCTATGAAGGTGTAGGGGTTTTTTACTGCATAAATTTGGTTTTAAAAGAACGGTAGTGGGTTTTGGATTATAAATGTAGTTACTTACATAAGGGTTTATAAAAGCAATTCAAATACAGCCACTAAGTAAAAAATAGGGTATACAAGAACCAAATCTAAAATTCTAAAAAGGGGTGTTTGCATGAACATCAGTCGATTGGATCATTTGGTTTTGACAGTTACATCCATTGAGAAAAGTTGTGCGTTTTATGAAAAAGTGCTGGGTATGGAGATTGTCCGTTTCGGGGAAGGGCGGACTGCGCTAACATTCGGCCAACAGAAAATCAATCTTCACGAAGCGGGCAATGAATTTATGCCCAAAGCGGCTCGCCCGACAGTGGGAAGCGGCGATCTGTGTTTTATCACTGAGACAGCGCTGCCTGTGATGATGGAGCATTTAGCAGCATCGGGTATATTGGTTGAAGAAGGGCCGGTTAAACGGACAGGCGCGCGGGGGGAAATTGACTCCCTTTATATACGGGATCCCGATGGCAATCTGCTTGAATTGTCGAACTACTGATATGGATCTTTTAACACCTGTTCTTCAGGCTTTTCGGGTGAGCAGAATGGCGTTTCGTGTTACTATGGAGGAATAGTAACAATTAATCGAGGGGTGATTAAATATGACCATTGTTTGCCTGATTCGCCATGGTGAAACCGACTGGAATGCCCAAGGGAAAATCCAGGGGAAAACGGATATTCCGTTGAATGCAACCGGAACACAGCAGGCCGTGCAATGCGGGGCGTATTTAGCTGCCTCTGACTGGGATCTCATCATCACAAGTCCGCTGCAGCGCGCCCGTCGCACCGCTGAAATTATCAATAAAACCCTGGAATTGCCGCTTGTCGAAATGGAAGAGTTTGCAGAAAAGCATTTTGGGGATGCGGAAGGTTTGACCTTTGAAGAGCGCGCCCTTACTTTTCCTGACCGGCTTTATCCGAACCAGGAAGATAATAGTTTGTTCAGTGAGCGTTTAGCCACGGGCTTGAAAATCATCAATGACCGTTATCCGGACAAGCGGGTTTTGCTCGTTTCCCACGGCGGAGTCATCAATGCCTTGCTTGGCAAATTGTCTGATGGCGAAATCGGATCTGGCAAAACACGCCTGTTGAATGCCTGCCTGAGCCATATTCATTTTGACCAGAACAAATGGGTGATCCAAAACCACAACCAGGTTAGCCATTTGGAGCCTTCCATGAGCGAACGGTAAGTTTTAACTTTTGACATGCAGCAACAATTTAGAACCACCACCGTACACGGCATAAAACCGTGTACGGTGGTGGTTCTTTATTTTAAAGAGCCATTTGGTTTTTAATTGGAAAAAGGTTACACTGGAAATAACGGAACATTCGATCTGCTTAAATCTATTGGGGGGAAAGATATGAATTGGATCCTTATATTTTTCATCACAATTGGGATAACAGGAGTTTTATTGCTGTTTAATGGTGTTAAGAATAGATCACTGGGTTTATTGCTTTTTGGTGGTGGTGCATTGGGGGCTCCGTTCCTTTTCTTTAGCAATTTAGGCTTCCTGCTGCCGATGATCCCGCCGACTGTGATGGGAATTCTCTACCTGATCCCAAAAACGCAGAATAAGGCGTAACTTTAACTTATCAAGGATTCAACTTTTAAGTGAAAGGAATGAACGTGATGCCTACCTGCCAAAACTGCAATTGCCAATGGAGTTGGATTGTTGCCCTTAAACTGGGTTTTAAGGGCAACAAGTTATGTTCCAATTGCAGCAAAAGACAATATGTTTCCGTAAAATCGAGAACAAGGCCTTATTTCTCTTATATGATTCCTGTAATTATCCTGTTGGCATCAGGATCATTATTCGATTTGGATCAAGTTTTTTATATCTTGTCAGGAGTTTTGCTGGTTCTGTTATCGCTGATTATTCTTCCCTTTACGATCAAACTGTCAAACGAGCAGGAACCGCTTTCGTAGAAATCGAGCCAACACCCCGATTCGAGAGAAACTCTGGCATACCAGAGCGCTTCCCAAATCGGGGTGTTGGCTTTTGTCATTTTTTCTCTGCCGCTCTTTTGTCTTTGTCCATGCGCGAAACGTATACAGCCAGCGCTCCCATGAATAGGGCTGAATTGAACCAAAATACCAGGTCAGCCAGCATGCCGTTAAAAACCAGTGTGTTCACTGCAGTAATGGCATGCATTACAATAATGAGCAGAATCAAGATGGTTGCCGTCTTCAATCGATCACTCCGTTCCTGTTTTCATTATAGACATGCTGGTGATAAATTCAAGCTGTTGTTACCAACAGGCTGCCGAGAACAGCGATTGTGCCAGCCCATCTCAATAGCCAGAAAGATGACGCGTGAATATCGGCCCAGCTCATGGGATAATGTCTGAGAGACAGTCAAAACTGGAGGAGATATGTATATGGTGAAATGGAAAGAAGAAATGACTATTGATGCTTCGATTGATAATGTCTGGAGCTTGTTCCAGGATGAAAATATCCAAAAACTCATGCCGAAAGTGGAAGAGCATATCCTGCTGGAAAACAGCCCTGATCAGCTTGGCGCCAAACACGCTCAAAGCTACCACGAAGGCAATCAACTGCAAACCTATATTGTTGAAACGGTGGGCTATGAAGACCTGCCGGAAAAGAAGCTCAAGCAAACCCAATTTGACATGGGACAAAGCTTTCAAGTGTTTTATTCATTTACGCTTTTGAAAGAAGGGGAAAACCAGACAAGGCTCATTTACGAGGGGACCAATAAGGGTAAAGGGCTGATGGGCAAGGCCATGCTGCTGTCAGGCAGCAAGAAGACCCGCCAGCAGACCGTAACGGCATTTATGGAGCGTGTGCGGGACGAAGCCTTGAAATTGTAGACAGGGGGGATCTGGATGGTCCAGTGGAGTGAAAAACGTATAATCCATGCGCCCATAGACAAAGTATGGGATTTGTTTTCAGATGAACAGCTGCAGCTGATTATGCCGCAGCTGGAAAAGCATCAATTGGTTGAAGGGCCGCCCAATCAAGTCGGCTCCAAATACGCACAGCAAAACCGGATGGGCCAACGTGTGGTGAGCTATGTCATGGAAATCACTGCATACGAGGACTCCCCGCAGCAAAAGCGAAAAGACATCGGTTTTGTCGCGGCTGGATTATTCCAAGTTTCTCTAAGTTTTGTGCTGTCCCGAATAGATGAAGAAAAGACCCTTTTTGTGTACAGTGGATCGAATAGAGGGGCCAACCTGGTCGGACGGACCTTGCTGAAGCTTGACCAGCAAAACAGCAGCCAGCAGGAAGTGGAAGAACTGATGGTGCGGGTGGCAGAGGCGGCAGAATCATGAAAATTTACATCATCGGTTCTGTAGGGAGCGGAAAAACCACGTTGGCTCGGCAATTAGCATGCCAATTGGACATCCCACATTTTGAAACAGATAATTTTGTCTGGAAGCGGCAGGAAGGGGGAGACATTCGCAATTCCGAAACTTTGAGAGATCTGCAGTTTGTTTCTGCAGTTGAACAGGCTGACTGGATCATTGAAGGGGTCCATATCGGCAGGACAAAAAGAGCTCTCCAGGAGGCTGACGCGGTCGTTTTTCTGGATTTTCCGTATCACACGCGAACGTTTCGCTTCATTAGCCGGTATCTGAAGCAGAAGGCCGGAAAAGAACAGTCCAATTACAGACCAAGTCTAGCCATGCTCAGAAAAATGTATGGATGGAACCGTTATTTTGAAAAGGTCATGAAGCCGGAATTCATGCAGCAGCTGAAATTCTTCCCTGAAAAAACGGCAGTTCTGACAAACCAACAGGAAATTGTAGAGTTCAAGGCAAAATTTGGTCGCAACTAATTTATTTGCTTTTTTTCGTTACCCATGTAGCAATCTACATAAAGTTTATATACTAAAATCAAAACCGTTAACAACGAAAAAATGACAGCATCAACTTACATAAAAATCACAATGAAAGAAACCAGTAAAATTACGGTCAAAACTGCAGGGTTTTGAAAAGCTACAGATGACAGCAGTCTGTAAAATTTTGTATCATGAAGAAAAAGTGCAGGGATATATAAATTCAGGCATAGGGGGAACATAACATGATTAACGTGTATGAAAAAGATCAGGTGCTGTGCGTGGAAGGGATTCTTGAAGAAACCCGCAGTAAAGTGTTCGTCTATCTAGTAGACGGCATGCTGATTGATACTGGTGCCGAAAAACTGCAGGAAGAGTTGCAGGATTTTTTCAATAATTATTCATTTGATCAGGTGGTGTTGACGCATCATCACGAAGACCATACCGGTAATGCGGCGTGGCTGCAGGAGAACGGAGGCATTCCGCTCTTAATCCATCCGCTCGGCATAGAGAGGGTGGAAGTGGACGGAGAATATCCGAACTACCGCAAGATTACGTGGGGCAATCGCAAAGCTTTTCGAGCACAACCACTCGGTGAACGGATCCGCTCCCGCACACTCGATTGGCAAGTCATCCATACACCGGGTCACGCAGACGACAACATCGCTTTGTTTCATGAAGCATCCGGACGCCTGTTTACTGGAGACTTGTTTGTGTCTCCTAAAACACGGGTCATGATGAAAAGCGAGTCGGTTCCGCTCATTTTGGCATCGCTCCGTACATTATTGGCATTGCCATTCCAATCTGTGTTTTGCAGCCATGCGGGATTTTTGGAAAATGGCCGCGCTTTGCTCGAACAGAAATTGATACATCTGGAAAACCTCCAGCAAACCATCACCGGGCTCTACGCAGAAGGCATGCATCCAAGCGACATCGATCGCCAGCTTTTTCAGAAAACGTATCCGATTGTCCAGTTTTCAAATAGGGAATGGGACACCCGCCATATCGTTTCATCTGTCGTTGCAGACTATAATATTAAAAAGAATCGGCATTTGCGTCCCTGTGCAAACACGTTGGGAATTTTGAGAAGAGGGACTGAAATCCTTTTGGAACAGCAATTTACCGCTCATTCAGGAGGGGACGGCCCTTTTTAACGGCCACTGGGTGGCACGATTGAACTTGGTGAACCTTCCGCTGATGCGTTGAAGAGAGAATTTCAGGAAGAAATCGGTGCCGACGTTCGTATTGTACGCTACATGGATGTCCTGGAAAACATATATACGCTGAAACAGCAGATTTTTCATGAAATCACGCTTGTTTATGAAGTCGAATTTGAAAATGATCACCAATTGGATTTTGAATCTTTTGTGGTTACGGAAGGGAGCAAACAGACGACTGTAAAATGGATCAGTTTGGAAGAGCTGTCGCTTGATGAGACCACCCTGTATCCGGTCGGCTTGCTGGACCTGATCCACAAGTTGCCGGAGCCTGTTCAGCCAAAACCGTAATGCAAAAGAATATTTAGCAAAGTTTTGGTATACTGAAGAAATTAAACCGGCCTGTTGCTGGTGAGGATTGGTGTTGAGATAGAAATGCCCTCCATGAACTTTTTCATTATGTTACTGGAACTGCTGGCAGTGGCTCTATTCATTTATTACGTAAGCGGCCGTTTGATGGGTTCAAAGGTCAATTTCACGAAACGAATTCTTTCGGTCCTGTTGGGGGTCAGTTTAACAACCTTCGTGTATTGGTACTCTTATTTGCGCTATACGGATTTTTTAAGCGAAAACATTGTTTTTGCCGTTATGGACGCCAGCTCCATCATCTGGATTGGCAGCATGCTGCTGATTTCGATGCTGTTTTACCTGTTCTTTGAGCTTTTCGATCCTATCGAACTCGGGGAACGGGGAGAACGCATCACCGGCCAGAAATTCATCTACCACCGGCTGCGGCACCGCTGGATGCGCCAGAAACGCCTCAGCCAGGTGCTCGAAATTGCTGTCAGAAACGGCTTTTCCCGGACGATCCGCTATGCGCGCCACCGGGAAAGCAACCGGGATTTTGCCATTGCTTTCCGCGATACGCTGGAACAAAGTGGCGGAATCTTCATCAAGTTCGGGCAAGTGCTTTCTACACGCACTGAGCTGTTTTCTCCGGTCTTTATCGAAGAACTGGAGACACTGCAGCAGGATGTCAAACCGCTGACCAGTGAGCAAGTAAAAATGATTTTAAAGAACTCTCTATCGGCAAGTATCGAAGACGTTTTTTCGGAGTTTGACATGGAGCCACTGGCTGCCGGCTCGATTGGTCAGGTGCACCGGGCTGTCTTAAGGCAGACGCAGGAAAACGTAGTTATCAAATTGCTGCGCCCTGAAGTAAAAGGCATCATGCGCAACGATTTGGACATTCTGGTTGAATTTGCTGATTGGGTGGCCAGCAAATCAAAATGGGCCGAGAATATCGGCTTCCGGGAACTGGCTGTTGGTTTTGCAAACGGTCTTCGGGAAGAAATCAATTTTGAAATTGAAACCCGCAACACCATCCAAGTCGCCAATGCACTGAAGAAAAGCGATTACCCGGTTAAAATTCCTCACGTTTACCGGGAGTTCAGCAACGACAACTTGATTGTCATGCAGTATTTCAATGGAAAAAGCATTTCCAGAGGGGAAGCCGTATTTGATCAGTTTGATGTGGACCAAAAAGAGTTCGGCCGCACCGTGTTGTTTTCCTTTTTCGAACAAATGCTGTTTTCCGGCATTTTTCACGCAGATCCGCATCCCGGCAATATTTTCATCGATCAACAGGATGGCAAGCCCATTCTATTGGATTTTGGTGCTGTCGGACGGCTGGCCGCTCCTCAGCAGGACGGGCTGAATTTATTCATCATTGGGGTCCAGCAAAATGATGCAGAAGTCATTTGTGATGCCATCAACGTGTTAGTGGAAGACAATAGCCAGATCGACCGCCAAAAACTGGAACAGGCTGTTGGCCAACTGCTGCTGAAAATCGCTTACGTCGATAAAATTCAGACCGAAGAACTTATTCATGCCATGTTTGATATTGTACGCGAATTCGGTTTGGCATTTTATCCCTCAGTGGGAATGGCACTCCGGTCTTTGATCAGTTTAGACAGCACGCTTCACACCATTGATCCGAAATTCGATATGTTTACAGAAGCCAAAGTGTTTGCAAAAAAATACAAAACCGCAGTATTGAAAAAGCCGTTTACTGAACCTCGTGAAACGAAACAACGCCTTGAAGAAGAACTGGCATTGCTGATTCCGGAAATGATGAAATTGCCCAAACGTGCTGATCAGCTGATCCAACGCATCGAAGGCGGAAAAATCATCCTGCATCACGACGTCTTTTCCGATAAGCATAATGCCAATTTCGTCCTGCAGCTTTTTTCCCGGTTTGTGCTTTTGATGTCAGGCATTACGTTCGGGCTGGTTTCAGCGGCCTTATTGGCCATAGCACAGTTTATCAACACGGAGTATGCTGTCTATTTAAACACCGCCGCGTATACGGGACTGTTCCTGTGTGTCATTCTGCTGGTCAGGTTGTCCATTCAGGCGATACGCGATATGAAACGAAGCACTACATGAAAAAGCTGCATCCTAAATTAGGGTGCAGCTTTTTCTATTGGCTGTTTGCATTAAGATTCATTTACGATTACCACACTTAAATTACAAGAATGCTAAAAAAATGAGGGTGAGTACAAAACTAATGACAAGTGATGCCAGCCATTGAAACTCACCATCTGTGCCTAACAGTTTATTAACGATTATGCTAATCAGAAGTATGGCTAAAAAGACAACTGCAAAAGCCAGTAAAAAATAAATCAGCAAAGCGTTCCCAACCTTTCATGGTGACTTATGCAAAGAGACTATACAGTGACCGCTGCTAAAAGGGAGGCAGCAGCTGATATAGATAACCGATTTTTTTCATGCCATATCGGATTTTTTCTACACCAAAAGATAAGAAAGCTATCGCAATTAATGCAAACATCAGGGGTGGAGAAAGGGCAAGGGGATCACTGAAGAGTCCGAGCAATGCTGCCAACAGAACCAGCAATGCCAAGCCTAGATTGAATTTCCCTAGAACAATCGTTCACATTCTTTCTCATACGCTTTCATATTTTTACCTTATCATACTTTTAAAGCCAATTGCATCGGTATCTTCTATATTAACTTTTTCTACCAGTGGGTAAGGAAAGTGGATTTAGATTTGAAGCTTAGTTTATTGACATATCGAACAATCTCGATATATAATCCGGGTATGGATAATTTAAATGAGTTGGATGTATTTAAAGCTTTGTCGAATAAGACCCGTCTGGATATACTGAAATGGTTAAGAGAGCCCGAAAAGAACTTTCCGAAACAGCAAGCGCATTTGCCGAAGGAGGTAAGCATCGAAGGTGGCGTCTGTGTCGGAGATATTCAGGACAAGGTAAATTTGTCCCAATCGACGGTTTCCCATTACTTGTCCATCATGCAAAAGGCAGGATTGCTGGAAGCCGTACGTTACGGGCAGTGGACGTATTACAGACGGAACGAAGAGACCTTGGCTAAAATTGCAGAATTCGTGAAACAGGAGATTTGATTCCTTTTGGAAAGCAAATCTCTGTGTACTTTTCATATCGATTATTCTAGATATATCTATATTTATAGTTTGCAGCCTTTTTGAAAAGGGCAGGGAACACGAACCACAAATAAACTACGAAGTTGGAGTGACCGTTTTATGGCAGCACGTGCAAAAGAAGATTTATTAAACACCAAGCAAAAAGTATTGGCATTTACATTAACCTTATTGACCTTTGTCATGGGGACAAGTGAATTCGTCATTGTGGGACTGTTGACGGAGGTTTCAAGTGATTTGAATATCACATTGGCTACCGCCGGAACATTGATTTCAGGATTTGCGATAGCCTACGCAATCGGCACACCGTTATTGACCGCCTATGTCAGCCGATTTCCTAAATACCCGTTAATGCTTTTATTCATTTCCATTTTTATCGTCGGCAATGTCATCAGTGCATTGTCAGGATCATATGAACTGTTGATCGTCTCACGAGTTGTTACGGCTGTAGTCAGCGGTGTGCTGATTGCGATATCGATGAGCATTGCGAGCGACACGATGCCTGAAGCTAAGAAAGCCTCTGTTATAGCCCTGGTTTTTGCCGGATTTACCATCGCCAATGTTCTCGGCGTGCCTTTAGGGACATTTATTGGGCAGCTCGGCAACTGGCAACTGACGTTTTGGTTTACCGCACTGTTGGGTGTCGTCAGTCTGGCAATCAGCATCTTTGTTATTCCAAAACATTTGCCGGTTGAGAAAGCATCTGCCAAAGAGCAATTGAAATTATTGACGAATCCAAGAATGGTGCTGGCATTCTTTATTCCAACATTCGCTATTGCAGGTACTTATACGGTTTATACGTATATTACGCCGATTTTAGAAGAAGGGCTCGGTATCCCAACAAGCTACATCAGTATCATTCTTTTGGCTTATGGTGCATTTTCCATTCTCAGTAATGTATTGGCAGGGAAGATTGCCAGCCATAACGGCATCAGCAAGCTGCGATTTGTGTTTATTGCGCAGGCTCTGATCCTGGGATCACTGTTCTTTACCATGCAATCGACCATTGCCGGACTCATCAGCATCATGTTGATGGCGGTGATGATCTACGTGATGAACGCCACGATTCAGCTGTATTTGATGAATTTGGCAGCTGTGTATTTTCCAGCCGCAAAAGACTTTGCATCATCATTGACGCCAGTAGCCGTTAACATCGGCATCGCGCTTGGAGCGACACTTGGAGGATATGTAGTAGCCAACGCCAGCTTGATTCACTTGTCGTGGGTCGGCGGACTGTGTGCGCTAATCGCATCAGGACTGGCATTCATCAGCTACCGGTTGGATCAAAAAGAACAAACAGTAAGCAAACCTGTATACCAAGGTTCAGGTTTATAAGAAATATTGACACTCAGCATGGGGCTGGGTGTTTTTTTGTGGGCAGATGTAGCAACGAGATTAAAGGTATGAACAAGTAGGTAAAAAATCATGAAGTAAACTAGTGAAGATCTCAGCAGTAAGAACTTTAAACTGTTTGAAATAGAAGGGGTAGATTTATGTACAAGGACAAGAAAGTATGAATTTTGATTTTTAAAAACCACCTATAATTCAAGGTTTTAGTTTAGTATAATCAGCAATTTCTGTCCCTTATAGACAGAATTATTTCTGCTGTGTATAATCATAGACATTAAATACTGAATATTTCAAATTTTAAATATATAATTAAATAATAAAAATCGGGGGTTACAATAATGTTTACAAAACCTTATACTACGAACTTTAACAGCAAATACGGGAGTAATAGATGGATTGTATGGAGTTATAAAATAAATAGAAGTGTATTTTTATACAGTAGTCTTGAGTATGACCATTGGTTAATAATTGAAAATAACCCTCTAATTAAACACTATTGTGAACAACCTCTTTTAATTGAAACAGTTAACGATAATAACAAAAGAATTACTTCGATTCCTGATATGTACTTATGCTATACCAATGGTTCTGAAGAAATTGTAGAAATAAAATATAAACAAGATCTAGAAACTGATCGCGTGCGAAAACAACTTAAAGTTCAAAAAGAATGGTGTAAAAAAAATAACTTGAAACATCAGTTATTAACTGAAGAGGAAATCAGAAAAAATCCGATTTATTTATCGAATTTAAAGATATTATCAAAAATAGATACGTCGAAAAACCTGAAAGCAATTGAAAAAATTCAATCGAAAATTTCAACTGAAAGAAGAAGGATTTTATCTATCGCTCAGGAACTAGATCTCGAGATGGAACTTGTTACTATTATAATTTTCCGGCTAATTAAAGATAATGTGATCTGTTCTAATATTTATGAAATTAACTTGGGATTTAATACGGAGGTGTGGATAGATGGTTAGAAAGTATCTTGAAAGAACTGGATTAAGTGGTTTTTTTATAGATCCGGAAAGCTGGGAAGAAGTATATACACTCGATCTTTCAAAAGAACAACAAGAGGATTTTATGAGAAAAAAGAAAGCTATTAACTTATTCTTGAAAACTGAAATGAGCGTAAAAAGTATTTTGGAACAAACTAGATTAAATAGCGAAACCTTATATTATTTTGTTAATCGATGCCTAACACTAAATGAAGATGGGGGAATATATGGTTATAAGGCTTTATTACCGTATTTCAGGATAAAATCCTATGAAGTTAATTCATATAACAAAAGTTATACTGGTAATTTTTCAAAATTATTAACAGACTATCCTGATTTAGAGAAACTGCTGGTTGAAGAATATTTTAATAAAAATAAAAAAGTTGTAAGAGAGAAAAAACAAAGTTACAAAAATATACACAAAAAGTTTGTTAATAAGTGTTCTGATTTGGGCATTAGTAAAGACCACTATCCATTTACTTCTTCAACCTTCGCTTATAAATCGATCACAAGATTTTTAAACTCATTGGCAAACGGTAGTCAAAAGGCAAATTTAACTAGTAAAGAGGCGCTCATGATTAATAGAAATGTAAATAATACTACTAATGCCTATACTCATGTAGTTAGACCTTTTGAAAGAGTGGAGTTCGATGCCCATGTAATTGATGCCATATTCTCGATCGTAACTTATACACCAAGTGGAGATAAGATAATAAATAACATGAGTAGAGTCTGGCTTCTTTGTGTAATTGATGTAGCCTCTAGGGGGATTATCGGTTACCACATAAGTTATTCAAATAATAATTACTCTTCAAAGGAGTTTTTACAGTGCTTAAAAAAATCACTTATTCCATGGACCCCTAAAAATTTAACTATTCCAGGCTTACAATACAACCACGGATCTGGTTTTCCATCATATATTATAACCGATACTAGATATGCAATATGGGATGAAATTTCTATGGATAATGCCAAAGCTCATAAGTCAAAAAAAGTTCTTGATAATCTTATGAAACTTAACTGCGCTATAAATTTTGGTCCCGTTGCCAATCCAGTCAGAAGAGCTATTATAGAACGATTTTTTAGAACATTAGAATTTAGTAGTTTCCACAGAATACCTTCTACTACTGGTAGCAATCCAATGGACAGTATAAGAGAAAATGCAGAAGAAAAATCAATTATTTATGAAATTACCATTGATCACATGGAAGAAATTATGGATGTTGTTATTGCAAATTATAATAGTACCAAACATTCAGCACATAATGGATTTTCTCCTTTAGAGGTTATTCAAAACAGAATTAATCGCGGTATGTATATTAGAAGACTATCTGAAAATCAAAAAGAGACATCTGATTTATTTTCAAATAGCCTAAAGGTTATGGTGAGGGGAAATATTAATGAGGGACGCAATGGGTACATCAACTACATGTACCAAAGATATTCTAGTCCTAAGTTAAATAACGATACTTCTGTGATAGGCAAACAGTTAACTCTTTTGATAGATGATGATAACATTCAGCACATTAAGGCATTTCTAAGTGATGGGTCGTTATATGATACTTTGACCGCGAAAGGAATATGGGGTAAAGTACCGCACAGTTTAGAAATGCGCCATCAAATTATGAAACACAAAAATAGTACAGAGTTTGATTATTTGAAATATGAAGATCCAATTGAGGCTTATCAAAATTTTTTAGCTACTAAATCTATCTCTGACAAAAAAGCACGAATAAAATTGCAAGAAATAAAAAGATATAAAAAAGAACATAACGCTGATGTTATGTTAGAAGATGAAAAAAAAGAAATACAAAAATTATATAGTAAAAATGAAGGGATTCAACAAAAAATTATAAAGAAGAATTCAAGGGTTTTGTCTGGAAGAAAAGTTAAGGATGAAGTGAAAAATATCAAACAAATAGAAGTAAGCAATAGTATGATTGAAAAAAACTTGAATGCAGAAATTGATGAAAGACATAAAAAGACAATTGAAAAATTCGGTAAGACAAAAGGCAAATCCATCACTTTCTAAGAAGGGGAGGAAGGTATGCGCTATAACTATCAGAACATCAGTAAACATCCAATTGAGACAGGTAGCTATATTATAAGTACTAATCAGATAAATAATTCAAAAGCGATTATTTATAACTGGATTAACTTGAGACTACCTGGAGCCATTGTATACGGGAAACCTCGAGTAGGAAAGACAAGTCTTATAAATTATATTAGGCATACTATGGAAACTGACTTCGGCTTTAGAATACCAAATTTTCATATAAAGTGGACAAATCATTTAAGCTCAAAAGAAAATACATTTTTTGAAAACATGCTGAGTGAAGTAAATCACGGTATACCATTCGAAGGTAGGCCTTCAGAAAAACGAAAAAGATTAAGTAACTTTTTAATTAATGTGGTAGAAGAATCAAACCAAAATAAGATAATATTTTTTATAGATGATGCCCAACGTTTAAAAAACAATGATTTTGAGTGGTTAATGGACATTTTTAATGAATTGGATAGTTTTGGAATTAGTCTTATCACAATTTTAGTTGCGCAAGAAGAAATTATAGAAACATTGAATAGCTTTAAACGTTACAAAAAGCTGCAAATTGTAGGAAGATTTATGGCAGATGACTATAGATATACGGGTTTCATTAAGAAAGAAGACTTTGAAGCTGTATTGAACGAATATGATAACTACACAGAATTTCCACCAGAAAGTAATATAACTTTCACTAAACACTATTTCAGTCAACAATATGATGAAGGATTTAGACTAATGAACAGTATTGACGACTTTCTTAAAGCATTCGCTACTATCCAAGATGATCACAATATTTTAGAGTTTAGAGAAATCCCAGCCTTATATGTTATTAGGGCTATTGAGTATACCTTAAAGAACTATGGAATATTTGGAGAGAATTTATCCGAGTTAAATGTACAACACTGGCTAGATGCTATTGAGAATTCTGGATATATTATTGCAAATACTAACTTGTATAAAGATAAAAAAGTTGATGAATTTTATTTTAATAATAACTTCTGATATTTCATTTCAATTTATTAAGGGAGAAGGGATCACTACGAGTACCTGGAATAAGAAATGGATTCAATCTGGAGAATCACTATGGGGAATAGTAGAAAAATATAAGTTCGCAAATAGTATTAATGGAAAAACCTTCTTTAATTTATTTACAAACAATACTATTTCAAATTATACTGGTCGCTCTTCTTATTCAAGGATGCAGTACTTATCCTACGTAAAGCTGCATAAGGAGTTTGGTTTTGAGTGGTCAAATCATACTGAAAAATACCTAATTCAATTTAAAATTTTTAACTACAATTTATTACCGGCTAATTTAATGCATAAAGAGTTGTTTTTTTGTAAAGAATGTTTGGCAAACGGCTTTCACAGTATTCTACATCAGTTGATGATTGTATTATATTGTCCTTATCATCCTAAGGAAATGTTAACTCGAAAATGTCCCGAATGCTCAAATGTTTTTAGAGGGTATGGTATTGGCTACAAAGAAAATGCTTTTACTTGCCAAAGTTGCAATACTTCCATTTTGAATTCCGAAAAATTTATTCAAAACATGCAGTACTGGTTTGTTGAGCTTGAGTTTAAATATCCTCTAAAAGACTTATTGAATTTAAAGAGAATTACTGATGAAAAAATTTATTTTTTATTTTCCAATAGATATAAAGTTGATGATATTAATGTTATTTATAATAAATTACCATATCTTTTGAACAATATTTATAAAGTACAAAAATTAGCTTACAGCGTTGACAAATATCAGACTTTCCAACTTACCTATCCTCTTACTAATGCAAGATACATGGGGTATAACCTTAAAGCTTTAATGAATAAACGTCCTATTAATGCTGCCTCAATTACAGATGTTTTAAATCAAGTTTTGTTTACCCAATCAAAGGCTATATTCAAATCAGTTGAAAGATATATATTAAAACACTTAAATAAAACTACAAATATGCAGATAAAAAAATGTTATGGCAATAACGGATTTATTAAACAGACGAAATTCAAACATCCCTTTATTGAGTGGAAAAATGAGTGTTATGGTGAATGGATATATAATATCAAATATGAAAAAAATATTACTTATAATCATCGCTCACCAATCTACGTTCATGGAAAGCAAATCTTTCCCTATCTTAGTCATATAGAAAAGTTTCAAGATAATTTCGATTTACAAATGATGGAAACAAAATCATTCAGTACGCTAATAAATACCTTCAGTAAAATGCTTTTTCATTATCTTTACTCACGTTTTTTAGAAATATCTAACAACTATTCAAAACATCAGAAATATTTTTTATCACCAAGTATAATCGTTAATGATAATAAAAAAATATTTTATTTAAGTGAGCTTGATAAAATTAAATAAGTACT
This sequence comes from Planococcus soli, assembly GCF_016881065.1. Taxonomy (GTDB): domain Bacteria; phylum Bacillota; class Bacilli; order Bacillales_A; family Planococcaceae; genus Planococcus; species Planococcus soli. The sequence goes on along the minus strand of NZ_WXYN01000029.1, from coordinate 12,946 downwards.
AAAAAAATAAAGGTCCGCAATTTTAATGGGGAGCTTTAATGTAAGCTATAATATGTTTATAAAAATGAGAAAAACTGAAAATTTATTTTGAAATAAGCTAATTGAATGGATAAAATGTTTATTAAGGAGCCAGGAAATTTATATGCAATTGGAACTCTATAGAAAGAGGGAAAAAATTTGAGTAATAGTGTCTGGAAAAAGATATTTATGGTAATTATATTAATTGGATTTACCTTTTTCTCAACTCTTTGGTATGGATTTTCGGATCTAGCAGAAGATTTTTTTAAGGTATATATTGAACCTGTTGTTGATTCAACGGAATTCCCTCTTAGTTTTACAATTATTATAGTAGTATTAGTAATTTTAGTTGGTACTACTATCCACAATCATAAGAAGACTCAGTTAGAAGAAAATATTCTAGATTTAGAAGAGAAGTTAGGATCTGAAATGCAGATTTTAGTTAGTGCAAATAGACAGCTAAATAACTATCGATTTCAAGATAACTTAGAACTGATATTTCGTAAATTCATAACTCGAAATCAGTATGTACATGCTGTCCAATCTTATAGATTCGAAGAAAAAAATCGTAGACAGAAAACTATTTTTACTCTGAAGTTTCTTGCAGGATCTGTATTTGATGGGGTAAATATAAATGCGATTCATCAGATGGTTTTTCTTGTGAATAGAAAGGACCTCAGAAATTTTAGAAACGCGCTAAAAAAATTCGAAGAGGAATCCTTTACTGAATTGGTTCCTTTTATCATAAGATCAAATGATAGGCTGCAAGAAAAAACTACCCTAACAGATGAAGAAACAGGACTCTACATGCTAATGGATCTCGCATTAGAGGCATTTGAGGATGAAATGGAAATTGACCTCACAGCACCATTTAATGAAGGTCAGAAAGCAAGATTAGAGAATTTGCGGAATTCTCGTAGAACAGGGCTAATTCGAGCTGGAATTCTTAGAGAAGTTTTTTATTCTTTTACTCACGAAGGGAGTAACGATAAAGCAAATCGCCAATATCTTGCGTCACTTGCAATTATTGGTGGAGAGCCGCATCTTTTTTCAATTGCATTAGATTCTAGTATTTTAGAAGAAAATTATGATGATGCATTACAAACCGTCAAAGAAGAGTTTACTTTACTTTTATCAGAACTTGAAAACGGGTATAATACATAATACAGAGAAGGGTAAGGTGGTCCTTATGCATACTACAGATGTAAAAAATCATAGACCAGTAACACCTAAACGCTCGCAAAAATGGCAGCAAGAACGTGAACTGGCGCTACAACAGTTACGAAAAGCTGGGTTTGAAATCAAAGAGGGGAAAAAAACACCGAAAGATGGTGTTTATTCCGGAATTGTTGGGAAATTAGGCAAAGTGCTTGTAGTAAATATTAAAAAATAATAAGTGAAAACCCGCATTTCTCAAAAAGAGAAATGCGGGTTTTATTTAATGTAAGAAGATCGATAAAAAATTCTTTGATTGCAATAGACTAATTGTTATTTACAAATCAGCTAATACCTTAGATATTGCAGGTTTAAATTGATAAGTGAAGTTGCCAGTTCTGCTACCAAGAATAACTAATAGAGTTTCCTTATGATTCTTCAACTGTCGTCGTACTTCTTTTTCATTAATCATATAGATGCTGTTCGCAGCAACCTGTATAATTCGATTTTTTATTGAAATGTTTTTTCCGTAAAGCTCCACAGTAATTTCTTCTGTAACCTCAAACTGCACTAGTACATCTTTATTTAAAACCTCTTCTTTAATTCTTTTGAATTCGGTAAAAGGTACATAACATGGAAATTTGTCGGTAATAAAAGGCTCACTTCTAATATTGGCAATCAGCAATTCTACATGAAAACTTTCTTCTTCATTAATATTGAAATGAAACTGTTCAAATTTGACTTTATAGTGATCTTCTATAAGTATGATTTTATTTAAAAGATCATAAATAAAGTGAATTTCTTTTTGTTGTGGTGAATTCTCTTTCTTACTTATACTGAACTGAATAGTAATATCTTCGGTAGGAACATTGCTGTTATTGGAAGGGTAGGGGGTAAGAGTTATTCCTGAATCAGTATTAACTAAAGCATCAAGAAAACCGAAGAACAGTCTAGCCCGTCTTGCTGATGTAAAATTTTCTTCAACTTTGTAGTGAATTTTTAAATCTTTAAGATTAATTTCAAATTTAAAAAGTGCATGATCAAATCGCAGAAGTTCTACATTTTGTGATCCATAACTTTTGCAAATAACATTATCAATTAATATATCAGTGGACGGTATAAAGATATCTGTTTTAAACTCTATTTCAGGAACAGGAATTAAGCTTATTTTAATGTCACTTATATTCTCAACAAAAGGCAATTCAATATCTTTATATGATGAGTTAAATGAAAGAATTAGTGAACTATCAATTTCAATAATTTCGTAAGGGTTGTTCTTCATTTTTTCGTATAAACTAAAATCTTTTAATGAGAGAGAGAGTTTAATTGATTCATCATCAACTGCTTTTAAATTTTCCATACTTAGTTTGCCGTCAATTAGCGAAAAACCTAAATCGACTCCCCAGTCTTTTAATAGAACAGAACCCTTTTGTGCATTGATAGAGCCTTTTATTATATCAACAACTACTTTTTTTTTACTTCACTATGCAGCTGCTCTACAAATTCTTCACCAGTCGTCTTTATAAATTTAATTTTTTTATTAGCTAAGGATTTCACTTTATAATTAGGCATATTAGGAGCTAGAAGAAAGGACTCTTTCATATGAGAACCAAGCTCGCGACTGACAGCATCTACTAAGAATTCAATGTTTTGATCGCCATAACTAAACCCAATAAATAAAATTGTTTTTTCAGCCACTAATGTCTTTACTTTGTTCCAAAGTGAATTATTCATCTCATGAAAGAAGTTATTGAAATCAGTTTGGGTTATTAGGATTGAATCTAACTGATGAATATCACCATGAATTTTATAAAGCTTAACTTTGTCACCCTGAGAGTAAGGGAAATTTATACTTTGAGCAATAGGCACTATGTTTCTATTTCCATAGGCCATTTCGAATAATCTATCGTAGTTTGTAGTAATAATTGTTTCTATTTGAGGGATTTCAGAGATTAATTTATGATATTTAAGGGAGTCGGGGTTTATGTCAATCAGATTTTGCAGAGTGGCAAACAATTCGTTTTTTGAGCCATTTCTCATTCCAACAAAAGCTTCAAAAAACTGGGGGAAGCTATGAGTTTCTTCCAATTCTATTCGCTCTACTTCATTGCATTTACTAAGAATTTCTTTTTTTATATCTTCAATGCTTGGCATTCCAGCGTACAGTGAAAAACCAGAACCAATCAATAAAACTACATCATTATTTCTTATTTTTTCAATTATTCTCTCGATTGTCATGTTGTACCACTCCTTAAAAAGGTAGAATTAGATTAATCTTACCATATATTGTTTATTTGTGTTTAGGTCTTAAGGATGACAACAAAATCAATTGGAATTCCAGATAAAATAAATAAAATTCGAATATCAAATATATCTGCCAGTATCTCCATACCGGCAATAATCTCTAGAATATTGATTCAAGCAGTACGCTTTAAAACAGGAGGAGTAGAAATCGTTTTACTGATTTGCTGCCATTTCCTTTGTTATTTGACTGGTGTAAACTCCACAGGTTGTAAGGCATAGACATGCTGTGGATGTACTTTATCCCATCTTTTTTTGTATAGTTGAATTTAGTGAATGGTATAATTAAACACATTATTAAACTAAAAATAAGAGTATGAGGAGAGGAAAAATTTGAGCGAAAGCAGAAAAAAAGATATGAAGGAAACGGGTCAAGAAATGTTAATAGATACTTTTCTGAATGTTGGAAGCGAGGCAGGTGCAGAAGTAATAAAACAATCTGTAGCAAGTGCTGTTGGCGATATAATGGTAGATACAGCTGCTTCTTTAATACCAGGCGCCTCAGGTGCATACCAAAGCTTTAAACGTACACAGCACGAAAAAAATATGAATAGACTTATTAGTGAATTGTCTATAAGAATGGAAGAAATAAAAAGGAATTTAGAATTGAAAACACAAGAACAAAAAAGTCATTTTGATGAGCAATTCAGACTTGTATTAGACACAGCTTCTGATGAACAACAGGAGGAAAAAATTAAATATATGGTGAATGGTTTAGTTCATATTAGTGAACATGAACAGTTATCAGACGACTTTATATTGACATATTATGATGTGTTAAAAAGTATGCGAATCGTGGATATTGGTGTGTTAAAATTAATGTATGATGTTAAGTATTATTTCGACCGTTCTTCAAGAGACTCATATACTGACATAATGGAAAGGCATGGCATTACTTATGAGCAGTATGAAGCTGTCCGAAGGAATTTACTTAGACTAGGTCTATTTACAACTAAGCTTGATTTAAACATCTTAGGTGATCTCGAGACTATTGTTAAATCAGTAAAAGACCTAAATACTTCTATAGAGAAACTAACTTCTGGCAAAAAAATTAATTCTTTACCACGTTTAAAGGATCCTCAGTTAAAGTCAAAGGAAAATTTCGAAGTATCAAAATTTGGTCGAGATTTTGTCAATTTTTTCATTGAGCATGAACAGTTAGAAACTAGTGGAGAAAATTGATCAAAGCTCAAATTAGCAATTATATTATTCCAATTCGTAAAAAACCACCTCTAGTTTGTCGTATGAAACACTAGCGACAAACTAGAGGTGGCTTTTTTTATTGAGATATTTTTAAAATTAGCTATATTTTTATATAAAGTTCTTTATACATAAATAAACATATGAAAAGTAATGTTGCTTCAATATATTTGATTTTATTTATCAATAAAATCAAATATATTATCTAAAATTTTGTATGCTAGTTGAGTTTCCTTTAAAGATCTTTTATTTAACTTGCTAACTAACAGTGTCAATAATTCTTTCCGGTCCACGTGTTCTTTATCAACTTTTAAATTTTTAAACTCTAAAATAGCAACTGGAGGCTCTTCAAGACCTTCTGCTAAGTTTTCAAGTGTTTGAAGTGTAATGTTACGTTCTCCTCTTTCCACTCCTGCTAAATATGTAACTTGTACTCCACACCTTTCTGCTAGCTGCTCTCTACTCCATCCTTTTTCCATTCTAATAGCTTTTATATTAGCTCCAACTAACTTTACTAAAACATCCATTTTTTCACCTCTTTCTAAGAGTAGGTGAGGGTAATAGGACATTAAAGATAAATATAAGTATCAATTATTTGCTTTTAGAACTTATAAGTATTAATATTTAAGTGATAATAGATAAAGGAGTTAGTTAAATTGATAAATTCATTAAGTTCAAATATTGCGATAGAAAATGTTATTCAAACTAAAATGAGAGGGAGGGTCGCCTATCAAGGTGCAGTTTCATCTCATATTGCAACAAATTTTTCGTATTCTAAATTATATAATGATCCTTCTGGTAGGGGTTATCAAAGACCGATTAGTAAAAAAAGATGTAATGATTTTGCTAATTACTTATCTCAAGGTGAAGGTTCTTTATATACCCCAATTCTATTGAATGCAGGTGGAAATTGGGATTTTCAAGCTTATGATTCTTTCCGTCCATCATATGGCCGTCTTATTTGCAAACGAAAAGCTACTCTAATGGATGGTCAACATAGACTAGGTGGTATTAAAGAATATATAAAAGATACAGGCGCCACACTAAATATACCTTTTCTAGCATTTCATTATTTAGACGAGGATGAAGAAATTCGTCTTTTTGATACAATAAATACCAAGGCAAAAGGAATAGGCACGTCTCTAAGTAGATATTTAAACCGTGAAAACGACGATTTAAGTTGGGTAGCAACTAATCTAATTTTAAATCCTGAAAGTCCTTTTTTCTCTAAAGGCACTTTGACAGGTGCAAGAAGTAAAGAGCGCACTATAACGTTACAAAATTTGTATAACATAGTTCATTTGATTACTAAAAAATCCGAACTTGCTTCATTATCTAAAGAAAAAAAACTAAATGTAATTCTATTTTACTTCAATATAATTAAAGAATTATTTCCAGATGAATGGGAAGACAATAAATTTTATCGAATGACACATATCACTTGTTTAAATGCCCTTGCTATTGCAGGGAATTCCATTTTAAATGATAACTTTCTAAAAAAATCACAACAACCGGATGCAGTAAAAATCCTAAATTTAATGCAGCACCTTGATAATATCGATTGGACTTCAATAGGAGATTTAAAATATTTAAAGGGAGTTTCTGGTTCGAAAATACTTGCTGCTGATATTCTAAATTGTATAAAATAGTAGGTTTTTTAAAATTACATTTCAAAGGAAAAATATTTCAAAAAAATCTATTTACCTGTTTCAGATCTGCTGGCTAATGAGTAGATTCATTGAAAACAGCTTTATAAGACTTCATATTATTGAAGCAATATAAAACCGATAGCAGAGTGATTGCTATCGGTTTTATATATATATTTGAGAAGTGGGGGAGGAATAGATGGTAACTTGGACAAATAGATGGATATCAAATAATGAATCTCTCTACTCCATCATAAGTAAGTATAGAATTGCTAATGTCCTCGAACCTGACTACATTAAACGAACGTTTTATATACCATCAAATCTTAATTATAAAGAAAATAATGAGTTACAATTAATTATACCTCAGAGTTTCAACATTACTTTACTGTCAGAACAACTAAACTTTGATCTCAATAAATATTTTTTAAAACAGTTATCTCTATGGAGAACTTCAAATATCAGTCCCTTAATAATAAACGACTTAATATCAAAACATTTTAGATACTGCACTACCTGTATAGCAAATGGCTATCATAGTAATTTGCAACAGTTGTATTATTTTGAATATTGTCCTTTCCATAATTTAAATAAGTTATTAGAAAAATGTACAAAATGTAATCGAAAATCGGATTTAAGTTCAAAGATATATGAGACAGACATAAATCAATGTAAATGTAATTTTATCTTCGAGCGTTTTAGTTTTTTAGGAATGAAGAATACATGGATCACCACATCAGTAGAAACAACTTATGATGAAATTCTTTTCCCGACCAGAAAATATATAATAATTGACAAGCCAGTTAAAAACACAGATAGATATTTTTCAAATATAAATCTTACCAATCTAAGATTCCAATATATTGTTAAAAATACAATAAAAAGCTCGGTTCATGTAGATTCAGAGTTACTTACTCCTATTTACAAGAGCTTTCTAAGAAAAATTAGAGGACAATGCAAAAAAAAATGCCATAAAACATACTTTAGAAAAGGGGATAGAGCATTACTATGTTTTCATTGTACTTCTTACTTAAAATTAAGAAGGCAATATGAAAATATAACAAATGAATGGGATATCTTCTTTAATTATGCACCGATGATATCCGGCTTAAAACGATTTAATTGTTGGATGTCAAATTTTGTGAATAGTTTTAATGAATGGATTAGTCCAATTTCATTATCTCAAACTGCCTTGTTAAATCTCCAATCCTATATGTTATACCATAGCCTAATTAACGAATATCAAAAATGGTTAGTTTTCAGTAAGGAAAAAAACTATCCTACAGTATTTAATCTCACCTTCACTTTGGAAACTACTAATAAAGGTAGCATCATACTTAAAATTTATTAATCATAATATATATTTTGGAGCAAATAATTTAAGAAAAACGAAATAATAAATAGTATATACTGTAAAAATAATGGTAAAATAATATCAATAATTCCCTGTAAATTATAGAGCAATTCAATTTAACTAGGATGGAGTGAGATTTTTGAGTACGATTTTAAAAAATAAATACAGTTTATTGAGTACTATTAGTGAAATGACAAATAGTAAGGTATACCAAGGCGAGCTGATTGGTACAGAAAACAAAGTAGCTATTAAGCATATTAACAATGGGTTACAACAATTAACTTCGGAAGAAATTAAAGAAGTGTTTAATCGAGATTCCAAAGCGCTCTCAATGATTTCTCACGAAAATGTCATTAGGTATTTCGAATCCTTTGAAGAAAATTCTAATCTTTACATAGTTATGGAAATGTTTGATTCCGTAACGTTACATAAGTTTATCCTAGAGAACGAAATGAAAAAGGAAGAAATGCTAAATATTTTCTTGCAAATTTTACATGGCATTGAGGCAGCACATGAAAAACAAATTATTCATCGGGATTTGAAACCTACTAATATACTTATTGATTTCAATCAAAAGGTGAAAATCATTGATTTTGGTATTAGTAAAATAATGAATTTTTATTCTAATTCAGGAGCGACTCTAAAAGGATTTTCAAGTGCTATATTTTCTGCTCCAGAAGTGATTTCAGGAGGTTCTTCAGTAACGGTTAAAAGTGATATTTACTCTCTCGGAGTTATATTATACATGATGCTTACAAAAGAAGAACCACCAGAAGATAGAAGAAAACTATTCGATAGCATTAATAACTTAGGCGTAGAAGAAAACCTTACAAACGTACTACTTAAATGTTTAAATATAGATCCTTCATATAGATTCAATAGTGTAATTTCAATTATAGAAGTAATTAATAGAGAAATTGATCTTTCGAGAAGTACTGGTAGCGCTGTTTTATTTATTCCTCCGAATCAAATGCGTCCATTTTCAGAATACGGTAAAGTCTCAAACGCTAGCTTCAATAGTATTAAGATGTATGTTGAACACTCATTGAATGATGCCACAATATATAAAACTTCAGGAAATTATTACTTGATTGGAGATGGCATTAAGTATCAAATAACGATAGACAAAGAAAGGGGAATATTAAAACTTCTAAAAATTTTCCCCATTAAGCATTTCCACGAATTAGATTTTGAAAAAGCAAAAGGAATTGAGTTTAATTTAAACCTCTCAATAACAAATAACTTTAAAACTGCATATGGAGACAAGGAAGAATTAAGTAATTTAATTAAAAATATAAATACTAAATATGAAGCATTTACAATAACAAAAAAGGAAGTGGAGTCTAAAAATCGACTAATCGATGCTTGGACTAAAACAATTGAAGAATTAAGAAAGTATAATAATAATCGCATCAACATAGGGGTATATGAAAGTATTGATTTTGATTACGAAACAAATATATTGACTGTAACATTTGACCATAATTTTAATGCTAATAATGTTCAATATGGAGATAAAATTAGGCTGGAAAATAATTTTCAAAAACATGAAACTGTTGGGGAAATTAAAGAAGTAAACAGCAAATATATTAAAGTGGGACTTTTTTCAGAAGTAGACATAGCCGAGATATCGAGTAGAGGAAGAGCATTATTAGATGTTTCAGATAGCATAGATAATACAAGAAGATACAACAATGTTTTAAACAAATTAAGAAACAATTTAACAGAAAATAAAAGTTTAATGAATTTTTTAGTGAATCCTCAACTTCTATCGATGAATTCTCAAGTAGTTGACTTAAATTTTGCTAATGAAAATTTAGATGCTGCTAACAAAATAGCTGTTACTAAAGCTATGAGAACCAATGATTTATTTTTGATACAAGGGCCTCCAGGTACTGGGAAATCGACAGTTATAACAGAGATAGTAAATCAGATTTTTCTTGAAAACAATGAATCTAAGGTGTTAATAACATCGCCATCCCATGTAGCAGTCGACCATTTATTAAAAAATATACTGGTTTCTCAGGAAGAAAAAACTGTTGTTAGAATTGGTACGAGTGAGAAAATAGATAAGGCATCATCTAATCTATTAGCAAACGAACAATTAAAAAGTTGGGCTAAAGGAATAATGGAATCTTCATTACAGCATACCGAAATATTTATTAAAGAACGTTCCGATAATGATAAAATATTAACTCGATATATGAAACACTATCTGCATGATAATGAAAAAATTAAGATTGATGATATCGATCCAGATATTTTTAACGAGAAAGACATACTTCTACTTGAAACGATAAAAGCTTGGAAAAAAAGGTTACTTATGTTGACCGAATTTGATGATATTTTTGCTAGAGAAGCTTCGATAGTTGCATCAACTTGTGCAGGGATTTCTACAAGACATGCTTTAAGAAATTTGACTTACGATTGGGTAATTATAGACGAAGCCGCTCGAGCCACTGCTCCGGAATTATTACTGCCGATGATACTCGGTAAGAAAATCATTTTAGTTGGAGATCATAGACAGCTGCCACCCATAATTTCGTTAGCCAATGACAGTGCCTTTGAATCAAAAATAGATATGAAAGCACTAGAAAAAAGTTTATTCGAAGATGTATTTGAAAAAAGTTCAGACGAATCTAAAATCACACTACAGTCTCAATTTAGAATGCACAGAAATATTTCAGAATTGATTAGACATTGTTTTTATCCAACGTATAACATATCAACGAAAATAGCTGATAATAAGAGAGTCCATAATCTGGAAGATAGTTTAAATATATTATGGCTAGATACTTCCACGTTAAAAGATAACAAACAACATGTAAGTGAAAGTGGTTCTTTTAGGAATTTATCTGAGGTTCAAGTGATTAAAAAAGAATTAGAATTACTTAATGAAATTTATAAAAAGAAAAATATTTATAAAGAAGTAGCTGTAATTTCCGGCTACAATGCTCAAAAGAAGCTTTTAATAGACTATATCGAACCAGAAATACAAAAATGGACTAATTTAACACTCAAGATAGATAATATAGATGCGTTTCAAGGTTCAGAATGCGATATCGTTTTCTTTTCAATGGTCCGTTCAAATGACGAAGGAAATTTAGGATTTTTAAGGGATTATAGAAGAATAAATGTTGCTTTATCGAGAGGTAAAAGCAGGTTGTACATCGTAGGTAACAAAGAATTTATATACAAGGGGAACCAAATAGATCCAAACTTCTCTAAGATAGTGGCTTTTATTAATACTCATCCTGAGTATTGTATCGTAAAGGAGGCGACACTTTGAAAATTATAAATGAAAGTATTAAAAAAGATTATCCTAATTATAAAATTATCAATATTTCAGAATTTGGCATTCCGATTCATCACAAAGAAGTTATTTGTCTTTTAACTATTAATAAAAGGATTCCTATACTTCTAGAATTTACTCTTAAACTTCTCCACCAAGAAATTAGCTTACAAGATATTTGTAGATTACTTGCGATTGATGAAAATCTAATAAAGAAAGCTTATTATGATCTTGATTTTTTTGGATTCTATGATATATCAAGAAAGCGAGTAACGGATGAAGGAAGAAGATATATATATGAAAATAAATATGATGCTCTCGAAAAGTATACGTTAAATATTTCAGTTGACGGATTTACAGGAGAAGTTACAAAAAAAATAATTGCTACTTCTAACCGAAACGCTAAAAAAATAAATCTAAAAACTTTAAAACCTTTAATAGATAAAAATAATCTTAGTACCATCCAAACAAGCCAAATAAAAGAAATATTAGATGAAACACAAATGAAGTCTGGTACAGATACAAAAGGAGAGTTGGTAGAAATTGTTAAAATTCAAAACTACTCTTCCTCTGAATATAAGCGTGTACATTTTTGTGTGATTGAATCTATTGAGGGAAAGCAAAAAATAGTAATTTATGATCGAAATAATAGAAGAAAAGACTATGAAGAAAAGTTAAATATTGCAGATGAAAGTGGAATACTTTTTTATGATAAAAAGGAACTCGAAAACTATTCAAAACTAATCATCGAAAGCACAATAAACGCTAAATATGAAAAAACAGATATCATTGAGGATATATTTGACTTAAATCATTTGAAAAAAGAAGTTAAAGTTTTGAATTATAGTATTCCATTTTTTGATTTTTATTCTATCAATAAAGAATGGATAAGTACTTTAAATGATTTTATTACACATATAGGAAAAGTAGAGATCAAATTTACAGGAGATAAATATCCTAATGAAAATTTTAAAAATTTAGCAGCAGATTTAGTTGATATGAGCAAAAAAAATTCGAATCTTAGCATTAATCACTCTTTGCATATAGAGCATGCGTCAATAATTTTCGATAATAGTTACGGTTTTGAAAATAGATTAGAGCCTTATCAATTACATTTAAAACACAACACTGTTTGCCCTTATAACAATACTTACAAATTCTCATCAGTAGAAATTGAAAATAAGGATGAAACTAATGAGGTTGATAGTGGTTTAAAATATCGAGATAAGCATGCTTTAAAAAAAGATTTACTGGAATTAATCTCAGTTATTAAGATGTTAGATAGTGAGATAGAAGATCATACAGGAATTCCTTGGTTAATTAAGGGAGTCATCCATGGCGAATCTGAGATATTAAACACCAAGGTAACATCATCTAAAGATCAATTTGCTACATTTGCTAAAAACTTAAATATGGCTATATATGAATGTTTAGAATCACATGGTCATAATAATGGCATGCGAAATTACTTTCATGAAGAGTTTAAAAAAGATTTTCCTGAACTATATAATGCAATAAATAGAAATAGGCTTTATCGAAACTACTATGAGCATAGGGATTTAACAGATCTTAATCACAATAGGTTTCTTGAATACGTAAAACTAGATACAAATGGCAGATTTCCAGAGTTATTTGAAGGAGGGTTCAAGGTAGTACAATACATTATAATTACTGAATTATTAAAAGCTATCAAAATAACAGGAGAAGAAATTAGAAGTTTTTCTGTATACTAAATTAACTAATTAACCCCTATTAAGAATGTTTTCGACATTCTTAATAGGGGTTAATTAAGTTATAAGTGGTTTTTAAATAAATCAAGTGAGTTTCGAAATTTTATTCATATTTTATACAAGAAGGAGATTGATGTTGTACAACTAAAAGAAGTTAAAATTATACGTTTCTAATTTAATAAACTAAAAATAATTATAATGGTATATATACTGTTTTTGGCAAGTAAAAAATGCAGTGAATGGCAGTTAA
>NZ_WXYN01000026.1 GCF_016881065.1 Planococcus soli | reverse complement strand
CGAATACTAATCGATCGAGGACTTAACCAAATTTGTATCATGAAACGCTTCAACTATGTTCAATGTCGTGTATCCAGTTTTGAAAGAACAAGGAAAAGTTTTCGTCACAAAAAGCTTGTAAAAACCTGTGAGATTGGTATAATCAATCTTGTCTTTCAAAACCAAATAGTCCAGTGATGATGGCAAAGAGGCCACACCCGTTCCCATCCCGAACACGGCAGTTAAGCTCTTTTGCGCCGATGGTAGTTGGGGGTCTCCCCCTGNTTAATCAGAGGGTCGAAGGTTCGAATCCTTCATGGCTCACCATTTTTAATTGCATAATTGCCACGCGGGTGTGGCGGAACTGGCAGACGCACTAGACTTAGGATCTAGCGCCTTCGGGCGTGGGGGTTCGACTCCCTTCACCCGCACCATTTTTGCGGAAGTAGTTCAGTGGTAGAACGCCACCTTGCCAAGGTGGAGGTCGCGAGTTCGAACCTCGTCTTCCGCTCCATATTTTTTTTGCACAAGATACCGACCCCACGCCGGGGTGGCGGAACTGGCAGACGCACAGGACTTAAAATCCTGCGGTAGGTGACTACCGTACCGGTTCGATTCCGGTCCTCGGCACCATTTTGGCAAAACCAACTGAATCATTTTCATGCGCCCGTAGCTCAATTGGATAGAGTACTTGACTACGAATCAAGC
>NZ_WXYN01000051.1 GCF_016881065.1 Planococcus soli | reverse complement strand
CGGGCATGCAGACTTATGTGCCAGTTGAGGAAAGATAAACAAAAACTGCTTGCTGATTCATGCTATGAAACCATATCGATGAGCTTTTCAGTATAAAAGACAAACGAAAAAAGCGCTTCCTGAAAATTTTCAGGAAGCGCTTTTTGATTTATCAGAAAGCTTTTAGCCACCAATATACGACATGCCAATCTTGTTGCGATTTTTTGCGGTGAATTCGGTCCGTTCGTCTGAGTAACGGTCGTCCCGCCGTTCCCATACGGCTGAAATTTTTTCCAGCAATTCTTCATCGCTCAAGCCGCTCCGCACTAGTTCGCGGATATCGAAATGTCCGGTAGCGAACAAGCAGGTATAGAATTTCCCATCAGAAGACAAACGGGCGCGTGTGCATGATGAGCAGAAGGATTCCGAGACGGATGTGATAAATCCGACTTGGGCATCCCCTTCTTCAAAACGGTAGCGCTTTGCCACTTCACCATAGTAATCTTTATCCACTGGCTCCAGCTTATAAACTGTCTGCAACTTTTCAAGAATTTGTTTTTTGGTAACCACTTTTTTGAAGCTCCAACCATTGTCATTGCCAACATCCATAAATTCGATAAAGCGCAAGGTCATGCCGCGTTCTTTAAAATAAGCGGTCATCGGCAGAATTTCCTGTTCGTTGACATCCTTTTGGACGACCATATTGACTTTGATTTCAAAGCCTACTTGACGGGCAAAATCGATTTGTTTCAGGATATGGGACGGATCGACACCACGGCCGTTGAGTTTGCCGAAAAGCTCGGGATCGAGTGCGTCCAGACTAATGTTCAGACGGCGAAGTCCAGCGTCGAAAAGCGCCTGTGCCTGATTGCCAAGGAGCAGGCCATTTGTTGTTAAGCCTATATCCTCTATCCCTTCAACAGAAAGGATTTTCTTGACCAATTCCGGCAATCCTCTGCGCATTAGTGGCTCCCCACCCGTAAGGCGGATTTTTTTGACGCCCATCGCAGCGAAAATTTTCGTCAAGCGATGGATTTCTTCAAATGACAATAATTCCTGCTTCGGCAAAAATGCATAATCGTCTCCAAACACTTCTTTTGGCATGCAGTATGAACAACGGAAATTGCAGCGGTCGGTGACAGATATCCGCAAATCCCGTATTGGACGCTGAAATTGGTCCTGTACTGGTTTTATGGCCATTACGCCACCCCCTCTTTATTTATCAGGCTGATTTATATTTCGAAAAACGAGTGGATCTTCATGAATTCTGGATGAATCGATCCACTCAGTCGTCACTTTTTCCATTAGTTTCATGACACGTAATTGACCAGCAGCCAGATCGTTTTGCAGCGGTTCTTTCATACGGAAGTTCCAAACGCTAAACAACGGTATCTTTTCAGCTGAATTATGCACTGCCGTAATATCGGACAAAGGATCAGCAAGATCAAGCAGCTTTGCAGTTTCATCCTTACCGACAAACGGCATATCACAGGGCAGCACCAAATATTTCTTGGCAGGTCTCGCCGTCATTCCTGACAGGATACCGGCTAATGGACCTTGCCCTGCGATCCAGTCCAGATCCGTAATGACATCATATTCCGTTGGAAAATGCGCCAGCAATTCCGGTCTGGCGATAATGACCACATGATCGCAGACCTGATCCAAAGCTCGGTATGCACGTTCATAGAACAATTCTTTTCCAATTTCCGCAAAAGCTTTTGGTGAGCCGAAACGCCGCGACATGCCGCCTGCCAATAGAATGCCAACAAGCTCTGTCATCCCCCGCTGACCGGTGGAATAAACGCCACGACATCCCCAGCTTCCAGCACATCTGTAGGCAATGCATATTCTTCATTAACGGCAACGCGGGCAGCACCGGTTTGAAAATCCGGATATTTATCCATTGCCCATTGCCATAATTCATCGACGGTCCGGCCGGCTAGATCCACTTGCTCTTCCGAAACACCGGTCTGTTCTTTGAGTCCCGCAAAATAATGCAAAGAGATCATTTCAATTCCCCTTCCGGTTTTTTCTTTTGGTCGCCGATCCATTCTTCGCCGTCTTCCCATATTTCTTTTTTCCAGATCGGCACAATTTCCTTGATTCGTTCTATGGCATATTCGTTTGCTTCATAAGCTGTTTTTCGGTGCGGCGACGAGACGGCGATAACGACAGCAATGTCGCTAATTTGCAGCTCTCCGACGCGGTGGGCAATTGCCACTTTCGTCCCTTCCCATCGCTGCTCAATTTCTTCACCGATTTGCGCCAGTTTTTTCTCTGCCATCGGTACATATGCCTCGTAGGCTAAATAAAGCGTTCGGACGCCTTTTGTCCATTCACGGACATGTCCGGTAAACATAGTCACTGCTCCTGCTTCAGGGCGTAGCACCAAATCAGCATAGGCTTGCGGATTGATCGCTTCTGTCACTATCTCAAATGCCTTCATTGCTGTCACCATCCATCCAATTAGTAAACCAAAAAAAGAGCTTCTTGCTGTCATTCTGCAGAATTACTGGTACATTGTCCAGTTTCAACAGTTCTGGTGCAATCACCAATGCAATATGTTCCAGTTTTTGAAGCTCCAGCCAGTCTTCAGCTGAGCGCAGCAAAACGATTTTTTCATAATTTGCTTCTTTAAAACCCTCGACCAGAACCAGCTCAGGATTTTCTGCAGATGCACAAGCAACCAGTTCAGCCAGTGTTGCTTGCTTTTTTCGTTGATGAATTTGGACCACGCCATCGCCATAAACAATAGAGCAGGATGCGCCTTCCTGAAAAAAAAGCATACTGTCGGTTTCATTCGACGGCATTTCCAAAGCACCACCATGGCCATGATGCTTAACAGTAGAAACAGCCATGCCTCTTTGGGTTGCCTGCTTTAACAAGTCCAACATCAAAGTCGTTTTGCCGCTGTTTTTAAAACCGACTACCTGCAATACTCTTACAGTTGCCATTTGCCGGACCCTTCTTCTGCGCCGAGAAGCAGTACGTCCACAGCATCTCCTAAATGGAAACCGCGGGTGCCGCCCGGCAGAACAATTAAGGCGTTTCCTCGTGCTATAGATGATACAGCATTCGACTTGTTGAAGCCAGCCGGCGACACTGTCTCCCCATCATAAGAAGCCCGGATAAATCGGGTAAACGGATTTGCTTTTGTAAAGTCCTCTCCCAATACCGCCTTGGTGTGAGGCAAAAACAGCTTGCCGGCTCCCATCATTTTGAGCAGTGCGGGACGGACAAACAATTCAAACCCGGTAAAGCAGGCGGACGGATTGCCTGATAATCCGAATAAATACTTGCCATTTGCGACGGCAACTGTCGTCACACTGCCCGGGCGCATCGCTACTTTATTGAACAGCACTTCTGCGCCGAGCCGCTTATAGATTGCGGGCAGAAAATCAAAATCGCCAACCGATACTCCGCCAGTCGTAATCAGGCAATCGGTTTCTTCTGCAGCTTTTTTGACCACATTAAAGCTCTCATCCAACCGATCAATGGACATGCCATACATTTTGCAGCGGAAACCCATCCGCTTCAATTGCGCAACAATCATAGGCCCATTGCTGTTGCGGATTTTCCCTGGCACAAGCTCATCTCCAACGTCCAGCAACTCAGTGCCAGTAGAAAGAATGCCGACAACCGGCTGTTTTGCCACAAGCACTTGCGAATAACCGAAAGTCGCTAGAAGTGCAATCGTACCCGGGTTGATAAAGCTGCCGCTGTCGATGACCACTTCACCTTTTTGTACATCTTCTCCCTGCAAGGAAACGTTCTCCAACGGTTCAAACGGCTTGCGAATAGTTATGGCATCCGGCGTTTCAACAGTTTGTTCGAACATCACCACGGCATCTGCACCGTCCGGAAGTTGTGCTCCGGTCATAATGCGGATCGCTTCGTGAGCATTTAGCATTTTCGCTGATACTTCTCCCGCTCCAATATGATCGATTACATTGAATGCAATCCGGTTCTCGCCTGAAGCTCCTGTAGAATCTGCTGAACGTATGGCATAGCCGTCATAAGGCGAGCGATTAAAAGGCGGCACATCAGTTGAAGCGACAATCGGTTCAGCCAGGATGCGACCATAGCTGTCTTCCAGATCTACTTTTTCCGAGCCAAGCGGAAAAGCATGTTCCAATACCTGTTTAATTGCTGCTGAAACAGCAATTGGTGTGCGTTTTTCAACCATTTTTCCATCTCCTTTTTGTTGGTTTACGTTATTTGATGGGTTAGGATTTCTCTATATGTATTTTCATTCGGTTTGAATTATATATTTGCACTTCTTGATTGGAGTTCTTCCCGTACTAAACTTATACAATGCCTTGAGTGCTGTCAAACAGACATTTGGAAAAAGAAAAACAACCTTGAAAAATATTGACTTCAAGGTTGTTGCAATGAGTGTGTTTAAATTAATCGCTGACTGCATCCGCGTTGGCTGGCACTGCAACTTTCGCATTTTGAGTACGGATTCGCCGGATATCGAGACGAATAACCACCGAAATGACCAGCGCCACCACAAACAGACCTGCGAAGAACAAGAGGCTGCTTTCATAGCTGCCTGTTTGATCTTTCATAAATGCCGCAAACAATGGTCCTGCAAGTCCTGCCGCTGCCCAAGCTGTCAAAATATAGCCGTGGATTGCACCGAGTTGCTTGGTACCAAAAATATCTGCGATATATGCCGGAATCGACGCGAATCCACCGCCATAGCAAGTATAAATAATGGCCAGCATAATTTGGAAGAAAATTGCATTTGTCGTGAACGGCAATAAGGCGAATAATGCAATCTGAATGACAAAGAATGCGGTATACGTATTAGGGCGTCCAATATAATCAGAAATTGTTGCCCATCCGAGACGGCCAAGGCCGTTAAAGATTCCAAGAACACCTACTAATGCAGCTGCTTGGACTGTCGTCATGCCGATGCTGTCAATCGCCATCGGTTTTGCAGCCGACAAAATGGCGATTCCACAAGTCACATTGATAAACAGCATAACCCATAGGTAATAAAAACGCTTTGTTTTAATGGCTTCATTGGCTGTCAGTTGAGAAAGATCGGTTTTTCGTTCAGCTTTGCCACTGTTGACTTTTTCTTCAAAGCCCGCTGGTGACCAGCCTTCTTGAGGTTTTTCAAGGTACAGAGAAGACAGCAGCATGATGACGAAATAAGAAGCTCCTAAAATATAAAAGGTCTGCTCTATCCCTACCGAAGTGATGAGCGCTTCCATGATCGGGCTGCTGATGGCAGCTGCAAATCCAAAGCCCATAATTGCCAAGCCGGTAGCAAGTCCGCGGCGGTCAGGGAACCATTTGACCAAAGTCGAAACCGGTGCAATATAGCCGATGCCCAGCCCGATTCCGCCGAGCGCTCCGTAAAACACATAAAGCAGCGGCAACGAGGAAGCGGTTACAGCAAATCCTGAACCAATAATTCCGGCCCCAAAGAAAAAGGCTGCAACAAGACCGGCTTTTCTCGGTCCGTACTTTTCAACAAAACTGCCGAAAAAGGCTGCTGATAACCCCAAGAATAGGATTGCAATACTGAATGTCAACTGCACTTGGCTGGTCGTCCATCCGAACTGGTCGATCAACGGATTCGTAAAATTACTCCATGCATATACGGAACCGATCGAAATATGTATCCCTACTGCAGATAACGCGATCAACCATCTGTTTTTTGGCTTTTTTTTCATTTCCCTAAACCTCCTGATGAAATTGGTAGAACTTATATAAAATGATTTCGAGAAAGCCAAATCATTAATTTTTTTTGGCACAGAGGTTGATGGCCCTAAAAAAGGTTTTTTCAAGGCAGTTGCAACAGCATTAACATGCTGGCATCAGTAAAATTCACCGCTCTAATTGACTAAATAATAAGACGATTAGAATCATAGCATCCTAATCTTTTTTTGTCACCAAGTATTATTTCAAAGTACGTCATTGCACGACAATCCGCTCTGGGTGGGTGTACAGATTAAACGAGCTGCCGCGGATAAAGCCGACGGCCGTGATGCCAAGGTCATCAGCAAGCGACAATGCCAATTCTGTCGGAGCGGATTTTGACAGAACGATCTCACAGCCAATTTTCGCTACCTTCAGCAGGATTTCTGAAGAAATCCGTCCGCTGAAGACGATGACTTTGTCGCGAACGTCGATATTGTTGACAAGGCAGTAGCCGTAAATTTTGTCAAGCGCATTGTGCCTGCCGATGTCCATGCGCGAAACGATAATGCCATTTGCGTCACACAGAGCTGCGTTGTGGACACCGCCTGTCTGCTTGAACATTTCTGCAGAGTTTCCCATATCAGCCATAAGCTGAAAACAGTTTTCCGGAGTCAGTGTGACACGTACTTCTGTCATTTTCTTTGCAATCATGGCGTCGTGCGCAAAAACAAATCCTTGGCGGCTCATGCCGCAGCATGAACTGATAAATCGTTTGTTTTGCAGCTGCTCAAAAAACGGATATACTTTTTCAGCGGTAATGTGGACAGTGCCGGTTTTTTCATCCACCCGGATTTCCTGGATGTCTTTATAATTGGGAATGATGCGTTCAGAGACCAAAAAACCGATAGCCATTTCTTCCATCTGCTCCGGCGAACAGACGATGGTGATAAATTCCTTGCCATTGATTTTGATGGTTGCCGGCTGCTCGATTACAACGCGATCTTCTTTTTCACTAAATGCGCCTTTTTCATACCGTATGATTTTTCGTATTTTATCTTGTTGCACTGGGTTTCCCTCCCTCTTGGATGTGTTGATCAATCATCCGGTCGAAAAGAAAAACGGATACGGCAATATCGTCTTCAACTTTGATGTCTGAGAACAGATGGACAAATTTTGCTCCGACCAGTTCTTCCATTCCTTCCGGAGCGGCTGTTGCATAAACACTTTGAATCATTCGTGTACGGGCAGCATGGACCATCTCTCTGCCTTCCGCCGTTCTGGCAATAAATTGTTCTGACGGACTCAAATTTCCGTACAACGTAGAAATGGCCATGTCATTGACAAAAACAGTCTGAATACGCTCCGGCCCTTTACCGAAAAGGTTTTTCCGCAGCTTGCGGATGATGTCATTAAACTCATGGATCTGTCTGGACATTCGAATCTTCTCCTCTTTCGGAATGAATAATTTGTGATTATAGCCGAACCGGCGATATCGCGGCAAGCAAGAAAGCGATTCGTAAAACGGTATTTTCTTGATTTGGCTTAAATATTTTCAAATTCTGTTGTATATCACATTTTTACTGTTTATAATAATAGCATATGTTGGTCTTGCCGTACGTTGTTGCGGTAACGCTTTCACTCTCTCTTAATAACGGTCGGATTGGTCCTTTAACAAGTCCTGTTAAGACACTATTCCACTATGAAACAGATGCACTTGTCAAGGTGTATTTTTCATAGTGGATTTTTTTATCCCTTTTTACAGGACACCGAAAACAAATACGATTCATTTCGCAGCATCATCGAGTGAAGTTTTTTATTCCCAAAGGAGGTTTTGGCATGTCCATCAAAATTAACGGTTCACCCATCGAATTTGAACAGGGAAAAACCATTTTGCAAGTAATCAACCAAGAAAAGATTTTGCACCCACAAATCTGTTATATGCCCGAAGTGGATCCGATTGAAACCTGTGACACGTGCATCGTCGAAGTGGACGGCAAACTTGTTCGCGCTTGTTCAACTCCAGCTTCGGCTGGCATGGAAGTCGAGCTTGCCTCGCTCCGTGCAAAAGAAGCACAGACCGAAGCAATGGACCGGATACTTGAAAACCACCTGCTTTACTGTACGGTTTGCGACAACAACAACGGCAACTGCAAAATTCACAACACCGTCGACATGATGGAAGTTGAACATCAAAAATATCCGTTCGAGCCTAAATGTTCAGTCGATGAGGTCGATTTGACCAATCCTTTTTACCGCTATGACCCAAACCAATGCATTGCTTGCGGCCAATGCGTAGAAGTTTGCCAGAACTTGCAAGTCAATGAAACCTTAACCATGGACTGGGCACGCGACCGCCCGATTGTCCTTTGGGACGGCGGCGCAAAAATCAACGACTCTTCCTGTGTCAGCTGCGGCCAATGTGTCACAGCTTGTCCGTGCAACGCCTTGATGGAAACTTCCATGCTTGGCGAAGCAGGCTTTATGACCGCTATTCCGGAAAAAATTCTTTCACCGATGATCGACTTGGTAAAAGATGTTGAACCTGGTTACAGCGGCATCATGGCTGTATCGGACGCTGAAGCGAAAATGCGCGAAACACGCACAGAAAAAACCAAAACGGTTTGCACATTCTGCGGCGTCGGCTGCTCGTTTGAAATTTGGACAAAAGACCGTGAAATCCTTAAAATTCAGCCAGTCTCAGAAGCTCCTGCCAACGCAATTTCTACATGTGTCAAAGGCAAATTCGGCTGGGATTTTGTCAACAGCGAAGAACGCATCACCACTCCCCTTATCCGCAAAAATGGCGAGTTTGTCGAAGCCAGCTGGGAAGAAGCGCTTGATCTTGTTGCATCGAAGTTCAAAACGATCAAAGAAGAAAACGGCAAAGATTCCATCGGCGTTATCTCTTCTTCAAAAATCACCAATGAAGACAATTACGTCATCCAGAAACTGAGCCGCCAAGTATTTGAAACGAATAACGTTGACAACTGTTCGCGCTATTGCCAATCTCCTGCCACTGACGGCCTTTTCCGTACTGTTGGCATGGGTGGAGATGCTGGGACTATTAAAGATATCGCCAGTGCCGGACTTGTCATTATCGTCGGCGCCAATCCTGCAGAAGGCCATCCGGTTTTGGCAACACGCGTAAAACGTGCGCATAAACTGCACGGCCAGAAATTGATTGTTGCAGACATGCGCAAAAACGAAATGGCTGAACGCTCAGATATCTTCATTACGCCGAAGCAAGGAACTGACCAAGTATGGCTGATGGCTGTTACAAAATACATGATCGACCAGGGCTGGCACGATCAGCAGTTTATCGATGAAAATGTAAATTATTTCAACGACTTTAAAGAAGTATTGGACCAGTACACATTGGAATATGCCGAGAAACAAAGCGGCGTCTCCAAAGAAACCCTGATCCGCACAGCTGAAATGATCCGTGACGCTGATGGTACATGTATCTTATGGGGCATGGGGGTTACGCAAAACACTGGCGGTTCAGATACCTCTGCTGCAATTTCCAATCTTTTGCTGGCAACAGGAAACTACCGCCGTCCAGGCGCTGGTGCTTATCCGCTTCGCGGCCACAATAACGTTCAAGGTGCTTGCGATATGGGATCATTGCCAGGTTGGCTGCCAGGCTATCAGCATGTTACTGATGATGCTGCACGCCAGAAATTCGAGCGGGCTTACGGCGTAAAAATCGACGACAAACCAGGCATGGACAATATCCACATGTTGCAGGCTGTTGATGAAGGCATCATGAAAGCGATGTATGTTGTTGGTGAGGATATGGCATTAGTCGATTCAAATGCTAACCATGTAGATGACGTATTATCAAAACTCGACTTTTTCGTAGTCCAGGACATTTTCTTCTCCCGCACCGCACAATATGCGGATGTTATCTTACCGGCAGCTCCGTCGCTTGAAAAAGACGGAACGTTTACCAATACGGAACGCCGCGTTCAGCGTTTGTACAAAGCACTTCCGGAACTTGGCCAATCAAAAGCAGATTGGTGGATCGTTCAGGAAATCGCCAACCGGCTTGGCGCTAACTGGAACTATAGCCACCCAAGCGAAATATTCGCTGAAATGGCTAGCTTGTCTCCATTGTTCGCTCAAGCAGACTACGCTTCAATGGAAGGCTGGAACAGCTTCCTATGGGGCAGCCTGGATGGCGAAAGCACACCACTTCTTTATGTGGACGGCTTTAATTTCCCGGACAAAAAAGCACGTTTTGCGCTATCTGATTGGGTGGAGCCGGTGGTCTTCCCTGCTGAATACGATCTTCACATTAATAACGGCCGCCTGTTGGAGCATTTCCATGAAGGAAATATGACCGATAAATCCAAAGGCATCATCTCCAAACTACCGGAGACGTTCGTTGAAGTGTCTCCCGAGCTGGCAGAAGAACGAGGACTTGAAGATGGATCGACTGTCCGCCTTGTCTCCCCTTATGGAGCATTGAAATTGCCGGTTATTGTAACGAGCCGAGTTAAGGGCAATGAATTGTTCTTGCCGATGAACTCGACGAAAAAAGAAACGGCCATCAATTTCCTGACTGGCCCAGCAGGAGACCAGCGCACCAACACACCTGCCTATAAGCAGACGAAAGTTCGTATGGAAGTCTTGAAAGACCACGTCAAGAGCCCGCTGCCAAAATCAAATCCGCGGGATAAAAAACGCAATCCGGTATCCGGCATTGAGGTAGAACGCAAATGGGCACGTGAAGGCTATGTGCATTTGACAGATCAACGATAGAAAGGTGATGTCCTATGGCAAGTCCAATAACACAGATCAAGAAAAAGGAATGGACGGCAGAAGAAATTCGCGAGCAAAAGCTTTATGAGTTGGAGACGCTGATTGCCGAACAAAACGAGGCGCTTAATAAACTATTGGCCATCACGGGTGATCTGGACGATGCAGGAGTTCTTGACGCAGTGCTTGCGATGGTCAAAGCGAAAGAAGGCATTGCCGAAGTGGTAATGGGGCAAGCGACACGTGAACCGGTGACCAATCTCATCAATAACATGATGAGTGCTGCAGGTGCATTGACGGCGATTGACCCTGCATCAACTGGCAAACTGGCATCGAGTGTGGTCAATGGTTTGAAAGAAGCGGAAGCACAAAACCACAACGGCAAAAAACTCGGAATCTTCCAGATGCTCAAAGCAATCAGAGATCCTGACATTAACCGCTCCATCAAGTTCGGGCTCAATTTCCTAAAAGGGATGGGCAAAGGGCTGGATCGTTAAGAAACTCAGACAAGCTGGCCTTAAGAATCACCATTGTATAAAACAAAGATGATTACTTTTGCGCTAGCTGGCCGGCATTCTGCCCCTCTGGACGCGCTGGTGCTGAGAAAGTTGCTTACTAAAATTCAAGTATATGTTTGTCATTCACATACTAGCCGCGGCTTTCTTTATAGCTGCGGCTAGTTTTTTTGTGTTTATTGCTGGCAGACTCTTTTCCAGTCGCTTTGTCCGCTTATTTGGCGAATTCAAAATCCGGCCACACTGAAATTATCTATTATATAGAAGGAACTGCATTTAATTATGCTCATTTTTCCATTGCAGCACCCAAATGACTTTTGGGTAAAAACTTAAAGAAAGTTTGTCTGGCCTATTTTAAAACTTTCTATAGTAAGCGGAATCCAAGAGGCAACATTATGGAAAATGCTTTTCCCTCACTTGGATGCGCCGCAGAATACATCCAGTCATCTCTTTTTTATGTTAATCAGCTTTTAAGTACCCTGTTGGGAAGCTCTCTCGCCTTTATCGCTGAATATGTGCTTTTATCTAGAAATAATCGTTTTTGTCGATTTTCCAAGACATCCGCCTCTTTCTGTTATATATTAATTAACAAGAAAACAAACTGTATTAATACAGTTTGTTCAAGAAACTTCTTAAATCAGAAAGGGATGGATAACATGGTTGCAAACAAAATTCAACAACTCGAGGAACTGAATAAGAGCTGGGAGCAGGACGAACGCTGGAACGGTATTGAACGCATGTATACAGCAGAAGAAGTTGTGAAACTTCGCGGTTCTGTACAAATTGAGCATACATTGGCGAGAAAAGGTGCTGAACGTTTATTCCGTTCGATTCATGAAGAGGATTTTGTAAACGCTTTAGGCGCATTAACGGGCAATCAGGCAGTCCAGCAAGTGAAAGCCGGCTTAAAGGCGATTTACTTGAGCGGATGGCAAGTAGCTGCAGATGCAAACTCTGCTGGCCAGATGTATCCGGACCAAAGTTTATACCCCGTCAACTCGGTTCCAGATGTGGTTAAAAAGATTAACCAAGCGCTGCAACGTGCTGATCAGATCGACGGCGTTGAAGGCACAGAAGGTTTTGACTGGTTCGCACCGATCGTGGCTGATGCAGAAGCCGGCTTTGGCGGACCGCTAAATGTTTTTGAACTGATGAAAGCGATGATCGAAGCAGGCGCTGCTGGCGTACACTTTGAAGATCAATTGGCTTCCGAGAAGAAATGCGGACATTTGGGCGGCAAAGTATTGCTTCCAACACAAAATGCCGTGCGAAACCTGGTTTCTGCCCGTTTGGCAGCAGACGTGCTTGGCGTACCGACCATCATTATCGCCCGGACAGATGCAGACGCCGCTGATTTGATCACAAGTGATATTGATCCGCGTGACCATGCCTTTATCACTGGCGAACGTACTCCAGAAGGCTTCTACCGTACAAATGCAGGAATCGACCAAGCCATTGCGCGCGGTTTGGCGTACGCTCCTTATGCGGATCTTGTCTGGTGTGAAACGTCCCATCCGAACTTGGAAGAAGCACAGCAATTTGCGGATGCCATCCATGCTGAGTTCCCAGGCAAACTTCTCGCTTACAACTGCTCTCCATCGTTCAACTGGAAAGCGAAGCTGGATGAAGAAACAATTGCGAAATACCAGGTTGAACTCGGCAAGATGGGCTACAAATTCCAGTTCGTTACATTGGCTGGCTTCCACTCCCTGAACCACAGCATGTTCGAACTTGCTCATGATTACAAAAACAATGGCATGGCGGCATACTCGAAGCTGCAGCAAGCTGAATTCGCAAACGAATCGAAAGGCTATACAGCTACACGCCACCAGCGTGAAGTCGGCACCGGTTACTTTGATGAAATTTCACAAATCGTTTCAGGCGGAACCAGCTCAACTACCGCTATGAAAGGCTCGACAGAAACAGCTCAATTCACAGCAACCAAGTAAGCAATTACTTGCCAGCATTTGATTAGCTTCCAATCCATCGCCACGGCATTCAAAAAATAAACTATTGGAGGAGATCCTTATGAAAACGACACAAAACTATGAGACACGCACAAAGAAAGAATGCCGCGAGTGCGGATGCGAAATCAAGGAGCAGCAACAATCCATCATCTATGAATGCGAGCGCTGCATGTGCAATAAAGACGAATAGAACAAACAAAACCCACTCAGAAAAATCGAGTGGGTTTTCCATTGCTTTTTTAGTTTTTCCGAACTTTTAGGATCAGGAAGTTCGGACTTTTCATCAGCTTCTCAAAACTTTCAGGCGCAAGCTTCTTAAATATATCAGTAGGTTCGGGTTCTGTAACGTGTTCAATTGCAAAATGAGCCAGCAAAGCATTAAGGACTTCGCTTAAAGGGCGACGATAAAATGGCACCTCATAAGTCTTTCCTGCTTTATTCCACTCATCGACAATTAGCTCAGTGGAAAAATACTGAACTCTGTCCAATAGCTGCAAGTCCGTCAGCGGATGATGGATCGACAACAGGAAACTGCCTCCCGGCTTTAATACTCGGTCAAATTCAGCAAAAACCGTTCGCCAATCTTTCAAGTAGTGCAGCGTCAGGGAACTGACAATAAAATCAAAGCAGTGGTTATTGAATGGCAAAGGCTTTTCCAAGTCCAGACATAGTGCTTCGACTCTGTCGCCAAGCAGTTTTTTTGTAACGCTGACCATCTCGGGGCTCATGTCGACTGCTGTCACTTGTGCCCCTCTCGCGGCTAATTGATTGGAATACCAGCCTGCCGAACACCCCGCATCAAGTACTTGCAATCCAGCTAAATCATCCGGAACAAGGTGCATCATTGCCGGCCTTTCATATTGTGTGTTGTAGAGGTTATTGTCTTCCCCCATTTTTTCGTAGACTCCTGCCAGTTCATTGAATGTCTCCAACACTTGTTTTTTCATCATGCACCTCGAATTCTTTTGAATTTATATAACTTGCTCTCTGTCAATTCTGTATAGTACATGCCTCTTCAAAGGGCTGCCTTGTTCCAATTTTGGATGTTCAAATTCACCTTCTTTGGTCATGCCAATCCTCTTCATGACTGTTTGGGAAGGTTCATTGAGAGTCGACGTAAATGAAAAAACGCTGGTCATACCCAATGGCCCGAACGCATAGGCAAGACAGGCTTGTGCACCTTCGACCGCAAAGCCTTTTTTCCAGTAGCGTTTGTCGAGACGCCAGCCAATTTCTGCAAACCCTTGTCCACTTATATCCATGGTAATTTCCAGTAAACCGATAAAGCCGATAAACGAACTGTCTTCTTTCTTTTCCACCGCCCACATTGTGTATCCTTTGTCATTCATGTGAGCTTCGAAGCGGTCGATTAAACGATCAGCATTTGCTCTAGCCAGTAATTGCGGAAAATACTGCATTACTTCCGGATCTGCAGACATAGCCGCAAATGGCTTGCGGTCTCGCTCTTTCCAACGCCGAAAGCCCAGCCGCTCGGATTCAAATAAATAGCGCGTTGTCATCGATACTCCCCCTTTATGTATACATCTACTTCTTTCTTTATCACACTTATCATTTTACCAAAGAATATTAATTCTGAAAGCTGTCCACTTAACTGTCACTTTCCATCCCGATATTTATTGAAAAACTTCATTAATATTAAAATGCTGAAAATAAAGATTGCAAAAAGCATTATTTTTTTGCATTATTATAGATAGGGATAATTATTAATGCAAAAATATTTTGCACTCCGATTTTATTTCTTCCAAACAGATATGTACATTCAATTCCTTTTGCTATTTGTTCCGCTAAAAAATTCAGAGAAGATTGGGGCAATAAAAAATGATCGTCAAAAACTTTTTCATGCATCTTTCAGAAAACCAACTTTTAAATAAAGCAGCTCAAAACTACGGCTTTAAGCTCGGCGCACATAGTGTCGTAGCTGGAACCAATATTGAAGAAGCCATCGGCAGCATCAAGGAATTGAATGCACAAGGCATTAGCTGCACTATTGACAACCTCGGTGAATTTGTCCATGACAAAGCAGAAGCGCTGGAAGCGAAAAATCAGATTCTTGGTGTTGTACATGCTATCCACCAGCACCAGGTCGACGCTCATATTTCACTAAAACCTTCACAACTCGGATTGGATATCGATTACGATTTTTGCCTGGAAAATATTAAAGAGATTGTTGCTAAAGCTTCCGAGCATAGTATCTTCATCAATTTCGATATGGAAAACTATGCGCGCCTGCAGCCTTCCTTTGATCTGATGGATGAGCTATCAAAAGACTATAATAATATTGGAACGGTTATTCAATCTTATTTTATCCGTGCAGAAGATGATATTAAGAAATACAGCAATTACCGCCTGCGCATTGTTAAAGGCGCATATAAAGAGCCGGAAGCAGTAGCGTACCAAAGCAAAGAGGAAATCGATGCCAATTTTATTGAATTGATCGAATATCATTTATTGAATGGCAAGTTCACATCTATTGCGACACATGACCACAACGTAATCGCACACGTAAAACAGTTTGTCATCGACCACAGCATTCCGATGGAAAAATTCGAATTCCAAATGCTGTACGGCTTCCGCAAGGAAATGCAAGTAGAGCTTGCACAACAAGGCTATAATTTCTGCACGTACATCCCATTCGGCACCGACTGGTACGGTTATTTCATGCGCAGATTAGCTGAACGCCCACAGAACCTAAATCTGGTGGTAAAACAAGTATTTACGAAAAAAACCAATACAGCGATCGGCGCCATTGCCGGAGCATTTTTGCTCGGCCGTCTGACAAGTAAAAAATCATAAGCTACACTTGATGGAAATACACAAGTTACTGATACCATAATTTAAACCTGGAGCCCTTTAAGGGTTCCAGGTTTTTTTGCGCCGTTACAAAATTTTCTGCGGCATGTAACTCGTTTTGTTTATTGATTATGTTTTATTCCGGTACAGATACATCGTAAGCGGTGCGAAGATGGCTGTCATGATGGCGGAAACCAGCAGGACGTTAACCACTTGCTGCCACGTTCCCATTCCATGCATAAATCCGCGGACTGCAGTGGCAAGTGTGGAAATCGGATTGATGTTGACAAAGCCTTGCAGCCAGGTTGGCAGCGTTGTTGGATCCACGAAGACATTACTGATGAACGTCAATGGCATCATCACCAGGAAACTCATCATCATCAATGATTTTTCAGAACGTACAATTAACCCGAGAGCCGTCCAAATCCACGACAAGCTGAACGAAAAAACCAATACTAAGGCGATAGCGAGAAAAACTCCTACTGCCCCGCCTTCCGGCCGAAAGCCAAGCATCAACCCAAGCGCAATCATCACGACAGAGGCCATCGTATAACGGACAACGTCCACCAGCAATGCGCCGATCAAAGCAGATGGCAGCCAGATCGGCAAGGTCCGGAAGCGGTCAAAAATGCCTTTTCGTATATCATTGTTCAAATCGATTCCTGTATATACCGTAATTTGTGCAACGGTCATAACCAAGATTCCTGGCAGCAGAAATTGCAGGTAGTCACTGGTCGATCCTGCGATGGCTCCACCGAATAAATACGTGAACATCAACAGGAAAATGATTGGAAACAAAGTTACATCAAACATCTGTTCAGGAATGTGTTTGATCCGCAACAGGGCACGTGAAGCAAAAGCCATTGTCGATGACCAGCCACTTGCTGGATCCGGCCTTTTGCCTGAAGCGATAGCTTGCAGCAGGCGCTCATCTGTACTTCCCTCTATGCCGTTTGTTGCATTGGCGGTTTCTCTTGTTTGCTGTTGAACAGTCATAAGATCTCCTCCCCGGAATCTTGTTGTTCGGCCGAATGGCCAGTCAAAGTCAGGAACACCTCATCAAGGCTTGGACGGCCCAATGAAAAATCGCTGACTTCAATGCGTCGGCGCGCAAATTCCCCTAAGGCTTCACCCACCCGCATAGAGTCGTCTGCCTGTGCCGTCAGCGATGTAGAATCAGTCCCATGGTGAACTGCTGCGCCCAAATAGTCTTCAAGTATGTCAATAGCCTGTTGTCGGTCTTCGGCATGGACGAGCTGGACATTTAAGGTGCCGCGGCCGACCGATGCTTTCAATTCACTGCTCGTGCCTTCTGCGATAATTTTGCCGCGTTGGATGACCCCGATCCGATCTGCCAGCTGATCTGCTTCTTCCAGGTATTGAGTGGTCAGCATAACCGTCGTCCCAGTACGAACTAAAGCACGAATGATGTCCCAAACCTGGTTGCGGCTTCGTGGGTCGAGCCCGCTCGTTGGCTCATCCAGGAACAACAAATCCGGCGTCACCACAATGCTTGCCGCAATGTCAATCCTACGGCGCATACCCCCTGAATATTTTTTTACTTGGCGTTTTGCCGCATGGTCCAGTCCAAATGCTGTCAGCAATTCCATAGCTCTTGTTTTCGCCTGTCTGCGTGTATAGCCCATCAGACGGGCAATCAGCATCAGGTTCTCTATACCAGTCAAATCTTCATCAATCGAGGCATATTGTCCCGTCAGGCTGATTCGCTTTCTTATGGCAGCACCATCTGAAACCAGGTCATTGCCAAAAATGCGGGCACTGCCGGCATCAGCAGGAAGAAGTGTTGCCAGCATGCGGATTGTGGTGGTTTTCCCGGCTCCATTCGGACCTAAAAAACCGTAAACCGTGCCTTTTTGAATAGCCAAATCCACACCATCTACTGCCGCTTCTTTACCGTAAATCTTTACTAATCCATTGGCTTCGATTGCCCAGTCATTGTTCTGCAGGATCTTTTTGTCTTCCTTCAAAACCCTCACCCTTTTCTATAGGTTAGTGGATACTTAAAACGAAACAAAAACCAGGTTAACAGCAGAAACAGCTGAATAACAAACAACACCGCCACCAATTCACCAACTTTTTTTGAACAAACCCACGGCGCAGATAGGAGGTGTCCTTATTCCTGAGGACCTAGTTTTAAATATCTGTTTATATCATCCATCTTTCCCAAGGCTGTTTGCCATCTATATTCCTCATTATACCAAACGTTTGTTCTTATTAAAAGTGTGAATAATCAATTTATTCAAATTTAAGCGACAAAATTTCATCAAACTGTAGACAAAGACTAGAATGCAAACAAGACTAAATGCATATAGAGCGATGCATTCAGCCTTGTTTGATTTCACTTTGAAACAAGCTACTCGATTGTTATAAAATTGGATGCGGCAATGCAATAACAACACTTCCCCGCTTATGCCCTTTTCCCACATATGCATGAGCTTCCGCGGTTTGTTCTAACAGATAGCTTCTATCTATTACTGACTTAATCTTTCCGTTCTCAATCAATTCCTTTAGGAAAAGCAAATCTTGTTTTTTCATCGGCGCTACCCCGCCTTTCAATTTCTTGCTGCCACTTACTGAAGTGGTGATCATCTGGCCAAATTCCGGCAGTCCAGCTGCTGCTGCCAGATAGATTCCATTTTTCTTAAGGGATTTTTTGCATTGTGTAAATAGTAGTTTGCCTACCGTATCAAAAATAATGTCGTATGTCTCCCCCGTTAAAGTGAAGTTTTTTATGTTGTAATCGATCGCATGATCAGCTCCCAACGACTTTACTAATTCTATATTTCTTGCACTGCAGACTGCAGTTACTTCTGTTCCAAAATACTTGGCCATTGCACTGCATAAGTACCCAGAGCTCGGGATGCACCATAAATAAGCACTTTTTGGCCTTTGTGAATATGCCCTCTATCGCGAAGAAAGTATAAGGATGTTGTAGCGCCGAAAGGCACAGACGCCGCTTCTTCAAATGTCATATTGACCGGCTTTATCGCGATTGCCCACTTTCTTTGAGACATGCAAATTCGGCATTAGCACCCCCGTTCCACAAAATACAAAATCTCCTTTTTTTAAAAGATTAGCGTCTTTTCCGGTCACTTCGACTTCTCCAGCCAGTTCAGACCCCGATATCCCGATTTCAGGCTTTTTCAGACCCTAAAAAAGCCTGACTGCAAACGGATCCGCCCTCCGCACTTTGCAGTCTCCCGAGATTGCAATAACAATTCGTTGTCAGTGAGATTAGTTAATTATAATGCTGCGTCAACCGGTATAATAAAGCTTTCAATCACATAAAAATTCTCAAATAAAACCATAAGCAGAAATCTGGACATTTCACATCCCATTCAACATAACTGAAATTAAAAAACGTTCGCAAGGCTCATGAGCACCTTTCGAACGTTTTAGCTTTTTTTCTTACAAATAATTGATCCACAATCGAAATACATCAACTCGAAATCAAAGACCCTTCCTGCACCGGTGCATTTTTCAGTGAAATGCCGACAAAATCGCCTGTTTGGAAACGCGAAGAAAATACTGATTCGTGGATTGTCCAGGTTTCCTCACCGACCTCCACCGTATAGTGAATTTCGTGGCCCTGGTACTGGACAAATGACACCACTCCTTGGAGCCCATCACTCTCTGCCGGCATCAATTGCAACTGCTCAGGCCGTACAGGGTATAGGCCGCTTTCTTTAAAGCTGTCTGCAACGCCAAGATCCGGCCAGACGTTCTTCAAATCTATGGCTGGGATGAATTGATCGTTTCGCCATTGTCCCTTCACCAGGTTGCATTTGCCGACAAAAGTTGCGACAAATGCTGTTTCCGGACGCGTATACAGGACTTCCGGGGGTGCTATCTGTTCAATGCGCCCCTGGTTCATGACGACAATCTTATCGGCGATAGCCAGTGCTTCTCCCTGGTCATGCGTAACAAAAACGATGGAGGCTTTGGTTTCCCGGTGCAGTTTTTGAATTTCTTTGCGCATCTCCATCCGCAGCTCGACATCCAGTGCACTGAGCGGCTCGTCCATCAGCAGGAGATTCGGCAATGGGGCAATGGCCCTTGCCAGCGCCACACGCTGCTTCTGCCCGCCTGACAACTCTGAAGGATAGCGTTCGGCCAGTGCATTCAGTCCGACCAGCTTCAGTACTTCATCGATCCGTTCCTGAAGCTCCTTTTTGCCTTCTTTGATTTTATTCGGGTGGTAGCTGAGCGGAAATTTGACATGTTCTGCGACCGTCATATGCGGCCATAGGGCAAACGACTGGAATACCATGCCGATATTGCGTTTCTCAGGAGGCAGGACGCGCTTTGTCGATGCCAAAACCGTGTCGTCCATCGCAATCGTCCCTTCTGTAGGGCCCATAAATCCTGCCAACAGCTTCAATAGGGTCGTTTTTCCACATCCTGAAGGACCAAGCACGGCGATAAACTCCCCGTCGCCGATTTCCAAATCGATCGAATGGAGCGCAGTAAACGATCCGTATTTTTTTGTTACATTATTCACTTTGATCATTTGTTTTTCAGCACCTTTCTATCCCATAGCTTGCCAAGCAGCATAAACATTCCCCCACCGAGCAGGATGCCCAGTACGAGAACCGTGGAAAAAGCGGTAGAGTATGTAGAATAGCCTGCCTGCTCGTAGCCGAAAATAACAACACCGACCGTTTCAGAGCCTGATGACCATAACAAACTGGAAACCGTCAATTCTGTGAGTGCCATCAAGAACACCAGCAACGCTCCGCTTAAAATACCTGGAAACAGCAATGGCAATAAAATCCGCCGCCATTTAACCCAGCCCGCAGCGCCGGAAGTACGTGCCGCTTCTTCCATCGACGGGTCAATCTGCAAAAATGCCGTGTAGCTCCCCCTGACCTGCAGCACCAAAAAACGGGCAACATAAGCGATGAATAAAATCCAGACAGTACCATAGATGCCCGGGTTCCACCCCGGAATCGGTTCCAGCCACATGAAAATCATACAGAGTGCAAACACTGTACCGGGCAGCGCAAACGGAATGGTCATGGACAGCTCCGCTGCTTTTGTGCTCCAATCCGGATACTTAAAACGTAAATACGCCATCGCTGTACCAAGCACCAAACAGATCAGCATGGTGAAAAAGGCCAGTTGCAAACTGTTCGTTAGGGCCGATAAAGGCTTGGAGTCCGTCAAAAATACGTATTCGTAGTTCCGCAGTGATAAGTTCTCCAAGTTGAACGGGACACCATAAGCCGAGATGAGGGACAAAGCACCCATCGTGATCAGCGGCATCAGGCTCGTTACTAATAAGAAAATCCACAGTGACAGTTCCAGCAGTTTTTGTTTGCCGGCAGATAAATAGATGCGCGGCGTCAGATCGCTCCTGTTTGTTTCATTGACACGGCTGCGGCGCAGCAAGAACCATTGCAGGACTGTCCCGGCTAACGCAATAATGCCAAGTATAACGGATAATACAGCTGCCCGCGAAAAAGCGGAAGGACCAAATCCGACAACTTGCTCGTAAATGTAGGTACTCAACACCCGTATATTGGCCGGCGTTCCGAGAAATGCCGGAATTCCGAAATTATCGAGATTCGACAGGAACGCAATCAGTCCCCCGCTGGCAATGCCCGGCAGCGCCAGCGGCAGTACGACTTTCCGGAATGCACGCTTTTTAGACAGCCCGCTGGTCGCAGCTGCTTCTTCCAATTCACGCGGAATTTTCCGAAATACATTAACCGTAAACAGGTACACGAGCGGATAATGCGAAATTCCAAGCAGCAGGATGATCCCGCCGATGCTGTATAAATTTGGAGCTTCCAGACTTCCCGGTAACCAAGACAGCACAGCATTTACCGGACCCGAAGCACTGAAAAATTGCGTCCATGCCAACGTCGTAATATAAGAAGGAATGATGAACGGCAAAAAGATAAAGAGCTGCATCGCCCGTTTGCCGCTCAGCTGTACATAAGCGACAATCCAGGAAAAAAGGACACCAAGCACCAAAGCAAGGATTGTCGAACCCGCTACAATGATCAGTGTATTTTGAACCGTCTTCCAAGTTGCCGGCTCCCTAAGGACTTCTGTGTAATATTGCAGCGTCAAGGAGCCGTCATCAACGAAGCTAAGCCATATGAGCCGCATCACCGGCAATAAGAAAAACACGAAAATGGCCAAGAGGCCGATTACTTTATACAGATTCTTTTTTTGAAAAAAGAGAGAAAAAGAGGAATCCCTCTCTTTTCTCTCTTCAACCATTGGCTGTTTTGCTGTCATATTTGTAACTCCTCACGTCGAAATTCCGCTGCTGATTATTGTCCGAAAATCTGTCCGAATTTCGCTTTGTCTTCGTCCCGCGTTTCCAATAGTTCGACCGCTTCTGCATCCAGGATGGTCATTTCATCCAGCGTTTTTAATCCTTCGGGTGCTTCCACGCCTTCACGGATTGGCGTATAGCCCTGTTCAGAAGCCAATTGCTGCCCCTCTTTTGACAAGATGAAATCGACAAATGCTTTCGATGCTTCTTCGTTTTCCGTATTTGCCATGATGCCCACTGGCTCGGTGATTACAGGAACGCCCTCTTCCGGATAAACTAATTCGACCGGCGAGCCTTCACTTTTCGCTCGTGCTGCCAAATAATCGACAATTACGCCGTAATTCTTATCACCTGTCGCGACGCTTTCGAGTACTGCTCCATTGCCTTGAGTTATGGTAATGTCATTAGCGCGTAACGCTTCATAAAACTCCCAGCCCATGCCATCCTGTCGGGTCATGACACCCAGGTTATAGGCAGCTGCACCGGAATAAAGCGGACTTGGCATGACGGCTTGACCACTGGTCGTTTCGTCAGTTAAAGCTTCCCAGCTGGTTGGGATCTCGGTTACTTCATTGGTATTAACGATCAGGCCGGTCGCCATGATTTTGGTTCCGGCATAAGTGCCGTCCGGATCGACAAATGCCTCATCAATCGATTCAGCTTCAGGCGATTCATATGCCAACAGGAGCTCCTCTGCCTTGAAGTTTTCAAATGTTACAGAATCGGCAACCAGCAGGACATCCGCCTGGATATTGCCTCCCTGGTTTTCCGCTTGAATTTTCGAAACGACTTCTTCGGTACCCGAGCGGAATATACTGATATCGACTTCCGGATTCTGTTCTTTAAAGGCGTCCACTAGCGCTTGTGCATCCGCATCCGGCTGGGATGTATAGAAATCCAGGGAACCGGAAACTCCAGCTCCACCTTCAGCTGATTCCGTACCTGTAGTGCTTTCCTCGCTGCCGCAAGCCGCTAAAAATGTTGCCAAGCACAATGATGCCGAACCAAAAAAGATTTTTTTCATCCTATTTCCCCCTCGAGTTTACTGTCGGCCTTTATTGTGTTCATTATGTAAAGACTCTAAGTAAGTATAGAGCTGATTTATGAAGCTGTTGTTAAGCTGGCATTAAGAAATATTATAACGTTTTAAAAGCGCTTACATAATTGTCTGCTGCTAACAGCAGGACAACTCAGGCTTGCTTTCAATCCACCCTTTAGTGCAGGAGCGATTGTTTTCGTTGTGCAAAACAGTCGAAGCGATAGGAAAAGTTGGTTTTTTAAGGCCAATTTAGAGTTATTCCCTAATATAACAACTATAAATTGCCCCGATGTTCAGGTCAAACAATAAGGGAATGTTCAGTCAACATTACTTGAACTGTTTTAATAATTGTATTGGCCGCTGGAACTCCATTAAATTGCCTTTAGGCTTTTAAAAACAAAAAAGAGCATACGTCCACGAATAGACGAATGCTCTTTATAGGAATTTGTGATAAAACTACAGCTTAGTTGACGGCTTCTTTTTTAGCATTCAACTGTGCGGATAGTTCATGGAACCATTCTTTATCGTCTGTTGCAAGCGCCAGATCGATCAAGAAACCGAGTTGAGCCGCATCTTTTGTATCAGACTCTGGAATACTCTCTACTTGATGTACTGACATCGGAATGGTCATGCCGATCATTTCCTCGTTGTCGCTTTCCACTACTGTGACGTTTACGGCTTCGTTAAGGACATTCATGGAATCGATGAAACCGATGATCAGTTCGTCGTGGCGGGATTTGCCTTTCACCCAATCACTTGTTTTCAAAATCGTTTTATTCGTAACCATATCTATGCACCTTCTTTACATTATTTATCGTTCATTAATTCAAAATAAAATCATAATTTTGGCTTCTAATCACTATTTCCCTAAAACAGAATCAGCAAACGTCAACCGCAGAATTTCGTAGCTTTGCCCAGTGCAACAAGAGGTGAAGAACTTACTTTCAACTGGCGAGCGGAATAGCCATTGGAATAAAGTAACAGGAACTTGTTGCTAAGTCCAATTCTACGGCTCCCCGGCCGTTAACACAAACTATTTGCCTCAGTTTCGAGATAACTGAAAATCGGTTAAATTGAGGCAATAAC
The DNA here is from genome assembly GCF_016881065.1 of Planococcus soli. Lineage (GTDB taxonomy): Bacteria > Bacillota > Bacilli > Bacillales_A > Planococcaceae > Planococcus > Planococcus soli. Next base: position 834,502 of record NZ_WXYN01000051.1, on the reverse strand, counting down.
CTTCTGCACTTGGCAGCCGTTTTGAGCTTAAAGCTGAAAAATTACTGCATAGAAAAAACACCTCCATCTGAACCTGCATTAAAGCCAGCGATGAAGGTGTTGTATTTTACTATTACAGTTGATTGTGTTTTCGGCTATTGCTAAATCGACCAGTTGACGAGCATACCGGCATGCGTTAAGCCACCGCCAAAACCGTATAGGAGCAGTTTATCATCCGGTTTGATCTTGCCTTCCTGAACTCCTTTGTCCAGCGACAAAGGAATGGATGCGGCAGATGTGTTCCCATAATACTCCAGGCTGTATATCGTCCGCTCAAGAGGCAGTCCGTTTCTGCTGCAGATCGACTCGATGATGCGAAGATTAGCGCTGTGTGGAACGAACCAATCCACTTGGTCTTTATCGAACCCTGCTTTTTCCATCAATGCCGTCATGCCTTTTGGAACGGTATTGACAGCCCACTTGTAAACTTCACGCCCATTCTGATTTACAAATCCATTGACAGCCAATTCGTTTCCGAACATTTGAGTCGAAAGATCTGTGCAGTACAGATTGTTCGCCAGCTCGCCATTGGTTCCCATGTGAGACTCGATAAAGCTCGGCTTTTCTTCATCGTATTCCACCATAACTGCTCCTCCGCCATCTCCAAATAAGATGCAAGTCGAACGGTCACTATAATCCAGGATTTTAGAAAAGGTCTCTGCACCGATCACCAAAATCTTTTTGTTCAATCCGGATGTAATCAAGCCGTTTGCCATATGGAGACCATACGCAAATCCAGAACAGGCCGCATTGAGGTCAATTGCACCTGTATTTTTTATGCCCAGCTTTGCTTGCACTAATGCAGAGACACTCGGCGTCTTAAAATCGGGTGTCATGGTACAGACAATGATCATGTCGACGTCGTCAAGTGATTTATTGTAGCGTTCCTTTAAGTTTTCAACAGCTTTAATGCTGATATCACTTGTAAATTCAGTGTCTGAAGCAATCCGACGTTCCTTTATTCCGGTCCGTTGGATAATCCATTCATCATTTGTATCGACTAATTTTTCTAAATGGCGATTTGTCAGCCTCTTTTCAGGTACATATGAACCGATGGCTGTAATTCTGGCTTTCGAAGTGTTTATTTTAATCGCCCCCTTATGGTGTCCTCGCCTTATTCTAACATCAACTATTAGTATTAGGTACTAATTTGTGAAGTTCGATTTATTTTTTTGGTGTCCATCGGTAAGGACTGATTGAAACATGTATTTCTTTCGACTATAAGGATATAATTGAGCTTGCTCCAACTATTTTGCGAGGTGAGAAATGTGAGAAGTGGAAATCCGAGTTTAAAAACCGAAGCGTTCCAGAATTTTAAAGAATCCGACACTGGACGCAAGATGACCATTCAAGGCACAGTGAACAAAACCTTCATTTTACTGCTGCTCTTGTTAGTGACTTTTGTGTATTCCTGGAATCAGTTTGTCACGAGTCCGAACAGCGTATTGCCGCTCATTCTCGTGGGTGCTATCGGCGGACTGGCCGTGGGGCTTGTCACTGTTTTTGTACCGAAAGTGTCTCCCTATACTGCACCTATCTATGCACTGCTGGAAGGATTGTTTCTCGGTGCTGTGTCGGCACAATACGAAGCTCAATACGGCGGCATCGTTTTTCAGGCAGTACTCATTACGATCGGCGTATTGCTGAGTTTATTGCTCGTTTATAAGTCTGGCCTGATCAAAGTCACCCAGAACTTCAGAATCGGTATTGCTGCTGCTACAGGTGCCATTTTTCTTGTCTACCTGATTTCTTTTGTCGGCGGATTTTTTGGCTTCAACATTCCGCATTTGCACGAATCGACGCCTCTTGGTATTGGCATCAGCGTAGTAATCGTGATTATCGCCGCGTTGAACTTGGTATTGGACTTTGACTTTATCGAAAATGCAGCTGCGAAACAAGTACCGAAATACTTTGAATGGTATGGTGCTTTTGGATTGCTTGTAACGTTGGTTTGGCTTTACCTTGAAATTCTTCGGCTGCTGTCCAAAATCCGCAGCAGGTAAAAGTAAAACGTCCTTCGTGACGCTTTTTGTTACGTTAGAAAAAGCCGCATCCCGAAACCATATATGGTTTCAGGATGCGGCTTTATGCTAGTCTCAAAAAATATATAACCAATGTCCAAATTTATTATTCCGCAGTATTTTGAGTCTTTTCTACTTTAGCAGCAGGAACTGCCTTCTGCATTTTGTATTGTTTATAGCCGCCGATAAATTCCTGGTACATTTCCAAATATGTTTTCACAGTAGCACCCATTGTTTGTTCTTCTTTTATCACTGCAGTCATCTAAATCATCCTCCTTGGTATAGTTCCTCATAAAAAGTAGTCCGTACATCGCGGTCAGAATTCTTTACTGCATGAAATATATTTTAGATATTTGATACAAATTTTTAAGAGCCTCTTTCGGAAGTACAAATCGCCGCGGTCACTCGCACAATTTGGATTTTTTACTTAAGCAGATGAAGGGCCTCAGAAAGACGCTGCGCAAAATTTTCTGGCGGTTCCTGTGAAGCTAACCGAATGCAGTATACTCCGCATTCCACAAACAAGTGCTGCGAATAACTGATAGGCAGCAAGAGTGGGTTCTGTATCAGCGCCTCTGTAAAAACCGGCAATTCCTCAGGCAAAAGAAAAACTTCAGCCTGATTAACTGTTTCATGTGCATCACCGGCAAATCTAAATGAAACATTCAGATCCAGCGACAAGCCAACAAGCATATCAGGGCTCCTCTGCACTTCGGCCGTCCGCTTCTTTTTTAACCGCAAAACATTTGTGTGCAATTCCACTTCTGCATCCAAATATTTTCCTATTGCCTCAGCCGCTATTGCCTGTGGATCTAGTGCAATCATGCTAACCACTCCTTCAAGTTTCATAAATGGAATTTTGAATGAAAAACTAATTAAATAATGGAAGGTGCCTTCTATTAACATCTTTTTAAAACTAATTTTTCAGTTAAATGATTTTAGACAGTTTTCACTTTAAATAGTTCTTTATAACTTAATATAATTACCTTAATACCTAAAATTACGAATAATTATTATTTAAATACTTTAAATAAACACTACAATCAGACTATAATATATCACAAAATATGTAAAGAGTTATATAATATTCTTTTAATTCAGATAACAATAAGTTTTTCTTATATACTTTAATGCGATATCTGGTTAGATCAAAAAAAACTCATTTGTAGCATGTCGAGAATCTTTAGGCTTCAACGGGCTCATACAGCAAATGAACATCTCCCTCCTATGACTCTATAGAAAAGGAACTATCATGCCGCTCGATGATCAAGTTATCTCTTCAACGGTTAATGCACTATAAGAAATTGTTTGTTAAATGTTTTTCTAAAATAAGGAAAAAGAAAAACTTTTTTTCTACTCCTGTACCTCCTCCCCCCACATTAATGAGTATTCAATATAAATACATGGTTTGCAGCTGGTTTAACCTTTCAGATCGAAGTTTCAAAAGTCAATCCAGTACCTTGCATTGAACAATAGCTTATGCTATATTATTTATTAACTACTACTGTTTATAAAACAATAGCGAAGAAAGGTGTTGTTCTTTTTGAATATCCAATTTAAAAAAGGTGCACTGAATTTATGTGTACTCGTTCTTCTGGATAAACAGGACCGCTATGGGTATGAACTGGTACAAAAAATTTCAAGCCGCATTGCAATTTCAGAAGGTGCCGTCTACCCTCTCCTCCGCCGTTTGACAAAGGATGGCTATTTCACCACCTATTTACAGGAATCAAACGAAGGTCCGCCGCGGAAGTACTACTCGCTTACTGAGCTCGGCAGAACTTATCTGCAGGAACAACTTGAAGAATGGAAAAGGTTTACGGATGGGGTTAACCAACTAATTGAAGAGGGTGTGCAAAATGACTGAAAAACAATTTCTGCAGGAACTGGAATCCGCATTGACACAAATGCCGCAAGAAGAACGCATCGATATCCTGCAAGACATCCAGGAGTATTTTGCAAATGGCCAGGCAGATGGTAAAACCGATAGTGAAATCGCTGCAGAACTTGGGGCTCCAGAAGCAATTGCTAAAGAACTGATGGAGTCATTCGACGGTAACCAAGCAGATTTTGCATCGGCTATCAACGACCTGGCCGAAGATAAGTTTGACAAGGTCGACATCCAAATTGAAAATGGCATCTTGTTCATCTCTCCGTCAAAAGATGGAAAAATGCATACTGATGCCATCAACAAAAGCTATCGCCAGCAGCTGTCTGTCGATATTTTGAATCGAACACTGGTCATTTCACTGAGAGAAGAAAGAAAATGGGGCATCTTCAGTTTTACCGGAAGCATGAAGTCACCAACACTCAATGTTCAGTTGCCGGCGAAAATCTATGAAAAAATTCAAATCGCATCGGATCATGGCAACGTCACTGGTGATGGCCTCCAGTGTACAGAGCTCCTCGTAGAAACAGATAACGGCCGCATCCATTTTTCGCAACTAACCGTAGATGATGCGGAATTCCAATCTGGAAACGGTGAAATCGAGTTGAAATCCATTCTGGCGAAAGAATTGAGAGCGGAGACCGACAATGGCCAACTGAAATTTCAGGATGTCCGGGCCCGAAATTTGGATGCTAAATCCGATAACGGCGCCATCGTCATGAAACAAGTGGAAAGCAACGTTCATGCAAAAACCGATAACGGCCGCATCCACCTGTTGACTAACGATCTTGAGCGGAACATCAAGCTGGAGACGGACAACGGTTCCATTATGCTCCAAACATGGACCCAGCCGCAAAATACAACCATCCGCGCAGAAGTGGACTGGGGAACCGTTTCGGTATTCGGTTTAAAAAACAGACACAGTGTTTTTGGAAATGGCGACCATTCTGTGGATTTACAATCTGATTATGGAGAAATTACAGTTCAACTTGCCAGTAAATAAAAGCGGTCCGAAAGCTATTCACAAAAGCTTTCGGACTGTTTTCTGCAACTTTTGAAGATGCAATAGTATATATAATTGCGGCTTATTTTTGGTGTTCCTCTTCAAATTCACATTTATTACCTAACATCTTTATAACAAGAACTTTTCTCCTTGAAACTTTGCAACGATATGTACGTATAGAATACTATCTTGTGAAAATGGTGGTGCTATACAGATGAATGACTTTAATGCAGCTCCTCGGCATTCCCTCTCCCCCAATGCCATCAACTACTGGCGCAGAGAGGAACTTATTTCCAATCTGATTGCGTTCGTTGTCTTAGCTGTCCTGTTTTACTTGGATTGGCGATTTGACTGGTACAACTGGATTGGTTGGATACTCATCGGCCTGGCGATTATCTTCTTGATTGGCCTTGTTTGGTCCGTGCTCAGCCCGCCACTTACTTTTAAAAGCTGGCGCTATGATTTAGACGAAGAGTTTTTGCATCTTCAGTTTGGAATTTGGAACCGGACAGAGCAGTTGGTTCCGATGACAAAGATCCAGGCAGTTTCTTTAACCCAAGGCCCGTTGATGCGCAAATACAAACTGGCTTCCCTGTCAGTGGAAACCATGGGTTCGAGCCATGCAATTCCGGCACTGCCAAAAGAAACAGCAGCCGAACTTCGGGAGCGCATTGCCCATTTCGCCAAGATCAAGGAAGTGGAGCAATGATTGCCGCCCAACGCCATCACCCAATCCAAATCCTTTTTAAAATCGGCAGACTGATTCGGAATTCGGTTTTCATTTTTTTGGTTTTATTCGTTTTTCAAGGTGACAACAGTTCCCTATATGTTGTTTACGGCCGTTATGCATTTTTCCTGTTTTTTCTATGGTTTCTTGTATCATCGGTTTTAACTTGGCTGACCACTACATACGCACTGGACGATCAGCGGTTTTATCTGCGGAGAGGCATTTTCAGCAAAACCGACCAATCGATTCCATTTTCAAAAGTACAAAACATCAACCGGCACACATCATTTGCGCACCGTTTGCTCGGTTTAACATCCATTCGCTTTGAAACCGGAATTGCCGGTGAAGATGCGTCGGTAAAATTCGAAGTGGTGACCCAAAATGAAGCCGCTCGGCTGGAAACGGCTGTGCAGGAGCAGAAAGAGTCTTTGGTTTCAGAAGTACGCACAAATGTTGACAGAGCCGATGCAGCACCCGAAACTGAAAGAGTCATACGTAAATCGCAAGAAGAGCGAGTTATCCATTTCCAACCAACACGACGGGATTTATTAAAGGCTTCCATGACATCGTTCAGCTTTTTGCTGTTGGTTCCATTGCTTGCTTCGCTTTATTATAATGTTTCCGAGTTTTTCGGACTTGAAGAACGGCTAGACGGAATTGGCGCAATTTTGGTTAGTTCGCCTTGGTTTATCATCCTGGCAGTTGGGCTGATGGTCCTTGCCTCTTTTGTTTTTGGCATTATCCATTCCTTTATCAAATATGGGAAATACAAAATTTCTTCCGACAGCCAGCGTGTCTATATCCAAAAAGGCGTGTTATCGGAAGCGGCTTTTTCAATTGCTAAAGAGCGGGTACAAGCCATTGAAATTACCCAAACGTTTACAAAGCGGATTCTCGGCCTCGCTGAAGTGAAACTGATCAGCGCCGGCAGCCTGTCGATGGGGCCGGAAGATATGAGCATCAGCTCGCTTTACCCTTTTTTGCCGAAGAAAAGAGCATATACGCTCGTTTCTGAATTGCTGCCAGGCTACCGCATCCAGGAAGACATGAAGCGCTTGCCGCGACGCGCGCTTTGGATTCGCCTGCTCGTGCCAAGCTGGCTGTGGATCATCGCTACGGCAGTGCTGATTTATTTCCAGCCTGAATTTTTGGGAATTGAGAACACCTGGTGGATCGCATCAAGTATCCTGCTGGCTTTCGTTTTCATATCCCGTGTGCTGGATTTTCTGCACACACGCTATTGCTTGAATGATGAGTTGATCCAGCTGAAAAACGGCGGCTTTACTTCTACCTTATTCGTCACAAAACGCGAGAAAATTGTTGAAGTTGAAATCACGCAAAATCGGATTCAACGGAAGTTTGGCCTCTCTTCTTTTCAAACGGTTACGCGTGCCCGGCCTATTCATACTTCCTATCTGAAGGATGTGCCGGATTCAATGGCCAGTACTTTTAGCCACTGGTATCGCGGCCGCATGAAAGAAGTTGAAATGGATACCGCCAATTAAAAAACTCTTTGCCTGTGTTTTGGCAAAGAGTTTTTTTCACTTTCGATAGTTCATCTGCTTGGAAACGATGCGCATAAATTCATCAAATGAAGAAGAATAACGGTTCCAATGGTGGTACCATTTGCGGATCGTATCAAGCAGCCAAAACGGCACCGGTTTGCCATCTATAATTTGATAGTACTCCTCGTAAGCCTTTTTCAGATGCTCCCAGCGGAAATCATTGCCGGGCTTGATGTATTCAGAGACATCGAGCAATTTCGCACGGCCATTCTGCAAGATGATATTCTTTAAATGAATATCCCGCGGATTCAAACCGATATGCCGAATATAGTCGCGTGCCTCTTCCACATCCTCTATTGCCTGCTCGGGTACATCAATTCCTTGAAGCAGGCAATCAAACAAAGTCGGCCCTGCTTCGAATTTTAAAACGAGCATGCGGTCATCTTTTCCGTAGCATTCTGAAAAATAAGGTGACGACCCTATCTGTGCGTATACTTCCGCCTCAGCTTCCAGTTTGTCTTGCTTGCCTTCTGCATAGACTTTAAATGCATATTCCGGAGCCGAATCGGACTGGAATACAGCTGCATCTGTCCCAACCCCGATACAGCGAAATCCTTCCGCAACGCCCAGTATTGCGACTGGTTCGTTGTTGGGACTCGCTGTCACCGTTATGCCCGCAAGAGACTGTGCTGCTGATTGCCAGTTGTGGTGATTCATGCCAATCTCTCCTTTGAAGTTTCAACTACCTAAATTTCACGTATAGAAAAACCGCTCTTTTTTCGAATCAAGGCGGTTTATTTTCGCATTATTGTTCGCCTTCTATTTATTCTTTATGATAGCACAGATGCAGCCTGTTCTAAATTTTGCGCTCCTGAGATTACTTTAAATGCCTGAAAGCTTTATAGCCACGCCTTCTTGCTTCTACGCGCCCGGCCGCAATTCCTGGCGATTCACCCACTCGCGTACCATCTCGAGATACGCTTCTGGTTCTTCAATCCCCGGCATGTGGGAACTATTTTCAAGCACATGGAATTCTGCACCTGGAACCAACCCTGCATAATATTCTGTCGCTTCAGGAGTGGCTTCGTCAAAGCGGCCGCATGCAAACAGTGCCGGGATTTCAATCTCATGCAAGTATCCAGTCGCATCAAAATTCTTTAATGTACCGGTGACGGTAAATTCAGAAGCTCCCCACATGAAGTTATAAATTTGCTGGTTCATTTCATCCAAGTCCTCCTGCATCTCTTTTGGCCACGGATCGACCCGGCACATATGTTTTTTATAGAAGTCCATCATCGCTTGTTTATACTCAGCAGAGTCGGTCGTCCCTTCCCGTTCGCTCTGTTCAATCGTATCCTGGATCTCTTGCGGAAACTGCTTTAAATAATTCCGCTGGTCCCGCTCCCACCTTTGTGCATCTAACGCTGGTCCAGAGAAAATAATGCTGCAGACGCCTTTTGGCTTTTTAGATAGATAAGAAGCTGCCAGCATCGTCCCCCAGGAATGGCCGAGAATATGAACTTTTTCCAGTTTCAACGCTTTAATGACTTGCTCCAACTCTTCTACATAGCGCTCCACTGTCCAAAGCTTCGTATCCGTTGGCCGATCTGATTTGCCGCATCCGAGCTGGTCATAGTGGATAATTGGACGTTCCGTTCCCAACTGCCGAAGTGGATCATTGTCGCTGCTTTTGGACCCTGGCCCTCCATGCAAAATCAGCAGTGGGATGCCCGGACCGTCACCGCTGATCCGGTACCATGCGTTTCCTCCTGTTACGGGGATAAAACCTTCTGTGACATTCTTCATCCATACTTACCTCCTCTTTTGCTAGCTATTCTACTACTATTTCCCTTCAAGATGAATAAACTCCTTTATTACACAACAACATGAAGACTGGTAAGTTTGCATACAGCTCGATTGCTGTGACTCTTCTATACAACTGCCATATGGATGGATAACTTGTACATGTCCGGTATTCTAAGCGCTGTTCCATATTGTTGGAACTATTTCACTTTTTAAACGTACATACTGTTATTACAGTAGAGGAGGAATTAATGATGTCAAAATACTCCATCCATCAATTTGTTCAACAAACTAAGCAAGATGAAAGCGCCCGTGAGTTTTTCGAGCTCGAAACAGACCGGCTATTGGAAGTAAACTTGAACGGCCTTGTCTGGGCAAAAGCTGGGTCAATGATTTCTTATGAAGGGAACATAAAATTTGAACGCGAAGGCATGCTTGAGCACGGACTGGGAAAATTCGTCAAGAAGGCTTTTAGCGGCGAAGGTGCACAACTTATGAAAGCTAACGGCAACGGAAGACTCTATATAGCCGATAGCGGCAAAAAGATCACCATACTGGATTTAGAAGGTGAAAGCATCTTCATTAACGGCAATGACTTGCTCGCTTTTCAGGATGGTCTCGATTGGGACATCAAACTCATGCGCCGTGTCGCCGGAATGATGGCAGGCGGACTTTTTAATGTTCGTTTGGAAGGAAAAGGACTTGTCGCTTTCACTTCACATTATGAGCCGCTTACCTTGCTCGTTACGCCTGACCGTCCCGTATTCACAGATCCGAATGCAACGGTTGCATGGTCCGGCAGCTTGGAGCCTGATTTTGTGACGGATATTCAGTTGAAAAGTTTGTTTGGCAGAGGCAGCGGAGAATCGGTGCAGATGAAGTTTACCGGAAATGGCTTTGTCGTCGTACAGCCGTTTGAGGAAGTCTATCACGCGCAGCAGGGCTGATTTCATTTTACAAGAAGCGGAGTTGAGCTCAGAATTCCACTCCCGATGCTGTCCTATATCTGCTTCAAGTTCGGCTTTGTATATTAATTGAGAATCCCCAGCAAACCTGCTAGAACTAGGGTGCTGGGGGTTCTTATATATAGGTTTTTAAATAAAACAAGCTGGTATATGTTTATTCGTTAAATAAGTATTTTGCGAACATATACAAATCTACGATAGAGAGATTACCCTCTATAATAAGTTGTATCCTCTGCAGTAAATTAAGATTGCTCTATCTCCTGTAATAAGCCTAATGAAGACAATGGTAATATTCAATTTTAGAATTTGATTTCATCAATTAGAGTATACTTCCTATAAGGGGTGATAAATATGGATGAAAAAGACTGGCGAATTATTACAACAATCTATGAAGAAAAAAATATAACTAAAGCGGCCTATAAACTTTTCACCTCTCAGCCGGCTATTACTTACCGTTTAAATCAATTGGAAGAAGAAGTTGGTGTTCGGCTCATATGGCGCGACAAAAAGGGTATCAAATTCACTCCTCAAGGAGAATACATTGTAAAGTACGCAAAAGAAATGCTTGTAAAGCTCCAACAGACAAAAGATCATTTGCTTAATACAACTGAAGAGTCTGCTGGAATGATTCGCTTGGGGGTTTCCAGTAATTATGCTCGTTTCATCCTGCCCGATGTGCTAAAGGAGTTTTCCGAGAAATACAGCAATATCCAATTCAAGCTGTTTACCGGCTGGAGCTATGAAGTGCTGAAGGAGATAGAACAGGACAATATCGTCCTTGGAATTGTGCGCGGCGATATTTACTGGCAGAGCAGTAAGGTTCTGTTGAACCGGGAAAATTTGTGCATCATTTCCAAAGACCCCATTGATTTGCCGAGCCTGCCCAAAGAGCCACGCATCGTTTTCAATACCGATCCCAAACTTCAGCAGATAATGGACAGCTGGTGGTACAGCAATTATTCACAGCCTCCTGCCATCAATATGGAGATTGATAATATCGAAACATGTACGAAGCTTGTCTCCAGAGGGCTGGGGTATGCCATTGTACCGGAACTGGCCGTGACGGATATGGCTGATCTCCACAAAGTGACCCTGCTGGATCAAAATGGGAATCCTCTCGACCGACCAACCTGGCTAATCTACAAAGAAACGGACGTCCTTTATCCGGCAGTCCAGAACTTCATCGACTTTTTAACCCGCTCTTCCGCTCCTTGTGAAACGGATTCGGGATTAGCTGATGGTTCATCTATGTAAAATGTTCCTTCAAGAACACAAAACCCCTGGCTATAAATTAGCCAGGGGTTTATCGCGTTGCCTCTTCTTTACACATTTACCTTTCCTTGCTTTGAACGGGATGCTGCTGTGGCTCCTGCAATTTTCCCGAATACGGCACCGGACATCAACCCGGATCCGCCAGGGTAGTTATCATAGAAAATACCGCCGATCATCTCACCTGCTGCAAACAGCCCGTCTATCGATTGGCCACTTTTATCCAATACTTCGCCATTGGGATTCACGTGCAGTCCACCAAACGAGAAGGTGACGCCGCAAGCGACCGGATACGCATAGAATGGGCCTTGTTCGATTTTTAATGCCCAATTCGATTTCGGAGGGGTGATGTCTTTTGTCCCTTTTCCATCTTTTTCGTTCGGACTGTATTCGCCTTCTTGAACAGCCTGATTATATTCTTGAATTGTTTCTAAAAATTGTTTCTTATCAACCGGCAATTGGGCAATCAGTTCTTCAAGCGTATCCGCTTTGTATTCCGATGCCTCTTCCAAATCATACTCTTTCCGAAGCAATGGCTTGACATGAGCGTCGAATATTTGGATTGCCATTTGTCCAGGCTGTTTCAATATTTCGCGGCCATATTTGGCATACGTATAGTTTCTTAGATCCGCACCTTCGTCAACAAAACGCTTGCCGTCTTTATTCAGCATGATTCCCAACGGATATGAGTGTTTTTTGAAGATATCTCCCGGTTTTGTAAAGTCGCCAACTCGAGGTGCATTGAAATCCGTGCCGATCGAGTGGCATCCTGACCACTGGCCAAAAGTGGCTGCACCGGCTTCCACTGCCATGGAAAGCCCATCTCCCGTATTGAATTCCGTTCCTCTGACAATGGCCGCTTCCCATTCTTCCCCTAGATATTCCATCCGCATTTTCTTATTCGCTTCAAAGCCGCCGCAAGCGAGGATTACACAGTTTGTGTTTACAGTAAACTCTTTTCCTTTTTGAGTGATGACGATTCCGGTAATTTGGTCCGCTTCTTTTTTCAATCCAACTGCCGCAGATTCGTACCAAACGTCGATGCCCAGTTTGCTGACGCGTTCGTTTAATTGCTTGATCAGCCCCACACCTTTGTCTGCCGTTTTTATCGGCAGACCTCCCCAGAAATGTCGCTTTCCATTCTTCTCGAACGACTGGTTGTCATAAATCAGTTCAAACGTGATGTCATTGTCCTTCATCCAGGTTATCGTCTCATACGATTTCGATACGAGTTGCCGCGCCAGGCTTGGCTCACTTCGGTTGCCGGTCACACGCATGAGATCATTATAATAATCTTCCTCACTGTAATTCGGCATCTCAATCTTTTCTGCTTCCTCTTCCGTAATGGTGACAATTTCCTTGATGGAATCCATCCCGTTATACGCAAACCGGATTGCACCATCCGTGAAAAAAGAGTTGCCCCCTCTTTTTTCTTGCGGCCCTTTTTCCAGCACCAGCACATTCACCCCTGATTCATGGGCGGAAATCGCCGCACAAAGTGCTGCATTCCCTGCTCCTATCACAACTACATCATATTCACTCGTTTTCTCTGTCATCTTTGTTCCTCCTTATATTCCCTCTTGCTTTCATCATAAAGCTAAGTTGTCAGAAAATAAAATCAAAAAAATCTATAATTTATCATAAAGCAATTTTATCTAAAATTCATTTTTAAATAGCTTCTTCTTATCATTAATCTATATCTCATAAGCTTCTGAAATAGAAGCTCTTTCCTACCAATCGGAGTGGTTCTAAAGCTATAATGAGGACATAGCCACAATTACAAATATAATCGAAGGTGGTATGAATCCATGCATACTTTTCGGAAATATAAAAATTCACATTTACAAGTTCCGGTTAAGGCACTCTTACATTTCAATGGACAGACTGGTAACGAAGAGATGGCCTTGCTGATTGCAAAGCTGAAACAAATATTTGTGGAAGCGAAGCAGCAACAGCGTCAGGTGGTTTTCTTGTGTATCGGATCGGATCGTTACATCGGGGATTCGCTCGGCCCGTTAATCGGCAGCATGATGCTGGAGAACGGAATCACCCATCGGGTATTCGGTACCTTGGAAGAACCGATTCATGCATTTAACTTAAAAATCGCTTTAAGAGAAATTTACAGGAAAAATGAAAATCCTGTGCTGATTAGCATTGACGCAAGCCTCGGAACAAAGGAGCAAGTAGGCGATGTGCTATTCAACGAGGGGCCCTTGGTTCCCGGAAAAGCCCTTGAAAAAATGCTTCCGGAAGTGGGCGACTACCACTTCCAGGGCATCATCAATTACCTCGATCCTTTTCCCAGTTCCCAGTTTTTGAACGACACTCGCCTCCATACGGTCATGAAACTGGCTAAGCTGATTGCGCAGATTATTTTAGACAGCGACAAAGCAGAATAAAAGCAAAAAGGATTCCACCGTGAATGGCGGAATCCTTTTTTGGGTTTATATGGCTCCTGTGATAAATGCTACTGCAATGATGACCATACAGCAGATAAAGGCCCATTTAACGGCAAACTTCTGCAGTTCGCCAATGTCTTTCTGCACCATGCTGGCAACTAGAAGCGTGGATGCAACAAGCGGGCTCAGGAAGTGTATGGGCTGACCCAAAACAGATGCACGCGCTATTTCCAACGGACTGACGCCATAAGCAGCTCCCGCTTCTGCCAGAATCGGCAAAACGCCGAAGTAATAGGCATCGTTTGAAAGCGCGAATGTAAACGGCATACTGGTAATCGCTACCACCAATGGATAGAACGAGCCTACTGATTCCGGAATGATAGAAATCAACGAATTGGAGATTGCATCAACCATTTGAGTTCCAGAAAAGATCCCCGAGAATATTCCGGCTGCAAAAACAAGCACCACCACGGTAATGGCATTTCCGGCATGGGACAGAATTCGTTCTTTTTGAAGATTTAAATTAGGATAGTTAATCGTTGCTGCGAGGACAAAGCCGATTAAGAAACTGATTGGTGCTGGCAATAACCCCATCACCAAAATCGTCATAATTGTTACCGCCAAAATCAAGTTAACCCAGATCAGTTTCGGCCGTTTCAAGTCGTTTTCTAAGGCGTGAGTAGCAGCTACTTGAAGCATGCTTTCTGAGGACGCCGGAATCTTTTCCACGGTAATAATGCCAAGCCGCGTCCGTTCTTTTTTGCCCAACAAATACGCCACTGCCAAAATACTGAGCATCCCCGCCAGCATCGTCGGTAGTATCGGAATAAAGAATTCGTTGGCATCCAGACCAAGCGATGCAATGGCCCGTGTTGCCGGTCCGCCCCATGGTGTCATGCCGCTGACGATACTTACGGACAAAATAGAGATTGTAGCCAAAACCAATGGATTCATGCCTAAGCGCAGATAAAGCGCCAGCATGGCTGAAATGGTGATCATATGAGTGGTCGTTCCGTCGCCATCCAATGACGCAATCATCGCAATGACAGCTGTACCCAAAGCAATTTTTACCGGGTCCCCTTTGACGATTTTCATAACTTTATTAATCAATGGATCAAACAAGCCGGCATCAATCAAAATGCCAAAGAACAAAATCGCGAATAACAATAATGCCGCGGACGGAGCAACCTGCTTCAACCCTTCCATCATCATATCCCCTAGCCCTGACCAAAATCCTCCAATCAAAGCAAAGAATATTGGAACCACTACTAACGCCGCTACGGGCGACATCTTTTTCGCCATAATCAGATACGTAAAAACAACTACCATTGACACCCCTAAAAATGTAAGAATAAGAATTCCCCCTTTGAATGTATTCGCTTACATTTACGAAAAATCTGTTTTGATTTCCGGTTACTTAGCGACTTGAATTAGTTATAAGAATATTTCATCTAATCTAATAAGTAAAATAGATAAATCTTATTAGAAATGAACAAATATACTTATAATCTATTGGCTGACCTTCTAATCGCCATTATTTAAAAGGAGGGATGACCATTAAGAAAGTCTATGAATGTTCGCACTGTCGATAACTTCAAAAATTCCTGGTTGTACATTAGCCACGTGTCCCGGGTTACTGGTTCCCCGTTCTCGTAAAACAACGGGTATTTGTACAGCTGGTCTGAAGGACGAAGACAAATTTCCGGCAATATGGCAATTCCTAGATCATTTTTCACCATTTCTTTGCAGGTTTCCTGTCTGTCGGTTTCCATTGTAATCATTGGCGGTTCAATATACTGGTTATGCCACCATTTATTGATGATGTCTTTTAACGAACTATCCGTCTTGTAATTAATAAAAGGCAGTTCCGGCACTTTCTCTAAGTCCACTTCTTTTTTTGATATTAAAAACAATTGCTCCGTCTGTAACAACGTTTTCGATCCCGTCCAATTGTAATCGCCGCGCAGGATCCCCAGCTGAACACCTGATGAATTGAGCAGTCCCATTACATCTGAACTCCATCCCGTGTTTACACTAAATTGGATGTTTGGATAAGTGGTCAAAAATTCCTTTAGCAATGGAGGCAATTTGTATTGCGCGAAATTGCTTGAAACTCCTAAGCGAATTGTTCCCCGAATTTCTTGTTGCATGTTTTGAATATAATCTTTTGTGTTTTGAAGTTTTGTAGTCATTTCTTCAGCGTATTGGGCTAAATAGATTCCTTCCGACGTCAGTTCAATTCCCTTTTTCGTTTTGAAAAAAAGTTTTGTTCCCACTTCTTTCTCCAGATTTTTTAAGCGGTACGTTAAGGCGGGCTGAGAAATGTATAGGCGTTCTGAAGCCCGACTGATATTTTTTTCTTCATATAGGATTTGCATAGCTTCCCAATCTTTTTCATCCATTTCGATCACTCCATCTATGTTATAAATTTTTTTAATAAGATAGTGAATAAAATATCTATTTCACTTATGATTCAAATTATCATACTATGTTTTTAGAAGCAATAGAATATTCAGAAAGGTGGTTTATCTGATGAGAGTACCGATTGCCGTCATGCGCGGCGGAACCAGTAAAGGAATATTCATCAATTACGAGGAAATGCCGGAGGATCGTGTGCTCTGGGACAGTTTCTTATTGGATATCATGGGAAGTCCCGACCAGCGACAAATTGATGGTCTTGGTGGAGGAAACTCCTTGACAAGTAAAGCTGCGATCATAAAGAAATCGGAGATGAAAGAAATCGATATAGAATATACCTTTGCACAAGTGAGTATTGAAAATCAGTTGGTTGATTTTAAAGGGAATTGTGGGAACATCTCTTCCGCGGTCGGCCCATATGCCATAGAGCAAGGACTGGTTGCAGCATTGGAGCCAGTGACTGTGGTCAGAATCTTTAATACCAACACACAGAAAGTAATCATCGCTGAAGTCGAAGTGGAAAATGGGCGAGTGAAAACAGAAGGACAATGCTCGATTCCTGGTGTTCCAGGGACCGGTTCTCCTATCTATTTATCCTTTACTGATGCGCAAGGTGCCGTCACTGGAAAACTGTTCCCGACTGAAAATCCAATTGACCGGATTGAAACAAGAAACGGCCTGCTTGAAGTTTCCATTATTGATGTCGCCAACCCTTTGGTTTTTGTGAAAGCAGAAGATGTAGGATTGACTGGTTCGGAATTGCCTCATGAGTTTACTGTGAAAAAACTTAGAGAATTAGAAGAAATCCGTTCAGCGGCAGCTGAAATGTGCTTGTTTTCAACCAAAGAAGAAGCTACTGTGAAATCGCCTGCCGTGCCTAAACTCACGATTATTGCCCCTCCTGAAACTTATCTGGATGTTAACGGTATTGAACGGAAAGCAGATGAAATGGATTGTCGAATTCGAATGATGTCCATGCAAAAACCCCATCAGGCATTGGCAATCACAGGCGCTATTTGCACAACAGCAGGCGCATTTTTAACAGATACCATTTTAAATGATGTTGTCCAAGTCGAAAATACCGTGTTGCGCTTAGGCCACCCATCAGGCATCATTGAAACTAAAGTAGACTTAGTTGCTGGCCATATAAGCAATATAAAAGTCGTTCGCACCGCTAGACTAATTTTAGAAGGGTATGTTTATACGAAAAATAAATATGATTTTAGTGAAGCTTTGGCCTGACAAAACACCTATTAAAAATTTTTAATCATTCGTATATTTGTTTGAGAAATTAAACCTAAATAGCGATCACTTTTTAAAAAGTGACCGCTATTTAGGTTTAATTTTATTCAAGGGTTTTTATCTTTCATACTCCAGTTACCGAACTCAAGCACTATTATAGTCTTTAATATGTAAACTCATAAAACCTTGAATAAAAGCTTAAGAAATTAGCGCCTATTGGCCCTTTGCGCTTGTAAGTGTTAGTACAATCCCGTGCCACTTAATTGCACCAGGGTTTTAATGATGTATCTTTTTCCAAGCTCCTCGTCATCAAACTTCTTTTCGTCAAATGTCTGTCCTCTCTCCCTGAAAAAAGTGTGCCATTTGCCGTCTTTCTTGTAATAATGAAACCCTTCAATCAGCGGATCCCTCATCAAGTCACTTTGCGGAAGTCCATGGTTCAAAGCATAGTCATATACATCCTCCATGCTTACTGTAAAGACTTCCGCGTATTCACGAATTCTCATATCTTTCACACCCAGTGTTTCACAAGCAAATTGCAAGGGGTTCCCAAAGAGCAAGATTTGCATTTGAGTTTCTTTATCAACGAAGGCTTTGCTTTTCTTTTTTGGTGCTTCCTCGATCCAATGGCTTTCAGGTAAGGCACTTTTCATGAACAAGACTCGTAGATGTTCAATCGCTTCATTCCGAGTAGAAAACACCGTAAAAGGAAAGGGCATTTCTCCTTCTTCTTTCCACACCGCCCATTGACCGTCAGAAAGTTCTGTCGCAAACCAACAGTCATCCCCTTCAGTAAAGAACATGGCATAGGTATTTCCTTGAGCTTCTTTCCATGTTTTATAGCCTAATAATGACGCGAACTCTGTTGATGACAGCCCGTGATCTCTAAAAAAAAATTTCCTGAAAAGTTTTCCAATCATTCTAAAAGCCCTCATTTCATTTTTGCACTTTTTGTATTAATTACGAAGGACAATGTCCAAGCACAAACAAATGCTATAGGAAATTGAGACAATTAATATGCGCGACTTGAACTACCCTAATCTCTTTAAGTCTATAGGAGTTGATTCCGTTATGGTACTGTGTACTTATCAGCGAAAGTTCCTATTTTGAACAACCAATTTCGTTTTATGTGAACGAAATGCTTTAGTAATTACACCAACAGAGCTTTAAAGGAGGATAATGATGAACATATTTTCGAAATTCAGTGAAGCGAACGTTAAAAAAATGACGAATAAGAAGTTGTATGAACGGCTGATACGATTGAACAATGAAAAGAGTCCAGATCTGAAAGCAATAACGCTAATTCAAGCCGAAATTGCTCAGCGAGATCCAGCAGAGTATGAAATGGGGAAAATCGAAGCAGAAGTGGAAAAGTCCCACCGCCATGCCGTTATGGAGTCTACTGACATCCTTTACCTGGAGATCAAGTATAATGAGGACTATCTCGCCAAGCCGAAATCCGAAACGATTCCATACGAACGCAAGCTCCGATCCGCCCAGCTTGAAATGATTCAGAAAGAATTAAGCCGTCGGACAATTTAGGATACTGGCTGAAAAAGCACTTGGGCTTAAGAGATAAGTATTCCATTTAAAACTTAAGAGCGCGCTTAATTCAACGTTTTAAAAGTGCTTGTAAAAGTACATTTTCCAGATGAAAAGTAAGAGAAAAGCTCTCTTCCTGCTTTTTCCTTTCCGATAACTACTGATATGTAAGCTATTTAGAAATCTCATCAATTCCGATGAAGCTTCGATTCTGGAAGTTGCCGTGTGAATTTACAGAAAAGCAGAGAACAACAAATGCTTATAATTAAATTATTATTTAAATTCTTAAATATTAAGTATGTCCCAGAAAGTTGTTGATGATGAACTTATTTTTATTCAGCTTCATATAGAGCATTTACAGTACTATATATTGATTTTTAAGTTTAGTTTAATGATCGGGCTAATCATGTTCTTTCACCTAAATTGTCTTTGACACTTTTTAGAAAAGTCTACTCAGTAAAGGGATGGGTTGTTCCGTTATGATTTAAACTGGAGTATTCGTATGATAAAATGAAGGAATGGAGTTGATGATATTTCTTTCAAAATTAAGTGATTTTTAGAAAGCAGGAGAATAATGGGGTATTTTATTTTAAAGAGGATAGTCGAATCACTCTTTGTTTTGGTTATTGGCAGCATGATTTGCTTTGCCTTCATACGCATACTTCCAGGTGACCCGGCAGCAGCTATGTACGGAAATCAACTGCAGAAGTTAAGTGAAGCCGATCGGCTCCGCATTATAGAAAATTTAGGACTTGATGAATCATTGCCAATACAGTATGCAAAATGGATAGGACAAGTTTTTCAAGGCGAGTGGGGGCATTCCACCATCTCCGGTATGGAAGTCGCAACTGTAGTTGCTGGAACATTGCAGCCAACATTTCTTTTATTGCTGTCTTCTCAATTCCTCATCCTCATCCTCGCTGTAGTATTTGGTGTCACTACTGGTTTGCAGCACCGTTCAATTTATGACCATGCAGTAACTGCTATCAGTTTCATCCTTCTTTCCATCCCCCCTTTCTGGTTCGCTTTGATGCTCATGGTTTTTTTCTCGGTCTACCTTGGAATTTTGCCTACATCCGGAATGGGAAACGGACAACTCCGCTATATTCTGCTTCCTTCGCTCGTCCTCGCTTTATCGCATGTTGGTTATTATGTCCGGCTTTTGCGCAATCATATTATAATCACCAAAGATGCTGGGTTTATCTTCGCTTTGAAAGCACGTGGGTTTTCGGAATGGACTATATTGAAAAATCATCTATTGCCAAATGCTGCAATTCCTATTCTTTCATATGCAGGTATGTCTCTAGCTGTTTCACTGGCAAGCTCGGTTGTAGTGGAAACCATCTTTTCGTGGCCTGGCATCGGGCGCCTAGCATTAAAATCGGCACTCTCGAATGACTACCCCGTCCTACTAGCTATTATTATGCTAAGTATGGTTTTTGTGATCATGGTTAATTTATTAGTTGATCTTCTTTGCGCTTGGATTGACCCGCGAATACGTAACCAAGTGATTGAGGAGGAAAAATGATGAGCAAACAAAGCCGTTATTTCTCTGTTTTTACTGTTGTTTCATTTGGAGTGCTTATCATGGCCGTAATTTTTGCTCCATTGCTTACTGTACATGATCCACTCACAGTTCAAATGAACAGCGTACTGCAACCTCCAGGTTCTATTCATTTGCTCGGGACAGATGAACTTGGCAGAGATGTATTATCTCGACTCTTATATGGCGGACGTGTTTCCCTAGCCATAGGTTTAGTAGCTATGCTAGTTTCTGTCGTCGTGGGAGTCGTTTATGGCGCAATCAGTGGATTAATAGGAGGGCGAATTGACCGCCTGTTGATGCGCATAATCGACGCACTTTTGAGTATTCCTTCTTTATTATTAATGATTGGGTTGCAAATGGTGTTTTCTTCCGATTCGGTAGCCGTTATTTTAGTGATTAGCTTAACTAGTTGGATGCCTATTGCACGCTTGATTCGCACCGAACTCATCTATATAAAAAAAGATGTGTTCATTCAGGCTTCAAAAATAGTTGGAGCATCCCCTTTTCAATTACTGTACCGCCACATGTTGCCTCAGTGTACACCAACCATTATTGTGCTGGCCGTCAGCGGAATCAGTCATGCAATTCTTGCAGAAGCCACACTTAGTTTTTTAGGCATTGGTATTCCTCCTCAAGAACCTTCATGGGGCAATATGCTAATGGGTGCCCAAAGCCACTTACTTTCAGGAGCTTGGTGGCTAGCCCTATTTCCTGCCGGATGCATCATGTACACTATCTTGACGGTTAACTTTCTGGGTGACAGACTACAGGATCGCTTAGCGGCACCACAGTTTAGAAAGGGGAATGAAAATGACTGGATTTCTTCTTGAAGTCGACCAATTAACGATTATTAAACAACAGCAAGTAATCGTTTCAGATATCTCCTTTTCTGTTCGAAGAGACACTATTGCAGCAATCATCGGTCAGAGTGGCTCAGGAAAAAGTTTGACTGTTCGGGCTCTTGTTGATTTACTACCAAACGGTATTTCTATTCTGTCCGGTTCTGTCAAATTCTCTGGAGAATCCGTACTCTCAATGAATAAAAAAAGGAAAAAATATTATCTAGGAAAAGAAATCGGTATTGTCTTTCAAGATACCTGGGAGACGTTTGATCCGATTCAAACCATTGGCCGGCATTTTTTAGAGTTATTCGCTGCCCATTCTCCTATATCAAAAAAAAATGCAAAGGAACAGGCTCTCCATCTGCTTCATCAAATGAAGTTGAACGATGTCGAAAAAGTTTTTCGTTCCTATCCCCACGAGCTCTCAGGGGGTATGAGACAGCGGGTTCAATTAGCGCTAGCCATTGCACTAAATCCCTCTCTATTGATCGTTGATGAGCCGACGACTGCACTCGATTTGCAAACACAAGCTGAAATGATCCAACTAATCAAAGACTGGAGACAAAAATCAGGAAGTTCGGTTTTATTTATCTCTCACGATCTTGGAGTTGTATCAGAAATTGCAGATGAAGTGATAGTTATGAGTAATGGAAAAATAGCAGAGTGGGCTTCGGCCAACAAGCTATTAACTGCCCCCCGCTCCCATCAAGCGAAGCAATTGCTATTAGATTATTCTCTGCTTGCTCGACCCACTAAAGTAATAAAGCACTCAAATAAGGAACTTCTTATAAAAGTTGAGCATGTGACCAAATATTACACAAAGAAGAATTGGTTTAAACAAGAAAAACTTACAGCGGTGACAGATGTATCGCTACATATAGGGAAGGGAGAAATAGTTGGTTTGATTGGTGAAAGCGGAGGAGGCAAAAGCACATTATCTCGGCTGATGCTGCAATTGGAAACATGTACGAGCGGGAACATCCAATGGTTAGGGGAACAGCCTTTCCTTGGAGGCATTCAATGGGTTCACCAAGATCCTCTTGCTTCATTCAATCAGCGGTGGACCGTTGAAAAAATCGTCGGCGAGGGTTTGGATTATCAAAAAGGAGAAAAAGGAGTGAAAAAAGAGAAAGTTGA
The DNA here is from genome assembly GCF_016881065.1 of Planococcus soli. Lineage (GTDB taxonomy): Bacteria > Bacillota > Bacilli > Bacillales_A > Planococcaceae > Planococcus > Planococcus soli. The sequence goes on along the minus strand of NZ_WXYN01000051.1, from coordinate 812,156 downwards.
TGCTGTATTACAACAAGTCGGTTTGTCTTCTTCAGATGGCAAATTATACCCTCACGAATTGTCAGGTGGTATGCGACAACGTGCTGCATTAGCCCGTGCACTATTAGTAGACCCAGAATTAATAGTGCTGGATGAACCGTTTGCCAACTTAGACATGAGCTCCCAAGCAAAACTCATTTTACTGATTCAATCAATTAATAAGAAAGAAAATTTAGCTGTTTTTTTCATTACACACGATATTCAAGTTGCTCTTGCCATTTGTCAAAGAATTTATGTAATGGAAAAAGGAGTTATTTTAGAAGAAGTGGATGCAAGTTCAATATTATTAACAACTACTCCATACACGAAACGTCTCTTATCCTACATGCCAGGACTTAGAGCTTGAAAAAACAAAATAAAACACCGCCAACGTCGGGTGTAGTAAGCGATTGCGGTGAATTATAAATAAAACAAGTAAAAACACCTTTCGTTGATTCACAGGTATGAAAATAGCCGTGAATCAATACGAAGGTGTTTTTTTAGTTTTAAAAATTTAGACTGCATACGGTCGTTCCAAAATTGGACTGCTATTTTCCGATCGAGTGTCATAGAGTGTTAACTGAGAGGTTTTTCTAACGTCATGAACTACTAGGTCAATTCAGCCTTAAAACTTTATTTGTAATTTTCGTTTATTCTTTATCCCACTCTTCAATATTCCACAAAACACCGAATCCATGATGGCCAAGTGTACGTGTGCTGATTCCTGATACATCTTCGTTAACACCGTATAATGCTTCAAGGTAAACAAGAAAATTGTAAGGCGGATCATTTGTGATTTCTTCCTGAAATTGCTGGTAGTAAGCTTTTCTTTCATCTGTATTCGTCGTAGTGCGCGCTTTCAACAATAATTCGTCAACTTTTTCATTCTGGTAAGATCCAAAATTATACTGTCCGTCGCCTATTTCACTGCTGTGGAACAGACGATACGTATGGTCATCTGGATCAAATTCACTGCCCCACCCTATGATTAATGCTTCTTCAGCCTCATAGTTGATGGCATTTTGATCAATAGGTTTCGGATTGGCAACTATACCAAAGGGTTTGAGTTGTTCAGAGACGACATTGGCAAGTGCTACACGTACAGTATCTTGAATTGGAGAAACCAATTCGAATTCAAAACGCTTTCCCTCTTTCATGAGTGTACCATCAGTACCTTTAACCCAGCCTGCCTCTGCTAAAAGTTGCCGTGCTTTTTGAGGATTGTAAGTATATTCTTCTCCATTAGAAGTTCCAGCCCATGATTTTTGCAAAGGCCCATATGCTGCTTCTCCCTTTTCGGCTAATATTCCCTTTACTAATTCATCCCGATTTACTGCATAATTCATCGCCTGGCGAACCCGTCTATCCTGAAATAAAGGGAGATTGAAATTGTACATCACAGCACGGTAGTCTGCCGTTGGAACTTCATACACTGAGTAGGGATCATTTTCGTTTATACCGGCTAACTGGTTGGGTTCTACAAGTGCTAAATCAATTTCACCGGTTTTCAATTGAAGTATCCGTGTGTTCGCATCCGGAACCGCTTTAAAAACCACTTCATCTAATTTTGGTGCAATTCCATAATACTCTTCGTTACGTTCCAACGTAATCGTATGGTCGGCTTCCCATTTTTTCAATTTGAAAGGACCGTTACCAACAGGATTTTGATTGAAATTAGTTGTATTGAGATCTTCATTACTAAGCAAATGTTCCGGAACAATTCCGATTTTCAGCTTATCGAGAAGCGGAGGAAAGGGTCTGTGTAATGTCATCTTTATTTCATATTCACCTGTCACTTCTACTGATGCAATCTCGTTAAACTCACCGGCAATGGGTGTATTCGTCTCAGGACTTTGGATTTGGTCAAACGTGAATTTAACATCTTCTGCTGTTACCAGTTCCCCATCCTGCCAAGTCGCATCTTCACGAAGTATAAAAGTGTAAATCAATTGGTCGTCTGAAATTTCCCAGCTTTTCGCCAAATCAGAGGTCACCTGATTTTCTGCATCAGGTTTTGTTAATCCTCGAAAGAGAAGAGTGTCGATTTCTTGGCTCTCATCCAGAACTGGGTTGACTTTTTCAATCTCCGAATTCATGCCATAAACGAGCTGTTTAGTTGTTGGCGAATCTGTAGAAGTGCTACTTTCTTGATTGCATGCTGAAAGAGTTAACAAGACAGCAACGAGAAAACAAAAATTAATTCTTTTATTCATAAACACTCACCTTAATGATAATGTTTTGCTAGATTCATTTTTTTGAGTCACTCTTACTTCTTAGAACTTTCTTTTTCATTCGTTTTCTTCTTTTTGATAATCTACTAATTTCCCCTGAATTTCGGCTTCTATTGCTTCCATTTGTTCTTCTTTCAGCTTTTGCTTCGGTTGTGGATGAAACCATTGGATTTCATCTTCATGGATGAATCCTTTATACTGCTCTCCCTGCACATTCAAACTAAATTGAAGACGTTTGTAAGCTTTATCTTCGAAAACTGGCTTAACCTCCAATTCCTTCGTTTCACTTGAAATACCATATTGCACCATCAGCTTGTGAATAACGGACTCAATCGCACCCACTTTCTCTTCACCAATCAATTGCTTTGGGTGAGGGTGTAGCCATTGGATTTTATTTTCATAATAGTGGCCTTTAAATTCGTGATTTTCTACTTTAAATGTAAACTCATATCTTTCATATACACGCTCTTCAAAAACGGATGTTACTTCAAAATTTTCTAGTAGTGGTTCATCCTGCTCTTCTTTGAACATATTCCAGACCTCCTTAAAACTTCTGTTTTAATAGTTTCCCTCATTAATAAAGTAAGTAATCCGCTTTTTGAAAGAATGTAAGATAATCTCCTCTAGATTTTCTGCAATAAAAAATTTATCCACTTGCTGAACTGATAGATTATTAAAACTTAATATTTCCTTAGTGAGTTAGGTGTCATACCAAACCATTTTTCGTGTATTAAGCGACGGCATTCAAAGATAATTCTTTCGATTACTTGTGTTGAATTAGCCAATATACGAATGCTCAAGCCAGAAATAACTAGTTCCGATAAGCCATATTTCATATCAGCTCCCTGAGAAAGGATAATTTCATATAGTTCATCGAGTAACTCAGCATTTGTTTGTTCACCAATAACAATCATCGATCCTATATGGCTGTATCCTTCCATGAATCCTAAGCCCGAGATGTCCTGCTTTCCCGGAGACAGCTTGATATGGTCAAATACAGCAAGTTTGCCATCAAAATATATTTTATTGACCAATTGGACTGTATGATATGAGAATTTCTTTCCGCTCGGAGACCATCCAGGCGTTAAAATATCAGTGTAAAGAAAAATTGCTCCGGATTCCATCCGAATAGTATTTTTTTGCAAATATCGTGCATTTTCATATGCAATCAACGGGTCGGGGAGAAACTCCAAGTAACTTCCTTTCTCAAGCACTATATCCGTCTCTTGATAGGCATATCCCTTCGGCGTCTTATAAACTTTCGTCGCGGATTGTGTAGTTAAGGTAACTTTAGCCCCTTTGTTGGCCGTCACTTTCATTCGATAACGGTCGCCATCCAAATATCCGCCGCCAGGATTCAGCAAGTAGTAACAGACTTTGCCAGTATCGTCATGGTAAATCGGTCGCATCACTTTGAATGCTCCTTGAAAGAACACATTTCTAGCAACCGTCTTTCCTTTTCTATCTTCTAAATCCAGCGAGAGCTCGCCTGTCCATGAGGTCATATTATTCCAGCCCTTTTAACAGAACGTGGGTCTTCATCCATTCAATGACTCGATCGAGCCCTTCCTCAGTTTTCAGGTTTGTAAACACGAACGGCTTGTCGCCACGAAATACTTTTGTATCTGAAGCCATGACATCCAAGCGTGCACCTACATAAGGAGCCAGGTCGGTCTTATTGATAACAAATAAATCCGATTTGATCATTCCTTGGCCGCCTTTTCGTGGAATCTTCTCGCCTTGTGCCACATCAATGATGTAAATTGAAAAATCGACGAGCTCAGGACTGAAGGTTGCTGCCAAGTTGTCGCCACCACTTTCAACGAAAATAAGTTCAACGTCCGGATGGCGCTTTACCAGTTCGTCAATTGCCGCAAAGTTCATTGATGCGTCCTCACGGATAGCCGTATGCGGACATCCTCCGGTTTCAACTCCGATGATACGGTTTTCTGGAAGTACGCCGTTTTCCATCAAGAACTTTGCATCTTCCTTCGTGTAGATGTCGTTTGTGACGACAGCCATTTCAATTTCCTGCTCCAAGTTGCGTGTTATTTTTTCAACGAGCATGGTTTTTCCTGCCCCTACCGGTCCGCCGACACCAATTTTAATCGGTCCCATCTAAACACTTCCTTCTCTTTTTAAAATTCTATAGTTACGACATAAAAATACGAATGTTGACGCGTTCATGGTGCATTTGGGAAAGCTCAAGCCCAGGTGATACAATCCCGAAGTCATTCTCTGTGAGCTGCATAATTTTCTTCATTGCCAATTGCAACTCAGGATGGAATTTGTGTGTAATCATGATTCCCGCTGTCTGTCCTAAAGGGATTGCCCGGACGGCATTTTGAACAAGGCTTGATGAAGCTGAATACAGATAGTACAGAATGGCATCTTCTTTTGAAACCTGCAGCCCATAGGCAATCATCGTAAATACGATTGAAGGGTGCGCAAACGCCTTCTTTTTGTCAATCCGATCGCGATAGAGCGCAAGTACTGGAAAATCGTAGAGTGATTGAGCGATTTTCAGCAAACGGTCGCCTATCATTTGCGTGCCTTCCCGTGTTTCCCTCGGTAAATTCTGAACCATTAACATCCGGTCCCATTCCCATATTTCTTGAAAATTCTGCTGTTCAAGCGCCTCATAAACCAGCCGGCACACCAGTCCATCCGTATAGATTAATTGGTCATGGACATAGACGCGAAGCCATTCAAAAAACGTTTTTTGATCTTTAACAATATCCACCTGTATATAGCTTTCCAAACCAAATGAATGGCTGAAAGCCCCGGTTGGCAATCCAGAATCACATATTTGAAACAGCGAGAGCAGATTTTTATTCATGGCTATGGCCGATGTGGCGGAATGCTTTTTTCACCTTGCGATCTTCTCGTCTAAACGGAATTCCTAATTCCTCCAGTAGCGCCACCACCAAATAATCGTATTGGACAAGCATGTCATTGCCTTCAAACTGAGCTGGCAAATGACGGTTTCCAAGTTGGTGGGCTATGTTGCCCATCTCTTCTATAGTTCGAGGACTGATGACAATCAAATCATCAGATAGCACATCTACTACAATCATGTTTTTGTCGTCCATGAACAGAACATCGCCTGCAACTAGATCACGCGCTTGTTTTAAGCGAATTCCCAGCTCGTTTCCGTGATCGGTCTTGACACGCTGAATTCGTTTAACCAAATATGCGCTTTCCAAATAGACTTTTTCAATGTGCCTCTTATCAATCTCACTTTTATCCATATCTTCTACATTCATTATTACTTCTTCAATTATCAATTCAATTCACCTCAGAATAGGAAATATCGCTGCCCCATCGGAACCTTGTCTACAGGGTCACATGTCAGCAGTTCTCCGTTTATTTTCACTTCGTACGTTTGCGGGTCTACGGTGATATCAGGTGTTTCTGAATTCAGTTTCATGTCTTTTTTCGACAGATTTCGGATGCCTCCGACAGGCAGAATGATTTTTTGAAGTCCAAGCTTTTCATGAACGCCGTCATCAAAAGCTGCTTGAGAAATGAATGTTGCGGAACTTCTTGATAACGCTTTACCATACTGGGCATACATCGGACGCGAAATATACGGCTGCGGTGTTGGAATAGAAGCATTGGCGTCTCCCATCAAACCAACGACAGCCAGTCCATTTTTCAGAACCATTTCCGGTTTCACACCCAAAAATGCCGGATTCCATAAAACCAGATCTGCCATTTTGCCTACTTCAATCGAGCCGACATGATTTGAAATCCCATGGGTGATAGCAGGATTAATCGTATATTTCGCAATATAGCGCTTAGCCCGGTTATTGTCAGCATACTCGCTGTCGCCTTCCATGACGCCGCGCTGCATTTTCATTTTATCGGCTACTTGCCATGTTCGTATGACAACCTCACCGACGCGTCCCATAGCTTGAGCATCGGAGCTGACCATACTGAATACACCCATATCGTGCAGAATGTCTTCCGCAGCAATCGTTTCTCGGCGTATTCTTGAATCGGCGAACGCAATGTCTTCCGGTACTGAAGGATTCAAGTGATGGCAAACCATCACCATATCTAGATGTTCATCAACGGTATTGACAGTATAGGGGAGGGTGGGGTTGGTCGAAGACGGTAGTATATTATGATAACCTGCTGATTTGATTAAGTCTGGTGCATGTCCGCCGCCTGCTCCTTCTGTGTGGTACATATGGAGGACCCGATCTTTTACTGCAGCCATGGTTTGTTCCATAAATCCGCTTTCGTTTAAAGTATCGGCATGGAGAGCGACTTGGATGTCATATTCATCCGCGACACGAAGTGCATGATCAAGAGAAGAACCTGTTGCTCCCCAATCTTCATGGACTTTCAGTCCGATGACTCCTGCTTTTACTTGCTCTACTAATGGTGCAGAAGTTGCTGCGTGACCTTTGCCCGTAAATCCGATATTGATTGGCAAACCTTCTGCCGCTTCAAGCATTCGGTGGATATTCCATTCACCTGGCGTAACGGTTGTTGCTTTCGACCCGGCTCCGGGACCCGTACCGCCACCGATTAATGTTGTCGTTCCAGCTGAAAGAGCTACTTGCACTTGTTCTGGATTTATAAAATGTACATGGGTATCAATGGCGCCTGCAGTTACAATCAGTCCCTCGCCCGCTATCACTTCGGTTGCTGTGCCGACAATGATATCAACGTTATCCATAATGAGCGGATTGCCGCTTTTTCCTATGCCAAATATCTTCCCGTCTCGTATAGCAAGGTCAGCTTTTACGATTCCGGTATAGTCAAAAATGATAACGTTCGTGATGACTGTGTCAGGAACTCCGTCTTCACGTGCGGCAAGAGGATGCTGTCCCATTCCATCACGGATGACTTTTCCGCCACCAAATACCATTTCTTCTCCATAAGTCGTAAAGTCTTTCTCGACTTGGATAAATAGATTGGTATCAGCAAGTCGGACCGCATCGCCTGTTGTAGGTCCAAACATCTCTGCATATTGCTTTCTGGACATTTTGAAACTCATGATCCATCCCTGCTTTCCAGTGGGCCATCCACCTTGTTATTGAAACCATATACTCGGCGCTCTCCAACAAATGGAATCAGCTCTATTTCTTTTTCATCTCCAGGCTCAAACCGGACTGCCGCCCCGGCAGGAATATTCAAACGTTTTCCATAACCTTCTTCCCGATTGAACTGAAGACCTGGATTCACTTCATAAAAGTGGAAATGTGACCCTACCTGTACAGGCCGGTCTCCTACATTGATAACGGAAACCATAGCGACTTCTCTTCCTTCATTGCAAACTATATCTTCTTCTTTCAATACATATTCTCCTGGTTCCATAAGCCTCTTCCTCCTTTGCTTAAATTAACGAATCGGACTGTGTACAGTAACTAGTTTTGTTCCATCAGGAAATGTGGCCTCAACTTGAATGTCTTTAATCATTTCAGGAATACCTTCCATGACGTCTTCTGTCGTTAATATTGTTGCTCCAAATTCCATTAATTCTGCAACCGTTTTCCCATCTCTTGCACCTTCAACTATTTCATAAGTAATGATGGCAACAGATTCGGGGTGGTTAAGCTTTAATCCTCTTTCCCGCCGTCTTTTAGCCAAATCTGCAGCGACTACGATCATCAATTTGTCAATCTCACGAGGCAATAAATGCATAGTCTAACCCTCCTCCCTTTTTTATCTGATAGTAAAAGAAGTCCACTTAGTGACTTGAAATTTTTAGAACTTTAATTATCTGAAATTTCAAATAACCATATCTTTTTAATTTCCCCTAAGCTTCTGACTTTTAAACTTCCTCTAGAGCAACTTAGCATTAGGACACTCCAAGGTATATAGTAACTGTTTAAAGAAGTTATTAAGTACTATGAAAAGAAGTTAATAAGTACTATCTAAAGTTGTAAATATTATTTTTGTTGCTACAAATAAATTGATCCTAAATAAAACAAAAGCAGCCCGGTATTTTGAAATCAATCCCGGCGCTGCTTTTTTTATAGGTAGGTTGTATGAAACAGGTTACGTTCTCTTAGGCATGCTAAATTACGTTAGTCATTTCCCATAGATGTTGGAGCAATATTATCAGGTACATCGTTGTGCTGAACAAAAAGAAAAACTGTTTTGTTCTTCAAATATTAAGCTAAAGCCTAAATTAGGACCCAACCGAATGAGGAAACATTAGCAATTAGGAAGGCATTTCTGTCGTGTTGACCAGCAGCGCTTCTATAATGTATCGATCTGGAGCCGATCCAATAAACCTGAAGGGATAGCAGGTCGTGAGGGTCAGAGTTGGTTCGTCCTTATTGACGATAACTGTGCGGTCCTCAGCATCCGTAATCCATGTTTTTTGTATTTTATATTCATACTGGATCTCTTCAAATTGCACATAAATCTGCGCTCCTTCCGCCAATTCTCCAAGTTCCTGAAAAACAGTATCCCGGTGGCCGGATAAAACGGTGTGCCCGAACCCATCTGGCGGGGTTGTAAAGTCCCCTACGTGATAACCTACCCCTTGAGTTAATGTCTCATCATCTGTTCCCCAATAAATCGGATACTTCATACCAAGAGAAGGGACAAGCAGCCACCCTACCTCGTCTCCCCGGTTATATTCTTTGTAGTCACGCATAGTTGATTGTTTCGAATCCTCTTTTTCTGCATTCTGTGAAGGAAGTATAGAATCCCCTTCTTCATAGAGGGCTATCTCTTTGTTTTGCGGGGTTTCTTGTCTTCCTGTTGTCGAATCATCTATTTTTGGCTTCAAATCTTCCTTTTCCGCTTCAGCCACTGCAACAATGTCATTTTTACCAAGGGTTTCTTTGCTGCCGAAACTTTCAACAGCCCAGAAATACCCATTCCATCCAGCGAAGAGAAATCCAACTATGATTAAAAACATCGCGATATTTCTCTTCATTGCCGTTCACTCCTTTATAATAAATTAACAATTATAAATACTCTTCCCTTTTTCTACCTCTTCATAACCTTCATCTGCTATGAATGCGCTTATGCGCTATTTCGGCGCTTTTTTACAGTAGCCTATTGAACAGTTTAAAAGAAATAATAAGAAACATTGCTATCTATATGAAATATTATCAGAAAATTGATTGTTTTCAACTAATTATGGGTATTAAGAAAGAGAATCGCCTTAGGCGAAATCAGATCCGAAGGAGAGCGGTATATGAAAAAAGCAGCAGTATTATCGTTGGCTACAGTTTTTGCGGCGGCAAGTTTCACAGGAACAGCTTTTGCAGCACATGAGGGACAAATGTTCATGGCAGAGTTGACACCAGATCAAGAAGTCCCGGCGGCTGAGAGTGAAGCAACCGGAGATGCACAGATTCAAGTTAGTGAAGATGGAAATTCGTTAGAATTCACCGTAAATGCCTATGACTTAGACAACACGCTAGCTGGTCATTTGCACAGTGGTGCAGCCGGAGAAAATGGGCCGGTAGAATTGTTCTTATTTGAAAATGAAGAAGCCATGGATTACGATGGCGAAGTAGCGACTGGCACGTTGACTGCCGATGACCTAGTAGGTGATTTGAGCTGGCAGGAGTTCTCTATGGCACTCGTGGCTGGTGACATTTATGTGAATCTTCATACGGAAGAATATCCTGATGGAGAAATTCGGGGACAGGCAGAAATGGCGGATGAGTATACAGAAGGCGACGAAATGGCGGACACAGCCTCGAATGGCCCTCTATATACAATGCTCGGAATGCTTGCAGTAGTTGCTGGCGGAATTATGATGTATGGCCGACGCAATAAGATAACCGAATAGTTTTTTGTATAAAAGTCGACCTTACATTATGGCTACTCGCCGATAACGTAAATTCGGCTTTTTTCTGTTCATATGGATATTTAGTAGAACTAAACATCATTCACTCAATTATTTTCAGTTGTTCGAAGAAAATATAGTTAATCAACTCTTTAAAGCATTGGTAAAAGTACACCTTAGCAAACAAGAAAAAGAAAAAAGCATTTAAAAATTTTTTTCCGTTTGAGAAGTGACTTTATTTTATAAGCAAAGTACTGAACATTTCTTCATCCTCTTCCTTTTTATAAGCATACTTCTATACATTACTGGTTTTTACTCAAGCCTCTACTTCTACATAATCAAAAGTACAACTAACTTATTCTCTTACACATCACTTTTTTGAGATGCGTTGGGGACATAATTAGGTTCGGTCATAAGCACTGAAACATCTTTTCAAAACATATATTGACATCTGTTACGAAGGAGAGTAGCTTGCAGAGAGAAAGGTCCTAGGTTGCACTTGAGACCATTCTATTTATAATGGTCTTTTTTTCTTGAGTAAAAATAGAATTGAGGTATACAGATGGAAAAGCAATTTGTCATTATTGGGTTGGGCCGCTTCGGCAGCAGTGTATGCCAGGAACTTCATGCCTTAGGACATGAGATACTGGCAATGGATCTGACAGAAGAACGTGTAGATGCGATGTCTGAATTTGCTACACACACTGTAAGGGCCAATGGGACCGACGAACGGGATTTAAAAGCGCTAGGTGTGCGAAATTTTGAGCATGCCATTGTTGCCTTTGGCGAAGACTTGCAAGCAAGTGTTTTGTGTACGCTTATGCTGAAAGAGATGGGTGTACCCAATGTTTGGGTCAAAGCAAGAGACAAACAGCACCAGCTCATTCTAGAAAAAGTTGGAGCTGACCGAGTTATTCAGCCCGAAAAAGAAATGGGCATTCGGGTAGCACACCTCCTGGACTCTGATAAAATCGTCGATTATATTGAGCTGTCGAAAGACTACAGCATCATTGAGTTGATCGCTTCTTCCCAAATGTCTGGAAAAACCCTTAAGCAGCTGGACATTCGTGCAAAATATGGGTGCATCGTGCTGGCCATCAAACGATTTGAAGATGTTAATATTGCGCCTTTGCCTGACGATGAAGTGGTGAAAGGCGACATTCTGATTACGATGGGACACAGGAAAGATTTAAGACGCTTCGAGGAAAAGGGGCTGTAGAATCGCTTTGTCTCCAACAATCCTTTTATTGTAGTCATTAAATGCAAGGGTTTATCTTTTAAAGTAGGCAGTATACAAAAATGCTATTGAAGAAAAAGAAAAACATCTCTTCTCCCATCGTCATTTCAGGGAGCTTCATTGCACGTTTCAGGTTGATGTCGCCTTACCATCTTTTCACCGATATAAGTACCAATCAACCCCTTTGGTGTTTGGTACCGTTTATCAATAAACTCTTTAACTTTATCCATGAGTCGTATTATTCACCAACTTCGTTTCATTTTCTGAATTCAATACTCAATCTAAATGCTCTTAAAGTACTATATTTCCCTGCTTTCGCCACCGGTTTCAAAGTTTAGCTATCTTCTTTCATAAATTTTTAAAAAATTACTCAAAAACGATAAGTGATTCAAAAAGTAAATCAGCCAATAGTTGGCTGCCGAATCCCAAAAACAGCAAAAACAAAGACCATGCGTGTTCATAAAGATGTTTATGAATTACATGGTCTTTTTATATGACTTGATTTAAGTAATTTAAAATCAGAGATACTGCATACTTCTTTAGAAGAGAGAGCAATCGTTCTATTCCTGATTTACCTCGATTTTCTTCAATACTTTCGCAGGAACTCCTCCTGCAATTACGTTTGGAGGTACATTCTGAGTCACAACAGCACCTGCGGCAATAATAGCTCCATCTTCAATTTCCACACCGGGAACTACAGTGGCGTTTGCTACTATCCAAACATCTTTACCAATCGTAATGAGTCTGGGCTGCATAGTGCTGCGCTTTTTAGGGTTGATATCGTGATTAAGAGTCGCCAAAACAGCATTGTGTCCAATAAGCGCGCCATCGCCAATTGTAATGCCTCCTTGATCTTGAAAACGGCAGCCCGAATTGACGAAAACGTTCTTGCCCACATTGATATTTTTCCCGCAATCCGTATAAAAAGGCGGGAATAAGGCAAATGTTCAATCTACCGGTTTGCCACTTAATCGGGAAAACAGTTCCTGAACTTCTTCGGGAGTATGATAATGGCCGTTCAGTTCAACGGTTATTTTTAATGCTTCCTGTGACAGTTCATGCATTTTTTATGCATCTCTGAACCACCCTCAACAGCTTCTCCTCGGTTCAAATATGCTAAAAAATTTATAATATCCATTAGAATCCTCCTCATATATTACAAAGATACGCAACTAAAAAGTATGTCATTAGAAGAACAGATAGAAACGCACGAAGTTGCGGCAGCAACCCAGCCATCGGTCTACTTCCATATTTTACAACAGCCACTATACAAGTAATTGAATCCTCTGTAAAATAAGGTAAATGAATAAATGAAGAGGAGAATGTCCGATGCCTAAAACGGCTTTATTAATCATTGATGCCCAAAACGAAATGTTCGACCAGTCCAATCCTGTCCATCAAAGCGGACAATTGCTCGAGAATCTGCAGTCATTGATCAAAAAAGCACGTTCAGCTCACGTTCCCGTCGTTTATGTGCAGCATAATGACCCTGGCCTTGTAAAAGGCACCGACTTCTGGCAAATCCATCAGTCCATCACTCCCGAGGAAAGAGATGACATTGTCCAGAAATGGACGCCGGATTCCTTTCACGAAACAACGCTGCTGGAGGTATTGAAAAATAAAAACGTCCAGAACCTCGTTATTGCAGGCAACCAGACTGAGCACTGCATAGATGCGACCACACGCAGCGCCAGCAACCTGGGATTTGACGTGACGCTTGCCAAAGATGCGCACGGTACCTGGGATTCCGAAGTGATGAGCGCCGAGCAAATCATCAACCATCATAATGGCCAACTGAGCAGTTTTGCCACACTGCAGGAGACAAACGACATCGAGTTTGTGGAATAATTCCAACTTAAGCTGAAATTCCTCATACTCCTTTTAATGATTTCTACTCCTATTTTAAAGCGTTTGTAAAAGTACACGTTTCCGAACGCTTTAAAACATCTAAAAACGGCCGAAAAGAACATTCGTCAACGTATCAAAACATTTTACGAACGTTCGCCGTTCTACCTAAACTTTTAAAAACAATTTTATGAAAAAAAACTAAAGTATATTGAAAGGTATAGCATTGAAGTTTGCACAAAAAAGGTTCCGGTTTAATCTCCGGAACCTTTTCTTCGTCCTTATGTGAATAGTTTACTTTTCTGGCAAAATAGCTTTAGAAGAAACAAGCCCCTTCTCGATCAGCTCTTCCCAAAAATCAGCCGGAATCGTTGCCTGCAATGCCTGCAAGTCTTCCTTAATGCGATCAGGTCTCGTCGAACCGGTTACTACTGCCTTTACAGCGGGATGGGCTGTAGAAAACTGAAGCGCTGCATCTTTCAAATTCACGCCATGATTTTGTGCTACATCATTAAACCGGTCTACTCTCTTTTTGATGTCCGGCGTGATTTCTTTGTAATCGAAATGGTCTCCGCCCAACAAGGCGCCCGAGTTAAATGCCGATCCGATAACAAGTCCCCCGCCTTTCTCCTGCGCCAATGGCATCATCCGCTGGAGCGCGCGCTCGTGCTGAAGCAAGGTATATTGGGTAGCTGACAAGCTCAGGTCCGGATGGGCTTCCTCAAGTTCTAGTGCCACTTCAATCGGCGTTGTCGTGTTCACCCCAAGCCCCCAAGCTTTAATGACTCCTTCATCTCGGAGGCGGTCTAGCACTTTAAAGGCGCCTTTACGCGCTTCATCAAACTTTGTCACCCACTCATCTCCAAGAAAGTCAGGTGAGATGTCGTGCACATACACCATGTCCAAGCGGTCTGTTTTCAGACGCTTCAAGCTGTCTTCAATCGAACGGAGTGTTCCGTCTTCTGTATAATCCGTTTGAATTTTGTTCTTACGGCCAAATTCAAACAGTCCTTCTTTTTCTTCCTCTTCGTTCAGCACAATGCGGCCGACTTTTGAGCTCAATAAATATTCGTCACGATTATAAGCTGGCAAAATTTCTCCAAGCCTCATTTCAGCCAAGCCTGCCCCGTAAAACGGCGCCGTGTCAAAATAGCGGATTCCTTCGTCCCAAGCGGACTGGATCGTCTTCATCGCCTCGTCTTCCGGAACCTCCCTGAACATATTGCCAAGCGGCGCTGTGCCGAGTCCCAGTTTGTTTTTTATGTTTATCTCATTTTTCATCGAAACTCACCTCTTCATCAAGATTGATTGTGGATTAAGCGACCCTTACAGAGTCATGACAATATTTACCCTGTACCGACGATGAGTAAACGATGAAGTTGGAAATATTCTTCCATTAAACAATTAGCGCAGGCTTTTCATATGATACAATCGAACTATCAAAAAAATTGATTGATTAATAGAAACTAGTTCTTATCTGAGATGGTCAATATGATAATTACTGTCTTTATACAATTTAAAACTAACTGGGAATTTTGCTTACTTAAGCAGTTCCTACCATTTTGGAAGGAGAAAAACATGAGCGAATTAACGATTAAAATTGAAGAGTTAAACGAAACTAACTGGTACGCCTGCTGTGAATTAGAAGTGGCAGAAGAACAAAAACAATACATGGAACCTAATGCAGTTTCCATAGCACAATCAAAGTTTGAACATACATTAAAGCCGTTTGCTATCTATGCTGAAGAAAAAGTTGTCGGATTTTTGATGTGCAATTCAGTTCCTGAAGAACTGGATGCGTATTGGATCTATCGAATTATGGTCGACAAGCAGCATCAAGGCAAAGGCATTGGCAAAGAGGCAAGCCGGTTATTGATCGAAGAGATGACTAGTTCCTGGAATGCGAAAAAAATTGCGGTAGGTTATCATCCTGAAAATCATGGTGCACATCAGTTATATGCCAGTTTGAGATTTGTTGATAATGGAGACCGATTCGGCAAAGAAATGGCTGTTGTTAAATTGGTATAAGTGTAAGTGATTTTGACAGGCAATAACCATTTGTGGAAAAGATGGAGGGATAAGCATTGTGACTGGCAAAAAGAAAGTTCTTTTCATTGTAGCAGGAATTTCACTTATTATAGTTGTCCCAATTGCACTTTTAGTCATTCAACTTTATTCCGCGTTTGCCCCGCTTATCACTAATGCACCCAATCACGTCGTTGAAGATTATGTAGAAGAAAAGTACGGATTTAAAGTTGATGTGATTGAAACAAATTCGTATGGAATCGGCTCTACCACGGAATACACCGTTTCGCCAAAAGATGACGGGCTCATTCAATTTATGGTCTCTGTTGACCCTTACGACTATACCGTCATCGAGGATGATTACAACGTTGCATTAGAAATAGACAAAGAATACGAGAAACTGAAAACCGTCATTCCAGAGATTGAGGCACTCGGTTTTTCTGGAATGGAAGGTGCCCCGATTCACCTTCATTACATAGAAGGCATTGGAGATACTGCATTTTTGCACCTGGAGAGCGACAAACCTGTGAATTACGCTACCTTTGTAGAGGAAGATTTTGATACCTATTACGAACTGTATGAACTGGTAAAAAAGAGTCAGGCAAATGTTGAGAATGTAGCAATTTTTGGAACAATTGATCAGAATGGCGACCAAAAAGATATAAGCTTTTATATGGGACCACCAGAAAAAGTAATAAGCAAAGAAGAATTATTGCTTCAAATAAAAACGGGATATTTGGAAATTGTCGAATATGAAGTCGTAAAGCCGTTAGAAAAAGAAGCAGCTCGGCTGAATAATGAACGCTTTCATTTCGGAAACCAATATGACGATACGTTCAATGACCCGTTTGACTCCTGGTTTAACTGCAATTTAACTAATGAAGATGGAAAATGTACGTCTGCTGTCCTATCTATCACTTACCAAAAAGGTGGACTTAATGCCGATAATCCTTTTTTGAGTGAAGACTTGAATACCATTTTTAAATTCATCGAAATGCACTTAGAACCAGAGATTAAAGTTGACCACATTTTCTTAAAAGGTGACGAACTTTCAGCGTATGAAGAGTTCGATATTGAATATGAAGACAGAATAACTTATACGAATACGGATGATCTGATCAACTTTATATTTACAGAACAATAAAGACTTTACGCATAAGGATAAATATATTAATAAAAGGGATGCCAATTCATAAGCGAAATGGCATCCCTTTTTTTTAGAGATTCCAAACCGAATAGTTATTTTACAAAAGTACACTAAATGGCATTTGCTAAACCCTCTCTCAATTGGTAACCCATTTCTTCAGCACTAGAGAAATGAATACGGTTCGATAATAATTATTCAATGATGTCCAATGAAAAACACTCCGCATCATCCAACAAATTTAACGCAATCATCTAATAGAGGTATATTTGCTTATGCAATAGAAAGGACACTGGTTCTCTGTTACTATTAATGAAAAAAGGAGATGGACTATGAAATGGTTGATGCGTTTCTTGGTTTCAGCAGTAGCTGCAGTAATAGCAACAGTCAGTATAAATTTCGGAATATACGGAGCCTACGCTTTTTACCTGAATGAAATTGTACAGATGCCCTCTCCGGAAGCAGGATCACTTGGACCTTTTTTCGATGTTCTCCTGCTTCTTATTTACAGTTCGGTGTTCTTGGTGCTGCTGTTATTTATTGTCTTTTTGATTTTTTATAAACGGCTGAATATGCTTGGCCTTCTGCTTGGGGCGGGATTCGGATTTTGGCTCGTTCGTTTCTTCCAGCTCCTCAACCAATGGATTTGGCAATATTCTGGTTACAGCGAACCATTGTATGTTTATCTTAATGTGCTGGTCTTCGTCTGTATGCTGGTCGGACTCTTTTTCATTAAATACGATACAAAACGATTCAGTTTGGCAGGAACTGTTGCCGGTGCAGCAGGCGGACTTCTCTTTTCTTACGGGGCGG
This sequence comes from Planococcus soli, assembly GCF_016881065.1. Lineage (GTDB taxonomy): Bacteria > Bacillota > Bacilli > Bacillales_A > Planococcaceae > Planococcus > Planococcus soli. The sequence continues at coordinate 795,072 of NZ_WXYN01000051.1, read as the reverse complement.
TGATTGTTTACCGCTGGGTGGATAACACACTGACATCTTTCCTGTATTTCGATTTGATAGAAACCACTGTAGTGATTTTAGGTGTCCCGATATTTGCATTCACCGGGAATTGGGCCGTCAAAAAATACGGCAGTAAAGGGACAGCTCTCCGTTAATCGAAAGAAGAGGTGAATGTAATGAATGCGGAAGAGAAAGAACCGTTCATTAGCGGCCATGTATTAGCTGTTATCATTTGCTCAATCTCTATGGCAGTGCCAGTATTGGTGTTTCAACTTATGGGTTTCTCTACTCGACCTTTTTCTTTATCCTGTCGTTAGTTCTTATTTGGTATTTGCCGAATGACCGGTATAAAGTGCTTGCGGTTGTTGTTTTTGGAATCTGTATGATTGCGTATAGTCCATATCTTTATTACGCTCTATTATTTATCTACGCGATACTGTTTGATGGCTGATTGCTACTTAAGCTCTTTTTTGTACAGCTAGCCACTCATGGTTTTGGTAATTAGAATAAAAGTGAAAGAACTGAAAATATAAACTGAACCCCAACTGGTATGCCCTTAAAAAAAGTGCCTATCGGTTGGGGTTCAGTTCATAAAAAATAGGATTTCTCTACATCACCGCGCCAAATTTTTCAGGATGTTTTGCCACCCTTGGCGCTGAAGGTGCAGATTGTTTTGCTGTTCTGCCTCAAAGCGCTCTTCAATCAAGCAGCCATAAGGTTTCTCAAAGATATCGATACGCACCTTGCGTCCATCGCCCAATACAAAATACAATCTTTTAGCAGGTTCAATTTCTGTATAAGTGCCCCAATAATCAAAAGACACACTGCCGTCCTTAGCAGCCATTTCGTAGTGAAATTCGCCTCCAATCACTAAATTATTTTCAGCGGTTGGACAATGCCAATCATCACTGGCATAATTCCAAGACATTACATTTTCAGGCGTGACAAGCTTTTTCCAAATCACCTCGGGACGATTGCGCGACTTTTCGCGAAGGGTTATCATCTTCCCCACGCTTCCACTGGTTTCAAGTCGAATCGCCATCAGGTCAAACGATTTTTCCCAGTTCCCTTTAAACTCTTCGGCTTGTTCCTCTGGCAAATCTTGCTCAACTTCAAAGATACACGTCCCATCTTCCTTCGGGATAAATCTGTAATTCTCAAAGGCTGGTGACCATTCCTGAGCCAATAGGGAATCATAATCCTCCTCACCATTCATTACCAAGCCCACGTGCTTGATCGAAATAAACTCCGGCCATCTGCTTTCTGCAATTTCTGACAACATGCCGCTTTCTTTCCCATTTTCATCTTCCACCACAAAACGAATGGGGCTGCCCTTAGTCCATTCCCCTTTAAACTCCGAGCCTTCAGAGAACGCTTCTGTCCAAAAACGATAATGATCCGGATCAACCACAAGTTCCCAAAGCAATTCTGGACCGACATTAAAAACCCTTTCAAGGTGAATTCTAATCATGATTTTCTCCCTTCTTTTCCGTGATGGCCACAATGGTTTCTGATTAAATGCCGAATGACCGTCTCCATCTTTTCAAGAGCAGCTTTTCGCGGGTCGCTCAGGCAGATTTCATGTTTCCGGATCATCGCAATCCAGACCAATTTATCCTGTCTCAAAGGGAGGATCCCCTCAATGGACCGTATGCGGCATAAAATTTTGAAAAATAGGGCTTTAGCTAGTTTATGTATGCTTACGATGTCATTCCTTATACTTAATTATACTACGAAGAAAATATAAATTACAGACTACTATTACCAGAATTCCTGCCCTATACTTTTACATACAACGAGGAGAATAGAGGAGGAGATTCAGGATGAATGACAATAAGGAAGTTTTGGACCAGGGCCCTTTCTTTCATGGAACAAAAGCACAATTAAATATTGGAGATTTTCTGGAAGCGCATTTTGCATCGAATTACCAGGACAAAAAATCCAATTACATCTACTTCACGGCAACCTTGGAGGCAGCCAAATGGGGTGCTGAACTGGCCGCATCCGATTCAACAGAAAGAATCTATGTTGTGGAACCAACAGGTGATTTTGAAAATGACCCGAACTTAACCGACAAAAGATTTCCCGGAAACCCTACTCGCTCCTACAGGTCCAAGTCACCGCTGAAGATCATCGCAGAACTGGGCTCCTGGGAAAGGCATTCCGATGAAGAGATCAATCACATGCTTACATCTTTAAAAGAAATGCGTCAACAAGGGAAGGCTATTATACTTGATTGAACTTTTTAAAAGGATGAAAAAATCAGGTAAACAAAACAGGTCGAGGATTCTTTTAAGAATTCTCGACCTGTCTTTCCCACTAAGGAATTATGAATTTTTTACAGGATGATGATAAACATGTTCCGGATAATCGGTAATGATGCCATCTACATTTAAATCAAATAACCGCAAAGCCTGTTCTTGTGAGCGCGAAGTATAAGGAAAGATATCCATTCCCGCTTCATGAACATCAGTAACCAGCTCATTCGTTACAATGCTCATCGTAGGATTGAAATAATCGGCGTAGGCCGCAAATTGGGCTAATTGTTCTTCCGTTACATCCGCCCAACCCCCTCCCGTTAGAACCCCATGAGAAAGATTCGGCAAAAGTTCTTTCGATTTTTTCATGGATTCGTGGTTGAAGGATTGGATGATGATTTTATTATTATTCGGTGTAGCCATATTTCGTTCGATCAAAGCATCCGCAATCTTCTCTTCCACACCCGGATAAAGTTCTGGGGCCTTCAACTCAATTAATATACCAACCTTGCCTCGAAACTCATCTACTACTTCCTCGAAAGTTGGAACCCTCTCACCCGCATAGGCTTCACTGAACCAGCTGCCAGCATCCAGTTGTCTAATTTCTTCAAATGTTAAGTCACCCACTTTGCCGGTTCCATCGGTAGTACGATCTACAGTGGTATCGTGAATAACGACCAGCTCGCCATCCTTTGTCATTTGAACATCGATTTCAATATAGTCCGACTTCATTTCAAATCCTTTGTGGAAAGCCTCCATCGTATTTTCGGGTGCATGTCCAGAAGCTCCACGATGTGCGATGTTCACCATTTTTTGCTGTTCCTGTTTTGATATCACCTTGTCTGCTTCTCCTTGTTCAGCAGCAAATGCAGCTCCCGTAAAAGATGTCATTGCCAGGCTTGCTGCTAAAATAGTCATCATCCGTTTCAAATAACCACTCCCTATGTATTTGATAATTTAAGCATAAGCAATGAATATATGGTAGGTGTTAATAGAACATGAAGAAAGGTTAAATAAATGTAAATTAACGGAAATATATTTTTAATTACTTAAAATTTCCATTTCGGTTTTTTATTTTGGCCAGCGATTTAACTAAAAAATAGTTCTATTGAATTTTTCATGCTCTTCTATGGTTACATCACCTCTATAGATCATCGGTAAAATAAAATCCATAAAAGGAAATTCAATCAGAAATCGTTCAAATGCTTATCACTGTGCAAAACTACGTTAACAGCAGGGGCTAAGAAATCAAAGCGACTCTACTCTGAAGTGACAGGCATTTAAATTGAAATCGGCAGAAAAAAACCGCCCATTGTATGGACGGCTGATAGTTTCATATAAATGGCAAAAGATCACTGATAATTTTTCAAGCTTTCCAAGGTTTCACATCTGGAACCCTTTCCACTTCTGTTTCTCTATTCCCAACAGCTGGCTTTTTCGACCAGATCGTCGCAAGAATCGGTCCGGAAATATTATGCCAAATTGCACCCCACACGCTCGGCAATGCCGCAAGCGGACTGAAATGGGCAGTGGCCAGTGCGACACCTAAACCGGAATTTTGCATGCCCACTTCAAGCGAAATCGCACGGCGGTCGGTTTCATTGAGTCCCATTGCCATAGCTGTTAAATAGCCAAGCACTAAGCCAAAGCTATTATGTAAAAATACAGCGAAGAACACGATAAATCCTGAACTGATGACGTTTTGTGCATTCGCAGCTGTCACTGCTGAGACAATGATCAAGATGGCGACAACGGAAATGAGCGGCACGACGGAAATACTTTTTGCGACCACTTTTGGTAAGATTCGCTGGACCAGAAAACCGAGTGCAATCGGAATGATGATCACCTGGATGATCGACATGAACATATCGACCGGGTTTACCGGAAGCCATTGACCGGCCAAGAGCAGCAACAGTAAAGGCGTCATGATTGGTGCCATCAACGTTGATAAAGAGGTCATGGCCACAGACAGCGCCAGATTTCCTTTCGCGAGATACACCATGACATTCGATGCTGTACCACCAGGAACGCAACCGAGCAGCACAAGGCCAGCTGCTAGTTCAGGCGGCAAGTTCAGCAAATAGGCGATGCCAAACGCTGCGAGCGGCATGATCAAAAATTGCGCCGCCACGCCGATAACCACCGGAAGCGGATTTTTAAAGATGATTTTGAAATCTACGGGCTTCAGCGTCAGTCCCATTCCAAACATGACGACACCGAGAAGAATGGTAATGTATGCACCGAACCCGATGAATGCTTCAGGCAGGAAAAAAGCAAGCAGTGCGGCGAGGATGACCCAGACCGCAAAGTATTTTCCGGCGATGGCACTTAATGACTGCAGTATTTTCATTGAATTGGCTCCCTTTTTTCTACTTTGATGTTTTTGCCTGGATTCAACAAGTTATCCGGATCCAGTGCGGCTTTGATTTTTTCCATAACGGCCAAAGCAGCTCCGTGTTCCTGCTGCTGATACTTTTGCTTGCCGATGCCGACGCCGTGTTCTCCGGTACATGTGCCGCCTCTTTCAAGAGCGTACACGACAATGCGTTCATTGAATTCCTGCGCCCTTGAAATTTCTTCCGGGTTGTTCATATCCATCATGATGAGCGCATGGAAGTTGCCGTCCCCGACATGCCCCACAATCCCTCCCGGCAAATCGAGTGCCATCAGATTTTCCCGTGCATGTCCGACAGCTCCCGCCAGTTCAGAAATCGGCAGGCACACATCGGTCACCATCATTTTTTTGCCGGGATGCCCATGGATATATGCGTAAGCCAACGTATGGCGTGCTTCCCATAGCCGGATGCGCGCTGCGGTATCTGTTTCAAACGCCACCTCTTCGCATGCATGCCCTTGAACAATTTCCTGCATAAAGGCTACATCCTGCTGCAATCCGGCTTCATTTCCATGAAACTCCAAGAACAGGGTAGGCATTTCCTTGTAAGCGGTATCATTGTATTTATTGACTTGCTTCATCGATTGCTCATCTACAAGTTCCACGCGGGCAATTGGAATACCAGCCTGCAATATGGAGACAACTGCTTCCACAGCATCTTTTACCGTCGCAAACGAGGCACGGGCTGCTGTAATAAATTCAGGAATGCCATAGACACGAAGCGTCATTTCGGTAAAGCAGCCAAGCGTCCCTTCTGAACCGACAAACAATCCATTCAAATGGAGGCCGGATGAGGATTTTGCGGCTTTGTTTCCGGTGTGGATGACAGTTCCATCAGCCGTAACCACTTCCAAATCACGCACTTGGTCACGCATGACGCCATATTTCACAGAAGTGGTGCCGCTGGCGTTAGTGGCTGCCATTCCGCCGAGTGTCGCATCCGCTCCAGGATCCACAGTGAAAAATAACCCGTACTTTTTCAATTCCTTGTTGAGCTGCGTCCGGGTAACTCCAGGCTGCACCGTCACCAGGAAATCTTCTTCAAAGACCTTGAGGACTTTGTTCATCAATGAAAAATCGATGGTGATGCCGCCTCTTTGCGGAATGACGTGCCCTTCTAAACTGGAACCGAGTCCAAACGGCACAACAGGAACTTGGTATTGCGTTGAAATTTTCATAATGGCTGATACCTGCTCGGTCGTTTCCGGGAAAACGACGATATCAGGCAATTCCATTTGATGATAGGATTCATCCTGTCCGTGCAGCTCTTTGACAGTTTCGTTGATGCTGATCAGATCTTCTCTCAACTGTTTCTTCAAGCTTTCCAAAATCGTTTCCTGATTGGCGATTGACATGCTTTATCGCTCCTTCTATATTTATTCTAACTTCTTCTAAATTGGTCCTACCAATTAACCCAATTATACATAATAATCTGAAAAGCACAACTTCTATTTTCTTTGATTGCTTAATCGATTTTGTATTGATAAAGTTAAGCATAAAAAGCCACTGTGCGGGGAGAGTGATTGTTTTTGAATCCGAAGAAGCGAACGTATGAATTGATCGTAGAACAAATTAACATGCTCTGCCTCGAACAGAACTTGCAGCCTGGCGACCGGCTCCCTTCTGAACGCGATTTGGCCAGTTTGTTCGGTGTCAGCCGCACTTCTGTCAGAGAAGCGTTAAAACGATTAGAAAGCAAAAACATTTTAGAAATACGCCAAGGCGGCGGGAGCTTTCTAGCTGTTTCTAAAAGAGATACACTCGGAAATGAGCTGCGCACTCACATTGATGAAACACACGCTCAATTGATCGACGAAATGCTTGAACTGCGCAGGGCATTCGAAGTGGAAGCCGCTTCTCTCGCTGCGCAACGAGCCACTGCCGAAAACCTTGAAGCCATAAAATACGTACTGACACAAATGGCTGAAGCGATAGATGATCCGGAATTGGGCGTACAGGCAGATTTGGATTTTCACCTGCAAGTAGCCTATGCTACGAAAAATCAATTATTAATTGACCTAATGGAAACACTCGCCAACCGGATGGAAGAAAATATCCGGGCTACCCGCAGGCAGCGCTTTACTGACAGCAGTCGCCACCTAGACACCCTAAAAGAACACGAAGAAATTTACTTGGCAATCGCAGGTGGCAACAGCGATTTGGCCAGACAGCTGATGGACAAGCACATTTCACGGATTCGGCTGGAGCTGTATAGAGCTACTTAGTGTGTGGATGGTGAATATAGACTGCCTTATTTGGAAAGCATTCTGCTTTGTCCTTTATTCTAAAAACCGCCGCCTTTGAAATTACGTAATTTCAAAGGCGGCGGTTTTTAACTACACAATGTTTTTTCAAAAATTCGGCGGACGTATTGAAATTCAGAACGATAACGAACCTGACAACGCCCGCATCGAGTCGCGCACCAACAATGGATACATTGTAGTGAAATAAAAGCTAAAACGCCCCAATGAAACCAAGTTTCATTGAGGCGTTTTTTGCTGTAGGAATGCATTGGCATATCAGTGAATATTACTGGCCCGCTCTCAGCATCTCCAAAAACTCCGCTTCACTCTCAGCTTCGATTTGATCCATGGCATTGTAACCATCAGGACCTGGCAAAGCAGGGTCCGCTCCGTTCTCTATCAGCAGCAATGCCATTTCATATTCGCCCATCATCACAGCCGATGCCAATACGGTAGAATAGTCATCCATCGTATTAACGTCAGCTCCTGCATCGAGCAACACTTGAATAACGGCAATGTTTCCAGAGTAAATAGCGTACATCAATGCATCTGATCCATCTGCATCTGTAGCATGTACATCTTCGCCATTTGCAATCAACTCTTCGGTTGCAGCCAGATCACCTATGGAGGCAGCGGACATTAGCGAGGTCTCCCCTTCTACTCCAAAGCCATAATCTTCTTCGTACAAAGGTTCATCTAAATCCGGCAAAAATTGCGAAAAGGCGAATGCACCACCTGCAAAAAGCGCAATGGTCAGGAAGTACACAGCCCCTACAATCCCTACCATCAACGTTGCGCCAAGGGCAATTTTTCCATGGTTGGGCTCATAGAATTTCGCATCGCTGTTGTCGAATTGCTCGATGGCTTGTATCCGTTTCGGCAAGCGTGGATGTGTCGATAACACTTCACTCAACCAGACGACCGCATTTGTTTCGGTTGCAATTTGTTCACGGTATGCGTCTTCATTCACTTCCAAATACGTTTTCTTACCGATTCCAAGAAGCGTCAATGCACGCTTCGCCGCAGCTGCGTTTTGGATAGTGAAAGCGGCATGGCGGTCGCATGTATATTCGCATGAACGGCTATAGGCTTCGCTAAGAAAGGGAAGGAATCCTGCTGGCAGGATCAAGAGATTTTTCCACACATGACGCCGCTTTACATGGGCCAGTTCGTGGGCAATGATAAAGTCCAGTTCCTCTTGCCCTTGCTCACGGGCCAATTCAAACACTTCGGAATACAAAACGACCATATCGCGCCCGAAGAAACGGGTAGCAAAAGCGTTCAATGCCCCCTCCGATTGGACGACAAAGACATCTGGGACTTTTTTCAGTTCCATCTGTTTTGCCAGGGTTTGGACGCGTTCATAGACATCAGGGAACTGCCGTTCATGAATCCGGACTCCGTTGCCGCGGATTGATCCGAGCATGATAGCATTTGCAAACAGCAAAATCACAAAAATGGTCAGGGCGATAGCAATGCCGATGATGGATACTACAGCCGCTGCGTAAATAAGAATGCTGAAAACTAGGCTGATGACAAAATACATGGTTTCTCTGCTCGATTGAATCTTAGTAATGTCCACAATTAACTCCCTCTCAATTTGGAATATCTTACATATAATAGCACATAGTGCCTAATTTTAAGAGGCTATTTTTGTGTATTTTGTTATTTTTTTATTTCAGTTTTTACTAAAAATCTATTGAAGCCGTTTTATTTTTTTATCTTAACTTCCTGTAAAAACGAATAAATATAGATAAAGCTTGGAATGAACCGATCTACCAAGAAATTTGCACCGGTCCGCAATAGGACTTGCAGAAACATATTATTTATTGTAAGATTCTTAAAGTAAATAGCTACTTATAAGCGTCTGTATAACCTTAAGAATATGGCTTAAGGGTCTCTACCAGGAACCGCAAAATCCTGATTACAAAAAACGATCCGTTCGTTTTTTGTAATCAGGATTTTTTTGTGTTTTCTGACGGAGATCTTTTTGCCATTTTTTTATTACCCTATTTTGAAAGAGAGTGAATGAACCCATGAATCTGAAAGTTTACATTCTTGCCTTGTCCACAGTCGCAGTCGGACTCGTGGAACTCATCGTCGGCGGCATCCTGCCGACAATCGCAGAGGAATTTGGCGTCTCGCTAAGTTCAGCTGGACAGCTGATTACCTTATTTGCGTTAATCTATGCCATTGCAGGACCTGTCTTGCTGGTGGCAACCAGCAGATTTGAACGGAAGAAAGTATATTTGATTTCCCTGGCCATCTTCTTCCTTGGAAACATTATGACTTTCTTCAGCCCTGACTTTACATGGATGATGATTGCCCGTGTCATTACGGCAGCCAGTACTGCACTCATCGTCGTTTTGTCTTTGACCATTGCTGCCAAAATTGTCGAACCACCATACCGCGCAAAAGCGATCGGCCTTATCTTTATGGGAATCAGTTCATCGCTCGTCCTCGGCGTTCCGCTTGGCATTCTCCTTTCGGATGCATTCGCGTGGCGCCTAATTTTCCTTGGCATCGCGGCGTTGTCCATCGGTTCAATGGCACTTATTGCCCTTTACATCCAGCCGATTCCTGGAGGCACAGCAGTTCCGCTTAAGCAGCAGCTGAAAGCGGTGGCGAGTGCCAAAATCGGAACAGCCCATCTCGCGACGATGTTCATGCTTGCCGGCCATTATACGGTCTACGCATATTTCACACCGTTCTTGGAAACCAACCTGCAGCTGAGCTCGTTCTGGGTCAGCGTCTGCTACTTGCTGTTCGGGATTGCGGCAGTCAGCGGAGGCGCAATTGGCGGCACGATGTCCGATTCGATTGGCTCGAAAAAAAGCATCATCATTGTCATTTCTGCATTTGCAATTGTCTTGTTCCTGCTCCCGCTGACGACATTTTCACTCTTTGTTTTCCTGCCCGTTATGGTCATCTGGGCAGCACTTAGCTGGAGCCTGGCTCCCCCTCAGCAAAGCTACCTGATTGAAACCGATCCAGCAACATCTGACATCCAGCAAAGCTTTAATAACTCCGCCCTGCAGATTGGGATCGCACTTGGTTCTGCAATCGGCGGCATCACCTTGACGCAAACCGGTTCGGTCTCAAGCACAGCATGGGTAGGTGCTGGTATCGTATTGGTTGCTCTTGGCTGTGCGGTATTTTCCATTACGCGTTCGGTAAAAGAGCAAAAAGCAGAACAGATGGGCAGCCAGAAATTCAAAAACGGTTACGAACCAAATTAACCCAGTTGCCGCAAAGCCCCGATGGAATCCATCGGGGTTTTGTTTTTTATCCTTCTGCAACTGCTGTTACCTGTTCCCAAAAATAAAATCCAAAGGTGATTTGCGTTTTTTGCGAAAAATCCCTTTTTCTTTTGCTTCTTCCAGCCACATCGGAAATTCATCCAGCATTTGATTGTACAGCTCTTCATCCGTCACTTGATCGATATCTGGAACATGGAAAAAGTTGGCATTATCCACGAGACGGCCTTCCATGGTATCCAGTTTTTTCAGCACATCAAAGTTCGAGTCGCCGATGCCGATAAATTGCCAGAAAATCGGCTTATCAGAAGATTCCACAATGAACTTCTTGATGCCGGACTTGCAGCCGCCGTCATTGATGAATACCAAAAAGACCGGATCATCACTCGGTTCTTCTTTCGTGTATTTTTTGATGACGTCTTCCATCACTTTTGGTTCATCGTTGCGGCCAAACTTGTGGATGCTGTCATTGGCTAAAATGTTCTTTTCCACATAGCCCATAAACGTTGCTTCCGTAGCTGCCGGCAAACGGGAAAATTCATTGTCATACACCCATACATCCAGTGCGCCGTCATCGTCAAACTGGCTGGCCACGGCCAAAACCCGTTCTACAACTTCCTGCACCACGCCTTCGCGATAAAGTTTGCGCATCGATCCTGAAATATCCAGCACAATGCCGACCTTTGCTGCGACACCTGTTAATTTCTTTTTCTCTAAAACGATACTAGCCGTTTTTTTCTTAAGGGAAATAGTGTTCATCAAACTGCCTCCTCTTGTCATGGTGCTTTAAGTATAGCGAAGATTCGTAAACATAAAAAGAAAATATTGGAAATATTTAAAGACGTGAACAGAGCGATTTCAGACCACCACCTCAAACTGCCACCTATACCTTTTCCAAACTCCTCTTTACATCTCCAACTTCTTCCTCTACACTAAATCCATCGGGAACAACCCGAACACAAAAACCGCATACCGTTTTCTGCACTAGGGGTGCCCATTATGGCTGAGATGCAAGCGCAAGCTTCGATCCCTCATAACTCGATCAGGATAATACCTGCGTGAGGAAGTGCGGCGCATTTCTGAAATAATTCCTTTTATGATTATTTGTAGATTATGGCTGCATCTTCGCGGATGCGGTCTTTTTTGTGCAAATTTTTGGGAGGAATGTAGTTATGGAACCATTGCACTGTGGAACAAGCCCAATCGTCGGATTTCGATTTTCGCTCCATCCGATGACCAAAGACTTTATTAAAGTAATAAAAGGAGCACTGAAAGAAACAGACACATCGAACGTCTGGATGCATACCGATGATGTCTCAACCGTGATACGCGGCAAACAGAATCACGTCTTTAACGTCGCAAAGGCACTGGCTTTGCATGCTGCAAAGACCGGAGAGCATGTGGCGCTTTCTGGCACCTTTTCAATCGGCTGCCCCGGCGATTCATCAGGGGACGTCTACCTTGAAAAAGACGATGTGCTGTTGAACACCGATAGCACCAAGCAATACGTCTCTTCCCAGTTTGCCCTTTACCCGATGAACAATCCGGATTATATGGCAGTCATATACCGGGAAGTGGAGCGCGCCAAACAAAGAGGAGTTTTCAACGACTCGATGCATTACGCCAGCGGCATCCACGGCGACATTCACGAAGTTTTCAACTTTTATGAAGAAGCGTTTACCCATGCACGTTCTGATGAACACCGCCATTTGGTGATGACCGTATCGATGAGCATTAACAGCCCTTCTCACGGAGGTGCCTAACGTGCTGAAGTCGTGGAAATTAAAAGAAGTGGTCTTGATGTCCCTCTTTGCGGTCGTATTTGGCATCGTCTATTTGCTGTTTGTCCACGCCGCAAACATTTGGGCAGCGGTTATCGGGCCGCTCGCCTATGAATGGATGTTCGGCATTTGGTTTATCGTCTCGATTATCTGCATGTACATCATCCGCAAGCCTGGTGCGGCCTTCCTATCCGAAACGATGGCGGCGACAATCGAAGTGCTGATCGGCAATGCTGTTGGTCCCCGCCTGATCTTGTCTGGCGTCATTCAAGGGCTGGGTGCAGAAGCAGTATTCGCATTAACCGGTTACAAGCATTTCAACATACTCGTGTTAATGCTTGCCGGCATCGGATCGGCTGTTTTCAGCTTCGTTTATGGCTATTTCGTTTCCGGATATGCAGCACTCGATCCTTCTTTTGTGGCTTTAATGTTTACGATACGCGTTCTTAGCGGAGCAATTATCGCAGGCATCGGCGGCAAGTATATAGGCGACGCTTTGCTTGCGACTGGTTCACTCCGGGGCTATGCGATTGCACATGCGAAAAAAGGTGATGTGAATGCTTGAAGAGATTTTCTCTTTAGATGGACTGTCGTTTCGCTTTCCGGAAGACGAAGATAAAACCTTAACCAACATTTCCTTTTCGGTCCACCGGGGCGAACGGCTGGTCCTGACTGGTCCGAGCGGCTGCGGTAAAAGCACCTTTCTGTATTTGCTGAACCGTTTATATCCCGATAATTGCGACGGTCTTGTAGATGGAAAAATTATACTGTTCGGGAAAACGGCCGAAGACTATGCTCCCGGTGAAATCAATCATCGCATCGCCACTGTCTTTCAGGATCCCGATTCGCAGTTTTGCATGCCCACTGTTGAAGAAGAGCTGGCATTTACACTGGAAAATCTGCAGACGCCGTTTGCACAGATGGAGCCGCGCATCACAGCGGTTTTGGAAGAGACTGGACTTGCACACTTGCGAAATACGGTCATTCAATCCTTGTCCGGAGGAATGAAACAGCGCGTGGCGACCGCGTGTGCGCTGATTATGGAGCCGGAGGTATTGTTGCTCGACGAACCCTTGTCTCACCTGGACCCATATACGGCATTGCAATTTGTCCACTGGCTGGAGGATCTGCAGCAAGCATCAAATCTGACTATCGTCACGGTCGAACACCGGCTGGACTGCTGGGGATCTTTTTTCGAACGTGAAATTCAATTAGGCTATGACGGCCGGATCGTGGCTGATCAAACATTTATACCGCGCCAGCCGATTTTATTCCCAGAACGCCAATCTGCCGCTCAACCGATCACGTTATTGCTTACCCAAGGGCTTTCGGTCACCATGAAAGACAAGCAATTGCTCGATCCGCTGGAGTTTTCCGTCAGCCAAGGCGAAGTGGTGGCTATCGCCGGTCCGAACGGCAGCGGCAAGTCGACGCTTGTAAAGGCGTTATGCGGCATTTATAAACCGAAGACTGGCACAATCAGAGCAGACGGAATTGGCTATGTACCCCAGTCACCGGAATACCTGTTCTTGACGCAAAGCGTCCAACAGGAAGTGGCGTTTTCAGGGGCCTCAAGCCAGTCTGAACTGAATGGACTGATGGCCAGTCTCCGCCTTGAAGAAGTCCGAGAAGCACATCCCTTTGCGATCAGCCACGGTCAAAAAAGGCGTGTGGCAATTGCGGCAATGCTCGCTGATAAAAAACCCGTCTTATTGATGGATGAGCCGACATCCGGACAAGATGACGATGCACTGCTGGAGCTTTTTAACTTGATTGACCAGCGTTCCAGAGAAGGCACGAGTTTTCTGATCGTTACGCATGATATGGAATTTGCAGCAGGTTTGGCCGACTCAGTGATACTGATCAAAGACGGGCATATGACCGGCAAGTTTCCTGCAAACGAAGTTTGGTCGAATGAAAAACTGTTAGCATCACATCATTTGCTGGCCCCAAAAGGAGTGGTCCGTCCTGCGAAATCTTTTGCATGACATGAATCCATCCGTCAAGTTCATCCTGGTCACCCTATCGATGCTGGTCATTGCGTTTTTCTTCAATCCGTGGACGCCGCTTTTGTTCTGGCTCGGCATCATCCTGCTGCAGCTGACGATGAGCCATATAAATTGGAAGTTGTGGCTGCTGTTCATGCTGCCGTTTTCGATCGGCGCATTCGGTTATTTATGGACCACTGTCGTCTTTGGGGCAGAAACTGGAGGAACGATCATCTGGTCATTTGCGGGAATCGATGTAACCGAAGAACAATGGGCACGCGCCTTGTCATTGGCATTCCGTGTAATGGCGTTCTCTACACTGTCTCTGCTATTCGCTTTCACCACTGATCCAGTGAAATTTATCATGAGCCTTATGCAGCAAATGAAGCTGTCACCAAAGCTGTCATACGGTGTGATGGTGGGCTATCAGTTCCTGCCGGTCATGAAGGACGAATTTACTCAAATTCAGCAGGCTCAAAGGCTGCGCGGTGCAGAAACAAAGAAATACAGCTGGCAACGGCTGTTATCCATGCGCCGAGTCCTGATTCCAATGCTTGCAGGAGCTGTACGAAAAGCCGAGCGATCGGCATTTGCTATGGAAGCACGCGGCTTTACAGGTGAACCGAGAAGTGCTTTTTATCATCCGGTTCAGATTGATCGCACAGATTGGCTCATGTCCGGCATTTTCCTTATCCTCCTCCTCACCAGCTGTATTGGCGGCAGTTGGCTGAGCTAAAAATATGCAAAAGCAAAAACAAATGGATCCGATTGATATAGGAGCGCCAAAAAGTCTGAAAGGGAAAATCCTTATTGTAAGGGTTTTCCCTTTTTCTGTTTTTTCTATGCTTGTTGCTTGTTTTGAACTTATTTACTATTTCCTTATGTATTATTCTACATGTAAAGCGGAGTACAGCATTTGTTCCTGGCCATTCTATGGATTATAATGAAAGCAGTTACATGACTCGATTTACTGGGGGGGAATTGCTGTGAATGGATTTCAACTGCTAGACGAACAAGACAGCCGGATTTACTTTGTCGTAACGCCAAACCAGCCGCATTCTTTTTCTTTGTTTGAACAACACCTGGATACAGTACTAAAAACAGTAGAAACCAGGATGACCTCAAAAGAACCGTACTTATGGATCCTCAAAAGAATTGCCATATTCTGTGAAGACAAAATCAGCTACTTTCCGGACAACGAATTGTTAATCGAACCCGATGTTTTTATGAAGACGCGAATTTCTTTGGATTACATAATATTATTATTTATAAAAAAATCCCCCTCCACTCCATTTGAAATCCAGTCAATCAATACAGCCGAAAGCCATCCAAATTTTGAAGATGCACAAAAAGCAGCAATCGAACACATAACTCGCCTAAAAACCGCTTCTCCCCATATAGAAATAAAAGCATTAGGAGCTAAATTGATTTACAACATTCCCCTAGAGTGAATTTTAAAAAAATGAGCCTTCGAAGAGCTTTTACCGCAAAAACCATTGCCCAGGCTGATCTTTTTAAGGATCAGCCTGGGCAATGGTTTTTGTATGTACTGAACTATATAGAAAAAATAAAGCCGGTTATCGATGAGTGTCTTCTGTTTTAATATGGTCGGTACTAATCGATATCCTGCTTCTTGCCTTTATTAATCGAATAAACAAAGAAAGCGACGCATAAAACAATAATCCCCGTTTTCCAATCCAGCCGACCTTCTTTTTCATCCAAGTCCGCTTTGACCACTTCACGTTGCGTTTCTGCCGTCGACACTCCGGCAAGTTCTGTCTCGATCTTATCGGTTTGAATCGCCGGCAAAAGTGATTGAGGGTGGTTAAAGTCGGGAAATGCATACACCAACAGAATTTCGGTATTCGCTCCACTGACTGCCTGATTGATATGCTCCGGGTTTTCATTCAGTGTATAAGCCTGAATTTTAATGGATGCAAGCAGGCTCAGCAACAGCATCATTTTTTTCATCTGCCTCCGCTCCCATGCTGGTGATCTTCAACGTTCAGTTCTTCGGCAATGCGGTGGTTCCAGTTAAAACTGCATTGTTTCTAAAGCAGCAAGTCGGACAGATAAAAAGGGGCTTCCTGGCAGCTCTTGCTGTTCCGCAGATGCTGAGCAGAGCATCTGTGAACACCAAGTCCACCCGAACCCCCTTGCTGCCACTCCAATCCGGTATTCCAAAATCACAGGGTCACGGCCTGTTCCAGAAGATACACCGGCTGAGCATTCATAGTCCAGCACAACCAAGCACAAACTTTACGATCATAGTTCGATCGCCTCTGTTTTGTAGGCCTCTGCTTAGCTGCTGTTCTCATACACCATACCACAAGTGAGAATGATTATCAATATCAGCGAATAAATTTGAATTAATTTTTACTCTATAAGCTGCAGTCCTTATATTTCACTGCCCATATCTTTGCGTAACAACTTTGTATGCTGAACACGTCTGACAAATAGTCTCCTTTCAATAACCTATTCGATTTTCGGTCAAAAAAAAAGAGCTGAAAACTCAGCTCTCTAATGTTCCGTATGTGATATCATCTTCATCTCTTGCATTGACCCCATTTTTCACATGGACAATTGTCCGCAAAATCAATTTGGCGTTAGGATTTTCCAGTATCCAACGTTCGTCTGGAACAATTTCAAACTGCTGCATGACCGTGTCCTTTGATTTGACTGATCCTGCAAACTCCATCGATTGTTTTGCGACAACCGTTTCGTAAAAATCAAAATCGCTGTCATCACGCGTATCCTCGACAAGCTTCACAACATTCAATTCGATAAAATCAATGGTTTGTTCCCCATCTCCTCCATCAAGATAAATGGTGCCATTTAAAGTTTCGCCTTCTTCCAAATGAGGCCTCTCAACGACTGTGTTCACTTTTAATGACCCAATGCCGATAGATGATAAAAAATCCTTGAACTTCATAACTTCGAACCCCCAACTATTGTTAATCCTTATATACCACAATAATACTTTTTTAAAACAATCCTATAGTTCCGTATAATCGTACTGGTTCTCTAAATTGATCTCATGTTTGTTGTAACGGCGTTTAAAGAGCTTATAAAAATGCGAGACCAGTACACGCAGCAGGGCATACATGGGGATACCCAGTATCACTCCGACAATGCCAAACAATGATCCTGCCGTCAAAAGAACAAAAATAATTGTCACAGGATGTATAAACAATGTTTTCCCCATAACTTGCGGAGAGATCAAGTTGCCTTCCACCAATTGCACGACCGTCCAGACGATTGCCAGCTTAACGAGCATAAATGGAGAGGTGACCAGTGCAATGATGGCAGCCGGGGCTATTGCAATCGCGGGGCCGATATAAGGCACCACACTCGTGACCATCGCCAAAACTCCCAGCAATAACGCATAATCCATGCCGATAATCAGGAATCCAATATAAACCATAACGCCAATGCAAAATGCAACAATCAACTGGCCTTGAATATAAGCACCCAATTGCCTGTCCGCTTCAGTGAACACTTCACGAGTATCGTCACGGAATCTCGGCGGCAATAGCTTGAGAAAATACTCTGGCAGCTTATCGCCGTCTTTTAACAAGTAAAAGAGGATGAAAGGTACAATGACAACCGACAAAATAACGCCGGTAATGGTTGAGATTAAACCAGTGACCCCTGTAATGATGCTGGTTACTGTGTTTTGCAGCGTATTCGCAATATCTCCAGGCAAAGTAGCCAGCAGCGTGTCTACTGTGAAATTGGATTCGCTGTAATAATCACCAATAAAGGAAGTTCTCAAAAAAGCATCCACATCTGTCAGCAATTGCATAAAATACTCCGGAAACTCCTCAATCAACGTTTGAAATTGAGACCGCAAAAAAGGAAATACCAATACGATCAGCAACGTGATCAGTCCGACAACACCGAGGAAGATGATGATGATTCCCCAAATGCGCGGAATTTTGAAATTCTCCAGCATGCGCAATACCGGCCGAAGCAGATAGAAGAAAATCAATGCCAGGACAATCGGCAAAACAACCGTTTTCATAAAAACGCTGACTGGGTGGAAGATAAATGAAACTTCCCTGAAAATATAAACTACGAGCCCAAGCAACAACATAGAGATCAGTGTGAACAATGTGTTTCTTCCGCCTAAAAAGCGGATATAACTGGTGGCAAAAAATGAAGGCTTATCCTCAGGCTGAATAAGCTTGTCCTCTGGCTGCATAAACTTCCCCTTTTCTGAATAGACTTTATACCTTCATATTATCATAATTTCTGATGATTTAGTCTAAGGGTTGTGACAAATATTCACTTAAGGCTTGTCTGTTCAGCTCTAAATCTATATCGAGAACTGAACCGGCGTGAGAATAATTGCCATAGCTATAACTGTTTTCTACAGGCAAAGTCAGCCGTTGCACTTCCCCGCTCCCTCCGGCCGCCAATTGTGTAGCTAGTTTCACTTGATCAGTCAATGGCATGTCGGTTTGGACATAGCCCTGCAAGGCACCTGCCAATTTCGGGTATTTGGGAATTGCCGTTACGCTGACCAATTCGTCTTTCATGGCTGCAATAACTTGCTGCTGACGGCGGACGCGTCCAAAATCGCCTTCGCTGTCAGCTCGGAAACGGGCGTACCCCAGGAGCTCCTTGCCGTTCAAATTCTGTACGCCAGGCGTCAGCGATACACCGATTAGTTCGGACATCGCCTTTTCAACATCGATTTCGACGCCATTTGGTGCTGCTACATCGACCAGACTTTCAAAGCTAGCAAAGTCGATCAGTGCATAATGATGGATTTCCACGCCGAACATGCCTCTTAACGTTTCTGCAAGCAAGTCCACTCCGCCTAAATAATAAGCTGTATTTAATTTATAGGATTGATAGCCGGGAATATCGGCATAAATGTCACGCATAAAGGAAGTCAGTTTAATTTCCCCATTCGCTTTGTCATGAGTAGCAAGCATCATCGTATCTGTGCGGGACTGCTCTTCTCCACGCGAGTCAACACCAAGCACCAAAATATTTTCATAATCTCCGTTTGCTGCATCTCCATTAAATGTCACGGGTTCCTGTTCAGAGTTGTCTGCCAAACTGACGCCAGTTTTAAATTGTATGAATGCATAAGCGCCAATAGCGATTAGGGCGACCAGAAGCAGGAAGACGATGCCGCGCAGCCGAAATCTTCTTTTTCTGCGTCTTTTTCTTTTGATGGGTTGTAGTTCTTCTTCCATTATATATGCACTCCTTTCTAAACTTTTACGTCAATAAGACGCTCTTCTATGCATTAAGTTTCGGATATCCCCTTAATTAGTTGCGTTTGTTCATAGAAATAGGTTTTTTTTCCTGGTAATGATGAGATTTTTATACTTGGGCAGATCACTCTGCCTCTTTGAAACATTTTTATTGTCTACATTCTGTTGGAGTGGTAAGATTTTTCTTATCCAGTTGGAGAGACTTTAAAAGCAAAATTCTTTTATGGGTTCGATAACCATTCACTGAAACAAATAATCCAATATACTTCCTTACCCGAAAGGAGACATTATCATGACGGAAAAAGCGACATTTGCAGGCGGCTGCTTTTGGTGCATGGTCAAACCGTTCGATCAGTTTGACGGCATTGAGCAGGTCGTTTCAGGCTATAGCGGTGGACATGTAGAAAACCCTACATACGAACAAGTAAAATCCGGGACAACTGGCCATTTGGAAGTCGTAGAGATTACGTTCCAGCCGGATGTTTTCTCGTATGAACAGTTGTTGGACATTTTTTGGCAGCAAATCGATCCGACCGACAATGATGGACAGTTCCAGGACCGCGGCCCATCTTACCGGGCTGCTATATTTGTCCACAACGAAAAGCAGCGGCTTCTTGCAGAGAATTCAAAGCAGGAACTTGATAACAGCGGACGGTTCACCAAACCTGTAGTCACCGAGATCCACGATGCTGCTCCGTTTTACGCAGCAGAAGATTACCATCAGGATTTTTACAAGAAAAATGCGGAGCACTACCAAAAAGACCGGGCAGATTCCGGGCGGGACAAATTTCTTTCCGACGCCTGGGAAAAAGTTGACGCTTGATGCGTCGACTTTTTTTACCCTCTATTATTAAGTAACTATTCTGTCAATTACCCCGCTCATATCAGATTTAGGGAGGAAATCGATTGAAGCTTATAGAAGCAATAGATCCTATCGTGATGCAATTGGTGATAGTTCCAACCATTGTTATTGGAATTGGCATTATGCTCGCTTTGTTTACAAAAAAAGTTTACGTTGGCCCGATCACAACCATGCTATTAACTTTGAGCTATAACTATTGGTACTTCACTTCATTTTTTCCTAACTCAGAGCTGTCTTTTACTATGGTATCGTCCTGGTGCATTATTTTCCCGTTGATTTCCCTTTATCTTTCCTGGATTTTTGTTCTGCAGCCACATGCCATTAAAGAGTTTTTTTTGCCGGAGCCTAAAGAATAGTGTTACTCCTTTTTATTGAGCAATACTGCGAAAATGACCATCAAGAAGATAAAGATTAAAAGCATGGTCAACGTGATACTGTGATTGCCTGTCTGGTCATAGACGATTCCAATCGTTAACGGCATAAATGCCGAAATGATGTAGCCGCCTGATTGCGTCATTGCCGTCCAGCTATTGGCTTCATCTGCAGAAGCTGTTTCATCAAGGGGCATCAGCAAGGCAATCGGGAACAGACCACCCAAGGCTACGCCAATAAACGCAGCAGCAGCCCAAACAGCCGTAACACTGCCAAACATCAACAGCAGAATTCCCACGGTTCCAAAGGACAATACCGCTAATATCCAGCCTAAGCGGTTCGGGAATTTATTGAAAAACAGTGGAATACTGATGTTCCCTGCAATCTGTACAGCCGACATCAAAGTCAATACCCCTCCTGCCGCTAAAACGGACATGCCTTTTTCAATTGCAATCGGCGCGAGCCATGTGAGCATCGAAAAGAATAAGGCCGATTGGCAGCCGAAAAACAACAGCATATACCAAGCCCGCTTATTCTTCCAAGGCGAAATTCCGGCAATCTCTTCAAGTCCGGATCTCTCCGGCTTCTCCTCAGCCGGCTGCTCCACCCGCAGCCAAATAACCACTGCGGCAATAGACAGCAAACTCCAGCTGGCAATCGCCAGCGGCCAATCCGCGACACTGTAAAAGACACCTGTCAATCCTGCCGACAAGGTTGCCCCTAATCCCATACCAAACGAAAAGACGCCAATCAGCGCTGCGGTCCGCATTGGAAAATCCCGCTTGATCATGGCCGACAGCAACGGACTGATGATGGCAATCGACAAACCGATGAAAAAGGCACTGGCAAGCAAAACAGGATAAGTCGGCATAAAGCCTCTGGCCAACGTAAACACCCCTATTGCCAACAGCAATACGGCAATTGACCGCTTTAAGCCGAATTTCCGGCCGAACAACACAGCAAGCGGTGCAAAAAGCCCCATGCAAAATACAGGAACCGCCGTGAGCAGGCTCACTTCACTATTGCTCAGATTTAAGTCGGCTCGAATCGGTTCTAGCATTGGGCCGATCGACGAAATAGCCGGACGCAAATTCAAAGCCACAAAAAGAATCGCCAAAACCATACCGCCCATCGCTGCATTTTTCTGCTTTTCAGCCACGTTTTTTCCTCCTGTCCACCAACTCGAATAAATTAATCAGCTTTTCAGCCGAACATAAGGTACAAACTTGTGTTCTCACGCCGCCATCATTTAAAATAAAGATGTGAAAGGCGGGTAACCGATGAAACTCGTAAATTGGAGTTACGCAAAACGCTATAATATAAAAGCAATTTTTGACGAATTTCCGCATGTCGTCGTGCTGTTTCGCCAAATCGGCAGTTATTACTTTATCTATTCGATGAAAGGCCTGACTCCGGAACATATCCCCGGCCGGCGCGATTACGTACAGATGGAGTATTTGCTGAACAAGGAACTTGGCATGCTGGATGCATACGTAAAGCGCAAAACAAGATAAATCAACAATATAATTTTAGTTTATCTGAGACCACGGGCGATTGCTATCGATTTCCGTGGATTTCGTGGTATACTCTTCTTATTGTGAAATTTAGGAGGTACGTATAAATGATAGCTGTAAATGATGTAAGTCTTCGCTTTGGCGACCGCAAACTATTCGAAGATGTAAATATTCAATTCAACCCGGGCAATTGCTACGGATTGATTGGTGCCAATGGTGCCGGCAAATCAACGTTCATCAAAATTCTATCTGGTGATCTTGACGCGCAGTCTGGAAATGTTTATATGGGATCCGGCGAACGCCTTGCTGTATTAAAGCAAAACCATTTTGAATACGAAGAGCATGCTGTTCTTGAAACGGTTATTATGGGCCATAAAAAACTGTATGAAGTCATGTCAGAGAAAAACGCCATTTACATGAAAGAAGACTTTTCTGATGAAGACGGCATGCGCGCTGCTGAGCTTGAAGGCGAATTCGCAGAACTGAACGGTTGGGAAGCTGAGTCCGAAGCTGCAATCTTGCTCCAGGGCCTTGGCATTTCTGAAGAGCTTCATGATAAGAAAATGGCTGAACTTTCCGGTTCTGACAAAGTGAAAGTGCTTTTGGCACAAGCTTTGTTCGGCAAACCTGATGTTCTGTTGCTGGATGAGCCTACTAACCACTTGGACTTGAAAGCCATCCAATGGCTTGAAGAATTCCTGATCAACTTTGATAACACCGTCATTGTAGTATCGCATGACCGCCACTTTTTGAACAAAGTATGTACACATATCGCTGACCTTGACTTTGGTAAAATTCAGCTTTATGTTGGGAACTATGACTTCTGGTACGAATCAAGCCAATTGGCAACCCGTTTGGCATCTGACCAGAACTCGAAGAAAGAAGAAAAGATCAAAGAGCTGCAAGCCTTTATCGCCCGTTTCTCCGCCAATGCTTCGAAATCGAAGCAAGCCACATCACGGAAGAAAATGCTCGATAAAATTGAGCTGGACGATATCCGCCCTTCTTCCCGTAAGTATCCGTTTGTCAACTTCACCATCGGCCGTGAAATCGGCAATGATGTATTGACAGTAAAAGACGTGAGCCAAACAGTAGACGGCAAGCAATTGTTGAACAACGTCAGCTTCAACTTGAACAAAGACGATAAAATCGTTTTGATCGGCGATCCACTCGCAAAATCGGCTCTTCTCCGCATCTTAGCTGAAGAAGACCAACCGGCTGCCGGTTCGGTACGCTGGGGCGTTACCACTTCACGTGCTTACTTGCCGATTGACAACACGATTTACTTTGAAGGCAGCGAGTTGTCGTTGGTGGACTGGCTTCGCCAGTATTCACCTGAAGACGAAAGCGAAACTTTCCTTCGCGGCTTCCTTGGCAGAATGCTGTTCTCCGGCGAAGAAGTGAAAAAGAAACCTTCTGTGCTGTCCGGTGGCGAAAAAGTTCGCTGCATGCTATCTAAAATGATGCTGTCGCATGCAAACGTTCTGCTATTGGATGAGCCTACCAACCACTTGGACCTTGAATCAATCCAGGCGTTGAACAATGGCATGATCGCCTTTAAAGGCGCCATGGTCTTCACTTCCCATGACCATCAGTTTATCCAGACGGTTGCGAACCGCGTGATTGAAATCCGTGAAGACGGTTCAATCCTCGACAAGCAATTGGGCTATGATGAATTCCTTGAATGGAAAGACACTCAAGGCATCACAAACTAAATAAATTTTAAAGCAGTGCCGTTTGTATTATCCGACGGGCTGCTTTTTCTACAAACAGAAAAGCCGGGGATCTATGCAGATCCCCGGCTTTTCTGCTTGTTATTTATTTTGTAAAACGTTTCACTAAACGGCCTGCAGGCAATTTAGAAACGTATTTATTCCCTGAATTTGATACTTTTTTGACAAGTGCCAACAAGTCCTCATCGCCAGCCCAATGTTCTGCGATAACTTCTTTTGGGAACTTGTTCAACAATGTATTGATTACAAATACTGCAACGACGACATCATCAAGGAATCCACCTGGACCCAGCAAGATTTCAGGCAGAAAATCTATCGGCGCGATAAAATACATGATACCTGCACCAACAGCTGCTTTGCTTTTCTTGTCAATGCGGTTGTCCAGCATCAATTTAGTCAGCAAATGGAAAAGATCGGGCGCGAACAAAACGTACCCGCTGACAGTTCCAATCACTTTTGGTTTAGAATCTACCCAATTTTGTACTCTGTCCCGGAGTTTATGATAAAAGTCTTCTTGCTTTTCTTGGCTTGGCATATCTTTTTTTAAGTATTCATTAGTCATTTTGTTGTCCCCCTTGATCTTTCTGATCATGCACAGTTACCGAGTACATGGCCGCAGTTAAAATACCAATGTCACGTTTGTTGCTACACGCTCTTTATCGGCTACACCTTCATAGACGGTGAACTTTACGGGTTGGCCTGGAACCAGCTTCCGGAAGCCTTCGACATTGATATTGATTTCCTCAAAAAAGAAATCTTCCCCATTGTCGCCTGTAATCATGCCTATGCCTTTAATCTCATCAAATGATTTTACTTTGCCTTCCATTTAAAAACCTCCCATGTTCTCTTTCACCAATCCTCTATTTATACCCTATGGGCTAAAAATAAAAACCTTTAAGCAATAGAGCTCCTATAAAAAAAGAACCGCTCCCAAAAGAGCGGTTCTTGGTTATTAGACTTTAGTTACGTTAGTAGCTTGTGGTCCACGGTTGCCTTCTTCTACTTCGAACTCAACACGTTGTCCTTCGTCAAGCGTTTTAAAGCCTTCACCTTGGATTGCTGAGAAATGTACAAATACATCATCTCCGCCTTCAACTTCGATAAAACCAAAGCCTTTTTCTGAGTTAAACCATTTTACTGTTCCTTCTTGCATATAAATTACCTCCTGTGGTAAGAAAAATTTTCAATATGGAATCTTTTCAAATAAAAAAATTCACATATTCCCTAAAGTACCATCACGTGCTGATCACTTTAGGGAATATGTGAATAGCTGTAATTGGTGAAGATTTCATATTGTTACAGTTATTATATCAAATTGACTACAAAAGTCAAATAAATCTAAAAACTTATCTTTGGCTTCCCGTTATAGAGCCAAATAAGGCCGTGAAAGATCTGTAAATCCTCTTCACACTTTTCGCAATATTCCATTTCTTCATTATTCCAATAAGCTGTGAAAGCCGAATCCCTCGTTTCACGCTGAGCAAACCGGCGGCTGAAATCCAGATCAAGTTCCTCCAGATACTGCTTTGCTTTCTCAGTAGATTCAAATTCTCTGCGTGACACCACTTTTTCTTCCCAGCCGTCAAACATCCACCACGGTTCGTAATCTGCTCGCATATAGACTATTTCATGCATTGCAATCTGCCTCGTTTCTTCCTAGTTAGCATTGTGCCAAATCTTTACCAGCTTGTAAAGTGTTCCGCTTAATTTTTTAAAGGGGTCCGAAAGTTTGTATTGACTTCCTGTTTCACGTAAAATACTAGGTAGAGAAGGCATTGAGATGAAACTTTTCAATGTACGGAACGTATAGTTATAGTAGCAGTGAAGGAGGTTCTTTGCATGAAGCCCCTAAAGCCGATTGAAAATTTCATCAAAAGACAATCCGTCAGCCTGCCTCTCATGACAGTGATGTTCCCAGTCCTGTATCTAGGTGCAGAAATCGGGTTGATCGCTTCTGGAGCAGTCGCTGCCGGCACATATATCGCCAGCAACAGCACAATCAAACAAGTTCAAATTTCATCAGATTCCAAAAATCTTGGAATGACGCGAAGTGAATTTAAAAATGTGCGCACCCAGATAAAAGAAGGAAAAGAAAAAATAAAACAGCTCCAAGGCAATTATTACAAAGTCCGTTCTATTTCATCTTTCAAACAGTTGATGGATATGACAAAAATCGCCAATAAAATTATTATGGTGGTTCAGCAAAACCCCAGAAAATTCTATTTAGCTGAACCATTCTTCTATTCTCATCTGGATTCCGCCATTGAGTTGACGGAGAAATATACCCTATTGGTCGGACAGCCGGTCAAAGATCAGGAAATGCGTGTAGCGCTGCAGGATACTCGTGAAATGCTGCTGTCCCTCAATAAAGTTATGGAGCAGGATTTGAAACGCGTCCTATCAAGCGATGTCGAAAAGCTGCGCATGGAGTTAGATTATGCCCAGTTAGCTGTTGATCAGCATAATAATCAGAAATTACTCGTTCAGCCAGAACCTGAACATGAGGGAGACGTGGAAGATGACAGAGAAACCATCAACTCGAAGTGAATTGGATGATTTATTGGAATCGCCTTTTGGCATGCAATTGGAAAAAAAAGAGCAGTCGGCAGCCGACCAACCAGAAGACAGACCCGTTGCTTTAATTGATCGTTTGACAAAAGATGAACAGGCCAAAGCACGTGAGCTGGCAAAACAAATTCCGATTGGCAATAACGAAGCGATTTTGACGTACGGTGCAAATGCCCAAAACCAATTGAGCCAGTTTTCACATAAGATGCTTGACCATGTCCAGCGCAAAGATATCGGGCCTGTCGGTGACGTACTTCATGATTTGATGAAAAAACTGGAAGAACTCAATCCTGAAGAGTTGACGCAAGGCAAAAAATCAGGAATACGAAAGATTTTTTCGAAAGCCAAATACTCGGTACAGGAAATGATGAGCAAATACCAGAAACTCAGCAGCCAAGTTGACCGCATCAGCATCCAGCTTGACCATTCCAAGCGTGGACTTTTAGATGACGTTCAAATGCTTGAGCAGCTATACGACCAGAACAAAACCTATTTCCAGGCACTGAATGTTTATATCGCGGCAGCTGAAATTAAACGCGATGAAATTATGAACGAAACGATTCCTGCACTTCGCAGAAAAGCGGAAACGTCACAGGATCAAATGGTCTACCAGGAAGTCAACGACATGGTCCAGTACGTGGATCGCCTGGAAAAACGCCTTTACGATTTGCAGTTGTCGCGACAGATCACCATCCAAAGCGCACCGCAGATCCGTATGATCCAGCAAACCAACCAAACTTTGGCGGAAAAAATCCAGTCGTCCATCATGACGTCAATTCCATTATGGAAAAACCAGATTGCCATAGCATTGACACTGAACAAACAGTTGAAAGCTGTTGAGGCCCAAAAGCAAGTTACAGCAACGACCAATGACCTGCTCCTGAAAAACTCGGAAATGTTGAAAATGAACTCGATTGAGACTGCTCGTGAAAACGAGCGTGGCATCGTTGAAATCGACACATTGAAGAAAACACAGGAAAACTTGCTTGAAACCATAGAAGAGACGTTGAAGATCCAAGCCGAAGGCCGAAGAAACCGCAAAGCGGCAGAACTTGAAATCGGCCGCATGGAAGAAGACCTGAAACAGCGCCTTCTCACTATTCATGACAACAACGAAAAGAATAATATGTAATCTAAACCCCGGGAGCTCATTAGCTTCCGGGGTTTGTTGTGTGCATTATTCTATGGAAAGTATCTCAAGCCATTTAAAACTTATTCGGGAAGCTGCGGAAAGTATCTCAAACTTTCTGGAAAGTAAACTCTACTACTGGAAATAACTAATTAACAGGAGCAACGATTAGCCACATGAACAGCCAAAAATCACCCTGATTGAATTACTAAATGCAAACTTCTTTTCAGCAGGCGCAGAGTTTGTTCAACAAACTGCTCCAAAGAATCGGCACTGACGGATTTATTGCCATACATCATCCGGTAAAAGGCCGCCTGCTCCTCGGTGATTGAGTCGCTGCTCAAAAAAAGATGCAGCACTTCAATGCCTTGCTTTTTGGCCTCTGCAACAGCGTTTGCCGTATCCACTACGCCATTTTCCGCATAGTTGTAAGCAGATGGCTCCCCATCGGAAAAAACCAGTAAAAAGCGATGTTTTTCGGTGCGCCTTTTCAAGCGGCTGTTCATCCAGCGAATCGCAAAACCATCCCGGTTGTCTTCGTGCGCATCCAATGAAGCGATTTCCTGTGCATGATCTTTGTTGCGGTCTTCAAACTTGTGCATCCACTCAAAATAATTCGGCTGTTCCGCGTCGCTTGCTTCGTAAGCGTCTTCGTAAAACAGCACAATTTCATGCGGCACATTCAACCCGCGCAGCACATCGTGGAACAACAGCACAGCTTGCTTTGTTTCATCCAGTTTGTCCAGCATTGAGGCGGATCCATCAATCAACAGGCAAAAAACCGCATCCAATTCTTTAGAAGGCGCCGTCTTCCGGTAAAATGGTTTGGGACGTTCTTCAATCGCCAGCGGCACCAGTTTTTTCGACAGCCTTCCCGCGTTTAAGTTGAGGCGGATTCCTTCCTGTCTCTGGGTCATTCTTTTTTTCAGCTCTTTCAGCAAAGCACGTACGTATGGTGCCTGTTTTTTCCGCCAAACTTCAATATCCAGCCGGTGGTCGCCTTGTGCCCGCAGCCTCGATTCGTGAAAAATTACCTGGTCATTGGCAGAGCCGAACTTGCCTTCCGCTTTTTTCGGCTGGCTTTCCATCTGCCGGTCTTCGGCATCACTGTCTTCCAGATGCTCGCCGCTGGAATCGCCTTTAGCCGTCTGCTGTACGTCTCCTGCTCCTTCTTCTTCCCTGCCGCCTTCTGCAAGCTGGGAATCGCCGCGTTCAAGTTCAAACTCCATTGCTGGCGCTTCGCTCATTTCGGTTTCCCGATGCCAGGACTCGAACCACTCTTCAATGGTTTCTATTTCTTCCGGCTCATCCGATTCTTCCGCTTCTATTCCCTCATGATACCGAAAAGGCGGCGCTTTTTCAGCCGATTCGCCGAAAGTGTAATAACCATGCAATGCATCCGCGTCCAGCAGAAACTCAGCCCGGTCCATGACTCGTTCTACAACCCTCACAGAATCGATCGTTGACTTTGCATCAAACAAATCCGTCCAAATAAGAAACAGCGAATGAAAGTTTTCGTCCATGTCGACGTCAATTCCACGCAAGCGCAAATAAGCTGCATTGATCAGCACATCGCTTTTAAAGCCTTTTTTATGGTTTTGCTTAAACTGGTCTTCATGGTATTCCGAATAAACGGCTTCTCGCGTATCAAATGCAGCAGCCGTTCCAGGACGTGCTCTCTTGATTTGTTCAGATAGCCGGAACTCCTCCGCGCACAACAGCAATTGTTCCCGCAAGCTTGGCAGAGGGGCATCGCTTTTTTTAAAGTTCCGCCATGCGCTTAAATCGAAATCACGCCAATAGCCGGCAGCCATCAAATAGATATCCGACAGATACCCATTGCGTTCAATCCGCTTTGTGCGATGCCGCCAAAAAACACTGATGGACAGGGCCGATTCAGATGGCCGAAGCTCCACCAGTTTGCGTGTCGTCACTTTCAAATAAGGGGCATCCGCCAGTGCGCCGGCAAGAAGCTCCATTTGATGAAGCATCTTAGTATCGATGGTTTCATTGTTGAATTGGATAAATCGGTTGACTGACGCCATTCTATTCACCTACTTTTTCCAAGTATGAGCCAGATCCATAAACAAATCACGTTCGCTTTCATCATCCAGTTTTTCGGCAATGGCATATTGCACTGCACGCAGCGGATCCATATATGCAGCTAAAGCAGTAGCATCCAGCAAACTCCTGATTGAAGCTGCTTCTTCAGATAACAGACCGTTCTCGACTTGCTTCATCAAGTCTTCTGCCAGATTCAGCATAAACGCTTTCAAGTTCCCGTCCGCTTCCGGAAATTCACGGTCCCAAAGCTCAGCCAGCTGCTGGCCAGTCAAATAGGGGATTGGGTACGCAATAAAACGGTTTTTCAGAGCTTCATTCATTGGGGCGGTTCCAATATAGCCTTCATTGATGGCGGATATCACACCAAAATCAGGGTGGGCTTCGATGACTTCTCCAGTAAACGGATTGGTCATCATACGGCGATGATCCAATGCGCTGTGAAGAATCGGCAAAGTTTCTGCTTTGGCCATATTGATTTCATCGATGTATAAAAAATGCCCTTTTTTCATTGCTGTTACAACGGGTCCTTCGACAAACTCAATGACACTTTGCCCATCCCGCTGAACCAAGGTTTTAAAGCCCAGCAGCGCTTCTGCGTCCAGATCCACTGAACAGTTGATGCTTTGCATCGGCTGACCGAAAAGAGCCGAAACGCTTTCTGCAAGCTTCGTCTTGCCTGCTCCCGTCGGCCCTTTCAGCAAGACAGGCTTCCGTAGAACAATCGCGGACAAAATATCCTGCCACAGATGGTTGTCTGGTGCGATGTATCCCGCTTTTCCGATCAATTTATCATAATTTTCATGCGTCCGTTCCTTGCGTTTGGCTATATCCAGTTCAATCAACGACATTCTTTTTCCTCTTTTCCGCAGAAAAAGCCGATGCACATCCATCGGCTTTTTGACATTCTTTGAGGCTTTAACAGCCCATTATCCAATCGTTATTCGAAATACGTTTTATAGAATCCACCAATTTTGCCGGTATTGTCCACTACAAAAATAAATTCGTCGGTTTCGTTTTTCACTTCATATTCCTTGCCTGCAGTCAGCACATTGGAAACCAAAAACTTAGCTGCTTCTGTATGCTTGCAAGTGACGGTTCTGATGGTGTCTTTCTCAAGCCATTCATTGTGAATCATAGTCCTCATCCTTTTCTATCTGTCTATGTCTTCAGTATAAGGAAAACACCAGGTAATTTCAAACCTGTCCTTTTTGAGTAAGATACGGGTTCAACTTATGTTCTTTCATTGTCGAACTTATTGGCAAGATAAGAAAATTTTCCAGCCCCAGCACACCTGCATAACTTTCAACTAAAACTACTTTTTTGCAAACTTTGTGCTGTACAAATAACGCAGCAATAACCCAGCGATAACAAGAACCGATAGTAGGATCAAAAAGCCTTGTAAGTGTCCAAGAATCGACTCGTATGCATATGGAAACGTCCTGCCCACATTAAAGTAAATGAACATCCAGACAAACCCAGCTGTATAGGCAAAAAGCATGTAGCGCAGGAATGGAAACCGGTTGGCGCCGACCACATAAGGCATGGCCCACCGAATTCCTGGAAGGAAAAAGCTGAACGCAATCGCCCATTCCCCGTGTTTTTCCAAAAAGGCACTGAATCGGCTGATTGGCCCTTTTAAACGGGTCCGATTCAGCCGGTTCAACAGCCTTTGCCCCAGGCTGCGTCCGATAAAATATGCGAATGTATTGCTGGAAATCAAGCCTAAGTAAGCTGCCAAAAAGGCATAAACCGGCTTGAAATAGCTGATTTCCGTCATGACTCCTGAAAATGCAGCAGCCACTTCGTTCGGAATTGGCAAGCCGAACAGCAGCAGCCAATTAAATACAAACATGCTGAAATAGCCATATTCCTTCACCAATTCAATAAAAAACGAAATATCCATGTACTTCTACCGCCTTTAGGCTTGTTTCCCTTATGATGACAAAAAAAAGATAGTCCTGCAACGCAGGACTATCCGGTTAACCGTTTATATTAAGATTCCAGCAGTAAATCTTCTGGGTTCTCGATCATGTCTTTGACCATTTTCAAGAAACCAACAGAATCGCTTCCGTCGATTACGCGGTGATCGTATGAAAGAGCAACATACATCATCGGGCGAATTTGAACTTCATCTCCGATAGCTACAGGACGCTTTTGAATGGTGTGCATTCCAAGAATACCAACCTGTGTACCATTCAAAATCGGTGTAGACATCAATGAACCGAATACTCCACCGTTTGTAATGGTAAACGAACCACCTGACATGTCTGCAATCGAGAGTTTCTTATCGCGTGCTTTAGCAGCAAGCTCGCCGATTGTCGCTTCGATTTCAGCGAAGTTCTTTTTGTCCGTATCGCGAACGATCGGTACAACAAGTCCTTCTTCGGTTGAAACCGCAATCCCGACATCATAGAACTGTTTCAACAGGACATCCGTCCCGTCCAATTCAGCGTTGACATAAGGGTATTTTTTCAAAGCAGCCGTAACTGCTTTTGTGAAGAATGACATAAAGCCAAGTTTCACATCGTTGTTTTTAAGGAACTGATCTTTTTTGCGGCTGCGAAGTGCCATGACATTTGTCATATCGATTTCATTGAACGTCGTCAACATCGCAGTAGATTGTCTTACTTCAAGAAGACGTTTTGCGATCGTCTGACGGCGTCTTGTCATTTTTTCACGGACAATGCGGCCGTTTTCTTCATCGGAAGAAGGAGCAGCAGCTTTTGGTGCTTCCGCTTTTGCAGCCGGTGCACTTGCAGCCGGTTTTGAACCGTGGGCTTCAACATCCTGTACGCGTACACGGCCCATTGGATCTACTGGAGAAATAGCTGCCAGATCGATTCCTTTTTCGCGTGCCAATTTGCGTGCAGCCGGGCTAGCGATTGTACGGTCAGAAGAAGATTGCTCTTCAGCTGCCGGATCTTTTTCCACAGGCTCTGGAGTTGCGGCAGCATCTGTCTTAGCAGGCTCCTCGGATTTTTGTGGAGCTTCTTCAGTTTTAGGTGCTGCAGCTTCGCCAGAACCTTCGCCAACGATAGCGATAACTTGTCCAACTTCAACTGTATCGCCTTCTTGTGCTAAATGTTCCTGAACAACCCCAGCTTCTTCTGAGATAACTTCAACGTTAACTTTGTCTGTTTCCAATTCAACGATGAATTCGCCTTTTTGGACTGTTTCGCCCGGCTGTTTAAGCCACTGAGCGATTGTTCCTTCTGTAATCGATTCTGCTAATTCCGGTACTTTAATCTCTGCCACAAAAAATTCCTCCTTAGATTATCCTTACAATTTAGCCAATGCTTCGTCTATGATCCGTGCTTGTTCCACTTTATGCGCTTCTCCATCGCCTTCTGCAGGGCTTTGGCGCTGGATGCGTCCGAAATATTTCACTTCTTTGCCGTCTGCCAATTCACGCAGGTACGGATCTGCAAATGTCCATGAACCCATGTTTTTCGGTTCTTCCTGTACCCAAGCCAATTCTTTGGCATTTGGATAACGGTCAACGATTGCCTGAATCTTCTCAGCCGGGAATGGATACAGCTGCTCCACACGGACAATGTGCGCCCACTCGTAGCCTTTTCCATCTTTCACCCGCTCTGCCAAGTCGATGGCCATTTTGCCGCTTGCAAAAAGAATACGTTTTACTTTTTTCGCATCTTTGCCCATGTTCGGCTGTTCGATGACAGTCTGGAAATGGCCTTCAGTTAAATCAGCTACATCTGCGCCTACCAACGGATGGCGAAGCAAAGATTTTGGTGAAACAATGATTAACGGTCGAATTGACTCTTCTCCAAGCATTTTGGCCTGGCGGCGTAAAATGTGGAAGTAGTTTGCTGCGCTGGAAAGGTTTGCAACGGTCCAGTTGTTCTCGGCAGCCATCTGCAAATGTCTTTCCAAGCGGGCACTCGAATGCTCGGGTCCTTGGCCTTCATAGCCATGAGGCAGCAGCATAACGAGTCCGGATTTCTGGCCCCATTTTGCACGTCCTGCAGAAATAAACTGGTCAAAGATCATTTGTGCCATATTGGCGAAATCGCCGTATTGCGCTTCCCAAATAACCAGTGCTTTATCATTTTCAACATTGTAGCCATATTCAAAGCCCAATACAGATGCTTCACTCAGTGGGCTGTTGTAAACCACAAATGACGCTTTGGCATCTGAAATGTGATGCAGCGGCACAAGTTCATTGCCGTTCTTGTCATCATGCAAAACAAGATGGCGATGTGCAAATGTTCCGCGCTGCGCATCCTGGCCAGTCAGGCGGATCGGGTTGCCGTCTTGCAGGATCGAACCGAATGCCAATGTCTCAGCATGCGCCCAATCGATTTTGCCCTTTTCATTGAACGGATCTTCACGGCGCTTGAGAATTCTAGCCAATTTGCCAAAAGCTGAGAAATCACTCGGCCAAGACAATAACTCTTCATTCATCTTGGTCAGAACGTCCTTATCAACGCCAGTCGGCACTTCAGGGTAGCCATTCAGTACAGCTTCTGGAATTTCAAGTTTCGGAAATTCGGCTGATTTGTTTTCTTTCACTGTGTCGTAAGCTTCCTGCATTTCTTTTTGTGTGTCTGCATCAAGCTTTTGAACATCTTCTTCTGACAGCACTTTTTCCGCTGCCAACTGCTTTCCGTAAAGCTCACGAACGGTATCATGCTGATGAATGCCATGGTACATCGTCGGATTCGTTACCAGCGGCTCGTCCATTTCATTATGTCCGTAGCGGCGGTAGCCGATCAAATCAATGAGCACATCCTTGCCGAATTTCTCACGGTATTCAAATGCCAAGCGCGCAACAGCCACAACTGCTTCAGGCTCATCTGCATTGACATGGATGACCGGCACTTCAAATCCTTTTGCGGGATCCGAAGAATAATGTGTAGATCTGGAATCAAATTGTTCAGTTGTAAAGCCGATCAGGTTATTGGCGATGATGTGGATAGACCCACCTGTCTGATAGCCTTTAACACGGCTGAAGTTTAAGGTTTCGGTTACAATTCCCTGTCCAGGGAAAGCGGCATCACCGTGCACAAGAATTGCATAGGATTTTTTCGCATCCACTTTCGCCAGACCTTTTTGGTCGGTAACTTCCTGTGCAGCACGCGCTTGCCCCGCAACAATCGGGCTGACAATTTCAAGATGGGAAGGATTGTAAGCGAGTTTCACACTCGTTCCATTTGCAGATTTATAAGCTGCACCCATATGGTACTTCACATCGCCAAACCAGCCTTTAGTGATTTGCAGCGAGCCGTCTTCCGGAAGAAACGCGTTGTCTCCCACATGTGCAAAACCGGCAAACATCATTTCATAAGGCTTGTTCAAAATATGTGTAAGCACATTTAAACGACCGCGATGCGCCATCCCGATCATGATGTCTTTTGTTCCGGCTGATTCGGATAAACGTACAAGTTCATCCATCAAAACTACCAGCGAATCGACACCTTCAATTGAAAAGCGTTTTTGTCCAACAAATGTGCGATGCACGAATTTTTCAAAGCCTTCCACGCGTGTCAACAAATCAAGAACCTGTTTTTTCTTATCTGCGTCCAGTGTCGGTTTAACGTCGCCTGCCTCGATTTTATCCTGCAGCCAGCTTCGTTCCTGCGGCTGGATTACATGCGAAAATTCGAAGGCGACTTTATCCGTATAAAGTGATTTCAAATAATCAATTGCTTGCAGGCCGTTTGTAATGTTGCTCGGTGCATTATTCAGCAGCAATGAAACAGGAACTTCTTTTAAGTCCTGAACGCTGAGGCCATACGTGGACGCCTCCACGCGGGAAGTGTCTTTCGGCTGATCTTTCAAAGGGTAAATGTCCGATGCCAGATGGCCATGAGCACGAATCGCTTCAGCTAAATTAACAGCAGCCAAAACTTTTTCAAAATTATTTGATTCCACGGTTTTTGCAGCTGAAGGCTGTTGGCTTGTGGAAACATCCACTTCAGCGGGGGGGCCATATTGCTTAAAAAGTTCGACGTATTCCGGATCAAGCAATTCTGGTGATTCTTGATACAGGTCATACATCTCCATTATGTATCCCAGGTTAGGGCCAGTAATGGAACTCCATGGGGATTTTGCATCTGAATAATTGCTAGACATTAAAAAAACCTCCAACTATTTGTTTGACGGCAGTCACATTAATTTGTTATATGTCTCATTTATTTTATCACGCATCCCACTAGACATAAAGCAGAAGGCGTTTAAGTAAGAAAAGTTTAAAATTCCCTATCAATCTTACTACTTCCAGATTGAAAAAACAAAGCCTTTCCGTGAAAATATTCACATAAGACATTGTAAAGCGCTTTCATCGATGTAAGAGCTGGGCTTCAGCCTGTTTTTTTCTGGCTTTCAAGGAGAAGTGTACAAATAGCATTTCCCTTTTCCATTGCTTTTTGCTAAATAAAGGGCGGCATCCGCTTTTTTGACGAGATCATCAAAATCAGTGCCATGGCTGGGGTAGACAGAAATGCCTATCGATGAACTCGGTGTAAAATGGTGCCCATTGATTTCCCAGCCCTCGGCCAGTGTATCGTTAATGCGGTCAATAATCTTCTCGATATGAAATTGGCTTTCTTCGGGGAAAATGCCGCAAAGCGCTACCAAAAATTCGTCGCCGCCTATTCTGGCCGCCAAATCTCCTTTGCGCAGGCTCTTTTTGATTGCCTGCCCAAAATGATAGATGAAATCATCACCGACATCATGGCCAAACTGGTCATTGATCGATTTAAAGTTATCGCCATCAATATACAGCAAGGCAATATGCTCTCCTTTTTGTTGTGCATGATCTTTCATCTGTTGAAATTTCTGCACCATTAATCGGCGATTGGGCAAAGTCGTCAAACTATCATGATAAGCCATAAAGTGCAGCTGTTCTTCCAGCTGTTTTCTCTCGGTCACGTCAAACAAAATCGACAGCACCTGATATATTTCCCCATCTACGTCAAGCAAAGGGATTATGGTCGCATCCACCCAGAAAATTTCACCATTTTTCTTTAGGCTTTTGAGCTGGCCGCGCCATATAACGCCATCCAAAATAACCGTGCGTATCATTTCGTATTCTTCAGTTGAAATAATCGCTTCACTGACTTCGTATACGTTCATCCCGATCAACTCTTCAGGCATATACCCGGTCAGCTTATTTAAATTTTCATTGACAAACTCTATCGTACCAGACAGGCTCCAAATTGCGACGAGTGCTGCGTAATTAAGCGCATCCTTGTAGCTCTCCAGAATATTCTCTGTCTTTTTAAGCTCATTTTTTAACAGCAGTTCGCTTGTCAGCTCCCGGAATACAACATGGAATGCCCGGATGATGCCATTTTCGTTGATGGGAGAATAACTGGCTGAAAATTTGGCCAGCGTGCCATCCTCTTTTCGGCGCTGCATAATGATTGATGAGCTTTTTGTTTCTGGAACAAACTTCTCAAGCAAATCTTTGCCTGACTTAAACTGTTCTTTTTGCTTATCGGGCAAATCCTTGTAATAGCGGTTAACCCAATCTTCCTTTCTCACACCAAATGCTTTTTCGTAAGCCGAATTCAAATCGATGATCATATATTCCGCCGAAATCATGATCATCGGATCTACTGAATTTTGAACCAGCGATTCATAGAACAGGTAATCCTCTTCTATTTTTTTCTGTGCCGTCACGTTTTTCGTCACTGCCAGCACAAAGCGTTGCCCTTCAAAATCAATAGGCGTCAATTCAGTCTCCATCGCTGTGTCCAGGTCGCTGAATAAGCTGTAGTCGCGGTATATGTGCCTCTCTCCTGCTCTCAAGGCAATAAGATACTGCTTTTTGATTTCCCTGGATAAGTCCGGTGGCATGCTGTCATCCAATGTGGTGCCAGCTAGCTCTTTCTTAAAAATAGTTCTGCAAACGGGATTAACATAAACGTAGTCAAACGTGTCGCCATTCTGTTTCATAAAGTAAACGGGATCTTTTACATTTTTATAGAGAAGGTCCAGCTGTTCCAGTGTAAAGGGGATTGGCATCTGTTTCACCGCTTTCCGTTAGACAAATTGTTTTGAGATGTTTGAGATGTTTCCAATAAATTTTTCATAAAATACCTGTTCTTCCAGCGGTTCGGAAGATAAGATGCTGCTTTCTTCCGCATTAACGGTCCAGTCAAACTTTACAACCGATAAATACGTTGCATTGCCTGTAAGCTGAAGTTGGATGTCATCGCCTTGTTTGGAAACTGAACATTTCACCATGCCGCCAGGATTGTAAACTGCCACATCTCCGTAAGGTACCAGACCAGCCATGCAGCTGACCAACGCCGAGGCTGTCATTGCGGTTCCGCAGGCATTGGTGAAACCGACGCCGCGCTCATAAGTCCGAACAAATATGCCGTTCTCCATAGGCGTCACGTAACTGACGTTGACGCCGTCTGAAAAATACTCGTTTTCGCCATTAAAGTATTGCGCCCATTTTTGCTGGTGGCTGGTATCTCTCTGCATTTCTTGCGGCACAATCCCAATTAAATGCGGATTGGGAACAGCAACGGCTGAAAATGGAATTTCTTCTGAGACAAACGGCAAAGCTTGATGAGTCCATTCACTGTTGTCCCCGTACTTCATCGGCAAACTGCTGAGTGAAAAAGAAACCGGCGATATTTCCACTGAATAGGTTTCGATTCCTTCATTCAAAGTCTCTTCTTTCTTCACGCACAGTAAAGCTTTTAAGGTTTCAATTACCGCTTCCTGCACTCGGTCGCGCTCACATACGTAGCGTGCCACACAACGAAGGCCGTTTCCGCACATGGATGCTTCTGATCCGTCATTATTGAAAACGCGCATTTTAGCATGTGCAACAGCTGAAGGCAAAATCACTAAAATGCCGTCAATGTCCGGGTCCAACGCAGAGAGCCGAATAGCCAGCTGCGCAAAATCTTCCCGTTCATCCGATTCAAACATATAAAAAGTATTCATAGAGCCATGGACTTTTATCAACGTCATTTCCATTCCGGTCACCTCTTTAAATTAGTTGGGAATTACTTTGTATATGATGAAACCAACTTCGCCATTTCTGCGGCGGTAATCGGCGCTTCAGCTTGAGTCATTGTTTCAATCAATTGGTCTTTGTCAGCCTGCAAACGGTCCAGCTCTTCCATCAAGCGGTCAGCAGACAACTCTTCTTCTTCCACAACATGGGCAAAGCCTTGTTTTTCAAATAATTTGGCATTCAATATTTGGTCGCCCCGGCTTTTTTGCATAGATAGCGGAACCAGCAGCATCGGCTTTTTCAGTGCCAGAAATTCAAAGATCGAATTGGAACCTGCCCGCGATACGACAAAGTCGGTCATGTGCAGCAAATGCGGAAGCTCATGTGTAACATATTCAAACTGGCGGTAATTCACATGGACATCCAGTTCCGGCATGCTATTCCCTTTGCCGCATAAGTGGATGATGTTGAACTGCTTTAACAGCCTTTCCAGGTTGTTGCGGACAGCTGAATTGATCATAGCCGATCCTTGGCTTCCGCCCATTACCATCAAGACCGGCAGTTCGTTGCCGAAAGGACAGATTTCCTGGCCTTTTTCTGCGGAGCCTTCCATCAGCTCACTGCGGATCACAGATCCCGTACACGTTGATTTGGTGCTTGGCACATGCGCCAAAGTTTCTTTAAAGACCGTAAAAATATGGTCGGCAAACGGCAATGCCAATTTGTTGGCAAGTCCAGGTGTTACATCCGATTCATGGATGATGACCGGTACTGACATCATCCGCCCAGCCATGACAACCGGTACGGATACGAATCCGCCTTTTGAGAAAATCGCTGCGGGTTTGGTTTTGCGAATAATGTTGAGCGCCTGGGTCAGTCCAGCCCCTACACGAAATGGATCCGAAAAATTCTTGGTGGAAAAATAACGTCTCAATTTGCCGCTGGAAATTGGATGATAAGGAATTGATGGAAACGAGTCCCGGATCAATTCGTTTTCAATTCCTTCTTTGGATCCGATGTATTCCACATGGAAGCCTAAATTCTTCAGTTCCGGTATTAATGCCTGATTCAGGGAGACGTGTCCTGCGGTACCGCCCCCGGTCAATAAAATTGTTTTGTTGTCCATTTTCATGTCCTACTCTCATCTATTAATTTGGCATAGCAGCAATTGCTTTAGAGCAAGACTTTCTATGCTATACTGGATTTTATGTGTTAAATTGTAATCGCATAACCTGAACTATCGATGTTGTTGCATATTTTTCAGCAGCTGGCATTATGCAGCTCCGTTTGGCTTGTGGCTAGAGTTGAAAGGGACAATCGGATTGCTTGCCACGATATAAGTGAAACATTTTTAATTTCAACTCAGATAGATTGCGGGAGGAAAGAAGCATGTACCAGACAACTACAAAAAAAGAAA
This sequence comes from Planococcus soli, assembly GCF_016881065.1. GTDB lineage: Bacteria > Bacillota > Bacilli > Bacillales_A > Planococcaceae > Planococcus > Planococcus soli. The sequence goes on along the minus strand of NZ_WXYN01000051.1, from coordinate 755,316 downwards.
AACTGCTGCTGTTAATGAAAATTGTTTTTCCGATTCTCGTTACGCAAGTCGCGATGTATATGGTGACATTTTTCGATATTTACATGACCGCCCGCTACGGAACAGAGGATCTGGCCGGCGTGTCGATCGGATCATCCTTTTGGGTTCCCGTCTATATCGGTCTTGCCGGAATTCTCATGTCCATTACCCCAATTGTAGCACAATTGATGGGGGCTAAGAAAAAAGAACAAGTAAAACAAGCCGTCCAGCAAGGGATTTATTTGGCTGTCCTGCTGGCTGCAATCGTCTTTGCTTTCTTCTATTTCGGCATCGATTATCTGCTAGCGTTCATGGATCTCGATCCAGTGGTTGCTGATGTCGCCGGCCGCTATATCTTTGCGATGTCGATCGGATTGATCCCTTTGTTTGTTTATAACGCACTGCGCTCTTATATCGATGCACTCGGAGCTACCCGCGTCACGATGGTCATTTCACTCCTGTCCACGCCGATCAATATTTTCTTCAACTATCTGCTGATTTTCGGGAAGTTCGGATTCCCGGAACTTGGAGGCGTTGGCGCAGGACTTGCTTCGGCCATCACCTACTGGCTGATTCTGCTCATCGCAATATGGATTATCCATACGAGAAACCCATTCCAGTCTTACGGCATCTTCCGCAACTGGCCGAAGTTTTCTCTGAAGAGCTGGGGCGAAATCAGCCGGATTGGTGTGCCGATCGGCATTTCAATCTTTGTAGAGACGAGCATTTTCTCGGCGGTCACTTTTATGCTGGCAGTTTATGGTACAGTCACCATTGCGGCCCATCAAATCGCCTTGAATTTCGCTTCCCTGCTTTATATGCTGCCGCTCAGCATCTCCATGGGCGCCACGATACTGGTTGGCTATGAGATTGGCGCCAAGCGCTTCCAGGACGCTAAACAATACAGCTGGATGAGTGTCGGCACTGCCGTCACGTTAAGCTCTCTGTCAGCCTGCATTTTGTTCTTCATGCGCAGTGAAATTGCTGCGCTGTATTCTTCGGATCCCATCGTGGTCGAGCTGGCCGTTCAGTTCCTGCTGTTTGCTGCACTGTTCCAACTGTCGGATGCCATTCAGGCGCCTGTACAAGGAGCGCTTCGCGGTTACAAAGATGTCAACATCACCTTTGTCATGGCACTCGTTTCCTACTGGGTCATCGGCCTGCCCTCTGGCTACCTGCTTGCCAACTTCACCGACTTTGGTGCCTTCGGTTACTGGATCGGCTTGATTGTTGGCTTAACAGCCGGCGCGATTACTTTGTCCATCCGCCTGCTGGTGATCCAAAAAAGAATTTCTGCTCATTCGCCAGCTCAAGATTGAGCTATAAAATAAAAAACCAGGAAAGAAAAAATCAGTGATTTTTTCTTTCCTGGTTTTATTTATGGTGTTTTTCATTCATCTCTAGCGTTACTTGGCGGCAAGATTCTTATATAACGCACTCAGGCCACTCTTTTCTGATTCCGACAAATCCGACCCTTGGATTCGCAGCAGTGCCAATTCCAATTTTTGTTCTTTGGATTTGCGGACACGCGGATGCGTCAATTCATCGTTCAATTCAATCAGGATGTATTTTTCGAGATCCTGCTGGGTAGCGATCTTTTCTGCAGCTGCACGCTGCGACCAAAGTTTCCGGTAAGATTCAATCACGGCAGTTCGACTCCTTCCAACCCTTCACCGATCACGACAATTTGGTTTTGCATTTTCATATACTCCGGAAGCCATTGCGCCATTCCATATGCAAACTGGAAAGCATGGGGATACTTGTCACCTTCAAGCGGCACGTAACCCTTGATGCGATATACAGAATCCGGCAATGCGCGAAGCCATTCTTCAAATTTTTCCCGTTGGATCGGTGCTTCAAACTGCAGCACTTTCGCATTTAAATTTAATTTTGAAACATGGGCTTCAGCAATGTCTCCAGCCGGCGAAGGTGTCAGTTTTTCCAATGCCGAAAACGGCACTTTTGCATGGACAGTTTGGATGATCTGCGCTGTCGGATTCAGCGACTGAATTTCATAGATCACTGTCCCTTGTTCGCCGTCCGTCAATAAATCCATCTTATTGGCCAAGATCAGGTCAGCATGGCGGATCTGCTCCAAAAACAGGGAACGAATCTGCGGAGACAAGTTGTTGCGGTCCATCCAGCGCTTGCTGTCGGCGACTGTCACTATGCCTTTGAAGTTTAGCTGGTCAGCAAATAAAGGAGAAAAGATGGCGTCCAATGCTTCAACCGGATGCGCCGCTCCCGTTGTTTCAATCAACAAAACATCAAAATCTTCTTCAGCCAGCAAGGTCTGGATCTGCGCTTCTGATTTTTCTGATCCTGTGCAGCAGATGCAGCCATCAAGAATTTCCTTCAACGGCACTCCGTCCTCTACTGAATCGGAATCCATGTTCATTTTGCCTAGTTCGTTCATGAAAACTGCCGGCTTTAAGCCTTGGCCTTTCATTTGGCTGATCATGCCCTTTAACAGCGTTGTTTTTCCACTCCCCAAAAATCCGCTGAACAAATATACATCTTTCATCTTCTCATCCTTTCTTCCCCTTAAGAAAAGGCCCGCATAAGCGGACCTTAAAAATTACTCTTCAGTTTCTTCTGCTTCTTCCGAAGCTGTGATTCCCGCTTCTTCCATCAACAGATTTTTAGCTTCCAGCAATTGCGGATCTTCATCTTCAATTTTCTGTCGCAATGCGTCCATTACCGCAAATGTACTGTCTCCAGTCAAGATGCCGGTCACTTCCAGTTCATTTTCTTCCTGGAAAGTTTCCACAGCTTCTGTCATTTGCTCTTCAAATACGCCATCTACATCGCCAACTTCGTAGCCAAGTGCCTCGAGCATTTGCTCTGCAGTTTCTACTTGGTCGGAAATGACGCCATCTTGCAGTTCCAATGATGTATCCAAAACCGGCAGAGACGCATATTCCGGATAAGCAACTTCAACATCCGGTTCGATTCCTTTTTCGTGAATCCAATTGCCGTCAGGCGTAAGCCATTTAGCCGTTGTAAACTTCAGATTAGACCCATCTTCAAGGTCATTGGCAGTCTGAACAGTACCTTTGCCGAAAGTTTTTTCTCCAACTAATTGGATCTCTGCCGACTCGTTCATCGCTCCGGCCAATATTTCGGATGCCGAGGCGCTTCCGCCATCAATCAGCAGGGTAACAGGCACTTCAATTTTCGTACCTGGCGAAGACATGTAAACTTCAGGTTCAGCACCTTTTGCCTGGACTTCAAACAAAGGTTTTCCATCTTCGATAAACAGATTGGATATGTCAAGTGCCACATCCAGCAAGCCGCCCGGGTTTTGGCGAACGTCCATAACGACCGCTTCCATTCCTTCAGCTTCCATAGTTTCTATAGCATCAAGCAGCTCCTGATAAGTATTTTCAGAAAAGCTTGTTACTTGAATATGCGCTACATTATCCCCAATCATTTCCGCATAAACGGTCTCGATCGGTATTTCATCACGGACAATGGTAATATCAAGCGGCTCCGTATTTTCACCGCGCTGAATTGTCAATGTCACTTCTGTGCCTTTTTCACCGCGAATCAGCATTACCGCTTCAGTGGTTGTAAAGCCCTGGATGCTTTCTCCATCAACTGCCAGTATTTGATCGTTCGGCTGAACACCCGCTTTTTCAGCTGGTGAATTTCTGATTGGCGAAACCACCGTTACATAGCCCCCGCGCTCCTGCACTTCGGCGCCAATCCCTTGAAAACTGGATGATATCCCTTCCAAAAATTGGGATGCCTCATCTTCATTCAGGTAATCAGAATAAGGATCTTCCAGCGAATCAACCATGCCGTTAATGGCACCGTTAACCAATACATCTCTGTCTACTTCTTCGAAATACTGGTCTTGAATTTGATCGTAAGCTGAGTAAAGCTTTTCGAATTCACGACGTTCCGGCGAATTAACTTCGACCGCTTTGTCGTCGCCAAAAGTCAATGCAAAAACCGTTAAACCTGCCGTAGCTATTATTAAAAGAAAGACAAGCATGATAAAAGAGAATGTTTTCATTTTAATAGTGTGCGACGGCGACTCTTCTACTGGCGGAATCTGTTCGTGTTCTTCCCCCGGACGTTTATCATCCATCTGTTTCACCACTTTCATAGTTGCTCTAGAACCGGAGAATATGAAAAGAAAAAGACTGTCGAGACAGTCTTTTTTTGCTTGCGCTTTTCTTTCTTGTCCAGACTTCAGCAGCCAGCCCCTCGAGTCGCTTCACCCTTACCAGCAATGGCAAAGACCGCCATTATCGGTAAGGCTTCCAGCGCTTGTCGGGGCTATACGGCTGCTTGCGCTTTTCTTCAATGTCCAGACTTCAGCGCCCAGATTCTCGGGGTCATAAGCCATCCCGGCTGCGCGGCAAAAAATGCCGCATTGCCGGTCTGTCTTATGCCCGTCGAATCTATACGGGCGCTTGCGCTTTTCTCTTTGTCCAGACTCCAGCAGCCAGCCCCTCGAGTCGCTTCACCCTTACCAACAATGGCAAAGACCGCCATTACCGGTAAGGCTTCCAGCGCTTTTCTGGGCTATACGGCTGCTTGCGCTTTTCTCTTTGTCCAGACTCCAGCGCCCAGATTCTAGGGTCATAAGCCACTCTGGCTGTGCGGCTGAAAACATGCCGCTTCGCCAGCGCGTCTTATGCCCGTCAAATCTACACGGGCGCTTGCGCTTTTCTTTCTACTCTTGAATTGCTGCTTCCAGAGCTACGACAATCATGTCGTTGAATGTTGTTTGTCGTTCTTCTGCAGTTGTCACTTCGCCTGTCAATAAATGATCGCTGACAGTTAGGATAGATAGGGCTTGACGGCCGAATTTCGCTGCCAGTGTATAAAGCGCAGAAGACTCCATTTCAAGAGCAAGTACACCGTACTGTGCCCATTTTTCGTGTTCAGCAAATTCGTTGTAGAAAACATCTTCAGTAAAGACATTTCCGACACGTAAGCTCAGACCTTTTTCTAGGCCCGCGTTGTATGCTTTCAACAACAAATCAAAATCGGCGGTCGGTGCATAGTTGACCCCTTTAAATATGATTTCATTCATTTTAGAGTCAGTAGACGCACTTTGTGCCAAAATGACATCGCGAACTTTGACGTCTTTATGAATTGAGCCGCAAGTACCCACACGGATTAGTTTTTTAACATCATATTCCTGCATTAACTCCGTTACGTAAATAGAAATCGACGGTACACCCATTCCTGTTCCTTGAACAGAGATGCGTTTCCCTTTATATGTGCCGGTATAACCGAACATATTGCGGACTTCGTTATATAACGTTACGTCTTCCAAAAAAGTTTCCGCTATGTATTTTGCGCGAAGCGGATCTCCAGGCAGTAAAATTGTTTCGGCGATATCGCCTTTTTTTGCATTGATATGAACACTCATCTAAAAAACCTCACTTTATTATAGTCGAATCAATCATACTGTTTTTTTACTTATAGTGCAATGACCAGCATTATTCGCCGGCGTATTCCTCCCACATTTCATCAAAGACAGAAGCTTTCATGACCGGGTGTGCCTTTTCTTCGACATATTTTGAAAGCTGATCAAAGTCTGATGACGATTTGGGAAATGAATGGTCCAGAAACATCGAATCCGCAAAGTGGGAAAAATCATCAGCATCCATTTTCCCTCGATATTTTAATGCAAATTGATAAAATGATCGGTCCATGAAGGGCTCCTTCCAGATTTCAGGCCAAAAAAACCCGGACAGTTGTCCGGGCAACCTTCTATTCAAACAGTTTTTTGTATTCGGATAAGCCTTCTGCGTCCAACTGCTCTTTGGGAACAAAACGGAGCGCTGCAGAATTGATGCAGTAGCGCAAGCCGCCAAGAGAAGATGGGCCGTCCGGGAACAAGTGCCCTAGATGCGAATCGGCTGTCTCAGAGCGGACTTCCGTTCTTCTCATGCCGTGGCTCGTGTCCAGGTTCTCTTTTACTTCTGAGCCTTCGATCGGCTTTGCAAAACTAGGCCAACCGCAATGCGCATCAAATTTATCTTTGGAACTGAACAACGGTTTGCCGGAAACGATGTCCACATAGATGCCTTCTTCAAAGTGTTGGTCGTATTCTCCCTGAAACGGCGGTTCAGTGCCGCTTTCCTGGGTCACATGATATTGCATCGGCGTTAGCTTTGCTTTTAATTCTTCTTTCATGATTGTCCACCCCAGTTCTTTTCAATAAAAGCCGTCCGCCCAGAGCCGACCGAATATCGGTTGTAATGGGCAGGGTTTTTCTTATAGTAATCTTGATGATGAGATTCTGCCAAATAAAATGGTTTGGCTTCAATAATCGGTGTTGCTACAGGATTTTTAAATCTGCCTGAATTGTCCAGTTCCTGTTTGGACTTTTCTGCAGCAAGACGCTGCTCTTCTGAATGATAGAAGATAGCCGTCTGGTATGATTCCCCGCGGTCAAAAAATTGTCCTCCTGCATCTGTCGGATCGATTTGTGTCCAGAATACATCCAACAGTTTTTCGTATGGAAAAATGTCGGGCTGGAACGTAATTTGAACCGCTTCGACATGGCCCGTTGCGTTTGAACAAACCTGTTCATAGGTCGGATTTGGCAGATCTCCGCCTGTATAGCCGCTTACTACTTCCTCAATGCCGTCCAATGAATCAAAAGGCTTGACCATGCACCAAAAACAGCCTCCTGCAAATGTCGCTTTTTCCGTCTTCATAAGCTCACTCCGTTCCTTATGGTTCAATTGTTACCAATAACCGGATATCGTCTTCTTGCAAATTGAACGATGCTGCGCGCACGGAAATGCCATCATCCAACGGAATTTCCGTCAGTTTTAGCAGCACTTCTTCGTCGGCAGGCATCACTTCCATAAATTCCGGAAGTTCAACTGAGTCTCTAAGCAACTTTAACGCAGATTCAGGCGGAATATCCAGCATGCCGACTTCCACTGACTTTTGTTCCAGCAATAAATTGCCGTCTTCTTGAACAAGCGGCTCAAATTTCATTAAAATTGGCAAAGTTACCGAAAAAATAGTAAGCTCGGTCGAAATGCTGACGTCATCAGTAACTGACAATGATAATGGGATTGGCTGATCTTTCATGGCATCTTGTATATAAGTGTTGGCAATTCCTTCAAAATCGGATTTTGTGGTATTGACGACAACTGTATTGCCGGCTGCCGGCGTATTTTTCACCGCTTGATAAGATGTGTGGTCCTGCGGTGGAGTGGTCACATAAAGCAAGAGTCCCACCAATGCCAATGCGTTGAACACCAATAGCACAAAGAAAGCAAAACGCCATTTTTTCATTTGTCACCACCCCCTATTCTTCGTAGTTCAACCCGCATTCTTCCATGCGTTCCAAAATACGCTCGGCCATCAAGTCATAGCCTTTGCTGTTCGGGTGAAAAAAATCAGAGTGATAAACCAGGTTCTGATTGCCGACAAACAAGTCACTGACAGGCACGAAGCATGCCTGTGGATCTGCTGCCGCCCGATCTTCCATCGCTTGGTTATAGGAAGCGATAATCTGATCAAATTCCTCCACCTCATCAGTTATGAGCGAGAAAGGATTGTAGATGCCCACAATGATCATGGGTGCATTGGGATTGATGTCGCGGATTGCCGTAAAAATCGTTTCAAATCTATTTTCATAAAGGATCAGTTCATCCTCAAAGGCTTCCAGATTCAATGAAAACAAATCGCGTTTGACGATTCGCATGATATCGTTTCCGCCAATCGTCAGCGACAAATAATCCGCTTCTGCAACAGGACCGTTCAGTTCGCCCTGCTGAATCATAGCCAATAGCTGATCGCTGCGGCGTCCGCGCTTGGCGGTGTTTTCAACAGCGACTCCTTCAATTCCTTGCCAGGTTCGAATCTCGTTTGCCACTCTCCCTGTATAGCCCCCTAAGTTCTCCTCGTCGCCTACACCCTGAGACAAGGAATCGCCTAGAGCCGTAATGACCACAGCTTGAGGAACAAAATTTGGCGGGATTGTATACGGGTTAATGGAGGGTTCGGTTCTTGGTTCCGCTTCTTCATTGCCAAAGATAAAAGTTGGACTGCACCCCGCTACAATACCCATGGACAAAATGATGATAAACAGGATGCGCTTCAAATTTGTCTCTCCTTTTTCTGAAGGGCTTTACCGTACAAGTCAATCCGTATAATACATGAAACCAATGGCTCCGATTCCCGTATGGGTAGAGATAACCGGAGTCGTAAAATCGAATTTAATATCCGTAAAGCCCGTTTCCTTAATTTTTTCCCGCAGCGGTTCAGCCATTGCCAGTCCATTAGCATGCGCAATTCCTACACCTTTAACAATTTTTCCTGCCGTGCGGTCCATGAAATCCTTCATGAGATATTCAACCACTTGCTTATGGCTTCTTACTTTGGCAACGGGCGTGTATTCACCGTCGTCCAATGAGGCAATCGGTTTGATCTTCATCAGCGAGCCCAGCAATGCACGTCCTTTGCCGATGCGACCGCCTTTCACCAAATTATCAAGTGTGTCGACCACTACAAACAGCTTGGTGTTGAGGCGGATCTGTTCCACCCGTGCAACAATTTCGCTCATCGATTTACCAGCTCTCGCCATATCAGCTGCTTCAAACACCTGAAATGTCAAAGCGTGGGAAATATAGCGGGAATCGATGACCGTGACAGCTGAATCCGTCAGTTGAGCTGCTGCTTTCGCAGACTCAACTGTCCCGCTCATTCCGCCAGTCATGTGAATGGATAAAATTTGATCTCCATTTTTGCCCAGTTCATCATAAAGTTCTTTGAAGATGCCCGGAGCCGGCTGAGAGCTTTTCGGCATTTCATCGGAGGTTTTCATCAGCTCGAGAAAAGATTCCGGCTCAAGGTCAACGCGGTCCAAATAAGATTTTCCGCCAATTTGAATGTTTAACGGAACCACGTGCAAATCGTATTTTTCAATGACTTCCGGTTTTAAATCAGCGGTCGAATCCGTGACAATATGAATTTTTGACATGAAATCACATCCTTTTTCACTTTAGTGTAAGTAATCAGTATATGGGAGATAACTCATAGCGCTGCCCGCATAGTTAGATGGGCGGAAATCTTCAGTCAGCCACCGGTGCTTTGTTGCACCGGTGAATCAAGGGCATCTTCAATACGTGACCGAACAAGCGCTATTGCGGATTTGGTATCCAGTTCTTGGATCCGGTTAGCCGAAACAGGATCGAGCAATTGGACGGATACTGCTGCCGGCATAATCTTATTGTTGTTTTTTTCCATAATATCAGAAGTTCCAGAAATCGCAATCGGCAAAATCGGGACACCCGAGTCTTTCGCAATCCGCATAAAACCGGATTTGAATTCACCCGTCTCCTGGCCCTTGCTTCTCGTTCCTTCAGGGAAAATCAGGATGGAATGGCCTTCTTTCAGTTTTCCAACCGTATCGGTGATTGACTTTAACGCGCTGCGGCGATCGGTTCGATCGAGAAATACGCAATTCATTTCTTCCATATACATCGGAATGATTGGCATTTTCTTCACTTCTTTTTTGGAAATAAAACCAAAGGGTTTTGGAATGGTCGACAGCAGGACCGGAATATCAAAATTCCCTTCGTGATTGCTGACAAAAAGGACCGGCCCATCAGGCAGGTTTTCCAGCCCTGTAACAGAAACAGTGCTTTTCGTCCTTTCCATAATGCCGGCCGCCCATTTTTGAGGCTCTGTATGAATCAGCTTGTCATACTCCTCTACACTCAGCTGCGTTTTTTGTTTTATGAACTTTTTCAGGTTTACAGCGCTGATCGGCAAATAGCCAAATAGAAATGAGAATGTCCTGACCGAGTTAAGCATGATCTTTTTTCTTTTTCCGGCGTTCGTACACCAGGTATGAAAATGGCACTTCATTTGAAATTTGCTGTTCCGATTCGGAAACGAGCTTCCATTCACGGCCATATTCCGGGAAGTATGTATCCCCATCAAAAGCCTGGTGAACAAGTGTGATGTAAAGGCGGTCAGCATCATCCAAAATTGAATTGAAAATCTGCTCGCCCCCGATAATCATCACCTCGTCATGAAATTCTTTTGCCAATTTTACGGCGTCCTGCAGATTATGGACCACGTCCACACCTTCTGCCTGATAATCGTCATTGCGTGTCACGACAATATTGCGGCGTTTTGGAAGGGGACGGCCGAGCGATTCAAACGTATTGCGCCCCATGACGATGCCTTTCCCAATTGTCTGTTCTTTGAAATAAGCCAAATCAGCCGGAATGTGCCAAGGCAATTCGTTGTCTATACCGATAACCCGGTTTGGATCATGCGCTACCATCAGTGAAATCATGAATTTTCCTCCTATCCCGCTTTTTGCGGGTGTTGAACTTTAATGAATCAGGATTTTTTGTTGTTAAAGAAATCGTATTGGTTAATCGCAATTCCATCAGGTAATAGATGTTAAACTGCGACGGGTGCCTTGATCCGAGGATGCGGATCGTAGCCTTCGATGGTGATATCTTCCAGTTTCAAGTCGAAAATCGATTCGACATCTTCGTTAATTTTCAGAGTTGGCAATGGTTTTGGTTCTCTTTGCAATTGTTCCTTCACCTGTTCCATATGGTTGGAATACAGGTGTGTGTCGCCTGTTGTATGGACGAAATCGCCAACTTCCAAATTGCATTCCCTTGCGATGAGGTGCGTCAATAGCGCATAGGATGCGATATTGAAAGGCACGCCTAAAAAAACATCTGCGCTTCGCTGGTATAGCTGACAGGATAGTTTGCCATCCGCCACGTAGAACTGGAACATGATGTGGCATGGCGGCAAAGCCATATCATCAATAAATTCCGGATTCCAGGCGGTGACAAGGTGGCGGCGCGAATCCGGATTTTCCTTGATGGATTCGATGACATTCTTAAGCTGGTCAATGGTACCGCCTTGGGTTGTCGCCCATGAACGCCATTGTTTGCCATAAACCGGCCCCAGGTCTCCATACTTTTCTGCAAACTCCGGACTTTCGATTACTTTCCGCTGAAAGCTTTGCATCTCCAGTTTGTACAGTTCCGCGAATTCCGGATTCCTTTGTGCACGCCGCCCAAAGTCGGTCATGTCCGGCCCTGCGTATTCTTCACTTGCTACCCACTGGGCAAACGCCCATTCATCCCAAATATGATTATTGTCCTGGAGCAAGGCCCGGACATTGGTATCGCCTTTGATAAACCAAAGAAGTTCCGACACAATCAGGCGGAACGCTGTTTTTTTTGTTGTCATCAGGGGGAACCCTTCGCTCAGATCAAAACGCATTTGATGGCCGAAGATACTCAAAGTTCCTGTACCGGTGCGGTCTTCTTTTGTCGCTCCGTTATGTAAAATGTGTTCGCATAAGTCTAAATATTGCTTCATGTAAATCGCCTCCGTTATTATGTTTAATCATAACAAAAACTCTCTACTAACAACACTTTCATCTATAGATTTATATCTATTTTAACCTGAACAGCTAAACTTAACTATTACTCTTCCGCGAAATAGCAATAGGTGTATGAAGAAAAGTTCATTAATCATGAGTTAAATAACTACCCTAGCAACTGTGCCTCCAATGGCTAGGCGACGCAAGAAGACTGGTGCTTTTCCCGGTTACTTGCGAGAGCAATTCCTAAGGCGACCAAAGTGGTTCATGAAATGGCGATATGCAAGTCCATCTTAAATGATTCATTTATACAAAACAAAAAACCGCCACAACGTGAACGGTTTAGGAAAGCCATTTAGGCGGTGTATTTTTGGACCAGTAAATATCGCCCACGGTTATGTGCTTTTGGAAATCATCTTCAGCCAAATGGTAATGGAAATTAAATGAATAGCCTACTTGCGGCTTTTTCTCGGTTCTGACGTGGAAACGGATTTCGTCTTTGTTCGTTTCGGTATCATACACATGGAAAATCTTTTCTGAATAATCGCCTGAAGGTTTTTCAGAAATGGCCAATTTGCTCAACTTGCCGGTATCCAGAGTTGCCAAATGAACATCGATCGCCCGCTGGATGTTTGGCAGGATCATAGTCTGAAATTCATCTTGGATGACAGGGCCGATCCGTGAACCGAACTTCAAATAAGACTGCTCTTCGGCAGATTGGTGGACCGTGTCGAGGATGGATTCACTGGTATCGTAAAACTCGCTTGGATCGATCCAATCATAAATATACTGTTTGTTATCGCTTTCAGCAGCGTGTGATTTCGGTTGTCCTTTTTCGTCCAGAAGCGACTCCCAGATTAAATGGTTCGGGGAGATTGCACCTAATGTCAAAACGGCAACTGCAATCATCAGCGACTTTTGCCACCAATTTTTCATTAACATCACCTTTTCATATATGAACATTTTAGTAACACGTTTGCTTATTTATACGAATTTTATTGGTAAAGGTTTCATCTTCTTGAAATTCATTGTACAATAAAGTCATTAAGAACGCCTTGTTTTTTTTTGAAAAGGAGGAATTTTCATGGATGCATCATTATTGATCGGACTGGGTCTCCTGTTTATGCTTGGATACTTGACTTCACTTTCTTTTACAGACTAACGAGCAAATAAAAAAATCTTCTGGATGCCCAGAAGATTTTTTTATTTGCTCGTTTATGGCCTGACAGAAATTACGCCGTAATGGAATTTTGTATTTGGCCGAACGCGCCGGACAAACCCGAACCTTTCAAAATCGCCTGAGCGGAAATGCGCTTTTAAGACGATGCTTTTTCGTGCCACACGTTTCGCTTCTGCTACCCACTGCTCTGTCAATTGCCCATGGTCAGCCGGTCCTCTTAGCGGAGTAAAGTTGGATGCCTCGCTAATTTCCTCGGTGAACATCGGATCCATGTAAATGACATCAATTGAACCGGATTCGAGCGTTTTTAAAAATGACACCGCGTCTGATGTTACCACTTGGATGCGCCGCATCGCCTCTTCCAAGTGAAGCATCTCGTTGTATGCCTGCAACCCCTGTCCCACTACATAAGCTAGAACCGGATGGCTTTCGCAGCCTATCACACATCCTCGGTCACCAACGCGCTGAGAGGCTACAATGGCGTCTGAAGCTAAACCCAATGTACAGTCTAAAAAAGAATCGCCCGGAGCCAGTCTCGAAACTTCAATAACCGGATCCTGCTCGAGCGGCCGTTTCGTCCGGAAAGCTGCTGAATTCGGATGAAAAAAGAACGGCTCTTTTTTACCCAGTGGGTAAAACTCGAGCCGTTCCTTTAAACAAACCAAAAGGTCCGCTCCTTCATCCGCATGCATCTTGTCGATGGAACGTTTATTGCGCGGAACCTGCAGAAGCGATAGATCTTCTGAAACACGAGCGGCCCGCTCTAACGTTGATGAAGTTGGCCGGTACGCTGTTGTAACTACTGTTTTCAATGAGCTGCCACCTGTTCAAGAACCTGTGACAAATGATCGCGAATCTGTTCCATCGGGAAGCCTTCAATTTGTTCACGTGGAATAAAATAAGCCAGTTGGCCGTCCTTCAATACCGCAATCGATGGCGATGATGGAGGAACTTCCTCAAAATAATTGCGCATTTGCGCAGTTGCTTCTTTGTCCTGCCCAGCAAACACCGTCACCAAATGCTCCGGTTTCGCCTTTATTGTCTGAAGCGCTTCAATAACTGCCGGACGTGCCAAACCTGCAGCACAGCCGCAAACCGAGTTGATGACAACAAGGCTTGTCCCCTCAGAGCTGCTCATATGCTCATTGACTTCCTCAGCCGTCAATAATTCCGTAAATCCTGCACCCGTTAATTCTTGGCGCATCGGCACAACAATGCCTTTCATGTACTCATCATATGCGTTCATGCTTTCGCCCCTTTTCGTTTCATCTGGTTTTACTTGGTATCTTAGGTTCTTGTCTATTTCAGTGTAACCTAGATAGGTTGGAATTTCATAGTGAGCTGTTTTGATGTGCCTTTTTAATGCGTTAATAAAATATTTTCCACACAACGAATTTATGTAAGTTTCTTCTATATAATAACTTATAGCGAAAATAAAATACTGCCGCGAAAGACGCTGGCGGCAGTATCTTTAACACTCTAGCAGATTGGGAGATGCAGTATGAAGAAGAAAAAGAAGCAGGTAAAAGAAGAAAATTGTTTTGTTGAAATGTTTAAGGAACTTAGCTTTACAATTATTGCACAGGCCATATTCTCCATTATATGGAATGTTATATTATTCATACCCCGATCGATTATCCGGTTATATAACAATATGTCACTCTAAATAATTTTCTAGACATGCCCTTCCCTTCACTATCTGACTGAAAAATCAGTTTTGAATATTCCTTTAAGCTTTCCAGCTAAGTAGAGTCTGTTCTTCGGCTTTTTTCATAAGCACGCTCCTCTTTTAGGTAACGGATGTAACTGCTCCCGAACGCGACAAGCGACGTGATCCAAAGTGAGATTACAGCTGCATTTAAGATCATGAACATCATGATTCCTCCTCTTCTACTAATCAACAAACTAGTCGAAATACGGATCAAAAGTTGCAAGAAGACCCTAAGAATTTCTTTACGGTATTTCACTATTTTTAATTAGTCGTGTTAACGCACAGATAAGTTTCTATTGCATAACAAAAAAGCGCCCAATGGACGCTTTTTTGTTAATTTTCTTTGGAAATACTGGTGTACATATTCTTTAGGTATTTATCCGGATGGGGCATCGGATGATTTTTGCCTCTTTTGGTATTCCGCTGGTAACTTTCAAAAGCTGAATTAATCAGCTCCCAATCCTCCGGATAATCGGTTTTAAAATTAGTTTTAAAAATATGCCAAGTCATATCTTCACCATATTTTTTGATCATCGCTTCTAGTTTTTTCTTTTTTGCCGGAAATACTGCACTGCCCATAACATCACTCTTTTCTCTTACCAATATACAACAAAAGAAAAAATTTGAAAAGAATCATCAAGCCGAATTTATGCCACTCTTGTTCTTTTTTTGAATGAGTTATTCTGTTGCCATAACTTAAAAAGATCCAACTACAGAGCTTCTGCCCAATCTGCATCCCAATAGAGTGGATGTGCAGTGATTTTTTACGTTGTTTTATTGCCGTACAGCTTTTCTTCCAAAACCCTGTCAACCAGTTCGATTGCCTGCTCGAGCCGTTC
This sequence comes from Planococcus soli, assembly GCF_016881065.1. Taxonomy (GTDB): domain Bacteria; phylum Bacillota; class Bacilli; order Bacillales_A; family Planococcaceae; genus Planococcus; species Planococcus soli. The sequence continues at coordinate 740,212 of NZ_WXYN01000051.1, read as the reverse complement.
GTTGTAGTTTCCTTTGATAGAATGATAGTGAATGTTTTGGCGATCCAATATGGCCTTTAAATAGTCGTTGTTCCGCTCCCGAATCTTTTGTTCTCCGAATAACCGGGTGCCATCATCGACCCACGCCACATCAGGCTCAAGGAAAAGCCATAGATCATAGTTTTGAAGAGCAGCTACTTGATCTAAGACTGGCTGTTCATAGCCGAGGTATGCCCACGAGAAATACTGCGTGACATTTGCTTCCGTATCGATAAAGAGCAGTTTGTTGGCACGCTTTGCCTGTTCTTCTTCATGATATTTGTGCTCGAAGGCAATTTTCGGAAAGTCTGCTTCAATAGTGATTTCAGCGCCGATGTTTTCATAAAACTTGCGGCCATATTCTTCGACATAGCTTGTGTTATAAAGATTCGCCAGGTTTTTAACCAATGTCGATTTTCCAGCGCTTTCGGTTCCAACCACGACAACCGTCCGAACAAAGTAAGGTTGGACTACGTGAGGGATAATCGACCAGTGTTTCATGGCACCTTCTTCACGTATTTGTGTAGCAGAGATGGGGTATGTTTGCCGTTCTGCGTCTAAAACCACATGCTGCGCGTCTGGATAAAGCTTCTCAAAATGCTCGCCGTACGCGTGTTCTGAACTAAAGACGGTGTCAATCTTTTTGCCGATTGCCTCTTTGATGGCAATGGACCCTTTTTCCCAGTCATAAAATTCATCTGTCTGCTTTTCAGCTACGGCGTGGACTTTGACATGCGGAAGGTCCTTTGTGAGTTCATTCCACCAGCGAAGCCGTTGGTGAAATGGTATTGGTTTCATGGTTGTGCCATTAAAATAAAATTCACGCTCATACTCTTCATCATGCGTGAGGATAACGTGCAACTCTTCTACCATGGTACTGGCACGGATCATTGCACTAACATGCCCTTGATGGATAACCAAAAATTTGCCGCCGTACATTCCAACTTTGCCAATCGCCATTTAAACGGTCTCCTCTTTTAAAACTTGATTTTTAGCCATCTTTCTCCAGTTGTAATATCCGTAGATTGAGTTGACAAGGAATGCTGTCCACATCACAACCAATGTATAATCGTTGCCGCCTGTTGCATCCAGCGTAACAACCCAAAGAACAATGGAAAGAAAGTTAACCAAAATCCAAACGAGCCATTGTTCAGCAAAACGTTTCAGCATAAGAATCTGCGCTGTAACGGACAACACATTTGTGGCGGAATCTAGGCCGACAGAGCGTCCTCCAATGGTCTGCAGCAAGATTGCATACAGAATTGTCCCAATGATGATGGCAATAGCGGTATAAAGCCAGGAGCTGGGGTTCATTGTTTTAACAACGACGTCTTCGCCTTGCACACTGTTCTTATTTTTGATCGTGTTTCGGTGCCATAGGTAAAGACCGATAAATTGAATAGGGAAATAAAACAGGCCGTTAAGCATTGCCTCTCCATATAACCCATATGTAAATGAAATGTATGCATAGGTAGATGTCTGAATTATGCCAAAGTAATAATTGCTGATCTTTCCTTTTGCCACTAAAAGGACGCACAGCATGCCGCTGAGTGAACTGATGAGACCGAGGAGGGTATCATCCCAGGCAAAAAACAGGTAAATATTAATGGCTGTGAAAATGACGAGCCAACTTTTTTCGAATAAACTCCAATCCTTTAAGAAGCGTTGTGATTTTGATTCGGCAGCGGTGACGGTCATGGTTTATCCTCCAATTTTTTTGAACTTCCCAATCATTGAATAGCATCATTTGAAAACTGTATACTTTTTACCTTGATTATACCATTTACTCTCATTTTCATATCTGTTTCCTTCTACTGTAAACCCAAATTTTTATGCCAAGAGTTATTCCTAACGTAATCGATGAAATCCCTAATATTTCCATTGAAGCCTAAATATAAAAATAGATATAGAATATATGTTATAGTTAAGGATGAACATTATTAATGGATTCTCCGCGACTTTATTTAGTCAATTTCCAAAGTGGAAGCGAGGAATTACGATGAGCTCGGATAGAATTAATGAGATATTATCTACAATGCGTCAGTATCACACCGCAAAAATCACTTCTACTTTCAGCAAAGAAGGTAATAGCCTTATGCGCGCAGTATGTATCCCTTCAACATCAACTCTGGAACTTACTTTTTTAGAAGAACGACGAATAGAATTGTATGATTGCCTTGCTGAAGCAGTGAAAACAGTAGAAATATAAGTTAATTTCACCTCAAGTTACTGACCCTGATCCTTCAGGTTTTTTTTTTGCCTTTATTGAATATAGTGGAATATATTAACGTTCATGGAACTCGCCTCGGATCTACTCTAAAGTGGAGCAGCACGTCTAATCTGGAAAGAGAGCGATTTTATGAAATTGAATCACATTAAAGATCTTTTGGTTATTACATGCAATTTTAATGCGTCCTCCATCACCCACACATTTGCGATTGATGACGGCGAAGATGCCCTTATCGTTAAGTGCATCAAAGACACATTTATCATAGAGATCACGTCCCGTGAAAGCAGGCACATTGAACAGTACACGTCTGTTGATCAAGCGGCTGAAAGACTTTTCAACAAAATGGATTCCAATAAAATTTCCTGATCATTCATTGCCGACTTTTTAACTATGATAGACACGACCAACCAAAAACAACCTGCCGTTCGTTACCAAACGGCAGGTTGTTTTTTACTATTTACAGCATTTTTAAATAAGAAGGACCAAAGAATAAAAGCAAAAGACTCCTGTTTGCAAAAATTTCTTCACCTCTCTAAATCACATTTCACATTGCTGCTTTAGGCAATATAAAAGCCACCCCTCAGGATGGCTTAAAGAGCGATATTTGAATGCCTTCAACCGATGGCGGGCGAAGAATGATTGAACTGCCTGATTCTTCTACCGTGTAATTCTTTAAAAATTCTTCCACATCTTTCGGATGTTCTGCCACTTCTTCTCTTATGAGTTCCTGAATAATCAACGAACTTCTTTTTTGATTTAGTACTACCCCATTGACTGTAAGATTCACCTGTAACCCTCCTATGTATATACTTACACGATAGCATAAATTTAATACAAGCAAACGTATATATGGACCTAATATTTTCTAATATTTTTTATTAATTTTAGTAAATTCATACCTTTTGATGGAGAAAGTGATTTAAATTACCTATTTCACACTAAATTTATAATACCTCCCACAGCAAAACCACGAAATCCTGTCAATAAAAAAGCTACCCAAATTGGGTAGCTTGCCAGATTATCGCTTTACTATTCTGTTTCAGCTGTTTTGTCATCAAACAGTCCCGGCACCAATCGATTCACTGCAAAGCTTTGCGTCAATCCACAATGGCCGCAGCCTGTGACAATAAGCGGAAACTTGCCTGCCGTCGATTTGCCGAGAAATAGCAGTTCCTCAACGATTACTGGCTCTTTCTTGCCGCATGCAGAACACACCTTGCTGACACCGCGGTCATTTAACGTTTTTGCCACGATTTCCAGCTGCTCTTTGGTAAGCCTCATTTTATTTACCCCTCCTTTTGTTCCGGAAGCTTTATTCCTTTTTGTCATACTCTTTATTGATAAAATCAAGCATTTGGCTGAATATGTCGTATTCGAACCATTCGTAGGATGTATCCTGATCGTATTTTCCATCTTCTTTGATTTCCAGGTTGTTTGAAGAGAGCTGCACGATTTGGGTATCTTCTACATCTTCTTGTTCTGTTACTTTCTGGCCAGCAAATTGTTGGGCTACTTTGCCATAAAAAGCATCACGTGTTTGACGGTCTTCAAACTCCCATGATTCATACTTTCCGCTATATAAAATTTCCATTGAATAAACACTGTTTTCCATCTCAAATTCCTCCTAGTAAGTGACGACCCGTATTTTCTATCGTTTAGGTGCACTTTACCTCTTATTGGGAAATTAGAAACATTTAATTTGGCTTGAAGCAGAAAAAGGCCGGGGACTCTTCAGTCCCCGGCCTGCTTCCCCTATTCGTCTTTCATCGCTTGGCGTGCTTCGGTCATTTGTTTCCAAACAGATCCTTTAGCGTCTTCACCTAGTTCGATTCGTGCTATTGCCATTTTGATCTGAAGCTTCACTTCAAACTCCGGATCGTTTTCCGCTTGTTTCAAAGCCGGCAACGCCGCTTCTGTCCCGGTTTCATACAGGAACATCGCTGCTCTCCAGCGGACCAATTTGTTTTTGTCCTTCAAAGTTTCCATCATGATCGGTTCGAATTCCTCAAAACCAAGATCGCTGATGGTGTCGCCAGCTGTTCTGCGGACAGCCCAGCTTTTGTCTTTCATTGCCCGTTCAGCATAAGGAACCACTGCCTTATCCTTGATATCACCAAGGAATATGGCGGCCTGGCGTCGAATGGACATCTTTTCATCATCCAAAGCAAGCGATAGCAACGGCAGATCTTCAATATCCGCTTCAATCATTTGATCGAGCAGTTGGAAACGCGTTTCCCAATCAGGCGCATTGAATTCTTCCGCAGAAACTCTGCGGCCTCTTGGTGCTTCTTCAGACTGTTTGGCTTCTTCTTTTGCAGTAAGTGCGTCCAGGCGGTCTTGAGGATAAGCGGCTTCGATTTCCTCCACCATGCTTCTGCCGATTTCAGCTTTGTCGCCGTAACGGACGCCGTAATCGGCCCATTTGCGCTGCAGCAGGTAGTTCTCTTCTGTCGGGTCCATCACAAGCTGCATCGCCGTGACAAAGCGCTCTGGCATGCCGAAACGTTCCTCAGAGCTGTTGTCGAAGACTTTTACCTGCAGCGGAATTCCCTTGAATTCCTGAACATGTACATAGACTTCTCCGTAATGCTCATCCAATTCAATTTCTTCGCCTGTGTGCTCACGGTTTTCACCGAAGACATTGCGGACTTGCGCCAAAATCGCTTCCCAGTCAAACTTGGATATGCGTTCGACTGCTAAAAAGTCTGCCACATGGTAAACGCCTTTTACGCCATCAATCAAGAGCATCTCCTGAACTTCTTTAGGTGCGCCTTCAAGATTGTCTTTATGGTAGTTATGGCTTTTGCCAAATGGCAATTCCTGATCGATGATCACTTTCATCGTATTCGGGCTTGGTGTCGGTTCAATAGTAATGATTTTCACAAAAAATCCCTCCTGCAATTAATAGATCATGCTTCCGCGATTTCCTGAAGATGGGTCCAGCGTTCGACCAAGGCATCATACTCAGTCGTTAAGGCATTGACTTCTTGCGTCAATTTTTGCAGCTTATCATAATCTGCGCCGGCTAAAGCCATTTCTTCTTCGCGTGCCTCGATTTCCGCTTCTGCTTGTGCAATTTTATCCAGAATACCATCGTATTCCTGCTGTTCTTTATAGCTCATCTTCTTTTTCGCTTTTACCGGTTCGGCCACAAATGTCTCAACCAATTCCTGTTCAGCCAATGCTACCGGATTGCTCTTGTCTTTAATAAATTCAGAGTACAAACCTTGATATTCTTCAATTTGGCCAGTTCCTGTCGTCCATAATTTCCGCGCAATGCGGTCCAGGAAAAAGCGATCATGCGAGATTGTGATGACGACGCCCGGGAAGTTTTCCAGGAAATCCTCCAGAACGGAAAGTGTCTGGATGTCCAGATCGTTCGTTGGCTCATCCAGGAACAGGATATTTGGCTGCTCCATCAATAATTTCAATAAGTAGAGGCGCTTGCGCTCGCCGCCGGACAATTTGCCGATTTGTGTGCCATGGCCGTTTGAGGGAAACAAAAAGCGCTCCAGCATTTGAGTCGCCGATAAGCGAACCCCTTTTTCAGCTTCAAAGTCACTTGATGTTTCCTGAATGTATTCGATCATCCGCTGCGATTCGTCCATTTCAGGCAAATGCTGTGTAAAATGCGCGATTTTCACTGTACTGCCGTATTCCATCTTGCCGGTAGTCGGCTCCAGTTCACCAGCAAGCATTTTCATCAAAGTCGATTTGCCTGCGCCATTTGGCCCAACGATGCCGATGCGGTCCCCGCCCTGCAATAAGAAGTCAAAGCCGCTGAAGATCTGCTTGTCGCCATAAGCGACTCCCATGTCCTTGCCTTCGATAATTTTCTTGCCAAGACGCTGGCTTTGCATCGATAGCTCAAGAGACGTATTGTCGTTTACTTTTTGGACATCTTCCTTAATTTCATCAAAACGCTGAATCCGCGCTTTCTGTTTGGTGGAACGCGCTTTAGCTCCGCGGCGGATCCATTTCAACTCTGAACGGAAACGGTTTTCAAGCTTTTGCTGAGACGAAGCGTTCATTTCGTCGCGAATCGCTTTGTTTTCCAAATAATCGCCGTAGTTCCCTTTATGCGTATACATCGTCTGATCGGCAATTTCGAAAATATGCGTTGAAACGGCGTCCAAAAAATAACGGTCATGCGTCACAAACAGCATGGCCGAACCCATACGCAATAAAGTTTCCTGGAGCCATTCTGTTGAAACGGCATCCAGATGGTTGGTCGGCTCATCCAAAAGGATCAGGTCTGCCGGTTCGATCAATGCTTTAGCGAGTGCAACACGCTTGCGCTGGCCGCCTGACAATTCACTGACCACCTGGTCGTACATATCAATTCCAAGTTTCGACAAAGCCGTTTTCGCCAAAGCATTGATGTCCCAAGCGTTTTCCTGTTCCATTTTTTCCTGGATATCCATCAATTCATCCTGCAATTTTGTGGAACTGGAATCGACCATCATATTTTTCAACGCATTTTCATAGGCACGGTTCAATGCCAAAATCGGCGATTTCCCTGAGAACACTGTTTCAAGTACAGTTAAGGACTCATCAAATTCAGGCTCTTGCATCAAGTACGTAATCTGGTACTTTTTCGGGTGATCCATGACAACTTGGTCAGCATCCATCGATCCTGCCAAAATAGACATCAATGTGGATTTCCCTGTTCCGTTCACGCCGATCAATCCGGCACGCTCTCCTGGATACAAGGAAAATTCTACGTCCTTGAATAAAGTTTTGGCTCCAACAGTTTTGGTTAATTTCGTAATATTTAAGTGGCTCATTTATTCCCATCCGTTTCTGTTTGTAGTTGCTTTAAAAAGGATAGCATATATTCATGGCGTTCTTCAGCCATCTGCTTACCAGTTTCCGTAGTCATTTGGTCTTTAAGCAATAAAAGTTTTTCGTAAAAATGCGTGACACTGCTTGTCTGTGCTTGCCGGTATTCCTGTTCTGTCATCTCGGTGCGGGCTTTTTCGTTCCAATCGTAGAGCTTCCGCCCCTTCGCTCCGCCGTAGGCAAATGCACGCGCGATGCCGATTGCCCCAATGGCATCCAGCCGGTCTGCATCCTGCACAATTTTCGCTTCGATGCTTTCCGCGCGTTTGCCGTTGCCCCCTTTAAAGGAAACCGATGCAATGACGTCCTGTATTTGCTGACGCTGTAGGGTTGAAAGCTTCAGACGATCCAAAATTTCCTGCTCCAGGTCTTCCCCAGGCTTTTTGTATTTCGCATCCGAGACGTCGTGCAGCAACACCGCCAATTCGATAATGAAGGCATCTGCTGCTTCCTGTTCAAGAATTGTTTTGGCGTTTTTCATGACGCGTTCAATATGCTGCCAATCGTGGCTGGCATCAAACTGCTCATAAATTTTCTGTACTTCATTTTTGCATTGCTTGATTTTTTCCAGTTCCATGCTTCCGCTCCTATCGCCTGTTTCTTCTATTATAACCTGAAATCACTCCACAATGCCTGTATTCTCAGCGATTATTGACGTTTCCATAGGCTTCATGTATAGTATAGCCATCCATAACATGGCGTCTATAGGTCCATGGCATACTCAATAATAGGGGGAACTCGCATGCACCAGGGAACAGTGAAATGGTTTAACTCAGAAAAAGGCTACGGATTTATTGAGTATAATGATGGTGATGATGTATTTGTCCATTTTACAGGGATCCAGGGCGATGGGTTTAAGACATTGGCCGAGGGCAAGACCGTGTCATTCGATATTATTGACGGCAACCGCGGACCACAGGCAGCAAATGTTATTCAGATCGATTCAGAGTAAAACAATAGAAAAAAGCAGGGACGGAAATTCCGTTCCTGCTTTTTGTATTGAAGAAGAAAAACAGTTTATTGTTTATCGCCGGTTCCGACTTTGTTGAGCTCATTTCCAAGGAATTGCAATTGGGTGCCGACTGTACAGCTGCTGATGCAAAATCTGTGGGCGGCAGTTTTCCCTTCATCTTTGCGAAGTTGGGTCCGCACAAAGCAGCCATCACAATACGTAGTCAGCATTTCGTCAATTTCATTGATAATGGAAACTTTTTTCACTTTGTCACCTCTTAGCAAATCGTCATTTCTTCATTCTACTACGCATTTGTTTTTTATTCCAACAATAGTTATACTAACTGAGGATATTTTAGAGGACCAAGCGGTTCGCAAATTCCCGCTCTACCAAAACTAAGGAGGAAGTTTTTTGTTTAATGAATTTTGGGGACTTGGCTTTGCCTTGTTCAATTTTGTACTGTTATTGATCATGTATAAGTTTTTTGGAAAGACCGGCTTGTTTGCCTGGGTGGCCATTTCAACGATTTTGGCCAACATCCAAGTGACCAAGACCATTGAGATTATCGGCTTAACAGCTACATTGGGCAATAGCCTGTATGCCTCGACATTTCTGGCAACCGATATCCTGAATGAAAAATATGGCAAGAAAGAGGCAAAAAAAGCAGTGTGGCTCGGCTTTTCTTCCTTGCTTATCATGGTTTTGGTCATGCAGTTCGGACTGAAATTTGTACCGGCTGAAAGTGATTTTGCACAAGGCTCGCTGGAGACGATTTTCGGATTGATTCCACAAATCGCCATCGGCAGCATGGTCGCTTACCTTGCCAGCCAGCATCTGGACGTCGTAATCTTCAGTGCGCTGCGCAAAATGTTTCCAAAAGACAGCCAGTTCTGGATCCGCAACAATGGTTCGACATTGATCAGCCAGCTTTTGGATACGCTTATTTTTACTTCCATCGCTTTCTGGGGTGTCTTCCCATTTGATGTATGGCTTCAAATCTTCATCTCGACCTATGTGCTGAAGTTTATTGTCTCTGTTTTGGATACGCCGTTCGGCTATCTTGCAAAACGGATCAAACCCATTGACGAAAAGTAGGTGATTTCATGTTGGAAGTGTTCGTGGATGCGGCAACTGCCGGAACCCCTCAAGTCAGTGCAGTCGGCGTTTTTATCCGCGGCGAAGGCCACTCGATCCAATGGAGCGAATATGTGGGGGAAATGGACAATCATACGGCAGAATTTACCGCGCTTGTAAAAGGGCTGGAGCTTGCATCGGGCTTATCGTCTGGCATGGTGTCGATCAAGTCCGATTCCCAAGTGACAGTGGACGCTTTTGAAAGAGGAGCGATCAAAAATCCAAAGTTCAAACCATTGCTGGCAAGAGCGCTGGAACTCGGCGACCTGTTTGATTTCTGCTTTATCAAGTGGATTCCAGACTCCCAAAACCGGGCTGCAGACGCTTTGGCAAGAACCGAGCTGCGCAAACATAAATAATCTGTCCAATCTGTGGCAGCCGCCTGTTTTTTATAGGCGGCTGTTTTTGTTTCCATGCATACGCTGCGGGGAAAGTCTGATAAGATTAAGGTACTATCTTTTATTGGAGGAACCTAATGAGAACTAAACTTGGTACTGCACTCGATATCTTTATTTTGGTCGTCGGACCGTGGATCATTTATACGCGAATTGTTGAAATCATGCAAGACGGAGCCTCTGTCTACCCGGTCGTTTCGGTGGTTATTGTTACCGTCGCACTGATTTTCTCCGTTTATAATCTGTATTTGCTGGTTTCCCGCAAACAGCAGAACAACACGAAAAAATAATTGAAAAGAGGCTCCTATCGTGAAATCGCTGTTGTTTTATTTTATTCCATTGCTGGTATTTGCCATCGTCAATAATGTGGTCACCAGCATGGCTTGGCCGCATTACCTGGCATTGCTTCTGGCATTTTTGGTCTTTCAGATGGCACGCCTGCGCTATCCGAAAGACGGAGTTCCGCGCATCGCTAAAATCACACAGGCAGCATTTTACATACTGACCGTCGCAACCATTTTCCGCGACGAATTTTTAAGCCCGCTGATCATTAATGTGATGATTGGTGTTACTTTAGGAATCGTGATCGCTGAAATTATTCAGACGAAAAAAATACCAGCTTAAAAGAATGAGGACCCCAGCAGGACTCGAACGATTTGAGTCTTGCTGGGGTCCTCTTTTGTTTGTAAACGATTTATTCCCGAACATTTGCTGTCAACGGTGATCAGTTCAGCTCATCTAAACCGGCTAAACTTTTTATTTGGTAAAATACCAAACAAGTACCAGCGCGATGGCAACGATTACCCAGGTCATGATGCGGATCAGGTTTTTCTTTTTGCGTATTTCTTCTGTTTCCTTGACGTCTTTTAGCAACGGCATGGAATCACCTCCTTTATCTGTAATATTTCCTATTGGTCAACGATTCTATTAAGATGGAAAAAAGGAGGTTTTCTCGTGAAAAAAATACTAATCCCCTCATTTTCACTATTGCTGCTGGCAGGCTGCAACAATGCTGCACCAAATCCAGACGAAGCAACTGCGCCTTTTGAAGCGATTGCGACAGGGCTTGATGCGCCTTGGGCAATCAATAAAACGGGCGATGAGTTCTATATTTCAGAGCGTACGGGACAAGTTGCCTACATAGATGAAGAGGGAACTTTGACACGCCAAGAAGTCAATTTTTCCGATGCACTTTCCGGTGCTTCTGAAGCCGGGTTTTTAGGCTTTGTGTTAAAGCAGGATTTTGAAGAAAGCCAGGAAGCCTATGGATACTATGTCTACGAAAGTGAAGGCAATGATTACAACAAAATTGTCTCGCTCGTTTTGGAAGATGGGCGATGGCAGGAAAACGATGTTTTGCTTGAAGGAATCCCAACAGGCAACGTCCATCATGGCGGACGCCTGGAACTGGATGCAGAAGGCACCCTCTTTGCAACCATCGGGGACGCTTCTACACCCGATCTTGCACAGGATTTAGGTTCGGTCAACGGCAAAATCCTAAAGCTCAACAGCTCCAATGAATTTGAAATTTTTTCACACGGACACCGCAATCCGCAGGGCATTGCCTGGGATGGAGACACCATGTATGCATCCGAGCACGGCCAATCTGCTAATGATGAAATCAATATTATAGAAGAGAGCCATAATTATGGCTGGCCAACCATTGAAGGCGATGAGTCCGAAGAAGGCATGGAATCGCCGTTCTTCACTACCGGTCCTGACGATACCTGGGCTCCGAGCGGTATTGACATGCATGACGGCTCTCTATACGTGGCGGCACTTCGCGGAACCGCTATTAAAGTACTGGATCCTGAAAATGCCGAAGTGCTGGAATCGATCGAAGGCTTCGGCCGCGTACGGGATGTCTTTTCAGATGGCGACTCTCTCTATTTTATCACCAATAACACAGATGGGCGCGGAACGCCTGCAGATGGAGACGACCACCTCTATAAATTGAATGAATAACAAAAGGTGTATTGGAGCCATCCAATACACCTTTTTTCTTAAACTGATGCTAAAGAAATTTCACCATTAAATTTTCATCAATGTATTTTTCTGGTGTTTTCATAGAATTTATTTCCGTTCCGTATTTTTCAAAACCCAGTTGTTCGTAAAGCGCGATGGCTGGCAGATTTTTACTGGCTACCATTAAATCCAATCGTTCCAGTCCTTGCCAGTTTGAGGCATATTGAAGCAGTTCTTTCATCAACCGGCCGGCCAGTCCATTGTCTCTGGCACTTGGCGTCACGTAAACTGCTACGACAGATGCCCGGTGATCCAGCTTGGGTGCTGTATTGCGGACAAGCGTTACATTGCCGAGCAGGTTGCCGTCTTTAAAAGCGCCAAACGTGGCGGCATGTTTCAGCGCTAAGTTTTTCGCCGTTTTGTCCACTGGTCTTTTGATGGCATCTTCCAGTCTCGTGGCGAATGCGTCAGGACTGTCCTTTAGCGCTTCGATGCGCAAATCGTAATAAACCTGTGCATCTTTAACGTCCAACTTTCGAATCTCCATGAGCAGACATCCTTTTTATTTGAATTCCTGAATGACGGTTCCTTTGCCATCTGCAACCTGTATTTCCGCATAAGCACCATTGACAAATGTAATCTGCGGCGGCACATGCCCTAGATCAATATCATAAGCGATCGGAAGATTTAAATCTTCAGCCAAATCCTGATACATCCGTTCAACCGTATAGCCCTCGACCGGATTGTTCGCCGCACTTCGACCGAAGACTATGCCGGAACAATTTTCGAACCAGCCTGCATATTTCATTCCTGTCAGCGACCTTTTCAGATCTGCAACAGACATTTCGCAATTTTCCAAGTACCAGATGACCTGTTCACCGGGAATGTGCTGATCCCGGAATGCCTGTACGTCACCGAAGGGTGTTCCGGTCAAGTTTCGAATCACGTCTATGCATCCGCCCAAAAGGCGTCCCGAGAAAGTTTCTGCTGATCCCGAAACGGTTTTCCAGCTGGTCGGCTCCGTTAAATGAAAAACTACTGGCGACGGATCCAAATGGTTCCATTCTTTCTGATAAAGTGATGACGACTGTTGGGCAACCGTTTCGCCTGCGGCCGTTTTTAATACCGATAGCCAGCGTCCGGTCGTTTCATCGCTTTTTTCGCCGCGCAAGTCCACGATATTGGTGCCATGTGCTGTGGCAATTCCCGTTTTTAAGGTAATGGCAAACAACAAAACACTGAGATCCGAATACCCAAGCACCCATTTAGGCTGCATCTTCGTAAAATCCATGTACTCCAAGGTTTCAATAAGCAATTCGCCGCCCCAAGGAGGAATAATTACATCGATTTCCGGATTGTTCATCATTTCCATAAATTCATCCGCACGTTTTTTAGCAGGAGCTGACTTGGCAAATTCCTGCGTCCAAGCTGTTTCACCTGCCACTATATTGAAACCGTTCTGCTCTTGACGGGCAATCGCCTGTTCCAATACACTGTGCTGTTCGGTACCCACTCCTGAAGATGGAGCGGTTATGCCAATTGTTTTAAAGGTAGTAGCAGGATAACGAATCATCCATAAGTCCCCCTTTTAGTTTAAACAAAATAAAATAGTGAATAAATCATGGCCAGTAATATTCCGGCTCCGGCACAGAACCAAACCAGATAGCCCAGCAATTCAAGAATACGGCTCGGCTCCTTATCCAATCTTTCGCCTTTGAATTGCGAAAAATCAGGCGGTGTTTCTTTTCTTGCTGTCGTTTTAGTGTGGCTCATCGTCTTAGTTTCGCTTAGCTGGTCCATTTTGTTCCTCCTAGAATCGGTTGCAGTAAAATCATTAAGATATCTACCATTATACTAAACTTAACTTGAGAATATAGTCCCCTTTTCTCCTAATTGTCATTTTTCAGAATAAACAAAGAAGGGCCGGGCTTGAAATGGGCTTCTCAGGGTATATGATGGGTAAGAACAGAAAAAATATGAGGGGCTGATTGGGATGAAAGTGTTGGTAGTAGGGGCAAATGGACAAATTGGACGTCATTTTGTAAAAATGCTGGCAGACAGCGAAGACCATACACCAAAAGCGATGATCCGCAAAGAAGAGCAAATCAGTTTTTTCAATGGTTTAGGCGTCGAATCGGTTTTGACAAGCCTAGAAGGCAGTGTCGAGGAAATTGCAGATGCCATGGCAGACTGCGATGCCGTCGTATTTGCAGCCGGCAGCGGCGGTGCGACAGGTGCTGATAAAACGTTGCTTATTGATTTGGATGGTGCAGCAAAAACCATTGAAGCAGCTGAACAAACCGGAACTGAACGCTTTCTAATGATCAGTGCCATCAATGCCGATAAAAGGGAAATGTGGAAAGAAGACATGGCCTATTATTATGTCGCCAAGCACCACGCTGATAACATTTTGCGGGCCAGTGGCTTGGTCTATACGATTATCCGGCCTGGCTTGTTGACCAACGATTCGGGGACTGGCAAGATTTTAGCAACTGAGAATCTCGATTCCGGTGAAATTCCACGTGAAGATGTGGCACGTGTGCTGTTTCATTCTCTTGCAAATGAACATGTCTTCAATAAGACTTTTGAAATTGTATCAGGTGATGACAATATAGAGGATGCACTTAATCAACTTTAACCATCTTAATTACATGCTATGAAAAACAAGCCACTAAATTAATTAGTGGCTTGTTTTTCTTTGCTTATGATACTGTTTTCATGTTTTTAATACCCAACACCAACTGAAATACAAACGCAACCGAACACAAAGCGATTGCCGCATAGCCAAGCCCGCCAATCGGTGTCATTTGGAATGTCTGGATAACCAATAGAGCCATCATAAGAGCGATGCCAAAATTCACAATGTACGGCTTATCGTAATATTTCTTGGACGCAACTCCCACAAAAATCGCCACGGCAATAATCAAAATCAATAAAAGACTCCCCATTTTTCTCCCTCACCCTTTTGCTTTGTCTTCCATAAGTCTAGCATTTTTCCCTAGCGTCCGATAGAGTACGGGGAATTTATTCGTAAGCAAGCTTCTTGATGATCTTTTCCTGTTCAGGATAGCGTAGGAGCAGTTCAGCCTGCCGCAATAATTCGAAATCAGCAAAGTCAAAGCCCGGTGAAACCATGCAGCCCACCAATGAAAATGTATCTTCTGCGTCCACTGTCGAACCGAAAATGCTGCCTTTTTCGACCAGCACCTGCGGACGTTCTCCTGCAGTCAAATCCAGCCCTAACTTTTCAGCCCGGTAATTTCCCTCCGCATCCAAAATATGCACTGTAACAGCGCTGCCCATATGAAAATACCACAGCTCATCTGATTTCAGCCGGTGGAAATGGGAAATGTCCTGTGAGCGCAGCAAAAAGTAAATGCTGGTGTACAAGTTCCGCTCTGCTGGATGTGTCGTTAGGCGGATTTTTTCGGGCGAAACGAAAGACTGTTTAAAGTACCCGCCTTCCGGATGTGCTGCCATATCCAAATGAGTGATCCAATCTTCTGCATTCATCGCTTCCCTCTCCATTTCTAATTAATTTTTTACAGCTATAAATTAATGAAACTTTCTATCTCTTTAGACGTATCCATTATATATCAAAAATACCGTTTTGACCGAGGAGGAATAAGGATGAATAATCACGAAATCGACTTTAAACTGCACGGGGATGATATGCAGTTTGTGGAAGTGGAACTAGACCCTTCTGAAACTGTGATTGCAGAAGCAGGCGCGTTGATGATGATGGAAGATGGCATTAGTATGGAAACGATTTTTGGAGACGGGTCTAAAAGTTCTGGTGGCAGCGGATTGATGGGCAAACTGATGAGTGCCGGTAAACGTGTTATTACAGGTGAGAGTCTATTCATGACGGCATTTACCAATAAAGGAACCGGCAAACGCCATGTGTCTTTCGCAGCGCCCTATCCCGGCAAGATTATTCCGATGGACTTGAGCATGCTGAACGGCAAAATCATCTGCCAAAAAGATTCATTCCTGGCAGCGGCCAAAGGAGTTTCCATCGGCATTGAATTCCAGCGCAAACTCGGAGCCGGATTTTTTGGCGGCGAGGGTTTTATCATGCAGAAACTGGAAGGCGACGGGCTGGCTTTTGTCCACGCTGGCGGCACAATTTACCGCAAAAATCTGCAAAAAGGTGAAGTCCTACGCGTTGACACCGGCTGCTTGGTCGCCATGACCGGGGATGTCGATTACAATATCGAAACGGTTCCTGGCATCAAGACTGCCTTGTTCGGCGGTGAAGGTCTATTCTTTGCCACATTGCGTGGTCCGGGCAGTGTCTGGATCCAGTCAATGCCTTTCAGCCGCTTGGCCAGCCGCGTATTTGCGGCGGCTCCACAAAACCCTGCCGGACGATCTCAAGGTGAAGGCAGTGCAGCAGGTGGATTGTTTGACATTTTGGGAGGAAGATAACTTTTTAGAAGCACAATTGGTTGATGTACTGCATAAAGGTAAAATCGTGAAATTTAAATAACAAACGTCCACTCCATCCTTTAACAGGTTTGGAGTGGACGTTTTTTCTGTTTTATTTGTGAATCTACTTCTTCAACGAATCATCTAAAAAGTAACGGATCTATATAAGTTGAACTAATGTTTCTCGCGTGCTGATATTCCGCAAATCAGCTCCGCTTTCTGGCCAACTGGATGCAGTCATGCAGCCGGTGTGATAGGACGTCGCGGTGTCTGCTGCCAAGCTCAAAACGGACTCGGGCTAAACGTGCGAGTGGATTTCTTGTATGCCGCTGCATCGCTGCGCTGCTCCCTTGGGAGTCTCCACTGATTTGCTTCATATCTTTATGATTACAGTAGAAAAACAGAGACTTGCTTTGAATTCAATCGATTTCTTAGCGCCGGCGCATCCAAGGGCTAGGCAAAGCAAGAAGACAGGTGTTCTTTTCCTGGCTTCTTGCGGGTGCCATGCCCAGAGCGTCCGAAGCGTCGGGTGAAAGCCAGTTTCTTTAGTTCAACGCATATAGGTTGTGGGCATTTTCAAAAATTGGGCCCATTTGTAAGGATTGACAAACTAATGTGTATATGAGAATATAACCTAACGACCGTTAGGAAGGTGAAACTATGAAGTCAAATCTTATACTCCAAACTGCAGTCAGCCATTTTGCCAAAGAAGGCTATGAAGGTGCTTCACTCAGCAAAATTGCTGACGAAGTAGGCATAAAAAAACCATCGATATATGCCCATTACAAAGGCAAGGATGATTTATTCCTGTCGGCTGTACAGTATTCACTCCATACATTAAAAGCACAATTGGCTGCTTACTTTAATTCCATGCGGGAAGAGCCTTTGGAATCGCTGTTGCTCGGGTATTTTGAATGGCTCGCAAAAGAAAGCCGCGACAACGAACGCATGAAATTTATCATACGAGTTGCCTATTTCCCACCACTGAAATTGGAAACAGAAGTCGGGAAATTATTCAATCCTTTTTTTGATACAATGCATCGCCATCTCACCCGTTTGCTGCGTGAAAGGCACCGCCATGAAAAGGTTTTCCATTCCGAGGATTTTTCAAATGCGGCTTTGGCTTATTTGACAATCACCGAAGGAGTCATGAATGAATTAGTTTATAGCGGAATGGAAAAATACAATCAGCGGCTTCAAGCTGTTTGGCCCATTTTTTGGCGTGGCTTGATTCGATAAGATTTGAAAGATTCTTGTCACTTCAACAATTTTTTCAGTATTCACCAGGCACGATTGCCATAAGGAGATCACCACATGAAAACAAACAAATTAGTTCTTTCAACCTTGCTGCTTAATCTATTTATTGCATTTTTAGGGATTGGGCTTGTCATTCCAGTCACTCCAACCATAATGAACGAGTTAGGCATTTCCGGAACCGTCGTCGGGTATATGGTTTCCGCTTTTGCTCTGGCTCAGCTCATTGTTTCACCTATTGCCGGCCGATTGGTGGACAGCTTTGGCCGCAAGCCGATGATCATCATCGGGCTGCTCATCTTCAGCATCTCCGAACTGCTCTTCGGTCTCGGGCAAACTGTGGAAATCCTGTTCTTTTCACGCATTTTGGGAGGAATTAGCGCCGCTTTTATCATGCCGGCAGTCACCGCTTATATAGCGGACATCACAACCAGCAGTACACGGCCAAAGGCATTAGGCTATATGTCTGCAGCAATATCCACCGGCTTTATTATCGGACCGGGAATCGGCGGCTTCCTGGCCGATATTGGCACCCGGCTTCCATTTTTCTTTGCAGCTGCTTTCGGTTTGTTTGCGACCATTTTGTCGCTCATCACTCTGACAGAACCGGAACGGAATTACGAAGTGGAAGAAAAACATCAGCCTCTGCCAAAATCAGGATTTAAAAGGGTTTTTTCTCCAATGTACTTTATCGCCTTTATGGTCATCCTCATTTCATCATTCGGATTGGCGGCATTTGAGTCGTTGTTTGCATTATTTGTTGACCATAAGTTCAGCTTTACCGCGAAAGACATTGCCATTGTCATTTCACTCGGCGCCATTGTCGGAGTGATTTTCCAAATTGGCTTGTTTAACCGGCTGACGCAATGGCTTGGTGAAATCCGTCTGATCCGCTACAGTTTACTGGTTTCAACCGTCCTTGTATTCGCTATGACGATGGTTACCAGCTACTGGTCGATTCTGCTGGTCACGATGGTGGTATTTGTCGGTTTTGACTTAATGCGTCCTGCTGTCACCACCTATCTGTCGCGAATTGCCGGAAACGAGCAGGGATTTGCCGGGGGCATGAACTCCATGTTTACGAGCATCGGCAATATTTTCGGTCCGATCATTGGCGGCATCTTGTTCGATATTGATTTGAACTATCCGTTCTATTTTGCCACCGTCGTTTTAGCGGTGGGCATTGCCTTGACGTACGTATGGAAAAGACCTGCGTTTTCAGAAGGAAAAGCAACAATTATATGACTTTGTGTTTCCCGAAGTGTTTTAGTCAAAACAAATTAAAGAGGCTGCTGGATTTGAAATGCTCAATTCCAGCAGCCTCTTTTTCACATTCAAATCCGTTGGTTTTTGTGCGTTAAAGCTGAAATATTTTTTTAGTTTTTTCAATAAGGTCTAGCTCTACGCACTATTGAGGCATTGGAGGTATGTTATTATTTATTAAATCATACAAAATCAGGAAGGATGAAACGATGCATATTAGAAAAGCTACAGTAGATGATGCTTCCGCCGTCGCAAAAGTTCACGTAGATAGCTGGAGAACGACTTATAAAGGCATCTTTTCAAACAGTTATCTCGATAGTTTGTCTTATGATAAACGGACAACGTTATGGGAAAACAACATTGGAGAAAAAGATGAGTATGTGGTTGTGGCAGAAACTGATAGCGGCGACATCGTCGGCTTTGGCACAGCTTCAAAAAGAGACACCAATACGGTGGACAGATCTGGTGATTTGACTTCCATTTATTTATTTGAGGAATACCAGGGACAAGGCATTGGAAAAATGCTGTTGAAAGAGCTGTTCCTTCATTTCAAAAGATTGGGTTATAACCGAATCTTCGTAGAGGTACTGGAAGACAATAAAACACGATATTTTTATGAACATTATGGCGCGAAGCTGGTGAACACTGTCCAAATAAACTGGGATGAAAAATCACTGAACGAGTTGATATATGAATGGGGAAATCTAAATGACGTTTTGGAGAAACTATAAATCGCTGCAAAAAAACCGTTCTTCAGCTGAAGAACGGTTTTTTTGGTGCGTTTAAAGCATTTGCGCAATTTGAATTAAATTGCCGCATGTATCATCGAATACAGCTATTTTAACATTGCCCATTTCTGTTGGCTCTATGGTGAAGCTTACACCATGTTCGAGTAATCGTTCGAACTCTTTTTGAACATCTTCCACCCCAAACATAGTAGCGGGAACACCTTCCGCAAAAATTTTCTGTTGATACTCCCTAGCTGCTGGATGGACGTTCGGTTCTAGCACAAGCTCTGTTCCCTGTTGATGGTCCGGTGAAACAACAGTGATCCACCTGAATTCTCCCATCGGTATATCGTGCTTTTTCACAAAGCCAAGCGTTCCCGAATAAAACTCCAAAGCCTTATCCTGATTTTCAACAAATAAGCTGGTCACAATAATGTTCATTCTGATATGCCTCCTTTATTAAAGCTAGTTCGCTTACTCCTTTACTTACCTGATCCAGCCTTCCAGCAAGTTTTCCAAAGGTTCCTTATTGAAAGTCAGCACCCGGTACTTCCCCTTTTTTGTAGACTTTACCAGCCCCGCTTCATCCAGTATGGAGAGGTGCTTAGCGATTGCCTGCCTGGTAATTGCAAGATGGTGTTTCGTAATCAGGCGAACCGTCAATTCATACAGAGTCATTTCATTGCGTTCGGACAGTTCGTCCAATATTAACCGCCGTGTCGAGTCACTGAGTGCTTTGAATACTGCGTCTTTATTCTTCATATCCCCATTATAAGCAACCATATAGTTGCATGTCAAGAATAATTAAGGACCGGATATCCGGTCCTATCGCTGCCTGATTAATTGCCAATAAATCATGTCTGCATGTTCATTTGTTTCTTCCATTCCCACTTTTTTCAGCACGCGAATAGATACAGAGTTGTTTCGGTCTGTTTCTGCCACTACTTTTTCAACCATATTCGCTTTAAATGCGCAGTCCAAAAGCCCTTCGACTGCTTCTGTCGCATAGCCCATTCCCCAATAACATTCAAGGAAGCCATAGCCGATTTCAACTTGTTTCTCGGGATTTGGCTTTCCTTTAAAACCTGCATCTCCAAGTATTACACCGTCAGATTTTCGAAGCACAAGCCAGCTTCCCCATCCATCTATAGATGGATCGTCCAGAAGTGCCTTTACATGGTTGGCTGCTTGTGGGCCATTCTCATACTTTTGGTCCTTCATCAGTCGGATCGATTCGCTGTCACATGAAATCATCTTTAACCGTCCAGTTTCTATTTCCACTTTTACACCTCTACTAACCTTCTTGCATGCAACGTTATAACTTCTTATAGAAGTATAGTTCTAAATGCAAAATCCCCTATGTGTTTTCATTTATCCTACCCATCAAAACCGTATTATAGTAGTTGCCATCAGATAGAAGTTTATCTTTCTTTAAAATCCCCTCTACTTCAAAGCCGTATTTTTTATACAAGTTGATTGCTTTAATGTTGGTTTCTAGAACCTTCAAGCTTATCTTGCTGATGCCAACCTCGTCTGCCCATCGAATAGATTCAGTTAGCAGGTTTTGCCCAATTCCATGGTCCCAAAACGCTTTCACCACCGCGATGCCAAATTCAGTTTGATGCAAAGTCCTCTTTAAATCACTTCCAGCACACCTGGAAAATGCAACGAGCTGTCCATTTTCCTCGGCGACTAAAAAAAGGCTGTTTCCACTCGCCCCATCCTTTTCAATCAAGCTTCGAAAACCCTCTTCATCTATGTATGCTTCGCCTTTTTCCCTGTCAAGATTTTCGGTTTCCCCATCTACCTGCAGCCTTAGTTCAACTAAGTTGTGAGCATCGTTTAGGTGTGCCGTCCGTATAAGGAATGAGGAAAAATCTAGCTGGTCTATCTCCATTAGCCATCATGCCTACCTTTCTGTTATCAGCCTACATTAGGCAAACTTCTCTTTAATTAACTCCTCATCCTCTTCATACCATTTAGAATGCTTCGGATTCAATACAGCGATGGAATACAGCAAAGCCGTGATCAGCATGATGACCGCAAGAGAGCCGATCGTCAGTTTTAATGAGATCCAGTCTGCCAAGAAACCGATCGCCAGAATGAAAAAAATCTGGAAAATACTTTGAATCAACCCAAAGATGCTCGTCACTCTTCCCATGACGGCTACAGGAACATTGTTTTGATAGAATGTCGCAATTCCTGCATTCAGAAAAACGTTAAAGAACCCTAGGATGACAAAACCTATCGTAACCGATGCAAACGACCAGGAAAACGCATAGATAACATAACCTGCCGTCATCATCAGCAAACCGGTGACGATCATGTTGCGGATGGAAATCTTATTGGCAAATATGGCGAGCAACAGCGCACCACACACTGACCCGATGCCTGTGATACTAATGAGCAGGCTGTAATCCACTTCGGACAATCCGATCACCTCTTGGATGAAAACCACTTCCTGGACATCCATGGCAAAAGAAAACATCATAACTATCAAAAATCCCACATACATGAGAGAGACATATTTCTTTTCTGCCATAAAATCCAATACGACCGTAAAGTCTTTTGCAACTTGTGGGAACGTCAAAGCAGGCATCTTTTCCTGCTGTTTTTTTTCTGTTTCCGGCAATAAGGCCAAAAGAAGGGCCGCAATCAGGAAGAAACTGGCGTTTAGCCATAAAGTCACATAGATATTGGTCATTAGAATAAGTGAACCTCCGATTGCGGGCCCGATGATAAAAGCACCAGAAGAAGTGAAGGACCGCAGCGAGTTGAATCGCTTTCGTTTTTGCAAAGGGACCAGCATCGTCACATAGGTCATTGAAGCCGGTCCAAAAAACGCTTTGGCAATGCTTAGTAGGAAGAGAATGGCGTAAATACCTGCTAAATTTGGCATGAAAGGAATCAAGGCAATCAAAGCCGCTCTTAAAATGAATGTCACCCATACTATCTTTTTCTTGCTCCGGTAATCAATAAAACTGCCGGTCCAAAACTTCGTCGCTATATTAGTCAAGGGGCTGATCACCCATAACCCAGCTACAGCAACTGCAGACCCCGTCATTTGATAAACAATGATGTTAATGGCGATCAAGTAGACAAAGTCTCCGACACCGGCAATGCCTAAGGAGCCGAGCAAGACAGCTGGTTTTTTCCATTCTTTCAAAGTCGGCTTCAAATCTATATACCTCCAATCGATGGAAACTTTAAACGCTATTGTGATTTATGTATGTTTTCTGACATATCATCAGTATAACACGATTGCATACCATAATAAGTAAATATTTATGGGAATAATTTGCATTCCATTTATACATATTGCTTTGAAAAAGCCTGCGCTCAGACAGTATTGGACTGTCTTAACGCAGGCATTCTTACTTTCTTATTCAAAATACGTTTCTAAATCATCGAGCATCAGATTAGCCGCCAGATAACCACCCGCTGTATTCCAAATTACATCATCAACTTTAAAAATTTTATCTGCTTTTGCGACTTCGAGGTTTTGGAATAAAGGATCATTGATCCATTCTTCTTCCAATTTTGTCGCTTCGCTATCTCCTGTTTCATAAGTGAAGTAGAAGAGAATATCGCCATCCATTGCCGGGATTCGTTCTTTGGTTACGCCGCGTTCTGCAAAGTCCTCTAAATCTTGTTCTTCAGGACGCGCAAATCCAAGCTGCTCCAAGATTACACCAGAAAATGAGTCTTTATGGTAAATACGTACATCGCCTGCCATGAATCGGACGATTGAAACTTCCTGTTGTGTTTGATCTCCTAAAGAAGTTTTCAACTCTTCGATACGCTCATTATATTCAGCCAATTTTTCTTGCCCTACTTCTTCTTTATTAATGGCTTTCGAATACAGTTCAAAATTTTCCTGCCAATCTCCGCGCAAGCTTTCCGCAAAAACTGTAGGCGCAATTTGGCTTAACTGATCGTAGACTTGTTCTTGCCTCATCTTGTTTCCGATGATCAAATCAGGTTCCAAAGCAGCAATGGCTTCTAAAGATGGCTCGCTTTCGGTACCAACAGACTGTGTATCTTTCAGCTGATCCGCGGCATGTTCATACCATTGATCTCCTGTAAAGGCTTCGACAGCGCCAACCGGTGTAACATCCATGGCCAGAAGTGCTTCTACTCCTTCATTTGTCAATATGACAACACGTTGTGGTTCTCCTTCGATCGTCGTTTCCCCCATTGCATGGGTGACAGTGTAACTTTCCTGATCAGTCGCTTCCTCGTTGCCAGCAACAGTCTCATCTTCCGTACTTCCGCAAGCTGCCAATAATATCAACAAAAACGCTATCGCTAATACACCAATTTTTTTCATTTTACTACTCCCTTTATTTGGTTAATTGAGAATGAAACTCATTTACAGTTAGTACTTTATATGCTAGGATTTTATTTGTCAACGAAGTTCAAAAAATAAATATATAAAGAGGTCTTTTATGCTACGCACCAATTTTACCCGTAGTTGGGGAGTCGCAGTCGGCATCAGCAGTATTATGCTTTTGATGTGTGCCAGTCTGGTATATGGCTATACAGATACAAGCTGGAACGATGCTTACTCGGCCTTCTTCAATCAGACAGGTTCAAACGAACATATCATCATCCGTGACGTCCGGTTTCCACGCGCCTTAATCGCTGCGTTTGTCGGTGCGTGTCTTGGTGTTTCTGGCGCCATTATGCAATCCGTCACGAGAAATCCGCTTTCTTCACCCAGCATTCTCGGTGTAAACGCGGGAGCCAGTTTTTTTGTTGTGACTGGCGTTGTATTTTTCTCCATCCAAAGTTCGCAGTCTTATATGTGGCTTAGTTTTGCAGGAGCAGCGTTTGCTTTTCTAATGGTATTCATCTTGAGCAATGCCGGACGTGAAGGTTTGACCCCTGTTAAATTAGTGCTTGCTGGTGCAGCAATTTCAGCGTTATTTGCCTCCTTAACGCAAGGTCTTCTGGTTCTCAATGAAAATGCGCTTGATCAGGTACTTTTTTGGCTTGCGGGATCTGTAGCAAATCGGCCGCTGAGTTTAATGACGGCCGCGCTACCTTACATAGCAATTGCCCTCTCACTGGCTTTTTTACGTGCTAAAGAGTTGAATGTTTTAAGCATGGGCGATGATGTGGCCGTTGGTCTTGGTCAAAAAACCTTGTGGACCAAGTTCTTATTCAGTGTCTGCGCTGTATTTTTAGCAGGAGCGGCAGTTGCCGTTGCCGGCCCTATCGGTTTTGTCGGAATCGTCATTCCTCATTTGGTGCGCTCATTGGTTGGCCTCGACCATCGCTGGATTCTTCCATATTCCGCTATGGGTGGCGCCGTTCTGCTGCTGCTTGCCGATATTAGCAGCCGTTACATCTTAATGCCGCAGGAATTGCCGGTCGGAGTTATGACAGCTCTTATCGGGGTTCCTTTCTTCATTTACGTGGCACGCAGAAAGATGGGGATTTAAACTATGAAAATTTTTAAGAAAAAAAACTTTGCTCAACATCCTTTCTTTGCAACAGTGCTAGTTTTTCTGGCCGTTCTTGCCGTAATGGTTGTATCCGCTGGATCCGGGGAGTTTCCATTGTCTCCTTTAAAGGTGATAGCAGCGCTTTTCGGCTTGGGAGAAGAATTTAATCGAACAATAGTTATGGACTTCAGGATGCCCCGAATCGTCATGGCCCTTTTTGTTGGAATGGCGCTTGCCGTATCCGGAGCCATTCTTCAAGGAATCACAAAAAATCCGCTGGCGTCACCCGATTTGATCGGCATTACAGCAGGCGCATCTTTTTCCGTAGTGCTGTTTTTAGCCATTTTTTCAGATGAAAATAATTCCCTGATTGTCAGCATTCAGTGGCTGCCATTGTTCGCCTTTCTTGGCGCTACATCTACCGCACTGATTGTTTTCTTCCTGTCGTGGAAAAACGGTCTTGCTCCATTTCGGCTGTTGCTGATCGGCATTGCGGTTTCTGCGTTTATGCAGGCAGGAACTACGGTATGGATGCTTATGGGGCCAATATACAGGGCGAGCCAAGCGACAATTTGGACAACAGGCAGCATATACGGGGCCAACTGGTCCCAAATCTATGTATTGGTACCATGGGCGCTCTTGCTCATCGGTGTTTCGCTATTAATGAGAAGGCAAATGAATATACTTGAACTCGGGGATGATATCGCAACTGGCGTCGGTTCTTACGTCCAGCGGAATCGGCTCATTTTGCTGCTAGTGAGCACCGGACTTACAGGCGTGGCTGTAGCTTTTGCAGGGGGAATTGGATTTATCGGTCTACTTGCCCCTCATATAGCAAGAAGAATCGTCGGTCCGCAATTTCAATCAATGGTGCTGTTTTCAGCAGGAATCGGTGCTTTGCTGGTTCTTATCGCAGATTTGATCGGACGTGTAGCATTTGCACCGATGGAAGTGCCTGCAGGTGTTTGGACCGCTGCTGTTGGCGCCCCTTATTTTATCTACTTGTTAATGACAGAGCGTAAAAGAAAATCGGCATAAAGAAAAAAACTGCTCACTGGACAGAAAATCTGTCTGGCGAGCAGTTTTTTTGATGTTCCATAGTAAAATTCTTCAGTTTAAAATGAAGTCGTTACAGATTTGATGGCATCTTTGCTTCTTTTATTTTCCGGCTGCTTTAGCCAATGGCGGAGACCCCTTCCGGCTAATGGCTCGTCATTATATCTGGGGATCACATGAAGATGGCAATGGCCAATCGACTGATTTGAAGCCTCTCCAACGTTCCAGCCGAGTGTATAGCCATCTGGAGCAAACTCTGCATCTAAATATTCTTTGGCTTGGTGCAGTAAGCCATACGTGTCGCTCCACTCCTCTTTTGTTAAATCAAATACATTCACACGGTGTAGCTTTGGCACAATCACTCCACTGCCTTCCAGAACCTCTTGCTCTTTGTCATGCTGCAGGAAGAAGCATGTTTTATTTTCAAATACAATCTTTTGGTTGTGATCTTTATTTGGGTTGCAAAACGGACAATCGGTTTCATATGACATGTTTTTTTCCACCCTTCACTTCTCTACATTTTTTCAGGCGCTTTTATGCCAAGCAATCTTAACCCTTCTTTTAATACAATAGCAACAGCCTGAACCAACGCCACCCTTCCCTCTTGCTCGATGTCTTCGTTCAAAATTTTCACATGAGCGTAATAGGAGTTGAATTCCTGTGCCAATAAAATAAGATACTTGGCAATTTGAGAAGGCTCAGTGTAATCAAAGCTCTTTGCAATAACTTCGGGAAAAGCCAGCAATAGTTTGATAATCGGCCAACTATGCTCATCATTCAGACCAGCCGGTTCGAGTTGATCCGGCTTAAATGAAGATTTTGTTAATATTGAGCACGCTCTTGCATGTGTATACTGAACATAAGGACCGGTTGCCCCTTCAAACTTCAGCATATCTGCCAGTGAAAACTCGATGTTATTTTGGCGGTCATTTTTTAAATCATGGAAGATAATGGCCCCGATGCCGACCATTTTCGCTACCGCTCTTTTATCCGGCAACGCTGAATTTTTTTCGGCAATGTTATTCTCAGCAAGGTCGATTGCTTGCTGGATCACATGCTCAAGCAAAACAACTCCGCCTTTTCTGGTCGACATCTTCCTGCCGTTTTTCAATATAAAGCCAAAAGAGACATGCTTCATATCTTGCGGCCAGTCATACCCCAATTTTTCCAGCACTAAAGACAATTGTTTAAAGTGAAGCGTTTGCTCTTGCCCTACGACATAAAACGACTGATCAAACTGGTAATTTCTTTTTCTGTACAAAGCTGCAGCCAAATCACGCGTACCATACAAGGTCGCACCGTCCCTTTTTCTAATCAGAAATGGCGGCAAGCTATAGTCACTCAAATCCACAACTTCTGCACCGTTTGACTCGACCAGCAGTTGTTTTGTTCGAAGCAGCTTCACCACTTCATCCATTTTATCGTTGTAAAAAGACTCTCCGTCATTGGAATCAAAACCAATGTCCAGCAGCGAATAGATTTTGGAAAATTCCTGAAGCGATTCTTCACGGAACCACTTCCATAATTTTTGTGCTTCCGGGTTGCCATCTTCAAGCTTTTTAAACCACAGCCTGGCTTCGCTTTCCAATTCTGTGTTGTTTCCAGCTTCCTGATGGAATTTCACATAAAGCTTCAGCAGTTCACTGATTGGAGCATCCTTTACTTCTTGTTCACTTCCCCACAATTTGTAAGCTGTGATCAGTTTGCCAAATTGAGTTCCCCAGTCGCCCAAGTGATTGATGCGTATCGCCTTATACCCGCATTTTTCTGAGATAAGTGCCAACGAATTGCCGATCACCGTTGACCGCAAATGGCCCATGGAAAACGGCTTGGCAATATTAGGAGAAGAGAAATCCAAGGTTACGGTCTTGGTTTGTCCAAATGCTGATGCGCCATAATCCGACTGCATATGCAAGATATCTCTGATGACTTCTAAGCTGACGAATGATTTATTGTAAAAACAATTCACATACGGCCCTTCTGCAATCACCTGTTCAAAGTACGGATTGGAAATTCTTGCAGCCAGCTGTTCGGCTATTTTTGCAGGCGACTTTTTCATTGCCTTTGCCAAGGTAAAGCATGGAAATGCCAAGTCTCCCTGCTTATCAAACTTTGGCTGCTCTATCAAATTCATAATTTCATCCAGTTCTACCCATCCATTCAACTCCAAAGCAATTTCCTCAGCATACGTTTTCACCAATTCCATCCATTAACCCTCCTTTTTGATAAAACAAAAAAGCCCGTCTCTGTATAATTAAATACAGAGACGGGCTTTTCCCGCGGTACCACTCTTATTGTCCAGGATAAACTGAACCGGCTCAAACTGATAACGGGATTTCCCGACAATACCCTACAAATAAGTTCAGGCAGTTTCTCAGAAGTGCGCTTCATTGCAACAAACACAATCAGGCTTCCACTCTCCCTGACTCGCTGGCGCATTCATTTGCAACTACTCTCTTCATCATCGAATTTACATATTTTTCAGTTATCATAACGTCCAGGTAAATTTAAGTCAATCAATTTTTCCTTATGTTGGATAAATCGGTAAAACATATCTATTGCAGACAGAATTCGAGAAGCGCCATGTACCTAAACTTTTAGTTACTTTCTTCAAAAAAAGACAACAGCATTTCCAAATCTTCAGGATAATCATGCTGTATCGCCAATAAATCTTCATACGTTTTCCAAGAAACTTCTTCAATCTCTTCATCTGGATCTGCATAAGAAAGTTCTCCATCAGTGATTTCACATTTAAAATAATAGGTAGTCACGTCATAGTTCTCAACTATTTCTCTTTTAATATGTATGGAATTCGCAACTTCCACTATAAACCCGGTTTCTTCCCAAACTTCTCTTGCACATGCCTGTTCAGGAGTTTCGCCTTTTTCAATTCCGCCTGACGGTACACTCCAGTTCTTAGTGGCTTTTTCTCTTACCATAAGAATTTTATTTTGCACCATTACAATTCCAGCTGCGCCAGTCCATATGATTTTTTCGTTATTCACTTAGCAAAATCCCTTCAACCTGATTTTTACTACGCATTGAGATGATAGTCATAGAATTTAATTCTCCTATGTCCAGCTAGACCTGTAAATAGGTCCCCTTATTGATGAGCGCAGCTATATTGTTCTGCCTGCCCTAAACTCTAACCATCTAATAGATCACAGGACTTTTTCTTTTCTATTTCTTGCTAAGCTCCAAACTGCCCCTGTAAAAAAACAAACCATCATTACCAAAATAAAGGTGAGTGGGTTAAAAAATATGTGGGTGGAAAAAACGTTGAACAAAGCGAATTCCTCTGGATAGCTGGAAGCACCTTTCTCATCAACAATGTACTTGCGAAATTCGAATGCTTTATTATACGTGATAAATGAAGCCGCCAAAATATAAGTTGTGCTGATTAAGATTCCAGCAATAGTCCCCTTGCGGAAAAGCCATCTTTCATTTGCCCGCATGGATAATTCCGCCGTTCCATATAAAAAATATAAAATGAACGGCATTGCTAGCACAGGAATGAACAATGCAGGATTGCCATTGCCTCCCCAATAATCATCATTATTCACTGGCTGCGTTAATAAATTCATACTATAGAAAACGCCAATAGTTATGATTCCACAAATTGCGTATACCAGCATAAGTATTTTATTCACAGAGAACCTCTCCACTTTTTTAGTTTGTATGTGGTTGTATTCTCCATTTTTTAAAAATCTCCTTGTGACAGCTCCTAAATATGTTTTATTCACAAGAAATCTATGGGTCATAAAGCTTTTTCAGTAAACGTTATGCCCTCAAGTTTAATAGTTTCGAGTAACATACCAGAAGCACGGAACAGTAAAATTGCTGGAAAAATAGTAAAAAGAGAAAAAATACCGGCTAATGCCAAAAATACAGTCGCAACTGCAGGATTCACGCCAATAGTAAGAAATCCAATCAAACTAAGAACTACGGCAATGATTAGCATATAGTAAGGAATAACTAGCACATTTTTAGCAATTAGCGTATTGTTACTTGCAAATTCTTCTGCTGAAATGGTGGCTTCTCCTCTGCTCATGTCCTGTTGCACTTTGGAATCGTTTTGAAACATATCGACCCAAAAATCTTGGACCAGTTGATTTCTATCAAGCGAATTCAAGAAAAATCCAGACACAGTCACAATTGCAGCCAGTAAAACAATCGATAATGTAACTAACTTACGGGAAGACTGCAATTTGTTTGATTTGATACTCGTCACTCCTCATTGTTATTTAAGTTTCCCATTTAATCCATTGTAATCAGGGATATCATATAAATAATCAGCCTAAGGATGGTTTTGGACTAAGACCTTAGATGTACTCGGATGCAAAAATACCGGCAACTATACAGCTGTTTCACCTTTAGGTTCAGCATTAGTAAAGTTTTTGTTCTGACAGATCTTTAAACCCCTGTCTCATAACTACAAAATATAAAACCGGCAAAGAAAAGGATTGCTTTTCTTTGCCGGTTTTATACGAGCTGACGGGAATGGAAGCAGCGACTTCTACGAGGTAGCGCAGTGCCGAAATCCACTTGGACGGTTTAGCCGAGTTAGTTCGGTGCAAGCCCGCGGAAAGCGTCCACTGGAATGGACGTCAGCCCCTTTTGGGAGATCTTCTTTCCAACATTCTCCTATTCTAACCAACTATCCAAAAATTCACTTTGGTCTCCTTCAAAATAGTCTTCGAAAAACACTTTAAATTCCTCTGTATCCACCTGCTTGAACTGAAATTCTTTGTAGTAAGCCGAAAGGAATTTGAGCTCCGCCCCGTCTTCATCCAAAAGATCAAAATGCTCTTTCAGCAACATCGGAACCTTGCCGTAAATGGTGGAGTAATAAGACTCGTCTTCAAATCGATCGAGCGGCAAGTTTACGTAGGTTTCTGGCGGATAGTATTCTTCGGCCGTTAAAGCACCCCAAAATCCGTATTCCTCATCATCGTAATAGTCACTAAGGAAAAGCGAACTGCTGAATTCCGTCACTCCTTCATCCAGCCAAGCTTCGTTGAAGGGATCATTTGTCACGATGAAATAAAACCATTGGTGGGCAATTTCATGCACCAGGACGGATTCCTGGGAGGCTGCATCCGCAGCCACTTCGATAATATTCGGATACTCCATGTAACCATCGTTTCCAATAATGTCCAGCTCCCTAAACGGGTTATCGCCAATATTTTCTTCAAAATAGACATAAGCATCTACTGCCAGTTCAGAAGTCTCTTCCAGCATATTCGCTGATCGGGGCGTAAATACCCGAAGATCCGTGCTATTGGCTTGTACTGTTTCAAATTCCCACTCATCGGGATTCATGATAGCCATATAAAAGTCTTTGATGTTTTCCCCATTGACTGTACCGGTCGATGTTGCTTCAATTGGGCCATCTTCAGCTGAACTTGCGACCAAATAATCCTTGGGCAAATCGAAAGTTACGGTAAAGTCTCCATAATCCGTATCATAGGACTCGCCGATTGGATCATAGTCCTCAATGTCCCAATCATCTTGATAATGGCCGAGCATTGGGTACCAATGCGCTAAATAATAATTATCGTCCACTTGAGACAAGCGCATGCCGTTTTGCGGCAAAACCATCGAATACTCAATTGCAACTTTCGCCTTCGATGCCGTTTCCAAATTTGTATCCAGCTCCACCATCAGTTCGTTATTGTCTAAGGTGTAAGCGGCTTCTTGCCCGTCAACAGATACGGCAGAAACTTCCATTTCCAGATCCTCATCTTCGTACAATGGAGTTTCAACCGAATTCATGGCGTTCGGAACTAAGTAAAATCCGATTTCTGACCAGGAATCCGAAGAGCTGTTCGTTACGTCAACTGAAGCAGCCACTTGAAACTCTCCTGCCTCGTTCAATTCGAACTTTATGTCATAAACCGCATTTGTTGCATCTTGCGGCATTTCCGTCACCTGTTGACCGCATTCTTCGCAAAAAACAACATTCCCCAAAACCAAAAAGCTGATAATCCCAATAACTATTACCAGTACAGCTGCCCAAATTTTCAGCTTCATCCTGCATCTCCCGTTTCTGCAATTGGTTTCAAAATTACTTTGAACTATTATTCTTTAGGCCATTCTCATGCATTACTCTTTTTAAATTTTATCATTTGTTTTTCCAGTTGGCTTGTAGATTCTCATAAATAATAAAAAGAGCGGATATAAAATCCGCTCTTTCTTCAACTGCATTGAATTAGTTAATTGGAATTAAGGAAACCAACTTTTATCCATTGCTTTGATTAGCCATTAAAAATGGAGTAAATCAGCAGGCGAATTTTTCAATTTAGCTTATATTAACCGAGTTCTTAATTACAACCTTTAAAGACACTTGTTGTCTCTAATTATTGTAAAAAAAGAGAGGTTTGCCTCATCAAAATTATTTTTGAGCAATCAATACGTACAAAAATTCTGTCGGAAAGAACTTTTCGGTTATGCGCATTCCCGCGTCCGTTATTTCTTTTTCCATTCCTGCTTGTGAAATTCTCGGTGCTTTCTGCATTGGATTTTCTTTGGGTTCCAGCTCAACCACAATCAAATAGCCGTTCACTTTCAAGGCATTCCTAATTCCGATTAATACTTCGGACAAAGGATCGATTTCGTGTAAAACCAGTGAAGCGATTGCTGCATCAATGGATTTGTCGGCTAACGGAAGTTCGGCGCTGCCTCCTTGGATTGGAACGATATTGGTGAGCTGTCCGTCCAGCGCTTTTTGACCAATAATCTCCAGCATGCTTGGATCGATATCCAGTGCATATACTTGGCCCTCCAGCCTTTTCGCTGCGGGAATTGTAAAATAGCCTGTGCCTGCACCAAAGTCTAATAGGTGATCGGTTTTCTTTAAAGGAATTCTATCCAGCAGCTCTTCCGGTGAAAACTCCGCTCTTCTTTTGGCACTCTCCAGGTAAGATGCTTTTCCGTGTTGATGGCGTGCATGGGACTTGCTGCGTTCACCTGTCATTGCATTTCTCCTCTTCTGCTGTTATTTGTAGGTTTTTTGCACTAGCTCACCGTCAAAAATCTTTCCTCAAGCAGTTCTCCATTAACGCCAATTCCAGCCATACTGCCTTCTGCAGCTGCGATGATCAACTGCGACGGTCCGCCCATTAAGGTGTCTCCACAAGCAAAGACGCCAGTGACATTGGTCCGTTGAAAACGATCGGCTTCTATTCCGCCCCGCTCGTTTAACTTACAGCCAAGCAGCGAACCAATAGCAGAAGGCTGTACCCATTGAGACGCAACAAATCCGCCTGTGCGCGAAAGAATTTCTCCGTCTTCGAACTCAATCCCTTCTAAAGCTCCGTTTTTCCCAATCAGTGTCTGAATTTTTTTCTCATTCACTCCGATCCCGTTCATCTCCAAAATCTTCTTTTCATCCTCTGAAAGAATTTGCTTGCCGTTCGTACAAAAAACCAAGTCATCTGTCCAATTGGAAGCCACTTTTGCCATATGAAAAGCACCCGGTATTTCTGCAATGACAGCCAGCGGTTGGTCTCTGAGTTCCCAGCCGTCGCAAAAAGGACAGCTGAACAGGCTGCTTCCATAAAACGCCTCTAGCCGGTCGATGTCCGGAAGAACTTCTTTAAAGCCGGTTGCTAAAATAAGCTTTTTTGCTTTGAAGAGTTCGCCATTCTCTGTCTCAATGCGGAACAGCTCGTGTTCTTTACTTACACGGAATACTCGCTGTCTTTCAATTTTAACGTCTGGATAGTTGGCTAACTCTTCTTGCGCGATTCGCTTTAACTCCTGAGGATTTATGCCATCGCGTGTGATAAATCCATGTGCTTCCGAAGTCACTGCATTGCGCGGTTTATTGTCGTCAAACAAGACGGTTTTCTTTCTTGCCCTCCCGAGAACAAGCGAAGCATTTAATCCCGCTGGCCCTCCGCCAATTACTGCACAGTCCAATATCATGCCATCATCTTCCTTCTATGAAGTTTTAATTGCTTTCCTTGGCCTGCTTTTGCAGCTCCATCTTCTCCACAATATCGATGAGCAGCCTGTTGCTAAGCTCCTCTTTCATATTGTCTTCAGACTCACGCATAACTTTTTCGATCAGGCATCCTTCGTTATGATGGATCGAGCAATTAAACAAATTGCTTTCTCCTTCAATCGCAATGATGACATCTAAAAACGAAATTTCTTTTGGAGATTTAGAGATTTTATAGCCGCCTTTTGCGCCGGGCGTCGATTCGATCAAACCTGCCTTCGTAAGCTTAGTCAATATCTTTGACAGATAGGTCGGCGATAGCTTTTGGAATTCTGCCAAGTCCTGAACACCAACGGTACTGGCTTTTGGCAGCCAAATTAAATACACCATTGTATGCAAAGCATAGTTTGTAGCATTTGAATATTTCATAATGCCCTCCTTTCTAGTTCAAAGATATTAAAGATTCTTGTTGTCTCTAATAAGAAAAATATATCATTTAACTAATAAGTAGTCAAGCCGTTGATTTCAAATTGATTCTATCTGCTTAGCTTTTTAACAACATGTCCATAATAAAAACCACTGATTTCTTTGTACAGAAACCAGTGGTTTGTTTATTTATTATTCCCCGCGGGGTGCTTTGGGCGGTTGGCAGACGTCACATTTACGTTGGTTTTTCGTGTTGAATTTTGTAAATGTTTTTTCGAAGTTATTGCCGCATGCGCATTTAAACAGCAGCTTTTGAGAGAAACCGTGGTATTCCGTCGACAACAATTTGCTGTCTGAGTTTTTCTCGACAAATGCTCTAATTTCTTTAAAGGTCCATCGTTTGTTCATATTGTTACACCTCCATATTCTATTGCTAAGCGGAGGCTTTTGGCATCCGGTCAATTTCAGGCAAAATCTCAAGTGCCCTAAGTTCTTAATTATAGCACGGGTTGACTCTTTTATAGAAAACTAAATATTTTCTTGGACCATTTTCATCAACATGCAATGTTTCAAGGTTGATACTAATATAGATCCCCCCTCTTTTTTGCATTCATATATTAACACCTTACGTATTTCCGTTTGAAACCAAGCTTGCCCCTATCCAGTTCTTTTTGAATGCTTTCATGGGCATTCAAAAAACTGCTTTTTTTATTGTCACGCTTCATCTCTACAGTGCCAATTTCTTTGGATGTTTCCAACGCTTTTTCACTGAGCGGCACAAAAGAAATTCCTACGGTGTAAAGAAAGTTGTTCATAGCAGACTTTGTTCGTTCCGGTGAATTGTGAATTGTCCTTTTCACTGTATCAAGCATTGAGGAAATTTTGTCCTCCGAAAACTCAGTGTCTGGACGATTTCCCAACAGCCAGCAATAACAGCTCCAACCGGCGGACATCTTCAGCTCCTGGCCGCTCGCAATCCAGTTGTCTGCTACTTCCTGCGCAATATCTGATTCCGATAAAGTTACCGCTACCACATAATCCGACAACATGTAAAAGTACGCCGCATCCACCCAGCGATCGAAATCGGATGCTGTCATGGCCTTCGGATCTGCAATGATGCCTGCAAAGTACATCGCATCATAGTTGCCTGTGGCATAAAGTGCTTCAGCCAACTCCTGGTCTATTTTAATGTTCTTCGCAACTGGCTTCATAGCCCCTGTCCCCACCCCGAATAACGGTTCATGCGCGCCATTTGAAATATACATCTTTTTTGTCCGTTCCTTGCCCAAGCCTTCGAGTTCCTGCATAGCGAGTTTTAAATCCATTTTTGCTGCACCCTCCCTTACAAAGAACAGTGGCTTACATAAAACTCCACTTATATTCCGTATTCTCTCTATAGTTTATTCCTATCAACAAAGTGAATAAGACGTTCAAAAACTTTATCTGCTATTTTAGTTTACACTATTGGATCTGTTTCAAGAGACGGTGCATGAAAAAGGAAGATGCTAAATAATGGCATCTTCCTCTTTTTAGAATCTTATAGAGTGTAGCGAAAACTTACAAAATTGGAGAAACCATCTTCGCAACATCCTGTTTCACCTTTTCTATCCATGACTGCTCTTCAAAAGTCTCTTTTGTCAATTGGACGGATAGCTTTTTGTCTTGGTAAAAGAGATCCGCCATTTCCGATGCCGACTGCGCATTGTAGACAAAAGCGTTCAGCTCAAAATTCAATGCAAAGCTTCGGATATCCATATTGGCCGACCCGACAGAATAAGCTTTTCGGTCCACAACCAGTGTTTTGGCATGCAGAAATCCATTTTTGTAGCTATATACTTTGACGCCATCTTCCAGCAATTCGCGGACATATGACAGGGTAGCTGAATGGACGAAGATATGGTCCGCCAAATGGGGGATCATGATTTGAACATCTACGCCTCCAAGTGATGCTGTCCGCAGCGCATCCATAATAGACTTATCCGGAATAAAATAGGGAGTTTGGAGGTAAATAGAGTCACAGGCGTGATGGATCATTTTCAAGTAGCCGTTCTTAATGTCTTCATAGATTTCCAAAGGACCGCTTGCGACAATCTGCATTGCAATCCCTTCTTTATGGTCAACTCTCGGAAAATAACTTTCTGCATATCCCATTGGATCTTTTTTAGCCGCCTGATTCCAGTCGATGAAGAAGCGGTTTTGGAGCGAATGGACCGCTTCTCCTGTTATCCGAAGATGCGTATCACGCCAATAGCCGAATTCCTTTTTTTCCCCCACATATTCATCACCCACGTTAAACCCGCCAATATAGCCAATCGAACCATCGACAACGACCAGTTTCCGGTGGTTTCGGTGGTTCAGCCTTGGATTTATACGGGAAAACATTGCTGGCAGAAAAGCCGCTGTTTTTCCGCCGGATGCCTCAAATTCATCAAAAAAGCGTTTTGGCAGACTGCTGGATCCCAAATCATCATACAGAACGTTTACTTTTACACCTTGCTGCACTTTCTCAGTGAGCAGCGAAACCAATCTGCGCCCAAGACCATCATTATTCAGGATAAAATACTGCAGGTGCACATGGTCTTTTGCGTTTCGAATGTCTTCAAACAAAGCATCAAACTTTCTTGTCCCATCGTTAAAGATTTTTATGTCAGTAGCCGTCGACAGTGGTGCATCGGTTCTTGCCACATTCATTTGGATCAGATCCAGCCAGCCATTCGCAATCTTGGAAATTGGCTGAAAGCTGCCGGTTTTCATGTCTTCTAATTGTCGAGCCATATTTCCCTGAAAATCTTTATTTTCATAGGCAACCGGCCAATTCAAACGCTTTTGCCTTAATGACCTTCCAAATAATAAATACAGGATAAAGCCAGCAATCGGGACAAAAAACAGGATTAAGATCCAAGCCCACGCTGAAGATGCCGTTTTGCGTTCAAAAAACAAAATGAAAAACGCCAATACTAGGTTTAAAATTATAAAAATGTTGCTCAATATGCTTAACCAATCGAATAAAATCTTAACTCCTCCTTGAACTCTTTCTGATCTGCATTAATCGACTAGAGCTTTGTTCATTCTATACTCCAAGCAGAAGTGAATACAAGGAATGCTCCAAACGGTCGAAGAAAAAAAAGGTGTCCAGTCCGTATCGTTCCTTGTTTAGCTTTTATGGATTCCCGCTACGCTGGGGAGTTTTTCAGCTTAAAGTAATAAAATACTTGGAGCGGCGGCAAAAAAAGCAGCGGCAATAAATAACTATCCATTTCCATAAAGATGAGCGCCATAAAAATGGGAAAGAATACTATGTAACTGATTAATATTACATTATGCGATTTTTTTACCAAGCCATAAGCCAATAATAAGAGCGAAGGAATAATGAGAAAAAACGGCAAATAGCCGGCCAATAATGGGCTGGATTCATTTAATAAGTTCATAAGCTTTTCTCCTTTCATTCTGTTTATAAAGATAGCAGAAGAATATACTGATTCTATATTCACCATACTTTTTACCTACATAAATTCTACTACCCTTCCATCAAATTTAAGAAACCAAATAATCTAATCAGATTTGAAGAAACTACGTTCAAAAATCTCTGATTGTTTCTCAAATATCCTTAAGATGAGTTATAGTCAGTTTTGGCCAATGCGCTTTCCACTCTTTGTTTTCTATTCGCTTGTGGTATGCT
Organism: Planococcus soli; assembly: GCF_016881065.1. GTDB lineage: Bacteria > Bacillota > Bacilli > Bacillales_A > Planococcaceae > Planococcus > Planococcus soli. The sequence continues at coordinate 702,444 of NZ_WXYN01000051.1, read as the reverse complement.
TGCATGCGGTTTTGGGTCAGCATAAAAAAGGGCGTTGGCCTTACTTCCAAACCGATCAGATCTTCGATTCCATGAGGAGCAGATAAAACCAGTTTATGCTGCTGATCTAATTTCACACCCAGTGCTGTGGCCGTTTCCGGAAATTTGGTCATTGCATCAACCGATGAAGTATATGGGGCTACATGGTTCCTCAAATGCATTCTTGCTTGATTCTTCACCGACCAGGGAATACCGGAAGTTAGGTTATTTAGCATTTCTTCAAATCTTTTCTCTTCTTCTTCAAGCATATTGTCTGGGTTAAAGTAAATGACGTCAATATCTTGCAGTCTCGTTCTATGTGTAAAATCATGAAGCGTATCCCAAATCTTAGACCGGACAAACCCTGCACAAATCCACCAGTCAGGCAGGTCCAATAACTTTACCGCTTCAAGCAATTCCATCATCCCTTCGTCTTGTTGGATGAGTTCTATAATGTCGTTTTCGCTCCTCAGCACCTGCCATTCACCTCCATTTTAGCCATCACTAGTAAAGGCTCACTTTAAACGAATAGCTTCGGCCAAAATCTCTTCATAAATCTTATTCCAATCATGATGGTAACTTCCAGCTCTATTCAGTGGCACCATAATTCTTTGCGACGATTCATGTTCTGCTTTAAAGGCATGGAATTTCTCTATATCCATTTTGTAAAATGCTTGATACCCGATCAATGGATATTTTCCATTTTCATTCCATATTAAATTTTCAGTCTGGTCAACCATAATACATCCTATATGCTGACAATTTCCAGACACGTATCCTTCCTCCATCGCTTCCCTATGTAAACTTTCTTCCGGGCTTTCATTCTCTTCGATATGCCCTCCCGGAAAATCCCAACCTCGATGCTTTAAATTTACCAAGAGCAGCTGATCTTTATAGAAACAAAAGCTATGCACACTGGTCACCAGCCTAACATCAGGCATTCCGCCATTTGCTAGCCATGTCAATTTAACGTTCGCTTCTCCCCATTTCACATGCAACCTAGTCATTTAACTTGTCTCCTTCTGCTCCATAAGTTGAACTAATGCATTTGGTCTGTTAATAATCCACACACCTGCTTCTCCTTCAAGTCATATAGCAAATTAAATATTAATGGAGCAGCTTAATTCGAATAGCCAAAGCACCATATTCTTTTTCTTGTTCCTGTGAGTAGACATCGTAAGTTTCTTTTATCATTGCTTCCATTTTCCAACCTGCACAGCCCAAATCTGTAAATGATATATGTTCATACATCGATTGGAAATGAGAATATACTGTTAGCCTTGTAACTTCCACCTGAATCACTTCGTTTCGTTCGGGAAGTTTACTAAACTTAATGATTTCTCCGACTTTTATATTTCTTCTCTTTTCGTCGTTTAGCCTTACTTCAACTTTTTTCTTACCAGCCTTTATTAATTCAAAGTATTCGCTGTACAAACCCATCTCATGTTTCATAAAATCCTCCAATTTACATATTCACGAACTTACCTAAATGATTGATTGATCTCATTTTAAACACATACCAGATTTTTTTATTTACTAAAATCAAATAAAGCTTCTACCCGCAGACTATTTAACAGCCACAATCAAAAAGCGTTTCGAGTTTGTACAAATGCCTCTTGCAGTTTGGTTGTTTTCAACAACAGCATCCCAAAACTCTAAATCCTTTTTATCCTGACCGAAATTAGGAATAATTGGAGTATGTCGAAGCAGGAACAGGAGATCTTCTGGTCTTTCATAATACTCCAGAACGTTGGAATCATAGCTCTGGACTTTGGAAAAGCCGGCATCTTTTAAATCCGTCCGGTACTTTTCTTTTAACGTTCCATCGGTCTCAGTAAAAGATTGGCCACGGCCGAATATGTTTTTGATATTCTGTTTATCGCCTTCGCTCACTTGCTGAGTTAAGAAAACCCCACCTTTTTTCAGCACCTTAGCCACTTCAAAAGAATCAAATGGTGCGTGTCGGCTAGTAACGATGTTAAAAGAGTCTTCAGGAAACCGTAAATCTTTGGAGAACATTTGAATAAACCTTACATTATCTTGTCTAGACCTTTTCAAGTTATCTTTTGCTGACTCAATCATTGCCCCTGATAAATCAATTCCGATTGCCCTCTCTACTGAATGAGCAATTTCCAAAAGATTTTCTCCTCCGCCTGTTCCAATATCCAATAGAGAATCCCTTTTGTTGCACCGGTTAATTACCTCATTATTAAAATCCCAATCCGCTTGATCAGCTGAGACTCGTAAATGACTAAAATTCCAACCGTTTACTTTTCCAATGGCTTCATAAAATTTTTGATATTCGAAGTCTTTCATCAATCTACCACCTCGTATGGGATGTTCACAGTTTTATGATAAGATACTTTCAGTATATTCAATGATATTTAGAATGTATATCCAGTTTTTTACAAAAAATAGACTAAAAAAGATATTATTAATAATACGAAGATACGATCAAACAATAAACTGTTCATAATACCTGTCTGTAATTTCAAGGACACAGAATTTCAGGGCTGGCAATTGAAATAATGGAGCAGTTAGTTTAACCGGTTCAATATCGATTGCCTGCGCCACAGTTCAACAAGAGCGGAGTGTTTATTATGAAAGATATTCTTGGAGGAATTCTTGTTTTTCTCTCTTTTTCAGGGTTCATTCTGATAGAGAATGTATTTACGATTCAGCCTAGTGTAACTTCTGGTAATGGAAATTTGGGACTCCTAGTTATAATATGCTTATCACCTATTTTTATTGGAAGTTATCTTTACACATTTAAAAGAACAAGAGAACTAATTTCCAAAGAGCAAAATAAGATGATAAGCATACTGGTAATATCTTTTTCTCTTTTATTAGGCGGATTCATGGTATTTTTAATCATAAATTACAGAAGTGATTTGATTGTTGCATTGGGCGGGACACCTTCTAATCCAGACTCTCGAATTTTTCGATACGGTTGGTTGAATCAATACACAAATAGTATTTATTTTAATGCCTATACTTTTATATTGACCCACTCATTAGCATTTGCTATTGGCATTATTAGCATGTTGACTTCTAAGTCAATTAATCAGTAATATGCTTACACTCAGAGTTTGATGGAAGGATTCTTCTCCAAATCAATTTGTTGGGACATCCCTTTATAACATGGGCTTTCCAATAGAAAATCCTTCAAACAGTCTTCCGCCATGCGGCTGTAATACTTCATCTACTAATTGAATTACTTTATTTTTATCTCCAGTTTTATAGAACGTATCAAACGCATCAACAAAATGGTTAGCCAATTCCATATCATATTTCTTTAATGCACGCAGGATCCATTTAGAACTGCCAATCCAGCTATTGTTTGTTCGTAACACAAATTCACCTGTTGCTTCAGCCAAGGATCCTGCTACAAAAATTGCTTCCGCTCGATTAGTGCATCCAATAAAGTCATCTAGCGTATCTGTAAGAAAATATCGTTTTAACGAGATTGTTTCGTTCGTCCATTCTTTAGGTCCTCTGGCTAACAACTCTTCCGCTTCATTTCTTATAGAAGCAATTGTTGCCTCGCCTCTTAAAATAATGCCTTCAGCCACCATTCTGGGCAGTGATGGCCTGGCTCTTTCACAGTCGTTAAAAAAATAAGCTTTGTAACTGCTCCAATTATGGACGAATACTTCGATTGGCCAACCGAAATCAATAAAAGATTCTCTATAAGGAGCGAATAACTTCCCATCGAATATCACAATGTCGAGATCAGACGTTTCAGTTTCCTCTCCCCGAATGACACTTCCGGCCAATATAGCTCCATCACAATCTGGAAAGTTTTTTTGAATAAAACTTTTCGCTGCATCGATTGCAGGTAGTTTCTTTCCCATCATTTTTTTGCACCTTTCCTTCCTGTTTTATTAATCCATTATTATAAATTTCGATAGCTTTCGTATTTTTTGCCCATAACTTTTCAAACATCAAACTTTTAACTTAAGTTTATCACTAAAAACAGACATAAAATGAGCTTTAGAATACACTAATTGCGTTCGTACCAATTGGCTTTTCTAAGGTATGTATGCAGCAATCCCATTTTCTAGAAAGTCAGTATCTACTATGTTTGATCTATTCTTTAGTCCAAGCTCAAATGCAAGGAATTGCTGTTTCAGAGGGATTATCTTTTGAGTTTTTCTCTGTCAAATTTGAAATACTTAACATTTATCACAAAACCCTATATAATAATAGGTTATAACTAGAGATATTTCGAAAATTGAACTAATAGCTTAAGGATGATTGAAAAGCTAGAAAAATCGGGTTATAGATTGCAATATTCATTTAGATTTAAAGTGTTGGCTGAGGGTAAACTACTCGCCTCCTTTGGAAGGAAAAAAAGTATAGCACAGCTCTCTGCTGGCAGCCATTGAGGAGGAAGCAAAATGCAAGAAAAAATGCGAAGATCCACTCACGATTCATTAAAAGCAGTTTCTTATAAACTGTTTCAGGTGATCAGCGAAGAACTGGGTGTAAATACAGCGTATGTGACACAAAGAGAACCAAAAGCGATGAAAGTAATCAGTTCGTTCAATAAAGATCATTATATTATTCCTGAAGGATATGAAGTGGATTACGATGGAACTTACTGCCGATTGATTCTTCAGAGCGAAAATGAATCGATGCACACCAACAATTTGGGTTCTTTCAATTTAACAAAAGGACTCGAAGTAACTGAACAGCTGGAGGTTAAGGGGTTTCTCGGAGTGACGCTTCGCGACTTCTACGGGACTGTATTTGGGACATTGTGTGTAATGGATAAAGAAGAAAAGCAGTTTACCGAAAAGAACATTCATTTTCTGAAGCAAATGGCCGAAGTGCTATCCTATATTATTCATTTGGATAACACTATGGCGGATATCGAGTTGGTGAATGTGCCAATCATTCCTATCAAAAAAGGACTCGCCATTCTGTCTTTGCAAGGCAACATCAACGAGGAACGTTCCAAAAAAATTATGGAAGATACTTTGCAGTATGCAGCTGTAAAAAGTGTCTATTCTTTTATCATTGATTTGTCACAGCTTGTCCTTTTGGAAAACCGCTTTCCGGATGTCTTGAAAAACTTGGTATTGGGCCTGAATATTATGGGCATTCAGGTCATGATGACCGGATTGCCGCCTTGGCTCGTTAAAATGGAGGAAGTTCGCGAGCATTTGATGGATCTTAACACTGAGTATGTTACAGATATTGAATCGGCCCTGAACAAAATTGGCTATAATCTTCAAAAATAACAATTGCCACCCTGCTAAAACACCAGGTTGAATCTTGACTGTCTTTTCAACAATTTTCTCACACATTTACTACAAGAAAGGCAAATGCGCAGGCTTGCGCATTTGCCTTTTTTCGTGGGTCATTCATATCAAAATCAAAGAATCTTGCATTAAACCGCATCAATACTTTTCGGTTAGCCATACTTCCGCTATTTAAACTACCCCGCTGCACCAGCCGCGATTTTTTCAAGCAACTCATCCAGAGTGCCGTAACATTTTTGAACTTCCGGCAAGTGGTAAAAAGTGCTGGTTGCTTCTGGATTGTTAATCGCACCATCCTGCGAATAGAGAAAAATCTTTTTGCCCAGTCCTAACGCCATGCCAAATTCGATGTGTGTGCCATTTCCTCCCGGCAACAAAATCACAACAAAATCCGACTCCTTCACGGCATTCTTCTCGTGTTGTCCGATGTTCATCAAGTCATCCAGTGTCAATTTCTGATTTTTTCCTGAACCGGTATTTTGTGTCCAATCATATGTATGGAGATATCCTTTTGCGGTTAACTGATTGGTAACATACACAACCGATTCAATATTCCTAAAACTTGAAGCCACATAAAACTTTTTCACACTTTCACAACCTTTCCAAATAGCCATTACCTGGGGACGGCTCTTCTTCCTTCACATGCTGAAACACTTTCTTCTCTTCCCATTGCCAACTTCTTAGCTGCCAATAAATAATTTTTTGGCGATCGCTGCGCCGCAAATATCCTTTGTATGCAGGGCAAACCGCTTTCTTATTTTCACTTTAACACATACAGCTGTTTTGAAATTTTTAATAGATAGTAAGAAACGGCTTAGCATGAATCTGTTCATAGTTTTAATATTCAGAAGCGGCATTAAGCACTTTTTCCCCTGATGCTCCTTTCTGCCGTTTTTTATTGCACAGTTATCTTCCTATATATGATACGAGGGCCGGTTGACATGTTTTGACGGCCCATACAAAGGCCGGTGAGAATGGAATTTTGCCTCTTACTTCAAAACATACTAGCAAACTCCAATTAAATATCACGAAATCTTCCTACAGATATTAGACAAAACAAAAATTAAATTACATGTATTAGAAACAAATGCAGTTACACAAAATATAGGACTTGATAGTAAATTAATTCTAAATTATATTATAAAAAGTAAATATATTGGTTTATTTAAAGTATTTTGTGTTTTAGGCTCTTTTTACTATTTTTTTACTATAGTATAAAGGTATAACAAACCTTTTGGTTATTTTTCTATTATTTTTGACATTTATCTTTGAATCTAATTGGCAGCTATTTATTTAAAAATAAAGGAGTGAATTAAAACATGCTCAACTTAAAAAAATAGCAGCTCTCTCTATATCTGAAATATTCAAGTCAAATAATTATGCGGGAAAACCCCATTGAGTGATGCTGTGAAATATTGAGAGAGTTCGGATAAGTATGATCTTGCATTAGTTTTTCCTGGAAAGGAATGTATATTGTCGGAATTTGTATTGACTGCTTTTACACATGTATAAATAATATCGGTCAATTTATTAAACACCATTCTGTACTAAAATGCACTTTCTCGAAAAAGTGACTAAAATATCATCAATGTCGATTAGCAAAAAGGATTTTCTTACACAAAACTTTTTAGTGGCAGCATTTTAATTCTAATAAACGAGTAGAAGTATCAGTTCAATCATTATTAAGCAAAATATGAACTGGAGTCGCCGTTTTTAAGCTTGGAGGGGAAATATTGAATTTTAAAGAATTAGATAATCCAGGTTTGATTGACAGTCAAGACGAATTTTTAATTGCCATTGACAGCAATGGAGTCATGTTGCATGTGAATGAAGCTTGGATAAATTTTTGTATGACACAAAACAAAAAACATTTGTCGTGGAAACCCGGAGGAAATCTCTTTGACCACTTAAATAAGCGCGGCAAAGACGACGAAATTGAGTTGCTGCAACAAGTATTAGATGACCAGGTGAAAGAACAGCAAATTATGTATCCCTTCAAGATGAAGGACGGCAAAATCCAATGGCTGCAAGGAAAAGTGCGAAAGTTGCTGACTTCTTCAAACCATCCTAATAGCGCACTGCTGTCCTTTAAACTGGTCAGCCTCGAGTCTTCTCAACTGATTACGGCTGAACTTGTACTGGAAAGTATGACGGAAGGGTTTATTTTGTTGGACAGCAATATGCAAATCATCTACCTCAACAAAATCGCAGAAAAGTATCTTCGCAACAGCCGGGAAAATGTCATGCTTGGAAAACAAAAAAACTGGCTTTCAGAAGCAGCCAATGCAAACTTTTACAGCAATTGTAAAAAAGCTTTAATAAATCAAGTGGTCCAGGAATTCATTGACTATTTTGAGCCATTGGACATGTGGTTTCAAGTTAAAGTTTGTCCCCTAACAAACGGAAGCTTAAGCGTTTATTTTCATGATGTCAGTGATCAAAAGATAAAAGAGGTACAGATAGCAGAATCTACTTACTATGATTATGTTACGGGACTGCCTAACCGAAGATCTTTGATGTTGATGGCCGAATCATTGATCAGCAAAAAGAAAAAGTTTTCCGTTTTTCACATTTCCATTGATAAATCCAACTATATTCATGCCTTTGATCATTACAATACGAGTGAAACACTCATGAAAGTTTATGCAGATAAACTAAAAGGATTTTCCAGTGAAACTTGCCATGTTGGCAGAATGGAAGGCAATGAATTCATTGTGCTGCGCCAGCCTGTTCGAAAAGAAAGTTTGGAAGATCTCGCAAAACAGATGGAAGAAGTTTTTTGTCAACCGATCTCTTTAACCAGCTCCCAAAAGATGAATGTCAGCATCAGTATTGGAATTGCCTGTTTTCCTTATGATGCCAGCACCATGAATGATCTATTTTCCTGTGCAGAAATTGCCATGCATGAAACAAAAATCATTCCTGGTTCTTTTTATTCTTTTTACCGCCCATGGATGAAAGTATCTTATAATCGCAAATTGATTATTGAAAGAGATTTGTCACGCAACTTTAAGGAGCTTGGTTATTATTACACCCTGCAGCCGCAAATAGACGGCAGTTCTGGCCAAGTAGTCGGAGCAGAAGTTTTATCCCGGTGGCTTCATCCGGAAATCGGAGAAATTTCACCCGTAGAGTTTATCCAAATTGCAGAAGCTTCCGGTCAAATAAATGCCTTAACCTTGCATTTGCTTGACGAAGTCTTTATCCAGATCAAGGACTGGCAGAAAAAATTCGACTGGAAGCAGCGTGTTGCGATCAATATGACCTCTTCCCTTCTCAGCGACCCTGTTTTTTTTGATAACTTCTTTGAACTTATGGACAGGCGAAATATAAATCCCAATCTGCTAGAACTTGAAATTACTGAACAAGTAGAACTAATATACTCGCCACAAACTTTGGAAACACTGCTGCTCTGTAAATCCAAAGGCATTTCCATTTCTGTAGACGATTTCGGCACAGGATTTTCCATGATTTCCTACTTAACAAATTTTCCAATCAACAAAATAAAAATTGATCGATCTTTTGTCAAGAAAATTGGACAGGATCGAAAATCAGAAGCCGTATTAAAGTCCTTAATTTACTTGGCTAAAAGCATCGAATGTGATCTTGTAGCTGAAGGTGTTGAGCGTATAGAGGAAGTTGAATTTCTCAGGGAAAATGGCTGCGATGTTTTTCAAGGATACTTGTATGATAAGCCGATGAAACCAACTGATTTCGAGGCCAAGTATTTACAATTTGACTCAAAAACTCAGTTAACACGAAACGGATAAAAAATTCACCTAATAGCTGAATACCCCAACAGCGGGATTAGGATTCAATGGAGAAAGGAAATCCACACATGGAAAAAACTAACGAACTTCCCTTCGATAAGGCTTTTATGGCGGCCATAAAAGATATGGTATTCATTGTCAAGAATGAAACCAATTCAATCCTCACATATGCGTTCTTAAACCAAGCCGTATTCGAACGAACCAATTTAACAGAGGCTGCTATTGGGAAAACGTTTCAAGAAGTCCATGATGGCAATTTAGCTGATGTTTTGACAATGAACTATGGACAAGTGCTGTCTATCAAAGAAGCGGTTACTTATGTCGATTCATATATTTCACCGGCAGGCAATTCCTATTATTCGGAATCCACCTTAACTCCGTTGTTCAATGAAGATGGAAATTGTTCTTACATCATTGGGGTGGTCAAAGACACTACTGCTGAGAGGCTTGCAAAAATGGAAAGCCAGGAAGCTTGGAAACGGATAAAGGAAAGCCGTTCCCGCTATCGCTCACTTTATGACAATAATGCGAATGCCATTCTCTCGCTAGACTTGACCGGACGAATCCAGACAGGGAACTCAGCGGTAGAGCAGTTAACAGGCTTTACACCATCTGAAATTACAGGTGTTGAATTCAGTAAATTTATCTACGGAAAAGATTCCAAATTGCTCGATATTCATTATAAGCAGACATTAATTGGAGTAATTCAAGATTTCCGTACAAAGTTCCGTGACAAATCCGGACATTTGATCGGTGTCTCCATTCAATTTGCACCAATTGAAGAGGAAAGCGAAATTGTTGGGATCTATGCGGTCCTGCGGGACATGAGGGAAATCGACCACCTAATCAATCAATATGCCGAAAGCGAAAACCGCTTCCGGATTATTGCGGAAAATGCCCATGACGTCATCGTGTTGATGAACTACAAAGGCGAAATTTTGTATGTCTCCCCTTCTATTGAACGGGTGTACGGGTTTATTCCGGAAGAATATATGGAAAAACCGCCTTTTCATAACGTCCATCCGGAAGATATATCGCTCGTAAAAAACATCTACAAGCAAGCGGTTAAAGAAGCAAAAAACTATGTAATTGAAATCCGGATGAAGCATAAAACCACTGGCTGGCATTGGTCTGAATTGCAAGGAACCCCGATTTTCAACGAACAAGACCAGTTTATTCATATGCTGACAATTACACGTGACATCACGCTGCAAAAAGAACACGAAGCCAAACTTCATTACTACGCGTACCACGATTCGTTGACGGGGTTGCCGAATCGGCGGTTTTTCAAACAACGATTGTCTGAAGAAATCGCTTCCGGTCAAGATAATAATGAAATTTTGGCGGTAATTTTGCTGGATATCGACCATTTCAAGAGAATCAATGACCAATTGGGCCATGAAGTGGGCGATGCGGTCATCGAGGAGTTTGGACGGCGCATCAGCCATCCTTTAGAAGAGCACGATCTGGCGGCTCGCCTCGGCGGAGATGAATTTGTGCTGCTATTGCCGAGTGTAACTACGCGCGAAGGGGCGGAACAAATCGCACAAAAAATTCAATTGGCCATGAAAGCTCCGTGGACAATCCACAATGGCCCACCGGAAGTTACTGCCAGCATGGGAATTACACTGATACCCCTTACTGAGGCGACCGTATCATCTGTTTTAAAAAGTGCAGATCTTGCCATGTATGAAGCAAAAGAAGCTGGAAGAGGAACCTATCGCTTACTGAGCCTGTAATGTATTGGCCACTCACAAGACTGCAAAACAAACGTTAAATTTACTACATGACGAAAAGGGGTTCTACAATGCTATCCCCATACACTGATGGTATCTTTCCCATGGGATTGGCAGATACAAACCGTCTTTTTGGCAAAGGTCTAAAGTAAGTTTTAAACGATTAAGGGAATGAGTTTTCAATTATTCGATATTAAAGGAAAAGAACATGTTGTCGAAACTCTAAAGTACGGGGCTGTAGAATACTTTTCAAAAGGAGCCTAAATTAGAACGGCAATCGAAGGCTTGCGCATCGTTTCACGAGACCCCTACTATATAGATCCTTAGCCTGCTCAGTTTTTAGTAAAAGAAATTAAACAGTTGCACGGAAAGATATAGGACAACAAACATTTTTCGATTCAGATTGCAGATCCATGCCCCGAGCTCCTTACTAAAAGATAAATGGAAACTATTCGCTTATTTACTGAGGGGCAAAGCAATAAATCTATAGATGAAGTTCTTCGCATCAGTGAAAAAACCGTTAAAAATCATTGGTCCAAAATGCTGGCTAAACTAAAATTGGCAGATCCGACTCAAATCGTTTTAAAAGCCATCAAAAGTGGCTGGGTAGCATTGTAAAAACTAACGGGCAATCAATCCGACTTTGAGGATTGATTGCCCGTTTTTCATTTAGACTGTGCATTATGCCCAGTGGTTCAAGCTAATTAGCATTTTACACAGCAGCTGAATAATCAGATTCGGAAGTCGGCAGAATTTGTTTCTAAACTACCACTGGTCGCTTTAAAAAATGAAGTTATTTGCCACATTCTCTTATCCAATATAACCTTAGGAGGCAATGGCAGTTTTGTGAAATTCTTGACACCTGCTCCATGTTCTCCAGCAACTGAGCATTAAAATAGAGAACTCAGCAACCGAATAATTGATGGCGCTTTTGATTATATTCATGGTGTTGTCTACTACCCATAAACTTTAGCAAACTGTAAATGTAAACATCTTTTTGTGTACTTGCTGCAAGGTTTTCAGAAAGCAGCTACTAATGTCAACTCGATAAGATAGGAAGAGAAAATGCTATTAAACAGCTTTTCTCTTCCTATCTTTTATTGCTTTCCTGCAGTTTTGAAAAAGGGAGAGCTAGAAAATTGTCCAATACTAAGTTTAAGTTTCTTGACATCCGACACTACTTAGTTATACTATATAGCAGTAGTAAGTAATACTTATTAGACAGAAAAATAGAATACCAATACTTAATTGAGGTGAGAAAATTGGAAAACAATACAGAAATGCTCAAAGGAGTACTTGAAGGTTGTGTACTTGAAATCATCAGCCGAGGAGAAACTTACGGTTATGAAATCACACAAAAATTGCGGGAACTTGGCTTCACTGATGTGGTCGAAGGAACCATTTATACAATTACCATGCGGCTTGAGAAAAACAATTTCGTGAATACAAACAAAAAAGCATCCACTAAAGGACCGCCAAGAAAATTTTACACACTCAATGCAGCTGGCCAACAGCACCTCAAAAATTTTTGGGGGAAATGGGAGTTTGTTTCGTCTAAAATTAATCAACTAAAGGAGGAAGATTGATCATGTTGGACTCTATTATTAAATTACTTATTGGCGATTTAGAAGATAAACGCGCCTACAAAAAACTGATGAAGAGAGTTGATTCCCTGCCGAAGGGTTATCGATTTGCATTTCATAAAATTCAGCATTACATGTTTAGCGTCGGCCCCCCTGATGGTGATATGACGATATTTACCGACTTGGCCATGTTTACGGACTTAGCGGACTTTTTTGAAACAAGTGCCTCTGAAGGCAGAAACGTCCTCGAAGTTATAGGCAATGACGTAGGTAAGTTTAGTGATGAATTTATGCGCGCATCGAACTCGGGCGCTGAAAGCTCCCGAAACCGAATGAACAAAGAGATTCTGGAAAAGTTTAATATAAAGGAGGAATAACGATGCTGGATTTTATCAAAAAAATGATTGGGGACAAAAAAGAGTACAGAGAACAAATGGCCAGAGCCGAAGCACTGCCGGAAGACTATCGGTTTGTATTTAAGAAACTCCATGCGTACATGTGGAGTTTCGCTGGAGGCGACGGCTCTGATATGTTAAGGGCTCAGCACGAACTAATTGAATTGTTCGAAGCGAGCTCTTCGGAAGGCGTGCACGTTCTCGATGTAACGGGGGAAGATGTTGCTGGGTTTTGCGACGATTTTTTAAGCGATACACAAAAGTGGACCGATGCCTATCGCCAAAAAATTAACCGGGACATGTTAAAGAAACTCGGAAAGGAGAACGATTTTTTATGAAAAAGATCGCAATTGGTGTAGAGGGTTTAAAAAAATCCTTTAAAACCAACAGGGTCCTAGTGGATGTGGATTTTGATGTGCAAAACGGTGAAATTTTTGCGCTGTTAGGCTCTAATGGATCTGGCAAAACTACGATTGTCAACATCCTTTCAACTTTGATGAAGCCCGATGGCGGGAAAATAGAAGTATGCTCTTTTGATGTCCTGCTCCAACCAGATCAAGTTCGTCAAAACATCAGTTTGACGGGACAATTCTCAGCTATTGACGGCATACTCACCGGACGGGAAAACCTAATTATGATTGCCAAGTTGCGAAGAATTTCCAATCCAGCTCAAACTGCCGATAAGCTGCTTGCCAAGTTCAGCTTAGCTGATGCTGCAAACCGCCGTGCAGAAAAATACTCAGGCGGCATGAAGCGCCGTCTCGATATTGCGATGAGTTTGATTGGCTCACCAGCAGTCATTTTTCTTGATGAGCCAACAACAGGGCTAGATCCCGAATCACGGCTCGAAGTTTGGCGAACCATTAAGGAACTTGCTGGCGGTGGTGCGACTATTTTGCTGACGACTCAGCATCTTGAAGAAGCTGAACAATTGGCTGACCGCATTGCCATCTTGCATGACGGAAAAATTATCACGACTGGTACACTTACAGAACTTAAAAAGATGTTCCCTCCTGCAAAAGTTGAATTTGTCGAAAAACAGCCGACATTGGAGGAAATCTTTCTCGCCATCATTAGAAAAAAGGAGGAGTTGTAAATGACAAGCACTACGGGAGTCTTGCTGGGCCGTTTAATGCGCAACATCACCCGCAGCCCTGACACGATTATTACTGTGGCAATTACACCGATAATGATGCTCCTGCTGTTTGTGTATGTGTTCGGAGGTGCGATAGAAACCGGTTCTTCCAGTTACGTCAATTATTTATTGCCAGGAATTTTGCTGATTACGATTGCATCAGGAGTTGCCTATACTTCCTTACGGCTATTCAATGATGTTAAAGGCGGCTTGATGGCACGTTTCCTCACAATGCCCATCAAACGTTCTGCTATATTATGGGCACACGTGCTGACTTCCCTTGTTTCCAACTCGATTGCTGTTGCGGTGGTAATTTTAGCCGCGCTCTTAATGGGATTCCGTTCCAACGCCGGCATCTTGGAATGGCTCGCAGTTGCCGGTATACTGGGGTTGTTCATGCTGGCGGTGACATGGGTTGCGATTATTCCTGGATTGACAGCTAGCTCTATGGAAGGTGCGACAGCCTATTCCTACCCTTTGATTTTCCTGCCGTTTGTCAGCTCTGCTTTTGTTCCCACTGAAACGATGCCTACGGCAGTTCGGATATTCGCTGATAACCAGCCGGTGACTTCCATTGTAAATTCGATTCGTGTTTTGTTGTACGATGAAACTGTCGGCAACGATATTTGGGTGGCGCTTGCCTGGTGCATAGCCATCATGGTTTTTGCTTATTTTATTGCAGTGAACGTATTTAAAAGGCAGGCCCGGTAAGGAACGTGGTCTCTAGTGGCCGGTCTCCGATTAAATACAAAGGCTGCTCAACTATAAATTTAAAACTATGCGCGCTTTCTTGATTGAAATGCATGGCATAGTTTTTCTGTTGTCAGGATGCATTAACTTGCAAAATCCCTTTACAAAGCACCGGAAACTATGTACGTTGAACTAAATATAAAAAATTTATTTGACTCATTTTGAACTAAACTTTATATAAACCAAAGCATTGCTGATGAACTTTCTGCACTAAATGCATTTTTTCTTTGCTTACTTATTATATTTATTTCTATTAACATTTAATGGATTGATAAAATGAGTCGGAGGTGCATGATTGATGGGATTAGAATTGGGGATATTGACTTTTCTGCTAATGTTCAACGCCTTCTTTGCCGCTTCTGAAATTGCCCTTATTTCTTTAAATGATCACAAGATAAGGAAAATGGCGGAAGATGGCCACAAGAAGGCCCAAGAAATAAATCATATGTTATCAGAACCCAGTAAATTTTTAGCCACCATCCAAATCGGCGTCACACTTGCTGGTTTCCTTGCCAGTGCTTTTGCAGCAGACAGTTTTGCTGACGAACTGTCTTTATATGTCCAGCAAACCGAAATTCCTGTGTCTGCTCAAGCGGCTCAAGTAACATCATTAATTATTGTCACCATTATCCTCTCTTACTTCACACTTGTGTTTGGAGAACTTGTCCCAAAACGCCTGGCTCTCCAAAAAGCGGAATCAATTTCTTTTCTCATTATTAATCCTTTGCGTTTTTTGGCAAAACTTACAAATCCATTTGTAAAGTTCCTTTCTTGGTCAACAAACACAGTTATCCGCATATTTGGCATCGATCCGTCATACGAAGATCCTGGAGAAATTGAGGAAGAAATTAGATTAATGCTGGATGCAGGCAAAGAAAAAGGGACAATTGAAGAAATGGAACAATTTATTATTACAAGGGTTTTTGAATTCAACGATAAGAAAGTCGAAGACATCATGGTTCACCGGACAGAAATGACAGCTATTTCTACTGTACAAAGTTTTGAAAACGTCATAAACATTGTGAAAGAGTGTCCGTTCACAAAATTCCCTGTATACGAGCGAGATACCGATCATATTGTCGGCACATTGAATATAAAAGACCTTTTTCGGTATAGGGAAAAACCCACTCCAGACAAATTTGATATTCAAAAAATTATACGAAAGCCGCATTTTGTCTTTGAAAAAAGAAAGATTGACGATATTTTTGTCGAAATGCAAAAAAATAATATTCATTTAGCCATTGTTCTGGATGAATTTGGCGGCACTTCAGGATTAGTCACACTTGAGGATTTGATTGAAGAATTGGTCGGAGACATTAAAAGTGAATATGGATCAGAATGAAATTTTCTAAAAGTTTTTCTTGCTGTTCAGCTGTTTGTATAGCGGATGGCAGAATAGGAAAAATTCCGAACGTACCACTCATAAGTGTCTGCAAGTCGGGTTCTAGTTTATGTCATCATTTGGTATTCGGTTCATATTCTAAAATAAATTCTGTCAATGAATATAAATCCATGCATCATTTTCAGCCGTCAATTCCCCGTTCTTACCCCATGGTTTACTAATCCTTCAGGCTCCACCACAATAATATGGCATTCTCTCTCTGCATAAGGCTTTTGCTTCCCATCTTTTGGTATTATGTACATCCCACCTTCAAAAAGATTGACCCCCCTCCGTCCCAGGAGTCGATAGTCCCCTTCACTCTACATACAAGACCAATCAAGAACGGAATCACCAAGATGGCTTAACCCCTAGTCAGATAATTACAGCTGATTTCATATAAAAAATTCAGCATTATTATACATCGTTTAAAATTATAAATCGACAGAACTTGACGAATAAAGTAAACGTTTGCAAATTATAAAATTCTGCTCACAAACATGCTTTTGAAAAATATGATATTTAGTTAACTTCGGTCCTATAAGAAAAACTTATAATTCCAGAACAACAAAAACGCCCGAAAATGTATAAAACATTTTGCGGACGTTCACTTCATTTTGAATTCATTTATATAAGAAGAAAACTAATTTTTCTTTTCTTTCATTTCTGCTACAGCTCCATTAAATTTATCAAAATCAAACTCAACGCTGCCTGATTTGTAGAAGAAAAGGATGGAATCTTTCTCACCTTGGGACAACAAAAAAGTAACGACGGCTTTCGGGCTTTTCATATCAATTCCAGCCTGGTTGGCATCGGATAGCTTCGCTAAAATATTTTCAGGTGTCTTGCTCACTCTATACTCCCCTTTTCTGCTTGCGGTAAATTCCGAATGTCCAAAATGGTCGGCAAACTCTCAAAGTCCGGTCTTTGTGTCATTTCCATCAGCAATCGTGCTGTTTCTTCCGGGCTGCTGAGCAAGCCGCTTTCCTTGTAATCCAAGAACTTTTCAATCAATGGAAAATCTGCTGCTTCACTTTTGCGAATTTTTTCCTGCATCCCCGTATCAATAATGCCTGGTGCTACAGAGACCACTTTGACACTCTTGTTTTCCGCATCCAGGCAAGAGCTGTAATGATCAAGACCCGCTTTTCCGGCACAATAAGCACTCCAGCCTTCATATACTTTGCGACCGGCTCCCGATGAAATATTGACAATTTTTTTATCTGCCGGACTATTTTCCAGCTGGCTGATAAATGCACCGCACAGCAGCATCGGCGCCGTCAAGTTGAGGACAATGCTTTGGCTTACTTTTGCCGCATTATTTGTATTGGCTAGTCCGATCGGTTCAATGGTTCCAGCGTTATTCACTAAAACAATCGTCTCAGTTTCTTTGGAGACCAGCTCCAAAGCCTGTGAGATGATGTCCGCAATCGCTTCAAGCCGTGTCAGATCGAAAGGCAGAAAGTGCTCACCTGGCCAATTTTCCGGCTCGGTGCGTGCAATTCCAATGACCATATGCCCCGCGTTGCTGAGCTGGCGGCTCCATTCCAAGCCAATCCCTTTGGATGCCCCGGTGATGATGTAAGCTTCTTTAGCCATTAAGCCTCTTCACCTCTTTGATACATGATTTCTCCTGCCACTACTGTCATGACGGCTTTCGCTTCCAAAATCTGTTCTTCATTTCCAGCGAACAAGTCACGGTCGAATATGGTGAAATCAGCGTCAAAACCTTCACGGATCACGCCACGGACAGCTTCTTTGCCGATAGCTGCAGCACTGCCGCTTGTATACAACTGAATGGCTTCAAAACGGGATAATTTTTCTTCTGGCTGATAGCCTTCATGCGTGTCATAAGGCTTTCTGCGAGTGACCGCAGCGTAAATGCCGAGGCATGGATCCACCTCTTCAATCGGTGCATCTGACCCTCCAGCGCAAATCAGACCATGATTCAACAATTTTTTCCAAGTATATGCCCACTCCAAACGGCTTTCTCCGAGACGTTCCACAACCCACGGGAAGTCGGAAGTTACGAAGCTCGGCTGAAGATCCAGCGCCACATCAATTTGTTGCATCCGCTCTACCAAATCTTCACGGACCACCATTGCGTGTATCAGACGGTCACGCTTACCTGCAGGCACCGGATGCGCTTCAATGGCATCCAATGCCATTTCCAATCCAAGATCGCCGATCACATGAATCGCTACAGCCTCCCCGTGCTTGCGGGAGATGGAAACAAGGCGTTTGAACTCCTCGTCAGATTGGATAGCAACACCGATTGTAGAAGGATCGTCGTTGTATGGTTTGCTCAACAATGCCGTACGGCCGCCAATCGAACCATCCGCGAAAATTTTCATCGGACCTGGATCGACAAACGGTTCTGCATAAGAAGCATTTTCCATCATCTCCTCAAATGCCACGTGTGCTCTGAGCAAATGCGCACGGAATTTCACCTGTTTGCCAATGACATTTTTGAAAGCCTGCAATGGACGTGAATAATGTCCGTAGTATCCCATGTCCTCAGTATGTGCCCCGGTCAAGCCAAGCGACAGCAAATCATCGACGGATTTTTGCAGGGCGCGCGTCAAGTACTCGACACTGACTTCCGGAACCTGGTTCGCAACCATGTCCTGTGCTGCGTCCAACAAGTAGCCAGTCGGTTCTCCGTCTGCATCACGGACAATCACGCCGCCTTCCGGGTCCGGACTGTCTTTAGTTATGCCAGCAAGCGCCAAGGCGCTGGAGTTCGCCAAAATCGCATGGCGGCAAACTCTTTTCAGCATCATCGGCGATGAGCTGATTTCATCAAGCTCGTGCCGGTGAAATATTTTACGGTCGGCAAAGTTGTTTTCATTCCAGCCTTCCCCAATAAACCATTCGTCTTTATTGAGTTCTTTTGTTGACTCGATCAATTGCTCTCGCATTTCCTCCGAGCTTGCGATTTTTGACAGATCGACGCGCATCAATTTCTCACCATGTCCGATCATGTGCATATGGCTATCGACAAATCCGGGGTACATGCTCTTCCCCTGCAAATCGACTTTCGTATCCGCTTGTTCTTTTAACTCTTCGTATGTTCCAACTTTCTCTATATGATCATCAGACACCAGTACCGCTTCCGCGACTGCGCCTTCTGCTTCCATTGTATAAATTGTTCCCCCATGCCATAACACCTTCATCAAACCACTCCTTTTCTCTCTTCCCATCATAAGTTTAATTGCCGCCGCATTCAATACGTTAGAATTGAAATTTTCATCGATTCGCTCACAAGGTAAAAGGACTTGCATATATGTTATACTGTTTCTACTTATAGAAAGCAGAGGTGAACCCTCCCAGTCGGAGGGACGTATTGGACAGTATACCCATTCTCAATTTGTTATTGGTCGCTCTTTTAATAGGGCTGACCGCTTTATTTGTTGGATCAGAGTTTTCGATTATCCGTGTCAGAAAGTCCCGAATTGATCAGCTTGTATCAGAAGGCAATAAAAATGCCATTTTGACACAGAAAATTATCGGCAACCTGGATTATTATTTGTCTGCCTGCCAATTGGGAATTACCGTTACAGCACTTGGCCTTGGTTGGCTGGGTGAATCAACTGTAGGACAGATTCTGCACCCGGCTTTCGAAAATTTTGGCGTCGAAGAACCGACTGCGTCGATCTTCTCCTTTATCATTGCATTTACTATCATTACGTTCCTGCATGTCGTCATCGGTGAACTGGCACCTAAAACGCTGGCGATACAATATGCGGAAAAAATGGCTTTTATCTTTGTCCGTCCGCTTTATGTGTTCGGAATCATTTTGGCACCGTTCATCTGGCTTTTGAATGGATCTGCCCGTCTGCTGCTCCGTGCTTTCGGCATTGAGCCAGCGGTGCATGAACAAGCCCATTCAGAAGAAGAGCTGAAAATCATCATGACGCAAAGCTATCAAAGCGGTGAAATCAATCAAACGGAACTATCGTACATGCAGAATATATTTTCTTTCGACGAACGCATGGCAAAAGACATCATGCTGCCCCGAACACAAATGGAGACCATTTCACTTGAAATGAGCCATGACGACTTGATGGAAATTGTACGTGACCATCAGTACACCCGTTACCCGGTCACTGAACAGGGTGACAAGGACGATATTCTCGGTTTTGTCAACGTCAAGGAAATGCTGACCAATTACACCTATAAACAGGATTTGAACGATAGCATCGTCGTACACGATATTCCTTTTGTCCATGATATGGCACCCATACAAGATGTGCTGCTGAAAATGCAGAAAGAGCATGTCCATATGGCTATTGTTGTTGATGAATATGGCGGAACTGCCGGAGTCATCACAATGGAAGATATTTTGGAAGAGATTGTCGGTGAAATCCGCGACGAGTTTGACGAAGATGAACGCGATGAAATCAAGGCAGTCGACATCAATAATTATTTATTGAATGGGCGTGTGCTGCTTTCAGATCTGGAAGATCGTTTTGCCATCGAGTTTGATGACAGCGAAGACGTCGATACCATCGGCGGCTGGATCCAATTGCAAAACACCGATATTAACGAAGGCCAATCGGTTGAATTGTCGAACCACTCGATCACTGTACGCGAAATGGAAAATCATCAGATTATCCGTGTGTTGTTGACGCGCAATACAGAGCTAGCTGAATAACCAAAACTCCCCGCCAGCAGTATGCTGGCGGGGAGTTTTTTCATTCTTTTTCCAATAATGATTTTTCGTATTCGAACTTCTTCATGAGCATTTCTCCTGAATAGCCTTCTTCGATCAATTTCGCCAAAATCTTTTTGGTTCCGTCGTCTGCTGCTTCCGGATGTTCATCGCGGTCGAATTCGACGACGTTTTCAGCGTCTGTAATCCAATCCGAGAAACTGCCCATATAAAGCCTTAGCTGATCGTGGCCTTTTTCAGCGAGAACAGCATATAAAGCGGCAGCAGTAACACCGCTTCCGCAGTATACAACAGCCGGTTCATGCTTTTGGACGACATGGTCAATGTCTTCCTCCGACTGGAATTCGCCTTTAGAGACAAATTGCGCCCAATCCAAATTGCGCGCGCCTGGAATCCGTCCGGCAACCGGATCAATCGGCTCTTCCAGTCCTGCATAACGAGCTGCAGAACGTGCGTCTATCAGGACACCCAACTCATCGCCGCTGATGACATCCTTCACATATCTTTGATCAGCGAAAATTTCATCATTGAAATCTGGTTCAACTGGGGATGTCTGGTAGCTAGATATATCTGCAGATACGGCAATTCCTAATTTTTTCAGCTGTTCAAAGCCTTTTCGGCTGATCTGAACTTTTTCAAATCCCGCATATTTCAGCAGCCACCAAGCGCGCGCTGCATAAGGCGAACCGCCCTGATCGTAAATGACAATAGAGTCATCCAAATTCAATCCGCTAGACTGAATCAAACCCCTCAGCTGTTGTTTAGACGGCATCGGATGCCGCCCTTGAGTTGCAGTCATATCGGACATGTCTTTTTCCAGATCCCAAAACACAGCACCTGCCACATGCTCTTGCTCATACAAATTTTTGCCTGCTGACGGATCCTGTAAATCAAATCGTGCATCAATCCATCTATGGTTTTCGGTATCGGTCGTTTCAATAAAAATTGACATCGTCTACACCCTTCCATCCATTAAGTTTGAATACAGCTCTTTCCATTGTGCTAATCTTTCGGATTGCTGGAGCAGCGTACGTTCTGAATCAATCTGATCGACCGCCTGGCGAAGAATATGCTGACGAAGGCCTTCTGCTTCCTGCTCAATCCAAAACTCCGCCCAGTTGCCAAGTTCTTTTTTCTCAAGTTCCAGATAGCGCAAGGCATCCGGCTCCATCATTGTCTGCAGTGCATCGCGCAACTTTTCTTTTTCATTTTTCTCGAAAAAGCTTTTATTGTTTTTGTAGTACGATTTGACTGAGGAATAGTCCGCGTTCACAAACGGCTTCGCAATATCCAGCGATACAGCTTCCTGAACTTCGTATGGTGTAAATGAAAAGTCTGCATTCTTTTCTTTCAGCTTTGCCGTATCTTCCTTAAAGCGTGATTCGAGTTTCTTTTCGATAA
Source organism: Planococcus soli (assembly GCF_016881065.1). Lineage (GTDB taxonomy): Bacteria > Bacillota > Bacilli > Bacillales_A > Planococcaceae > Planococcus > Planococcus soli. Next base: position 680,336 of record NZ_WXYN01000051.1, on the reverse strand, counting down.
ATTGGGCAAGTCGGAAATTGGTAACACGCAGTTCCTGCTGGAAATCAAAACCGGTCATATCGTTCATATCCTGCAAAGCGGTATCCAGTGCTGCTTGGGCCGATTTATTTGAAAAGACCGAAGGATTGAATGCTTCCTTGAAAAAGTCGTTGAAACGATAAAAGACTCGCTGATTGACATAATACAACAATTCATCCAGTTCCTGAAGAGCTTCGCGCTCCAATAGTTTAGCGATCGATGCACCAAACAAGATGCGCAGCTGCTGCTCCAAATGTTTGAGTTCTTCCAGCCGCTCGTCTTTTCGCAACAAGTTTTTTTCTGTCTGTTCAATTAGGCTTCCGAAACGGTCCACCGTTTTTTGCTCTTCTTCCGCCAGTGATTGGACAGCCATGCCTTTTAATTCTTCTTTCAGGAAATGCTGGAACGCTTCTTCGAATTGCGGCATGCCGGAATGCTCCCGGTCACGCAGCGCCAAAAGACTGGAAACACCGTACAGACGAGGGAATCGGATACCGAAGCGCTGCAATTCGTCTTTGACATATGTGACGACCGCATCTTTTTCCTGCTCGTCATTTGCCAAATCGATGGCATTGACGACAAAGAACATCTTGTCCATCTCAAAAGCATCTTTGACCCGACCGAGCTGGATGAGGAATTCACGGTCTGCCCGTGCAAAAGCATGGTTGTAATAGGTGATGAACAAGATTGCATCTGCGTTGCGGATATACTCGAAGGCAACATTCGTATGACGTGCGTTGATGGAGTCGGCCCCAGGCGTATCCACAAGTGTCACGCCATTGCGCGTCAACTCACAATCATAATAAAAATCGATTTCGTCGACAAAACAGCTTTTCTCTTCTTTAGCTACATACAAACCGAAGTCTTCCCGGTTGGTCCGTAAAGTTTCACCCAAACGGTCCTTAAAATCCAGGTACCCTTTATTGAAAGCTAAAATAAATGACTTGTGGACTTGCTGCTCTGTCGGAGTATCTTCCGGCAGCTTCACTGATTTGGCATAGGCATCTTCCAGTGAAGTCACTTTAATCCCCAGAACATGGAAGGAATTCGTAACGTCTTCTGTCATTTGCGCAAGCGTCTTCAAACGTACATCTGCTGTTTCGTGCGGATGCTTTTCAGAGACTGGCCTGATCCGGTTGATGGTCGCCGTTGTCGGATTCGGCGACACCGGCAAGACCGTTTCACCCATCAAAGCATTTGAAAACGATGATTTTCCTGCACTGAAAGCACCGAATAAAGCAATGGTGAATTCCTGTCCTTCGAGACGTCCCGCTTTTCGTTTCAAGTAAGCTGCTGTTTCAGCAAACCCTTTAATCGGGTCAATCACTTCGGCGGTACGCTTGGCGCGCTGGAGCACAGCAATTTCGTCGAATGCTGCCACTTCCAGCGTTTCAGCGTGCTCAGTTTGTTCTTCCTGCTGCTGTTCATTCTTTTCAAGCATTGCCGGATTGAACTCTGTCATTTCTTCAACAGACACTTCAAATTCGCCGAGCCACTGTTCCACTTTTTCTTCGGCTGCCGTTTTTTGTTTGGGCAGCATCGCAGAATAGGATTTTTTCACTTTATCGATTTTTCTGTCCATTTCTTCAAGTGTGTTGATGGCCAGCACTTTTTGGGACAAAGTTTGTGCTTTCATGTCTATTTCTGTGCTGGCATCGTCCGTCAGCCCATCAAACTTTTCTTCCTGCGCTTTTTTCCAGCCATCCGTTTCGCGGACAAACCATCGCTGCACGGCCGTTGAAATGCTATTGGCAAAATTCAACACGGCATCGCCAGTCATCGAAGCACCGGTTGGCGTTTGATCTTTAACAACGGAAAACGGGACATCAAAAACCATGTCATCAATTGCCAAAGACTCGCTATCGGTCAATAGACCGGCATCTTTCAAAGATGCTTTCATCAGTTTTTTCAGATGGCTGGTTATTTGGGAAGACACAGTGGACTCCAAGCGCTCGTCCACTTCCTGCTGCCTTTTCTGACGTTCTTCTTCCGTCTTTTTGCCGCTGAACAGCATGCCGACTTTGAAATTCGGCTGAATCGACTCCAAGTAGTTGGTCAAAGCGCTGCGGAGTTCGTAAGGCATGATGTTCGAGTTTTCCAGCAAATCTTTGCGGCTTTTTTCGAATTTGGCCTGCCAGTTTTCAAAATCCTGCACAGACATTCTGCGTGACACCAAAGCGTTTTCCTTTTTCAGGTCTTCGCGCATTTCCCATTCCTCTGGATCGAGGACTTCCGAGAATGCCTGCAACCGCTCTGCTTTTTCATCTTCTAAAAACTTGATATGTTCATCTTTAAGTTGACTTAAGGCAGAATCTGATGCTTCTCCGACATGGCCTTTCCAGTCCTGCATAGTCGAGGAAACGAGGCCTTTGACCTGCTCAAAATCATTCCCTGGAAAACCGAAATCCTTCAGCGACGTAAAGAAGATGCCTTTCGGAACGACTCCCCATGCCGCAAACGAGTCATGGACCGATTGTTGGAAGTCTGCAAAGCTCATTTCGCTGTTTTGATGCTTGTCGATTTGGTTGACGATCAAGTACAGTTCGGTGTATTTTTGCAGCTCTTTTGTAAAATTGAAATTCAATTCAGATTGCACATGGTTATAGTCCATAACGTAAAAGACCATATCCGCCACATGCAGGGCAGATTCTGTGGACATGCGGTGTGCGTCATCCGTAGAATCGACACCCGGCGTATCCATGACGGTAATGCCTTTTGGCAGGACGGAAGCCTGATGGCCGATGTCGATCTGCGTAACGTCCCCGCTTTTGCAAAATTCTTTTACCGCGTTAAAATCATAATTCTCCGGAAAATAGACCGGCTTTTCGTTGCGCATATTGACGATGGCGAAGTCGGTGTCCGTTTTTTGGACATTGACAATATTGGCGCTTGTCGGAATCGGGCTGGAAGGCAATAAAGTTTCGCCTGTCAGTGCGTTGATCATAGAAGACTTGCCGGATGAAAAATGGCCGGCAAACCCGATGATGAAATTATTCTTAAGGATTTTCTTTGCAAATAAATGGGCTTTCGCTTCCCGTTCGGTATCTTCGTTGTCTTGGAAGATCCGGTAAAGGTGAGCCGTTTCAAGTAACTCTTTTTTATGATCAAGAACTGTCATTTAGAAATCTCCTTCTCCGCTTACTGTCCTCTATCATATCATTTTTAGGAGAGAACGAAAAACATCCTTCCCGATTTTGGGAAGGATGCTGTTTTTCTTACGAAAATCCGTGGATGGACATGCCACCATCGACAAAAAGCGTCTGGCCAGTTATGTAACTTGCGGCATCCGATGCCAAAAACACCACCGGAGACGCAACTTCCGGCAGTTCTCCGACGCGCTTCATCGGAGTAACAGCCAATATGGAATCCAGGTATTCCGGATCGCTTAAAATCTTTTCCGTTAGCGGCGTTTTGAAATACCACGGTCCGATTGCATTGACGCGGATGTTCTTCGGCCCCCATTCCATTGCCATGACCTTGGTCATTTGGATGATGGCAGCTTTTGACGCCGCATAAACCACCCCTGTCTTCAATGCACGGTCCCCTCCAACCGAGCTGATGTTGATGATGGAACTGCCGCTGTCCATTTTTTTAACTGCTTCCTGCGAAAACATAAAGACACTCTGTGCATTGGTATCCATGATTTGGTGCCATTCTGCGTCGGTTGCATCCGATAAAGAAGAACGGATGTTCATCCCGGCATTGTTGACCAAAATGTCAATCGCTCCGAATTGCTTGACCGTTTTCTCGACTGCAGCCTGTATGTCGCTGCGCCGCGTGATGTCAGCCAATACATACCCCGTGCGGTCATTGCCAATTTCCTGCTGGGTGTGCACCAGATCCGATTCGGTCCGCGCCACCAGCATCACATTTGCTCCTGCTTCTGCAAGCGCCATAGCAATCGCTTTGCCGATTCCTTTGCCGGCTCCCGTAACGATCGCCGTCTTGCCTTCCAAACTGAATGATTTCAACATCGTTTATCGCCTCCGTCCTTATTATAATCAAACAATTTGCTTTTTGTCTTTTAATATAAGAAAAGCCACCATGAAAATACACGGTGGCCAGTACTTATTTTTCCAATCGATAAATCTTCGAATACTTCTCTTCCAAGTAGGCAGCCAGATAATCCGGATTCAAACCTTCTCCGGTAACATCCTGCAAAATATCCAGTGGCTTTTTAAAAGCCCCGTGTTGATGGATATTATGGCTCAACCATTCACGGATCGGCTGAACGTTGCGCTCTGCCAAAAGCTCATCGAAATTCGGCAAGTCTTTTATCATAGCGTTCTTAAACTGTGCAGCATACATATAACCTAAGGCATACGAAGGGAAGTAGCCAAAGCTTGCGCCTGCCCAGTGGACATCCTGCAGAACGCCCTCCGCATCATTTGAAGGACGAACGCCTAAATACTCTTCGTATTTATCGTTCCACAGCTGCGGCAAGTCGCTTACTTGAAGATCGCCGTCAAACAGCCCTTTTTCAAGCTCGTAGCGCACCATGATGTGCAGAGCATACGACAGTTCATCAGCTTCAATGCGGATCAACGAAGGTTTGGATTCATTGATTGCACGCACGTAATCCACCAGCTCGACATCGGCAAACTGCTTAGGTGCATATTCTTTCAGCAAGCTGAAGTTTTGCTGCCAAAAATGTTCATTGCGTCCGATAAAGTTCTCACAAAACAGGGACTGTGATTCATGAATCCCCATGGATGCACCGGTTTCAATCGGCAAACCTGCCAATGACCCGCCCAAGTTCTGCTCATACATCGCGTGGCCGCCTTCATGAATAGTGCCAAAAACAGCTGTGCGGAAATCGGCTTCGTCGTATTTTGTCGTCACCCGAATGTCCTGGCGATTGATGGAAATCATGAATGGGTGAACCGTTTCATCCAGCCGTCCTGCTTCAAAATCATAGCCAAGCTGTTCCAGCATCTGGCGGCTGAAATCCTGCTGCGCTTCTTTTGGAAAATGCTCATACAGGAAAGCCGTCTCGGGTTTGTTTGGTGAAGACGCAATTTTTTGCACAAGCGGCACAATGCGTTCACGCAGCTTGCCAAATACCCCATCGAGAATTTCAGTGGTCATGCCAGGCTCATACTGATCCAGCAAGGTATTATAAGGGCTGCCATTTTTCTCGCCCCAGTAGCCGATCATCTTTTTCGTCGTGCTGACCAGCTCTTCCAAATAAGGAAGAAACAAAGAAAAATCGGAAGCTTCTTTGGCATTTTCCCATATGGATTCTGCTTTGGATTGCAGGATGATGAACTTTTTATATTCTTCCGGAGGAATTTTCTTGCTCAAATCATATTCTTTGCGTGCTTCTTCCACAGAACGGCGGATAAATGGATCGAGTGTTGACTGCTCTGCTTCCAAAGAACTCAGCAATTCACCGAATTTGTCGGACGTCGATAAATTGAATACTTCTTCAGACAAGGTACCGATCGTCTCAGAGCGCAATTCCACCCCTTTTTTCGGTGCACCTGTTCGCAAATCCCAATACAATAACGAAATTGCTTCATTATAGCCTTTAATCTTGCTGAAATGTTCGGTAAACTGCTTTTCGAGTGACACAAAAATCCCTCCAATGGTTGATGAGACTATTGTATCACAGGCAAACCTGTCTCTTAAAAGTTTTCAGCAGGAACCGGCAGAATTGTTTCCCATAAATGTTCGACACGCAATTCATCTTCATTAAGCAACAGATGGATTTCGCCATAATCATTTGATGTGCGGATCAAGCGGCCAATTCCCTGCTGAATGCGCAGCTGCATGAATGGCAAATCAATTTCTTCCAACGGATTGTTGCTGAATTTGCGCTTGGCGTCAAAAACAGGATCTTTCGGTGGAAATGGCAAATCCACAATGATAACTTTCGTCAGTGCTTCACCCGGCAAATCCAAACCTTCCCATAGATGGTAAGAACACAAAATTTGGAACTTGCCTTCCTGGAATTCTTTGACGACCGTCGACAATTCGCGGTCCCCTTCAAACTCGATAGTGTAGTGATGGTCCAATGGAAGTGACTTTTTGAAATTGTCCATTTCCATTTTTGAAGTGAACAGCACCAGTGATTGATCCCCTGTGCTGAACAAATCATAAACCCGTTCGAATTTTTGATTCTGGTTCAATGGATGCTTGAAGATTTTCATGACATCCTCATAGTCAAATGGTGACGGTACAGAAAACGACTGGTATTTGTCGATACCGAGGCTATCGGACAGGTACGTAAAATCTTTTTGAATGGAAAGAGTAGCTGAAGAAAAAATGATTGGAATCTTTCCGTCAAACAACTTTTCATCCAATATATCGGTAACGAGGCGCGGCATGATGACCAGCGTCTCGATTTCATCTTTTATTTCCAACCATGTGACAGCGTCGCCTTCTTCTACGAACAAACGCATGGAGAATGTGTATTGTTCAAAATACTCTTCTGCCAGCCGCAGTTCATACTCCGGAATGGTGAACAGCTCTCCTTCAAAGACGAATTCCTCCATCATCAAATCGATGTGGCGAATCAGCAATTTGCCGACATGAACCAATTCCGGATCCTTGGTGATGGCTTTGCGGTCCTCATCGCTTTTGACTGTGTGGATCCGCAGCAGACGGAAAAAGTCGTTGTGAAGATCGATCGTCTGCTCGATCATATTCAAAGTTTTTTCGCGCATGCCATCGGACAGAATGCTTTCCGTGACGTCCTGAAGCGTGCTTTCCTGTACTTCATAGGTCAATGCTCGCTGTGCTGCGAATTCCAGCAAATGGCCTTCATCGAGCACAATTTGGGAGAATTCAGGAAGCAGCGGCGTCTGGCCTTCGCGTTTGCGTGTTTCTTTTGTCCATATATGCTCCATTAGGAAATCATGAGAACAAATGACCAAATCTGTTGCCTGGCGGTAATGGTTGCGGTGGATGGTCTGTCCGCATTTATTGCGCAGTTCGCAGGCATTGCAGTTTTGGATCGGGTGGTAATTGACCTGTTGCCACTCTTCATCTGTCACTTCCGGATAGCTCGAGCGCTCTCCGTATGGATACGTGTTTTGCATCGAGTAGGTTTTGTTGACGAATTCCGGAAGACTATATTCGATGTCATCCAGAAAATCGGCATCGCTGCGTTTTTTTGCACCTTCAAGACGCTGGAGACATAAATACTGGTCTCGGGATTTCGCCAAACGGACATCGAGATTCAAATCGAACAGATCGTTCAGCCGGTCAACATCTCCGCCTTTTTTGACCAATTGCTCAATCAACGTTTCATCCGCACATGAAATAAGCGCCGGCTTGCCGGTATAGCGGGCATATGCAATCGCTGGCAGCAAATAAGCCATTGTTTTCCCTGTGCCAACGCCTGCTTCAGCAAACAGTACTGCTTTTTCTTTTAGTGCCTGCTCGATCTGAAAAGACATGAAAATCTGTTCGTCTCGAAGGTCATAGCCTTTTTCAGGCAGTTCATCGTAAAATACATCGCCGATCCAGTCATTGAGTGATTCAAAGAAAGTTTTGTCCTTTGTTAAAGGAAATGGTAGTGGCTGTCTCATAAACTCTCCTCACAGAGAAACGGAAGAGCCATCGCTCTCCCGTTTCGTCTCATTTATTTTTTGAACGTTCTCCCCAGAATTGGAAAAGATCCGTGCGGATAAATCCGTTGAATAATTTGCGTTTTTTCGTGGCCGGCTGTCCGTATAGGGTTTCGAAACGCCCCATCGATGACAGCATGTAGATGGACCATGTCGGATGCTTCGCAAATACGCGCCCCATGTCCGCAATCATTTCTTCAATAATTTCAATTTCACCAAGACGTTCCCCATATGGCGGGTTTCCAACGACAACGCCGTTTTCTTCAGTAGTGGTGAAATCTTTCACTTGGCGCTGCTCGAATTGAATCAAGTCGGCAAAGCCGGCTTCCCGGGCATTTTCTTCCGCAATTGTCAGCATGCGGTGGTCGATGTCTGTGCCAAGAATATTTAAGGGCTGGTCATAATTTGCCAGCTCTTCCGCTTCTTCGCGGACTTCATCCCAAATCTCCTGGCCAATCCATGGCCATTCTTCGCTGTCGAAATCGCGGTTGTAGCCGGGCGCCAAGTTTTGGCCAATCATCGCCGCTTCAATAGCGATTGTACCAGAACCGCAGAACGGATCAACGAATGGACGGTCAGGCGTCCATCTTGATAATTTCACCAAGGCCGCAGCCAAGGTTTCTTTCAATGGGGCTTCCCCCTGATCCAAACGGTAGCCGCGTTTATGCAGCCCTGCTCCGCTTGTGTCAATGGACAATTGCACTTTGTCTTTCAGGATTGATACTTCAATTTTAAAGCGCGGTCCGGTTTCATCCAAAAAGGAATTGCGGTGATATGCTTTTTTCAAGCGCTCGACAATCGCTTTTTTAACAATTGACTGGCAGTTTGGCACACTGTGCAAGGTCGATTTAACCGATTTCCCTTGTACCGGAAATTCAGCATCCACCGGCAGGAATTTTTCCCACTCAATTTCTTTTGTGCGTTCGAACAATTCATCAAAGGTATAAGCGTTGAATTCACCGGCAATGATCTTGACGCGGTCAGCTGTCCGCAGCCACAGATTTGTTTTAGCGATATCCCGTTCATTTCCTTCAAAAAATACTTTGCCGTTCTCTGTCTCAGTTTCGTATCCCAGTTCTTTTACTTCGTTGGCTACTATCGACTCCAAGCCCATAGCAGCTGTTGCGAGCAATTTAAATGTTGTCATAATGACTTCCTCTCCAGTTGTTCACTAATTCAGATTTCGATGTTTATTATATTGATGGTCAATTGACCTACCTATATATTTTCAATGTATAGGTTAATCTCTTTTTAATATTAACTCCTTTTCTGCTGTTGATATTCCGCAAACCAACTCCGCTTTCCTGCGGGCTCGCGCCGAACTAACTCGGACTTGCTGTCCGAGTGGATTTCGGCACTTCACTATACCGCGGGAGTCTCCGTTGGTGTGCTCCATATCTTTTTAAATCAGAAAAATAAGGAAGCCAATTTTATAAATCTTGCAGGTTATTCCGCAAAGCATTTAAGTTTGTATTCTCTGGATAACTCTTAGAAGAAAGAGTGGAAATCGTCCGCCTGAAACGATTTCTTCAAAATCTATACTTTTTAACATTTCGACTCATAATATGAAGAAAAGCTCCCCCGACAGGAGAGCCTTTGATAAGCATTTTAAGACCATGTGAAATTCTATAAGCCATGTTTTGTTTCCACGTACTCAAGCGGTTTGCACCTCGTACTAGTGGACAGCAACCATCTATCTGCAAGCTTGCGCCTGCCTCTTCATCGGTTCATTTCCTTCAGAAAAGTGCCCCTACCATAATTTGGGTTTCTCGCTCACGGGGTTTACCTCGTTCCACCTGCATAATTTCTTATACAGCTCCGTCACTGTGGCACCTTCAGGGTATTTAGGCCATATCCGAAGACTTAGGCGTTCTACCCGCCGTCAGCTATTGCTAGCTGCCCCAACTTATTGTTTCACTGGGCGCGAACACTACGGTCATCTCAGAACCGTGCGAGCATGGACTTTCCTCTCCAGCATAAATGCCAGAGCGATTGCCAGAATTTCAAATGGCTTTACTAGTATACGTCATTTGGCACAATAAAACAATTGTTTTAGTTATTGTCCAGCTTGTTGCCGAATACATGGTTTTCAAGATGGGACAAGCGGCGCAGAATATCGAAGTTTGTCGTTCCGGGTGCCGGTGTCGCCTGTTTTCTTGGCGTGTCTTCCAGTTCCATGCGCAAGCGTTTATTTTCGTTTTCCAGCTGTTCAATCCGCTTCGCGAAAGCTTCATAATCCTGAATGACTTCATCCAGGAAATGATCCACTTCATCCTGATTGTAACCGCGCATTGCCGTTTTAAAATCTTTTTCTAAAATGTCCTTTGATGTAAATTTATTGTCCATTCCAATCGTCCTTCCATAAAAAAGCTACCTTATGATAAGTATAGCATAAGGTGGATTTGCCGTGCTTAGTTCTCAGCAACTTCAGGGCGTTTTTTTCTCTTTTTCTCATCCAGGCGCTTCTGCCTTTTGAAGATATCCTCTATGAGGGAATGGCGTACTTTTGTATGCTCGCTCGCTTCTTTTGCAAAACCAGCCATAGTGATCGCTTGGTCCAGGTCGCGCAATTGATGCTCGTAAAGTTTAGAAGCATGGATCCATGCCTCCACTTCAATGCTGCCGCGCAAGTGAGGTGCGGCTTCTTTAAATAATTTAACGGCTTCTTCGTGCTTACCTGCCCTTTTTTTCTGAATGGCCAGCAAATATCGAGCCAACGCCGAGGAAGCGCCGCGCTCCACTGTCACATGTTCGAGATATGCTGCACTTTGGTCAAACTGTTTCAAGTCTGCATACCATTTGCCGATATTTGTATAGGCTCCGCTCGTTTCCGACTCCATGTCCTCCATCAGCAAATTGGATGACAGCACATACAGCGAAACGAGCGACAGGATATCCAGCTCGTTATGATACAGCACTTTTGCCAATCCCTCGGGAAACCCGCTCTTCACAGCATCGAGGTAAATGGCAGGAATCAAGTAGCCGGGCACATCCCCTTGCCGTGTAAAACCAAGCTTTTCTTCTTCAATGGTGCTGAGCTTCATCCGTGCCAGCTCATTTTTCCAAATTCGCTTTGTGCCATGAAACAAATCAATTTGGCGCGGAACCGGAAGCTTCGGAAGAATGTTTCGGTGCATGGTCCAGCGGGACGTCAGCTGCGGCCAGTCAAAGCTTTTGCCATTATAAGAAAAAATGATCGGATCGTCCGTTTTCCACAATCCGGTTTCGTACAAAAACGCAGCTTCATGGGAAGGATCCGGCATGATATACTGCATCATTTCAAAATGGTCGCTGCGCTTTACGAGCAGGCCAATCAAAAAGATATACGCACCGGTTCCACTGAGGCCTGTGGTTTCCGTATCAAAAAAAACAAGCGGGTCCTGTTCCTTGAGCTTGAAAGGATGATCAAAATCCGTGTTTTGCCACGCCTTCAGCACAGGATCCAGTTCATTCAACACGACTGAACCATGCCGGGTGTCAAAAGGATAGATGATTTTTTTTTGGAATACGTAGCCGAATTTGTTTTCGACCAACTCCAGTCCGATCCCATTCCACTTGTTTTCATGGAGCGGCCGCTCTGACGCTTTAGGCTGCTGTTTTTTGGCCGGCTGTTTTTTCAGCATGCCTTTCATTTGGAGAAGTTTGTTTTCAAACGACATTCTTCTTCACCCCTCTTTGCGAAGCTCATCCAATAGCCGAATTACGTGGCCCTTCATACTGATGGCTGCGTCCTGTGCGCCTATGCATGATGGGCATCCATCCAGACATGGACATTCTGAGACGTGCTGCTGCGCTTTATCGAGCAACGGCTTCCACAAATCATAAATCCGCTCGCTGATGCCGATGCCGCCTGGGTAGGAATCGTGTATAAAAAACGACGGCATGTCGTTATGCGGCGATTTCACTTGAGGCACGACATGGACATCCCGACGGTCGCATTGAACAAATACAGGAATGAACGATTCGATTGCATATGCCGCTCCGGTCATCGTATCAGACAGCTCTGCTTCCGAAAAATCCGCCGGTTTCGTAAAACTCAACCAAGTTGAAGAAGTATGAAGCTCTTCTGGCGGCAACGAAATCGGCCCTGAGCCAATATTGTCATGCGAATCAAATCGAATTTTTTTGAAAATCGTCGGCATGGCAAGTACAGCGATATCGCCATAGAAAACTTCTGAACTGTTCATCATCTTATCTTTGTCTTCGCTCATCACTTTTAATTCCACTGCCAGATTGGCATCTGTGAAATAATCGACGTCGACTTCCCTGACGTAGGCCTTCTTTTCTTCCCAGTCCAGGATTTCCACTTGGAACTGCGTGCCTTGATGCAGGTAGATTGCTTCTTCGTGCAGCAGCGTCATAGCACTGAAGCGGTCCATTTCGCCAATTACACGTGTATCTGCAGGAACTGACTGGTCGATGATGACGACATTTTCCTGTGAAGCAGAGCGCAGGGAAATATCATGCGCCGGAAAACGGTCGCTCATCCAATGCCAGCGATCTGAGGTCCGGACAAGCACCCCTTCTTCCTGCAGATACTCCAGCAGTTCCTGCACTTCAAATTCTCCGTACTGATCGTCGATGCGGAATGGCAGTTCAAAAGAAGCACATTTCAGATGGTCCATCAAGATGATGATGTTCTCCGGATGGATGCGGGCTTCTTCCGGCGATTGGTCCAGCAAATATTCCGGATGGTTGATGATGTATTGGTCCAGGGCAGTTGATTGCGCCACGTAAATGACCAGGGATTCATCCTGGCGGCGTCCTGCGCGCCCTGCCTGCTGCCAGGCGCTAGCGATATTTCCGGGATAGCCCGTCATGATGCATGCCTGAAGCTGGCCAATATCGACGCCAAGTTCCAAAGCATTGGTGGAAACGACACACTGAATTGAACCATCGCGCAAACCTTTTTCAATAGCTCGCCGTTCTGTCGGCAAATAGCCTCCACGATAGCCTTTAATCGAATCATCCTGCAGTTTCATTTTGGTGATGGCCTGCAAATAAGTTACCAGCATTTCGACGCGAACCCGGCTCTTGGCGAAAACGATCGTCTGAATGCCGTTTTTGATCAGGTGGGTGGCCAAATCCCGGACTTCCAGTATTGCGCTTCTGCGGACGCCAAAAGTCGGGTGAATAATTGGCGGATTGTAAAAAACAATATGCTTTTTGCCCGAAGGTGCACCGTTTTCGTCAATCAGCTTATGTGTGCTGTTCGTCAAGTTTTCTGCCAGTTCTTTAGGATTGGCGATTGTTGCGGAAGTGCAGATAAAGACCGGATTGCTGCCATAAAATTCACAGATCCGTTTCAGCCTGCGGATGACATGGGCTACGTGCGTCCCGAATATGCCTTTGTACGTATGCAGCTCGTCGATGACTATATAATGAAGGTTCTCAAATAAAGAGACCCATTTCGTGTGATGCGGCAAAATCGCCGAGTGCAGCATGTCCGGGTTTGTCATAACGATTTGTCCGGCTTTGCGCACTTTAGTACGGATTGCAGGAGAAGTATCTCCATCATACGTGTAAGACAGAATCTCTTCTTCCGTCTTCTCAATCAAATCATGCAGATCGCTTTTCTGATCCTGCGCCAATGCTTTTGTGGGAAACAAGTACAGAGCGCGTGCGCCCGGATCATTCAAAATTTTGTGCAGCACCGGCAAATGATAGCAATAGGATTTGCCCGATGCTGTAGGCGTAACCGCGGTAAACGAATTGCCGGAGGTTGCCAAATCAAACGCTTCGCGCTGATGGGTATATAATTGCTCAATGCCTTTTTTCCGCAATGCTGCTTTCAGGCTGCCATGCATCTCCGGAGGAAAGTCAGCGTACCTTGCAGGTTTTTCCTGCCGCGTATGCCAGTGGACAATACGCTCCATCATGTCCGGTTCTGTTTTCCATTCATTCATCAACTCAGGCAGTTTTTTTCGCTTAATCATGCTCAGCACTCTTTTCATCTATGGCCAGCATAAAAGTCTGCAACGTGTATTGGGCTGCCTGGATCGTCTGGATAAAACGTTTTTTGCTGGTCTCCTTATAAAAGCTCTGAACAAAAAATTGCGCCATGCCTTCTGCCGCTGTATCGATTGTCGGCTTGTGGACATACTTCGGCCGCTCCTGTTGAATGTAAAGCAATGATTCCCTTTGCCATTCATTTATTTTGCCGTGCCAGTAATCTGCGTATGGTTTAACATCTTCATAAAAATCCGGAACCGCATCCGTTTCACGCATTTCAAAAAAGCGGTCCTGGCATTTTCCGCATTCGTCGTATAATGCAGAAGAGAGCTCTCTAACTGTCATTTTTGCAACCCCTCCATTGCCATTAGTTTATCATATTCACCAATACGGTACGACTTTTATCGAACAAGCATTCTTCCCATTTGGAACCGTCTAAGAAATCCGTTATTATTAGAGAACAGACAGAAGTTGGATTCATCACTTAGTTTTTAGGGAAGTGTAAGGAAGATGCCCTGTTGCACCGATGTTCGGGAAAACAGGGCAAACTGAAGGCTTCCATCGAAATGGATCTTGTACAGCTATGCAAGAACCATTGTTTTCTGGAATTTTATGAGGCTGGAATTCTTAGACGTCATTTTTCCGACTTAAATTGTTGAAACCTTTCATCATATCAGTCGTCTAAAAGCTTGTGATATGATAGAGTAAGCGAGGTGTATCACAATGGCAATCAATTATCCAAATGGAAAAAAATTTGTTCCTTCAAAAGAGCAGCCTGCCAAACAACAAACGGCAAAGAAAAATAAGAAGGATTTTTCCTTCAGCAACCGCGGGAAGACATTAGAGGACGAGTTGAACGAGACCAATGATTATTATCTTCAGTTGGGATTGGCAGTCATCCATAAAAAGCCTGTGCCTCTGCAAATCGTTAAAGTCGAGTATCCTTCCAGAAGTGCTGCCGTCATTCGGGAAGCTTATTTCCAGTCTCCCTCCACCACAGATTACAACGGTGTATGGAATGGAAAATACATTGACTTCGAGGCGAAAGAAACAGAAAGCAAAACTTCATTTCCATTGAAGAACATTCATGATCACCAAATCCATCATATGTCCCAAGTGGTCCAACAAAATGGAGTGGCGTTCATGATCATCCGTTTTTCATCCTGGCAGCGGTATTTCATCATGCCTTACGGAGAACTCGAAGTGTTTTGGAACCGGATGTTGACTGGCGGAAGAAAATCGGTTACTTTGCAGGAAATTGAAGAAACTTCATTTGAACTAACACCTGGAGCGTTTCCCCGCATCAATTATTTGCCTCTTCTGAACAAGCTTTAAGCACCATCATATATATGAAAGTGAGGAACTGAACTTGAGCGATAAGCAAATTTCGCGTGAAGAACGCCGAAAAGCAATTGAACGCCAAAAGAAGACCACCAATAAAAAGAAAAAGAAATCACCTGCAGTGACTTGGATAAAACGCATCCTGCTTGCACTGGTGGCAATCGGGATTGCCGGGTTTGTTTTTGGAGCCTCCCTGTTTGCCTTCTATGCCAGCAGTGCCCCGGAAATCGATGAAGAACTGCTTCGCGATCCGATCAGCCCAACTTTTTATGCTGCAGATGGTGAAACAGAAATCCCCTACATCACCTCAGAAAATCGGGAATACGTCAATTATGAAGATATTCCAAAAACGATGGAAGATGCTATTTTAGCAACGGAGGATAACCGGTTCTACGAACACTCCGGAATTGACGTTATCCGCCTGGGCGGTGCAGTCATTGCCAATATCACTGGCGGCTTTGGTTCACAAGGTGCCAGCACAATCACCCAGCAAGTCATTAAAAATTCGTTTCTGACTAATGACAAGACCTTAAAACGAAAAGCACAAGAAGCTTACCTGGCATACAAGCTCGAACAAGAATACGAAAAAGAAGAAATATTCGAGATGTATTTCAATAAAATACTGATGTCCGGCAATATCTACGGATTCGGTACAGCCTCAGAATATTTTTACGGCAAACCACTCGGCGAGCTGACGCTTGCTGAATCAGCTTTGCTTGCCGGAATGCCGCAAAGCCCGAATGGCTATAACCCATTCAAAAATCCGGAACGTGCCGAAGAACGCCGAAATGTCGTTTTGAGCCTGATGGATCAGCATGAAAAAATTAGCACAGAAGAAAAAGAACAGGCACAAGCGCTGCCAGTAATCGATTCTTTGGTGCCTGAAGGCGAACGCCAACAGCAAACACCAAATGCCGAATACACCGCCTTTATGGAAATGGTCGAGGATGAACTTGATACACTTGAAGGCGACTATTCGCTTGATGAAGGTTTGACAATTTACACAACATTGGAGCCTTATGTCCAAACAAAAGTAAACGAAGCGATGGCTTCTGATTTATTTTTTGATGACAATGTTCAATCTGCCATGACTGTTGTAGATACCAAAACTGGCGGAATCAGCGCAGTTGGTGCGGCCCGTGAATACTCGGGTGATGTTCGCCACAACTATGCGACAGCTACAGACCGGTCAGTCGGCTCAACCATTAAACCATTATTGGATTATGGACCTGCCATCGAATACTTGGATTGGTCTACTGGCCAAACCGTTGTCGATGAACCTTACTCTTATGAAGATAATGACCAGGAAATCCGCAACGTCGATGGCCAATTTCTTGGTACGATGACCATTCGCGAAGCACTTTACCGATCCCGCAACATTCCTGCAGTTAAAACCTTGCAGGAAGTCGGCACAGAAGATGCCGGCGAATTCATGAGCAATGTGGGGCTCGATATGGAAAACATTTATGAATCTACAGCATTGGGATCTGCTAACTTCTCTACAGTCCAAATGGCAGGTGCTTATGCTGCATTCGGCAACCAAGGTGAATTCAATAAGCCCCATACCATCAAAAAAATTGTTTTCCGCGATGGCTCGACTGAACAAATTGTAGCACCAGAACCGGAACAGGCAATGAAAGACAGTACAGCATACATGGTCACAGATATGCTAAGAGATGTTGTAGACTTGAACGTGCCCGGCTCTACCGGCAAAGAAGTCGCCATCAATGGACTGGATATGGCCGGCAAAACCGGTACGACCAACTACTCACTTGAAGATCTCGAAAAGTATGGACTGGATTCCAGCTCCGCGCTGGATGTTTGGTTCGCCGGCTATACAACCGATTATTCGATTTCGGTTTGGAGCGGTTATGCCGATCGTTCAACACCGATCGATACGGATTCAAACGAACGCCTGCTAGCTCAGCGTCTATTCAAAAATGTCATGTCCGAGATATCTTCACCCGAAACTGCTCGTTTCCAGCAACCGGAATCAGTAACCGAGCAAGTTGTTGAAGTAGGCTCTGATCCGTTGAAATTGGCCAGTGCCTTTACTCCATACAACATGAGAAGCTCTGAACTATTTGCACGTGGCACTGAACCGAATTCAGTTTCACAGCGCTATGTCGTTGAAGATCTGGAAACACCAAGCGGATTGCGCGCAAATGTTCAAGGCAGCTCAGCCCAGCTATCCTGGAACTACGGAGATGACGATGTATCATTTGAAGTGTCCGTGGAGGTCGATGGATCGAGTTCAGTTCTCACCACTTCATCAAGCCAGTCCTATACATTTAATGGCCTTGAAGAAGGAAAGAACTATACGTTCCGCGTCGTTGCGGTCAATAGCACACAACGAAGCGATCCAGCTTCGACTATAGTAGAAGTTGCTGCCGCTCCTGAGGAACCTGAAGAAGAACCGGCCGAAGAGCCGGTTGAAGAAGAACCGGCCGAAGAAGAGCCAGTTGAAGAAGAACCGGTTGAAGAAGAGCCGGCCGAAGAAGAGCCAGCTGAGGATGAACCAGCTGAGGAAGAACCGGCCGAGGACCCAATTGATGTTCCCGAAGATCCAACTGAAGAAGAAGAAAACGAAACACCTTCTGTAAACAGCAGTGAAAATCGGAACAGCAGTGGCGATAACGGCAACAATAACAATAACAACAACGCTGACGAAGACAATGAAAACGAGAGCAGCAACGAGAACGATAATGGCAATAATGATAGCCAAAATGGCGATGCTGACAATGAAGAAAATAATTAACCATAAAAAAACCCCCGAATGCCAACGCATTCGGGGGTTTTGCCATGCTATTCATTTAAACGTTTGAGATCGATTCGCTTTCTGGCGATAGTCTTCTTCAGTTCCGAAAACAATTCATCCAATTGGCGGTAAGCAGCATAGGTTCCTGGGGATGACTCGACAAACGAAAGGCGTTCCGAACCGTTCAGCGGCTGGAATCCGCTATCCTGAAGCGCTTCGCGGCAATGAGCCAGTAATTGATGATACAGCTCAATACCAGCTTGTATAACCTCTTTTGAGCGTTTGTTCCGCTGTCTATGCAGAATAGTTAAATCTGCTGCAATTCGATCCCATTCCAGAAAATAGGGATCAAGCTGTTCTTTAGTTAACTTCTGTGACGATTTCATGTTTGATAAGTCCTTTTTTCTCGCGTTTCTGCCCTTCTCGGCATCGATCGAATAATGGACAGATATGGCATCCCGGATTTTGTGATTTGCAGTGATAGCGGCCAAAAAAGATGATTTGATGATGTGTTTTCGACCAATCGTCTGCGGGTGTTTTTTTCATGATGGTTTCTTCCACTTGAAGCGGATTGTCTTTCCATCTATTCAAGCCGAGGCGTTTGGCGACACGTTCCACGTGTGTATCCACTGCCAAAGCTGGAATTCCAAAAGCAACAGACACGACCACATTGGCTGTTTTTCTTCCTACTCCCGGAAGCGTCATTAAGAGATCTCGATCAGCAGGCACAATACCGCCTTGTTCATCAATCAGGATCTGGCTGAGTGCCTGGATATTCTTTGCCTTGTTTCGGAACAAACCGATTGATCGGATATCCTGCTGCAGCTCTTCCAAAGACACAGATACATAATCCTCAGGCGTATGGTATTTCTGAAATAAATCAGCCGTTACCCGGTTCACCAGCTTGTCCGTGCATTGTGCCGAAAGGAGCGTCGCAATCAATAAATCAAACGGATTGCGGTGGACCAATTCACAATGGGCATCCGGGAACATTGCGTCCATCTCTTCCAAACAAGCAAGCCATTCTTTTTTCGACATCATCTATTTCACCTTCTAATTGCGGTCTTCCAGCCAGTTGTAAAACTGAACTTTTTTTGCAACGTTCTCTGTTGGCTGAATCCGGATATTTTTTTCTCTGAAAGAACTTGCATGTTTAGTTACCTGTGTAGAAGTTTTGATGTTCTTCTTTTTCCATTCAAAAAGGATCCGGTCTACATAACGCAGGCTGACTTTTTGTGAAATAACTGCTTCTTTAAGCGCCATTCGGATTACATCCGGCGTATGCCCATCCTGGTCCATCCACATGGAAATGGTCTCGATTTCCATGGGTGACAGGAATCGTCCGAACTCCTGCTCAAACAATTGGAAGATTTCCCCCTCCAGATCCTTTTGGGTGTTTTCTTTCGTTTCATGCTGTTCTTTGAACACACAGTCCAGCAAGCGGTCCCATAAAGGCTGAAGCGAAATGATTTCTGTCAGTACATCATTCTCTGTTGTTTGTTCGATGGCCAAATACCCTTGCTGCATCAATTTCTGCAGCATGGTTGTTACGCTTTTTTGCGAAGTCATCATGCGCGCACCAATTTCATCAGGCGTCGGAAATTGGTTTCCCGTTTGTTGAAATGCCTGAATGTGCATAAGCAGCATGGCTTCTTCGTCTGTAATCTTCAGTTCTTTATAAAACTGAAAAAAAAGCTGGGAAATGTTAACATTCCCCTGCTCGATCCACATTTGCAGCCGATTAGGTTGTTTCATATCCCAACCACCTTTCCATTCATTTATTTTAAGGGTAAAGACGGTTTAATAGTCGAGGGAATGGAATCGATTCTCTGACGTGTTCAACGCCACTGATCCAAGCAACCGTGCGTTCAAGACCCAAACCGAAGCCGGAATGAGGAACCGCTCCGTATTTGCTGAGATCCAAATACCAGGCATAGGCATCTTCATCCAAGCCATGTTCTTGGATTCGTTGTTTCATCAAATCATAGTCATGGATACGTTCAGATCCACCAATGATTTCTCCGTAGCCTTCCGGTGCGATCATGTCTGCACACAATACAACATCGTCACGGTCCGGATGCGGCTGCATGTAAAATGGCTTGATGCCGATCGGGTAGTTGGTGATGAAGATCGGCATATCATAGCTTTCTGCCAAAGCCGTTTCATGCGGTGCGCCAAAATCTTCGCCCCATTTGATATCATCAAAGCCATTGTCGTTCAGCCATACGATGGCATCATCATACGAAACGCGCGGGAACGGCGCTTTTATTTTTTCAAGTTTCGATACGTCTCTTTCCAGACGTTCCAATTCCAATTTGCAGTTTTTCAATACGGATTGGATAATATGGGAAACATACTGTTCCTGCACTTCCAGGCTTTCTGCATGCTCCATAAAGGCCATTTCAGGTTCAATCATCCAAAATTCGATCAAGTGGCGGCGAGTTTTCGATTTTTCGGCACGGAAAGTAGGACCGAATGAAAATACTTTTCCAAGCGCCATTGCAGCAGCCTCCATATAAAGCTGGCCAGACTGTGACAAATATGCGTCTTCTTCAAAATATTTTGTTGCAAACAACTCGGATGTCCCTTCCGGAGATGATCCGGTCAAAATTGGTGGATCCACTTTCACAAAACCGTTTTCATTGAAGAATTCGTATGTTGCCCGAATGATTTCATTGCGGATTTTCATGATAGCGTGCTGTCTGCGTGAACGCAGCCACAAATGCCGATTGTCCATCAAGAATTCTGTTCCATGCTCTTTTGGTGTGATTGGGAAATCTTTTGCTTCCTGGATCACTTCAATGCCCGTCACAGCAAGCTCGTAGCCAAATGCTGAACGCTCATCTTCTTTCACTTCTCCTGTTACATAAAGTGACGTTTCCTGTGTCAACGCTTTAGCTGCTGCAAAAATCTCGTCGCCTACTTCTGCTTTTACGACAACCCCCTGTACAAATCCGGAACCGTCGCGCAGCTGAAGAAATGCTATTTTCCCGCTTGATCGCTTATTGGCGATCCAAGCTCCTAACTTTACTGTTTGTCCGTTATATTTAGCCATTTCGGCAATGGTAATTTTTTTCATCCAGCGATAGCCTCCAAAGAATAGTGTGGTCTTAGTCTTTCCATTTCGATGTCACAAATTGATGGATCCGTTCCACGGCTTCCGTCAAAATTTCAAGCGAGGTTGCATAAGACAAGCGAATCGTTGAATGCGCGCCAAAGCCTGAACCCGGAATTACCGCTACATTCGCTTCTGTCAACAAAGCCGTGGCAAAGTCATCAACCGAAGCATAGCCGGTTTTCGCTGCAGCTTCGGAAACGTCCGGCAGCAGGTAAAATGCACCTTGAGGACGTAAAACCGTAAAACCTGGAATCGCCTGCAGTTTAGGAAAGATCTCATTCAAGCGTCCTTCAAATGCCTGGCGCATTTCCTCTACGGTGTCCTGCGGCCCGTTATAGGCTTCAATCGCCGCATATTGGGAAGTTGTTGTTGGATTTGACGTAGAATGGCTCGCCAAGTCTGTCATCGCTTTAATCAATTTAGCGTCGCCGGCTGCATAGCCAATCCGCCACCCTGTCATCGAATGGGATTTTGATACACCATTGATCACGATGGTACGGTTTTTTGCATCTTCCGAAAGAGTTGCGATGGAGATATGTTCAACATCTCCATAGATTAGCTTTTCATAAATTTCATCTGAAACGATCAGGATATCGAATTCACGGCAAACTTCTGCCAGCGCCTCCAACTCCTCTTTGGAATAGATCATGCCTGTCGGATTGCTCGGTGAATTGATGATGACAGCTTTTGTCCGGTCTGTCACAGCTTCTCTCAATTGCTGAGGAGTGACTTTGTATTCCTGGCTGGCTGTCGCTTCTATGTATACGGGAACGCCCTGTGCCAATTTAACTTGTTCCGGATAGCTGACCCAATACGGAATCGGAATAATCACTTCGTCGCCTTCGTTCAGCAATACCTGGAATAAGGTATAAAGCACGTGTTTAGCACCAATGCCGACCATTACTTCACTTGGCTGGTAGTTCAACCCTTGGTCTCTCTGCAGTTTCTCAATAATGGCTTTTTTTAATGCCGGCAGGCCGCCAGCAGGCGTATATTTGGTTTTGCCTTCTTTCATCGATTGGTACGCCGCGTCCAAGATATTTGCGGGTGTGTTGTAATCCGGTTCACCGGCCCCCAAGCCGATGACGTCCACTCCCTGAGCTTTCAACTCATTCGCTTTTGCAGTAATTGCCAATGTTGTAGAAGGTGTTAAAGTTTGTACACGATTTGCTAAATTGATCAAATTTATTCCGCCCTTTCACAAATTCAATATTCGTTTCCACCAAGTACCATCACTCGCGGACAGATAAACATAATTCAAACTTTCTTCTTCATTCAAAAATGCAATTTCCCACACGGGACCATCGCTCTCCATACCGAGTTTGGTATGAAGAATGTCTTTGACATCCATTTCTGCAAGAGCCATTTCCCGCGCCTGCTGTGCCGTTATTTTGTCTTCCAGCGGCGTAGTCTGCATTTCGCCATCGCCTTCCGGAACAAAAACAGCCGTCAACTCACCTGAGCTGTTTGTCCCAAGAACGGTAACAGATGCCGAGGTATTGGTGTAGACATACGCTCGTTCCACTTCTTCGATCAACTGCTCGCTCTTCGCACGGTCGATGGCTTGTTGTTCTGTTTCTGAATAGGGTTTATTGCCAACATACAAAACCAGAATGATGATGGCAACTGCCAAAAACGATAAAAATCCGAGTATGAATGTAATCCATTGTCTCATTTCATCACCTATGTTTTATATATAGTAAAAATTGCTTTTTCAGCATCTTCTTTATCAAGTGCCAGGCCAAACATTAAATTTTTGTCTTTCAAGGTACGGTTCAATGCGTCCACCACTTTATATAAATCGGTTTGATACGTGACTTCCACTGTAGAAATTACTTCAATTTTTGATTCCATGTCTGCGCCCATCCTTTCGTTATATCATTGCTTATTATACCAAGCTTCAATATCGGTTACCATCTTTTCTAAAGACACTTTGGACACTTTGACTTTCGGCAAAGCGCTTATAAATTCCTGGCCATAGGATTTTGTCTCAATTCTGCGGTCAAGTACGATAAACAATCCCTTGTCATTTTTTGAGCGGATCAGCCTGCCGAATCCTTGCCGCAGACGAAGCACTGCTTCAGGCAATGCATACTGCAGAAACGGATTGACGCCCTCCCGCGAAATAATTTCAGAGCGTGCCTTGAAAATTGGCTCGTCTGGTGAAGTGAATGGCAAACGCACCACTACTACAGCTCGAAGCGCATCCCCTGGGACATCGACGCCTTCCCAAAAACTATTTGTGCCAAACAGCACCGATTTTTGGAAACGTTGGAACGATTTCAGCAACTTCATGCGACTGCCTGTAGAAATCCCTTGTGCGAACAGCATATAATCATCCAGCAGGCCTGTGTCCTGGATCAAATCCACTGTTTTCCGAAGCATATCCTGTGACGTAAAGAGCACAAAACAGCGTCCTTCTGTCACAATGACGGTTTGAATCACCGCGTCCGCTACTGATTCGATGTATTCATGCTGGGATACCTGCTGGATATCCGGCATATCTTCCACAATATACACATGGGCTCCCTGATAAAAATCTTTTGGCGGCTCAAATTTTAAAATCGGCACATGCTGCGGAATTCCGATCTGATTGACAATAAAGCGGTCATTTGCCGGAACAGTCATCGTTCCGGAGAGCCAGATCACGGCCATGTCTGCACGTGCAGCTGCCATAACTTTATCCACTAGAGTTGCCACGGCAAACGGCCTTTTGTATAAGGACAAACTGGTGGGCAAACTTCTTAAATCTCCCTCAATCCAGCTCACTTCATCGGTCAGCGGGAAAACAAAAATTTCGCTGAATTCGACTGCCTTGACCATCATTTCCTCTGTCCAATAGCGCCAGTCCGCGATCGTCAGCCGGTCCTGGATAGTTTTTTCAGTCAGGCGCTCAGCTTTTTGCAAAACAAGCTGCGACAAATCGATCCATTCATTCAAATAGCGCAGCAGTTCCAGGAAACGGGAGTCTTCAAGCGCCAGCTCACTCAGCAATGAGGCGTTTTTCTTGTGCCGGCTAGCAGCAAACTTCGCCGAAAACTCGGTTGCCAGCAAAACTGAAACTTCATCAAACAACATTGTGAATTTGCGGAACAACGAGTCGAGCTTAAGCAATTCGGGTACGTTTGAAAAACCGGTACGATCTGCGGTTTCAAAAAGTGCTGCAAAAAGCTGCTGGTCGTCCAGGCTCCCAATTTGGCCAAAAATGTATTTCCATTGCGTATAAACAAAGGTCTTTTCGTGCTGTGAGACTGCTGCTTGAACAACTTGGTGAGCTTCGTCCCATATATAAGCATCGACATTCGCCAGAATCGACTTCTTGCTTAAATGCTGGTTCAGCAAAAATGCGTGATTGGTGACAATAATGTGGGCATGCTGTGCTTGTTTCAAGGCAAACTCATAGAAATCAGCCTTTTTTTCCTGTTGCGATAATTTGCGGATATGCGAACGACGAATTTTGTCCAGTACAAACTGGCCGCCGCTCGAAGAATTAAGTTCATTCAAATCCCCGGTTTCTGTTGCCGTCAGCCAGACCAGCACCTGCATAATCGTAAAGGTCTCATCATAAGACTCATCATCACCCTGGAGCAACTCGACAAATCGCGCCAAATCGATGTAATGCGACAAGCCTTTGATCAATGAAATCCGGACCGGCGAACCGATAAAAGCTTCGACCATCCGGCCTTCTTTCAGAACAAGCTGATCCTGCAGATGGGTGGTATATGTGCTGATTAAGACTTGCTTTCCGCTTTCAAGGGCATAATTTGCCGCCGGCAGCAAATAGGCAATGGTTTTGCCCATACCGGTCGAGGCTTCTATAACCACTTCTTTTTTATGGGTTAACGCATCTTCAATCGAAGCCATCATACGGAATTGGCTTGGACGCTTTTCGAAATTTGGAAAGACTGTTTCGAGTCCCTCCCGCCAATCACGCGGCAGCGATTCGGTCTGGTTTGGACCTGACGAAAATAGAGCTCGCGGTTTCAGTGGAACCCCTTTAAACCGATCAAACTCATCAGCTTGGGCATTTCTTTTTTTCTGTGTCAACTCAAAGAACAACCGGGATAAATCCGATTTCAGCTGAAATGATCGTTTATGGAGAAATGCCAATGTGTCATAAGGCAATGATTCCAAATCAGTTTTAGCACGCAGGAACAACAATGCGGTCGCCATGGCATCGTCGTCTGCACGGTGTGCACTTTCCAGTGGAATCCCCAACTCGGAAGTTATGTCCTGCAATTTAAAGCTGAATGCGGTCGGATACATGAGCCGAACCAATTCCACCGTATCCATCGTAATTCCATGCCATTTTGGCAAGCCGCTGCGTTTGAGCTCTGCCTGCAGGAATGGCAGATCAAAATTGGTATTATGCGCCACAAAAATAGCATCCTGCATTTTTTCAAAGACGGTTTCTGCGTAAAATTCAAAGGCTTTGGCTTCTGCCACATCTTTGTCCGTAATATTCGTTAAGTCCTGTATAAATAAAGGGATATTTCGCCCAGGATTGATGAATTTCGTATATGTATCCGTGATCACTTCGTTTTCAATCGTTACCATTGCCAGCTGAATGATCCGGTCACCTTTTGCAGGGGAATGGCCCGTTGTTTCAATATCGACAACGACATACTTTTGCGTGTTCATTTCAGCCCCTCTTTCTTAGGTGATTGCCTAAAAAAATTGTAACATATCCTGCCGTTTTCCGCTTTCAGGATGAAAATTCAATCTTCTTCCAGTTTCTTCAGACAAAAGAAAAACAGCTCCGAAAAATATCGGAGGCTGCTCTGTTACATAACGGTCGCTTCAGGTTCGTAATGGATGATTTCTTTGATCTGGTTGTTGGCATCCATGATGGCTACCGTCGGCTTGTGGTCACGTGCATTTTCATTCATAACATAAGCATATGACAGGATGATGACAATATCCCCACGCTGAACCAGACGTGCTGCCGCTCCGTTTACGCAGATGACTCCGCTGCCGCGTTCTCCTGCAATAATATACGTTTCGAAACGGGCACCGTTGTTATTATTGACGATATGCACTTTTTCATTGGCCAGCATTCCGACAGCATCAAGCAGATCCTGATCGATGGTAATGCTTCCCACATAGTTCAAATCGGCTTCTGTCACCGTTGCACGGTGGATTTTTGAATTGAGCATCATTCTAAGCATGGTCGAGTTCCCCTTTTGGTTGAAAAATAATATTATCGATCAAACGTGCTTTTTCAAATTGTACAGCAAGTGCCAGGATGGCATCGTTTTGGATAACAGCAGTCAGTGTCGGGTAATCCAACAGCTCGATATAATCGACTTTCCCGGATGTGTGTTCACTTAAGTACTGGGTCATGGGTTCAATTGGATCCTGCCCTTGCAAAACTAAAGCTCTGCCCATTTCCAGTGCTTTTTTCAAATGAGGCGCCTCATTCCGCTCAGCTGAACTTAAATAAACATTGCGTGAACTTTTCGCCAGCCCATCCTCTTCCCGCACCGTTTCACCTCTGCGGATCTCCATCGGGAAGTTAAAGTCTGCAACTAAGGATTCGATGATTGCAAGCTGCTGTGCATCCTTCTGGCCAAAATACGCCAAGTCCGCCTCAGCTAAATGGAACAGCTTGGCGACTACTTTCAGGACTCCGTCAAAATGGCCGGGT
This sequence comes from Planococcus soli, assembly GCF_016881065.1. GTDB lineage: Bacteria > Bacillota > Bacilli > Bacillales_A > Planococcaceae > Planococcus > Planococcus soli. The sequence goes on along the minus strand of NZ_WXYN01000051.1, from coordinate 653,928 downwards.
CTCTTCGCGCCGCAAAGAACTTCAGCCTGAGCACCCGCACTAATTTTGATTTGGCTTTCACGCGGATACATTTCTTCCACGCCTGGCGCAAAAATAACATCCGTCCCTGCTCCTTTAGCCAGTTGCTGATCGCGCTCAAGATTTCTCGGATAGCGGTCGAAATCTTCGTTCGGCCCGAATTGAGCCGGGTTGACGAAAATACTCATGACCACTTTATCATTTTCCGCCTTGGCTTTTTCAACCAACGACAAATGCCCTTCGTGCAAAAAGCCCATCGTCGGCACCAGGCCGATGGTGTGTCCTTCTCTTTTGGCTTCCTGAACCCATCCTTTCAGTTCGTCCACCGTCTGTAAAATCAACAATTCTTTTCTCTCCTCTCGGGAAGAAAACCATATAAAAAGCCCTTCCGCCGAAAAAAAGACAGAAGGACAGTAAATGTGCGTTTGGTTTCCTCCGTCCCTGTCGTGTAAGTGATCAAGGCAGATCTGGTTGCTATGAATTTTGAGTGTATTGCGGTTGTTCGGTGCAGTTCAAAAGCGATACCGCCCGTTAAAAATACTATAACAGAAATCCAGAAAAAAACATATTCTGTGCTTGGCAGTTATGTGAATGGCGGTACGAATAAAGCACTTCAGGCGGACGAATCGCTGAGCCTCCTCGTCGCAAGATCCTGCGGGGACTCATAGATGTCGCTCCACTGCTCCGCAGGAAGGCGGAGCTGGATTGCGGAATGTCCAACACAGTATGTTCAGAACGAACCCCATCTAGTCCGCCATTTCAATGTCTGCTGAATAGATGCCATGAAGCTTGCCGTCCGCTGTCCGCAATTGCAGGACGCCGTCATCGGTAATTCCTTCCGCAATGCCTTCGAGCGTCTGGTTCGTCATTCTCGCGCGAACCGGATGGCCAATGGTCGTTGAATAGCTTTCCCACAAGATTTTCAGCATGCCGAAGCCTTCTTCGATATACATCTGAGTATAAATCTCCATATAGTACAGCAAAGATTGGACGATTTTTTGGCGGCTTACCATTTCTCCGCTTTCCATCTTAAGTGAAGTCGCAATGCCTTGCACTTCCGGGTCAAAATCCTCTTTCTCCTGATTGATATTCAACCCAATGCCGATGATCAACGCCTGTATGCCGTCAGCGTCTGACTGCAGTTCTGTCAAAATGCCGGTGCATTTTTTGCCATTCAGCAAAATGTCATTTGGCCATTTGATTTTCGGCTGCAGCTTGGTCACTTCTTCTATCGCTCTGACGACCGCTACGGCTGTAACCAGTGTAAACTGCGGTGCTTTTTGAGGCACCACATCCGGCCGCAGGATAATGCTCATCCAGACGCCTTTTCCGGCTGCCGAATCCCATTTCCTGGCCATTCTGCCGCGTCCTGCTGTCTGTGCCTCTGTCAGCACCACTGTACCATCTGGAGTGCCTTCCTGTGCCAGCTGATGCGCAATAATTTGAGTCGAGGGGCAGCTTTCAATATAGTCGATTTTCTGGCCGATCCGTTTGGTCTTCAATCCCGTTTGAATTGCCAGCGGTTCTAACGTATCCGGAACTGAAACAATGCGGTAGCCTTTTTTCTTGACTGATTCAATGGTGTAACCCTTTTCCTCAAGCTCTTTGATGTGTTTCCAAATAGCGGTTCTGGAAATGCCAAACTCATCTGCCAAATGCTGGCCAGACACGGCTTCGCCATTCGCCTCGATCAATCGTTTTGCCAACTTATGTGTGACGGTGATATTCATGGAGAAACCAGTCCTTTATGAGTTCTTTGTCGTTCTCTAATTCTCCGTAAACAACCTTTTTTTCCAACTTTTCGAGCCAGGTCTTGAGCCACGGACCCGAACGATCCCCGCTCCACCGCATCAAATCCAGGCCGCTTGCTGCAAGATCGGACTTCGAATGAATAGGCAACCGCTTTTTGGCTGCTGAAGGATCCAGCTTTTTGCCCGTTGCACGCGAAGCCATCTCCAATTGGTCGATCGAATATTGATAAAATGTCCATTGATCCCAGAATTCAAGCTTTGCTAATTCCAGACTCTTTTCTATGAGCCGCTTTTCTTCATTGGAAAACCGGTAATCCCTAACTTCTGAAAACGGCTGGTTTTGCTTATGCAGCAAATAGAACCAGCCGTAGACGGATTTTCCGGTTGGGTGGTAAAGCTTCCAGTCGGTTTCGAAAAGGTGGCCTGCCGGCAGGAAAGCAGTCAGACTGCTAGCCTTTAAGTATGCCATGCTTTTTTGGGTATTCGGATTGGCAAATATCTTATCCAGCTCCGCCTTTAGCCGTTCGACAGCAATAGTATGGATCAGCGGTGCATGGCGCTGAATCGAGTGGACGGTATTTTCTTCAATCATAAAATTCAGCTGGCCGGAAAACCGCACCGCTCTCAGCATACGCAGTGCGTCTTCTTGAAAACGCTGGTTCGGATCCCCGGCTGCACGAATAATTTGCTTTTTAAGATCGTCTTTTCCGCCGAATGGATCGATAATATCCAATTGTTCAGTCATCGCCATCGCGTTGATGGTGAAATCTCGACGCTTTAAATCTTCTTCAAGCGATTGAACAAACTCGACCGAATCGGGCCGGCGGTTGTCGGAATAGCTTCCATCCGTCCGAAACGTTGTCACTTCAATTCCTTCACCATCCAATAGCACCAGCACGGTCCCGTGTTCAATTCCCGTATCGACCGTACGTTTAAAAAGGGCTTTAACCTGATGAGGTGAGGCTGAGGAGGCGACATCAACATCTTGGGGTATTTTGCCCAATAGAAAATCGCGCACCGCTCCACCTACCATATAAGCCTGAAAGCCCGCCTCTTTTAACGTTTCAATCACTTTGATGGCCGTTTTCATTTTTCTTCATTCCTTGTCAGCAATTGTTCGTATAATCTCTCGTATTGTTCCAATATTTTAGAGGAATGAAAACGTTCAGATACCGTCTTTAATGCTCCTTGCCGCAAATTTTGCAGCAATACTCGATCGCTTAGCATGGCGACCGCGTTCTTGGCAGCCTGCTGCGTGTCGCCCAACTCAACCAGATATCCGTTGACACCAGGCTCGATAATTTCGGGCATCCCGCCGATGTTTGCGCCAATTACCGGAACCCCGCATGCCATGGCTTCCAGCAATACCAGGCCAAATGCTTCTTTTTCAGACAACAGGAGCTTGATGTCACTGATGTTATAAAACTCGGCAACGCCGTCACGCTTGCCCAGAAACAGTACATGGTCATTCAGTCCGAGATCCCGTACTTGCTGGATGATCCGTCCCATTTCAGGTCCGTCCCCCACCAATAATAACTTGCAGGGGAGCTGTTTATGAGCCAATGCAAACGTCTCTACAACATCCTGCACACGTTTGACGTTCCTGAAATTCGATACGTGGATCATCACTTTTTCATCGGCATCAATACCTAACTCTGTTTTTAACTCCGCAGAATCCTTTTGGAAATATTCTCTTTCATCAACAAAGTTATAAACGGTTTCGATGGTTTTATCAGGTTTGATCAAATCATAGGTCTGGTCCCTCAATGAATCTGAAACCGCAGTGACAATATCCGATTTTTCAATGCCGTAGCGGATCGCTTCTTTTAATGAAGAATCAGACCCTAAAACAGTGATATCAGTCCCGTGCAAGGTTGTCACGATGCCGATATTGGAGCCTGCCATGTCGCGTCCGAGAATAGCGCAAACGGCATGCGGTATCGCATAATGGACATGCATTAAATCCAATTCTTCGTTTTTGATCACTTCTGCAATTTTTGTAGCCAGGGCAATATCATATGGCGCATACTGAAAAACCGAATACGTATTGACTTCCACCTGATGGCTGAAAATATTGGCATAGGTTTTATTTAAACGAAAAGGGGTGCTTGACGTGATAAAATGCACTTCATGCCCTTTTTCCGCCAGCATTTTCCCAAGTTCTGTGGCAATAACACCCGACCCTCCAACTGTTGGATAGCAGGTGATGCCAATTTTCATTTTCCGCACAATGTTCTCTCCTATCCTCTTCGTTCTCCGATCAAACGCCAGTCGACAAAGCCCTCTTCCAAGCCCTTCAGAAGAACTTCAGCGGTTCCCATATTGGTAGCCAGCGGTATGCCGTAAACATCGCACAAACGAATCAACGCGGTCACATCAGGCTCATGCGGCTGAGCAGTCAAAGGATCCCGGAAAAAGATGACCATATCCATCTGGTTCTGTGCGATCATCGCACCAATTTGCTGATCGCCTCCAAGAGGGCCGGATTGGAAGCGGATGACCGGCAATCCGGTTCCATCAATAACCCGTTGTCCAGTTGTTCCAGTAGCATATAGCGTATGCTGAGCTAGTATCGGCTGATAAGCTGTGACAAATTGGATCAGGTCGTCTTTTTTTCGATCATGGGCAATCAAAGCGATTTTCATAATATCTTCCCCTTTAAACGATTATATGTTCCAAACCATAAATTAGTTCTTCTTTTTCCATAACGGTTTTAATGGATAATACTACGCCGGACATAAAGGAACCGCGGTTAAATGAATCATGGCGCAGCGTCAGCAGCTGGCCATCTCCTCCGAGCAAAACCTGCTGATGGGCTACGAGCCCGGGCAAACGGACACTGTGGATGCGCATCCCATCATAGTTGGCACCCCTTGCACCGGGAATGGTTTCCTTTTCACGGACATGCCCTTGTTCATGAATCGGCCGCTCCTGCGAAATTAAATGAGCTGTCTTCATTGCAGTTCCGGATGGAGCATCCAACTTTTGATCATGGTGCATTTCAATGATTTCAATATCCGGCAAATACTTGGCTGCCTGCTCGGCAAACTTCATCATCAATACAGCACCAACCGCAAAATTCGGTGCAATGATGCAGCCGATTTTCGAATTTCTTGACAGAGCTGTCAATTCTTCAAGCTGTTCATCTGAAAAGCCGGTCGTTCCAACGACCGGACGAATCTTCAATTCCAAAGCCTGTTTTGTATGGTCATAGACAAATTCCGGAGTGGTCAGATCAACCAGCACATCCGGTTGGGTTTTTGAATGGAGTTCTTTCAGATCGAGAAAGATAGGCGCTGTAAAGTCAGCTGGAAATAAATTGGTGTCAGCTAACGTCTTTCCAACTTCTTTATAATCCAGAACTGAGACCAGTTCCATTTCCGGATTGTTCATTATTGTATGTACGGCTTCTTTGCCCATCTTCCCTCTTGCTCCTGCAATTGCTACGCGAATTGTCATTTGTCTCCATCCTTTCTTGTCCAACGGTCTTTGTCCCTGCTGCTGAATTTTTCCATCACCCGGTCGTGGGCATTTGCCAAATCAATGTCCATCGAGTTCGCCATGCAAATCAAGACGAACAGGACATCGCCCATTTCTTCTTCAATGCTGTTTTCAGCTTCCGAACTTTTCTTTTTTTTAGGACCGTATTCATGCATCACTTCTCTGGAAAGCTCCCCAAGCTCCTCGGTCATGCGAGCCATCATTTCCATAGGCTGAAAATAACCTTCTTTGAATTGTCCAATATAGTCGTCAACGTCCTGCTGTAATTGTTTCATGGATTTTTCTCCGTTCATGCCATCACACTCCTCAGTCAATCGTAAAGAAAACTGATGATGTTGTCAAAATACTGTAATTAAACGATAATACAGAAGGTTATATTCACGAAAGGAGATTAGCTGAATTGAAAGAGCTGAAAATCAAAAACATATTTTTTATTCTGTTGGGTGCAGCGATTTATAGTTTCGGCTTTGTCCATTTCAACATCCAAAATGAATTGGGCGAAGGCGGATTTGCCGGAATTACGTTGATTTTGTACTTTATCTTCCATTGGGACCCGGCTTTGATGAATCTGTTGCTGAATATCCCTTTGTTTTTCGTTGGCTGGAAACTGCTGGGCAGAAAAGTGTTTCTTTATACCATAATTGGCACAGTTGCGGTCTCCGTATTTCTGAAGATTTTCCTAATTTACGAAATTCAAATCAATTTGCAGGATGACCTTTTCCTGGCAGCCTTGTTTGCGGGTGTTTTTGTCGGAGTCGGCCTCGGCATTATCTTTCGTTTTGGTGGAACTACAGGAGGGGTTGATATTCTTGCACGCCTTGCGCAAAAATACATCGGCTGGAGCATGGGGAAAACCATGTTCATGTTCGATGCGGGCGTCATCATGCTTTCCTGGCTGACGTTCCTCGATCACCGTTCGATGATGTATACATTGGTTGCTGTTTTTGTCGGCGCCCGGGTCATTGATTTTGTTCAGGAAGGCGCTTATGCAGGACGGGGCGCATTGATCATTTCAAACTCCCAGGAAGAAATCGCCAGCCGGATTGCGGTCGAGATGGACCGGGGCATTACGATTCTTCGCGGCTATGGCCATTTTACAAAAGAAGAACGTGAAGTTCTTTACTGTGTCGTCGCGAGAAACGAGATTGTCCGTTTAAAGAACATTATCAACTCCGTTGATCCCCATGCATTTGTTTCCTTGATGGAAGTCCATGATGTGATGGGCGAAGGGTTTACCCTTGATGAACAAAAAAGGCCCATTGGCTGATTCAAAGCAAAAATGAACATAGAAAAAAACGGCCCGTTGATCGGGCCGTTTTTTTACGAACGGTTCATGCTTGTGTAAATGAGAATTAAACGTGCCAGTTCCAAAACTGCGACTGCAGTTGCTGCTACATAGGTCATTGCGGCTGCACTCAGCACTTTTTTCGCGTGGCGTTCTTCTTCATTTCGGATAATGTTATGTGACAGCAACTGGTCCATAGCACGGCTGGAAGCATTGAACTCGACCGGCAATGTGACTAATTGGAAAACCACACCCGCTGCCAAAAGGATAATCCCGATCAATAGCGCTCCACTCCAAGCGGAGAAAAAGCCGATCATGATGAAAACCCATGACATATTCGATGAAATGTTGACAATCGGCACTAAGCGATGGCGAAGGCGCAAGAACGAATAGTCCTCGGCATCTTGAATCGCATGCCCGACTTCGTGAGCCGCTACTGCGGTCCCAGCGACCGATGCTTCATGGTAATTGTGGCTGCTGAGTGCCACAACTTTGGTCAATGGATTGTAGTGATCGCTAAGCATACCGCGGCTTTCTACTATTTTAACATCCTGAAGGTTATTGGCATCTAAAATAATGCGAGCTACTTGTGCCCCAGTATGTCCAGAAGTAGAGCGGACTTTTGAATATTTTTTGTATGTTCGTTTTAATTTAAACTGTGCCCAAATCGGGATGATCAGCAAAAGGATAAAATATAAGATATAGCCACCGAAATCCATGTGTAAATCAACACCTCTTTCTTTTTGCTTTATAGCTTTATTTTACTTGGCTTAGTCAACTATGGTCAACTAAAACGGATTGCGATCGGTTCAGATGAGCAACAAAAAAGGCGAAACTGACACAAGCAATCGACAACCAAAATGTAAAGTAGCCGATATGGCTGCTGTATTCACTCAATGTACTGTAGATCGGCATCTGTCCGTAGACATAATCGATTACATCATTGTGCAAAGTCCACACGGCGGTCAAGGCAACAGCCAGCCAGCCAAAACGATAATGTTCAATATAGAGAACTGCCTGAAGCGCCATAGCAAAATGAGATCCAATCAGCATCCAGCCTATTAAGCCTATTGAACCCGTTTCCCAAAGCGTCAGCAAATTCATGACAACTGCCCATAAGCCATATTTGATCAGCGTCACAAATGCCAAGGCTTCAAACAGGCGGTTCTGTTTACCAAAAATCCATAATCCTAAGACTACCGTGAAAAAAAGGCTTGCTGTCGGGCTGTCGGGGACAAAGATTAAGAAGATCGGCTCCGTTATTGCCAACTGCCATCCATACCATATGTATCCATAAATTGTCCCGCCTAAGTTGACAAAAAACAATAGGATTAAAAATGGCCGATACATCAGCCAGGCGGAAATTTTAATCGCGAAGGATTGCATCGTTTTCTTCCTTTCAGGTGTAGAAAAAAAGAGCCGGTTTCCCGGCTCTTTTCTACCTTTTATTATTCAGCTTCAAGTCCTGAAATAAATTCAGCTAGAACTTGCAGATCTTCATCTGATCCGTCCCATGATGGTGGCATAGTTTGCTCTCCATCAACTTCGATGCCGTTGACAGCAATATCAGCGATTTCTTCAGGTGACAGGCCGGTACCAATAAGTGACGGTCCAACTGCCCCTTCGAGATTATCACCGTGGCAACTGATACATGCTGCTCCAGAGTAAATTTCGTATCCTGGATCAGTTGTATCAATTTCAACTTCCTCTGTGATTTCCCCTTGCGCTTCAGCAGCTTCCCAGTCATGGTTTGCTACCGATTCCCATGTAAGGAATATAATAGAAGCAATGGCGAGAAGCATGAATCCTGTAGGCAATGGACGTTTCGAAGGACGTCTTTCCGGTCCACGGTCTAGGAATGGAGCCAACATAAGTGCTCCAAAAGCAAGACCTGGCATGATAATGGCACCCACGACGTTAAATGGCCCGGAAGCAAATTCGTATTTCAGTAATTGGTATAAGAACAAGAAATACCAGTCTGGCAAAGGAATATAAGCTGTATCAGTCGGATCTGCCTGGCCTTCAAGAGGCGACGGATGAGCGACAGTCAAAAGCAAATACCCGATCAAGAAGACTGCACCAATCATCCATTCTTTCAAAAGGAAGTTTGGCCAGAATGCTTCTGTTTTACCAGGGTATTCGGAGTAATCTTTAGGAACATTCGGCTTACGGAATTCCATACTTGGAACACGCGAATCCCCTACAAATTTCATCCCTTTTCCGCGATGCATAGTGTTCCCTCCTTAATAAATCCGTGTTGCGGACTAAATTATAGCGGTCCTGAAATACCTTGTCTTCTGATCATGATAAAGTGAGCAGCTAGCAACCCAAGCAAAGCTGCAGGCAAGAAGAAGACGTGGATAGCGAAGAATCGAGTCAAAGTCTGTGCACCAAGAATTGTTGAATCCCCAGCCAGTAGAATTTTGATGGTCTCCCCTATCACAGGTACAGATGCTGCAATTTCAATACCAACTTTTGTTGCAAATAGAGCTTTCATATCCCATGGAAGCAAGTAGCCTGTGAAACTTAAGCCAAGGATAACGCCGAATAATAGTACTCCAACGACCCAGTTCAACTCACGAGGTTTCTTATAAGAACCTGTAAAGAATACCCGCAGTGTATGAAGGAAAATCATAACAACTACAAGAGAAGCTCCCCAGTGGTGCATCCCACGCACAATCTCTCCAAAAGCGACTTCGTTTTGAAGATAATAAACCGACTGCCAAGCATTTTCAATATCTGGTACATAATACATTGTTAAGAACATACCGGATAAGATCTGAATCACTGTAATGAAAAATGTAAGTCCCCCAAAACAATAAACAAATGCTGAAAAGTGGTGTGCGGGGTTTACGTGCTCAGGTACTTCATGGTCAGCAATATCACGCCAGATAGGCGTAATGTCTAATCGCTCATCAACCCAATCATATAACTTGTTTAGCACTGGTGTCGTACCCCCTAACTATTAAACTAATGTGTTGTCTCTTACTGCACCGATTGCAACAAAGCCATCTTGTTCTTGCACTTCGTACTCATCCAATGGCCCAAGCGGTGGTGTTCCTGGAATGTTCTGTCCGTTTTTCTCATAACGGCCAGCGTGGCATGGACAGAAGAATTGTGTCGGTTGTTCTGGATCTCCCGCCCAGTTCACTGTACATCCCAAATGTTTGCAAACAGGTGAAAGCGCGATTAACTTATCGCCTTCTTTATACACCCAAGCCGAATTCGTCACTTCAGATACGTACCATGCATCCGTTTGTTCGAATGAAAAGTCGACACGTACTGGTTCTTCAGTGATATCAGCTACAGCTTGATCAGTTAAAACGAAATCTCCGCCTTCATGTTGCTGAAGTATCGGGTCTACCGCAAAACGAACCATTGGCATCAACATTCCTGCTGCCATAAAGCCGCCTACACCTGTTAATGTGTAGCCTAAAAATTGACGTCGTGATACACGATTATTACTCATCCTTTTCCCCCCTCTAACATTCAAGGTCAGTCCAATGGACATACTCATTCAAATATAATTACTAGGACAACCTAATGATATATCAATCAAATCTTTAGGTCAATATCGCAATTAGCGTATTCACAGAGTTTGTGAACATTTCATGAATGATGTGACCATTCTTTCATAAATAGCGGCAATACCTGTCTCAACTGGTCTTCCATGACCGATTTTTTAAACGATTGGTCCATATCTTCGATCGGAATTGCAGGCAGCCACAAAACATTTTTCAGGCTTTCAATAGTCCGCCACTCCGCATCAGTTGTTAAATAAAACACGTGTTTGAACCCTGTCTGCTGAAGTTCTTCCGACAGTTCATCCGCAATTCGCTGACGATTTGCTATTTTGGCATAAGAAACGGGCGGAAGCAAAAGTATCCGCCCTTTGAATTGCTTTTCCAATAATGCAGTTAAGGTTTGCAAGTATTCAGATGCTCCAGCGCTTGGCTTCATGCCATTGGTGCTTAAATCCAGTTGAAGCAGCGGAACGACTGCTGTATCCACATAGTCCTGCTGGTTTAAATACTGATCTATTTCTTTAGCGATAAAATGCATAGAACTTACTCACTCTCCGTTTTCTTAAAAGTTTTAAATGCCTGAAGCATCGCGGACAGCTCGAAAAATCGCTCACGATCATTGGCATCCAAAGCTTCGTCGATTTGTTTGTAAATGGTTTCTTCCTGAAAGGTTGACATGCTCTCTTCCAGGATTTTTTCGGCAATCAAACGGTCCTGCTCATTGACTGATGCATTTTTTGGCATATACGGGTTTTCCTCCAACACTGATAAATAGAGGGCTGGCGGCGGAATGCTCGGGAAATTTAATTGAACATACAGATCATCTTCAGGATTCAGCCGCAAATCGTGAAACGACTTTTCTGCATCTGCTGTCATCAAATTCCCTTTGTAAAATCGAAACGGTATTTCTTTCGATTCGGTAGAGGACATGACCATGGCACGCGGGCAATAATGCGCTTCTTCAACAAAATGGGTTTTTTCAAGCAGGTCTTCGTTGCTCAACATATAATTAAGAATCCAAATGCATTCACGTCTTTTCATCTTGTACGATTGCAGAAACCAACGGACGAATTGCTTTTTTTCACCTATCGATACTGAAGCGGTCATGAAATTTCCTCCTTTCATTCAAACGATTGCTGCCAGTCGAACCATTCTGGATTTTCCGGTTCCAATGCCTGCAGCTCTTTTATAATTTCGAGGGCAGCTGCCCTTTTTCCTTCTTCGATTAAAAATAAGGCGTACTTTTTAAGGAACGCGGAATCATCTTTAAAAGCAGGATGCGCTTTCTCATAATAAGCAGTGGCTTGCTCGTAGTTTTCAGAGCGTTCATAGGCTTCTGCGATCATCGGATAAAGGCCAGCCCAATCATCGCCGCTTTCAATTACCATATCCGCAAGCTCAAGCACTTCTGCATCTTGCTCCTGTGCATGGAAATACGATACCAGCGTGTAGATTGCCTCCATGTATTCCGGATCTAATGCGATTGCCTGGCGCAGGTGGCCAACGCCTTCCTCTGCCTTGCCAAGTTTCATGGCCAGTTTGCCGGCGAACAGATACAGTTCCTTGTCAAACTCGTCTCTGGCAATGCCTTCGCTAATCGCTCCATATGCAGCTTCATAATCTTCTGCCATGTTCAGGCTTTGCGCCTTCAATAAATAGGCGGAAAAGTAATCCGGATCGATCCGGATCAATTCATCCAACCGGCGGACGGCCCCTTCATATTGTCGGGTCTGAAAAGCGGCAAATGCTGCGCCAAACAGGACATCAGGCGTAGCCGAATCTTCCAGGGCCTTCTCATAATAAGGCAACGCTTCTTCGTACGCGGCTCCAGCACTGTAAACCTCTGCAAGCCGTTCTGAAATATTGACGCCTTCGATGACGACTTGCTGAGCTTTAAGCTCCTGATAAATCTTCGCTGATTCCAGGTAGCGGCCCGAATCCAAGAGCAATTCCGCTTTTGCCTGCTGCAGCAGCGGCTCATCTGGCATCAGCTCGATCGCTTCGTTCAAGCGGTTCTCAGCGGCTTCAAGCAAGCCCTGCAGCTGGAACAAGTCCGCCAGCGTGACAAGCGCCTGTGCGTATAACTCATCGTCTTTAGGCACTTCCATCAAGGCATTCAAAGCATCATCTTCCCGGTCGGCATCAATCAGCAAATTGGCTCGGTCGATAATGAGCTGCGCTTCTTCCGGAAAAATATATTGCAGATGCTCCAGCACTTTGATCGCTTCTTCCACAAAGCCGATTTCTGCCAGCCATTCCGACAACCCATACTGCTCATCGGGTTCTCCCTGCAGCAAATAGCTGTCCAATAAGGTGTTCAGGAGATTCGGATCTCCTTGTTCCACCGCTTTTTGTATCTCTTGTAAGTTAGCCATCCTATCACCTTTTCCTTCACGTTCTTACTCTCATCCTACACGAAAGATTCTTATTATCATAATAAAAAAACTCTCCATCAGGAGAGTCAATTTGTCAGTAAATTCAGTTGTTCAAAGAAGTTTGGATAAGAAATGGAGATGCAGTCCGGATCGTCAATCACGATTTCCCCAGAGGCTGCCAAAGCGCCGATTGCCGCCATCATGCCAAGGCGGTGATCGCCGTAGGAAGTCATTACAGCCCCCGTCAAAGGCGTCGGGCCATGGATGACCATGCCGTCTTCTGTCGCTTCGATGTTTGCACCCATTTTTGACAATTCCTTGACGACTGCAGCAATGCGGTCGGTTTCCTTGACCCGCAGCTCTTCAGCATCTTTAATCACGGTCGTGCCTTTTGCTTGTGTCGCGATGAGAGCGATCAAAGGAATTTCATCGATCAGCCTTGGAATCAAGTCTCCGCCGATTTCGATTCCTTTTAAAGCACTCGAAGTGACAGTCAAATCCGCCGATCGCTCTCCTTGCGTGTCGATCTCTTCTATTTCAATACTACCGCCCATTTGTTCAACCACATCCAAAATGCCTGTCCGAGTGGGATTGATGCCAACATTTTTCAATGTCACTTTGCTGTCTTCCGTTATCAAAGCAGCACCGATCATAAACGCAGCAGACGAAATATCTCCAGGCACCTGGACATGTGCAGCAGTCAATTTTTGGCCGCCTTCAAGCTTGATCAAATGATCTTCCCGTGCAATCGTTGCCCCAAAATGTTCCAGCATGATTTCCGTATGGTCGCGCGAAGCGATTGGCTCATGAATGACCGTTTTGCCTTCGGCTTTTAACGCAGCCAACAAAATCGCGGATTTCACTTGGGCACTGGCAACCGGCAATGTATAGTCAATTGCTTTTAGCCCCGTCCCCTGAACTGCTAAAGGGGTATATTGTCCATCCATGCGCCCGCGAATATCCGCACCCATTTCGCGAAGCGGATTGATGATGCGCTTCATTGGCCGTTTGGCTATTGATTCATCGCCTGCCAATACGGAATGAAAGCCTGTTCCAGCGAGTAAGCCAAGCATCAGGCGTGTCGTTGTCCCCGAATTGCCAGTATCCAACACTTCTGAGGGTTCACTCCAGGAATCTTCGCCTTCGCTTTGAATGGTCACCAATTTATCTGAAATCTCGATTTTTACGCCCAATTTCTTAAAGCAGGCAATGGTGCTTAGACAATCATCGCCCATTAAGAAACCTTCCACAGTGGTCTTACCTGTTGCCATAGATCCAAACATAATGGCTCTATGGGAAATCGATTTGTCCCCTGGCACTTGAATGCTGCCTTTTAAGCTTGGTTTATTGTATGTTAACGATAATGCCATGTGCTTATCCGTCCTTTCAGGAAATATACGAATCGTAAACTGTCCGTGCGGAGATGCATTTTTGTGCACGGTCACGGTCTTCTGCTGTTTGGAAACTGATGACGAGAATACCAAAAACATCTTCTCGCGTTTCCAGGATCCGGAGGTTGACGATGCTGATCCCTTCTTCTGCCAAATAGCCCGTCAGTTCTGAAATGCTGCCTGGAACATCCGGTATATCAATATACAGGTCAAAAACAGAAAACATCGCGCCGTGTCCCGCAATGGGAAGTTCGTCGCGCACCATTTTTGCGTGCGAAAAGAACTGCTGGATCGGTTCTGGATCATTTTTCACGAGCATATCCTTCAGTTGATCCATCTGCTCCATCCAATTGCCGAGTTGCTGGACGATCATGGCATTGTTCTGCGTAGTGATATCCCGCCACATCTCCGGATTTGCCGAAGCAATGCGTGTCGTATCGCGGAAACCGCCTGCAGCCAATTGCCGAGCAAAAGGAAATTTATCTTCCTGGTCAAGTTGGTGGACGAGTGAAGCCGCAATCAGATGAGGAAAATGGCTGACGATGGCCGTCATATGGTCATGCTCTTCCGCTGGCAGAACTTCAATTTTCGCTTTTGTGACAGCCAACAAATCCTTCAAAAACTGAAGACGTTTTTCATCCGTGCTGTCGCCAGGCGTTAAAATATAAAAGGCGTTCTCAAATAAGACATCTTTTGCAGCCTCAACTCCGCTTTTATGGGAACCGGCCATTGGATGGCCTCCGATAAACAAGTGATTGAGATTTTTCGCCGTTTCCATAATCTGCAATTTAGTGCTGCCTGTATCTGTCAAGATGACATCTTTTTTCAGGCTCCAATATTTACTTTGTTCCATCAATTTGATTGTCGCCCCAACCGGTGTGGCAAAAACGATGACATCCGCTTCAGATGCTGCCTGTTCGAGCGATGGCGGGGAACTATGTATAATGCCCATCTTGAAAGCTTTCCTGGCAGTTAATGGATCGGCATCATAGCCTGCCACATGAACATCATCATTGCGCTGAAGCGCTTTTGCTAAAGAGCCGCCAATCAAGCCCAACCCGATTATTAAAATATGTGTTGTCACGTCGAACTCACCTGGCTTTTAGCAGTAAGGTCCGGACGCAGTTTTGTGGCTTCATTCAAGTAAACGTGATGGATATCCTTCTGGCCAAGCTCGGTATTGACATGCATCATGACACGGATGCATAACGGCATGCTGCCGGGCACATCCATTTCATGTGTACACATTACTGGAACATAAGTCCACTCCTCAATGGTCCGAACGGCTTTTGCAGGAAAAGCTGATGAAATATCTGTCGTCGTCGAGATTATGACAGATGCGACTTGGTCTGGCTCAATTTTATTTTCTTTGGCCATTTCCAACACTAGCCGCGTTGTTTCCTTTAGAACTTCTTCCGGCTGATCGGCAGAAACTGTAATTGCACCTCTTACTCCGCGTATCATCAAATCACGTCTCCTATCTGTAACACTAATTTTTCATATGCTGCATTTGCACGCTGCTCTTGTACTTGTTCAACAAACGGCATGCCCGTCCGTTCAAGCAAAACGAAATTCAGCGCACCTCTTGAAGATTTTTTATCTTTTTTCATATAAGGCAATAAATCTGCAAATTGAATTTCCCGCAGCAAATAGAGCGGGTAGCCATTGGCACTGGACCACTGGATAAATCTATCCAATTTGTCATGGTCCGATAACAGCAGTGCATAGGCCATACCAAGCACAACCGCTTCTCCATGGGTAACTTTGCCATAGCCAAGATGGCCTTCCAGTGCGTGCGCTAACGTGTGGCCGAAATTCAAGTATTTGCGGACACCGCCTTCGAATTCATCTTCTTCAACGATTGCCGCTTTTACAGCAATGCCTTTTTCCAGATGGCGGTTCAGATCCTCATCTGTCATCTTGTTGAAATCACGGATGGCCAACAGTTCCTCGAGCCATTCTTCATTGGATATAAAGGCGTGTTTAATCACTTCAGCCATTCCGGAACGTACTTCTCCAGGCGGCAATGTACCTAATAGCTTGCTATCATATAAAACAGCTTTAGGCTGGTAAAAAGTGCCGATCATATTCTTGCCCAGCTCATGATTGATCGCCGTTTTGCCCCCGACTGCACTGTCGTGGGCTAAAATAGTGGTCGGGAGCTGAATAAATGGGATTCCACGCATGAAAGTCGAAGCGACAAATCCTGCTACATCTCCTGTAGCGCCTCCGCCAAAAGCCAGCAATAAAGAATCTCGCGAACAGTTTTCAGATAGCAAAAAGCTGTGGCAAGCCATATAAGTTTCCACTGATTTTGCACTTTCCCCCGCAGGAACAGTCAACACACGAATGTCCCAGTCTGCTAAAAATTCCAGTAAATACGGTAAGTGAAGTTCCGCTACCCGCTCGTCTGCAATGACTACTATGCGGTCCGCTTTATCCAGCAAGGAGCGGTAAGAATCGGCAAGCAATTCGAATGCACCAGCACCGATATGAACTGAATAAGGATGATCAGCTTCGACCCGCAATTGCTTCATGCTTAAAACTCCTTCGTGTAATTCTTATAGTTTTTCAAGTTATCGGCCAATCGCGGCATCTGATCTGCATCAAATTGATCCAGCAGCGCATTAGCCACTTCCCAGGCCACTACATGCTCAGCTACAATCGAAGCTGCCGGTACTGCACAGCTGTCAGAACGTTCGATGCTTGCCTGGAAAGGTTCTTTTGTTTCAATGTCGACACTTTGAAGCGGTTTGTATAAAGTCGGGATCGGCTTCATGACGCCTCTTACAATAATTGGCATTCCCGTGGTCATGCCACCCTCAAATCCACCGAGGTTATTGGTTTTTCGTGTATAGCCGTTTTCTTCGTCCCAAAGAATTTCATCATGGACTTCACTGCCGGGTTTTCTGGCCATCTCGAAGCCTAAGCCGAATTCCACACCTTTAAAAGCATTGATGCTCATGATCGCAGCCGCCAATTTGGCGTCCAACTTCCGGTCGTAATGCACATAGCTGCCGATTCCTGCCGGCATGCCTTCCACGATGACTTCTACTGTTCCGCCGATTGAATCTCCGTTTTTCTTCGTTTGGTCGATCAAATCCGTCATTTGCTTTGTAACGGAAGGATCTGCACAATAAACCGCATCGTTCTCAACGATTTCACGGATTTCATCTGCCGACTTTCCAAGATAGCTTTCAGGGTTCACTTTGATGCCGCCAATTTCAGTCACGTGGGATACAATCTTTATGCCCAGTTCCGCAAGCAATTGCTTGGCTACTGCGCCAACCGCTACTCGGACCGTCGTTTCGCGTGCTGAAGACCGCTCTAAGACGTTTCTGAGATCCCGGTGTCCATATTTCATGCCGCCGTTCAAGTCTGCATGACCGGGACGAGGACGCGAAATTTGGCGTTTCACTTCTTCTGTATCTTCAATTGGCTCAATGCCCATAATAGAAGTCCAGTGTTTCCAGTCATCATTCGTGACGACTAAAGCGACAGGAGAACCCAATGTCTTGCCGTGCCGAACGCCGGAAACAATTTCTACTGTATCTTTCTCGATCTGCATCCGTCTTCCCCGGCCGTGTCCGCCTTGGCGTCTTTTCAACTCTTTATTGACCAGTTCTGCCGTCAAAGGCAATTGCGCCGGCAACCCCTCTATGATGGCAGTCAATTGCGGACCGTGTGATTCTCCTGCTGTTAAATAACGCATTTACGCTTTCTCCCTTCAACGTGCTAAAGTATTTATGTACCACTATACCATAAGGCATTTCTTCAATTCTATAAGAAAATCACTTAAAGTGAAACTTCAATCAATTGAAAATACATCATATTGCCAAGTTTCTGCTTCCAACAAAAAAACCGCCCCATGTATGGGACGGTTTTTCCAACAGTGTGGATTAGTTAACCCAGCTGTTCATTGTTTTTTCGTATGATACCAATTCTTCTTCTTTGAAGAACAAGCCGATTTCGCGTTCTGCGCTTTCAGCAGAATCCGATCCGTGAATCATGTTTTTGCCGACAGTAACTGCGAAGTCGCCGCGGATAGTTCCTGGAGCTGCATCTTTAGGATTTGTTGCGCCCATCATTTGACGTGCAGTCAAAATAACGTTTTCGCCTTCCCAAACCATTGCGAATACAGGGCCAGATGTGATGAATTCAACCAATTCACCGAAGAACGGACGCTCTTTGTGCTCGCCGTAGTGCTCTTCAGCCAATTCAGTAGGAATTTGCATCAATTTAGCACCTGCTAAATGATATCCTTTTTTCTCAAAACGTGCGACGATTTCTCCGATTACGTTGCGTTGAACGCCATCTGGTTTAACCATTAAAAATGTTTTTTCCAATGTAAACACTCCTCTATTAAAAGCTCGGGCTTTTTGCCCACCTTAAAAAATACTATCATTGTCGAACCATTTGTCAACTGCCAACTTAAAAATTACGCTTGCCGATAAAAAAGGCGATTTTACGCATCGTTTTCACTGCTTGTCCTTTTGGCAGAAAGGAAAGTTCCCGCAATGCTTTTTCCAAGTACCGTTCGCTCATCGCTTTCGCCTCTTCGATGGCCGAACTGTTTCGAATAGTCCGAACGACCGTTAACCGCTCTTCATTGGATAAATCCCGATTCAAATTTGCTTTCAGCATTGTGTAGATTTCAGGATCCTTTCGTGCGCATAAAATTGGCAATGTGATGTTTCCCTGAATAAAATCGCTGCCTGCCGGTTTTCCAAGTTCTTCGTCCGTAGAAGTAAAATCGAGAATGTCGTCTATAATCTGAAATGACATGCCGATAAAATATCCGAAGCGGCGCAAATGTGCAGCAGTTTTCTCATCAGTGCCAGATACGAGTGCGCCCAATTCACAGCTCGAGGATATCAGCAAGGCCGTCTTCCTTTTGATGCGCCGGAAATAATCCCGCAAGTTTTGATCCAGCTTGTACTTGTCTTTTATTTGAATAATTTCGCCCCGGCAAACTTCAATCAAGGTTTTTGACAGGATCTCATGAACACGCGGCGATTCAATTTCAGTAATCTGCTCCAGCGCTCGCGCCAAGATAAAGTCGCCAGTGTACATTGCCACACTGTTGTTCCACTGAGCTTTGACAGTTGGCTGGCCTCTCCGGATTTCCGAATCGTCAATAACATCGTCATGGACCAATGAAGCCATATGAATCAGCTCAAGCGGCACAGCTACACGTTTCATGACATCGATATTGTAATCTCCAAACTTTCCAGCAAGCAAAACAAAAACAGGTCGGATTCTTTTCCCTCCGGCCTGCAATAAATGAAGAGAAGCATCATTTAAAAGGAGAGATTCGGAATCCACTGCCTGTTCCAATTCCTTCTCGATCATTTCCAGTTCCGGTCTAAGGTCGGAATAGAGCAATTTCAACTTCATCTTTTCCACTTAAAATCCTTCTCCCGCTAGTTTACTTTTTTATTCCCAAATGGAGGGCTGCGGCGCCTCCAGTATAAGGCTTGTATTTCACTTTCTCAAATCCGACTTCCGTGAACATTTTCGCCAGTTGCTTCATGCCGGGAAAAGATTTTGCCGATTCCTGAAGCCATGAATACTCTTTATAGCTTTTAGCGAATAGTTTACCGAAAACCGGCATGATGAACCGGAAATACAGTCTGAAAAATGGTTTAAAAACAATATTTTCCGGCTGTGACGTTTCGAGACACGCAATCATGCCACCCGGCTTTAACACCCGGTGCATTTCGGAAAGGGCTTGGCGATAATCCGGAACATTGCGCAATCCAAAACCGATTGTCGCAAAATCAAAAGAATTGTCAGGGTATGGCAGTGACATGGCATTGCCTTGTACCAGCTTGATCTGAGGCATGTCCTTGGTTTTATCATGTCCGACATTCAGCATGTTCTGGCTGAAATCCAGTCCGACAACCTGACCGGTTTCACCAACCGCTTTGCCAAGTGCAATGGTCCAATCAGCAGTCCCGCAACAAACATCAATAGCGGCGGCACCTTTTGGCACCTGCATCTTGTGCATGGTATCTTCACGCCATTTGTTGTGCTGCTGGAAACTGATGACCGAATTCATCTGATCATAGTTTTCAGAAATCTTTTCAAATACTTCGTGGACTTTTTGTTCTTTCGTTTTAGGCATATCAGTCATCCTTCTCGGGTCAGCTGCTCAGCTCTATGCTGGTGCGGGGTTATTTGATGGAGCAAAAATTGTGCCAGTTCATGATCCAGTGAACAATCACCTATGGATACTAGAATCTGTCTGTGCAGGCTATCAAGTTTTTCCATCAGCCAATGTTCTGTGTAGATTTCGTGAACAAGATTCGAATTAAGTTCCCGAAGAAAATGCGTGTAGTTTTTTGACTGCAAATGCTTCAGTTCATCAGCGTAGCGCAAGTAAAGAAGCGTCTGTTTTGCGAGTGGTGCATATTCAGAAAAATTGTAAAATCTATAAAATGATATTAAAAGTTCAGTTTCAATAACCGTAATGGCTTCTTCTGTTTCTTCAATAGGGCGGATTGCTGTTTCGAAAAAAGAAGTTTTCTTTTCACTTACTTGAATAATTGCTGTGGCCAGTCGCTGAACCATGGCTATATTTTTTGAATTGACCAGCATCTGATAATAGATACCGCTATATAGATCGCCAGCCAACACAGTCAACTGCTGCTCTTTGATAATGGGAACATCTTCTCTTACTTGATCATGGGCATGCAAAGCAGCGTAGACGATGGAAACCGTTTTTGCAGAAGACTCAATTTCAGGCGACCAATTCTTCCCGTCAAAAAAAGGCAACAGCAAAAAAAACAAACGAGATTCTTTGACGGATGGTCCTTCAGTAAATTGATCGAGGGTACGCTGTCTCACAGCATCTAAAACCTCGACTTCCATGGAAATAATTTTCGATTGTATTTGATGTCCCTTCATACTGCTTGCTCCATTCATGATTTAGCCATACTACAATAGTATATCACAGGCAAAGCCTTGCCTTCATCCAATATCGTTTATTTTTTAGCGTCGCTTTCAACGATACCGTGGGCAGAATGAATTTCCGCTTTTCCGCGGATTTTCATAGCTGAAGTGTGCTCTGTAAACTGAGCAATCATCACTTCGCCTTTATCCAATTTTTCAGTATGGTGAAATTTTGTATCGTTGCCGCGAGTTAAACCAATTACGTTCACGCCATCTTCCTGCGCGCGAATAACTATATATTCTGTCTGAGCCATTTTCCCACCTGCTTTTCCGTATTAGTCCATATTGATGTATGTGATGACTTCAGAACGTTTAATGTCATCTGTTTCAAAAACTCCTCTAGAAACCGCTGTCACCGTTTTAGAACCAGGTTTTTTTATCCCTCTCATGGTCATGCACATATGCTCTGCTTCAATCATGACGTACACACCATGCGGGTTTAAAGTTTCCATTAAAGAATCTGCAATTGTCGAGGTAATGCGTTCCTGAAGCTGTGGACGTTTTGCGACCGTCTCCACAGCGCGCGCTAACTTGCTCAATCCCGTCACAATGCCATCACGAGGAATGTAAGCGATATGCGCCTTGCCGAAAAACGGAACGAGGTGATGTTCACACATCGAGTAGAAAGGGATATCTTTGACGAGCACCAATTCTTCATGGCCTTCATGAAAAACCGTTTTGAAATATTCTTTGGGATCTTCCTTCAATCCGGAAAATACTTCCGCATACATCTTAGCTACCCTTTTAGGCGTATCCTTTAATCCTTCTCGGTTTACGTCTTCCCCAACAGCCTCTAAAATCATCGAGACAGCTTGTTCAATTTTATCAAGGTCTACTTTTTGTGCTTTTACATCTATCATTCTGCTTCCTCCAGTTGAAGACGAATCGGTTATTTTTTGGCAGCAGGATGGCTGCCGGCAGTATTGTGAATTCAAGTTTTTATATAGTGCTTGTGAATTTTAAGTCACGCCACTTCGGTGATCCATATTATATCTGTACAAGCAGAACGGCCGCTTCCGCTTTTCTCACTGTCTAGCTTCAGCGGCCTGCTCCTCGGGTCATAAGCCACTCTGGCTATGCGGCTGAAAACATCCCGCTTCGCCAGAACGTCCTATGCCTGTCGGAGCAGAACGGCCGATTACGCTTTTGTGATTGGCTAGCTTCGGGAGCCAGACCCTCGGGGTCACAAGGCAACCCAGCTGTATGGCAAAGAACGCCACTCTGCTGGTCTGCCTTATGCCTGTCGGGTCTATACGGCTCCCTCCGCTTTTCTAACTGTCTAGCTTCAGCGGCCTGCTCCTCGGGTCATAAGCCACTCTGGCTATGCGGCTGAAAACATGCCGCTTCGCCAGAACGTCTTATGCCTGTCGGAGCAGAACGGCCACTTCCGCTTTTCTCACATGAATCGTAGCATACGCACAGGTGTTTCGCAAAATTGTTGGCTCAAAAAAAGGATGACTTTTGCAAGATTGTGTCTCGCAAAAGTCATCCTATGTACAGAGGCTAAAGCTTACTTCACTGCGTCTTTAAGCGCTTTACCTGGCTTAAATGCAGGAACTTTGCTTGCAGCGATCTCAATTTCAGCACCAGTTTGTGGGTTACGTCCTTTGCGGGCCGCGCGTTCGCGTACTTCAAAGTTACCGAAACCGATCAACTGTACTTTTTCACCTTTAGTTAGAGCATCTTGAATTGTCTCAAATGCAGCGTCAACTGCTTTGGCAGCGTCTTTACGAGAAAGTTCAGCTGCTTCAGCAACAGAGTTCACTAATTCTGTTTTGTTCATGCTATTCACCTCCTCTCAAAGGGGATGCAATCATCAATCCTGTAAAAAGAGTATCACATCGAAAATCGCATAGCAACAACAAACAGCCTGCTTTTTCAATAAAACCACCAAATACTAACAAAATTTTCTAAAAAGATGGCATTTCTATTAAAAACGCGGTAAATCAACGTTTTTTACTCTACTAAAAATACCGGTTCATTTTCTTCATTTATAGTATAAGGCAATGAGTAAGCTGGCACGACAGGATGGTCTTCATAAAGAATAAAGCGGATATCCTGCCCGGCTTCCAGCTCTCCTTCATACTCTTGGAGAGCTGAAAATATGTCCATCGCATAATCAATATAAACTTCACCGCTGCCGGTAATTACTAAAGGCAGATTTCTGCCGGTGTATGGACTGACAACAGTTGGCTCTTCAGAAAAACCCATTGCTTCATGGTTAAATTTGTAGACATTGTCCGCCAGTATTTCAGCGATTGGCGCCTGTCCACCGTTTGCACTTTTTCTGACATTGACCGATCTAATCACTTCTGCAGCTTGCAGATCCACCAGTTTCACAGTCGGATTTTCTTCAACGTCCATTAAGACATACTGAAAAATGCCTCCGGTTTCAAATGCATTTGTAGGCACTTCAGCAGTGTAATCAGGAACAATCAACGAAAAATCGACTGGATACTTAATGTATTGGTCAATATCCATATCCCGTGTCTTTATTGGCAGCAAACCGCCTGATGCCCCTCTGTACTGATTCACTGCATTTTGAACAGTAATTAGTTGGTCTTCATACGGAATTTGGTTTTCTGCTCTCTCGCTTTGCGGGTATCCGCACGAAGCGAGAAATCCCACTATAAACAGGAGCAGTACAAATAATATTGTTTTTTTCATTTTCCTCACCTCATGCGCCGCCGGTAGGGCCGCTGAATACTGTGAATATCATGATAAAGAATCCAAGAATCAGCAAGATGTATGCAACTAGCGCGAAAAGAAATTTAAGGATGCCATTCTTCAGTTTGTATCTGCTCAAGTAGATAAAGCCCATTGAAATCATCAAAAAAGCAATTCCAGCAAATGATACCCACATTTTATCCAAAGCACTCATAATTGCCCGCCTTTCGTAGTGTTTCAGTCAATAGTATAGCATAAAAAAAGAAGAGGCAGCTTGTGGCATCCTCTTCTTTTGTGACAATTAAAGCAAGTTGATCAAATCTTCCATTTCGTTCTTTTTCATGCGGCCCATCAGCTTTCCGACCGCTTCGTCGGTCGACACATCGTCAAAGAGAACCGAATAAAGTGCAGCCGTTATCGGCATAGGTACATCATATGCCTCCGACAATTGATAAGCTGCTTTCGTGGTCCGTATCCCTTCGACAACCATGCCCATTTCTTGCAGCACTTCGTCCAGGGATTTGCCTTTGCCGAGCATGTTTCCTGCGCGCCAATTGCGTGAATGGACACTGGTGCACGTCACAATTAAATCACCCACCCCGGTCAGTCCGGAGAAAGTCAAAGGCGTTGCACCCATTTTTACGCCGAGCCGTGCAATCTCTGCCAGCCCGCGCGTCATGATGGCAGCTTTTGCATTATCGCCAAACCCTAAGCCGTCTGTTATTCCGACAGCCAAGGCAATAATGTTTTTCAAAGCACCGCCAATTTCAACGCCAATCACATCGGTGTTTGTATAAACCCGGAAATAATGATTCATGAACAGATCCTGGATCCGATTGGCTGCTGCAGTATTCTCACAGGCAGCTGTAACGGTCGTCGGATGCTCCTGCACCACTTCTTCTGCATGGCTTGGCCCGGACAATACAACAACGTCTTCAATCCATTGTGCCGGTATTTCTTCGCGGATCATTTCACTGATCCGTTTTAAAGAGTCCGGTTCAATGCCTTTCGAAACGTGGACAAACAAAACTTTTCGATCCAAGACTTTCTTGATGTCCTGACAGACTTCCCGGATAGCTTTTGTCGGAACGGCCATCACCAAAATGTCACCATGGTTAACAGCAAGAGCCAAATCGCTTGTCGCTTTCAGGCTCTCCGGCAACTGCGTATCTTTTAAATAGCGTTTGTTTGTATGCTGGTTGATTTCCTCAGCCTGCTCCTGACGATGTGTCCAAAGCAGCAGATCGTGGCCATTTTGAGCAAGTACATAGCTCAATGCCGTTCCCCAGCTTCCTGCTCCAAAAACAGAAACTTTTTCCATAAGCTAAAACCACCTTTTTACCTTAAGTACGCGCTCTTGTGATCAAACGAAGAGGAGTTCCTTCGAAATCAAAACTTTCGCGAATCCGGTTTTGCAAGAAACGTTCATAGCTAAAGTGCATCAGATCCGGTTCATTGACAAAAACAACAAATGTCGGAGGCTTGATTGCCACTTGCGTAGCATAATAAAGACGCAAACGGCGGCCTTTATCCGATGGTGCCGGATTCATGGCGACCGCATCTTCAATAACTTCATTGAGGATACTCGATTGAATGCG
This sequence comes from Planococcus soli, assembly GCF_016881065.1. Classification (GTDB taxonomy): domain Bacteria; phylum Bacillota; class Bacilli; order Bacillales_A; family Planococcaceae; genus Planococcus; species Planococcus soli. The sequence continues at coordinate 628,864 of NZ_WXYN01000051.1, read as the reverse complement.
TCGTGAATGGTTATCATTCACTTTATTGACAATTTCCAATATGCTGTGTACGCGTTTTCCGCTGATTGCGGAAACAAACATGATCGGTGCATAATCCAAGAACAAGAAATGCTCACGGATTTTTCGTGTCATGACGTTCATCGTTTTTTCATCTTTTTCAACGGCATCCCATTTATTGACAATAATAATAATTGCTTTTCCAGCTTCATGTGCATAGCCCGCAATTTTTTTGTCCTGTTCTTGAATGCCTTCTTCTGCATTCAAGACTACCAAAACAACATCCGAACGTTCGATGGCACGCAATGCACGCAAAACACTGTATTTTTCAGTCGTTTCATAGACTTTCCCTTTTTTGCGCATTCCGGCCGTGTCGATAATGACATATGGCTGTTCGTTATATTCGTACTGGGTATCGATAGCGTCGCGCGTGGTTCCTGCTACTTCGCTGACAATGACACGTTCTTCACCCAGGAATGAGTTTACAAGGGAGGATTTGCCGACATTCGGACGGCCGATCAATGAGAATTTAATAACATCATCCGGATACTCCTCATCATCGTCTTTCGGGAAGTTTTTAGCCACCTCGTCCAATAAATCGCCCAATCCCAGTCCGTGGGATCCTGACAGCGGATAAGGTTCACCCATTCCCAATGTATAGAAATCATAAATCATGTGGCGCATATCGGGATTGTCGATTTTATTGACGGCCAAAATGACCGGTTTTTTCGTGCGGTATAAAATCTTGGCTACCTGTTCGTCCTGCGTTGTGACACCATCGCGTCCGTTAACGAGGAATATGATGACATCCGCTTCGTCCATGGCAATTTCTGCCTGTTGGCGGATCTGTTCAAGGAATGGCTCGTCACGAAGATCGATGCCCCCTGTGTCTATAATGTTAAATTCATGTGTCAGCCAATCTGCCGAGCTGTAAATACGGTCACGCGTCACTCCTGGAATATCTTCCACTATGGAAACCCGTTCTCCTACCACGCGATTGAATATCGTGGACTTACCAACGTTCGGCCGGCCAACTATTGCTACTACCGGTTTTGACATATAAAATTCATCCTTCCACTTCTGATATGCCTATTATACACGAAAAAGGCGATGGCATCTGCTAAATGTCCATCCCCCTAAAATGTGCAATATTCAGTTTTTCTCAGGGTTTGCATAAGATGCCGGACTGAAGCCTCTTGCGTCGAGGTATTGCGCCAATTCTCCAGTGATGACTGCTGGACATTTCTGGATATCCGCCAGATTTTTGGCTCCCAATGCCGTCATCATCATAGCCAGATCCTCATAAAGTCCATTCACATCACTGATCAGCTGTGTTTCGCCATCCTGCATCGCTGTTTTCAAGAACGATCCGGCAAGGCCCACTGCATCAGCTCCCAGTAAAAATGCTTTGATCATGTCCTGAGCATCCTGGACTCCCCCTGAAGCAAGCACGGTTTTGCCGAAAACACTCTTGACTTCCACAATCGCCGCTGCGGTCGGAATGCCCCAGTCTTCAAAATACGCCAGCTTCCGTCTCCGGCGCTCATTTTCAATCAAGGCAAAATTCGTTCCGCCAAAGCCGCTGACATCGATTGCAGAAATCCCGGTATGCTTTAGTTTCTCTGCCGTTTCACGCGATACGCCAAAGCCGGTCTCTTTTATGATAACAGGGACATTCAGCTGTTCTGCAATCGCACTTATTCGTTCTAGTGCCCCACGGAAATCACGGTCACCTTCAGGCATTGTCAATTCCTGGACAACATTCAGGTGGATTTGCAGTGCATTGGCCTCGATCATCTCGACAGCTTCCTGTGCCTGACGGACCGTTGCCTCGCTGCCGAGATTGGCGAGCAAGATGCCATCCGGATTCTCTTTGCGGACGACTGCATAAGATTGCCGCTCGCTGCGGTCTTTTAAAGCTGCCATTTGCGAGCCAACAGCCATGGCTGCCCCCGTCTCTTTGGCAACCCGGGCCAGCAAGCCATTCAATTGTTCGGTGTCCCTGCCGCCGCCGCCCGTCATCGCATTAATAAAAACAGGTGATTTCAAGTTCAAATCACCTGTTTCTGGTTTTATGCTGATATCAGAAACCGCGGAATCCGGCAAAGCCTGATGGACGAACCGAATATCATCGAACATGTTCTTCTTGCTCTGTCCTGTCGATAAAGCAAATTGTATATGATCCATTTTGCGTTCAGCTCTCGACATAATTATTCGGATTTAAACCCTTTTAGTTTATCACCGATCACATCACTGATTGAAAATCCAGTCGACTCTTCAGGCATGTCATACTTCGAGAAATCCTGGTCGCCTTCTTTTTCCTGAAGTTCCTTGATGCTCAGAGAAAGACGCTTATCAGTTTTATTGACTTCAAGCACTTTAACTTGAACTTCTTCGCCTTCCGTCAAAACCTCGTTCGGCGTACCAATGTGCTTGTGTGCAATCTGGGAGATATGGACAAGCCCTTCAACACCCGGCAAGACTTCCACAAACGCACCATAGCTGACGAGGCGCTTGACCGTTCCAGTATGAACCGAACCTTTTGGCGCTTTTTCATCGATAGAATCCCATGGCCCTGGAAGCGTGTCTTTAATGGACAGCGAAATTCTTTCAGAGTCACGGTCTACAGAAAGTACTTTGACCGTCACTTCCTGGCCTTCCGTTACGACGTCAGAAACTTTTTCCACATGTTCGTGCGACAGCTGCGATATATGAACCAAACCATCCACACCGCCAATATCGACAAAAGCTCCGAAAGATGCGATGCGCTGCACTTTGCCTTTCATTTCATCTCCAGCATGGATTTTTTCCATCACCTGGACTTTTTGAGATTCTTTTTCTTTTTCAATAACAGCACGGTGAGAAAGAATCAGGCGATTGTTTTCTTTTTCCATTTCGACAATCTTGAAAGTCAGTACTTTTCCTTTGTAATCTTCAAAAGACTCAACAAAATAATCTTCCACCAAAGAGGCCGGTACAAATCCGCGTACACCCAGATCGACTACCAGGCCGCCTTTTACGACGTCCTTTACTTCAGCTTCTATAATCTCGCCCGATTCGAATTTTTTCTCCAACTCGTCCCATGCCTGCTCGGCATCAACTTTTCGTTTGGATAAAACAAAATTCTCATCTTCCACTTTTGTAATGATCAGATCTAGTTCGTCTCCGACCTCTACAGAATCTGATGCCTTTTCGATATGCAGGCTCGATAACTCACTAATGGGTATAATGCCGTCAAAAGGTGCCCCTTCAATTGTTACAGTTACAGCTTTTTCTTCTATTTTGGCAACTATCCCTTTTACGCGATCTCCTGTTTGGAAGTCACGGTTTTCCATCATGTTCGTTTCCTCTGACATAAGTAGCCCTCCTTCACAAACTATCCATCTTCTATTTTATGCGAATTCTCTAATAAAAACAAAAATTATCACTTATTGACGGTGTAGTCATCAAGAATTTTCTGGATGCTGGACATAATGGCTTCGGTTACTTCATCAACGGAAGCTTTTCGTTCACGGAACGGGGCCATTCGAATCGGTTCACCGTAAACCACTTTAACTTTCCGAAATGCCTTATAGGGCCCGATTATGGCACAAGGCATCACATCCGCATTGCCGCGCAATGCAAAAAATCCTGCTCCGCTGAGCCCTTTTTTCAATACACCGTCTGTTGAGCGTGTACCTTCTGGGAACAGCCCTACAACATCTCCATTTTTCAATATTTTAAGTGCGGTACGAAGAGCTTCACGGTCACTCATTCCCCTCTTAACGGGAAAAGCATTTACTTTTGGCAGGATCGGCCCAAGGATCGGCGCATTGAATAACTCTTCTTTCGCCATGAAGTGGACAGTTCTTGGAGCTGTCATTCCCACTACCGGGGGATCAAGTGCATGTATGTGGTTAGAGCAAAGTAAAATGCCGCCCTCTTTCGGAAAATTTTCAGCCCCGATTATTTCAAAGCGGTATAAAGGGCTTAATACTGTTTTCACAAGTCCTTTGCCAAATGCATATAAATTCACTTTACAGCAACCTCTCTTCAGCCAGTTTTAGTATACTCTGCGCAGCCTGATCAATAGTCAGTTCAGTGGTATCCAGGTAAATTGCGTCTTCCGCTTGGCGCAAGGGGGAAACGATGCGCTCGCTGTCCATTTTATCCCGTTTGGCTATTTCAGCCTGAAGTTCCTCGAGCGGAGTTAGAATATCTCTTTTTTTGTTTTCTTCGAACCTTCTTCTTGCCCGCTCTTCGACAGATGCTGACATGAAGACTTTCAGCGCGGCATCCGGAAGTACATCTGTTCCGATGTCCCGCCCATCCATGACCACACCGCGCCCTTCTGCCAATTGCTGCTGCAGCTCTACCATACGGAGCCGGACCTGTTCATGAGCCGCCATCTCTGATACGGCTTTTGTAACATGCTGGGAACGGATCGCTTCTGTTACATCTTTTTTATCAAGGAAGACCAATTGGCCGTTTTCGGATGGCTGCAGGTCAATTTCTGTTTTTGCTAATAATTGGCCCGCCTCTTCATTGCTGGCCATATTTATTCCTTCGGTTAAAGCTTTTAATGTAATCGCTCGGTACATAGCGCCGGTGTCGATGTAAACATAGCCCAGTTTTTCCGCCACAATTTTGGCAATTGTGCTTTTGCCCGCAGCTGCCGGCCCATCGATCGCTATTTGTATCGGTTTCGTCAAAATAGTCACCTCATCATATGTATTCATCATATTTTAACATAAGAAAAGCACAAGCGCCCTCGAAGAATGGACACTGTCCGAAAATCCAAAAGCTTTTTTAATTCAAAAAAAAGTCTTCATGTACAAGACTTTTTTTGAGATATTCATATTATTCGCCTGATTGTGCTGATGAATTGTGATCATGGTAATGCGACAGGGAAAGTTGATGTGCCTGCTTTACTTTCCGGAGGCCAAACCACCAAAGAAACAGCATAAACGGAATGGCTCCATAGATAATATTATCGTATACATACAGACTGGTGTTGTATGCAAGGTGAAGAACCACTGAGCTCGCAAAAGCCCAACCGATCCAACGCCAGCGTTTCCTGCCCCCGCTGAACTTCGCTTTCCCGAAATAATAGCCCATCACCACACCAAACAAAGCGTGGCTTGATACCGGCAAAAAAGCACGGATGAAAGCAGTCTGCAGACCGAATTCCAACAAATACAAAATATTCTCGACTGTCGCAAATCCGAGGGATACACTGGCGCCATAAAGGATGCCATCGTACGGATCCTCAAAGTCAACATGGCGATAGACCGCAATCAACAGCACCAGCCATTTGAAAAACTCTTCCACTATACTGGAAAACAGGATATTCTGTGCAAAGCTATTGGTAAAGACGCCTTCTGCATCGAACACATATTGAACAAAAAGAATCGGGAAGGTCAAAGCGGCTCCATACAAAAAACTTTGGAACAACAGTCTGGATGGTTCGTTGGCAAATTGGTCGCGCAAATACAAATAACTAAAAAGCGCTAAACTCGGGGCTATTGCTACAGTTAATAGAATAATCATATGCCTACCCCTTTGTTTGAGTTACAGTTATTGTATCATGTTTATCAACATCATTTTCAGCTTTTCTGAGCAGTCTCCTGCCACCGCCTATCTCTCGAAAGCATCTGCTTGTATGGGCACATCGGCGGATAATAAAACCGAAAGTTTAATGCGTGCTTTTTTGCTGTCGTAGTCACTTCCGAGAACAACGCCGCGGGTCAACAAGTCATGCGCACTGCCCGGGTAGCTGTAGGCAGGATAAGCATTGCCTTCTTCAGCACTTGTCGTCAGGACGACTGGAATTCCTTTTCTGACTGCATGATCGACTGCCTCCATCATATGCGGAGACACCTGCCCTCTGCCTGCCGCTTCCAATACGATGCCTTTGGACGGCCCAGATACCAGCATATCGATCAAATACCCATCTTGCCCGGAATGGCATTTTATGATATCCACACGCGGCAAGGGACCGCTGACTGTGTGCACTTCATGCATCACGGGTTTTTGGTAAACGCGCACTGTGTCATTGTCAATAATGCCGAGATAGCCATGCCCAAAAGAATCAAATCCCTGCAAGTTGCTGGAATGCACTTTCTTGACGTATTTGGCGCTGTAAATCCGTTCATTAAATACGACAACCGCCCCAATCCCTCTGAGGCTGGTGTCTACCGCCACATAAATTGAATTGCGGAGATTGGAATAGACATCGGTCCCGACTTCCTCTGGGGAACGCTGAGAGCCTGTGATGACTACTGTACGGTCGTCATCAATTGTCAGATCCAGAAAATAGGCGGTCTCTTCTAAAGTATCCGTGCCATGCGTTACGACAATTCCTTCAACTTCAGGATCCTGCAATTCCTGAAGAATCGCTTGTCTGACCGTCAGCATTTGTTCAAAGCCGATATGCATGCTCGGCAATTGGAAGACATCGATCACTTTCACTTCTATTTCTTCAGGCAGCTGGCAAAGCTCAGCCAATTCCTTTCCGGAGATGGCACCTGATTTTAATAACCCATTGGAAATTTCTCTGCTGGCGATGGTTCCGCCTGTGGTGATCAAGGATACTTTCTTTTTCATAATCTAACTCCCTTTCCCGGTTTTCCGCAATTCATTTTAAACCCTAAAAAAGAAAGCACAATCAAGATGTGCTTTCTTTTTTTGCAATAGCTTCCGCAATTTGCTGTCCATGAAAGCGTCCATTTTCAATAAAGATTTCATTGGCATTATTGCCTGCCGCAATCACCCCGGCAACATACAGATTGTTCACTTCGGTTTCCATCGTTTCTTCATCAAATGTTGGACGTCCGGAAACCCCATCAATGGAAATGCCCATTGACTGCAAAAACTGATGGTCGGGATGGTAGCCAATCATCGCAAAGACAAACTGATTGGGAATCGTTGCTTTTTGATCATTGACTGTCAGCTCTACAGTGCTGTCTGTAATTTTATCGACCATCGAATCAAACAGCATCGTGATTTCGCCTTTTCTCACTAGGCCGTCAAACTCCGGCAGAATCCAAGGCTTGATGCTTTTGGAATAGCTCGTGCCATGATAGGATACCGTCACACGGCTACCTGCTTTATGCAAAGCCAGAGCCGCATCAACCGCAGAATTCTTGCCGCCGATAATAAGAACGTCCTGATCAAAATAAGGATGGCCTTCTTTGAAATAATGCATCACTTTCGGCAGATCTGCGCCATCCACTTCCAGCGTATTGGGCTGATCGTAGTAACCGGTCGCTGCAATTACGTATTTGGCCTGGTATTGGCATTTTGACGTGGTCACGGTAAACAGGCCATCCTTTTCTACGCGCTCCACCGTCTCGAAGGGATGAACTTGAATCCCGCTCCGTTTAACGACTTCACGGTAGTAGACCAATGCCTGATTGCGTTTAGGTTTACGCCCTTCTATAATGAATGGCACATCGCCGATCGACAGTTTTTCACTGGTGCTGAAAAAGGTTTGATGCGTCGGGTAATTGAAAATCGCGTTGACGATATTGCCCTTCTCGATCACGACAGGATCGAGACCGAGTTTTTTCAATTCGATTGCCGCCGACAAACCGCATGGGCCGCCTCCAATAATTAATGCATCTACATAGTCCATTTTAAAACATCTCCTGTACTTGATCCTTTTCTAAGCATAATGGATTTATCCTCGGTGTGACAAATTTTATTTATCCGCTTCGATTTTCGGGCGCACGGTCAGCACATGGCATTCTGCCTGTGCACCCAGCCGCAGGTGCAAAGTGGTCGTGCCAAAGCCATTGCTAATCAGTTCAATGCGATCTTTTTTGACTTTCATGGAACCTTTTTTGAATAAACCGAATGGTCCAATGCGAATTTGTCCGCCGTGCGTATGGCCGGCAAGCAGCAAATCCGCAGAATAGTCCCCTTTTACTTTCCAGAAGTCGAACGGGGTATGTGAAACAAATAAAACAGTATCATCAGCCTTTACATTTTTAAAAGCATTTTCGAATCCGTCGGGTTTGTACGCGAAATGGTCAAGTCCAACCAATTTTAAGTGCTCATTGCCAAAAAGCGGCACCGATCGGTCTTCCAGCACAATCACGCCCAATTGATCAAAAATTTGCCTAAGTGAAGTTTCATCAACTTCCCGGTCATTGTTACCCCATATAAAATAGACAGGTGCAATAGCCGTGAGTCTTTTAACATTCTCAGCGACCCGTTCTAACGGTACTCCCCTTTCGGCCAAATCGCCTCCGATTATGATAATATCGACGGGACTATCAAGCAAATCAGCCCGTATGACCCTGCGGTGGACATCTGCAATAAACAGCAGTTTAAACGGTTTGAAGGGCTTTGCTGCACGCAATTCCACTGTTTCCATCACAAGTTTTTCCGAAAAGGCATTCCGGACCATAAAAAGAAGCAGCGCCAAAGCTGCAAGGGCAATGCGAATTAAATATTTCATGTAGGAGTTCCTTCCAAAAGAAGAAAAAAACATAAGCGAGGCTTATGCTTTTTCGTCTTATTCTGCTATTAATCTTCTGCAATGTCCAAAACACGGAAACCGGATTTTTCCAGCTCTTTTACAAACCGGTCGATATTGTCTTTCTTTTTGATCTTCAAAACAATTCGGCGGACCATTTTATTGGTTTCATCAAACGTGACAAGAGAGACTACAGACTCCTTGTATTTTTCGATAATTTCTCCAAGGCGGCCAATTCGGCCTTCTGATTCTACCGAAGTGAAGGTGATGCGGTATCCAGGCTTGTTCATTCCAAAAGCGCTTTGCAATTGGTTGACGATATCATAGCGGGTAACAATCCCTAAGAATTGGTGGTCTTCAACGACGGCAATGATCGGAAAATCATTCAGTTCAACCAGCGCTTTTTCATAAACGTCATCAATACTCAAATAAACTCGCTCATTTACCATGACATCACTAATCTTAGTTGAAGTGATAAAATCCTCATTTGATTTTCCAGAGTAAAAAAACGCACGGTATGCATGGTACCAAGTAAAAATACCTTTATACTCTGTCCCTGCCACAACCGGTATGGCATCAATTGAATGCTTTTCCAGCAGGTCAAAACCTTTTTTCACAGAATCTTCCATTTTGACTGTAATGCATTTCTCTTTTTTAACCAATGCACTTTTAACAAACATCTGATCGCCCACTTTCTAATCTGTCATATATATTCCCCAACTATTCATCTGCTAATCAAGACAGATGCCTATGGCAAAACTAAAGTTTGCCCTGGGCTTATGCTGTTTGAACTCAAGCCATTTGCCTGCTTAATTTTCTCTACAGCCGCGGCTGCTCCGGCTGCTCCATAATTATTGACGGCGATGCGGTACAACGTTTCACTGGATTGCACAACATATGTTTTACCGGAAGCGCTTGGTGCTTCCTCTTTTTTCTCGGCTTCCGCTTTCGCTTTTGCTTCCGCTTCTTTTTGAGCTTGAGCTTCAGCTGCTGCCTCTGCTTCTGCCTTGGCTTCGGCATCTGCCTGAGCTTTGGCCGCTGCTTGTGCCTGTTCTTCTGCTTCTGCCGCGGCCTTAGCTTCAGCATCAGCTTTCGCTTCAGCGTCTGCTTTTGCGGCAGCCTCGGCTTCCGCTTTTTCAGCCGCCTTTACCTCAGCTGCTTCTTTTTCTGCTGCAGCTTTTTCTTTTTCTGCTGCAGCCACTTTTTCTTCTTGTTCTTGCTTGTCTTCTTCATCATCGGCTGCAGCGACAGGCGTTGTGGATGGTTGGGAATTCATCTCAAAGCTTACTTCGTTTTCTGCAGGTGTAGCTGTCAATGTATCATTGGGTTCGAATAAGAAAACTACATAAATCAGTAAAGAAACCGGTATTAATATGAAGATAAAAAACAATGCAGGCATCAGAAGGCTTTTGCTTTTTTTGGCCTTAGGCTTTTGTGCCTGCCGCTGAGCTGCTCTGGACAATGCTGAATTTTTGTCCACCGATATTTCCTGTCGATTTTTCTCAATCGACTCATGATAACTATGATTTCCCATACATGACGACCCCTATCTGTACTAATATATCTATTATGACGAAAAAAGGCTCATTTGTAAATGACAGTTAATGAGAATCTTAAATAGGTAATATTACACTTAAGCGCTCTTGCCATTGAAGGGGAAACTGCTTTTCTTTGGAGGGTGAAAAAACTTCAAACGCATCATAATCGATCCCATCATTAATACAGCAATTATCCGGCTTGCCTCCAAGCTGCTGATCAAAGCATTGAACAATAAAGCTGCGCAGACATCCGTTGAGCCCGATGAGTTCACGAATTTTTAAGACTTGCTGCCTTTTGCCGCTCCTCAAAAGTTCCATCTGCTTTATGACACCTTCAATCGGCAATTGGGTCATCCAATAGGAGATCACTCGCATCGCAGTCTCTCTGACAATCCCTTGATCAATTAAATGCAGTGCACCGGCACCGTGGTGGTAGACTGCTTCGATTTCATGCTGCGTCGGCAAGTCGTCCATAACAAGACTGTCCAGCAGCGCTTCATCCCCTTGTGCGTACAGCAGGGTAGCCAAAGATGGCTGCCCATCTCTTCCTGCTCTTCCCACTTCCTGTACATAGCCTTCTATGGAAGTCGGCAGCTGGTAGTGGATAACATGCCGGATGTTCGGAATGTGGACCCCCATGCCAAAAGCGTTTGTTGAACAGATCCACTGCAGTTCTCCGTTTTGAAATTGCTGTTGGACGAAAACACGGTCCTGTTGCTCCATACCGCCATGATAAAATGCTGCAGAAACCCCTAACTCCGTCAAAAGCATAGAGAGTTCCTGGGACTTTTTTCTGGTTCCGGCATAAATAATTCCAGGACCGTTGTATTTTTGAACAAATTCTTTTATAAATTCAATTTTGTCTCGGCTTTCTTCAAACTTTTTAATGTCATAAACGATGTTTTTACGATCCATCGGGTGGCTGTATACATAAGGCTCTGACAGCGCCAGGTATTTCTTTATTTCTTCAGTGACCTTATCGGTCGCCGTCGCTGTCAGTGCCAGCACTTGCGGAAAGTTCAAGTGGGGCAGAATTTCAGAAATCCGGAGATAGTCCGGCCTGAAATCAAACCCCCACTGAGAAATGCAATGGGCTTCATCAGCCACCAGCAAAGATATTCGGATCTGCTTCAGCTTTTGTTTAACAAAAGGCTGAACAAGCATTTCTGGCGAAATAAAAATGAACTTATATGAGCTGAGCGTACTCCAAATTTTTTCTTTGTCTTCCGGCTTTAAAAAAGAGTTGATGGCAACTACTGATTTTTCACCCATTTTTTTTAACTGCGCCACTTGATCCTGCATTAGCGACAGCAATGGGGAAACGATCAAGATGCTGTCTGGCAACACTTTTGCCGGCAGCTGGTAGCAGATTGATTTTCCCATTCCCGTCGGCAGCAGCGCTATGACATCCTCACCAGCCAATACGCGTTCAATGATTTCCCGCTGCCCGGGACGAAACGAAGAAAATCCATATGTGTTATACAGCAATTGGTCCAAATTCATCTTTGTTCCTCCCTAATCGCCAAAGCAAGGCGGATTTGAAAATAGCTGGCTTCCGGCAAATGCTCTTTGATTTCACGCAATCTCTTTGTTTTTCGGCTCCGGCTTTCAGCTATAATTGCCTCAAACAAGGCTGGATTTACAAACGCTCTGTAATTAAAAAAGGGATCGTTCATCGCCAGTTCCACAAAATGGTCTTCAATGGTGCTGGTCTTTAGTTGGCGCAGCGATGCAATCTGCTCCAGCGAGAACCCTTTGTCGAATAATTTCTTTGTACGCTGTGCCGTTTCTGTCAAGGAAGATTGCTGAATAATGTCCTCCATTAATCCAAACAGGAGCGGTGGCTTGGATTGTTCAATGACTCCCATCCAACTATGCAATGCTTCTACCCACATCAATTGAACATCCAAAAGAGAAAGGTTTTTTGAATCAGCGATTTGCTGCCACGTTAAGCCACTTAAAGCCAATCCTGTCAAACGTTCTGTTACGATTATTTTATGTGTTTCAGAACTCCCACTATCGGTTAATGTAGTGAAGAGCTCTATTTTAAATGCTTGAGCCACTGCCAAATCACGAAAATTAATCCGCTTGAGGTATTTTTTCACCCAACTCTGAACTTCTTCGTTAATGACAACGGGGTCGAAGTTTTTTTGTTGCTGGCTTATATGGGAAAAAGTTTGAACAATCAGTGACAACCGGGAAAAAAACAAATTCTCCTTGCCCCGGTATTTCCAGCCGTTTAGCGGCGAAGCGGCAATGTCCAAATCCATCGCTTTTTGGGACAAGTCGACCACCTGGTCATTATCCAGCAGGTAGCCTTCTGAAAATAAGCGCTGAACCGCTTGGTCGTAGGCTTTCTTATCCAATTTCGGCAGCACGCCAAAATAAGGATACAGGCCAAAATAGCCGATATCCTGTATCGTTTGTCCGGACTTCTTTCCTTTGATCAAATGATAAGGGGAAGAGATGGTCCGCTGCCGGTTAACGGCCTTCATAATGGCCAGAATGAGTTCGGAAAATAACAAGCTTGTGCCCCCTAGCGGTTTTTGGTTGAAAAACTACTCAAACACCTTTAGAATAAATACGATAGTATAACTGAACTTGTTCGGAGATAAAGGAGAGGAAAACAATATGGCTAAGTATACCATTGTCGACAAGGATACTTGTATCGCTTGTGGTGCATGTGGTGCAGCAGCACCTGATATTTACGATTACGATGATGAAGGAATCGCTTTTGTTATTTTAGATAATAACATGGGGACAGAACAAGTTCCAGACGAACTCGAGGAAGATATGGAAGATGCATTTGAAGGCTGTCCAACAGATTCCATCAAAGTTGCAGATTCATCTTTTGAAGGCGATCCTTTAAAATACGAAGACTGATAACAATTAGAAAAGGCGCTCGGCAGTGATAAACTGCCGAACGCCTTCTTTTTTTGTTTTAATGTAATGCGCTTATGCTTTTCTATGTCCAGACTCCAGCAGCCAGCCCCTCGAGTCGCTTCAGCTTTACCAATAATGGCAAAGAACGCCATTCCCGGTAAAGCTTCCAGCGCTTGTCGGGGCTAAACGGCTGCTTACGCTTTTCAATCTATGATAAATAATAGGAACGCTGCTTTTCGATCCACGTGTGCATGCTGCTGAACATCAACAGGACAACTGCAGTCAAAAGCAGGCCTTTGATTAAGTTGAACGGTAGAATTCCCAGAACGATCGTTCCGAATAACACACTGCCTGTTTCAGCCGGCATGTTAAGGAAATAAGTGTACATTGGCAGAAATACAAAGTAATTTAAAATACTCATGCCGATTGCCATGGATAATGTACCAGCAGCTAAGCCGAAAGCCATCCCCTTTTTAGTTGCTACTTTGTGGTAGATGAAATAAACCGGCAAAATAAACAACAGGCTTGTTACAAAGTTCGCCATATGGCCAACCGGAACCCCTGTAGGACTTCCTGCAAACAGCCAATCCAATACGTTCTTAAAGAATGCCACTAAAATCCCTGCTACCGGACCCATTGTAACTGCTGCGATCAGCGCAGGCACATCACTGAAATCCACTTTCAAAAAAGCAGGTAATGCGGGTAGCGGAAAGTTGAAAAGCATTAAAATAAACGAAATACTGCTCAACATTCCGATAACGATCATCGTTTGCAACTTCTTGTTCTTCATATTCCTCTCTCCTTGTAGTGATTCACCAGAAGAAAAGCTTGGACCTAGCATTTACATGTAAAATCCCTTAAGCATCAAACACTTAAGGGAGAAAAGGCACACTTAATAAGCGTTCCGTCTATATGTAAACGACAAACGTCCGCACCTTCACCTTCTCCCATCCAGACTATACTGTCGGCTTTGGAATCTCACCAAATCCTGCGTTTTACGGCTCGCGGGCTTATGAACAGAGTTCAATTACCGCCGGTAGGGAATTACACCCTGCCCCGAAGATGAATCGATATTTTGTTATGCCCTAATCTTAGTATATAGAAAGAGCGTTGTAAACAAATTTGTTTACAACGCTCTTTCTCTTATTGTAATGGCCATTCCATCAAATTAGGGGCTACCGGAATCGGCAACGGCTGGCTAAAGTTGAATCCATTCCAGGTTTCCGAATGAAGCCCGTCCACCTTTACCTTTTTTCCGAATGCATCAGCGGTCAATACAAAGCTTTCAATCATTCGAACAGCTTCCAAAGGATCCAGTGAACTTAAATCGAGTCCATCTTCAAATTCGACTTGTACAAGGTCTGTTGTTTCCGAAACTCGAACTTCGATATTTTGCGGAATCGTTGCCCCATAAAAATCATTGGGGCTTTCTGCAAGTGCTCGAATTGCCTCGCTTGCAGCAGTAAACGGCATATCATATCCGGGTGCAAGGTAAACATCACCAGTTGAAGATTCAAAGGAATAGTAGGCAACGTTTTCTTCCATCGGCACTACCGGTTCAACCGGACCAATTTCAGAAAACTCTGCAACTGAACCGTCTTCGTTGGCCACTTCAATTTGCTCCACATCAGTAAACGTCTCTGTCAGAGTATTAAAGTAAACTCCCATGCTGGCAGAAGCTAGGTCATACTGGTGGTCCTGTGGCAGCAGATGGCGAATGCCTCCAGTTATTTCCTCAAATCTCCCTATATACGGATGATACTCATCAAATCCCAGCAACTCTTCATCAATATCACCAGCGTATTCCTGATACAGATCAAACGATGATGGGGCATCGCCTCCGAATGCCGCTTCTGTCTGTTCACTGGGAATCAGGAAGGAAACGGGCACCACAAATGCGTTCTCAGTCAGTCCAATAGTCATTAAAGTTTGATCCCCGATGCTGTCTTCATAAACAGCTGTGCGCAGTGGAGCTTCTACCTGGGCTGATGAAAACTGGCCAGGCTCTTCAGCTTCCGAATCTTCGGTTTCTGAAAGTCCTGCAGCTTCTTCTTGCGCCTGATCCTCTGCTTCGCTCGTGGCTGCTGAATTTTCACTTGATTCTTGAGGATTTTGAGCAGAATCAATGCCATTTTGACTGATAATAGTAGCGACCAATATTCCAACTGTAATAAATCCCAATGCGGCTACCAGCAACGGAAGCCACTTTTTCGGACGTTTTTGGACCTTTTCATTGGGGGCAAGCCGATTGTAGACTTCTTCTTTTGAACGGTTATCTTTGATTGCGGGGAAATCCTTTAACAAATCTTCGATGGATTCATCGGTCCATTTGCTATTCGGCATTTTCATCTCCCCCTTCCCTCGCTGTTAATTTTTCACGCAAGGCTTTGATTGCGCGGTGCTGAGTTGTTTTTACTTTTCCTTCTGTCCAGCCCAATACATCAGCGGTTTCCGCTATTGATAAGTCTTGGAAAAAGCGCATGATGATGACCATTTTTTGGTCTCCTGTGCAAGTGTCCAAGGTTTTGTACAGCAGCACTTTATCTTCATTCAATAGTGAAACTTCTTCAGGAATCCGCTCCAACGAAACCAATTGCTGTGTTTCCCAATCAAAATATTCCATCGAATGCTTTTTGCGTACTGCCGTTTTTCGAAAATGATCAATTGCCACGTTTTTTGCAATCGAAAAAAGCCATGTTTTCTCAGAGCTTTTTCCTTCAAAACGATCGTAAGCCCGAAAAGCACGAATATAAACTTCATGCATCAAATCTTCCGATAGATGCCTGTTTTTCACCAAATAAATTAAAAACTGAAAAACATCCTGGTGATACTCTTCGTACAACCGATGGAAAACGGAGTCATTCAATATACTCCCCCCGTTCTAAAGATTAGTCGTCTTGGTCTTTGTAAAGTTACATATTCTTTAAAGGCAGCAAAAAGACAAATGAAGTCCCTTGTCCGATTGTACTCTCTGCAAATATTTTGCCTTCATGCGCTTTGATGATGTTGCTGGCAATTGCCAGACCAAGACCTGTCCCGCCTTTGCCGAGTGTTCTAGCCTTATCTGCTTTGTAGAATCGTTCAAAAACAAATTCCAGATCTTTTTCTGAAATCCCGACTCCATTATCGTTGATCGAAATCTTAGCATACTCCTGTTGTTGTTCGACACGGACCACTACTTGCCCTTCTTCAGGCGTGTGTCGAATTGAATTATCTATCAAATTGGTCATGACCTGTTCGATCCGATCTTCGTCAATTTCACTGGCCGCCCAGTCATCGAGTGTGGTTTCGAAAGACAACTGAACGCCGCTGTCTTTCGCAATTTGCGAAAACTTGAGGGTCATGCGTTCAATAGCACTGTTCAATTGGACAATTTCCTTATAAATCCGCATATGGCCAGATTCCATCCGCGCCAGATTTAATAAATCTGTAACCAATCTGCCCATACGCTGCGACTCTTCATAGATGATTTTTGTCATCTCGCGGCGTTCTTCTTCCGTTGCGCCGACGTCATCCAAGATGGCTTCGCTGTAGCCTTGCAGCATAGCAATCGGAGTGCGCAGTTCATGCGAAACATTGGCGATAAAATCTTCCCTAAGCTTCTCCAGACGATGCTGTTCGGTCATATTATGCAAAACTGCCACTGCGCCCCGGATGGACGCTCCACTGTACAAGGGACTGAAATTGATGGCATAGTAAGCTCCCTCAATTTCCAGTTCCTCTACAATTTCTTCTTCAAAACCCAGCACATGGTCAAGCATATGGAGCATCTCGGCTGGCAGAGGCTGAGCTTCAGTGGAACCATTTTTAAAGACCCATTGCTGCATGAGTTTCTCTGCCGGCGGATTGCTCAATAAAACAGTTTTGTCCTGGTTAAAGGTAATGACGGCATCCGCCATCGATGTCAATATGCTCGATAATTGTTCTTTTTCCTGATTGATCACTTCCACATGATGTTTTAATTGGCGGCCCATTTGATTGAAGGCTGTTGCCAACTGGCCAATCTCGTCACTGGAAGTTGCTCTGACTTTTGTATCGAAATTGCCTTTTGCCAGTTCAAATGCACCTTCCCGCATTTTCCGAAGCGGTGAAGTAATTCGCGATGATAGGAAGAAAGCAAAAAAAGTAGTTAATAAAAGGGCGATAAAGGCTGACAGGAAAACAATATTGGTTGTCCGCTCAGCAGTTCGATCCATTACTTCCAATGACTGATATATGAACACCACACCGTGCTGCTCTTCTCCTGTTTGCAGCGGGCTGGCCAGTACAATATATGATTCCAAACGATTTTGTTCTGTCAATGAAGGCAGGAGCATTTCTTTCATTACCGTCTCATCCGATTCAAATACTTTCTGAAAAGATGGTTCGTTTAATATTTTTTCACGGGTTTCAGAACCGTTCAGTCCGTCATGAATATAGTAGCTATCGTCATAAGGTACTTCTGCTATTACTGCATTGGTTTCTGTTCCGATAACATCTTCGATAATTTCCAGCGAACTTGAAACCTCAGCATGATCGTTGAAAATATTTGCGATCATGTTCGCTTCGCTGTTCAATGTTTCTTCCACGGTTTCGCTATGATAGTTTCCAAGAAACTCCAAAAGCAGAACTGTCACAATAAAAAGGACAAAGGAAACGAGAAGCAGGATCGTAATCCAAAGCTTCCCGACAACACTATTCCATATTCTATTCATTGCCAACCTCGAATTTATAGCCGACGCCCCATACAGTGACAATCATCTTCGCTGCAGATTCCGAAACGCGGTTCAATTTTTCACGCAATCGTTTGACATGCGTATCAACTGTCCGCAAGTCACCGAAAAAGTCGTAATGCCAAACTTCTTTCAGCAGATGCTCGCGGTCGAAAACTTTATCCGGTGCTTTTGCTAGAAAGTACAATAGTTCGTATTCTTTTGGGGTTAAATTCACTTCTACACCATCAGCCGTTACGCGGTGTGCATCGTGATCGATCGTCAGGTGTGGAAATACTACCAGGTCTTTAGAGACACTCGAGTTGGAAATTGGCGAATATGCCGATGAACGCCGCAAAATTGCTTTGACACGCAGCACCACTTCTCTCGGACTGAACGGCTTAACGATATAATCATCCGCGCCGGATTCAAAACCTTCCACTCGATTGGCTTCTTCTCCTTTGGCGGTAAGCATAATAATCGGAGTCATTTTTGTTTCGCGCAACTCAGTAGCCACTTCTACCCCATCTTTTTCGGGCATCATTAAATCCAGCAGGATGCAATGATAATCTTTTTCCATGGCCATTTCGAGTGCTTGAACGCCATTTTCAGCTTCTTCCACCAAATAACCTTCACGCTCCAGATACATTTTCAGCAATCTGCGAATCCGTTCCTCGTCATCCACTACCAATACCGTAATCTCTTCCGACATGATAACCCCTCCAACTTTCTTCTGTTATGTTTCATTGTACCGATAACTCTGCCAAAAATAAAGAAAAGCGTAAGCACCATGCAGATTTGACGGGCATAAGCCGCAATCTCGAAGCGGCTTTTCAGCCCTCACAAAGTGCATTACAAACTTGCAATTTGCATATTGGTACCCGCGCAATAATAAAAGCCTTTTCCGTTACCGGAAAAGGCCCGTCTCTTTATGCGTAAGAATGCAATCCGGCAATTATTAAATTGACAGCTACCAGGTTGAACATGATGATTGCAAAGCCGATAACTGCCAGCCATGCGGATTTTTCACCTTGCCACCCTTTGCCCAAACGCAAATGCAGGTAAGCAGCATAGAACAGCCAAGTGATCAGTGCCCATACTTCTTTCGGATCCCAGCCCCAGAAACGGGACCAGGCGATTTGTGCCCAGATCATGGCGAAAACCAACGCACCCAATGTGAATATTGGGAAACCAATAATAATGGCGCGGTAGCCAATTTCATCCATCAGCTGCAAATTGACATTTTTGACAAAAGGCTTTAACAGCGCTGAGATGCGTTTTCTGAAAATCAAACGAATCAACCAGTAAATGATTGTCCCGACGAGTACAGACCAGACTACGGTCGTCAGTTTTCCAGCATGGACAAGCGCCGGCGTTTCAACTAAAGGCGTCATTGCGCCGTCGGTTAAAGCCACATACTCATTCATACCAAAAATAGGAGGCATTGCGTAAGTAATTGCAGCTTCTTGACTTTCTTTGTCCACGTAAGTGAATTCGGCTTCATAGCCGGTTAGAGAAAAGAAAGAACTGACTACAACAAATCCAATAACCAGGACTAATGAGTACATCATAGCTTCCAACCAGAAACGCTGCTTGGATTTTTTTGCAGGATCTACTACCTTCAGCAGATAGATCAAGCCTGCAGCAGCGCTGATGGCGAGAATTCCCTCTGCAATAACAACTGTGCTGACGTGAATCGCCAACCAGCTTGTTTGAAGAGCCGGAATAAGCGGGCTTACTTCACTCGGGAACATACTCGCAAATGCGATGATCAATAAAGCTACAGGCAATACGATCATACCGAGAACCGCCGTTTTGTATAAGAAATACAAAATAATGAATCCTCCGACTAACGTCATGCCGAAAGCAGTCGTGAATTCGAACATATTGCTGAGTGGTGCGTGGCCTGTTGCTCCCCAGCGAGTAAAGAAATACCCAAGGTTCGCCACAAAGCCGATCAGTGTAATAGTGATTGCAACTTTGCCCCACCGTTTTTCAGAGTTGAATGTTCCTTCTTTATTGCCTTTTACTGCTCCACCAAAAACAAATGTAGCAATCAAGTAGGCAACAAACGCCACATATAGAAGATTTGAACTTAAATCGGCTAAATTCATGACAGTGTTTCACCTTCCTTTTCCGCTTTCTCTACTTTATCGATTTCATCCTGCTGATCTGTGTAAGCGGGCAATGACGCATATTCCACAACTCGATCAAGATCTTTTTTCAAGCCGAACCAGTTTTTATTGGTGTGGCCGGCTAACAAGACCGTACCATCCGCTTTCTGCTGTATCCAGAAACGACGGTGATTAAAGTACATTCCTTGCGCTACACCGATCATAAAGATTAAACCGCCAAGCCCAAGAATCGGCAAAGTGCTGTCTTTCCGTACGGTAAGGCCAGAAACGTCCCGAGTATCTGCACTTAGGAAAGTTAATTTAAAGTCATTTTCTCCTAAAGGCTCCACAGTATTTTGAATCGTAATAAAACTGGTTTCTCCTTCAGGTGTTTCCGGAGTAGTCAATTCCACCAAGAAACCCGGATTGTTTGGCAATGGCGTTGCCGTTTGCGGTTCACCATTTTCAAACCCTGAAAAATCCGGATAATATCCAAGCAATTCAACCGTTGACCCGCCTTCGAGTTCATAGTTGTCGACCGGATTGATTAAATCTATTGTCAATTCACCAAGCGATTCTTCCGTTTCTTTATTCGTCAGTGCAAACGTCATTGCTTTCAGCTCATCCAACCTGAAATCCATCTGGTAGATGGCATAGCCATCAAACTTCAACGGCTGGTTGACACGAATCGGATACTCTGTCACAACTTCTTGGCTATCAGCAGCGCCAGGCAATGCATCTTCCGAATTTTGATAAAGCACAACATCTGTCTGATAATTCTTCGCTACCGTACCGACACGGTCCAAAGCTTCACCGAAAACTTCTTCTCCGCCTTCACCCGTGTAATTTTCAAGCTCAAAATTTTTGCTCTCTAGGTAGTAGCCCGGCACTTCAGGAATGGCTCTTGTTTCGCCTTCACGCAGCCATAGGCTTTCATCAATATAAAACCCTGGAATCATACGCAGCATGACGCCAAAAAGGAAAATGATCAAGCCGATATGATTTACGTAGGGACCCCATCTGGAAAAGCGGCCTTTTTCAGCTAATAAACCATTTTTATCCGTCCGGACATTGTATTTCAATTCTTTTAACTTTGTTTCCGCCTTTTCCAGCGTATCTTCAGCTGCAGGACCGCTTCCATAGATGCGCTGCTTGTCCATAAAGCTCGGATGGCGCAGAACTCGTTGATTTTTTAATGACTTATAAAGCGGTACAAAACGATCCAGGCTGGCAATTACCAACGAAATAGCCAACATTCCGACTAACGCGATAAACCAATAGGAGCTGTATAAGTCATGGAACCCAAGTGCATGATAGACGCGCCCCACACTGCCGTAAGTATCAGCGTAGTAATCCTTGATCGTCGCTTCAGTACTCGCCGGAACAAACGCTTGCTGCGGGAGGATTGTCCCGATGGCCGCTGCCACCAGCAAGACGACAATAATGCTGACGCCCACTTTTACGCTTGAAAAAAAGTTCCAAATTTTATCGATGACCGATTTGTTATAGGTTTGCGAACGTCTGGCTGTTCCTTCATATCGCATATCTACGAGCTTGCTGTTTTGTTCCTTTTCAGTCAAAGACCGCCCGCACGATTCACAAAGCTTCGTACCAGGCGGATTCGTATGACCACATTGACATTGTAAATTTTCCATCCAAAAAATCTCCTTATTCAGGTTTGATTTCTTCCATAAACCCTTCAATATCCTGTTCCGTCATTTCACCTGTAATGATGCGCTCGATGTTGCCTTCCGGATTAACAAGCACTGTGGTCGGCAATGGCCTTATGCTGTAAGCCGTCATTACACTTTTTGTTTTATCAATCACTACTGGAAACGACAAGCCGTATTGATCAGCGAAAGATTGGACTTCAAAATCTGATTGCGCAATGTTGATTGCGAGCACTTGAACACCATCGTTCGAAAAGGCTTCATACTGACGATCCATGGCTGGCATTTCTTTTGCACACGGTTTGCACCATGTACCCCAGAAATTCAAAAAGACTCCTTGGCCTTCATAATCCGATAATTTATGGTCATTGCCTTCAAGATCCACTAGTGTAAAATCAGGCGCTTTGTCCCCGACTTCCAGCAAGCTGACTTCCTCGGCCGTAGCACTGTTATAGATGGTATAGCCGATGGCGGCTATCAAAATCGCCAAAATAACGGTTCTCATTACTGCTCTTTTTTTCTTTTTGTCGTTCTTTTGTGGAACTGCTCGTTCGTCCATCCTTGTTCCTCCTTCGAGGGATATTATGCAAACTTAATTATAGCAAAGTTTAAACGGCCGCAAGTCTGGAGTTTTGAAGTGTTTGTGAACGTTAGACGCGCTTGCCCGTTTCAGCCAGAACGCGTAATAGTTTAACTTCATGCGCAGAAAGCTCCCGCGACTCGCCGGCGTTCAAACCGTGCAGTGTCAGAAAAGCAAATTGTTCACGGCTTAATTTCTGTACCGGGTAGCCAATCGCTTCAAACATTCTACGGACTTGACGGTTTCTTCCTTCGTGAATCGTGATCTGGACAATGGCTTTGCCTGTTTTTTTATCTCCCGATAACAGCTTTACTTTAGCAGGTGCAGTCATGCCGTCTTCGAGCTTGATGCCGCGCTCCAATTTTTTCAGGTCATCTCTTTCCGGAATCCCTTTTAAACGGGCTACGTATGTTTTGTCGATTTCAAATTTTGGATGCGTCAGCATATTGGCAAATTCGCCATCGTTGGTCATAATCAATAATCCGGATGTATCATAATCCAAGCGGCCAACCGGATAAATCCGTTTTTCAATATCCCCAAAAAAGTCTGTGACGACTTTGCGGTTTTTATCATCCGAAACAGCAGAAATTACGCCGCGAGGCTTGTAAAGCAAGTAATACACTTTCTGTTCTTTTTCAAGCTGGACACCTTCAACTTCGATCTTATCCGTGCTTGAAACTTTAACACCCAATTCTTTGATCGTTTTTCCATTGACTCTCACTTTGCCATCCAATATCAATTGTTCCGACTTACGTCGTGATGCCACGCCTGCATGTGCAAGTACTTTCTGTAATCTTTCCATAAATAAGTTCACCTCATTAGTATTTTTTTCGAAAAGCGTACGCGCTTGTTCAGCCCAATGGCCGGACACTGCAGCAGGAAAGACCGAAAAACATGTTTTCGGACGTTCCCGCCAAGCACTGCAAATGTATTACAATAACTCGATATGCCGTTCGTTCCTCTCGGAATTATGTCACATTTCTTCGTAAAGCGGAAGCTCTAAGCTCAAAAGAAAAGAAGACTGTCAATAGCGCAGCCTTCCGCAAATAATGCTTTACACTTCTACTTCTTCTTTAAAAGTTTCTTGAAAGCTGGTCATAAAAAGATCTGCCTCGTCATCTGAATCGCTGGCTGCTGCTTCAGGCAATGGCGGCAGTTCGTCCAAATTTTTCAATCCGAAATAATTTAAGAACTCTTTTGTTGTGCCATACAAAATAGCACGACCTGTCCCTTCAACCCTTCCCGTTTCCTGAACCAGGCCTTTAGCAGCCAAAGTATGCAATGCTTTTTCGCTTTTCACACCGCGTAAGTCTTCGACTTCTACACGCGTAATCGGCTGCTTATAGGCAATGATAGCCAAAACTTCCAAGGAGGCTTGAGACAAGGCTTGAACAGTCGGATTTTCCACCAGCTTTTGAATGGTTTCTGCCACTTCCTGCTTGGTCACCAGCTGAAAGACGCCTGCCAGTTCCTTCAGGCAGATGCCGCATGCAGAATCGGAGCAGCGTGCCTCCAATTCCTTGATGCCATCCTGCAGTTCGACATCGTCTGCTTCCGTCAAAAACTGAAGCTGCTTTAACGTGAGGCCATCGTCTCCTGCCACAAAAAGCAGCGCCTCTATCTTACTGGAAAGATTCGTCTTCATATTCCCACTTGTCCTTTCTGAGTTCCACCATTAAATCGGTAAAGTTTGTTTCCTGCTCCACCGCAATGACTTGCCGTTTCATTAATTCCAAAATTGACAAGAACGATACCACCAGAACGGTTTTATCGTCTGATGGAAACAGATTGCTAAAAGATGTGCGTCCCTTTGACAACCTCAACTGATCGACGATCGAGGTCATTTGGTGTTTGATGGAAATCTCTTGTCTGGCGATGCGCGCTGACAATGGCGCTTTTAATTGCTTCCGGCGGAGCATTTTCTGAAATGCCCCAAGCATGTCATAAGCGTTTACCTCGAGGTCTAACTGGTCGTATGGAATGGCTGCTTGAATTTCCGATAAATCCATAGGCGCTTTTGTGTAAATAAAGAAACGTTTGCTTTCCAACTCCTTTAGATTCTCGGAGGCATCTTTGAATTTCCGGTATTCTACAAGACGCGATACCAGCTCTTCGCGCGGATCCTGCTCGTCGAACTCGTATTCAATTTCGTCCAGCTCGCCTTCATGGACCGGCAGCAAAGTTTTGCTTTTGATCGCCAGCAATGTGGCTGCCATGACCAGGTATTCACTCGCTTCGTTTAGTTCCAGAACTTGCATAGCTCGTATGTGTTCCATATACTGTGAAGTAATCTGTGAAACAGGAATATCGTAAATATCAATTTCCAAACGGTGGATTAAATGCAATAATAAATCAAGAGGGCCTTCAAAGGCCTCCACTTTTACTTCGTAAGACATGACTGTACCACCTGACTGTTAAAATACTCATCCATCCCCATTAATGGGCAGTTACACTTTATTATAGTAGAAAGGGGATCAAAATGCATCCACTTCAACATCCGCTGTTTATTCAATACATCGTAAATTTCAACAAAGAAAAAGATTATTTTGAATGCCATGAAGTTGGCGAAGAATACTGGAAGTCAATTGCACCTAAAGACAAAATGCATCCCCTGACCGGATGGATCCAATTGGCAGTCGGCATGTACCATTGGAGAAGAAGCAATTACCCGGGAGCCTTGCGCTCTTTCATCCGTGCCAAGGTCAAGTTGGCTCCAGGTGGAGTTTGGGTGGAAGGATTCGACCATGAAAAGCTGATCGGCATCTTAACCACTTCAATCGAAGCTGTAACAGAACGCAAGCCGTTTTTCATACAGGAAATTCCGATAGTTTCAGAAGAGCTGAAGCAGGCAGTGGAAGCCTATTATTCCGAACTGCCGCTAATCGAACAGGATCCTTACTTCCTGATGCATAAACATCGGCTTCGCGACCGTTCTTCCATCATCAGTTTGCGCGAACAAAAAAAAAGGCGGAACCTTTAACTTAAAGGCCGCCTTTTTTTACTGGGCATTTTTTTAGAAACGCTTCGGTTTCTTCTGTTGCAAGCATTTTGCGGTCTTGCATGATATCTTGAATTTTGTCCACCATTTCATGGCCAATTCCATCTCCGCGATGCGAAGGGTTCACAGATAAATGATGGATCGTATATGACTTTTCGCCAACTTCCACACCTAATAACCCGACGAAATCATCCCCTTTTTTCCAAAGGAATAACTGCCAATCCGGATTCTCTTCGTAAATGTGCATAGTTTGCTGCAGTTTTTTTAGTTCTCGCTCTTTAGGCATAAATGACAGCAGCCCCATAGCGATCTTTTCGAATGATTTTTTATATCTGAATAACATAATTAAATCCCTCATTTTCGTCTAAAAGCGGCTTTTACCATACTACTATAGTTCTCTTGATAACTCAAGAGAGCAACTTTTCAGCCGCCCGCGACATTTTCTGCGAAAAATACCCAATAAACAAATCCCCAGGCGATGGCCATAGCTAAAATAAAAAGCAGCAAGACAAGATTCCCTTTTTTCATTGTTGAACAGCCTTTTTGGAATAGCTCAAATCCTGTTTAACTAAATCTTCGTTGGTTTCACGCTTGACTACAAGCTGATGCGCACCATTTTCGACGAAAACAACAGCAGGCCGTGCAATACGGTTGTAGTTGCTTGCCATTGAATAGCCGTAGGCGCCTGTACAGAAAACACTGAGCAAATCTCCGGCTTCAACAGGAGGCAGATCGGCTTGTTCGATGAGTTTATCTCCTGATTCACAGCATTTCCCTGCAATCGTGTATTGTTCAGTCAATGCAGCATTTGCTTTATTGGCTATCAGTGAACTGTATTTTGCTCCGTATAAAGCTGGCCGGATATTATCTGACATGCCGCCGTCTACCGCCGCATAGTTGCGGGTACCCGGCACTTCTTTCGTTGAGCCAATCGTATAAAGTGTCGTACCGGCATCGCCAATCAGCGAGCGGCCCGGTTCAATCCAAATTTCAGGAACCGGATAGCCTGAAGCTTCCGAAGTCTGCTTGACCGTGCGAATCATCTGTTCTACATAAACAGCGGGTTCAAGCGGGGCATCTTCCTCTGTATATCGGATGCCGAAACCTCCTCCGAGATTTAATACCGGACACGTGTAGCCAAATGCTGATTTCCATCCAGCCATTTTCTGGAGCAGCTTTTCTGCTGCCAACTGAAATGCCCCTGTATCAAAGATTTGAGAGCCAATATGGCAATGAAGGCCCATCAACTTCAAATACTCGTGGTCATAAGTTTGCTGAAATGCTCGATCTGCCTGGCCGTTCTTCAAGTCAAAGCCGAACTTTGAATCTTCCTGCCCGGTCGTGATGTAGTCGTGTGTGTGTGCTTCAATTCCAGGAGTTACGCGCAACAAGATGTTCATTGGTCGTTTGGATTGCTCGGAAAGTTTCTTCAATAAGCTAATTTCATGGAAATTATCGACTACAATGCAGCCGATCCCTACTTCAAACGCCATCTGCAACTCTTCCAAACTTTTATTGTTGCCGTGGAAATGAATCTTTTCAACCGGGAATCCTGCTTTTACGGCTGTGTACAATTCACCAGCAGAAACAACATCCAGCGACAGGTTTTCTTCCGCTGCTACTTGGTAAATGGCGATGGTAGAAAATGCTTTGCTCGCATATGCAACCTGATAGCCGATTCCCGCTTCTTCAAAGGTTTGCTGAAATGCTTTTGCACGGTCCCGGAATAATTGAATATCGTAGACGTACAGCGGTGTGCCATATGTTTTCGCCAATTCTACCGAATCGGTTCCGCCAATCGTCAAATGGCCCTGCTCATTAATAGTTTGTGTGCCGTATAAATGCAATAAAAGCCCCTCCTGATGGTATATGTATGTGAAAAATCTTGCTGAGCAGCTACCCAGCAAGATTTTTTGTCAATCGGTGATCAAAGCAGAAATTAGCTTGATTTTTTCAACCGGTTCACTTGTATATTCGATACTATTATATATCATATTAGAACATTCTGCGAGTTCTTGTGTGTTGGAATAAATTGTAGCGATCGACTCGCCGGCTTTAACGAAGTCCCCTACTTTTTTGTGAAGGACAATGCCGACAGCCAAGTCGATTTTAGATTCTTTTGTTGCTCTGCCTGCTCCCAGCACCATAGCCGCTGTGCCAATCTCATCTGCTTCCATAAACGAAATGTAGCCTTCTTCTTTGGAAGGGACTTCTGTAACAAATTCAGCTTGTGGCAATAATGTGACATCATCCACCACTGCCGGATTGCCGCCCTGATCGGCTATAAACTGCTTGAAGAATTCCAGTGCTTGCCCATTTTCAATTACGTTTTCGAGCATCTTCCGTGCTTCTTCCAACGTATCTGCCTTGCCGCCGACAACTACCATCTGGCTGCCGAGCACCATGCACAATTCCGTCAAATCTTCTGGTCCTTTGCCTTGCAGGGTTTCAATCGCTTCTTTGACTTCCAGAGCGTTGCCAATGGCAAAGCCCAGAGGCTGGCTCATATCCGAAATGATGGCCATCGTTTTTCTGCCTGTCGCGTTTCCGATTCCAACCATCGCGTGCGCTAATTCTTTGGCATCTTCCGGCGTTTTCATAAATGCACCTTCGCCTGTTTTAACGTCTAGAACGATAGCGTCAGCTCCAGCTGCGATTTTTTTGCTCATGATCGAGCTGGCGATCAAGGGAATGCTGTTGACAGTTCCTGTTACATCACGGAGTGCATACATTTTTTTATCTGCAGGAGTCAGATTGCCGCTTTGGCCAATCACTGCGAGTTTATGGTCATTTACTTGTTTGATGAAATCCTCAGTCGACAGTTCTACATGGAAACCATCAATTGCTTCTAATTTATCAATGGTTCCCCCTGTATGTCCAAGGCCGCGTCCGCTCATTTTGGCAACCGGAACACCGCATGCTGCGACTAATGGTCCAAGTACAAGAGTGGTTGTATCGCCGACACCGCCGGTAGAGTGCTTATCGACCTTGATGCCTTTAATTGCCGACAAGTCGATTTGATCCCCTGACTCAGCCATGGCCATTGTCAGGTCTGCCCGCTCCCGTTCTGTCATATTCTGAAAATAAACAGCCATCAGGAAAGCACTCATCTGGTAATCTTCAATGTCTCCATTTGTATAGCCGGTGATGACGAACTTGATTTCTTCAGTCGATAACTCGTTGCCGTCTCTTTTCTTTTCAATCAAATCTACCATTCTCATGAATACTACCGCCTTTGTAGGTTAGTTTCTGAACAAATCAACTATATAAGTTGATCTAAAGATTTTCGCCTGCTGATTTATCGCTCCACCGTTCCCTTAGGAGTTGCTGCTGATTTGTTCCTTTTTTATTTATTTAAACGAGCTAAAAAACTCTTGCCGAATTTAGGCATCGCTACTGAAAAGTTTTCAGCAATAGTAGCGCCGATATCCGAGAATGTTTTGCCTGTTTCCAGCTGCTCGCCGCCAGAAAAACGCGGCGAATAAACTAATAGCGGCACGTATTCACGAGTATGATCAGTGCCAGGGAATGTAGGATCATTGCCATGATCTGCTGTAATGATCAACAAGTCATCTTCCTGCATTTTTTCCAGCACTTCAGGCAACCGGACATCGAATGCCTCCAGTGCATCTCCATACCCTTGCGGATCTCGGCGATGGCCATAAAGTGCATCAAAGTCCACCAGATTCAAGAAGCTCAACCCATGGAAATCTTCACCGGCAACTTGCACGAGCTTGTCCATGCCATCCATATTGTCTTTTGTCCGCAAAGATTTTGTAACCCCTGCACCATTGTAGATATCATCTATTTTCCCGATGGCGATGACATCTTTTCCGCCATCTTTCAGCTCGTTCATGACAGTGCGGTCAAATGGCGCCAGAGCATAATCGTGGCGATTTGTTGTCCGCTTGAAGGCTCCAGGCTGGCCCAGGAATGGACGCGCAATAACACGGCCGACTAAATATTCAGGCTCTAATGTCAATTCCCGTGCTATCTCACAAATGCGGTAAAGCTCTTCCAATGGAATGATTTCTTCATGAGCCGCAATCTGCAAAACCGGATCAGCCGATGTATAGACGATGATAGCTCCCGTCTCCATATGCTGCTGGCCAAGTTCATCCAGAATTTCAGTGCCGCTGGCCGGTTTATTGCCTAGAACTTTACGGCCTGTCTTTTCCTCCAGCTGCTGGATCAATTCTTCCGGAAAACCGTCTGGATAAACTTTAAAAGGTGTATCGATGTTTAAGCCCATGATCTCCCAATGGCCTGTCATCGTGTCTTTTCCGACAGAAGCTTCCTGTAATTTCCCGTAATAAGCTGAAGGAGATTTTGCGGCTGCAAGCCCTTTCACCGGAACGATGTTTGCAAGTCCCAGCTTCTCCATGTTCGGCATGTTCAACCCGCCAACTGCTTCTGCAATATGGCCGAGCGTATCTGATCCTGTATCTCCAAAAGCTTCAGCGTCCGGTGCTTCACCGATCCCCACTGAATCCAATACAACTAAATGTACACGGTTAAAAGGTTTGTTTGTCATAAGTCTTCCTCCTTATTTTCGCTTTTATCTTACCACATATCCGTCCCTTGTCGGAAGTCAGACCTCTTTTTTTAAGCACGTGGATGAAATTGGGAATACACATCTTTAAGGCGTGTTTTGCTGACGTGAGTATAAATTTGGGTTGTTGAAATATCTGCATGGCCCAGCATTTCCTGGACTGCCCGTATGTCCGCTCCATTTTCCAGCAGGTGTGTAGCGAAAGAATGGCGCAGCGTGTGCGGCGTCAATTGTTTTTGGATTCCAGCTTTTTGGGCATGCTGCTTGAGCAGTTTCCAAAAGCCTTGGCGGGTCAGCCGTTTGCCGCGTTGATTGATGAACATGGCATCGGTTTTTTCTCCACTTTTCAGCAAGTCTATCCGCCCTTTTTCAAGATAGGTTTGGCAGGAATTCAGCGCTGATTTACCTAAAGGTATAATGCGCTCTTTTCCGCCTTTTCCTGTACAGCGGACAAATCCCATCGTCAAATGGACATCTTCCACATCCAAATTGATGCATTCACTGATTCGCATTCCGCTGGCGTATAACAGTTCCAGCATCGCCAGATCCCGCAGCCCATTAGCTTTATTAGTTGCAGGCGCCTGCATCAACACATCCACTTCTTCAATAGACAGGATATTCGGCAGTTTCTTGTCCATCTGAGGCATCTCCAAATGGACAGTAGGGTCGGTCTCAACAATGCGTTCACGAATTAGAAATTGGTGAAACGAACGAATAGACGAAATATGGCGCGCAACAGTTCGCGGCGTTTTCGTCGAATCCTTCAAGTGGCGCAAGTGATTTAATATATGTACCCGCTCAACTTTGCTTAGGGACTCCAGCTGCTCCACTTTTTTTAAATACTGCAGATAGACGTTGAGATCCCGTTGGTATGAAGATAAAGTATTATCTGCAAGCTGTTTTTCAACACGCAGAAAATGCAGGTAGTCGTCGAGTGCATCTTTGCCAAAGTTCATGCGTCTGCCTCCTTGGTTTTTTATATTTAAGGCAATCATTCTACCGCTAAAGCTTTTCTGTTTTTCCATAAAAAAAGGACGGCCATTATGGGCCGTCCTTTTGGCATCCGTTATTCTGATGGATTTTGAGAATTGCTGTCGTTGCAGCGCCAGCAGATGCCATGGAAAGTAAGACGGTGGTCTTTAATTTGGAAATTCCAGCGTTTCTCTACGATATTCTCCACATCTTCCAATAGATCTTCCTGTATTTCATCCACTGCTCCACATTCCAGGCACACAAGGTGATGGTGAAAATGTGCTGCGCCTTCCTGACGCAAATCATAGCGCGACACGCCGTCACCAAAATTTATTTTATCGACAATTTTTAATTCTGTTAAAAGTTCTAGTGTACGGTACACAGTTGCCAATCCGATTTCCGGTGCAATATCTTTTACTAAAAGATAGACGTCCTCTGCACTCAAATGGTCTTCTTCATGGTCTAACAAAACTCGAACTGTCGCTTCACGCTGTGGCGTCAATTTGTAACTCGCAGCGTGTAATTGCTTTTTAATCCGATCAATCCTGGTTTCCATGCGACGCCCTCCCTCAAACTGCCTTTATTATATCAAAAGGGAGTTCTCAATTACAACAATACTATCTGCCCTTTAATTATAATCGTTATAAAGAGAGAATTGTTTCAATTCTCAATTGAAAATCGCTGTTTTGCCCACAGCACAGCAAAAGCGGTTTTTGCATCATAAATCTTTTCATCAACGACCATTTGCTCTGCTTCTTCAATGGTCACTTCCATCAACTCTACAAATTCATCATCGTCCAACACCGCACCATTAGTGGCTTTGCTTAAGCCTTCAGCCGCAAACAGATGGACCACTTCGTTGGCGAAGCCTGGAGAGGTCGCAAAAGTCTGGATTTTAACCAGCTTTTCAGCGGTATACCCTGTCTCCTCTTCCAGTTCACGCATTGCGGTGTATTCCGGTGCTTCTCCAGGCTCGAGCTTGCCCGCTGGAATTTCTATCAGTGAACGCTCCAGTGCTTTCCGGTACTGCTCCACCAAGATGATTTTGTTTTCCGGAGTGATGGCAATGATGGCAACTGCTCCCGGGTGCTCGACTAATTCACGTTTAGATGTATGGCCATTTGGAAGAGACACTTCATCAACTTTCAAGTTGATGATTTTCCCTTCGTACAAGCGATTGGAATGGATGGTTTTTTCTTCAAACTTTTTCATTGAAATCCTCTTTTCATTTGTGGTTTCTCTAAGGAAAAGTATACCATATAGGGGACGACAGACTAAACGAGGTGGAGAAATGAAGAAAAACTTTTTGGGCAATAGCGGAATTGAAGTAAGCGAGATCGCTCTGGGATGTATGTCTTTGCCGAGTGATGCCAAAAAAGCAGGCAGCATTGTTGACGAAGCAATTGCACAGGGCATCAATTATTTTGATACTGCCGATTTGTATAATAAGGGCAAAAACGAAGAAGTGGTCGGCGAAGCATTAAAGCGCCACCGAAATGATATTGTGCTGGCCACCAAAGTGGGGAACCAGTGGAGTACTGAGTCAGATGAAGTCAACTGGAATCCAACCAAAGCGTACATTAAAGAACAGATCCATGCGAGCCTAAAGCGCCTTCAGACAGATTACATCGATCTGTATCAATTGCATGGCGGCATGATTAACGATGATTCAGAAGAAACTATTGAAGCTTTTGAAGAATTGAAAAAAGAAGGCTTGATTCGTGCTTATGGCATTTCCTCAATTCGCCCAAATGTCATCAAACGTTTTTTGGCAAACGGAAACATCGCCTCGATCATGATGCAATACAGCCTGTTGGACCGCCGCCCGGAAGAACTGCTTGACAGCATTGGCCAAGCCGGCAAGTCCGTGGTGACGCGCGGATCCTTGGCAAAAGGGTTGTTGACTGGCGAAGGACTTCAGCGTGCAGTTAAAATGGATGGCTACTTAAGCTATAGTGATTCTGAATTAAAAACTGTTCTGGAAAAACTATTGGCGGTTCACGATAATCTCCATGCAGTAGCATTGCACAGCGTATTAGAGCACAACACGATCAGTTCGGTCGTGGCAGGTGCCAGTTCTGCGGATCAGATCAAAGCAACCATTGATGCCTACAACACCCCGGTATCAGCCGAACAAATTGCACAGGCAAAAAAACTGACGCGCCAGGATATTTACCAGGAACACCGGGAATAAGCGATTCAATGATCAAAAAAAGCAGGCGCTACTCTTATAGGAGTAATGCCTGCTTTTTGCTGTATAAATTTATTTTTGTATCGGTCCTTCTACTACGATCTTGCCGATTGTCCGTCCCGTTAAAAGGCCATTGTAGGCTTCTTTTAAAGTTTCCGGATTGAGAGGCGACAAATGCTTGGTCATGGTCGAGCGGACTTCTTCTTTTTCCACCCAGTCAGAAATTTGCGTCAGAATATGGTGCTGGGAAACCATATCTTCTGTTTGGAAAACTGAACGCGTGTACATAAGTTCATAGGAAAACGTAACAGATTTCGAAAACAGCTCCAGGGAAAGCGGCTTGAAAGCTGGCAGAATCGAGCAGATTTTTCCTTGCGGCAAGATTGTTTTTGCCATGTTTTCCATGTGGTCATCTACATTAGTCAGGCTGAAAATGTAATGAACCCCTGAAAATCCGAGAGCTTCCAGTTGCGGTCCGAATGCCTCGTGGTGATTGATGATATGATCTGCGCCGTGTTCCAACGCCCACTCTTTTGATTCTGGACGTGAAGCTGTGCCTACTACGGTCAAGCCGGCAAGTTTGGAAATTTGGGTCGCAACCGATCCTACTCCACCAGCTGCTCCAATGATTAAGATTACTTTGTCTTTGTTGTCAGCCGGTTCCCGTGAGGCACCCAGCCGATCAAAAATTGCTTCGCACGCTGTGATGCTGGTCAAAGGCAGAGCTGCCGCTTCTGGAAAACCGATGTTCTTCGGCTTTTTGCCCACTATCCGCTCGTCTACCAGTTGGACTTCACTCAAACTCCCTGGAATATTGCTCGTTCCCGCATAGAAAACTTCATCTCCCACTTGGAAGAAACTGCAATCTTCTCCTACTTCGACAACTACTCCAGCAGCGTCACGGCCGACAATTGTTACTGATGAGTCATCTTCCTTCTTGCCGTCCCGCGTCTTTAAATCAGTTGGATTGACTGAAATCGCCTTTACCTCAACCAGCAAGTTTCTGCCGGTAGCTTTAGGGCGTTCAAGTTCTACCCGTTCGAAATTAGGTGCCTCTGTTGTTGAATTGGGTTTATAAAAACCCAATGCAGTCATTTTGTCTTGGTTCAATCTACTTCGCCTCATCTCTTTGGATTCTTCCCCAAAATTGTATACAATGCTTATTCTATCTATCTCCAGTGCTAGACACAAAAAATCAGCCTCTCCTCTCTATTTTCAAGGTCTATTTATCCCCCTAAAAAGTGCACGCGAAGATCTGTAAGCCAATTGTACCGCCTCAAATATTTAAATATTCAAAAAATATGGAAAATTAAGTTGTTTTTTATTTTATTTTTGGTATTATGAATAAATAGGTTCACCATTTATATTCAAAAAGAATATATATCCCTATCATAGTAGTATTTTATACTCATTTTTCAGGGAAGCCTGAGAAATTCAAATAAGATACGCACACCTAATAAAGGAGGACGAAAAATGATTAAGAAAATTTTCACTACAACTGCCGTATTAGCTTTGGTGTTAACAAATGTTTCATTAGCACCTTTGGCAGAAACGAGCCTGGAAAAGCCGACGAATATCAAACCGGCTAATTATGCATCGGATATCAGCCTTAACACTACTTTGGAAGGGATTGTCAAGGATTCAACAGGAGCAGGCATTAAAGCAGTAGATTTCAAAAAAGGGTTTACATATGACTTTGCGGGCAGCAATAGCATATCGGGCTTTGAGAACGATACAGCCGACAACCCCATATCTGTCCCAATACAAACTGGCTCGACTCCATTAACAGATGGACAAAAGGCTGCAATGGCATCAGATGATGACAAGACAGCAATAACAAAAAGCAGCAACGGCTTCCCTTCCCAGCGATTCGAAGTTGATGTATCAAAAGATTTGGCAGCGGGCAACTCGATTGAGCTTTATTGGGAAGGAAAAACATTAGCAAGCGGATTGGCCAATTTATCTGCATGGGACTTTAAAGCCGGCAACTGGGTAGCTTTAAGCCAAACACAAGGAAATGCCAATAACGATGAAATTGTACTAAAAGCGGAAATTGACAAAGACCGATTTGTCAAAGACGGCAAAGTCCAGGCAATGGTCCATGATTCTGGGACCCTTACCGATTCAAAAGATAAAGACTTTACAATGCTTTGGTTTACAGACACACAATATTACGCCCAGGATTATCCGGAAGTCTGGACGTCCATGACGGATTGGATGATTGAGGAATTTAAAAAAGGAAGCTATGAATACGCAATGCACACCGGTGACCTTGTCAACGAAGTACTCGATGAGGAACAATGGAAAGTAGCCGAGGAAAATCTGGACCGGATGGATGCGGCGAACATTCCGTATGGTGTGTTAGCCGGAAATCATGATGTAGTTATTGACAAACTTAACAAGACTTATGATTACACGATCTTCCAAAGATATGCTGGAATTGACCGCTTCCAAGACAAGCCTTGGTTTGGCGAAGCGATGAATGATGAAAACCAGAACCATTATGATCTGTTCTCATTTGGCGACCATGATTTCATTTTCCTTTACCTTGGATTTGGCAGAGACGGGTCAGCTGAAACTGTCGAATGGGCAAATAGGGTCCTAGCAGAGCACGCAGACCGCAATGCGATCGTCGGTATGCATGAAAACATCAATTCATTGGCACAATATGTGACCGAAGAAGCAAGAATCGTCAACAGAGAAATCGTCGTTCCGAATGAAAACGTCAAAATGGTGCTTAGCGGACATCACCATGGCGCAAATTATCGTGTGAAGAAACTTGAAAATGAAGACGGTACAGACCGTGAAGTGCTGGAAGTGTTGGCGAATCACCAAGGCAATACCCCTCCAGACCGTGGGCAAGGATATTTGAAGATGTTGACGTTTGATCCAACAGATGAAACATTGGACTTTGTTTCATATTCACCTTATCTTGACGATTATGATTTCGACCAGTTCGATCCTGCAAAAGAAAGCTTTACGGCGCAATTTGATTTAGCCGATGTAGAAGCCAAAGAAAATCCTAGACAAATCGAAACGGATTACATGGCTGTCAATATCTACACAGATCAACTTATCGGCCAAGATACAAATCTCCAATCAGGTGATACAGCTTCAGTCGAGTGGAATGGACTAAGTAAAAACACGACGTATCACTGGTACATGAACATGACCAATGCGGCAGATGAAAGCGAAAAATCGGCAATTTACCGATTTACGACGGGATCAACAGAGCCGGAGCCGGAACCAGAACCAGAACCAAATCCGAATCCAACTTTCTCTGATGTCAGTCCTGACGAGCCAAAATGGGCTTATGAATCAATTGAAAAAATGGCTGGCAAAGGGATTATCATAGGTAATCCTGATGGGACTTTCGGATGGAGAAACGGCATTCAAAGGCAACATGTTGCTTTGATGTTCGACCGGGCTTTACCGGAACTAGTAAGCTCTTCACCGTATGAAATGTTCGATGATATTCCAGACACACATGTTTATTTCGAAGAAATCATGGCTACACAGCAGGCTGGAATTTTTACAGGCTACCAAAATAAGTTCCGTCCTAAAGAACAGCTAACCCGTGAAGAAATGGCTAAGGTATTAGTGACAGCATTTGAAATTACAGAAGAAGGCTCTCACAACTTCCCTGATGTTGAAGAAGGCTGGGCAGATCAGTATATCGACACGCTATATGCTGCCGGAATCACTATCGGTTCGTCTGGCGGAAAGTTCAATCCGAAAGCCAATGTAACAAGAGCCGAATTTGCTGTCTTTATGGACAGAGCTTTAGAGTATTCTGAAGAACAATAGACCATTAAAGAAGAGGAACCCGCAACTGCGGGCTCCTCTTCTTTTTTTGATTAAGCTACATCCAATCCCTTAAAAAAACTATAATGGAATTACCAAAAGCCATTCATTGATACCTTAAACTATACAGGGAGGTGAATTCATGATTACCCGTCATACAGTCATTTCACTTGGCGTGTCTCAGCTCGTCTGCTGGGGAATCTCCTATTACTTGATTGCCGCTTTTGGCGCACGGATTGCTGAGGATCTCGGCTGGGGTGAACCTTTTGTCTATGGTGGCTTTTCAGCCGCTTTGATCATTATGGCTGTAACTTCTCCACTGACTGGCCAGGCCATCGACCGATTTGGCGGCAAAGTTGTAATGACTGCAGGTTCGCTAATGCTCGCAATCGGCTGCGGGGGAATTGCCCTGTCCTACTCTATTGAAGCTTATTATCTCTCCTGGATGCTGTTGGGATTTGCTATGCGTTTGTGTCTTTATGATGCAGCATTCGCAGCATTGGCAAGGATTGGGGGAGTACATGCTAAGCGTCCCATCTCCCAAATCACGCTTTTAGGCGGACTTGCTTCCACTGTTTTTTGGCCGATTGGCTTCTTTTTGGCTGAAACTTTCGGCTGGCGAATGGCCCTTATGATTTATGCCATTTTTGCTTTGTTGACGATCCCATTACATTTGTCAATTCCCACCAGCCGATTCGGCGTTCAGACAAAAGCATCTGATGTTAAACAACTGTCGTTTCCTTCTCCTTCTGCTGCTACTGCGAGAGAGCAATGGGCTGCCGGGAGCTTGTATGCACTGATCTTTACATTATTGAACTTTTTGAATTCTGCTATGTCTACCCATATGATTACTCTTTTGGCAGGACTCGGGCTTACTGCCGCTCTTTCCGTATGGATTTCAACGCTGAGGGGAATCGGACAATCCTTCGCCCGGGTCTGTGAAGTCCTTTTCGGCGCACGCCTCCACCCTGTTTCCTTAACCATCCTGGCTTCCTTGTTTTTGCCTGTCGGATTTATTATTGGTCTTTTCAGTGGACAGTTTCTTGCAGCTTCGCTGCTATTCGCCTTTCTTTTTGGCGCCGGTAACGGGCTGATGACGATTACGAGAGGAACATTGCCGCTCGTTTTGTTTGACCACGAAACTTATGGATCGCTTGTCGGAAAGCTTCTCGTACCCGGCTTCTTATTGTCTGCAATTTCACCCATCGTTTATACTTACATTATCCAACACTACGGTGAACAAACGGCACTGGTCATTTCGGCCGCTCTGTCATTCGTTATTTTTGTGCTGTCGCTTTTACTGAAATCAAGATTTTATCCCACTGCAGCAAAACAGTAACACCTATCATATCGTCTTAAGAAAAGAGGAAAGAGGATGAAAATCCAAGTCATCGGTGGTTCCGGCACCGGCAAAAGCACATTAGCGAAATACATCAGCGAACAAGAAAACTGTGTATGGATTGATACAGATCGCTATCTTTGGAAAGACAGCTCTTTTACTGAAAATCACCCGGCAGAAAAGCGGTTGGAGCTTTATGAGAAGGATATGCAATCGACAGACCGCTACGCCGTGTCAGGCTCTGTTTTTTCGTGGTGCAAAGATGGTTTCAACAACCGGGAACTTTTTATTTTCTTGGAACTAGATGAAGCCGAACGGATGAAACGCCTGTTGGAGCGGGAAGCAAATCGGGGCAACCTTAATAACATGTGGCCAGACCAGAAAGGCAAACCCACCAATGATTTTATAGAATGGTGTAAAACCTACCACACATCGACCGATAAAACCGCAGTTGGTACATACGCAGCCCATATGCATGAACTTGAACTATCCCAAAGCCCAATTCTCAAACTCAATAGCTCAAAATCGACAGAAGAATTGTATCGGGAAATAGCAGCAGCTTATAAAAAATTAAAGCGATACATATAAATAGCCAGTCCCTTGTAAAAGGGGACTGGCTATTTATTAGCAATATAGATTTTGGACGAACAGCCAATACGCTTTTAAAACTTATTGCCCTTATCTCCATGGCGCTCCAGCAATTCCGCGAACGACAAGTTCTTTTCGCGTTCCTTGCGTTCGAATAAGCGCTGTGCTTCTTTTTCTTCTTCCTGCTTTTGTTCTTCTTTCAGCAAGTCTTTTTTTGTTTGTTTCAGTTTTGCCAATATGTCTTCAGACAGCCCACTGTTGGATTCTTCTTTTCTTTTAGCCATAATTCTTCTCTCCTTAAGGACGTTTAATGACAGTCGCAATTCCTTGCCCGCCGCCAATGCACAACGTCGCCAGGCCGGTTTTGGCATCGCGCTTGATCATTTCATGCAGCAAAGTGACAAAAATGCGGGTGCCGCTTGCTCCGATCGGATGTCCGATCGCAATGGCTCCTCCATTGACATTCAAGATGTCATGGTTGAATTTCAGTTCACGGTCAACCGCAATCGATTGGGCCGCAAAAGCCTCATTTGCTTCGATCAGTTCGATGTCCCCAAGTGACATCTCTGCCTTCTGCAAAGCATTTTTCACAGCCTGCACAGGACCGATGCCCATCACAGCCGGATCGACGCCTGCATTGCCGTTAGCTACTACAGTCGCAAGCGGTGTCAGTCCCAATTCCTCAGCTTTTGCTTTTGACATGACCACAACGGCTGCTGCCCCGTCATTGATGCCTGAAGCGTTGCCCGCTGTTACACTGCCATCTTTTTTGAAAGCCGGACGCAGCTTTCCTAGACGTTCTTGGTTTGAATCGCTCTTGACATACTCATCCGCCTTAAAGATGATCGGATCTCCTTTACGCTGCGGAATTTCCACTGGCACGATTTCATCATTAAATCTGCCGGATTCGATTGCCGCTGTGGCACGAGCCTGTGACCGGGCTGCAAACTTGTCCTGTTCTTCGCGGGTGATGTCATAGCGGTCGCATAAGTTCTCCGCTGTTACGCCCATATGATAATCGTTGAATGCACAAGTTAGACCATCAACCAGCATGCTGTCGACCACTTTTTGGTCTCCCATGCGGAAACCGCTGCGGGCATTTTCCATTAAGTAAGGTGCCCGGCTCATGTTTTCCATTCCGCCTGCCACGACAATTTCTGCATC
This sequence comes from Planococcus soli, assembly GCF_016881065.1. Classification (GTDB taxonomy): domain Bacteria; phylum Bacillota; class Bacilli; order Bacillales_A; family Planococcaceae; genus Planococcus; species Planococcus soli. The sequence goes on along the minus strand of NZ_WXYN01000051.1, from coordinate 589,322 downwards.
TCCAGCGTAAATCGCCTGGTATGCCAACTGAATCGACTTTAATCCAGATCCGCATACTTTGTTGATGGTCATAGCCGGAACGGTTTCCGGCAGCCCCGCATGGATAGACGCCTGCCGCGCCGGGTTTTGGCCAAGCCCTGCCTGAAGTACATTCCCCATAATGACTTCAGAGACCTGGTCCGGTTGAACGCCTGCGCGTTCGATGGCTTCTTTGATGACGATCGCCCCTAGCTGTGTAGCCGGTACATCCTTGAGCGCTCCTTGGAATGAACCTACGGCTGTTCGGACAGCGCTTACAATAACGATTTCCTGTGACATGAAATTTTCCCCCTTGGTTGATTGTTTGCAAGTTGCTCTTTTATCCCTTCCCTCTATACAATGGAAAGCAGGGGGGATACTATGTTCAGTTTACCAAAAAATGCAACGATTATCGAGGTCGGACCTCGAGATGGCCTTCAAAACGAAGGGAAACTTGTAAAAGCCGAAGATAAGCTTCAATTTATAGCTGCTTTGCAGCAAGCCGGAATTCAGGAAATGGAATTAACATCTTTTGTGTCGCCAAAATGGGTGCCTCAAATGGCTGATGCCAAGGAGATTGTCGCTCAAACGAAACAAGTCGGGCGCCAGTTCGTATTGACGCCAAATGAACGCGGCATCACTGCTGCTCTTGAGGCTGGCGCGCAGTCTTTTGCCGTATTCGTCGGCGTTTCCAATAGCTTTAATAAGAAAAATATCAATAAAACCACTGAAGAAAGCATGGAGGCGTTAAAGCCGCTGATCTTTAACTTGAAAGAACAAGGAGTTTTTGTCCGCGCCTGCATTTCAACTGCATTTTACTGCCCGTTCGAAGGGGCTGTTTCACCAGAAGCTACTATTGCGCTATGCCGCCAATTCGTGGATTGGGGAGTCGACGAATTGAGTGTCGCCGACACTATCGGCATGGCGAATCCGAAAGAGAGCTATGAATTGTTCACTGAGCTGCTCGAAGCCTTTCCGGAAGTATTAATGACCGCCCATTTTCACGATACCCGCAGAATGGCTCTTGCCAATATCACAGCGGCACTCCAAGCAGGTGTAACCCGTTTTGATGCCTCTGCAGGCGGATTGGGCGGCTGTCCGTTTGCCCCCGGCGCTACCGGGAACGTCGCGACAGAGGATGTCGTCAACATGCTCCATCGGATGGATGTCCAGACAGGAATCGATTTGGACCTGCTTTGCCAGGCTATTGAAAAAATCGAGCCTCATGTGACGAATCCCGTTGCTACGGGCATGTATACGCTTTACAAAAACCAGGCGTAAGGAGCTTCTGCCATGAAGAAAAAATTGATTTGGACTTCCGCCATTGTTTCCAGCCTCCTTACAGCATCAGCCACTGTTGCAGGATTTATCGCCAGCAACAGGCTGATGTATGTAAAGAAAAAAGATGAACAGTTGATTCTGGAACGGGAAACCAGTGCCAAACGCTATGATGAAGTATGGTACTCCAATGTCCCCAAAAGCGAGCAGTGGATCGAGTCCGAAAACGGCTACCCGATCAAAGCTATATTTCTCGAGCCGCATGATACCAATCGTTATGTCATCATTTGCCACGGAGTGACAGAAAGCAAAGTTAACTCATTCAAGTTTGCACGGATGTTCGAGCGTCTCGGCTTTAATTCGGTTGTTTACGATCACCGCCGCCATGGCGACTCCGGCGGAAAAACAACCAGTTTTGGACATTTTGAAAAAATTGATTTGAAGGCTGTTGTCCAAGCCTTGCAATTGCATGTCGGTAATGACTTGTTTTTCGGCATCCACGGTGAATCAATGGGAGCCGCGACAACGCTTCTTTATGCGGGCATGGAAGATACCGCAGCCTTCTATATTTCCGATTGTGCCTACTCCGATATTTATGAACAAGTTCTTCATGTGATGAAAACGACAACACCGCTGCGCACAACATTGGCTTTGCGCCTTGCCAGTTTGTTCATGAAAATGCGGGATGGTTATTCTATTTCCACGGTATCGCCACGGGAAACGGTCAAAAACATCGAGAAACCAGTTCTGTTTATCCACAGCGTCAACGATGACTTTGTCCTGCCAAAAATGAGCGAAGAACTTTATGCACTGAAGCAAGGCCCAAAAGAGTTGAAGTTGTTTACAGTGGGCGCCCATGCACAATCGTTCAATAAAAATCCGGAGGAATACGAAGAGGCTGTCGCTGAATTTCTGATGAAATACGGGCTGCTGACACCTAAGCAGCAAGAATCACATAGGTAATCTGCTGCAGCTGTTCCGACGTATCTAAAATAAAAAAGCACGCCGCGGCGTGCTTTTTCTTATGGCGTTTTCTTCTTATTGAGCACCAGCTTCATGCCTGCCTGCCCTTCTGCTCCAATGAACAGCTCGGTAATCGGACCACTTTTCACAATGCCTGTAACATGTAACTCGATGGTATCTAAGTTGTAGTCCGTCATGTCTTTCACCAGTTCCTGAATTTTGTCTAATGAAACCGGAAATGCTTTTGTTAAACTCGTGCTTTCCAGATGAAATTTCCCTTTTTCTTTTTCATCCTCTTCGATAACCGGCAAGTAAAACTTTAACTCTTCGTGATCTGCCATTTAAAACGCCTCCTTTGTTTCTTACTTTCTGTAAAGCAATAAAACCAGGATCTTACAGGCAACATACCCGTTATGAGAAACTCTAATAGCTGTTTAAAGACAAAATAAAAAAAGCACTCCGCAGAGTACTTTTTATTTTTTAGCTGGTTTGCCAGGTTTAGTTGACGCTTTATTCATCTGAGACATCATTTGATTGATTTTTTTCTGAGACGGTTTTTGTCCCATTTGCATCATCATGATTCGCAGCATTTCTTCATTGATTGGTGGGTTGTCTTGCAAATATTTCATCATATATCGACGTGCGATAAAGAATCCAAGTGCAACACCTGCGAGTAAAGCCACGATAACGATTACGATCCAGATCCATGTATCCATTCTTGTTACCTCCTTCGTGTTGCGTAAATAAGTAGTGCACCACAATGGATTATACTATAAAAAAAGATTTGTGACCATAAGCAGGAGAATAATTAACAGAAACTTCGCTTAGAAAAACTTTTTTAGAGCTCTATCAAGCAACCATGCAGATGTTTCCATCACAAAAGAACAAAAAAATGGAGGCATCAGCTGCCTCCATTCTCCAACTTAGTTTTCGTTGATCAAACTTTTCACTTTGCTTGCTACGTTATCAGCAGTGAAACCGAACTCTTCCATAATGCGGTCGCCCGGAGCACTTGCACCAAAACGGTCGATTGCCAGAATGTCGCCTTCGTCGCCTGTGTAACGATCCCAGCCGAATGAAGTACCGACTTCGATAGCCAGGCGCTTTTTAACCGTTTTCGGAATAACGGATTGCTTGTATTCCTTATCCTGTTTTTCGAAACGGTCCCAAGACGGCAGAGATACAACAGATACTGAAATTCCTTCTTCAGCCAATTGTTTCTGCGCAGCTACAGCCAGGCTTACTTCAGATCCGGTTGCCAGCAATAGCGCCTGCGGATTTTCAGCAGGTGATACGACATAAGCGCCTTTTTCCACACCAGCTTCAGCAAGTTCTGCACTGTTTTCTAAAATCGGCAGATCCTGACGTGAAAGCACCAATAAAGTAGGTGTTGTTTTAGCTGTCAACGCCAAACGCCACGCTGCTTTCGTTTCGTTGGCATCAGCAGGACGAACAACGCTTAAGTTCGGCATTGCACGAAGAGAAGCCAAATGTTCAACCGGTTCATGCGTTGGACCATCTTCCCCGACCGCTACACTGTCATGTGTGAAGACATAAGTTACTGGAAGACCCATTAATGCAGCCAGACGAATCGCCGGACGCACATAGTCACTGAAGACGAAGAACGTTCCGCCAAACACATGCAAACCGCCATGCAAAGCCATACCGTTCAAGGCAGCGCCCATTGCAAATTCACGGACACCGAACCAGATATTGCGTCCTTCAGGATGTTCCGCATCAAAATCGCCAGCGCCTTTGATGTTTGTTTTGTTGGATCCTGCAAGGTCAGCACTGCCGCCGAAGAATGAAGGAACCGTTTTCGCGATGGCATTGATCATGTCTCCAGAAGACGAACGAGTTGCTTGTTTTTTGCCAAACTCATATGTCGGGAATTCTGCATCAAAGTTTTCTGGAAGATCGCCGCGAATTGCCTTTTGCAATTGTTCAGCCAGCTCTGGATGTGCCGATTTATACTGTTCATATAATTCGTTCCACTGGGATTCAGCTTTTGCGCCAAGTTCTTCTGTTGCTTGCTCGAACGTTGCGTATACTTCATCAGGTACATGGAAATCCTTATCGAAAGTCCACTCGTAATATTCTTTAACCAGTTTCATTTCATCTTCACCAAGCGGTGCGCCGTGCGCATCTGCTTTACCGGATTTGTTTGGAGCACCGTAGCCGATGACCGTTTTTACTTCGATCAACGTTGGCTTATCCGATGAACTTTTGGCTTGCGCAATTTTTTCAGACAAATCATCCAACTCGTTGCCGTCATCGACGCGCAAGTAGTTCCAGCCGTATGATTCAAAACGCTTTTGAACATTTTCAGAGAAACTTTTGCCTAGTGGCCCATCTAATGAAATGTCGTTGCTGTCATATAATACAACCAATTTATTTAATTTCAAGTGGCCAGCAAGAGAAATGGCTTCCCCGGCAACGCCTTCCATCAAATCACCATCTCCGCATAATGAAAAAGTATGGTGATCAACGACGTTCATGCCTTCTTTATTATATGTAGCCGCTAAATGGCGCTCAGCCATTGCCATGCCGACTGCCATGCCAATTCCTTGGCCAAGTGGTCCTGTTGTTGCTTCTACGCCTGTAGTGTGGCCGTATTCCGGATGGCCTGGCGTTTTCGAATCCCATTGGCGGAAATTTTTGATTTCATCCATTTCCAAACCATAGCCGCTCAAGTGAAGCAGGCTGTATAGAAGCATGGAACCATGTCCTGCCGACAACACAAAACGGTCGCGGTTAAACCAATCCGGGTTTTTCGGGTTGTGGTTCATGTGTTTAGTCCACAATGTATACGCCATTGGAGCTGCGCCCATTGGCAATCCTGGATGGCCAGAATTTGCTTTTTCAATAGCATCGATGGAAAGTGTACGAATTGTAGTCACTGCAAGTTGATCTGCGTGGGTTGACATAGTAACATCCTCTCTCAAACAAAAATAGAATCCCTTTCTAGTTTAGTCAACAATAGAAAAGAATACAATGAAAAAGAGAATAAGTATTTAATTCAAATACTTATTCTCTCGAATATTTTTGACCTTATCCGGAGTTACATCGTTTCCGTTCGGGTCAATCACTTTTACGTTTTCAATTGTGCCGCGCATGGTTTTGCGGAAAGTCTGCAAGTATTCCTGGCGCAAAAGGGATTGCTCTTTCGCTTCTTCTTTTGATAAACCAGCAGTTTTCGACTTGCGTGACAACTGGTTTATTCGGCTTAATTTATCTGGCGATAACATAGACATCCACCTTTCTTCTTTTCATATGGTACAAAAAAAGTTGGGTTTCTGCAATGTTTTAGTCTTTCATTAGCTTTTCATATTCCTTATACCGGCGATGGACGGTAGCTTTGCTCGCCTGATAGCCAAATCCCTGCAGGGTAACAGCGATTTCGCTGAAAGTCAGGCCATTGGTCTTCAAACTGACAATTTGGTCAATGGGCAAATCCAAGCGTTCCCGGCCATCCGGATTGCCTTTGCCTTTTAAATTTTTTTCCGGTTGATAGCCGTTTTCCACAGCGCGTTTCATGCCCCGTTTAATTTTGGCATTATGTATTTTGCGCTGGTATTCTTCTACGACCGCCAAAATTTCAAGGACCATATCATCCATATCATTTAATGCAATGGGTCCCCGGTCAGATAGGGTATAAACTTCCACACCGTATTTTTTCATCACATGCAGTAGTGCGATGCGGGCATGCCCTCTGCCTAAACGCGTCTCATCTTGAATGAACACTGCATCGACCTGCTCGGTTTTGATTGAGTTCAACATCTCCAGCAGCCCTTCACGGTCCATTTCGTAGCCGCTATGCTGATCGGCAAAAACGCCATCCACTTTGTAGGATTGTTCAAACGCGAACTTCATCAGTTCCTCTTCCTGTCTCTCAAGCGAAGATTCCTGAGTATCTTTGGTCGTGCTGACACGGCAATAAATTAATGCATTTTTTTTCATTCAGCATCACCTGCAAATTTAATGGTCTCATCAGGAGCAAATTTTAATTGGTCGCTGGGTATCTTAAGAGATTGCCCTGCTATAATTTTAGGAGTTGAAAGATTGTTTTCCTTCATGATATCCTCTATCCACTCATGATGGGGAGTCGTGCCGCTGAACGATTCAGCTAAAGTCCAAAGTGTATCGCCTTCTTCTATTTCAACTTGGCTCATTTGTGCACTGTTCGTATTATGGGACAGGATCGCATAAAAAGTAAATACCACAATTAAAGCAAAAAATACGATTAAGTAAGAATTTTGTCGGATGATTGTCATTCTGATCGCCTCCTGAGAATATATGTTCGGAATGTATGTTCTCATAATAATGCGAACAGGTGTTTTTGTCAAGAATTAAATTCGAACCTATGTTTGCATTTCACAGCCCGAGTTGGTATACTATTGGTAGAAATCAAGTAGAATTACTCAAATGAGGTGAAACTGTTGAAAAAAGTATCCAAGCGACAAGAAGATATTCTGACATTCATAAAAGAAGAAGTTCGCCTAAAAGGCTATCCACCGTCCGTTCGTGAAATTGGTGAAGCAGTCGGCCTGGCATCCAGTTCGACCGTACACGGCCACTTGGCACGCCTTGAAAGCAAAGGCCTGATCCGGCGTGATCCAACAAAACCAAGAGCAATTGAAGTAATCAGCACTGATGAAGCGCTTATTGATAAAAGCCCAGTTTTGCATGTGCCGTTAATCGGTAAAGTCACAGCCGGCATTCCTATTACAGCCATTGAAAATGTGGAAGAGTTTTTCCCGCTTCCCCAGAGCTACGGCACAGAAGATGACCACATCTTTATGCTTGAAATTATGGGTGAAAGTATGATCGAGGCCGGTATTCTTAACGGCGATTACGTCATTGTCAAACAGCAGCAAACTGCCAATAACGGCGACATCGTTGTTGCAATGACTGCTGAGGATGAAGCGACAGTCAAACGTTTCTTCCGTGAAGAAAGTTATTTCCGCCTGCAGCCTGAGAACTCATCGATGGATCCTATCATTGTCGACCAAGTGTCCATACTTGGAAAAGTTGTTGGCGTTTACCGCCAGATCCACTAAAAAACACCGGAGAAAATTCTCCGGTGTTTTTTATTTATATTATTATTATGTAAACAAAGACTACTGCTCATTGTTTGATGCAGCCAAAAGCCAAAATGATGGGTATCCGCTTTCTTCTCGCATACTCCGTTTCATCTTCAAAGTGCTGCCGTTTTGGCATGCCTTCCTGTAGTCCCGTAACTAGGAAGCCTGCTTTGGTTAACGCTGTAAAATAGCTTTCTATGGTCCGATGGTGCTTAACCACTAATTTATCGATCCACGGTTCTTCGCGCTCTCCTTCCATAAAATAATCATCTACAATCCAGTTGCTTCTTTTCCCGCCTGATTTTTTACTTTCGAAAGTAGATGTCGTCAGCGGATGCTGGACACTGAAGACAAACTTTCCTAGAGGTTTTAAAGTTCGATGGATATTTTGGAACACCTCTTCAACAGTGGGCAAATAATGGATTGCCAAGCGCGAAGCAACAATGTCGTAACTTTCTTTCGGATAATCGAATGATTCCATTGTTGCTAAAGTTAAACATGCATCCAGACCCTCCAGATTTTGAGCTGCCAGCTTCTCCATCCCTTTAGACCCTTCGACTCCATGATAGCGGCGTGCACCCGCATGCAGAAGTTCTTTTCCAAACTGTGCGTCCCCACAGCCTAAATCGAGTATCTGTTTGTTTTCGAAGGCTCCAAGCAGTTCGTATATCATCGGCTTTTCAATGCTGTTGTTCGGGCTATCCGTTCGATTCCTTCTTTGCAGGTAGTTGGCTAAAAAATCTTTCTCTTCATATACACTTGAACCTTTGAATTTCATGTAATCCCTCCACTGTCCGATTAGTCGCTTGTAAATATGCGCTCAAAAAAAGGCGCCGCATAAGCAGCACCCCTGTGCAGCTTATCGAGAAAGATTCTTCTACAATTCGCTGACTTTTATATATTTAACTAAATTGATTGTAATGCGATAAATATGGCCTGTCTCCACATCAGAAATTTCATAAGTTCCATTGGAAGGAATTTTACCCAATGCCGACTCTTTGTCCACAGCCTCAACATTATGAACAATTGTATTTCCATGATCAAAATTAAATTCTACTTGAAATGATTTCATGCGATGGCCCCCTTTGAACTATTTACTTTGTCTCCGTGAATCAGTCTACCATATTCTATGTTTTATTGCTGTTTGTATAGTTCTTTATACATGAGCACTTTCAGCGCCAGCATTTCTTCTTCATTTAAATCTTCTTCCAGTTCCTGAATCACTTGTTCAGCGGACATCGTGCCATCCTCAATTCCCGATTTCATTTTAGCCAAGTCGGTTATGCCCACCTTTTTTATCACGGTACCCGCTGCATCGCCGCTTGTCTCAAATGGCAAAGATTCGCTGTCCTGTTCCGCAACTTGAGCTTCTTCTATGTACTCCAGCATCTGCGGGTCGCTTTCTACATACTCAACTATTTTGTCCATCTGGCCAGTATTCCGCAACTCTTCCGTCGCTTCTGCAACCAAACGATCCGCTGAGAAATCCGGGCCTACCACATAAGCGCCAATTCCCGCAAATGAAAAAAAGATGAGGAAGATAAGGATTGTCATTAAAAAGCGCATAGCCGAACCCCCTTCGTTTTTAGATTATTATAACAGTAGACGGACAAAAGTGTATAAAGTTACCAAAAAAAAAGAAAAACCCCGTTCCCGGTTCTTTGCAGAACGGGCGCGAGATTTTCTTTTTAGTTCAGCACATTCATTAACTCATCATCGTTTCCGCTGCTCAGCAATCCACCAGTCTATGTGTTCTAAGTTAAAAATCACAGTATCCTGGAATGCTTTGCGGTGCGGAATCTTTCTTTTCGACATTAAATCTGTAATCTGCTCTGCAGCCAGCGGATAATCTACTGACTCCAAATACTCGATCAGACTTGGAAGTCCTTGTATTTTCCTCAATTTAATCCCCTCCCACAAAATCTTCCTTCGCTAAAAGGAAAATTCAGTATGAGTTATTAAACATATAGGCTGCACTTAATTATAACCTGAAAGTTTCTCTTGTAAACAATTTAAGCAATGAAATTTTTAATGAACTTTACTGATTTTTATCAACTTGATAATAGAAGCTATTGCTGAAGATGCAGGTTCTTGATGTTTTCCATAGGCTTTTATTAGCATTGGTTGGGTTCTGATCTACTATCTTCTTGCAATCAAAAACTTCTTGAAATATGCCTTGAATATGTTTGAGCGTGCAGAACACAGAAAAAAACCGCCGAAGCTCAAAAGCTTCAGCGGTTCCAGTTTAACTATTAATACATTTTCAAGTATTGCTCGCGTTCCCACGGGTGTACAGATGTGCGGAACATGTCCCACTCAATTTCTTTCGCTTCGACGAAGTTGTTCAAAATATGTTCGCCTAACGCTTTTGTCATCACTTCATCTTTCTGCAATTCCTCAAGAGCTAAATACAAAGTACCTGGCAGGTCTTCAATGCCGACTGCTTCGCGCTCTCTTTTGTTCATCGCATAGATGTTGCGGTCAACCGCATTTGGCGGAGTCAATTTTCTTCTGATTCCGTCAAGACCTGCTCCTAAAAGAACAGCCATTGCTAAGTATGGGTTAGCTGCTGGGTCAACTGAGCGTACTTCTACGCGTGTAGACAAGCCGCGTGATGCCGGAATACGGATCAACGGGCTGCGGTTTTGGCCAGACCAAGCGATGTAACAAGGTGCTTCGTAGCCTGGAACCAAACGCTTATACGAGTTGACAAGCGGGTTTGTTACAGCGGTAAAGCCTTTAGCATGTTCGATGATGCCAGCAATGAATTGGTAAGCAGTTTCGCTCAACTTCAATTCGCCGTCTTCGTCAAGGAATGTATTGCGGTCTCCATCAAACAACGATACGTTCATGTGCATTCCTGAACCGTTTACACCGAATAATGGCTTCGGCATGAATGTTGCGTGAAGGCCGTGTTTGCGGGCAATCGTTTTAACAACCAATTTAAAGGTTTGGATATCGTCACATGCTTTGATCGCATCAGCGTATTTAAAGTCGATCTCGTGTTGCCCTGGTGCTACTTCGTGGTGGGAAGCTTCGATTTCAAAGCCCATTTCCTCCAACTCAAGTACGATGTCGCGTCGGCAGTTTTCGCCAAGGTCCATCGGTGCCAAGTCAAAATAGCCGCCGTGGTCATTCAATTCTAGAGAAGGTTCGCCTCTATCATCCAATTTGAACAAGAAGAATTCAGGCTCAGGTCCAAGGTTGAAATGCGTAAAGCCAAGCTCTTCCATTTCCTTCAATACACGCTTCAAGTTCGTACGTGGATCTCCAGCAAATGGCGTACCATCCGGGCTGTAGATGTCACAGATTAAGCGAGCTACTTTTCCTTTGCCTGTGATCCACGGGAATACTACCCATGTGTCAAGGTCCGGGAATAAATACATATCAGATTCTTCGATGCGTACAAACCCATCGATAGAAGATCCATCAAACATCATTTTGTTATCGAGTGCTTTGTCCAATTGGGATGTCGGTATTTCAACGTTTTTAATGACCCCAAGAATATCTGTAAATTGTAGACGGATGAAGTTTACGTCCTCTTCTTTTACTAATCGTTGAATGTCTTCTTTTGAATACTTGCCCATGTTCTCTTCACTCTCCTATTATAGTTGTATGTAAGCCCATTTCAATTAAAAAAACGGGATAAATCACTTTGTCTGAAGCCGCCCTTTTCAAATGGACGCGCCTGGTGTTTCAACTCTTCATGAAGCAGCCTGCGAAGTTCTGCATCGCTTAGATTTTTCGGCTCTGCTTTTTCATTTGCAGGTGTTTCTCGTAAATCGTATATTTTCTTAATGCCGGCCATATTCAGCCCTTGATCCAAGTAATCCTTGATTTCGAGCAGGGTATCGACGTCATTCAGCGAAAACATACGTTTATTGCCTTCTGTTCGGGCAGGGCTGACCAATCCATGCTCTTCATAGTAACGAATTTGTCTTGCAGTCAATTCCGTCAGCTGCATTACAATGCTGATGGGAAGAAGCGGCATTGTGCGTCGCACCCGGTTCGTCATAAGTTTCACCCATTTCAAATAATTACTACTCTTATAGCATATATCATGTCAGGTTATTTGTCAAATCAATGTTATGTTTTCTAACACAAAAATATCCCGTATGATTTATACGGGATAAAGATTAGATTAATTTTAGTTTTTTAAGGGCATCGACTGAATTCAATACAGCAATTTTTACATGTTCGTATGTCAGCCCACCTTGGACAAATGCTGTATAAGGTGGACGAATCGGACCATCAGCTGTCAATTCAATGCTAGACCCTTGCACAAATGTTCCAGCAGCCATGATAACATCGTCCTCATAGCCTGGCATGTATGCGGGTTCCGGCTTGAATTGTGCATTTACAGGCGAGCTTGCCTGTATCGTTTGGCAAAATGCTATCATCTGTTCAGCAGTTTGAAACGACACCGACTGAATCAAGTCTGTTCGCTTGTCGCTCCAATGAGGCGTGGTCTCCATTCCTGCGTCTTCCAGCAGCGCTGAAGTGAAGATCGCCCCTTTTAATGCTTGCGAAACGATGTGTGGAGCCATGAAAAAACCTTGATACATATCGGGCAACGCATTTAGCGAAGCTCCTGCTTCTCCTCCTATACCCGGTGAAGTCATGCGGTAACCGCATTTTTCGATTAAATCTTTTTTGCCGGCTATATAACCGCCGATTTTTGCCATGCCGCCGCCGGGATTTTTGATAAGAGAACCCGCAATCAGGTCTGCCCCTACTTCAACCGGCTCTTGTTCTTCCACAAACTCGCCGTAGCAATTATCCACAAAAATGATGGCGTCCGGTTTCAGGCGGCGAACTTTTTCAACCATTTCCCCTATTTCTTCTATAGTAAAGGACGGTCGCGTGTCGTAGCCTCTCGAGCGCTGAATGGCAACCACTTTTGTCCTGCTGCCGATTGCACTTTCAGCTGCTGGCCAATCGATTTTATTGTCAGCAGCCAGTGCTACGTGCTGATAGCTGATGCCGAAATCCTTTAATGACCCCGTGTCCTTTTCTCCTCCAAAGACAATGGAATCCAACGTGTCATAAGGCTTGCCCGTAAGGTACAGCAATTCGTCCCCTGGGCGCAGTACGCCAAAAAGCGAGATGGTAATGGCATGGGTACCGGAGATAATCTGCGGCCGGACGAGCGCCGCTTCTGCTTTAAAAACATCGGCATACACACGTTCCAGTGTATCCCGCCCTTCGTCGTCATAACCATAGCCTGTCGACGGATTAAAATGGTGGTCGCTGACCCGCTGTTGTTGAAAAGCATCCAATACTTTTTTTTGGTTTACGTAGGCAATTTCATCTGCCTGCTGCAGCTGAGCTTGAATCGTTTCTTCTATTGTTTTAATCAGTGTAAACATGTAATTCTCCATTCTTTTGGACTTCTCACCTTATTATGCGGCATGACTTGAAATAGCGTCAAATTCTGATACAATTCATAGAGTTGTACGTTAAGGAGGAATAGGCCTATGGCTTGGGAAGTCTTAAGCGCCATCGGTACCATTGCGTTTGCAGTGTCCGGCGCAATTATCGCCATGGAAGAAGAATACGATATTTTTGGCGTTTATCTTCTCGGGGCTGTCACCGCTTTTGGAGGCGGCGCCATCCGAAACTTATTGATTGGTGTACCCGTTTCGGCATTGTGGGAACAGGAATTCATGTTCCAACTTGCCCTCATCTCCATTACAGTCGTATTCTTGTTTCCACATAAATTGCTTGGCCATTGGAATCGCTGGGGCTATTTTTTTGATGCTATCGGTTTATCAGCTTTTGCTGTGCAAGGCGCCATCTTCGCTGTGGAGTTGGAATTACCATTTTATGCAGTTGTTGTGGCAGCGGTATTAACAGGATCAGGCGGAGGTATAATCCGTGATCTGCTGGCTGGACGAAAGCCGCTTGTTTTAAAATCCGAAATTTATGCCGTGTGGGCAGCACTGGCCGGACTGTTCATCAGTTTTGGCTTGGCAGGTTCAGATCTTATGCTTTATTCCTTGTTTGTTTTGATCACAATCTTGCGGATTTTGTCCTACACATTCAAATGGAGGTTGCCAGCCCGCAAAATCCAAATATCATAGATTTTTTAAAAAAACAGACGCCCTGGAAGAAATCCAGGCCGTCTGTTTTTTGCTTATGCGATTGTTTCGCCGTTCCAGGCAGTCATGCCGCCTTCAACGTTAACTGTCTTGAAATCATTGGATTCTAAAATACCTGAAGCCATTTCGCTGCGGCGGCCAGCACGGCAGACCATATGATACTCTTTTCCAGCATCCAGTTCCCCGATGCGTTCTTCCACTTCACCAAGCGGAATATGCTTTGCTCCAGGGATCATTCCTGCAGCGACTTCGTCCGCTTCGCGAACGTCGATAATGTTCAGCTCTTCTCCAGCTTCTACTCGTTGTTGCAATTCATCTGCTGTAATGGTTTTCATAAGTACGCCTCCTGAATTTAAATCGTATTCACCTGAAGATGCTATACTCCCAAAAGCTAACTGTCAACTATAGAAAAGCGGAAGCGCCCGTGTTTGTCCCGACAAGCGCTGGAAGCCTTGCCGGTAATGGCGTTATTCAGCCATTTCCGGAAAGGCTGAAGCGACTCGAGGGACTGGGCGCTGGAGCTGGACACCGAAAAGCGGAAGCACCCGCTCAGATTAGACAGGCATTAGGACACACTATAATTCCTCCGGTTCCACAAAAAAACCGGACTGCAAATGCAGCCCGGAACCTCTTTACTCTTCGTGCTCAATCGCTACAGGTTTTGACGGAGAAAATGTCGAGATGGCATGCTTGTAAATCAATTGCTGCTTGCCTTCCGTTTCCACCAGCACCGTAAAATTATCATAGGATTTAATGGTTCCTTTTAATTGGAAGCCATTAAGTAAAAAAACCGTAACGTAAATATTATTTTTACGAAGCTGATTTAAATAGACGTCCTGAATATTGATCGGTTTCATGTAAATCCCCCTATTTCTCTGCTTTTGTTTGATTTGCCGTCAGTTTATCAATTCGACAGTTCCTGTCAGTTTCCTGCATGAAAGCGGTTATTTCGTTGATATTCTTTTCAGGATCCGAAAGTGCGTCTATCCAAAGGATCGGCAGCTTGTTCTTAAAATAGGTAAACTGTCTTTTGGCGTATTTTCGTGAGTTCTGTTTAAGTTTTACAACGGCTTCCTCGAAGTTTCCCTGCCCGTCGAGATATGCGTAAATCTCTTTATATCCTATTGCCTGGATTGATTGAACTTCCCGGATGCCCCTATTCCGCAAGGACTGGACCTCGTCTATCAGACCACGTTCAATCATCACATCTACACGCTGATTAATCCGTTCATACAGAATATCCCTTGGAATATCCAATCCGATAATCGCTTCATTATACATCGGCGACAACGCAAGCTCACGGTCGCCCTTTTTTTGGTTGCTGCTCATCAGAATTTCAACTGCCCGTACAACCCGCCGTGTGTTGTTAGGATGGATATCCGACTTGGGATCCAACCCCATCAATTTTTGGTGCATCCGCTCAGGACCGAATTCTTCCAGCTCTTTATGCAAGCTGTCGCGCAAGCTTTGGTCAACCGGCTCCTCCGAGAAACGGTAATCAAACAGCACGGCCTGGACATATAGCCCAGATCCGCCAACGATGATCGGAAGCTTGCCGCGCGAACGGATGTCATCAATTTTCCCCCTTACCAGCTTTTGGTATTCAGCTACTGAAAAGCTCTCATCCGGCTCTTTGATATCCAATAGATGATGCGGAATGCCAGCCATTTCTTCCGGCAAAATCTTTGCTGTCCCGATTGTCATGTCCCGGTATATTTGCATGGAATCACCATTGATGATTTCGCCATCCAGTCTTTTGGCGAGTTCAATGCTCAGCGCCGTTTTGCCGGAGGCAGTCGGGCCGACAATGGCTACTACGTCAATCATTGCCGCACATCCAATCGCCGATCAGCCCGAAGTGAGCATGGCGATCGATTTCATTCAGCAATTCGTGCCGTCCTTGCTCAACAAGATAAACTTTGACGTTATCCATTCCAGCATCAACAAACTGCTTGGCAGAACTGAATACCCCTTTTCCGTTGCTGCCAACAGGATCCATAGAGCCGCTAATCAGCAGGACCGGCAAGTCTTTGCGGATTTTGGCAATTTCCGCTGGCTTGTTGATAACCGCTAGTCCGGAAAACAGATCGATGTAGAACTGATTTGTCGATTCAAAACCGCACCATGGATCGGCTTCGTATTTCGCGACCGCTTCCATGTCCCGGCTCAGCCAAGCGTAAGGGGAGCCTTCTTTTTCGAAAGGCTTATTAAAACTGCCGAAAGTCATTTTCCCCAAGGTTTTGCTCGGCTCCTGCTTGCCCCGTGTTTTCGCCGAGGCAATTGCAACGGCCAAACCAAGTTTACCGGCAGTACCGGGATCACCGCCAGTGCCGGACAACACCACACGGCTGATATCTTCACTGTGCAGTTGCATGTAGCGGCGGGTGACAAATGAGCCCATGCTATGACCGAACAGGATCAGCGGCAGATTGCCGGTCGCGTGCTGCACTTCGGTAATAATGGTGTGGGCATCTTCCACGATCCGTTCAAAACCGTCAGTATCTGCAAAATAACCCTGTACTCCATTGCGTTCTGCCGTTTCCCCGTGTCCTCGCTGATCGTGGGCTGAAACAACAAATCCACGGTTGGCCAAATACTCGGCGAATTCCGCATATCTGCCAACGTGCTCCGCCATTCCATGAATGATATGAACATGTCCAATCGGGCTTGGCGGTTCGTAGCAGACATAAAAGAGTTCGTGCCCATCAGAGACGCGTATATAGTCTTTGCTTACCTGCATTCTCTACACCCTCCTACTGAGTCGTTTCACCTATTCTATACTAATACCCAAAACTCTTTGGACTAAGCCCTCTAAAGTTTAATTCATTACGCGCTTAAACATCTTTTCAACATCATAGGTTTTAAAATGGATGATGACAGGACGTCCGTGCGGACATGTGAAAGGTTGCTCCGCATTTTTCAAATCAGCCAACAGCCTTTCCATATCGTGCTTCTGCAGGAAATGATTGGCTTTGATGGACCGTTTGCAGCTCATCATGATAGCTGCATCTTCACGCAGTTTTTTGACATCCACTTTGCGTTCGGTCAACACTTGCTCGATCAAATCCTCAATGACTTCCTGTTCGAATCCTTTTGGAAACCAAGTGGGATATTCACGGACAATAAATGAAGTATCCCCGAATTCTTCAAGAAACACACCGCTGTCAGACAGGACATTCAGATTATCTTTCAGCCTTAGCGCTTCGTCACGGCTGTAATGGAAAGTCAATGGCAACAGCAACGACTGCCGTTCATTGCTGTCGATGTCGCCCACTTTTTCACGGAAATATTCGTATTTGATGCGCTCTTGCGCTGCGTGCTGATCGACCAGGTAAAAGCCGTCGTTGCTTTGTGCCACTATATATGTTCCGTGAATCTGGCCTACCACTTCCAGTTCGGGAAATTGCGGACTGTCATCCTTTTCAGGCAGCTCTGCTTCCGGCACTTCCTCATCCATCGGCAGAGGATCTGGCTGAACCGGTGCGATCGCTTTCTCTACCGGCAATTCGTGCCAGTCTTCTGCTGCATGATTCGGCAATGGCTGTTTGGGTTCCTGCACCGTGAACGAGCTCTTCCATAGATCCAATTGCTTGGTCGGCGCTTGTTTGACCGGCTTCGGCTTGTCGATGATGGGTGCACGGACCACTGTACTGATGGTTCGGCGGATAGTCTCGTAAATCAGTTCCATCAATTCTTTTTCTTTGCTCAGGCGGATCTGCTGCTTGGACGGATGGACATTGACATCTGTCAAATAAGGATCGCCTTCAATGTTCAATACAACAATCGGCTGCCGCTCGAGCGGCAAAAAAGTATGGTAAGCCTTGTGTACCGTATTGGCGATGGCGTAATGCTTGACCCAACGGCCATTGACGAACAAGGAAATGTAGTTTTTATTGGCACGGGTGATTTCAGGAAGCGACGCATAGCCTGATACCTTGTAATCGTGCGACTGTCCTTCGAAAGGAATCATTTTCTTGGCAATCGCCACTCCATATATATCAGCCAGCACACGTTTGATTTCTCCGCTGCCGGAGGTTTGCAAAATAGTTCTGCCATCGTGCGACAGCTTGAAGGCAACGCCTGGATAACTCAGCGCAAAGCGGTTGAGCAAATCGATCGTATGGCCAAGCTCCGTCTGCAGCGTCTTCATGTATTTCAGCCGTGCGGGCGTGTTAAAAAACAGTTGATCGATTTTGATATCCGTGCCTTTTCTAAGAGATCCGGCGCGATGCTCAGTCAGGCGTCCGCCTTCCATCTGGACAAAAGTCCCGCTTGAACCGTCCGATGTATGCAAGGTCACTTTGGACACCGAAGCGATACTTGCCAGCGCTTCCCCGCGGAACCCGAGCGTCCGGATCCGGAACAGGTCATGTTCGTGGGCAATTTTACTGGTGGCGTGGCGGGAAAAGGACAGCAAGGCATCATCGGCATCCATGCCGGCACCATTGTCGATAATCTGAATCGATGTCAGTCCAGCTTCGATCAGCTGCACTTCAACGGCCGTGCTCCCGGCATCAATAGCGTTTTCCACCAATTCCTTGACGACTGACGTCGGGCGTTCCACCACTTCACCAGCGGCTATTTTATTGGATAGAGGTTCGTCCATCAATCGTATGATGCCCATGGTCTCACTCCTTATTGGTCAGCTTTTGCTGCAGGTCGCTAAGCATCTGCAGCGCTTGAAGAGGCGTCATCGCAAACACTTCAACATCTGTGATGGCCTGCAGGATTTCATCTCTTTCAGTGTCTGTTTCATCAAAAAAAGATAACTGTTCAATCGTTTTCGGCTGCTGCTTTTTATCCTCTTCAAAGGTTTTCAGCAATTCACGGGCACGCGCCAGGATCGGCTCCGGCAAATTCGCCAGTTCGGCCACATGAATCCCGTAGCTTTTATCGGCTGGGCCTTTTTTCACTTTGTGCAAAAAGACCACTTTGCCCGATTGTTCCATTGCCGCTACGTGGACATTGTGAAGATTGTCGAGCGATTTTTCCAACGCTGTCAACTCATGATAATGGGTTGAAAACAGCGTATTTGCGCCAATTTCCCGGTGGATGTACTCAATCATCGACTGAGCCAGCGCCATGCCGTCATAGGTCGAAGTACCGCGGCCAATTTCATCAAACAGCAACAAGCTGTTTTTGGTTGCGTGGGTGATGGCATACTGCGACTCGAGCATTTCCACCATAAACGTACTTTGTCCTGACACCAGGTCATCGGCTGCTCCGATGCGCGTGAAAATCTGATCGACAATCGGCAAATTCGCCGATTCTGCTGGGACATAACTGCCGATCTGTGCCAGCACAATCGTCAACGCCACTTGGCGCATATACGTACTTTTACCAGACATGTTCGGTCCCGTTATCAGCAGCATGTTTTGGCCTTCCGCCAGAACACAATCGTTCGGTACGTAATGCTGCTTGTTAAGCATTTTTTCAACGACCGGATGGCGTCCTTCTTTAATCGTTATTTCATTTAGATCGTTAAACTCGGGTTTCACAAAACGATATTTTTCCGCCACGTTGGCGAAACTTAAAAAGACATCCAGTCCGCTGAGCGAGGAAGCCAGTCGCTGAATACGCGAAATATACTGCTTGACTTCATCTCTGATGGCCACAAACAGATTGTATTCAAGTGACAAGCTTTCTTCTTCAGCTGTCAAGATCAACGCTTCTTTTTCCTTGAGTTCCGGTGTCGTGTAGCGTTCGGCATTGGCCAAAGTCTGCTTCCGGTCATATCGCTCCAAATCCGCCAAATGCATATTGGCTTTAGACATTTCAATATAATAGCCAAAAATACGGTTATAGCCGATTTTCAAGGTTTTGACGCCGGTCAATTTGCGTTCTTTTTGTTCGAGTTCCGCAATCCAATCTTTGCCGTTGCGTGAAGCATCCCGGTATTCATCCAACTGTTTATGGAATCCGTCACGGATGACGCCGCCTTCTTTTGAAGACAAGGGCGGATTTTCGCTGATGGCCTGCAGCAATTCACAGACCTCGATGCAGCGGTCCAGTTTTCCGCTGAATTCCTGCAATGCCGGGTTGCCGGAATTGGCCAGTTCTTCAATAAGCTTCGGCACTTTCTCCAGCGAACTCCGAAGCTGTGCTAAATCGCGTCCACTGGCACTGCCAAAGGCGATGCGTCCGGACAGGCGTTCCAAGTCATAGACTTCTTTCAACAGCCCCTGAAGCTCCACACGCACGAAATACTGATCGATCAAAGCCGCTACCATTTGTTGGCGTTCTTCGATCATGCGCTTGTTCGCCAAAGGTTGATGCAGCCATTGCTTTAGTTTCCGGCTGCCCATTGCCGTTACGGTTTCGTCCAACAGCCACAGCAGCGTCCCTTTTGTTTCAGCACCGCGAATCGACTGCAGCAATTCCAAATTGCGTTTTGAATGAAAATCGATGCTTAACAGCTGATTGTTTTCTTTATACGTAAAGGCTTGGATATGGTCGAGAGACTGTTTTTGCGTACGCGAAATATAGGTCAATAAACGCTGGCAGCTCATTTGCAAGTCTTCCGGGCACTCTGCTACTTGCGCAGGCGGCACCGGGAATGCTGTTTCCATGGTTTCAATGGACAACACCAAGTTCTGTTCTTCTTCGTTCAGCAAGACAAACAATTGTTCCGAAACCACCAGCTCACGGATATTCAACGATTGCAGTTCCTGAAGCAGTGCCTTTTCCGTCCCCATTATGTATGTCGCGGTTGCTTCACCTGTGCTGATGTCAATATAAGACAATCCAAATCCATCTGACAGCTCATCGGCCGCCGCTAAAAACACATTTGATTTGGAATCGACGCTTTTTCCTTCCGTATGCGTGCCCGGAGTAACGAGGCGCACCACTTCGCGCTTGACGACTCCTTTGGCCGTTTTCGGATCTTCCACTTGTTCACAGATGGCCACTTTATGGCCTTTCAGGATCAATTGATCAATATAGTTTTTCGCCGCATGGTGTGGTACGCCGCACATCGGAATCCGGTCGTCGCCGGTTCCGCCGCGGCTCGTCAGCGTGATTTCCAAAATTTGCGATGCGTTGATGGCATCGTCATAAAACAATTCATAAAAATCGCCCATCCGGAAAAATAAAAATGCGTCCAGGTATTCGGACTTCACTTGAAAATATTGTTGCATCATCGGTGTCGGTGCCATTATAAAACCTCTTTCAAATCGATTCGTCGTTTCTCCATTATACCAAAAATCAATGCGGAAAAGAAAAAACTGAAAGAGCTTTGGCTCTTTCAGTTTGATGCTTTAAGGAAGCATGGGGTGGTCTTAGGTTACCTTCCCTAGATGATTGCTTCCACTTTTCTTTTATCCAGCTCCAGCGGCCAACTCCTCGGGTCATAAGCCAACCCAGCTGCGTGGCAAAAAGCGCCACCCTGCTGGTCTGTCTTATGCCTGTCGGAGTTGAACGGCCGCTTCCGCTTTTATTTTAACAGCTTCCCGGTTTGTCATTGCGGACTTTTGATCCGGTTTCGCCGCGCAGCAAATCGCCGCCTG
The DNA here is from genome assembly GCF_016881065.1 of Planococcus soli. Classification (GTDB taxonomy): domain Bacteria; phylum Bacillota; class Bacilli; order Bacillales_A; family Planococcaceae; genus Planococcus; species Planococcus soli. Next base: position 568,373 of record NZ_WXYN01000051.1, on the reverse strand, counting down.
TTTCCGTGATGATGTTGTTTGTTACTTGGTTGGCAATGGCGGTTGACACCATCTGCAACAACGAATTGACGTCGCTCTGGGATTGCTTGAACTCCTGAACGATTGGCACAGCATCGATTTCTTCTTCGATTTTAGCGATTTTGCCTTCAATCAAAGTCAATGCCCGTTCTTTGCCATATGCCTGGAAGTTAACAGCTTGCTTTTGCAGGCTCTTCAAGCTGGCAATTTTTTCACGAATTTGCTGGTTTTCATTAATTTGTGCTTCTGCACGCTTAAAGAAATCCACTTCTTCTGTTGCTGCGATCATATCTGCTACTTCGCGCGCTTTTGCGACGATTTCCTGTTTTGTATACGTCATTTCTAGACACCCATTTCTTGGCCTGATACGACTTTTGTAAATTCATCGTTCAGCGACCATTTTTTAGTTTCCGTAATTTTAACTGCCCCATAGAGCGTACATGTGAATAGATGCTTGGATCGGTTTTGTGTTGCCATCGATTCTGATTGTACAGGTAAATGGATCTCGTCGACAAGATTCCCGCCTTGCACCAGCACATTATTCAATCCGTCCACGTATGTTTGTACCTGGCTGATGTTAAATCAGTTGAGCAGCATATCATTTTTTCTGAAGTTCGTTTATAAAAACCTTTTAAACGATACTTTATTATACTGAAAACCGGACATGTTCTACAAGACGTCTGCCCAAATTGTCGGAGTTTCGTCAAAAAGCTTCCCTTTTAACCTTGAAATGGGTAATCTTCATTGATGTAAACCCGTTCAAAAGCAGTTGCTTTGCCCGTTTGGTCATCCACTTCGGTGAAGAAGCCACTGACTACGGAACGACCGCGCTTTGGCACTTCAAAACGAGTTGGCATATTGGTCTTGAACCGGTACAACACAGATTCTTTGGTCATTCCCAGAATTTCATCATAAGGTCCTGTCATGCCCACGTCCGAGATGTAGGCTGTACCATTTGGCAAAATGCGTGCATCGGCTGTTTGAACATGTGTATGGGTTCCGACCACAACTGAAGCCCGGCCATCCAAATGCCAGCCCATGGCAATTTTTTCACTGGTAGCTTCTGCATGAAAATCCACAAACACCAATGGTGAAATCGCTTTGGCTTCCGCTACAAGCTCATCCGCTTTTTCGAACGGGTCCCCGTGCGGCGGCAGGAATACACGGCCGTGCAAATTGATGACAGACAAGGTCTGCCCATTTTTTGTCACAGTCGCCATGCCGCGTCCTGGCGCTTCGTCTGAAAAGTTGGCAGGACGGATCAAATAATCCACTTCATCAATAAAATCAAAAATCTCTTTCTGATCCCACGTATGGTTGCCCATTGTCACCATGTCCACTCCCATGAATAAAAGATCCTGGTAAATAGCTTTGGTGATGCCGCGTCCTGCTGCTGCATTTTCACCATTGGCGATAATGACATCCGGCGAATACTTTCTTTTCAATCTTGGTAAATACGATTCCAATGCATCTCTTCCGATTGATCCTACAATATCTCCGATAAATAAAATTTTCACAAGCTCACCTTTTTCCATAAGAAAAAGGCTTCTTTGAATAGACATTCATCGAAGCCTCACCCTTATTATTTTGCGTATTCAACTGCTCTGGTTTCTCTGATAACCGTGACTTTGATGTGACCTGGATAATCCAGTTCCTCTTCAATCCGTTTCCGGATATCGCGGGCCAGACGATGCGCCGTCATATCATCGATTTGTTCAGGACGAACCATTATGCGAATTTCGCGTCCCGCTTGAATAGCGAATGATTTCTCAACGCCTTCATACGATTCGGAAATTTCTTCAAGTTTTTCTAAGCGGCGGATGTAATTTTCCAGTGTTTCACTTCTTGCACCCGGGCGAGCGGCAGACAATGCATCTGCAGCAGCAACAATGACCGAAATGATCGAAGTCGCTTCTGTGTCACCATGGTGGGAGGCGATACTGTTAATGACAACCGGATGTTCTTTGTATTTGGTTCCGAGTTCCACGCCGATTTCAACATGGCTTCCTTCTACTTCATGATCAATCGCTTTGCCGATGTCATGCAGAAGGCCGGCACGTCGGGCTAGTGTCACATCTTCTCCAAGCTCTGCTGCCATCAAACCGGACAGGAATGCAACTTCCACAGAATGCTTCAGTACATTTTGTCCGTAGCTTGTGCGGTAGCGGAGGCGTCCAAGAATTTTGATCAAGTCAGGGTGCAGGTTATGTACACCTACGTCAAATGTGGTTTGTTCACCAATTTCACGAATTTGTTCATCCACTTCGCGTCTTGACTTCTCGACCATTTCTTCGATGCGTGCAGGATGGATACGGCCATCTGATACCAGTTTTTCAAGCGCCAATCGAGCTGTTTCACGGCGGATTGGATCGAATCCTGACAGAATAACCGCTTCCGGCGTATCATCGATAATCAAATCGATTCCTGTTAAGGTTTCAAGCGTTCGGATATTGCGTCCTTCACGCCCGATGATACGGCCTTTCATTTCGTCGTTTGGCAGATTGACCACTGATACGGTCGTTTCTGCTACATGGTCAGCAGCAAAGCGCTGCATCGCCAGTGATAAAATGTTCTTCGCTTTTTTGTCCGATTCTTCTTTGGCGCGGGCTTCCGATTCTTTCATCATGACAGAGATGTCAGTTGAAAGTTCTTTTTCAACATCTTGCAAGATGATCGATTTCGCTTCTTCGCGTGTCAAAGATGAAATGCGTTCCATTTCGGACTGTTGCTGGCGGACTAAATCTTCAGCTTTGCTCTCCATCTGTTCAATATGCTGTTGTTTTTCTGCGAGTGCTTCGTCTTTGCGTTCCAGACTCGCTTCTCTTTTGTTTAATGCATCATCCTTGCGATCTAAATTTTCTTCTCTCTGCAACAACCGATTTTCTTGTCTTTGTAGTTCAGATCGGCGTTCCCGAATTTCAGATTCTGATTCAGTACGCAATTTATGATTTTCGTCTTTCGCTTCCAATAAGGCTTCTTTTTTCAGCGCTTCAGCTTCTCGTTTTGCATCTTCGACAATTTGCTCCGCAGAATTTTTAGCGCCTGCAATATTGGAATCGTTTGCTTTTTTCAATGCAAAATAACCAACAACTACACCGACGATGATACCAAGCAAAGCGAAGATGAACTCATTAATACCCATTCGGACACCTCCTCTTGCTATTGAATTTTTTTCAGTTAAAAAAGATGAATAAATAAAAATTTTTCGTTTCAACTGTTTAATAATTAGTAAATTATACAATTTTAATTGTATAGATGGACTTATGTCGTGTCAACCCACGAAAAGCGGAAGCGGCCGTTCAGCTCCGACAGGTATAAGACGATCTGGCGAAGCGGCATTTCTTCAGCCGCACAGCCAGAGTGGCTTAGATCCCGAGGAGTTGGCCGCTGCAGCTGGACATCAGGAAAAGCGGAAGCGATCGTCCAGGTCCGACAGGCATAAGGCACTTTGGCTGTACGGCATCGCTTCAGCCGTATAGCCAGAGGGACTTATGACCCCGAGGGCCTGATCGCTGCAGCTGAACACGACGAAAAGCGGAAGCAGCCGTGTAGAATCGACGGGCACAAGGCACTTTGGCGAAGCGAACATGCTATTTTCGATAGATAGAGTATGTTTGCTTAACCATTTCCAGCTCTTTTGTTTTCTGCGTAGAAGAAAAGCCGCTAAGCTTTAAGCTTGGCGGCTTTTCCAGATTATCGGAACGATCTTATTCGTCATCTTCGTCAAGCAATAAGTTAAAGTCTTCAGGCTCATCCTTGCTGCCGGCAATTGTATAAGATGCAGCTGCCATTCCGTAAGACTCACGGATTTTATTAGAGATTTCATTGCGGACTTCCGGATTCTTCAACAGGAATTGCTTAACATTCTCACGGCCTTGGCCAATGCGTTCGTCGTTGTATGAATACCAAGAACCGCTCTTTTGGATGATTTCCAGTTCAGAGCCGATATCGACGATCTCACCTTCACGGGAAATCCCTTTTCCGTACATGATATCAACTTCGGCAGTACGGAACGGTGGAGCTACTTTGTTTTTAACTACTTTGATTTTCGTTCTGTTACCGATAATCTCAGTACCGGATTTCAATGCTTCTGCACGACGTACTTCGAGACGGACAGATGAATAGAATTTCAATGCACGGCCGCCAGGAGTCGTCTCAGGGTTACCGAACATAACACCGATTTTTTCACGGATTTGGTTAATGAAAATAACAATCGTGTTGGACTTGTTGATAATTCCTGATAATTTCCGTAGAGCCTGGGACATTAAACGTGCCTGCAATCCCATATGGGAGTCGCCCATCTCTCCTTCAATTTCAGCTTTTGGTACTAGCGCTGCAACTGAGTCGACTACTACGATATCCACTGCTCCGCTTCGGACAAGCGCTTCAGCAATTTCCAATGCCTGTTCGCCTGTATCCGGCTGAGACAGCAGCAATTCATCAATATTAACGCCAAGGTTTTTTGCATAAACCGGATCCAATGCATGCTCGGCATCGATAAATGCGGCTGTTCCGCCAATAGCCTGAACCTCTGCAATGGCATGAAGAGAAACGGTTGTCTTACCGGAACTTTCCGGGCCGTATACTTCGATTACACGCCCGCGAGGATATCCGCCTATTCCTAATGCTGTATCCAATGCCAAAGAACCACTGGAAACAGATGAGATATTGCGGTCTGTTTTTTCTCCCAATTTCATTACAGAACCTTTACCAAATTGCTTTTCTATTTGTTTTAACGCCATGTCTAATGCTGCTTTACGATCGCTCAAAAGAAATCCTCCTCTAAATGAAAAACTAATTTTCTACCTGTTTCTAGTATACTAGCTTATTGAGAAATACACAAGAAAAAAGCGAACGTTTATTCGCTTTTGTTTTTTAAAACTTCACATTTAGAAGCCCTATATAATCCATTCCCCATTTTTGGACAGAAAAAAACACGCAAAATTAAATTTTGCGTGCATCTTCTTCAGTTAACGTTCGGATCACATAATGCAGTGCAAGTTTTACAGCGCGCAAACGATTGGTGTTGCGCATGCCGGAAAGCTGGAGCCGGTAAGATTCGGATCCTTGCTCTGTAGCGATGCCAATCCAGACAGTGCCAGCAGGCTGATCGCCGTGGGCATCCGGACCCGCTGCACCCGTCAGCGAAACACTGATATCGGTTTTAAACTTGTCTCGCACAGCTTCAGCCATTGCCAATGCTGTCTGTTCGCTGACGACTCCGTATTCGGCAAGCAATTCAGCAGACAGCCCAAGCTGGTGAACTTTCATCTCCTCATTATAAGTGATAACACCACCCGCCAGAACCGCACTTGCTCCAGCGACAGAAGCCAATTCGGATTGAAAAAGGCCCGCAGTCAGGCTTTCAGCAGCTGAAATGGTTTTGCTTTGCTCTTTTAACAGCTCAATTGATTTGGAAGCCAGTGAATCATTATCATAGCCATACAGGTATTCGCCTACTAAATCCAAAATTTCTTCTTTTGTGCCATTGATCAATTCCCAGGCTTCTTCAGTCGTATTGGTTTTAGCCGTAATGCGCAAAGTCACTTCGCCGTCAGCAGCCAGAGGCGCAATTGTCGGGTTCGACTGTTTGTCCAGGATGTGATGGAGACGGTCTTCCAGCTCAGCCTCGCCGATACCGTAAAAACGCAGGACGTGTGACAGGATGACATCTTCTTTGTTCAATAAATGCGCCAGCTTCGGCTTAGCTTCAAATTGGAACATCGGCTCCATCTCTTTTGGCGGACCAGGCAAGAGTATGTAAACACGGCCATCTTTTTTGTACATCATGCCCGGCGCCATCCCGTTATGGTTGACGAGAACATCGCTGTCTTTTAACACCAATGCCTGCTTTTTGTTATTCTCTGTCATAGGGCGGCCAGCACGCTCAAAATACGCCACAATGGAATCCAATGCTTCCTCATTCATCCCTAATGTAGTCCCCAAGTGCCGGGCAATCGACTCTTTCGTCAAGTCATCTTTGGTCGGGCCCAGCCCTCCTGTGAACAGGATCAAGTCTGCACGATTTTCTGCGATTTTTATGGCATCTTCCAGACGGTCGGCATTGTCTCCAACAACCGTGTGGTAATAAACATTAATGCCAAGTTCCGCTAAGTGATTGGACAGAAAACGGGCATTCGTATTGGTGATCTGACCTAGTAATAATTCTGAACCTACCGCAATAATCTCTGCGTTCATCTGTCTAATCCCCTTTTTACAAGCTTATTTTGAAGCCATCAACGCTCGGCGGTTGGCATAAAAGTAATCCCATCCTGACCAGACTGTGAAAATCAGTGCAATATAAAGCATGATTTCAGCGAACGGCAAGCCAACCAACGTGAAAATTGTATTATGCAGCAACAATGCAGAAATTGCCAAAATTTGTGCAGTTGTTTTGATTTTCCCTAAACCGCCGGCGGCAACCACTTCACCTTCGCCCGCAAGCACAAGGCGCAGTCCAGTGACCGCAAACTCACGGCTGATGATGATAATGACGATCCAAGAAGCGGCAAATCCCAGTTCCACTAAAATGATTAAAGCCGCTGATACAAGAAGCTTGTCGGCTAAAGGATCTAAAAACTTCCCGAAAGTCGTGACCAGATTATATTTCCGGGCATAAAAGCCGTCCACCCAATCGGTTAATGATGCAAAGATAAAAATAAGTCCTCCGACAAAATGAGTGACAGGCATAGATGCTCCAAAAAGAGTCATTGTACCCCAATCAAAACCGGCTAGCATGATCACCATAAATACTGGAATCAGTAAAATCCTCGAAATGGTAATCTGATTTGGTATATTCATTGCTGTTTCTCCTTTCGAACTTTCATGAAAAATAGCCATCCAAAGATGGCTATTCGGCGTCTGTAAATTGAATAACGATATTTTGGGGTTGAAGTTGCTGTTCATACTCAATCGGTTGACCATTTAAAGTTAGTGCAATATTTGAATAGTCGCCAATGCGCAAGCGAACAAAATCGACCTCTGATAAATCGAGTGTTTCCGTTTCCTCTGCTTGCATTACACGTGCTCCAGAAGTCAGTTCAGTTTGGTTCTGATCAGTAGCTGTAATCCAGGATGGACCATCCGCAGCGATTTCGAGCTGACGATCAGCCGGTCCCTGCCAGGAGTAAGTCGTGGTCTCACCTTGGGTTTCTTCGACAGCGAGCACGGCCTCAGGCTCTGCGGGTTCTGCTGCAGGCTCCTCGACCGGTTCCTCGGCAGTTTGCTCTTCCGTTTCCTCAGGTGCAGCAGGGGCGGGTTCCTCGTAAGAAATTCCTCCATCTTCATCCACCGGCAGATTTGATGAGCCGCTATTGGTCGAGGCACTGTAGAAATACCAAACTACTGCAAGAATCAGAACGATAAACAGCGCAACCAAAAATTTGGGCATAAATTCCGCATAGGCGGCGCTCGGAGCAGTTCTTGACACTGAACTGCTCCGCGAAGTAAGAGAACTCGGCATTTGGGGCCTGGCAGCTGGTTCCTTATCCGGCATTTCCAATTTATGCTGTTCAAGCAGCTCTTCACCATTCAGCCCAACTGCTGCCGCGTATTGCTTGATAAAAGCCCGCACATAAAATGCACCCGGCATCATGCTGTGATTGCCATCTTCTATACCAGCCAAATAACGCTTCTGTATTTTAGTCAAGTCCTGTAAATCTTCCAAACTATATCCTTTGGCGATTCTGGCCTGTTTCAGCCGAGTACCCAACTCACTCAAAACGATCACCTGCCTACTTAGAAGTTGAATCCGTCCCCAAACATGTCCCCTTGTGATTTTTCATCCATAAAAGTGTTTTTCTCCAACACTTCATAGGTGATTTTCTCTTCCGGATGATGGCGCAGTTCAATAATATAATCAAAATCGTCGATGCTGTATTCTGACTGCTCGACAAATTTATCGGGATGCTCCACAACTTTAATGGTTGGCATGCGCATCATTTCACGCACCAGCTGCATATGGCGTTCGTCTGCAGATCGGCGTGTAACAATGCCATCCAGAATAAAAATATTGTTGGCATTGTGTTCATCGCCCATCAATTGGTTGCGAACGGTTTGCTTGATCATCGTGGAAGAAAGAAAAATCCATTTTTTATTGGCACTGACACTTGCGGCCACAATCGACTCTGTTTTGCCGACACGCGGCATCCCTCTCAGGCCGACCAGTTTATGGCCTTCCTGCTTGAAGATTTCTGCCATGAAATCGACCAGCAGCCCCAGCTCATCACGCACAAAACGGAAAGTTTTGCGGTCATCAGCGTCTCGCTGGATATACCGGCCGTGCCGCACTGCCAGAATATCCCGCAGTTTTGGTTCACGGAATTTTGTTACCGCAATAGTTTCGATGGTTGACAGGATCTGTTCAAATCGCTCCAGCTGGACATCGTGCTCGGCGCGCAGCAACATTCCGCGGCGGCCTTGGTCCACACCATTGATCGTTACGATATTTACCCGCAGCATCCCCAAAAGAGAAGCAATATCACCAAGCAGGCCCGGACGGTTCACTTGAATTTCGTATTCGAAATACCATTCTTTCATGCAAATCCCCGACCTTTCTCCGAAGAGATCTTTAGTTAATATAATAGCTGATCTGGCGCAATAGGAAAAGGGCAATTAGTTACATGAAGAGCAGTGAAACGCCATCACATCAGCCATCCGCCATTGATGCGCAGCGTTTGCCCCGTCATATAATCCGCTTTGCCGTTTACAAGAAAATCGACTGCATCCGCTATGTCTTGAGGCGAACCAAGCCCCAGTGGAATTTCTTCTTCTATTTCCTGCAGTTCTTCTGCTGTTAGTGATGCATTCATTTCTGTTTGGATAAATCCAGGCGCAACTGCGTTGACACGGGTTCCAGAAGGCGCCATTTCCTTGGCATAGGCTTTGGCAAACGCCAGCTGTGCGCCTTTTACAGATGAATAGACGGTTTCCATGGAAGCCCCCGTTTCTCCCCAAATAGAGGAAATAAAGACGATATAAGATTTGTCATGACGATGGAAAAATGGGGAAATCAGCCGAATTGCCGAGACCGGATTTTTCACATGCACCCGCCACAACGCTTCCATGTCTTCATCTGTAGTATCCATCAGCATTTTCACCAGCGACTGGCCACATGCCACAATAATGCAGCTGGCATCATAGACATTGGCTGCAAGCTGCTGCGCCCCTGATGCTTCAGCAAAATCGGCCTGCACGGCAATAAATTCCTGTGTAGGATATTTTTCAGCCAACTGCTTTGCCAATGTCTCTGTCGGCCGGCTATTCCAATGCAAGTAAAGAGACCAGCCGCTTTCGGCCAACTGAAGCGCAATGCTTTCACCAATTTCTCCGGATGCCCCTAACAGGACAGCAAATCGTTTCACTGTTCATCCTTTTTCGTAGGCATGATGGTAAAGACGGAATGCTGAGGTTCATGGCTGACCAATGCGAATGCGTTTTGAAGGTCTGAAACTTCCAGCCCCTCCAATACAGGTACCACATCAAATAAATTCATATCATTAAACGCATAATGGGTAAATTGGTTGGCGATGTATTCCGGTGAATTTAGTGCTCTCATGAAAAAGCCGATTTTTTTGCGCCGTACACGATCAAGATCTTCTTGTCCAAACGGCCATTTTTCTACCGCGTTTTGAAGCGTGTGTTTGATTTCCTTGATCAGGATTTCCGGTTTGTGCGTATCAGAGCCGATCAGGGCATAGCCAAAGCCGTTTTCCAATGAGTAGTCAAACGAATAAGATTCGTCGATCCAATCGTTCTCATAGGCGTGGTGATAGAAATCAGAAGTCCGCCCAAACAGCAGTTCATAGGCCAATTGAGCAGCCAGTTCATGCTTGAGCATGTCGGGTCCGATCAAATCCAGTTTCTCCGGTTTGATGCCGTAGAAGACTTTCGGCTTCTGGACGCTCATTTCCAGCACACGCTCCTTGATGGCAACTTCTTTCGGCTCATCCGGATAAATACGCTTGATTTCTGTCGGTTCCACAAAGGTTTTCTGTGCCTGGTCTTCTTTCACCAATTTCATCATTTGCTCGGGATCGACGTTGCCGACTACGAACAAGACCATGTTGGAAGGATGGTAAAAAGTATTGTAACAAGTGTATAAATGTTCAGCCGTGATGTCCTGAATAGATTCTACAGTTCCGGCAATATCAATTTTCACCGGATGATTTTTATAGAGGTTTTCGATAATGCCGAAATACAGGCGCCAATCCGGCTGATCATCATACATGGTGATTTCTTGTGCAATGATGCCTTTTTCTTTTTCGACGGTTTTTTCCGTAAAATAAGGGGTTTGGACAAAATTCAATAAAGTTTTGACATTTTTATCGATTTCACCGGTTGCCGAAAACAAATAGGCTGTCCGTGTGAACGAAGTAAAGGCATTTGCTGAAGCTCCCTGCTTGCTGAACTCCTGAAAAACATCCCCTTCTTCTTTTTCAAACATTTTATGCTCCAGAAAATGAGCGATGCCATCCGGTACTTTAATCGGTTCAGTTCCACCCTGCGGCACAAAATGATTGTCAATTGAGCCGTATTTGGTTGTGAAAGTGGCGAAGGTTTTTGAAAAACCTTTTTTAGGGAGAATGTAAACATTCAAGCCATTGTCCAGCTTTTCATGAAAAAGTGTTTCTTCCAATTGTTCAAATTCAACTTTATGCATCCCTTTCATCCTCCTTGCCTGATAGGAAGTATGTCATTTCCAAAGAAAGCTGCTGGGCTACATCAGCGATATCTTCTTTCGTGACATTCTTCCATCTGTTTATCATGAATTCCGGTTCGAATTTATCCATTAACTCCATATATTGATCGTAAATATCGATTTGGCCGCGAGCCGAATCAAGAGCTTCTTTTAATTGATTCGTCAAAAGGGCTTTTGTCTGGTCCAGTTCCATATCGGAAATATTGCCTTTTTTAACTTCTTCCAATTGCTCAAGAACCAACTTCACCGCTTTTTCTTCCAGCTTCGAGTCAATGCCCGCCAAAACAAACATCAGGCCGAATTGCGAAGCAAAAGAGCTCGATACGTAATAAGCCATGCTTTCTTTTTCACGGATATTAACAAATAGCTTGGAATGCGCATAGCCGCCGAAAACGCCGTTCATCAATTGCATCACCGGAAATTTTTCGTCTCGGAAAGTAATTGGCGTAAAAAATGCCATATGAAGCTTTCCTTGTTTCATATCCTCGTATTCGAGCACATGCGATTGCTCTGGTTTCACAAGTTCCAATGGAGGGACCGCTATCGCCTTTTCGCGGTCTTTAAAATGGAAAAACTCACGGATATGGGAAGCGATCATCTCTGGTTTGACATCGCCTACAGCGTAAATTTCAATTTCATTCTCAGCTACCATTTCTTTGTACTCGGCAACCAGTTGTTCGTTGGTGACGTTCTCCACATCTTCGATCGTACCATTTGAAGTAATCGATGCTGGATGGTTTGGCAATGCAAGCTCCATCATGCGCTGTTGCGCATAGCGCGTTTTTTCGTCAAAAACGGACTCGATCCGTTGCACAATAGCATTTTTTTCACGAAGGAAAATAGATTCTTTAAACTGTCCGTGCTCAAAATTAGGTTTGAACAAGACGATGTACATTAAATTCAGTACTTTTTCCAATACGCCTTTTTCAGACAAGTATTGATCGTTGACTGTTTCTACGTTCAAAGTTACGACATGTTCGTTGCCCCGTTTTGAAGAATCTATGTAAAGAGATGTCCCGTAAAGATCGTCCAACACCATGCGCAGTGCTGTGTGTGAAGGATAGACTTCATTGCTGTGCTGCAGCACGTTTGCCAAAATCGATCGGGCAGATGCTTTTTCCTTGGTGAGTTTATCTTTGAACTTAATCGAAAAATTTATCGTTTTAAATTGTGTCGTCTCATTGACGTGTACGTTAACGCCTTTAGCAATGTTAATTGTTTCAAACATGTGGAATCCCCTCTCGTCGTTCATGTTCTAACTATACCGAACCTTTTCCGTTAATTGCAAATAAAGAAAAGCGCAAGCGGCCCGTTATAGTCCGCAAAACAAAAGAGCCGTCGCAATGACGGCTCTTTCAAATAGCTTATCGTTGTCCTTTGATATATGGTTTTCCGTTTGCCAGCGGTGCATTGGCACGGCCGATAAATCCGGCAAGCGCAAAGATCGTCAAAACATACGGCAATATTAATAGGAAGACGTTTGGAATCTCTTGGATGATTGGAATGGATGAACCGACAATGCTCAAGGATTGTGCAAATCCGAAAAACAATGCAGCTCCCATCGCGCCCAGCGGATGCCATTTCCCAAAAATCATCGCTGCCAGTGCCATAAAGCCCTGGCCATTGATAGTAGCGTGACCAAAATCATTGGTGATGGTCTGTGCATAAATCGCACCGCCAATTCCTGCTAACGCACCAGAAATCATAACGGCAATATAACGCATTCTTGCTACGTTGACACCCATTGTGTCTGCAGCCATCGGGTGTTCCCCGACAGCACGCAAGCGCAAACCGAAAGGCGTTTTGTAAATGACAAACCATGCCACAAAGGCAACACCAATCGCAAAGAACGATGTATTGTAGACGGATGTAAAGAATAAAGGTCCGATAACTGGAATGTCCGACAAGAACGGCACATTATAGCGTGCAAACCGCTCTGTAATAAAGTCTGTCTGACCTTTATCGAAAATTCTTTTTACTAAGTACAGAGATAATGCAACAGCCAACAAGTTGATGGCAACACCCGATACAACTTGATCTGCCCGGAACGAGATGGAAGCTACAGCGTGAAGCAGTGATAGCAGCAAAGCAGCTACCATCGCCGCAATGAGTGAAATCCAAGGCGTCGCTGCACCGAATGTATCAGCATACAATAAGTTGAATAGGATTCCGACAAATGCCCCAATCACCATCAGCCCTTCGAGACCAATATTGACGACTCCGGATTTCTCCGAGAATACGCCGCCAATCGCCACTAAAATAAGCGGAGCTGCATAGAAAATTGCCGAAGGAATGATGAAGTATAGAACGTCAAGGAAACTCATATTACTTCGCCTCCTTCTTCTTAGCTGAAGCACGGAGCAGCAGCAAGCGAATGATGTAGCCGGAAGCTACAAAAAAGATGATAACTGCGATTACGATTTCAACAATCTCGATCGGAATACCGGCAGCATTCGGCATGTTCAATGCTCCATACTTCAAGGACCCGAATAACGTAGCCCCGAAAATGACACCCAGAGGCGTATTCATCCCCAGCAATGCGACTGCAATCCCGTCAAATCCGATACCCGTAAAACCACCTTTAGAAGACACGTACTCAAACGTTCCAAGTGCTTCCATAGCGCCGGCCATACCAGCAAATGCCCCAGAGATGACCATCGCCAAAATGATGTTCTTGTTGACATTCATGCCTGCGTATTGAGAGGCGTTTTTATTAAATCCAACAGCTTTCAGCTCAAAGCCAAGCGTTGTTTTTTCAAGGATAAACCACATTACCCCGACCATAACCAGAGCGAGGACGATTCCCAAGTGGAGCCGTGAAAATTCCGTGAGGTTTTCAAGAAACTCAGAACGCAGGGAAGCGCTGGCAAAAATATTTTCTGTCCTGTCTCCTCCATCGGAAACCGTACGGATCAATGCGTTTGTTACGTGCAATGCGATATAGTTCATCATGATGGTAATAATTACTTCATGAACATGGAACTTCGCTTTCAGGAGCCCTGGTACAAAGCCCCATAATGCGCCAGCCACCGCTGCCGCAATGATTGCCAATGGCAAATGGATAATTTTCGGCAATTCTACAGCTACCCCTACATAAGCCGCAGCAAACCATCCGACGATCAATTGCCCTTCAACACCAATATTGAACAGACCTGAGCGGAACGCAAAAGCGACCGCAAGACCCGCCAATAAATAAGGTGTGATTTGGCGGATTGTTTCGCCGATTGTATACATATCGCCAAAAATCCCGTTCCATAGAGCGGCATAGCCTTCCAATGGGTTATAGCCACTGACCAGCATGATCACCGCGCCTACCAATAGTCCTAAAATAACGGAAATGATGGGGACCAGGAGATTGGTCACTCTATTCGACATGCTGATCCTCACCTTTCTTCGTCAAATCCTGGGATTCCTTATGGCCGGTATGACCTGCCATCAATAATCCCAACTCCTGCTCACTCGTGCTTTCCGGTGTCACGATGTCCACAATTTCACCGTCATGGATAACTGCAATTCGGTCTGAAACGTTCATGACTTCATCCAATTCGAAGGATATTAGGAGAACTGCCTTGCCGTTATCGCGTTGTTCGATCAACCGGCTATGGATAAATTCAATGGCGCCAACGTCCAATCCACGAGTCGGCAAAGCCGCAATCAACAGATCCGGATCCCGGTCGACTTCACGGCCGATAATGGCTTTTTGCTGATTGCCCCCGGATAGGGAACGGGCCAACTCTCCAGGACCTTGAGTCCGGACATCAAAATCCTTGATGATCTGCAGCGCTTTATCATTAATTTTGTTGTAATCGATAATGCCCGATTTGGAAATCGGTTTTGTGTAGTATGTCTGAAGCGAAATGTTATGGCCAATTGGGAAATCCAATACCAAACCATGCTTATGGCGATCCTGAGGTATATGCCCTACGCCCGATTCAGTTACTTTTCTCGGTTTCATATTGGTGACTTCTTTGCCGTTGATGAAGATAGTCCCACTCTTCACTTTACGCAACCCCGTTATTGCTTCGATCAGTTCAGACTGTCCATTGCCGTCAATTCCCGCAATTCCGACAATTTCACCTTTGCGGACGTTCAAATTCAGGCTCTTCACTTTCTCTACTCCACGGTAATCCTGAACCACGAGATTTTTAATATCCAGAATTTCTTCCCCTGGGAATGCCTGGCCTTTAACTGTAGTGAATTCCACTTGGCGACCAACCATCAATGATGCCAGATCGTTCGGGTTGGTTTCTGAAGTAATAACCGTCCCGATTCCCTGGCCTTTGCGGATGACTGTTACCCGGTCTGAAACATCCATGATTTCTTTTAATTTATGTGTAATCAAAATGATGGATTTGCCTTCAGCAATCAACCGTTTCATGATCTGAATCAATTCCGTGATTTCCTGAGGCGTCAATGAAGCGGTCGGCTCATCGAATATCAAAATTTCGGCTCCGCGGTACAAAGTTTTTAATATTTCAACACGCTGCTGCATGCCCACCGAAATATCCTCGATGATCGCATAAGGATCTACATTCAAGCCATATTGCTCAGAGAGGGCTTGAACTTTTTTAGCCGCATCCCTTTTATTGGTGATGCCGTATTTTGTTGGCTCACTTCCTAAAATGATGTTTTCAGTAACAGAAAAATTTTCAACCAGCATAAAATGCTGGTGAACCATTCCGATGCCAAGATCATTGGCGACGTTCGGATTGGCAATATCCACTTTTTGGCCGCGCACTCGGATTTCTCCGCCTTCCGGCTGGTACAAACCGAATAGGACGTTCATTAAAGTAGATTTCCCTGCCCCGTTTTCCCCTAATAGCGCATGAATTTCTCCTTTTTGTAGTTGCAGCGTAATATTGTCATTGGCGACAAATGTACCGAACTCTTTACGGATATTCAGCATTTCGATTACATACTCCACTGTTGTCACTCCCCTGAAAGCTACTAACTTCTTGTGATTGAATTAACTAATTAATTAATACAGGAAAGGCTTCCGTTGCCAAAAGCCTTTCATCTATTAATTTCCTGCTTATGGGCAAAAAAAATCATAAAGACCGGTTAAACCGGTCTTTATGATGACCGTGCTGCTAATTAACTTCTACTGTAAAGTATCGGGAACTACGATGTCGCCATCGATAACTTGTTGCTGGTAATCTTCAAGTTGCGTCATCACGTCTTCAGGAATTGCTCCGCGTGAATCTGCAAGGCCTACACCTTCATCAGACAAACCGTAAGTGATTGTTTCGCCGCCTGGGAATTCGCCAGCCATCGCCTGTTCAGAAATATTGATTACAGCTGTATCAACACGCTTCAATACTGAAGTCAATGTTACGTTGGCATCGCCAGTTTGGCCTTCATCGTATTGGTCAGCATCTACGCCGATAACCCAAACGTTTGCTTCTGGATCTGCTTCTTTACGTTCTTTTGCTTCAGTGAATACGCCGTTTCCAGTGCCGCCAGCAGCGTGGAAAATGATGTCTGCTCCAGCAGAGTACATACGGTTCGCAGTTGTTTTACCTAATTCCGCTTTATCAAAAGCCCCTGTGTATTGAACATCGACTTCAATAGTATCGTCAACAGTTGCAACTCCTTCAAGGAATCCTGCTTCAAAACGTTCGATTACCGGAATTTCCATCCCGCCAACAAATCCGATTTTATTAGTTTCTGTCATTAGAGCTGCTGCTACACCCGCAAGGAATGCGCCTTCCTGCTCTTTAAACAAGACACTTGCAACGTTTGGAGCATCTACTACTGCATCTATAATCGCAATTTGGGCTTCAGGCTGCTGTTCAGCAATTTCAGCTACAGCGCCTTCCATCAAGAAGCCGATGCCGTAAACTACGTCAAAGTCACGACGGATTAAATTGTTCAAGTTGGTGTTGTAATCCGCGTCTGATGCAGATTGAAGGTAATCAAAGCCGCCATCGCCTTTTTCAAGGCCATTTTCTTCACCAAATTGCTGGATTCCTTCCCAAGCAGATTGGTTGAAGGATTTATCATCCACACCGCCGACATCTGTAACCATGGCAACCGAGAAATCAGCAGCTTCTTCTGTGCCTTCTTCTCCTCCGCCAGTTTCGCCAGTTGAAGTATCTTCTTCGCTTCCACAAGCAGCAAGCATAGTACCAGCAGCAAGCATTAATGATAAACCAAGACCAAATTTACGTTTTGTCAATGTAATAACCCCCAAGGTTTTTTGATATTAGCAGGAATTTGATGTTTTACACGCGTTTGCGAACCACATGAAAGCTGAATTTATCAGCTCTGAAATAATTTTTTGAATAAAGCACCAAGCGATCGTCTTCATCGTAATGGAGCTGTTTTAATACCAGTAATGCTGTTTCCGGTTCACATTCCAGGATTGGTGAAGCTTCTTCATGATACCCCGTCGGATCGATAAACGTGACCGCATAGGATATATGAATATCTCCTGATTCCTCAATCGCTGTAAAAATGGAACTTTCGGTGCGTCCTAGAAAATCTGCAGGCAAATAATCCGAAGGTACCTTGTCGATGCAATACACGACAGGGTCTCCGTTTGCCGTACGGACGCGTTCAATAGTAATAATAGTATCATCGCCAGTGCAATGAAAGCGTTTTATATCTTCTTCAGAGGAAAGGCTCTCCGAAGTGCTCAAGTAGATGGCACCCGGTTCCATTCCCGCCTGGCGGATCATATCGGAAACACTTGTCAATTGTTCAATCCCTGAAGAAAATAATGGTTTGGAATTGACGAATGTTCCGACTCCGTGGCGTCTGACGATAATATTATCTTCTTCCAACAACCGCAGCGCTTCTCGTAAAGTCGCGCGGCTGACTCCCAGTGTTTTCGATAACTCGAATTCGGACGGCAACTTCTCTTTTTCTTTGTAGACGCCCGCCGCAATATCCTGTTTCATTCGATCGATCACTTGAAGGTACAAAGCACGATGATCCGACTTAATTGTCATACGATTCACCACCCATGACAGAGATCAGACATCTGATGTAAAACATTCCTACTAATCAAAATTACTATACCACTTATTACAAATGAAATAAATAGTAATTTGTCGAATTTAGCGAATTTTCATTTCTTCATTATCTAAAATACTAATCATTATGTCACAAAAAAAACCCAAAAGCTCAGTAATCTTCCTGCTTTGGAACTAATACCGTTCGTGGTTTGCTGCCTTCATAAGGACCAACCACTCCCCGCTGCTCCATTTGGTCTATGATCCGGGCAGCACGTGAATAGCCGACACGGAACCGGCGCTGCAGCATGGAAACCGACGCTGTCTGCATTTCGGTCACCAATTGAACGGCTTCATCATAGATTTCATCTGTTTCTTCATCTATCTTGGTATCGTCAATTTCAGTTGGAATCATATCTTCCTGGTATTGTGCTTTTTGCTGTTCGATAACAAAATCAACAATTTTTTCGACTTCTGAATCCGACAGGAATGCCCCTTGAACACGAACCGGTTTTGATTGGCCGGCTCCGAGAAACAGCATGTCTCCGCGGCCCAGCAATTTTTCTGCACCGCCCATATCCAGGATCGTTCGAGAATCAATGGAAGATGAGACGGCAAAAGCGATGCGGGATGGAATATTCGCTTTGATAACACCGGTGATGACGTTGACGCTTGGCCGCTGTGTGGCGATGATCAAGTGGATGCCTGCTGCACGTGCCATTTGAGCCAAACGCGTGATTGCGTCTTCTACTTCGTTTGAAGCGACCATCATCAAATCAGCCAACTCATCGACGATAACCACGATAAACGGCAGTTTTGGATGCTTGTCTTCATTTTCTTCATTGAAAATACGGACATATTCGTTATAGCCTTCAATATTGCGTGTACCGGTATGCGAAAACAGCTCGTATCTTCTTTCCATTTCTGAAACGATTTTCTTCAGTGCCTGTGCCGCTTTGCGCGGATCTGTCACAACCGGTGCCAACAGATGCGGAATGCCGTTGTAGACGTTCAGTTCCACCATTTTCGGATCGATCATCATCATTTTCACTTCATGCGGCTTGGCGCGCATGATGATGCTTGTGATAATGCCGTTAATGCACACGGATTTCCCGCTGCCTGTTGAACCAGCAACGAGCAAATGCGGCATTTTGTTTAATTCCGTCATCACAGCTTGTCCGGTCACGTCTCTGCCCAGAGCAAACAACAGCTTAGCATCCGGGCGGTTGTTTTCTTCCGATTCCAGCACTTCGCGCAGACTGACGATTGATACTTCCGAATTTGGCACTTCGATGCCAATAGCGGATTTCCCTGGAATCGGCGCTTCAATACGAATATCGCGGGCTGCCAAAGCCAAAGCTAAATCGTCGTGCAAACTGACAATTTTACTTACTTTCACACCGGTATCCGGCAAAACTTCGTACTTGGTGACAGCAGGACCCAAATGGACTTGTGTCACTTTCGCACGGACGCCGAAGCTTTGGAAAGTTTTTTCAAGCTTCTTGGCGTTTTTCTGAATGCCTGAATACTCTCCGCTTTGGTCATGATGCGGAGGCAAGGTTAACAGGCTGAGTGGCGGCAGCTGGTATTCTTCATTTTCCAGCTCTTCTGCAGTCGACAGCAATTGGACTTCTCCAGTCTCCGGTTCCACAATCGGCTCCGGCGCTGTTTCTGCCTGTTTTGGTTTAACGTTTTCAGTAAATGCAGAAATGATTGGTTCTTCCTGTTTTGGACGGTACAAGAGATCTTCTTCCTCTTCCTCTTCCTCATAGGCTAGAGATTCATTAATTTCCAGCACTTGCTCCGGCTCCGACTTTTTGCGGGGAGCCCGCAGTTTCTTCGGCTTGTCCCGTTGAAAGCGGCTTACTAGCGCATCGATCGCTGGACGGGCACTTGGAATCTTTTCAGCAATAAAGGGTGCTGCTGCTTTTCCTGTTAAAATAATGGCCCCGATGGACAGCAAGATGATCGCCACTACCCACGTGCCAGCAGTATCAAATAGCACATGCAGCATAGCATACAGCAATGCACCGATAATTCCGCCTCCAGTAGCCAAATAAGTGCTCCAAACCGTTCCTGTCATTTGTGTGTTGCGGATGGTCTCGGATAAGACATTTCCTGACGTAATTGGCAAAATGGTGCCGGCTGCCCAGATTAAGTGGCAAATCAGCAATATGCCGATCAGAACAAATGCCGACCCAATCGCTATTTTCGCCCTTGGCTTTGGCCATGAACGTTTGACCATTACATAAACAGCGATATAGACAAGTGCCAGCGGAATTAGGAAGGCCATATAGCCTGCCATAAATTCTGCCATGTTATAGAACATTTTGCCGATAACGCCCAGTTGGAACACCATTAATACGGATATCCCCAGTAATACCAATCCGATCATTTCATAGGCGATCATCGGCATTGGCTGCCGTTTTTTGTTTTTCGGTTTTGTTTTTGGCTTTGCTTTTGCTTTTGCTCTTGCGTTAGGTTTTGCTTTAGTGGTTGTTCGAGCCCTGGTCATCGCCATTCCTCATTTCCTCCGTAATCGAAAAAGGATTTCCTCCGAATGACTCGGTATGGAAATCCTTTTTCTTTTTCTCTTAGTATTCCATAATAATCGGGATAATCATTGGACGGCGTTTTGTCTGCTGGAACAGGTAAGAATTCAACGTATCACGAATTTCCTGCTTGATGTTATTCCACTCGAACGCGTCTCTGGTTACGTATTTTTCAACGACTTTGCGGACAAGTCTTGTAGATTCATCCATCAGCTCTTCTGATTCACGGACATAAACAAAACCGCGTGAAATCATTTCCGGACCGGAAGCAATTTTCTTTTCTTTGCGGTTCAATGTCACCACAACGATGAAAATTCCGTCCTGTGACAACAACTTACGATCACGCAAAACGATGTTTCCAACATCACCGATGCCAATGCCATCAATCAGCACATTGCCGGCTGTAACGCGGCCGCTCATGCGGACTTTGCCGCCTTTGTATTCCACGATATCGCCTTTATCGGCAATAAAGATTTCAGACTTGTGCAATCCCACTTGCTGCGCCAATTTAGAATGGGCAATCAGCATTTTGTATTCACCCTGGATGGGAATGAAATACTTGGGTTTCATCATGTTCAACATCATTTTTAAATCTTCCTGGCTGCCATGTCCTGAAACGTGGACTTTCTTGCTGGCAGTCAAAACGTTTGCACCAGCTTTTGCCAGTTTGTTCATTGTTTGGAACATAGGAACTTCCATACCGGGTGATGGTGTGAATGTAATCAATATGGTGTCAGTTTCTTTAATTTTAACGTCTTTGTGCTGTTTGCGGACCATCTTGTCCAATGCTTCCAGCGGTTCTCCCTGGTTGCCGGTAACGATAATGACAACTTCGTCATCACGGTAGTTTTCCAGGTCTTTCAAGGAAATGACGGTATCTTCATGAACGGTCAAGTAGCCTAGGCGCAAGCCGACTTCATAGCTGCTTTCCAGGCTTCTGCCTGCTACAGCGACTTTTTTGCCTGTAGCTGCCGCAATGTCGAATACTTGCTGGATGCGGATAAAGTTTGATGAATACAGGGATACCAATACGCGGCCTTCTGCAGCAAGAAACGCCGACAGAATATGGTCAGCAACCACAATTTCAGACGTGGTATAGCCTGGACGTTCAGCTTCAGTTGAGTCAGACAACAGCATAAGTACGCCGTCTTCTCCCAATTTCGCCATTTTTGCAATATCCGGTCTATAGCTTCCTTTAGCGGATTGATCGAATTTAAATTCGCCTGTATGCACAATGGCGCCTTCTGATGTGTGGAAGACGATTCCAAGTGCGTCAGGAATGCTGTGTGTCGTATGGAAGAACGTCACATGCGTTTTATCAAAGTTCATGCGGCTTTTGTTGGTCACTTCAAAGAACTTTACGTGTTTTAAAGAACCTTGTTCTTTAATATGTTCTTTCGCTAATGCAATCGTTAATTTCGATCCATAAACCGGAGCCTGGATTTTCTTCAATAAATAAGCGATGGAACCGATTGCGTCCTCATGGCCATGCGTCAAGAAAACTCCTTTGACGCGGTCTTTGTTTTCTTCCAGGAAAGTCATGTCTGGAATGACAATATCGACGCCCAGCATTTCATCTTCCGGGAACATCAATCCGCTGTCTACAACAAACAGATCTTCGTCAATTTCGATTACGTACATGGCTTTGCCGACTTCACCGACGCCGCCTAAAGGGATAACTCGTATTACTTCATTTTTAATTTTACTCAATTTATTTCCTCCTAAAATTCACCCGTACACATCCATAAACTTCATTATACGGGAATCCCCTGAAACAGTCCAAAGAAAAAAATAAACCGGCGCAATGGCCGGTTTATTTAAACGATTGCTGTTTTGATTTAAATGATATTTTCTTCGATTAATGCTTCTGCAATCTGTACAGAATTCAGTGCGGCACCTTTGACCAAGTTGTCTGAAACGACCCATAGGTGGAAGCCATTCGGATTGTCCAGGTCCTGGCGGATACGCCCGACAAACACCTCGTCCAGTCCTGCAGCCATCAACGGCATTGGGTAGACTTGGTTTGATGGATCATCCATCAGTTCAACCCCAGGTGCATCGACCATTGCCTGTTTGACTTGCTCGACAGTTGCTGCGCCTTTAAGCTCGACATACACTGATTCTGAATGCCCTGTAACCACAGGCAGCCGCACGCAAGTAGCTGCGACAGCCAAGGAATCGTCATGCATGATTTTCTTGGTTTCATTGATCATTTTCATTTCTTCAAATGTGTAGCCGTTGTCTGTAAACTGATCGATTTGCGGAATCGCATTAAATGCAATTGGATAATGACGCGCGGCAGACTTGACCGGCAGCATGTTCGCATCCGCCGTTTTGGCATTGTCAAAGTCAGCCGACTGGGCTTTTAGTTCATTGATGGCGTCAATGCCCGCTCCTGAAACGGCCTGATAGGTAGAGACGACAATTTTGGTCATGCCAAACTGCTCTTTCAACGGCTGCAAGGCGCAGACCATCTGGATGGTGGAACAGTTCGGGTTGGCAATGATGCCCTTATGTAGAGAGAGGTCGCTTTTGTTTACTTCAGGTACGACAAGCGGCACTTCCTTGTCCATCCGGAATGCGCTGGTGTTGTCGATGACGATTGCCCCGCGCTTGACAGCTTCCGGCGCAAACTTTTCCGATACACTGCCGCCAGCACTGAACAACGCGATGTCGATGCCTTCAAATGATTCAGGTTTTGCTTCCTGAACGGTGAATGTTTTGCCGTTGAATCTAATTTTTTTACCGGCCGAACGGCTTGAAGACAAAAAGACAATGTCTTTTACCGGAAATTTCCGCTTCTCCAATTGCTCTTTCATTTGTTGGCCAACTGCCCCTGTTGCTCCCATAATTGCTACGTTATATGTTTTCACAATATTCGCTCCTTCAATGGTGATTTGAGTTATTGTAACATAATTTAGTCTGCTAGAGAAACGAAATAACAAAAAGCTCCCTTAAACTAAGAGAGCTTCTTTCGGACGAATAATGGAAATGGCAGGTGACTTCACCAGAATATCGAGCAAAGATAAAACTTTTTCGAGTGATACAAGATCGATTTGCTCAAGTACTTCATCGTACGTTTGGTGTTTGCCCAGCAGCAATTCATGTCTGCCGTTTCGGCTCATGCGCGCACTGGTGCTTTCAAGCCCCAGCATCAAGCTGCCTTTCAGCTGCTCTTTTGAGTCGATGATTTCCTGCTGCGTAATCCCGCCGTTTTTCAATTCTTTCAGCAAGCTCAAAATTACCTGCTGCATTTCAGCCATCTGTTCGTCTGAAGTTCCACCGTATATCGCCAAGGTTCCGTGATCGGAGTAGGCTGAATGATACGAAAAAATCGAATAAGCCAAACCGCGTTGCTCCCGAATTTCCTGGAACAGCCTTGAAGACATCGAGCCGCCGATAATATTGTTTAAAACAGTGATGTTATAAATATCAGGATCATTTAACGACAGCCCTGGAAATCCGAGGCATAGATGTCCCTGTTCTGTTTCTTTGTTCTTTAATGAGTAACCGGATGTAAAAACAGGCAGTTCATATTTTTTAGGACTTTCTTTCCTTTCAAAAGCACCAAACAACGCTTCAATCGTCTCCAGCAATGCTGGTGTAATATTGCCAGCTACTGAAACGACGGTGTTAGCCGGTGTGTAATGCCGGTCCATGTAATCGCGGATCTTCTCCGGTGTGAAGCTGGCGAGTGTTTCAGCAGTCCCAAGTATGGGTGCTCCGATCGAATTTTTCGGATACATGACGCGCCACAGCTGTTCGTGTACATCGTCATCCGGCATATCTTCTGTCATGCTGATTTCCTCAAGAATGACTTGGCGTTCCTTATCGAACTCTACTGGATCCATTTGCGAATTGAACAGCATATCAGCTAATACAGCTACGGCATGTTCTGCATGATGATCCAATACTTTAGCGTAATAGCAGGTATACTCTTTTGACGTATAGGCATTGATATCTCCGCCGATACGGTCAAATTCCTGGGCAATCTCCTTTGCTGTGCGCAGGTCTGTTCCTTTGAACAGCATATGTTCGATAAAATGCGTAATGCCGTTTTCTTCCGGAAGTTCATCCCGGGAGCCGTTATTGACAAAGACCCCTACCGCAACCGAATGGAAATAGGGAATATGTTCGGAAACGATGCGCAATCCATTTTTGCAAGTCTTAGTAGTCACCATGTGCATGTTCCTCCTCATAGTAAAAAATTGCCGACAAAGTCGGCAATTTGAATGGTTGATTATTCTTGGTTTTGTTTTTCTGCTGCTTCTTTTTGTTCTTTCAATACGATCTTACGTGATAAGTTTACACGGCCTTGGCGGTCAATTTCAATTACTTTGACTTGAAGGACCTGATCCATTTTCAGAACATCTTCCACTTCTTTCGTCCGTTCTTCCTGGATTTCAGAAATATGAAGAAGGCCATCTTTGCCTGGAAACAATTCCACGAATGCACCGAACTTCTCAATGCGTTTTACTTTGCCTTCGTAATATTCGCCGACTTTTGCTTCACGCACAATGTTTTCGATCATCGCTTTCGCTTTCGCATTCATTTCTTCGTCAACAGATGAAATGAAGATGGTGCCGTCTTGTTCTGTATCAATCTTAACGCCTGTTTCATCAATGATTTTGTTGATCACTTTACCGCCAGGTCCGATAACGTCGCGGATCTTGTCAGGATTGATCTTCACCATGATGATTTTAGGTGCGAATTTAGAAAGAGTTGTTCTAGGTTCAGCAATCGTTGCCAGCATCGATTCAAGGATGTGGATACGGCCGATTTGAGCCTGAGCCAATGCTTCTTCCAAAATTTCACGAGAAAGACCATCGATCTTAATGTCCATTTGAAGAGCCGTAATGCCTTTAGCAGTACCCGCCACTTTAAAGTCCATATCGCCAAGGTAATCTTCCATGCCTTGGATATCAGACAACACGGTATAGTTATCGCCTTTTTTGACCAGCCCCATCGCAATACCTGCTACTGGAGCTGACAATGGAACACCAGCATCCATCATAGCAAGCGTTGACGCACAGATGCTTGCCTGTGAAGTCGAACCGTTTGATTCCAATACTTCTGCCACAAGACGAATTGTGTAAGGGAAATCTTTTTCATTTGGAATGACCGCTTCAAGTGCACGTTCTCCCAGTGCCCCGTGTCCGATTTCGCGGCGGCCAGGTCCACGAAGGAAGCCGGTTTCGCCAACTGAGAACAACGGGAAGTTGTAATGATGCATAAAACGTTTCGTATCTTCAATGCCAAGGCCGTCGATGATTTGAACATCACCTAAAGCGCCCAGTGTACAAATGCTCATCGCCTGCGTTTGTCCACGCGTGAACAAACCAGAACCGTGTGTACGGTTTAAAATGCCGACTTCAGAAGATAATGGACGGATTTCAGAAGGTCCACGGCCATCCGGACGGATTTTCTCGTCAGTGATCAAGCGGCGCACTTCATCTTTAACCATTTTATCAAGGATTTGGCCAGCCTGTTTTTTCACTGCATCATCCGATTCCTCGTATGCTGCCATAGCGCGTGCTTTGACTTCATCAATCGCTTCATTGCGCGCTTGTTTTTCATTGATTTGGACAGCCGCATTCAAATCCGCTTCTACAGCTTCTTTAAGTGAGCTTGTCAATTCCGCATCTAGTTCGTAAAGCTGGATATCAGTTTTATCTTTGCCGACTTCAGCAGCAATCTGTTCCTGGAAAGCAATCAATTTCTTGATCTCTTCGTGGCCGAACATGATCGCTTCCAAAATGATTTCTTCAGAAACTTCTTTCGCTCCTGCTTCCACCATATTGATAGCCTCTTTTGTTCCGGCGACCGTCAAGTTGATCGAGCTCTTGTCCAGCTGATCATTTGTCGGGTTGATGATGTATTGTCCATCGATCAAGCCAACGATTACTCCAGCAATCGGTCCACCGAATGGAATATCGGAAATCATCAAAGCCAATGAAGAACCGAACATGGCAGCCATTTCTGATGGGCAATCCTGATCGACTGACATGACCATTGAGATTACCTGTACTTCATTACGGAAGCCATCCGGGAATAATGGACGGATTGGACGGTCGATCAAACGGCTTGTTAACGTCGCTTTTTCAGAAGGACGTCCTTCACGTTTGATAAATCCGCCAGGAATTTTGCCGACAGCGTATAGACGCTCTTCGTAGTTAACTGTCAGTGGAAAGAAATCCAGTGGTTTTGGAGTTTTTGAAGCGGTTGCAGTTGAAAGAACTGCTGTATCACCATAACGGATCAATGCTGCTCCGTTTGCTTGTTTTGCCAATTGGCCGACCTCAACCTGTAATTCCCGGCCTGCCCAATCAAGTGTGTAAACTTTTTTTGTTTGCTCCATACTATCGAGCTCCTCTCTATTACCTTGTTTCTATATACTATATGTATCCATTAGTAGTGTATCAAAAATGCATGCGGTGTGCGATGCACTAGATTAAAGTTTTATCCATAAAGAAAAAGCGGGACGAATCCCGCTTTTTTCTGTTTGCTATTAACGGCGTAGGCCAAGTCTTGCGATTAACTCGCGGTAGCGAGCCACTTCGTTTTCACGTAAGTATTTTAGCAAGTTACGACGGCGTCCAACCATTTTGAATAGACCACGACGTGAGTGATGATCTTTTTTGTGAGTACGTAAGTGCTCATTCAAGTTGTTGATGTCTTCTGTAAGAATGGCGATTTGAATTTCTGCAGACCCAGTATCAGTGTCATGCACTTTGTATTCATTGATCAATTCATTTTTACGTTCTTGTGTGATTGCCATACTGTTTCCACCTCCTAATTTCTGATATCCCCAATTACCGAGCAAACGTTGGTGATTCGATTTGCCAAGCAACGGTTTGTACATTCAGTACTCATAAATAATAGCATAAGGCTTTTTCAAAATCAACTGCACCGGCTAATTAATGCCTGCAAAAAAACTTTCGGCTGTCTCTTTGTCCCGCTGAATCTGCGCCTTCAACTCGTCGATGCCGGAGAACTTCTGCTCATCCCGGATTCGTTCATGCCATTCGACTTCTACCATTTCCCCGTAAATCGACTTATCAAAATCGAGGATATGGACTTCGATCACTTGTTTTTTTACATCCGGATTATTGAAGGTCGGCTTGTAGCCGATGTTGCAGACACCGTTGTAAGATTGCCCCTGCACCTGAATTCTGACGGCGTAGACACCGCGGCTTGGCACGATGGCGCCAAGCTCGGGTTCTACGTTGGCTGTCGGAAAACCAATAGTGCGGCCACGCTTGTCGCCATTGACGACGGTGCCGATAACCCGGAACGGTCGACCCAGAAGGTGGCATACCTGATCAACGGTGCCTTGCTTTAATAATTCGCGGATGCGCGTCGAACTGATTTTTTCATCACCCGCTTCTTGCTTATCGATCACTGTGACATCGTAAAAGCTTTCGCCGTCTCTTTTCATCAACGCCATATCGCCTTTGCCTCTGCTGCCAAATGAAAAATCAAATCCAGCAGTAACATGCCTTACATTGAGGCCTTTAATAAAAATCTCGATGAATTCCTCAGGGGTCAATTTGGCGAATTCGGAAGTAAAGCGGACAATAAAGCAATAATCAACACCCAGCTCTTCCAGTATCTCCATTTTTTGCTGCATGGGTGTGATGTAGAAGACTTCTTCTTTGCGTCCGCCAAGCACCAGAGACGGATGCGGATCAAAGGTCATGACTGCGGACTTGATACCTTTTTGTACAGCCTGTTCCATTGCTTCGCCTATAACCCGCTGATGCCCTTTATGTACCCCGTCAAAAAAGCCGAGTGCCAGCGACAAAGGACCGGTTTCGCTATCAGGTTTTACGTGAATTGGATAACTCAAATGAATAATTTCCATATTACACCTCGTCTGCTGTCGGAAAACCGAACATTTTTTCAGGTTTCATCTTGTCCGCTTTTTCAGGATGATTTTTATAAAGTGCTACAGGCTGCCCCTTATATGTCAATACAACAAATCCCATTTGATCGAGTATGGCATGGCGTGCCAGCACCTGACCATTTTTCACAGCAAAAATCTGCTTGGATTCAATTTCCATGAATGGAAACGCACTTAAACCATAGCTGAGCGGTTTCAAAATGTCGCCGATATGTCCATTTTGAGCAAGTTCGGCCACTTCGGCAAGCGTGACACAATCTTTTTGGTTGAATTTACCGGATTCTGTTCGGGTCAGCCTCGACATATGTGCAGGATAGCCTAATGCTTCTCCAATTTGCACGGCTAATGTCCGGATGTATGTTCCTTTGCCGCAACGGATGCGGATATTGAACTTAATTTCCTGTCCTGCCCATTGCTGATCATCGTCCAGCAACTCAATCGAGTCGATGCGCACTGTGCGCTCAGGACGTTCAACAGGAATTCCCTGGCGCGCGTACTCATAAAGTTTCTTGCCATTTACTTTAACGGCCGAATACATGGGCGGAATTTGTTTGATGCTTCCCGTCAGCCCAAGCAATGCCACTTCAACTTGCTCTCGTGTAATATGCTTCTCTGAATCATCCGTGTCCACTGTTGCTCCAGTTGCATCTTCCGTTTCAGTTGAATAGCCGATTGTCACTTCAGCTTCATAAGTCTTGCCCTGGTCGGTAATGTATTCGGCAACTTTGGTCGTGTTGCCGATGCAGATTGGCAGCACGCCATCCACTTCAGGATCCAGCGTCCCGGTATGCCCGACTTTTTTTGTTTGCAGGATTTTTCTCAATTTAAATACACAGTCATGGGAGGTCATCCCTTTTTCTTTCCATAGTGGAAGTATTCCATTTAGCGCCATAATCCATAGCTCCTTTGCTTGATGCAAAAAAAAGCCTGCTATCTGGAATAGACAGCAGGCTTTGATTTTAATCTTCTTTTGGTTCTTGAATGTCACGCAACAGCGAATCAATTCGATTGCCGTAAGCAACCGACGAATCGATTTCAAAAGACAATTCAGGAGTTTTACGGAGACGGATCCGCTGCCCAATTTCGGAACGGATAAATCCTTTTGACTTCGTTAACCCAAGCAATGTCTGTTCTTTTGCGTGGTCTTCGCCTAAAACGCTGATGTATACAGTTGCCTGTTGGAGATCTCCTGTAACTTCAACATCTGTTACAGTGACAAATCCGATACGTGGATCTTTCAGTTTTCGGCTGATGATATCGCTAAGCTCTTTTTTCATCTGCTCAGCTACACGATTCGCTCGCATTGTCATTGCTAATCCACCTCGTTCTTACAAATATTCTTTTTCAATCTCCAAGCATTCCCAAGCAGGATTGCTTTCCAGATAGTAGAGAACTTGCGCCATTTCTTTATCTGCCACCTCTTTTGAGGATGACACAATCACAAAGGCAATGCGCGTTCGCTGCCAGACATTCTGATGATCAATCTCTGCTGCGGAAACGTTGAATTTCTGCCTGCTGCGGGTCAGCATGCTTTTAACCACTGCCCGCTTATCTTTTAACGAATGTGCCGTTGGAATGAAAAATTCGCATTCCATGTACAGGATCATTTACGTTCGATTTCTTCCATAACGTAAGCTTCGATAATGTCCATTTCTTTCACATCGTTGAAATTTTTGATGGTAATCCCGCATTCGTATCCTTTAGCCACTTCTTTAGCATCGTCTTTAAAGCGTTTCAAAGTATCAATTTCACCTTCGAATACAACAATGCCTTCACGGATGACGCGAACGCCGCTGTCTCTCGTGATTTTGCCTTCTGTTACATAGCTTCCGGCAATTGTTCCGACTTTAGAAACTTTGAACGTGCTGCGGATTTCAGCTTGGCCGATAATTTTTTCTTCAAATTCCGGATCAAGCAATCCTTTCATCGCAAATTCAATTTCTTCGATTACTTTATAAATGATGCGGTGTAGACGGATATCTACGCCTTCTGCATCAGCAGCGCGTTTCGCGTTTGCATCAGGACGGACGTTGAAACCTATAACGATGGCATTTGAAGCAGCTGCCAACGAAATATCAGATTCCGTAATGGCACCAGCGCCTGTGTGGATAATCTTCACATTAACGCCTTCAACATCAATTTTCAGAAGAGATGCAGCCATTGCTTCAACTGCTCCTTGAACGTCAGCTTTGACAATCAAGTTCAACTCTTTCATTTCGCCTTGCTTCAATTGATCAAACAAGTTATCAAGAGTTACCCGTGTTTTTTCAGAACGCTGAACTTGAAGCGCTGAAGTCGCACGCGTTTCTCCCACTTGACGAGCTGTTTTTTCATCTTCGAAGACAACAAAGCGATCTCCTGCTTGAGGTACATCATTCAAACCAGTGATTTCAACCGGTGTTGATGGACCAGCCTCTTTTACGCGGCGGCCAAGGTCAGATACCATTGCACGAACGCGGCCGAAAGTATTGCCGACAACGATTGGGTCTCCAACTTTTAATGTTCCATCTTGCACAAGTAGTGTAGCTACTGAACCGCGGCCTTTATCAAGCTCCGCTTCAATAACAGTACCAATCGCACGGCGTGCAGGGTTGGCTTTTAATTCGCCGACCTCTGATACCAATAAGATCATTTCAAGCAATGAATCGATGCCGTCGCCTTTCAAAGCAGAAATCGGTACGAAAATTGTGTCGCCGCCCCAAGCTTCAGGAACCAATCCATGATCCGTCAGTTCTTGCATAACACGGTCAGGATTTGCACTGGGCTTATCCATTTTGTTGACCGCAATGATAATTGGAACTTCTGCCGCTTTGGCATGGTTAATTGCTTCAACTGTTTGTGGCATAACGCCGTCATCAGCTGCAACAACAATAATTGCAAGATCCGTTACTTTTGCTCCACGAGCACGCATAGTTGTAAAGGCTGCGTGTCCCGGTGTATCAAGGAACGTGATTTTTTTGCCGTTATCGACAACTTGGTAAGCGCCGATGTGCTGCGTAATTCCGCCTGCTTCTCCTGCAGTCACTTTCGTGTGGCGGATTGAATCAAGCAAAGTGGTTTTACCATGGTCAACGTGACCCATGATGGTAACGACTGGCGGACGTTCTTGGTTAAGGCTTTCGTCTTCTGGTTCAAAGTAAACTTCAAGATCGGTTTTATCCACCAAGATCTCTTCTTCTACTTCAACCTCATACTCAGCACAAATCAATTCGATTGCATCTTTATCCAACTCTTGGTTAATGGTAGCCATTACCCCAAGCATAAATAACTTTTTGATGATTTCAGACGGCTCGCGTCCTAATTTTTTTGCCAGCTCAGCTACTGTCAATGACTCACTGAAAGTGATTTTAGCTGGTAATTCTTTTTCTTTTTTAGGCATTGGCGGCAACGGATTTACCGGTTGCTGCTGTTTCCCTTTACGGTTGCGGTTTTGGAAGCCGTTGCGGTTTCCGCCGCCTGGACGTCCTGAAGAACGCTGTCCTGGGCCTGCCGTAGGTTTAGCTGCTTTTGGCGTGAAATTTGACCCTGTTTTTGCAGGTGTAGTTGGTCGTTGGCCATTCCCTTGTGAACGGGATTGCCCTTGACTCGGTGCTGCTGCCGGACGTGATTGGCTTTGTCCAGATGGGCGCGACTGCCCGCCTTGTGACGGACGTGACTGCCCTTGGCTTGAAGGACGTGACTGTCCCTGGCTTGATGGGCGCGACTGGCCGCCCTGCGATGGACGTGATTGCCCTCCTTGCGATGGGCGTGATTGTCCACTTTGTGCCGGACGTGATTGTCCTTGGCTTGATGGACGTGATGGTGCTTGTGGACGCTGTCCAGCTGAAGCATTTTTGTATATGCTGTCCAGTTTCGATACAGCATTGTCTTCTAATGTAGCCATATGGTTTTGTACGGTAATATTATGTTTAGACAACTCATTAATAATCTCTTTGCTTGGCTTGTCTACCTTCTTAGCGTATTCATGTACTCGAATTTTGGTCATCTGCTCGCCCCCGATTAATTTCTTCGAATAAGCTGGTTATTTTTTTTGCAAAACCTTTATCGGTAATTGCAATCACTACCCGCTCTTCTTTGCCTATCGCATGTCCCAACTCGAAACGGGATGCAAAAACATGAACATCCACTCCATACGATTTGCATTTGTCGTGCAATTTTTTACTGGTGTTGTCTGAAGCATCTTCAGAGACAATTACTAATTTCGCTTTGCCTTTTCGGACTTCGTTCACGGTCATTTCTTCACCGGAAATGGTCATTCTTGCACGTGTAGCCAATCCCAGCAATTGAAGAATTTTTTGTTTAGTCATTATTTCAACTGCTCTCTGAGAACGACGCGAATTAACTCATCATAGATTTCGTCTGGAACCTTGACTTCCAAGTGCTTGTCCAGCACTTTCTTTTTACGGGCAGCCGCGATGGCATCTTCCGATTTCGAAACGTACGCGCCGCGTCCTGATTTCTTGCCCGTCAAATCGACAGATACTTCGCCTTCTTTTGAACGGACAACGCGGATCATTTCTTTTTTAGGATGCATCTCGCCTGTAGCTACACACTTCCGTAATGGAATTTTCTTTTGCAGAGCCAACGGACATCACCTTTTCTACATTATTCTTTTTCTTCGTAAAAATCAAAGTCGTCCAGTTCTTCACCGGATTCCACTAATTCGATATCAGCGTTCGGATTTGGATAAATTCCAAGTTCCCGCGCATCTGTTTCGCTCTTAATGTCGATTTTCCAACCGGTTAGTTTTGCTGCCAAACGCGCATTTTGTCCGCGTTTGCCGATTGCAAGAGATAATTGATAGTCTGGAACGACAACCGTAGTTGACTTCGCATCTTCATTCACTTGGACATCCAACACTTTGGATGGGCTAAGCGCATTTGCAACAAAGACAACGGGCTCTTCAGACCATTCCACAATATCAATTTTTTCTCCGCTCAGTTCATTGACGATTGTCTGAACACGGCCGCCTTTAGATCCAACGCATGATCCAACTGGATCGATGTCGTCACGATGAGCAAAAACAGAGATTTTTGAACGATCTCCCGCTTCGCGTGCAATCGACTTGATTTCAACAATGCCATCATAAATTTCAGGTACTTCGTTCTCGAACAAACGGCGAAGCAATCCTGGATGAGTGCGTGAAACAAAAACTTGCGGTCCACGCGTAGTGCGTTCCACTTTCGTGATATACACTTTGATGCGGTCATGCGGTTTGTAATGTTCATTTGGCATTTGCTCTGTCTGCGGAAGCACAGCTTCTACTTTGCCAAGGCCAACATAAAGGTTGCGTGCATCCATACGCTCGACGATGCCATTGACGATATCGTCAGCACGATCCACGAACTCTTCGAAGATTAATCCGCGTTCAGCTTCACGGACGCGCTGTGTAACCACTTGTTTCGCTGTTTGTGCAGCAATGCGCCCAAAATTGCGCGGCGTCACTTCTTCTTCCACAACATCTCCAAGCTCGTATGCCGGGTTGATCACTTTGGCGTCTTCCAAAGAAATGTGAAGGCGTTCGTCTTCGACTTCTTCCACTACATCTTTACGGGAATAAACCAGCATTGTGCCAGTGTTCAAGTTCAAATCCACACGGACATTTTGCGCTTGGTTGAAATTCCGTTTATATGCCGTTACCAATGCCGCTTCAATCGCTTCAATCAGAACTTCACGCGAAATCCCTTTTTGTTTCTCTAATACTTCAAAAGCATCCAATAACTCACTGCTCATTTATATTCACTCCCAGGTTCTTCAATCAGGTTTCACAGAAAAATCAATGGCCAAACGGATAACTGCAATCTTCTCTTTTGGAATGTTAATTATTTTTCTGCGTGTTTTGATTTTAATTTCAATTTCCACTTGTTCATCATCATAAGACTTTAAGTAACCTTCAAACTCTTTGGCGTCTTCAACCGGCTCATAAGTCTTGATATAAATAAATTTGCCGAGAGCTTTTTCGAAATCTTTTTCTTTCTTCAATGGACGTTCTGCCCCTGGAGATGAAACTTCCAGGAAGTAGTTTTGTTCGATCGGATCTAGCTGATCCAAAATCTCACTCAGCTTTTCACTTACCAACGCACATTGGTCAATGTCAATAGGTGCTTCCGGGTTGTCCACGTATACTCGTAAAAACCAGTCGCGGCCTTCTTTTAAGAATTCCACATCTACAAGTTCCAATGCCAATTCACTGGTAATGGGTTGTACTATCTGCTCGATTTGTTCTGTAATTTTGCTCATACATGCCTCCCGCCAATTTTATGCCATAACAAACAGAAAAGAGCGGGAGAACCCACTCTTCTGCGACAGAGCTATCAGTAAATGTTACTACAATAATACCACAAATGGCGCCATGGTGCAACTGGCTAGAACAACGACAGCTGGTTGGCCTCAGGCATCCCTTCGAGGCAGCCAAGATCGTCCATGTATTCGATGATTGTTTTCGAAACACGGCCCCGTTGCTGAAGGTCTTCCTTCGACAGGAATTCTCCGTGCTCGCGCGCAGCAACGATGGATTTTGCGGCATTGGTCCCTAATCCCGGAATGGCATTGAACGGCGGAATCAGGCTGTTGCCGTCAATGATAAACTGGTCGGCAGATGATTTATACAGATCCACCTTCTGGAATGTAAAACCGCGTTCCACCATCTCGAGCGTCAGTTCCATGACCGTCAATAAGTTCTTCTCTTTTGTCGATGCTTCCAATCCTTTGGCATTGATTTCATCAATTTTGGCTCGGATGGCATGGGACCCTTTGGCCATCGCTTGAACATCAAAATCTTCCGCCCGAACCGTAAAGTAAGCTGCATAGTAAAGAACCGGGAAATGCACTTTAAAGTAGGCGATCCGTACTGCCATCAATACATATGCAGCAGCGTGGGCTTTCGGGAACATATACTTGATTTTTTTGCAGGATTCAATATACCAGTTTGGTACGCCTTCTTTTTTCATCGCTTCTTCGAATTCCGGCGTCAAGCCTTTCCCTTTACGGACAGACTCCATAATTTTAAATGCCAATGAAGATTCCAGCCCCTGATAAATCAGGTAGACCATAATGTCATCCCGGCAGCCGATGACATCGGACAGCTGGCAAGTTCCGTTTTGGATCAGTTCCTGCGCATTGCTCAGCCAGACGTCCGTCCCGTGGGACAGTCCGGAAATTTGGACGAGCTCCGAGAATGTGTTCGGCTTTGTTTCTTCCAGCATCTGGCGCACAAAGCGCGTGCCAAATTCCGGTATGCCCAATGTTCCGGTTTTGCAGCCAATCTGCTCTTTGGTGACTCCAAGCGATTCTGGACCGGCGAATATTTTCATGACTTCCGGATCGTCTGTTGGAATAGTCTTCGGATCGATGCCGGATAAATCCTGAAGCATGCGGATAACGGTTGGGTCATCATGCCCGAGTATATCCAGCTTCAGTAAATTATCGTGAATCGAATGGAAATCAAAGTGAGTCGTTTTCCATTCTGAATCCTGGGCGTCTGCCGGAAACTGAATCGGAGAGAAGTCGTAGATGTCCATGTAGTCCGGAACAACGATAATTCCCCCTGGATGTTGTCCGGTGCTTCGCTTAACGCCCGAACAGCCTTGTACAAGGCGATCAATTTCAGCGCCTCTCAGCGTCATCTCCCGGTCGTTCGCATAGCCGCGCACATAGCCATAGGCTGTTTTTTCAGCAACCGTTCCGATGGTCCCAGCACGGAACACATTGTCTTCCCCGAATAATTCTTTCGTGTAATTATGGGCTTTCGACTGATATTCACCGCTAAAGTTTAAATCGATATCGGGAACTTTATCCCCTTTGAATCCTAGGAACGTTTCAAATGGTATGTCCTGCCCCTCTTTTTGATAGGGCACGTCGCAATCCGGACAATTTTTGTCTTTCAAATCAAATCCAGAGCTGACGGAACCGTCATCGAAAAACTCCGATTTTTTGCATTTTCTGCAAATATAATGCGGCGGCAGCGGGTTTACTTCTGTGATTTCCGTCAATGTCGCAACCAGCGAAGAACCGACCGAACCACGGGAACCGACCAGATAGCCATCATCCAGGGATTTTTTAACGAGTTTGTGCGAAATCAGGTAGATTACCGCAAATCCGTGCCCGATGATGGATTTCAATTCTTTTTCAATACGGGCTTCCACGATTTCAGGCAAAGTCGGACCGTAAATTTGGTGAGCCATGCCATAGCTTAACTCCCTGACTTCTTCGTCAGCGCCTTCGATTTTAGGCGTGTACAGTTCATCTTTGATCGGCTTCACAACATCAATCATCTCAGAAATTTTCACCGAGTTCGCTACTACAAGCTCATGTGCTGTTTCACTGCCAAGAAAATCGAAAGCATCCAGCATTTCACTGGTCGTACGGAAATGCACTTTCGGCAATTTGTGGCGGTTCAAAGGATTTGCCCCGCCTTGAGATCCAATCAGCACTTGACGGAAAATCGCATCTGTCTCGTCCAAGTAATGAACATTACCGGTGGCCACGAGCGGAATTTCCAACTTGCGGCTGATTTTCACGAGTTTGCGGATAATGTCTTCCAAATTCCATTCATCGCGAATCATTTCGCGTTCAATCAAATGGGAATAAACTTCTTTTGGATGAACTTCTAAATAATCATAGAATTGCGCTGTCTTTTCGACTTCTTCCATCGACTTTTGCATGACAGCTTCAAAAACTTCACCTTTGTCGCAGCCGGAACCGACCAGCAAACCTTTGCGGTGTCTTTGAAGAAGCGAACGCGGAATGCGCGGCACTCGGTAGAAATAATCGATATGCGACGCAGAGACCAGTTTGAAAAGGTTTTTCAACCCTTCATCATTTTGCGCCAACAGCGTACAATGGGTTGGCCGCGAACGCTTGTAAGCATCGCCGCTGCCGACATAATCGTTCAGTTGGTCATGATACAGGATGCCTTTTTGATCGGCTTCTTTTAGTAAATAAGTCAATAAATACGAAGTCGCTTCGGTATCATAGATGGCACGGTGATGCTGGGTCAATTCAATGCCGAATTTTTTGGCCAATGTATTCAACCGGTGATTTTTCAACTCTGGATGAAGCATACGTGCCAATTCCAATGTATCGATGGTCGCGTGCTTCGTATCAATGCCGAACTTTTTATAGCAGACATACAGAAAGCCCATATCAAAAGATGCATTGTGGGCGACCATAATATGGTCACCTGCCCATTCGTGGTATTTGCGGATCACTTCTTCCACTTCCGGTGCATTTTTGACCATATCATCGGTGATTCCGGTCAAGTCAATCGTCGTGGACGACAATTCGTGATGCGGATTCGCAAAGCTCTCGAACTTATCAATGATCTGGCCGCCTTTGATCTTCACTGCAGCAAGCTCAATGATAGTATCGTAAACAGCAGACAATCCAGTTGTCTCCAAGTCGAACACCACGAAAGTCTCTTCTTCGAGTAAAGCATGGCGCTCTTCGTAGGCAATCGGCACACCATCATCCACTAAATTCGCTTCCAGGCCAAAAATGGCTTTAATGCCATGTTTTTTGCTTGCAGCATAGGCATCCGGAAACGACTGGACACCAGCATGATCCGTAATAGCGATGGCCGGATGCCCCCATTTAGCGGCTTGGCTGACCAACGACTCAACAGACGAAACTGCGTCCATTTGGCTCATCGGCGTATGCAGATGCAGCTCAACCCGCTTTTCTTCAGCTGTATCCCGGCGAAGCTCGGGTTTGATTTCGACCATATCCTGCGCCATCATCACCAAATCACGCACAAAAGTGTCGGTTTGGATCGATCCGCGCGCTTTCAGCCACATGCCTTTTTTGGCATTTGCCATCAGCTCGGCATCTTCTTTGTCACGTGAGAACATTTTGACAAGAATCGAATCCGTATAATCGGTGATTTTAACCGTCAACAAGGAACGCCCGCTTCGAAGCTCTCTCACTTCTGCATCAAAAACATAGCCTTCGATCGTTACGCGGCGCTCTTCATCAACAATGGATTTGATCTCGGAAATGGTTTCATCCGGTTTGATGGCAGACCCCATCTGGAATGGCCCCGCAGGAGCACCGTTTTCTTTCCGGTCTGTTTCCCGTTTTTTCATATCGGACAGCGCTTTTTTCGCCATTTCTTCTTCTTCTCTTAGGCGTTCGGCCATGAACGCTTCATGAGCGGCTTCCTGGTTTTCGTCCGACAGTTGGAAATCGATCGCAACGTGAGGAAAACCAAACTGCTGATAGACTCCTGCCAGCTTGTCGCTGTATTTGGATTTCAATGCCATCATTTCGTGCTGGTGATTGCACTGCAGCATCAGCTTATTGCCGTTCCATACGGGCGCCTGTGACAGGAGCCGATCGCGCAGCGGCGGCGCCATGTCTGCCAGTTCTTCAACGGCATATTTCCAATAACCCATGACCAGCTCTTCTTGAACCGTTTCCTGAGCAGACTCAATGTTCAACTGGATCGAAGCAATCGGAGAAAAGGTGCTATACAAACGTTGCTTTAATAATAGGTACAATTCGATTGGTAGGATGCCTTTCACTTTCACAAGAAATTTCCAGGACCGCTCTTTTTTGTGGACGGTCATCCGAGTCAGTTCAGCCTCTTCGAAAAAGGGCATATGGACATCGTCCGTTAAGTCGAGATGCTGAAGCAGCAATTTAAAGCGCATCTTAGGATCTTGCTGGTTTGTCATAATTATCCCCTTCATGGTAGTGATTTAAGTAAACGTAAATGCCTGTTGCCTTATTGGCATTGGAACTTGAGCAATTTATATGTTGAA
This sequence comes from Planococcus soli, assembly GCF_016881065.1. Taxonomy (GTDB): domain Bacteria; phylum Bacillota; class Bacilli; order Bacillales_A; family Planococcaceae; genus Planococcus; species Planococcus soli. The sequence goes on along the minus strand of NZ_WXYN01000051.1, from coordinate 529,485 downwards.
CTAATGAATGTAAAGCTGCAACTTCTTGAAAACTATATAAGGCATTTTTTCGCAAAAGCGAGCAGAAAAAGAAAGGAAAGTACATAATGTACTTTCCTTTCATCATATCAGATTTTGCTGTTATTTTTTAAAAAACTGCTGCAATTGATCGAGCAATTCTTCACGCGTCCATTCGAATGTTTCACCGGTCCGCCGTATTTTGACTTCCAGGATTCCTTCAGACGCTTTTTTGCCGATGGTGATGCGGATCGGCAAACCGATCAAATCTGCATCCGTGAATTTTACGCCCGCCCGTTCTTTGCGGTCATCGAGCAGCACTTCGTAGCGGTTGGATTTCAGCAATGTGTACAGCTCTTCTCCAAGCCCGCGCTGTGCATCGTCTTTAACATTAACCGGCACCAGGTGGACCTCATAAGGAGCTACAACATCCGGCCATGTAAAGCCATTGTCGTCCTGGAACTGTTCAGCAATTGCTGCCATGACACGAGACACGCCGATTCCGTAGCACCCCATGATATATGGCATCGCTTTGCCCTGATCGTTCAGGAATGTGCCTTTCAGCGGAATGCTGTAGGTCGTGCCTAATTTGAAGATGTGACCGACTTCGATGCCTTTAGCAAATTGGATTGTCCCTTGTCCGTCAGGAGAAGCATCGCCCTCTTGAACAAAGCGCAGGTCATGATAGGCAGGAACCGTAAAGTCTTTTCCAGGAGTGACGTTCTTATAATGATGACCGCTTTCGTTGGCTCCCGTCACTCCGTTGACCATAGTTTCGACTGCATGATCTGCAAACAATCGAACGTCTTCTGGCAGGTTGATTGGGCCAAGCGAGCCGATATCGCAAGACAATAATTGCTGAACTTCTTCCGGCGTCGCCATTTCAATCACTTTGGCACCTGTTGCATGTTTGACTTTAACGTCATTGATGTCATGATCGCCTCTTGCCAAAACAATGACCAATTCCTCGTCAGCTTTAAACACAAGCGTTTTAATGCATTTTTCAGCAGAGATTCCAAGGAATTCTGCTACATCAGAAATGGTATTTTTGCCTGGTGTCGCCACTTTTTCCATCGTTTTAGGGGTTTCATTTGAAACTGGGTAGGAAACGTTAACTGCGGCCATTTCGATATTGGCTGCATAAGAAGATGTATCTGAATAGGCAATCGTGTCTTCGCCAATTTCCGACAGCACCATGAATTCATGGTTGTCTTTTCCGCCAATGGCACCCGAATCCGCTATGACTGCCCGGAAATTCAAGCCAAGACGTGTAAAGATGTTGGTATATGCCTGCATCATAACGTCATATGTTTCATCCAGGCTCTCAGTAGTAGCATGGAAAGAATAAGCATCTTTCATCAGGAATTCACGTCCCCGCAACAAACCAAAACGTGGGCGCTTTTCGTCTCTGAACTTTGATTGTATTTGGAAGAGGTTCAAAGGGAGCTTCTTGTACGATTTGATTTCATCGCGCAGGAGGCTCGTAATAACTTCTTCGTGTGTCGCCCCCAGTGCAAATTCGCGGTCATTGCGGTCTTTCAAACGCATTAATTCGTCGCCATATGAATACCAGCGTCCGGATTCCTGCCACAGTTCCGCCTGCTGAAGTGCAGGCATGAAGATTTCAACGCTGTTGGCGGCTTCCATTTCTTCACGGATTACGCTTTCAACTTTTTGAAGGACGCGCTTGCCGAGCGGCAGAAACGAATAGATGCCACTGGTGTTTTGACGGATAAAGCCTGCACGCAACAAGAGCTGATGCGATTTCACTTCTGCATCGGCGGGAGTTTCGCGTAAAGTTGGGATAAAAGTTGCTGTTTGTTTCATTCCAGAATACACCTCAACTGACTATAGAATTTTTATTGATGAATTAAAAGTTCAGGACAGGCAAAGTTGACTGCCTGTCCGGTAATGCCCCATCGCTTATATTAAAAGAAATACCTTTGGATATCGTTCCAAGTGACGACAATCATCAACAGCATCAGGAGCATGATTCCAACAAAGTGAACCATTCCTTCTTTTTGCCGATCAACCGGTTTGCCGCGCACTGCTTCAAGAATGAAGAACATTAGACGTCCTCCGTCAAGTGCAGGAAGCGGCAGAAGGTTCATGATTCCTAAGTTTATGCTGAGCATGCCAGCCCAGCTCATCAAAGTAAAGAATCCATATTGCGCGACTTCTTCTGTCGTTTTGTAAATTCCAACCGGACCTGACAAGGCATCAATCGTAAATTGTCCTGTTACCAGCATTCCCAACAATCGGAAAATTTCCTTGAACCAAAAGATGGTTTGCTCAGCACCGTAGACAAAAGACCCGAGAAAATCTTTTTCAACCGGGCTTTGGTAAAGTACGCCAATAACACCGATTTTTTCAGGGGATTGTTCTGAAATTTCAGGTGTAATAGTGAAGTTTAACAGCTCACCGTCACGGTCAACATTAAAATCAAGCGGGTTGCCGGCATTGCTCTGAACCGACTCAACCAGTTCGTCCCATGTGCCAATCGGATTCCCTTCAATTTCAGTGACCAGATCACCATTTTGCATTCCAGCTTCTGCTGCCGGACTTTCTTCTGTCACTTCGGTAATGACAGGTTCAAAAGTCGGAACGCCCTGCATCATGCCAAGCGCCGTAAAAATCAGAAACGCCAGGATAAAATTGAAGAGCGGTCCTGCAAAAATCGTCATAAAACGCTTTCCAACTGATTTTGAATCGAACTGGCGGTCATAAGGAGCCAAAATGGTTTCCCTGCCATTTTCCTCTACAACCGCATCGCGTGCCACTTCAATACGCACCAGTTTTTCATCTTCATCGTAGCCTTTAATCCATAGGTCTTTTTCCAGATCTGCTTCTTCTACTTCAAGAAACAGGATTTCTGGATAAACATGCTTTTGGTTCATGATGATCTTTTTAGCCTTGCCTTCTTTGTTTAACAAAACGCCGATGCGATGGCCTGCCTGGAGGTGGATAGTATCCATATCTTCGCCTGCCATGCGCACATAGCCGCCAATCGGCAGCAAACGCAAGGTGTAAAGTGTTTCTCCTTTGGTAATGCCCAAAATTTTCGGACCCATTCCTATCGCAAATTCCCGGACTAAAATGCCTGCTCGTTTTGCGAAAAGAAAATGGCCAAACTCATGAAAAAATACTAAAGCACCGAAAATTATTATAAACGATATAACTGTTTCCATTATGAACCCACCCTTTTAAAGAGAAACTCGCTCGGCGGACTTATCTGGCGCCCACTAAGTGTTAGTTGATTCAATTACCGTCAAAGCAGGATAAACTTATTCGGTTTTGATCTTTAGTTATTTTAGCATGTTTTTTACAGATTTTCTTGTTTCAGAATCGACATGCAAAATCGTTTCCAAATCCGGATTCGACAAAACTTCATGCTGATCCATGGCACGCTCAATCATTTCCTCAATCTGCAGGAATTTGATTTCTTCATTGAGGAATAAAGCAACTGCCTGTTCGTTTGCTGCATTTAGAACAGTCGTCATTGTCCCTCCGGCGATGCCGGCATCAAAAGCCAGCTGCAAAGCACGGAAACGTTTGTAGTCCATTTCCTGGAAATTTAACTTTCCGATTTCAGCCAAGTTCAATCGCTTTGCTTGGGGACGCGGCAGGCGATCCGGATAAGACAAGGCATATTGAATCGGCACGCGCATGTCCGGTGTCCCGAGCTGTGCCATCACACTTGTATCATGGAATTCAACCATGGAATGAATGATGCTTTCTCGGTGAAGGACCACATCAATATCTGCATATGCAAAGTCAAACAGAACATGTGCTTCAATTACTTCCAGTCCTTTGTTGACCATGGTGGCTGAATCAATCGTGATTTTCGACCCCATTGACCAGTTCGGATGATTTAATGCATCCTGAACGGTAACGTTTGTTAGCTGCTCTCGCGTCAAGTCACGGAAGCTGCCCCCGGAAGCAGTTAGGATCAATCGGCTGGCCTGATCTTTCTTTTCGCCGTTCAGTGCCTGGAAGAGGGCTGAGTGTTCGCTGTCTACCGGCAAAACGACTGCTCCGTATTGTTTTGCGCTGTCCATGACCAAGTGGCCTGCTGTCACCAGAGTTTCTTTATTGGCAATCGCAATTGTACGGCCAAGTTTTATCGCTTCCAGTGTCGGTTCTAGACCCACGCTGCCGAGCACAGCATTAACCAGAATATCTGCGTCATAAACAGCAATTTCCGTCAATCCTTCAGCGCCAGCTACAAATGACACAGCAGGATACTCAGCAGCCAGGCTCTTGGAATCCTGCAATTGCTGCACACAGACAATCTCAGGATTGAATTCAGCAATTAATTTGCGGGTAATGTCCATATTTTTTCCAGCAGAAAATCCAATTAACGAAAATTCTTGCGGGTGTTCGCGAATAATGTCGGCTGTCTGCACTCCAATGGAACCGGTAGCGCCCAGCAGGATTATTTTTTTAACCATTCAGCAATTTCCTCTCTTAGATGAAATGTAAAAAATGAAGCAAGGGCATAACGAATAAGATGCTGTCAAAGCGATCCAAAATCCCTCCATGTCCAGGCAGGATTGAGCCTGAGTCTTTTACGTTGAAATGGCGCTTCAACGCAGACTCCACCAAATCGCCCATCTGGCCAAAGACCGAGGCAATGATTGTTACAATGATAATGAGTAGAACAGAGTGGTTTAATGGTATGAAATAATTGAAGACAAGCGCAAATCCGATTGCCCAAACGATTCCGCCCACAAACCCTTCAATCGTTTTGTTTGGTGAAATTTCTGGCCATAGTTTTCGTTTCCCGATTTTGCGTCCTGTGAAATAAGCGCCGGAATCAGTAAACCAGACAACCAGCAATGCAAAAATCAATACACTGAGGCTGGCTTCACGCGTTTCGATAAAATAAAAGAAACCGATGCCGACATATAAAGTTCCTAAAACAGCAAAAGCGGCATCGTCGAAAGTAAAGCTATTTTTCACAATTACAGTATGTATTAAAAGAAGGATGACAGCTAAAAATGCAAACTCAACTTTTTCATAGCCTGTCCACTCATAAACGCGAACCGCCCACTGATCAGGAAGCATGAATGCGTAAAGCGCCAACAGAGAAATAAGGCCGGGAATGCTCAGTAAACTCCGGCCCTTCATTTTCAAAAGTTCCTGCAATGCCACCGTACCCAATAAATAAACCAATAAAATAAATGGAATACCGCCGTAAATAACAAAAGGGATGAAAAGAGCTGCTGCAATGACACCTGTTATGATCCGTTGTTTCATTTCACTTCGTCCCCTTTCAACCCTCCATACCGGCGATTGCGTTTCTGGTAAATCTCAATCGCTTCCAGCAAAGAATCTTCATTAAAATCGGGCCACAAGGTTTCCGTGAACCAAAACTCAGTATAAGCCAATTGCCAAAGCATAAAATTGCTTAAACGGACTTCGCCGCTTGTGCGGATCAGCAAATCCGGTTCTGGCAGATCTTTGGTCATCAACCCTCCGGAAATAAGGTCTTCGTTGATATCACAAACGTCCAGCGTACCCGCAGCAACTTGTGCGGCTATATCTTTAACAGCATCTACAATCTCTGCACGGCTGCCATAATTCAAAGCAAAATTCAGCACAAGCCCTGTGTTGTCTTTTGTCGCCTCTTTTGCTTTTTTTATGGCTCTGAGCGTATGCAATGGCAAGTTATGATGATATCCCATCATTTCTACTCGAACGTTTTCTTCAATCAATTCCGGCAGAAAAGTTGTCAAAAATTCTTCCGGCAAGCGCATCAAAAAATCCACTTCGATTTTTGGGCGCTTCCAATTTTCAGTGGAAAATGCATACAAAGTCAACACGCTGACGCCAAGTTCATTGGCAAGCTTGGTCACTTTGCGGACAGTCTTCATTCCTTCGTGATGCCCTGCAACTCTTGGAAGTGAACGTTTTTTTGCCCAGCGCCCATTGCCGTCCATAATAATCGCAATATGAGCCGGAACGGCTTCGTTTGAAATCAAAACTGAGCGATCTCCGCTTTCCAAGACCAAATCAGTATTTCGTTTTAATAGTTTATTAAACATAGTTAGTCCTCCACCTATTGCAAATCGGCATGTCTAATGCTTATCATATCAAAAAAAACGGCATTGTGCGCTTCTTTCAAGAGACTGTGTTATTTTTTGGCATGAAAAAGCGTCCTGCTTAACAGGACGCCAGACATGAAATGAAGTTCGATTTAAACTTCCATAATCTCTTTTTCTTTATCTTTAGCCATTTCATCAATTTTCGAGATGTTGTCATCTGTCAATTTCTGAACATCGTCCGAATAGCCACGCAAGTCATCAACTGTAATTTCGCTTTTCTTCTCCAGTTTTTTGAACTCATCATTGGCATCGCGGCGGATATTGCGGATTCCGACTTTCGCCTCTTCTGCTTCTTTTTTCACTTGTTTCACAAGATCTTTGCGGCGTTCTTCCGTCAAAGCCGGAACTGCCAATCGGATGACTGATCCATCGTTTGACGGGCTTAGGCCCAGGTCAGATTTCAGGATGGCTTTCTCGATATCGCCAAGAACCGATTTGTCATACGGCTGAATCATGATCAAACGAGCTTCAGGAATCGAAATGCCTGCTACTTGATTGACCGGTGTTGGAGCACCGTAATAATCGATCGTTAACTTGTCCAGAATAGATGGAGTTGCACGTCCAGCACGGATAGAAGCCAGATCACGGGAAAAAGCCTGGATTGCATTGGTCATTTTAGATTTAGTGTCATTCATCACTGATTTCGGCATTATATTGTTCTCCTCACTACTGTCCCGATTTTTTCTCCGAGTACAGCCCGTTTTATATTTCCATTTTCCATAATTGAGAATACTACGAGTGGGATATCATTGTCCATACAAAGTGTGGAAGCTGTTGAATCCATCACTTGCAAGCCTTGTTGAATCACTTCGAAATAAGAAAGTTCTTCATATTTCACAGCAGTGGAATCCGTTTTCGGATCAGCTGAATACACGCCATCAACATTGTTCTTCGCCATTAAAATGACATCGGCTTCGATTTCGGCCGCGCGCAAAGCTGCTGTTGTATCAGTTGAAAAATAAGGATTTCCAGTACCAGCTGCAAAAATGACAACCCGCTTTTTCTCCAGGTGGCGAATAGCTCTTCTGCGGATGTAAGGCTCAGCGACCTGGCGCATTTCAATGGAAGAAAGAACGCGTGTTTCCACGTCCTGTTTTTCCAGGGAATCCTGCAAAGCCAACGAGTTCATAACTGTTGCCAGCATGCCCATGTAGTCAGCTGTTGCACGGTCCATTCCCATTTCGGAACCGACTTTGCCTCTCCAAATATTGCCGCCGCCTACTACGACTGCAACTTCCACTCCAAGTTCAACCACTTCTTTTACCTGGCTTGCTACTGATTTGATAATTTCAGGGGACAGACCGAAACCTTGTCCTCCTGCCATTGCTTCACCACTTAGTTTTAATACAATGCGTTTATATTGCTGAACACTCATCGGTACCCTCCATTACACTTTTATTGAAAAATAGGGAACACATTCTCGTGTTCCCCAAGATAAATCATATAATAAACAATGTTATTTTTTGTTAACCTGGCTCATAACTTCATCAGCAAAGTTATCTTCACGTTTTTCGATGCCTTCTCCAACTTCGTAACGAATGAATTCTTTAACAGATCCACCAGTAGAAGCTGCAAAATCGCGAACTTTTTGGTCTGAGTTCTTAACAAACGCCTGATCGAGCAAGCAGATGTCTTCGAAATATTTGCCAAGGCGGCCTTCAACCATTTTAGCAACGATTTTTTCTGGCTTGCCTTCGTTCAATGCTTGCTCAGTCAAAATTTTGCGTTCATGTTCTACTTCGTCAGCAGAAACTTCGTCGCGTGAAACGTATTTAGGATTTAATGCAGCGATGTGCATAGCGATGTCGCGTGCAGCATCTGAATCAGTAGAGTTTTCAAGAACCACTAGAACTGAAATGCGTCCACCCATGTGAAGGTAAGGGCCAAAAGCGTCAGCATCTGATTTTGTACGGATCTCAAAGCGGCGCAAAGTGATTTTTTCACCGATTTTAGCAATTGCGTTTGAAATGTGGTCTGCAACTGTCAAACCGTTCGACATTGTTGAAGCGTTAGCTTCTTCAACTGTAGCCGGTTTTGTAGTGATCAAGTGCTCACCTAACTCTTTTACAAGTGTCTGGAAGCCTTCGTTTTTCGCAACAAAGTCAGTTTCTGCGTTTACTTCGAAGATAATCGCTTCGTTTTCTTTAACAAGAATTGAAGTTGTTCCTTCAGCTGCAATGCGGTCCGCTTTTTTAGAAGCGCTTGAAAGGCCTTTTTCACGCAAGAAATCTAGAGCCGCTTCCATATCTCCGTCTGTTTCCACTAAAGCTTTTTTACAATCCATCATACCTGCGCCTGTTTTTGCACGCAATTCTTTTACCATTTGTGCTGTAACTGCCATGATTAAATTCCTCCTCTATAATTTGGTGCATTTTCTCAAAAAAAGGTGATAAGTGGGGTTGGCCGCTTATCACCTGTGTAAATTACGAATTACTCAGCAGATTCAGCTTGAGTTTCTTCTTCTTCTTCCGGTTTTGACTCAAGCAAAGCGTCCGCCATTTTACCAGTTAACAATTTAACTGCACGGATTGCATCGTCGTTTGCAGGAATAACATAATCGATTTCATCCGGATCACAGTTTGTATCAACGATACCAACGATAGGGATGTTCAATTTCATTGCTTCTGCAACTGCAATGCGTTCTTTACGTGGATCAACTACGAACATTACGTCCGGTAGTGAACTCATGTCACGGATACCGCCAAGGAATTTAACAAGGCGTTCGTGTTGTTTTTTCAACTGAACAACTTCTTTTTTCGGTAGAACTTCAAAAGTTCCATCTTCTTCCATGCGCTCGATTTGTTTCAAACGGTTCACACGTTTTTGGATTGTACCGAAGTTCGTAAGTGTTCCACCCAACCAACGTTGGTTGATGTAGTAGTTGCCAGAACGTTCTGCTTCTTCTTTGATCGCGTCCTGAGCTTGTTTCTTCGTACCAACGAAAAGTACTTTACCGCCTTCTTCGCCCACTTGTTTCATGAAGCTATAAGCTTCCTCCAATTTGCGGACTGTTTTTTGAAGATCGATGATGTAGATGCCGTTACGTTCCACGAAGATATATTTTTTCATTTTCGGGTTCCAGCGGCGAGTCTGGTGGCCAAAGTGTACACCAGCTTCTAACAATTGTTTCATTGAGATTACTGCCATGATATGTTTCCTCCTGATAGGTTATTTTTTCCCTCCGCATTTTTCTTCTCTGAACCGTTACCCTGTTGGGCACCTGCGACTCAAATCGAAATGCGTGTGTATTTAACACCATTTGAAATTATACCATGCTTCCCCTTAACACCGCAACAGGTTTCTTTCAAGAAACGAAAATGCCAATAACAAAAGGTGCCGGGAAAATTCCCGGCACCTTTTAAGAGTCCATTAGTTCATTTTCAATTGTTCAAGCTCTGCCAGGAATTTTGTGTTCAATACTTTGATGTATGTCCCTTTCATTCCTAGAGAGCGTGATTCGATAACGCCTGCACTTTCAAGCTTACGTAGCGCATTTACGATAACTGAACGCGTAATACCTACACGGTCAGCGATTTTTGAAGCGACTAGCAAACCTTCGTTGCCGTCAAGCTCTTCAAAAATGTGTTCGATTGCTTCAAGTTCGCTATATGAAAGTGAAGAAATCGCCATTTGCACAACAGCTTTGCTGCGTGCTTCTTCTTCGATGCGGTCGCCTTTTTCACGAAGGATTTCCATCCCTACAACAGTTGCGCCGTATTCGCCAAGAATTAAATCATCGTCATGGAATTCTGCGTCAACGCGCCCAAGAAGCAATGTCCCAAGACGTTCGCCGCCGCCGTTAATCGGAACGATAGTCGTTAAGCCGTTTTTGAACAATTCGCGTTCTTCCACAGGGAAAATCGTGTGTTCGCTGTTAACATCCAAGTTTTCAGTAGTTTCGGTGATGTTTGAAAGTTTTTGTGTGTATTCAATCGGGAATTGACGATCTTCCAGCATCCCTATCATGCGTTCGTTTTCGATTTGCTGATTGATTGCGTAACCCAACACTTTACCTTTACGGCTAACGACGAATGCGTTGCATTCAATCACTTCGCTTAAAGTTTCAGCCATATCTTTAAAGTTTACTTTTTTTCCGCCCGCTGCTTCCAGCATAGAGTTAATTCGTCTTGTTTTTCCTAATAAATTCATTTAAATGAACCTCCTACATAATTCGTTCCGTATTTATTCAATATTCTAAAGGTTTTTACTCTTTATTGAAACTAATTTGCCTTGTTTTACAGAATAAATTGTGACAAGTCTTTGTTTTTCGCCACATTCTCAAGTTTTTCGTTCACATATTGGGGGGTTATGTCAATTTGTGCCGGTGAAATCTCGGAAGCTTCGAAAGACAAATCTTCCAACAAGCGCTCCAATATTGTGTGCAGCCTGCGCGCGCCGATGTTATCTGTGTCCTGATTTACTTCATATGCAATTTCTGCAAGTCTGATTATTGAGGCATCATTGAAGTGTACCACAACTCCCTCGGTTTCGAGAAGGGCTTTATATTGATTTATCAAAGAATGTTTTGGTTCTGTTAGAATTTTAACAAAATCCTCTACTTCCAGCTTCTGCAGCTCTACCCGAATCGGGAAGCGTCCCTGCAGTTCCGGTATTAAATCGGATGGCTTGGACATATGAAATGCGCCTGCAGCAACGAACAGCACATAATCCGTTTTGACTGCGCCGTATTTCGTAGAAACTGTGGAGCCTTCGACTATTGGCAAAATGTCGCGCTGAACACCTTCCCGCGAAACATCCGCTGAAGAAGAACTGCTCTTGCTGGCTATTTTGTCCATTTCATCGATAAAAATAATGCCATGCTGTTCAGCACGCTCGATCGCTTCCATTGCCACTTCTTCATCATCCACGAGTTTAGCCGCTTCTTCCGCCGTCAAAATGCGACGGGCTTCTTTTACCTGCAAACGCCGTTTTTTCTTTTTCTTTGGCATAAGCGACGAAAACGCATCCTGCATGTTTGCGCCCATCTGCTCCATACCCGAGCCTTGCAGCGCATCAAACATGGAAAGTGAATTTTCAACTACTTCGACGGTTACCCATTCGTCTTCCAGTTTGCCGGCTTTCAAGTCAGCAGCAATTTCTCTCCTTTTGACACGCACTTCCACTTCAGCAGTAGGTTCTTCTTCTTCCTGCTCAAGTTTCTGGCCGAAGAGCATCTCCAGCGGGTTTTGGTTCGTTTGTTTTTTACGCATCGATGGAGCCAATAATTTTACGATTCGTTCATTGGCGGCTGATTCTGCTTGAAATTGGACCGCTTCGAATTTTTCTTCTTTGACAATCCTTACAGCTGCTTCAACCAGGTCGCGCACCATGGATTCAACGTCGCGGCCGACATAGCCAACTTCAGTAAACTTGGTCGCTTCCACCTTGATGAAAGGGGCCCCGGTCAATTTGGCAATCCGTCGTGCGATTTCAGTTTTCCCGACACCGGTTGGCCCGATCATTAAAATGTTCTTGGGAATGACTTCACCGCGCATTTCTTCATCCAGCCGGCTTCTGCGATAGCGGTTGCGCAATGCGATGGCAATCGATCGCTTCGCATCTTTTTGGCCGACAATATAGCGGTCCAGGTGGTCAGTAATTTGTCTTGGCGTTAAATCGGTTTGATTTTTCATTAGGACAATTCCTCCACTATGATTTGATGATTGGTGTAGACGCAGATGTCGGCAGCTGTCTCCAGCGCAGATTGTGCAATTTGTGCGGCAGTCATATTGTCTCCAGCGTATTTTTTCAAAGCACGTCCCGCAGCCAGTGCATAGTTTCCGCCTGAACCGATGGCCAAAATTCCATCGTCGGGTTCGATGACTTCTCCGGTGCCAGACACCAGCAGCAATTCATCTTTGTTCATAATGATGAGCATCGCTTCCAATTGGCGAAGCATTTTATCTCCGCGCCACTGCTTGGCAAGCTCGACCGCTGCCCGTTGAAGGTTGCCGTTATATTCCGTCAATTTGCCTTCGAACATTTCAAACAGCGTAAATGCATCAGCCACCGATCCTGCGAATCCAGTCAAAACCTGGCCGTTGTACAGTTTCCTTACTTTTTTTGCTGTATGCTTCATGACCACTGCGTTGCCGAATGTCACTTGGCCATCGCCAGACATGGCACATTCGCCGTTATGTTGAACTGCAAATATCGTGGTTGCGTGAAATTGTTGCATGGTAAAGTTCCCCTTTCTAAGCTCTCGGGTGTGAATTCAAGTAAGTATTTCGCAAATGCTCTTTGGTGACATGCGTATATACCTGCGTTGAACTTAAATGAGAATGTCCAAGCAATTCCTGGACGGTCCGAATATCGGCACCATTGTTTATCAGGTGAGTTGCAAATGTATGGCGGATCATATGCGGGTAAATAGAAGAATTGACAGAGGCTTTTTTCATGCATTCGCTTAAAATGTGGCGAACACCTCGATCAGTCACCGTCTCTCCACGGCTATTCACAAACAGATAATCGTGTTTTTGGTTCTTCATCAGTTTAGGACGTGCATCTTCCATGTAATGTTCCAGGGCGTCCTGCGCAAACTGGCCGTAGGGAATGTAACGCTCTTTACGGCCTTTTCCCATGACTTTGACAATCTGCATCGTCTGATCCAAATCGCCCAAGCGAATAGAGACGCATTCGCTGACACGCATCCCTGTCGCATACAGCAGTTCCAAAAGCGCTGTATTGCGGATGGACAGCTTGTCTTCACCCTGTACCGACTTGAAAAGCTGAGCCAACTCTTCCTCATAGAAAAATTGCGGCAGCCGTTCTTCTTTTTTCGGGTGGTACAGCGATCTGAATGCAGCTTCATCCAAACCAAACTCGCGATTGCCGTAACGGAAAAAAGAACGGATTGCAGAAATTTTTCTGGAAACGGTGGTTCGGGATAATTTGGCATCGTATAGTTTCGTAACATAGTTTCGTGCATGCATATATTCGACTTCTCTGATATTAGGCACGCCTTCTGCATTCAGAAACAGAAAAAAATCCGCCAAATCATACGCATAATGGTGGACGGTGTGTTCAGAATAATTTTTCTCGAGTTGAATATACGTCATAAAAGATTCAAGCATCTTCTCTTTCTCCATCTATGCTCCACCTTTCACCAAATACAAAAGCCTCTAAATTATAACAACATTTAGAGGCTTTTATCAATTAAACAGTCACTGTATTCATATAATTTTGAATTGAAGCTAATGCCCGGTCTGCGTGTTTTTCTGCACGCTCCTGTTTTGAACGGATCCGTTCGCCCAGATCCGGAAACAATCCAAAGTTAACATTCATCGGCTGGAAGTTTTTGCTGTCCGCCTCCGTGATGTAACGGGCCATGCTGCCTAGAGCCGTTTCAGCAGGGAACACTAACAACTCTTCACCCAGTACCAATTTTGCGGCATTGATGCCTGCTAATAAACCGCTGCCAGCGGATTCAACGTAACCTTCTACACCAGTCATTTGGCCGGCAAAGAAGATGTTTTCGTCAGCTTTCAATTGATAAGTCGGCTTCAAGACACGCGGTGAATTGATAAATGTATTGCGGTGCATGACACCATAGCGCACAATTTCCACATTCTCTAGTCCAGGGATCAATTTAAGCACTTCTTTTTGAGGTCCCCATTTCAGGTGCGTCTGGAACCCGACTATATTGTAAAGCGTTCCAGCTGCATCGTCTTGGCGAAGCTGAACAACGGCGTAAGGAATTTTGCCTGTTTTCGGATCTTCCAGCCCTACCGGCTTCATCGGTCCAAAAGTCAGGGTTTTCTCACCTCTCGAGGCCATAACTTCCACCGGCATACAGCCTTCAAAATAAATTTCTTTTTCAAATTCTTTCAATGGCACAACTTCCGCTTCGACAAGCGCTGTATGGAAACGCTTGAACTCTTCTTCCGTCATCGGGCAGTTCAAGTAAGCCGCTTCCCCTTTGTCGTAGCGGGATTTCAAGTAGACCTTGTCCATATCAATGCTGTCTTTTTCAACAATCGGTGCTGCCGCATCGTAAAAATACAAATATTCTTCGCCTGTCAATTTACGAATCTTTTCAGCCAGTGCTGGAGAGGTAAGGGGGCCAGTAGCAATAATCGTGATGCCCTCTGGAATTTCAGTCACTTCTTCATTGATCACTTCGACAAGCGGATGGTTTCTGACTTTGTCAGTTACTGCACCTGCAAATTCATGGCGATCAACTGCAAGCGCTCCACCGGCGGGCACAGACGCCCGGTCAGCCGACTCGATAATTACCGAGTCCAGTTTGCGCATTTCCTCTTTGATTACACCGACTGCGTTGGTCAAGGAATTGGCGCGCAGCGAGTTGCTGCAAACCAACTCTGCAAATTTGTCAGTATGATGGGCTGGTGTCTGCTTTACCGGGCGCATCTCGTATAAACGGACATTAACTCCTCGTTTTGCGATTTGCCACGCTGCTTCACTGCCAGCCAATCCTGCTCCAATTACGTTTACAAATTTCGTCATTTTAAAACACCTCTATAATTATTATTGAACTTCTTCTTTGTAATCACAGCTTGTGCAATTGATTTGAACGCCTTTTTTCACTTTTTTCTCTACCAGCAGTTCGTTGCATTTTGGACATGGCCGTTCGATCGGTTTGTCCCATGATACGAATTCACATTCCGGATAGCGTTCACAGCCATAGAAAATACGGCGTTTTTTGCTTTTTCTTTCAACAATCTCGCCTTCTTTGCATGTCGGGCATTTAACGCCAATATGCTTGACGATGGCTTTTGTATTGCGGCATTCCGGAAAATTGCTGCAGGCCATAAATTTACCGTATCGTCCAAGCTTGTAGACCAGCGGCGAACCGCATAATTCACAATCTTCGCCTACGGGCTCATCTTTGATCTGTACTTTTTCCATTTCTTCTTCTGCCACTTCAACATTTTTCTCAAATTCCAGATAAAATGCATTGATGATCGAACGCCAATCGATTTCGCCTTCTTCGACGGTATCCAGATCGTGCTCCATTTTAGCGGTGAATTCGATATTCAGAATATCAGGGAAAAATTCGAGTACCAGCTGATGGACAATCTCACCCAATTCGGTCGGAATAAATCTTTTAGCATCCAGCGTTACGTATCCGCGCTTCTGGATGGTATCCAGTGTTGGTGCATAGGTTGACGGACGTCCTATTCCAAGTTCTTCGAGTGTCCGTACCAAACGAGCCTCTGTAAAACGTGGAGGCGGCTGCGTAAAATGCTGATTAGGCGTAACTTCAACCGCTTTCACGATGTCGCCTTCAGCCATTTCCGGCAAAATATTATCTTTTTCTTCTTTTTGATCGTCTGTACCTTCAATGTAAAGTTTCATGAAACCAGGAAATTTAACTTGTGAACCGTTTGCGCGGAATACCGCTTCACCGTTCTGCAGTTCCGCCATAACGGTATCCAAAACTGCTGGCGCCATCTGGCTGGCAACAAAACGATCCCAAATCAGTTTATACAAACGGTGAAGATCCCGGGACAGGATGCTCTTCATCGATTCCGGAGTCCGCATTACACTCGTCGGACGCACCGCTTCGTGGGCATCCTGTGATTTTGCTGACTGCTTGGCAGCCGCTTTTTGCGTGACGTATTGCTCGCCGTAGTTTTCAACGATAAAATCGATCGTATCCTTTTTCGCCGTATCCGAGATACGTGTAGAATCCGTTCGCATGTAAGTAATCAAACCGGTAATGCCTTCTTTTCCGACTGCAATACCTTCATACAATTGCTGCGCAAGCATCATTGTCTTTTTGGCTCGGAAGTTTAATTTGCGGGCTGCTTCCTGCTGGAGTGAAGAGGTTGTAAAAGAAGGGGATGGATTTCTTTTTCTCTCTTTTTTCACCACGCGGTTTACTGTAAAGTCTTTGCCTTTCATCGAAGCCATGACAGCTTTGACATCTGCTTCGTTGTTCAGTTTCATTTTTTCTTTTGTATTGCCGTAGAATTGTGCTTCGAATTGCTTCTTGGCTTTTTCAAACTCTCCCGTAATGGACCAGTATTCTTCCGGTTCAAAGCTTTTAATTTCATTTTCCCGATCAATGACCAGCCGAAGAGCTACAGATTGTACGCGCCCAGCAGATAATCCTTTTTTCACTTTTTTCCAAAGCAACGGACTGATGCTGTAGCCGACGAGACGATCCAAAATCCGGCGTGCCTGTTGTGCATCGACCAGATCCATATCAATTTTGCGCGGGTGTTTGAACGATTCTTTAATGGCATCTTTAGTAATTTCATTAAAGACCACACGGCAATCCGAAGTTTGGTCAATTCCGAGTGCGGTGGCCAAATGCCATGCAATCGCTTCCCCTTCTCTGTCGGGGTCAGCTGCGAGAAAGACTTTCTTCGCTTTTTTCGCTTCTTTTTTAAGATCCTGTAATATCGGGCCTTTGCCTCTTATCGTAATATATCGAGGTTCATAATTGTTTTCCACGTCCACACCCATTTGACTCCGGGGCAAATCGCGTAAATGTCCAAGTGAAGCACGGACTTTATATTTCTTGCCCAAATACCGTTCGATTGTCTTAGCCTTTGCAGGCGACTCAACAATCACTAAAAAATCCGCCATAACTATTTCCTCCTCATAGAGGTTTCTCAAAACTGCTTAAAAGAATTACCTGTTGCAAAATGTATAACAGATTTTGGCTTAATGCAAGGCTTTTCATTTTTTTCATCTTTTTTCAGCTGTCATTTGCTGGTATTCTTCTAGCACTTGCCAGCCATTCCATACCGGTTTTGCCCCTTCTAAAATTAATTTATGGGGTCCTTCAGATAAGGGAGAACCGATATCGCCGGGAACCGCAAAAATATCCTTTCCATGGTCCAATGCATGCTCGATCGTACTTAAGGTTCCGCTTTTTACAAGAGCTTCTGTCACAATGATGCCTCTGGACAAACCACTGATAATGCGGTTTCTCATCGGAAAGTTCCATTTGCGCGGCTCCATATATGGCGGATATTCCGTCAAAACCAAATGTTTTTCTTCTATTAAATGGTTTAAGGCTGCATTTTCTTTCGGGTAAGGATGCAGAAAACCGCTGCCGGTAACTGCGATTGTCCGGCCGCCCAAATCAATCGCTTTTTGATGAGCCATGGCATCCGCTCCTCTTGCCAACCCGCTGACAATGACAAACCCGTGTTCAACCAGCGGCGGAACAATCTTTTGCAGAGCTTTTTGGCTATAGGGCGAAGCTTTGCGAGAGCCGATAATGGCTACTTTTTTGGGTTCTTTAAGTAGAGCGGCGTCGCCTTTGGCGTAAAGAATTGCGGGTGGATCAAACAGTTCCAGCAGGCTTCCAGGATATTGGGGATGCTGATAAGATATGGGGAGTATCTTATGCTTTTTGTAGGTTTCACTTAAGGGGATCGTCAGGGATTGTTGATAAGAGGCTTTCAGTTTGGCTGCTTGATCCATTTGGATATTCAACAGCATCATTAATTCATACGGGGTTTTCCGTTCAAGCTTTGTCAGATCGGGATCTTCAGCGAGCAGCGGCAGCAACTTTTGCAAACTTTTTGGATAGACGTAATGCAGCGCCAACAAGCGCTCCGTAAATTCTTTGTTCATTTTGTTCCTCCTGTTCTATTTTTATAATACAAAAAAGCCCCATCAGCTAAGACACAGCTCTTCTTTATAGTAATGGGTTTTGCTCGTGGCGTAAACCCGGAATAGTTTGACGCGCTTCGTATATATTCCATGCCGTAAAAAAGGCTTGTGTCCATACTTGATAAACAGCAGACTCAACTTTTGACAAAATTAATGTCACGCTGCTTATTTAGATACTTCTATTTTCCAGCATCATTTCATCCTGATAAATGCTAAGCTAAATATGAATAATCCCACTTAAATGCAGAGAGAATTGACTATTTTAAACTCGTTTTTTATTCTCAAACCCTGCATTAAACAGTCAGCAACACATTCGGCTTCTCCTGTCTCTTCTCCTCCTTGAAAGGTGGTTCACACAATGAAACCTTTACAAAAAATACGCTTTGTCACGACCATACTTTGGTTCATGTCAGCTGCTTATTTGGTCTATAAATATTCTTTGCACGCCGGTTACTGGGAACACCCGCTATACATAACGCTATTTTTATACCTTGTGATTTTACTTAGCAAAAAGGGCTTTAACAAATTAAATGTTTTCATCTTCTTGTTTTATATAGCATTTGGCATGTGGTTTGCTATGGATCTGTTTTTAATCTTAACCGGAGGATTTTCCGTAGGTTAATTCGTTAATGCTTATAAAATTTCAATCTTTGTACGAGTGAATGGATATTAATAAAAAGAAAAAGCTCAAAACGCTGTGTTGCCAACGTTTTGAGCCTTTTTCTGTATTAATGGGTTTTACACTTGTCGTATAACCCTTTTTCTCTGATGACTTTGATCAAAGTTTCTCCGATAACAGATGGAGTGTCTGCAACTTCGATGCCCGCTTCGTTCATTGCTTTGATTTTATCAGCAGCTGTTCCTTTACCTCCAGAAATAATCGCACCGGCATGGCCCATACGTTTTCCTTCAGGTGCAGTTTGTCCACCGATAAATCCTACTACAGGTTTAGTCATGTTGGCTTTAACCCACTCAGCAGCTTCTTCTTCAGCTGTTCCGCCGATTTCACCGATCATAACGACTGCGTAAGTATCTTCATCTTCGTTGAATTCCTTCAAAACGTCGATAAAGTTTGTGCCGTTTACTGGGTCTCCACCGATGCCGACAGCTGTCGACTGGCCAATTCCCTCTTCAGACAATTGGTGAGTTGCTTCATACGTCAATGTACCAGAACGTGAAACAACGCCTACGTGTCCTTTTTTATGAATGTATCCAGGCATGATGCCGATTTTGCATTCATCCGGAGTGATTACGCCCGGGCAGTTTGGTCCAACAAGACGTGTTTTCTTGCCTTCCATGTAACGCTTCACTTTGACCATGTCCAATACAGGAATGTGCTCAGTGATGCAGATCGCCATGTCGAGCTCAGCTTCAACAGCTTCAAGAATTGCGTCAGCTGCGAAAGGTGCCGGTACGTAAATTACAGATACGTTTGCTCCTGTAGCTTTTACTGCATCTTCCACAGTATTGAAGACAGGTACGCCTTCAGCTTCAGTTCCGCCTTTACCTGGTGTTACACCCGCAACGATTTTCGTTCCGTATTCAAGCATTTGCTTTGTATGGAACAGGGCAGTTGACCCTGTAATTCCCTGTACAAGCACTTTTGTGTCTTTGTTAATGTATACACTCATTTTTGTCCCTGCCCTTCTTTAGCCTACAAGTTCTACGATCTGTTTAGCGCCGTCTGCCATTGTACCGGCAGCCACAATATTAAGACCTGATTCATTAAGCAGTTTTTTACCGATTTCTACATTGGTTCCTTCAAGACGGACTACAAGCGGTACATCGAGGCTTACTTCTTTTGCTGCCTGGATTACGCCTTCCGCAATGATGTCACACTTCATGATACCGCCGAAAATGTTAACGAAGATTCCTTTTACATTCTTATCAGAAAGAATGATCTTGAAAGCTTCCGTTACTTTCTCAGCGGTAGCACCGCCCCCAACGTCAAGGAAGTTAGCGGGTGTTCCGCCGTAATAGTTGATCGTATCCATCGTTGCCATAGCAAGTCCGGCGCCGTTAACCATACAGCCGATGTTCCCATCCAAAGAAATATAGCTCAAGTCATACTTGGAAGCTTCAATTTCTTTTGCATCCTCTTCGTCGAAATCACGAAGTTCCACAATGTCTTTGTGGCGGTATAGAGCATTTTCATCGAAATCGAATTTTGCATCAAGCGCCAGAATATTGCCGTCGCCAGTTTCTACCAACGGATTGATTTCAACGATTGAAGCATCTTTTTCGATGAATACAGTGTAAAGGCCAAGCATGAATTTCGCTGCTTTGTTTACAAGCTTAGGCGGAATGTTCATGTTGAAAGCCATGCGGCGTGCCTGGAAACCAGTCAGACCGATCACTGGATCGATAATTTCCTTGAAGATTTTTTCAGGAGTGTTCTCAGAAACTTCCTCGATATCAACTCCGCCTTCTTCAGAACCCATAAGAGTGACGCGTGAAGTTTGGCGGTCAAGCACCAATCCGACATAATATTCCTTCTTGATGTCAGATCCTTCTTCGATCAACAGGCGTTTGATTTCTTTGCCTTCTGGACCTGTCTGGTGAGTCACAAGAACTTTACCTAAAAGTTCCTTCGCGTATGTACGGACTTCATCCAGGTTTTTAGCGATTTTAACACCGCCGGCTTTGCCTCGTCCACCTGCGTGGATTTGTGCTTTTACCACGACAATATCCGTACTCAGTTCTTTAGCTGCCTTTACTGCTTCTTCCGGAGAAAAAGCAACCGTGCCGTAAGAAACTGCTACGCCGTATTGTCTGAGGAGTTCTTTTCCTTGATATTCATGGATATTCATCTGTCATCCTCCAATCAAACATCTCTATCGTAATTTTATTACCTTTACCATTGTATTAAAGTTGTCATAAAATGTCCACCGTTGTTAGCAGTTCTGCCAAAACTTAACCTGCTTAAAACAGTGAATTTTGCGTCAAAAGAGATTTGACCGGTTCGAATGTTGTCCGGTGGATTTCACAAGGGCCGTATTTTTCCAGCGCTGCAACATGCTCCTTTGTGCCATAGCCCGCATGCTTGTCAAACCCGTATTGCGGGTATTCAGTGGCATACTCAGCCATGAGGGCGTCTCTTCCCGTCTTAGCCAATATCGAGGCTGCTGCAATGCTCAGGCTCTTGGCATCCCCTTTGATAATGGATTCACACGGCATCGGCACATCCAGCATCATGGCATCAGCCAGCACGACGGCAGGCTGTGGCGTTAAGGCTAGAGCCGCTTCGGTCATTGAGCTTTTTGTCGCCTGATAGATATTGATCCGGTCAATCTCTTTGGGCGGCTGAACATGGACTGCATAGCTAACGGCAATCCTCTTGATGATTTCGGCAAACTGATCGCGCTTGGCTTTGCTTAGCTGCTTTGAGTCGTCCAAACCAACCAGGCTCGAACAATCTTCCGGCAAGATCACAGCAGCGGTAACGACAGGGCCTGCTAGAGGGCCGCGTCCCGCTTCATCGATGCCTGCCACCAAATCACGTTCACCACTTCTGAATGCGGCATCAAACTGCAGCTTCAAGCCATGGTTCATCAATAACTTGCCGCGTTGCTCCCGTTTGCGCTGCCAAGAGGCCAATAAAACCTGGACGCTTTTCCGTGGATCGCTTTGAAGCTCCTCCATCCACGGCTGCCATTCCGTCACTCCATCCAGTTTCTCTTTTATTTCAGACGTTTTTTGCATCTCTTCAACTTCTTTCTTAAGGAATTCTTTTAAACAGGTTTGTGTATTCTATGGCTATGCATCAGCAAAGATTTTATAAAAAGGACTCACCACTACTCGGAGCAGCAGTCTTTGATTGAACCAGTAATTTTAGCAACGGGTTGATTCGCTTTCCATCATACCAAAAAAAGCTGTTCCTCGAAATCGAGGAACAGCTTTTCATCAGATAGGGCAAACTATCACGCCTCTTCTGCTTCAATCATTTCATCTCTGTAGTCGAACGTCACTTTGCCAAGGTACTGGTTCCGAATATCACGGACAATCACTTCAGCGGTTGTTTCGTAATCGACATCGCCATGCTGGTCATAACAGCCGCGCTTTTTGCCGATATGGTCAAAAGTATTGACGATTTCTTCGTCGACATGATCAATGCCATAGCGCTCCATCATGCGTTCCGGATAGCGTTCTTCCAGGAATTTCAAGGAATAGATAGCCAGTTCCTGCATTTGGATGACCGAATCTTTGATCGCTCCTGTAACGGCTAATTTCAAACCAGTCTCCGGGTCTTCAAACTTCGGCCATAAGATACCTGGCGTATCCAACAATTCAATTTCTTTGCCGACTTTGATCCATTGCTGTGCTTTTGTAACACCTGGCATATTTCCGGTCTTGGCCAGGCTCTTTTTCGACAAGCGGTTGATGAGGGTCGACTTTCCAACGTTTGGTATGCCGACAATCATGGCGCGGATGGCTCTGGGTTTGATGCCTTTGGCAATCATCCGGTTCCACTTTTCTTCCAGTATTTCTTTCGATGCCTTAGTCACGAGCTGCAGCCCTCTGCCTTCAAGTGAATTGATAGCTACTGCACGGGTACCTTGATCCTCAAAATAACGAATCCATTTTTTCGTTTCAACTTCATCTGCCATGTCCATTTTGTTCAAAATAATGAGACGCGGTTTTTGCTGAATCACTTGATCGATCATCGGATTTCGTGAAGATAAAGGCAACCTGGCATCAACAAGTTCAAAAATAATATCCACCAATTTCAGTTTTTCGGTAACTTGCCTCCGTGCTTTTGCCATATGTCCAGGAAACCATTGTATCGTCATAAAACCACTCCTTATTTTACAATTCCCGCTTCAGGCAACGGCCAGAAAACGAGACTTGTGTCCCCGATCACTTCGTCGGTCGGGACCAATCCGATATGGCGGCTGTCTTTGCTTGCACGGCGATTATCGCCCATGACAAATACAGAGCCTTCGGGTATGATGCTTTCGCCGGTAACATCCTCCAGAACAAAATCCTCTGTCAGCGTACCGGTAATTCCTTGCTTATAAATATCCAGATAAGGTTCTTCCACTGCTTCTCCATTTATATATAACTGATCGTCTTCGTAGGCTATATGATCACCCGGCAATCCAATTATGCGCTTAATATAATCTTTTTCTTCCGGCGCATGGAAAACGATGATGTCAAAACGGTCAGGTTCTCCGACTGAATAACCGATCTTGTTAACGATCATGCGGTCCCCATGTTCCAAAGTCGGCATCATCGACTCTCCATCAACGACAATCGGCGTGAATAAAAAGAAACGGATAATTGCAGCCAAACCGAAGGCGATCAATAGAGCTTTAGACCATTCCCACACTTCATTCTTCTTCTTCACTTCAGTCTCCATGCGTGTTCCTCCCCATGCTTACTGGCTTAATTGTACAAGGAATCAAACTTTTTAGCAAAAAGAAAGAGGGCGCAAGCGCCCTCTTTCATTCATGCGATCTTATCGAATTTCTTTGATACGAGCTGCTTTACCGCGTAGGTCACGCAAGTAGTACAATTTCGCACGACGTACTTTACCGCGACGGGTAATTTCAAGCTGTGCAATTTTTGGCGTGTGTACAGGGAATGTACGCTCAACACCAACACCGTAAGAGATTTTGCGAACAGTGAATGATTCACTGATTCCGCCTCCGCGACGGCTGATTACGACTCCTTCGTATACCTGAATACGTTCGCGTGTACCCTCGACAACTTTAACGTGGACGCGGACAGTATCTCCAGGACGGAACGTTGGAAGATCCGTACGAAGCTGTTCTTTAGTGATTTCTGTAATAATGTTTTGCATTATTTTTCTCTCCTTCTACAGACGCTCTTGCACACAAATAGACTGTTGCAGCGGAACATCGTGATCCTGTACTTCACATAAAAGTACAGTGTCCATAATACCATTGATCCGTTGTGTGCGCAAGAGCAACTTGCATTCTATTTTTGTTCTTTCAATTTATCAATCGTTTTTTTCTGTTTATCGCTCAAGTCAATTTTATCAAGCAGGTCCGGCCGCCGCTCCAGCGTCCGTTTTAATGTTTGTTCCTCGCGCCATTCATCAACTTTCCCGTGATTGCCGGAAGTCAGGACGTCCGGCACCTTCCAGCCTCTAAAATCAGCTGGACGCGTGTATTGGGGATGTTCCAGGAACCCTGTGGAGAAAGAGTCGCGAACAGGGGAATCGGCGTTGCCAAGCACCCCTGGAAGCAGTCTGACGACACTGTCAATGACGGTCATGGCTGCCAGCTCTCCACCGGTCAGCACGAAATCTCCAATGGAAATCTCATCTGTCACCAAATGCTCCCGGATCCGTTCGTCGTAGCCTTCGTAATGGCCGCAGATAAACACCAGTTCCTGCTCGCCAGCCAGCTCTTCGGCTTTTTCCTGCGTAAAGCGCTCGCCTTGTGGACACATTAAAATGACGCGCCGCTTGCTGTCTGGGGTCAGGCTTTCTACGGCATTGAAGATTGGTTCCGGTTTTAGCACCATGCCGGCGCCTCCGCCAAATGGATAATCATCTACTTGCCGTTTGTTGTCGGCAAATTCCCGGATGTCTACAACGTTCAAACTGACTGCACCTTTTTCCTGTGCTTTTTTCATGATCGAATGTTGGAAGACCCCTTCAAACATAGGAGGAAACAACGATAAGACATTTATGTTCATCAGGACAACAAGCCTTCCATCACTTCGATGACCACTTTCTTTTCATCAATGTCGATTTCTTTGACGATGTCTTCAATATACGGGATGTAATGCTTCTTCCCTGTTTTCGGTGTCACTTCCCAAACATCGTTGGCGCCCGTCTCCAAAATTTCACTGATGGTTCCGAGTTCCTGCCCTTCGGTTGAAAAAACTGTGCACCCAAGAATCTCGTGATGGTAGAACGCATTGTCCTCCAGTTCAGTCAAATCATGTTCAGCAATTTTCAAATAAGACTCTTTGAACGCTTCCACGTCATTGATGTTCGGGTAGCCTTCAAAAGTCAGCAACTCAAAGTTTTTATGCTGACGATGGCTGGCAATTTTGACCATGATCGGTTTTTTGGCATCCGGCGTGAAAAGGCCAAGCTTCGCACCTACCGCAAATCGTTCTTCTGGAAAGTCGGTACGCGACAACACACGCACTTCCCCGCGGATTCCATGAGTATTAACAATTTTCCCTACATTAAACCATTGCACAAAAAAACATCCTTCCACTGCTATTTTTCTGAAAAAAAAAGAAGGAACCTAGGCTCCTCCTTCTTTCTTAATCGACAATATCGAGATAAGTTTTTTTCTTATGATAACCGCCTGCTGCTGAGTACACAATTGAACGGACAGCTTTCGCTACACGTCCCTGTTTCCCGATCACTTTCCCTGTATCCTCAGGATGCACAGAAAGCTTGTAGACAATTCGGCTTGCGTTTTCGTCGGTTTCGACACGAACTTCTTCCGGATAATCAACTAACGGTTTGACAATGGTCTCAATCAGCTGCTTCATAAGAAAATCTCCCTTACTTGTTTAGTTTTTCGTTATGGAATTTCTCCATAATGCCTTTTTGAGAAAACAAGTTGCGTACAGTGTCAGATGGTTTTGCACCATCATGAAGCCATTTCAACACTAGTTCTTCGTCGATTTTAACTTCAGCTGGAACTGTCAGCGGGTTGTAAGTACCTACTGTCTGGATTTGACGGCCGTCACGTGGAGCACGTGAGTCAGCTACTACAATACGGTAAAAAGGAGATTTTTTAGCTCCCATACGTTTCAAGCGAATTTTTACTGCCATTTCTTAAAGCACCTCCGAATAGTTTCACACAAGATATTATATTAGCAAGCTTTAAATAGTTTGTAAAGTATTTTTTCTTAACACCTTAAAATTTTACTTGAAAAGTGAGTCCAGGCCTGGCATTCCCATTTTCTTTTTGCCTTTTTTTGTGTTCATGCCAGACATTTGCTTCATCATTTTCTTCATGTCTTCAAACTGTTTCAAGAGCCGGTTGACATCCTGAATCGTCGTTCCTGAACCTTTTGCAATCCGTTTTTTGCGGTTTGCATTGATGATTTCAGGCGTGGTTTTCTCTTTTTTCGTCATGGAATAGATAATGGCTTCAACACGGTCCATTTGGCCTTCATCCACTTTTGCGTTTTCAAGCCCTTTGATTTTATTGGCGCCTGGAAGCATTTTTAGAATTTCATCCAATGGTCCCATTTGTTTGACCTGCGACATTTGTTCAAGAAAATCATCAAACGTAAAAGTCGAAGTTCTGAATTTTTCTTCCAGTTCCTTCGCTTTTTCTTCATCGACGCTCGACTGCGCTTTTTCAATCAGCGACAGCATATCGCCCATGCCAAGAATGCGTGACGCCATGCGTTCCGGATGGAAAGCTTCAAGTGCGTCCATTTTTTCGCCCATCCCGACAAATTTAATCGGTTTTTGGGTAACGGTACGGATCGACAACGCCGCACCGCCTCGTGTATCGCCATCAAGCTTTGTCAGAACGACGCCGGTGATGCCGATTGCTGCGTCGAAGTTCTGAGCAACGTTTACCGCATCCTGACCGGTCATGGAATCGACCACCAGGAAGATCTCATCCGGCTCTTTAAGCGCACGGATGTCCTTCAATTCCTGCATCAAAGCCTCATCAACATGCAGGCGGCCTGCCGTATCGATGATGACGGTATCCAAATGTTCGGTTTTTGCGTGTTCAATTGCCTGCCGTGCAATTTCCACTGGAGACATATCTGTCCCTTTGGAGAAAACGGGCAGTGACAATTGCTTGCCGATTGTTTCAAGCTGCTGGATGGCTGCCGGACGATAGACGTCGGCCGCTACCAATAACGGCTTGCGGTTGTGTTTTCTGCGCAGCAGATTGGCGAGTTTTCCGGAAGTGGTCGTTTTACCCGCCCCCTGCAGACCAACCATCATAATAACAGTCGGCTGTTTCGATGAAAACTCGATTTTCCGCTCTTCGCCGCCCATCAATTCGGTCAGCTCATCTTTTACGATTTTGACGACCTGCTGGCCCGGAGTCAGGCTGTCCATGACATCCTGGCCGATTGCCCGTTCGCTGACTTTCTTGACGAATTCCTTGACGACTTTTAAGTTGACATCCGCTTCGATTAAGGCAAAGCGTACTTCACGCATCATTTCCTTAACGTCAGCTTCATTGACTTTTCCTTTGCCCTTGATCTTTGTCATGGTGCCTTGCAGGCGTTCGGATAATCCTTCAAATGCCATTCTTTCCGCCTCCTAGTCCCATTCCTTCAGTTCGCCCAAAAATTGCTGGACGCGCTCTTCTGTGAATGGCTGTTTTTCAAATGACGAAACCAATTGCTGCCGTTTCTGAAATTTCTCGAACAGCTGCAATTTGCGTTCATATTCTTCCAGCATCGCTTCCGTCCGACGGATATTGTCATAGACCGCCTGACGGGTGATGCCGTATTCTTCCGCAATTTCGCCCAGTGAATGGTCATCTAAATAATACAGCATCATATAGCTCCGCTGTTTAGGTGTCAGTAGCTCCTGATAGAAATCAAACAAGTAATTCATGCGTGTTGTTTTTTCCAATCCCATCATTGACGCTCACCCCACTCATTCTACTGCTTAGAATACTGAAAATCGCTGAAGCTGTCAAGTAGTTTTACTTGTCTGCTTCTGCATCTTCCAACTGCTGTTCTTTATCCAATCCTTCAGCAAACAAACCATAGACGTATTTTTGCGCATCGAACGGTTGCAAGTCATCCAGTTTTTCACCGAGTCCCACGTATTTCACTGGAATCTTCAGCTTATTGCGGATGGCCAAAACAATTCCGCCTTTTGCCGTTCCATCCAGTTTTGTCAGGACGATGCCTGTGACATCTGTGACTTCTTTAAATGTCTGTGCTTGAATCATGGCATTTTGCCCAGTCGTCGCATCAAGAGTCAGCAGCACTTCGTGAGGCGCCCCCGGAATTTCACGTGAAATGACGCGGTGCACTTTCTGGAGTTCATTCATCAAATTGACTTTGTTCTGCAAGCGCCCTGCCGTATCGCAGATCAATACATCCACTCCGCGGGATTTGGCTGAACGGACAGCGTCATACATGACCGCAGCCGGATCTGAACCTTCACTTTGTTTGATGACATCGACGCCTACGCGCTGACCCCAAACATCCAGCTGTTCGATTGCACCGGCACGGAACGTATCTCCGGCAGCCAGCATAACGGTTTTGCCTTCATTTTTGAAGCGATGAGCCAATTTGCCGATGGTCGTGGTTTTGCCGACACCATTGACGCCTACCACTAAAATAACCGTCAATCCGTCAACGAAATTGATTTCATTCGTTTCGGCTTCACCAGCCTGGTAGATATCCACCAGTTTTTCTGAAATGACAGACTGGACGTTGGATGTGTCTCTGACATTTTTACGCTGCACTTCATAGCGCAGTTCATCCATCAGTTCAATGACCGTTTCAAAACCGACATCTGCCTGCAGCAGGATTTCTTCCAATTCCTCGAAAAAATCTTCGTCGACTTTGCGGTATTTCGCAACCAGATCATTGATCTTTGACGTAAAGCCTGTGCGGGTTTTGGTTAATCCTTCTTTATATTTTTCAGTTGACTCTTCAGCCTCGGTGTTTCCAGCAAATTTATCTTTTAATTTTTTAAAGAAACTCACGTGACCACTCCTCTGTTAAATTTTTTCTTCCAGTTTAACTGAAACCAATTTTGAAATCCCCGATTCCTGCATCGTAATGCCATACAGAACATCCGCGCCTTCCATCGTTCCTTTGCGGTGGGTGATCACGATAAATTGGGTGTCTTCACTGAACTTCTTCAAGTATTGACTGTAACGCACGACATTCGATTCATCAAGCGCTGCCTCGACTTCGTCCAGTACACAAAACGGCACAGGGCGCACATTCAAAATCGCAAACAATAACGCGATGGCGGTCAGTGCACGTTCTCCGCCTGACAACAGGCTCAGGTTCTGCAGCTTTTTGCCGGGCGGCTGGGCGATAATTTCCACACCAGTCCGCAGCATATCCTTTGGATCGGTCAGCACCAGGTCAGCCGAACCTCCACCAAACAACTCTTTAAATGAAAGCTGGAATTGCTTTCGGATTGCATGGAAAGTATCATCGAAACGGCTGGTCATTTCTCCGTCCATTTCCCGAATCAAGGTCCGCAACGTTTCTTTTGCTTCATTCAAATCATTGCGCTGTTCGGTTAAAAAGGCATGGCGATCGGATACATGGTCAAACTCCTCGATAGCTCCAATATGGACCGGACCTAATTCCTCGATAGACTGCTTCAGCAGCTTGACTTTTCTGCGGACAGCCGCTTCCTCATCCACCATATCAAACTGTTTGGCTTGCTCGAGTGTCAGCTGGTAGCCGGTTTCGAGTTGCGATACCAAGCTTTGGATTTGAACTTCCAGGCGTGTGGATTTGACTTCACATATCCGAACCGCTTCTACGTATCCTTTATAGATGCGCTGTTGCTCTTTCAGATCTTCTTCGAGTCCGTTCAATCCGCTTTGCTGTGCCGCACGCTGTTCTTTCGTCTGTTCGACTGTTTCCAGCATCTGCACTTTTTTCGTTGACCAAGACTGGATTTCCTGTAGAATTTCTTCGTCCGAATAGACTTTCGCCGCTTCTTCTGACTGGATCCACTCTAATTCTTTTTGATGCTCCTGCAGCTTTCGGGTGCTTTTTTCCAAACGTTCAAAAAGTTCGGCTTCACTTGCTGTCAATTGGATGACTCGTTCTTTCGTCACAGCATGGAGCGACTTCTGCTCTGCCAATTTCTCAAGCACCTGATCGCGTGCCGATTCATTTTGCTGCTTGAACAAAGTCAACTCGTCGATTTTCGCTGTAATGGCGTCCAATTCGCCAACGATGCTTTCGAGTCGCGCAGAGGCTGTTTCTTTTCGCCCGGTGATGGCCGTTAAATCGTATGCTTTGTTGCGCTGTTCAGCTTCGAAAAGCTGGAAACGCTCTAAGGTGGTCTTAAGCACCGCTTCGATTTCACGCAGAATAATAGAGCTTTCCGCTTCCATATCCCGGTATTTTTCACCCTCGGTCCGCAGGATCTGAATAGCTTCTTCAGCGGCTTTAACTTCGGCTTGTTCTTTCTGAACTGTTTTTTCAGCATTTAAAATCGTTTCTTCCAATTCTCCTGCTTGCACAAGCAATTGCTCAAGCTCAGCTTTCCGGGAAAAGAAAGAAGCTTGTGTTTTATTGGCGCCGCCGGTCATCGATCCTCCGGCATTGACGATATCGCCCTCGAGCGTTACGACACGGAACCGATTGCCTGTTGTTTTTGCGATGGCCGTCGCGCCTTTTAGGTCTTCGGCAATAATGACATTGCCCAATAGATTTTCTATGATCATCGCGTATTGCGGATCGTATTGGACCAATTCAAATGCCATATTAATATAAGAAGGATGTTCACTTATGGCAGCTAAGGTATGGTCTGGTATTTTTCGAGCCTTCATGACAGTCATTGGCAGGAATGTAGAGCGGCCCGCTCTTTTTTTGCGCAGGAAATCAATCGCTTCCCGGGCATGCTGTTCGTTTTCTGTAACGATGTGCTGGCTGGAAGCACCTAAAGCCGTTTCGATCGCTTTGGCGTAATTTTTCTCTACCTGGGCAATCTCAGCGACGGCTCCCCGGATTCCCGATAAATGGCCTTTTTCACGTGCCACTAACACTTCACGGACGCCCTGGAAAAAGCCTGAAAAATCGGCTTCTAATTCCTGCAGCGTGTCAATCCGTGCACTTAACTGTTTTTGTGACTGGTAGGCCTGGAACAGCATGGATTGCTTCTGGTCGAACGCCTGCTTTTGGAGCTGGTAGGAAGTTTCATTGTCTTTGTATTGCTGACGCTTGTCTTCCAGGAGCGTACGGATTTCCTGAACGTTGCCTTCCGCCTGCACTTTTTCCTTCTCCAACTTAGTCAGCTCGGCTGTAAAGTCTGTCCGCTGCGACACAATGCGTCCGGTAGACTCTGACAATTGCTGTGCCTGCAAGTCGATATTTTTCAGTTCATTTTTGACTGTTGCCTGTTCGTTCATCAAATCGATATAAACCGATTTGCCATTTTCAATTTCGTTATCGATGTCAGCTGGCGTCCGGTTGAGCTGCTCTTCCAGACTTTTGATGGCTGTCCTGATCGCCCGCTGCTCCGCTTTGCGTTCTTCCAGCAAAGCCAGCTGTTCGCTGTGCTTTTGCATCAAAAAATCGTTTTCCAGTTTCTCTGCATCGAGATTGTCCTGCAGCTGCTGGGCTTGGCGATGCGCATTGCTTTTTTTCTCGGACATCAGCAACTTGCGGCCTTGCCATTTTTCTGTCTCAGCGCTGGCTTCCACCAGGGCATTTTGCGCCTGGTCTATTTTATTATCCAAACCAGCAAGAGTGCGGCGAATGCCGCCTACCGCCTGTTCCTTCTTGTTGATGGCCGCTGACAATTGCTGTTCTTTTTCAGAATGGGCGGCAGCGTCATGTGTCAGCTGATCCAATTCCTGCTGCAGGTTACCCGCATCATAGGCCAGTAAAGCGATGTCGGCATCCTTCAACTGTTCGTTCATATCCAAATAATCACGGGCTGTAGAAGCCTGAATTTGAAGCGGCTCCATCCGGCCGTCCAATTCGTGCAGGATATCAAGCACACGGCTTAAGTTTTCATCGGTTTCGTTTAGTTTCACTTCCGCTTTTTTCTTGCGCTGCTTGTATTTTAGAACGCCGGCAGCTTCTTCGAAAATCGATCGGCGCTCTTCTGCCTTCGAATTCAGTATCTCGTCCACACGCCCCTGCGAAATGATCGAGAACGCTTCTTTGCCAAGCCCCGAATCCATAAACAGATCCGTGATGTCTTTCAGCCGGCAATTTTGCTTGTTCAATAGATAAGCACTTTCGCCACTGCGAAAAACCCTTCTTGTTACGCTGACTTCGCTGTAATCAAGAGGGACACGCCCATCCGTATTGTCTAAAATTAATGTGACTTCCGCAAAATTCAGCGGCTTTCTGGAATCGCTGCCGGCAAAAATGACATCTTCCATTTTAGCGCCGCGCAGCGATTTTGCCGATTGTTCTCCGAGCACCCAACGGATGGCATCGGTGACATTGCTTTTGCCGCTGCCATTCGGACCGACAACCGCTGTTACTCCAGGCACAAAGTCTATGCCGATGCGATCGGCAAAAGATTTGAACCCTATGACTTCCAATCTTTTCAAAAACATTGTTACTCCTCCGCTGCTTCCTGCAATTTACGGATTGCCAGCTGAGCTGCCTGCTGTTCCGCTTCTTTTTTCGATCGGCCATTGCCAACGCCCAGTTCCTGCTCCGCCAGAGAGACGCGGGTCACAAATACACGGCTATGGGCCGGTCCGATTTCATCAATAATTTCATAACTTAATGCTCCAGTGTTTTTTTGCTGGACCAATTCCTGCAATTGGCTCTTATAATCCATCACATGCGAAAAAGCACCGATTTCCACTTTTGGAAATAACACCATCTCCAAAAATGCGACAACAGGTTCCAATCCCTGGTCAAGGTAAAGGGCACCGATGTACGATTCGAAAACATCTGCTAAAAGTGCTGGACGTGTTCGTCCGCCCGTCAGCTCTTCCCCTTTGCCCAACAGGATGTATTTGCCGAAACCAAGTTCGTTGGCAAATAAAACCAGTGAAGGTTCACAAACGATCGCTGCACGCAGCTTCGTCAATTCACCTTCGCTCATTTCAGGATATTTCGCGTACAGGTAATGCGAAACGGATAATTCCAATACCGCATCTCCCAGAAACTCCAAACGTTCGTTGTCGGTAAATTGTTTTCTTCGATGCTCATTCACATAAGATGAATGCGTGAAAGCTTGATACAGCAATGCAGGCTTGTTAAATGAAACATTCAGTTCTTTTTGCAGTTGTTCAAATGCCGCTTTTGCGTTTTCTTTTATGACGCCCGGCTTTTGGTGATTTGTTTTTCTATTCATTGCCATTTTTATCTGCCTTCCTTTGTGTACTTCCATCAATTTTACCTTTTTTTCAGCTTTTGTGCAAAAAGAGAATTGACGCACAACTGCTTAGTATAACAGCAATTGTGCGTCAATGGGTGTTTAAGTATGGTGTTTTGCGGAAGGGTCTAAAAGGCCGCTTTCGCTTTTCTTGGTGGCTAGCTTCAGCGATCAGACCCTCGGGGTCATAAGTCACGTCGACTATGCGGCAAAAACACGCCGCTTCGTCAACGCGCCTTATGCCTGTCGGGTCTTAACGATCGCTTCCGCTTTTCGTGGTGTCCAGCTTCAGCGCCCAGATTCTAGGGTCATAAGCCACTCCAGCTGTGCGGCTGAAGAAATGCCGCTTCGCCGGAGCGTCTTATGCCCGTCGAATCTACACGGCCGCTTCCGTTTTTCGGTCTTAAGCTTGTTTCTTTTCGATATATGTTACTGCGTCGCCTACTGTAGCCATGTTCTCAGCGTCTTCGTCAGAAATTTCCATATCGAATTCATCTTCAAGTTCCATAACCAATTCCACTACGTCCAATGAATCTGCACCTAGGTCACCGGTAAATGAAGCTTCAAGTTTCACTTCGCTTTCTTCTACACCTAGACGATCCACGATTACTTTAGTTACTCTATCTAATACTGTTGACAATGTCGTCACCTCCCCTCAAATCAGTATACAAAAATCTTTCTTACATGACCATGCCGCCATCAAGATGAAGCGTTTGGCCTGTCATATATGAAGCGTCGTCAGAAGCCAAGAACAGCGCCGCTTTTGCGACATCTTCCGGTGCGCCAAAACGGTTCAACGGAATTTGTCCCAGCATGGCTTTTTGGACTTCATCGGTCAATTGGTCCGTCATGTCAGTTGTGATAAATCCGGGTGCTACGGCGTTTGCCGTAATGCCGCGGCTTGCCAATTCACGAGCTGTTGTTTTGGTCAAGCCGATGACGCCCGCTTTTGAGGCAACATAATTGGCTTGCCCTGCATTGCCCATGACTCCGACGATGGACGCGATGTTAACAATGCGGCCTGCGCGCTGCTTCATCATTTGGCGTGTCACTGCCTTCGTGCAGATAAAGACGCCTTTTAAATTGATGTTGATCACATCATCCCATTCATCATCTTTCATGCGCATCATCAAATTGTCACGGGTAATGCCCGCGTTGTTCACTAAAATATCAACCGATCCGAAAGTTTTCATCGTTTCATCAACCATGGCTTTGACCGATTCTGCATCCGATACATTGGCTTTGACTGCAATTGCCTCTCCGCCGTTAGCCTGAATGTCTGCTACAACGGCTTCCGCTTTTTCCTGGCTGCCGCTGTAATTGACAACCACTTTGGCGCCGTCTGCTGCAAATTTCCGTGCGATTTCCGCACCGATTCCGCGCGATGCCCCTGTAATAATGGCCGTTTTTCCTGCAAGTTTACTCATTTCGCCAACTCCTCTACCGCTTTTTCAAATGACTCCACGTCATAGACCGGCAAAGTTTTAACTGAGCGGTCAATCTTTTTCACCAGGCCGCTCAACACTTTTCCTGGTCCGATTTCGATAAATACCGTAACACCAAGATCGATCATTTCGCGCACTGACTGCTCCCATAAAACTGGTGAATACAATTGGCGTACCAGAAGGTCCTGTATTTGTGTCGCATTGGTTTCAGCTTTCGCCGTTACATTTGAAACCACTGGCACTTTGGCATCAAGCAGGAAAGACGTACTCAATTCTTTCGCTAAATCCTGTGACGCCGAACGCATCAATTCCGAATGGAAAGGACCGCTGACGTCCAGCGGAATTGCCCGTTTCGCGCCGCGCTCTTTGGCGACAACACAAGCTTGCTCTACTCCTGCTTTTGTGCCGGAAATGACAATTTGTCCAGGACAGTTTAAGTTGGCGAGCTGAACGACGCCTGTTGTATCCGTCACTTCGTTCGTCACCTTTTCCAGTTCTTCACTTTCCAGTCCCAGAATCGCCGCCATGGTGCCTTCTCCTGCTGGAAAAGCAGTGTTCATAAACAATCCGCGTTTATGTACAATATTGACCGCTGTCGGAAAATCCAACACATTGGAAGTCACCAATGCGCTGTATTCGCCTAAGCTATGGCCGGCTGTATAGTCTGGCCGGATGCCTGCACGAATCAATCGTTCTGTAATCATTGAACTCACTGTCAGCAAAGCCGGTTGGGCGTGATAAGTCAGCGTCAACTCTTCCTGAGGGCCTTCAAGCATCAGCTTGGACAATTCGATGCCGAGTGACTGATCCGCGCTTTCAAAAAATTTGCGGCTCGTGTCATCCGCTAAAAAGCTTTCGCCCATTCCGACTGTCTGCGAACCTTGGCCGGGATATATAAATGCAATCTTAGTCTTCATGTAAGGTCTCCTTTTTCAGCGTACTGTAAATTGTTCCGGTTACATCATATTCAACCATTGTCCGCGTCTGGCGTATGGCATTGAAAAGAGCTGTCGCATTTGAAGAACCATGTGCTTTAATGACCGGCGCTTTCAAGCCGAACAGTCCCGCACCGCCATACTCGCTGTAATCCAGCATGCCCTTTAGGCCTTTGATATTGTCTTTGACCAGAAAAGCCGCAACTTTTGTTTTGGCGTTAGTCATGAAGACGTCTTTGATCATCGAAAATACATTCATGGCTGTTCCTTCGATTGTCTTTAATACCATATTTCCGGTAAAGCCGTCAGTGACCACCACATCAGCCACGCCGTTCAGCAAATCACGCGATTCCACGTTGCCGATAAAATTGACCGGTGCTTCTTTCAATAAAGGAAAAGCAGCTTTCGTCAAATCATTGCCTTTTTTCTCTTCGGTTCCAATGTTCAGCAATCCGACTGTCGGATTTTGAATGCCGCGTACCTTCTCAGCATAAATGCTTCCCATGATGGCGTATTGAACTAAGTGTTCCGGACGGGCTTCCGCGTTGGCGCCCATATCCAGCATAACGAATCCTTTGCCGTCAATGGTTGGCAAAGTCGGAGCCAGAGCTGGACGGTCCACGCCGTCGATGCGGCCCACAATGAACAAGCCGGCTGACATAAGCGCTCCCGTATTGCCTGCAGATACACACGCATCAGCGGCTCCGTCTTTCACAGCTTGCGCCATTCGGACCATTGATGCGTCTTTTTTTCGTTTGACTGACCGCACAGGATCGTCTTCCGACTCAATGACTTCTTCACAATGGACGATTGTCAGGCGTTCATGTTCCTTCAGGAATTCCTGCATCTTCTCCTGATGGCCAAAAAGCTGAATTTCAATATCCTTAAATTCATCCAGAGCTTTAAAGACACCTGCAATGATTTCTTTCGGGGCATTGTCTCCGCCCATTGCATCTACTGCTATTTTCATTTTGCTTCACCTTCACTTTGCTCTGTCATACGGTACATTTCAAATGTGCCGATAAAAACCGTTTGTTGTTCGACAGAAGAAACCACTTTAACAAATGCCCTATTTTTTTCAGGATGGCTTTCGATCACTTCCGCTTTTGCAACTACGCGCTGGCCCGCTGTGACCGGCCTCAAAAATTGCAGCTCCGATTTCACAGTTAAAGCCAATTCTTCATTCATTACCGCAACCGCCAACGAATTGGCCTGCGCAAACAAATGATGGCCCCTGGCAATCTTGTTGCGCTGGAATACATGTTCCGGTTTGACATCGAAAATAGAAATCGCTTTGTTGTCCAGTTCAATATCGATAATCTCTCCGATCACTTCGTCGATCGGCAAAGACTTCACTTCATCTTCAAACGTTTTCACGGCTACGTGTTTAATGCGTTCCCTCAGTTCGGGAATCGCAAGTTCCATCCGATCTAGCCGGATTGTCTGCACACTGACATCAAATTCGATGGACAGTTCTTCATCTGTCACAAACGGATTGTCTTTTATGGAATCTTTTAACGCCTGTTGCCGTTGTTTTTTCGGTCTTCTCACTGTGTCACCGCCCGCTATTAGCACTTGGTACTAATATGAGTATATAAATAACAAAAAAAGAATGCAAGGAAAATCACGATCCCTGCATTCTTAATCCAGTCTGCCGCCTGATAATATACCTGATTGTACGATTTGCTGGCGCAGGCAGCGCATATCTTCCCCCTGCCAAAATTCTTCGCCGCCGATCAATTTTTCTGCATCTTTTCTGGCCGTCTCAAGCGCCCGGTAATCATGGACCAGATCGGCCATTTTAAATTCCGGGATGCCGCTTTGTTTGCGGCCGAAAAAGTCGCCCGGACCTCTCAGCTGCAGATCCTTTTCCGCCAGCACAAAGCCGTCGTTGGTTTCGGTCATCGTCGCCATGCGCTCTTTGCCGATTTCCGTTTTTGGATCCGCCAGCAGCACACAATAAGACTGTTCACTGCCGCGTCCAACGCGCCCGCGCAATTGGTGCAGCTGGGACAAGCCGAAACGCTCGGCATCATAGATGAGCATAAACGAGGCATTCGGTACATTGACCCCAACCTCCACTACAGTCGTCGATACCAACACATCCACTTTGCCCTCTGTAAACTCGCGCATCGTCTGTTCTTTTTCTTCTGAATGCAGACGGCCATGCATTAAGCCGACCGTAAACCGGTCCTTGAAATACATTGACAACTGCTGGAACAGATCGACCGCATTCTGGTAATCGAGTTTATCCGATTCTTCAATCAGCGGACAAATAACATAGGCCTGTCTTCCTGCGGACAGTTCCTTTTCCATCCGGCCGACTATTTTGCCAAACATGTCTTTTTTCATCCAGTAGGTTTCAATTTCTTTGCGGCCCACGGGCATCTCATCAATGACCGATACGTCCATTTCACCAAAAGCCGAAATCGCCAGCGTACGCGGAATCGGCGTAGCCGTCATAAACAGTACATCCGGATTATAGCCCTTGTCTTTCAGCACACGGCGCTGATCCACGCCAAAACGGTGTTGCTCGTCTGTGATGACAAGCCCCAGCTTATGGAACTTGACCTCAGGCTGAATCAACGCATGGGTGCCGATCAAAATATCAATTTCTCCAGCTGCCAGTTGCTCCAGGATCATTTGGCGCTTCTTGCCTTTTACCGATCCAGTCAACAGTGCAATGTTCATTGAAAACGGACGGAACCACTGCTCCAATGTATTGGCATGCTGCTCTGCCAAAATCTCGGTCGGCGCCATTAAAGCCCCCTGCAATCCTGCTGTATGGGCTGCATAAAGCGCAATGGCAGCCACGACCGTTTTGCCTGAGCCTACATCCCCTTGAAGGAGACGGTTCATTCGGAACGGTTCTTTCATGTCCTTGCAGATTTCATTGACCACTCGCTTTTGCGCAGCGGTCAGATCAAAAGGCAGGCTATCAATAAATTTCTTTAAGCGCTCCAGATCATAATCGATGAACGAGCCGCCTTCTTCTTCACGGTTCTTTTTGCGCAGCGCCTGCATCTTCAATTGGAACACCAACAGCTCTTCGTAGACAAAACGCCGGCGTGCCTGCTTGACCGCCTCGCCGTCCGGAGGAAAATGAACCCATTCCAAGGCGTCTTGAATGGGTGCCAATTGATAAGTTTCAACCAAACCCTTCGGCAGACAGTCTTCAATGTCTTCTTTCGCCAAATCAAGTGCCTGCCTCATCAGTTTGCGGAAGGTTTTTTGGTGGATGCTGCCCTTCAGGCTATAGACAGGTTCAAAATCAGCTCCATCCGTACGCGGACCGATGGAATGGCTCGAAACCGTAATGACCTGCCGGCCGCGGTCCCATTTTCCGGTTAAGGTGATAATTTCTCCTAGATGCAATTTGGCTTTAACATAGGGCTGATTGAAGAAAATCGCTTTGACCAAATGGCGGCCAACCAAAACCCGAACTTGGGTGCGCGATTTTTTCTTGCCTAAAAAAAGGACGGAAGGCTCGCTTTCGACCCTTCCCTCCACAGTAACGCGTTCATTATGAGGCGTATCCGCCAGATCCTTCAATTGAAAATCTTCATGGCGATAAGGAAATGTCATGATCAGGTCATGTATAGTTTCGATTTTCATTTCCTGCAAGGTTTCTGCTGCTTGCTTGCCTACCCCTTTTAATGTGGCGACGGAATCTCTACTGCCCACTTCCAACAACTGCTCCCCCGAAAATTTTGGACTCGAGCCATTTTCCGGTAGGAGTTGCGGCAAGTCCGCCTTTTGCGGTTTCTCTCAGCGCACTCGGCATGGATTGCCCGATTTCAAACATCGCTCCGATGACTTCGTCGCACGGAATGCGGCTGGTGACACCGGCTAACGCCATATCCGCAGCCACTACTGCATTGGCTGCTCCCATCGCATTACGCTTTACGCAAGGCACTTCCACTAATCCCGCCACTGGATCGCAGACCAGGCCAAGCATATTCTTCATCGTGATTGCGAATGCTTCCGAACTTTGCTGCGGGGTCCCTCCGGCCATTTCGATAATAGCCGCTGACGCCATACCGGCTGCCGATCCGACTTCTGCCTGGCAACCGCCGGCAGCACCTGAAATCGATGCATTATTGGCCACGACAAAACCGAAAGCCCCTGCCGTGAATAAATAACGGATCATCTGCTCCCGTGTCGGGTTTAATTTATTTTGCACAGCAAATAAAGTGCCTGGCACAACGCCCGCAGATCCTGCTGTCGGCGTTGCACAGATAGTCCCCATTGCTGCATTGACTTCGTTGGTCGCTACCGCTTTGCTGACTGCGTCAAGCAGCAGATCTCCTGACAGTGTATTGCCTTTTTCACGATAAGCCTGCAGCAGAACAGCATCGCCGCCTGTTAAGCCTGAGACAGAATGAACGCCTTTCAGCCCTTTTTCCACAGCTTCTTCCATGACCGTCAGATTACGGTCCATCTGGATCATGATATCTTCACGTGAACGGTCCGTCATGAGAATTTCCTGCTCAATCATGATTTCAGAAATCAATTTCTGTTCTTTTTCGGCCCGTTCAACCAATTCTCTTACGTTACGGAATAAAGCTTCCATGTTCATACCCTCCAATTTAATCGGCGATTCTTGTCACCTGCGTGATATTCGGAAGTTTTTTCAATTCGTCCATCACTTCTTTGTCCACATTTTGATCTACTTCGATGACCATCAAGGCCATATGCCCGCGCTCTTTCCGCGATACTTCCATGTGGCCAATATTGATGTCGTATTTATACAGGCAGTTCGCAACATTCGCGATGCAGCCTGAACGGTCTTCGTGGACGACGAGAATGGCCGGGTGGTTGCCCGATAAACGAAGCGGAAAGCCATTCAACTCTGTAATCTCGATTTTGCCGCCGCCAATTGAGATGCCCATCATCGACATTTCAGAATCTTGGTCTCCGATGACGATGCGTGCCGTATTCGGGTGATCGACATGGCCTGTCTCTGGAATAAATTCATAAGACATCCCGGCTTTGTCTGCCTCTTCGAACGAGGTTTTGATGCGTTCGTCAAAGGTATCGTAATCTAATAATCCACCGATGATCGCCACATCCGTGCTGTGGCCTTTATAAGTTTCTGCAAATGATCCATAAAGATGGACCTTTGCCCATTGCGGCTGCCTGCCAAATAAATCCCTCGCCACTCTTCCGATGCGGGCTGCTCCCGCAGTATGCGAAGAAGAAGGCCCGATCATGACCGGGCCGATTATATCAAAAACAGATTTGAACTTCATGGCTCAAACCCCTCACTTTCGGTTACGTATACCTTTAGTTTACATGATTTCGGCATATTAAACAAAAATAAAAAAGCGCATACATCCGTATGCGCCTAAGCTTGTTATCATATTCGCGATAAAGGTCGAAATACTACTCGACAGCAATTATAAATGGATACAACGGCTGCTTGCCATTATGGATTTCGATTTCGACTTCGCCGTTGAGCGATTCGATGAATTCACCCAGCTTTTCAGCATCTGCCGCTGCCACGTCTTCTCCATAAAGGATTGTGACGATTTCAGCATCGCTGTCCACCAGCTTTTTAGCCAGTTCTTCTGTGACGGCATCCAGGCTGCTGTCGGAAACAACAATCTTCCCTTCAGAAATGCCCATGAAATCATCTTTCTTGATAGAAATCCCATCAATCGATGTATCACGGACCGCAAATGTCACAGATCCTGATTTTACGTGTTTTGATGCACTTGCCATCGCCGCCTGGTTGTCTTTTACGGAAGCGCCTGGATTAAATGCCAGTAATGCTGACATGCCTTGAGGCACATCTTTCGTCGGGACAACAGCCGCTTCGATATCCAAAAGTTCAGCTGCCTGTTCGGCTGCCATGATGATGTTCTTGTTGTTTGGCAGAATCAGCACACGTTCTGCGCCAATCGATTTAACTGCATTAACGATGTCTTCTGTCGACGGGTTCATTGTCTGTCCGCCTTCAATGACGTACGAAGCACCGATGCTGCGCAGCAATTCAGCAATTCCTTCACCCATTGCAACCGTCACTACGGCATAAGGATGTACAGCTTCCTGTTTTGGCGCATTTTTCTGGAAGTCTTCGCCTACAATATCGATATGCTGCTGGCGCATATTTTCTATTTTCATGCTGATCAAGCTTCCGTAATCCTGGCCATATGTAAGAACTTTTCCTGGCTCTTCTGAATGGATATGAATTTTCGCAATTTCATCATCAGAGATGACCAATAGCGAATCGCCATATTCGCTTAAATCAGAACGGAATAAAGCTTCGTTAAACTCTTTTTTGCCTTTTTCGAATTTCACCATGAATTCTGTACAATAGCCAAACTCAATATCTGCTGTATCCATAAAACTGGCAATATTTTTATGGTGCTCCGCACTGACAAGATCGGTCATCGT
Organism: Planococcus soli; assembly: GCF_016881065.1. Taxonomy (GTDB): domain Bacteria; phylum Bacillota; class Bacilli; order Bacillales_A; family Planococcaceae; genus Planococcus; species Planococcus soli. The sequence goes on along the minus strand of NZ_WXYN01000051.1, from coordinate 488,030 downwards.
ATTATGCGCGTGTTTTGCCGGCAATTCTTCGCCTTTCAGTGAAGCGAGGAATCCTTCGTAAACATAAACAAGGCCTTGCCCGCCGCTGTCGACAACCCCTACTTCTTTCAAGACCGGCAACAGGTCGGGTGTCCGTTCCAAAGAAGCCTGAGCTTCTGCAACAACAGCCTCAAACCAAACGATAATGTCCTTTTCCGTCTTTGAAACTTCCATGCCTTTGGCAGCCGCATCTTTTGCGACGGTCAAAATTGTTCCTTCTACCGGTTTCATGACGGCCTTATAGGCTGTTTCAACACCGTGCTGAAGAGCTTCCGCAAACTTAAGCGCTGTCAATTCTGATTCTGATGCAATGTATTTGCCGAATCCTCTGAAAAGCTGTGAAAGAATAACACCGGAGTTTCCGCGAGCACCCATCAATAACCCTTTGGACAAAGCGCCTGCTGTTTTTCCGATATGGTCTTCTGCTTGAGCAGTTGTTTCTTTCGCTCCGGAAGTCATCGATAAATTCATATTTGTTCCCGTATCGCCATCAGGCACAGGGAAAACATTTAATGCATCAACATAATCCGCATTTTGAAAAAGATGATGAGATCCCATCTGTACCATTTCTGCGAACTTTACTCCATTTAATGACTTCATAACCGACTCTTCCTCCTCCTACGGGTTCGTTACACGAACGCCCTGGACAAAAATATTTACTGCTTTTACTGACATACCCAATGTTTTGTTGATCGTATATTTTACTTTGGACTGGACCTGATAAGCCACTTCGGAAATTTTAGTTCCATAGCTGATGATGACATACATATCCACAACCAAATCATCATCTTCCTGGCGTACCAGAACTCCCTTGGCAAAATTTTCTTTGCGGAGTATATCCGTTAAGCCATCACGTATTTGGTGCTTAGTTGCCATGCCTACAATGCCATAGCATTCAATTGCTGCACCGCCTGCTATTTGGGCAATTACATCATTGGAAATATCGATTTGACCATATTCGTTCTTTAATTCAATCGACATTGAAATTCCTCCTCAAGTCCTATTTCACTCTTATCATTCTACCTTAAAGCCTTATAGAAGAAAAGCAGCCGTTTTAGGGTGTAAAGGTTTTTTTCTTTAAAGACCTCTAAATTTAGTTGCAAACACGATATGTCTGTGGTAAATTATTAAAGTATGTGAAACGAAAAACGAACTGAAATTCTATAATAATTTTCAGCTTCACTTGTGAGGAGGGACTTACATGCCTAAAGTATGTGCAATTAGTGGACGTAAAGCTCGTGCCGGAAATGCCCGTTCGCACGCAATGAATTCGACAAAACGTACATGGGGAGCAAACCTTCAAAAAGTTCGCATCCTTGTAGACGGTAAACCGAAACGTGTATGGGTTTCTGCAAGAGCCATGAAATCAGGAAAAGTTGAGCGCGTATAATCGCTCATCGATAATGCCGGCGCTGATCTAATCAGCCCGGCATTTTTTCGTGGTCTAGAGCAACTATTCTTAGCGCCGTTGCCCTCTATGGGCGAAGCTCGGCGATAAGCATTCGTCTTTATTTTGCCCAAAGCAGCCGAAGCAATTTGTAAATGATGATTTGTAAGTTCAGTATAAATAGAACAATTCAAAACAGGCAACGAAAGGATCTCCCTTTTCGTTGCCTGTTTTTTTGTTCAGCAATTGTTTCAAGCGTCCGAACTTTCCACCATCAGGCAGTGGCCGCTTTGGATAGTTACGCTTCCACGACCCAATAGTTCGTTGCTGATAAAGCGTGTCGTACCGAATGGGACGGCTTCGTCCGTTACGGGGTATTTAAACCCTGTCAGCGTCAAGCCGCCGATTTCTTCCGCAAACGGATAAAACGATACGTAACGGTACTGTTCATCTTTCACCAGCAGATGCGTGCCGGGCTTTAGAAAACGGATGCGATTTTGGTTGTTCAGCAGCAGAAAGCGTGTTGCAGGAAATTCCTGCTGGTACTTGAACATTGTGTGCAGCGCGCTCATGTAATGATCCAATCGGCCGCCAGTGACACCCGCGAGTATGACTTGCTCCGGCTGATGCTCCATTGCTTTTTCCAGTCCCAGCTCTGTATCAGACTGGTCTTTTTCAGATGGATAACGTTCCAGCTCCGGCAATGCGGCACGAATTTTCTCATAGTCCTCGTCGCTGACCGAATCAAAATCTCCAACAGCGGCAGTGGGCTGAATCTCTTTTTCAAGCAGCACCAGTGTCCCGGAATCGATTCCAATATAGAGGGCTTCCGGAAAAAAAGAGAAATCCGGCAGTTCGCCTGCCGGACCTCCTGCGATTAAAATGATGTTCACGAAATCGCCTCTTCTCCCGCTTTCCTGATTGCTTGAAGTGCTTGCATCCGGTCTTTCTTGCTGTAGATGGCTGAACCGGCTACAAAAACAGTCGCTCCCGCTTCTGCACAGGCTCCGATTGTTTCTTCATTGATGCCGCCATCAATTTCAATTTCGACAGACAGCCCTTTTTCTTTGATGATGTCAGAAAGCTGTTTGACTTTCGGCACAACCGAATGAATAAACTTCTGTCCGCCAAATCCAGGATTGACCGTCATGAATAACACGAGATCAATATCTTCCAAGACATGCTGGATAGTTTCGATAGGTGTATGCGGATTCAGGACGACACCCGGCTTGACGCCCAGCGAGCGGATCAATTGAATGGTCCGGTGCAAGTGAGGACAGGCTTCTACATGAACCGTGATAAAGTCGGCGCCTGCTTTTGCAAACTCTTCAATATACTGATCTGGATTTTCGATCATCAAATGAACATCCATTGGCAATTTGGTCAACGGCCGGATGGCATTTAAGACAATCGGACCAAATGAAATATTTGGAACAAAGTGGCCATCCATGACATCAACATGAATCCAGTCGGCTCCAGCTTTCTCCACTTCCAATACTTCTTCTCCAAGTTTCGAAAAATCTGCGGCTAGGATAGACGGTGCAATTTTAATCATTTGAATACCTCGGCTTTCGGCTCATGATTTCTTCCAAAAATTTCAAATAATGCTTATAGCGATATTCCGGTATTTCCTTGGCTTCTACAGCAGCTTTAATGGCGCATTTGGGTTCGTTCATGTGCAGGCATTCCCGGAACTTGCAGGCGTTGGAGCGTGCAGCAAATTCAGGGAAGCATGCAGACAACTCTTCCCGTTCCATGGTTTCAAAGTCGAACGAACTAAAGCCTGGCGTATCTGCCAGCAGTCCGTTGTTGACGGCAATCAGCTCCACATGCCGCGTCGTATGCTTGCCTCGGTTCAGCGCTTTTGAAATATCGTCTGTTTTTAGTTCCAGCGATGGCAAAATAGTATTCAGCAAAGTTGATTTCCCAACACCCGACTGGCCAGCGAGTACGCTGATTTTGCCTTCAAGCACCGGCATCAGACGGTCTTTCAAGGCAGGGTCATCGATGAATGTCGGAATCACTTCATAGCCGATTTTTTCATAATCTGCAATAAAATGCTGAATCTTTTCTTTTTCTGTTTCTTTTAACAGATCCATTTTTGTCAGGCAAATAATCGGCTGAATCGAATGGGATTCGATGGCTGTTAAAAATCGATCCAAAAGCAATGGATGAAAATCAGGCTGTTTGGCCGAAAAAACAAGTATTGCCTGGTCCACATTCGTAATTGGTGGACGCACCAGCTCGTTTTTTCGTTCGTAAACGTGCAAAATTGTTCCTTCAAGGTCGTTATCCGCTTTATAATCCACATAATCTCCGACCAGCGGCGTTATCTGGCGGTTGCGGAAAACCCCGCGTCCCCGGCACTGGATATAGCGCTTGCCATCTTCATCCAGTACGTAATAAAACCCGCTCAATGCTTTTCTGATTTGACCTTTCGGCATCTTTTCACTCCTTTTGCTATTATTTTATTCTACGCTTGAATACTCAAAAGTTTCTTCCAGAATAATCGTGGAATCCCGGACAATCCGGTATGACGCCGTTTCACCTTCTGCAATCTCCAGTTCAATGCGGTGTGACTGATCTTCCGTGATTGTAAACTCTTCGAACGGCTCCACCATGGTCTGGGTGTTGTCCTGAATATAAACCTGGATTGTTTGTTCTACAGGGTCTTCTCCTTCTTCGGCAGGTTCAGCCGGTTCGTAAGGAATTTCCACGGTATGGATATAAGTCTTCATCGGCTGTTCTGCCACGCCCGATGACAATACCACTTCAATTGTACTGCCGGCAACGAGTTGTTCTCCTGCTGCCGGAGTTTGGGACATGACTTTGCCTGCCTCCACTGTATCTGATGACTGCTCTGAAATAATGCGGATATTAAAGCCGGAAGAACGGGCATAATCGTTAAGATTCTCTTCTGTAAAGCCAGCCAGATCTTCCACGTCGCGCAGGTCTTCACCTTTGCTGACGATAAATTCAACGTCCGTTTCACTGACGATGACATTTTCTCCAGCCAGCGGTTCCTGAGTGAGGATGGTGCCAACCGGTTCTTCAGAAAATTCTTCAGTCGATTCCACTGAGGCGAAATTCTCGTCTTCCAGTGCCTCGTTTGCTTCTTCAATCGTGCTGCCGACAAAATCGTCCATTTCAGTCATTTCTTTGCCCAGGCTGACGAATAGTTGAATTTCCGTTTCCCGGTCCCTCATTTTTCCTGCTTCCGGAATGGTCCGGATGATGTGGTCCGCTTCAACCTGCTCCGAGTATTCTTCGGTTTCTTCACCTGCCACAAAACCAGCTGCCTGAAGCTCTTCAAGTGCTTCGTTATGCTCCATTTCTGAAACATCCGGTACAGCAATTTGCCTCGGTTCGAACAGACCTGGAAATGCAATTGCGAGGATCAGACCGCCAATGAGCAAAAAAGCCAGTATGCCCAGGATCCATGGCCACTTCTTTTTCTTTTTTTCAGGAGTTTTTTTCAGTTCTTTTTTCTCCTTGTTCAGCGGCAACGGCATGGTTTTCGTCTCTGCAGCGCTCGTATATGCAGCCGCATCTTTGATAGCCGGCATGGCACGTGTCTCATCCTGGTCGACTGGCACCACGAATTTTGGTTCATTCAACCGTTCGGGCAATAACACCGTCTCCAGGTCTGCCTCCATTTCATCAGCAGACTGGTAGCGGTGCTGGATGTTTTTCGCCGTCGCTTTTAGCACAACATTTTCCAGGCTTTGCGGCAAGTCGGGAACGGTTTCGCGCAAAGAAGGCGTATCCGTCTGCAGATGTTTTAAAGCAATTGACACAGCCGATTCTCCTGAAAACGGCAGCTTGCCTGTAATCAATTCGTACATAACAATGCCGAGTGAATAAATATCGGATTTTTTATTGGCCATCCCGCCCCGCGCCTGTTCAGGCGATAAGTAATGGACGGTTCCAAGCACCGAATTGGTTTGGGTATAGGATGTTGCACTTAATGCCATCGCAATGCCAAAATCGGATATTTTCACATTGCCTTCTGCATCCATCAAGATATTTTGCGGCTTGATGTCCCGGTGCACAATTTGATTGTGGTGGGCGTGTGCCAAAGCTGATGTTAATTGTTTCATAATCTCAACAGCCCGTTCAGGGGATACAGGAGAATGCTCGATTATGTAGTCTTTTAACGTTTTTCCCGGAACATATTCCATCACCAAGTAATGAATAGAACCATCTTCACCAACGTCAAAAATATTGACGATGTTCGGATGCGCCAAACTGGTCGTAGACAAGGCTTCTCTTTGGAAACGCCTGCGCAGTTCTTCTTCATTGGAAAAATCATAGCGCAATATCTTGATAGCGATATCCCGGTCCAAAATCATGTCATGTGCTAAATACACATTGGACATTCCCCCGCCGCCAATCAATTTCTTGATCTTATAGCGGCCATTGATGCTTTTGCCAATAAGCATGTTTACACCTCCTCATCCATAGAGGACAGAAGAACGAATGAAATATTATCTTCTCCTCCACGATCGTTGGCCATGGTTACCAGCTCCAGGCCTTTTTGAGATAAAGGAGCAGTTGTGCGAACGATGGAGGCCAGTTCTTCTTTCGGGATTTTATTGCTTAGGCCGTCTGAACAAATCAGTAAATAAGAAGCACCCACAAATGAAAAGTGGATTAACTCTCTTTCAATATCGGCTTCAGTGCCAAGTGCACGAACAATCCAATTTTTCTTTGGATGCTCTTCCGCTTCTTCCTGACTGATTTCCCCGCTGTCCACCAGCACATTGACATAGGAATGATCCCGTGTAATCTGCTCAATGCCGCCGTTAATCAAATAGGCACGGCTATCTCCGATATGGCATAAAATGCCTTCATCGCCTTCAAGCAATGCCGCAATCAAGGTAGTGCCCATCCCTTTACACTCCAAATGTTCCACCGAATGGGCATATACCGATCGATTAATCAGCTGTACACGTTCGGAAAGCCATTTTTTCTTATTGTCGAGTGTTGAAAATGCCTCTTCCCCATCTTCCAAAAAATAGCGGCTCAGCTGGTCGACAGTCATTTTGCTGGCAACATCACCAGCTTTATGTCCGCCCATGCCATCGGCCACAATTGCCAGGATCAGTCCGTCCGGACGTTTCAAGACCGCCACACTGTCTTCGTTCACTTCACGAATTTTACCCGTATCACTTTCTACCACATATTGGAACAAATCACGACACCCCGATTCTAGTCTTTTCCTGCATCAAGCTGTTGCGGTCTTTTCAGTCTTTTTAAAAGCTGCGATGAAAAAACCGTCGCTTCCATAATCCTGAGGAAACACTTGGACAAAGCCTGTATGCTTGATGCCCATGGCTGCAGGCAATGCTGCCTGAATTTTTTCCATTTCAGGGTGGTCTTTCAGAAATCGCTCTGCCGTGCCCCGGTTTTCGACAGCATCCACTGTACAGGTACTGTAGACCAAAATGCCATCTGGTTTTAATAAACGCGCGGCCTGGTCCAGCAATTCAATTTGAATTTCCTGCAAACGGGCAAAATCCTCTTCTTTTTTCGTGTATTTAATGTCAGGCTTTCGCTTGATAACACCCAACCCACTGCAAGGTGCATCTACAAGAATGCGGTCAAATTTCTCTTCACCAAACCGTTCGACGCTTTGCTTGCCGTCTCCAACTACTGTTTCAATAACCGTATGACCAAGCCGTTTAGCATTTTCATCAATCAGCTTGACTTTATGCTGATGCAGGTCAAGCGCGTAAAGCGCACCGCTGTTATTCATTTTTTCGGCAATATGAGTGGTTTTCCCGCCCGGCGCCGCGCACATGTCGAGCACGGTCATTTCCGGCTTGACTTGCAGTGCGTAGGCAGGAAGCATGGAACTTTCATCCTGGATGGTGATAAAGCCTTTTTCGAACGTAGCCGTCCGTGCCGGCTGTCCATTCGTGACAATCAAACATTCAGGGATCAATTTACTGGGTACAGCTTCCAACTCCTCGGACTGGAGCATTTCAATCACTTCTTCAACAGTTGCCCGGGCTGTGTTGACCCGCACGGTCTGGGAAGGCGTCTTGTTGTTTTCCAATGCCATTTCACGCGTTTTCTCCAAACCGAACTGTTCTGCCCAGCGCTTGATCATCCAAATCGGATGGCTCGTTTCGATGGAAATCTTTTCGTATGGATCGCTGATCGTATTGAACGAACGGACACCGTTGCGCTGTACTGAACGCAGTACGCCATTGACGACTGAAGCCACGCCGCCGTGGCCGCGTCGCTTGGCGATTTCAACCGCTTCGTGGACGACTGCGTGTGCCGGAATGCGGTCCAGGTAAACGATTTGATACAGCGACAATCTCAGCAGGGTTTTGACCCATGGCTCGATTTTCCCTTTTAAATAAGGTTCCAGATAGTAGTCCAACGTCATTTGGTGCTGCAGTGTGCCGTATGTGATCTCTGTCAGCAACCCTCTATTTTTTGCTGCAATGCCATAGCTTTCAATTGTTTGGTGAAGCAATAGATTGCTGTATGCCTGCTTGTTTTCCACTGCCCAAAGGATTGAGAAAGCGGCATCGCGGACATTGCCTTGAAGTTTTTTGTTTTTCATTCGAATAAATCTCCTGCCTGGATTTTAGGTCCTTTTAAATACTCTGTTGCGGTCATGCGCTTCTTGCCGGATGGCTGCAGTTCCGTGATGGCCAAAACGCCTTCGCCGGTCTGCACCAAAATCGAATCATCGGTCAGTCCGACCACTTTGCCGGCCTTGCCGCTGGCATTCGACAGAGTTTTTTCCGTCCACCAGATTTTCATATTGGCGCCGTTGAACGTCGTATACGCAACCGGCCATGGATGCAACCCGCGCACCTGATTGTAAATTGCTGCGGCTGATTTGGCCCAGTCGATGCGCTCCTGCTCGCGCGAAATATTTCGCGCATAAGTAACGGCCTCTTCGTCTTGTGGAATCCGTTCGTTCGTTCCCGCAATGATTGAAGGCAAAGTTCTCTTCAAAAGGTCCCGTCCAGCAATGCTCAGTTTATCAAACATGCTTCCCGTGTGATCCCGTTCTTCGATCGGCACCGTTACCTGCGAAATGATATCCCCGGCATCCAATCGGTCTACCATATACATGATGGTGACGCCTGTTTCGACTTTGCCATCTATAATGGCCTGGTGAATCGGCGCGCCTCCGCGGTAATCCGGCAAAAGCGAAGCATGGACATTTATAGCGCCCAGTTTCGGCGTCTCCAGCAATTCGCTCGGCAAAATCTGCCCAAAAGCCGCAGTAACAATTATATCAGCATCTAAATCAAGGACGTGCTGAAGTTCTTCTGGGTTTTTCAGCTTTTCCGGCTGGTACACCGGCAATCCGAGGCGCATGGCCTCTTCTTTGACCGGTGTTGCCGTCATCACTTTTTTGCGTCCGACTGGGCGGTCTGGCTGCGTCACGACGGAAATAACGTCATAGCCTTCTTCAACAAGCATGCGCAGGATCGGTGCCGAAAAGGCAGGTGTTCCCATAAATACAATTTTGGTCAAACCTGTTCCTCCTCTTCTTCCTGCTGGCGGATCATTTCATCCAATTCTTCCTGGGTAACATATTTGGTGATTTTACTGGTGAACAAGATTCCATCCAAGTGGTCCATTTCATGCTGGATCGCGCGGGCTTCGTAGCCTTCTGCTTCCAATTCATACCAGGAACCATCGCGCTCCTGCGCTTTGATTTTGATATGGTCCCAGCGCTCAACTTCACCGAAGATTCCAGGGAAGCTCAGGCAGCCTTCGATATCGGTTTCCGCACCTTCAAACAGCACCAACTCCGGATTGATCAATTCAATCGGATCCTGCCCTTCCCGGAAATCGACAATGGCTGCACGGACTGCAACCCCTACTTGCGGCGCGGCAATGCCGACGCCATCCGATTCCACCATCGTTTCATGCATATCGTCTAAAAGAACCGCTAAGTTCTTATCAAAAGTGGTGACAGGCAAACATTTTTTTTCCAATACTTCGTTTGGGTGTTTTACTACCATTCGAATTGACATATTCATTTCCTCTTTTCTGTTACATGACCGATGTCGGATTCATATCGATGGACAATGTCGCACCTTTTTTCAGCCACTCGGTACGGTGGATTTTAATCAGCTGCTGCATCGTATCGGTCAGTTTCGGTTCTTTTTTGTATTTTATCAAACATTGATAGCGATATCTATTGTTGACACGGGCAATAAGAGACGCTGAAGGCCCGATAATCAAGGTATTTGAAGACAGGTGGCTCTTCAGGTAACGGACTGTTTGATCCGCGTACTCGGCAACCGTCATCAAATCTTCATGCGTAAATTGGATGTTGACAACATAGTAATACGGCGGGTAGCCGCTTGCTCTGCGCATGGCCATTTCCTGTTCATAGAATGGCTCATACAATTGGTCTTTAGCCAATGTGATGGCGTAATGCTCTGGTGTATACGACTGAACAAATACCATGCCGTGAAGAATATCTCTTCCCGCACGGCCGCTGACCTGCGTCAAGAGCTGATACGTTTTTTCTGCGGCCCGAAAATCAGGCAAATGGAGCGTCGTATCCGCAGACAATACCCCCACTAATGTAATGTTCGGGAAATCCAATCCTTTGGCAATCATTTGAGTGCCCAGCAAGATGTCGGCCTTGCCTTCGCCAAAAGCGGAAAGAATTTTTTCATGTGCGCCTTTGTTGCGGGTCGTATCGACATCCATTCGCAAAACGCGAGCTTCCGGCACCAATTTCGCCAGCTCTTCCTCGACCTTCTGTGTACCGGTTCCAAAAAACCGGATATGTTCGCTTTCGCATTCCGGACAGGTTTTCGGCACGCGTTCGTCATAGCCGCAATAATGGCATTTCATCGTTTCGCTGGAGCGGTGATACGTCAATGAAATATCACAGTTTGGGCATTGCATGACTGTTCCGCAGTCCCGGCACAGCACAAACGAGGAGTAGCCGCGTTTATTGAGAAACAGCACAGTTTGCTGTTTTTTCTCCAGCCGGTCGCGGATGGCATCCGCCAATTGCACAGAGAACATGGACCGGTTGCCGGTCCGCAGCTCTTCCCGCATGTCGACAATATGGACATCCGGCAAAGGCTGGTTTTTCGCGCGTTTTTCCAGCACCAGCAATTCGTAGACGCCTTTTTGCGCACGCGCATAGGATTCGAGTGATGGCGTTGCGCTGCCCAGAATCACTGGACAATTGTGATATTCACTGCGCCATATCGCCATATCCCGTGCATGGTAGCGCGGCGAATCATCCTGTTTATAGCTCGATTCATGCTCTTCATCGAGGATGATCAAGCCCAGGTTTTGAAATGGTGCAAAAATGGCTGAGCGTGCCCCGACAACAACTTTCACTTCTGCCCGTTGAATTTTACGCCATTCATCGTATTTCTCACCAGCTGACAATCCGCTATGCAAAACTGCGACCTGGTCGCCAAAACGTTCTTTAAAGCGTATGGTCATTTGGGGCGTCAGTGAAATTTCCGGCACAAGCATGATCGCTTCCTTGCCTTGCTTCAGCACCTGATCGATCGTCTGGAGATAAATTTCCGTTTTTCCGCTGCCCGTGATGCCATGCAACAGGAAGGTTTTAGGCGTATTTAATGCGCTTTCGATCGAATCAAAAGCGAGTTGCTGGGCACCTGTCAATTTCAGGGAAGACTTCTGCTCAATCGCTGTCAGCAGCTTCGGATCCCGGTAAGATTCCATATTGGAAATCTGAGCCGCTCCTTTTTCCACCAAACTGTAGATGGTTGGCAGGGAAACATTCGCTTCTTTCTGCAGCTGGGAAGACTCAATTGAACGTCCTGCATGTTCCATGAAAAACTCCATCAATTTCAGCTGTTGTTTGGCGTTGGAACGGATATCCGTAGATTCCAGCTGCTCGATGCTGTCAGCAATATGAATCATTCGTACTTTTTTCACAGCTGTCTGCTGCTGAATATCGGTATCAGCAAGGATGGTCCCTTTTTCCATTTCTTGTTTCAACAAACTATATATATCGACGGCATCCTGCAGCCGAATAAATGAACGTTTTTCAAAATATGGACGCAATGGCACTGCAATTTCATCAAGCGCTGCATTCAGCACAAAGCGCTTTTCGTATTTTGCGCGGAGTGCTGCCGGCACCATGACCTGCAGTGCGTCAATTTCAAAACACACTGTCTGCTCTTTCATCCATTGGGCCATTTTCAATAATTCTTCATTTAAAACCGGCACAACGTCCATCAACTCATGAATCGGTTTCAGGCGTTTCGGATCAAACTCTGAGGTTTCTTTAATTTTGGTAATAAACCCAAGTACTTTGCGGTTGCCAAACGGTACTTTGACACGCATTCCCGGCTCTGCCAAAACTTCCACATTTTTCGGAATGGCGTAGTCAAAAGGGCGGTCAATAGGATGCGCTGCAACGTCCACGATCACTTCAGCTATCATGCGGCTCTTCCTTATCCGTGATCATTTCAAGCAACTGGCGAGCCAATTGCTGTTTGGACATAAGTTCAAAAGCCTGCTCAAAGCCGTTTTTCCCATAAACAGTCACCCGATTTGTATCCGCTTCAAAGCCCGCCTGTGCTTCTGTTACATCGTTGGCGATAATGTAATCCGCATTTTTGCGTTCCAGCTTTTCTTTAGCGTATTGTCCGACATCGTTTGTTTCAGCCGCAAAACCGATCAATACCTGGCCTTTTTTCTGCTGGCCCAAATGTTGCAAGATATCGACGGTCCGTTCGAGAACAATGGTCGAACCGCCTTCCTGTTTTTTCATTTTTTTGTCAGCCACTGTTTTCGGTCTATAATCAGCAACTGCTGCCGTTTTGATGACGTAGTTTGCCGTATCGTAATGCGCGTCTACAGCCTGCAGCATGTCTTCTGCACTTTCTACCACAATCCGGTTTACGCCGCTTGGAACCGGCAGCGATACGGGACCACTGATCAAAATGGTTTCAGCACCCATCTCTGCTGCAGCACCGGCCATGGCATAGCCCATTTTGCCGCTCGAAAAATTGGTCAAAAAACGGACTGGATCAATTCGCTCGCGTGTCGGGCCGGCCGTCACAATCACTTTTTTGCCTGCCAGCTTGTGTTCGCGCGAAAAATAATCCGTGACCAGCTCTGTAATTTTTTCCGGCTCTTCCAATCGGCCTTTGCCGACATAGCCGCAAGCCAGGAACCCTTCGGACGGTTCAATGAAACGAATTCCATCATCATGAAGCTGCTGAATATTACGTTTTACCGCAGGGTGGTCGTACATATGGACGTTCATTGCCGGAGCAATCCAAATAGGGGCAGTTGCTGCCAGCAACGTTGTCGTAACCATGTCATCGCCGATGCCGCCTGCCAGCTTGCCGATCACATTGGCAGTCCCCGGGGCGACAATGATCAAGTCCGCCCAGTCGGCAAGATCAATATGCGCAATGACAGAAGAATCCTTTTCATCAAAAGTATCCGTGTATACATCGTTTCTGGACATCACTTGAAACGTCAGCGGCTTTACAAATTGCTGCGCTGACTCTGTCATAATCACTTTTACAGTGGCGCCTGCCTGAGACAGCTTGCTGACGAGAGCAACAGCTTTATAGACGGCGATTCCCCCGCTGACACATAGTAGAATTTTACGATTCTCCAACAACTCAAACACCCTTTCTAAACAACAAACTCCCAAAGAACAAATTTGCTCTGGGAGTCGTCTGTTGCGATTAATGGTTAAATTTCGTCTTCGTATACTGCAAATTCATCTTGTTTTTCCTGTGTTAAAGCGCCGGCTGCGACTTCTTCAAGTGCTTTTCCGACCGATTTAGTGGAAACGTATGAATCCAATTTTTCATCACCGTGTTCGTGCAGTTGGCGGGCACGTTTAGAAGCAAGTGCCACCAGCGAGTATTTTGAATCAATTCGGCTTTTTAGTTTATCAACGGATGGGTATAACATCAGACATTCTCCTTTAGCATATCAAAATATCGTTTTTCAACACGTTCACGCTTGCAATGTTCTGCAATGATGATGGCATTGATTCGGTCACAGGCATTTTCAACTTCATCGTTTTCCACTACATAATCGTAGAGGTTCATCATTTCCAGCTCTTGGCGTGCGGCCTGCAGACGGGAAGCGATCACTTCATCCGACTCGGTTCCGCGGCCTACCAGCCGCTCTTCCAGCTCCGATAGACTCGGCGGTGCCAAGAAAATGAACAGGCCATCCGGAACTTTCGAACGAACCTGTGCAGCGCCCTGAACTTCGATTTCCAAAAACACGTCGCGGCCCGCATCGCGCATCTTGTTGACATACGCTAGCGGAGTGCCGTAATAATTCCCGACAAATTCCGCATATTCAAGCAGCTGATCTTCTTCAATCAGCCCCTCAAATTCACTTTTGGTCTTGAAGAAATAATCTACTTCATCAACCTCACCTTCCCGCGGCGAACGGGTCGTCATCGAGATGGAGTATTCGTAATTTGTATCTGGCTGTGAGAACAGCTCTTTTCTTACCGTGCCTTTTCCAACACCCGAAGGCCCTGATAGGACTATCAGCAGTCCACGTTGGTTTCTCATTTTATCCCTCATTTGCCTTGTCATCATTTTCTTCTAATCGCGGGAGCACCGTTTCTGCAGCTGCCGCAGAAATCACCACATGGTCGCTATCCATAATGAATATCGACCTGGTTTTTTTCCCGCTTGTGGCATCAACCAGCAGCCCTTTGCTGCGCGATTCCTGGATCAGCTGCTTTGCCGGTGGAGAATCCGGTGTAACGACAGCAACTATTCGGCTGACCGAAATTGCATTGCCGCCGCCGATGGAAATAAACTTCACGTTTTCCGCCACACTCTTCACCGCCATTCGCTGCCGATCCCTGTTCTTCGTTTTCTAACTAACTGTCTTATTATATCATAATACACCGAGAAAATGATAAGATGGAACAAAACGATTTGAAAGAGGGATATTTAATGGCATTTGATGGATTATTCACAAAATCGATGACTGGCGAACTTCAACAGCTGGTCACCGGCAGGATTTCAAAAGTTCATCAGCCCAACCAGCTTGAACTGCTTTTACATATACGCGCCCAAGGAAAAAACCATAAACTGCTGATCTCGATCCACCCGTCGTATTCACGGATTCACTTGACGGCAGCAGCAAACGTCAATCCGTCCGAACCTCCGATGTTCTGCATGCTGCTGCGCAAGCATATCGAGGGCGGCGTCATCACCGAGATTTCACAATACGGAATGGACCGCCTCATCATGCTGAAAATCAAAGCAAAAAATGAAATCGGTGATGACATCGAACGTGAATTGCACGTTGAAATGATGGGACGGCATTCGAATGTCATCCTGATCGATGCCGAACGGACGATGATTCTCGACAGCCTGAAGCATTTGCCGCCGAGCGTCAATTCGTTCCGGACGATTCTGCCTGGGCAGCCTTATATCTTCCCGCCTTCCCAGGAGAAAAAAGATCCGTTCGAGTCGATCGATGATTTGGCACAAACAGAAGCCAAGGAAATCGTCGGCCAATTCTCCGGCTTTTCTCCACTGAATGCCCGTGAGCTTGCCCACCGGCTCGAGTCAGCTGACCAAAAAACGGAAATCGCACGGGCATTCCTGGAAGATTTCCAAGGAGCACAGCCAACCGGCTATTATGTCGAGCACGAAGGAAAAAGTTTCTTTTCTGCTACGCCATTGACCCACATTGCAGAGGAAGGACTGGAATTTTCGACGCTTGGCGAACTTCTCGACCGGATGTATTACGCCAAAGCCGAACGAGACCGTGTAAAACAGCAGGCTGGCGATCTGGAAAGATGGCTGCAAAATGAGATTTCTAAACTGAAACTCAAACTTAAAAAATTAAAAAAAGAGCAGGATCAGGCAGAAAAACGCGATCTCCTTCAATTAAATGGTGAACTGATCATGGCCAACCTTCACCGCATCACCAAAGGCATGAAGGAAATTGAAGTCGATAATTATTACAACGATGAAAAAGTGACAATTACGCTGGATCCACGCAAAACACCGATCGACAACTCGCAGCGCTATTATTCGCGCTACCAGAAAGCGAAAACGGCCGTTGTGAAAACGCAGGAACAGATCGACAAAACTGAGGAAGATATCGAGTATTTTGAGACCCTGATGTCGCAGGTCCAGCAGGCGGGCATTTCCGATATCGAAGAAATCCGTGAAGAACTGTCCGAGCAGGGCTTTATGAAAGCACAAAAGTCGAAGAAAAAGAAAAAACCGACAAAACCTTCTGTGGAACCTTATGTTTCCTCTACCGGTACGCCAATTTCTGTCGGCAAAAACAATAAGCAAAACGATTATGTGACGTTTAAAGTAGCCGCCAAATCCGATACATGGCTCCACACCAAAGATATTCCAGGGTCACACGTCATCATTCATGACACCGATCCGGACGAAACAACCATACTTGAAGCGGCCACCATCGCAGCTTATTTCAGCAAAGCCCGTGAGTCGTCTTCCGTTCCCGTTGACTATACCGAAGTTCGGCAAGTGAAAAAGCCGAATGGATCGAAGCCTGGATTCGTCATTTATTTCGAACAAAAAACGGTATTTGTGACGCCAGATGAAGAGCTTGTCATCAAGTTGAAAAAGTAGTTTTGTGAACCGGAAAGCTTTTGGCTTTCCGGTTTTTTTGTGCATAACTTAGGAAACACAAGCAGTTATGTATTGTACCGCCTTTATCAATTATGCAAGTTGAACTAAGGAACCTGGCTTTTATCCATCGCTTTGTTCGCTTTGGACGTGCTCCCGCAAGAGAGCGGAGCTGATTTGCGGAATATCGGCAGAAGAAAAACATCCGTTCACCTTGTATAGTTAATGATGTTTATAGATTTTATAGATCTTACTTCCTATTTCGAGCGCCAAGCTATTTTTCACTAAAGCAGTAGATTCCAACCTGACAGCTTCCCTTTCACTTGTTTATTCCAAAAAAGCCATTATTAGTTTACATAATAATAATATTTCAACCATTTGAGTTTTCTTGCAAGTTAAGCTCTACCCGTTGCCCCGCCCATCAGTAAATGCTATGTTCTTAAAGGACTTAATTTTAAGGGGGCTTACACGTGTATACATATTTTACAAAGAACAAAATACTTATAGCCAACGGGGCTATCGCACTGGCATTGCTGGCAGGGTGCGGCAATGAAGAAAGCGAAAACGAAGAAACAACGACTGCTTGGGATGAAATTCAAGAACAGGGTTCCATGACAGTTGCCACTTCAGGAACCTTGCTTGCTACTTCTTTCCGTGATGAAGATTCCGATGAATTGACGGGCTTTGAGGTGGAGGTGGTTCGGGAACTTGGCGAACGCCTGGATTTGGATATCGAGTTTACCGAGCTTGGATTCGATGAAATGCTGACCAGCGTCAATACTGGCCAAATCGACATTGCCGCCAATGATATCGAGATAACCGAAGACCGTTCAGAACAGTTTATTTTCTCCACTCCGATTAAACACTCCTATGGCACTGCGGTTGTCCGCAAAGATGATCTGTCCGGCATCGCTGCATTGGAAGACTTGGAAGGGAAAAAGGCAGCGGGAGCTTCTACGTCCATTTACATGGAAATCGCACGCGATTACGGCGCAGAAGAAGTGACCTATGACAATGCTACGAACGAAGTGTATTTGCGCGACGTTTCAATCGGACGCACTGATGTCATCCTGAATGATTATTATTTATCGACATTCGGTGTTGCTGCTTTTCCTGAGCTGAATATTACCATTCATCCAGATATCAAATATGCACCGTCTGAAGTCGGCCTTGTCATGAACAAGGACAATACGGAGCTTGCCGAAAATGTCAACAGCGCCTTGGAAGAAATGCTCGAAGACGGCACGATCACTGAAATTTCCGAAGAGTTTTTCGGTGGTGCGGATGTTTCCGTTAAACCTGATATCGAAGAAAATTAAGCAGGAGGTTGTCTTATGAATGACATTGAATGGGGGCTGTTGTTTGACCCTGCCTTAGCTATCGAATCACTGCCTTATGTACTGGAAGGCATCGGCTATACGTTGCTGATATCTGTCGTCAGCATGATTCTTGGGATAATTATCGGCTTTTTCCTGTCCCTTGCCCGCACCTCACCATTGAAGATTTTGCAATTTCCGGCACGTCTTTATATTTCCTTTATGCGAGGCGTACCGATTCTAGTCATCCTGTTCCTGCTGTATTTTGCCCTTCCTGTCATCGGCATTGAATTTACAGCTGTACAGGCCGCTTTGATTGGCTTTACCATTAACAGCGCCGCTTATATTGCAGAAGTTTTCCGCTCATCCCTGGCTTCCGTCGATAAAGGGCAATGGGAATCGTCCACTGCACTCGGATTGACCTATTGGCAGACCATGCGCCGTATCATCCTGCCGCAATCGGTGCGGATCGCGGTACCGCCGTTATCGAATGTCTACTTGGACTTGATCAAAGCCTCTTCTTTGGCAGCCATGATCACCGTTCCCGAGATTTTCCAGAAGGCACGCATTGTCGGGGCCCGAGAATATGATTTATTGACCATGCTGATTTTGGTTGCGCTGGTCTACTGGGCCATCTGCTCAGCAATGACCATTCTGCAAAACCACCTTGAAAAACGCTATGCAGATTACCTATAAAGAAAAAATGCATCCCGAAGATTATTCTCCGGGATGCATTTTTTTCGGTTATTCCGCTTCTTCCCCAGGCATATAAAGAACTTCCCACATATGGCCATCCAGGTCTTTAAAGCTCCACACGTACATATATTCATCGTCCATTTTTTCATTGGCTTTCTGGCCTCCAGCCTTGAACGCATTGCTTACCAGTTCATCCACCTCCGCTTTGCTGGTGGCAGAGATGGCAGTGATGACTTCTGAACTTTTTGACGTGTCTGCGATTTCTCTTTTTGAAAAGCTTTTGAAATAATCCTCTGTCAGCAGCATCACATAAATCGTCGGACCAATGATCATACAAGCCGCATTTTGATCCGTCATCTCTTCTTCAAATTCAAATCCGACCTCTTCAAAAAAAGCTTTGGAACGTTCCAGATCTTTTACCGGCAAATTGACAAAAATATGGCTCGATTGGATACTCACGCATTCCGCCTCCTTTTTTCTGTTCACCACCACTATTCGCCACAGCTTGCCATTATCCTGCCAACAAAAAAAGATCCTCAGAAAGGATCTTTCAGGCAAGCCGGTACCGCATCATATACGGCAATACCAATAAAACAGCCGGTACAACAATCAGCACACTGAATATGAAATTCCCCGTGCCGGCAAACGGAGAAAGAGAGTTTAATACGAAAAGTGGTCCAACAATCATTAATGAAGCCAGGAGGCGCGACAGAAACTGAATTTTATGGCGCCTTCCACAATTCGGACAGAGTACCGGTTTATAGGCAAGCCACAGGGATTTGCTGATCTGCTTCCAGGTAAATGAAGTATGGCATATTTCGCATTGCTGCATCATTTTCCCGCCTTCAGCTTATCTACATATTGTTTTGCTTCAAGTAAAGACCAGCCGAATTCCTGGCGTGTGCGCTTGACAGCTTCTATCGTTTTTCCTTCTTTCAGAAGTACCCGAAGTTCTTTATTGACGTCGGGTTCTGCCAGTTCCATTCCCTGGGTCGCTTGTTTAAGCAGCTGTTCAACCTGCCTGACTCTGTTTTCAAGCGCTTCGATGCGTTTTTCAGAAGCAGTATAGAAAAAGTAGCCAGCAGCCAAAACGGCTCCAGCAATGATCAGCATCCACGACATTTCCATTCTATCAACCTCCCAAATAAGCTTTTCCGCGTTGATAAAAACCGTCCATTTCCTCTTTCGGCACTAATGCGCCGCCCGTTGCCCAGACAATGTGGTTTGCAGCAGACAGCGGGATTTCATTCGTTTCGGTATAATCGGTTTCCAGGATTTTCAACGGGCCGAGCAATCCTGCAGTAGCAGAAGGTTCGATGAAAATTTCTTCGCTGTCCGCCAGTAGAGTCAATAAGGCAAACAGCTCACGGTCTTCTACCGTATAAATGCCGCTGGCTGTTTTTTCGCTGATGCCCGAAGCGAAGCTGGACGGCCTTCCGACTGCCAGCCCATCACCTTCTGTGACATTGTCGATACCGAAATCCTGGACACTGACTTTTTCTTTTTCACCGGTCAATAAGCCGATCAGTACTGCGGGTGAATGGGTCGGTTCCACAAAAAAACAATGAACCGCGCCGCCAAACACTTGCCGCAATCCGAATGCGATGCCCCCCGGCGCTCCGCCCACTCCGCAAGGAAGGTAAACAAAAAGCGGGTGTTCTTCATCTACCTGGATGTCCGCTTCCTCCAATTGCCTCTTGAGGCGGAAAGCCGCGACACTATAGCCTAAAAACAAGTGTTTGGACTTTTCATCATCCACAAAATAAGCATCCGTCTTGGCAAGCGTCTCCTTGCGCCCGGCTGAAATGGCTTCGCTGAAATCTCCCCTGAATTCCACCACGGTGGCCCCTTTTTCACGCAGCAGGTCTTTTTTCCACTGCTTGGCGTCTGAAGACATATAGACGGATACTTGGAAGCCAAGCTTGGCGCTGATGATGCCTATGCTTAGGCCAAGGTTTCCTGTCGATCCTACGCCAATGGAATACTGGCTGAAAAACTGTTTGAACCGTTCGGAAGAAAACTGCTCATACGACTGCTCAGTTGAAATGATTCCTGCCTCGACCGCTAATTTTTCCGCATGATGCAGCACTTCGTAAACTCCGCCACGTGCTTTAATGGATCCGGCAATAGGCAAGTCGTTGTCACATTTCAAGAAAAGCCCACCTGCAATTTCTCCACCCCATCGTTCTTGAAGCTGCTGTTTCATATTGGAAATCTCACGAAGCGGCGATTCAACTACACCTTTAACAGTTGCCGTCTCCGGAAACTCCGTTGCCAAATAGGGTGCGAATCGCTGCCATAGCCGCTCTGCTTGTTCCATATCCTCGAGATTCACTGGAAGTCCTGTCATGTCTGCCATCTTCTGAAGATTTGGATTCAGCCAGATAACCGGTTCCAAGTCCATGACATTCTTTAACAATGGATATTTTTCAATCCAGCTGGTTAGTTGAGATTGCAAAATGGTCATACAAATCCCCCTTCGTTCAATCAGTCTATTAATTTCATCATACAGGACAACCAAAGAAAATCCACCCTTATACTGGAAGTTTTCATCGTCAGTTTGACAGCCAGCCGACTCCTTTGCTAATGGCCAACAGAACAATTCCAATCAATATAACTGCCCACCATGCCACGTGAATGACCGGACCGATGCCATCAAACAGAAAGGCAATTCCGAGAATAATTACAAATCCCGCCGTGCCGAACAATCCGCCCTTTACATAAACTTTCCACTGCTGATCTTTCGGTTTAAAGACGGAAGAACGGATGATTTTAAAGAAAATTTTGGTGCCGATCAAGCCGATCAAGCTGGCGGCTAATAAGATCATCAGGATGCTGCCGACTGCCACATCGCTGTCCCACGCAGTGAAAAGCGGAAAAACAGCATTTATAATTCCGTACGTAATGGCAAACCAGCCCACTAATCCAGCCATTCCTGAAACGGCAAGCCAATAGATATTTCGGCGTTTTTGGCTTGGAAGATTTTCGATGAGTTCATCTGCATAAGCTTTCGGAGAATCTCCAAATAGATCTGCAGCATCTTTGCCATTTTCTTGCGCTTCAACCAAATGGTCCAGTAAATCCATTAATAATTCTTCCGCGGCATGTTCGTCGACTCGAAGATCAGTCCGGATATATAGCAACAATTCTTCGTAAACTTTTTCGTTTTCAGCATTTAAATAATCTCTTTTGTGGTTATTCTCTTTAATTAGTTCCGTTGTTTTTCTCATCTTCTACACCCCTTTTCAATAATTGGCTGACCGGCTTGGCAATTTGAAGCCATTCGGAAGCAATTTGCTCCAGCTCTGTTTTTCCGCTGTCGGTCAAAAAGTAGTATTTGCGGTTCGGCCCCGATGCAGAGGGCCTCATTTCACTGCGAATAAAACCATTTTTTTGAAGCCGCAGCAGCACCGGATAAATAGTGCCGTCGCTGATGTCCGGCAATCCGATCGCCTGCAGTTTCTGGGACAGCTCATAGCCATACACTGGCTGCTCTTCTACCACCGCCATCACACAAGCATCCAAAACCCCTTTCAATAGTTGACTTCTTAGAGCCATAGTTGTTCCTCCATTCGGTACATGGCAATGCAAGATAGTAACTCAAAAAAATAACTACCTTGCATTGCCAACTAGTTGTTTTCAGTTTAATTCATTAACTCTGCTCTGTCAAACGTTTCCAGTACAACCCTTTTTAAAAAAACCAGCCAATTGGCTGGTTTTTACAGAGATCCTGCTTTTAATTTTTCATGCCAGTCTGCGAGCATCGGCATGTCTTCTTCACTGATAGCTCCTGTGCTTAATGCCTGTTCAACGAGCGCCGGGAAATCCGTCAGCGTATGGAATGTATAGCCCGACCCAGTGATTGCTTCGATTGACTGCGGCAAATCATATGTGAAGATAGCGACGATGCCAAGCACGTCAAAACCTGCTGCTTCCAATGCCTGAGCTGCCTGCAGCACCGATCCGCCTTTGGAAATTAAGTCTTCCACGACAACCACTTTTTTGCCCGGCTCGACTTTGCCTTCGATCATATTCGTCTGGCCGTGTTCTTTTGCTTTGGAACGGACATAGACCATCGGCAAATCGAGCAAATCGCTGACCCATGCTGCATGCGGAATTCCGGCAGTTGCTGTGCCTGCCACCACTTGGCATTCTGGATAGTATTCTTTTATGGTATCTGCTAATCCTGCGGCGATGTCTTTTCGCACTGCCGGATGAGACATCGTCAAACGGTTATCACAATAAATCGGCGATTTGACGCCTGATGCCCATGTGAAAGGGTCTTGCGGGCGAAGTTCGACTGCGCCCACGGCCAGTAAATGGTTTGCTATTTTAGATTTCAAGATTGTCCACCCCATTCTGCTGCAATTTGCGCGTAACTTTCTGACGGATTTTCCGACTTTGTAATCGCTCGCCCGACGACAATATAGCTAGATCCCTTTGCATGAGCTTCGGCTGGTGTTGCCACCCGTTTCTGATCATCGACGGAAACCGCTGCTGGCCGGATGCCTGGCGTAACACGCAGGAAATCCTGGCCGCATGCTTCTCCGATAGGACCAGCTTCCAGCACGGAACAGACGACGCCGTCCAAACCGGCTTGCATGGCCCGCTTGGCGTAATGCAGCACCGACTCTTCGAGACTGACATAAACCAATTGATCTTCATGCATGTCTTCTTCACTGGTCGAAGTCAATTGCGTCACAGCGATAAGTTTCGTGTTGCTGCCTGACAGTCCCCGCTTCGCCGCCTTCATCATTTCGAGTCCGCCTGCGGCATGGACATTGACCATGTCAACATCCAGTTTGGCTAAACCCCGCATTGCGGATTCAACAGTGTTCGGGATATCGTGCAGCTTCAGGTCGAGAAAAACGTCATGGCCCTGCGCTTTTATGAAACGGACCAGTTCCGGCCCTTCTTGAAAATAGAGTTCCATTCCTACTTTGACAAAAAGCGGCTCGGAAAACTGTGCCAAAAATTCTTCTACTTGGTTTTTCGATGCAAAATCCAAAGCAATGATTGGTTTGTTCACAGACGGTGGCTCCTTCCGACAAGTTGTTCTACTGAATCATAGCCAAGTTCATGCAGGCGTTCAGGCAATTGTCCGATGATTTCGGGGCAAACAAAAGGATTGACGAAATTCGCCGTTCCAACTGCAACAGCGCTGGCGCCGGCAGACAGAAAGTCGATGACGTCATCCACATTGGTGACGCCGCCCATGCCGATAATTGGAAGGCTGGTATGCTTGCTGACTTCATAAACCATTCGCAATGCAACCGGTTTGATTGCTGGTCCAGACAAACCGCCGGTTATATTGGCAATGACCGGTCGTCCGGTTTTTGTGTCCATCCGCATGCCAAGCAGCGTGTTGATCATGGTGATGCCATCCGCTCCACCCGCTTCGACCGCTTTCGCAATTGAGACGATGTCTGTAACATTCGGCGACAATTTGATATAAACGGGCACAGAAGAAACTTCCTTTACTGCACGCGTCAACTCGCGGGCAACGTCGGGATCCGTTCCGAAAGTGATGCCGCCCAGTTTGACGTTCGGGCAGGAAATGTTGATTTCCAGTGCATGGACATTCGGAGCCTGTGAAATGGCTTTCGCGACTTCTACATAATCTTCGGTCGTCGTTCCGGCAACATTGGCGATGATTGGAACATCGTATTGTTCCAGCCACGGCAATTCCTGGCCCGCCACTTTTTCAAGTCCCGGGTTCTGCAAGCCAATGGCATTCAGCATGCCGGATGCTGTTTCCGCTACGCGCGGAGTAGGATTGCCGAGGCGTGTCTCTACGGTCGTCGCTTTGATCATGATGGCGCCGAGCTGCGACAGGTCGTACAATTGTGCATATTCTTTACCGAAGCCAAAACAGCCGGAAGCTGGCATGATCGGGTTTTTTAAATCGAGTCCTGGTAGTTTTACGGTTAAATCTGTCATGAAATCACCACTCCTGCTGGAAATACCGGTCCGTCAGAACAAACTTTGATATAATCCGTTTCGCTCCTTGTTGTTCGGCAGACACAGGCAAAACATGCACCGATGCCGCAGCCCATCCGTTGTTCATAGGACAGGAAGCCTTTTTTCTGCGGGTATGCCCATTGCACTGCTTCAAGCATCGCTGTCGGACCGCAGCTGTAGTAAGTATCAAAATCAATTGGCAATTCATTGAGAATATGGGTCACAAACCCTTGGGTGCCGTGAGAGCCATCGACTGTGGCAATGTGCGTATCGCCAAGTTTGCGGAATTTGTCCTCATAGAAGACCGCCTGTTTGCTTTCAAACCCAAGGATATGGACAGTTTCAATGCCGCGTGCGTTCAATTGTTTGGCGAGTTCGTATAGGGGCGGAACACCAATTCCTCCTCCGATCAAATACGCTTTTTTCTGTGCTTCTTCCACGGGAAAGCCGTGCCCTAGAGGTCCGAGTACATCCAACGTGTCGCCTGGCTTTTTCTCTGCCAGCAATCCGGTGCCGCGGCCTTCTGCACGGTAGATCATCGTGAATTGTGAAGCTTCCAGATCGATGGAAGCTACAGAAATCGGCCGGCGCAGCAATGGTTCAAAGCTGTCTGCCACACGAATGTGGACAAATTGCCCCGGCTCTGCCATTTCATTGGCCAGCTCGCCTTGTACCGTCAGTTCAAAAATGTGTTTGGCGATTTCCTGCTGGTTGATGACTTGCATACGCTCTTGTTTGATCATACACCTGCCCCCATTTCTTCAGCTGAGAAAGTCATCGATTCGATGACACGCAGCATTGCTTCTGCCGTATCCAGTGAAGTCAGGCAAGGAATGCCGTTTTCGACTGATTCGCGGCGAATGCGGAAACCGTCGCGCTGCGGCTGCTTGCCTTTCGTCAATGTATTGATGACGATTTGGGTGTCGCCGTTTTGGATGACATCCAGCAAGGTTTTGCCTGTTGATCCGATTTTGCCGATTGGCGCTACCAAAATACCCGCTTCTTCAAAAGCTTTGGCTGTCCCGCCGGTCGCCATAATCTGATAGCCGATCGCTTTAAAGCGTTTCGCTAAGCCGATTGCTTCTTCTTTGTCTTTGTCTGCTACTGTTAAGAGCACTGTACCGTGGTCTTTCACTTCCATGCCGGCTGCTGCCAACCCTTTATAAAGTGCTTTTTCCAAAGTCGTGTCTTTGCCCATGACTTCTCCGGTGGATTTCATTTCCGGCCCAAGCGTTATGTCCACCCGGCGAAGTTTCGCGAATGAGAACACCGGCACTTTGACGAATACGCCTTTTGAGATCGGCGCAAGTCCTGGCGTATAGCCCTGATCCACGATACTCTGCCCCAAAATTGCTTTTGTCGCGATATTGGCCATCGGAATCGACGTGATTTTGCTCATGAACGGCACCGTCCGGCTTGATCTTGGATTCACTTCAATGACGAAAACTTCACCTTTGGAGATGACGTACTGGATATTCAGCAAGCCTACGATGTTCAGCCCTTTTGCCAAGCGTGTCGTGTAGTCAACTAAGGTATCCAATAATTGGGTCGAGATATTCTGTGTCGGATACACTGCAATCGAGTCGCCCGAGTGAACGCCTGCTCGTTCAATATGCTCCATGATGCCCGGAATTAATACGTGTTTTCCATCCGAGATGGCATCTACTTCAATTTCGATTCCAGTCAGGTAACGGTCAACAAGAACCGGATGTTCCGGACTTGCTTCTACGGCATGTTCCATATAATGCTTCAAGTCTTCTTGGTTGTAGACAATTTCCATTGCGCGTCCGCCAAGAACATAGGAAGGGCGGACCAACACCGGATAGCCGATATCCGCAGCGATGATGATCGCTTCTTCCGCGTTGACAGCCGTTTTGCCTAGAGGCTGCGGAATGCCGATTTCGTGCAGGGCTGCTTCAAATTTATTGCGATTTTCCGCTCTGTCCGTGTCTTCCAAAGTTGTTCCAAGAATTTTAACGCCGTTCTGTTCCAGTTTTTCAGCCAGGTTGATGGCTGTCTGTCCGCCGAATTGGACGACAACGCCTTTTGGCTGCTCCAAGTCGACAATGTGCATGACATCCTCGATTGTCAGCGGTTCAAAATACAATTTATCCGAAATCGAGAAGTCCGTCGAGACAGTTTCCGGGTTGTTGTTGACAATGATCGCTTCATAGCCCGCTTCTTTGATAGCCCAGACTGAATGCACCGTTGCATAATCGAATTCCACGCCTTGGCCGATCCGGATCGGTCCTGAGCCGAGGACGATGACGGATTCTTTATCTGTTTTCACGGATTCATTTTCATCTTCATAGGTCCCGTAGAAATAAGGCGTTTCGGATTCGAATTCCGCAGCACAAGTATCAACCATTTTGTAAACCGGCATCAACTTTTGTTCTTTGCGCCAGTTGTAAACTTCCTGCTCGGTCGTATTCCATAGCTTCGCAATTGTCCGGTCAGCAAAGCCCAGGCGCTTCGCACGTTTCGCTGTCTCGTAGTCAAAAGCAGCGTTTTTCAATGTTTCTTCATATTGAACAATGTTTTCGAACTTCTTCAGGAAGAATAAATCAATTTGGCTCCATTCGTTGATGGTTTCAATCGTCACTCCGCGTCGCAGCGCTTCACCGATAAAGAACAAGCGCTCATCTCCAGCCCGGCAGATGCGTTTTTGAATCCATTCGTCGCTCATGGCGTCAGCATTTTTCAACTCCAGGTGGAATTGGCCTGTTTCCAGCGATCGAACAGCTTTCAGGATGGACTCTTCGAACGTCCGGCCCATAGCCATAACTTCTCCAGTTGCTTTCATCTGCGTACCCAAATTGCGTTTTGCCGATTCGAATTTATCAAACGGCCAGCGTGGAATTTTCGTAACCACATAATCCAGTGCCGGCTCAAAAGCGGCGTAGGTCCGGCCTGTGACCGGGTTCATCATTTCATCCAGTGTCAAGCCGACTGCGATTTTAGCGGCCAGTTTGGCGATCGGGTAGCCTGTCGCTTTTGAAGCGAGTGCAGAAGACCGGCTGACACGCGGATTTACTTCGATGATGTAGTAATTAAAGCTGAATGGATCCAGTGCCAGCTGCACGTTGCATCCGCCTTCGATTTTTAACGCGCGGATAATTTTCAGCGAGACATTGCGCAGCATCTGGTATTCACGGTCAGACAAAGTTTGGCTAGGCGCCACAACAATCGAATCGCCTGTATGAATGCCCACCGGATCGATGTTTTCCATGTTGCAGACGACGATTGCCGTATCGTTTTTGTCACGCATCACTTCATACTCGATTTCCTTGAAGCCGGCAATCGATTTTTCAAGCAGGCATTGCGTGACCGGGCTGTATTTCAGGCCACTCGCCACGATTTCCTTCAATTCTTCGTAATTGTGGCAGATACCGCCGCCAGTGCCGCCTAATGTAAAGGCCGGACGAACGATAACCGGATAGCCGACCCGTTCAATAAAGTTCTCTGCTTCTGCCATGTTGTGGATAATATCCGAATCCGGAACCGGTTCTCCGAGTTCGTTCATCAAGGTTCTGAACAGATCACGGTCTTCCGCTTTATGGATTGCCTCCAGCTTGGTTCCTAAAATTTCGATATCCAATTCGTCCAAAATGCCCGATTCGTCAAGTTCAATCGCCATGTTCAGTCCTGTTTGGCCGCCTAGTGTTGGCAGCAGCGCGTCCGGACGCTCTTTGCGGAGGATGCGGCTGACGAATTCCAAGGTGATTGGCTCGATATAGACTTTATCTGCAATTTCAGTATCCGTCATGATGGTCGCCGGATTTGAATTGATTAAAATGACACGGTAGCCTTCTTCCCTCAATGCCAGGCAGGCTTGTGTGCCGGCATAGTCGAACTCTGCTGCTTGTCCGATGACGATAGGTCCGGAACCGATTACGAGTATACTTTGAATATCCTGTCTTTTAGGCATGTTGCTGCTCCTTTCGAGTTGCGTTCATTACATCTATAAAGCGGTCGAATAAGTAGTTTGAGTCCTCTGGTCCCGGTGAGGATTCCGGGTGGTACTGGACGGTGAAAGCCGGATAATCCAGATGCTCCAACCCTTCGTTCGTTCCGTCGTTCAATGCGCTATGTGTTACTTTCAGCCGTGTTCCCTGCAGTGTTTCTTCATCTACAGCGTAGCCATGGTTTTGAGAAGTAATTTCAATTTTTCCAGTGATCAGGTCGCGCACTGGATGGTTGCCGCCGCGATGGCCGAACTTCAGCTTGAAGGTATCCGCACCGCAGGCTCTTGCAAACAATTGGTGGCCCAGGCAGATGCCGAAGATTGGAACATTCCCGAGCAGTTCGCGCACCACTTCTACACATTCTTCTACGTCTTTAGGATCTCCAGGGCCGTTTGACAGCATGACACCATCTGGTCCCCAAGCCAAAATTTCTTTGGATGGCGTATTATATGGCACTACAATTACATCGCAATCGCGGTTGTTAAGCTCGCGCAAGATGCCGTGCTTCATGCCGTAGTCGATGAGCACTACACGCTTGCCGCGGCCCGGGCTCGGATAAGGGCGTGCAGTTGAAACTTGTGCCACTTGGTTTCTCGGCAAAACGGTCGCCTGAAGCGTCTTGACCACTTCTTCAGTTTGAACATCTTCGCCTGCTGCCGTCAAAACTCCTTTGATGGAACCTTTTGAACGGATCAGGCGCGTCAGTTTGCGTGTATCGATTCCGGAAATTCCAGGAATCCCTTTGATTTTGAACAATTCGTCCAACGTTAAATTGTTTCGGAAGTTGGATGGGAACTCAGCGATTTCTCGAACCACCATTCCTTTGACTGCAGGTTCAATCGATTCAAAATCATCGCTGTTGATGCCGTAATTGCCGATCAACGGATATGTCATGGTGATAATCTGTCCACAGTAGGAAGGGTCTGATAAAATTTCCTGATAGCCGGTCATGCTCGTATTAAAAACGATTTCTCCAACCGAGGCATCTTCGCTTCCGAATGCTGTTCCTTCAAATACCGTACCGTCTTCTAAGATTAAATAGCGTTTCATCAATTCTTCTCCTCCTGCCATACGATTTCTCCACCAAAAATGGTCATTGCCGGCCATCCTGTGCAGTTCCAGCCGTCAAACGGTGTATTTTTGCCTTTTGATAAAAATCCATCTACCTGAATTGGCTGCTCTTTATCCAGATCCAAGAGCACCAGGTCGGCTGTTTGGCCAGGTTCCATCGTGCCATAAGGCAAGTTGAAGGTTTCACTCGGTTTGATGGTCAGCCAGTCGATCAATTGCTGCAGCGTCCACACGCCTGTTTTGACGAATTTGCTGTGGAGCAGCGGAAATGCTGTTTCAAATCCAACGATGCCGAACATCGATCCGTTCATGCCGTTGGTTTTCTCTGCCGCTGTATGCGGCGCATGATCTGTTGCTATAAAGTCCAGCGTCCCATCAAGCAAGCCTTCGTGCAAAGCCTGCCAATCTTCCTTGGCACGGAGCGGTGGGTTCATTTTGTAGTTTGCATCATCTGCTGGAATATCGTCTTCTGTCAATAACAAATGGTGCGGCGTTACTTCAGCCGTCACGCGAACACCCGCGTGTTTTGCGTCACGGATAATGCGCACAGATTCTTTCGTGCTGACGTGGCAAACATGATAATGCGCCCCTGCCGCTTCGGCCAGCAAAATGTCGCGAGCGATATGCACAGACTCTGCAATGGAAGGAATGCCTTTAAGCCCCAGCTCTTTGCTGCGTTTGCCTTCATGCATAACACCGTCATAAATCAGGCTGTTGTCTTCACAATGGGCGACGACCGCCATATCAATTTTTGCGGCATCCTGCATCGTTTCGTACATCATGCCCGCTTCTTGGATGCCAACACCGTCATCGGTGAAGGCAAACGCGCCGTTTTCTTTCAGCTCCTGCAAATTCGTGCGTTCTTTCCCGGCTTCCCTGATGGTGATGGAAGCATACGGCAAAACCCGGATAAGCGCATTTTTCTCGATTAATCCGTTGACCAGCTGCAGATTTTCTTTCGTGTCGGGAACAGGGCGCGTGTTTGGCATAGCACAGATGGTGGTAAATCCGCCTTTTGCCGCTGATTTTGTCCCGCTTTCGATCGTTTCTTTCTGCTCGCCGCCTGGTTCACGCAAGTGAACGTGGATATCAACAAATCCTGGTGCGATCATCCGGCCATTGCCGTCAATTTCCGTTTCGTCCTTCACTTTTAGATCTTTGCCGATTTCATTGATTTTCCCATCGGTTATGCGGATATTGGTAGATGCAAGTTCTCCATTTTGCAGCATGTTTACGTTTTTTATGAATAAATTCAAGTTAATCTCTCCCTTTCAATGCGTATTCAAGTACTGCCATCCGGACAAATACTCCGTTAGCCATTTGTTTAAAAATTCGTGAACGTTCGCATTCAACGAGGCAGTCTGCGATTTCAACACCCCGGTTGATCGGCGCAGGATGCATGATGATGGCGCCGTCTTTCATCCGCTTTTCCCGTTCAATCGTTAAACCATATTGCTCGTGGTAGTTTTCTTTTGAAAACATAGCTGATACCGCATGGCGTTCATGCTGGACGCGCAGCATCATGACGACGTCCGTCTTTTCAATAAAGTCGTCCAGATGTTCCGAAGAGTCGTACTCTCCGCTCCATTCTTCAGGGCAGATAAAAGTCACTTCAGCCCCCAGCTGCTTGAGTGCAGCTGCATTCGATTTTGCTACGCGGCTGTGCGCGATATCTCCGACGATGGTGACGTGGATGCCCTCGACTCGGCCAAACTCCTGATAGATGGTCAGCAAGTCCAGCAGCGACTGCGTCGGATGCTGCCCAGAGCCATCTCCGCCGTTGATGACCGCGACCTTGCACCCTTCCAGCTGCTGGTAGTATTCCTCTTCCTCGTGGCGGATGATGACTGCATCCACCCCGATTGCTTCCATCGTCTTGACCGTGTCGTACAGCGTTTCCCCTTTTAAGATGCTCGAGAAGGCTGTTTCAAACGGCAGCACGGCCAGTCCCATTTTGTTCTCGGCCATTTCAAAACTCATCTTGGTCCGCGTACTCGGTTCAAAAAACAGATTGACGACTGTGCCGTCTATGGGTGCTTTTTCACCTTGCCGGAACTTTTCCGCCCGTTCCAGCAAGTTCATGATGGTTTGGTTTTCTAAGTTGTTCATAGATAGTAAGTTTGCCAAAATCATCTCATCCTTTCATCCGCTATAAAAAAACACCTTCCCAGGGGCAGGAAGGTGTGAGGAAAAAAGGGCAGAATA
The DNA here is from genome assembly GCF_016881065.1 of Planococcus soli. GTDB lineage: Bacteria > Bacillota > Bacilli > Bacillales_A > Planococcaceae > Planococcus > Planococcus soli. The sequence continues at coordinate 456,790 of NZ_WXYN01000051.1, read as the reverse complement.
CACCCCGATTTTCAACCCTTTCCATGCCTCTCTGGACATTCATTAAAAGGTGATTATTCAGTTCCGTCGTCTAATTCGTTCTTGTTCAGTCCCGGCAGCACCAGGTTGAGGATTACGCCGACGATTGCCGCAAGTGCCATTCCTTCAATCGCGAAGGATTCGCTGAATTCCAGCTTGGCTCCGCCAATGCCGATCACCAGGATGACGGAGGAAATGACCAAGTTGCGGTTGTTGCCAAAGTCGATGTTGTTATCCACCAGCATGCGCAATCCGGAAGAAGCGATAATGCCGAACAGCAGGATGGAAATCCCGCCAAGAACAGCTGTCGGGATAGTCTCAATCACCGCCATCAGTTTGCCCAGGAATGAAAACGCGATGGCAAACACGGCAGCTCCTAAGATGACATAAACCGAGAATACTTTTGTGATTGCCAGAACGCCGATGTTTTCGCCGTATGTGGTCTTTGGCGGACCGCCGACCAGGGAAGAAATAAAGGTTCCGATGCCGTCGCCAAGTATCGAGCGGTGCAGGCCAGGATCTTTTATGTAATTGCGGTCTACGATTTTGCCGAGCACCAGCTGATGGCCGATGTGTTCAGAAATGGTGACGATGGCTATTGGCACCATAACGAACAGCAATGTCGGTGTTACTTGGAACGAATAATCCACTCCGGGAATCAGGAACTCCGGCACTGCAAACCAACTTGCTTCACCGATCGCCGTAAAGTCAATAATGCCAATGGCAGCCGAGTAAACATAACCCACGATAATGCCAATCAGGATGGGCATCAGTGAAATGATGTTCTTGAAATAGATGTTGCAGATGATCGCTGTCAACAAAGTGACAATGGCAGCTGAGAAATGGATCAGGCTGTATTCCGACCCGTTTTCGACAGGAATATTCATGGCCATGTCTACAGCCGTTCCTGACAAGGCAAGTCCTATGACGATAATGACCGGTCCCACCACAATCGGCGGCAGCAGCTTCATCAGCCACTGGTAGCCAGTTTTCCAGATGATCAATGCGACAATGGCGTATACCGCTGACACGAACATGGCACCGATCATCGCAGAGCCGATGCCTCCAGTTTCAGTGGCAATCGTGATCGGCACGATAAAGGCGAATGAAGAACCCAGATATGCGGGTACTTTAAACTGTGTGATGATGATAAAGATGATGGTGGCGATTCCGCTTGTCAACAGCGCGATAGCTGGGCTCAAGCCGACCAGTTGCGGTACCAGGATGGTCGCTCCAAACATTGCAAACATGTGCTGCAGGCTTAATGAAATCCATTGCACTGCTTTTGGTTTATCTTGTACATCTAAAATTGCTTCACTCACTGTCCATTCTCCCCTGTCTCTTTCTCTCTATTCGTGAATGGCTACCCGGTCAACCCGGTCGCTTTCAATCATTTGCACGACAATCCGTTCATCGCTTGAAGTCGGAATGTTTTTCCCGACAAAGTCTGCCCGGATTGGCAGCTCGCGATGGCCTCGGTCAATCAGTACAGCCAGTTGAATTTGCGACGGCCTGCCAAGATCCATCACAGCGTCCATTGCAGCCCGTACTGTCCGTCCTGTGTAAAGCACATCGTCCACAAGAATGACTTTTTTATTGAGTATGCTGTGTTTGATATCAACCTGCTGAACCAAAGGCTCCTGATTTTTTGTTTTGATGCTCAGATCATCCCGGTACAGGGTGATGTCAAGTTCGCCTTTCATGATAGGGCACCCTTCGATTTTTTCAATTTTTTCCGCCAGCCGCTTTGCAATAAAAGCTCCCCGCGTTTTGATCCCGACCAGTATGCAATCATCGATGCCTTTGTTGCGCTCGATGATTTCATGCGCGATTCGGGTGATAGCACGAGCAATCGCTTGTTCGTCCAGAATGTCCGCTTTTTCCACCATGTGATCCGCTCCTTTTTTACAAATAAAAAACCTCTTGCCTGAGAGGCAAGAGGATAGATGCGCAGAAAAATTCAGCTCGGAAGACAGACTTCCGGCTTGCGTAAATACCTTCTCAGCCTCTCTGGACTGTTATTAAAGGTGTTCAATATTCGATTCGTTTTTTCAAGTATAAAGAAAGACGTTCGGGTTTGTCAATCCTTGTCGCGAAGAGATTCCAGAAGTTCTGCAAATTCAGCCGGAGGCTCTGCAGAAAACTCCAGGTATTCCGCTGTTTTCGGATGAACAAATCCGATAACTTCCGCGTGAAGAGCTTGTCCCCCGACATCCATTGTTTTTTTCGGTCCGTATTTCGGATCGCCAACAAGCGGATAGCCAATGTATTTCATGTGGACGCGGATTTGATGGGTTCTTCCCGTTTCGAGACGGCATTCCACAAGCGTGAAGTTGCCAAAACGTTCCAATACGCGGAAATGCGTTACTGCGTGCTTTCCTTTATCAACGATGGCCATGTTCTGGCGCTCTTTTGGATCGCGTGCAATCGGTGCTTGAATCGTTCCTTTATCATGAGGAATATGCCCATGGACCAACGCTACATATTTACGGGTAACGGTCTTTTTCACTAATTGGTCAACCAGTGAAGTATGGGAAGCATCATTTTTTGCCACCATCAACAAACCCGATGTATCCTTGTCGATTCTATGGACGATTCCTGGTCGTACCACGCCATTAATGCCAGAAAGGTCCTGGCAATGATGCATCAAGCCATTAACCAACGTTCCATTTGCATGCCCTGGAGCTGGATGAACGACCATGCCTTTTGGTTTGTTGACGACAAGAACATCTTCGTCTTCATAGACGATCTCCAAATTCAGGTCTTCCGGCACGATATCCAGCTCTACAAGCTCTGGAGGCGTGACGATGATAATATCCTGCAAACGTACTTTGTAATTTGGTTTGACGGTAAGTCCATTAACTTTAACGGCACCATCTTTGACCCAATTGGCGATCTGTGAACGCGACCATTCTTCATCTATCGACGACACGGCTTTATCTACTCGTTCGCCGGCCATTTCTTCTGTAATTTCAATCGTTAAATCTTCCATTAAGACACCTTTTTCTTTTGTTGTTTTTCGTCATAAATAATATAGATAATCATCAAAACGACACCGATCGTTAAAGCGGCATCCGCAACATTAAATATCGGAAACTCGTAATTGATCACTGGAATCAGCACATCGACAAAATCGACGACTTCCCCGCGCAGCATCCGATCGATAAAATTGCCGATCGCTCCGCCTAGAAGAATCATCAAGCTTAGCTGAAACAGGGGCTGTCCTTGTGCGTGTTTATGAAAATAGTAAAGAATTCCGATGATGACTGCCACGGTAATGATGCCAAACAGCCACATCTGTCCCTCAAGCATTCCCCAGGCAGCACCGCGGTTGCGGTGCGACAGCCAGCCAAGATAAGGTTCAATAACCGGAATCCGTTCACCCAGTTCCATATTTTTCAGGACCAGCCATTTCGTCCATTGATCTACTGCGATTATCAATAATGCGATTCCATAATAAATAAACATCCGTATCCTCCGTCAATTCATCAGTCAATCTATTTTAACACAATGTCAGGGGAAAAAGTAAAGGTCTGAAAAACCGGAATCCCGGTTCTCCAGACCTCTTCTGTAGTTCAAGCTATGTTTTTCTTAAGCGTATTGCTTTTCTACTACACTCGCACAGCGAGGGCATAATGCCGGATGCGCTTCGCTTCTGCCGATTTCTTCTGAAATCGTCCAGCAACGTTCACATTTTTCGCCTTGTGCTTTTTCGACTGTGACCGAAACTTCGTTAAGCTTTACAGCGTGTTCCGGTGCCTGATCCTGTGTGCCGCCGTATTCGTATTTGGAAACGATAAACAACTGGGCAAGATTTTCATCTGTCGAAGCGAGCAGCGTCGCCAATTCATCGTTGCCGTAAACGGTCACTTTCGCTTCCAAGGATTTACCGATGGTTTTAGCAGCACGTGCTTCTTCCAGTGCTTTTAATACATCATCGCGAACATCCATGAAACGGCTCCATTTTTCATTCAAGCCTTCAAATGCTGGATTTGAAACTGCTTCCGGGAAGTCGGTCAACTGGACACTTTCTTCTTCAACAAAGCTCAAGTATGACCACAACTCATCAGCTGTATGCGGAATGATTGGTGCCGACAGCTTCAAAATCGCCATCAATGAATCGAACATAACGGTCTGCATCGCACGGCGATGCAAGTTATCTGCACTTTCGATATAGACAACATCTTTCGCCACATCCAAGTAAAACGAACTCAAGTCGTTGGCGCAGTAGTTATTCAATGCATGATAGATGGTTGAAAATTCGTAGGTTTCATAGGCTTTTCGCACAGTTTCCACCATCTTCTGCAATTTCATCGCCATGTACTGATCCATCTCACGCATATCTTCAAATGCGACACGATGCTCTTTTTCATTGAAATCGGCCAAGTTCCCGTGAAGGAATTTCAGTGTATTGCGGATTTTGCGGTAAACTTCCGATACTTGCTTAAAGTTCTCGTCAGAAACTCGAACGTCCGCCGTATAGTCTACAGAAGCAACCCATAGGCGCAGAATATCCGCTCCCATTTGATTCATCACTTTCGACGGTACAATAACATTTCCTAGCGACTTGCTCATCTTGCGGCCATTACCGTCAAGCGTAAAGCCGTGGCTCAGGATGCCTTTATAAGGCGCGATGCCGTTAATTGCGACACTTGTTGTCAATGAGGAGTTGAACCAGCCGCGATATTGGTCAGAACCTTCCAGATAAAGGTCTGCCGGATACTGAAGGTCTTCACGCTCATCAAGGACGCTTTGGTGAGACGATCCTGAATCAAACCAGACATCCATGATGTCCATCTCTTTTGTGAACAAGCCGTTCGGACTGCTTGGATGAGTAAAACCTGCTGGCAATAATTCTGCAGCTGGACGCTCAAACCAAACGTTCGATCCTTTTTCACGGAACAAATCAGCGATATGGGCAATCGTTTCTTCTGTGATAACAGGATCGCCATTTTCAGCGTAGAATACTGGAATCGGAACGCCCCATACACGCTGGCGCGAAATATTCCAATCTCCACGATCGCGCAGCATATTGAACAGGCGCGTTTCGCCCCATGCCGGCGTGAATGAAGTTTCTTTGATGGCTTTCAGGATCTGGTCTCGGAAAGCATCGATTGATACAAACCACTGAGCCGTTGCACGGTAGATGACCGGCTTTTTCGTCCGCCAGTCGTGCGGATACGAGTGCGTGATAAACGAAAGTTTCTCAAGAGCCCCTGCATTATCCAGCGCTTCCGTGATTGATTTATTTGCTTTGTCGTAGAACTCGCCTTCGAACCCAGGCGCTTCGTCTGTCATGACTCCGCGTTCATCGACCGGACAAAGAACATCCAAACCATATTTCTTACCGATCAAGAAATCATCTTCCCCGTGGCCAGGAGCTGTATGGACGCAGCCTGTACCTGAGTCAGTTGTTACATGATCGCCAAGCATAACCAGTGAAGTACGGTCATAAAGTGGGTGCTTCGCCAGGATATGCTCCATTTCGGCACCTTTTAATACGCGAACAACTTCATAATCTGTCCAGCCCAATTCCTCCGCAACTTCCTTTAAAAGTTCCTGCGCAATGATATACAGGGTTCCGTTTACGGAAACCTCCACATAATCCAATTTAGCGTGCACAGAAATCCCCAGGTTTGCCGGGATTGTCCAAGGAGTTGTTGTCCAGATCACCAAGTTGGTTCCTTCAGCCAATACGCCTTTGCCATCAGTGACGGGGAAAGATACATAAATGGATGGTGATTTTTTATCGTGGTATTCGATTTCTGCTTCAGCAAGTGACGATTCACTTGATGGGGACCAGTAGACCGGCTTTAGCCCTTTATAGATATAGCCTTTATTGGCCATTTTTCCAAACACTTCAATTTGGCGGGCTTCGTATGCCGGCTTTAACGTGACATATGGATTTTCCCAGTCGCCGCGGACGCCGATGCGCTTAAACTGTGAGCGCTGGCTGTCGATCTGCTGATAGGCATATTCTTCACATAGTTTACGGAACTCTGCCAATGACATTTCTTTGCGGTTTACACCTTTATTCGTCAAAGCCTGTTCGATCGGCAATCCGTGTGTATCCCAGCCTGGAACGTATGGTGCGTGGAAGCCCATCATCGAACGGGAACGGACGATCATATCTTTTAGTACTTTGTTCAGTGCATGGCCCATATGCAAATCACCGTTTGCATAGGGAGGCCCATCATGAAGAATAAAGAATGGACGGCCTTTTGTCCGATCCAATACTTTCTTGTAGATGTCCATCTCTTCCCATTTCTGTTGCATTTCCGGTTCCCGGTTCGGCAAATTGCCGCGCATCGGAAAATCTGTTTTCGGCATCAATAACGTATCTTTGTATTCCATTTCCATTCCTCCTGTAGGCATAATAAAAAGCCCCCATCCCTGGAAAGGGACGAGAAGCTTAGACTCGCGGTACCACCCTTGTTGCAGCTAGATAGCTGCCACTCGATCACCGTAACGTGGCGTAGACGGAACTGGATACTGTCGTTCACCAATTCTGCTCAAGAGTGATTTTCGTCCATGCGTTCGTGCCAGGCTTTCACTGTCCCTGGTTCGCTTTACCGCCCTGCGTGGCTTACTGTCTCTATCTGTGCGTTTTTTTGTATGTCGTAATTATAAAAGCAGAAAGTCTCAGAGTCAAGAGTTCGACTCTTCTTTGTCTTTCTCAATCTTTTCGAGATTTTGTGTATCAATGTCGTATTCGAGCAATGTTTCCCAATCATCTGTTTCGATCAAATCCAATTGGGCTTCGACCAGCATTTTAAAGCGATTTTTGAAAATGCGTGATTGCTTTTTCAGCTCTTCGATTTCTTGAGCGATGCGGCGTGCTTTTGTCAAAGATTCATTGACGATGCGGTCTGCATTTTTCTCCGCTTCCTTGATGATCAATTCGGCTTCTTTTTGTGAGTTGCGGCGAACTTCTTCTGAAGCTTCTTGAGCGACAAAAATCGATTTTTGCAACGTCGATTCGATTGTATTAAAATGTCCAACCCGTTCATCGGTTGTCCGCAACCGTTCTTCCAGGGTTGACTTGTCTTTCAACAGAATTTCATAATCTCTCATGATCTGTTCCAGGAATTCATTTACTTCATCTTCCTGATATCCTCGGAATGCTCGGCTGAATTCTTTGTTATGTATATCTAACGGGGATAATGGCATTGAGTAAACCTCTCCTTAACTTGTCATCTTATCTTCCTATTATACAGTTCATGGCACTAAATTTCAGTATTATTTCGGATTTTTTAAAAGCCGCCTATTTTTTTGCTTCCAGGCGGCCAATCTGCAGCCGGACTTTATCTTTTTTGGTGCGGCCTTCGATCATGATCAACCGGACTCGGCCATAGCCTCTTGAAGAAATCATATCCGATTCGTGCAGCTCGAATGACGGCTGCTCTTGCAGGGTCCAGTTGACTTTCACTTTTCCACCGTGAATCAGCGCAGACGCTTTTTGTCGAGAAATATTATAGACGGAACTCATGACCGTATCCAACCGCATCGAGCTGACCGTATACGATTCTTCTATCCACTCTTCGCTCGTCTCAATCAATTCAACTGCATCAGACACTTCATTCAATTGAACTTTCACCTTTGCGGCGCTGACAAAATTGCTTTGCAGATATGGACTGATTTCATTCATGACGGCGAGCTGGACACGGTCATTATCTATACGAATATCGCCAAACTTACTGCGATCGAGTCCGAGTGACATCAATGAACCTAAAATGTCAGGATGGCGCAAATTAACGAATTTTGAAGGGTATTTCAATTCAAAGACCGTTGTATTGAAATCTTCCTGCTGCGGCTCAAAGTAAGAAGGATACAGCAGCACCCGTTGCCTTTCTGCATCTTTGAATGTTCCTGAAGACATCATTTTCACATCACTCGATCCCATCACGGCTTCCACGATAAAACGCTGGCGGGGATCCAAAAAATCCGTCAGCTTCGGCGAATAGCGGTCCTCCACTTCACGAAGCCACCCTGATGCCTGTTCGATAAACTGCTGCTCTTCTTTTCTGAAATGCTGAAATATCTCTTCCATACGAATGCTCCTTCACGTCTGATCAGTCCTTAAGAAAAAACCTCACGTGATGTGAGGTTTTGAGTTAAATGAGATAACCAGCCAATACAACGATGCCTTGGCTTGCTAAGCTTAATGTGAAAATCGCAACAATCGGTGAAATATCAATCATGCCGATCGGCGGAATAAAGCGTCTAAAGATATCCAAATATGGATCCGTAATCTTGGAAATCATTTGCCCGAAGCTGGATTCCTTGATGCTCGGCACCCAGCTCATGAAAACACTGACTATCAAGATATAGAAATAGATATTAATGGCCGATAGTAATAGATTTACAAGAACTATCATATTATTTTATGGCACCCCTCTTATTGTTGATCATCGTAATAATAATCTGAAATGGCGCCATCCACTTCTACAGTGTCTGGTACACAAAGGAAGATGTCAGTTCCAATGCGTTGAATATCTCCGCCAAGGGCATAGACTGTTCCGCTCAAAAAGTCGATGATCCGAAGACCTTGATCTTTTTCGATGCGCTGAAGATTGACGACTACAGCCTGCTTGCTTTTCAGGCTCTCTGCAATATCCTGTGCTTCAGCGTAAACTCTTGGTTCAGCCAAGCTGACTTTTGAAGATTTTGAAGCACTCTGCAAACTGACTAAATTAGGCACAATGGTCTCCTCCACTTTCTGGCGCCGTTCTTTCGGTGCTTTTTTCGGCTCTTGTACTGCTGGAGCCGGTTTTTCATACCTCGGAGCTGGCTTTTGTTGTGTTGCAGGCTGTTCCCGCACTTGTTCTTCTTCGTACTCATCTAAATAAAAGAAATTTTTGAACTTGTTTTTCATGCTCATCGATTTGCCTCACTTTCCGACCCGACTAACGCTGTTCCAATCCGGACAAAACTTGCTCCTTCTTGAGCAGCAATTAAGTAATCATTGGACATTCCCATGGAGCATTCTGTGCATGGTGCATGGGACCATTGTTTTTCTGATACTTGGAGTTGGAGTAATTTTAATCCTTTAAAAGCTTCGCGAATAGCGAGCTCATCTGTTGTATTTGGTGCCATCGTCATCAATCCCACTACTTGAATTTTATCGTAGTGTTTCAGGGATTCGATAAAATCAATTGCTTCGCCAGGTGCAAGTCCGCTTTTCGACTCTTCACCGGACACATTTACTTGTACAAAACATTTTACTTGGCCGCTCGCCCGTTTTTGTATTTCTTTTGCCAAACTTAAGCGGTCCAATGAATGTAAATAATCAATTTCATTGATGACGTCTTTTACTTTTCTTGTTTGCAGATTGCCGATGTAGTGCCAAGACACATTTTCGTCAATTTCCTCAAGTTTTTGCGCCAATCCTTCAGGGCGGTTTTCACCTAAATGCCGAATTCCCGCCTGGATCGCTTCTTTCGTGCGTTCCACGCCTACTTGTTTGGTAACTGCAATAATTTGTATGCCATCTCTCACAGCGTTTAGCTGTTCTGTAATTTCTTCAAAGACTGGTTTAATAGGTTTCATGCATTCACAACTTTTCTATAGAAGTCCAATATATTGTAACAAGATTTGGCTAATTTATCAATCCAGCCCTTTGCCGAAAAAAAACAGCTGCCCAACCGGCAGCTGTTTGGATTAACGTCTCTTTTGACGATTGCGTAAAAATGTTGGAATATCCAATGCATCGTCATTATTTTTTTCCTGTCTTTGCGGTTCCTGATTGTAGTAAGGAGGCTGTTCTTCTCGGCGCTGCTCGTCGCGGCGTTGATCTTCGCGGCGTGCATCACGGATCGAAGGTGCCGGAGACTGCTGTTGAATCGATTGCACTCGGCTTGAATTCAACCCGGATCCTCTAGGCGTTCTTGGCTGCAGCTGCTCTTCATTAAAACCAGTAGCAATAACGGTCACGATAATTTCGTCTTTCAAGTTATCGTTGATAACAGATCCGAAAATCATGTTTACTTCTTCATCAGAAGCTGAAGCTACGATATCCGCTGCTTCCTGTACTTCATATAGGCTAAGGTTTGAACCGCCAGTGATGTTCATCAAAACGCCTTTTGCTCCATCAACAGAAACTTCAAGCAATGGACTTGAAACAGCTTTTTTAGCCGCTTCTGAAGCACGGTTTTCTCCTGAAGAAACTCCGATTCCCATCAATGCAGATCCTTTGTTGGACATGATTGTTTTAACATCGGCAAAATCGAGGTTGATCAATCCAGGTACGGCGATCAAATCGGAAATACCGGATACACCTTGGCGAAGTACGTTATCCGCTTCACGGAATGCTTCAAGCATTGGTGTGTTTTTGTCAACAATTTCAAGAAGTCGATCATTTGGAATGACGATTAATGTATCAACCGATTCTTTCATAGTAGAAATACCGCCGATTGCCTGCGTAGAACGCTTGCGGCCCTCGAAAGTAAATGGACGCGTTACAACGCCTACAGTTAATGCGCCAAGCTCTTTAGCGATTCCAGCAATTACCGGTGCTGCACCAGTACCCGTACCGCCGCCCATTCCTGCTGTGACGAAAACCATATCCGCTCCACGAAGAGCTTCTTCGATCTGCTCTTTGCTTTCTTCTGCGGCTTTTTTCCCTACATCAGGGTTAGCACCAGCACCAAGTCCGCGCGTAAGTTTTCCGCCAATTTGAAGGCGCACTTCTGCTTTAGATAAGTTTAAAGCTTGTGCATCCGTGTTTACTGCAATAAATTCAACACCTTGGACTCCGTGTTCAATCATACGGTTTACAGCATTGTTACCGCCGCCGCCTACACCAATAACTTTTATTACGGCCAGTGCATCAATATTTGTATCAAATTCCAACATTCTTTTTCCTCCTAAAATTGCTTAGCTTTTGTAGTACAAGCTAGATACAATGTTGATTTTATTCAAAGAATCGATCAAACATCTTCTTGGCTTTAGTTACGACACCATCAGAATTTTGTTTTGGCTGCTTTTGTTTCTTTGGCTGCTGTACTTCCTGATGCTCAATTTTCGCAGTTCCAGAAACAGCTCCGCCATTGCCCACCCGGCCATAGAAAACATCTTCCATGTACGCGTATTGAATCAAGCCAACTGCTGTCGTGTATTGAGGTTCACGGACACCGATAAATTCCGGAGTAAATAAACGGACACGAGTCTGCAAAATATTGCGGGCCAACTCAGGCAAGCCATCTAGCTTAGCCATGCCACCTGTTAAAACGACTCCTCCTGGCAGGTCTTGAACACCCAGTCGGTAAAACTCATCCAAAATCAGTTCGAAAAGTTCTTCCAGGCGAACCCCGATTATTTCAGATATGTATTTTTGGTTATACTGTTCTGTAGAATCCGATCCAATGACCGGAACTTCAAAAACTTCATCTTCTGAAGCATCTTCGAAAAAAGCATGGCCATGTTCAAGTTTAATTTTTTCAGCTTGATCCGTTGGTGTCTTTAAAATGATGGACAAATCTTTTGTAACGTGGTCGCCTCCAACTGGAATTACAGAAGAAGCAGTCAAATGGCCGTCTTGGAAGATAGCAATAGAAGTAGAGCCTCCACCGATATCAATACACGCTGTTCCATGATTTTTTTCGTCTTCAGTTAATGCATAGCTTCCTGCAGCAAGCGGCTGTACGTAGATATCACGTATTTCAAGCCCTGCTCTTTCTACACAACGCAGCACGTTATGCAAAATTGTTTTAGAAGTTGTCACCATTGTACCATCCATTTCAAGGCGGATACCAATCATGCCCCGAGGATCTTTGATTTCACCCAAATGATCAACAATGTATTGTTCAGGAATAATGTTGACCAATTCACGCTCCGGTGGAATCGACATAACTTGCGCCGCTTCCAATACACGGTCCAGGTCATCATCTGTAATTTCCCGATTTTCACTGTTCACTGCCACAATTCCTTTTACGGGCTGAAGCACTGCTTTGTTGGCCGGAATTCCAAGAACCACTTCGTGGATTGATTTGCCGATCATGCGCTCTGCCTGATCGACAGCTTTTTTAATGGACTGCACCGTTGCATCTATGTCAACAATCGCACCTTTTTTAATTCCATTAGATTTTACATTTCCGACGCCGATTACATTTAGCGACTTGTTGGCCATTTCTCCGATTAGTACTTTAACGGATGACGAACCGATGTCTAGACTTACGTATAATTCTGATTGACTCAATTCGTGGCACCTCCTTATTAAACTGCTGTACTTATATTCTATTGTAAATTATGCACCTTGTCTAAGAAAATCGCAAAACTTAGAAAAAATTCCTTTGATTATTCAAATAGTTCCTCTAACTTCCTTCTTTTCAGCCCATTTAGCCAAAATGATGCGGCGGATGACCGCAATGTTCTGGAACAGCCGGACACCGAATGCAAATATTGCAGCTAAGTATAAATCTACTCCCAAATGGACGCCGAGAAAAGCGAGACCGGCTGCCAAGACAATATTGAAGAAAAATCCGGATACAAATACTTTATCATCGTATACTTGCTGCAAATGAGCTCGAATGCCGCCGAAAAGCGTATCCAGTGATGCCAGAACTGCTATTGATAAGTAATTGGCATATTCCGGCGGGATTTGGATGTCTGTGAGAAGCCCGAGCGATATTCCGAGTATTAAACCTAAAATGGACAGCCACATCGCTATTCCCCCTCTGATGCCTGTAAATATTTTGTGTCTACAGTGCCATCATACGCCTCTATGATCAGCTCATATTGCGGCTCCGAAACGTTCAGCGTAAGGTTGTCAATGTAAAAGTCATCTAAAATACGTGACGCTAATAAATGATTATACAGCTTTTCCGAGTCTTCCATCGACTCGGATATAATTTTTATTGAAAAAGGCGGCGTATCCACCGGTTTTGTGTTTACAGCCGTTTGGCCATTTATATCTCGAATTGCTGTTGTATTAATGATTCTTTTGCCATCAATGGAAACGTAAAGCCCATTATAGCGATTGATTTCATTAACGAGCCGAATGAGCAAATCCGGAGAGATCCCTTCTATTTCCAGCCCCATCGCAACCGCTTCCAAAGAAGGTTCGACAAGAACTTCGATTCCGGGACCCTTTGCCTCTGACAAGCCAGCAGACTTCCTCAGTTCGCCAGCGGTTTCGCGCAAAGCTTGTTCCGGACTGGCATCTGCAGCCGCTCGGTACTTATCTAAAGTTTCGTCAAGAGATCCAATTTCAGACAGCAGCTGAGAGTGAAGCTGCTTTTCTCTTGACAGTTCCTGTCTGATTTCCCATTCATCCCGTGTATCCCGGAGATCTGGCTCGTTGATCGTATTATATTGAATAGCCGCCATCAAACCGATGATGAACATTATTGCTGTAAACCGGGTAAGAATCCTTTTCTTCATGCGACTCCCCCCTTTTGTCATGACTCTACCAGCAAAGCAGACATTTCGATAAGCAGCCCTTCATCCAATGTCACGATGATGTTATCATTGATCAACTGATCCATGATCCCACCAGTCAATTCCATTGAAGATGTCAATACCTTCGGCTCACCTATCGCTTCAATAACAAAAGGAGCTGGATATTGTACACCGTCTACTGTAATAACCGGGCCCGTACAGACAATATAGGAATTTCCATGGATGCGCTGACCATTGATGGAAATGGCTTGAGCACCTGAGATATACAATTCGTTAATCACTTGGAACACATGGCTTTCATGAACAATATAATCATTCGGATTAACTGAATCAGGATTATATCCGCCATCCTGCAGCGTCACTTTCAGACCATTTCCCTGCACCGGAACGAGCCCCAGAAACCTTCGCAATTCCTCTGCTTCCGCGGCATACTCAGTATAGCGGTTTTCCCCATCAGCAAAAGACCTCTCATATTCCTGGACATCGCTTTGCTTGAGTTGCAGCTCGTCCCGCAAGTCCTTGTTGCGTTCCTGCTGATCAATCAATTCTTTCCGATACTGCTCTTCCTGTTCAAAAAATGCGCCGCCGGTAAATTCTTTTGTGTCTCTGTTGTCACTCGATAAACTGTAGGAATAGGCCATAATAAATCCCAATACCAAAAAAACCAATGAAAAAACAATCGACTTGCTGAAACTCTTTCGGCTATTCTTCTTCGGTGGCTTCATCTTCAGCACCTTCCTTCGCGAAACCATATACGTCTGCATAGGACCGGAAGAAAATGCCTACTTCCATATCAATAACCCCTTGTTGCCCATCTTCCAATTGGGCGATGACTGATGGGTAATAATTCATTTTTTCGGCTAAGGTGCTCAAAATCCCTCGAATTTCATTTCCGTCATTCATGTACAGAGTAACGTAATCCGCCTCTTCTTCTTCGGGATCCAAGATCACCTGTGATATTAACTGAAGAACTTCAGCGTCGATTTGGGTCAACTGCTCGATCAGCTTTTCCCGTTTCTCCTCATTTTCAAAATTTGAATAAATCGGTCCGTCCACTTCTGTAACCGGTTGATCCAGGGCCAGGCTATTTGACAGGACAATCTGATAGCTGTTGCCTCGATCCAAATACCCCATTTGAACGTATTCCTTCAAGTCGATTTCGACTCCGGTCAACCAATTTTTTTTGACCGATGCTTCTTCCACCCATTCCAGATTTTCCAGCTGTTGTGAGACAGCTCCGGCATCAAAAGACCACATGGAGTCCCCGGTGCTTAATCCACTTGCTGCCCGGTAGCTTTCCTGGTCAAAAAGAACAGCCCCTTCAACGGTGATGGCTTGGATTTCACTGTACTTCGACTGGCTGTATAAAAGTACGGCAAGCAAAGTGAGAAAAATGAACAGCAGCGCCACGAACTTGCGATTGGTTCTTTTTTTCCGTCGCTCTCGTAGCGTCGGGATGCGTTCTTCGATGTCAATCACTTTGTCCATAATTGCTGCTCCTTATCTTTTATTCGTTTGCTTCCGTCATTTGCTGAACTGCCGTAATGAAAGCATCTCCGCGAATTTCAAAACTTTCGTATTGATCCCAGCTTGCACATGCAGGAGACAGCAGGATTGTGTCGCCGCTGGCTGACTGCTGAATCGCTTTCTCGACTGCATCGTCCATTCTTCCCGCTTGGACAATTGTCGGCACACCGCAATCTTCTGCAAATGCAGTAAATCGTTGTGCGGTCTCTCCAAAGGTAACCAGGACTTTGACACGGTTCATATACGGACGAATTTCTTCCAGGGAATGCTGTCGATCTAAACCGCCAGCCAATAAAATGATGTTTTCGGGGAAAGCTTCAAGTGCACTCTTTGTCGCTAGAGCATTGGTAGCTTTTGAATCGTTGTAGAATTTTCGGCCTTCCCACTCCACAATAAATTGTGAACGGTGCTTTACACCCGTAAACGAAGTCAATACCCGTATGATTGTTTCTTTTGTTCCACCTAAAATTAAAGTGGCCGCTGTTGCTGCCAGGATGTTTTCCAGATTATGCTGGCCGCCCAATATGATCTTTGAACGTTCGATCAATATTTCGCCTTGCCAATATACAAAATCATTGTCCGCACTGATGCTTGTAGGCGTACGGCCTTTCAATGTAAATGGCACAAGCTTGGCTTTGCAGTTTTTCGCATGATCAGCAAGTAGCGGCTGGTCTGCATTGTAGATAAAGTAATCTTCTTCTGTCTGATTTTCAGTAAGCTTCATTTTGGAAGCACGATAATCTTCAATCGTTCCATGATAATCCAAATGTGCTTCATATATATTTGTAATAATCGCGATTTCAGGACGGAAGTCTGCCGTGCCTTTCAGCTGGAATGAAGACAACTCAGTTACAATCACATTTTTGGCTCTCGCTTTTTCCGCAACTCCACTCGCCACTGTTCCGATATTTCCGGCAATGAGTGGATTTTTATTGTCCTGATTTAGCATATGGAACAATAAGGTTGTGGTGGTGGTTTTTCCATTTGATCCGGTAATTCCGATAAATGGCGCTTCGCTGATCAAATAGGCCAGTTCAATCTCAGTCCACACGGGAATGTTTTTCTCTATAGCAGATTCGATCAATATATTGGTATAAGGTATTCCCGGATTTTTCACAACCAGTTCAAAACCTTCTTCCAATAGATCTTCAGGATGTCTGCCGCAAATCACGGTAACGCCCATATTCAGTAATTCCTGTGCCTCTGGGTTCTCTTCAAATGGCTTAGAGTCATTGACGGTAACAAATGCTCCAAGCTTATGAAGGATTCGGGCAGCCGTGAAACCACTTTTAGCCAGCCCGAGAACCAATATTTTCTTTTGATATAATTGTGGCGCCTCTTTCATTTACATTACCTCCAAAAAGACTGCGATTGCCGCACTGATAAGACCGACTGACCAGAAAACAAGTACTACTTTCCATTCTGACCATCCGCTCAATTCGAAATGATGGTGAATCGGACTCATTTTAAAAATTCGTTTTTTGCGAAGTTTAAAGCTGCCTACCTGTAAAATGACCGAAGCTGTTTCAATTACGAATACCAGTCCGATCAGCAGCAGCAGAAATTCTTGTTTCAGCAGGATGGACACCATAGCCAAGGCACCGCCAAGAGCAAGCGAACCCGTATCGCCCATAAAGACTTTTGCAGGATATTTGTTGAAAATCAAAAATCCGAGCAATCCGCCGGTAACGGAAAAAGTGAAAATTGCAATTCCAATTTCGTCCTGGTAAATTGCCAAGACGCCAAATGCTGCAAAAGCGATTGATGCTGTTCCGGCTACCAGACCGTCTAAGCCATCCGTTAAATTGACTGCATTGGAAAATCCAACTAGCCAAAAAACAATGAAGAACACATAAAACCAGGATAGTTCCAGTGAAATATCGGTAAAAGGAACAGTGACTCCTGTTTCAAAATCAATCCCGCTCAAAACAAAGAACGAAATGACCGCTATCACAATTTGAGCAAGCAACTTCTGTAAAGAAGTCAATCCCAGATTGCGCTTTACTACGACTTTAATAAAGTCATCAAGAAAGCCGATCAGTCCATATCCGAAAAGAACCAACAACAAAATTAGTACTTTTGCGGACAATAAATCAGCTAGCCAGGCAACCAGTACAACAGTGACAATGATGGAAATTAAGAAAACCAGGCCGCCCATAGTAGGCGTGCCGGTTTTTTTCATATGCGACTGGGGGCCTTCTTCACGAATGCTTTGGCCAAACTTCATCCGTTTCAGCAGCGGAATAAAGATTGGCATCAGCACTATTGTTAATAATAAAGCAATTCCAAGACCCATTAATATATAAGTGTTCATTTATAGAGCTCCTTTAAACACGAGATTACTCGGTTGTTTCTTCTGTTTGTATTTCTGCCTGCAAATCAATTTCCGTTTCTTCGGCATCAGTTTCAAGTACAGCATCTTCCAAAGCTTCTTCTTCAGTCTGCTCCAGCTCTTCTTGCTCTTCAGCTTCTGCTTGCGCAGGATAGTAGATCTCAGGAGGATGAAGTTCTATCACCACAGGCTCATTATCCGTTATCGTTTCGCCTTCTGCAATGCTTTGCGTCAGAACGTAGCCCTGTCCAGCAATTTCCAGCAACAAACCACTTAATGATTGATATGCCAGCAGTTCACGTTTAGACCATCCGGTAAAATCTGGCAAAGTGGTTTCTCCCGCCGTCTTCAGGATAACCCGACCACCGTCGAGTATGGTGCTGCCAGCGTCTGGGTATTGAGAGACAACTTCTTCTGACTCTCCGGTAACCACAGCTTCTAGCCCCAATTCCTCTAAATCTTCAGAAGCTTCAGCTATCGATTGGCCGGTATAGTCTTCAACAGGCATAGTAGTTGCTTCCGCCATATTTTCTGGCTGGATATTCATATGTTTTAAGCTGTTTTCCATAACAGAAGTAAAAATTTTAGAAACCGGTACAGAGCCGTATTCATCCGCCGGTAAATCAGGTTGCTGTACGCCAATATAGATCAGCAGTTCCGGATCATCAGCTGGCGCCATTCCCAGGAAAGAAAACAAATAATTGTTTCTGCCTTGCAGATAGCCGCCGCCTTCTTTCGGAACTTGTGCAGTTCCTGTCTTGCCGGCTATGGTGTAATCCTGCAAAGCGAAACCTTGAGCCGAACCGACTTCAGAAGTAACGGTTGAGGCCAATACTTCTTTTACTTGTTCTGCGGTTTCTGCTGAAATAGGCTTACCTGCTTCTTCAGGTTCGCTTTTGACAGTCACTTCACCTGTGTCGGGGTTCTTGATTTGGTCGATGACGTACGGTTTCATCATAACACCCTCATTTGCAATCGCAGAGGCAGCTTGAATCATTTGAATAGGGGTTACAGTTGATCCCTGTCCGTAAGCGGTCGTTAACTTATTGATTGGGTATTGGTCGAGTATTGTGCCTGCTGCTTCTTTCGGCAAATCAATGCCTGTTTGTTCACCAAATCCAAAAGCATCAACGTAAGTCATAAACGTATCTGCCCCTAAACGCTCCAATAAATATGCCATCGAAACATTGGAAGAACGCTGGAAACCTTCCAGATAAGAAATAGTTCCCCAGCCGCGTCCACTATTGTGGTCGCCGATTGTACTGTCCAGCAGTGAGTAAGTACCAGACTTATAAGTGGCATTAGGATCCCATTTGCCTTCTTCAATCGCTGCTGCCAATGTAAACATTTTCATCGGAGAACCTGGCTCTATCGTCAGTTGAACGCTTTCGTTCAGCCAGTTTTCGGATAGTCCTTCTCGTGTGTTTGGATTGAATGTCGGACGCTGCGACATCGCTAGAATTTCTCCCGTTTCAGGGTCAGCAATCACGGCAATCATCCGTTTCGGGTCATATTCCTCTTGGACACCGGACATCGCATCTTCAAGAAAGTTCTGCAATGTCTTGTCCAGTGTCAACTGGACATCCGAACCATCTACAGCCGGAGTGACTGCAGATTCGCTGTTCGGCAACAGAAAACCCCATTTATCCGTATCAAACTCCATTTTACCATTTTTTCCAGTCAATGCCTCGTTGTGTATCGATTCCAGTCCCATTCGTCCCGTTGTTCTTGTTTCGCCATCTTCTAACTCTTCTTTCATGGCATAACCTACAAGATGAGAGGCAAACACGCCATTCGGGTAGAGACGTTTTAAATCACGAACAAATAACAGACCTGGTATTTCTTCTTCTTTCATCTCCAGCATTTGTGTGTGGCTGATTTCACGCCCGGCAGAACCAAACTCCACCTGATAGCGATCATTTTCAACTCCTGACTGAAGTGTTTCCAAAATACTTTCTTCGGAAGCATCCAGATAACCCGCTAACTTAGCTGCTGTTTCTTCAACATCCACGACATGTCGCGGATCACTTGCTTTTTGAGTTGCTGATTCGTCAAGTACGGCAACAAGTTTATATGTCAGCGTGTCTTCAGCAATGACTTCTCCGCTTCGGTCCAGTATGCGGCCCCGCTCGGCAGTCAGTACTTCCTCCTGGCTGTACTTGGCAGCCGCTCTGGCGGCCAGTTCCTGCCCTTCTACTTCTCCCGTGGCTTGAATTGTCACAATTCTAGTCAATAAAAGGAAAAAGAGCCCTGCAAATAACAAAAACAGCAGAAAGGCTCCTCCTTGAAATCGAAACTTTTTTTTCATTGTCCAGGCACTACCTTTACATTTTGCTCATTTAATTTTAGGCCAAGTTCTTTCGCTTTTGACCAAATGCGCTCATATGAAGACAGTTCGCTTACCTGTACCGACAAGTCTGTATTTTGCTTCGCTATTTCATTGACTGATTGTTCAATTGTTTGGATTTCCTGTGTAGAAGCCTGAATCGTTGATTGATTCTGGAGTACCAGCAAAGCGCACAAGATACAAACTGCTACGAAAGATAAATACAGTATTTTTTCACCTTTGGTAATTAACCCTTTTTTTCTTACCGGCTGCCGACTCGGATTTTGAGGAACGGCCGGCTGTTGGATGTAGGTTTCGGTTCTTGCATTCAACGCCATCTGAACACGTCCTTATTCGTTTATTTTTTCTGCAATGCGCAGCTTAGCGGATCTTGACCGATTATTATGTTCCAGCTCTTCTTCTGAAGGCAGAATTGGTTTTCTTGTGATTAGTTTTAGTCTTGGTTCCATCCCATCTGGAATTACCGGCAAATTCGGAGGCAATTCCGGAAGCGATGAAGATTCTTTAAAAATCGCTTTGCATAGCCGGTCTTCAAGCGAGTGGAAGGTGATGACACTAATTCTTCCTCCGATTGCCAAAAGATCGACAGCATCCTGCAAGGATGTCTCAGCTGCACCAAGTTCATCATTTACTGCGATTCGAATAGCCTGAAATACCCGTTTGGCGGGGTGGCCGCCTTTTCTGCGGGCAAAGGCGGGAATGCCGTCTTTAATGCATTCAACCAGCTGCCCAGTTGTTTCAATGGGATGCTTTTCTCTTGCAGCCTCGATTTTCCGAACAATTTGTTTAGAGAATTTTTCTTCGCCGTAGCGGTAAAAAATCCGGACTAAATCTTCGAATGACCATTCATTCACGACATGATAAGCGCTTAACTCTGCGCTTTGGTCCATCCGCATATCCAGCGGTGCGTCATTGTGGTAGCTGAATCCCCGTTCTGGTGTATCCAATTGCGGCGAAGAAACACCCAGGTCGTACAGAATGCCATCGACTTTTTCTACTCCGCGCATCTCCAATTCTTCTTTTAAAAATTTAAAGTTGGCATGGATAAATGTAATTCTATGTAAGTAATCTTGTAGTTTTTCTTTTGCATGAGCTATTGCCGTCGCGTCTTGATCAAAACAATATAAATGACCTTGGTCAGATAATTGCTGGACCAAATATTCGCTGTGTCCTGCTCCGCCCAGCGTACAATCTACATATATGCCGTCAGGACGAACGTTCAGACCATCGACAGTTTCATGCAGTAAAACCGTGGTGTGATTGAACAATCCATTCCCCCCGTTCACTTTTAAAAGTCAAAATCAGTTAAATTTTCCGCAATTTCATTAAAGGAATTTTCAGATGCTGCAAAATAGCTTTCCCATGAATCTTTTGCCCATATTTCAAAACGGTTGGACACACCCAAGATGATGCATTCTTTTTCAAGTTTCGCATAAGAAATTAATGTCATCGGTATATTGACGCGTCCCTGCTTATCAAGTTCCACTTCCGTGGCCCCTGAAAAAAAGAAACGTGTAAAAGCACGAGCGTCTTTTTTGGTAACCGGCAGCTCTTTTAGCTTTTCTTCAATTTTCTGCCATTCTTCCATAGTGTAGCCAAATAAGCACTGATCCAGGCCTCGGGTAATGACAAAATTTTCACCCAGCAGTTCACGAAACTTTGCCGGAACAATTAACCGTCCCTTTGCATCAACGCTATGTTGATATTCGCCCATGAACATACCCTTCACCCCACTTATTGTAATAAATGTACCACAATCCCCCACTTGTCACCACTTGTTTTTGAAATATTTCATGTTTGTTGCAATAAAATATCTCAACAAGTTATTTTGACATAAAAAAAGCCTGCATATGCAGGCTTTTTCCATTTATAAACAAATTATTTTGTGATTTTTGTCATATTGCATTGGAAGCGCTAAAAGATCTTTTACAAGTTCCGGACCATATTGATTCATATAAATAAATGGGCTGTAGATGCGTTCCTGGAAGCCGCCATTTGGCAGCAGTTCATTTTCAATGGAAGCGTAATGCCCAAACTCAATGCTGTTTTGCAGCACCACTTCATCCTGCAGCTTATTCTTCAGGAAATGCAACTGCTTGATGTGCAGTTGGAGGTTCTTTTCAACAATCGGTGCAAGGCCTTTGCTGATCGAAGAAAATTGGCGATGGATATCTTCGTAAGCAGATTCCAATTGCTGTTGAATTCCAACAATCAATTCTTCAGCTTCCTGTTCCCGGATCGACTCCATCAATTCATTTCTCATCACAGCAACTTGCTGATCTTTTGCTACATCCAAGAAACTTAAATTATATTTATCCAGCAAACGCTGAGTTTGGCGATTCACCAATGTCAGGCTCAGGCGCGGCATAATGACCGGAAGCTCCATGCCAACCACATTAAAAGCTCCTTTAAGCGCTGCCCAATAAGCGATTTCACCAGGTCCACCGACAAAAGCCAAGACCGGAAATACCATTTCCTGCATTAACGGCCGCGTCACGACATTATTGCTGAGGAGTTCCGGAGTTTTTTCAGCCACATCAAGAAGCTGCTCTTTGGTATAGCGGATAGCGCCGTTGTTCGCCACAAACTCCGCGCCTTCGCGCTCCAGCAGCAATCGTTCGCCTTTCACTGTAATGAAAAGATTTGCTGCTGTTTTCTCTGCACCAATTACTGCAGTGTAGCCATCCTTTAACAGCGACTCCTCTGAAGCTGCAACGGTTTCGGCAATGTCTTCAGCACGTTCGATCATTTCCATAAAATAAGGCGACTCATATTTTCGGAATTCTTGATCTGCCGCATCAATGTACAGTAAACCTTCCTCCTGGAAAAAATAATGGAGAAGCGAAGCGAAGAAATCGGTATAGGACAGGGAGCTTTCCAAAAAGCCAAAAGCCAGATCATGAAGTTCTTTTGAATGTTCGGTTTCAGGCAAACTGCGGAAATATTCTTCCAGGAAAGAGGCAATTTTGGGTTTGTTCAACATTGCCGAGGAAGCAGAGTTTTTGCCATATTCCGTATGCGGGATATTCAGCTTATCCACACGCCCATTCACTTCCCGGTAGAGGTGGCTGATTTCAGCCAAATCATGGTCTTCCCCGGCAATCCAGAAAACCGGCACCACTTTGGTATTTAGCTGCTCAGAAGCCTGTTTAGCCAAAACAATAACTGATATTGCTTTATGTACCGTATACAAAGGTCCTGTCAGAAGACCCGCCTGCTGTCCAGTGACAACTACCGGCGCCCCTTCTCTAAAGCTGGCTAAATTCTGCTTTGCTGCTTTTGATAATCCGTTGGGTGCCATGTAATTATGCAGGATGCCAGCCACTTTTTGGCGGTCGACAGAATGGCTTTGCAGTTTCTGTAATCGTTCTTCGAATGACTCCATCTGTGGGTCATAAGAAAAATATTGGCGGATAGCCGGTCTGCCATTTATATAATCACTCATCAATTTACTGGCTGGTTCTACGTAATGTTCCTCTACTTTCATGAAAAAAAGTCCCCTTTTCCCTTTACATTTAAAATCTACTATAGCAAACGCATCTCCTAAAGAAAAAAAATACGCCTGCTAAACTGATTTAATAACAACAATCACCAGTCCAACCAGCCAAACAAGAGCGTAAGCGGCGGACAACAGCAGGAAGTAGGTTCTCCATAGTTTCCGGAAAAACGGTATGATTTCAATTTCTTTGGCAGTTCTCCATTCAATGACCAAGAAGACGATCGCCAGTACAAGTGCAACAAAATAAATAATGGCTGAAACTGAATAGCCCCATAAGATATCCACCGATGCCGGCACCGAGAAGAACAGCAGGAATGTGGTAATATCAGATGCCAGTCCGAGTGCTTTCTTTCTTTTGCGTTTCAATGAAATAAAATAAACAATTATAAAAAGGAGAAAAGGAATATAGAGAAAGACAGAACCGATTGTTTGCAATAGCGTCATTTTTCTACCTCAACCGCTTTCAAAAGATGGTAAAAAGCTTTAAATAAGGGCAATTCCAACTTTGAACGATTTAGTACATACAACATCAATCCTTCAACCTCCATTGCATCGCCTGCCAGGCGATCTGCACACATGGCAGACACTTTGCCGGGTTCAGATGCACATAATGCGGCAACTTTTTCAATAGGCTGCAGCGATTCAATTTCCGGAAACGCCAAATACAATTCGTTATACAGTGTTCTAAACAATTCATAGGCGTGCGGGTTGGTGATCAGTTCCCCGTTTCGAATTTTCATTAGTGCTGTCAAGGGGTCAATCAGGCTGCTGAATAACAAGCTTTCAAAAAGCTGCTCTTCAATATTTTCCGCCCATGAGCTTTTCCATGCAGTGGTTTCCAACAAAGGCAGAAATTCCTCCGGATTACCCTTTACCGTTCCCAAAGTCATTTGTGGGGCTTTGGCAAAGCTGATCGTGTTGGCGTTCAGTTTGACACAATCCGTCTCGAGTATGGCAGCGGCAATATGCCGGTGAGCCAAAGTTCTCGCTTTTTCCAAAAATAGCATACCCTGCTGCAGAAAAATGATTTTGTTGCTCGGGCAGCGGATTTTCAGGAGCCTTAAGATCGGCGGCAATTCTTCATATGTCACCGTCAAAATAATAAAAGCATCCGGAGAAATGTGTTCAACATCCGTGTAAGCTTTTATAAGTTGGCGATTCTCACCATGTATAATTCCCTGCTTGTTAATTAATGCGGCTTGTTCTTCACGCTGTGCAATCACTTGCACGTCATGGCCCGCTTTTTTCAATAGATAGGCTGGCAGCAGTCCACTTGCTCCAGCTCCGATAATTGCATAATTCACGGAATCACTCCTTACAGTGCCACAATTTTTTCTTAAAAAAGAAGCCTGCCCATATTAGGCAGACTTCCAATAATAGTTTTTATTATACAGGATAAATCGGATGTTTTCGATATGGCAGCGGCAAATCTTTTGTTTCGTAAAAAGATAGGCGCTGGGAAAGCACAGAACGCAATTGATGAGGCGCCACAATTTCGTCGACGATCAATTCAGATGCCAGACGGTAAATGTCGATTTCCTCTTTGTATTCCTGATGTTTTTGCTGTACATATTGCAAACGTTCTTTAGGATCTTCAATCGCTTCAATTTTATTTGAGTAGACCGCGTTCACTGCCGCTTCAGGGCCCATTACCGCGATTTGCGCTGTCGGCAATGCAATGCAGACATCCGGTTCAAATGCAGGGCCAGCCATAGCGTAGAGACCGGCACCATATGCCTTGCGGACAATGACCGAAATTTTCGGCACTGTTGCCGAGCTCATGGCCGCGATAAATTTTGCGCCATGGCGTATAATGCCGGCCCGTTCGACTTTGGTTCCGATCATAAATCCTGGAACGTCAGCCAAGAACAACAATGGAATCGAGAAGGCGTCACACAGATTGATGAATTTTGCGCCTTTGTCGGCTGAATCACCGAACAGGACGCCGCCTTTGACTTTCGGCTGGTTGGCGAGTATGCCAATTACCTGGCCGTCAATACGCGCAATTCCTGTAATCAGTTCACCGGCAAAGAGCTTTTTGATATCAAAGAAGCTGCCTTCGTCGACCAATTGATCGATCAGTTCGTACATATCAAAAGGTGCATTTTGGTTTTCAGGAATGATTGCTTCCAGCGAGCGTCCGGCTTTCGCCGCTTTTCCCTCAATCTTTTCGGGCTTCATGGCAAAGTTTGCAGGAAAATTCAACAAATAGCGGCGCGCTTCTGAAATAGCTTCTTCTTCTGTGGCAACGAGGACATCCCCGACGCCGCTGACCGTGCAATGCATCCGTGCTCCACCCATTTCTTCAAGCGTCACTTTTTCGCCGATGACTTTTTCCGCCATACGCGGTGAGCCAAGATACATCGAGGCATTGCCGTCTACCATGATGACGATGTCACAGAAAGCGGGAATATAAGCGCCGCCTGCGGCAGATGGGCCAAACAACAGACATACTTGCGGCACCATGCCAGACATTCTCACTTGATTGTGGAAGATCTTCCCTGCCCCCCGGCGATTCGGGAACATGTCGAGCTGGTCAGTAATGCGGGCACCCGCTGAATCCACCAAATAAAGCATTGGTACTTGCATTTTTTCAGCAGTTTCCTGGATGCGGATGATTTTTTCGACGGTGCGCGAGCCCCATGATCCTGCTTTGACCGTTGAATCATTGGCCATTACACAAACAGTTTCCCCATTTACTTTGCCGATAGCCGTGACAACGCCATCAGCAGGCAGATCTTCTGCTTCCACATTGGCAAAACGCCCATCTTCCGCGTAATTTTCATCGTCGAACAAAAGTTTCAAACGGTCACGAACAAATAATTTATTGCTTTCTTTCATTTTTTCGTGGTATTTTTGCTGCCCCCCAGCAAAAATCTTCGCAAGCTTTTGTTCCAAACGTTCGTTGTACCCCGTAGTTTCCGTTGTTTTCGTCATTTCACTGTCCCCTTTGTTTGGAATCGTTTATTCGCCGACAGTCAGCAGCAGATCGCCTTCGTTGACAAAACCGCCGACTTCCACATGCACTTTTTCCACTTTGCCCCCAAATTCAGCTTCAATCGGAATTTCCATTTTCATCGATTCGATTGTCAATACAGCCTGACCAGCTGTTACAGCTTCCCCTTCTGCTGCTAAAATATTCAATACTGTTCCTGCCATAGACGCTTTTAATTCTCTCATAATGTGTGTTCCTCCTTGGTTTTTTCCATCCATTGCGGCAATACCGCTGTTGCGTAATCACCTGCTATAAATTCTTCTGATCTGATAAATTCTTTAAATAAGGAAATATTGGTTTTTACCCCTGCAATTTCAGTCTGGTTGAAAAATGTCTGTGATTTCGACAAGGCATCAACACGGTCGGACCCGCGTATAATAATTTTTGAAATCATTGGATCGTAGAAAGGCGTCACTAAATTGCCTTCTTCATAACCGGTTTCAATCCGTGCGCCTTCACCCCACTGAAGCTTTTCAAGCTTTCCTGGAGAAGGGAAAAAGGTTTTCGGGTCTTCCGCATAAATACGGTATTCAATGGCGTGGCCTTTGGATTCGATCGTGTCTTGTGCGGGCAGTTCTCCGCCTCCTGCTACAATCAGCTGCCATTCAACCAGATCCAGCCCCGTCACTTCTTCTGTCACCGGGTGCTCCACCTGCAGACGCGTATTCATTTCAAGGAAATAAAATTCATTGTTTGGGCTGACGATAAATTCCACAGTACCGGCATTTGTATAGCCAACCGCTCTCCCAGCCTGCAGTGCGGCTTCACAAAGGCGTTCGCGCACATCCTGCGGCAAATTCGGCGAAGGCGACTCTTCAATTACTTTCTGGTTTCGGCGCTGAACCGAGCAGTTGCGTTCATACAAATGAACCAGATTGCCTTGGTGGTCACCGAAAATCTGCACTTCGATGTGACGGGCATCGGCAATGAATTTTTCCAGGTACACAATATCATCGCCAAAATAGGCCTTGGCCCGGTTTTTAACCGAAGCAAACTGTTGAGTGAGCGCTTGTTCACTTTCGCAGCGCACCATGCCGATGCCGCCACCGCCTGCACTCGCTTTCAGCATCAAGGGATAGCCGATAACTATTGCTTCCTGCAAAGCTTCTTCAAGCGTTGCCACGCCTTCTTCTGTACCCGGAACCACAGGCACCCCAGCCTGTTTCATGGTTCTTCGGGACTGGATCTTGTCTCCCATTTTTTCGATGATATCGCTTGAAGGACCGATGAAAATCATTCCCGCTTCTGCCACTTTGCGTGCAAAATCGGCATTTTCCGATAACAGGCCATATCCGGGATGAATAGCATCCACTCCGTGTTTCTTGGCTTCCTCAATAATTTTTTCAATTTGCAAGTAAGACTGCACGACCGGATTGGGACCGATCAGTACAGCTTGGGTCGCTTCACCGACGTAAGGCAGATCCCCATCTGCCTCAGAATGAATAGCGACCGTTTCGATTCCAAGGCGTTCGCATGTCCGAATAATTCGGCGTGCGATCTCTCCCCGGTTAGCGATCAGGATTTTTTTCATATTTAAAATACCCCCTATGTTTTCTCCCTTCTATAGCATATACGAATTTTGTAAGCGATTTCAACTATTCGCCGAAATATTTCTTTTCAAAGTAAATCGAATAGCAGAATCTTCTTTCTCACATCGCTCGGGCTGCTTTGGGCAGCTCGCCCGAAAGCGGAGCTGATTTGCGGAATATCAGCAGGCACCAATCAATAGTTCTACGTATATTAATTTTATTGCCGGCAAAACCAAAAATGAAATCCCTCCGAAAAGGGATTTCATTTTTGGGATTTATTGAGGAAATTATCGACTGCATCGTGGTGGGCGTCTTTTTCCCACAGGATGGCGCATCTTCTGACTTCCTGTTCGACACGTTCCTGCAGACCGGTCATGTGCCATTTGCGGATGGCCATTTCCTTGTAGGCACGGTGAACATCTGGATGGATTTTTTTCATTGATTTGAAAAACTCTTCAAGGTCCTGCTCGTTGTGAATAACAGCGGATGCCCAACCCAGTTCTTTCATCTCGTTTGCGGTATACACTTTCGCTTCACTGAGCATTTTCAAAGCTTTATCGTGCTGCAGCGTTTCCAGAAGATAAGTGCCGCCTCCCCAGCCGCTGGTGATGGCAAGAGTGCCTTGGATAAAGCCGCATTTTGCATGATCCCATACAAGCCTGTAATCACACGCTGTAGCGATTTCGCAGCCGCCGCCGACTGCAGCGCCATTAACCACCGCTACAACCGGTACAGGCAGTGTTTTGACTGAATACAGCACATCGCTCATTCGCTTCAGCATTCCATAGGCCTGTTCTTCTGTCCGAAGCGCATGAAAAACCGAAAGGTCGCCCCCTGAACAAAAAGCTTGCTTGCCGGATGCTGTAATGATGACGAGCCGGATAGAAGGGTCTTGTGCTTTTTGCACCAACTCTTCAAGCCCTGCTGTCACTTCGTCATTTACTGCGTTGCGGATATGGGGCCGGTCTATCGTAAATGTCATGATGCCGTCCTTAAGGTCAATGGTGTAAGACATTCAAATCCCTCTTTTCAGGCGAATTCCTGCAGGAAGCACAAATCCGCTGCTTGCTTATGTATAGAGAAAAAGGCTATCGAGAGCCATGGCCTCTCAATAGCCTTTCAGCAGCAAATACTGTTTTATTTGCTTGCTACTACTTCTTTACCTTTGTACGATCCACATGCTTTGCAGACGTGGTGAGCCAATTTACTTTCGCCACAGCTTGGGCAAATTACCATGCCCGGCACTGACAATTTAAAATGTGTACGGCGTTTTCTTTTAGCGGTTTTGGACGTTCTTCTAGCTGGTACAGCCATTGGTGACACCTCCTTACACTAATTCTATTCATCTGACTGATCAAAATACTTTGCTAAATCAGCAAGTCTTGGATCTGGTTTTGGTGGTGCCGCTTCTTTCTCGGCTTCGTACTCTTCGTCTGTTGAATACGACCAATCGTTTCCGCCTTTTATAACGGATTGATCGGCGTCTTCCTTAAACACCTGTATCGGTATCTGCAGCAAAACTAGTTCTTCCAGTATCGGCTGAAGATCAATGACTTCAGTTTCTACTGCGTGAACATCACTAAGCTTGTCTTCTCCGGCCTCTTCAGACCAATCAAAGACTTCAACCGAGTCGACATTAATCGGAAACTCAACATCCTCCCAAGTTCTGGCACAAGGCAGCGTGAGCATGCCTTCGAGATGGAGTTGGCACGTTAATTGTTGCGAACCAATTGTGCAATGTCCTGTAACATGTACAGGTGAAATTTCCCGAATATCGCTATTCCGTGATTTCACTGCTTCCAAATGGACCATTTGGTCAATTGGCAGTCCGTCTCTGCGATGCTTTTGAAGCTGTTGAATCGCTATTTTCATAAGTAATCACCTCAAGACAACAAAGTTGATTATATAATGCACAGAAAAAGATGTCAAGAAAAAATCTTGTCACTCTATTTCAAACATCGGTATACTAGATTTAATTCTACCAAAGAGGTGAGCAGATTGAAAGCTGTAGGAATTATTGTTGAGTACAACCCTTTCCATAATGGTCATCTCCATCATGCAGAGCAGGCGCGTGCGGAGTCAGGCGCAGACCTGGTCATTGCAGTTATGAGCGGTCAGTTTCTGCAGCGCGGGGAACCGGCGTTTGCCGATAAATGGGCACGGACACAAATGGCGCTGGATGCTGGCATCGATCTGGTGATTGAACTTCCTTATGTCTATGCAACGGCGCAGGCATCCGATTTTGCTAAAGGTGGGATTGCATTGCTCGAGGCAATCGGCTGCTCATCTTTTTGCTTTGGCAGTGAACAAGGAGCGATCGCCCCTTTCCTGAACTCCCGCCAGCTGCTGACAGAACATGCAGCTGAATACCAATATCTCATCCACGAGGCTGTCCAAACTGGCATCAGCTACCCAAAAGCCCTAAACACTGCCTATAAGGCTTTAACGGCTGACCGTGAGGGGTTTGCCGATTTGACGCAGCCGAACAATATTTTAGGATTTCATTATTTGGAAGCGGCCCAACGCCTCGGTTCTTCCATGGAACCGCTGACGATTCAGCGGATTGGCGCCAACTACCATGACTCTATCGAAGCGGGGCTGCCGATTGCCAGTGCGACCGGAATTCGTGAAGCTTTTTTTAAAGGGGATTCAGTCGAGCAGTTGTCGGCTTATATGCCAGAAACGTCCATCGCCGCATTAAAAAATAGTGAAAATGAATATGGCACTTTCGGCAGTTGGGAAGGATTTTATCCGTTGCTGCGATTTACTATTTTGCGTGAAGGCGCGGAGCGGCTGAAACAGTACGCCGAAGTAACCGAAGGCATTGAAAACTTGATCTACCAATCTGCGAAAACAGCGGACAACTTTGAAGCTTTTATTGCCCTTGTCAAATCCAAACGCTTTACGAGGACCCGAATTCAGCGGATGATGACGCATATTTTTACTGGATTTACGTGGCAAGCGCTGCATTCTTTTACAGGCCCTGAATATATCAGGCTTCTCGGCATGTCTAGCACAGGAAGACTTTATTTAAACCATATAAAAAAGAATATCACGCTTCCCTTGGTGAGCCGCGCAGCTGATCTGAACGGCCCGATGGGGAAACTTGATATTCATGCCACTGCCATGTACCTGCAGGGATTGGGTAGTACAGATATGAAAAAAGAATTTACCACACCGCCGATTTACCGGGGTTGAAGCTCATCCAAAAATGCTAATGCATCTTCAATGGTATCCACCGGAACAATTTCCATCGCTGTTTCGATGTTTTCTGCAGTTTCAACGGCGATTGCATAATTGCTGTCGCCTCCGCCTTCCACCGCTTCATTTGGAGCAAAGAAAATATCGATGTCTGCAGAATCGGCCGCCATGATTTTTTGATCAATGCCCCCAATTCTTCCTATAGATCCATCGCTTTCCATAGTTCCTGTGCCGGCGATATTATAACCTTTTGTAATGTCTTCGTCCACCAATTGGTTGAGGATTTCGAGTGTGAACATCAGGCCAGCTGAAGGCCCACCGATTGCATCAGAATCGATTTCCACTTCAGGGGTTGTTTCAATGCTCTTGTCTTCAACAAAAGAAATGCCCAAGCCGACTCGGTCGGGATCGGTCGGCAACGGCGCCAATTCAATCTCCGTGCTGATTTCGCGGTCTTCGCGCTCATAAAGCACTTCCACCACCTGCCCATCTTCTTTATCAC
This sequence comes from Planococcus soli, assembly GCF_016881065.1. Lineage (GTDB taxonomy): Bacteria > Bacillota > Bacilli > Bacillales_A > Planococcaceae > Planococcus > Planococcus soli. Next base: position 425,442 of record NZ_WXYN01000051.1, on the reverse strand, counting down.
TTAAATAATCGATAAGCTCCTGCATTTCGGTAAAGTTATTGCCATCCACATTAAGTACTCGGTCTCCTGGCGCTAATACTCCATCCGCCGCTCCTCCCGTCAGTACATTTAGGACAAAGACCCCGTTGTTGCTGATTTCGTAAGGCAGTTCTGCCTGTTGAAACGCAATCTGCAGAGCATTCACCTGCGAATCGGACATGAGCTTCAGCTGGCGCACATTGTATTCTTCATCACTTTCGTGCGGGCTTCGGACCTGTTCCGGAGGCAAAATTTTATAGCCGTCCTGAAATTGCGACCAGACGTATAAAGCAGGAGTTGCTGTCAGCATGGAAACCGTCATTAAGCTAAGGCTTCCTGCATCATCTTCATCACCGCCCGCCACTTGTACCAGTGGCGACAGTTCGTAAGCGCCGCCCGGCCTTGTGATATACGAGTCCAGTTGGTAAGAGGACAGAAAAACTATAAGAGCCATCATAATAACGAGAGTCAGTAATCGTTTACTTTTCATGCAGCTCTTCCTTTCCTTGGATGAAATCATTGTTGTCTGGGGTCTGCATAAGAAAAAAGCCACGAAATTCGTGACTTACTGAAATTTCAAATGAAGGGCTTTTTCAACTGCTTCGGGCACCAAGCCCGTAATATTGCCTTTGTATTTTGCCACTTCTTTAACAATGCTCGAGCTTAGGAATGAATACTGGTTATTCGATACCATAAACAAAGTTTCTATATCTTCATTTAAAAAACGGTTCATCGATGTAATTTGCATCTCATATTCAAAATCACTGACTGCACGCAGTCCGCGTATGATGGCATTCGCTTTTACTTCTACTGAATAATCGATCAGCAAGCCGGAAAATGAATCCACTTTAACGTTTGGGATAGACTGCGTTACTTCCGCTATCAGCTCCATGCGCTCATTCACATCAAATAACGGATTTTTGGATGAATTATTCATTACCACAACTTTCACTTCATCAAAAATTTTTGACGCCCGTTTAATAATATCCAGATGCCCCATTGTAATGGGATCAAAACTTCCTGGAACTACTGCAATTTTAGTCAATACGTTCTCCTTCTTCCCCCTGGTAACGGTAAATTGAAATAATGGTACTGCCGTAAAGCTCTTTCTTATAACGCTCAAAATACCTGGTCCGATCCGGAAGCTCTACTTCCCTATCGTGTTCACAGACTATAATGGCATCTTTTGTGACAATTTCCAATTCTCCCGCTTTATCCATGAGGTCGTAGGACTTTTTCATGTGGTACGGCGGATCCAGAAACAGCAGACGCGCTTGTATGCCGTTTTTTTTAATGGCTTTGACTGCGCGTTCTGCATCAGCCCGGTAAACTTCTGCACGGTCCGATAAACGCGTTTTTTCCAAGTTTGCCTGAATGGTTTCCACTGCCCGTTTGTCTTTATCGGTAAAAATGACCTGATCAATGCCACGGCTGAGGGCTTCAATGCCTAGTCCGCCGCTGCCCGCAAACAAATCCAGCGCGTAGCCGCCGTCAAAAAACGGTCCGATCATATTGAAAATGGATTCCTTTACTTTGTCTGTCGTCGGTCTGGTTGAATTGCCAGGCACCGCTTTTAACGGAATCCCTTTAACTGAGCCTGCTACAACACGCATATTATCGCCTCTAACTTAAATGATTTTCTTGATGCATTTTTAGTGCATAATGGTAAAATGGAGACTGGAAAGGACGTGACATGATGATTCAACGTTTTATTGAACTTGGAGAAGGGTACGGAGATATTTACGAACTCCGTGAACTCATTACAAGCAATCAGCAGCGCTTTATGCATGGATTTGTTTTTGTTTCTACAAATTCACAAGGACAGGATGTCTTATCGATTGCAGCTGTATTCAAACCCGCTTCTGAAGGCAACTTTATGCCGATTTATCTTTGCCGCGAAGGGATCCCGCTCGATTCCAAGCGTTTGGACATTTTCGAGCAAACTGTTTTAGAACTTGGTTATACCCCCATCAAAATGGAAGTCAAGCATTCATCCGTGTACGCAGATAGAAAATTCTACCATAGCCACTTGATTTCGGTTTTAAGATTGAACCATTATATTCCGCCAATGCAATAATCAAAGGCCGATTTTGTAATCGTATTCCTTTGCTTTATCAGGCTTAGCATTTTCATATTCCGTTTTGAGCATTGGGCGATAGGATTCGAGCACTTGTTTTACATATGGCAATTTATTTAATTTCGTTTTGGTTGCTTCTATGGCATCCTGATCCATATACAGGACTACATATTTCAATTTGCGGGAAATATAGTGGACATGCCCGAACTTCCGCAGCGATTTAGCTTGTTTCAAATGATGCACATAGACAATGAGGCCTTGGCGATCATGCATAAGTATCCCTCTTTTCTTAGCTTCTAGAATACCATAGGAAAGAAAAAAGCCGCAACCGAATAAACTGACAGCACAGCACTCAGTTCGCTATACTGTTTTTATTACAGAATTCCAGGGAGGTAACACAACATATGGGAAAAAAGACAAAAATCGGCTTGGCAGCCGCTGCTGTCGGAGCGGCTGCTTGGGCAGGGTCTAAAGCATTGGCCAACCCGCAGTTCCGTCCTGCTAAAGAAGTATTGAATTATGAACGCCCGATCGTTCTTGCACACCGTGGCGGCGCCAAATTGGCACCGGAAAATACCTTGGCTGCATTCAACAGATCAGCAGATCTTGGCGTACACGGATTTGAAATCGATATCCGTATGACCAAGGATGAAGAAATCCTTGTATTTCACGATGAATACATTGACCGCACGACTGATGGAGCCGGCCGAGTGGCAGATATGTCCCTTGATCAGTTGAAAGCTTTTGATCTTGGCTATCACTTTATCGACCTAGAAGGCAAGCATTCGTATCGCGGCAAAAATGAACAGGTTGTGCTGCTTCGTGAACTGATTGAGAAATTCCCGCAGATGTATATTAATATTGACATTAAAGATGATCCAGAGACGTATGAGGGCAGTTTAGTGCCTTCCAAGCTGTGGCGCCTGATCGATTCTCTTGGCGTACAGGACCGGGTAGCCGTGACATCTTTTTATGATGAGCAAATCGACCGTTTCAATTTGTATGCCCAAAACCGGGTTGCAATTGGCGCAGGAGAAAATGAAGTCAGAAAAGCTTACGCTTCCTATAACAGCCAGTTTGGCCATTTGTATCACCCGCGTGCAGATGTGTTCCAGATTCCGGTGAAGTCATCGGTGTTCCGTCTGGATTCTCCCCGTTTTATTGCGTTCTTGGAGAATTTGAACATCCCGGTGCATTATTGGGTGATCGATGAAGCAGAAGCTATGCGAACATTAATTGACGCTGGAGCCAAAGGCATAATCACCGACCGGCCCGATCTTGCCGTTGCTCTTATCTCGGAAATGGAAGAGTAACTTATATAAAAAAAGTGCAACGCAAGCGTTGCACTTTTTTTATGGAGCTATTTAAAATTGCACGGTCAGGCTGAACAAGAACAGCCGCCGCCTGTGCCGCAGCTTCCGCCGCAGGAAGATTCTGATGAAAAGAAAGGATTGGAGGAAGGAATTTTTACCGCCTCAGATACCGATCTGCCAAGGATAAAGCTTACCTGGTCCATCAAATCCTGCAACTCGTTTTCCATTAAACGCAGATTGGCTATCTTCTCATTGAGATCCAATCGCCGTTTGTCCACACGAATTTGCTTCATCACCCGTGAGTATTCCGGATGATATTTGCCAAAACGCTGAACTTCTTCATATTGGTCTTTTAATCTTGCGAAGGCCTGGATTTCTTCCGCAAGACTTTTATCGTTATAGACAGAGGCATAGGCTTCCCTGTAGAGGTCAGCTTGCTCAGATTGTAGAATCATTTGGCTTAGCTCGTCTGCAAAGTCAGTTATTTCAGCCCATTCATAGGTCATAATCATAGTAGATTCCTCCTTTACGCTTTAATCATAGCAGATATATTTAAATTTCACTATAGACAGGAAAGGATTGTCAGCATGAGTCTTTTAAACGATCAGTTTGCGCGTATTGTAAAAAACAGCAGTTCCGAAGATCTTGAGATGTTAGGCGACTACTTGACAAATTTCGAGAAAAAACAGCAAGGTGACTTTGCTACGTATTTAAGTGCGGCCCTGAACATGAAACGTATCACCGATGAACATTCTTCCGTTGTTTCCATACCAAATACCGCTTTTATCCACAATAACGTCAATATCCCGCATGGCGGAATTCTCGCGGTTCTTCTCGACACTGCAATGGGAACGCTTGCCAACAGCAAATGCCAGCCCGGCTTTAGTGCTGTTACCACAAACTTGGCGATCCACTACTTGACCGTGGCGGATGAAGACAGCATAAGCGCCAAAGCTCGCATCATACGCAGCGGCAGGCATGCTTTGGTAATAGAAGGGAACATTTTTCAACAAGATGGAAAGCATATTGCTACCGCGACCGGCACTTTTTTTATCGTCCCTAAAAATTCAAAGCCTGCTATTGCTCAAAAGCAGTAGCAGGCTCTTTTTCAAGAAAAATCTGTGTATAATATTTGCCGAAAACGCCAACTCCCGTTTGGTTGTATTCATCACTGAGCAGCGTATTGCGATGGGCATCGGAGTTGATCCAGCCATGTACGGTTTCCGCTGCATCATAATAGCGAGTGGCTGTGTTGACTGCCGCTTGTTCGAAATCTATATTGGCTCGTTCCAACCTGCCGTGCAAATCATTGATTTCCATTTCCTCAGAAAGGAAATTTTGCTTCGCCATGTCTTCACTGTTTGCTTTAGACACCATGTTTGCCAGAGGGTTAACCGCCAAAGGCATAGTGGAATGATGGAGACGGTAAACATTTACCAAATCAACAATCTGCTTGGCATTTCCTTCGTCTATGGAACGCTGCTGTGTGGAGGATGGAGCCTGTACCGGCAGCAGCTCACCTGAATACATAAGATCGTAAGGCTGATGGCGAATCAACGTCTCCGCATCCATAAAACGGACGGCCTCTAAAGCACGGTCTTTTGAATCAATGTACAATTGTGCAAAAATGCCATCGAACTTGACCAGGATCCGCTTGTCCATATCCTCAGCCGTGACATTGAATGTGTAAATATTAGTTCCGTATTTAACCGTTATTTCATTTTCAAGTATGGTGAAGCGATATACTTCATCGAGATTTTGGCCAATTTTATATGGTGCCGCATCTACTGCAGTCCCAGCAGTGTAAACCTGAACCACTTTGCCGTCCTTAACCCCCGTCATGATAAAGTTGGAGTAGCTGGCGTTATATACCCACCATTCGTAGCCGTATGCTGAAGGTTCTTTCCGCTCGGGTTCCCCGTATTGTTCCAGCCATTTATCGCTAGACTCGCCTATAAAACTTGAAATGCCCGTAGCAGGACGAGCAACTTCTAAAGTTTCATCCGCAATATTTTCGCTTGGCAAAGGATCTACCGTTCGTGGTGCTTCCAGAACATCATTCTCATTTATTGATGGATCCAAATAGAATAAACCGATTAGAACTATCGATAGAAAAATCATAATGCGCAGCAAGTCTTTCAATCGAACAGCCCCTTTACTATTGTATGTATATATGATGAACTACTGATTTTAACTTGCTGATACTCCACAAATCGGCTCCACTTTCGAGCCCCGCTGGATGCGGATCAGGCAGTCGGCACGAAAAGACGTCTCGCAGCAGCTGCCAGGAGCCCGCGGAAGTCTCCGCTGATGGGTTCCTACTCTTTGAAGAATACGGCGAAAAACATAGGTTTGCTTTGATTCTACTCCATCTCTTGTGCCGGCGTGCCCAGCCCAAAGCGGCCCAAGCGGTTTATAAAAATGATGATTCTTAGGTTCAACTTATATATATTATTATAACAGCCGCCTCTACACTGACACAAACTAGCCATTGCAACAACTTAAATTATGATCTATTATTAAAGGAGTATGTAGTCTTTTTTGTTATAGAGGAGGAGAGATCCTATGTATTTTGAAAATACAGGACTTGAAAACATTCACGTAGATATCGAATTACTTGAAAGCATCATGAACAAACACGGTTTGACCAAAGAAGGACAATGGGATTATGAGCGTGTCACATACGACCGTAAATTCATCATTCGCGAAGGCACTTACTATTTGCGGGTATTTGCATATGCCACTAACGGTGATGTTGATTCCAATGATGCTACTATGCGTGTTATGAAGCCGGCACTTGGCAAACACTATTATCCACATGGTGTAGAATACGGTGAAGATGAAGATTTCCCTGAACACTTGATTAAAACGTGCATCGGATTATTGAGCTCGATCAAGAAAGAAGTTCAAGGTTTCGAAATTAGCGTATAAAATTTCCGCAGTTCAGCAATTGAACTGCGGTTTTTTTAAACAGTCATGAACATTTCAACCTTAATTAAGGAGGATTCGATCAGTGAAGTGGTTGACGAAGAAAACTGTAACAATCGCTGCTGTCGCAGCAGCCTTGATTTTAATATCCATCTATATATTGCCAGTTTCCATTCCATTGATCATCGCTTTGATCACTGCTATTTTTTTAGAACCACTTGTTAATTTTATACATAAAAGGTTCAAATGGCATAGAAAGTCTGCTGTAATATCCGTATTCATCCTTTTTCTGGTAGTTGTTTCCGGGTTGCTTTATTGGACTGTAACTCAATTAATCGGCCAAATTATTCAGTTTTCGAAAATGGTGCCGGAATACATAAATTCTTTGTCTATTATGTGGGATGAATTTCAACGGTTCTTTTTCCGTTCAACAGCAGATATGCCTGTCGAAGTGGTTTCTTCATTTGAAACTGAACTGGCAGGATTTATAGAAGGAATTCGCGATTGGATCCTGACGATTGTCAATTATGACACTGTCTCTAATCTGTTGACCGGCATCCCTTCTTTTCTCGTCAGTTTTATTGTGTTCCTCATTGCATTGTTTTTGTTCATGCTGGATTTGCCTGGATTGAAAATCATGCTTTTCAAGCGCCTGAAAGATTCTACGGCCGAAAAAGTCCGTTTTATGTTTGCACGTTTGAACAAAGTGATTTTTGGATTTTTAAAAGCACAATTTCTGGTGAGCTGCATTATATTTGTTGTTTCACTTGTTTCACTTGCTTTTATAGCGCCAGAATATGCAATCGTCATGTCTTTGCTCATATGGCTGATCGACTTTATCCCAATTTTGGGATCGATCATCGTTTTGACGCCATGGTTTATTTATGAATTTATCACAGGTGATATTGTTCAAGGAACGCAGTTGGCGATTCTGGCTCTCGTATTGCTGATCATCCGCCGAACCGTTGAACCAAAAGTTATGGGTACTCAGATCGGACTTTCGCCGTTAGCGACTTTGATTGCGATGTTCATAGGACTCCAATTGATCGGCTTCCTAGGGTTCTTCGTTGGTCCGTTAATTGTTATCCTCTTCACATCGGCACGTGAAGCCGGAATGATAAAAATTGATTTTAAAGTATAGAAAAAGGAACCCCTTGGGGTTCCTTTTTTATCCGCCTAAAATAGCTTTGAATACTGAAGTAGTATGGCCGCCTTCATAAAATACATAAAGCAGCAAATAAACCATAACGCCTGTTATCGCAGTTGAAAACCAGACGATACTGGTAATCGGACCGATTTTGCGGTGTTTCGCCAATTGGTTTTTCCATCCCCAGTAAATGGTGATCAATCCCATGACACCACCTGTGGTCGCCAATGTGATGTGGAAAATCAGGAAGATCGTATAGAAGATCTTCAAATTATCCGGTCCTCCAAATGCAGTGTTCCCGACGAAAATGGTGCGTGACATGTAAATGATGAAGAACGTCAGTGCCGCAGCACCAGCTCCCACCATCACTTTCTTGTGGGCTTCTATTTGGCGGCGACGGATCAGATTCCAGCCGATCGCTACCAAAATTGCGCTTAATACGATAAAAAATGTACTGATAGTCGGCAATAGCGGCAAATTCATTTAAGTTATTCTCCTTTGGGTTTCATTAAGCATTATGTCTGTGATAAGCCATATCTTTGCGGTCCTGCAAAACTTTTGCTGTAATCTCATCAGCTTTGTCCGTTTCATTGCGCAGCCATTCGTGGAATACAAGCCATAGGAATACGGTAAAAACAAGTTCCTGAAGCACTTTCATGGTTATTCCACCTGTACGCTGATCTTCAATCGCTGACATCGTAGAGAATAACTCAGGGCCTGATAAATTTAATTGCGACAGCGTTCCAGCAGGCACACACAATGCCATAGCCTGCAGCCATGCCTCTCCATCTGTGTAGGTCGCATAAAAAGGAGTTCCGCTGAAGATGATCAGTGCACATGCAGGAGTCATCAGTACGCTTAATCCGAACAGGTATGCCAGTTTGCTCAGTCCATGGAATTTGTGCATGCCTTCCAGGTTGTTAACGACCGGCCACCAATAGAATATGGCAGAGGTGAACAGGACAATATTTACAGCACCATGTATCCATGCATCCTGTTTCACAAAATCAAAAACCATCGGAATGTGATAAAACGAAAAGACCATTCCAAACAGGATCAGTGCCAGCATGGGCCTAGTCAGAAAATTGAATAGCGGTTCAATTACCGGCAAGCTGATAAACGCTCTCCAGATATAAGTCGGTATCCCCATGATTAACAATGGTGGAATCAGCAGCAGCAATAGTGCCATTTGAACCATATGCATTGTAAACAGGATATGGCCATATAAATCTACAGGTGAGCCTTTGATAATATAAAGCAGGACAATGCCTGATACAAAAAGTGCAGCTTCTCTTATGCTAAGCGGCTGATTTCCTTTAAACTTTCCACGCCACTTTGTAGTAGCCAAAAAATATAGAATCGTCACCAAAACGAGGACTGCTAAGTAAACGGGACTCCACAAAGCTTGAAACCCGAAGATACTGATTGGCATGTAATGGGACCTCCTTTTCCTCAAGTACCCTCATTATATAGCGGCTTGCCAACTATATCAATGAACGAACTATGAACAATACGAAATGTGAAAGCGCACCGTGGAGATTCGACGGGCATAAGACAGATCAGCAATGCGGCGTTCTTTGCCGCGCAGCTGGAATGGCTTATGACCCTAGAATCTGGGCGCTGGAACTGGACAATACGAAATGTGGAAACGCCCTGAAGATCGAATCACATCAAGATCATCTATATATTGATCTAAAGAAACCAACTTTCCCCATCGTTTGGGGCGAGACTTCCGCCAGAATCCAGGAATGATCACCTGTCTTCATCCTTCCCATCTCACATGAGCACACCCCATTCTCTTCACAAGACGATTTAAGACTTCTTTAGCTTCCTATTATTGAAGAGTCCTTTGCATACAGAAAAACCCCTTACCTCGAAAGGTAAGGGGTTTTAAGGAGAGCCTACCACCAAACAATTGTTACTAACGCAAGAACTGTGATGAAAGCTACAAACATTCCACAGAACATGAAGAACGCAACCATGCCGTGTCCTTTGCCGCTCATATGCATGAAATAGTAAAGTTGAAGAATAACTTGAATACCAGCCAGCAAAAGAATAATTGGTACGATCAGATAAGCTGAGAAGCCAGCAGCAACCATTGTAAAAGCAATTAATGTCAAGAAAATCATAATTGCGAAAGTTGCTAAGTGGCCTTTCATTTCATCTGCTCTTTTTTTCTTTGCGTACTCGAATTCTGCCTGCGACCTAACATGAATATGTGTATCGTGTGCCATTATCCGATCACTCCCATCAAATAGACGACAGTAAAGATGAATACCCATACGACGTCAATAAAATGCCAGTATAACGAAGCAAGATAGAATTTAGGTGCATTGTACATATTCAATCCGCGTTTAGCATTGCGGAGCATCAATGCGATAAACCAGCTAAGCCCGAATAATACGTGGGCACCGTGCGTTCCAACCAATACGTAAAATGCAGAACTGAAAGCACTATTTGTAAAGCCGAATCCCAAGTGGACATAATGGTTAAACTCATAAATTTCCAACCCTAGGAACGTGGCACCAAGCAGGACGGTAATACCCAGCCAAGCCTGCATCGCTTTAAAATTATGGTTTTTCATGTGATACATCGCGTAAACACTAGTCAATGAAGATGTTAAAAGAATCATTGTCATAGCAAAAACAAGTGGCAGTTCAAAAAGTCCAGCGGCAGAAAATTCCATGCCGCTTGGCCCTTTATCTTTTAAAGCAAGGTAAGTTGCAAAAAGTGAAGCAAAAGTTACTGTCTCCGCAGCAAGAAGCAACCAGAAACCAATAAACTTATTTTTACCTTCCATCGTAGCCGTTTCGGGATGATCCGGCCACGATTGAGGAGTGTACTTTTGATTAATGTCCATCGGTTTTGCCTCCCTTCGCGTCTTCCAGTAATTCTGCTTTTGTAATATGGAAACCTAGATCATCTTTCAATGAACGGACGAGCATCGAACCGAATGTGATCAACAAACCGATGATCAATACCGGCAGCGCCCATGGCTTGTCGTCATCAAGGAAGTACAAAGCTCCAAACGAAGCGATAAACATTCCAAGGGAAATTACGAAAGGAATGAACGAATTATTCGGCATATGGATATCTCCAAGAGGTTCAGCGAAAATCATTCCTTTTTTGTTGCCTTCCATTTTTTCGATCCAGAATGTATCAAGACCACGAACTAATGGAGTTTGTGCAAAGTTATAGAATGGCGGTGGAGATGGGATAGCCCATTCTAATGTACGGCCGTCACCCCAAGGGTCATTGCCGACTCGCTCGTTTTTAATTGTAGTCATTACAACGTTGACCAACAAAATGATAATACCAATTGCCATCAATACAGCACCTGCTGAACTGATCGCGTTGAATAGATCCCAGCCCTGGTCTGCTCCGAACGTGTAAACACGGCGCGGCATACCCATCAAGCCTAAGAAATGCTGGATGAAGAATGTTAAATGGAAACCGATGAAGAAGAACCAGAACGTCCATTTCCCAAGTTTTTCACTGAGCATTGTTCCAAACATTTTCGGCCAGTATAAATGTGTACCTGCTAGAATCGCCAGTACAACACCACCGACAATAACGTAATGGAAGTGAGCTACGATAAAGTAAGAATCATGCAATTGGTAATCCAAAGGCGCGATTGCTTGCATAACCCCTGTAACCCCACCCGCTACGAATGAAGGAATGAACGCTACAGCGTAAATCATAGGAACAGTGAAAGAAATGTTCCCTCCCCAGATCGTTAACAGCCAGTTAAAGATTTTGATGCCGGTTGGCACTGCAATAATCATAGTTGCCAAAGCGAATACAGCGTTAGCTGTTGGCCCTAAGCCGACTGTGAACATATGGTGAGCCCAAACCATGAATCCGTAAAAACCGATCAGGATTGTTGCGAAAACTAGTGCCGTGTATCCGAATAGGCGTTTACGGGAGAAGATTGCAAAGATTTCGGAGAAAATACCGAAAGCTGGCAAAATTAAGATGTAAACTTCAGGGTGACCAAAAATCCAGAATAGGTGCTCCCAAATAATTGTGTTACCGCCCATTTCGACAGCAAAGAAGTTTGAATCGAACATACGGTCAAAGACCATGAAGAATAGTCCGACTGTAAGTGGTGGGAATGCCAAAAGGATCAAAGCGGAAGCAACGAATGTTGTCCAAGTGAATAATGGCATTCTCATATACGTCATACCTGGAGCACGCATATTGATGATCGTAACAAGGAAGTTAATCCCTGCAATCAAGGTACCAAAACCGGATATTGTCAATCCAAGTGAATAGAAGTCAATTCCTTTTCCTTCTGATGCCAGTGCCAACGAAGCATAGTTCGTCCAGCCTGCATCTGGTGCGCCTCCCATAAACCATGAAAGGTTCAAGAAAATACCACCAAAGAAAAATAACCAGAATCCAAGTGAATTCAAGAATGGAAAGGCTACATCACGCGCACCAATTTGCAAAGGCATAATAGCGTTCATGAAAGCCAATAGAATCGGCATGGCTGCCAAGAAAATCATGGTAGTACCGTGCATTGTTATAATTTCGTTATACGTTCCAGCACTTAGGAAGTCATTTCCTGCTTTGGCCAGCTGGATACGGATCAACATCGCTTCAATACCGCCGACAAGGAAGAAGAAACCACCCGAAATGAGATAAAGGATCGCGATCTTCTTATGGTCGACCGTTGTCATGAAGTCCCAAATTGTAGCGCCGAAGCCCTTTTTTTGAGCAATAGAACTCACACTGTAAACCTCCCTTTTTTAAGCTTTATTCTACTCTTCAACTGATAAGCCCATCAAGTAGGCTGCAAGAGCATCGAGTTCTTGATCTGAAAGTGCTTCTCCATCATTTAATGAAGCTGCTTCCGGCATTAAGTTGCCCGGCTTGTATTCCTGTGGATCTTCAATCCAATTTTTAAGACTTTCTTCATTGTGCTCTAAGTATCCTGCAACGCGGTTGCGGTCGCCGAATGTTGCCAAGTTAGGTCCGACTCCACCAGTTCCGCCTGCACCAGAAGTGGCATGGCAAGAAATACAGGCCAATCCGTCAGCTCCGAATAATTCTTCCCCTTGCTGTGCAAGGTCGCCTTCGACAGCAGCCGGTTCTTCTTCTTGCATTGCTGTTACCCATTGGTCAAACTCTTCGCGATCCACAGATTTCACTTTGAAATCCATCAATGCGTGAGAAGGTCCGCAAAGCTCAGCACATTTACCATAAAATACACCATCTTCAAGTTCTGAAGATTGCTGGTCAAATGTTAAGTAAAAGGTATTGACGTTTTCAGGATTGACGTCCAATTTCCCGCCAACAGATGGAATCCAGAATGAGTGCTTGATGTCCGCAGAAATCAAGTTAAAGTAAACGCGTTCATCAGTCGGTACGACCAATTCCTGGGCAGTTACGATTCCTTGTTCCGGATATTCAAACTCCCACCAGTAAAGTGCAGCTGTAACATTGACTGTCAGATGTGTGGAAGTGCCGTCTTCTGCCTGAACGTCCATAGTGGAAACGTCAGCCAAATCAAATGTAGAATAAACGGTTGGTACAGCAAGAACCAATAACAGAACAATCGGAACAGCTGTCCACAAGAACTCTAGTCTTGCGCTTCCTTCAACTTGTTCAGGGATCATGTCTTCTCCCATTTTAGAACGGCGGAACTTAACAATTGCTAAAACGAAAATGATCGATACTACAATAATAACGAATAGCATAACGATGGATGATAAAATCAACAAATTAAATTGATCTTGGGCAACTTCGCCAGCTGGTATCAAGGTCGAAATTTCTTCACGTCCGCATCCTGCAAGAAAAACCAACAATGTGGTCATCAATGCAAAAAGCCGCCATTTTTTAATTCCTTTCATCATAGCTTTTCATACCCCTCTCATTTAAATAATTACTCTGTAGAAATGGACGTTAAATGAAGACAGCGAAAATGATCATTGAAACAAATAGAATGGTCATATAGTTCAATGAATAAATAAACATCGTCTTCGCCCATTTCAAGTCATCAGCTACTTTAAATCCACGAATGGCCAATACCAGCCAGCCGATATTCAAAAGTGTCGCTAAGATGATGAAGCCTGTCCCAAGTTCCATTAACAGGAATGGCAGAGGGAAAAGCATTACAACCCATGCAAGCATCGATTTTTTTGTGCGGTGAAAACCTTTAACTACCGGTAGCATAGGAATATTCGCTGCCCGATATTCTTCTGTTCTTTTCATAGCCAGCGCATAAAAATGCGGCGGCTGCCATATGAACATAATCAGAAATAATGCCCAGGCACCCGTGCCGAGTGCCGGTTCCACGGCAGCCCATCCGATAAGCGGTGGAATTGCACCTGAGATGCTTCCAACAATCGTATTGCTGACATGGCGTCTTTTTGACCACATGGAATATAAGACGACATAAGCTAAAACTCCGGCAATCCCCAATACACCAGCTGATACAGAAGCGGAAAACAAAAACAATTCGCCTATAACGATGAAAGAAACAGCTAGTGCCAATACAGCTGATGGCTTGAATCTTCCTGTCACTGTCGGACGTGCTTTTTTACTTTCCATCAAAGGGTCTATATCCGTATCGATGTAATTATTCATAGCTGCAGAACCCGCGATGATCAGCGCTGAACCGACGATAGTATAGACAAGAATATCCAGCTCATTCAGAAAATGTCTGTCGGAAAACTGAAATGCAAGCCACAAACCTGTGAAGACAGTTATCAAATTCGAATTGACAATCCCAATTTTTATAAGTGCCAGAAAATCTTTCAGGAATGTGGTCGCTTCCGGTGCTTCATGAGTATCTGCAGACATTGCCCGGCCGTTCGACATGTAAGTCCCTCCTTTCAAAGTTGTAAGCATATTCCGCTAACCATAACTATATCTAAATTCCAGTTGTTTTTCTACATATAACTGAAATTTCCTGATAAAAGAGATGATTTACACGTAAATGGTCTCACTAATTTCCATCTCTAATCATACCTTAACAATCACACTATTTTAAGATAGAAAAATAATAGTTTTTGAACAGTTTGTGAAGCTCTATTTATTATGTCCAATTCTTGAAAGTTTCCACTATTGCTGATTTCTCGTTGTATTTTGAAGAAACTTTCGCTATTATCGAGTATGCAGGCAAATGAACGTTGAAAAGTTTTCTATAAAAAAAGTAGGTGGAATTTTGAAGCAAAATAGATATATAAAATGGTTTGCTGTTGCAGCTACCGTCGGCATGTTATTTATTCTTCTGGGCGGTGCCCTTGTCACAAAAACCGACAGCGGTTTGGGCTGCGGCCGAAATTGGCCGGATTGCAATGGCAAACTGATTCCGGATAATATTACTGCTGAAGTATTAATAGAGTTTTCTCATCGCCTTGTTACGGGTGTTGTCGGCATTTTGATTGTCATTCTGGCAGTCTGGGCATGGAGAAAATTCGGGCATGTACGCGAGACAAAATTTTTAGCAATCATGGCTGTTTTCTTTTTAGTTTTGCAAGCATTGATCGGAGCGGCTCAAGTACTTTGGGGACAAGGCGATTTTATCCTGGCGCTGCATTTCGGAATTTCCTTGCTGTCGTTCGCTTCCATTTTACTTCTGACGCTGCTGATTTTCGAAGTGGACCGCAAGTTTGATGCTGACCGCTTGCAGATCAGCAAAAAGTTGCGCTTTCATACGCTGGGTGTCACCTTGTATTCCTATATTGTGGTTTATACCGGCGCACTGGTTCGCCATACGGAATCCAGCCTGATCTGTTCAGATTGGCCGCTGTGCCGAAATGACGATTTCGCATTGCCGGGCAACATGTATGAGTGGGTTCAAATGGGCCACCGCGCAGCTGCTGGTTTGATTGTCATCTGGCTTGGTTATATTGCCTGGCATGCAATCAAAGAGTACAAAAATCAGCGCGTGATTTACTGGGGTTGGATCATTGCTTTTGCTATCGTCCTTCTTCAAGCGACCACAGGGATGCTCGTTGTCCTGACAAAATTGAACTTGTTTGTCGCACTTCTTCACTCGCTATTGATTTCCATGCTGTTCGGTTTACTATGCTATATGGTGCTGCTCGTTTCGCGCAGCAGGATCAAAAAATCTTCATAAAAAAATGGCTGGCGCTTATGCGCCAGCCATTTTTTTATTTTTTCTCCATTTCAATCAGGAGATCACCTGTAGAAATGCCATCAGTAGCCACTACATGAATCTCTTGAATCATTCCATCGAACGGAGCCTGAACCGTCGTTTCCATCTTCATCGCTTCAGTTACCAGCAAATGATCGCCGCGCCTTACTTTAGCCCCTTTTTCCGTAAGCACTTTTAATACAGTGCCCGGCATGGTTGCTGCAATATGGCTTTCATTTGTCGGATTTGCTTTTGGTTTGGCAGTGCTGTCCGCTTCTACCGTCATATCCTGAATGCTGACTTCACGAGGCTGGCCATTCAATTCAAAATAAATGATGCGCGTTCCGTCTTTTTGAGGTTCTCCGATTGAAACCAGCTTAATCATCAAGGTTTTGCCTTTTTCAATTTCCACCTCGATTTCTTCACCTAATCTCATTCCATATAGGAAGGTCAAGGTGTCGAGAACGGATACTTTTCCAAATTGGATATTGGTTGCTGTGTATTCTTCAAACACTTTTGGATAAAGAGCATAAGCCAAGATTTCATGGCTTGTCACAGGACGCTCTAATTTGTCATACAAAGCCTTTTTGATTTCGTCGAAATCTGCAGGTTCCAAAAGTTCGCCAGGGCGCACCGTAATTGGTTCGCGCTCTTTCAATATGACTTTCTGCAGTTCTTTCGGGAACCCGCCATGAGGCTGGCCGATATAGCCTTCAAAGAATTCAATGACCGATTCCGGGAAGTCGATAGTTTTCCCTCGGGAGATAACCGTTTCTTCATCCAGTTCATTTTGTACCATGAACAGCGCCATATCGCCTACTACTTTAGAAGATGGCGTCACTTTTACGACATCGCCGAACAACAGGTTGACGCGTGAGTACATAGCCTTAACTTCTTCCCAGCGCATGCCCAGTCCTACCGCTTTTGCCTGCTGCTGAAGATTGCTGTATTGGCCGCCTGGCATTTCATGTACATAAACCTCTGAATGCGGACTGTTCATCCCGCTTTCGAAGTCGCCATAGTATTTGCGGACATCTTCCCAGTAATGGGACAATTTTTCAAGTCCATCAACATCAGCTCTAACTTCACGCCCGCTTCCGCTCGTTGCGTAATAAAGGGAATTGGCGCTCGGCTGGGATGTTAAGCCGGCCATGGAGCCAAGAGCTGTATCTACGATGTCAACACCCGCTTCGATCGCCTTCGAATACAGATAAATGCCATTGCCACTCGTATCATGTGTATGGAGGTGGATCGGCAACGAAACCGTATCCTTTAATTCGGATACTAAACGATATGCCGCTTCCGGTTTCAGCAGACCCGCCATATCTTTGATAGCAAGAATATGGGCACCTGCCGCTTCCAATTCTTTCGCCATTTCTTTGTAATACTGAACCGTGTACTTGTCGCGGCTTGGGTCTAAAATATCCCCTGTATAGCAAATTGCTGCTTCTGCGATTTTACCGGATTGGCGGACTTCATCAATCGCCACTTCCATTCCTTTGATCCAGTTCAAGCTATCAAAGATACGGAATACGTCGATTCCCGCATCTCCAGATTTCCGCACGAATTCGCGAATGACATTATCCGGGTAATTTTTATACCCGACGGCATTTGCGCCTCGGAA
Source organism: Planococcus soli (assembly GCF_016881065.1). GTDB lineage: Bacteria > Bacillota > Bacilli > Bacillales_A > Planococcaceae > Planococcus > Planococcus soli. Next base: position 408,228 of record NZ_WXYN01000051.1, on the reverse strand, counting down.
CAGCATTTGGAACAGTACATTCGGAATTTCCTGGCGAAGCTTGATCAGGCGTTCCCAAGGATCCTCTTTCAGGAACCTGTAGGATACGTCAAAAGTAGCTCCTCCCCACATTTCCAATGAAAACAGATCTTTTTGAAGATGCGCAGTTTCCTTGGCAATCTCATACAGATCGTGCGAACGGACGCGTGTAGCCAAAAGAGATTGATGGGCATCGCGGAATGTGGTGTCTGTCAACAAAACATCTTTTTGCTCATGAATCCATTTCGTCAATCCTTCAGCACCCAGCTGATCGAATATTTGCTTTGTACCGTTTTGCGCCGGAGCCAATAAATCCACTTCCGGTTTGCGCGGAGCTCCAAAAATCGGTTTCTTTTTCTTTTCGATTCCCGGGAATCCGTTGACTGTCACATTGCCGATATAGCTCAACAATTTTGTCCCGCGATCTTGACGCACCGGGAAAATAAACAATTCCGGAGTGGTATCAATAAAGCTGGTATCAAAATCACCTGTAATAAAATTTTTATGCTTTACAACATTTTCCAGGAATGGGATGTTGGTTTTGATTCCGCGAATCCGGAATTCCTGCAAGTTGCGGTCCATTTTTGCAGCAGCTTCTTTGAATGTAACTGCCCATGTGGAAACTTTCACCAGAAGAGAATCATAATACGGTGAAATGACTGCTCCCTGGAAGCCGTTCCCTGCGTCCAGGCGTACACCGAATCCGCCGCCCGAACGGTAAACCATCAATTTCCCGGCATCAGGCATGAAGTCATTCAACGGATCTTCTGTTGTTACACGGGATTGGATCGCATAGCCGAATAATGGAATTTTGTCCTGCTGAGGGATGCCTATTTCTTCACTGTGAATCATATGCCCTCTGGCAATATGAATCTGTGCGTGGACAATATCGATTCCAGTAATCATTTCAGTAATCGTATGTTCTACTTGGATGCGTGGATTTACTTCAATAAAGTAAAACTCGTCGTTGGCAACTAGAAATTCAACTGTTCCCGCATTTATGTAGTTAATGTTTTTCATCAATTTAACTGCAGCATCACAGATTTCATTGCGCAATTCGTTGCTGATGGAGTTAGAAGGTGCGATTTCCACGACTTTTTGGTGACGGCGCTGGATTGAACAATCTCTCTCGTACAAATGAATAACATTGCCTTCCGAATCACCAAGAATTTGAACTTCAATATGCTTTGGCTTATCGACGAACTTTTCGACATACATCTCATCGGAACCAAAAGCCGCTTTTGCCTCAGACTTGGCACGCTCATAAGAAGATGCTAATTCTTCCTCTGTTCTGACAATCCGCATTCCTCGTCCGCCGCCGCCAAGAGAAGCTTTGATCATTAGCGGGAAACCTGCTTTTTTACTGAATTCTTCAACTTCTTCTAATGACTCGACAGGCCCATCTGTACCCGGGATGACTGGAATTCCTGCCGCAATTGCCTGCGAACGTGCTTTTACTTTGTCGCCGAACATGTCCAAATGCTTAGAAGTTGGACCGATAAAGACAATGCCTTCTTCTTCGCAGCGCCTTGCAAAGTGGACGTTTTCGGATAAGAATCCGTAGCCTGGATGAATTGCATCCACCTTGGAATCTTTCGCGATGCGGATAATGTCTTCGATATCCAAATAAGCATCAATCGGTTTTTTTCCTTTGCCGACCAAATAGGATTCGTCCGCTTTGTACCGATGGTATGAACCACTGTCTTCCTGTGAGTAAATCGCAACTGTTTGAATTTTCAGTTCTGTACAAGCGCGGAAAACCCGAATAGCGATTTCTCCGCGGTTGGCCACCAAGATTTTGTTGATCTCCTTCACACCGCAGCACACCCTTTACTTTTTCGTTTTTTCGTATTTATTGAACATGGAAACATTCATTAATACTCCCATAGCTAAAGATAACAAAATTACGGACGTTCCGCCATAGCTGATAAATGGAAGCGTCACACCGGTCAGTGGAATAATACCAGTCAAACCGCCTAAATTTACAAAAGATTGGATTCCGATCATGCTGGCAACCCCTGCTGCAAGCATTCTCGCTAATGGATCATGTGTAGTCATGGCAATCCAAAGACCCCGCAAAACAATAAATCCGAGACCGCCTAAAACAAAGACGACTCCCAATACACCAAGTTCCTCAGCAATGACCGACATGATGAAATCGGTATGTGGTTCAGGCAGATAGCCTAATTTCTGAATGGATTGTCCGAGTCCTAACCCACTCAAGCCACCAGAACCGATTGCCAGGTACCCGTTGACTATTTGAAACCCAAAACCCAGCTCATCTGAAAAAGGATTAAAGAAAGCGTCCAACCGGCCAAGCCGTTTTTCCGTAAAAATGCTGTCTCCAGCAAAAATCATGAGTGGCACAATGAAGACCATTGCCGCTGCAACAAAGACGCCGGCAAGCCGGATAAACGGCTTTAAGCGAACTCCGCTGGCAGACATCACAGATAAGCCCACCGCTCCAATAATAAGCATCGAGCCAAGATCTGGTTCAAGAAATACTGAAAACAGTACTAAAGTCAAAATCATGACCGGAGGAATGATGGACTCATTTAATTTATTGATGGTGCCGTTGTTGTACTTGTTTGAAAATACGCCGGCTAAATAAAGGATTATCCCCACTTTTGCCACTTCTGAAGGTTGAATATTGGCAAAACCTAAGCTGATCCAACTTTTTGCGCCTCCAGCTGCAAATCCGACAAAATGCACGGCAATCAAGCCGGCAAAAACCACTGTCAGAATCGTCATCATCATCCATCGTTTTTTAAAATGTTTGTACGGGAAAACTGCTGCAATCGCGAAGACGGGAAACGCAATTGCCAAGTTGATCAATTGCTGTATGTAAAACCGGTCCGGCTCGGAGCCATAGTAATTGACCGACCAGGCCATGCTTGAACTGTAAATCATGATCAAACCGAATATCGTTAATGCTAAATAAGTGAAGAGTAAAGGGTAGTCGAAGAACTTTGCGTATTTCTTGATGTAAGATTTCATTTTTATACCTCTTTTAATTTTATAGGTTATGGATTAGTAAAAAAACTCAAACAAAATTCGTTTGAGTTTTAGATCATTTATTTGTATACGCTTCGTGAAGAATGGAAAGTTTCTTCTCCAGCGTATCCATTAAATTTTTCCCAGCCTCGCGTTCGATGAGCCCAAGCTTAACCGCAAAATCAATTTCACGTGAAAGGCCAAACATTTGGGTGTCAAGCACCTCTTCATATAAAGGACAAGATGGCAATGTCAAGTGGTCCATTTGCACCTTGATCAACTGCTCGATTTTTTCTGCATCAGCTTTGAGGAGTTCTAAAGCTTTCAAATGGTATGTTTGTTCTTCTGTATGTTCCATGAGGACTCCCCCATTTTATGAGTTTTCTTCTCTATTTTCCTGTTTAAAGTGTATCTTTTAAGCTAGGAAAATGCAAGCCTCTATAATGAATAGAGATGAATCCCTTTAGGAACTTGACACAAAAAGGTATACTGTTAAAAGAATGATTATCTAAATGGAGGGTTTACCCATGGAATTTATCGTGCCTTTTAAAGGTGAAGTGAAATTTAAGCTGATATTGGATCCGACCGTATGGATTTTTGACGACCGCAAATTAAATCTGGAGACATATTTCCAGGAAGAGCGGATTGAAAAAGATGAGCTTGAAGCATACAAACGCGGGATGGGCGAACACTGGTCCCGTGAAATCATGGAAGGCAGCACTGTTCCGCCGACTCTGAATTCTGAAAAAACCTACAAGAGCAAAGAAAAAAAAGAAATGCTGACTGGAACTTTCGGCATCCTGTTTAAACCTTTTCTTTTGAATGCAGAACCATATGAGCATGCAAAACGTGTCGTTTTTGAAACATTGCATGGGGATTTCGATTTTCCGATTGAACATGCCGAACAATTGATTTTTAAATTCAGCGATCACGGCAAACCATTGAAGGAAGATGGACCTGTCCATGTCCTTCTTCCGGATGGTTCCAATCAGGAAAATCCCATTACCGATATCCAAGCCATCCGAGTCGAATAGGAGTGATTCAGCATGCGCGTACAATGCGTAATCTGCGATAAAATTGAAGAGTTGGTAGATGATACACTCCAGGCAAAGCGCCTGCGCAACAGACCTATCCACACCCACATGTGTGAAGTATGCCATGACCGGATCACCCAGAGAACCAAAGAGCGCTTAGCAACTGGTTCGTTCCGTTTTTACCGCAGCTCCCGCAGCATTGAGGATGACTTCTAATGAAGCTCTTAAAAGGCCTCTGGATTGGGTTTTGGAGCGGGTTGATTTTAGGGCTATTACTAAAATGGATCCAATCTGTCACTGGCGAACAAGTATATACCCTTTTGTTGAACGTTGATTTTGTTCCAGTGATCGGCAGTGTGCAATGGTCCGAGATTACAGAATTTATTTTCCATATGATAATTGCGCTGATTATTGGGGTAGTATTTGTTTATATCGCTAAGCGACGAAACTATTCGTTTGGCCAATTGGTGCTCATCTCTTTACTGATGTCCGTACCTTTTCCTTTCCTCTACTTTGTGTTGTCCTGGCTTGCTGTCGAAGCAGAGGTGCCAGCTGCTACAGATTGGAGCGCATTTTTGTATTGGATTTTTGCTCATCTCACTTACGCTCTGTTATTGCCAATCTTATATAAAACTTTTGAACGCAAAAACGCTGTATCTCAATGAGATACAGCGTTTTCGCGTTTTTCGCGCCATAGACGGATTTTATAAAGAATCAGTATGAGCGCTGCAATAACGAGCCCTTCCACAATCGGCAGGAAAAAGGCAAGAAACGTAAGCCCCAGACCGCCGACTGCCAGAAACAGGCCAATCATTGCATTTTTTCCAATTGATAACTTTTTAGCAAACCCCAATTTATAGACGAATGCCGAAAGCAGGAAAATTACCGCAAACAATGCGTATCCCGCCATTTCATAGCTCGGCAGATTCTGATATAGAATTCGGGCTACCGGATACATATGGTCATAGACAAAAGCTTGATCGTCCACGGGCTATACATCCTTCCCATTCGCTTATTCTTCGATGGCAACTTTCTTTTTCTTAGCCATACGTTCACGTTCGTTTTTATCAAGAATTTTTTTGCGCAAACGAATTGTTTGTGGTGTAATTTCGCAATACTCATCATCGTTCAAGTATTCAAGCGCTTCTTCAAGACTCATCAAACGTGCTTTTTTCATCGTAGTTGTCTGGTCTTTGTTAGCTGAACGAATGTTTGTTGCAGCTTTGATTTTTACAATATTCACTGTCAAATCGCTGTCACGGTTATGTTCTCCGACGATCATGCCTTCGTAGATTTCAGCACCGACTTCAACAAATGCAGTACCACGGTCCTCAATGCCCATCAAGCCGTAAGTCGAAACTTTACCGCGCTCCATAGATACCAATACACCTTGGCGACGTCCGCCCACACGGCCAGAAGCAACTGGCTGGTAGCTGTCGAATGTGTGGTTGATGATTCCGTATCCGCGAGTTTGCGTCAGGAATTCAGTAGTGTAGCCGATCAATCCACGTGCGGGTACGTTAAACACCAAACGAACTTGTCCGCTGCCGTTGTTAACCATATCCAGCATCTCGCCTTTACGCTCACCTAATGACTCGATGATTGAACCTGTATACTCTTCAGGCACATCTACTTGAACACGTTCTACTGGTTCGCAGCGAACTCCGTCAACCATACGTACGATAACTTCAGGTTTTGAAACTTGAATTTCAAATCCTTCACGGCGCATGTTTTCGATTAGGATCGACAAATGCAGCTCTCCGCGTCCAGATACAACCCAAGCGTCAGGTGAATCTGTAGGTTCTACACGCAAGGATACATCAGTCTGCAACTGAGCGTCCAAACGTTCCTGGATTTTTCTAGAAGTGATCCATTTACCTTCTTTACCTGCAAATGGGCTATTGTTTACTAGGAAAGTCATTTGTAATGTAGGTTCATCGATGCGCAGGATCGGCAATGCTTCCTGATGATCCTGTGGACAAACAGTTTCCCCTACGTTGATGTCTTCCATACCCGAAATGGCAATCAAGTCGCCAGCTTCCGCTTTTTCGATTTCCACCCTTTTAAGGCCCATGAAACCATGCATTTTCGTAACACGGAAGTTTTTGAATGAACCATCAAGTTTCATCAAAGAAACAGATTGTCCAACTTCGATCGTCCCGCGGAATACGCGGCCGATTCCGATACGTCCAACATAATCACTGTAATCAAGAAGAGCAACCTGGAACTGAAGTGGCTCATCTCTGTTATCGATTGGCGCTGGGACGTGTTCCAGGATCGCATCATAAATGACCTGCATGTTTTCTTCCTGATCAGCAGGATCTGAAGAAAGACTTGCTGTGCCGTTCATACCTGATGCAAAAATAACCGGGAATTCCAATTGATCGTCATTCGCTTCAAGTTCAATGAACAATTCGATGACTTCGTCAACCACTTCTTCAGGACGTGCAAAGTCACGGTCAATTTTGTTTACAACAACGATTGGCTTCAGGTTTTGTTCCAATGCTTTTTTCAGTACGAAGCGCGTTTGTGGCATACAGCCTTCATAAGCGTCTACTACTAATAGAACACCATCAACCATTTTCATGATACGTTCAACTTCTCCACCGAAATCTGCGTGTCCAGGAGTATCCAGGATGTTGATTTTAGCGTCTTTGTATTGGATTGCAGTATTTTTCGCAAGAATTGTAATTCCGCGTTCTCTTTCGATATCGCCAGAATCCATCGCGCGTTCGTCAACATGTTCGTTCGAACGGAAAGTTCCGGATTGTTGTAGAAGCTGATCCACTAGAGTTGTTTTACCATGGTCAACGTGGGCAATAATTGCAATGTTTCTTAGGTCGTTACGTAATTTAGTCATAATTTCACTCCAATATTCTTTTTTCATGTCTATAACTGTGCTAGTATAGCACATATAGGTGTAAAACCCTAAGATTTTATTTCAGGCAATAAGCTACGGGAGGAAAATTGAGTGAAAAGCTTAATTAAAAACACGAAATGGATTTTTGTATTGTATTCCCTGGCAGCAATACTGGCAATGGTCGGAATCGGCTTGGCTATTGGCCTGCGCAGTGTAATTGGCATATTTGCGGCAATCTTGCTGCTTTGTCTCATCATGGGCATGGGCTTCAAAAAGAAAAAAGAGATGCGGGAAGCCGGATTACTATAAGTATAAAAAAAGATGCGGAATTCCGCATCTTTTTTTACTTGAGCCGAATATATTTATTTAATAGCTCCTGATGTATAGCCGGATTGGCTGCGATAAATGTATCTTGTTTTAATAAGTTCGCAGATTCGCCTTTAAAATTCGTTGTGACTGCCCCTACTTCCTGCGCAATGACCATGCCGCCCGCAATATCCCACGGAGATAGCCTCATGGAAATATAAGCATCCACGCGTCCGCTTGCTAAATAGGCCAGTTCGAGGGCAGCAGAGCCATAAGAACGCATTCCGCGAACGTCGCGAATCAATTGAATGGCAGCTTCGTGATCTATGCGGCGGTTTGGCACCGCCCAGGTAGCATTCATGGCTACAATCGATTCGGTGATTACTGTTTCCATTAATGGTTTCAGCTGTTCATCGTTGTAATAAGCCCCGCCGCCTTTCACGCCGTGGTATAAATCATCGTTGACAACGTCGTAGATATAGCCGAGTTTACCGACCCCGTCTTCATAAATGCCCAATGAAATGGCGAAATTTCGTTTTTGATGGACAAAATTCATGGTGCCATCAATCGGATCCAGCAGCCAAATAACCCCTTCTGAATCCTGGATGTCGTCTCCAAAACCTTCTTCTCCGAAAATTCGGTGACCCGGAAAATCCCTGCGGATACGCCCAATGAAGAATTGTTCGATTTCCTTGTCGATATTCGTCACCAAATCATTGGCATTTGATTTCGACTCAATGGTGATGTCGGTCAAAAATGAATTGCGGATTCGGTGACCCGCCTCTTTTATGAGCGACTTTATGTACTTGTCCATAGCATGCAAGTCCATGTATGCATTCCTCCTCATTTATATCAGTATAACGAAAAAGGCATCTGCTGTCTTACTTCAGCAGATGCCTTTAATGTATAGATGGATTAGAGCGCATGGAGGGCCTCCAGTTCTACGTGAATCTCTTGGAGACGCAGCTTGCTTTTTGAAATTTGATTATCATCTTTCTGCTGCATTGCATCGAATAATGACGCAAGCTCGTAATCTAGTTCCAGTTTCAGCACATGTACATATTCCTTCTCTACATCCGCTTTGCGGATTATCTGAATCATCTGTTTCATAATGAGCACCCCTTTCTCATCATACTCCGAAAATTCTGACTAATCTTGTTACAATTATTATAATACCACTTTACGCGACTTAAATCCATTGGCAGAATCGTATTTATATTCTTTTTTCCCAAACTTCGTTAAAATGAAACCTGATTACCTAATTATAAGGAGGAAATTTATTTGAAGCCTTACTGGAATGAGCAAGATTTTGAAGTTTTTAACACTCCTGGTCTAGATGCCCGCATGAATGCATTGAAAGAAAATGTACGCCCAAAATTCGAAGAGCTTGGCACTGAAGTGTCATCATACTTTTCCGGAAAAACCGGAGATGAGTTTTTTCCGCATGTTGCCAAGCATATGCGAAGAACCGTCAATCCACCAAACGACAGCTGGGTAGCTTTTGCCCCATACAAAAGAGGATATAAAGCGGTGCCCCATTTTCAGATTGGCATGTGGGAAAGCCATGTATTCGTCATCCTCGCCGTGATTTACGAAGCACCGAATAAAACAGCGATGGCTGAAAACCTGCTTCGTTCGGAAGTACTGAATAACCTGTCAGAAGACTTTGTTGCTTCCGGTGACCATATGAAACCGCAAGCCGATTCCTTGATCGAATTAGGTAAGGAAGGCATAGGAAAATTGTTGAATCGCCTGCGCGACGTAAAAAAAGGCGAATTTGTGATCGGCCGCCATTTGACAAGAGAGCAGGCTGCATCTTTAAACAAGGAACAGTTTCTTCAGTTCACTGAAGAAACCTTCGAAGCTTTATTACCCGTATACGACGCCTTGCTCCAACCGATAAAAGAACCTGTCAGCCGCTGAGGCTGCAGGTTCTTTTTGCTGTCATTTCTTTTTCAGTTTGATGCTTTCGCTGCCGGTTCCTGCTTTCATTTCTTTTATAACCGGGAAACTGGCATAGCCGCTTTCTTCTTCAAATTCACGGAAATAGGTTTTTTCTTCCGATATCGCAGGAACCACCTGCTTGAATTTGCGATAACGCGTCAACAACTCCTGCCTGTTGATGCCTTTTTCATATGCCAGTTCGATGCCTTCGAAAAAACTTACAACATCAATGATTTCTTCTGTAGTCCATTCAATCGAAAATGGATAGGAATAATCCATTTTTCATCCCTCTTTTCATTCAGTGATTGCCCATTTTTTCCGGACTTCTCCAGCTTGTCTGACCATGTCGTCGATCAGTTCCTGAACCGTCGGCACATCTTTGATCAGTCCTGTGACCTGCCCGGCCCATCCAAAGCCCTGATCTTTTTCGCCATCATAAATAAAGCGTTTGTTGGCTTCACCGCTGATAAACTCTTTCAAGGCCTCGTAAGTCGGCGTCTTGCTCTCGATTTCTAGAATCTTGTCCGTCCAGCTGCTGCGCAGGGTCCGTGCCGGAGCTCCAATGCTGCGTTTGATGATAACCGTATCGTTCTCTGAGCTGCTGATCAGCTGGTCTTTATAGGCTTGTGAAGCATGAACGCATTCTTTGGTTGCGATAAAGCGTGTACCCATTTCGATGCCTTCTGCACCGAGTGCATGGGCAGCCATCCATCCTCTGCCGTCGCCGATTCCGCCTGAGGCGATCACCGGGATTTTCACGGCATCCACTACTTGCGGAATCAATACCATTGTTCCGATGTCGTCACGCCCTAGATGTCCGCCGCCTTCTTGGCCCACGACCATTACGGCGTCAGCTCCTAAGCTTTCTGCTTTTTCCGCCTGCCGCCTTGCAGCTACTAAGACTAATTTTTTTATATCAGTCCCTTTCAGCTGTTCGAATATTGGGGTCGGATTACCGCCCGTCATCGAGACCACCGGCACCCTTTCTTCGATTGCTACATCAAGCATATGTGAAAATGCACGGCCATGATCGCCAATCGCAAAATTAACACCAAAAGGCTTGTCCGTCAATTCTCTTACACTTTGTATTTCTTTCCGCAGCTCTTCAGGCGTGGCTAAGCTCATTGCTGTAATTTGTCCGAGTCCGCCAGCATTTGAAACAGCCGCTGCTAATTCTGCATAGGCTAAATAAGCCAAGCCTCCCTGTATGATAGGATAGCGGATTCCCAATAGTTCTGTCACTTTCGTTTTGAATTCCATCGACTCACTCCTTTTCTCTCTATATGTCATGTATTCGCTTCTGCAACAGAAAATCCTTTTAATTTATACTAATGCAGCTAGCATCATGCTATAATTCATTTTGTTTTCATTTTATTTAGTGAGGTGGGCTTAACATTGTCTCAATTAGAAACTCCGTTATTTGATGCGCTCTTAAAGCATCGAAACCGGCACCCGATCCAATTTCATATTCCAGGCCATAAAAAAGGCCAGGGCGTCGATCCCGCATTCCGTGAATTTGTCGGCGATAATATTTTATCCATCGATTTAATAAACATCGCTCCTCTGGACGATTTGCATTCGCCTAAAGGCGCTATCAAAGAAGCGCAGGAACTAGCTGCCAAAGCTTTCGGCGCAGATTACACATTCTTTTCAGTACAAGGCACAAGCGGCGCCATCATGACCATGATCCTGAGCGTCGTCGGTCCCAATGACAAAATTTTGGTACCGCGGAATGTCCATAAATCCATTATGTCCGCCATCGTCTTTGCCGGAGCCATTCCGATTTTCATCCATCCCGAAGTTGATCCGGAACTCGGCATCTCCCACGGTATTTCTGCGGAAGCAGTAGAAAAAGCGATGATCGAATATCCAGACGCTAAGGCAGTGCTTGTCATCAATCCGACTTATTTTGGTGTAGCTGCTGATTTAAAACGAATTGTCGATATTGCGCATGCACGAAACGTACCTGTATTGGTTGATGAAGCACATGGTGTCCATATTCATTTCCATAAATCTCTGCCTGTATCGGCAATGGCAGCAGGGGCCGATATGGCAGCGACTTCAGTCCACAAGCTTGGCGGATCCATGACGCAAAGTTCGGTACTAAATGTTCGGGAAGGCCTAGTGTCGCCTAAACGTGTACAGTCTACCTTATCGATGCTGACAACAACATCGACTTCCTATCCGATTCTAGCATCACTCGACACTGCACGCCGCCAATTGGCTATCCATGGCTATGATTTGATTGACCAGGCGATTCGGTTGGCTCAGGATGCCCGAAAGCGCATCAATAAAATCCCTCATTTGCACTGCGTCGGCAAGGAATTGCTGAATTCATCAGCCACTTTTGATATGGATCCGACGAAGTTGCTGATCACAGTCAAAAATCTGGGCATTACTGGCCACCAAGCTGAAGAATGGCTGAGAGAAAACGCCAATATTGAAATTGAGCTTTCCGATTTATACAATATTCTCTGCCTGGTCACGATTGGTGATACCCGCAAAGAATTGAACTTATTGATTAATGCGCTACAGCGCATGAGTGAGGATTTTGACAGTGATGCGGCTATTATCGAACCAGTCGTGCTGCTGCCGGATATCCCACGCCTTGCCATGACACCGCGCGATGCTTTTTACGCGACAACCGAAGTCATTTCCATCGATGACGCTGTCGGCCGCATTTCAGCCGAGTTCATCATGGTTTATCCGCCAGGCATTCCTATTTTCATTCCCGGCGAAATCATCACAGAAGAAAACATCAATTATATCCACATGAACGTTGCTGCCGGCTTGCCGGTACAAGGACCGGAAGACGATACACTGAAGATGCTGCGCGTTATAAAAGAACAGCAAGCTATCAGATAAACACACAAAAGATCCAAGAGCCTCCGCTCTTGGATCTTTTTAAATGCCCTCTATAGTGGCAGGATCTACAAAGCCATAGCCTTTGTCCTTCAAGCCTTGAATAATTTTTGGAAGTGCTTCCGTGGTCCACTCGCGGTCATGCATCAGCAAGTTGGCGCCATTGTTCAGAAATTCTGTATTGACCATGATTTCTGTTAAGGATTGGGCATTCTGGTACTGCTGCTCCCAATCATATCCGTAGGTCCAGTTCATGAGCACCATTTCCTGCTCTTTTACGAGCTGCTTGCTGAAATCGGTATTGGCTCCATGGGGTGCACGGAAGAATTTAGGCTTTTCTCCAATAATTTGTTCAATTGTATCATTCAATTGCAAAATTTCTTCCCTCTGCTGCTGTTCAGTCAAATCTCTTAAGTTCGGATGGCTGTTGGTATGGTTGCCGATCGCGAATCCCATTTCATGCAGCTCTTTTAGTTGTTGTTTTTCTTCATCAGTATCCAGGAAGTGGCCGTTGACGAAAAAAATTGCTGGGATGTTTTGGCTTTTCAAGGTTTCTGCCATTTCCATTGCATGCTTATCTGGCGCATCGTCAATAGTCAGCAGCACAACTTTTTCTTCCGCACCATCGATTGGCTGAACTGACCAGTTTGCGGAATTAATTTCGTATTGCGGGTCAGGCATATCTGTTATTTCCGGTTCTTCTTGTACCGGTTCTTCTTTGCTTTCAGCGGGTTCTTCTGGTTCCACGACCTCTGCTGTTTCTTCAGTTTTTGCAGATTCTGTTTCTTTATCAGAAGATGCTTCATTTTCTTGCCCGCATGCCGTCAGCAATATTAATACCCCTGCAAGCGCAGTCCATTTTCTATGTATCAAACTAAACACCCCTTTACTGAACAAATCTTACCATGTAAAGAAATTTTTTTCCAAAAAAAAGAAGCCGCAAAAGCGGCTCCCATGTTTATTTGATGATATGAATCGGTGTTCCAAGAGCTACTTCAGCAGCTTCCATTGTAATTTCAGCAAGTGTTGGGTGAGCATGAATCGTCATTGCGATATCTTCCACTGTCATTCCAGCTTCGATAGCAAGACCAAGCTCAGCGATCATGTCTGATGCGCCAGCTCCAACAATTTGTGCACCTAACAGCAAGCCGTCAGATTTACGTGAAACCAGTTTCACGAATCCTTCAGTTGCGTTTAATGAAAGGGCACGGCCGTTTGCAGCGAATGGGAATTTCGCAGCCGCAGCTTCGAATCCTTCTTCTTTTGCCTGTTCTTCAGACAAACCAACGCTTGCAAGTTCCGGATCTGTAAAGCAGACCGCTGGAATAGCCATATAATCAACTTCAGACTTCTCGCCTGCAATTGCTTCTGCAGCAACTTTACCTTCATATGACGCCTTATGCGCCAATTGAAGTCCGGCTACCACATCGCCGATTGCATAAATGTTTGAAATGTTTGTGCGGCATTGTTTGTCGACTTCGATCAAGCCGCGATCAGACATATTCAAATTCAATTCTTCAAGACCCATTTCGTCTGTATTTGGACGACGGCCAACTGTTACCAGTACATAGTCAGCTTCAAGCGTTTTTTCTTCTCCGCCTGCTTCGTATGATACTGTAACGCCAGAATCAGTTTCTTCTACACCTTTAGCAGATGCTTTAGTGATCACTTCAACGCCTTTTTTCTTCAATCCTTTTTTGACGATTGCTGTCATTTGCTTTTCAAATCCAGCAAGGATGTCTGGTGCGCCTTCAAGAATCGTCACTTCAGATCCCATGTTTGCAAATGCAGTACCAAGCTCAGTACCGATATACCCGCCGCCGATAACGACAAGTTTTTTCGGAAGCTCAGTAAGTGCCAAAGCTCCAGTTGAATTGATCACACGTTTTGTAAATTTAAACGTTGGGATTTCCACTGGACGAGATCCAGTTGCGATAATCGCATTTTTGAATTTATACGTTTGTGAAGACTTATCATCCATCACTTTTACCGTATTTTCATCAACGAAATAAGCTTCTCCGCGTACAATTTCAACTTTATTGCCTTTTAGAAGAGACTCGACGCCGCCAGTCAATTTCTTGACGACGCCATCTTTAAAGGCTTGTGCTTTTTCAAAGTTGAGTGAAACTTCTTTTGCAACAATTCCCATATCTTCTGAATGCTGAGCTTCCTCAAAACGGTGCCCAACAGAAATCATCGCTTTTGAAGGGATACAGCCGACATTCAAGCAAACGCCGCCAATGTATTCTTTTTCTACGATTGTTACTTTCTGGCCAGTTTGAGCTGCACGGATTGCTGCAACGTAGCCGCCAGGGCCTGAGCCAATTACGAGCGTGTCTGTTTCGATCGGAAAATCTCCTACTACCATAAGTTTTACGCCTCCATTAATAGTAATTCAGGTTGACTTAATAAACGTTTGATGTGATTTAATGCATGCTGTGCTGTTGCTCCATCGATCATTCTGTGATCGAAGCTTAATGACAATGCTAACACAGGTGCTGCTACAATTTCACCATTTTTAATAACTGGCTTTTCTGCAATACGGCCGATTCCAAGAATCGCCACTTCCGGATGATTGATGACCGGTGTAAACCATTGCCCGCCGGCAGAGCCAATATTCGTGATCGAGCATGAAGCGCCTTTCATCTCAGCTGCGGATAATTTACCATCGCGCGCTTTTGTTGCCAAGCCGTTGATTTCATCAGAAATCGCGAATACCGATTTACGGTCTGCGTTTTTGATAACTGGAACCATCAAGCCTTTTTCTGTATCAGCTGCAATGCCGATATTGAAATAATGCTTTTGAATAACTTCGCTTGTTTCATCATCGAATGACGTGTTCAAGGCTGGGAATTCACGCAATGTGCTGACTAAAGCCTTTACCACGTATGGCAAATATGTCAGTTTGATTTCTTTTTCTGCTGCAATGTCCTTGAACTTTTTACGGTGTGCCACCAATTCAGTGACATCCACTTCGTCCATCAAGGTTACGTGAGGAGCGGTATGTTTTGAATGAACCATCGCTTTAGCGATTGCTTTGCGTATACCGGACATCTTCTCACGAGTTTCAGGGAATTCGCCTTCAGGAGCTGCTGCTTTAGGTGCTGCTGCCGCTTTGTCAGTGCTTTCTTCTCCCGCTTCTTGTGGTGCTTCAGAAGTTGCCGAAGCTGCAGGTGTTGCTGCTTTTTGATCACCGTTCATGAATGCTTCAACATCTTCTTTCAATACACGGCCATTATTGCCGGATCCTGAAACTTGCTTGATGTTAACGTCATTGTCGCGCGCAAATTTGCGGACTGACGGCATAGAGATAACGCGTGCGTTCGGATCAGACTCTTCTGTTGTGTCAGCTTGCGGCTGGGCTCCAGCGCCTGTCTGTTCTTTCGGCTCTTCTTCTTTGGCAGGTGCTTTGTCAACGTCCTGGCCTGCTTCAGCAGTACCGGATTGCACTAGTTCTTCTGTTTCTTCTTTCACTTCAGGAGCGGCTTCTTGTTTGTCGCCGTGATCTCCTTTAAAGTTCATTTCTTCAGCGTCCGGCGCATCAATGCGAACCAGAATGTCGCCGACTACAGCAACAGTTCCTTCTTCAACCAATACCTCTTCAACTGTTCCTGAAACAGGTGATGGAATCTCAACGACGGCCTTGTCATTTTGAACTTCAACAAGAATATCGTCTTCTTCGATCGTATCTCCCGCTTTAACAAACCATTTTACAATTTCACCTTCGTGGATACCTTCACCGATATCCGGTAAACGAAATTCAAAAGCCATATATATCACCCTTTCGGTTCTGTCTAATTTAGAAAGTAAGCACTTTCTTCGCTGTCTCTACTATATCCTTCGAGTTTGGCAGCCAAACTTGTTCTGCTTGTGAGAATGGGAACACAGAGTCTGGTGCAGTAACGCGAAGAACTGGAGCTTCTAATGTCAAAATTGCACGGTCCGTAATTTCGGCTACGACGCCTGCTGCAATTCCAGCTTGCTTTTGAGCTTCCTGAACGACCATAGCGCGCCCGGTTTTCTCTACAGAAGCAATAATTGTTTCAATATCAAGCGGCTGGATGGTGCGAAGATCGACCACTTCAACCGAATAGTTTTCTTTTTCAAGCTCTTCTGCTGCTTTCATGCTTTCTTGCACCATTGCGCCGTATGCAATAATTGTCAAATCTTTGCCTTCACGCTTCACGTCAGCTTTGCCTAGAGGAATCGTATATTCCTCTTCCGGCACTTCCTGGCGGAAAGAACGGTAGAGCTTCATATGCTCAAGGAAGATAACCGGATCGTTATCGCGGATTGCTGAGATCAGCAATCCTTTTGCGTCATAAGGAGTAGAAGGAATGACCACTTTCAGGCCAGGCTGAGCCGCCATTAATCCTTCCAATGAATCTGCATGCATCTCAGGTGTATGAACGCCGCCGCCGAATGGTGAACGGATCGTTACAGGGGAACTCAGGCTTCCGCCGCTGCGGAAACGCATGCGTGCCATTTGTCCGCTGATAGAATCCATAACTTCAAAAACAAATCCGAAAAACTGAATTTCCGGAACAGGGCGATAGCCTTGCAAAGCTAAACCTATTGCCAAACCGCCGATGCCTGACTCAGCTAAAGGCGTATCAAAAACACGGTCTTCCCCGAATTCTTTCTGCAAACCTTCTGTTGCACGGAATACACCGCCGTTGTTCCCTACATCTTCACCGAAAACAAGAACATTTTCATCGTTCTTCATCTCTGTTTTCAGAGCTTCGGTAATCGCTTGGATCATTGTTAATTGTGCCATGGCTTACTTCGACTCCTTTGCTTTATAAATATCCAACTGTTCCTGAACATTAAACGGCACATCTTCGTACATGATCTCCAATAGATCGGATACTTTCTGTTTTGGAGCGCCGTCAGCTTTTTTAATTGCTGCTTTGATTTCTTCTTTAGCTTTTTCGATTACTTCATTTTCTTTTGATTCATCCCAGATGCCTTTTGCTTCCAGGTATTTGCGGAAACGAACAAGTGGATCTTTCTTTTCCCATTCGCTGTCGATGTCTGAAGTCCGGTAGCGTGTTGGATCGTCGCCGGCCATCGTATGTGGTCCATATCGGTAGCATAGTGTTTCAATCAATGTCGGTCCGTCGCCTTTAACAGCACGTTCACGGGCATCGCGGGTTACCGCGTATACCGCCAAAGGATCCATTCCGTCTACTAGCACGCCTGGAATTCCAGCAGAAACCGCTTTTTGAGCAATGGTCTTCGCTGAAGTTTGAAGTTCACGTGGCGTAGAAATCGCATACTGGTTATTTTGCACAATGAAAATAGCCGGTGCGCGGAATGCGCCTGCAAAGTTGATTCCTTCATAGAAGTCACCTTGTGAAGAACCGCCGTCTCCTGTGTAAGTTACTGCAACTGCTTCTTTTTTGCGTTTCTGCATGCCAAGTGCCACGCCTGTAGCCTGGATAAACTGAGCACCAATGATGATTTGCGGAGGCAGAATGTTCAAGCCTTCAGCCATTTGGTTCCCCATGAAATGTCCACGGGAGAAAAGGAATGCTTGGTGAAGCGGCCAACCGTGCCAGATCAATTGCGGCACGTCACGGTAGCCCGGAAGAATAAAATCTTCTTTCGTCAATGCAAAGTGGGAAGCTAATTGGGAAGCTTCCTGTCCCGCAGTTGGAGCGTAAAATCCTAGGCGTCCTTGACGGTTCAATGAAATCGAACGCTGATCAAGGATTCGGGTATAAACCATCCGAGTCATCAATTCCTGAAGATCTTCATCCGAAAGTTTCGGGTCCGCCTCTTCGTTGACGATTTCGCCTTCCTCATTCAAAATCTGAACCATTTCAAACTTTTCTTCGATTGCGTTAAGCGTTTCCACTGGATCGAACTGCTGTGATTTTTTCGCAGCCATAAAAGCAACTCTCCTTTTTTATCTGTATTAAGATAATTATATACAATTTATGATACAATTTCGCATTCCTTTTCAGTATACGTCACAAGAATAACTCGGTCAATCATAGAGAACCTTACATTTTAGGACAATAATAATTAAAAGATAATTCGAATTCTATGAACTGTATCAGTAGTTTTTCATCTCTGTATTATAATACAGCGACTCTTCAACCCATCTTTTATAGCACAGAAAAAGCGACCATATAGGCCGCTTATTCCTCACTTTCACTTAAATTTTCCAGAGTGCTGTCCTTCAAACCATTTACCTGTTGGGTTAATTCATTAAACTCTGTAACAGCCAATTGTACCTGCTCATTCTGCTCGTTCACTTCCGCAGCCTTTTCCTGGAGTATCTCCAATGTGCTTTGGTCATCTTGAAGCATTTCATATAATTCCTTCTGACGAGCGATCAATTCTTCGTACGCTTCCGAAAATTCGTCATGTGCCGCAAATCGTTCCAGCATTTGCGCTTTTAGCGCTTCCAAATCTGCTATCACGGATTCCTCTTCGGCCGATTCGATTACGCTGTCGATTTCAGCAAAATTTTCCTCGGCTGCCTGCATTGAATCCTTTTCAGTCTGAAGTAAGCCAAGCCGTTCATCTGCTGAATCCAGTGCTTCTTGCGCCTGATCTGCTACCTCGCCTTGCTGCTCCTGCGTCAATGCCATTGTTTCTTCAAATAATAGCTGCTCCGCTTTTTCGCGCTCTTCCAGGTCGCCTTGCACTGACCGATAATCTTCTTCTGCGTCAAAAGTTTCATTTAACACTTGATCTAAATCTTCACGAATGCCCGATCCCGAACATGCTGCCAACATTAGCAAACTGGAGACCATAGCCATTTTTCCAAATCTTTTCACCCTGATTCACCCCTCTATTTCCATGAATTAACTATAGTATGCAAAAGAATAAAATACAACTGAGCCAATAGCTTTTTCTTTTTTCAAAATTGCTGAGTTGAGTTATACTATTAAGTATAGCAAGCTATTTGAAAGGATGAAATCACTTGATACGAATGAAAGACATAATACGTGAAGGTCATCCTACACTCAGAAAACGTTCTGAAGATGTAAAGTTTCCACTTTCTGAAGAAGATCGAAAACTGGGCGAAGACCTTTTGGAATATGTAGTTAACAGCCAGGACGATGAACTGGCTGAAAAATATGATTTGCGTCCCGGCGTTGGAATTGCAGCACCTCAAATAAATGAAGCAAAACGAATTTTCGCACTTCATTTTGATGAAAGCTCTGGAGAAAACCTCAGCATGGTTGCCGTTAACCCTAAAATCGTCAGCCATTCTGTAGAAAAAGCATATTTAGCAGCTGGAGAAGGATGTTTATCCGTAGACCGCGCAATACCCGGTTATGTGCCCAGGTATGCTCGGGTCACCATCAAAGCTTTCAATTTAGACGGGGAAGAAATCAAAATGCGCTTAAAAGGATTGCCTGCCATCGCCTTCCAGCATGAACTTGATCATTTGAATGGCGTAATGTTCTTTGACCATATTGATTCGAAAAATCCATTCGCTGAAATTGAAAATGCGATCGCAATTGAAAGAGACTCGGCTGAGTAAGCCGAGTCTCTTTTTAATTGCCAAGTCTAGTGACCGCCAGAGCTGCACGGGCACTTTCGCTTTTCTTCAATGTCCAGGCTCCAGCGCCCAGCTCTTTGGGTCATAAGCCAATCCAGCTGCGTGGCAAAGACCGCCACACTGCTGGTCCGTCTTATGCCCTTCAGAGCTACACGGGCGCTTTCGCTTTTCTTTGTCCAGACTCCAGCAGCCAGCTCCTCGAGTCGCTTCAGCCATACAGGCAATGGCTGAAAACCGCCATTATCGGTAAGGCTTCCAGCGCTTGTCGGAGCTAAACGGCTGCTTCCGCTTTTCTTCTTGTCCAGACTCCAGCGCCCAGATCCTTGGGTCATAAGCCACTCCGCCTATGCGGCTGAAAACACGCCGCTTCGCCGGAGCGTCTTATGCCCGTCGAATCTACACGGGCGCTTCCGCTTTTCTTATTGTCCAGACTTCAGCGCCCAGATTCTTGGGTCATAAGCCACTCCGGCTGTCCAATTGCAAGTGCCTAGCTCCTCGGGTCATAAGCTAACCCAGCTGTGCGGCAAAGAACGCCACTCTGCTGGTCTGCCTTATGCCTGTCAGAGCTGAACAGGCACTTTCACTTTTCGTACTGTGCGGCTAAAAACACGCCGCTTCGCCGGAGCATCTTATGCCCGTCGAATCTACACGGGCGCTTCCGCTTTTCTTCTCAAATCAATTTCAAATGTTTGAACGCTTTTGCCAATCCGTGGTTGTCGACGTGGTCGGTGACGTAGGAGGCGCGTTTTTTTGTTTCTTCGTGGCCATTCTCCATTGCTACGCTGTATCCCGCAATGTCCATCATCTGCAGATCGTTCAGCCCATCTCCGAATGCAATTGTTTCTTCAATCGTATGACCTGTGGCACGGATCAAATGTTCAATGCCGCTTGCCTTTGTGCCGCCTTTTGGCGTGATATCACAAGATACCCGATGCCAACGGACAAAGTCCACTTCTTTAAAAGTATCGTGATATTGCTGTTCATCTTCTTCTTCACAAAATACCAGCGCCTGATAAACTTCGTTGTTCAAATAAAATTCCTTATCCACTTCCGGATGGGGCATTTTCAGGGTTTTGATGCTTTCATCTATATCCGGATGAAAATCGATGGAAGAAACCATTTTCTTCTCGTTCATGAACACGATCGGATGGTCGCGCTGTTCTGCAAATTCAAAGATATCATTAAGCATAGTTGAATCAATTGCTTCTTTGTGAATGGCTTGTCCTTTATGGGCAATATACTGGCCGTTGAATGTAATATACGTATCGATATTCAGTTCTTCTAAAATCTTAGTGATCATAAAAGGTCCCCGTCCGGTAGCAATCGCCAAATCATGGCCATTGTTACGCGCTAGTTCCAGCGCTTCTTTAGCAGAAGGCGGCAACTTTTTATGAGAATCCAACAAAGTCCCATCAATATCCAGCAATAATAATTTCGGCATTTTTTAGTCTCCATTCAATTTTAATAAGGCTTTGAAACAAAAACCCGACTTCTTTACAATTATCAGAAAACGCAGTATACTCACCTTAAGGAGTGGTTAGCCATGCTGAAACGTTTGAAAAGAAAACTTCTCAGACAGCTCAATGGCATCATGAACAAAAAGAAAATTGCATAAACTTTTTAGCCCTTCTTTATAAATAAGGAGGGCTATTCTTTATTTTAGTCTAATGACATGATAATATAAAGGAAGTGCATTTATTTGAGCGTGGAAAAAGGAGAGCAAACAATGATTTTTAAAGTATATTACCAGGAAAACCGTTTTCAAGTACCAGTTCGTGAAAATACCCAAAGCCTTTATGTAGAAGCAGCATCCGAGCGTGAAGTCCGACACCATTTAAAAGATCGCAACTATAATATTGAACTTGTTCAACTACTGGAAGGCAATCATCTCGAGTATGAACAAGCTGGCCAATATTACGAAGTTGAGAGCATCGAATAACGATGAAATTTGTCAAGAACGACCAAACAGCTGTTTTCGCCTTAGGCGGACTGGGTGAAATCGGCAAAAATACGTACGGTGTCCAATTCCAGGACGAAATCATCCTGATTGATGCCGGCATTAAATTCCCGGAAGACGATTTGCTCGGAATCGATTATGTTATTCCGGATTACACTTACTTAGTAAAAAACGTCGACAAGATTAAAGGGCTTTTTATCACTCACGGCCACGAAGATCATATCGGCGGCATCCCCTATTTGCTTAAAAAGATCAATATTCCAGTATACGGCGGCAAATTGGCACTTGGCCTTTTGCGCAAAAAATTGGAAGAACACGGCTTGCTGCGCCAAACGAAAATGACTGAAATTGGAGAAGATGATGTCATCAAGTTCCGCAAAACAGCTGTCAGCTTTTTCAGCACAACACACAGTATTCCTGATGCTTTCGGTGTAGTAGTAAAAACTCCACCCGGCAACATCGTCCACACAGGTGATTTTAAGTTTGATTTCACTCCAGTAGGAGAGCCTGCCAACTTGTTGAAAATGGCTCAAATCGGCAGCGAAGGCGTGTTGTGTTTGCTGTCTGACAGCACCAACGCTGAAGTTCCCGATTTCACCATGTCGGAAAGAAAAGTCGGCGAATCAATTAAAGACATCATGAGAAAAATCGATGGCCGCTTGATTTTCGCTACTTTTGCTTCCAACATTTATCGCCTCCAGCAGGTGACGGATGAAGCTGTAGCACAAGGACGCAAAATAGCCGTTTTTGGACGCAGCATGGACAATGCCATGACAATCGGCCGCGAGCTTGGCTACATAAACGCTCCGGAAGATGCATTTGTTGATACACAAACGTTGAATCGCCTGCCGGCAAATGAAGTATTGATTCTTTGCACCGGTTCACAGGGCGAACCCATGGCTGCTCTTTCGAGAATCGCCAACGGCACCCATCGCCAAATTCAGATTCAACCAAACGATACAGTTGTCTTCTCATCTTCCCCGATTCCGGGCAATACGAGCAGCGTCAACCGTACCATCAATCTGCTGTTCCGTGCTGGAGCAGATGTAATTCATGGATCGCTTAACAACATCCATACATCCGGACATGGTTCAGAACCTGAAAACAAATTAATGCTTCGTTTGATCAAGCCAAAATACTTCATGCCGATACACGGTGAATACCGGATGTTAAAAACGCATGCCGGATTGGCAGTAGAATGTGATGTTCCATTGGAAAACACATTTATCATGGAAAATGGTGAAGTTCTTGCTCTTGGGCAAGACGAAGCATCCGTTGCAGGACGCGTCCCTTCCGGTGATGTTTATATTGACGGCAGCGGAATTGGCGATATCGGCAATATTGTCCTTCGTGACCGCCGGGTGCTTTCAGAGGAAGGCCTCGTCATCGTAGTTGTTAGCGTCGATATGCAAAAAAATAAAATGGTTTCCGGTCCAGACATCATTTCGCGCGGATTTGTCTACATGCGTGAGTCAGGTACTATGATCTACGAGGCGCAGCAAATGCTGAATCGCCATCTTAATAAAAAAATACACAGCAAAAACACGGAATGGGCAGAATTGAAAAATGATATTTCTGACGTTCTTGGACCTTATTTGTATGAAAAAACAAAACGCCGTCCAATGATTTTGCCAGTGATTATGGAAGTTTAATAATACAGGCCGTAAAAAGGTGCATCGGATATTTATCCGGTGCACCTTTTATTTTGGCCTGTTAATTTAATGAAATAATAGAAAAGCTGTAGCAGATTGATGTCCGCTACAGCTTTTCTATATACTCAGGAACTCCTGGCATTCTTTTTTAATTCATCATTTTCTTTTCGAAACGATTGATGTCTGCATCAGAGCCGATAATGATCAGAATATCTTCCTGCTCGATTTCCATGTCGGCCTGCGGGGAAACGATAATATCGCCCCCTCTTTTTATAGCCACAATATTGATGCCATAGCGTGCGCGGATATCAAGGCCGATCAACGTATAGCCAGCCAGTTTGTGGTTTGCCTTTATTTCCATGATGGAATGTTCATCGGACAGTTCCAGATAGTCCAATACGTTATTGGAAAGGATATTATGAGCGATCCGTATGCCCATATCACGTTCCGGGTGGACGACCTTATCCGCACCGATTTTATCCAATACTTTTGCATGGTAGTCATTTTGCGCCTTAACCGTAATTTTTTTTACGCCAATTTCCTTCAGCATAAGGGTTGTCAAAATACTGGCTTGAATATTTTCACCGATTGCAACAATTACATGTTCAAAATTCCGGATTCCCAGCGATTTCAATACCGTCTCGTCTGTCGTGTCAGCTACAACAGCTTGAGTGGCAATTGAAGAAAACTCATCCACTCGTTCCGAGTCCTTATCGATTGCCATAACGTCCGCATCCTGTTCAATCAATTCACGCACAATGCTGCCGCCAAAACGGCCAAGTCCAATGACTACAAATTCCTTTTTCATACTCATCCTCCAAATATTCTATTCATATGGCTTTAGTTTAACATAGATGGCGTGAACTAAAAATCTCCTCGGCTGATCGATTGACGCAGAAAAAAACCCCGCTTATCTGCGGGGATCCAGTGGGCGTTTCGGGCGGTTCTCACAATATTCACAGCTGATGTCAGTGCAAGGTTCTTCGCGCCATTCATTGCAGCTTGCACAATAACTTGCATCGAATTCATCGTCAAACGTCAATGCTGCCAAGCACGTATGGCAATACGTATGGACATCCATCCAATTGATAAAACGCTTGTCGGCTACAAGGTACAGTCCTTGCTGGTCTTGTTTGTAATTCATAATTGATGGTCTTTGGATAACCCGATTTTTCGGATCAAGAAAGAAGTTCATTTTGCCGTTCACATTGATCACTCCTAGAGTTTGGTCGAGCTGTAAAAATCAAATTTACTCGGCGCCGGCGTGTTCACGGGCCGATGGTATAAAATCGTTGGTATCCGGTTTATAAAGATTTTTTCGTTACGCATCATTTTAGTTTTTATAATCGCTCATGTCATAGGATCGGTTGGTTTGTTAAAGTTATATACCATTATTAATTTCACACTTTCTCTATGATAGTAAAAACAACCGGTAAATTGCAATAGATAACAATCCCTTATTGAAAATAAATTCCGACTTGAAATATTTAAATCGTTTCGTATAATGAATATATGCTATTAGTAAACTAAAAGTATATTTTAACTAAACTTAAGTGGAACCATCACTTATTAAGAATCGAGGAGAATTTTGATGGAAATCGGAACCAAAATTAAACGCCTTCGATTAAAAAACGGATTGACTCAAGAAGAACTGGGCAAACGGACAGACTTGAGCAAAGGATTTATTTCACAGCTGGAGCGCGATATGAACTCCCCTTCCATTGAAACCTTCTTTACCTTACTGGAAGTGCTCGGTACCACGCCAAAAGATTTTTTTGCTGATGAACACGATGTCAAAATCGTTTATTCCACAGCAGATCATACGGCGCATATCGATGAAGACGCAGGATACGAAGTAGAGTGGCTCATCCCCACTTCCAATGAAAAAGAAATGGAACCGGTCTACCTGACATTACGGGCTCAAGGCGAATTTAAAAGCTTCGAACCATCTTCTGCCGAAACATTCATCTATGTATTGGAAGGCCAGGTCCTGCTTCAAATCGGCGATCATCAATATATCGCAGCAACTGGCGACTCTATTTATTACGAAGCTTCTGATCACCATCAACTGATCAATGACTTTGATGGCATATCGGAAATGATCATCGTCACTACACAATCTTATTTATAATTCAGGAGGGATTTTATGACTGAAACACCCATCATCCGCTTTAAAAATGTCACTCAGACATACGAAGGTGCCGGCAATGTTTTGGACAATGTCAGCTTTGAACTTGAAAAAGGAAAATTTTATACATTGCTCGGTCCATCGGGCTGTGGAAAAACCACAATCCTGCGTTTGATTGCCGGTTTTGCAACACCTACCAGCGGTGACATTTATATAGAAGATAAAAAGATGAACAACGTTCCTGCCAACCAGCGCCAGGTCAATACGGTGTTCCAGGATTATGCGCTATTTCCACATTTAAATGTCTTTGAAAACATTGCTTTCGGACTGCGCATCAAAAAAGTGAAAGGCCCCGAAGTCGAACGACGCGTGCGGGAAGCATTGGCATTCGTCAATCTGCAGGGCTATGAACAACGCGAAATTGCGGAAATGTCAGGTGGACAGCGCCAGCGTGTCGCCATTGCCCGTGCCATTATCAATGATCCGGAAGTTATTTTGCTTGACGAGCCGCTTTCTGCATTGGATTTAAAATTGCGTACAGAAATGCAATACGAATTGCGTGAACTGCAGCAGCGTTTAGGCAAAACTTTTGTCTTTGTTACGCATGATCAGGAAGAAGCACTCGCAATGTCCGATGAAATTTTCGTCATGAATGCCGGTCAAATTCAGCAAAGCGGCACCCCTATGGATATTTACGACGAGCCCATCAACCGTTTTGTTGCTGATTTTATTGGAGAATCGAATATTGTCAGCGGTGAAATGATTACGGATTACCAGGTGCGCTTTGCCAACAAAAATTTTGAATGTGTGGACGCCGGATTAAATTCCAATGAGCAGGTGGAAATCGTCATTCGTCCGGAAGATCTGGAAATCACGCCAAACGGTGCCGGCAAAATGGCTGTTACGGTTGATACTCAATTGTTCCGCGGCGTCCATTTTGAAATTTCCACAATCGATGAAGTGGGCAATGAATGGCTCGTCCACTCCACAAAAAAAGTGGAAGTCGGCTCTCAGATCGGCTTGGATTTTTCACCTGAAGCTATCCATGTCATGCGCTTGAACGAATCGGAAGAAGCGTTTGATGCCAGACTGGAGTCCTACGGAGCAGCAGCCCATGAAAGATAACCCGTCACGTCCGCTATACCTTGTTCCTTATTATTTATGGATTGCCTTGTTTGTCATCGCACCGATTGCGCTAATCTTCTATTTTTCGTTTTTGGACTTGGCCGGGGCATTTACGCTGAAAAATTACCAAAACTTTTTTTCTTCCGTCTACTTGCGGATGACGTTGAGTTCTTTCTGGTATGCTTTCCTCATCACCTTGATCACTATTGTGATTGCTTATCCTACAGCTTATTGGCTGACCAAAACTAAGCATAAGCAGCTTTGGCTATTGCTGATCATCATTCCTTCGTGGATTAACCTACTGCTGAAAGCTTATGCCTTTATCGGGATTTTCGGCTTATACGGCCCTGCCAACAAGCTGCTTCAAACTTTTGGTGCGGGACCTTGGCAAATTTTGTTCACTGATTTCAGCTTCATCTTTGTATCTGTTTATATTTTCATCCCATTTATGGTGCTACCAATTTTCAATTCACTGGATAAAATCAACCCCGCGTTGATCGATGCGTCACGCGACTTGGGAGCTTCGTCTTTCACCACTTTCAGACGGGTCATTTTCCCATTGGCGATCAACGGCGTAAAGTCTGGTGTGCAGGCAGTATTCATCCCTGCCCTTTCGCTCTTTGTCATTACCCGCCTAATTGCCGGCAACAAAGTCATTACGCTTGGCACAGCTATCGAGCAGCAATTTCTCGTAACACAGAATTGGGGCATGGGTTCGACCATTGCCGTTTTCCTGATTTTGTTTATGATCATCATCATGATGGTGACTGGCCAGAAAGAAAAAGGAGGCTCATATAATGGCAAAACTAAGTAAGCCGGCAAAAATCTATTTGGCACTCGTCTTTGCCATTCTCTATGCCCCCATTTTCTACCTGATCTTTTATTCATTCAACAGCGGAGGCACCATGTCGAGTTTTGAAGGATTCACGTTGGAGCATTACGGTGCAGTCTTTAATGACACACGGCTCTTGATCATTTTAATGAACACAGTCATTGTGGCTTTGCTGTCTTCTCTCATTTCGACAGCTATCGGTGTTTTGGGTGCGATCGGCATCGTATTTTTGCGGAACCGCAAAACACGCAATGCGGTTCTGTCTTTGAACACGATCCTGATTGTCAGCCCGGACGTCATTATCGGAGCATCGTTCCTCATCCTATTCACCATGATCGGCGTCCAGCTCGGCTTTGCTTCAGTGCTGATTTCCCACATCGCCTTCAGCATTCCGATCGTTGTGATCATGGTCCTACCAAAACTGCAGGAAATGAGCAGTTCGCTGATCGATGCAGCGACCGACCTTGGTGCATCCAAACGGGATATTTTGACGCGCGTCATCATCCCGTATATCAAACCAGGTATTTTTGCCGGATTTTTCCTTGCTTTAACTTATTCACTGGATGATTTTGCAGTCACTTTTTTCGTTACAGGAAACGGGTTCTCGACCCTGTCAATCGAAATCTATTCCATGGCACGAGCTGGAATCACGCTGACCATCAATGCACTTTCTGCATTAATCTTCGTTGTAACGCTTGGATTGGTCCTTGGCTATTATTTCTTTACTCAACGGGCTGGACAATCCCCTGGAACAGGAGGCGCTAAAGTATGAAGGACATCACCAGAGCTGCTATCGCCATTCTGGTCGTATCGGCCATTCTCTTGTATACCGTCAATGTCCTGGAACGCAGTTCGGCCACAGCCGACGGCGGCACCATTTCCGTTTACAATTGGGGCGAGTACATCGACCCCGAACTAATTGACCAATTTGAAGAAGAAACCAATATCTCTGTGGTTTATGAAACCTTCGATTCAAATGAATCAATGATGACCAAGATCGAGCAGGGCGGAACAACTTATGATGTAGCCATGCCTTCCGAGTATGCCATCGAAAAAATGAAAGATAATGATCTGCTGCAACCAATCGACCATGAGCTGATTCCAAATCTGCAAAATATCGATCCGTATTTTCTTGACCTTCCTTTTGATCCGGGCAATGAATACTCAGTTCCTTATTTCTGGGGAACTGTCGGCATCGCATTCAACCCGACTTTGCTGGAAGGCCAAACGTTTGATAGCTGGGACGATCTGTGGGATCCAACGCTCCAACAGGAAGTCATCCTTGTCGACAGTGCCCGTGAAGTGATCGGCATGGGCTTGAACAGTCTGGGCTACTCTTTGAACTCAACCAATTTGGACGAGTTGCGCGAAGCCACCGACAAATTAAAGACCATTGGCCCGAATGTTAAGGCCATCATTGGGGATGAAATTGTCGAAATGATGCGCCGCGAAGAAGCGGCTGTTGCGGTTACATGGTCTGGGCAAGCTGCAGACATGATGTGGATCAACGAAAACATCGACTATTCGGTTCCAGAGGAAGGATCGAATTTATGGTTCGATAACATGATTATTCCGTCAACAGCTGACAATATAGATGGGGCACATGCTTTTATCAACTTTATGCTGGACCCTGAAGTGGCTGCTCAAAACGCGGACTATGTCGGATATTCTACACCCAACGAGCAGGCTATCGCTTTGATGGATCCCGAAGTTACAGGAGACGAGCGATTTTACCCACCGGAAGAACTGCGGGAACGCCTGGAAGTCTATGAAAATCTGGGTCTTGAAATGTTGGGTACGTACAATGAATTATTCCTGGAATTTAAAATGGATATGGAAAAATGACAGGCAGAACTTTTGTCTGTTTTTTTTTTTGATTTTGGGGTATAGTATGTAGATTCTAAAGTCTAAAATTTAGTGAGTCGAAATAACAACGAAAGAAGGTCTCTTTATGGCCGTTAGATCTAATAAGTTTGCACTTTATGTGCTGATGTTTAACATGTTTATTGCCATGAGTGGAATCGGTCTGATTATCCCGATCATGCCTGCCTATTTGGATACATTCGGTGTGGCAGGTCAAGCTCTTGGCACCTTGATTGCCACTTTTGCCCTAGCGCAATTCCTGTTCTCCCCTTTGTCAGGTCAGCTATCCGACAAATATGGACGTAAAAACCTGATCATCTTCGGCTTGATCGTCTTCGGTTTATCTCAGCTGGCATTCGGATTGGCTTCTCATTTATGGATCCTCTACCTAGCCCGCTTCTTCAGCGGCTTGGGCGCAGCTTTCCTCATCCCTCCGATGATGGCATTCGTTGCGGATATCACGACATTTGAAGAACGTGGAAGAGGCATGGGGCTGCTCGGCGCCTCGATGTCTCTAGGCTTTATGATTGGTCCCGGAATCGGTGGGTTTTTAGCTGAAGTCAGCATAGAATTCCCGTTTTACATTGCTACGGCTGTAGCACTGATTGCAGCCTTTATTTCTTTTGCGGTGCTGCCGAATGTTGCCCCTACCATTAAGGCTGCCGATACCAAATCAGAAAATTTGCTTCAGCAGATGAAACGTTCTACTTACACGCCCTATTTTGTCATGTTGCTGGTAATGTTTATTTTCGCCTTTGGGTTGGCCAACTTCCAGTCGACCATTGCCTTATACGCAGATAAGAAATTTGGATTCACGCCAAAAGAAATTGCCATTCTGATAACTGTCGGCGGATTTGTTGGTGTGGTTGTCCAAACATTTGTCATTGATAAGCTCTTTAAACGGTTTGGAGAGATGAAAGTCATCCTGGTCAACCTGCTGGTATCAGCAGCTGCGATGATCGGCATCTTGTTTGTCAGCTCGTTTTGGGCAATTTTACTGGTGGCAGCTGTATTTTTCACGGCCGCCTCCCTGCTGCGCCCAGCCATCAATACCTTGATTTCCAAATTGGCGGGTGATGAACAAGGCTTCGCAGCAGGCATGAACAATGCCTATATGAGTCTTGGCAACATGATTGGCCCTGCACTCGCAGGCATTCTGTTCGATATCAATATGAGCTATCCTTATATTCTGGGTACTGCCATCTTAATCACTTGCTTCTTCATCGCTAATACATGGTCGATGCGAAAACAGCAGCTTTTGGCCACGAGCCGGAGCTAAAAATAAAAAGCGAAAAAGAGTCAGCCTCTCTTTTTCGCTTTTATTAATTGATCGATTGCCGCAGGAGAAGAAGCTTCTTCTTTTGCGGCTTTTCTTTTTAATCCAGGCTTTAGAAGCCCGAACCGCCGAAGCGTAATGTCTGAGAAGAACAACACCATCGCCGCAAATAGCAGGAACAGTTGAATCGGACGACTGGTTCCACTGGTGAAGGGCATATCGCGGAAAGCTTCATCCATGGTGGTCAATACCTGTCCACCTGTCCGTTCAGCCAACGTTGTCAGTAGAGGCACATTTGTCTCTGCTGTTCGATATTCATCGCCATAAGGGATTGTCAGGCCGGTTTTATAGGCGGCTCCGTTTTCATTGGTGACACTGAAAAATACCAATCCCGAATCGGCATCCACTTTAACATCCACTTTGCCTGGTGCTACCGGCTCTGTTTGCAGCGGAAGCTCATTGCCTTGTTCATCGACTGCAGTCACGGTCAGTATGGCTGAGCTTTGTGTAGGATCTTCAACCGTGTAAACTCCTTGTTCTTTGCGGGTAACTGAGTAGGGAATTTCTTCAAACGCCGGCAGCAACTCGGCAACGCTGTGATTCCAAAAATCCGGCCACCTGTCCCAGTTCTGGAAATCTCCGCTCCATGCACCGCTTCCGGATGTATAAGCGACTGTTTTGCCCAGGCCATAATTCCAGCTGGCAAGCACTGGATCGCCTTCCTCGCTTTCCAACGCAACTGAAGCCGTGCTTTTTGCTGTTGTGGCAATATAGGCGTTTAGCTGAGGGACACCATCCCCAAATAATTCATTCCACTGGCTGTCATACACCACCGGATAAAAAGGTTCGTCCACAATAAAAGTACGGGACATCATGATTGTTTCCCGCGATAGGATCGCTGGAATCGTGGTGGCATCGGTCACATCGTAAAAACGGCCGCTTCCGGTATTGGCCAATTGTTCCAACAGATTCCGGTCGGCATCTTGGCCGATAGAGACAGTAGATAAGGTGATATTATTGTCTTTGCCTCCTTCGATCAACGCCCCATAATCATTGGAAGTTGCCGATTGGCCATCTGTCAGCAGGATGATGTGCTTTCGCTGCAACTCCAAATTTTCCAGTTCCATATAAGCTTGCTGCAAGGAGCTATAAATTTCGGTCCCGCCTCCTGGTGTGATGCCTAAAATTTTATCCACAGCATCCTGCGGATCGGTCACTTTGGCTGCAGAAAAAATTTCCCACGGATGATCATCAAAGGCAATGACGCCTAGTATATCATTCGGCCGAAGCAGTTCAACCGACCGGGCTGCCGCTTCTTTCGCCAATTCCATTTTCATGCCCATCATGCTTCCCGAACGGTCCATAACGATCATCAAACCGAGTGAAGGCAATTCGTGCTTGCCTTTGACTTCCATTTCGACCGGAAGCAGGCGCTCAATCGGCGTTTTGAAATAGCCGCCAAGACCGAAGCTCTGTTCACCGCCGACCATCATAAAACCAACACCAAATTGCTGAACGGCCTGTTCAATGATATTCATCTGCTGCTCTCCAACCGAAGTCCCAGAAACATTATCGAAAATAATGGAATCATAGCGAAGGATGCCGGACAAACTGCTCGGCAACTGGTCCGAGGACAACTCGGTCACACGCAAGTTGTTCCTATCCAGTAAATCCGGTATCGGACTTGGCTCTCCGCCGTTGACCACGAGTACTTCTGGATTCCCGGAAACTTCGGTGACGCTGACAAGTGAATTGTTTTCCAGAAAAGCGTCTTGGTCTGCCTCCAGACGCACTTCATATTTCAAAAGGCCTTCTGAGCTGGCGGGGTATGAATAATTAAAAACATTCTGCCCTTCTGATAAATCGATTTCTTTCGTATCCAAGTCACGGTCATTCATTGAAAAAACCAACTTTGCCTGGGCTACCGCATCGGAATCGACCGTGACAGAAAAGGATTGGGCTTCCCCTAAAAACGCACGCGAAGGTGTTTCAAAGCGGCTGACGGCTATATCGTTTTGCGCTGTTTGCTCGATCGGCCAGACATCCACTTGAAGCCGGTCGGATTCCAAGCGGTTTAAGCTTTCCAGAACGGAAGACTGCGTTTCATTGCCATCAGTCAGAATTACCACCCGCGTTGCCAGATCCGTGTCGCCGCTGTTTGAAGCAAGTTCCAAAGCACGGGCGATATTGGTGTGTCCATCTTGGCCGATTGCCAGATCGGCGGGCAAAACCTCAGACTCTGCAGTCAATGGCATGAGACTCAAAAAATCTTC
Organism: Planococcus soli; assembly: GCF_016881065.1. Lineage (GTDB taxonomy): Bacteria > Bacillota > Bacilli > Bacillales_A > Planococcaceae > Planococcus > Planococcus soli. The sequence continues at coordinate 375,582 of NZ_WXYN01000051.1, read as the reverse complement.
AGCAAAAGTATACACGCCAACCGATTGATGATCTTTTTTGGCTGACAATGCCGTTTCTATAGCAGTTGCCATCTCCTTCTCCATTCCTTCAAGAGAAGCCGACCGGTCGAGCAGGAAAATGACTTGCTCTTCTTTCACAGGACGGAACAGAGAAGGTGCAGCTAACGCGAAAATCAGCAAAGCGACAGTCGCTATGCGAAGGATATAAACTACTTTCGCCAGTTTAGAACTGGTTGGGAAATTCTTTATGCCAAACCAGCCAAAATAACCGATTGCGGGGACTAACAGGAAAAGCCAGAGCGGTTCATCGAGTCGCAATTCCACGGCGGTATACCTCCCATTCCGCAATGACCAGCAGCAGGATCAACGCGATAATAAACGGCACAAATGAAAAACGGACCATATCTTGAGCTGTTTCTGCAGCTCCCATCGTGTATGATGAGCCTGCAGCCAACGTTTTTTCTTCGCTGGACAGCTGGACGATCAGGGTCTTAGTCTCTGCATCTCCGATCACCTCATAAACTCCAGGTTCGGTAGGCGCAATAAATGGACCACTACCTTCAATATAAGAATGGCTGTATGCGCCATCTTTAAAGATTTCCCACTCTCCGGTGTCGGAAGCCAGAGACACGGAGCGGTGTTCGTTCGGCTGGAAAAATCCCAGAAATTCCTCATCACCGGATAAGCTGTTCATGGCGCTCCATAGGAACAATGGGAATGCTGGAAAAAGTGGCCAATCGGTCGACTGAACATCTGCCAATACTACGATATCGCCTTTTGGAGACAATTGAATAAAAGGCTGTTCATTAATCGATGCGATGGTTTCATAGCCGTCAAAAGGCGGATACAGTTGGGAAACGTATACTTCTTCCAGTTCGGCATACGCAAATAACGGATGTTCCTGCGTTTCAATTTGCCCTGAAACTTCAACTGCCGTTTCATCATTGCGGCCGATCAACAGGATTGGAGCCGCTCCTTCCAATAGCTCGCTTTGATTGGTCACAACCGGCAATCCGAAGTCCGGCTGCAATTGGGCTGTTTCTGCCAGACGAACATCCAAATCGAGCGAACGAAAGCCGCTGGCAATCAATTCATGCAATGCTGAATCAATGACGACCTCATCTCCCGGAGGCGTTAAGTAAGCAGCCATTGTGTTATCAGCTGCATAATCGTCACGCACTTCTACAGTCGCCTGCCAGTTTTTTTCAGCCGGCAGTTCTTCAAAAGGTACCAGCAGTTCTTCAGCAGCTGCCAATTCTACCTCCACCGTTTTTTCCGTTGCACCAGCGGACAGCCGGACTAGAGCGGGCAATGCTTCATCGCTGCCATTGACCAGCTGAACAATACCACGGACACCGTCTTCCGTTTCGGAAAGACCAAACTGTTGGATGGAAACATTGCGGAGTGTATCAGAAACGCCATGAACTTGATAGCTTTTCCCAGTTTTATTGGCCAGCAGATCGCGGTCCAAGCTATCGGTAAAAATGTGGATGACTGTTGAATCGTTGGCCCCCAATGTATCTGCAAATAAAATCGTCTGTTCCATTTCAGCCTTTTCGTAGCGTACCGCCAATTGATCGACTGCCTGTTCAATCGCATCAAGATCCTGCTCATTGCGGACGACCACTTCCGGACTTGCACCTGTTGTGACAATAGTTACCGGTTTGCCGCCAGCTTGTGCCGCTAAACTTTTCATTTCCTGCTGGTGCTTTTCAAAATGAGACGGCGAACCGGCCAGCATCGTCGCTGAAGTATCCACGACAAAAATAAAATCATTGCCTGTCAGTGTTTCCGACTCACTAAACGGTCCAAGCAGTGCCAGTACGCAAAGCAGAAGCGCTGCCAATTGCAAGTAAAACAATAAATGATGCTGCAGTTTTTTCAAATACGGGGAAGCTTGCAGCTCCTTCATCCGTTCTTGCCAAAATAGCGTCGAGGATACGCGTTGGTCCCTGTATTTTTTTCTAAAGAAATAATAGAGGATCACAGCCAGCGGCATAACTGCTGTCCAGATCATTCCCCAATTCGACGCTCCCATGCCGCTTCACCTCATTTAATCCAATTTTTTCGCACCATCTGATGAAATAGCACTTGCTCAATTCCATCTTCCATGTGCACCGGCAAATAAGCAATGCCGTAGGTCCGGCAAAGCGACTCCAGCCCTTTGGCATGTAGTTCGCTTTGTTTCTGATACGAGTGCAGCGCCTCTTCCGTAACCGTGACATTCAATACTTGCTGTGTTTCGTCGTCTATAAAACGGAGGTCGCCTCTATAAGAGGGGGCACGCTCTTCTTCCGTACTGATGTGGATAAACCGGAGGTCATGTGCATATGCAGGTGCCTGTTTGAAAAAAACGTGCCAGTCTTCGAGCGGCTCCAATCCATCCGAAACGATGAAAAGCACCGTGGAATCTTTGGCTGCATAGAAGCTTGCCTGCTTGGCAAAAGAAAGATTTTTCGGGTCCGGCATCGAAGCCAGAAAATGCTCAAACAGTTTTTTGGCAGACTTCCCTTTTTTGCGAAAAGGCACAAGCTCTTTTTGTCCAGATGAGACCGTTAGGCGATCGTCACTCCCTAACACCATCAGCCCCAAGGAAAAGGCCAGCTGTTTGGCAAACAGCCATTTGCTGTCCATCGATTTTGAACTGTCGATCAGGAGGTGAACACGCATCTCCTGTTCATCCAAAAAGCGCTTAATATAAACACGTTCGGTTCGGGCATAAACGTTCCAGTCGATGTGGCGAACATCATCTCCGGGATGGTATTCGCGAAAATCAGAAAAATCCAATGAGTTGCCAAAACGCATCGACCGATGAGAGCCTTTGTGATGCCCCCTGATTTTCGCTTTGGTTCCAATGGCGTAGCGGCTGAGGCGTGAACCCCAATCAGCCGGCATGTTTAACAACGTCATTTCAAAACGCCTTTTCCAGCTGTGCTGAGCACCAAATCTATCAATTCATCCGCTTCTTTGCCTATTGCTTCAGCCTCGTAATTCAATAGGAGGCGATGCCGCAATACAGGCTTGGCTACATATTTCAAGTCGCCGATAGAAACATGGTAGCGGCCTTCCATCAATGCTCGCGCTTTTGCCAGACGAATCAAACTCTGCAGGCCACGCGGTCCACTGCCATACTGCACATACTGCTGAATGGATTCGTGCTCTGAATGTTCAGGATGAGTATTTTGAATAATATCGACAGCTACCATCAATATGTCATCTGCCAGCAAAACTTCTTTTACCATCTGCTGTGCTTCGATCAGACTGGCGGTATTCATCTTTTTGCCAAGGAGGACCGTATCAGCACCTGTTGTTCTTCGGCTGATTTCGGCAAGTTCATTGCGGCTTGGATAGGAAACCAGGATCTTGCATAGAAAGCGATCCATTTGCGCTTCCGGCAGCGGATAAGTTCCTTCCATTTCGATTGGATTTTGGGTGGCCAGTACAAAAAATGGCCGTGCCATCACTTTAGTGTCTCCCAGTATGGTCACCGTTTTTTCTCCCATTGCTTCCAGCAAGGCACTTTGGGTTTTAGGAGTCGCCCGGTTGATTTCATCAGCCAGCACCATTTGATGAAAAATTGGGCCTTCCCGAAATGTAAACTGCTGTCGCCCTTCTGCGTCCCGCTCGATCAAACTTGTCCCGGTAATATCCGATGGCATCAAATCAGGTGTAAACTGGATTCTTGAAAACGACAAATCGAGCACATCTGAAATAGTTCGAATCAACATGGTTTTGCCAAGCCCAGGAAGCCCTTCAAGCAGCGCATGGCCATCCGCCAAAATGGCGTACATGGAAAACTCAACTGCGCTTTCCTGTCCTACAATAAAACGTCCGATTTCTGATCTTACCTCCCCAAGCAGCTGGCTCATTTCTGTAAATTGGTCGGTTGTATACGTCATAAAACCCCTCTTTTCTATTCTTCGGTTTCGATATCCGTAAAGTATTGTTCTACAACGGTTTGCAAATCAGGCGGCAATTGCAGGCGGTCTGCGCTTGAAAAATAAGATGCTGAATACTCACCCACTACGTCGGCGTATGGTTGCACGCTGCCTGCAGTTGCCGCAACAGGCCCTTCTTGCTCCCCTGCGGCTTGACCTTCTCCAATTTCTCCGTTATCAACTGCAGTATCGCCTTCTCCGCCGATGCGAGAAGGCACAGTCAACAAATCGCGGCTGCCTTGGCCCTGGCCAGCTCCTTGTCCTTGACCCTGCCCTTGTCCTTGTCCTTGACCCTGCCCTTGTCCTTGTCCTTGTCCTTGTCCTTGTCCTTGACCCTGACCTTGTCCTTCTCCTTGACCCTGGCCCTGTCCTTGCCCCTCATTTTCGCCTTGCCCCTCAGCTTCCCCTTGGCCGTTTTCTGGCTCTCCAGCTTCTCCTGCACCTTCTCCATTGCCAGATCCCTGACCATCAGTATTGGACTCACTACCTTCACTGGAAGATTCCCCGGCAGCAGAACCGCTTGGGTTTTCCTCACCAGATTGCCCACGATTTGCAATGGTCTGCTGCAAGGGAAATGCTACCGGTTTGCCCATGTTGCTTAAAGCGGTTTGGGTTTTTCCTGCCTGCTCAGCCAATCTGTCGGAAACTTCTTCGAGATCCTCAGAAACAGCTTCAGCTTCTGCAGTTTGTCCTTCCGCCAGCTGACGTTTTTTCAAATCAAGCTCTTTTTGTTTTTTGACAAGCTCTTTCAATACGGCTTCCGGATCTTCTATATTTTCAATTGCCGCTCTCAATGCTTCCATTTCTTTTTTTACGGCTTCCGTTTCTGCCTGCTTTTCTATGTCATCAATTTCTTTTTTGATGTCTTGTACCAGTTCCAACTCTTCTTCAACATCATTGGCCTGATTTTGCAGATTGCTTGGAAAAACTAACAGAAGCATCATCAGTGCGCCGCTTGCTAATGTCCCAATCAACCATTTTGGCCGAAGCCAAGCCTTACGTTCTTGACGAAACAGCTGGTAGCTAAAAGGAACAGTTGCTGCAGTTTTGTTCGTTAACATTTCTGCCAGCGCATTTTTTTCGTTCAGCTTCCATACGGTCAGCAACTGATTGTGCGGTGTGAAACGGTCCAACTCTTGGACTGCCTGTTTGGTACTCGGCAAATCTTTCATCGTCAACAAGCCCCAACTTGCGATAGCGGCAACTCCCGCTGCATATGCATAAAATTCATAATAAGGAAGCACAAACAACCGCGATACCAGAAGCAAACCAGCTGCTGAAGCAAATCCTGCAAACAAGGCGGACTGAAAGCTGCGGCTAAAACGAAGCATTCGCAACAGCCTGGCTGTCTTTTTGACATACTTTTGGATATCGCGGTTGGTCATGAAATTCCCTCCTTATTTGTATTTATTCATATTGACTCGAAGCTTTTTGACTGCCAGAAAAATACTGGCAACGGTTAGCAAGCTGTAAAAAATCACGTACCCGATCCACAGCGGAATCGATATCATAGTTACAGCTTGCAACTGATCTTCCATAGGTGGTTGCAGCAAAGTTAACAACACTGCCGGCGGGTTAATGGAAGCCCAGAAATGAGCCAAGGGTGACATGCTCGGCGCCCCCGAACCCATCTGTGAAACTTGCACCGAGATCAACAAGAAAAACGCTGTGACACCTGCGATGAAAATCATGGCGCCATAGGTTGCAATGATGGCAACGATGGTCTTTCGGATCAATGTCGAAAACATCACACCGATGCTGGCAATGGCCAGCAAGGTCAGCAAATAAAACAGGAAGATGTAAAATAACTGGCTGGGTGAAACCCCACCGTACAAAAATACCAAACTGTAAATCGGCAATCCGGAAACAATCATCAGCAATAGAAAAGCGATGGATGACGTCATTTTCCCGAAAATAATTTGGAAAGAAGTTTGTGAGGTGGTCAGCAAAATATTCAAGGTTTGTTTTTCCCGCTCAGAACTGATGGTTCCTGCCGTTAATGCAGGCGTGATGAACAAAATCAAGCCCAATTGAATATAGGTCATGATGCTAAACAGCATAAAACTTTCATCTGGCCTGAAAAACCCATTCCCCGTCAGGGATGTAGCCAGAAAGATAAAACCAAAAACGAAAATGCTCATGGCGATCAAGTAAAACAGGATGCCCGTAAAGCTTTTCAGGTTGCGGAAACGCAATTTAAGTTCTTTGATCAGCACAGGATTGGTAAGGAGGGTTTTCATCCGATTTCCACTCCTTTTGTAATTGCCATAAAGACATCTTCCAAATCTGTTTCTTCTTCTGAAAAAGACAGGATCGGCAAGTTCTGTGCTATTGCCTGCTGCAGCAAACGCAATTGATCTTGTTCGGTTCCCCGATAGAAAAACTGAATAGTATTTTTATCCTGCTGTTCTTCGATTTGAGAAACAAAAGGATCCATTTCGAAAAATGGCACGACCGAATGAGTATCGCCCATTACTTTGACACGAAGCACTTTTTCGCTTTGCAGTTGAGCTTGTATCGCGTGTACAGAGCCCTGTGCAATCAACTTTCCATTATCGATGACTCCGATGCTGTCGCACATTTCGGCAAGTTCCGGCAAAATATGCGATGAAATCAAAATGGTTTTGCCCATTGCTTTTAGCTCTCTCAAAATATCCCGCATTTCAACGCGTGCACGCGGGTCAAGTCCAGAAGCCGGTTCATCCAAAATCAGAATTTTGGGGTCATGAATCAATGCGCGCGCTAAACATAGCCGTTGTTTCATCCCGCGTGACAATAAATCCACATAGTCATAGCGTTTGTTCTCTAAATTGACCAGTTCCAGCAGTTTTGGAATCAGCACCGCACGCTCTTTCGGTTTGATGCCATAGCTCGCTCCGTAAAAATCCAAGTACTCATCTGTTTTCAGCTGATCGTAGACACCGAAGAAATCCGGTACATAGCCAATTTGCCTGCGCACTTCCTGTGGATTTTTGGTGACACTTATGCCATTGATAAATGCATCGCCGGCAGTCGGCTGAAGAAGGGTTGCCAGTATCGAAAAGGTCGTTGATTTCCCCGCGCCGTTTGCACCGACAAAGCCAAAGACGGTGCTGTCATCCACAACCAGATTCAAATCTTGAAGCGCATAAAACGAACCGTATTTTTTGGTCAATCCAATTGTTTCAATCACGGGGCAATCACTCCTTTCAATTTAACTTTTGGCACAACCACTTCAGCAGTTGTTGATCCGTCAGCCATTTTCAGCTTTAGCTGGATGTCCCCATCCTCTCCTATATAGTTTGTTGCATTGTCGGTGAACGTTTGATTGAATTGGTCGATGTCTTCGTAGTCTCCATTTTCATGATTTAGCATACTGACTGTCAGCCCCTGATTTGAAATGGCGATTGATAATTCATTCCATTGAGTCTTTTCCAATTCAATGTCTTCCGGTAAAGTATATATCAGGTCATAGTCTCCAGCTTCCAAATAAAACAAATAAGGATCGTTTGAAACATTATCGAAAAAGGCATTCGTACTGGCTCCAGCAAGTTCCATGCCAAAGGCATCCGCATTCAAGCTGATATCTCCACTCAAAGACAATTCCGGTTTAAAGCTTTGTGCAAGCAAATGAATAGAGTCTACTGAGGCTCGCTGATTTTCCAGACTGATCGGCACGATGGCATCCTGCGTATAAGCAATGACATATGGGCTTTTACCATTTTGCGACATTTGTTCGAAAGAGGTGGAAAGCAGCGCTTGGCGTCGTGCTGTTTCCAACTCTTCCAAATCAGCGATCGGCTGGTAACTATAGGATTGCCCGATAGCTGCCGCAGGTGAAAGAATATCCGACTGAATGGTTTCATCAACTGCCAGCTCTTCCCCCGGATTCAAGTCGCCCATATCCAGTAAGCGGGTACCCGTCCAAATTGATACGTTTTCCACTCCGAATGGGAAATTATTAAGAATCGTGCCAATCACTTTATTATCCGCTACTTCCAACTCAATACCGAAGTTTCCACTGTTTTCGATATAGGACTGTCCCATGATCGATTCGACAGACCAATACCGCATATCCCGAACTGTCATTTGATTGCTGGTTGCGCCTTTTTCCATCATGGCCGATAGATACGGCTGGGTCTCGGAAAATTCACTGGCCATTCGGTAGGTCATCGTTGTGGTGGAAGGAGCTGTGAATTGATAATCCCCTCCTCGATTTGATAGCAATGAATTGACATAATAGCCATTCAATCCGTTATCGGCATCCACTTCAAAAAAACCAGTTTGCTGTATTTGCGGGTTGCCGATTCGGTCTTGGGCTCCATACGCGAAAAGTCCCAGCGAAGTCAACAAAGCAACTGCCGGAATGATGAACCAGGCAAATTCCCGCTTGTCCTTTTTCTTTAACACAATATAAAGAACCGGAACAATCAACAGAATATACAGGAGAATAATGGCAATGATAAACGGTTTTGAAACAGCAAAGCTGTCAAACAATTCGTTAACATCTCCAACTTCATACGTCATATAATCAAGAATTGACTGGCCACCCATCGAATTATAATTGGTTGCTGGGGCCGGGAAGTAATTTGACATCATTTGGCTATAGCCTTTTTGTGCCGACACAGGTTCATCTCCCAGAGAGAAACTCATCTGTGTCACATTCCCAGAACCTACAGACTGTGTGGCTGCTAATATTTGGCCGTCGTTTTGCAGCTTGACTGCCGTCCCTTCTTTAGCTGTTGCTTGGAAAGCCGGCACTGGATTTTCAAGCCCTGAAACCGAAACATTGATTTCATCCCCCAGCGTTAATGGCAGGTATTCGCTTAAGTTGCCAAGCTCTGCTTCCAAATTGCTGGTCGAACCCGTAACGACATGGCCACCTTGCTGAACCCATTGCAAAATGGCTTGTTGAGTCGGCTCTGGCAAATCGCTATAAGAAAACTCGTCAATGACCAAGTAGTCAATCATACTCCAAGCCTGCGCTTCCATCGGCAAAGAAAAGTTTGGCAGTTGATTCAGGTGGATCACTTCCACCCCTTCACCGGATGGTACAGCAAGCTGATTTAATGGCTGCAAGCGGTCCTGGTTATCGGTCAAAGTGGCAACAAACATTGTCCCTGGCGAATAGTAACTGGGCTGTATCGTTTTTTTGCCTTTGAAAGCAATTGATTCTCCTTCTTCCCAGCCGCCTTCAAACAGAAAAATGCTTTGGTCATTAGGTCCACCTGTATAATTCATATCTGATAAACCCGAGGACGCGATGTGCAGCGTCTTGCTTTCGCCTTCAGCGAGTTCAATCGGCATAGCCATACCGGCTCCAAGATTATAGGTTTCCGAGTAACTGATTACCAAGTCCCCTGAGAACGCAGAGCCTTCATTGGTAACTGTAAATTGAAGAGGCAAACCCTTTTCATACTTGATCTTATTTTGAAACCCGGCACTAGAATCCACTGTAATTTGTGGTGCCGCCAACGATACCTGCGGCACGATAAATAAACTAATAAACAATGCAAAAGCAAAAAATGCCAGCAAGCGTTTATGCATGATGATCCCCCTTTTACTCGTCTCTTTATTAGTACGCTGGCAATAAAAAATAGTTCCATGTTCTTATAAGAAAAGGAACAGCTAAACCACTTTTTTTCCAGAAAAAAGAACAGGCAGCCGATGCTGCCTGTTCTTATAGTTTTAAAAAGAAACTGTGGATCAATTCCGGCATAAAGCTGAGAACTTCTTCATCCGGCTCCAGCTTTGCGTGGTGCAAGCCGTGGGGTGAGGAAACACCTGCCCAGAACATCAGCCCAGGGATTTGCTCGGTAAAGTAGCCGAAATCTTCGCCTGTCATGGCTGCCTCACTGCGAATTGCTGTTATGCCTTCCGCTTTGCCAGCATACTGGAGGAACTTTTCCGCCAGCGCCTCATCATTAGTCACTTGCAAATAACCTGAACCGTAATCGATGCTTACCCGGCAATTGTAAGCACTCTCGACCGCCCGGCAGAAACCTTCAATCCGCTGCTTCATGTGAATCATGGATTCACTGTTCAAGGTACGGATTGTTCCTTCCAACCGCGCGTGCTCAGCGATAACGTTCTGAACCGTTCCGGCACTCATCTTACCGATTGTCAATACCGCGGAGTCCATCGGATTGACATTGCGGCTTACGATGGTCTGCAGTTGCATCAACAAAGAAGCAGCTGCAATTGCCATGTCTTCCGTTAGATGCGGAAAAGCCGCGTGGCCGCCTTTGCCGTGAAGATCAATAAACAGCTCCGACGTATTGGCGAACAACAACCCCGGCCGTGTGCCAACTGTACCGACCGGAAGTTCCGGCGCAATGTGCAGCGCACAAATCACGTCCGGCAGAAAGTCCGGTTTATCATTTTTCAGCCATTCACGGAATGGCAATGCTCCTCCAGGCCCTTCTTCTGCAGGCTGGAACAAAATCACCACATCGTCTTCTATTGGACGATCAATGAGTTTTTGCAGCAGTCCAAGTGCAATCGCCATGTGAATATCATGTCCGCATGCGTGCATAAATCCTGGATGAACAGATTGAAATGGCAAGCCTGTTTCTTCAGTAATCGGCAAGGCATCAATGTCCGTTCGCCAGCCAATCCGCTTTCTTGGATTGGTGCCAGGCACTTTAACCGCGATGCCGGTCCGCCATTCCACCACTTCCAGCCGTTCTTGCGGCAACTGGGAGATCGTTTTCAATAGATAAGCTTGTGTTTTAAGTTCCTGAAAACCAATTTCCGGAATTTGGTGCAGATCTCTTCTGATTTTCACTAAATCCATTGGATTCACTGATTAAAGCTGTCTAAGTTCTTGTTTGATTTCTGTTTTTGCACGTGTTTTTGCATCCATCAATTTCAATACGCGTGCTGGTGTGCCGCCTACAACTGAGTTTTCAGGAACATCTTCGATAACGATTGCTCCTGCTGCGACTACTGCACCTTTACCGACGCGAACGCCTTCAAGAACCACAGCATTCGCACCGATCAAAACATCGTCTTCAATGATGACTGGAGTTGCAGAAGCTGGCTCGATAACGCCAGCCAAAACCGCGCCCGCTCCAATATGGCAGTTTTTGCCGACTGTTGCGCGGCCGCCCATGATGACGCCCATGTCGATCATTGTTCCATCACCGATGACAGAACCGATATTGATGACAGCGCCCATCATGATGATGCAATTATTGCCAATTTCCACGTTTTCGCGGATAAACGCACCGGGTTCGATACGGCTGTTGATGTTTTTCATGTCAAGCAATGGAATCGCTGAATTTCTGCGGTCATTTTCCACAACCGAATCTTCGATAACTGCCGCATTCGCTTCCAGCGCCTTCTGAATATCTGTCCATTCGCCGAACACAGTGACTGAACTGCCTTCTCCGAATACTTTGGAGTCTGTGCCGTAATCCAAATCAGCAACTCCTTGGCCTTTTATGTACGCTTTTACGGGTGTCGCCTTTTTTGCGTTCTGTATGTACGAGATTATTTCGTTTGCATCCATCTGTTTCATCAATAAAAACCTCTTTCCATTAAGTGATGTTGTTATTATATCTGATTTAGCATAAAAATTCATCCGCTTCACCTTAATAAAGCGGCATGTTTTTCGACTATATCGACAAATGCCTCAACCTGGCGCAGCTGGAAAGCGGATTCGTAGCCGATGAGCCACGTATCCCGCGTCAATTCCAACTCCTCCTTATTGTTTGTCAGTGGCATCATATGCACTTCTTCTGTACCGGTGAGTGTAATCGAAGGCAGTATGGCATAGCCGATGCCGTTGACTGCCATCTGCTTGCAGGTTTCAATCTGGTCTACCGTTATTTGCCTTTTCGGATTGGAAGCAAAATGTTTTTGCCACCATTGCTGGATTTCCTCGTAATAGTTCGAGTCGCTTTTAAACTGGATAAACGGGCGTTCAGTTTGAAGAAGTTCCTCGAGCGAACGGATTTCCTTGTCGACCAAATACAAGGTATCTTTGAATAAATGCAGCTTCGGCCCTTTCCAATCCGTATGGCCGCGCACGATTCCGATATGCGCTTCACCGTCATAAAGCGAACGGACAATTTCAGAGCTCCATCCAGTGATCAGCTGAATTTTTGCTTCCGGATAAAGTGTCACAAAATCCTTTAGTACTTTCGGCAGCCAGTTTTGGCCGATGATCGTCGCGCATGCAATTTTCAGTGTGCCATGCACTTTTGAAGTCAACGTATGCAGCACTTCAAAAACCTCTTCTTTCCGCAGAATGGTTTCATTGGCATATTGGATAACCAACTCTCCGGCCGGTGTTGGCGAAAGCCCTTTTTGCGAACGAATGAACAATTGCTGGCCCCAATCCTTTTCGATAGACTGCAGCCGCTGCGATAAAGCGGGCTGCGACAAAAATAGCCGCTCTGCCGCTTTTCTCATATTGCCTTCTTCGGCCAGCACTTTAATGATCAATTCTTCATTTGACATCGCTTTTCACTCCTTTAGGGCCGCGCAGCCCGAAGATCAGGATAAAACTGACGAGTGCGAAAGATGCTGTGACCAGGTAGACATTATGAAGCGCACCGGCCAACGCCAGCTGAAGAAACTCCAATGCCTCGGCTGATATGCCTGCACGGCTGTCGGCACTCAGCAAATCATTGATTGAGCTTAAAGAATAATTTTCACCATTGTCAGCAAAGGAGCGCAGCAAGGAGCTGTTCAAGATGCTGCCAAGCAAAGCAACGCCAATCGTGCTGCCCAAGTTTCGCATAAACATATTCGAAGCGGTAGCCGAACCGCGCTGTTCATAGGAAACCGCTGCCTGAATCGAAACAATAAAGGCAGTGCTGGTCAAGCCCATTCCAAGACCCACAAAAAAGCTTGACATCGCTGCCCACAAAGGACCAAATCCAGGCTGCATCAAGACAAACAGCAAGGTTCCGATGACGAGAAAAGCACCGCCCGCTAATGACGTTCTGAAATAGCCAATTTTTAGCAGCAGCCGTCCGGAGAAAAAGGAAGCCAATGGCCAACCGATAGACATGGCCGTCAAGGTAAAGCCCGCAATGGCTGCTGGCTGCTCCATTACACCGGTCACATAAGTGGGCAAATAGCTGGAGATGCTGATCAAAATGACGCCGGTCGCCAAGGAAACCAGATTGGCATAGAGGATGGTTTTATTCCGCCAAATCTCAAAAGGCATCATTGGGTCGACCGCCTTCTGTTCCGCCCAAATGAACAACACAAAAAACAGTACGCTGGCTGACAGCAAAATCAGCGATTGCCTGGATAGCCAGTCAAACGACACGCCGCCTTCCACCAATAAATACAGCATGCTTGACAAGGCCGCTGTCAGCAACGCTGCCCCTTTATAATCGATTACCGGTTTTTTTGTGTTCACCGGCTCTTTCAAATAAAGAAGCACACCAAGCAGGGACAAAATGCCAAGAGGCAGGTTGATCCAAAATACATATTCCCAGCCAATGGTTGCAACGAGGATCCCGCCGATTGCAGGTCCGGTAACAGCAGAAATTCCCCAGACACTTGATAAATATCCTTGAATTTTCGCGCGTTCCTCACTCGAATATATGTCTCCGACGATTGTGGTCGCAATCGGCATGACTGCGCCGGCTCCCATTCCCTGAACAAACCGGTAAAAAATCAATTCTTCCATTGAACCGGCAAAACCGCATAACAAGGAGCCGAACAAAAACAGCAGCATCCCTACTGCAAATATGCGCTTTCGGCCAAATATATCGGACAGCTTGCCGTACAGCAAGACCGTCACAGTGCTCATCAGCAAATAAGCCGAAAATACCCAGCTATATTTCGAAAACCCGCCAAGTTCAGACGCTATGCTCGGCATGGCAGTCGATACGATGGTCGCCTCGACCGCACTGACGAACATTGCCAGCATCACAGCTGCCAAAACAAGCGGCCTTTTTGTTTTATCCATTAACCAAACCTCTTTTCACCTGACAATAAACGCGAAAACGCCTTTCAGGTACGGCAGACATAGCCAGAACGGCTTATGCTCCTGTCACCTTGGCGCTGAAATCTAAAAAATATGTAGAACAGCAATCATATGCTTTTTTAAGCATAAAAAAGGCCTCTGGGATGAGACCTTTTTTTATGTTGCCTGTTTATCTTTTTAATTGATAAATTTGTTTTTTCAGCTGTTTTAATACAACCCGCCGCGTCAAAATTCCCATAAACATTTCTTCGTCATCTATCACACAGAGAAAATTTTGGTTGATAACCATGTCCAATGCTTTTTGAAAACGTTCGTTAATGTGGATCAAAGGCAGATCTGTTTCCATGATATCTTCCACGCGGATATCAGAAAGCCGCTCGTATTCTATATGATCCATTCCGAGAATTGCATCAGTAATCCGTTGTGCATTGATCAAGCCGCGAAAGCGGTATTTCAAATCCAAAACCGGAATGGCTGAGTAGCCCGTCTTTGTCAATACGAGCAACGCATGTTCAGCACTGTTGCCCATTTGAACATGCGCAACTTTCTCGGAAGAAATGATATAGTCTTCGATTGGTGTATCCAGAAAATCTCTGCTTGGTAATGAAATCATGTACTCTACTCCTTTTGCATCGCCTATGTTAGATGCCATCCATTCAACCATTATCATAACACATCAACATTCTTGAAACTATTTAATTGGTGCAAAAAATGCCTTAAAAAGGGAATTTGTTCAGCCATTGGCCGCCGTCCAAAGTGACGATTTCTCCGTTCATATAAGAAGCTTTTTCCGACATGATAAAGGCTGCAAGCTCCGCCACTTCCTCTGGTTTCCCAAGTCTGCCAAGGGGAATCGACTCTAAAGTCCGTTTCGCTGCTTTCTCCGATTCCCACAGCTTGTCTGCTCCGCCCGTCCGCTCGATCGGACCTGGTGCAATGCCGTTGACCCGGATGCCAAACTGCGTGCCCCATTCAACCGCGAGCGTCCGGGTCAAGGACATAACGCCTGCTTTAGCTGCGGCTGAATGTGCAACTCCAGCTCCCGCATTCCAGGCGTAGGTGGCAAGCATATTCAGGATATTGCCTTTCTTACCGTTTTCAATCCAATAGTTGCCAACTGCGTGAGAACAGAAAAAAGTACCGTTCAAAACAATGTCAATTACTGACTTCCAGCCGTTGGGCGATAACTTTTCTGCGTGGACAATGAAATTTCCAGCGGCATTGTTGACCAGTCCATCCACTCTCCCAAACTTTTCGTGAGCGAATTGCACCATGGCTTTGGCATGTTCAGGTTCCCGCACATCCATTTGAAACACTTCAACTGATCCCCGGCTTCCTGTAATCGCTTTCACAGCTTCGTTCAGCTTGTCCATATCACGTCCTGTGATAACGACATTCGCGCCTTCTGAAGCGAACTTCTTGGCCATATGCAACCCCATGCCGCTCGAGCCGCCTGTAACAATAATCGTTTGATCCGTAAACATGCAAACATCCCCTTAAGATTAGATTACGTACATAAAACGAAATTTTTTCATTTGCCGTCGGTTCAGTGGACGGCAACTAACTATACATAGTTCCACTTTACTAAAATTAAGTTCTACAGCGCAGTTGGATTCTCTTTTTTGTGCGTATGTCTCCTTCAGTATACAGTGGCTGGAAATTTTGATATGATGGACTCGAAACTACCTATTAGTTTGGATGAAAGGAATGAGTTCATGACAGTTGCCAAGTCAGATTCAGATATCGCTCAAGCCATTTTTACGGTTAACCGGCACGCAAAAACTGCTCCCGACAATCATTATTTGTATGCGTTGAAAAAAGAAGCACTCAATCTTATGATTGAAAAAAAGCGCGCTGCAAAAATCGGTTTGCACTTCAGTAAAAACCCTCAGAAAAGCCAACAACAATCTTCCGTCCTCGTAAAATGCGGCAATTACTATTTTCATATGCTCCCGAAAAAAGAAGATTTTTCTTCACTCGAGCATCTTGGCCATTTGGATGATACGTACCGCAATCCGCCAAGCCGAATGAACTTGAAAGTAGCAAAAGAAATTTTGCGGACTTTGACCGGATTGGAGCCGCAGAAAAAAGAAGCGGCTGTCTCCAATTTCACCAAGACCTACCAGCCTCGGCAATTAGACCGATTTTATTCGCCTAAAAAATCTTATTTTGATTGATGCTGCCGATCAGCCGGAAACCTTTACAGGTTTCCGGTTTTTCTTATGCCTCGTATTGACGAATCAAAGTTTGGGTTCCGTTATCTTCATACCCCTTACCCGCCAACTCTTCGTACATGCTAAGCGACAACCGAAGCCCAGGCAAATTCAATCCCCAGTTTTCCGCTTCCTCAGCAGCAATCTTCATGTCTTTGATAAAATGCTTAATGTAAAAGCCTGGACGAAAATCTTCATTGATCATTTTTGGCGCCAAATTCGACAGTGACCATGACCCAGCTGCTCCAGAAGAAATAGACCGCAAGACGCGCTCGGGATCAAGACCTGCTTTTTTGGCATAAATCAAGGATTCGCAAACCCCCATCATATTATTCGCAATGTTAATTTGGTTGCACATTTTAGTATGCTGCCCAGAGCCTGCAGGACCCTGGAAGACAATGTTTTCCCCGAACAAGTTAAGCAAAGAAGAAACTTGTTTAAAGATATCTTTTTCACCGCCAACCATTATCGACAAAACAGCGTTTTTCGCGCCCACATCCCCGCCGGATACTGGAGCATCCAAAGCATGCAGTCCTTTTTCAGCAGCCGCTTCAAAAATTCGCTGCGCCAATTGCGGCTTGGAAGTTGTCATGTCGACCAGAACTGCACCGGCCTTCGCATGTTCCAGGATGCCTTTGTCACCAAAATAGATTTCTTCAACGTCTGAAGGATAGCCGACCATTGTGAAAATGACTTCACTGTTTTCGGCCACCTGCTGAGGTGATTCTACCAGCACTGCACCTGCTTCAACCAGGTTCTCCGCTTTTTTAGCCGTTCGTGTATAGATGGAAACCTCATGCTGATGGTCCAGTAAATGTTTGACCAGGCTGTTGCCCATAACTCCAGTACCAATAAATCCGAGCTTCATATGTATTTCCTCCTTTTGTATATATCTTCAGTTTAGCAAAAATCTTCAGGATATTCACTCTTGTAAAAAAATAACTATACATATCGAACTCATAAACTTTTATTGCTGACAACTTGCATTGCAGCAGCTATATTTGTTCAACTAATGATTTTGCCTTCTGATTTTCTCCATATCTTTTATGAATGCGGCAGGAAACTTAAACTTGCCTTCAATCTAATCCATCCCTTGGCGTAGATGCGCCCAGGGGCAATGTATGGAGCTCATATAATATTCAACCGTCTGCGTTCTCTTTAACCTCTAAAAAACAAAAAAAAGAAGCCGACCCGTATAACGGACCGACCACAAAAGGGGGAAATGAGAATGTTGCTGTGTTCAAGTATATTATCCCCTTCCTTAAACCTCTTTAAACATTTTCTTTTAAATATCTGTCTTTTATTTCAGCAATTTCACTAATAAACTGATTCGCCTGCGAGTCCGGCAGTTGTTTATCTCCATATCGGACTTGATCGTAGGTCCTAAAGAAAGAATCGGTCACATCCCATTGCATTCGCACCATCCACTCCCGGACCGTTTCGTAATTTTTGCGGCCCATTTGCTGTTCTGTTGCCAAAAGTTCAAGGCCGCGAAAAACCTCTCTTATTTGATGGAGATCCAGGTTTTGGCTGTAAGGCGAAGCTGGATTCCCCAGAAATTGCAGCGCCGAGGGATGATCATGCCTTTTGATGATGATGTGGCTTTCTTGTACCTGTTCTTTAGAATCCGGCTTTATTTTTCGCAGCCACAGCACTAGTGCAATCGCACATGCCAACAAGACGAATCCCAAGAAAATCTCAACCGGAAAATCTGCTGGCAGTGCTTCGCTTGCTGCAGTATCGCCTTGGGCTGCTTCTCCATCCGGCCCGAGTTTATCCATCGTTTCCTGCATTTCCTCCTCAGTCGATAGACCCGACAAAAAGCTCGTCGCCTGTTCAAGCAGCAGAGCGAGCGGCCAAAACAAAATCCTTATTGCTCCTCCGACAACCCAGCCTGCCAAACTCCGGACTTCGTCAGCAATAAAAAAAGTAATGGTTGCTGCTGCGGCCGAAAGAGTCGCGACAATACCGAAAGCGCCAACAGCCAGGCTGAGCCGCGCACCATCTGCTTTGGAATAAAAATAACTATGCAGCAGACTGCTCACTAAATAAAACAGGATTGCTGCAGGGGCAATAGTGAAAAGCAAACGGCTTGCCTGTTCTTCTGGATTCAATAGAAGAACTATCCAGCAGACAGTGAACACGATCAAAAACTTCTTTAAAAAATGATGGCCATGATTGAACTCGTCAGATAGAACCGAGTATCGGGCATGGAGCAAATAAGTGGCCAGCATGCCTAAAATCAGAGCCAACCACAATGAAACTCCTGCCGTCCACATGGCGGCAGCGACAGCAATGGACAGCCCAACTATCCATACCAGTCGGTAAGGGGTTCGCGAGAAGAGAAAATAGGAAATGCATGACATCCCAAGAGCTGCCAAAATCCATGTCCAAACTGCCGGCAATGCTGTTTCTTGA
Source organism: Planococcus soli (assembly GCF_016881065.1). Classification (GTDB taxonomy): domain Bacteria; phylum Bacillota; class Bacilli; order Bacillales_A; family Planococcaceae; genus Planococcus; species Planococcus soli. The sequence goes on along the minus strand of NZ_WXYN01000051.1, from coordinate 357,082 downwards.
GCAACAAATACCAGGACCAGGGAAATTATGAAAGCATCCAGCATAAAGTAATTGGCTGATATTAAGCGTGCCGTCATGCCGGATCACGTTCCTTTCTGCCTGGCAGGACAGTCAATGCTGTTTGGCTGCTCCATTTGTTGATAAAGCGCATGGCTTCTTTCGTTTCGTCGGTCAGCAGATAAGTCGTACACGGCAGTTCTGCATGGATGTCCAGATGGCCCAACATGGCGCGGTAAGAAAGCGTAGCGCTGTTTTTCGATATGATCGACAACAATTCCAGTGCCTGTTGCCGGTGCCGCTGCCCTTGCCCTGGAGGCAAATACAAATAAGGCATCTTGCCCGCTGAGCGGATATTGACTGCCAGCGCATAAGAAACTCCTGCATTAAAGCAACTTTCGATATAAGAAGCCACTTCTTCAATCCGCTCTTCCAAGTCGTGGATAGTTCCATAATGAGCCGAAACATTCAGTGCAAAAAGCATCGATTCATTAGCTAGCTGCGAAAAGATTTTTGTTTGGTAGTTTTGCATTCTGACACTAGCTTTCCAATGAATTTGATTGAATTGATCTGTTGAAACATAATCACGTGTGCCGATTGGCTGAAAAGCGTCGTCAAACAGCGAATGCTGCAAATTGAATTGTCCTGGCTTATAGCGGGATGGCGCATAACGGAAAGGGTATTTCTGAAGTTTTGGAAATACCAGCTGCTCGTGCAAAATGACCGGCTTGTATTCCAGCGTAACGCTGCCTTCACCAAATGGATGTGGAATGAGCAATTCCATTTTTTTGATGCGCGACACGCCTCTTTTTTTGCCTGTCACAGGCACTTTTATTTCAATCGTCTGTTTGCTGTCTACGGTAAAAGGCAGATCAAGCTCCACTAAATCTCCATAACTTGCTCCCTGATCGTTTGTCGGTTCCACAGCATCGTAAAACCAAATTTTCAACTGCCCGCCCCAAATTGGCAGACCCTCATTTTTAAAAACGAGATTCCAGGAAGATTCGCCTCCATAAAGTACACGCTTGCGTGTTCGATCGTTTTGAAACACCAGATTTTTTCCGGCTCGATCCAAGTAAAGCTTTTGGAGCCCAACCACTGCGATTGCAAAAATGATGACAGACGCAGCAGTAAACTGTAAAAAGGCCATAGCCATAAAGAACAAGACGCCTAAAAAGCCCAGCACCCATTTCGTATTTTTTGCTTCATCGTTATGGCGTATCCATGCCATCTAAAATGCCTCTACCGGTGAAGCTACTGAATTCAAAATTTCTTGTAAAACTGCCAAAGGCTCATGAACAAGCATGCCTTCAGCTGTCAGCATCAAGCGATGGACCGTGACAGGTTCAAGTATGTATTTCACATCGTCCGGTGTCACAAACCGACGCCCTTCCATAAAGGCACGGCCCTGAGCTGCATGAACAAGCGCCAGAGCTGCCCGGGAACTCAAGCCGAGTTCAATGGCCGGATGCTCACGGGTCGCGCGTACCAGCTCCAATATATACGTTTCAATATCTTCATGGACTGTTATTTCGCCAGCAGCTGCACGCCACTTCCGTACGTCTTCAACTGACGCGACCGGCAGAATTTCTTTTTTATGGGAGACGTTGCCGCGAAAATCCCGGATGATGGACAGTTCTTCTTGATACTTTGGGTAACCGATTTCCAGACGGAACAAAAAACGGTCCAACTGTGCAGCAGGAAGCGGAAATGTTCCCTGCTGCGATTCCACCGGATTTTGGGTAGCGATAACAATGAACGGATCGGGCAATTGAATGGTCTCACCGTCTATAGTTGCCTGCTTTTCTTCCATAGACTCTAAAAGACTTGACTGAGTCCGCGGTGTTGCCCGGTTGATTTCATCAGCCAGCAGCAAATTGGTTTGCACCGGTCCCGGGCGCAATTCAAACTCCTGGGTTTTCGGATTAAAAAAACGAATGCCTGTCACGTCTGACGGCAAAACATCCGGTGTGAATTGAATTCGCTGAAACCGGCCAGCAAACGATCCCGCAAATGCTTTGGCCATCCATGTCTTGCCCGAACCTGGTACACTTTCAAGCAGTACATGCCCCCCCTGAATCAACGCAATCAGCATAAAATCAATTTCTTTTTCTCTGCCAACTACCAATTTATTTAACTGTGCTTTTGTCCGTGTTAATTTCTCCACGTTGTCCCCTCCGCTTCTAAATTATACTTCGTTATTTCGACGGCTCTACCGTATATGTATAGACTGTGGTTCCATGATGGTAAGCTGTACCTCTAAAGTGCTTGAAATCCTCTCGCGCGATCAGGACAGTGCGAAAATCCAGGAAATCCTCCTTCTCTATTGTGATGGATTCGATTTCCCCGTTTTTTAAACTTTCGAGTTGCTGGTTATAGTCATTCATGAATTGTTCTCCTTTTGCCTTAGTTTTGATGGAGCCTTCTGTTATAATACTAGACGGATGATAATTCTCGGTTTCGGCTAGCATCATAATAAAGCCACCTTTTAGACAGATACTAAAAATCTGTACTAAAAATTAGTATACAGCAAGAAAACAAGTCGAACATCTTTGCTCTTACCGCTTCCCGCAATGTGGACATGGCTGCGATTTTTTAGGAGGATTTACATGATTAACTTTTTAAAACAGCATTCTTTGATTTTGATGCTGCCCCTGGCTTTTTACTTGTACAATTTAGCCTTTGATAACACTGCCATCTTTTGGTATATGTACACATTTTCGATGCTGATCCTTATGTCACTCGCTATTATATTCGTCAAGATTTTTGATGAACTAGTTACATGGAAGTCCCTGGTTTACGGCTTAGGTTATGGGACTCTACTCTATGGGCTTATTGCTGTGGGATTCCAACTGCTTCTTCTGACTCCGTTCAACATATCAGGACCGGTCAATTCCTTCTTATCAGCATTTGCACCTGTTTCGATTTGGCATTATCTCCTCCTGATGTTTATCATCGTGCCTGGTGAAGAAATTTTCTGGAGGGGCCTGGTGCAACAGAAACTGAAAAAATACATATCCACGCCGCTATCGGTTCTGGCCAGTGCCATTCTTTTCGGCTTGGCTTTGGCATTAAGTGGATTTTGGCCCGGTGTGGCTGCAGGTATTGCAGCTGGGCTGATCCTGGGTCTGCTTTACGAATGGAAAAGGAGCCTGCCCGTCATCATCGTTGCCCATTTGATCATGATTGTCCTGCTGTTCCTTCTTCTGCCTTTACCGGTCTAAAAATGAAACATTCCTCCTTTTCGAACGTCTACTAGACAAACCGATAGGAGGAATTTTTTTATGAAGAAGCATTTATTTTTATTATCATCCGTCCTGACGGTTGGCATTATTCTGGCAGCTTGCGGATCGCCAGAAACTGCAGAGGAGGAGCCAGGTACTGCACCTGACGAAGCGACTGAAGAAGTGGTCGAAGAAGAAACCGATGACAGTGTGCCAGCGGAAGAAACGGAAGAAGAAACTGATGCCGTCGAAAATACAGAAACAGCTGAACCAGCCGGCACCCTGACACAAAGCGACGAACAAACTTATGAGTTATACGTGCTTGACGGCTACGAACTGACAGCTGAAGAACCGAGAAAAGATGCGCTTTATGCAGCTGATAATTCTGCAGTCTTCATGCGCATCGAAACCTTTACACCGGAAGAAACAGACTTTGCAGCGGCTGAGGAAAGCATGATACAGACTCTTCAAGCTGTTAATCCTGAGCAGGAACCTGCTGAAGTTACGGATTTTGATGGAGCTGATTTTGATCAGTCCATAGCTTATGAAGTGCCGAGCACAGAAGGCACCGTAACCGGCATTGTGTTTGAAAAAGAGGAGCTTTTGGTGCGCCTGACGATTTTTGACGACAGCACAGTCAATGCCACTGACGACTTGATCGCTATGGGCAAAACAATAGAATCGCTGGAACAATAAAATAATATGCGGCTTTATATTTTAACCGCAAAAAGGCCATCCGACATGCGGATGGCCTTTTCTGTGATTAGTAGGATAAGTCTTTGATCGACAAGCCCAGCTTCTTCATCAATTCAATGGCTTGCTCTTTTTCTTCGCTTGACAGCGCATCGGTCAATTCATGCAACTTTTTTTCATGCTCCGGAAAAATCTGCGCCATGAACTCTTTGCCCTGCTCTGATATTTCCGCGTAAGTCACGCGCCGGTCGCTTGGGCAATTCACTCGGGTGATATAGCCTCTTTTTTCAAGCTTATCTATCACGTATGTGATGGAACCGCTTGCCAGCAGGATTTTCCCTCCAATTTTTTGAAGAGGCTGTTTTCCTTTATGGTACAGAAGCTCCAGGACAGCAAATTCCGTCGGATTGACACCGCTCGCCTGAAAAAAATGATTGGTCTGTTCGGTGATCGCTTTATGCGCACGCGACAACACAATAAATAATTTCAATGATTGTTTAATTTCTTCGTTCATTCTATCCACTCTTTCCACTGTTTAAGCTACGTTACACTAATTATAGTCTTTTTTCTTTAAGATAACATCTTCCAGGACTCCTATGCACCCTTAACCGATGATTACACGTTCTTTTGGATAATGGAATTTTGTCGGATCTGTTTTGCCGCCGATTGTAAAGAGGAAGGAAATTAACCCGACCCGTCCGACAAACATCAGTGCCATGATGATGAACTTCCCTGGCTCCGACAGATCGCTCGTGATGCCCAGAGACATTCCGCATGTTCCAAACGCTGAAGTGATTTCAAATAATATTTCCACAATCGTTGCCTGTGGTTCCGTGATGAGCAATGTAATGGTCGCAACCAATACCATGAATACTGCCAAAAAAATAACGGCAAAGGAACGAAAAACATCAATCAATTCGATCTCACGCTTGAATATTTGAATGGTGTTTTTTCCTCGTGCAAAATTGATTAAAAATAGGATCGCGATGGCAAACGTGGTGGTCCGAATACCTCCTCCTGCCGAACTTGGAGAAGCTCCAATAAACATCAAAGCGCTCATAAAGATATTTGTCGCCTCGTTGAATTGCGTAATATCCACGGTAACAAGTCCACCAGAACGTGATGACACCGAATGAAAAATAGACGCAAATGCAGCTTCATGCCAACTCATTCCCCTAAATGCACGGAATGACTCTAGCAACAGAATACCAATCGCTCCTACTGCCAATAAAATAGCAAAGATACTTGTCGTGATTTTCGTAAATAACGAAAAACGGAAATATTTTTGCTTATTGGACAAAAACTCTTTTACTTCAATTAGAACCGGGAAACCAATGGCTCCTAAAATGATAAGAATCATATTAATGATTTGAACGAAATAATCATTAAAATAAGGAATCAACGATTCTCCTGTAATATCAAAGCCCCCGTTTGTCGTCGCTGTAATGGATCCGAAGACGCCATGAAGCAGAGCTTCCTGGAATGTCGGAAAATACTGTGTAAAATAAACCGTTAGGATAAGAGCACCAACTGCTTCAATGAGCAGCAAAATTTTTACAATTTCAACAATCAGCTTTACAACACCGGACATGCTCGACTGATTATGGTCAACCATGATCAGTTGGCGCTCCCTCAAGCCGATGCGCTTGCCGACCAACAGCCAGAAAAACGTACCAATCGACATGATGCCGATTCCACCCAGCTGCAAAATAAACATCAACACAACAATTCCGAACGTGGTGTAGGTTTCTACTACGTTGATAACGGTAAGCCCTGTCACACTCACAGCGCTTACCGCGGTGAACAGGCTGTCAATCCAAGGGATGACCATTCCTGGTTTGTGGACATTCGGCAATCTTAATAATAAGAAGGAAATTGCAATTGCTACAAAATAATACGAAACAATTGCCTGGGCAGGTGTAAGATTTCGTACTTTTTGAAAAGTTTTATTCATTAGACATTGATTCCCTTCAACATTATACTCTCTCCCCATTCTATGAAAAGAATAGACAAAAAGAAAGAGAAATCGCAAATCTATTTATGCAGAACCAAAACATTAAGGTTTTCAAACAATTTAGCAAGAATACATTTTAAAAACCCTACCGCACCTGCGAGCAATCGAGTTGAATTAATCAGAGGCCGACAGGAAAAAGGAAAAGAGCAGAAGAACTTCTTCTACTCTTTTTCTGTATTCTCTTGCGTAGCTTCTTTTTTAGGAGACTGTTCGTTTGTCTTTTTCTCTGGTTGCTTTTCTTTGCCGGGATTATCGGCAGCCGGTTCTTTTTTCTTTTCCTGTCCGGGTGGAGTGTGTGCTTCTTTTTTCACTGCCGAACTATTGGCAGAAGCATCCTTTTTCTTTTGTTGGCCTGGGGGCTCACTGTTTCCCCGCTCCTCATCCGCTTCTTCAGGTTTTCCTTTTTGTTTGTTATCAGAAGGCTGTTCTTTTGGCACAGAGTTTTCTTTCTGTTGTTTCGCTGGAGGAGAATTCTTGATTTTTTTTGAAGTTTCTTCCGCCTTGCCGTTTTGTTTTGGTGTTTTTTGCTGCTTCTCTATCTTCGGAGATGGTTTATCATTTTTCTTTTCAGCTGCTGGAGGATCGGCTTTCTTTTCTGCTGCAGGAGAAATTGATTTCTTTGGAACATCAGGCTTTTTTTCAGTTGTTTCTTTTTCGCTCTTCGTCTCTTTGGTCTCATTTTTTTCTTGATTGTGATTTCCTGCATTATTTTCGCTCGGTTTTTCCGGTTCACTTGCCGGTTCTGTTTCTTTCAGATCAGGCACGGTCTGTGTCTCCTTTGGCGGAACCTGTACTTCAGGTTCTTCCTTAACCTTCAGCGTTTCAACTTTTTCAATCATCTGGCCGACAGGCACAAGATCTTCTTTAGATTGGCGCCATTGCTCACGTGTTGCTTCTTTCATTTGAATCGTAACTTTGTCATTTTCCACAATTGAAGAAACTGCCATGACGACTTTTTTAATGGATTGATCCTGCTTGCTGCTATCTTCTTCAACTGAAGTAATGGTAATTTGCTCAGTATGTTCGGTTACAGCTAACTCAAAAACCTTGTTTAATACGTCTTGGAGAGAAACGTTCTCCCATTCACCAAGCTCGTGGATCAACTCATTTCCATCAGTGTTCAGGTCTCGTATAGAGACTACCTCGTAGCGGTCATTGATGCCCAGTTCAATGCCCGGGTTGATTTCAACTTGCACATAACTAAAAGCTTCTTCAACCGGAAACACCAGTACTGACATGAACAAAGCAATGGCAGCTATCGCTGCTACTACAGGAGCCATGACGGGCTGCCAGCGAACCGCCCGTTTTCTTTCAACTGGATAAAAGGATGCTTCTTCTCCTATTGCAGGATTGCCGGTAGGTGTGCCTTTAACAAACCCTCCATTTTTAACTAGAAAAATTGAGCGATCATCGTTCAGTTCAATGCATATTCCCGATTGTATCCGCATCAATTTAACCGCCCTTTCAAGTAATCTTTCAAAAAATGCAGATCGCTCATCTGCAGCAATGCCATAGCAATTATGTATTTTCGATTGCGCTCAATCGTTTTCCGGGAAACCTTGACCAGTTTTTCAATCTCCTTGATCGGCAGCTTCTTCTTGTCCATCAAATAATGCTTATACTCCTCCGTTTCAGCCACCAGCTGAGCGATTTGGATGGAGGTAATGCGCGCATCCTCATGCGCCGGCGACACCTTGGCCAGCACATGAAATGATAAACCGAACTCCTGAAGCATTGTTTCATACAAAGAAATTTCCTCACGCCTTTTTTGGTCCTGCTCTTTGAGCGTATATGCATGAGTTGCTGCCTGATCTGCAATGCCGTTATGAATTTCCGATTCTGCTGACGGCATGAAATCGTGGCTGAATTCTTCCCGCCGGTTTTCTTTGCGTATAAAATCGATGACTCGCCTGCGGATGACCATATGGGCAAATGTCAGAAACGAGGCATTATTGGTTTGATCAAATTTTTCTATAGCTTCATTAAACGCCGACAATGCCACGCTGTATTCATCATCGTGATCATCGATAAATCGTTTGCATACTTGAGAAGCCGTTTTTTTCATAAAAGGTGAGTAAGAAAAAAGCAGATCGTGCAGCGCTTGTTCGTCGCCATCTTGTGCTTGCAATACCATTATTTCGGCATTGGATTTTTCAATACGTCCAAATCTTCCGCTTAATGAAGCTAAAAGCACACCATTCACCTCTTCTCAAAGTCACTGCCTACTTGATTGTAACTTTGAAGGATTCAATTGAAAAGAGGCAGGTATTTTTGTTCTTATCATTATTCGCTTATCAATTCTCTTTTTTGTCGGTAGTCGGCTATTTTCTCTTCAATATATTTCCTTTCTTAAATAAGCATAGAAAAAAGGTGCATTGAATGAGATCAATGCACCTTAATTTTTAACTCTATTTGCTAAAGATTTTTATTTCGCTTCATGTTCTTTCACTTGATCTTTGTTTTGTTTAACTCCAAGGATTCCGCCAACAACTACAATTCCAAGCAGTACTGTCCAGAAGACAAGTGTCCAGGGTGTAGAGTGCGGGAAATCATGTGGCAAGACGCCAACATTTTCGTGGGATAATGTCATCACCAACAATTTGACTCCTACCCAGCCCACGATAACGAATGCGGCAGTTTCAAGTTGCGGGTATTTCTCAAGCAGCTGCACGAATTTATGTGCCGCAAAACGCATGATGATGACACCGATTAAACCACCGGCAAGCATGACCATAAACTGGCCAGAGTTGATGCCGCCAATATCATCCATTCCGAAGACATTTAAGTGCGGCAATGTAACAGCCAAAGCTACAGCAGCCAGCATTGAGTCGATGGCAAAAGCGATATCGGCCAATTCAACTTTTAATACGGTCATCCAGAAACTTGAACCTTTTTTCTCAGGTGCATCAACGCCCTCAAGAATTTCGTCTGTATCCCCTTTACGCTGATCATAAATGCTCTTGATCGAGATGAACAAGAGATATGCGGCCCCTAACGCCTGTATCTGCCAGATGTTAACTAGCAGTGTAATCATGAACAAGGCTGCAAAGCGGAATACGAATGCCCCTACCAACCCATAAAATAATGCTTTTTTCTGTTGTTCTTTCGGTAAATGCTTAACCATTACTGCCATTACCACTGCATTATCTGCAGCCAGTAATCCTTCGAGTCCAACCAATACCAATAGGACCCATGCATACTCCAGTATTATTGCTTCCATTCCATTCTCTCCTCCTATTTTTACCCACAAAAAAGACCCTTGCCTAAAAAAAGGCAAAGGTCTCGCTAAGCAAATTAAATTTGCTATCACAACCGATGGCTACTAACCATGTCTTGACGACTGTGAAATAGGTTTCCCCATAGCTACTCCCCCTTGACTGAAAGTCAAAGTGTATTATTTTGTAATGTCAGTATAGCATCATTTTTATGGAAGTGGTAGTTTTAAATGATGGGAATTTGAAAATTTTTATCCTTTTTATGCAAGTTGTAAAACTGAACCATAGCTGGCATAGTTGCCAGAAAATCTGCGCAGCGTATACCGCTACCTGCCAGCAGCCGTTCTGCATTTTGCGTGTCAAAATCTGCGGACCATGTCAGGTAATCCAATGTTTCCTTTTCGACCCCCAGCCCTTTTCTTACCGGTGCTATAGACAGCGATAATTTGGCCAGCCTATGGGGCAGACGCCCTCTTGGATTTTTTCCAGTCATCGATTGGACCATGCTGCGATAAACTTCTTCTACTGGGTGGGGGTTGGGATCTGTCAAATGGACAGTTTGCCCAGCTGCCGCACCTAGTTTACTTAGATAAATGGACGCTTCTAAAATATAATCTACCGGCACAACATTTATGTAGGATTTGGAATGCCCAACGAATGGAACAGCCGGCAGAAACTTCACCCGATCAATCAAATTCAAGAAAAAATAGGGACCATCAAATTTGATGGTTTCCCCTGTGATCGAATGACCGCGGACAATGCCGGGCCTGATGATTGTCACAGGTGCTGTATTCTTCATTTCATTTACCAGCAGTTCCGCTTCAAATTTGGTTTCTTCATAGAAGTTTTTGAAGGCTTTCGGACGAACCAGTTGATTTTCGTAAATGGTTCCTTCCCGATTGCCCGCTACATAGGCTGTACTGAAGTATACATACCGTTCCAGTTTAGGAAGCTCGTTGATAAATTCATTTACCTTGCGTGTTCCTTCCACATTGACTTTCCATGCTATATCTCTGGGAACGGCCAAATCGTAAATAGCGGCAAGATGCCAGAAAATCAGCGGTTTGTCCATCAGATATGCTTTGTCGCTTTTGGTCAATCCCAGCCCCTCTTTCGTAATATCTCCTTCTATCAGTTTGATGCTCCGGCAGTTGGTTTGTTTTCGGATGCGCTCGGCTTCCTTTTCTGCTTTTTCTCGCTCAGACGATAAAATAATAGCCGAAATCGATTCGTTTTGCTCGGCATGCTTTTGGATCAATTGGCTGGCAATAAATCCTGGAAATCCCGTGAATACTGTTTCTGTCATGGCTCCAGCCTCCTTTGCTCCCATCATACTAAATTTCCCAGTATATTGCAGCAAAAGAAAAAAGTAAACCCGAAGGCTTACTTTTTGTTCATTTTTCTTGTCTGTCTGTCAAACAAGCTATAGACAATCGGTACGATATAGAGTGACAGCAAAGTCGAACTGATGAGTCCGCCAATTACTGTGATCCCCATCGGCTGATTGATTTCTGTACCTTCCCCGATTCCAATCGCCAGCGGCAATAGCCCCAGAATGGTCGTTAATGCTGTCATCAAAATCGGTCGGCGGCGGTCATGAACAGAAGTGATGATGGCATCGTAAGAATTCATGCCTGCTTCTTTTCGTTGATTGATATAATCCACCAGCACAATCCCGTTATTGACGACTATACCTACCAGAACCAGTATACCGATGACGGCGGTAATGCTGATTGGCGTCTGTGTAACAAACAGCGCAATCGCTACGCCAATCGCCATCAATGGCACAGTAAACATGATAACCAACGGATACTTAAAGGATTCAAATTGTGCTGCCATGACAATATAGACAAGAACCACTGCAAGCAAAACAGCCATCATCATGTCGTTTATCGAGTTATCCAGCAGCTCACGGTCGCCCCCAAACGAAATCATCGTGTTTTCATTCAAGTCCAGTTCTTCGATCGTCGAGTCCACTTGATCTGACATGTCACCCAGGGTAATGCTTGATTGATGCTGAAGTGTAAATGAGACACTGTCTGCCTGATCTACCCGTTGGATGCTGACAGGACCTTGGGCCACTTCAATATCGGCCAGCTCCTGAAGCTCCACAAATTCTCCCGCCGGCGTCCGAAGAGACAGAGCCCGAAGCTGTTCAAGACTGTCCCGCTCTCCTTCTTCATAAGCCACATATACACTGAGAACTTCATCATTCTCCGCCAATACTTGTGTAGCCAAAACCCCGCGTGTGATGTTATTCACCGTTTGGGCTATCTGAGCCGGAGGCAGCCCGTATTCGGTCGCTGCTTCACGATTGATCGTCATTTGAATTTCATCAATCGTTTCCTGACGGTCGTTCGTCAGCTCGGTCACTTCTGAAAGCTCTGCTAAAGCTGACTCTATATCGGCAACTGCCGTGTCCAGACGGGCACGATCTGTATCTGTTACAGTGAACGATAACGTGTTCGGTGAGGAGCCCGCTGCAGTCTGCAAATTAAAGCTGACTAACGCACGTTCCCCAACAGTCTCGAGAATTCGCGGCTGCACATCATCCACAAAATCAAAAATCGAACGGTCCCGATCTGCCAAATCCACCAGCTTCACATAAATCTCAGCGGTATTCGATTCCGCAGAGCCTTGTGCCTGGCCCTGCTGCGTAGCTCCAATCAAGCTGACATACACGTCGACTTCTTCTTCAATTTTTAATTCTTCTTCTATCAAGTTGACTACTTCGTCCGTTGCAGCTCTGGAAGATCCATTTTCGAGCTCGACGGAAACACTGACAAAGCCTTCATCGGTAGCTGGAATAAATTCCGTGCCCACTTGCATAACGCCGAAAGCCCCGACCACCAAAAGCACCAGTGCGGTAAACAACACGACAATTCTATGGCGCAGCGCCCAAATAACGGACCCTTCGAATGCTTTGACACTTCTGGATGCATCCCTCTCCACTTTCGGTTTAACACCGGGTTTCCCTAGCATTCGGGAAGCCATCATTGGAATGACAGTTAGCGCAACTGCCAAAGAGGCAATAAGACTGAACGAAATCGTCAAGGCAAACTCAAAGAATATTTCACCGATTAATCCCGAGATAAAGATGACCGGAATGAAGACAGCTACAGTGGTCAAAGTGGACGCAATGATTGCACCAGAAACTTCCTTCGCCCCTTCGGATGCTGCTTTTTTGGCATTTTTGCCCATCGCTAAATGCCGTTCAATGTTTTCAATAACGACAATTGCGTTGTCTACCAGCATTCCGATTCCTAATGCCAGCGCCCCCAAAGTTAAAATATTCAATGCAAAGTCGGCAAAAAACATGAGAACAAAGGTGACGATGACTGAATATGGAATCGCTATCCCGATAATAATGGGACTCTTAATACCGCGCAGGAAATAAAACAGGACCAGCATAGCAAATAGACCACCCAAAACCAATGTCTGCCCAATATTGCCAATGGCGAGTTTGACATAGTCGCCCTGGTCAAAGAGAATGTCCGCTTCGACACCCTCGAAACGCTCTTCGCTCAGCAGTTCATCCAATCTTTCCTGGAAGGCATCTGAAACATCTGCTGTGTTTGCCTGTGACTCCTGGAGGGCAGACAATAAGACAGCTGGCTCTTCATTGGTTCTTGTCTCACTGTTGCTTTCACGTTCACTGACATTAACTTCGGCTATATCATCAATGGTGACATTATCGCCTTCTAGCGGGTCAATGGTCAGCACCAAATCCCGGATTTCCTCTACATTGGTCAAGGTGCTGATAATCCGTGTTGTCAGGTTACGTCCATCTTCGGTCTCAATCGGTTCACCAGGCAAGGAAATATTGTTGGCTTGGATCAACTGTACAACATCTGATTGCTGTAAGCCCCGTTCTTCCAACTCAGTCTGGTCTAATTCAATTTGGATTTCCTCTATTAAAGAACCTGAGATATTGACGCTCGCCACTCCATCCGTTTGGCGAAGCTCTGTTTCCAGCTCTTCTGCAATTACCCGCACATCAGCATCCGGATCACTCGAACGCAATGATAATTGAAGAATCGGAAATTGGGAAGGATCAAACTTTAAAAAACGCGGATCATTTGAATCATCCGGAATTGGCGTTTGATCGATCCGCTGCATGATATCTGTTTGAACATCGTCTATGTCTGTCGACCAGTCAAATTCCAGCAGGATAAAATTCGAGCCTTCCTGGCTATTCGATTGAATCGATTCGATTCCCGGCAATGTCGATAGGTTAGCCTCCAGAGGCTTTGTCACTTTTTCACTTACTTCTGTCGGGCTGGCGCCTGGATAATTAGTAACTACTACACCAATTGGCGGATTGAGCTCGGGAATTAAAGTAATTGGGATGCGGGTGAATGATACCGCTCCCAGAATGATGACCAAAAACATGATTACCAGTGTAAAGACTGGCCTTTTTATCGAAAAATCGCTTATTTTCATTTGCTCAACCTTCTCTCCATGTTCTTCTATCATAAGAAAAATTACCTGCAACCGCAAACTTTACAGAAGGTGTTCACTGATCTGCCACTTTTTTGAAGAAAACAAAAAAACCTGCCAGCAGCAGGTTTTTATTTTTATAGCAGACTGTATAATCGAATGCCAGGATTTTTATCCTGGAACCAGCGTGTCGCAAACTCGTTTTCGAATAAAAAGACATAGTTGTCAAAACGGTCGCGTACCAGCATTGAACGGCCGCTGGACATTGATTCTTTGACATCTTCTTCATTTTCAATCCAGCGAGCGATTTTGGAACCGACCGGCTCCATCCGCACATCCACATTGTATTCATTTTTCATCCGGTGTTCGAACACTTCAAATTGTAGCTGACCGACTGCACCAAGGATGACTTCTTCCAGATGAAGCGTTTTATAGTACTGGATCGCACCTTCCTGAACAAGCTGAAGGATCCCTTTATGGAAATGCTTTTGTTTCATGACGTTTTTAGCAGTAACTTTAACGAAAAGTTCCGGCGTAAACTGCGGCAGGCTTTCAAATTGGAACTTCTTGCCGCTCGTGATGGTATCTCCAATTTGGTAGTTTCCTACGTCGTGGAGACCGATGATGTCTCCCGCCACCGCTTCGTTGACCATTTCGCGGTCATCTGCCAAAAATTGAGTTGTCTGTGACAGCTTGAAACTTTTTCCGGTGCGCGCCAAAGTGACATTCATTCCTCGTTCAAACTTGCCTGATACGATGCGCACAAATGCAATGCGGTCACGGTGAGCCGGATTCATATTGGCTTGGATTTTGAAAATAAATCCAGAGAAAGGCATCTCGATCGGATCAATTTCCTCATTGTCCTGCGTATCGCGCGGCTGTGGTGATGGTGCAAATTGCAGGTAAGTTTCCAAAAACGTTTCGACACCGAAATTAGCTAACGCACTGCCGAAGAAAACCGGCGTCAACTCACCTTTTTTCACACGATCAATTGAAAAGTCGTTTCCTGCTTCATTCAACAGTTCGATGTCATCCATTGCCTGTGTATAATAGGAAGTTTTCTTCATCTCGTGGTCTTCGATCAATTTGCCCTGTTCGTCAAGTTCCAGGAAACGATCTCCTTCTGAACGGAACGGTTCAATGCGCTTGTTAAAACGGTCATAGATGCCCAGGAATTCTTTGCCCATGCCGATTGGCCAGTTCATCGCGTAGGATTGGATGCCAAGAACCTCTTCCAGTTCCTCCATCAATTCCAAAGGCTCTTTACCTTGGCGGTCCATCTTATTGATAAAAGTAAAAATCGGAATGCCGCGCATTTTACAAACTTTGAACAGCTTGACAGTCTGTGCTTCAATTCCTTTGGCAACATCGATGATCATGACAGCACTGTCGACTGCCATCAATGTACGATACGTATCTTCACTGAAATCCTGGTGCCCTGGAGTGTCCAGAATATTGACGCGGTGTCCGGCATAATCGAATTGCATGACGGAAGAAGTAACGGAAATCCCCCGCTGCTTTTCAATTTCCATCCAGTCGGATGTGGCGAACTTGCCGCTCTTTTTCCCTTTGACAGTTCCCGCATCACGGATCGCTCCCCCAAACAGCAACAGCTTTTCTGTTAAGGTTGTTTTCCCGGCATCCGGGTGGGAAATGATAGCGAAAGTTCTTCTATTTTGAATTTCATTCTGTAATTGGTCTGACATGTTTATACGCTCCTTTAATCTACTCTCTTCATATTAGAGAAGGGGACTGAAAAAAACAAGGAATTTTAACGTTTGCAGAAAAAAAGGAGCCTTCATTGGCCCCTTTTCACTGAAACTTTTTCATTGCTTCCTGTATCGCGATTTCTTTATCGCTGTGTGGATATTTGGTGCTGCCGATAATCTGGTAATCTTCATGCCCTTTACCGGCGAGAATGATGATGTCACCCGCTTCTGCTTGCTGCACCGCGTGCTTGACCGCTTCTTCCCGGTCGCCTATGCAGGCAAACTGGCTATGGGTCATTCCGGTTTCCAAATCGCCTAAAATACTTTCATAGCTTTCGTCACGCGGATCATCCGTCGTTAAGACGACATAATCTGCAACAGACGCTTTTTCAGCCATGATGGGGCGCTTTGTCTTATCGCGGTTGCCGCCTGTGCCCACCAGAAAAATGATGCGTTTTTCTTTAAAGTCCTGTACGGCATCAATTGCTTTCTCGATGGCATCAGGTGTATGGGCATAATCAATGAAAACAGAAATAGGTGCTTCCAGCTCCACTTTTTGCATGCGCCCTTCAACTGGAGCAATCGATTTCAAAACCTTCAATATTTCGTCCAGCTCATAGCCTTCCGCATACAATGCGGCAATGGCCGCCAAGGCGTTGGACACATTAAACTCACCCAGCAGTTTCATAGAAACCGGGAATTGCCCTTCTTTGCAATCCAGCGTAAAGGTTGTTCCTTCATGCGTCAATTGAATATCTTTCGCACGGAATTGTGCGTTGTTTTGAATTCCGTACGTGTAAACCGGATGCGGGGTCATTTTTGCCATTTCGTTGGACCATGGATCATCGGCATTTAAAATGGCTTGCTTCCGGTTGGCCAGATCCTGTCCCAGTTGCGAAAACAACAAGCTTTTGGCATGGCCGTATTCTTCCATCGTGCCATGAAAATCCAGGTGGTCGTGCGTCAGGTTGGTGAAAATCGCAGTATCAAACTCCACTCCGGCCAAGCGCCCCAATATTAATCCATGCGACGATACTTCCATGGTCATGTGTGAGCAGTCTTCGTCACGTGCACGTGCAATCATTTGCTGTGTCGTGAGTGCGTCATTTGTTGTATTGGCCGATGGATGCAATTGGCCGTTCAAGTCAAAACCGATTGTTCCTGTCAGCCCTGATTTCTCACCAAGCTTCATCAGCATCGAATGCAAAATTCCCGCCACGCTGGTTTTGCCATTGGTGCCTGTGACACCGGTCATGTGCAGAAGCTTGGACGGGTAGTCGTAAAATTTTGCAGCCAACAGCCCAAGCGCTCTCGAAGTGCTGTCGACAACAACGACTGTCGCATTGTCAATCGTCAACGGTCGTTCTGCTACGATCACCGTAGCTCCCTGATCGGCTGCCTGCTGGGCGAAGTTATGGCCGTCCACTGTATAGCCCGCGATGCAAACAAACATGGAGTCTGCTTTAATATCCCGGGAATCTATTGTCAGGTGTTCAATCGTTTCCGGCAGTTCACCTTTAATCTGCTTGTATGGAATTGACGTCAGTAACTCTTTGCTGTTCATAAAATCCCTCTCCTTACTGTTAAGAAACCAAGGGAGACAACACATATGCGTGTAGCAATGCTGCCGCCGCTTTTAATGAATCGGTATGTGTGCGTTCGTATGAATGGGAAGCTTCAATCCCCGGGCCAAACAATGCGTGCTTAACATCATGGCCAGCACTGATTGCAGCAGATGCATCTGACCCATAATAGGGATAGATATCGACTTTGTAATCGATGGCATGATCTTGCGCCAAAGAGATTAAATGGCGGGTCAATCCATAATGATAGGGCCCGCTCGAGTCTTTTGCACAAATAGAAACCGTATATTCATCCGATTCCTGGCCATCTCCGATAGCACCCATGTCAACAGCGATATACTCCTGCGTTTCTGGGGGAATACTGGAGTTGCCGCCATAGCCGATTTCTTCGTTGTTGGAGATGTAGAAATGGGTTGTATAAGGAAGCTCTTCTCCCGTATCGCTGAAATACTTTACTAGCTGAAGCAATAAAGCAGTGCTTGCCTTGTCATCCAAATGCCGGGATTTGATGTAGCCGGATTGGGTCTCTTCAAATCTTGGCTGGAACGATACGAAATCCCCCACTTCAATGCCCAGGCTTTGCACCTGCTCTTTCGAAAAGGCTTTTTCATCCAGGCGCACTTCCATATTATCGGCAGTGCGTTCAGCCGTGCCCGCATCTTTGTAGACATGGACTGTTGTCTGGTGGAGCAGTATTGTTCCGGAAACGGTCGAACCGTCCGCTTTATGTATGAGGCAATTTTCGCCTTCTATCGCATTGAACTTAAAGCCGCCAACCAATGACAGCTTTAAACGGCCGCTCGGTTTAATTTCTTTCACCATGGCGCCTAATGTGTCGACATGTGCAGTCAACAGTCGATGGTGCTGCTGATCTCTTCCTCGGATGGTCGCAATCACTGCCCCTTTATGGGTCGTTTTGTGCTCAACATTCCATTGAGCCAGCAAAGTGCGAATTTTTGACATGACGTCCATGGTGTAGCCGGACGGACTCGGAATTTCCACTATTTCTTTCAATAACTCGATCGTTTCGCTTTGATTCCATTGGTAAGTCATCTCTATCACTCCTCGGTCTTATAATCATATCAAAATCAATGATGTTCGGACAGTCCTGTCTTATAGTATTATAGTATTTAGTTTAAGTATTTTTATTCAGTTGAACTGTATTCAGGTGCCGCTTTGTCTAATTACCGCTAAAGTTCCTTCCTTTTTTAAGCAATGCAGAGGCGGTTTCTTCGGTTCAACCTATTCGATCAAAACTAAAATGCAGAAAATTCGAGGTGCTTAATGGATAGCAATGTAACCAATCGCAAAAGAAATCAATTATTCATCCATTTATATGGGTTTTCAAGCATCTTGCATTTCTTGCTCAATCAATGGGTCGATATGAATTCAGCCATTATTTCTCCATTTTTCGGCATGGCAACTTACGTCATATTGCTGGTTTTTTTTTCCTGCAATATAAAAGAGCGGGCACTTCAACTTGCTGTGTTGTTTGCCATGAACATCTATGTCTTCATTTTGAATTTTGAATCCTTATCTTCCATAACGCTTATTTTTTTTGTAATGCCTATTATTGCTGCCGCCTTATACAACGACACGAAACCAATCATCCTGCTGGCGATTGTCACTTCTTTCGAGTTTTTACTTCTCATTACCGTATTTGACCGGTTTACCGCAAGAGCTCCGCTGCCTTATATTCAATTGTCCATCATTGTCTTTTTCACAGCAGTACTGACGATCACCTTGCTTCACAGCATTTATTTCAGCCGGTATTGGAAGCAGTTAGAGATGAAAAATGCATCAATGGAAAAGGCTCTGCTGTCGAAAGAAGGTTATTTGCAGCTGTTTTTTGAAACTGCCAAAGACGCCATCGCCGTGTTCGATTCGAACAATAAAATTATTGCAGTCAATCCGGCTTTTGAAGAACTGTATGGATGGACTTCTGAAGAAAGCATTGGAAAATCGCTGCCGCTTTATCCACTGGATATGAAAGAAGACGCCGAGAGGCGAACATGGGAAGTCCAACAAGGAAAAAGTTATTCTCTCCTGGAAACGGTGGATGCCCGCAAAGACGGAACGCGCTTTCATGCCCAAGTGACATTGTCCCCTATTTTCGACCAGTTTGGAAAAGTGATTGCCACTTCCATCATCTCACGGGACATGAGCTATCAGAAAGAATCCGAAAAAATGATGCTGCAATCCGAGAAACTCAAACTCGCTGGGGAAATTGCCGCAGGTGTTGCACATGAAATCAGAAATCCCATGACCGTTATTTCCGGATTCGTCCAAATCATGCACAATGACCCGAAACATCAGTTTCCGGAATATACGGCTTTGATTCAGTCCGAAATGGAGCGCATCAATTTAATCATCAGCGAATTTTTGGTCCTGGCTAAACCCCAGGCTTCGGCCTTGAAAAAATTCAGCATCCAGAATGCACTGGATGATATTCTGCTGTTGTTTGGTCCAGAGCTTAACCTCCATGGCATCACCGTGAAAAAAGACTGGCAGAAAGATTTTCATGTGAATGGAGAAGAGCACCACATGAAGCAAGTTTTCATCAACTTGTTGAAAAATGCCATTGAATCTATGGAACAGCCTGGCGAAATTTGGATTTTGCTGAAAGCTGAAAAAGATTCTATGCTGTCTATCAGCTTCAACGATTCTGGAAATGGCATTTCCGAAATAGATCTGGGTGAAATTTTCCAGCCTTTTTATACAACGAAAGCAACCGGGACCGGTTTGGGGCTGCTCATTTCACAGAAAATCATTCAAGAACACCAAGGCGATCTTATTATATCGAGCACATTGGGAGTTGGAACAGCCGCAACCATTCTTTTGCCAGCAAAATAATCAAAGACAGAGGAAGAAAAATCCGTGGATTTTTCTCCCTCTGTCTTTTTCATCTTAACTGTTTTACCGAACTTCAGGCTTGTAGTCAATCCCAGTCGTTGTCATCATCGTCATCATCATTATCGTCGTCGTCAAAGTCCGAATCGACTTTTAAAATGGATCCGTCTTTTGCATGAACATCGACATCATGCTCGGAACGTCCGTCTTTAATTTCGATTTCGTAATAAGCAACGCCATCGTCATTTTCAAGCTCGAAGCTTTCGACTGTTCCACTCACCACGGCTAATGCCGCTTCAATGGCTTTGTCTGAACCGATCAGCCCTTCGCTTGATGAAGCCGATTTGTTGTTCGAATCGCTTGCAGCTGATGGTGAGTTGCTAGGCGCTGCTGATTTCGATTGGGAAAGATCATCGTCTCTGTCTTTTTCACGTTTTTGCTCCAGCACTTCGCCTGAGTAAGCATCAAAGTCAAAATCATATTCATAGCCATCAAAATCGACATCGACTTCGTAATGGGCTCTTCTGTCATCATTGTCCAGCTCGATATCGGTAATGCGGCCGTTTGCCAACTCCAACGCTTTTGCTGAAATTTCTTCAAAACTGAGCATTTCTTCGGTTGCTGGCGACTTTTGCACCTCGTTGGTCACCGTTCCTGATGTGGATGATGGATCTGCTGCGGGTGTATCCGAGTTCGCCAAAACGATTCCCCCAAAAGCTAAAACCCCTGCTGCCACCGGAATGTAAATTAATTTTTTCATGTTCTTTCTCCTCCTCATTTGTTGTTACTCTTACAATAACCTTCTCTTCTGAGCAGAAGATTAAGGCTTTATGAGAATTTGATGAGAAATACATGAAACTGTTCTCAGAGTCAGTCATCCTCGTCCCACTCGACCGACATCGTATCGCCGCGGATCGCGTGGATTTGAATGGTCGCTTCTTGATCGGTCTGGTCGTTTTCAATTTCCACCAGATAGTAGCCTCCGTCAGTCGTCTGGACAAACTCGGCTTCCTGCGCCTCTCCGTTCAGGGTTTCTTGGGCCAATACGATTGCTTCATCACGCGTAATGACTCGATCTGGTTCTGGTTCTGGCTCAGGCACCGGTTCATCAACTGGAGCTGAAGGTTCGACCGGCTCCTGGCTGATCTTCCGCACTTCACCGGTAGCTGCAGACAAAACAACCGTCGATAACTGCGTCTCTTCTTTTACTTTGACGTCATATTCATTGCGTTCTTCGTTATAAGCAACGCTGTCAATCGTCCCAGTTGCCTGCTCCAATGCAATTTCTTCTGCCTGCTGCTCTGTCACTTCTTTTGCTGCTTCCGTTTTTTCAAGCAATTCCATCGTCTCTACTTGGCCGCTCTGGCGGTTGACGAGAGCCAAATAACGTCCATCCGGCCGATTAAATTCCACTCTGTAGGCATCTCCGGATTCTGTGGTTTGCTCCACTTCTCCCCCGTAGAGGCTAATTACTGTTTCATTGGCCTGGTCTGCGGTAACTTCCGGAGAAGTGCGTGGGAATAGTACAAAAGCCAAGACGGCCACTCCAAACAAGATTGTTGCTGACGCCATTAACATCCATTTTCGCATCACAATCCCTCCTGATTTGAGTGTACATCGCCAACATTAAAATTCTCTGAGAAAATGATGGATACTGTAGTTCCCAGCTGCTCAATGCTTTCAAGTTCAATTTCGACCTTTAAAGAGTCAGCCAATTGTTTCGCCAGCGCCAGACCCAAACCAAAACCGCCTGTCTCCCGACTCCGTGCTTTATCCACGCGGTAAAAACGTTCAAAGACCAATGGCACTGCTTCTTTTGGAATGCCGATCCCCGTATCACGGATTTGAATCACAGTGTCCCCGTTCTTTTTTGCCACCACTTCAATCCTGTCCGAGCTGTATTTCCGTGCATTGTCCAACAGGATATACAGCAGTTGCTTTAACTTTGCAACGTCGGTAATAACGGGCAAGGATTGTTCTGTTGTGATCAGTTTGAATTCACGATCATAGGATGCGTTCAGCGCTGTGACGGTTTGTTGCAGCAGCTCGAGAGCATCCACTTCTGTCCATTCCACCTGGGATTCGCTGCGGCGGGCAATGTGCAGCAATTGCTCAATCAAGGCCTTCATCCGATCGGTTTCTGCACGGATCGCCGTCACGCTTTCTTCTGCAATCTGTTTATCCTGCATGCCTTGCCGCTCGAGCAGCTTGGCGTAGCTGCCGATGACAGTCAGCGGCGTCTTAAGCTCATGGGATGCGTTGGAAACAAACTCTTCCTGCTTGGAATAGTTTTCTTCCAGCAAGCCCATCATCTCGTTGAAGGTATTGCCCATCTGTGTCAGTTCGTCCTGCGACTTCCCTTCAATTGGGAGCTTTTCAAATTGGCCATTGCGCTGGATGCGCGTCATGGTTTTCGTCAAGTTTGTAATCGGCAGCGTCACAATTTTCCCGAGCACGATGCTGGAAACGATAACGGGAATCATGGCTAACAAGGTTCCAACTATCAGCACCAGGCGCAAAGTATTCAAATTATTAGTCGTTTCCCGCAGAGACTGAGCAACTGTCAATTCTGCCACTTGGCCATCTGTCCAGATAATCGGTGCTTTAGCGTAGGCAAACCGTTCTCCTTCCACTTCCACCGTTCCGGACTGTCCATCCAGTTCAGCAGGAAGCTCAACAGTTACCGCCGGGGATTGGATGGGCGATGGCTGTGGCCCTTCCGGAAGAGTAACTTTTACAAGCCCGTTAACAGGCATATATGCGCGCAGCACAATGCCTGGATCTGCACCGGCAGTTTCATTGAGATCGGCCACCAATGCGCTTGTTTCTGCCTGCAGCTGTTCCACTTCCGTTGAATATGTCAGCTGACTGAACGAAAAATAAATAACAAAAGCCAGGATCAGCAAAATGACCAGCATGAGCAATGCCGAGGACACATGGATTTTATTTTTTAGCTTCATTGCCCTGCTCCTTCATGACATAGCCGACTCCGCGAACCGTCTGAATGTAAGTCGAACTTTCGCCGGTGTCCACTTTTCTTCGCAAATAACGGATATAGACATCTATGACATTGGTATCACCATAGTAATCGTAACCCCATACAGCATTCAGCACTTGTTCGCGGCTGAGCACCTGCTGCGGATTTTTGATCAGATATAGCAGCAGATCGAATTCACGCGGTGTCAGTTCAATCAACCGCCCATTGCGTTTCACATCGCGCGTGCTTTCGTTCATCTCCAGCTCATGAAAACGGTGCACAGCTGAATTCCCATTGCCGCTCGACAAGCGCAGACAGGCGCGAATTCTTGCCAGCAGCTCTTCGATTTCAAACGGTTTGGTGACATAGTCGTTAGCTCCCAGATCCAAGCCTGCCACTTTATCTTTCACATCGTTTTTAGCGGTTAACAAAATAACCGGAATCGCTGCGTCGGACGAACGGATGCGTTTCAATACATCAAGACCGTGGATTTCCGGCAACATCAAGTCAAGCAGCACCAAATCCCAGTCCTGTTCGCGAAATTGGATCAACCCCTCGGATCCTGTATAAGCTACACCTATTTCATATCCCTCAAACTTCAATTCCAGTTCCAGCACACGTGCAATGCTTTTTTCATCTTCCACTATCAAAATGCGTTCCGCCATCACCATCACCTCTTAACGTTTATCATAGCAGGAGTAAAATGAAAAAAGCGACCCGCAGGCCGCTTATCTCAATACCGTTTTGATCCATTTCGCTTTGTTTTTATAAGGTGGGAAAACAATATTTACGGAAAACTTCGTTGATTTCTTCAAAATCGATTTGGCGTGTGTGAACGTTTCAAAGCTGGCTTTGCCGTGATAGGAATTGATCCCTGACGTGCCAACTCCACCAAACGGCAAGTAGGAGCTGCCTACATGGGAAACCGTGTCGTTGATGCAGCCGCCGCCAAATGGCAATTGATCCAGGAAAAATCGGACAGCGCGGTCGTTTTCCGAGAATAAATAAGCTGATAACGGTTTTGGCAACTTCCGGATTTGGCGAAGCAATAGCGGCAGATCCGTATAGCTGATAACCGGTAAAATCGGCCCGAAAATTTCATCTTCCATTGAAGGGCTGTCCCAGGTAATGTTGTCCAACACCACAGGTTCAATATAGCGGTCACTGCGATCCATTTTACCGCCGTAAATGACATTGCCGGATTCTTTCTGCACAATCTCTACTAAACGGTCAAAATGCTGGTGATTAACGATGCGTCCGTAATCCGGACTCCGTTGTGCATCCTTGCCGTAAAACTCCTGTATCGTTTTCGTCAGCTTTTTGAGGAATTCGTCTTTGACCGATTGGTGCACACAAATATAATCAGGTGCTACACAAGTTTGGCCGGTGTTCATCAGTTTCCCCCAGGCAATGCGTTTCGCCGCCAGATCCAGATTCGCTGTCTGGTCGACAATTACCGGACTTTTTCCGCCAAGTTCCAATGTAATCGGCGTCAAGCGCTCCGAGGCCGCTTTCATGATGACTTTTCCAACATTGACGCTGCCTGTAAAGAAAATATAATCGAACGAAGCGTGGATCAACGCCGTTACTTCTTCCCGCTCGCCTTCGACTACCCGAATGTAATAGGTAGGGAACGCTTCTTCAATGATCGTGCGAATCGCTTTTGCCACATTCGGCGTTGCTTCAGAAGGCTTGACCACTGCACAATTGCCGCCGATAATAGCACCGATAAGCGGCTCCATCACCAATTGGAATGGGTAATTGAATGGCCCGATGACCAATACAGAGCCGTAGGGTTCACGGATAACAAAGCTTTTCGACGGCTGAAGGTGAATCGGCGTCTTTACTTGCTCAGGCTTCATCCATTCCTCCAGGTTTTTAGCCATGCTGCTGATGCTGTCGAGCACAAAGCCGACCTCTGTTGCATAGGCTTCAAATTCACTTTTGCCGAGGTCTTTCTTCAAAGCTTCTATCACTTCTGCTTTATGGGACTGGATGGCGCTCCTTAACCGGAGCAATTGCTCGATCCGAAAAGCGGCCGGTTTTGTATCACCTGTATAAAAATAAGTCCGCTGTTCTTCTATCATCTGTTCTACGTCGTTTGCTGTAAAATTCACTGTCCAACCTCCTTCGAGTTTCTACATTATACCAATCGAGGCTATATATAAGCTAAGCAAATGATTTGCGTCAAGCTTACCCATAACGATGCCCGGGTGCGGCCCGAAACTGGGTACTATTCAGCCAATAAATGATCGATATAACACTGGATGACCAGACCTTCATCAAAGTTAACTAAAAAAGTCGACTGATTGTTCATTTCTTCAAAAAGCGACGGAACCTGTTCAAATTCTGTGATTTCCTGCCGGTCTTCACCTTTTTTTGATTCGTAGAGATTTGACCAGTTTTCCAGCGTCAAAACTCCTTGTTCCCCGTAGACTTTAAATTGCAGCAATTCCTTCTGGCCAATTCCGCTGATGCCTGTCAGCAAAAAAGGAATTTCCTGGGCGGTAACGCCATGCGCGATCAGTCCGGTTTCGCATTTATCCGCTTGTTCCGGATAGGTGATGTGATGGGAAGTGAACGACAGCTCGCCAAAGAGCCGGTTCATCAACTGGAAATAATGCGGGAAAACTTCACGGACAAATCCGCCTTGGCTTCTTGAACCGATCCATGGATTTTGCTGCCACAACCTTGGCCAATCCGGAAAAAAGGTTTGCAGTTCAACCCGGACCACTTTACCGATGTCGCCCCCTTTGATGCGCTTGGCCATCTCACGGACTGCCGGTTTATACATCAACGGAAAATGCATGGCTGTTCGGACGCGGTTATTCTGGACAGATGCTGCCATCAATTCGCCCCCTTCCACATTATGTGCCAATGGTTTTTCACACAGGATATTGATTCCTGCACTGGCCGCAAGTTCTGCAATTTCTGCATGAAAAGCGGGCGGTGTTGCTATGTAAACCCAGTTAATATCCGAATGCAGCACTTCTTCCACAGATTTTGCCATTGGAATTCCGTAGGCTTCACTGATTTCTGTGAGGCGTTCTGTCTGTTGGTCGTAGACTGTCTTTATTTCCACATGGCTTTCCTGCTGAATTTGTTTAATGATTCGCTCACCCACAATGCCTGCTCCAATAATGCCAATTGAAATCATGTAGAATCTCCCCTTTGAGTGCCTTTCGGCTTTTTTTCACTATTTGTTTATTAGTGTAACCTGTAAGGGTATAGAATAGTCAAACAATACCATTACACCCTCAAGGAGGAAATAACATGGACAATCCCAAAAATTGGTGGGAGCCGATCTTCACAGGCCAATTAGAAGTCGGCGTCAACAAAGAAAAGCTGGAAAGCATTACGGAGGAAACGTTCTTGTATTACGATGAAGCAGCATCGCCAACGGAGTCAGCCCTTTAATTGCTGAACCTTGCTTATTCCCGTTGCTCAAGTACATAAAAACGCCTTGTTCAATTTGGGGATTGAAAAAGGCGTTTTGTTATGCAGATTTTTACAAGCATTGCAGGTCCTCCACCAGTTGCCTGATTGCCAGAAGGCCCATTTGTTCATATAATTAATGAAGAAATGAAAGCGGGGATCCCTATGAAACTGATACTTATGCTGTTGGCTTTATTCTTTCTATCCGGCTGCGGTATGCTTGAATCGACTGACACATCCGGCACGACCGATCGCATTGATGTGGAAGTGACGCAGGTCATTGACGGCGACACCATTAAAATCATCTACGAAGGCGAAGAAGTGACCGTGCGGTATCTGTTGATGGATACGCCGGAAACCAATCACCCGCGACTTGGCGAACAGCCTCTTGGCAAAGAAGCCACGGAAGCGAACAAACGGCTGATTGAATCGGGCGATGTGTCAATCGAGTTTGACGTCGGCGACCGCTTTGATGATTATGACCGGCTGTTGGCTTATATTTATGTTGATGGCGAGAGCGTCCAGGAACAGATGCTGGAGTCTGGTTTGGCCAGAGTCGCCTATGTCTTTCCTCCAAACACCCGTTATCTCGATGACTTTGAGCAAGCGGAACAAGTCGCCAAAGAGGATGGAACAGGCATCTGGCAATACGAAAACTATTCAACTGACCGAGGCTTCAATTCAGATGCCTATGGACAAGAAGATGCCCCCTCTTCCGCTGAAGAACAGACGAACCGCGACTGCGACATCAAAGGCAACATCAACCGCAGCGGCAATAAAATCTACCACCTGCCAAGCGATTCTTCGTACGAACAGACCAATCCCGAAGAATGGTTCTGTTCGGAGCAGGAAGCAGAAGATGCCGGCTTTCGGGGTGTTGGGCAATAGAACTGGCGACCCTTATGCAGAATTTATAGGACTTTATCGCCCCCGGCATTATTGGCAATTCCCTAAGGAAATCAGTTCGAAGTCAACAAAAAACCGCGCAACCTAAAGGGCTGCGCGGTTACTCTTATATGATTCCTACTGGGCTCGAACCAGCGACCTCTACCCTGTCAAGGTAGCGCTCTCCCAGCTGAGCTAAGGAATCTCAATTTCCAGGACAAATACAATTATATCCTGCCTGTGAAAAAAGTCAATAGCTATTCAGGAAGAATAATTGATCGCTACTTTTAAGTCCATCCGTTCAATGTAACAGCTTAAAGGCATTAACAGTTTCCAACATAATAGGACTGCAGGTGTGCTGGTATATTTTTCTGCCAGTACACCTGCAATTTTCAATCAACAATCACAATCGAAACCACTTCGTCCATCGGCAGTCTGTGCTTCTCAAATTGATTTCCGTAAATCAACATTCGGCTTTTTGCATCGATTCCTTGGATCACCCCTCGATGCGTATGGATTGCGCCGGCCTTCCAACTCCGGATGATGACGTCGCATTGGCGCTTGAGTGCGATATCCATTTCCTCCTGCATCAGCTGCAGGTCGAATTCATTCAGATCGGGTTTGGGCACCCTTTCGTCTTTTTCGTACCATTCCCGGATCATCTCGACATGCTCCGGCAGCATTAACGCTGTCCACTTGATCCGTCCGCGGTCTTTGATGTCGCCTACTGTCTTCAAATATTTATTGCGTTTCATTGGACCACCCCCTTATTCTTTATTGTGTCCGCCGATCAACTTTGTTCTTGCTATAGCTGTCCCTGCTCCAGTACCCGAAATTCCACGGTAAATCGCCGAGTAACCATATCGTTTCCGTATCGTGTCCATCGCTTCTCCCAGGCTTCTGTTTTCGAACTTCCTTTCATCAAAAAGGCTTAGCTGCATCGATGATTCCTCTTCCAGGTTGCTGATAGCCAGTGAAATCTTTCGAACCGGTTTATGCTGGAAATGCTCCCGGAAAATCTCCAGGCAAACCTGGTACATCTTTAATGTGTCATTTGTAGCTTCGTCGATGGATCGCGAGCGGGAAAATCCGCCGCCAAAAGCTGTCTTGCTGTAGACGACACTCAAGTGGATGGTTCGTCCCGCACGACGGGCTTGGCGCGTCCGCATTGCGACGTCTTCGCACATTTCCAGGATGATCGTCATGATGTCTTTTTCTTCTATGTAATCCCGGTATAAAATCTGGCCTTTTCCGTAACTGATTTGCCCCTCCACTAAAGGCGAGCCTAGATCTGACAGATCGATGCCATTGGCATGTTGGTGCAGCTGGTTGCCTAAAATGCCAAACTGCTCTTCCAATAGCGAGACATCCGCGCACGCTAAATCACCAACTGAATAAATGCCCATACTGTTCAAGGTTTTTTCTGTGCGGATTCCAATGCCCCACATTCTGCTTAAAGGGCTTACTGGCCACAACTTCATTGCGATGTCGGCATGGGTCCAATAAGCAAAACCTGTTTCTTTCGCTTCCAGATCCAGGGCCAGTTTGGCCATCAGCATATTCGGCCCTCCCCCGACAGAGGAGGGCAACTTAAAAAACTCCAGCAAATCCTGCTGGATGCGGCGCATGGTGAACGCCGGCGGACCCCATAGCTTTTCAGTACCCGTCAGCTCGATAAAACTTTCATCCACGCTGTAGATATGGATCGACTCTTTCGGCACATAGGTTCCCAACAGTTCTGTAATCGCCATGGACTTTTGCAAATACAGTTTCATTTTCGGTTCGATCAGCAAAATGTCCTGATGGTCTGGAATTTCAAAAAGCCGGGTGCCGGTTTTCACCCCAAAGCGCTCCTTCATCATCGGCGATGCCGCTAACACCACACTTCCTTTCCGCTCCTGATTCCCGACAATGGCAAGACAAACTTCCAGCGGGTCCAGCCCGAGTTCGACTGCGGAAACGCTGGCGTAAAAACCGCGCATATCGATGCAGAATATATAACGTTCTGGCAATTCAAGACCGTTCATAATTACCACCTCTCAAAAGGGAACGTATGTTCTTATAATATACCACGAATATCCTTACAGCAATCCTTTTTGAAAAAATAAAAACCCTCGGGCATCGGATGATTCCAAATCCACACCGAAAGGGCTTTTCTAAAAGAGTTTATTTTATTGTTTGAAGCATTCAAACCCCGTGTGTCTACAATGGGATATTCGTCAAATTTTCTAACAACTTTACATTTTGTTGCGGGCATTATAAGATGGGACAAGCAAGAGATTTGGCATCGATCGTTCTTATTGTGTTTTGAAAATCAGTAGGAAACATTGGGTGCCAAACCCACTGCAAGCTTTAGGAACAAAGTTTGCTTTGAAAAAGCCATCGCCTTCGGGCGGTGGCTTTTTTCGTTGTTTCTGGCAAAATGAAACAACAATAAAAACCGGCGGGGCATCAGCCCCGCCGGTTTTTATTTTATTAGGCTTCTACTGTTTTAGCAGGCTTTTTATCGCGTGCTAACCATTGAATTCCGAATAGGATGATAAACGATATTGCACCAATCGTATCAGTCAAGCCTTCCGGATAAATCAAAGCCAATCCAGTTGCGAATGTAATAATGCGCTCGAACCAGTTAAGTTTCCGGTACCAATAGCCGATCAGCCCTGCTCCGATGGCTACCATTCCTGTCAATGCTGTAATCAATACCCAGATCAATTCCAACCAGGTTGTATCGATCATTAACAGAGCCGGCGACAACACGAACATATACGGAATGATAAACGCTGCGGCTGCTAACTTGGCTGCAATAAACCCGGTCCGTATTGGTTCTCCGCCTGAGATTCCTGATGCTGCAAATGCTGCAAGCGCAACAGGCGGTGTGATATCTGCGATAATCCCAAAGTAAAAAACGAATAAATGGGCAGATAAAGCGACCACCAGCGGCACTGCTGCTCCCACTGGCTCATCGATCATCAACAGCGTGATAATGGCTGGTGCCGCTATTGTAGACGTGATGACATAGTTGGCAGTGGTTGGAGATCCCATACCTAAAACAATCGCCGCGAGCATCGTGAAGAATAGCGTCAACAGGATATTTCCTCCTGAAGCTGAAACCAGCCCATTTGCCAAACTCAATCCGAGTCCAGTCTTCACGACCACCCCGACAATAATACCGGCGGCGGCTGTGGCGGCGGCGACAGCCAAAGCAGTTCGGGCACCGTCGACAAGTGCTAAAATGATGTCTTTGAAATTCAGACGTGTTTCCTTATTAAAGGCACTGACAAAAATTGTTAACAGAATTCCGTAAAGTGCTGCCTGCATCGTTGGAATACCAATTAACAGGAAGACGATGATGGCGATAATCGGTAAAAGAAGGTAAATCTTTTTCAAAACTTCTTTGCGATCCGGCATTTCTTCCGGCGGCAAACCCTTCAAACCAATCCGCTTGGCTTCAAAATGGGTCATGATCCAAACACCCGTAAAATACAAAAGCGCCGGTATAGCCGCGGCTTTTGCAATTTCCCAGTAAGTCACGCCCCCGATAAATTCTACCATCAGGAAGGCGGCGGCTCCCATGATCGGCGGCATTAATTGCCCGCCTGTTGAGGCCGCTGCCTCAACCCCGCCTGCAAATTCTTTCTTGTAACCCAACTTTTTCATCATCGGAATCGTATACGAACCCGATGTAACAACGTTGGCAACAGAACTCCCGGAAATGGTTCCTTGCAGGGCGCTGGAGAAGATCGCCACTTTTGCCGGTCCGCCTGTTAAATGGCCAGCAAGTGAGACGGCCAGGTCATTGAAATACTGCCCGACTCCAGTTTTCACCAAGAATGCTCCAAATAACAGGAAGGTGAAAATAAAGGTTGCCGATACACTAAGCGGTGTTCCTAGTATCCCATCGGTTGTAAAGAACATCAGTTGGATAACTGCATCCAGGTCCTGGCCTCTGTGGCGTAAAAATCCAGGGAAGTAAGGCCCGAAAAAGGCATAGGCCAAAAATAAGCTGGCAATGACCGTAATCGGCATGCCTACTGCCCGGCGTGTCGCTTCAAGCGTCAGCAGGATCGCTAAAATTCCGACAATCAAGTCCAATTCGGTAACGCGTCCTAGCCGGAATACCAAATCATCATACATAATCGGCCAATAGGCAGCTACGCCGATTGACAGCAGCGCCAGTATGTAATCGTACCAGGCCACTTTGTGGCGAGCCCCTTTGCGCTTTCTGGCAGGAAACAGCAGAAAGATTAAGGACAAGGCAAAACCTAAGTGAACCGACCGCTGAATATAAGCGGTATACTGTCCAAAAATAGCGGTATAGAGTTGGAATAAGGAAAATGCCAATAAACCGAAAAAGACCACATGCTTAATCATTCCACTTAAATCCCGCGTATTTGATTCGGGATCGTATTTTTGTAAAATTTCCTTTTGCTTTTCTTCTGAAATGTAAGACTCATCCTCTGGTGGAAGCTTTTGCTGTTCACGTTCTTCTGGAGGCAATTTATCGCTCATCAATTCTCACTCCTTCTCTTAGTTGAAATAGGGATAATCGCTCTACCCGAAAAGTATAGGACTTGCCTCTTTCAAGTGTTTTTTTCAAATCCGTTTGGTGCCCTTTGGTGCGAAATGACAATCCCGCATCAACGTCCCCCACAAACAGACGGAACTCGGGAATTTCCCTTGCCATATTTTTAATAAAGTATTTCCCGTTCTTTTCGACAAAGGTCTCGCCTTCTCCTGCATTCGAGGGCATGCCAATATTGAAATCTTCATATTCAAGCTCGGTCATCATCAACACATCGTTTTCAGCTACTTTGTAGCTTTCAATAACTTCTGACAGATGAATGGAATGTGTATATTGGATTTGAAAAAATGGGCTTTCTACCGGTACATAAGCCGCTGTTTTTTCAGTCTCATTATCGATAAACACATAATACTTGTGAAAAGGGAAGAATGCGATTAAGGAGCCGATTAAGATGAGGGCAATCAATAATGGAAGAACTATTCGTATCCGGAGTATCCGCATATTTTTTCTCCTCCATCTATAAAACAAATAACTGACGGCAGAGCTTGCGCTTTACCGTCAGTTAATCGCTCATTCAATTAATTTACTTCGTCAAAATAGGCTTGCGCTCCTGGGTGGACATCGATTCCGATTCCGTCAAGAGCCGTTTCTGCTTGGATAAATTCAGCTTTTGCGTGCTGGATTTGATCTGTGTTTTCATAGATCGCTTTCGTGATGTCATAAACAAGATCTTCTGAAAGATCGTTTTGAACTACGAGCATAGCTAAAACAGAGACAGTCGGAACTTCTTCAGTCAATCCGTAAATGCCAGACGGTACAACGTCATGAGCATAATATGGATATTTTTCGATCAGTTCGTCAGCTTTGTCCTGTTCTACAGGTACAATGACAACGTCTGAAGTAGCTCCAAGACTTTCAACTGCGCCTGTTGGAGTTCCTGCAGTGATGAATGCCGCATCAATTTGGCCTGATTGCAAGCTTTCCTGTGACTCACCAAAGTCAAGGTTCTGAGCGTCAATGTCGTCCATTGTCATGCCATGGATTTCCAATAATTGTTCAGCGTTAATATAAGTCCCAGATCCTGGAGCACCAACAGAAATGCTTTTTCCTGCTAAATCTTCAAACGAAGCGATTCCTGAATTTGCAGTAGTAACCAACTGAATCGTTTCCGGATAAAGTGCACCGATGGCTGAAACCGTATCAATTACTTCGCCTTCGAACATATTCGTTCCTTCAGCAGCGTAAAATGCTGTATCCGTCTGAACAAAAGCAATTTGGGCAGCTCCATCAGCAAGTGCTGTCATGTTCGCAGCAGATGCCTGTGAAACTTCAGCAGTCGTATCCAAACCTGTTTCGTTTTCAACGATTGTAGCCATTGCTCCGCCAAGCGGATAATAAGTTCCTGTCGTACCGCCAGTCAGGATGCTTAGGAATTCGGGATCTGCTGCCCCGCCGCCT
The DNA here is from genome assembly GCF_016881065.1 of Planococcus soli. GTDB lineage: Bacteria > Bacillota > Bacilli > Bacillales_A > Planococcaceae > Planococcus > Planococcus soli. The sequence goes on along the minus strand of NZ_WXYN01000051.1, from coordinate 324,080 downwards.
TCGCCTTCCGGTTCTGTAGCTGCGTCATCTCCGCAACCTGCCAAAAATACAGATCCTGCAAGAGTTACTGCAGCAAATAAACCAAATTTCTTTTTCAACATAAGGTGACCTCCCTTTTCTATAATGTTTTATGTTCCAATTTAATAATACCATGTCTTTCTTACTAGTTTCAACGAATTTCCAAAATACAAACGCTTACAGAGGGAACATTTAGAAAACTCCTTATGTTTCGGCACCTTCCACATGCGTTTCCGGAGTCGTATCTTCCGGGGCCAGATCTTCGAACGTTTTTCCCTGTTCTTCCAGGTCGCGTGTCCGGTGTGCGATGCGTGCGGATGCACATGCAGCGATACTCGCTACCAAATCGTCCAGGAAAGTGTGAACCTGGCCGCCGTATTTTGTATCGAGCTTGTGGATGATCCCAGTTTTATTTTTATCCAAATGTCCGAATGTCGTAACGGCAATACTCCCGTAAGTTAAAACCGCACCCAGCCCGATCATTTCATCGACGCCAAAGAGCCCTTCGTCCGATCCGACAATCTGTTGAAGCGGACGTGACAGTTTCCCTTGCTCTGCAAGCTCGTCCAACTCGATTCCAACAAGCAAGGCATGCTGCATTTCGCGTTTGCGCAAAACACTTTCAACCGATTCCATGCAATGCTCAATGGTAAGCCCTTCGTTAAAAGGCAGCTGCATATCCAAAACTATTTTGGCTATGTCTTCATTCGTAACCCCTCTGCGTTCCAATGCTTCATGCGTCGCCTTTGTCACGTCGTCTGAGTGAACCCGAAATTTTGCACCATCCATGTCAAAAACCCCTTTCGCTCTAGTAAGTTGGTGTTCTTTCCCATTATACCTTGGACATTCAGTATGGTACAATTTTCTTACAGAACCTTAAAGGAGGCTTCCGAATGACGACTGGAAAGGTAGAAGATTTATCCATCTACAGCAAAGAGCTCCAGGAAGACATGCAATTGCTTGTCTATCTTCCTTCCAATTACTCCCCCCTTTATAAATACACACTGGTCATCGCTTCTGATGGCAAAGATTATTTTCAATTAGGGAGGATTCCACGTGTTGTGGATGAATTGTTGGAAAGCCAGGAAATCGAAAACATTATCGTGGTCGGCGTACCTTATAAGAGCGTAGCTGATCGAAACAAAAAATATGAACCCACCGGCGAACAGCATGGTGCTTATCTGCGCTTTCTGGCACACGAACTGGTGCCGTTCCTTGACGAAAAATATCCGACCTATCAGGTGGGCATGGGACGTGCCTTAATCGGTGATTCGTTGGCCGCAACCGTCTCCCTAATGGCCGCCTTAAAATACCCGAATATTTTCGGCCGTGTCATCCTGCAATCGCCGAAGGTCGGGCAAGAAATGCTGACCGCAGTGGAAGCCTTCCAATCGGCCAATTCTTTTACGGTTTACCATGTGATTGGAAAAGAAGAAACGGCTGTCAAACTGGGCAACGGCACCACCGAAGATTTTGTTGAACCCAACCGGCAATTAAATAATTTAATGAAAAATAAAGGGTTTTCGATCTTTTATGAAGAATTTGAAGGAGACCATACTTGGAAGCATTGGCAGCCCGATTTGAGGCGTGCGCTTATTCAGAATTTCGGCATGTAAAGGCTGACCGTGTTCCGAGACAAAGTTGGCACCATTGCTATGGATGGTTATCACAGACAAGGAGGTCATTAAAATGAACTATGGAGTCGCAGCTTTTCCTTCAAAAAAATTGCAGGATCTCGCCAATTCGTACCGCAAGCGTTATGATCCGCACTATGAGCTGATTACCCCTCACATGACGTTAAAAGGACCGTTTGAGGCGGATGCATCAACAATCAAAGATGTCGCAGCAGAAATGCAGAACATCGCCAAGCGGCAAAAACCCTTTAAGCTACACGCTACGCGTGTCAGCACGTTTTCACCGGTTACCAATACCTTGTATTTCAAGGTGGAGCCAAATGCTGAAATCGCTGCATTGCACGAAGATCTCCATTCTGATTTCTTCGGAGGCATGCCAAAGCATTCTTTCGTGCCCCATATTACGATCGGACAAAAACTATCCGATACAGAACACGCCGATGTCTACGCGCAATTGAAGATGGCCGGCATCGACCACGAAGAAGTGATTGACCGTATGCATCTGCTTTATCAATTGGAAGATGGTTCATGGACGGTCTACGAGACATTCAGATTAACTGGAGATGATCAATAAGTGCTGAAAGTAAAAATTGCTGAAATTCAGATGGAAAAAGAACAGGCTTTTGATATCCGCAGAAAAGTTTTTGTGGATGAACAACACGTTCCGATTCATATTGAGATGGATGAATACGATGATACAGCGGTTCATTTTGTCGGTTATCAGCTTGAACAGCCGATTGCGGCAGGGCGCATCCGGGAAGTGGAAGCAGGCCTTGGCAAAGTTGAACGGGTATGCGTACTTTCCGAATATCGCGGTCAGCATATAGGCGTTCTGATGATGAACGAAATGGAAGAGTATGCACGGACAAACGGCATTTTCAGACTCAAATTGAATGCCCAAACCCATGCACTCGCCTTCTATGAAAAACTGGGCTACGACATCACATCCGATGAATTCATGGATGCTGGCATTCCCCATAAATCGATGGAAAAAGTCGTTAGTTAATCTATGAAGACAAAAAAGCAGATCAGCCGAGTTATCGGCCGATCTGCTTTTTCATATTTCTTATAGAATATGGAAACCGCTGTCTACATGGATGGTTTCCCCTGTAATTCCGCGTGACATATCGCTGAATAGGAAAGCAGCGGTATCGCCAACTTCTTCAGGTGTCGTATTGCGGCGAAGCGGTGCTTTTTCTTCGATTTCATGAAGAATGGAATTGAAATCGCTGACGCCTTTTGATGATAGTGTGCGAATTGGACCAGAAGAAATGGCGTTGACGCGGATGCCATGTCGCCCAAGATCCGCTGCCAAATAACGAACGGACATTTCTAGAGAAGCTTTCGCAACTCCCATGACATTGTAATTCGGCATGACGCGTTCGCCGCCGATATACGTCAATGCAACAATGCTTCCGCCTTCAGCCATCAATGGCTTGGCGTTTTTCGCGATGCTCGTCAACGAATAGGCACTGATGTTATGCGCCAATAGGAAGCCATCTCTTGAGGTATCCGAAAAATCACCCGACAATTCCTCGCCTTTGGCAAACGCGATGCAGTGTGCCAATCCGTGGATAGTTCCCACCTGCTCTTTAATAGCAGTAAAGCATTCCGCTACTGCTTCGTCGTTTGTCACGTCACATGGCAAAATCAGTTCGTGGGTGCCGTCGAGCGTTGCTACCAGGTCACGGACCGATTTTTCAAAGCGCTCACCTGCGTAAGTGAAAATCAAGTTTGCTCCCGATTGATCCAAAGAACGTGCAATCCCCCAAGCAATGCTCCGCTTGTTGGCTACTCCCATAATGACAAAAGTCTTTCCTTTTAATGATATTGACATGTCCATTCCCCCTGCGTCTGTTATTATTACCTGGTACTAATAATACCTCACAAAAAAGAAAAGTGCAATTCGCACTTTTCTAAAGCCGGCTTAGGAATGTAGTTGCCAAGCCTAAATAAATCACAATGGATATGATGTCGTTCAAGGTGGTGATAAACGGACCCGATGCTACTGCTGGATCAATTTTCATCCGATGAATCAATAACGGAATAAATGAACCGGCCAATGTCGCCACAAAAATGGAACTCATCACAGCTGTTCCGACGAGCACGCCGATGAGAAGCTCGTCTTTCCAGAAATAAACCAGTCCGACAACGACGATACCGCAAACCACACCGGTAATTAGGCCTGTCCCAGCCTCGCGGAACAACAGCTTCATCTTGCTTTGTTCTTCGATATCGCCTGTCGCAATTCCCCGGACAGCTACGGCCAGTGCCTGTGTTCCGCTGTTTCCGGCCATTCCGGCAATCAGCGGGATAAAGACAGCCAGCAGCGCAACCTCATCCAAGGTCGCTTCAAACATACCCATTAAATTGGCTGTCAGCATTCCAAGGAATGTCAACAACAGCAGCCAAGGCAGCCGTTTTTTCGCAGCGGTCAATGGTCCTTTGTCAAACGTATCCATATCGGAAACAGCTGCCAGTTTGGAGTAATCGTCCGATGCTTCTTCTTCGAGCACGTCAATGATGTCATCGACTGTGATAATTCCGAGCAAATGGTTTTGAAAGTCGACAACCGGCAAAGCCAGGAAATCGTAATCCTTGATCATCCGGGCTACTTCTTCCTGGTCTTCACTGACAGAAACGCTGACGACCCGCTCGTTCATGATGGAGCTGATGAGCGTATCTTCTTCGGCAAGGATCAAATCTCTTAATGTCACAATACCCGACAGTTTCTTATCATCATCAATTACAAACACATAATAGATAGTTTCGGCATTCGGTGCTGCATTCCGCAAAATGTTCATCGCCGAGCGCACCGTAGAGTTTTTCGGTATGGCCACAAACTCCGTGGTCATGATGGAACCTGCTGTATACTCTTCGTAATGCAGCAAGTCCTTGATTTGCTGCGCCGATTCCTTATCCATAATCGTCAAGTAGCTTGCGACCTGTTCTTTATTCAATTCATTTAAGACGTCCACCGCGTCATCTGTGTACATATAGGACAATAAATCAGAGGCGTAACGCGCGTCCATCTCGTGGAATAAGTCTTCGTATTCATCGTCGTCCAAATCAATAGCTTCAAAAATATCCGCCATCTCTTTAGGAGAGAGATACTGATACAGCAATTGCCTGTTCCCGGAATCCGCCTTTTCATAAAAACTTGCCTGGTCGTATGGATGGTGCGATAAAAACTCATCGCGGAATTCTTTGACATCTCCGCGGATCAGCAATTCAGTGAACAATGCATCATTCAATTCTTCATCACGTACTGCTTTTTCTTCCATCATGTATACTCCCTCCTTTCGAAGATTCTCTATGCTTGCTATAGTAGTCTATACGCTACACCCTAGGTATGTATAGTAAATTTTAAAACAAAGAAGGTGTCCATTATGAAATATGACATTATTGGTGATATCCACGGCTGCTACCAGGAGCTGCTGGAGCTTATCAAACAGCTTGGCTATGAAAAGCAAGGCCATCTATTTGTTCATCCGGAAAACCGCAAACTCGCTTTTGTCGGCGATGCGATGGACCGCGGCCCCCAATCTCTCGATGTTCTGAAACTGCTGTTTGCGCTGCAGGACGAAGGCATCCTGTACTATTCTCCGGGAAATCATTGCAACAAACTTTTTCGTTTTTTTAAAGGGCACGATGTTCAGCTTGCCCACGGCCTGGAAGTCACTGTAGCAGAGTGGCAGCAGCTGCCCGATCCGGAAAAAACTCAATTCCGAAAACGCTATATCCACTTTTATGAACAGCTTCCGCATTACCAACAGCTGGAAAACGACTTGATTGTCGCCCACGCCGGATTAAAGGCCGAAATGATTGGGAAACCGCTCAGCAAAGGCATTGCGGTCTTTGTACTATATGGCGATATCACTGGAAGATTTCACGCTGATGGCCGTCCTGTCAGGCGCGACTGGGCTAAATCTTATAGAGGAAAAAAGTGGGTGGTCTACGGCCACACGCCAACTGCAGAGCCCTATTTTGTTAACAACACCGTCAATATCGATACCGGCTGCGTGTTTGGCGGCACTTTGACCGCTTTCCGCTTTCCCGAAAAAGAAATAGTCTCAGTGCCTTCCCAGCAGCCTTATCAACCGGATCGCTTTCATCTTTTCCATTAAACCAATGACTGCATGTCCGGGTTCAACGAAGAACTGAAAAACAGCGAGTCCCCAGAAACCGGATGGATCAGTTCCAACTCCGTACAATGAAGCGCCTGGCGACCGATCAAATCCCTCTTGCCCCCATACAAATCATCCCCAAGCAGCGGATGGCCGAGATGGGCCAGATGGACACGGATCTGATGGGTTCTTCCGGTATTCAGTTGCAAGGTGACATGCGAATAGCTTTCCAGTTTCTCGATTACGCGGACTTCGGTTTCTGCAAATTGCCCGTCTTCACGCACTTCCCTTTCGATAATGCTGGCATTTTTTCGCCCGATGGGAGCAGTAATCGTAAATGCATCTTTTTCTACTGTTCCATGAACCAATGCCTCGTACCGCCGTTTCATCTTTTTCTCCTGCTGCTGCAGCGAGATCATGTGATGGATATGGCGGTTTTTTGCGATACAAACCAGCCCGGAAGTGTCCCGGTCCAGCCGCGTCGCAATATGCAGGGTGGAAGGAATCCCGTGGTCATTGAAATGCTTCGCGACAATATTGGCCAAGCTGCCAAACGGATGCTCGCGCGATGGAATGGTATTTTGCAAAGGCGGCTTTTCAACAATCAGCAGCGCCTCGTCTTCATAGACGATTTCCAGCTCACCGTCTTCTGCAGATAAGCCTTTCCCATGCTCTTCATTCGGAAAAATAACGGTCACGGCATCGCCTTTTTTCAAGGGATGCCTGACCGTTACTTCTGCATCATTCACTAAAATCTGACCGCCGCCATATTTGACGGAAGCCAATGTTCGTTTGGAGATGCCCCAGTCCTCTAGCGCCTCGCGCAACAGGCTCGGGGCTTTAGCAGTATAGGTCAATTGAAAGGGTTTCATGGCGCTCAATCTGAAAGCTCGCTGTCAATAAAGGAATCGTGGACGCGCTGCCAGAATGGAAACGCGCGGAATCTGGCAAATCGAACTTTTTCATCTGCAACTTTGTATTCGATCGATTTTACATCTTTATGAAGCAGCTGAAGATGATCGATCGTCACCATGAAATCAGGCGCTTTTACCGGGCGCAAGGCACAACGGTGATGGCCAGGCAGGACCAGCGGCGATCCCACCGTCCGGAAAACCCGGTTATTGATAGAAGCCATCTCTGTCAATTGCATTGCCTGCAGCGACGGATGGATGATGGCGCCTCCCAGCGCCTTGTTATAAGCTGTACTGCCTGAAGGGGTGGACATGCACAGGCCATCTCCTCTAAAGCGTTCAAAATGATGTTCATTTAAAAAGACGTCCATAACCAATGTGACATCCGGAGACTTGACAGTCGACTCATTCAACGCCAAATAAACGGCCGGTTCCTCCAGGTTCTGGTAATGGATGCTCACTTCCAGCAATGGATACTCGATCACTTCATATTCCTTTTTGGCAATCGATAAAACAAGTTTCTCGATTTCAATCGGCTTCCAATCAGCATAAAAACCAAGATGGCCTGTATGTATTCCGACAAAAGCCACATCTGCCAGCTTTTCACTGTATTTATGGAATGCATGAAGCAAAGTTCCATCCCCGCCAATCGACAAGACTACATCAGGCGATTCTTCGTTCCACTCCATCCCGAAATCCTCCAGGTAGTTTCTAGCAGTAGCCATCAGTTCATTGGATAATTTGTCGCTTCTTGATATGATATAAAATTTCATCGTTCTGGTCGACCTCCCTCTCTATCGGTTCGAAAATGAGTTCCAGGCGATTCCTTGAATTCGGTGAAGTAGGCCTGAGCATCCTGAATTTCATCCCGAATCTGCGACATTTCCTCGTCCAATTGAAACGCGGCTTCGGCGGCACGTTGAAGGCGGTTCTTGATTTCTTCCGGAAAAACACCTTTGTATTTGTAATTCAGGGAATGCTCAATCGATGCCCAAAAATTCATTGCCAAAGTCCGGATTTGAATTTCCGCTAAAATCAGCTGCTCTCCGCTGATGGTCTGAACCGGGTATTCCACAATGACGTGGTATGAGCGGTAGCCGCTTTGTTTTTCATTGGAGATATAGTCTTTTTCCTCCACAATACGCAAGTCTTTACGCTGCCTCAACAAACCGACCACCGTCTCAATATCCCCGACAAATTGGCACATCATTCGAATTCCGGCGATATCCTGCAATTGATGGGCAAGTTCTTCAGAAGGCTCAAATGGAATGCCTTTTTCCAGGGTCTTGTCGTAGATGCTCGCTAAAGGCTTGACGCGGCCAGTCACAAACTCAATCGGCGAATTTGTGTTGTCGGTTTCAAACTGGCTTCGCATCCCTTTGAATTTTATCTTTAATTCATCTACTGCCTGTTTATATGGTGCTAAAAATCGATTCCATTGACCCATCTCCGGTCCTCCTCACTTCTTTTAAGATCGTGAAGCAAGTGCCTCATGAAATGCCTGTTCTACAGCAGTACGGAAAGCTTCTCCGTAGTTGTCATTGCCTTCTATGTTCTCCACCAGCATCCATAGTTCTTCGTGGAACTCTGCCAGCGGCATGACTTGTTTGCCCCATGTCAGGAGCGGAACTTTTTTTTGCTGCAGCGCTTTGGTCAACGCTGGCCATGTATGTACGCCAAACTGAACATATATATAGTCAGTACCCGTATCCAGCAAATAGACAAACGCCTGATTGTCAGAATCTGTGAGCATTTGTCCTGACGCTTCAATTGCTTCAGATGGTTCAGTTTCTTCAATGAAAAATTCAATGTTGTTTTCAGTGATTTCGGTTCGGTTTACCGCTACGAATTTGTGCAAATCGATACTTCCTTTCTAGCTTCTTAATAATGATATTTTAACACAGCTCTGCCATTCGTTGCAGTTTGCACTAAACTATCCGATAATGAAGTTAACAGAGAGGTGTTCCCTATGACAAAAGAACTTGAAATCGAATTTAAAAACATGCTGACAAAAGAAGAATATACACGCTTGCTGAAAGATTTTGCGGCTTTCCATAACGGTCCTGTCACCCAGCATAACCATTATTTTGATACCGATAATTTTCAATTAAAGACACAGCACAGCGCCTTGCGCATTCGGAACAAAAGCGGCCTTTTTGAGTGCACGTTGAAAACTCCTGCTCCTGTCGGCCATTACGAAACTACCGATAAATTGACCAAAGAGCAGGCGCAGCGCATGCTCGAATTAAAAATTTTCGAAGCAGCTGAAGTATCAGATGCTCTTCAAAAAATGGATGTATCAATTGCGGAATTGAAAACGATCGGCACATTGACTACTCACCGCGTGGAATTCAATTACCTGGAAGGCTTACTGGTCATCGATCATTCTGAGTACAATGGACAAGAGGATTTCGAACTGGAGTTTGAAGTGGCAGATGCCGAAACTGGCCAAGAGCGCTTTTTCCATTTCCTTCAGCAACAAGAGATTCCTGAACGGCCGGCAAACAAAAAAATTGCCCGCTTTATGGATTCTGCATCTGTCAACTGAACAAAATAATATTCTCTAAACCTAAAATTTGGCAGCTGCTCAATCGATTTGTTTGAGATATTCGGGCTGCGTTGTTAGAATGAATTTACAGCTAAAGCAAAGGAGACACGATAATGACTGGAAAACCTATTATTCCGTATGATGAAATTGGTGCGGAAACATTATCAAAGTTAGTCGATGCATTTTATGCCCGCGTAGCGGAGCATCCACAGCTGCAGCCTATTTTTCCAAATGATCTTTCAGAGACCGCCCGTAAACAAAAACAATTTTTGACCCAATACTTAGGTGGACCCAACCTTTATTCAGAAGAGCATGGCCATCCGAGACTAAAGGCAAGACATCACCCATTCGCAATTACGCCTGCCAGAGCTCAGGCTTGGCTGGAGTGCATGAGTGAAGCAATGGACGAAGTGGGGTTAAGCGGAAAATTCCGTGAAACGTTATACAATCGCCTTGTTATGACTGCGCATCATATGATCAATGAGTATGACAGTGAGGAGGAGTTGGAGTGAGCAACTTAGATTTGGCTCAGGAGATTCGTGAGCCTGCGAATTCCTTTAAACCAATGGAACTATACGTTTTCGTAGATCCATTAAACTCGGAATGCTGGGAACTGCAAGGAATCATCCGGAAATTACAAATCGAATACGGCCATTATTTTTCCATGCGCATTGTCTTGAGTACGCAATTATTCAACTTAAACAAGTCAACACTGTCATCAAATATTGATACCGATAATTTGACGCATCCTGTCTTGCCGTCTGTAGCGATAAAAGCTGCAGAACTTCAGGGAAAACGTTCAGGAAACCGGTTCCTTCACAAACTCCAGGAGCATCTGTTCCTTCAGTCCAAAGATGTTTCTTCATACAGCGTCTTGTTGGAAATAGCGGAAGAAGCAGAATTGGATCAGGAAGAATTCAAATTGGATTTTCATTCTGTACATACCGCAAAAGCTTTCCAATGCGATTTACAGATTACCCGCGAAATGGAAATCAACGAAGTGCCAAGCATCGTCTTTTTTAACGAGTGCATTGAAGACGAAGGCGTGAAAGTATCCGGACTTTATTCTTATGATGTTTATCAAACAATTTTACAAGAAATGCTGGGGGAAGAAAGCCTGAACCGGCAAACCCCACCATCTTTGGATGATCTTTTTACAAAATACTCAACTATGGCAACTAGAGAAATTGCTTCTATATACAATATTTCCGAACAAACCGCAGAATGCGAACTGAAGAAACAAGTTCTTCAACAAAAGCTCGAACGCATCTGCATGCCGAAAGAAACCTTATGGAAAGTAAAATAACCTGCCTCCCACTTGTGGGAGACAGGTTATTTTTTTGGCTCGGATTTGGCTTCGGAAAGTATTTTAAGGTTTTGGGAAAGTAATTGATTTCTGCTGGAAAGTATTTGGCTTGAACTAGAAAGTATTTAAATAGGATCAGAAAGTATATCCAGTTAGTGGAAATAAAACCTTTTATAAATGCCCGTCAGAGCTACACGGGCGCTGCCGCTTTTCTTTTCCCAAAGCGAAAGGCGCCTTCCACGTCCGGAAGGCGCCTTTCTATATTACACAAAGGGGATGGGAGAAATGTTCACGCTCAAACAAAGGGGTGTATGTTTGTATGTGATTTATTTCACAACTTAATCTTATCACGGAATAATAGTTAATGCAATAATTCACAAAGACTTTCACAATTTCGTCATAATCAATCTTCTTTATACATTTCAACTATTCCTTTTAATTATTCCTATATAGCAAAAAGAAAAGAAGTAGAGTTATGAAGTCTACTTCTTTTGCTTATTTATTTATTCAGCAATAATTTTTCGAGTTCATTCAGCTTTTGTTCAAATACTTTGCACGCTTCTTCAACAGCTTTCGACTGCGTCATATCGACACCGGCTTTTTTCAGCACTTCAATCGGATAGTCCGAGCTGCCGGCCTTTAGGAATTCATTAATATAGCGATCTACTGCAGGTTGCCCTTCTTCAAGTATTCCTTTGCTCAATGCTGTCGCAGCACTAAAGCCCGTGGCGTACTGGAAGACATAATAATTATAGTAGAAGTGTGGAATTCTTGCCCACTCCAATCCGATTTCTTCATCGACTGCCACATCCGGTCCGAAATACTTTTGGTTTAGTTCGTAGTAAACCTCTGTCAGGCGATCAGCTGTTAATGCTTCCCCGTCCTGATCCATTTTGTGTATCATGTGTTCAAACTCGGCAAACATGGTCTGGCGGAATACCGTTCCGCGGAATCCATCAAGCCAGTGGTTCAATAAGTAAATGCGCTCCTGGTCGTCCTCAGTGGATTTTACCATGTATTCGTTCAGCAGAGCTTCGTTGGTGGTCGAAGCCACTTCCGCTACGAAAATCGAATAATCACCGTAAATATACGGCTGGTTTGCGCGTGTATAATAGCTATGGACACTGTGGCCAAATTCATGGGCCAATGTGAACAAATTGTCTACATTGTCCTGCCAGTTCATCAGGATATAGGGATTGGTCCCATAAGCACCGGATGAATATGCTCCGCTGCGCTTTCCTTTGTTCTCTTTGACGTCTACCCAGCGGTTGTTGATGCCTTCTTGAACAATGCCTACGTATTCCTCGCCAAGTGCTCCAAGGCCTTTCAGCATAATCCCTGTGGCATTTTCATATGGAATCTCCATTTTCACTTCTTTAACCAAAGGAGTGTGCATGTCCCACATATGCACTTTGTCGATTCCAAGTACTTCCTTGCGCAACGCTGCATAGCGGTGCAAAAGATGAAGGTTATTGTTGACAGTCTCCACCAGGTTATCGTAAACAGCTTCCGGGATATGGTCGTCAGCTAAGGCTGCCTGGCGAGCTGACTCAAACTTCCGGATCCGTGCGTTAACGTTATCGCGCTTAATGTTGCCCGAAAGCGTGGAAGCAAAAGTATTGCGGAATTTGCCATAGGTTGCATAAACTGCTTTAAATGCATCTTCCCGCACGCGGCGATCTTTGCTTTCCAAAAAGCGGATGTAATTGCCATGCGTAATTTGGACTTTTTCGCCTGACTCATCTTCTATTTCTGGAAACTCCAAATCTGCATTGTTCAGCATGCCGAACGTTTCTGATGATGCGCGGCTTACCTCGGACATTTGCGCCAGCAAGGATTCCTGCTCGGCAGGCAATACATGCGGACGAAGTGAATTCAATTCCTCAAGCGCCTGCTTGTACAAACTTAAGCCTTTGTGGCTTTCCACATAGCCGTTTAGGACAGATTCTTCCAGAGCCAGTATTTCAGGCGTCAGGAATGACAAGCCAGCAGAGACTTTCGCAAACAAAGATTTCACACGGCTGTCCATCGCCTGGTATTTCGAATTGGTCGTATCCTGATCGTAGCGCATATGCGAATAAGTATAAAGGCGTCTCAACCGTTCGGTCAACTCATCTTTATAAACCAGCACCTCATAAAGCGCTTCCGCACTTTCCTGCAATTTTCCTTGATACGACTCTGCTTTATCTCCGATTGCAGAAACTTCCACAAATTCTTTTTCCCAAAGTTCATCGGTTTCGAATATATCTTCCAATCTCCACGTTAATTCTGTTGGAACTTCTTCTCTTGCCAATACTTTGTTGACCATTAAATTTCCTCCTCTGTCCCATTCTTTCGGGAAACGAACTACACCTTATTTTCTCAATTTTCGCAAGTTTTTGCAATAGTTATCATAGGTGATTTCCAAAAGGCTGGAATCTTTTGAAAAACCCTCTTTTAACAGCAAATATAAATCCAGGTAGCTAGACATTATTTCCGTTGCTTCAGGAGCCCTTGAAGGATCTGATAGCACTAGTTTTCCAGAAGCGATTAGCGAATCCACCGAAATCCCCTTTTCCCATGCCGCCGCTGCCTGCAACTGCCACAACACCGCCGGCTGCTTCAGACATTCGGCACCGAGCAATGGAATTCCGAAATGAGCCGGCAAATTAGTCATATCCAGCTGCAACTCATAACATAATCGGCAGTACAAACTTTTTATTCGATTTTCGTTATACAGCTGGCTTCGGATGTATTGCTGGCGCACATTCCGAAAAATTCCCAGAACTTTATTAAATTCCTCTTTGGTCAGAAACTTTGGGATTGCGAAAGGAAAAACTTGCTTGCTTGCCTCGATTGACTTGGTTTTTCCTACCCAACGATTCGAGCTCACATAAAACAAGTTTGAATGATAGTAAAATCGATTGTCCGGTGGGTAGAACAACAGGATGAAAAAAGTTCCGGCGACGTTTTGCCTCATTTCAAATTCATGCGTTTTCAGTCTGAGTAAACTTATTCCTTCGCGGCAGGATTCTTTTAAGCCTTTGATCCAAATAGGCTCCAAATTCATCTTTAAATAACCTTCGGATCGCTGTTTGAGTTGTTGGACCGGAATTGTACTGCATTGAAATTCAATTGCAAGTTGGCGGTTGACCAAAAGATCCGCACGCTGACGGATTTGGGGAACATAGCTTTCTAATTCGGCTTTGAGGTTTAACTGAGAGAAGAATTGGTAAAGAAGAAGTTTTCCTTGGAGATGAAGAGAAGATTCTGGTTCGCTGAAAGTGTCGCAATCTGTACGAGTCTGGTGGGCAAAATGAGGGATGTTGATTTCTCCGATTTTCAAATGCAATGGCGCCTTGCAGGAAGGGCAAAAAAATTGTTTTCGCTGGCGCATCTCCCTGAGTTCTGTGCGGGAATGCTTGCCGGTTAAATAAAACAATTCCTGTTGTTTGGTTTTGGCTACTAATATATAGATCACTCTCCTTTCTTCTAGTTTATGGAACTAGGAGCATTTTGGCAATAAAAAAAAGACCTCCTGAAAGGAGATCTTAGCCAAAATAATGAAGTACATTTGAGAGCGCATCTTCTTTGAAAATTGGTTTTCCGTATTCTTCAAGACGGTGCACCGTTACCGGCGAAATACGTAAATACTCAGTAAAGATGCTGACATTGTTTTTGATGTCTTCTTCCGAGTGGAGGAGTTCATCAAAGCTTGTATATAGGTAATATTTGTTCTCGAAATGATAAACTGCAGATTCAATCGGCACATACATTAACCGGCGCGCAATTGGAAGCAGCTCTTCCACTTCGGAAAAAACAAATGTATATTCAAGTTTCTTAATATCAGGTTCATCAAAAACCGGTTCAAATTCATCAAACTCCGGAGTGACCGCATCTTCACTTGCAAACATTTTGCGGCGTTCTTCTATATCATCAGGCAAATCAAGCTTCTGCCCATCTTTAGTTAATTGAGCACGCGTTACTGTAACTTCAAGACCTTTGTCCATAGCCTGGACTTGGATCCAAAGCGGACCTTCCATTACGAAATCGGCTTCTTCATTAACTTCATCCATCATTTCCCAAAAAAGCTCTTCGCTCTTATCTCTGTTAAACCAGATTTCGTCACGGCTAAACCCTCGCTCTTCAACGTCGAGATAGGAAATGTAAAATTTAACTGTGTTGTCGTTGATACGTTCGATTTCCATTTTACACCTCTCCTTTACGGTTTGGACTAAGAGAACACTCCTCAGAGCCGTGCTGTATTTCTTTTAACAAGTATAACTTTTTTCATGAGTAAAGAAAAAGTTTCTGCCTATCACCAAAGACAAGTTACAAGTACATAGAGTTTAATGCACTTAACAGATTTATGCAACTAATTAAAATAAAGAAAAGCTGCCCAAGATCTTTTATGAAATACCATAAAGACCGGACAGCTAATGTGCTTTTAGTTAGTTTACCATTCGCTGAGCTTCAAGCAATTGATAAGCTCTAACCTTACGTGGAAGGAATCGACGGATTTCATCTTCGTTGTAGCCGACCTGCAGGCGTTTTTCGTCCATGATAATCGGACGGCGCAACAGCCCTGGATGTTCTTGGATTAACTCATACAGACGTTGAAGCGGTAAACTCTCAACATCCACATTCAATTTTTGGAATATTTTAGAACGGGTTGAGATGATTTCATCTGTGCCGTCTTCAGTCATACGTAATATTTCTTTGATTTCACTAATTGTTAATGGCTCAGAAAAAATATTGCGTTCTGTGTATGGAATCTCGTGTTCCTCAAGCCAAGCTTTAGCTTTTCTGCAAGATGTGCAGCTCGGTGAAGTAAATAGTGTAACCATCATAGTGGAGCACTTCCTTTCGGATTCTTAAAAACTCATTATTTTGCTTCAAATTAGAATCATTATAGTTTAGAGGCTCTACATTCATTATACAATGTATGGAATGAATTTAATAGTATATCTTAATAAAAAAATTAGAAATCAATCTTTTTGTCACATAATAGCTATATATTCATTATACTTACACAACTATATAATATAATTTTACCCCTTTTTCTTTTGTCGTAAACTTCCAAACCAAATTTATTTATTCTCAGTTACGGAAGCTTTTTGAAAATGCTATTACATGTATATATTACGTTTCAAAAAGAAAATAGTTTCATTTATGGCTTGATTATATGATGACTAATTCCGTTTATATATAAAAGCAGAAAAAAGTCACTCATTAAAAGGCGCTTCTGGATTGCTCCACGCTGAGAGCCCGGCTGAAGAACGCCGAGCCCTCTTGCCAGCAATCAAGGAGTATAGTCCACACCCGGTGAATAGGAATTTCCGGCATTCCATAGAAGGTATTCATCAATTCCGTTATCGTGCAGGGCTTTTATTTGGGCTTCCACTTCTGGCTTGCCATAATTCATATAGTTGCCAGCCCCCAGGTAGCTTGCTGTAAAATCCTGCAGCCATGGCCGTGAGACGGGCGGATTATCCAATGCGCCTAATACCCGATTTTCCACTTTGGCATACTCAGCCACCAGTTGGTATGGTTCCAGATCCGGTTTTGCGATCCCGAAATAAGAAGTCCAATGGCTTGGGTAAATCATAGAAGAGATAACATCCACATTTTCAGAGATCTTTGAAAAATTCTGGCCGATGCCTGGAGCTTCCGGCAAAGTTGCAGCATAACCAAAAATATCGACCGATACTTCTACTCCGTAGGGTGCTAACTGCTTTCTTGCATATGCGACAAAATCAGTAACTGCTTGTACTCTTTTTTGTGTCGGGTCGATATCCGCCTCTTCATAATCCCCAAGCGAGTAGCTCAGACTATCCGCACGGTTTTCAAATCCTTCCGGAAAACGGACATAATCAAATTGGATTTCTTTAAATCCGAGTTTGGCAGCTTCGATAGCAACTTGCACATTGTATTCCCATACTTCTTTCATGAAAGGATTTACAAATGATTCGCCGCGATTGTTTTTCCAAACCTGGTCTCCATCCATGAACGTCAGTTCGGGCCTTTCTTCCGCCAAAACTGTATCTTTAAAAACAACTACACGGGCAATTGGGTAGATTTCTTTTTCTTCTAACCGCTCCAGCATAGCTCTCGGATCTTTTATCAACCCTTGTCCCATATCAAGCTCTGCCAAAACCGAGCCTTCCTCAGGTATGTATGTCAAGTGGCCAAAATCTTCTTTTATGTCAATAACCATAGCATTCAAGTCCGACTCATCCACCAGATCGATCAACGAATCAAACCGTTCTCCCCCAGCTGAGTTGGCGGTTACAAAAATTCCGCGGACAGCATCCGGATAAGCAAAGTCCAAGCCCGAATCAAACGCATATAAACTTGAAGCTGCCAATACTTGCGAATCAAGTTCGGCTACGTGGTAAGACCGCGGTGTAAAATCCGGCGCCTTGTCTTCTTCAGCGGCATAAACGTTGCCCGCACTTGCTAAACTGATGCTTGCTGCATAAATTGCCAGCCATTTCCACGATTTCGCCATTTTCTGCACCCCTTTATTCCTCTTTTGCGACCCAAGAAATGTCCGTGTTAAATCCGAATAATCATTTCAAAAGACTGAGTGGATTTACTAACCATCAACCAGGGTCCAATAACACCATTTGATTAAAGTTTTCATATCCATTGTTCTTCCATTCTATCATTTTTCTGACAAATTGAAATAAAATTATTGTAGTTAGATCCAGTTTTTTCAAAAGCCTATTCTGTCTCCCAAGTTCGAATTTTGAGCGCCGCAGGAAAACTGCTGGCACAAAAAAACGATGCCCCTTAGGACATCGTTCTGCTATTAATTGGTTACTGAAGCTGCTTTAATCAATTCGAGTTCACGCTCTGAACATTGAACAAAATGGCCAGGGCTGATTTCTCTCATCCGTACATCATCAGCTTGTGTATAGTTATGAACTGCAGGATCATAAGATTTACGCACCCGGTTGCGTTCGTAGTTCGGATCCGGTAAAGGAATAGCTGACAATAATGATTGCGTATAAGGATGCAACGGGTTATTGTATAGCTCTTCTGCTGGTGCCAATTCTACTAACTTACCGAAATACATTACGCCAATGCGATCAGAAATATATTTAACCATCGATAAATCATGGGCGATGAAAAGGAAAGTCAAACCTTTTTCTTCCTGAAGTTCCTTCAATAAGTTGACAACCTGTGCCTGGATGGAAACATCCAATGCAGAGATCGGCTCATCGGCAATGATGAAATCAGGATCTACAGCCAAAGCACGGGCAATTCCAAGACGCTGGCGCTGTCCGCCTGAAAACTCGTGAGGATAGCGGTTAGCGTGCTCTTTGTTCAACCCAACAGTCTCCAGTAAATCATAGACCATTTTTTTGCGTTCAGCAGGATTTTTTGCCAAGCCGTGGATATCGATGCCTTCTGCAATGATATCCATAACTTTCATCCGTTGGTTTAATGAAGCATATGGATCCTGGAAAATCATCTGCATTTTGCGGTTGAATTTTTTCAGTTCCTGCTTTGATTTCTTGCCATGGACATTCTCGCCTTCATAGAAAACATCGCCATCCGTAGCATCATATAAACGAATGATTGAGCGGCCGGTTGTGGATTTCCCACAGCCTGACTCGCCAACCAATCCTAAAGTTTCACCTTTATAAATATCAAAGCTGATATCATCTACCGCGCGGACTTCATTCGCTTTACCGATATTGAAATACTGTTTCAAGTTTTTAATTTCGAGTAACTTTTCAGCCATTATACCACGCCCCCTTCATAATATCTGCTGCCTGGGAATTTCTTCATTCGTTCAATAACCGTCAATGGCGGTTCTACTTGCGGCGCATCTGGGTGCAATAACCATGTTGCTGCAGAGTGAGTATCACTGATTTTAAAGAATGGAGGGTTTTGCTCCATATCAATTTTAAGTGCATATTCGCTTCGAAGTGCAAAGGCATCTCCTTTCGGAGGATCCAGCAAATCAGGAGGCGTTCCTGGGATTGCATACAATTTTGCATCTTCTGTATCCAGCGATGGCATTGAGCTTAATAACCCCCATGTATAAGGATGCTGCGGATTATAGAAAATTTCATCGACTGTGCCGATTTCAACAATTTTCCCGCCATACATGACCGCTACGCGATCTGCTACGTTTGCAACAACACCAAGATCATGGGTAATGAAAATAATCGATGTATCAATTTTCTTCTGCAAATCTTTCATCAATTCCAAAATTTGCGCCTGGATGGTTACATCAAGTGCCGTTGTAGGCTCGTCTGCGATTAAAATCTTCGGGTTGCAAGCTAGTGATATAGCAATGACTATCCGCTGGCGCTGTCCGCCTGAAAATTGGTGAGGATACTGCTTCATCCGCAATTCCGGTTTTGGCATGCCTACAAGGCGCAACAAGTCGATTGCTACTTTTTTGGCTTCACTTGTGCTGATTTTTTGGTGTTTCAGTAATGGCTCCGTCAATTGGCGGCCAATCGGCATTGTCGGGTTCAAAGACGTCATCGGATCCTGGAAAATCATCGAAATTTCTTTTCCGCGGATTTTCTGCATTTCCTTGTCGCTCAACTTCGTCAAATCACGTCCACCGAATAAAATTTCACCGCTTTTGAATTCAGCTGAGTTTTCCGGCAGCAAACGCATGATGGATTTTGTCGTTACAGATTTTCCTGAACCCGACTCTCCAACGATTGCTAAAGTTTCACCTTTATATAGATCAAAGTTAACCCCGCGTATCGCTTTAACTTCCCCACCTTGGGTGTTAAAGGAAAGCTCAAGGTCCTTTACTTGTAGAATTTTCTCCATTATCAACTTTCCTCCTTAATCTTTCATCTTCGGATCAAGGGCATCGCGAAGTCCATCACCGATCAAGTTGAACGCAATCATGATTAAACTTAACAAGACAGCCGGGAATGCTAAAATATGCGGTGAGAATTGAATTAACGCATAACCATCGTTAATCAATGTACCGAGTGAAGCATCCGGCGCCTGTAGCCCCAGTCCGATAAAGCTTAAGAAAGCTTCAAAGAAAATAGCACTTGGAATAGTAAACATCGTGTTGATGATAATTACACCTAAAACGTTCGGCATTAAATGTTTCCAGATAATGCGTGAGTCGCTCGCTCCCAATGTACGGGCAGCCAATACGAATTCCTGGCTCTTATATTTAAGCACCTGTCCACGGACGACCCGGGACATGCCGGTCCAGCCGGTTATGGTCAAGGCGATAATAATGGCCAGTATTCCAGGATCCATTATTAGGATAAACAGGATAACGACAACCAAGTTAGGAATACCAGTCAAAATCTCAACGATCCGCTGCATAAAGTCATCAACGCGGCCGCCAAAATAACCGGAAATTCCTCCATAGATTACGCCGATCAGCATGTCGATTGCAGCTGCAACAAAGGCAATGAATAAGGATACTTGAGTACCTTTCCAGACACGTGAGAACATATCACGGCCAAGGCCGTCAGTTCCGAACCAGTAGTTGACTTCAACATTTTTCATTTCATACAAGTCAACTTCCTGGCCGCCTAATGTGCCGACGCCATCAAGAATCCCAAGATTTTCAACTACCGGAATTTTCGGCGGCAAGTTTGCATGCGTGATTGTCTGTGCATTCGGCTCATAAGGGCTAATAGCTGGCCCTACAAAAGCCATGATGACAACTAGGCCGAATAAAATCAAACTGAACAAGGCACCTTTGTTTTTACGGATACGGTACCAGGCGTCCTGCCAGAAGCTGACACTTGGCTTCGTGATGCGTTCCGCTTGATGGGAATCCAATGTAATTCGCTCAAACGAACCTTTCGGCAGTTCCGGAATTTTATCAATTTTTTGAGTCATTAACTTTTACCTCCTGAAAGACGGATACGAGGATCAATGACACCATACAATATATCTACCAGCAGGATAATTACAATAAGGAATACTGAGAAGAAAATCGTAGTTCCCATGATGATAGAGAAATCGTTGACCATGATCGATTTAACGAATTGTTCCCCGATGCCTGGAATTGCAAAAATCTGTTCTACAACCAACGATCCGGTAAGGATGGAAACAGCCATTGGCCCTAGAACCGTCACTAATGGAATCAATGCGTTGCGGAATGCGTGTTTAAATGCAATTTCAGAGCCGCTCGCGCCTTTAGCTTTTGCTAATGTAATGTAATCCGAGCCAAGAACTTCAATCATCTCAGTGCGGATAAAACGTGCTGCTGTTGCAAGCGGGAACATTGCCAATGCGATGGATGGAAGAACGCTGGACATGAAGCCGTCTTTCCACAAAGCTACAGGGAATAATTCCCATTTTAATCCAAACCAATATTGAAGCAATGATGCAAACACGAAGGAAGGAATCGATATTCCGACAATCGCTACAAATGTGCTGGTGTAATCAACCCAGGTGTTCTGCCTTAAAGCAGCAATCATTCCCAGTAGAATTCCCAAAACTGTTCCTAGGACCATCCCTTGGAAACCGATTTGTGCAGAAGGACCCATTCGGCTTAAAATGACATCTGTAACTTCCGCTCCTTTAAACTGATTGATGGAAATTCCTAAGTCACCTTGCACTAAGCCGAACATGTAATTGAAATACTGAACCGGAAGAGGTTCGTTCAATCCATATCTAGCTTCTACGACTGCCCTTTGTTCTGGAGATAATTTATCTGCGGAAGCGACGGGGGATCCAGGTAAAATTTTCATTAAGAAGAATGTGAAAGTAGCGATCAGCGCTAAAGTGATCACCATATAAATTAAACGCTTGCCTATATACTTCGCCATAGTGCACCTCCAAAAATAATTCTATTTTGACAAGTCCATTGCTCTAAAAATGGAACTTGCAGCATTCATTAGTTAGCAGAAAATGGTCAATTTTCGGTTAATTCCTTTACATTAGAAAAGAGAGTATATCGACCTATAAATGCGATATACTCTCTTTCTATTTTGTTGTTACAGTAGCGGGATTAAATTATTCTTTGCCCGAAATGTATGCCCATTTGTAGCTGTAATCTCCACCGAATGGGTGTGTAACGATTCCGTTAACATAAGGCTGTTGAAGAGACATCAAACCACGCTGATAGATTGGCGCGATTGCAGCGTCATCTTCCAGAAGGATTTTTTCAGCCTGTGCCATTGCTTCCCAACGTGCAGCAGGATCTGAAGTCAATTCACCTTTAGCTGATTCAACTAAAGCATCATACTCTTCATTTGAGTAAGACATTTTGTTTTGAGCAGATCCAGTAACAAACAAGTCAATGAATGTCATAGGATCCTGGTAATCAGGTCCCCATCCAGCAGTTTGGATGTCATAGTCCTGAGCTTCGTCAAGTTCTAAACGAACTCCGAAAGGTACAGCTTTAAGGTTGATCGTCAAACCTTCAAGATTAGTTTCAAGTTGTTCTTTAAGATAAGCATCCATGTTTTTAGCAGTTTCAGTGTCTCCACCTAGGATTTCAAGAGTAACTTCTTCTACTCCCAATTCTTCAAGGC
This sequence comes from Planococcus soli, assembly GCF_016881065.1. GTDB lineage: Bacteria > Bacillota > Bacilli > Bacillales_A > Planococcaceae > Planococcus > Planococcus soli. The sequence continues at coordinate 302,062 of NZ_WXYN01000051.1, read as the reverse complement.
CAGTAGCCCAATGTTCTGCAGCTTCTTCAGCGTTGAACTCAACAAGATCTCCATTTACATCGCGGAAGTCCGTATTGTTTTCATCGAAAGTGAATTCTGTTGGTACTAAGTAGTTAGCTGGCAATGATCCGTTAGCTAATACTACGTCAACCAAATCTTGCTTGTTGAAACCTTTTGCAATTGCCTGGCGAATGTTGACATTCGAAAGTGCATTTTCTTCGCCGTTACGTTCTTGGTTAAGCTTGAAGTAGAAAACAGTTGGTTCCAATTCAGTAACCAAGTTTTCGTCATTTGCATATTGCATTGCAAACTCGCCGCTTAAACCAGCGCGGTCTTTTTCGCCAGAGTTGTAAAGGTTAACTGCAGTAGCAGGCTCTTTTACAACGTCTACGTTGATTGTTTCAAGTTGTACTGTTTCAGCATCCCAGTATTCAGGATTTTTTTGCATTGACCAAGTTAAACCAGTACCATCCCAGTCATTAAGAGTAAATGGTCCGTTGAAAATTAAGTTTTCAGAATTAGAAGCATAAGCGTCGCCTTTTTCAGTTACGAAAGCTTCGTTCTGTGGGTAGAAAGTTGGGAAAGCCATTAGTGACATGAAGTAAGGTACTGGACGCTCTAGTTGTACTTCAAGAGTTTTTTCGTCTACAGCAGTAACTCCAAGTTCAGTTGGTTCCATGTCGCCTGCAGCAATTTCAGTAGCATTTACAATCGAACCAGCCATCATGTAAGCTCCGTATGGAGAACCTGTAGCAGGATCAATTGAACGTTGCCAAGAGTAAACGAAATCGTTGGCAGTAACGGGTGTACCATCTGACCAGTTTGAATCACGTAGGGTGAATGTGTAAGTCAAACCATCTTCGCTGACTTCAGGTTCGCCTTCAGCAATTGCCGGTTCAGCTATGTTTTCTTGATCTAAACGGAATAGGCCTTCGTTCACGTTATTGAAAATGTTAAACGCAACTGCATCCTCAGCTAATGAAATATCCATAGTAGGAATTTCAGCTGTTTCCATCAAGTTAAGAACTTGCTCTGAGTCTAAATCCCCAGTTTCTTCTGTACCTTCTGTTTCTTCTGGAGCTTCAGTTCCTGTGTCAGTATCGTCTCCACCGCCACATGCTGCTAGAAAAGCACTTAGAACTAAAACTAGGCTTAATAGCCAAAAAATCTTGCTGTTCTTCACTTAATTGACCCCCTCGAATTTTCTGAAAAATTGGTACAAGGCTAATTATACATAATATTTTTTTCTTGTACAGAACTTTTTTTGGAAATTTTTACACTCTTGTAACAATTCCGTTACATTGATATTACAGAAAACCGCAAGAATATTGGATTTGTAAGCGTTTTCGGCGTCTACGATAAACGAAGATTTTTTTGATTTTTTTTTAAATTTCTTCTACAATTGATAAGAATCGAGGTGCCAAACTTGAAAAAAATCCTTTTTTTCGTAATTGCTATTCAATTATTAATTTTTCTCACCATATTTTTCCGAACAGAAAACCTTTCCCTTCTGTCATATATTAACAACTCGTTTATCTATGGCGGAATCCTGATGTTTTTTGGCGCTTGGATTTTTGTCGTGCGGACAGGTGTATTTGATATATTCACTGCCAGCATGAGAAAAGCTTTCAAGCTAAAATCCACATTGGATGACGACGAAATGCGGCCGCCTTCCGAAGCTCTAGGCTTTTCTAGTGCACCATTGCTTATTTCAGGAACTATCACCTTGCTGTTAATGGCAATTTGCTTAGCGATTTACAGTCTCTAATATTGCGTCCTGATTTGTTAATGTATTATAATAATAGGATATAAAATGAGCGATGAAAAAGAGGAGTAAATGCAGTTCCTTCTATAATAGAGAGTCTGTGGTTGGTGAAAACAGATGAAGTGCTGCATTGAATGGACTTTTGAGCTGAACCGGTGAACAACTAAGTAGCCGGTTCCGTGTTCTTCACGTTATGAAGAAGAGTGGCCGGCGACGGCAACTAGGGTGGTACCGCGGAAAACACATCATTCGTCCCTTTTTTTAGGGATGTGTGCTGTGTTTTTTACTTTGAGGAGGAATTGGGATGAAAAAAATCTTTTCAGGCGTTCAGCCTACCGGTACAGTAACACTCGGAAATTACATAGGCGCTTTTAAACAGTTTACGGATTTGCAAGATGAATATGACTGTATCTTTTGCATAGTGGATCAACATGCGATCACGATGCCCCAGGACCGCTTAGAGCTGCGCAAAAATATCAAGGCATTAGCGGCGCTTTACCTGGCTGTCGGAATCGATCCTGAAAAAGTGACGTTGTTCATCCAATCGGAAGTTCCGGCGCACGCACAAGCCGGATGGATGCTACAATGCGTTTCGACCATAGGAGAACTTGAACGCATGACCCAGTATAAAGACAAATCAGCTAAAAATACTTCTGTACTAGCCGGGTTGTTAACATACCCTCCATTAATGGCTGCTGATATCCTGTTGTATCAGACCGATATTGTGCCTGTGGGGGATGATCAGAAACAACATATTGAACTGACACGTGATCTAGCAGAAAGGTTTAACCGCAAATACAATGATATCTTTACGATCCCTGATATCCGTGTCCCGAAAAATGGCGCTCGCATCATGTCACTTCAAGATCCAACAAAAAAGATGAGCAAATCAGATGGCAACAAAAAAGCAATCATCACATTGCTGGATGACTTGAAAACGATTGAAAAGAAAATTAAGAGCGCAGTGACCGACTCGGAAGGCATCGTCAGCTACGATCCCATCAATAAACCGGGTGTGGCAAATCTATTGACCATTGAAGCTGCTCTGACCGGTGAATCAATTGAGAATCTGGTCGCGAAATACGAAGGCTCAGGTTATGGGGATTTTAAAGCTTCTGTCGCTAAAGCTGTTACTGAACATTTGGCACCTATCCAAGAACGGTATGCTGCTTTGATCGATTCGGACGAACTGGACAAAGTTCTTGACGCTGGCGCTGAAAAAGCCAACTTCCTGGCAAACAAGACATTAAAGAAAATGGAAAACGCCATGGGTCTCGGGCGTAAAAGATAATAAAACAAAAAGGGCTGCTCTGATTGCAGCCCTTTTTGTTTACTCTTTTCCAGAAATATATGTCCATTTAAAACTATAATCACTTCCAAATGGGTGTTTTACGATATTTTTCACGTAAGGTTTCTTCAACGACATGGTCCCCATCTGAAAGATTGGGGCAATGGCCACATCTTCTTCGAGCAGGATTCTTTCAGCTTCGGCCATAGCTTCCCACCGGGCAACCGGATCTCGTGCCAGCTCCCCTTTAGCCGATTCGATCAATGCATCAAATCCTTCATTCGAATAAGACATCGAGTTGAGTGGAGAATCCGTCACAAACAGATCAAGAAATGTCATCGGGTCCAAATAATCCGGTCCCCACCCTGTATGCAGGAGATCATAATCCTGTGCTTCTTCAAGTGCCAGGAGTTCCTCAAAAGGGACTGTTTTTAAATCAATAGTAAGTCCCTCCAGATTTTCTTCCAATTGAACTTTCAACTCTTCATTCAGTTCAATAGCAACATTATGATCTTCTCCCAAAAGTTCCAGCGTGAGTTCATCCAGCCCTTCTTCTTCTAATCCCTGGCTCCATAATTCAGCAGCTGCTTCAGTGTTGAACTCAAGCATGTCTCCATTTATAGAGCGAAAATCTTCATCGTTTTCATTGAAAGCAAATTCTGACGGCACTAAGTAGTTTGCCGGCATTGAGCCATCTGCCAGGACTTTTTCAACGATGTCCTCCTTATCGTAGGCTTGTGCTAGAGCTCTGCGAATGTCCTCATTTGCGAGAGCTGTTCTTTCATCTTCACGTAGCTGGTTGAATTTAAAGTAAAACACGTTCGGACTCTGCCCTTCCATCACTTCCGGATCATCGGAATATTGATTGGCGAACTCACCTGCAAGAAACGTAATGTCTTTTTCACCAGAAGTGTATAGGTCAACAGCGGTCTGAGGATCTGTTACAACGTCTACGTTGATCGTTTCAAGAACAACTGTTTCCGCATCCCAATATTCTTCATTTTTTTCCATTGTCCAGCTTGATCCATCACTGCCGTCCCAATTGGTCAATTTGAATGGCCCATTATAAAGAACCTGATCAGCGTTTGTAGCATAAGCGTCCTCCGCTGCTGTAACAAACGCTTCATTTTGTGGATAGAAAGTTCCGAACGACATCAGGGAAATAAAGTATGGGATTTGGCGCTCGAGTGTAACAATCAATGTGCTGTCATCCGGTGCTTCTACGCCTAATTCCGTAGGCTCCATTTCACCTGCAGCTATGGCTTCAGCATTTGCGATAGTTCCCGTCATCATGTAAGGTCCATAAGGCGACTCTGTAGCCGGGTCTATTGCACGCTGCCAGGAGTAAACGAAATCTGCTGACGTAATCGGTGTACCATCCGACCAGTTGGCGTCACGCAAGGTGAATGTGTAAGTCAATCCATCTTCACTAATCTCTGGTTCTTCTACAGCAAGCGCCGGAATCGCTTGGTTGTCTTCATCCAGACGGAAAAGCCCCTCATTAACATTGTTCAATACATTAAACGTACCCACATCTTGAGCAAGTACCGAATCCAGCAATGTCAGTGCACCCATTTCCATTATATTGAGAATTTGTTCGTCATCCTTCTCGAAATGATTTTTTCCGCCTCCACTCTCCTCTTCTTTTGTCTCTTCACCGCCGCTCCGTGCCGCATCCGTCTCTGTGACAATGTCTTGTTCGCTGCATCCAGACAAAACGACAATTGCCAGTAAAACCAATACCATAAGCATAAAAACTTTGGTGATCTTCACTTCTTTTCCTCCTTCAAATTTAGTCTATATGTATGATTTTATTATACGCTTATCTCGCTAAATTCATATCATTTATTTGATATTTATGATTAATTAATCAAATTTTTATCATCATAAAACTTTTTATAGATCCAGAAAGACAGTAGTTTAAGCAGAGGAGTGAAATTAACAGGACTTTCTAGTTGTCTTATAAATTCGAAACGACGTGCCGGGATGCGAATGGACTAAAAACTGTAATGCATTTTCAAACAAAAAAAAAAGCAACCCGAGGGTTACTTTTTCTTTTTACTATTCTGCAGTGACTGGTGATTCTGCGTTGACCGCAAGTTCATTCAAGTAAACTTCCGTACCATCGCCGATTGCGTAGTTTAATACACGATCGTTAACCGGGCTTAATACTGCACGGTACAATGTCGGGAATACTGGTACTTCCTCAACCATCAACTGCTGCCATTCGTTGTAAACTTCCTGGCGGTATGCAAGGTCAAACGATTCTTCTGAACGACCTTCTGCAAGGAGGCGCTCGTTATCTTCATTTTCCCAACGCGCAAAGTTGTAAATGGCGTTAGCGCCGTAGAGCCCTGAAGGATCTACGTCAATGCCTACTCCCCATGCTGCTTGGAAGACATCTACATTTGGATCATCTTCGCCGCCGTTGCCGACACGGTCATAAAATGAGTTGAATTCAAGCATTTCCAAGTTCACTTTCAAACCAACAGCTTCCCAAGACTGAACATAGTATTGTGCCAACGGTTCAGCTGTGTCGCCGCCAGTCATTGAGATAAAGTTAATCTCAAGTGGATTGCCTTCCGGATCTTCACGCAAGCCATCTCCGTCTGTATCTGCATAGCCTGCGTCATCCAAAAGCTGATTTGCTGCTTCAGGATCATACGCACGGCCTTCATTGCTATCGTCATGGAATTCAGGGTGGGATGGTGGAATCAATGTTGTCGCATTCCAACGCAAACCATTATAGAAACGTTCGCCGACTGCTGTGTTGTCTACTGCATGCCACATAGCTTGACGAAGTTCCTTGTTGTTCATTTTCGCTTCAGGGTCATAAGCTACAGTGCTGCTTTCAGCATCCCATGTTCCTAATTTAAAGCCAATATAAGTGTAGGCGCGATCAATCGCTCCTAAATATTCCACGTTCGACATTTCAGCATTATCCGGGAATTGATCCACTGGGAACTCACTGATCAAGTCTACTCCGCCAGTTTCCAGTTCCTGAACTACTGTCGAACTGCTGATTACTTTGATTGTAACGCCATCAAGGTTTGGTTCGCCGCGCCAGTAGTCTTCGTTTTTAGAAAGAGTTACAGACTCGCCAGGTACGATGCTGTCCACTTTAAATGGTCCAAAACCGATTGGGTTTTCACGCACTTCAGGTGAAGAAGAGATATCGGCAACTGCCATGTCTCCAAAGATGTGCTTAGCCAATGGATAAGACCAGATGCTTCCTGTCAAAAGAGAAGGTGTAGATTCAATATACGTAATTGACAAAGTTTTTTCGTCAACTACTTCAATGCCTGAAATCGTATCAGCGGATCCGCTGTTGTACTCTTCCATTCCTTCAATGTTTGTGAAATCAGAGTTATAGCGTGGGCCATCATAGTCTGGGTTACCGATTACTTCGTGGGCAAACAGCCAGTCTTCTGCAGTTACAGGTTCGCCATCATGCCAGTTGACATTGTCGCCAATTGTAAAAGTGAATGTACGGCCGTCTTCTGAAACTTCATATGTTGCTGCTCCATCATTTGTGTAGACATAGTTTTCATCCCAAGTTAGTAAACCTTCATCAAACCATTCAAGGATTTCAGCATCCGGCGCGCCAGAATAGAAGTTCCAGTTTAGTGTTCCTTCAAATACGGTATCTGATACCAAACCAAATGTAATAGTTCCGCCGTCAATCGCTTCGCCTTCATTTGTTTTCACGTTGCTGAAATCATCGATTGAATACATTCCGCCATTCTCAAGTTCCTGTCCGCCATCAGTTTCGGCTTCTCCGCCGCCTTCTTCTGGGGAAGCCTCTTCATCACCGGAACAAGCTCCTAATATCAAAGCAAAAGACAACATTGGCAATGCTAAATATCTAGACCATTTATTTTTCGGCATTCTCTGTTTCCTCCTCTTTCTTCTCGAATAAAGCTCTTTTGGACTGTTGTTGCACTTGAATAGAGTAATTTCTGCCTGGTACTTAGAACCCTACTCCCCCTTTTCCCCACTTTTTTGTTACCCTCTGCGCTGACGGGCATCGGTAGCGCGTTTTAAGGCTTGCCCGACATTATTTATACAAAGCATCAAGACAAAAATGAGTATTGATGCCGGTAACCAAATCCACCATCTTAATTCCAGTGTTTGAGGGTTTCTTGCATAACTGATCAAAGTCCCTAAACTTGGAGTCGATTCTGGAAAGCCGAATCCTAAAAAGGAAAGGCCAGATTCGATTCCAATATTTCCTGCCAAATTTAACGTCATCGTCACAATGATGATCGAACTAAGATTTGGCAGTACCTGGAAAAACATGATTTTAAAATCAGAAGTCCCTAATGTTTTGGAGGCTTTTACATAGTCCAATTCTTTTTCCTGAAGTGCTTTTGAACGGATCAGCCTCGCAATTCCCATCCATAAGAAAGCTGTCATGATTAACGAAAAGGATACGATGCTGTATCCAGGTACAGCTGTTACGAATGCGATAACAATCATCAAAATTGGCAATACCATGAAGAAGTCGACGAAACGCATGAAAACATTGTCCACTGTGCCGCCGTAATATCCAGAAATCAGCCCGACCAATATACCGATGATTCCTGTCAATAGAGTAACTAAAAAGCCGATAGCCAATGAATTGCGCGTTCCAATGATCAATTGGCCAAAAATGTCGCGTCCACCATAGTCAGTGCCCAGCCAATAAGTGGCCGACGGCGGTTCATAAAGAGCAAAAAGGTCGACTTTAATGATTTCGGACTGGTCCATGATGATGGATGTACCGAAAACACCGATAATGATCAGGAACAAGAACAGGAGAGAACCAAATGCAATTTTGTCCCGAATTAACTCTCTTAGTAATATACTAAATCCGGATGGGCTTTTGCCGAGGCTTACATCCGGTATTTGTGCTCCGCTGTCTTTATCAATTCTCATATTTACACCTCAAAATTGTCATTTATTATTTAATCCGGATACGTGGATCGACTAAACTCAAGATAATATCAGATAACAATGCACCAATAATTGCTGCAAGTCCGAACAACAGGACTAGAGCCGTCATTACGCTGTAATCACGTAAACTGATGGAAGAAAGGAACAATTCACCCATACCTGGGTAGCCAAAAATATTTTCGATGAATATGGTCCCGCCAATCAAACCGGTAATCTCATAGCCGAAAAAAGCTGCGATTGGAAGCAGGGAATTCCGCAATACGTGGCGATTATAAACCCTTGATTCGGAAGAACCTTTGGCACGGGCAGTTACGATAAAATCCTTTTGTTTTGTATCAATGATCTCACTTCTCAAATACTGGACTGTAGAAACCGTCGTGATCAATGCCATCGACAATGCCGGCAATAATAAATGGTTGAGTTTGCTGATAAAATAGGCAAAAGTTCCAGGCTCTGTGCCTGGTGCGACACTGCCGCTAGTTGGGAACCAGCCGAGCTGGAATCCAAAAATGAACAGCATAACCAAAGCAAAAATAAATAATGGAGCTGCAAATCCGATGTACGTATAGCCAGTGATGGCACGGTCTAACCATGTATCGTTAAAGCGGCCGCTGATGATGCCAAGTGGGATGGCGATCAAGTAAGTCAGGATCAAAGTAGCTAAAGACAGCCACAATGTATTGATCATGCGTTCACCGATCAGTTCGGATACAGGCATCTTAAAGCGGAAAGATTGTCCGAAGTCCCCTTGCAGGACGCCTTTAACCCAATCGATATACTGTACATACCAGGGATTGTTCAAGCCGAGCCGTTCTCTCATCGCTTCAATGGTAGCGGGATCGATATTTGGATCGATCAGCCCGGTCAATGCATCACCAGGCATAGCCTGAGCTAAAATAAAGACCAAAATACTTAAGACAATAATTTGCGGGATGGTTATAAGCGTTCTTCGTACAATTAATTTCCACATACCATTCAACCTCTCTCAGGCAATGCTACTTGATGGGTAGCTGAAATTGATTTTAACGAGAAAGGCAAACCTTCTTCATCAAAAAAGTCTTTTTCCAGCTTGTCATATTCGGTTTTTACTAATTTGCGGTTTTCATAATGCATTTCGCGATTCCGTGGATTGCTGTCTGGAATGGCCGCTATCAAACGCTTCGTATAAATATGCTGAGGATTCGTAAAAATTTCTTCCGAAGTGCCGTGTTCAACATATCGCCCTTTATACATAATGCCGATGTGATCACACATATGGCGGATGATGCCCAAATCATGGCTGATGAATAAATACGTCAAGTTCAGTTCTTTTTGAATTTCTCGCATAAAGTTCAGTACCTGGGCCTGTACAGATACATCCAAAGCTGAAACCGGCTCATCCGCAATAATCAATTTCGGGTTGAGCGCAATTGCACGGGCAATGCCAATCCGCTGCCGCTGCCCTCCCGAGAATTCGTGCGGGTATTTATAGATGGATTCAGGACTTAGTCCCACTAACTCCATCAGCTCCTGAATACGGACACGCTCTTCTTTAGGAGATAGATTTTCATAATTGCGAAGCGGCTCAGCTACAATATCCGCCACCCGTTTTTTGGGATTCAGTGATGAAAAAGGATCCTGGAAAATCATTTGAATATCTTTTCGCACATCGATATATTCTTTTTTGCTGACAGAAGCCAAATCTCTGCCTTCGAACATGACTTTTCCTGAAGTTATATCATTTAATCCAATAATTGCGCGGCCTGTCGTCGTTTTTCCTGATCCGGATTCACCAACCAGCCCATAAGTCTGGCCCTGCTCAATCGAAAACGAGACGCCATCCACCGCACGCACATGATCTTTAACTGTCTGAAAGACACCTCCGCGCACCGGAAAGTGAACTTTCAGATTTTCAACTTCAATTAGCGACATAATTGCGCTCCTCCTCGGCTTGTTCTGGGAAGTAAAAGTCCTTGTAGCAAGTGCAGCGCACATAATGGCCAGGACTAATTTCGTGGAGTTCCGGTGAAGCCTCGTGCTCAGATTCCTCGATCCAAGGAATTCGTGAAGCGAACCGGCATCCGGTTCTCGGCAAATTCTGGAGCGATGGAACGACGCCCTGTATTACGTGAAGTTCTTCTTTTACATCATTTAATGTCGGGATTGAATTTAAAAGAGATCGTGTATACGGATGCTGCGGATTTTCCATCAACGTATAAACATCCGCGATTTCCACAATTTGCCCTGCGTACATAACCGCTACCCTATCTGCCATTTCCGCTACTACCCCTAAATCATGGGTGATCAGAATAATTCCAGCATGGATGGTTTCTTTCAATTCTTTTATCAAATCCAATATCTGCGATTGGATTGTCACATCCAGAGCAGTAGTCGGCTCATCTGCAATCAGCAGTTCTGGCTGATTTGAAATTGCCATTGCAATTACAATACGCTGCCGCATTCCTCCAGAAAGCTCATGTGGATATTGATGATAGGTTTTTTCGGGTCGGGGAATGCCGACCTGGTTCAGCAAATTAATGACCTGCAGTTTCCGCAGGTTCTTGGAGCTTTTTGGGTTATGGAGGAAAATCGCCTCATCTATTTGGGCACCTACTACCATAAGCGGATTCAGCGCAGAAAGGGCATCCTGGAAGATCATCCCCATCTCTTTGCCCCGCAGTTTTTTCATTTGATTGGGGCCTGCTTGAACTAAATTACTGCCTTTGTAATTGATTTCCCCTTCAATTTTGGCTCTTGTGTGCAGTCCCATAATGGAAAAGGCAAATGCACTTTTACCAGAACCTGACTCGCCAACAATTGCTAACACTTCATTTTTTTTGACTGTTAACGTTACATCATCGACAGCAGCATAATGGTGATCTTTTATTCGAAAGGACGTTTTTAGATTTTTGATGTCAAGCAAAACTTCACTCACATTTATCCCCCTCAACTTATAGCTATTCTCTGGTAATTTGATAACTCACTTTTGCAGCCGGCACATCATAAAAATTCAATCTTCAGACTTATCAATTTAAAAAAATAAAGTAAAAACTGTAAGTTTTCACTTATGTAAAAATTTCACATAAGCAACTATACTTTTTTTAAATAATAGTCTCTCCTATTAATTTTATTACAATAAAATTACAAAAACAATATTATTTTTAATTTTCCAAAAAATCAAGCCGTACAAAGTTCGTATTTCTTTGAAAGAACGCTGAAGAATCAGCATTTTGAGAGCTTTTTATTTTAGACATAAATACTTGTCCTTTAACAATCCGCAATAATAGGAGTTATTAATCATATAACTTGAATTATCCATCCAAATACCTCAATACTATTGCCTCTCTAATTTAGGATAACATAAGACAAAGAATAATCGGAAAACTTTTTCAATTTTTATAAAATTATGGGTTTATTCCCTAATCATTTACTTTCATGAATATAAAAATGGCAAGCAGCGGATTATTTCCGCAGCTTGCCATTTGCTCCTGTTACTCTTTAAATCTTTTTGAATACCAAAGATGCATTATGTCCGCCAAATCCTAATGAATTGCTCATGGCGAATTTAAGATCCGCTTTACGTGCTTTGTTTGGAACATAATCCAAATCACATTGCTCATCAGGCGTTTCATAATTTGTTGTTGGCGGCATGATGCCTTCCTGCAATGCCAGGGCAGTGAATATCGCTTCGACTCCGCCGGCAGCTCCGAGCAAATGGCCGGTCATGGATTTTGTCGAGCTCATTCCCAGCTTATAAGCGTGCTCGCCAAATACTGTTTTAACAGCCATTGTTTCATATAAATCATTATATGGTGTGCTTGTTCCGTGAGCGTTGATGTATCCAACCTCTGTAGTTTCAACACCAGCATCTGCCAGTGCTTGTGCCATTGCACGGGCTGCACCTTCCCCACCTTCAGCAGGAGCTGTAATATGATAAGCGTCTCCAGTTGAACCATAGCCGACAACTTCGGCATACATTTTAGCACCGCGTGCTTTTGCATGTTCATATTCTTCAAGGATGACGATTCCCGCACCTTCACCAATGACAAAACCATCCCGGTTCTTATCGAACGGGCGGGATGCTGTAGCTGCATCCTGATTTGTTGTCAATGCTGTATTGGCTGTAAATCCAGCTACTGATAATTGAGTAATCGGCGCTTCTGCTCCACCAGAAATCATGGCGTCTGCATCTCCGCGCTGAATCACCTTAAAGGCATCTCCGATCGAGTTTGTGCCTGAAGCACAAGCTGTCACCGAACAAGAGTTGATGGCTTTCGCACCAAAGTAAATCGATACTTGGCCGGACGCCATATCCGGAATGATCATTGGAATCAGGAAAGGACTGATGCGCCGAACACCTCTCGTATTCAGTACGTTCATCTGGTTTTCGATGGTTTCCATTCCACCAATTCCCGAACCGATCCAAACACCGGTCCGCAACGCTGTTTTGTCATCCAACTCAAGATTCGCATCTTTCATCGCCATAATAGACGCAGCCAGCGCATAATGCGTAAATCGGTCCATTTTCCGCGCATCTTTCTTTTCAATATAATCTTCTATCGAAAAGTCATTTATTTCTGCTGCAATTTTCGCTGAGTACAAATCTGCATCCAATCTAGTTAATGGCCCAACACCGGATTCACCATTTTTTATGGCTTCCCATGTGGTTTCAATATTATTTCCCAAAGGTGTTACAGCACCAATTCCTGTAATAACTACACGGCGATTTTCCATTCTATCTTCTTCCTTTCGCATATCTGATTATTTGCCCCACTTCATAGCAATTGCGCCCCATGTCAATCCGCCGCCAAAGCCGACCATAACGATAACATCATCGTCTTTCACGCGGCCTTCTTCGACGTCTTCTACTAGAGAAATCGGAATGGACGCTGCTGAAGTGTTGCCATATTTATGAATCGTTTTTGACATTTTCTCAACCGGAAGACCCAAGCGTTCTCTGGATGCTTCCATGATGCGGATATTAGCTTGATGAGGAATCAAAAAATCGACATCTTCTTTTTGCATTCCTGCTTTTTCAATCACGTTTATTGCTGACTCACCCATCTGGCGTACAGCAAATTTGAATACTTCTCTGCCGTTCATCTGCAAGTGGTCTTTTTCGTCCTGATAAAGGTGCTTCCCACCAGAACCGTCAGCTCCAAGTTCAAAAGACAGAATTCCACGGCCTTCCGAAACTTTGCCGATGACTGCAGCCCCGGCGCCATCACCGAAAAGGACAGCGGTGTTGCGGTCTTCCCAATTGGTGATTTTCGATAGTTTTTCGACGCCGACAACTAACACATATTTATAAACATCAGAATCGATGAACTGTTTGGCGGTAATGACTCCATACATGAACCCTGCACATGCAGCTGAAATATCCATAGCAGCTGCGTTGACAGCGCCAATTTCCTGCTGGATGACGCAAGCCATTGATGGAAATGGCTGGTCAGGCGTAACTGTCGCCACTAAGATCAAACCGATTTCAGCAGGATCAATGCCAGCATCTTCAATCGCTTTTTTTGCAGCATCCCGTGACATGTCGGAAGTGTCCTGATCGTCTTTCGCAATGCGGCGTTCTTCTATGCCTGTCATTGTACGGATCCACTCGTCGCTAGTATCCATGCGCTGCTCTAATTGAAAGTTCGTCAATCTATCTTCCGGCAGGCATCTGCCCAAACCGATTATTCCAGCATTCATCTTCTATCCCTCATTTCAATTATCATCATATATTAGTACCTGGTGTTAATAATACGCCACTGGATAGCTTATTTCAACTAACTGACATAATTCCGACAAAAAATCTTCAATCTACGGAATCTTTCTTTCTGTCTGTTAAGGCTTATGCTATGATTAATCTAGATATTCTATGTAGAGGTGAAACTAGATGCAATATATTGGAACATTTTTATGGTCATTCTTATTGATTTCATTGGTAAACTACGTGGTAAGTGCAGTACAGAACGTACCTTTCGATTTCATGATCGGCGTTTACATTTCAGTTGCGGTTTCCATTCTGATTTTTGTGATGTCAGCTATTATCCCAGAAGGTCCTGCTCCTGAAAAACATTAATACAAAAAAGAAGCGTAATCCGGAAATCCGGATTACGCTTCTTTTTTGTTGATAATGATTTGTTTGTTGTCATCCATCGTCAATTCCAGTTCCGTATGGGCCACAATCCCGCCTTTGATCAGTTCACGGGCAATGTTTGTTTCGATATTGCGCTGAATAAAACGTTTTAACGGACGCGCTCCAAAGACCGGATCGGTTCCGGCTTCAACAATGTAACTGATAACCGAATCATCCACTGTCAGCTTGATTTGCTGCTGGCTGATGCGGGCAGCAAGTTCCGCAATCATTTTCTTCGCTATGCCATAAAAATGAGTGTTATTGAGCGCATGGAAAATGACGATATCGTCAATGCGGTTTAAAAGTTCTGGCTTGAAGTGCTTCCGCAGTTCACTCATGACAATATCTTCAATATCATGTTCGCTGCTGGCATCACTGATGTAAGCAGATCCGATGTTGGAAGTCATAATCACTACGGTGTTCGAGAAGTTGACCAGCCGTCCCTGGCTATCGGTGATGCGCCCATCATCCAGAATCTGCAGCAGGATATTGGCAACATCCGGATGTGCTTTTTCAATTTCATCCAGCAGCACGACAGAGTAGGGATTACGGCGCACTGCTTCTGTCAGCTGCCCGCCTTCCTCGTAGCCGATATATCCCGGGGGCGCTCCGACCAAACGGGAGACGCTGTGTTTCTCCATGTACTCGGACATATCGATCCGGATAAAATGATCTTCCGAATCAAACAAGTTTGCTGCCAGTGCTTTGGCTAATTCCGTTTTGCCGACGCCAGTAGGACCAAGGAAAATGAACGAACCGATTGGCTTTCTTTCGTCTTTGATGCCGGCGCGCGCTCTCCATACTGCTTCCGTTACCAGTTCGACTGCCTGGTCCTGGCCAATTACACGTTTTTTCAAAGTATCGCCTAAACGCAGCAACTTGTCCCGCTCGCCTTCCACTAGTTTCGTCACCGGTATACCCGTCCATCTTGCGACAATGCCTGCAATTTCTTCTTCGGTAACTTCCTCACGAAGCAAGCGTTCAGCACCTTCTTTTTCAAGATCCGCTTCCAAAGACTGCAGTTCTTTTTCGAGCTCAGGAATTTTGCCATGCTGCAAAACAGCTGCGGCGTTCAAGTCGTACCGGTTTTCGGCATCTTCCAGCTGTCTGCGGAACTGGTCCAGCTGTTCGCGTTTTTCCTGAATTTTTTTCAATGACTCTTTTTCTTCAGTCCATTGATTTTTCATATCTGCGGAAGAGTCTCGAAGCTCTGTGATTTCTCCACGCAAGGTTTCTAATCTGGCTTTGCTTGCTGCATCTTTTTCTTTCATCAGAGCCTGCTCTTCAATCTCGAGCTGCATAAGACGGCGCGTCACTTCATCAAGTTCCTGCGGCATCGAATCGATTTCCGTGCGGATCATGGCACAAGCCTCATCGATCAAATCGATGGCTTTATCCGGCAAAAAGCGCTCGGTAATATAGCGGTCAGACATCGCAGCCGCAGCTACAATCGCCCGGTCATGAATCCGGACAGCGTGGTGAAGTTCAAAGCGTTCTTTCAAACCACGTAAAATGGATACGGTATCTTCCACCGAAGGCTCGCGCACCATCACCTGCTGGAAACGGCGTTCCAAAGCCGGATCTTTTTCAATATGCATCCGGTATTCATCCAACGTAGTCGCCCCGATGCAATACAATTCTCCTCGTGCAAGCATCGGTTTCAGCATATTCCCTGCATCCATCGCACCTTCTGTTTTACCGGCTCCAACAATGGTGTGAATTTCATCAATAAACAGGATGATCTGTCCTTCGCTGTCTTTCACCTGTTTCAAGACGCCTTTTAAACGCTCTTCGAATTCCCCACGATATTTGGCGCCGGCGATCAAGGCACTCATGTCCAGTTCGTAAATGGTCCGGTTTTTCAACCCTTCCGGTACGTCATTGCGGACAATCCGTTGTGCCAGCCCTTCGACAATTGCTGTTTTGCCGACGCCAGGTTCTCCGATCAGCACGGGGTTGTTTTTCGTTTTCCGTGACAGGATTCGGATGACGTTGCGGATTTCCTGGTCGCGGCCAATGACTGGATCCATTTTTCCGGATTGTGCCTGTTCGACCATGTTGCGGCCAAACTGCTCCAATGGGGATTTTTGTTCTGTGTTATTTGGAAATTGAACCATACCAACCACACCTTCCAATTAGTTTGACTATCTTTGACTAATTAAATTATAGTTAAATTATCAGGAATAAGCAATTATTATGAATTTATTTTTTTGTTTTGAGGATTTGAACTGCAGGATGAGAAAATCGCTTCAGGCGAGCGTTTTTTGAGGATCTCCGCAAAAATATACTAAAAAAACCTTGCCGGGTTCAACTCCGGCAAGGTTTTTACTGTTGGTTATCTGACGCCAAGCGCCATTTTTGCATAGCGTGACATATGATCTTTGCCCCACACTGGCGTCCAAACGATTTTAACATCGACTTCTTCCACTTCAGGCAGTTCGTACAAAGCAGATTTGACCATTTCTACGATTTGAGGTCCCATTGGGCAACCCATTGACGTCAACGTCATCGTTACTACAGCAAAGCCATCTTCTGTTACCATTACATCATATACAAGCCCGAGATTGACAATGTCAACTCCCAATTCGGGATCGATTACTGTCTCTAATGCACCCATCATGCTGTCTTTCATATCTTGATCCATTCAAAATCCCTCCCTTTACTAGTAATACCATCTTATCAAACTTTGGCTGGAATTGAAATTGACACGCTTACTCTGTCTTCAAGTGTTTCGCGAGCCACTCTGTCGCTTCGAGCATTCCTTTTCGACTGACAGCATGCCCTGCTTCTCTTTCACGGGCAAATACAATATTTTCCGGCATCGCTTTGTATTGTTCTTTGAGTTCTTTGAACAAACGATAAGTTGGCTCAAACGGCACTGTCACGTCCTGTTCCCCGTGCCAGAAATAAATCGGACGGCCGTTGAATTTCGGCTGATTTTTTCCACTGTCGAAAATAGCTAAAGTCGACAACATGCGCTCGCGTTCGTCCGCACTGATCGGTAGCTGGAATCCTCTTGATTCGTATTGAGCCATTTGCGCCTGCGCCAGTTCCACATAATTCCCTGCACCCATCATTACTGCCGCCGCCTGAATCCATGGATAAACAGTCATCGCACCCAAAGTAGTGATGCCGCCCATTGAAGTTCCTCCTACTCCAAGTTCGCCAGCGACCAGTCCTTGCTCATGCAATTCTTTGTGCAAAATTGCCAGCTCCTCTATGGAGGTCAGCACAATTTCCCAAAACCGCAGACTTATTTGAACTTCATCCGACCCTTCACTTCGTTCCCCGTGTAAAAGCGCATCCGGCAAAATCACCCGCAGCCCTTTTTCGGCCAATTGATAGGCATAATGCAAGTTATGTTCTTTGGCGCTCATATGGCCATGAAAAAAAACAACCGTCGGCAATGCGGTTTCCGCTCCCTGATCAGGAGTTATATGCAGCAAGGGGATGTGTCCCCACATTTGTCGTTGGACTCTCAACTAGATTCACTTCCTTCATTATTTATCCTACCAATCTTCCAGAAATCCGGCAATCACCAATTCTTTTCCAGTTCACGTTTTTAGATTTCCTCAAGATTTTTTGACGAATCCTGTGCTTTATCGCTACACTAGTAATAGATAGAAAGGAGACGGCTATTTTATGAAACAGCATTTAATCGTTCTTGATTTGGATGGAACCTTATTGACAGACCAAAAAGTCATTTCTCCCAAAACGAAACTGACTTTAAATAAAGCAATTCAAGCAGGACATGAGGTGATGATTGCTACTGGCCGGCCATACCGTTCAAGTGAAACCTATTATAAGGAACTGGGATTGACGACGCCAATCGTTAACTTTAATGGTGCGTTTGTCCACCACCCGACCAACCGTCACTGGGGTACACATCATAATCCAATCGGATTGGATGTGGTCCACGAAGTTGTGGAGTCTATGCATGATTATGATTTCCACAATATTGTTGCCGAAGTTCTCGATGATGTTTATGTCCATCACCACGACGAAAAACTGATGGATATTTTCCGTTTTGGCGATCCGACCATTACTACAGGTGATTTGCGAAACTACTTAAAGACAGATCCAACATCCATTTTGATCCACGCGCCTTTTGAGCGGGTGCAGGAAATACACGACCACCTGTCATCGGTCCATGCGGAAGTGATTGATCATCGCCGTTGGGGAGCTCCTTGGCATGTTATCGAAATTGTCAAAAGCGGCATGAGCAAAGCAGTCGGTTTAGACCGCGTTTCCAAGTCCCTTGGTATTTCTAGAGAAAATATCATCGCTTTCGGTGACGAAGACAACGACTTTGAAATGATTGATTTTGCAGGAGTTGGAGTGGCGATGGGCAATGCGATTGATCCCTTAAAAAATATTGCCAATGAAATCACGCTAACGAATAACGAGGATGGCATTGCTGAATTGCTGATTGACCGGTTGAAATTGTAAATTTTAAAAAGGGGGGATTACTTATGAGATTATTCGCTGACAGCGCATCAGACCTGCCGAAGGATTTTTTTGAAAATGAAAATGTTGTTTTGTTCCCGCTTCGCGTTCATATTGGAGACCAGGATTTTGAGGATATTAGAGGCATTCAGTCTATCAAAGTATTTGATGCGATTCGTGCAGGAAGCCATCCAAAAACATCGCAGGTTTCACCTGAAGAGATGCTGACCGCTTTTGAGCAGCTTGCAAAAGACGCCGATGAAGGCTATTATATCGCCTTTTCTTCTGAACTGTCCGGCACTTATAGTACAGCCGTGATGGTGGCAGATCAGGTGCGCGAAGAATATCCGGATTTAAAGCTGACTATACTGGATTCGAAAGCCGCTTCACTCGGTTATGGACTGTTGGTAAAAGAAGCGGCAAAATTGCGTGCCGCCGGACAGCCGCTGGACAAAATAATTGAAAAGACACGCTTTATGGCTGACCATCTGGAAAGCCTCTTTACCGTAGAAGATCTGGACTATATGGCCAAGGGCGGACGCATTTCCAAAGGAAGTGCATTTGTCGGAGGCTTACTGAATATTAAGCCATTGCTTCATGTAGAAGAAGGCAAATTGGTGCCCATCGAAAAGCTGCGCGGGCGAAAGAAAGTCATCAAACGGATGATCGAACTTATGAAAGAACGCGGAAACCAGCTGGATCAGCAGACCATTGCCATCAGCCACGGAGACGACGAAGAGTTCGCCAATGCCCTGAAACAGGAAATCGAAGAAAACTTTCACCCACAAAGTGTCGAAATCCATATGATTGGTTCCGTTATTGCCGCCCATACCGGACCCGGAACTTTGGCTTTATTCTTCTTTAATCAGATTGACTAGGAGCTGATTGGACTTTGAAAAAAATTGTCATTATAGGCGCAGTAGGTGGGGGCGCGACAGCCGCTGGACAAATCCGATTTTATGATCCGCAAGCGCACATCGTTGTGTTTGACCGCGATTCCACAATGTCTTACGCAGCATGCGGAACGCCTTACGTGATTGGCGATGTCATTGAAGACGAACGTTCCCTCATCATGGCAGATCCTGAGCAGTTTAAAACCAAACGGGATATTGATGTGAAATTGCGTCATGAAGTGTTAAAAATCAAACGGGAAACAAAAACAGTCCATGTCCGAAACATCGAAACTGGGGAATTATTTGAAGAGCCTTACGATGTGTTGATCCTAGCTCCAGGGGGTTCCGCCATTGTACCGGACATTGAAGGGCTGAATTCCTCAAAAACGTTCACTTTGCGCAGTTATGGAGATATGCAAAAGATCGACCAGTTTATCAAATCCCAGCAGCCGAAAAGCTGCGTTGTATCTGGCGGCGGTTTTATTGGCCTTGAAATGGCAGAAAACCTGAAAAACCTTGGCCTGGACGTTTCGCTGGTGCATAAATCGCCCACCATTATGTCCATTTTGGATACCGATATTTCGTTGATCATCGAAAAAGAACTAGCGCTTCACGGCGTTAAGCTGATTACCGGAACTGCAATTGAAAAAACCGAAGGCAAATCCATCAAGCTGGAAAATGGCATCGAGCTCCAGGCTGATTTCATTATTATGAGCATCGGTTTAAAACCAAATACAGAGCTTGCTGAAAATGCCGGATTGAACATTGGTGAAACTGGCGGCATCAGAACCAATGAGTTCATGCAGACTAATGATCCATCCATTTATGCTATCGGCGACGCTTCTGAAAATTTCGATATGGTAACCGGTGATCCGAAAAGAGTTCCACTCGCTTCTCCTGCCCACCGGCAGGCATTTATCGCTGCCCGCCATTTGATGGGAGACAAAATAGCGAAAAAAGGATTGCTTGGAACTTCTGTTTTAAAGGTTTTCTCGTTGACTGCCGCAATGACCGGATTGAACGAAAAGGCGATTACCGACAAAAAACTGGATTTTGCCACTGTTGTTCATACAGGCAACTCCAATGCCGGTTATTATCCCGAGCATTCAAAAATAACATTAAAGGTCCATTATGATCCAAAGACCCGCAAAATCCTGGGTGCACAGTGCATTGGCGGAAAAGGTGTTGACAAACGCATCGACGTCATCGTAACAGCCATATACGCAGGGCTGACAGTCGACGATTTGCAGGCATTGGAGCTTTGTTATGCCCCTCCCTATTCTTCACCTAAAGATCCAATCAACATGATTGGCTATAAGGCGATTATTGAAAAGTAACCATATGCAAACAGGCAAAGAAAAAGCGATTTGCTTTTTCTTTGCCTGTTTTGTTTTGAGAAACTATTGCACCGTTTTTCCGGCTGTTTTTTTTGCTGCGGCGTCTGCTTTGCGCTGCTTGCCTTTACGCCAAACGACCCATAGGAACAGCATAAACACGACGTACATGATTGCAAGAGTTGCAATATAGGCCGTATTGAGTTTAGTTTCTTCCGTCACATGGAAGACTTCCGCAATTTCACGGTCTTGCGTTATACGGTATTCCCCGTTGTCTTCCTGGCGGATAATGTCGCTTTCAAATAAACCGCGAAGCTCCTGGCCATCACCAATGGTGTCAGCAGACAGGTTAATGCTCTTTGTCGAAGAAGAGTTGTTAATCGCAACAATCCAGGTTTCTTCGTCATTGGAACGTTTGTAGACCAGCCAGCCATCTTCATCATGCAGCATTTCCAATTCACCCGACCGCAATGCTTCAGATGAATTGCGCAAGGATGTCAAATCTGTAATATGGTCAACCAGTTCTTTGTCTACAGCCAAATCCAAAATTTGATGCGATTCTGGCAATTCTGTCCCATTCATTGCAGATTCGGAGCCATACTGGACGACTGGTATTCCAGGCATTGTCAATAACTGTGTCAACAGCAGAGTCCAGCGTGTCGGTGGAAATCCATTTTCTGCGACGATATCCGCCGTAAACCGTGATCCTATTAAAGAATCCACTTGAATCAGGCTGTCTTCGCTTTCTTCCATAATAGAAGAAATCTCCGTTAAATCCTGATCAAAATTCTTATAGGCCGCACGAAGAGTTTCCTCCACCCCTGGCAAGACGACAGCATCAAAACCAGGCGTTTCCGGCATTTCACGGTCGCTTAGGATATAGCTGTCCCGAACAGCTTTAATAGCTTCGGAAAAAGCAAGGACAAAATCCGGATTCAGCTGGTCTGCATTCTGGAGCCGGAACCCATCAATCTGATAGGTTTCGCTGAATTCCGAAAATGTAGAAATCAGCGCTTCTTGGACTTCTGAATTCGCTGTATCCAAAGCGAGGCTGCCGTCTTCATTTTCCGCAAACCATTCCGGATTTTCCGCTGTCCAAACATGATCTTCATTTACTTGCTGCGTTGGGACATCCACAATCACTTTCATATCCTGATCATGAATCTCGGCTACCAATGTTTGGAACTCTTCCTCTGTTCCAAAATGGCGCTCAAATTCGGTATAGTCCAATACACTTTTCCCATCATATGTAGCTGTCGAAAACACAGATCCTATTGAAAGAGCGGTAAAGCCCATTTCTTTCACAAATAATAGTTCACTGGCCATGCCATCAAAATCGCCCCCGTTAAAACTCGAAGGGTCTATAGCATTCACTTCATAATCATTGTCGATCTTTTTGTTGAAATAACGGTCAACCAGCACATCATAGATGAGCTCATCTTCCAAATCGCGCTCGTCAGCAGCAAATGCCGGATTGGCAAGTGTCAGCAGCAGTGCGCCCGTTATGATGCTTGAAATCCATTTTGCCTTCAATCTGAAATCCTCCTTCAATGAGGTTGTTATTGCGTTCCACCCGGTTAATTTTATCAAACTCCAGCTACCGCCGCCATGTTAAGTTCAAGTTTCGGCAGCGACTTGCCGGAGTTTCGTCTAAACTGTGAAAATCCATAGAAAATCGCAAGCGCCCGTGTAGGTCCGACGGGCATAAGACGCTCCGGCGAAGCGGCATGTTTTTAGCAGCACAGCCAGAGCGGCCTATGACCCCAGAATCTGGCAGCTGGAGTCTGGACACAGAAAAGCGTAAGCGCCCGTTTAGCTCTGACGGGCATAAGACAGACCAGCGAAGTGGCATGTTTTAGCCACACAGCTGGGTTGGCTTATGACCCGAAGAGCTGGGCGCTGGAGTCTGGACAACGAAAAGCGCAAATTATACTATTTCAAAACATAAAAAAAACAGGTGCTGGATGCACACCTGCCTGATTTCTTTAAAAGAAATCCATTCCGATCGGCAACATAAAACCGATGAACATTGTTGCAAACAAGAATACTGCAAACAATGCCCAAAACATCGTAACCGGTTTTTGTTTTTTCGAACGGACCAAAACCATTTCCATCATTCCGATTGTCAAAACTCCCAACAGGAATTTGATGCCGTACAGCATTGGATCTGAAGAAGACCATTCGATGAACAATGTAAGCCCTGTAATAATGATCAAAACGTAGAACAATCTCAAGACCATGTGCAGAATTTTACGGCCTTTGCTATCGCGCTGCATAAATGCAGCGATCAAGAACAAGATGACTGCAACGACCCACGTCGTGATGTGTAAATGTGTAGTCTGTGTAAAAATATCCAAAAGCTCACCTCTTCTAATAAAGTCCTTTCCAGTTTATCACAAGTTGGACAGTCGGAAGAGCTCCTATCTTATGACAAATGTGTGACGAGAGTACCGATGGATTCAATTGATACTTTGATAGTGTCTCCAGCTTTCAGGAATTTTGGCGGATTAAAGCCTTTCCCGACTCCAGCAGGTGTTCCAGTAAGCAGAACATCACCTGGTTCCAAAGCAATATATTTTGAAACTTCCGCCACCAGATCATCCACGCGGCGGATCATGTTTTCTGTGTTGCCGTTTTGGCGTACTTCGTCGTTCACTTTTGTCACAATTGACAGATTTTGTGCTTGCGGAATTTCATCTTTTGTCACAATATAAGGACCTATCGGACATGAACCCGGCAAGCTTTTCCCTAGGAAATACTGCTGATGCTTTTCCTGCAGGTCCCGTGCAGTCAAATCATTTGCGATGGTATAGCCAAAAACATAGTCATAAGCCATTTGCTTAGGTATTTTGTGGCCGGCTTTGCCTATTATGACAGCCAGCTCGCCTTCATAATCATATGAATCGGTCAAATCACTGTGAACAGAGACAGTTTCTCCGTCCGCTGAAATACAAGTAGGCGATTTGGTAAAAACCACCAAATCTACTGGAGCTTCTGCGCCCATCTCTTTTGCATGATCCGCGTAATTTTTTCCGATGCAAATAATATTCTTGGGAGTTCTTGAAATCGGAGACAACCATTCAATTTCTGAAAAAGAGTGTTTGAATTCTTCAGAGCGGTCAGACTGAACAGCAGCTTCCGTCAATTTACGAATTTGTTCGACAAACTCCAGTCCTTGCGGAATTCCTTCTATCAATTGTGCCGGGAATGCAGGAAGGACCTCTAATTGCTGTTGGATAGCAAGCAGATCCCATACAGCTTCTTCCTTTTTAACCTTTGGTCCGAATCCTTCTTTTCCTTCATAGCGAAATGATAACAGCTTCATTCGTCAAACACTCCTTTTCTTTGATTGAATTCATTATACACATTCAGGGTTTTGAATTGTTAGTTTTTTCGAATTTATTTCCATATGTCCATTTTCTCCAGAGGCTTTCAAGCGGGCCTCTTGAGAATTTTTCAAACCAAAGTTCTGCAAAAATCAGCTGAACAACGAAAATTCCGATGGCAATCAATGTTCCCGTAAGCAAATCCACTTGACCATAGAGGCCAAACCCGTACGAATAAAAAATCAGCGTGGCCAAGATGGATTGCATAATATAGGTTGTCAGCGACATCCGTCCCACTTTCGCTACTGGAGACAACAGCTTCTGTATGTTCGTTTTTTGTGCCAGCAAAGCGATTATTGCCGCATAGCCAACTGCTACAAGCGGCCCACCGAAAATATCCTGCAGATAGACAAAGGCATAATTCGGCTCAAACAAAAACGGCGCAGCTTTCAACAGCAAACCGACTAACAACGGGACAATAGCTAACAGCAGCCACAATTTGCGTTTTTCCTGCGTCCGCTCAATTAGCCGCCACTTTGCCGCAGCTGCTCCAATCATCAGAAACGGCAGAATCGTTGCAATCAAAATTATATAGCCGAACAAATTATTCGTGTAAGTCCAGTCCGCTAAGCGTTGGCTGAAGATTTCGGCAAAATTGCCGGATTGATAGGATTGGATCGAGCTTTCGATTTCCATGTATCCTACATACGTATTTGGATCTGCGGCCGCGGCTATAAACATGACACCCAATAGCAGCAGGTGTGGGACTGCATAAATAATGGCTGCAAAGCCCATCAGCCAGCTCGATGGCAGCCTGATCATCCCGATAAGCAAAAAGCCCATGATGGCGTACGTGATCAGAATATCTCCATACCAAATCAAAAAGGCATGGACGATGCCAAACAGCAGCAGAACTGCCAGGCGCTTTACAGCCACTGGCATAAAGGGGCTCTGCTTCGCTTCTGCGCGCATAAATTGCATGGCCAGCCCATAGCCAAACAACATCGCGAATAAAGGATAGAAACTGGCTTGAATGAAAATATCAATGAACAGGTACACCCATTCATTCACAGTCCCATCAAACCATTTATACGGGTCGATATAGGAAAGAGGCGAATGGAAAGCCAGCATATTGATGATCAAAATGCCGAAAAGCGAGAAACCCCTCATCAAATCAATCGCTTTTACTCGTTCGTTTAATAAAACTGGCTGTAAGTTCAAATTAATCCTCCTAAATGTTTACTTCTTGGCTTGCCGCAAACAAATACAGCAGCCGTTCTTTGATCGGGATGCGAAGAATTGCTTCAACGGCTTCCTGATATACAGTCAACTGTACACCATAACGTTCGCTCATTTCCGTACTGATATTACTGATATGTGCCACACGGTCCGTCTTGTAATCAAGCAACACCCAGCCATCCGGTTCCTCAAACAGGCAATCGATGATTCCTTGAATGATTTGATGATCCCCCTCCGCATCCGCTTTGGCGTATGTGAATGGGACTTCCCTTTTGATGTGCTTCGCTGATCGCAGGCGGGCCGCTGTATTGCTGGCGTAAAAGCGTTCTATTTCTTCAACTTTTACTGCCTTGCCTTCGTCAGCCGATAGAATTTCCATCCCTACCAGCGTCTCGATAAATTCTTCTATTTCGGCTGAGTCCATCGTTCGGTCCAGCGGAATATGCTGCATGACCGCATGGACAGCGGTGCCGACATCAGCGGGTGACAACCGCTTGTCCATCATGAAGTCCGGCCGGTGCAGCAGCATCGTTCTTTCGGGTTTTGCCGTTTGAATGAACGATTCAGGCTCATCCGAACGCTGCAGCATTTGCAGCCGTTTCATTTCTGTCACTGATTGTTTGGATCGCTTCTCAACCGCCGCTTGATGCGGATATTGAAAGTTAAATCGCTGTTTGACTAATTGGCGATAATCTTCATTTGAATCCACTCTCTCCAGCAGTTCATCCAAATTCACAACTCCTGGAAGCAATGACTGGGATTCGATAATTTCAATATGAAATCGGGATGAGTGGCTGAGAATATGGCCATTAACTTTCAAATGTTCTGCCGCATCCGGATGCCTTGCAACGGCCGGACCAATCCAATCCAAATAGCCTTTCACACGCGAGCGCATGAAATCCGGCAATCGGACATCGCTGGTGCTTACTTTCCATTTTTCAAAGAGCTTATCAATGTCTTTTACAGAGGCTGTCAAAAACAGCCGCTCTTTGGCCCGTGTCATTGCGACGTACAACACCCGCATCTCTTCCGCTTTCATCTGCAGCTGCTTCATTTCCTTGACTGCGAGGAAAGGCAAAGATGTATATTCAATTCTCGTATCAGGATTGACTGCCTTAACTGCCAATCCATAGTCCTGATCGAACAGATAGGATTTTCGAAAATCCATTTCATTAAAAGAACGGCCAGTGCCTGCAAAAAAGACTACTGGAAACTCCAGCCCTTTCGACTTGTGGACAGTCATAAGACGAACGACATTTTCTTTTTCACTGAGCGATTTGGCTGTTCCCAAATCATCCCCCCGCTCACGCATCCGATCAATAAAACGCAAAAAGCGGAACAATCCGCGGAAAGAAGTTTTCTCGTATTCCAGTGCCCGGTCATGCAAAGCGCGCAAATTAGCCTGACGCTGCTTGCCGTTGGTCATAGCACCTGCCATCTCGTAATAATTCGTATCCAGATAAACCTGCCAGATCAGTTCTGCCAGGGAGCCCCGCCGAGCCTGGTTGCGCCATCCTTCCAGTTGAAGGACAAAGCGCTGCAGCTTCTCAGCCGCTGCAGGATCAATGCCTGTTCCTGCGCGCATAAAGGTTTTCACTGCTTCGTAAAACGTGGCCTGAGGTGCGGCCAGCCGGATCTCAGCGAGCTCATTTTCCTTTAATCCGATAAACGGTGCACGCAAGACAGAAGCGAGTGGAATATCCTGGTATGGGTTGTCAATGACTCGCAGCGTATTGAGCATGATCATCACTTCAAGCGCATCAAAATAGCCGCCGGTCAATTCAGCATATAACGGAATACCAGCCGTTTTGAATTCGTCCACAAAGTCACCCGACCAGGTCATGGAGCGCATCAGGACGACAATATCCCGGTACTCCAATTTTCGCTGTTGCTGTGTCCAGGGGTCATTCACCAGCATTTCCTGGTCCATCATTTCTTTTATTTTTTTTGCGATAAAGCGTGCTTCCCATTGTGATTTAACCAGATCCTCGTCCACCGCTTCTTCTTCAGTTTCCGGCTCGTGGATCAATGCTAATTCTATTGGAATCTGATGATCCGGATATGGGGCTTTGGCTTTTAATGCAGCCGCTTCGTCGTAATCGATTTCCCCAACCCGCTCCCCCATGATCTGCGAGAAGATATAGTTCGTGCCATCCAATATTTCTTTGCGGCTTCGGAAATTCGCATTTAAATCGATGCGCAGCCCTGTAGATTCGGCATCGTGGCGGAAACGGGCATACTTCCCTAAAAACAGCATCGGTTCAGCAAGGCGGAAACGGTAGATCGATTGTTTTACATCTCCCACCATGAACAAGTTGCCGTTGTGTTCTTCACCGGACTTCACCAGGTTTAAAATGGTTTCCTGCAGTAGATTGGTATCTTGGTATTCATCTACCAGTACTTCCTTAAATCGATCCTGATACTCTTTGGCAATGGCGGAAGGCCTGCCTTCATCCGATAGGATTTCCAATGCATAATGCTCCAGATCAGAGAAATCGACCAATGCCCGGTCAATTTTCAAGGCTTTATATTGGTCGGCGAAAATCTGCGTCAGCTCTACTAAAGTCTTCATCATTGGCGCCATTTCGCGCATCTCTTCGAGAAGCCGCTTTGGCGAGCGAGTGAAATAGGCATCGAACAAACCTGTGACGATTTTCTTCACTTCATTGCGTATGCCTTTCGCTTCCTCTGCCATTGCAGGATCACAGGAATCCTTCTTAATAGAAGCTGCTTTTTCGAATTGGAATGGTTTTGAAAAAGCATAAAGGCTGTCCCACGAATTTTCCAGAGCAGCGCGGGCAGCTTGGATGACTTCTGCATCTGTCTTGAACGTGTCTTCCAGCAAAGATGGGCCATCCGGCTGCAAAGCCAGTTGCAGTCCTTGCTGGGTCAGCTGCAGCGCTTCCTCTAAAGCATGTCCTATCGTCAGTTTTAAGTCGCCAATAAATGGCAGTTCGTCGATAGCAGCAGTTTCGGCCACATCGTATAAAGCTGGCACTTGCTGCAGCCATTCCTCAGGTTCAGGGTGGACGCGTGAATAGTCATAAAGCTTGCTCAGCAGCACTTCCATGGCTTGGTCGCTTCGATCAGAAGTAAAACTGTCTGCGAGACGGTATACTGCTTCCGCCCCTTCACCCTCATAAGCGTTTTCAAGAACTGCTTCGAGTATGTCATCCCGCAGCAAGGCTGCCTCCGTGTCTCCGGCAATCCGGAAGCCCGGATCAATTTCGAGCAAATAAGCATATTGCTTTACCACCTGCAGACAAAAAGAATGCAAGGTGGAAATTTGAGCTTTATTGATTAAACGCAATTGTTTTTTGAGGTGGCTCGATTCCGGATTTTCTGCCACCGCTTTTTCCAGCGCGTTCGACATGCGATGGCGCATTTCGGCAGCGGATGCATTGGTGAAAGTAACGACCAAAAGCTCGTCCACCGAAATGGGATCCTCTTCAGCCAACACCTTTTCAATCATACGATTGATCAGGACAGCCGTTTTTCCTGAACCGGCTGCGGCGGATACAAGCATGTCCTGGCCCTTTGCCCAAATCGCCAGCCATTGTTCATCGGTCCATGTGGCATCACTCGGTTTTTTCGGTATCATCGTCAGCAGCCTCCTTTCTGATCAACTCTACTGCCTTATCCGGTGACAAGGCGGGGAGTTTGCGGTAGCTTTGTTCCGGATCTGCCGGGTCGAATTGGCAGACAGAACGGTAGGAACAAAACTGGCAGGGCGTATCTTCTTTTACTTTATAAGGAGTGATGCTTGTATTGCCTTCCAGTATGCCGTTGCCGGCATGTTGATGCTTGCGCCGGACAAATCGGCGTATCGCCTGCATATCTTCTTTGACCACTGTTTTCGACTGGGAAGCGGACACCGTACCGCTTTTATTGAGCCGAACCGGGATGACATTGGAATAGCCTTCAATTCCGTCATCCATCGCTTGAATAACTTCAGGATCTTCGACGACTAACCCATTCATTTTAAATGATTTGGCCATTTCTTCTTCCAGTTCCTCGGCAGTCATCAATTTGGTCAGTTTCAGCATCGGATTGTGCATATGGAAATAAAGTACGCCTGCCGGTTCCGCTCTCTCGCCAAGCCAGCGGTCCGAGTGGGTCAATGCCACATCCAGATACGTGAACGTCTGCAAGGACAGGCCATGATAGACATTGCTGAGGTCAAGCCCCTGTTTGGAAGACTTGTAGTCGACCACACGCAAATACGGTTTGCCATGTATTTCGGTTGAATCAATCCGGTCTATCCTTCCGCGGACATTCATCTTACGGCCGTTGTTCAACGGGATATCGAGTGGTGGAATCGTTTCTTGCGGACCAAAACCGACTTCCAAGGCCACTGGCACAAATCCGGACACTTTGGCGTGCTTGCTGAGCATAAACGCCGTCTGTCGGATGATGCCCTCCAGCTTGTGCTGAATATAGCGGTAGCGGTGTGAGCTGATCAGGATATGATTGACGAAATAAGGCGACAACTGTTCAATTGCTTCTTTGGCCAAATTCTGGCATTGTGTTTGGGTTAAAGATGACCAGGAAACGCCAAGCCTTAACACTTCGTCCGAAATCCATTTGATCGCTGCATGGAAAAGATCTCCCATAGCAGGAGCCGCCAATTTATACTGGCTGCGCTCTTCAAGGCGAAGGCCGTAAGTAACATAATGCGCAAATGGGCAGCTGTAGTAAGTTTCAACCCGTGAAACACTGGATGAAATGGGAGAGCCGTATAATGGTTCAGCAATGTCTTGGCGCAATGGGTCTGCTGTGTTTGGTTTGATCGGTGCTAAAATTCGCTCAATGACAGAAGACCAAAACGGATCTTCACGGTAATAGTCCAAAACGGCACGCCATTCGGCTGTCAAGTCTCCGCTGCGAATCTGCGAAGCCAAATAAGCCAATGTCGCCCGAGGATGTGAAATATAAGCCATCGGTGACGCGTCCATCAGTTCTTCCGGATCGATAACTGCAGGGATTAGATCGATTGACAGCATGTCCTTCAATTTTTGGATATAAAGAGAAGGCAGCAGCGCTTTTCCTTCTTCATCTGCAATCGGAAATGATACTGTCAGCAAATCCGAGGCAGATGTGAATGTCCGATATACCATATAGGTTTCATCCATTAAACGCATCTTCGACGTCGGAGCCAACTCAAAGCCAATTTGCGCAAACCAATCCCGGTCCGTATCGGTCAAAATCCCTTCCTGCTCGATCCGTTTAGGCAGTACTCCATCATTGGCGCCGATGACGAAAACCGACTTGATGTCCATCAAACGCGCCAAATCGATTTTAGACACCGTCACTTGGTCCAGCGAAGGCGGAATGCGGGAAAATTCCAATGTTTCAAATCCTTCATCCAAAATTTTAACAGCTGTTGCCAAGTCGATTTCTTTGTCTCCGAACATCAGCACAAACTGATCCAGCACACCAATCCACTGGTTCCAAGCCTGTTCATGTTCAGTAGCTGCTAATAGGCGGTGCTCATTTTCTTCACGCTCTCTCAACGCCTGAATTTTTGCGTATACATCCATTTTCTCGATAAACAGGAACAAAGCTTCCGCAACGTCTTTTCCGGTTTTCGCATGCTTTAGGTGCTCTTTTAACTCGGCCAAAGGATCCCTGATCAAATCACGGACTGCATGAAGCTCCATCTGTGCCGCCAATTCTTCATCTGTTTGTATAGAAGTATGAAATTCCAGACCGCGATATTTCTTGTAAAACCAGCGCTTTTCCTCAAACCAGCGTTCCCCATATATCCCATTGGCTATAACGAAGTTCTCCAGTACATCGCTTCGCTCCCGCCACTTGGAAACAGGTCCCAATGGAAAAAATAAATCCGTTTTAACGGCCCGGAACACGGACTCATAGGAATAATTGGAGACGACGGATTCAAGAACCGAACGGCTGAATTCAATCAAGGGATGATGCAGCATCGATTTTTTCTGGCTGATAAAATACGGTATGTCATATTGCGGAAAAATGGTATTGATCAATTCGTCATAAATTTCGGGCTGCCGGTACAGGATGGCAATTTCACTATAGCGAAGGCCATTCCTCGCTTGATCTCTGATCCTTCGCGCAACCGAATGCATCTCAGCGCGCCGGTTCGAAGACTCGACCAAAGACACATGGCCATGCCCTTGAATTTTCGGCAATGGATAATCATCAAAATGCCGCTCGATATGTTCGAGTTCCGGTTGAGCAAAACGGCGCGGCAAAGCAAGGTGCACCGGATTTTCAATCTCGATGCCCTCTTTGGCAGCCTCTTCGCTCAAACGGCGGGCTGTATTGGCGGACTGGTAAAACAAAGCCTGCTCGTCGTTCGGGTCGGTTTGCTCATCCATCGGCAAGGCGATGGTCACTGATTTGGCATGTTTCATTAGTTCAAAAAGAATTTCATACTCTCTTGCTGTGAATGTCACAAATCCATCGATATAGATCGTGGCCGTTTTGACCAAATCGGAATAAGGAATTTTTTCACTCAATAAGGCTAAATGGCCTTCAGAATCCACAAATACTTTGCCCAGACGGTTTTCGATCTCGGTCAAGATCAATTCCAGGTCTTCCGCTTTGTCCAGCAAGGTTTTTGGTGCGCCTGCCTCCGCTAATGAAGAACGGATCGAGCTCAATTCCCCGCAGTCTACACAATAGCGGGCAAACTCCTTCACCAGTTGTTCAATCTGATCGGTAAAGCCCCGCTTTCCAGCAGCTCTGCGAAACAATTGAAAATCGTCGCGATGCTCTTCCAGCAGGCTCCGAATCAGCATTCGATAGCCGAATGTATCCACTTCTTTTCTGCTGATGCCCCCGACTTCCTGAAGTACGCGCCACGCAAGCCGCTTAAAGGTAATCGCCTGTGCGCGGATCATGCCATTCATGCCATAGGACGCTGCAAGGCGATACTCGGTAGAAAACGACATCTGGTCCGGCACGATAAGGAAAATCGGTTCTCCATCAGCCTGCCGCTTTAGCTCTTCCACAATTTCATCTTGAACAAAACGAGTTTTTCCAGCTCCCGCTCTGCCATATACTATGCGCAAAGACACATGATCACTCCCTCAAATAAGAACGTTTGTTCTTATTATACGATTAACTGCGGTTAATAGCCAACTCTAATAATCTATTACTGCTTCTGCTTTTTACGTTCTTCTTTGGCCAATCGAAAATCGGCTTCCACTTTTTTATTTAAACGTTTTTCAAGAATTTTACCGATTACATACAGCAGTATGATGACAAGGATGACAACCGCTGTCCTCACAGGCTGCGTAAATAAAGCGCGCAGGTCATAGCCTACAAACGAAATCGTAAATACCATAACAAACTTTCCGGCCATGACCGTCAGCAAGTAGTAATGTTTGCGGATATCCGACAAGCCTGCGACCAGGTTGACGAGGGCCGACGGAGTAAAAGGCAGGCACAGCAGCAAGAACAGCGGACCAAAACCATTCCTCTCGACCCAATGAATCAATTTTTGCACTTTTTCATGCCGGGTCATAAAGTTCATCAGTCGCGCCCGGCCATATTTGCGAACCAGCAAGAATACTGCATAGGCTCCCAGGACTGAACCGCCCCAGGATAATAGAAAGCCCAGCCAAAGTCCGTAGGCCGTTGCATTGGCAAATACAAAGACGAACAACGGCAGAAACGGCAGAAAAGCTTCGATGAACGGCAGCAGGAAGCCGATCAGCGGACCAAATGCCCGGTAGGACTGGGTCAATTCAACAATATTCTCCATGGAAAAAAAATCCGACATAAGCTCAGTCCTTTAAAATACAAAATTTTAATAAATGCTCTTCAAAACTAAAAAGCTTTTATGATATGCTATTATAATTACTTTACACTCTTTCACTGAGTTTGGAAAAGGAAATACCTATACATAAGGAGCGAAAAAAATGGGCGGAAGCGAATTTTCAGCCGGCATAAAGGCTGGTACCAGTATAGCGATCGGCTATTTTCCGATAGCATTGACATTTGGTTTGTTGGCAAAGACTACTGGCCTGTCACTATGGGAAGCAACAGCGATGAGCATCTTTGTTTTTGCTGGAGCTGCCCAGTATATATCCTTGACTCTCATTACAGCAGGAGTGGCACCTGCGGTTATTGTTTTAAACACTTTTATTGTCAACATCCGCCATTTCCTTATGACAGCTTCACTCAATGAAAAGATGCAGCCGGATGACCGTTGGAAAAAAGCGCTTTATGCTTTCGGCATTACGGACGAATCTTTTTCAGTATTGGCTACTCAAAAAGGCAATAAATTGAGCACGGCTTTTGCAGCAGGTGTCATTGTCATCGCTTATGGCAGCTGGATCATTTTTACAGCAGTCGGCCACTTGATCGGGGCCAACCTGCCTCAATTTCTTCAGGCTTCCATGTCTATTGCGCTGTATGCCATGTTCGTCGGTTTATTAGTGCCCTCGATGCGGGGCAATCGCAAAGTAATTAGTCTGGCAGTGATAGCCGGGCTGGTCAATTCCTTCTTTTATTTTACCGAATGGCTGTCCACAGGCTGGGCCATTATGGTTTCGACTTTGGCTTCAGCGATTTTCATTGAATGGATTTCCCGGAAAGGTGTGAAAGCGTAATGGGTTCGTGGTATTGGTGGATGATACTTGGCATGGCCGTGGTGACTTATATCCCCCGTGCCATACCGCTGACATTTTTGGAAGGCCGGGAGTTGCCAGAACCCGTTCAAAACGTCTTGCGCAATATTCCGTATGCTGTTTTAGGCGCGTTGATTTTTCCAGCGATCTTTTTTATACAGGAAAACATCTGGTTTGGCGTCATCGGTGCCTTCGCAGCATTTGGCATTGCGTTTACAGGGGCCAATGTGATGATCGTCGTACTCGGTTCTATTGCAGTGCTGG
This sequence comes from Planococcus soli, assembly GCF_016881065.1. Taxonomy (GTDB): domain Bacteria; phylum Bacillota; class Bacilli; order Bacillales_A; family Planococcaceae; genus Planococcus; species Planococcus soli. The sequence goes on along the minus strand of NZ_WXYN01000051.1, from coordinate 267,851 downwards.
CAGTATTCAGTGTCTTTATTTAAATTTACAAAAAAAAGCCGTTACTCATTTTCATGAGTTTCGGCTTTTTTCCTGCGATTGAACATTCTGGTAGAATACCAGAACCCGGCGGTAAGAGAAGCCGCATTCGCGACGAACAGCAGCCAGGTATGGGTATAACCCGCATAAACAGCTGCCGCTATCAGTGCCACAGTCAAAATCAATGCAACAATGTGATTGAATGTGACTCTTGTGAATAAAATGACGAGCAATCCTGGTACCAGCAGCGACAGGAAAAATTTTGTTACCATTGATTCCATTTGGTTATCTCCTTAATTGACCACTAATAATCCCAATCGATGATGATCATGACGGAAAATAACGTGCTGACGCAAACGCACTTCCAAGTTGTGGTCCAGCACTTCTAATCGGCAATGTGCCGCATTGACCTGAATTGCTTCATACAATTCCGACTCGTTTGCAATAGCAATGCCGTTTACTTTGCGGATTACTTCTCCGCGCAGCAAGCCCATTTTATCAGCAGGCGAACCCGGCAGCACATCTACAATCATGACTCCTTGAGACTGCGGCGTAACGGCGTAATTGCCGCTGCGCTCTTTCACTGCAAAATGAATCGAGATGGCGATGCGTCCAATCACTCCGACAGCAAGTGCAGCAATTGCCAATGGCTCCCATAACAAGGAAACCAAGCCGATTACCACAATACTGACTCCCAAAATTGAAACGGCTTTGCCAATTACCGGATAAAGATAAACCGGCAATGTCCGCTGAGAACGTCCCTGGAATCCGAAGATGAACGGGAACAAAATCAGCGAAAAGCTGGTTTCGCCAATCGGCAACTGTGGCCAATAGGGTGCATACGAATCAATTAACTCACCCGGCACCACCATTAAAATCGGCAATAGCCACAGGCGTTTTGAGATATAGGCTGCGGCTTTAAGGCCGCGACCCGATTTATGCAGACGGGGCGATGCGGCTTCCGCTGCAGCTTTATCGATCAGTTTGCCTTCTGCAAATACCAGCGCACCTGCAATAAGGGCGACGGGAATCAGCCATTGAAAAGCAAATTCTGTTCCTTCGAATCTGAACATTCCAAAATTCAAAGACCATTCATTGGTATGAAACAACCAGCTTACTCCGACTGCAGCTGCCGCTAAATAGATGAATGAACCGGCCTGATAAAAAGTCGTCGCCATCAGTAGAATGGATACGATGCTCAAGGCAATCAGCCATCCGATCGGGACAACCAGACCGATTCCTGCAAACAGCACAGAAAAAATGAGGGCATATAACCAGCCATCTTTTAAAAGCCGTTTAAATTCGGTCAGTCCGTAGACAATCCGAATCCTGAAAATCTTGCGTTCTTTCTTTACTCGATAATATCCCAACAACACTGCAGCGAGCAATGCTATGTATAAAACCGGATTTACAAAAAATCTACCAATCGCGAATACTAAATCCATTATCACTGTACTTACACCATCCTATCGCCGGCAATTAACACTAACACTCATTGTACCAAACAAAACCGGCTTTCTGCACTTCTTTTTCAGTTAAACAAACGCTGCGCCTAATTGTTCTAAAATATCCTCAATACCTTCAATTCCAGCCGACAGCCGAACGACTTGGCGGGTAACACCGATTTTTTCTTTTTCTTCTGCTGACAGCGCTCTGTGCGAAGTCCCATATGGATACGATACTGTCGTCTCTACGCCTGCCAAAGTCGGAACAATTTTTATCCAGCCGAGCGAAGAAAAGAACTCCGATACATCGACTGATTCTGGCAATTCAAATGATACAATGGCTCCTGCCCCCGGATACCAGACACGTGCTTTGCCTTCCAAAAATGCTGCAATTGCCTGTGCATTTTCCGTTTGAGTTTTCATTCGAAGAGCAAGGGTTTTAATGCCCCGAATGGTCAACCACGCTTCAAAAGGGCTTAAATTCAATCCGAGGTTCACCACCCGCTTTTCAGCAATGCCGATCAGTTCTGCATCCCCCACTAAAACCCCTGCTGTAACGTCGCTGTGGCCGCCAAGATACTTGGTCGCACTGTGAGCGACCAAATCCACTCCAAGCGAATAAGGAGTCGTTGTGTACGGTGTAGCAAAAGTATTATCAATCATAATCCGGACATCGTAAGTCGATTTCAACTGGCAAAGAGCTTCAATATCTTCCATCCGCAAAAAAGGATTAGTGATTGATTCGCTGAAAACCAGTTTGATTTCCGGCATATCGATTAACAGTTGCTCGATTTCGCTGAAATTCGAAAAATCAGCAAAATGGACACCAATTCCCATCAGGACCAGTTCTTCTTTCAATAAGTGGAAGGTTCCCCCATAGACATCTTGAGCGGCCAAAATGTGATCACCTGCTTTAACCACTGACAAAATCCCAGCCAGAATTGCAGAAGTTCCCGATGATGCTGAAACCCCTTTTGGAGCCATCTCCAAATCTGCTACAGTTTGCCCTAAAGCATCGGTATTCGGATTGGCTGTCCGTGAATACAAATACGTGCCATTTCCTTCGTAGTAGCCTTCAAGCTCTTCCAAAGACGAAAAAGAAAACGCCGAGGTCTGGTAAAGCGGCATAACTTTCGATTGAATCGTCCGTTCTTTCATTGTTGCGGTATGCACTGATTTTGTTTCGATTGATGTCATCGTTTCATCCCCTATTCCATATCTTCAACTAATTGTTCCATCATTGCCAAGTCCATTGGACCGACTATTTTATTCTGAACGCGCCCTTGCGTATCAATCATATATGAAGTCGGAATCGACACTGCTTGATAAGTCGAGCCAACATCGCCGTGTTCATCCATCGGAATGGCAAATTCCAATCCAAACTCCTCAACAAAATCCTCAATTTTTCCGAGTCCTCTGTCTTCAGTCGTTAAATTCACTGCCAAGATTACAACGTTTTCATCTTCTGCCTGTTCTTCAAAATAAGTTTGCATATGCGGCATTTCGGCTCTGCAGGGTGGACACCAAGTCGCCCAGAAATTCAGCATCACTTTTTGTCCCTGATAATCTGATAATCTCACTGCTTCACCATCCAAGGTGGTCAACTGAAAGTCGGGGGCTTGCTCCCCTTTAGCCAAACCTTCGTCCGTTGGCAGAAAATCCACATCACTGCCGAGAGCCATATTATCGAGCGCTTCAGATTCCGCCATATTGTCTTGGACAGCTCCTATGATAACGATCGCCACCATAGCAGCAATCACCAATAAGCCAATGATTTTTTTAGGCATCTGTTATTCACTCCATTCAACTTTCATCATACGATAAATAAGCCGGCTTGTTCCACTAAGTTTGTTAATATATGTGACAAAATGCCAGAACTCTAAAAAAACAGCCGGCATCGGGATGCCGGCTGTTTTGAACTTATAATGAAATATAGCCCGCTGGATTGACCGCGTTCGTCCGTCCGCCGTTCCAAGGTCCAACATGGATTTCGAAATGCAGGTGATCGCCGAACGAACGTCCGGTATTCCCCATTCCGCCTATGTTTTGTCCCTGTGATACTTGTTGTCCGACTGAAACGCCAATCGAATTCAGGTGAGCATAAACCGTTGCATGCGTTTGTCCATTGATTGAATGGGTGATAATGACTACATTGCCGTAACCGCCCATCGACCCGGCGTAGGAAACAAATCCGTTAGCCGCTGCGACAATAGCTGTGCCTTTGCTGTTGGCAATATCAACGCCCTGGTGGAACTCGGGTCCAGAACCGATATCACGCATGCCAAATTTAGAAGTGAAACGGCCCGCTGCAGGGCGGATAAACCCAGAACTAGCATTAACTGAAACTGCTGGCTCAGGTGCGCTATACGTTGGTGCAGGCGTTGGTGCAGGTGCACTCGGGGCAACAGGAGCACTTGACGCCTGAGCTGCACTTGCCGCTTTTTGCGAAGCTGCTCTGTCTGCTTCCACCTTCTCAGCTGCTGCTTGCTCTGCTGCTGCACGTTCTGCTGCAACGCGTTCTGCTGCTGCTTTTTCAGCCGCCGCTTTTTCAGCTGCTGCACGCTCTGCTGCCAGTTTCCGCAAACGTTCTTCTTCAGCTTTTCTTGCCAACTCCGCAAGGCGCTCTTGTTCGTTAACAATTTTCGTTTCCAATTCCGCACTTACATCAATTGTTTCATCACGCTGCTGGACAAGTGTAGTTTTTTCTTTTGCCAAACGATCCTGCTCAGCGTTTAAATCCTCTACAAGACCGGCTTGCTGGGCTTTTTGTCCATCCAGCGATTCTTTAAGATTAACTAGTTCTGCACGGCGTTCTTCTTGTCCGGCAAGTTTTTCTTCAACCTGCGCTTTTTGCTCGCCTAACAGTTTTTTATCTTCTGCTTGTTCATTCATTATTTCGCGATCTGCATCAATCAGCGTGTTCACTGCCGAAAAACGATCAATAAAATCAACGAAGCTATTGGCACCCAATAATACATCTATGTAATCAACCGAGCCTCCGCTCAGTTGAATCGCACGTGCACGTTCCTGCAGCAACTCTGTTCGTTCAGCGATTTTTCTTTCAAGTTCTTCAATAGATTCTCTCAGTTCATCAATTTCAACCATTGTCTGATCGATTTCACCTTGAACTCCATTGATTCTTGACTGGGTTTCCTGCATTTGGTTCTCCAGCTCCTGGATTTTAGCCATGATGGTTTCCAGTGTGGATTGGTTTTGATCCATTTCTGTGGATTTTTCACCAATGCCTGAATTCAATTCACTTTGTTTTTCTTCCACTTTTTGCTGCTCTTGCTGCAATTCACTTAATGTATCTGCGCTAGCTGTTGGAATCAACAAGGTTAACGCCAATACAGATGAAACACCAGTCAACAACCATTTCGACTTCGAGTTCAAGTTCGTGTTCCCCTTTCAGTTTACGCTCTTTTCTATCTGTCTATGTTTTCTCTATTTTATCCAGTGGCATAAGGTCTCTCAATAGTACCTGTAAACTGGAAATAAATCCATCTTATACCCGCAAAAACTTCCGGATCGACATAAAGCTTCCCCAAATGCCGATAAATACACCCATCATCAAGATCAAAGCACTTACCTGATAGATAAATGGCGTAAATTCAAGCAGCTGAAACAGCTCACCGGTTAAACGGGGTTGTGCAAAGTCGGTAATTTCTTTGTAGAGCAGTGCCACCAAGCCAATCGGAACGAGTGATCCCAGGATTCCCAGCCACATGCCTTCCAAAATAAACGGAATACGGACGAACCAATTGGTCGCTCCGACTAATTTCATAATTTCGATTTCACGGCGTCTTGCGACGATTGTGATGCGAATTGTATTGGAAATCAGGAACATTGCCGTAAACAACAGGGCCAGGATTAAAATCAATCCAACATATCTTCCGCCGTTCAAGAAATTAAAGAGCTTTTCTATTTTATCTTTGCCGTATTCCACATTTTCAATATTTTCTAAAGCTGCAATATCTGTGGCTACTTGTTCGGTTTGCTGCGGGTCAACTGCTTTTACATAAAAAACATCGAACAATGGATTGTTTTGTTCGAATAAGCTCAACTCATCACCGAAATCTAGGACCAGGTCAGTCAATTCTTCTTCTTTAGTTGAAAAGTTGGTCGATTCGACTCCGGGCAGCTCACTTATCTGAGATTCCAGATTCTGAACAGTTTCTTCTTCGGCATCCAAGGAGACGAATACCTTTATTTCCACATCGTTTTCGAGATCATCAGCCACTTTGTTTAAGTTCATCATAATGAGAACAGATACCCCGACCAGCAGCAGCGTTACCGTTACCGCACTTACAGAAGCAAATGTCATCCAGCTATTGCGCCCGATGCTTTTAAAGCTTTCTTTAAAATGGCGCACTAAAGTTCTAGCCTTCATAGCCGTAGTCACCTCCAGCTACATCACGGACAATCAATCCGCCTTCTATTGCAATTACGCGATGTCTCCGCGTATTAACGATTTGTTGATTGTGAGTCGCCATAATAATCGTAGTGCCCGCTTTATTGATGCGTTCGAACAGGTTCATAATGTCCCAGGCAGTATCGGGATCGAGATTTCCTGTCGGCTCATCTGCTATCATCACTTTTGGCATATTGACGATAGACCGTGCGATGGATACACGTTGCTGTTCTCCACCAGACAATTCTGTTGGGAACATTTTGGCTTTATGTTTTAATCCGACTAAATCCAATACTTCCATGACGCGCTTTTTAATGTCTGCAGGTTTTTCTTCGATGACTTCAAGTGCAAATGCCACATTTTCATAAACACTTAGCTTCGTCAGCAATTTAAAATCCTGAAACACCACACCGATCTGACGGCGAAGCATAGGTACTTTTCTGTTCTTCAATGTTGCTATGTCAATATCGTCGACGAACATTTGGCCAGAAGATGGCCGTTCTTCGCGATACATCATTTTAATGAATGTCGATTTCCCTGCACCACTTGGACCGACGATATAAACAAATTCACCTTGTTCGATTTCAACGTTGAGACCGTTCAAAGCAACAATGCCATTCGGATATTTTTTGTAAACATTCTTCATTTGGATCATTTTAATACCCACCTATTATTGATTGGCTCTCGCCAAATTATTTCCATAGAATTTTGCAGCAAGCTTATTATAACACCTTAAACATATATTTTTATTACATTTCTGTATCATTTGGAATTCAATCTGAATAATCTGAACTATAAGAAATTTTATTTTTACAGATATAAATCTATTATCCAACTTCCATATTATAACTTTCTGACAATAGAAAAGTATCATTTTATCCTTTATCCAGCAAAAAAAATAAACCTGCTAATTAACAGGTTTATTTCATATTCGCTAAATACTCAGCTACGGCTGTCGCTTCATCGCCTTCAATAATGTTCGGCGGCATTGCACCTTGACCATTTTCGATGACCGAAAGAATTTCTTCTTGTGACAAGCGGGATCCTACATCATCTAAAGCTGGAAAATTCCCTGCCCCTTCCAGGTTTTCACCGTGGCAGGAAATACAATTTTGTTGAACAACTTGCTCAGCATCAACTTCAGCAGTTTCTTCTCCACCGTTTTCAGCAGGGGCTTCTTCAGGTTCTGTTGTTTCTCCACCGCCGCATGCGCCCAGTATAAGCGTTGCACCGAATAGCATCGCCATCAATTGCTTTTTCATCTGGTGACCTCCTCAAATCGATTGTTTCTTCCTATTAGAGTATACCAAAGTTAAGGCCTTTTAAAACCTTCGCCCAAAACTTCAGAGGCATCTGACACGATTACAAAAGCCGCTGGATCGATAAACTTAACTAATTGTTTCAGTCTTGTAAACTCAGTTTGAGGAATGACTACCATTAATAATGGCTTTTCAGTTCCTGAATAGCCACCTGTCGCCGCCAGCTCAGTTACGCCCCGGTCCACTTCTTCGTAAATAGCATCGCGAATTTCCATTTGTTTTGTAGTGATAATATAGACCAGTTTTGATTGGCCAAACCCAACCTGGACAAGATCGATGGTTTTGGTCGTCACATACAGGCCGATTAATGCGTAGAGCCCTTTTTCAATATCAAATACCAATGCGGCAGCTAAAACAATAAAGCCGTCAATCATCGCAACGCTGGTGCCAAGCGTCCATCCAGTATATTTTGTAATAATCTGTGCGGCAAGATCGGTTCCGCCGGTAGATGCCTTGCCCCGAAAAACGATGCCAAGCCCAAGACCCACCATAATCCCTCCGAATAACGCGCCGAGCAGCGGATCTCGCGTCCAAGGCTCCCATGATTCGGTCAAAAACACCACAAGAGGCAGAAATACTGTGCCGACTGCCGTTTTAATGCCAAAGTTTTTTCCTAATAAAATCAATCCTGCAATAAATAAAGGGATGTTGAAAGCCCATTGGACAAATGCCGGCTTCCATTCAAACAATCCCTTCAGTATCGTACTGATCCCGCTGACACCACCCGATGCCACTTCGTTTGGCAATAAAAATACATTAAAGGAAATAGCTACTATAGCTGATCCAACGATTACGCTGGCATAATCTACAAACAAAGTCAGCAAAGGATGCGGATCTTTGCGGAGACGCCGATTTTTTTTTGTCATTTGTTTTTCTTCCTCTTCTCTAATGTTCGGTTAAACCCTGTCAGAGTATACCAAACGCCCAAGGCTTTGTGAACTTCATCCGGATAAAGCAAAGTTTCACAGAATGGAAGAATCTAAAAAAGCCTGAAAGCAAATTTGCTTTCAGGCTTCCTATACTTTATTATTAATCCATTTTCGACCGCAGCAAGGAATTGATGAATCCATCGATATCGCCGTCCATGACAGCGCCTAAATTGCCGGTTTCGTAATTTGTGCGGTGATCTTTGACCATCGAATATGGATGGAATACGTAGGAACGGATTTGGCTTCCCCATCCAATTTCCTTTTGTTCTCCACGAATTTCAAGAAGTCGTGCTTCTTCTTCTTCTATTTTCAATGCATACAGCTTTGCTTTCAGCATCTGCATCGCTTTTTCGCGGTTCTTGATTTGTGACCGTTCCTGCTGGCATGTGACGACAGCTCCTGTTGGAAGGTGAGTGATGCGGACAGCAGAATCTGTGGTGTTGATGTGCTGGCCACCCGCCCCGCTTGCCCGGTAAGTATCGATTTTCAAATCTTCCGTACGGATGTCGATTTCAATTTCACCCGTAAATTCCGGCATCACTTCACAGGAAACAAACGAAGTGTGGCGGCGCCCAGATGAATCGAACGGAGAAATCCGGACCAATCGATGAACGCCCTTTTCCGCTTTCAAGTAACCATATGCATTGTGGCCACGAATCCCAAGCGTAACAGATTTGACACCGGCTTCGTCGCCTGCCAGATAATCAAGAGTCTCTACTTTAAAGCCGCGTTTTTCTGCCCATCGCGTATACATGCGCAGCAGCATCGAACACCAATCTTGGGATTCCGTTCCGCCTGCACCCGGATGCAATTCCAAAATGGCGTTGTTTTTATCGTATGGTTCGCTGAGCAGCATCGTCAATTCATAATCCGCAAGTTTCGAAATAAATTGCTTCATATCTTTGTCGACATCTTCATGCAGATCATCGTCGTCTTCTTCTCTTAATAACTCCAAAGACATTTCCATATTTTCCTGCGTTTCCATAAAATCGTAATAAGTATTAACGATTTCCTTTAAGCCATTCAATTCCGAAATAACCGTTTGCGCCGATTCCTGGTTGTTCCAAAAATCAGGGTCCAGCATCATTTCGTCTAATTCCTGTATGCGGGATTCTTTGTTTTCTAAGTCAAAGAGACCCCCTAAAGTCCGCCAGTTTACTGGCTGATTTGTCGAGCTCGTTGCGGATGTCTGCTAATTCCATCATATGTTCCTCCTCAAAATAACACCGAAGAGCAAGAGCTCTTCGGTATTTTAAAACATTCTTATGAAGCTGTACCGTGACAATTCTTATATTTCTTGCCGCTGCCGCACGGGCAAAGGTCATTGCGCCCGACTTCCATTTCTTTACGGACAGGAGCTTTTTTCTTTTTTGGAGCCGGTCCGTCTTCTTTCGGATTGACCGCCTGGCCTTTTGCCACTTCCTCGCGCTCAAGGTTGTTGCGGATTTCAGCCTTCATCGAATACTTCGCTACGTCTTCTTCAATAGCTTCCACCATTGCTTCAAACATCGCAAATCCTTCACTTTGATACTCACGAAGTGGATCATTCTGTCCATATGCACGCAAGTGAATTCCTTGGCGAAGCTGATCCATTGCATCAATATGGTCAATCCATTTTGTATCGATTGAACGAAGCAGAACTACTTTCTCAAATTCACGCATCCGTTCAGGCGTCATTTCTATTTCTTTTTCATCATAACGCTTAGTGACCGTTTCTTTAAGGAACGCGATAAGCTCTTCCTGGGATTTCCCTTGAAGATCCGACTCAGTCACCGTATCTTCTGGAAGCAGATTACCCGCAATCAATTCAGAAAGAGTTTTCAAATGCCAGTCTTCCTGTTTTTCCTCAGTAGTATGTGCATATACCATGCGTTCGATCGAGCTGTTGATCATATTTTCAACTAATGCACGCATATTATCTGTTTCCAGAACTTCCATTCGCTCTTTGTATATGATTTCGCGCTGCTGACGTAGAACGTCATCATATTGAAGCAGGCGTTTCCGTGCATCAAAGTTATTGCCTTCCACTCGTTTTTGCGCGGATTCTACAGAACGCGTCACCATTTTTGACTGCAGCGGCTGAGAATCGTCCATCCCCAATTTGCCCATCATGCTGCGCATAGCATCGGATCCGAAACGGCGCATCAAATCATCTTCAAGGGACAGATAGAATTGAGTGACACCGGGATCTCCCTGGCGTCCAGAACGTCCGCGCAGCTGATTATCAATCCGTCGTGATTCGTGGCGCTCTGTGCCAAGAACAGCAAGTCCGCCTGCCTCGATCACACCTTCACCGAGCTTGATATCTGTACCACGGCCTGCCATGTTGGTCGCGATTGTTACAGCGCCTTTTTGGCCGGCATTCAAGATGATTTCCGCTTCGTGTGCGTGGTTTTTCGCGTTCAGAACGGAATGTTTAATGCCTTTTTTCGTCAAATACTCCGAAATGATTTCCGACGTTTCAATCGCTACGGTTCCGACAAGCACCGGCTGGCCCTTGGCATTGCGTTCTGCAATATCGTCGCCCACAGCCTTGTATTTGCCAGCTGTAGTAGAATAAATCAAATCAACATGGTCTTCACGGATAATTGGTTTGTTCGTTGGGATAACAATGACGTACATATTGTAGATATTGCGGAATTCTTCTTCTTCCGTCTTAGCTGTACCTGTCATTCCCGAGAGTTTATCGTACATACGGAAATAGTTCTGGAAAGTAATTGTTGCCATCGTCATCGATTCATTTTGGATTTCCAGGCCTTCTTTGGCTTCAATAGCCTGATGCAAGCCGTCAGAATAGCGGCGGCCTTTCATCAATCGTCCTGTAAACTGATCGACAATGACAACTTCCTCTTCCTGGACAACGTAGTCGACATCTTTGTGCATCGTTACATAAGCCTTTAATGATTGGTTGATGGTGTGGTTCAGGCGAACATGGCTAATATCAAAAAGATTATCGATGCCAAACGCTTTTTCAACTTTTTCAATGCCGTCCTCAGTCAAAACGACTCCCTTAGTCGTTTCATCGTAGGTGTAATCCGTATCTTTCGTCAATAGACGCGCAAATGCATTGGACTGCTGATACAACTGAGCAGCTTTGGCAGCCTGTCCTGAAATAATCAACGGTGTCCGCGCTTCATCGATTAAGATGGAATCGACTTCATCAATTACTGCATAATTTAATGGACGCTGAACCATGTCTTCTTTATACAGCACCATATTGTCACGCAAATAATCAAAGCCCAGCTCGTTGTTCGTGCTATACGTAACGTCAGCCTGATAAGCAGCCCGTTTTTCGTCTTTCGTCAAACTGTTCAAATTCAATCCAACAGACAATCCAAGCCATTCATACAACTGGCCCATTTCCAAAGCATCACGGCTGGCCAAATATTCATTGACTGTAACGACGTGAACACCTTTTTTGCTGATGGCATTCAAGTAAACGGATAGTGTGGAGGTTAAAGTTTTACCCTCACCTGTCTTCATTTCTGAAATATTCCCTTCATGAAGGGAAACAGCACCCATAATCTGTACGCGGAATGGATAAAGCCCAAGCACGCGTTTGGATGCTTCACGGATTGTCGCGAAAGCCTCCGGCAGCAAGTCATTCAATGCTTCTCCTTTAGCGTGGCGCGCTACAAATTCTTCTGTCTTCGCTTGTAGTGCTTCATCAGTCAAAGCTGCAAAATCTGAAGCTAATGCTTCTACACGATCAGCCACTTTTTCCAATCGTTTTAAATCCCGTTTATTCGGATCAAATACTTTATTCAATACTCCTAGCATAATTATACCGCTCCCTGCGTAAGTGTCCGCCGGCATTTCACATGCCGGATGATCGCTTTAGCTTTTATAGTGCCCTGTTAAGCGCTGGCGCTTAAAGAGCGTACTTGCCCAAATCATCATCAGTCAGTTCAAAAAAAATCTCACTATTCATTTTAACACTGCGCAGAAATGCGTGCAAATAATGATGACGCCAGACTTGCATGCGCTTTAGGCAAGCCCTCTGTAAACCATCGAGAACTGGGATATGGGCCGAATTTCAAATAAATAAAGCCAAAGCAAAAGCCTCTCTAAATTGAGAGGCTTTTGCTGCAGGGATCGCCAGACAGCAGATCCACTGTATTCATTATTGTGCAGAAGTTTCGATCAGGCCGTAGCTTCCATCTTTTCGCTTGTAGACGATATTTGTTTCGTTGGATTCAGCATCGGTAAAGACAAAGAAATTATGTCCAAGCATGTTCATCTGTAAAACCGCTTCTTCTTCATCCATCGGTTTCAAATCAAACTGCTTGGTACGTACGATTGTGAAATCCTCTTCATCTTCAGGTTCATTTTGGACGCGCGTCTCATTTTCAGCTGTCGCAAATGCAACACCCATACCGTCGCGCTCGCGGAATTTGCGGTTTACTTTTGTTTTGTACTTGCGGATTTGACGCTCCAGCTTGCTGACGATCAAATCGATTGCTGCGTACATATCATCATGCCGTTCTTCAGCACGTAATGTCAGGTTTTTCATCGGTATGGTAACTTCCACTTTTGTTTGGTTGTGATTATAAGATTTCAGGTTGACCATTGCGGTAGCATTTGCACCGTCTGTGAAATATCGTTCAATCTTTTCTACTTTCTTTTCAATGTGCTCACGTATTGCGGGAGTTACCTCAATATTTTCGCCTCTGATGTTAAATTGCAACATGTTAACTCCTCCTTCTATTGTGCTATCTGTACAATTCTACATGTTCCCTTGTCTTTCCTTCTTAAAACCAAAAAAGTTTTAAGAACATTGATTACAGGTAAACATTATGACAAGGAGATGAATTTCATGTTTACAAATAAAACCATCGTAATTACCGGTGCGTCCCAAGGCATCGGCCACAGTATCGCAGCGCACTTTGCTGCAGAAAATGCACGCGTCATCGGATTGGATGTCCAACCGGTTGAACTGGAAGGCGTGGAATACCGAAAATGCGACGTCGGCAACTTTAATGATGTTATGGCAGTATTCAAAAAAATCAATGAAGACTACGGAGCTATCCATGCACTTGTCAACAATGCCGGCATCTCAACTTTCAAGTCTATCTGGGAAGTGGATGAACAGGAATGGGATCACGTGCTGGATACTAATTTGAAGAGTGTCTTTATTTGCAGCCGGGAAGCAGCCCGCTACATGACGGAGGACATTCGATCCATCATTAATATGACCTCGACACGGGCATTTATGTCAGAACCGAACACCGAAACTTATTCGGCATCCAAAGGCGGCATTTTTGCATTAACCCATTCACTTGCAGCTACCTTCAGCGAAAAAGGAATACGCGTAAACTCGATTGCGCCAGGCTGGATCCATACAGGAGACACATCGGAACTGCGCGATGTCGATCACCAGCAGCATTGGAGCGGCCGCGTCGGTGAACCTGCCGATATCGCCCGCGCCTGCCTGTTCTTAAGCAACCCACAAAACTCATTTATCACAGGAGAATGCCTGAACATCGACGGCGGCATGACAAGAAAAATGATTTACGAGCACTGAAGCAAAGAAAAGCGAAGGCAGCCATGTAGCCTCGACAAGCGCTGGAGGCCTTACCGATAATGGCGTTCTTTGCCATTGTTGGTAAGGCTGAAGCGACTCAAGAGGCTGGCTGCCGGAGTCTGGACAATGAAAAGCGCAAGCGCCCGTGGAGATTCGATAAAAAAATAAATTCAACAGTCTTAAAACATAAAAACCGGCTTGCGCCGGTTTTTTCAATTCATTTCTATTTCTTTCAGCTCTCTAATTTCATTTAAGATAAGCATTTCTTTAATCGAATTGTGCTCAAAGTCGGCGCCGTACATCCAGCCTTCCTCGTATTGATGCATCCAGGCAATTTCTGCATTCGCAGTTATCCTTTCATGATTCAGGACAAATTCTAAACTTACGGATTCTTCGCCTAACTTCAATTCTCTCTCGGAAAAAAGCTTTGCCCCTTTAGGGGAAATATCAAGCAGTAAGCAATAAATTTTAACAGGCAATACTTGATCTTTAAGCGGATCCCTCAATTGCAGAAATATTTCCGGCGGTGTACCGAATGTATAGCGAAAACTTTCTGATCTTCTGTAAAACATGATATCCCTCCTCTTTTTCTTCGATCACAAACTGCTGCTTACGCCCGGATAAGCGCCAACACCTTTATTTCCTTAACACCATTTTCCTTTAGAACTTTAGCCGCTAAGCGCATCGTACTCCCCGTCGTGTAAAGATCATCAAACAACAATACTTTTTCTGGTGCAGGTTTGCCATTCCACCAAAAGACGTCCTCTAATGCCATTCTTGCTGACTTAGATTTCCCACCCAAACCTACTTCATTTTTACCGAGCAGGTGGAGGTAGGGCACTGAAGCCGTATCGAGCAGGCGGTCAACTTGGGAAAACGTACGCTCTTTCAATTTGTTTTCATTCATCGGAATCGGAACTACGATTGATTTTTGCCCGTCCAATACTTCTTTCAGCATCTCCGCAAAAACTTCCGACAACACTGCATCTTTGAGAAATTTGTATTGATGCAGAAATTCTTTCATGGGTGGATTGTAGCGATACAAGCATTTGCCTGAATCGATCAATCCTGCATATTCAGTGGTTTCCCATTTGCAGCAATTTTGGCATAACCCTTCTCCTGGTGCACTGCAGATTGGGCAGCCTCCTGCTATCAGTTCAAAACTGCTGCGGCAGCGATTGCAGATGACGCTTTCCAGCTCATTAAAAAATATGCTTCGCCAGCTGACATGCACGGGCATGTCGCGACCACATAAATAACAGTTCACAATGCACCTCCTCTATTATAGGAAACAATGAGTTTTTTTGCCTTGTCCATCTGCCGCACTATGCCATTATGAAAAAATATAACATTGCCATCCGGATAATCTATGGATCTGCCAGCACGGCCCGCAATTTGAATCAATGCTGCTGCATCAAAAATTGGCTGGTCGGCTCCCACAACTGCCACTTGCACATTCGGTATGGTAATTCCGCGTTCCAAAATGGTTGAGGTCAAAACGCCTGGAATTTTTCTTTCGCGCAGCTTCATAACCTTCTCTTTTCTTTCTTCATCTTTAGAATGAACTGCTTGGATGCCTGGATGCTTTTTCTGGAATAAGACAATTGCTTGCTCGATCAGTTCAATCGTCGGGAAAAACACCAAAAAAGGTTCGTTTTTCTGTATTTTTTCATCTACCCAGGCAGCTAATTTTGGAGGAATCTTCCCTTTTGCAAAGTCCTTATCATATCTCCATAAAGACCGGAATTCCGGGACCGGCAAAGGATATCCGTGAAAACGCTGGAATATGTGGGAGGTATGAGACACTTGTTTTAGCAACTCGGCGGAAGGGGTTGCTGATACATAGACAATCGGCGCTCTTTTTTTCTTGGCTTTTATGACTGCACGCTTCAAAGCCGGATCGTAAGAATAAGGAAATGCATCCGCTTCGTCGACAATCATGACATCAAAAGCATCTTTAAATCGATACAACTGGTGTGTGGTCGCAATGACCAGCGATGCAAAGCCGGATTCTTCGGGAGAATTCCCATACAGGCTATGGATAGTCGTAGTTGGAAAGACATTGCGCAATCGTGGAGTGAGTTCCAAAACCACATCTGTTCTAGGTGCTGCAAGACAGACGCGCTGGCCTTTTTTCAACGCATCGAAGATAGGCGGAAACAGCAACTCGGTCTTTCCTGCTCCGCATACTGCATAAACAAGGTGATCGTTTTTTTGAGAGAGGCTTGCTTGAACTTCCTGTGAAGCTCTTTGCTGCAGTGGGGTGAGGCTGCCATTCCAATGGAATGAATGGCTTTGAGGAGAAATCGTTGAAGGGAGCGCCCAAGTGATCAATTCCGTGCAGGAACTGATGCGCCCCATCTTTATGCAATGCCGGCAGTAATAACAGATCGCATTACAAGCGGCACAGAAAAAAGGAACAATTTTTTTCGTGGATTTTTCCAGGCACCTGGCACATTGGCGTCCGTCAATAATACCTGGACTGATACTGACCGAACCGTCAGAGATAGCTTTATCTATCTGCTCTTTTGTAAATGGGGTGAAATTTCTAAGCCACACCCTGCCTGTTAAAAATTCTTCTATTTGCTTCATTCGCAGCCCCCTTTAGCTAGAGAAAAAGCCTCAGCAGGTTATTTTGCTACCCAACCAAGACCCATTGCTCCTTCGCCTAAATGTGTTCCAATAACCGGTCCGAAATAGGAAATTTCAAAGTCTACATCCGGACATGCAATTTCCAGCTCTGCACGCCATTGTCTTGCTTCATCCGGCCGATTTGCATGAATGATCGTTCCCTGCAGTTTTTGGCCATCCTTACTATCTTCTTTCAGCAAATCAACAATCCGGTTCATCGCTTTTTTGCGCGTCCGCACCTTCTCAAATGGCACAATAACTTTTTCCTTAAAATGCAAAATCGGTTTAATTTGCAGCATTCCGCCAACTAGGGCTTGAGCACTGGACAATCTGCCGCCCCGCTGCAAATGCTTCAGGTCTTCTACCATGAAATAAGCACGCAAGGTTTTTTTCATTTCGCTTAATTCATTCAAAATCCTCTGTGCATCGGCTCCATCTCTCGCCAGTTCTGCAGCTTTCACCACATAAAAGCCCTGGAGTGCACAAGTGAGTTCCGAGTCGAAAGAGTGGACTGCGACTCCGTCCACCATTGCAGCAGCCTGTTGCGAACCCGCGTAAGTACCACTAATGCCGCTCGACAAATGAATGGAAACAATTTCATCGTAGTGTGCAGAAAGCTCGGTATACAAATTGACGAATTCTCCTAAAGGCGGCTGAGATGTTTTCGGAAATTCCTCTTTGGCTTTTTGATAAAATGCTTCTTCGGTCAATTCCCCTTCTTTATAGGAATGGCCGCCAAATGTCACCTGCAAGGAAACCATATGAATGTTCAATGCTTTTCGTGTTTCATCTGGTAAATAAGCTGTACTGTCAGTTACAATTACCGTTTTCATGAGTTAATCAGCCTCCTTTTCTAGTTTACCAATAAAAGACACGAAAAAGACATAAGTTAAAAAGACAAAAATAAAAAAACCCGCAATTCGCGGGAAATTACTCATTAATTGCCGATAAAATGAACGCTGGTAACTTTCCACTCATCGTCTTCTTTTTTAAATACTACCACTTGGCGGCCTTCCTGTTCTACAGCATCATCCGAATTCGCATCTTTCATATTTACCGAAAGAGTAGCAAAAACTTCTGCACGTTCCTCTTCGTATTTGACGATGGTTTCATCAGTTGTTTCATATTGGGTATCGTACGCTTCAAAAGCTTCGCTCAGTGCAGCTTGATCTTCTTCGCGATCAAAACCGTCCGGTTCCTGTGCAATGGTTTTCATGTAGCGATCGATGTCTTCAGAGTTGAAAGCAGCTATATATTCATCATATGCTGACAAAAGCTCACTCGCTTTTCCCTCAGGTACATCTGCTTCAATGACGTTTCCTTCATCATCCACTGTAAAGCCCGCGGACTCTTCCTGTTCTTCATCAATGCCATGGTCGACTGCATTGTTTTCATTTGCTGAATTGCCATCTTCGACCGTGTTTCCATTGACTGAAGGCTCTTCTGAATTCGAACAAGCAGCAAGCGCCAGAATAAGGCCTGCAGCAATTATCAATTTTTTCATCATGCATTCCTCCTGCGCTTCATTTTGCCATAGGCAGATCGTGAATACAATGAAGAAACTGTGTCAACTCTCAAAACGGAACTTTTTCTCATTTTGCGGTACACTAATAGGTACAAATTATAGGAGGGGTCGCATGGAAAAAAGAGATGCACGGCAAATACTGGAACAAAAAATGAGGGAAACGCGCCCTCAATGGAGCCGAAAACAACCCACCCGGCCCAGAAAATACAAATCCAGCATGCAAAAAGTGGAAGATTACGTAGTTCTGGATTTTGAAACTACTGGCTTGCGTGCGGGAAGCGATAAAATCATTCAAATTGGTGCTGTCAAATACATCAAGCATGAACGCAAGGAAACTATGTACCTGATGGTCAATCCCGAATGTTCCATTTCAAGCACGATTACCCGCATCACAGGCATCACCAATAAGGATGTGGAGAATGCCCCGGTTATTGAAGAAGTTGCCCATGAATTGGTTGCATTTATCGGCGGTCTCCCAATAATCGCACACAATGCACCTTTTGATATGGGATTTCTTTACGCACTCGAAGAAATCACACCGATTCCGGAATATACGGTAATCGACACCGTCAAACTGGCGAGAAGAGCCATAACTCAAACACCCAATCACAAATTGACCACTTTGACTGCCTTTTTAAAGCTGGAACACGACGCCCATGATGCATTGGGCGATTGCCTAGCCACAGCAGCCATCTACCAATACTGCTACGACCGGATATAAAGAAAAGCGGAAGCAGCTGTTTAGCTCCGACAAGCGCTGGAAGCCTTACCGGTAATGGCGGTTTTCAGCCATTGCTGGTAAGGCTGAAGCGACTCGAGGAGCTGGCTGCTGGAGTCTGGACAAAGAAAAGCGGAAGCGCCCGTGTAGATTCGACGGGCATAAGACACGCTGGCGAAGCGGCATGTGTTCAGCCGCGCAGCTAGAGTGGCTTATGACCCTAGAATTTGGGCGCTGGAGTCTGGACAAAGAAAAGCGGAAGCGCCCGTGTAGATTCGACGGGCATAAAGCGATTTGCCGAGCTCTATTCAAACAAAAAAGACGGTGTTTCTGCTTTTTGCAGAAACACCGTCTTCAAATATTATCTTACTTCAACCCAGCCGTTTTTAATCGCGGTCACAACTGCTTGTGTCCGGTCATTCACCTGCATTTTCTGTAAGATGCTTGATACATGGTTTTTAACTGTTTTCTCAGATATGAATAAAGTTTCTCCGATGACACGATTGCTCTGGCCATCAGTCAATAATTGAAGAACTTCACTTTCACGTTTCGTCAATAAATGATAGGGACGGCGAATTTCCGTTTGATGGAAAGAGCCTTTGTTTTCACGCTCACTCAACCGACGGAACTCCATTACTAAATTGCGTGTAACTTTAGGATGTAAATAAGATCCGCCTTTTGCTACAACTTTGATAGCTTGGATAATTGCATCGGCGTCCATTTCTTTGAGCATATAACCTAGAGCGCCGGTTTTTAATGCATGTGTTACATATGATTCATCATCGTGGATAGACAGCATAATGACTTTTGCATCAGGGAACTTTTCGATCAATTCACCTGTAGCTTCTACACCATTTTTTTGTGGCATGTTGATATCCATCAATACCACGTCTGGTTGGTTTTCTTCATATAATTTAACGACTTCGTTGCCGTCTCCGCCTTCAGCAACAACTTCAAACGAACTTTCAAAATCCAAAATTCTTTTTACACCTTCACGGAATAATTGGTGATCGTCAATAATAATAATTTTTGTCATCACGTCGTCCTCCTCGAATACCCTATCTTATATACCCTTTTTAAATGGGATATGAAACATTAGGATCGTACCGTTTCCAGGCGAGGAATTGATGAAAAAGTCGCCTTCGACTAAGTCAATTCTCTCCCTCATACCCGCTAATCCGAATGACTGGTTTTTAACAATCCCTTGATCAAAACCAGTTCCATTATCCGTTACGATAATTTTCACTTGATCTTTTAACCACTCTAATTCAACTGTAATTTCAGTCGCTTTGCCATGGCGTATTGCGTTTGAAATACCTTCCTGAACAAGACGGAAAATAGCGGTTTCATATTTATTGGGCAACCGTACTTCTTTTCCATTTGATTGAAACTTCAATTTAATGCCTTTATTATATTCTTCAATGGTATCGATGTATTTCTTTAAAGTCGGTACCAGTCCCAAGTCATCGAGCGCCATTGGCCGTAAATCGTAAATTACTTTCCTTACCTCGGTAAGTGCCTGCCTGACCATTTCCTTTAGTGAAGTTATTTCCTGGAATGCCAATTCTGGGCCTTTTTCGCGGTAGGTTCTTTCTATCAAATCTGAACGAAGCAGGACATTAGCCATCATTTGCGCAGGGCCATCGTGAATTTCCCTGGAAAGACGCTTTCTTTCCTCCTCTTGTGCTTCAATGATGCGAAGGCTATAATCTTTACTTGACTTGTCTTTGCCAATTGCTTCATCAACGTTTTTCAAATCTGAAGTTAAATAGCTGCTGGCGACATTGATTTGGTTGACCAAACTTTCAGCCCGCTCAATCGTTTGAAGCAAAACCTGAAGACGCCGCTGCAGCTTATCGCGCTTTTGCCGATACTTTTTTTCTTCATTCCGGTTAAGGGATAATTGCACTTGAAGGTCATTTGCCTGCTCATATACCAGACGAACCTGACTTTCAGAAAAAGAATTGAAAAATTGCGATACCTCCGCCAGACGTCTGCGGGCAGCACGTGTCTTCTCCTCCAAGAAATCCCCAGCCTCGACCACACGTGAAATATTCAACCGCACATCTTCCAGTTCATCTTTCATTTCTTCATAACTTTGGCGACTTTCTTCACTAATGACGAAGATATCTTGTTTTGCCTGTTCCATTCCTGCTAGCATTTCATTAAAAATAGAATCAGGTGCTTTGTTACCGATTTTCTTTGCCATCCTAAAACCGCCTTAGCTATACTGACTGTATACCGGGTAAATTTATTGCTTCTTTATACCTTGTCGGCTGTACTAAGTATATCACTATATAAGCAAGACCATATTAAATATACGTTACAAATTATCTGATTTTATTTTACAACAGGAGGAGTCAAATTGCGAGAAAATTACACAACTGTAGGCGATTTTGCCAGTGCAGAAATACTTATCCAGAAATCCAGGTTTATCGGACATGCAGCCCGTGCCGAAACAGAACAGCAGGCAATTGAATTTATCAACTCGATTAAACTCCTTCACCGGACCGCCACCCACAATTGTTCTGCGTATCTTATAGGAGAACACGACTCTGTTCAGAAAGCAAATGATGACGGCGAACCAAGTGGCACTGCCGGATTCCCTATGCTTGAAGTACTAAAGAAACAGGGGTTGAAAGATACTGTCCTTGTAGTTACCCGCTACTACGGCGGCATTAAGCTAGGCAGCGGCGGATTGATACGAGCTTATGGCAAAGCTGCCTCCGCAGCTCTTTCAGCGGCAGGCATCGTAGAAAGAAAACTTCATCACCTGATAAAAACATCGATTGACTATACATGGCTCGGCAAGTTGGAAAACGAAATCCGCCAATCGCCATTCCCGTTGGATCACCTTGAATATACAGAAGGTGTAGACCTCTATATCCATGTTCCTGTCGAAAAAGAACAGGAGTTTATCGATTGGATAAATGAACTGACAAATGGGCAGGCGCATATCAGTATAGTGGACAATCAGTTCCTTGAATTTAAGTTGCCTTGATTCTTTTCATTTACGCATTTCGAAAATCACTGTATAATATCAAAAGCACAGAAAAATGAAACATTCATTCATAAAAACCGTCTACTGAAAAGAAGATCCATGCACTGATAAAAAATGGATTGATCCGAATTAAATACTCGGTTGGCCCATAATCAATAGAGGAGCAACTTACATGAACCGAAAAGTTTATCGGAAAACCAAATCAAGCAGAAAAAGGACTATTTTAAAAGTAATCGCCACGTTGGCTGTTTCCCTGCTTATTTGTGTATCCGCCTACGGGATTTATTTAGTTAAGAAAGCTGAATCTGCAGTCGATACAGCTTATGAACCAGTTGGCAACACAAACGAAGATGTTGAGCCGTTAACCGACAACATCTCGATCTTATTCATCGGAGTTGATGACAGCGAAGAACGCGATCAAAGCGACAATAATATTCGTTCGGATGCTCTCATTCTGGCAACTTTAAACAATGAAGACAAATCCATTAAACTGGTCAGCATTCCCCGCGATACGTATACGTACATCCCGGACGGGGGGGAAGAAGACAAAATAACCCACGCCTATGCCTATAACGGCCCAAGTTCAACGATTGAAAGTGTTGAAGAGTTGTTGGATGTACCGGTTGATTATTATCTTCGCATGAATTTTGATGCTTTTATTGATACGATTGACGCACTTGGCGGAATAAAGGTTGAAGTGCCTTATGATATAACCGAGCAGGATGAAAACGATTCACAAGGTGCAGTCGAGTTAAAAGAAGGAATTCAATTTCTTAACGGCAGCGAAACTCTGGCACTGGCCAGAACCCGTCATTACGATAATGATATCGAGCGCGGAAAACGCCAGCAGATGATATTGGAATCCATTATGAACCGTGCCCTATCAGTCGGATCAATTACGAAGTACGGGGACGTCTTTGAAGCAGTTGGAGATAATATGAAAACCGATATGAGTTTCAAAAATATGAGTTCATTGTTCGAATACGCAAAAAACGGAAAACCTGATGTAGAAACTATTACACTTGATGGTTATGACGATATGTCGACGGGAATTTACTATTGGAAGTTACAAGAAGAGTCCTTGCTCGAAATACAGGATGTCCTTCAAAGCCATCTCGGATTAAAACCTGATACATCCAACTTAACCAATAAAGACATTGAACAAAGATTCGCAGAATCTCTAAATGAAAATAAAGAACAAAAAACACCACAATAAATGTGGTGTTTTTTTTTAGGTTTTAAAATTTTCTCACTCCCAAATCGCCAAAATAAAAGATTGAACCAAAAGCTTGCGCTTTAAGTCCAATCCTATCACTTGCCGATTAGCCGTACTAAATTTAATAATGGACGATAATTCTTACCTGCCAAGCCTACCACTTCAACGAAAAGTTCAATTGCTACCAGCATAACGCTGATCAGCAAAATCCCTCCCCATAAGGTTGCTTGAGAGAATAATAATGCAGCCAGCCCGAACAACGCTGCGATTCCATAAATAATCAATACCGTTTGGCTATGTGAAAAGCCAATATTCAACAAGCAATGGTGTAAATGGGATTTATCCGCTTCTGAAATTGATTTTTTTTCGCGAACTCGACGAACAATAGCGAAAAATGTATCTGAAATAGGAACACCGAGCATGATAATGGGGATGATCAACGCTACAACTGTAACGTTCTTAAAGCCCATCAACGCCAGTACGGAAATCATAAACCCTAGAAATAATGCGCCCGTATCCCCCATAAAGATTTTTGCAGGATGAAAATTATAAACTAAAAATCCTGAAGTACTTGCTGCCATTAAAGCAGCCATAGACATAACGTAAACGTCGCCCATGATGAAAGCCATAGCCGCAAGCGTCAGCAAAGCTACTGTTGAAACACCAGCTGCTAATCCATCCAGCCCATCGATTAAGTTGATGGCATTGGTAATTCCGACAATCCACAGAATAGTCAATGGAATACTAAAATAGCCAAAGTCCAAAACCCCGCCAAATGGAAGATTGATGAAAGAAATTTCGAGCCCGCCGCCGACTACCACAATGCCTGCAGCAACCAGCTGCCCCAGCAACTTCGCTTTGGCACTGATTTCGTACATGTCATCCAGTACACCAGTAATGATGATTAAAAATGCTCCGATGATTATTGCGGTTTCAATCGGAATAAAAGAAGCTTGAATTGCATTTGAGATCGGATCTTGAGGTTTCAGTATAAAATATGCGATTAGAAAAGAACCAAATATGGCCAATCCGCCTAAACGCGGCATTATTCTCGCATGAACTTTTCGGTAATTGGGACGGTCAACTGCTCCTACGCGAAAGGCGATGCGTTTGACAATCGGAGTCAGTGCAATTGAAGCGATAAATGCCAAGACCATGGTAAGGTAAAGCATATCTTTCCTCCTTAAAACATCTTTTGTACATACATATCCATTTGTATTATAGCATGACTATATGAGAAATAAAGAAAAATCTGCTCTATAACTTTATAGTTCAGGCCTTTAATGAATTGGACGCATTCTTGCAAATAAAGTTTCAGCAATATCATTTTTTTAACAGCTCAGCTGGTTCAGGGAATAACTCACAATAATCAGCTTCTCATCTTTTCAGTTTCTCTAACAAATCGCGCTCTCTCTCTTTTGATATCCCCACCTTCAGCTCTGCAAGCCCTTCTTCCTTGCTCCATTCAAGCGTATCCTTTGCCGATTGCCCAAGAGGACGTTGCGTAAGCCCCTCATTTTTCGCCTTTTTGTTATCGGCCAAAATGAAACCTTCAGGAAAATCGACTGAAATCGGTATCCAAAAAGGCAATTCAAAAGCTTGCACTCCTTCTTCTAATAGGAAATGGTCATCCGCCCAAACGGTTTCGAGTTCCTCCCGTGAAACGACTGATACGAATTCTTCCATTGAAACAGGATCAGCAACCACATTAAATACTCCTGTCGCTTTCTTCTCAAGCTGAGAAACTGTGAATTC
Source organism: Planococcus soli (assembly GCF_016881065.1). Lineage (GTDB taxonomy): Bacteria > Bacillota > Bacilli > Bacillales_A > Planococcaceae > Planococcus > Planococcus soli. The sequence continues at coordinate 243,359 of NZ_WXYN01000051.1, read as the reverse complement.
GGCTAAATCCCTTGCATCGATCCATTGGACCTTTCTTTTTTTGCTGCCAGGTATCAAAACGGGACCTTCACCATTTAACTTGACTGCCCAGTATGTAAATCGGCCCGTCGGATCAGCCGGCCCTACAACAATACCAGGACGGATGACCAGTGCTTTGTCACTTATACGCTCCTCAATAAGCTGTTCACACATCACTTTGAAAGGACCGTATGTTTCACCTGTTACTTTATCCCCTTGCACCTCTTCCTCAAATACAGCGGCATTTTCTTTAACCGCCCCCTTTTTAAAATCGGTATACACAGAAATTGTAGAAATAAATGTATAGTGATCTGTCCTAACATTTTCCAGTATCGGCCGCAAATCGGCTGGGGTATATGCTGATGTATCTACTACCGCATCCCATTTTTCTTGGGCCAACTTTATTGCATCTTTTCTGCGATCCCCTAAAACTCGTCTTAGTTCCGGGAAGATGCCAGGATTGCTTTTACCTCGATTGAACAACACTACCTCGTGCCCTTTTTTCATGAGTTCCTCAACAATATAACGTCCTACAAAAGATGTGCCTCCGATAATTAAAACTTTCATTTTTCCACTCCTTAATAAGCGATTTTAATTTCTAAACTAGTCATAATATGATATATTAAATAAAATAAAATGAATTTTCAAATATTTTTTAGGGGTGTAAGCTAGATGGATGACACGCTTCAATCTTATTCACTGAAGACTGTTTGGACACCTTGGGATGAGGCTGCTGTATTGAAGATGAATCACGAATCCCGTGCAGAACTTGCTAAAATTATTAACTGTGAAGGGCTTCTTGTCGACTTATCAATGGACCAACATGCAGAAGTGAGACTGGCGGTTGCCCAAAATGGTCAAACCCCTTTTCAAACTTTGAAAAGGCTAAGTGAAGAAGATTTGTGTATTACTGTTAAAGATACCGCTAAAGATACCATATCAAACCTTTCATTTGTGCCGAATCATTCATCGTGATGTTTAGTTATCGTGAAAGAAGGTAATTATACTAGTAGTTGAAAATTTGAAGGAGGAAATACTCATGAGTGATAACAAAGGGTTTTCTGATAAACTAAAAGGTGCAGTAAACAAAGGAAAAGGCGAAATCAAAGATCAAATCGGCAATGCTTCAAATGATCCAGACAAGCAGGCAGATGGAAAGATGGACAAAGCTAAAGGGAATGTTCAAGATAAGATTGGCGACTTTAAGAACAAAAAATAATTAGCGCTTCAAACCCGGTTTTCTGACCGGGTTTTTCTTTTGCATTTTTAATGTTTTCAAAAATTAAAGAATTCGGTTATAATGTATGTTCGTGCGTAAATGTTATTTATTAAGGAGTTTGTCATGGAAAAGAAGGCGCTTACAAAAACGGATGTTTTAACTTTAGGGCTAATGCTTTTCGCTTTATTCCTGGGAGCCGGGAATATTATCTTTCCCCCTTATTTAGGTCAGCTTGCCGGTGACCAATTGGCTCTTGCCATTACGGGTTTTTTGCTGACAGGAGTTGGCTTGCCGTTGCTGGGAATTTTGGCCATAGCTAAAGCGGGTGGCGATCTCCAATCTATCGCCGGCCGGGTCCACCCAATATTTGGAATCGCTTTTACTTTGATTGTGTACTTGGCCATTGGCCCTTTTTTTGGTATACCGCGTACTGCTACTGTTGCGTTTGAAATTGGCACAGCACCATTTCTTCCCTCTGCTTTTGCGGAATCTAACTGGTCATTAGCAGTATTCACTATAGTTTTTTTCACTATTACCGTGTTATTTGCAATGAATCCAACAAAATTAGTGGACAGGATCGGCAAAGTTTTGACTCCTTTGCTCATACTGGTTATCGGATTGCTGGCTGTAAAAAGCTTTCTGACACCCATGGGTTCCATTAACGCACCTATTGGAAATTATGATACAGAAGCATTTTTCGAAAGCTTTTTGCAAGGCTATCTAACGATGGATGCAATCGCGGCTTTAGTCTTCGGAATAGTCATTATTCAGTCGATAAGAAGCAAAGGAATCACGGATACCCGAACCATTCTAAAATCTACTGCTTACGCAGGATTTATTGCGGCCATCGGTTTATCGGCTGTCTACCTATCTTTGAGTTATATTGGAGCTACAAGTGTTGATGCTATCGGTTTGCAGGACAATGGCGGCATCATTATCGCTATGGCTTCACGTGTTTTATATGGAGATATCGGCGGCATTATCCTATCAGCAGCAATAACTTTTGCTTGCTTAACAACTTCTATTGGTTTGGTGTCCGCAACTGCACAGTTTTTCTACAAGATTCTCCCGAAGTTTTCTTATATTTTTTATGTTTTGTTTTTTGCGGCTTTTTCTGCCGTCATTGCGAATGTCGGTTTAACACAATTAATCGCTATTTCTCTTCCTGTTTTGCTGGCTATATATCCGGTGGCTATCGTGCTAGTGATTTTGTCATTTTTTGACCGTGTATTTTACCGGAAGCCTTTTGTTTATGTGATTGCTCTCACTGCCACTGCGGTTATCAGTATTTTTGATGCACTGCGTTCGACCGGCCTGGAATTTGAGCAGGTAGACTCTGTTTTGCGCCACCTGTTATTTTTTGAACAGGGTATAGGCTGGGTTCTCCCAGCTGTAATCGGAACTCTAGCAGGAATTGTGATTGCACGAGTTACACATAAAAATCACTAAAGGAGCCTCCCTATTGGGAAGGCTCCTTTGTTTTAAAATAATTTAGGTGTCGGTGGTGGTGTGTTGTCTTTGTTTCTTTTATTTCTCTCATCATGTTGATCGTTGGATTCTCTAGTTGTATCCAAGTCATCATTCAGTAAATGCTCTTCTTCAGAGTCTCTCCCGAATGGTGCTGGTCCCAGATTTGGATCAACGCCAGGTGATGGTTCATCCTGCCGGCGGTTTACCCCATCTTCCCGCAATAAATTCTCTTCGCCTTCTTTTGTTTGGAGCGCTGGTTCATGATCCATTTCTTTCTCACGTATTGAGCCTTCATCTTTAGCGAGCCCGCTGGTGGGATGGATTTCGTCACCCTTCAACCGGGAATCCTGAAAGCGGTCGCCTTTTCCCGCTCTAACATGTTGGTCTTCTCTGGAAACTTCTCGTGCATAGATTTCATCAGAACCATGCTTAGTATCCGTGTGGCGAGATACAGCTCCAGACCCAGGTGTACCTGCAGTTTTCTCTTCGAGGTCGGTTGGGTTATTGGAATCATCCAAACTTGAAAAATGTTCATCTTCAGATGATCCAGCTTGCCCATCTGTATAAAGAAGAACAGCACCTTTTTCGATTTCACGCTCATAGTCATCTGTTCTGTCCTTGTTCAAGTTAAATCTATCCAGTTCTTTTCTGACAATATCTTTCCCTCCAAGAAAAGATTTGAAGCGATTGGAAAAAGAATTTGCCTGGTCAGCCTTTACACCCTCACTTCCAGCCGACTCTACTAAACCTTTATCATTGGCTAATACATGGATATCTCCCTGATGATAGCCTTTTGCTTTCAACGCTTGAATGGCCGTTTCTAACTCTTCTTTGCTATATACAATTTCGAATTCACGATTACCTGATCTCATTATTATGACCTCCTGTAGACTGTGTTATTTTTGTTTACCCTTTCATACCGATTGCTAAAACCTGGAGCAGCCAAAAGGCAATAAACAATTAATAGGCATTAAAATAAAGCATAAAAAAACCTTGCGTGACGTTCCGCAAGGTTTACTTATACTTTTTGTCGCTCTGGCTGTGCTTCTCCGCTTCACTGGATCCGCCTCTGGCTTTTCCGACTTCCGGATTTTGCTGAGTAGTAAAAGAATTATGTTTTTCATCTTTGACTAAAGTAGGATCCTGCGTAAATGTTTCTCCCCGCGCAAAGCGGTCTTCCTGTTCATCAAAGTTATTGTCGACCGAATTAATGAATTGCTGTCTTTGAAGATCATTTGGATCTTCCTGTTCTGCATCTATTTCTTTACTTGAAATCGTATCCAGTATGGTTTTGTTTTGTTCATCGATATATAGAAGAATTCCGCCTTTAGCAAGATCGGCGGTGTAACGTTCTGTTTCAGATTCTGAAAGATTCAGTGATTTAACTCCTTCACGGACGCCGCTTTCTCCAGATACAAATCCTTTGAATTTGTCAGCGAATGTATCAACTTCCTTTTTGTCGAACGAATAGTTTTCAAAATGCGAAATATCTTTAGCCATAATATGAAGATCTTTTTCCTTATAGCCAGTTCTCTTTAAATCCTCTATTTTATTCACCAAGTCATTTTCTGAAAACACTACTGTCAATACCGTTTTTTCCGAACTCATAAGAAAACCTCCATTGATTTAGTAAAATATTCTATTCCTTCTTTACCCATTAATAAAGATTCCATAACCTTGCCTATTAATAAGACTTAGTAAGATTTCTATAATCCTCCAAATTTTCAGACTAAACATGTTAGTGGAACAAACTTTATAGCAGATTGTTGATACAACTGTATAAATAAAGAGAATTTAATTACTTTATAATTAAGTGGTATATTTTACCTACATTCGTTGATAATATAAGTGTTTTTTCAATCAACATTTACCGTAGTAGGCTTATTTTACCTTTTTTAACTTTTTTCAAAATTACAAAGTAAAAAAGCAGTTTATTTTGAAAATTGATGCTATCATGAATGAAAGATATTTACACAAAGTAAAATATGGGATATGGAGGCGGCAATTATCGTACTTGGCGATCTATTTTCTTCTTACTTTTCGGAGGACCCGACAAAGGCAGATAATAACTCTCCTACGTGGATGACCGAAGTACTGCCCTTGCAAAAGGAAAGGAGAGCAGTAATGGACACGGGAATGCGTTTGAAATACCATCGTTTAAAACAAAAAATCAGTTTGGAAGAAGTAGCTTCTGGAATACTCTCTCCTAAAGAACTGAAAAAACTGGAAAATGGCATTAAAGATCCGGCATTAAAAGTTTTGGAAGCTTTATGCAAGAAACTTGCCATTCCTTTAGCGCCAAAAGATAACCCTATTGGGAAAGTACTTGTAAAAAACTTTAAGAGTTCATTGCTTCACCCGCAAAACAAAGCTAAAATCATGGAGCAGTATTCCGATATTCAAGGCCACCCTCTGCTGCACGCTGATGAAGATGTGGAATTGGAGTATAGCATCCAGCAAATCAGGTATTTTATTATTATCGGAGATTTAGATAGTGCTGAAGAAAAAATCAAGGAAATGGATCGCTTTAGAGAGTTTATGAATCAGGAACAGTTTTATCTGTTTCATAAATACAACGGAAATTATAATTACATTCTAAGCGATTTTGAAAAAGCATTAAAAACCTATCTGGTCGCTGAAAAAATAGCACCAAATACGATTTCTGCTTCTGAAATTGGGGATCTATACTATTCAATTGGAATCTCCAGTACTAAATGCAGAGAAACAGAAATGGCATTTAAGTATACCGAAATGGCGTTGAAAATTTACCAACAAGAATTTATACCGAAACGCATAGTCGAATGCCATTTGAACATAGCGATTACTCACCAGCACTTTGGAAACTTTAGAATGTCTATGGAACACTACAAAAACGCATTAACTATTGGAAACAAATTGGAGATTGACATTCTGCGTTTTACTACAGAATTTAATCTCGGATACTCATATTTTTTGTTCCAGAATTACGATCTCTCAATTGTGCATATGGAAAATTCATTAAAATACATTCATCCTGAATACACCGCGGATCTTTTACTAAGTTACTGTATTTTAATTAAATCACAATATGAAATGAAAAACTTGGATGCAGCAAAAGAATGGGTCCGCAAAGGTTTGGAGATAGTAGAAAATAAAAAATTGAATATCCATTCACCAACTAATCATATTTTTAAAGAAGCTTACATTGAGTTTATATGCCTGGTGCACTTGTTAGATGAAAAGTATGACGAGTTTGAAAACTATGTATTAAATCAGCTGATTCCAAGTCTAGAAGCCACTGATAATTACTTTGAAAGTGGCTATTATTTCGGACATTTGGGTCAAATATATTATCAACAAGGCCGTTACAAAGAAGCTGCTGAAATCATGAACAAAGCAAGAGAATCATATAAGAATATTAATATTTTATTTAGGGAGTGAAAGTGATGAAAAAAGGAATGACAATTTTATTTTTCTCTATCCTTGCAATAAGCACTTTATCATTTGGCAATAATTTAGATTCAACAGATGAAGTCGCCGTACAAGCTCGCGTTCCTGAACCTTGGTCTGTTGGCACTGAAGTCGCTGTACAAGCTCGCGTTCCTGAGCCTTGGTCCGTTGGCACTGAAGTCGCTGTACAAGCTCGCGTTCCCGAACCTTGGTCCGTTGGCACTGAAGTCGCTGTACAAGCTCGCGTTCCTGAGCCTTGGTCCGTTGGCACTGAAGTCGCTGTACAAGCTCGTGTTCCTGAACCTTGGTCTGTCGGCACTGAAGTCGCTGTACAAGCTCGCGTTCCTGAACCTTGGTCTGTTAAAAACCAGCAGGCTTAATATTATAAAACTATGATAGGTTGTCGCTTGTTTCATACAGCGGCAGCCTTTTTACTTTTTCGAATAAATTTAATATTATTAAAGGCGGAGGAACTCACATGAAAAATGGAGATATCTTTATTTTACCTGCTAATTATAAAGTGCGGCGAAAAGTTAACTTATCCAAGGACAAGCATATTAATTTAGTGATACAACTTTGCTTTATTGTCATTGCCGGCATCCTAATGGGTTTGGCTTTTTGGATTGGCTTTCCGTTGTCGAATAGCATAGGCCTGCTTCCCTCCCTTTTAGTTACCGTTATTTTGATTTTGGTATACATGTCGCTCCATGAACTTACCCATGCATTTTTTATCAAAGTTTTTTCCGGCAGACTTCCTTCGTTTCGGATCCGATTTCCTTTTCTGTCAATCGGCAGTGAAGCTTATTTTAATCGGAAGAAATTTATTATCATTGCTCTTGCACCAGTATTGGTCTGGGGTATAACGCTTGCTGCATTGCTGTTTGTTGTGCCTTCACAGATTTTCTTCAGTGTTTATATACTGTTTATCGTCAACTTTGCTGGTTCAGCAGGTGATTACGTACAGACATACATTGCGCTTAAGGCACCAACAGCAACGTTGTTTCAAGACAACGGAATAGAAACAACTATATATATGCTGGCAGACAATAAAAAAAATCCTGGGACTAGTTAGTCTCAGGATTTTTTAATTTTAACTCTATTTTGTTGCATTACTGGTTTTGTTTTTTATCCACTAAACATTCATCTACAAAACGTTTAAAAATGTTCATCGAAGCATCGTCGCCCTGAAGAGCAAATTCTTCCGGATGCCACTGAATTCCCATCGCGAACTGATGGTTCTTGCTTTCCAGCGCTTCCACCAGTCCGTCAGCAGCATATGCCGCAACACTCAACTGATCTGACACATCTTTAACTCCTTGGTGGTGGAAAGAGTTTACATTGAACTTTTTTTCTTTCATAATATCATACAACAAACTATCGTCTTCTAAGATGACGGAGTGTGTACGATGAGTCCGCATCGCCATTTGCTTATGCTGATGCAGTTCTCCTTCAAATTGAGCTTCTAAATCCTGATAATTGGTGCCGCCCAATGAAATATTGAACATTTGGAGGCCACGGCACATCCCAATAAACGGCTTATCAAGCTCTAAAAACTTTAAAATCAATTCTTTTTCATACTCATCACTGCCTGGATATACAGCCCCAAGACGCAAATGAGGTTCTTCTCCATACAGTGTTGGGTTGATATCGCCTCCACCAGTAACTATCAGTCCATCCAATCGTTCACACAGCAACGGGATATCTTCTTTATCCACAATAGGAACAATCAGCGGCAAACCGCCTGCCTGCAAAATTGCCCTGCCATATACCGGATCCAATGAATAGGTTTGATCTTCTTCTACTCGTGCTGTTATGCCGATAACCGGCTTATCTTTAACTGTCATTTTAAATTCCTCTTTTCCAATTATTCGACTTGTCCATCATCATCTATACCCGTTCCTTATGGAGTATTAAACATTTCGCTGCTCCATGTGGCCAACAATGCTCCATTCTCGATGTACCGCTATAAGCTATCTAATGCAGTTTTAAATCCATAAAAAAAACCCTTTTAAGGGTATGATTCTACTAATTTCCGTTCTCTTCATCTGTTCCAGGGTCAAAGCGGAACCTGCTTAAATCGATTTGCCCATCTACATCCACTTCCACGCCTTCTCTTTGCAGCGAGGCCTTCTGGAAAAGCCGGGACTCTTCATCCCGCAACACTATCTGTCCCTGTGCATTAACTACTCTATGCCACGGCAAGTTATACTTCGCACTCATGCTGTGAAGTATTCTTGTCACTTGCCGGGCAGCACGCGGACTTCCCGCAGCCGCCGCAACTTGGCCGTAAGTCATAATTTTGCCAGATGGTATCCTTTTCATTACATCCAATGCTTTTTCAGTAAAAGTCTGCATTCTTTTTCATCCATTCCATTTACATGTCTATTTCTTCTTACTTTTGACTTCCAGCAGTAAACTCCCATTTTTATATTCTTTTAGCAGCTCTTGGGCAAACTCATATAATGGCAGCTTTCCAGTTTCTACATCCAACCCGCCACTTTCAGCATGCTTGCACTTATAGTGTTCTACCATCCGCTCAACCAATTCTTCGAGCCCATCTACCGATTGCTCATTTTCATGCTGCAGAGGCCGCGACAGATCGATCCCTTTTGCTTCATTTAGATAGAGAAACTTCATCTGATCCAAGTTATCGACTGCTTGATCAAAAAGCTGTTGATTTTTGTCCAGGCGGTAAAAGCTTCTCCAAAATACGAAAATTTCTTTGGCGACTCCCAGTTTTTTTGCTCCAAGAGAAGCATTTAAGCCTTCAACCACACAAATTTCGTACATAATCTTTCTTAATGATTTTTTATATTCTCTTTCCACCACACCTTTATATTGCATGTATCTCATCATTATACCTCCCCCGGAATAACTTCGATAGTTATGCTTAACTTCCTAACAGCGCTTCAGACATTTCGGTATCTTCGGACGATATCGTTTTCTTCCAAATAAACCAACTTATTATAGGTTTCCAAATCGTGTACTTGCTGTCCAATATAGAAAACAGCGGGTTTGCTATTCGCCATTCTTCTTTTTATTTTTCTCTCTCTATTTTGATCTCCTTGAAAATCACCGCCTAGATGAAAAAAAGCGTAGTAGTTTTCTTCTCCCCATTCAGCAACATTCAATAACAGTGTTCTCATGGTACTTTCACTGTCAGTTTCAGACAAGCTGCCATCCAAATGAAAGTAAATTTTATCTTCCAGCGCAAGAATATAGCATGCCGAAACCAATTTGTTGTCCTGATAGGCTCCAAACAAATGAAGGTTAGGTCCCATTGAACTAATTAGTGTTTCAAAATAGTCATTGGTGAAAAAATAATAGCTGTCTGCTTCCTCTCTTCGTCTTGCAGCGGAGTAATATAGTACGAGAAACTCAAACATATGACGAACAGTTCCAAGTTTTTTCACCACAAGATCTGTTTCTTTTTCAGATTCACCATAAGCGAGTTCGGTATTTAACGTAGAAGAGAAATAATCTTTTAGTTTTATTGAAAAAGTTTCGTACAGTGGAGAAAGTTTTAGGTGATCTTTAAAAAATTGAGCATTTTCTTTAAGAGGATGGAAACGTATATATTCGACGACAATCTTTTCACTATTGCAGTATTCAATAAAAGCTTTTCTGAAATTGGCAGCCAGATTCGCACTGCTTTTCCCTATTTTTAATATTGGCCCCCCATAGCCGAAAGGTGTTGTAACGTCAAAATATGGTGCATCTTCATTATTTATCTGTCTTTTAATGAAGGGGTAAGCAACTTCTCCATCATCGTCTTTATAATAAAAGAGCAAAGCTTCTCCTGGATCTAGTTTCAAAGCACTTAAAAAGTATTGGCTAGTATAGTAGATATCGGATATTTGTAAAATATCAAGAATCTTTTGCCAACGGCTGTGCTCTCGTATTGATATTAGCTCATACATACATTCCACCCCTGCTTCACCTAAAAAATCATTTGAACACTGTCTGCATTTGATTTTCTTTTTTTCTTAGATCTCTATTTGTAGTCTTTACAGAACCTTCTACTGCCAAAGGAATAAATTTGATCAGAACGCTGAAAGCAAACCCAGAAGCTGCGGCAATGAAGAGGCTAAGCAGTAGCCCGCTCTGGATTGGGGCAGCCTCTGTTTCTTCAAATGATGCCTGCGAAATAACACTGATATAATCGGCTTTTAGTGAATTTTTTACTTCGTTCTGAAAAATGAAGGATAGCCTATTTGCAATTAGAACGGCCTGTTTGCTGTCTTCGGATAAAACAGTGATTGTTAAGACCGGTGAATTACTGGTGTAGCTTACTTGGATTTTCTGGCGCAGGTCGGCGATTGAATTTTTCAATTCCAGCTCCTTAGCTACTTTCCTTAATATATCCGAGCTTGTCGCAAAGCTTGCATAAGCCTCAATAATCTGTGAATCTATCCGATTGCTTTCCACTGCCCGATGTAAAGTCGCCGGCTCTGACTCTTCAACGAGTACTTGAGTTGATGCCTGATACTGCGGATCAAGAATAAAAGCAAATACAGCCCACACTGCCAGCATAAGAAAAAGTGTGATCGAGACAGCAAATCCAAATTGATTGATATTTTTTTGATATAATTGCTTTTTTGCTTTCTTACCGATCATCCGGACACTCCTCCTTTCACCGAGACAGATGGATTTTTAGAATTTATTTCTAAAAATTCAGATTATTATAGTTCATTTATATCATAGTTTTTTGGTTCAATCTACACTTTTAAGGATATTTTTTTAATTATTCTCAAAAAACATAAGTCCTTAGTCTGCATTATTAAAAAATAGTATAAATAAATACTTTAATTTAGTATTTTATACCCAAATAGAATTTTAGTAATCCTAGCCTTAAGGCACACTGAATCTTTTTTAGTATTATGACAGCAACTTTTCACTAATACTGAGCAAGTTTCTATAAATTCCTATTTATTTACCATCTGCGCAATTTTGACAAAACAAAAAAGCATTTCTCATTTTACTGAGAAATGCTCTTTCGCTTTACTATTCTTTCCACAAACCGATAATACCATTTCTGCGGTAAATTATTTCTTTCGACTCAAGCGTCTTTAGTACTTTAGTTAAAGTTTGATGTGAGATATTGATGTCCGTCGTGATTTCCTTGATGGTTTTAAATAAGACACCTTCTGGTGAAGCATTTTTCATAAAATACTGCATGAATCTTTCTCCAATTTCCGCTGTTTTTTCAGTTTCTGATGAAAAATATTCACGACATTCATTTAGAATTTTTTCTTCGGAGAAAATTTTCGTATTGCTGTTCACTCGGTTTTCCATTACTTTCATCTAACCACCTCCAAAAATTACAGCTCTTTAATGCATGCTTATAATTTATATACCCTTTCTTTTTAATAATATACACAGAATTTCAATAAATACTGATAATTCCAATATTATTTTTTATTATCCAGTTTAAGGATTTTATTCTTTTTTAAAACGGGATCTTAAAAATAAAAAAAAACAAGAAAAACGCTCTTTTCCTGTTTTTTTATTTTTTTATTTTGTCATTGCATCTTCAATAAAATCCTTCAGTACATGAATGCCTGTTACACAGTCATTTAGCGAAGACCACTCTTTCGGATTATGGCTGATGCCATCCTTGCTTCTGACAAAAAGCATGGCCACTGGAATAAAGCGTCCGAGGTTCATGGCATCGTGACCTGCCCCGCTTGGAATATAAATCGGCGAAATCCCAAATTTATTCAGCGAAGAAGCTAAGCGATTCTGTAAGTCCTCAGCAATCGGTACCGGCTGAATACGCGTATTCAGTTTTATGTTGCTGTGGATCTCATGTTTCGCAGCAACTTTTTCCGCCTGTTCGATCACCTGATCGATGAGACGGTCTCTCGGTTCTTCCTTGATGTCCCGAATATCAACAAGCATTCTTACTTTTTCTGGTATGACATTCGCTCCATTCGGATAGACATCCATCTTTCCAACCGTTGCCACGGCGGTATCGCTGATCCCTTTTGGAAACTCAGGAATTGACTGGAGAAAATCTGCTGCTGCTACGAGGCAATCCCTTCTGCCGATCATCGGTGTATTGCCAGCGTGTCCGGCTTCCCCCACAAATTCCACTTCGAGCCAAGCTGGCCCAGCGATGCCACTGACGATTCCGACTGGTTCATTTGCTTTTTCCAGTTTCTTTCCTTGCTCAATATGCACTTCCACGAACAATTCCAGCTCGCTTATATCTCTTTTAGCTGCTTTAAAAGCATCCAGCGTACTGCCGTAATGCGCTAGAACCTGTTCGAGGGTCTCTCCGTTATAGTCCCGCAGCTGCGCCATTTCTTCTTCTGATATAGCGCCGGTCATTGCTTGGCTTCCCGTTAATCCACTGTTGAAACGAGAGCCTTCTTCATCCGAGAAAACAATGATTTCGTATGGTTTTTCAGGGGTATAGCCAGTTTCCTTCCAGGATTCCACGACTTCAAGAGCCGATAAAACGCCAAGAGGCCCATCAAAATTCCCGCCATTTGGAACACTGTCAACATGAGATCCAGATGCGATTGCCGCCCCTTCGTTATTGCCTTCCAGCCGAGCCGTGATATTGCCTGCTCCATCTTCAGAAACCGTTAAACCCGCACTAGCCATCCATTTTTTCACCAGTGTTTTTGCTTCTTTTTCTTCATTAGAAAAGCCTGGCCGTTTCACACCGCCAATCTGGACAAATCCGATCTTGGACAATTCGAACAACCGTTTTGCAATACGCTCTCCATGGATGCCCGAATGATCAAGGCTGTTATCATAGTCTTTCATTAAGTCTTCATATAAAGGATTGTCATTGTCTACTGGCATAGTTTCCTCCTTGATTTTGGCTATCTTACTTAGTTAAAAATGACCATGCATACTGGGCGTAGAGTTCTGCACCTGTAGCCATTGCATCTTCATCAATATTGAACTTTCCGTGGTGATGTGCCCATTCGGTATCTTTTTCCGGATTTCCGCTTCCTACCAATGCAAAGCTGCCTGGCACTTCGTCGAGATAAAATGAAAAATCCTCTCCACCCATAGTCGGTTTTTCATCATAAATCGAATCTGCACCAAATGCCTCAATTGCCACTTGCCGCACCAATTCGGCACTTTCAGTACCATTAATCACAGCCTGAGTCCCTCTAATGTATTCAACTTCTGCAGTTCCGCCATATATTGCTGCAGTATGGTCAGCATACACCTTTAACTGCTTTTCAATATGGTCGCGGACGGAAGGGTCGAAACATCTGACAGTGCCTTCAATTTCCGCATTTTCCGCGATGATATTAAAACGGGTTCCAACGACCATCTTCCCAACGGTTACTACCGCCGACTGCTGAGGATCAATTGTACGGGAGACGACCGACTGCACATTCATAACGAATGAGGAAGCGATAATTGCTGCATCGATGCAGGCTTGCGGCATCGCTCCGTGACCTCCCTGCCCTTTAAAACGCACCTTAAAAATATCTGCCGAAGCAAATGAAGCGCCGGGATTACAGGAAACCGTGTTCGAAGAGCTTTGAGACCATATGTGAATGCCGAAAACATCATCAACACCTGCTACGGCACCTTGCTTAACCATGGCCTTAGCTCCAGTTGCAACTTCTTCGGCAGGCTGGAAAATAAACCGGACATTTCCTGGAATCTCTTGCTTCACGCTAACTAAAGCTTTTGCTGCAGCCAAAAGCATGGAAGTATGTGCATCGTGTCCACAGGCATGCATCTTTCCAAGTTCTTTTGATTTGTATGGCAAATCCACATTCAATTCCTCTACAGATAGCGCGTCCATATCGGCACGAAGTGCGACGGTCTTTCCGTCTTTTCCGCCCTTAAGTTCTCCAATTACCCCCGTAGGCTCTGTTTTGCGTGCTTCAATTCCAAGTTCCGTTAAATAATCGTAAACAAATTGAGAAGTTCGGAACTCTTCCCACGATAACTCGGGTTCACTATGAAGCTTCCGGCGATTTTCGATCATTTCTCCACTGTTTTCTTTGATGGAATTTTTTATCGTTTGGTTGATCACGTTGAATTTCCTCCTATTCTATAGGAAGCCGACGAATATGCCGGCCAATATAACAGAAACGATGGTTACGGTGATAAAACCTGCCACCAGCATTGGCGGCAGCATATGGCTAGTCAAGACTTCGCGTTCTTCTTCGTCTTTTGTCAACGAATTGATTACTTCCACAGTGATGATATAATCTGCCGGGAATCCATAAAGTGCAGTCAAAGAAACCGCAAAGGCCATTTCTTTACTGACTTTAAGAAGTTTTCCAATAATAAATGAAAAGATGTACATGCCAACTACACCAATAACGATACAGCCGATTAATGGATAAAGAATTTCCAGCATCATGCTTGGAGTAGCGTTCTTTAAACCGTCGAAAATATAAAGCAACAAACCCATGATTGCAAACCCAAAACCGTTTGCTTTCTGCAGCGGGTGGCGTTCCAAAAAACCGATGCTGCGAGCAATAACACCAAACAGCAAACACAGGACAAACGGGCTGATTTCCACAATCGGTGCAGCAAGCGTCGATGTCAGGTAAGCCAGGTATCCAACCAATGCCAACCGGAAAAACTTAAAGAAATCGGTATTGTACTTTTCCGGCATATTCGCAAACATGCGCGGTTCCTTGACAGTTTTGCCTGATGCCCCTTTTTGTTCACCAGGCAATTGTTTTGCGGTCAGTTCATTGTTTCTGTATTTGTTTAATAAGTTTTGTCCTTCTTTTTTCAGCATGATCGAAGTCAACGGATATCCAGCAAATCCTTGTACCACATATATGACGATTGCGAAGACTGCCAAAGTTGGAAGACCTGCGGCGGCTGCTCCCTCTGACATGATCAGTGCAGATACCAACCCACCGACTAACGGCGGGATTGCCACTACAACCGTATTAAAATCGAACAGCAAAATCCCGATGCTGAATAATGCTGCAATAATTCCCAGTATGCCAGCTAAGGCAATCAAGATGGTTTTCCACTGATTTTTCAGTTCTTCTAAAGATAACAAAGTACCCATATTCGTAATTAATAAATAGATGAGCATGACGGCTACCGCAGGTGGAATACCTGCGATTGCAACGATTTCAGGAGGAAAGAACGTCCAATACCCCAGTAGGAACAGAACCCCACTGACAAATATAGAAGGAATCCAAGCTTTAGTGCGAGTAGAAATTGCCTCGCCGATAAATAATACAAGAATCAAAATTGTTAACGCGAGCATCTGAGCCATGTTTTGTTCCTCCTTTTTCTTTTTCCAATAGCAAATACACTATCCTCTTCAAAGCTTTATGTTGAAGATTTTAATAATGTTGCAATAGTAGCACAATATCGCAGCATAATAAATAGAATAAAACGACTATTTTGAAATAACATTAAATTGAATAATCATTCATTTTCTGAAGTTTGCAGTTTTTCACACTTGTATATAGCTTGTCCTTACTTCTTGAAAAGCTTTATAGTTCTTTTGCTGGCTATGCCTCAAACGTTTACTTGCAAGACATTAGAGGTATTTATTAGGATAAGTGAAAACTCAAAGGAGGAGTCAGGCAAATGAATGGCAAACACTATATCAATGGCGAGTGGACAGAAACAGGCGATGGAAAGATTGAAGTAACGAATCCGGCAACCGGCGAAATTGTAGGTTCAGTACCTAATGGGGGCGAGGAAGAAGCTACAGCAGCAGTTGAAGCTGCCGCTGCCGCCTTTCCGGAATGGTCGAAGACGACAGCCTATCACCGCGCTGAACTTCTGATGAAATGGCATGATCTGTTGCTTGAACATAAAGAAGAGATTGGAGAAATCCTGACAAAAGAAATGGGCAAACCTTTAGCCGAAGCCATCGGTGAAATTGAGTATTCGGCTTCATTTGTATCCTGGTTTGCAGAAGAAGGCAAACGCATGTATGGCCGGACCATTCCAGCAAGCAAAGAGGGCAAACGGATTCAGATCAACAAACAGCCGGTCGGTGTTGTGGTATCGATCACGCCGTGGAATTTCCCGGCTGCGATGATGGCCAGAAAAATGGCACCCGCCCTTGCTGCTGGCTGTACATTTGTAGCCAAACCGGCAAAAATGACTCCATTAACTGCTGTTAAAATGTATGAACTTGCAATTGAAGCCGGATTTCCTAAAGGCGTCATCAATCTGGTGACGGGCAGCGCAAGCAAAATCGGCAAAGTGTTCACCGGCCATCCGGATGTCCGAAAACTGACCTTTACCGGATCGACTGAGATCGGCAAGGAACTGATGAAGCAGGCTTCAGAAACCATGTTGAACCTGTCTCTTGAGTTGGGTGGACATGCTCCAATCATCATTTTGGAAGATGCAGATATGGACCTGGCGGTTGAAGGCGTCATGGCATCAAAATTCCGGAACGCCGGACAAACTTGTGTCTGCGGCAACCGCATTTATGTGCAGCAAAGCATCGTTAAGGAATTTTCTCAGAAGCTCCAGCAGGCAGCTGGCAACTTGAAAGTCGGCAACGGATTGGACGAAGGTGTCCAAATCGGACCACTGGTTGACAAGGACGGCTATGAAAAAGTCGAAAAGCATGTCAGCGATGCAGTCGAAAAAGGAGCTACCGTTCTGGTCGGCGGCGATGGCCGTTCAGAGAACAATGCCTATTTCTACAACCCGACAGTTTTGGTGGATGCCACTTCGGATATGCTGGTCATGAACGAAGAAACTTTCGGCCCTGTCGCTCCGATCATGTCTTTTGAAACAGATGAAGAAGCCGTCAAACTGGCAAATGATACACGCTTCGGCCTGGCAGCTTACTTCTTCACCGAGAGCATGTCCCGCGGCACTTACTTATCCGAGAATCTCGATTATGGAATTGTCGGATGGAATGACGGAGCTCCATCTACAGCACAAGCTCCCTTCGGCGGAATGAAAGAAAGCGGCGTCGGGCGCGAAGGCGGACAAGAAGGTTTGGATGCATTCCTGGAAACGAAATACATTTCTATAAAAGTGTAAGGAGAAAATCTGCAATTTAAAACAAAAAAAGAAGCGATCCGGAAAGCTCGGATCGCTTCTTTTTCATTTATACAACTGTTTCACCAAGTTTAATGCCTGCAGAAGAAGGTTTGGTAGCAAGGCTTTCGTAGAGCGGAAACTTTTCTGCCAATTGTGCGGCAACCCTGATTTCCTCCCCTTTTTTTACTGCGATGAACAGGGATGGCCCTGCTCCGCTGATTGCCGTTCCATAAACGCCTAACTCACGGCAGCTCCTTTGAATCGCATCAAAATCAGGGAACTTGTCTTTGCGGTAGGGTTCGTGAAATAAATCTTTCTGCATCATTCGCCCCGCTGTATCCCAGTCTCCTTTTGCTAAAGCCGCTGCCATGACATTGCCGGCTGCACTGCCGCGTATGGCGGTTTTATACGCCAAAACTTCCGGCAGCAAATTCCGGGATTCCACTGTCAAAAACTCGGTCGGAGGAACAAGAATGACCACTCCGATCTCCACTTCCGGTACATGGACGATTTCCAAATCTTCTTCATCAAAATAGGAGATTGTCAAACCCCCAAGCAGCGATGCAGAAATGTTGTCGGGATGCCCCTCCATCTCTGTACCGATCCTCAGTTTTTCTTTCATAGACAGCTTTAGCCCAATCAGCCGGTCTGCAATCTCAATGCCCGCAGCGATTGCTGAAGCGCTGCTGCCAAGGCCACGGCTCAAAGGGATTTCTGTCTCCACCACTAATTTTGCGCTGGGCAGCGAACGCTCGTATTTGTCTGCGACGGTTTGCGCAGTGGCGACAATCAGATTATCCTTGCCGCTGGCAATTTGCTGATAGCCAGGATTTTTGTACTCGACCAGCCAATCTGCAGCCGGCGATGCGTGAACAAGCATATGGAGGTCCAATGCCAGACCAATCGAATCAAAACCCGGACCAAGATTGGCGGTTGAAGCAGGAACACTCACTGAAAACTCTTTCCAGCTCATATCTTCACTCCTTTTTTTAAATCCTCCCAGAAACGTTCCATATCTTCCGGAACAAGAAGTGCTTTGTGCTGATTCACGGAAATCGCTGTTTCAGGATCTTTTAAACCATTGCCTGTCAGTACAGCAACCACTTTCGATCCTTTTTCGAGCATACCGCTTTCCACCTGTTTTTTGATTCCTGCAATAGAGGCGCATGAAGCAGGTTCAGCGAATATACCTTCGGTTGATGCCAGCAGCTGATATGCTTCCAGAATTTCTTCGTCTGTTGCCGCTAAAATGGTGCCGTTTGATTCGTCGAGGGCGTTAAGCGCCAGCTGCCAGCTTGCCGGATTGCCGATGCGGATGGCAGTTGCCACTGTTTCCGGATTTTCCACGACTTTGTTGTTGACGATCGGTGCTGCCCCGGCTGCCTGAACACCTAAAAGTGTCGGACGTTTTTCGCCGGTGCGTTCTGCATATTCCGTGAAGCCTTTCCAAGATGCAGATATGTTGCCGGCGTTGCCCACTGGCAACGCGAAGATGTCCGGTACTTGGCCAAGCTGGTCAATCACTTCAAAAGCGATGGTTTTTTGTCCTTCCAAACGATACGGATTGACGGAATTGACGAGCGCGATGCCCGCTTCCTGACCTACCTCACGCACCATCTGCAGCGCTTCATCAAAGTTCCCTTTAATTTCGAGGATCTCCGCTCCGTACATTTTTGCCTGAGCCAGTTTCCCAAGTGCAATACGCCCTTCAGGAATGACAACGATAGTCCGCATGCCGGCTCTTGCACCATAGGCAGCTGCTGATGCAGATGTATTGCCAGTTGAAGCGCATATCAATACCGTTTTGCCTTCTTCTTTGGCTTTCGCGACAGCCATCACCATGCCACGGTCTTTAAAAGAACCGGTAGGATTTGCTCCTTCCAGTTTTACGTAAAGGTCAATTCCCCATTTTTTTGACAAACTATCCAAATGCACCAGCGGCGTATTGCCTTCCTGCAATGTTAATGAAGGCGTATTTTCTGTAACCGGAAGCCACTCTTTATGTTCTTCGATCAGTCCTTGCCATCTCATGCGGTTTCCTCTCCTTCTATGCGGTAATGGCTAATGACGCTAGCCGTTCCTTCCAAATCATTTAACACATCTAAATGCTGCTGGCGTGAAATTTGGTGAGTCAGCAGCACCAATTCAGCCTTGTCAGCGTCTGCTGCCGGTGACTGCATAACCGATTGGATACTTGCCGCGTGCTTGCTGTAAATGGAAGTCATTTTCGATAAGACACCAACTTCGTCATTCACCAGCAGGCGATGGCAATATTTCGCAAACCGTTTTGATTCCGGCTTTATGACCCGTTCATGCTGTGCAGCATGTGCTCGTTTGCCGTTAACGCCCAGCTGCAAGTTGCGGCAAGCAGCGATAATATCGGAAACCACTGAAGTCGCAGTCGGCAATGAACCGGCCCCTGGACCATACAGCATCGTCTCGCCTACAGCATCACCATATATGTATACGGCATTGAATTCATTGTTAACAGAAGCTAGCGGATGCGAGTTTGCCAGGAAGATCGGTTCTACCGAAACTTCGATTCCATCTTCATCTTTAGTTGAAGAACCGACCATTTTCATGGTATAACCGAACTTATTCGCAAGCTCCAAATCGCCATCGCGAATTTCTTTCATGCCTCTGACCAGCACATCATCCAGGTGAACTTCTGTCGAGAATGCCAGAGAAGAGAGAATGACCATTTTCCGCGCTGCATCAATGCCATCGACATCTGCAGACGGATCTGCTTCGGCATAGCCCAGTTCAGTGGCTTCAGCCAATGCAGCTTCATAAGTCATATTTTCTTTTTTCATTTTTGTTAAAATGAAATTTGTCGTGCCGTTGACAATCCCCATCAAACTGGAGATCCGGTCAGAAGCCAAGCCATCTTCAAGCGTACGAATAATCGGCACGCCGCCGGCAACGCTTGCTTCATAGAAAAGGTCGCATTTTTCGGCGTCAGCCAGTTTCAGCAATTCGTGGCCATATTCCGCCATGACATCTTTATTGGCCGTAACGACCTGCTTGCCCGCTTTTAGCGCTTTTTCGATGGCAGATTTGGCTCCGTCCATGCCGCCCATCACTTCAACTATGATATCGAGAGAAGAATCATTCAATATTTCTTCTATATCCGTCGTGAATACACTCGGATCTAAACTGGAAAGCCGGTCTTTTTTTGCATCTCTGACCAGTACCTTCCGGATTGAAACTTGGGCACCTAATTTATGATGCAAATCCTGCTGATGCTGCTGGATGATTTTAGCAACTCCGCTGCCCACCGTTCCAAGGCCTAATAATCCGATTGAAATTTCATTTTTCATTGACGATTCCTCCCATGGTGTGTACACTGTGAAAAAACAGCTGTTTTTGTCATAGGGACATTATAGTATTATATCTTAGTTAAAACAACCCTTTTACAGACTATTAAAAAAGATGGGACTTGATTGGATGAAAGTGAGCAAATTTGGAGGTACTTCAGTAGCTAGTGCACAACAGATAAAAAAAGTCGCTGCAATCGTTGGAGCAGAGCCTTCCCGCAAGATTGTCGTCGTCTCTGCTCCAGGCAAAAGATTCGATGGTGACGTAAAAGTTACCGATTTGCTGATCCAATTGTCAGCAGCGGCACTTCGGGAGGAATCAACCGATGCTGCACTTGCCAAAGTCGTGGGACGATATTCGGAAATTGCGGATGAGCTGGAGCTTGGCAACGACATCAAAAGAGTCATCGAAACAGACCTCATGAACCGTCTTCAATCGGATAAGAGCTCTCCCCCTCTTTTTGCTGATTTAATCAAAGCAAGTGGCGAAGACAACTCTGCGAAATTGATTGCCGCCTACCTGACATCGATCGGACTGACTGCCGAATACGTTAATCCGTTTGACGCTGGTTTATTCGTCAATGGATTGCCAGAGCGGGCTCAAGCTCTTCCTGAAGCCTACGATCTTCTGGCCGATCTGCGGCATAAAAAAACAATTACCGTCTTCCCTGGATTTTTTGGTTATACAAAAGAAGGCGTGCTGCGGACATTCGAACGCGGCGGATCAGATATTACCGGTTCAATTCTAGCAGCTGCAGTCAAGGCGGAGCTTTACGAAAACTTTACCGACGTTGACTGTGTTTTCGCCGCAAACCCGCGTGTAGTTGAAAAACCAGTTGAAATCGAACAGATGACTTATCGCGAAATGCGCGAACTGTCGTATGCCGGATTTGCCGTGCTTCATGACGAAGCCCTAATGCCTGTTTTTAAAGCAGCAGTTCCTTTATGCATCCGCAATACGAATAATCCTGCTGCTCCTGGTACAATGATTGTTGCCGAACGCGACCACTCACTGCGTCCCGTAACAGGAATCTCCGCTGATAGCGGTTTCTCAACATTATACGTCAGCAAATACCTCATGAACCGTGAAATCGGTTTTGGGCGCAAATTGCTGCAAATACTGGAAGATGAAGAAATTTCCTATGAACACATCCCGTCAGGCATCGATAATCTGTCTGTTATTCTGCGCAGCCACCAATTGACGGCTGCCAAAGAGCAGCGCATCGTAGATCGTGTCAAATCGGAACTGCAAGCGGATGATGTTCACATTCGCAATGATTTTTCAATGATTGTATTGGTTGGAGAAGGCATGCATAATACAAAAGGCCTCACTGCAAGGGCAGCAAATGCGTTTGCCAGAACCGGCGTTAACATTGAAATGATCAATCAAGGTTCTTCTGAAGTAAGTTTGGTTTTTGGCATCTTAAAAGAAGATGAGCAAAAAATATTAAATGAATTGTACAAAGAATTTTTTGAACCGGCTATGGTCCATTAGTCTTCACTCCCATCTCCAGCTCTTGAGCCCACCAGCTCAGGAGCTTTTTTAAATGCCCCTATACCATTATCTGAAAATTGTGATATTATGGAATTATTCTGAAAGGGGGAAAATTGATGACTGGTATTATCAAGCCAAATCCAAAGCTTTATGTAATGGACAATGGCACATTAAGTATGGATAAGAATTACATGATTTCAATGCACAACCCGGCAAGTATACAAAACCCGAATCCGCCGGGAGAGATGGTGACATTTCCGGTTTACACAGTACTGATCGACCATCCGGAAGGCAAAATTTTGTTCGACACAGCCTGCAATCCGAATTCGATGGGTGCAGAAGGCCGTTGGGGGAAAGTTACTCAATCCCTGTTTCCAATTGACATGCCAGAGGAATGCTATTTGCATCACCGGTTGGAGGAACTGAACGTCCGGCCAGAAGACATCAAATACGTTGTGGCTTCCCATCTTCATCTGGATCACGCCGGCTGCCTTGAGCTGTTCACCAATGCGACAATCATCGTCCATGAAGATGAATTGAATGGCGCCTTGCAAACTTATGCCCGAAACACCAAAGAAGGGGCATATATCTGGGGAGACATTGATGCATGGATCAAAAATAATCTGCAATGGCAAACTGTCAAACGGACCGAGGATGGGCTCCAGCTTGCCGAAGGCATCAAAATCCTGAACTTTGGCAGCGGCCACGCGTGGGGAATGCTCGGACTGCAAATTCAACTTCCGGAAACCGGGGGGATTATACTTGCTTCTGACGCCATATACACAGCAGAGAGCTTTGGCCCGCCAATCAAACCGCCAGGCATTTTATATGATTCCGTCGGCTATACTTCAGCTGTCGAAAAAATCCGCAGAATCTCAAAAGAAACCAATTCGGATGTCTGGTTTGGTCATGATGCCGATCAGTTTAAAACATTCCGCAAATCGACTGAAGGCTATTACGAATAATTAATAAAAGCATGAGTTTCACAACTCAAAAGCCCTTCGCCAGGGACTGGCAAAGGGCTTTTCTCCGTTCTATGTCCACTTTTCGATAACCGGCCCTTCGCTGCCGAAAACAGGATCGTTTTTTGGCAAAGGCGTGTTTTGGATATCTTCCAAAACATAGGGGCGTTCTCCCGGCTCCCCGGTTTTCAAGTTATAGGAGACACCGCCTGGATAAGCTCCGACTATTTCAAAGTCGCTGCTGGCTTCCAACTTCTTGTGTCCGGTTCCTGCCGGCAGCAGCACAACATCGCCTGCTGCTACGGTTAACGCTTCACCCTGCTCGCCGCCAATATGCAAAGTTGCAGAGCCGCTGCGCACACCCAGCACCTCGTGCGTATTGCTGTGGTAGTGGTGGTAATCGAAAACACCGCCAGTCCAGCTGTTTGTCCAGTCATGACTGTTGAAGACCGTTTCAATTTCCTGCGGATTTTCTTTAAAAGCAGCTGGATAGACTATCACTTCAAGTGAAGGATTATTTGGAATCGCTCCATCGTCTTCAAACCGGTAAAACTGTGAATTTCCCATGCCGTTCAACTCCTTGTCGTTTAAGGAACTTTACCCGGATAATCATAGGTTAAATCACAAATATAAATTGAGCCGAGTAAAACTGGCCATGACACAACACTTCCGCAAGAAGCGATTCAACATTTTCACCCTCTATTAAAAAATGTAGAGCAGGCCAACAAAGACTCTAAACAATCCATTAATCAGTTAAGCTAAGAACAAACTTCTCCAATCGATCCATGCCTTCTTCTAGTATGGTCATGCTGTAGGCATAAGATATCCGTACAAACCCTTCTCCGTATACAGTGAATGCAGAGCCAGGCACTGCAGCCACGCCCCCTTCTTTCAATAAACGCACAGCAAATTCATAGGAAGTCATGCCGAACTTTTCAATTGAAGGAAAAATATAAAATGCGCCTTTGGGCAGTATGACATCAAGGCCCATTGCGGTTAAGCGGCTGTAGACAAAATCTCTCCGCTGAATATATTCTTTATTCATTTCAGCAGGAATGTGGCGCTGATTTTTCATCGCTTCGAGTGCCGCAAATTGACCCGGTACAGAAGCGCAGATGGCATTATACTGATGGACCTTCAAGACGTGCTTCATATACGTTTCCGGCCCCAGAACAAAACCGATTCTCCAGCCTGTCATCGAATGGGATTTTGACAAGCCATGGACTAAGAACGTGCGATCGCGCAATTTTTCAAAGCGTGCAAAAGTAGAATGTTTTTCACCGTATGAATTTTCACTGTAAATTTCATCGGTAATGATAAAAACTTCATGTTTTTCAAGTACTGCAGCAACTTTTTCGAGTTGAGCAGACTCCATTGTGACACCTGTCGGATTGGATGGGAAGTTCATTAATACCGCTTTTGTCCGGCCGGTGATTAAGCTTTCCAGACGCTGTGGATCTGGCTGAAAGCCGGTATCCGAAGTATCCAGATAAACCACTTTCCCGCCGCACAAGTTGATGATCGGTTCGTATCCTGGATAAGCGGGTGCAGGCAAAATGACTTCATCGCCTTCCTCCAGAATAGCCCGGAAAAGAGAATCCAATCCTTCACTTGCCCCATTAGTGACAATAATTTCCGTTTTGGAATTGTAGTCCAATCCATACGAATCGCGGAAAAATGATGCAATTTCCGCCCGCAGCTCCAATAATCCTGCATTATGTGTATAACTGGTCTGGTTGTTTTTGATTGCCTCGATTGCTGCTAACTTGACAGCCTCGGGCGTAGGAAAATCGGGCTGTCCGATTGTTAAGTTAATGGCATCCGGAAAATCGATCAATTGATTGGCAAACTGGCGTATGCCTGAAATCTCAATGGACTCGATCCGGCTATTAATTGAAATGCTCATGAGTGACAACCTTTCTCTAATTATAAATCTTCGTTATTCATAAAGTCCTGGCAGCCATAGGGACAGAGCCGGAATAAATGTGATGATCAGCAGGCAAATAACCATCGACAGCAGGAACGGCAAAACCGCATAGGCGATTCGCTCAAAGCGGACACCGCCGACACTCGAAGCCACAAAGAGGTTAACCCCTAATGGCGGCGTAACAAAACCGATTGCCAGGTTGGCCACAAGGATAACGCCAAAATGGATCGGATCGACGCCTACAGTCACGACAATCGGCAAAAGAATCGGAGTCAGGACAACCAGTGCCGAAATAGTATCAATGAACATGCCAACTACAAGCAGCAGTAAATTGATTGCCAGTAGAATAACCAGTGGATTAGTCGATAAAGCCGTCAAGTAATCGGAGATTTCACCTGGAATCTGTTCGATGGTCATAAAGTATGCAAATGACACCGATAAGCCGATGATGATCATCGTGGTGGCATTGATAACAATTGCCTGCCTGAAGCTTTCATAAAGCCCTTGCCAGGATAATTCTTTATAAACGAATTTGCCAATAATTATAGCATACACCACTGCTACTACGGCTGCTTCTGTTGGCGAAAAAATTCCGCCGTAAATTCCACCGAGAATAATGACTGGGATCAGCAGAGCCCATTTTGCATCCCAGAAGGTCTTCAGCACATCTTTGAATTCAAATGATGCCGCTTCTCCAGGTTCTGGCTTATATCCGCGCTTTCTGGAAATAATGTAAGCTGTAATCAATAGTCCGCCTCCGATGATCAACCCCGGAATGATCCCCGCAAGGAACATGCTGCCGACTGACACCCCTCCGATAACGCCATACAGCACAAATGGAATACTCGGTGGAATAATAACACCGATAGATCCAGCAGAAGCTGCGACTGCTGAAGCAAAGCCGCCGTCATAATTCCGGGCAATCATCGCCGGAATCATGAAACCGCCGATAGCTGCTACAGTTGCCGGGCCTGATCCTGAAATTGCCGCAAAAAACATACAGGCCACAATCGTCACCATACCCAACCCGCCGGTCATCCAACCAACCAAAGCAGAGGCGAATGCCAACAGCCGTTTGGAAACACCGCCTTTACCCATGAGGATCCCGGCAAGCATGAAGAACGGAATTGCCAGCAAAGGGAATGAATCGAGCGAAGTAAACGCTTTTTGAGTGATAATGCTAAGAGGCAAAGTCGTACCGAAATAGATCGCTGTCAAAGCAGAGACGCCCAGCGCAATCGCAATCGGAACGCCAATCAATAAACAAATAAATAAAGTGCCGAATAACAGAGCTATTGTCATACCGGAAGGTCCCCTCCCTTATGCATCTCATAATCGCCTTTCCAGATTTTAAACAGCTGCTGAATCAGTCTGATGCACATTCCGATCCCGCCCAATGGAATGGCTAAAAATGGAATCCACATCGGCAGCTGCATCGCTGGAGTAACCTGCCCATTGGAAATGCTGTTCAATACTAGATCTGTTCCAAAATAAGCCAAGAACAAAGCCATCACAAACCAGATTGCAAGCGTAATCGTTTCCAAAACTTTTCTCGGCAATCCTTTAAATCGGGTGATGAATGCTTCCACGCGTATATGTTCACGTAATTTCACGGCATAGCTGGCACCTATCCACACCTGAAATATATGGATATAGCGCGCCATTTCTTCTGTCCAGCTTGGTGCATCGGAAAAAACATAGCGTCCAACGACCTGGCCAAAGATTAAAGCTACCATGACTACTAATGTCAGAACCAGAAAGATTTCTTCTGCTTTTTCAAACTTCTTGATCATCATGCCACTTCCTTTCACAAAAAAACTTCATTAGGGGTCGGTTTCATTCCTGCTAATTGCTAAAGCCGAATAAAATGAAAAATCAAGGAATTTCTCCCTTGATTCTTCAACTGTTTTTTTAATTATTCTTCGTTTGCTGCCAAGGCTTGATCGATAACATCTTTGCCGATCTCATCCTCGTATTCTGTATAAACAGATTCGGCCGCTTCGCGGAATTGATCGCGTTGTTCATCCGTCAAATCGTTGATCTGCATGCCTTCTGCTTCCAGCTGCTCAAGGAATTCAGCATCTTGCTGCTGAGCCATTTCACGTTGCTCCGTGCGGAATTCTTCGGAAGCTTCTGTGATAATGCCTTGAAGGTCTTCCGGAAGGCCGTTATAGAAATCGTTGTTCACTAACAACGCAGTAGCTGCATATACATGCCCCGTCAATGTCAGGTAATCCTGCACTTCATAGAATTTATTGGTGTAATAAAGGGAAATCGGACAATCCATCGCATCATAAGTGCCTTGTTGAAGTGCGGTGTATAGCTCTCCAAATGCGAACGGAGAAGCATTTGCGCCAAAAGCATTAAAAGTGTCCGTATGCAACGGGCTTTCCAATGTCCGCATTTTCAATCCTTGCATATCTTCCGGAGATTCAATCGGCCCTTCATTGTTGGAAACATGGCGGAAGCCGTTTTCACCAAAAACGAGGCCTTTCATACCGTTGTTTTCAAGGTCAGCCAATAGCTCCTGGCCAAGTTCACCGTCCAGTGCCCGGTATGCTGCTTCATTATTGTTAAAAAGGAAAGGCAAATCAAACACTTGGAACTTTTCGTTAAATGAAGCCATTGCCGCTACAGCTGGAATTGTCATCTCAACATTTCCAAGCTGAACCGCTTCAATCGCTTCACGGTCAGATCCATATAACTGGCCGTTCGGATAGAGCTCAACTGTTAAGCGGCCATCCGATTCAGCTTCAAGTTTTTCCTTAAAAGTTACTGCCGCAACATGGGAAGATTGCTCTTCCGGCACTAAATGGGCCAAACGGATTGTGAAGGTTTCTTCGCTGCTTTCACCGTCTTCAGAAGTCGTCGTCCCACTATCCGGTCTGCCGCAGGCAGAAAGAATAAATAATCCAATAAGAAATAGTCCGAGTAGTTTTTTCATAGTTCCTCCTGTGTGATGTATTTCAGCAGCCGGCTTTCAATATTGTCCAAATGGATGGCCAACTGCTGCTTGGCTTTGATCAAATTTCCCTCTTCAATTGCATGGAGAATGGCGAGATGTTCTTCATACGCTTTTTTTGCGCTGTCAGCAGCTGTATCCGATAGCAGCAAAAATGCTCTGCTGCCGCCGCTGTTGATGCCTTTTATCATTTCTTTCAAACGGTTGTTTGTGTGGTTTTGATAAAGGAAAGAATGAAATTCCTGGTCCAAATCCATAAATTCCACAACCCTCTTTGCCTCTACTGCGAGCAATTGGCGATTTACATTTTCCTTAATTTGCTGCATGACAGGCTGTTGATCTGCTTTCGACAGGTTTTCAAGCCCGTGGATTTCCAATAGCCTGCGAAGCTCCATGATTTCGATGACATCCTGATAAGTAAAAGCTGCAACTACTGCAGGCCTTGGTTTTCTTAACTCGATAAGCGCATCAACAGCCAGTCTTTTTAGTGCTTCTCTTAAGGGGGTGCGACTGATGCCAAGTTCCAGGGCCAGCTTTTCTTCAGGCAACTCCTGTCCCGGCTTCAGCTTTCCGGTAATAATCATTTTTTTAATGTATTCATATGCTTGATCCGCCAATGTGGCTTGTTTTACGATTTTCTCCATAATTCCTCCTCTCTACATACTTAATCGATACAGTGTATACTGTATACAGAAAGTATAGAATAGACAGATTCGTTTGTATAGTTAAAATTATAATTTTCTAATAATTAGTCATACAAACTCTTTAAGCCGAACTAATAATCTTTAGCAGCTACTGTTTTTCAAAATAGGGACGTTGTGTTGAAAATAATTTGGAATTTCAAGGCATGCTTCAGCAGATCTTTTTATCTGCAGCATCCATACGCATATGATTATTCCGGCCATCTGGCAGATCCTTTCCCCACTTATCTAACTGAAAAATTCATATTAAAAAACCAAGAATGGCTTCTTGGTTTTTTGTTTCCTCATTCATTTGCTGCCAGCGCACGGTCGATCAGTTCTTTGCCGATCTGGCTTTCGTATTTGTCATAAACAGATTGTGCGGCCTGTCGAAATTCATCGCGCTGTTCAGCCGTCAAATCGTTGACTTGCATCCCTTCAGCTTTTAGCTGCTCTAAAAATTCGACGTCCTGCTGCTGAGCAAGTTGGCGCTGCTCATCCCGGAATTCCTCAGAAGCTTCCGTGACCAATTCTTGAAGGTCGGTGGGCAGGCTGTTGTAGAAGTCATTATTAGCCAAAACGATTGCTGCTGCATAAACATGGCCAGTCAAGGTCAAATAATCTTGGACTTCATAAAATTTATTTGTATAGTAAAGGGAAATCGGACATTCCATTGCATCATATGTTCCCTGTTGGAGGGCAGTATAAAGCTCTCCAAAAGCAAACGGTGAGGCGTTTGCGCCGAATGCTTTGAATGTGTCGGTATGGAGCGGATTTTCTAAGGTCCGCAATTTCAAGCCGTCCATGTCTTCCGGTGATTCGATCGGCTTCTCATTATTGGAGACGTGGCGGAAGCCATTTTCGCCAAATGCCAGACCTTTCAAATCATTTTGCTCTAAACTGTCCAACAATTCCTGACCCAGGTCTCCATCCAATGCGCTATAGGCCGCTTCGTAGTCATTAAAAAGAAATGGCAGATCGAAAACTAAAAACTTCTCATTAAATGAGGCTAACGGAGCTACTGCCGGAATGGTCATTTCCAAGTTACCCAGCTGCACTGCTTCAATCGCTTCACGGTCAGAGCCGTATAATTGGCCATTGGGATAGAGTTCAACTATTAATCGCCCATCGGATTCCTCTTCCAGTTTTTCTTTGAATTTTATGGATTGAATATGGGCGGAATGCTCTTCCGGCACCAGATAGGCCATTCGGATGGTGTAAGTTTCTTCCCCTTCACCTTGCTCTGTTGAGGGGGATTGATCATCGGGCCGTCCGCAGGCTGCCAGCAGAATCAAAAGAATCCATACAAATGCGATAGTTTTTTTCATAGTCCCTCCCTGTTTGATTTTTTAGTTTCTTTACCCCCATTCGAATTTATGTTAAACCTGCACAGAGATGCAGAAATTTTTCCGCACGTATATTTTTTATTTAAAGGAGCCTGTTTAGATGACAAAATACTGGATTACCCAACTACAAAACACTTTAAAAGAAGATCAATGCTCAACGAGCGTCAGCGAATTATATCGGCATAGCCATGATGAATCCGACCATGCACCCGTGGAACCGGAAATCGTCTGCTTTCCGGAGTCGACAGAAGACGTAAAAGCTATCATGCATATCGCTCGTGAAGCTTCCGTAGCCATCACGCCATTTGGTGTTGGTTCAGGTCTGGAAGGCCAGGCTATTCCTTTGAATGCCGGCATTTCAATCAACTTTGAACGCATGAACCGGATAGTGAAGTTTTCACCCGAGGATTTATTGGTTACAGTCCAGCCGGGTATAACGCGCCTGCAATTAAATCACATCATCAACCGGCACGGCCTTCAATTCCCGATTGATCCTGGCGCAGATGCATCAATCGGCGGCATGGCAGCCACCAATGCCAGTGGCACGACCGCCGTCCGCTACGGGGTCATGCGTGATCAAATTGTCGATTTGGAAGTCGTGTTGGCCGATGGCACCTTGCTGCATACCGGTACAAAAGCCAAAAAATCGTCTTCCGGCTACCATTTGACCGGATTGTTCACAGGATCAGAAGGCACGCTTGGCATCATTACAGAAATCACGTTAAAACTTCATGGAATTCCGGAGCACACCATCGCAGCCAGCTGCACATTTGAAACTCCCCACCAATGTGCAGAAGCGGCGCACACAATCCTATTGAGCGGTATTCCAGTCCAGCGAATGGAATTTGTGGATGCCTACAGCATCGCGAAAGTCAACGTCTACGGAAATTATGGACTGCCCGAGAAGCATTCGCTGTTCTTTGAGTTTGCGGGCATGAAAGGCGCAGCTGAAGAAGAAGCTGCCATGGCACAGGAGCTGTTGACTGATATGGATTGTGAAAACTGGCGCGTTGCGGCTGATTCAGAAGAACGTTCATTGATTTGGAAAGCCCGCCACGAAATGGCCTATGCTTACCGGCATCAGGCCGGAATGACAATTACTGGCGGCGACGTTTGCGTCCCCATCTCAAAACTGCCCGAATTGATTGATTACGCGCGTCAGCTAATTGCTGAAAGTGGACTAGAAGGCGGCGTTTTGGGACATATCGGCGACGGCAATTTCCACACCTCGATCGCCTATAATGCCAAAGATCCTGCCCAGCAGCTGGCCGCTGAAGAAATCAATGAAAAACTTGCCTACCGTGCCATCGCATTGGAAGGCACTTGTACAGGCGAACATGGCGTTGGCCTCGGCAAGATGAAATATCAGGATGCTGAACATGGTGCGGCTGTTGCAGTCATGAAAAACATGAAACGGATGCTCGATCCCAATAACCTGCTCAACCCAGGGAAGATTTTTTCATAAGAAACCAGCTGGAATCATTCCAGCTGGTTTTTTCGTATTATGAATGCAGTCAAAACCCAAGCCGCTCCCGGACACTAGCTGCATAATTTTGGCTGACCGGCAAAATCGAGCCGTCTCGTAGCGTCAATTGGTAATTCGAGGCGATGTCACGGGAAATTTCTTCTATATAATTGATATTGACGATATAGGAACGATGAATAGGCAGGAAGCTGTCCGGCAATTGATGCTTCAGGTTTTTCAAGGTATGGATGGAGCAATAGGTTTCATTGTCCGTGTAGAACCAGGTTTTCTTCTGGCTGCTTTCGATATGGGAAACTCTATCAACCGGAACCGGCCGCCATGTTTCATCAAGCTTACCAGTCAAAAATCGGATCGGCTGTTTTTTGCGGACAAGGTAATCCGGCGGAAGGATGATCACTAATACCCCTCCTTTATCGCCAAGCCTCATGGGATAGCCAATACCGTAATATGCTGTTCCCAGAATCGACTCTTCGACAAACATTTCAATCCGGTGCCCTTCCTTTTTGGCGCGTGCAGCAATGCTGCCGTGAAGCACCGGCTGGCCTTCCTGAATCTGCAGATCATGGACACCCGCTTTATAGTAGATATAACGGTCCTCTACAGCAATTGCAATTGATGCCTCTTTCGGAATCCAGTCTCCGATGATAAACCCCATTTGCTCCAGCACATTGTTTTCCATACCCCAATTCCCCTTCCAGATGTATTTATCACCAAATAATCGCTCCTATCGCTGAATAATCCTTTCCATCCTCTTTGCAAGACAGTCGGCCTTTTCTGTTATATATTAATATACAACAAATATAACTGTATTAATACAGTTATAAAAAATTTTTTTAGAAAGGAATGATTCGTTTGTTAACGAAATCTACTGTAACCATAAAAGGTGAAGAAATACCGGGAATGGAATCCATTCTTACTCCCGAGGCGCTGGACTTTATTGAAAAGCTGCATACGACTTTCGATAAACGGCGTGTCAAGCTTCTTGAAAAACGCCAAGTGCGGCAAAAAGAAATCGATGCCGGAAAAAAGCTCGATTTCCTGCCTGAAACCAAACATATCCGAAACAACGATTGGACCATCGCCCCTCTCCCGGAAGATATGAAAGACCGCCGAGTCGAGATCACGGGACCTACCAATCGAAAAATGCTGATCAATGCATTAAATTCCGGTGCCAAAATGTTCATGGCAGACCTGGAAGATGCGACCGCACCCAATTGGTTTAACGTCATCGACGGACAAATCAATTTACGCGACGCAGTTCGGCGCCAAATTGATTTTGAAGCGCCAGAAACCGGGAAGAAATACGCGTTGAATGAAAAAACTGCCGTACTGATGGTGCGTCCTCGCGGATGGCACTTGATGGAAAAGAATATCCACATTAACGGTCAGCCGATTTCCGGCAGCCTTGTCGATTTCGGACTATACTTTTTTCACAACGCACAAGAATTGATTGACCGCGGCACCGGCCCTTATTTCTATCTTCCCAAGATGGAAAGCCATTTAGAGGCCCGCCTGTGGAACGACGTTTTCGTCTTTGCGCAGGATGAACTGGAGATTCCACGAGGTACGATTCGTGCAACTGTATTGATCGAGACCATTCTGGCAGCATTTGAAATGGATGAAATCCTTTACGAATTGCGTGATCATTCTGCCGGACTGAACTGTGGGCGCTGGGATTATATCTTCAGTATCATTAAGCGGATGCGCAATCTGCCGGAGTATATTTTCCCGGATCGTTCACAAGTGACAATGACCGTCCCGTTCATGCGGGCATATACCCAGCTGTGCATCAAGACCTGCCATCGGCGCAATGCACCGGCTCTTGGCGGCATGGCTGCCCAGATTCCAGTCAAAGGAAACGACGAAGCAAATACTGCGGCATTCCAAAAAGTTGCGGAAGACAAACGCCGCGAAGCGATAGACGGCCACGATGGCACATGGGTGGCGCACCCTGGCATGGTCGCGATAGCAATGGAGCAGTTTGATGAACATATGCCGGCGCCCAATCAAATTGATAAAAAACGTGAGGATGTCCAAGTGAGCGCTGAACAGTTGATTAGTGTGCCAACGGGTACGATTACGGAAGAAGGCCTCCGCTCCAATATTTCAGTCGGCATCCAGTATATTGCTTCCTGGCTGTCTGGCAATGGTGCCGCTCCAATCAATAACCTGATGGAAGACGCGGCTACTGCTGAAATTTCCCGCTCTCAAGTATGGCAATGGATCCGCCATCCGAAGGGCATTCTGGAAGATGGCCGGAACATTGATGTTTCTTTGTTCCATGAAGTCCTCGCAGAAGAAACCGCCAAAATCCAACAGGCGGTCGGCGAAGCAAACTATTCGTCTGGTAATTATGAGAAAGCCTGCGAGTTGTTTACAAACCTTACCTTGCAAAGTGATTTTGCCGAATTTTTGACGCTGCCTGGATATGAAATACTAAACTAAGCGAATGGAGAGGATCATGATGAAACACACACAGGCTTATGAAACTCGTTCAAAAAAGGAATGCCGGGAATGCGGATGCGAAATTAAGGAACAGCGCGAATCGATCATCTATGAATGCGAACGCTGCATTGGGAATAAAGAAGAATAATATTGAGTAGAGGGCGATCCGGTAGCGGGTCGTCCTCTTTTTTGGGAGAAGGTTTAAATAAATTATATCTATTCATATCAAAACCGCCCAAACAGGATCCGGGCGGCTGCTTTTATTGCTGATCAGATGATTCAAATCGGTAGCGGGTATCTTCTTCGAGTTTATTGAAAACTTCTATATAGCGTGCACCTCCCTGTTCCGTTTCAGTAGGTGCTTCATCTCCATCAAGGATTTCGGCAAGCGGACGTGCATCGGGCTCAATGATCACCGAATCAAAATCTTCCATCAACCCTTGAAGCTCGCTATAGTTTTTAATATCTTTGTCTTTTTTTACTTCCTGATACAATCGGTCCGACTCTTGCTGTGTCAATTCGACATATCCCACTGTAATGCGCTGCTTTTCCATTGTAAAACCTCCTGGGGCTTAATAAGTCATTTCTGTTTCTATACCCTTCAGTAGAAATTACATAAACCTGCAGCTGCCACTCGCTGGAAGCGGACTCCAATTTCCGTTATGATGGTTGCAGCAGAAAAAATTGAGAAACCGGAGTTGATCGCCTTGCGCGTAGCCATATTTGATTTTGATGGAACCCTCTATTCGAAAGAAACTTTCCAGCTGATGATGGATCATTTAAAGAACCATCCTGAACACAGCAGGCGCTACCGCCAGTTTTACCGGGCCATCATGCCGCCGTATATCGGCCATAAGCTGAAAATCTATCCGGAACGGAAAATGCGCGAACGCTCTGTCCAGGCATACTTATCTGCGCTCGAAACCTTTTCGCAGAAAGAGCTCGAGCAGTATTTCGGTGAAATTGCCGACCGGATGCACGGCGACATGAATCCGAGAGTCGTTGAACGGCTAAAAAATCATGTTGCCAATAACGATTACGTCATGCTCGTATCCGGAGCTTTCACTCCGCTTCTTCACGCAGTCACAAAGCAGTTGCCGATTAAAACCATCATCGGGACCGAAATTCTTTATAAAAATGAAATCCTGGATCACCGGACACCCATTTCACATATCCAGGGACCCTTGAAAACAATAAAAATCAAAGAAGCACTCCAAGGGCAAGACATCGACTGGGCCAACAGCTATGCGTATGGCGACAGCCACTCTGATTTGCCTGTGCTTGAACTCGTGGGGAATCCGGTGGCAGTTCAACCAGAACCCCGACTGCGGACCGTCGCGACTGAGCGCAATTGGGAAATTATTTAGAAGATTAGTTAATGGGTCGGATTCAAGTGGATATAAATAGAAAAGCGAATCGCAGCTGCGATTCGCTTGAGCTTGTAGACAAAAGAATAGTAATGAAATTTAAAGAATGAATCCTCATTTTAGCTTGTTTATACGGGATCCTGCGCTCCAGGCGGACGCTTTCCGCGGGCTTGCGCCGAACTAACTCGGACTTGGGTCCGAGTGGATTTCGGCACTTCGCTATCCCGCAGGAAAGACATTGGTCGAAGCTAGCGAGACCAAGTCTTTGCGACGAAGCTAGCGCAGCGATGCAGGAGCACATGTTGGCCCTTCGCCGCCTTGCGCTCCGGACCCTGGAGTGAGGTGATGATCAGGCTTGTCGAAATCAGTGTTATGGAGAAACTGACGAACAGGCTTCTCCCTTTGATTAAAGCCGCATGCTCCCAACCGGGCTGGCCACGAAGACTCCTGTGGCACAGCGAAAGCTGAAGACCCCGCAGGAACGCAAGTAGCGAGGAGGCTGAAGCTGAGCCCACGGAAAGCGAAGTGGCCTGACCGGTTGGGATGATACACTATTAATCATTTCGGTTAGATTTTGTCTACAGTCTGAAGCGAAGCCATTGAGGCTTCGCTTTTTTCATGTTTCGTCCAATGCCTCGATGCAAACTCGGATGCCCTTTAAGAGTTCATTATGAGACCAGCTTGGGATCCGCCCATGCTGAATCGCCAATTCGTGCGACGCTGGAATATGGATAAATCCTGATGGCATATCCGGCTTATGTGTTTTCGCATAATGCAATCCTTCGTACATAACGTTATTGCATAGATATGCACCTGCCGTATTGGAAATAGTTGCAGGCAATCCATTTGCAAGCAGGCTATCAACCATTTTCCGGACAGGAAGTGTCGACAAGTATGCCGGTTCCCCTTCTTCCCGGATCGGTTCATCCACAGGTTTGTTGCCTTCATTGTCCACCGCACCATCTTTAAAATTGATGGCAATCCGTTCCGGGGTAATCTTATAACGCCCTGCTGCAAGGCCAAGCGAAATCACGGCATCCGGATTTTCTTCATCAATAAATTTGAGCAATGCGGCTCCGGAAGAATTGAAATCCACTTGCATGATCTTCCCTGCAATCTGATAACCGCCAACTTTGGTCCCATCCAATGCTTCCACAATTTTCATGGTAGGATTGACCGTGAAATCCAAAAACGGCTCGAATCCCGTCAATAATAGTTTTTTCAATTCTATCGCCTCCTACCCGTTATTATACGCATTTCTTCCCAGTTTCATACAAACTAAAATTCTGAAAACATAAACTTTTTATTTGGTCAGAAAAAAACTTCCCAAAATTTTTTCGTTGTGTTAAAATTCATTTTAATGAATAAACATACAAATAACAGGGGGAAACA
Source organism: Planococcus soli (assembly GCF_016881065.1). Taxonomy (GTDB): domain Bacteria; phylum Bacillota; class Bacilli; order Bacillales_A; family Planococcaceae; genus Planococcus; species Planococcus soli. The sequence continues at coordinate 206,867 of NZ_WXYN01000051.1, read as the reverse complement.
ATCATGATTAAGAAAAAACCATTTATCGCTTTGTTCGCGTCTTCTGCTTTATTGCTTGGTGCTTGTGGAAGTGACAGCTCGAGCGAGGGCGAATCAGGTTCTTCAGAGGAAAAAGAAGTACTGGAAATGGGCACATCAGCAGAGTTTGCACCTTTTGAATCGCGCAATCCCGAAGGTGAAATTGTCGGTTTTGACATTGACCTTGCCAATCACATCGCAGACGAGCTTGGCTATGAACTTGAAATCACGGATATGAAGTTTGATGGCTTGATCGGGGCTTTGCAAAATGATCGTGTGGATATGGTCATTGCGGGCATGTCCGCAACCGACTCACGTAAAGAAAATGTTGATTTTTCTACAGAATACAATCACTCCGGCGAAATGTTCGTTACACCTAAAGGTTCTGAACTTACCAGCCTTGATTCACTGGAAGGAAAAGTTGTCGGCGTTCAGCTTGGTACCATCCAGGAAGAAGGTGCAAAAAGCATCATTGCGGATGAGGGCATTAATTTCGAATTGAAAGCTTTGGACGATTCCGGCGCATTGATTCAGGAAATCCTATCAGGTCGCATCGACGCTGCCTACATGGACAAACAAGTCGCACTTGGCTACATTGAAGCGCAGGACCTTGGGGCATTTGATGACCCGACAACGGCTTCACCAGGTATGGCTGTCGCTTTTCCTAAAGGCAGCGATCTTGTAGAAGATGTCAACGGTGTATTGGCTGCGATGGAAGAAAGCGGCGAATTGGACGAACTGAAAGAAAAATGGCTGACTGACGAAGAGTAAACTTTCCTTTAGAAAAGAGTTGTAAGTTATGAACCTGGATTTCTCACAAATAGTTCCCTATATCCCTTTCATGCTGGAAGGGATATGGGTCACCTTAAAATTCGTATTCTTCGCCATCATTCTTGGATCGATTCTTGGAACTTTGCTGGCCTTATTCAAAATCGGCAGCATCAAACCATTAAGATGGTTCGCTGATGCCTATACATCAATATTCCGTGGAACACCGCTGATTTTGCAACTGATGATCATCTACTATTCGATTCCCCAGTTGACCGGCTATGACATTTCACCATTTCTGTCGGCCATCCTGGCTTTCGGACTGAATTCATCGGCTTATATCTCGGAAATTATCCGTGCCGGCATCCAGGCCGTCGATAAAGGACAAATGGAAGCAGCACAAGCTCTCGGTGTACCTTACCGCGCCATGATGAAAGACATTATTTTGCCCCAGGCCTTGAAAAACATCCTGCCGGCTTTAATGAATGAGTTTATTACGTTAACAAAAGAATCCGCCATCGTCTCGACCATCGGCTATCTCGATCTCATGAGACGGGCTCAAGTGGTTGGCGCCGACTTGTTCCGTAACTTCGAACCGCTGTTATTCGTCGGCCTCATCTACTGGTGTCTCGTAATGGGCTTGACGATGATCGGCAGAGTTTTCGAACGGAGGCTGAAGCAAAGTGATTAACGTCCAAAACCTGTATAAAAAGTTTGGCACCAACGAAGTGCTGAGCGACATTTCCACATCCGTGACAAAAGGTGAAGTGGTATCGATCATCGGCCCTTCCGGTTCCGGCAAGTCGACGTTCCTGCGCTGCCTGAACTTGCTGGAAGTTCCGACTTCCGGGACAATTGAAATCAACGGCAAGAACTTGACGGCATCTAAAAAAACGATCCATAAAATCCGCCAGCAAATCGGCATGGTGTTTCAGCATTTTCATTTATTCCCGCATCTGACGGTACTCGAAAATCTGACATATGCACCAATGAAAGCGAAAGGCATCAAAAAAGCCGAAGCGGAAATGAAAGCCCGCCTCCTGCTGGAACGCGTCGGCTTGTCCGAAAAAGAAAAAGCATATCCAAACAGCTTGTCAGGCGGCCAGAAGCAGCGTGTCGCGATTGCGCGTGCCTTGGCCATGGAACCTGAGCTGATGCTCTTTGATGAACCGACTTCAGCGTTGGATCCGGAAATGGTCAAAGAAGTGTTGGACGTCATGAAAGACTTGGCGAAATCCGGCATGACAATGGTCGTTGTGACGCACGAAATGGGCTTTGCCCGTGAAGTTGCAGACCGCGTGCTGTTCCTGGACCATGGTGTCCTGGTCGAGGAAGGCCAGCCGATTGAATTTTTCAGCCATCCAAAAACCGAACGTGCCAAAGATTTCTTGGATAAAGTATTGTAGCAGGCGTCTCTGGGATGCCTGTTTTTTTGATGCTTTCACTTTTTATGTTTGTTCATTTGATGCTCAAATATGGACAGGCTCCTCACCCTCTGGCCATGTTATAATCAGTTTTGGCAAACATGCAGAAAATAGAGGTGAAAATGTGTTTAGAAAAATCGTTATTTTAGTGGGAGTCGTATTTTTCATGTCGCTGATCGTCTTTACAGCCGTCATGTTTTTAAAAAATGAAGTTGAACTTTATTCGGAAAACAATGTTTCTCTAACGATTGATAAACCGACCTTCATTGCACTTAGCGAACCCGAAGTCAGTGAGAGCGGAACGGATCTTAAGCAGGTATACAATATGACTTTCCTTGGATTGGATGTCGGTACGTATACACTGATTGACCGTTCGCTGCAAAACGGCACATCTCTCATTTTTGAAGAAATCAACAACACTGGGTGGATTCCTTATACATTTTCATTGAACGTCAATGGCTTGGAAGATGCTGAATTTAAATCCTGGAATCCCGAGCCGACAGTCAGGCTCGATGAAGCACTTTATGGTCCAGATCCCACCACCAATCCTTATGGGGTGTTCACAAAAAACAATAGCGAAATTCTTGTAGGCAACGTCTATGTATCCCGCAGCCTGCAGCTCGGCAATGGCGAATGGGTACGGGAACTGCGCCATGAGATTGCCGAATTCACAACCGAAGAAGGCACACTGTCTAAAAATCTATGGCTGCCACCTAAACACTCAAGCCAGACATGGCTGATGGCTTCCCAAGAGCCATTATTCGGAACCCAAGAAGCGGAAGATGAATGGATTTCTTTTTCACTTGAAAACCGTTTGTCCCAATTAAACTGGCTGACACCAGCAGGTCCGTACGTCAAACTCGAATTGACAGATGACCTGCGAACAGAACTTGCATACGGTTATATCGAAAAACGCACGGCAGACTTAACTTCCATGGAATGGAATGAAAGTTCGCCTTCCTTATTTTTCGAATCCATGATTTTGAACTCAGAAACTAATCAGCAATAAGAGCACAAAAAACGATAGAGCCTTTGCTCTATCGTTTTTTATACAAGAGTTTCCTTTAAAATAATCTATGAGATTCTAAGTTGCCTCCCTTTCAATTTGGCAGAATAGTCTGTATACTGTAAGTGAGAAAGGACTCCGCCTTTATTGCCATACGGCTGCTGACTATAGTACAAGGAGGTTGGTCATAATGGAACGCAAAGTACTCGATCCACGAGAAGCTGAACTTCGTTTAGACGACGACTTCAATGCGGTTCTGAATATGATTGGCGAAGGCGCACCTGATTATGCAGCCTATGAAGAAGACGAGATTCCAAAGCAACGGCAGCGTGAAGAAGAAAAGGCGAAAGACCTTCACTGACGCCGAATAGTCGCCTCTCTGTAATGGAGAGGTGATTTTTTATGGCATAAAAAACCCCGTTCAGAGAACGGGGTTTTGTTCAGTCCATCATTTCAGCTACGTAGTCATACGACCGCAAGCGATCTTCCTGGTGGAAGATCGGTGAATTGACGATGACTTCGTTGGCTCTCGTTTTTTGGATAAAGTTTTTCAGCTTTTGTTTGACGACGTCCGGTGTACCGACGATCATCGATTCAGAATCCAGCTTGTCACGGAAAATCGCAATTTCACGATCTGTCCAAACCTCTTCCAAGTTGTCAATCGGCGCTTGGAATGTCGTCGGTTCCCCTCGCATCAACGAGAACATCTGCTGCTGCGAAGAAGTCGCGAGCCATTCAGCACGTTCCTGTGTCTCTGCAACAATAATATTGACCCCGAGCATTGCGTAAGGCGATGCCAAAACTGCAGAAGGCTTGAAATTCTGGTGGTACAGTTGCAGCGCCTGCATCATATAATCGGGTGCAAAATGGCTGGCGAATGAAAATGGAAGCCCTTTAAGCGCCGCAAGCTGTGCACTGAATCCGCTTGACCCGAGCAGCCAAAGTGGAATCTTCAAATTGGTTCCGGGATAAGCACGAACACGTCCCACCGGATTTTCCGAAAAGTAATTTTCCAGTTCTGCCACCTGTTGCGGAAAATCATCTCCGCTGCTCTGCAAAGTCCGGCGCAAAGCATAAGCGGTTGCCTGATCACTGCCCGGTGCACGGCCTAGCCCTAAATCGATGCGACCTGGGTAAATTGTTTCCAATGTCCCGAACTGCTCAGCAATGACAAGCGGTGCATGGTTTGGCAACATAATACCACCGGAGCCCACACGAATAGACTCCGTAGCGCCTGCTATATGACCAATAAGAACCGATGTTGCTGAGCTGCCGATGCCGGGCATATTGTGATGCTCAGCCAGCCAGTAGCGATTAAATCCTAATTTTTCAACATGCTGCGCCAACTCTACACTATTCTTAAATGCCTGTGCCGTTTCTGCACCTTCATTGATTGGTGCCAAATCAAGCACACCCAACGGTATATTTTCGAATTTCTTAATTTCCATAGCCATTTCCACTCCTATCCATTCCATTGTAGCGATGTTTCCTAAAAACGTCCTATTTCCTGCTCATGATAGAAAAGTGAAAGTGCCTGTTCAGCTCTGACAGGTGTAAGACGATCTGGCGAAGCGGCGTGTTTCAGCCGCACAGCCAGAGTGGCTTACATCCCGAAGAGCTAGGCACTTGCAACTGGACATCGGAGTGGCTTATGCCCCTAGGACCTGGGCGCTGGAGTCTGGACAATTAGAAAAGCGGAAGCAGCCGTTTAGCCCCGACAAGCGCTGGAAGCCTTACCGGTAATGGCGGGCTGTGCCATTGCGGGTAAGGCTGAAGCGACTCGAGGGGCTGGCTGCTGGAGTCTGGACAACACGAAAAGCGCAAGCGCCCGTGTAGCTCTGACGGGCATAAGACAGACCAGCAGAGTGGCATGTTTTCAGCCGCACAGCTGGGTTGGCTTATGACCCGAAGAGCTGGGCGCTGGAGTCTGGACAATAACGATAGGCGCAAGCGCCCGTGTAGGTCCGACGGACATAAGACGCTCTGGCGAAGCGGCGTGTTTCAGCCGCACAGCCAGAGTGGCTTATGACCCTAGGACCTGGGCGCTGGAGTCTGGACAATTAGAAAAGCGCAAGCAGCCGTTTAGCCACGACAAGCGCTGGAGGCCTTACCGGTAATGGCGGCCTTTGCCATTGCTGGTAAGGGTGAAGCGACTCGAGTGGCTGGCTGCTGGAGTCTGGACAACATGAAAAAACCCGAAGCGATGCGCTTCGGGTTTCAATCATATTTATAAAAGAAGCTTCCGTGAAGCCAGGACTGTTTGCAAAGAAGAGACAAAATGCAAATCGTGGCCATTTTTTAAATGATGAAGCTGCAGTGCATGCTGAGGTTTGATTCCTGTGACAATGCCATGGATGCCCATCACCTTGAAGGTCTGCATCAGAGATTCCAAGTAGTCAACGCCACCCTGCTCAAGCTGTTCCATTGCCGTAAGATCCATGATGACTGTTTCAGCACCTGTTTCGTAAATCCGGTTAAGGATATGGAAACGGATCACTTCAATTTTGCGGGGATCTAAATCGCCGAACAGCGGAATCAATACATGTTTTTTACCGAGGTCAATGCAAGGGGCTGATAATTGCCGTACTTGCTGCAGCAGTTCTTCGGTCCGTTCCTTTTCAAGAAGCAGATCATAGTTAGTTTCCTGAAGACGTGTGCGGAGACTGAGCAACTGGCTGGTTATTTCAAGAAGGCGATTGCCTTTTGGCACCAGCACAATGTTCAGGCAAAAATCACTTTCCCATTTGCTGTAAACGTCTCCCAGGAACAATTCCTTGGATACTGAGATGAAATTCAATTCCAGCGGTTCAGATGGCCGGTCGCTCGAAAGAAATTCACGTGCCTTTTCCTTGCTTCCTTCATCAAGAATTTCCAAAAAAGACGAGCAGTCGCCAACCAACTTCTTCGCTTCTTCGGAGTATTCAACGATTGCCAGTTTGCTGTTCAACTTAAAGGCTGGCAGCGGCCATTCATCCAAATGAGATGCTGAAGTCATTGTCAGGTTCCTTTCCACTTTGGATCCAATTCTTTAGCTGGTCCAAATCTTTTACGATGATAATGCCTTCGGTATCGGAAACTGGCAAATTAGCCATGGAGACAGCTCGTCCTCCTAAAACAACAGTCGGTTTAAAATCAAGTGCGATAAATGCCTCCGCATATTTCTTGAGGACAGGCAAACGGTAAGCAAGCGCTGCTGATAAAGCAATAACGTCCGGCTTCCAGCGGTCTGCAGAATCGATGGCGGCATCGAGCGGCAAATTCGGTCCTAAATATTGAACTTCCCAACCATTTTCTTTTAGCAAAGATGCCACCATCTTCAATCCGATATAATGATCTTCTCCTTCAGGACCAAGAACCATTGCTTTCTTTTTTTGAAGACTTTGCACCGGTCGCCGCACTTCCGTAACCGATACCACAAAATCACAAATGGCAGTGGCCAAGTGCTCATCTGCCACTGTAATAATATTCTTTTCCCATAATTCCCCGATCCAATACATCGCAGGAGTCAGCACCAATTGGTAAAGCTCATCCTTCGTATGCTTTTCCAAGTATGTCTGAACTAAATGCAAAGCCTGATCTTCATTGCCTGCCAAAAATAAATCGGCCAGTTCTTGTGATTTACTATTCATATAACCCTCCCTAACCTTATGAAGGGCTTAACACCGCAATTGCACTTGTTAAACAACGCAGCATAAAGGCTTCTTCATCTTTACCTATATTCCCCGGAAGAACCTTTTGTAAGCGTTCAAAATTATCAATAATCAATGCTGTTTCGACGTTGCGGCTAGTCAAGACTGTTTCCAGCCAGATAGCGTAGTCGACGAATACCTTTTCATCGTTTAGGGAATACGCAGTCTCCAAATGATCCAAGTGGTGGTGATTGTCTTTTTCGGTATGTTCAAAGCCGCGCTCTCCAAAGCGCTCCCAAAGAGACGGGTACGCAGCGTATATGCTTTTGGCTGTTTCAGAGGCGATTTTATTTTTGATTTCCAGCTTCATTCTGCCACCACTTCATACTGTCTGACGGTTGGTATAATTTTAGCCAATTCCTGGTCCGGGTAGTTTTTTTCAAGGTCGTGAATTTCCTTGAACTCCTGGCTTTTCACCCAAGCCATATACGCAGCTTTTGTGTGCCATTCCATATGAACCGTCAGTTCGTTTTTCTTCTTGGTATTTTGGATAAGCCTGAATAGATGGAAGCCATCCGCCAGATCTACACGGCGTGAACGATTTTGATAGATCCCGATAACTTCTCCGGTTTTTTCAGGCGGAACAACCACCGTCGAGGTGACAATATACATTCGTTTTCCCCTTTGCATACAAATTTCATTCAATCATTATACCATTTTGATAACCGAATTAAAAGAATCCCCGTGCTTAGCATAGAGTCGGCCCAGGCGGCTATTAACAGGAATTCAATTCTTCAACTTGTATATTTATTATCTTTTTATTTCAACTATTTGGTTTTCATCCTTGCATTCCCACTTCAAATGATTTAAGATTAGAAACATCGAAACAGAACGACTTATAACTTAATAAGATATTTCTTATCTAGAGAGACGGAGGGATTTGGCCCTGTGAAGTCTCAGCAACCAGTCTGACGAAGACTACGGTGCTAATTCCAATAGGCTTTGCCTACCAGATGAGAAGAATGCGTTTCCAGACAGGGGCTTTCTTCTTTTGAAGAAGAGCCCCTGTTTTTTTATTGTTGAGAGGATGAGTGGAATGACAAAACACAGCTTGGAAACTTTATTGGTTCAAATAGGCAATCGCAGCGACGCTGCAACAGGAGCGGTGAACCCGCCCATTTACTTATCAACGGCTTTTGAACATCAAGGGCTTGGCCAATCAACCGGCTATGATTATACACGAACAAAAAATCCGACACGTTCAGTCCTTGAAGAAGGATTTGCGGAACTCGAAGGCGCAGATGCCGGATTTGCCTGCAGTTCTGGGATGGCAGCCATCCAACTGGTTTTGTCTCTTTTCCGTCCCGGCGATGAAATATTAGTGCCAGAGGATATTTATGGAGGAACCTACCGTTTGCTGGATCATTTCGCAGCTGCTTACAATATCCATCCTAAATATGCTGAATTTAAAGATGTATCCGATACCGAAGAAAAAATTACGATAAATACCCGGGCGCTCTTTATTGAAACGCCGACTAATCCGCTCATGCAGGAAATCGATCTTGTTGCTTATGCCGCATTAGCGAAAAAGCATAATCTGCTATTGATTGTTGACAATACATTCCTTACGCCTTTTTTCCAGCAGCCTATCGAACTGGGAGCAGATATTGTCATCCACAGTGCTACAAAATATATCGGCGGACACAATGATGTCCTTGCCGGCCTGGTTGCTGCAAAAGGAGAAAGCATCTGTGAGAAGCTATCAATGTTCCATAACGCAGTTGGTGCAGTCCTGTCACCTTTCGATTCTTGGCTATTGATCCGCGGATTAAAGACGCTTCCGTTGCGCATGCGGCAGCATGAAGCAAATGCAAAAGAAATTGCAGCATTTCTTGCCCAGCAATCGGTCATTTCCGATGTGCTGTATCCAGGAAAAGGCGGCATGCTGTCATTCCGATTGCAGGAAGAAGAATGGATTGGGCCTTTCCTGGAAAATATCAAACTGATCACCTTTGCGGAAAGCTTAGGGGGCGTTGAAAGCTTTATCACTTACCCAGCTACCCAAACCCATGCAGATATTCCTTTTGAAGAACGCACCAAACGCGGCGTCTGCAACCGATTATTGCGTTTCTCGGTTGGCGTCGAACTGGCTGAAGACTTGATTGCTGATCTGACACAGGCATTTTCGAAATTGAAGAAGGAGGTTGTTGAATATGACTGATCGTATTGAAACCAAGTTTATTCACTCTACAGGTGTTGATCCATTAACAGGGGCTGTAAACGTACCGATCTATTTATCTTCTACATTCCATCAGAAAAGCCTCGATTCGTTCGGGCCGTTTGACTATAGCCGTTCCGGAAATCCGACGCGTCTGGCATTGGAAGAAACTATTGCAAACCTTGAAGGCGGCAAACGCGGTTTCGCCTTTTCTTCAGGGATGGCGGCCATTTCTTCCGCATTCATGCTGCTGTCGTCCGGCGATCATGTACTTGTGTCAGAGGATGTCTACGGCGGAACTTACCGTTTCATCACGGAAGTTCTGGATAAGTTCAACATTGAATATACATTCGTTAATATGACCGACTTGAATGCAATGGCCAATGCGATCCAGCCGAACACGAAAGTGGTCTACCTGGAAACACCTTCGAATCCGACGATGAATATCACAGATATTGAAATCGCCGCAAAACTGGCAAAAGCCAATGACTGTTTAACATTTGTCGATAATACTTTCATGACGCCGCTTTATCAAAATCCATTGGCACTTGGTGCGGATATTGTCCTTCACAGTGCGACGAAATTCCTGTCAGGACACAGTGATGTTGTTGCGGGGCTTGCAGTGACAAAAGACGAGGAACTTGGAAATCGCCTTGGGTTTATTCAAAATACGTTTGGATCGGTGTTGGGCGCACAGGATTCTTACTTGCTGATTCAAGGCATTAAGACTTTGGGAGCCCGTCTGGGACAGTCGTCCGAATCTGCCCGTACAATTGCAGAGTATCTGCATAACCACCCATTAATCGAAGAAGTCTACTACCCAGGATTTTCATTCCATCCCGGCAACCCGATTCACGAGCGCCAGGCAAAAAGTGCAGGTGCAGTCCTGTCTTTCCGCTTAGCTGATAAAAAATCAGCCCGTGTTTTCGTGGAACATCTTCGAATTCCGGTATTTGCGGTCAGCTTAGGTGCAGTCGAGTCGATTTTGTCGTACCCGGCCACGATGTCACATGGTTCTATGCCTGTCGAAGAACGTGAAAAACGCGGAATCACAGATGGCTTGCTGCGCTACTCTGTAGGCCTTGAACACCCGGACGACTTGGTGCAGGATCTTAGCCAGGCATTGGCTCAGGTCGCTCGCCGCAATGGATTGAGCATTGCCAACTGAACAAAAAATCCATAGAGAGAAAGAGGGAAGAATGACATGACAACGACGAAAACGATCACTGCCCCATTTAAAGCAGACCACGTAGGAAGCCTGTTGCGTCCGGCTTCCTTACATAAAGCTAGAACAGCATTCAAAGCAGGCGAAATTTCAGCAGAAAATTTGCGGAACATTGAGACGAAGGAAATCAAACACATCGTCGAAAAACAAATTGAAGTCGGCTTAAAGGCTGTCACCGACGGCGAGTTCAGGCGATCCTGGTGGCATTTGGATTTCATGGAACATATCAACGGCTTTGAAGGCTATGTGCCGGAATCGGGCTATCAGTTTGCCGGAGAGGAAACGGAGCGCTATGATGTGCGGAATATCGGCAAAATCTCTTTTGATGACAGCCATCCGTTTATTCAGGACTTTCTAGAATTTAAAGAGATTGTTGGCGGGAGAGCCGTCCCGAAATTAACAATTCCAAGCCCGAACCAATTTTTCAATGCTGGAATCCGCGACACTGCAATTTATCCGGATATTGAAGAATATGCGCAAGCCATTATCCAGGTTTACCGCGATGCGCTGCAGGCTTTCTACAACGCAGGTGTCCGTTACCTGCAGATTGATGACGTCTATATCGCAGGCCTTTCTTCACCGGACATTCCCTTCAATGAAGGCGCGCACTCAAGAGACTATTTGATTGATTTGGCATCGCGTGTAGCCAATGGCGTACTGGAAGGAAAACCGGATGATTTAACAGTGACCACCCATCTGTGCCGCGGCAATTACAAATCAAAATGGGCTTTTGAAGGCAGCTATGCTTTAATCGCCCCTACCCTGTTTGCAAAAGAAAAAGTCGACGGATTTTTCCTGGAGTATGATGATGACCGCTCAGGCTCCTTCAAACCACTTCAGCACATCCCTGCCGGTGGCGCAAAAGTAGTGCTCGGTGTCTTCACATCAAAACATGGGGAACTGGAAGACAAAGAGTTGATCAAGAAACGCGTTGCAGAAGCCGCTGAATTTGTACCGCTTGAGCAATTGTGCATCAGCCCGCAATGCGGCTTTGCTTCAACACACCATGGCAATGAATTGACGGAACAGCAGCAATGGAACAAATTAAAATACATTGTTGAAGTCTCTGAAGAGATTTTTGGATAAGGAATTATGAAAAATCCTTTTTGCCAAAATTGGCAAAAAGGATTTTTCTTTCTTTTTCCCCATATGCTATGCATTTATGGGCGTTTATCACATCACCATAAAAACATTCAATAAGCAATACCGGATGAGTTTCTTCTATAGTTAGCGTAAAACTTAATATAGCCACAGATAAAGTAAAATCGCATTAAACAGCTTAGCTCCCTGCTTTCCTTAAAAGGATAAAAAACTAGATACTTTTAACTACCCCCTTCTTTGAACCTACACTAAAATATAGTTTTTTTAATATACTTCACCAAATCCGATTGACATTATCAATTAGCCCCTTATAATTGAAAATGAGAATGATTTTCAATTGAATCATTAATAACACATCAAAGGGAGAGACATTCATGAACAAACTTATTTACCTCGTTTTGACTTTTTTACTTCTTGTTTTAACAGCATGCGGAAGCAACGATACATCTGCCCCCGCCACAGAGGGAGCTTCTGAAGAAGCCGAGGAAAGCACAGAAGTTAACTTATATACTGCAAGACATTATGATGTAGATGATGAATTATACAAAAAATTTGAAGAAGAAACAGGCATTAAAGTCAACCTTATTAAAGGTGAAGCTGATGAGCTGCTTGAACGCATCAAACGTGAAGGCGATGGTACTGAGGCGGACTTGTTCCTTACTGCTGATGCCGGCCGCCTGTTCCGTGCAAAAGACGATGGCTTGCTGCAGGCTGTATCGAGTGACCTGCTGAACGAACAAATCCCGGAAAATTTCCGTGACACTGACCAGATGTGGTACGGTTTAACAAAACGTGCACGCGTCCTTGTTTACAACAAAGAAACAGTAAAACCTGAAGAATTATCAACATATGAAGCGTTAACAGAAGATGAGTGGAATGGCCGCGTATTAATTCGTGGTTCAGAAAACGTTTATAATCAGTCATTACTTGCTTCATTCATCGAGTTGAATGGTGAAGAACAGGCAAAAGAGTGGGCTTCGGGATTAGTTAACAATTTTGCACGTGATCCTGAAGGCGGAGACCGTGACCAGGCCAAGGCCATTGCAGCAGGAATTGGCGATGTCGCGATTATGAATAGTTATTATTTTGGACAAATGCTGAACTCTGAAGATCCGGCAGAAGTGGAAGTTGCAGAAAGCCTTGGCCTATTTTTCCCGAACCAGGAAACAGATGGAACTCACGTTAACGTCAGCGGTGCAGGTGTCGTCAAATCATCCCAAAATAAAGAAAATGCGATAAAACTGCTGGAATTCCTATCTGCTCCTGAAGCTCAAGGAACGTTTGCGGAAGCGAATTATGAATATCCGGTAAATGAAGAAGTAGAACCGTCTGAGTTGTTGAAATCATGGGGCGAGTTTAAAGAGCAGGACATCTCACTTTCAGCTCTTGGAGAAAATAATGCCAAGTCCATTTTGATTTTTAACGAAGTCGGCTGGAAATAATAAATATGCTGGACCCTTGCTGTATTTTTACAGCAAGGGGTTTCTTGTTATTGGAAAGGTGGACAAAGCCATGCAAAGAAGATTGGCAAATGTAAATATATGGACGGTTACAGGTATTGCCATAATCGCTGCGTTGTTTTTGCCGAATATTACAATTGTGATGGGCCTGTTTACTCCCTCGAATGAAAACTGGGAGCACATGAAAGAATTCGTCCTGTGGTCATTTATTAAAAACTCATTGATCCTCGTTGTCGTTACTGCTGGAGCAACGATATTCATTGGTTTGAGTTTGGCTTGGCTGATTGCCCAGTACCAGTTCCCGTTCCGGCGTTTTTTGAAATGGGCACTGATTCTTCCCCTTTCTATACCACCTTTTATCGGAGCTTATACGTATCATGGAATTTTCAACTTTACCGGAGTGATTCAGACAACCCTCCGTGACCGTTTCGGCATGGATCTGAATCCCGCTTACTTCGATATAATGAACTTGCCTGGTGCAATTTTTATTTATACAGTTTTTCTTTATCCATATGTCTACACCATTACACAAGTTTTCCTGTCGCAGCAATCCGCTTCATTGATAGAAAGTACGCGGTTGCTTGGCAAAGGGCCGTGGCGCACGTTTTTTCAGGTGGTTGTGCCAATTTCCCGTATATCCATCATTGCTGGTGCCAGCCTGGTAATCCTGGAAGTATTGAATGATTATGGAGTTGTGAAATACTACGGCATCCAAACGTTTACAACAGGCATTTTTCAAACCTGGTTCGGTCTGGGAGATATCGAAACATCCATTAAATTGGCAGCTTCTTTAATGGGCTTTGTGATTGTCATTCTGCTGGTCGAAAAAGTTTTGCGGGGCAGACGCCAATACAGCTATTCTTCCACTAAGGTTCGTCCGTTGCCCTTGATCAAATTAACCGGTTGGAAAGCAATTGCGGCCGCTAGTTATTGTTTAAGCATACTGTCATTGGGATTTTTCATACCGATTGCCCAATTGATCGAATGGACGATTTTGACGTTTGGAACCATTCCATTGGATGAATTTATGTCCTATATGAGAAATTCGATCGTTGTGGCAGGGCTAAGTGCGACAGCCATAATCGTATTCGCATTGATTGTCGGCAATTTTGCGCGCCTGGTACAAGGGAGATTCGCTAAGTTGCTGCCGAAACTGACAGTTCTTGGCTATTCTATTCCAGGTGCTGTTATAGCGGTGGCGGTCGTAACCGCCTTTGTCGCATTGGATGAATTCTTAGCGCCGTTGTATCAGTTGGCTGGGATGAATACGACGCTGGTTCTTAGCGTCAGCATCATCCTGCTCATCACTGCTTACATCATCCGATTTTTCGCTATAGGTTACAACTCTATTGAGACCGGCTATGATAAGATCGGCACTGATTTTCAGGATGCGTCCCGCCTCCTTGGAGCCGGGCTGACTAGAACCTTTTTCAAAGTAGACATGCCCATGATGAAAGGTGCCATCATCAGTGGATTCATTCTTGTTTTTATTGATGTGCTGAAAGAAATTCCGTTGACTTTGATTTTGAGGCCATTTAATTTTGATACACTTTCTACAAAAGCCTTTCAATACGCAAGTGACGAAAAAATTATGGAAGCTTCACAAGCTTCCTTATTGATTGTAGGCATCAGTGCCCTGGCCATTGTGATCTTTTATAAGTTTCTCGAGAAGGAGATGGACTGACATGTTTGTGTCAATTGAAAATCTTAGTTTTTCTTATTCGAATACTAAAGCAACCGCACTCGATAATTTTTCTCTGCAGATCAAAAAAGGCGAAGTTATTTCAATTCTTGGACGGAGCGGCAGCGGCAAAAGCACCGTTTTGCGCCTATTAGCCGGACTTGAAAAACCTTCTGTTGGAAAGGTTTCCATCCAAGATGAAATCCTTGTTGATGACCGGACTTTTGTACAGCCTGAAAAGCGCGGCATCGGTATGGTCTTTCAAGACTACGCGCTGTTCCCGCATTTAACTGTTGCCGATAATATTTTATTTGGACTTTTCCGGATGAAACGGTCCGCCAAACAAACTCGTCTTCAAGAAGTTTTGGAACTTGTAGAATTGCAGGGTTATGAAAAACGCTATCCTCATCAATTGAGCGGCGGACAGCAGCAGCGTGTCGCGATTGCAAGAGCGCTCGCTCCCAATCCCCACCTCCTGCTGCTTGACGAACCATTCAGCAACCTGGATGCGGAACTGCAGGAAAAAATACGCAAAGAGTTGCGAGATATTTTAAAAAGAGCAAACATTACTTCCATCTTTGTAACACACGATGAAAAAGATGCTCACATCTTAGCAGATCGGATTGTCAAAATTAAGAACGGACAGACCGACTTTATCGGGCGCCCGTGTGACTTGATTGATGTTTATCGCCAAGAAAAACAAAGCTTGCCGGCAGCCTCAGAAGAAAAAGAATTAATATATACCTAAAAATAGCCAACACCCGCTCTTAAACAAGCGATGTGTTGGCTATTTTTTTTTTGCCTCTTGCACTTTTCCTAGCTATAACGTATTTGTGGTCGCTCAACCAGATTTGCAGTCGCTCAGCTGAATTTTCAGTCGTTCAATGAAATGTATAATCGTTCAGCCAAATTCCCACAAAAAAACCCATCCGCCACAAGAAAAGCGAATAGGTTTCTTCTATTATAATGTGCGCTTTTCTCCAGCTGCTGACAAGCTTGCTGTTTTTTGCTCAAGATCATCCGTTTCGATTGTTTTGCGCGCGACCCCGGTCTCAATTGCCGCTTTAGCCACCGCTGCTGCAACCGCTGAAGCGACGCGCAAGTCAAACGGTTTTGGTATGACGTACTCTTCATGCAGTTCATCAGTCTCCAACAAGCCAGCAATTGCTTCAACAGCAGCGATCTTCATCGCATCGTTGATGTCTGTCGCCAATACATCCAATGCACCTCTAAAGAGTCCTGGGAAAGCCAATACATTATTGACTTGATTCGGAAAATCAGAACGGCCTGTTCCGACCACCCTTGCCCCAGCCTGTTTCGCCAAATGGGGCAGGATTTCGGGATTCGGATTGGCCATTGCAAAGATGATGGCGTCGCTGTTCATGGTTCGAACCATTTCTTCAGTCAATGCACCTTCTGCTGAAACGCCGATAAAGACGTCTGCACCCACGATGACATCAGCCAATAGACCTTCTTTACGTTCATAATTGCTCATTTCAGCCACTTCTTCTTTATATGGATTCATGCCGTTTTGGCGTCCTTTGAAAATGGCCCCTTTTGTATCACACATGATTAGATGGCCAAAGCCGAATTTGCTTAGCAGCTTGACGATAGCAATCCCTGCAGCACCAGCACCATTCACCACAACTTTCGTTTCCTGTACGTCCTTGCCAACCAATTTCAGCGCATTGATCAAGCCCGCCAAGGTGACAATGGCCGTACCATGCTGATCATCATGAAACACTGGGATTCCCATTTCCTTTTTCAAACGCTCTTCCACTACGAAACAAGTAGGGGCTGAAATATCTTCAAGATTAACGCCTCCAAAACCGGGTTCAAGCAATTTCACCGTTTGAATGATCGTCTCTGCATCTGTTGTATCCAAACAAATTGGAAATGCGTCAACTCCTGCAAATTCCTTAAACAATATGGCCTTTCCTTCCATGACCGGCAATGCAGCCAGTGGACCAATATTGCCTAGCCCCAAGACAGCGGTACCATCCGTCACTACGGCAACCATATTGCTTTTCATTGTATAGTCATGAACTTTTGCTGGATCTGCAGCGATCTCCCTGCATGGCTCAGCAACTCCTGGAGAATAAGCGAGGCTCAAGTCCCTTTCGTTTTCAACTGCTACTTTCGACCGAATCTCCAATTTCCCTTGATGCGTTCTATGCAACTGCAACGAATCGTTTTTCAGCTTAGACATTTGCCTCATCTCCCTTTGTATATAATTGTTCATTATAAAGGGTATTCAATTAATTGAAAGAGTTTTCGCTCAATTCTGTTATTTTTCAGACTTTAGGCGGATAAAGCGGTAAACTTCAAACGATAAACCGCTTTATGCTCCAGCTGTGAAAACTTAGAGAAAAAAAGAACTGGAGATGCTCCAGTTCTTTTTTCGTGACAATTATATCGCTGTCCAGCCGCCATCAACTTTGATGGTTTCGCCGGTCACAAAATTTGCCAGGTTGGAAGCCAAATACAGCACCGCTCCAGAAATGTCTTCCGGCTGGGACAACCCATCGAGCAAAATTCTGCTGTCGACATCCTGTTTAAATTTCTTATCTTCAAACATCCTGGCAGTCAGCTCGGTTTCAATGAAGGTCGGCGCCACTGCATTAACGCGTATCCCCTGCTTTGCCCATTCCACTGCCAGTGCCTTGGTCATTTGCACCAGGCCGCCTTTGCTTGAGCAATATGCTGCACGCTTTACATAGCCGACAAACGCCATCTGAGAAGCGATGTTGATAATGCGGCCGCTGTTTTGTTGAAGCATATACTTGGCTGCCGCCTGACTCGCAAAAAATGCCGATTTCAGATTCAGATCGAGCACTGTGTCCCAATCCTCTTCCGTCACTTCCATTGCGGGTTTGGCAATATTGACACCAGCATTGTTTACCAGCACATCAATCGTGCCAAACTCGGAAGCCGCTTTGTCAATCAGCTTCCGGACTTCTGCGATATCGCTCAAATCTCCTGAAACCGCGATACATTTTGGATTGTGCATCTGCAACTCCAAAAGCGCGGCATCAAGTGCTGTTTTATTTCTTCCTGAGATCACCACATTGGCATTCAGTTTTGCAAAAGTCAGTGCGATGTCTTTGCCGATGCCTTTGCTCCCGCCTGTAACCACAACGGTTTTGTTCGCCAGTTCAGAAAAGTAGCCGCTCATTCTCTTTCACCCGCCTTTAAATCATTTTTCAGGAAGTGGATCAAGGTCTGTTCCCGCTCTTCATTCAACTTTGCTGAAATCTCAGGCTCCCACAAATAAAACCCTTCACCCGTTTTATCCCCCAGCTTGTTTTCAGATGCAAGTTTGGATAGTGTTCTACCGGAGCGTTGATCTGTCGCCAAATCCTCAAATAAATAGTTTGAGATGGCCGAAAAGACATCGAGTCCTCCCATATCCGCAGTCATGAGCGGCCCTGTCACCGGCAATCTGCGGCCGATGCTGTAAGTCACTGCAGCATCAATATCTTCCTTAGACGCTGCTCCCGCATCCAGCAGCGCTTGAGCTTCCCGGAATAGCGCATACTGCAGGCGATTTCCGATAAAACCCGGTATTTCCTTATTGAGCAAAATTGGCTTCTTGTTCATCGCATTTAAAACTGCCATTGCCCGCTCAACTGTTTCATCATCTGTCTGCTCGCCTTTGACCACTTCCACTAAGGGAATAAGATGACCCGGATTCCAGAAATGTGTTACCACAAAACGGTTGGGAAGTTTCATATCCGCAGCCAACAAACTTGGCTTAAACCCGGAAGTATTACTGGCAATAACGACGTCATCAGCCACCAGCTTTTCTAATTTAGTGTATAAATCTTTTTTCAACTCGAGAACTTCCGGCACCACCTCAATAATGAAAGTCGAATTCGAAATTGCTTCTTCGAGGGAAGTCGTCAACCGGATGCGTTTCTTGATTTCTATAGCTTGTTCGGCAGTAAACAACTCATTGTCTGCCATAACTTTAAGTTTGTTGTTCAAGCCTCTGTCCGCGTTTTCAAGATCTTGCTCATTGATGCCATAGACAGTTACCGGTTGTTCGGACCACGCTGCGGACAACGCAATGGAATGTCCCATCGTTCCTGCTCCAAGAATTGAAATTTTCTCCATCATCTGCACCTCTCCATCTTTTGACTGCATAACGCAAATTGCCCAACAAACACTGTAGCTTAAAGTTTGTTGGGCAATTTCATCTTATAATCCAAGTGAGAATAATACAACTGCCAATGCAGCACCAATCAGTGGAACGACAACGGTCAATGCACCAAATGCCGGATAGGCATCTTTATGTGTTTCACCTGCAATCGAACGAATCGTCGTTACCACATATCCGCCCTGCGGCAATGAATCAAGCGAACCGGAAGAAATCGCAACCGTTCTATGCAAAGCTTCCGGATCGACGCCCATGTCCAAATAATGCGGTGCAAGCAGCGGCAAAGCGATGGCCTGTCCACCGGATGAAGACCCGGTCAAGCCGGCAATGACGGCGACCGCCAGTGCCCCGCCAATCAACGGACTGCCCGGAATACCGGTCATAACGTCGACGGCTGCTTCAAAAGAAGGCGTCACTCGGACAACTCCGCCAAAACCGACAACTGCGGCCGTATTGGCGATTGCAATCACGGCTCCTAATGCACCTTCACTGAAAGCATGTCCAATATCGCGGAAATATTTTCGATTGATTACATAAGTTGCAAGAATTCCGCCGCTCAAGGCGATGATTAATGCAGAAGTTCCAAGCGAATCATGGAAAACAAACGAAATGGCCAAGACCACAACCAATGGAATCATGCTAAGCAATGGATTCGGCAATTCCTGGCGTTCGTCCGCAGAAGGATCTGTTTTGCGGGCTGTAAAACGCTCGCCTTTTGCCATAGCTTTGGAGATCATCTTCTTCAGCCACCAGTAGCCGAAGACCATCATGAACAAAGCGACGATAATACTGACTTCCCATCCAGCATAAGGAGTAGTTCCTAAAAATTCGATTGGAATCCAGTTTTGAATCTCCGGTGAACCGGCCGAAGTCATGGTGAAAGTAGTGGATCCAAAAGCAAGCGCTGCCGGTATGAAACGGCGCGGCAAGTCGGCTTGTCTGAATAGGCTGAGAGCCATTGGATAAACCGAGAAGGCTACAACAAATAGGCTGACGCCGCCGTAAGTCAAGACCGCACAGGCCATGACAACAGCCAGAGCAGCCCGCTTCATGCCGATTTTGCCGACGATCCATTTCGATACACTGTCAGCTGCTCCACTGTCTTCCATCACTTTACCAAAAATCGCACCGGCCAGGAACATCAAATACCAAGAGGCGATAAACCCTGTAAAACCGGTCATGTAATTTGTTAAAAAGTTGGCTGCGCCTTCCTCAGCAAGCTGAGGAAACATAGGCAGCCCATTCATTAATGCCACAAACAAAGCCGTCAATGGTGCTGCAATGAGCAAGTTCATCCCGCGCATCGTTAAATAAATCAATAAAAGCAATCCACCAAACATCCCAATCATGCCCAGCATTTAAAATCCCCCCATACCCCTTAAGTTAAATTATTTATTGCCGTATCTTCTAACTCTGAGGAGCGCTTGTTCTGCGTGTCCTGCGAAATTTTCAAGCTGGCACAAACGTGCCGCGTATTCACCGATATAGGCGCTCGCTTCCGGTGTCACTTTCTGATAGGTGACTGTCTTAATGAATTTTCCGACCCACAATCCGCCGGTATAACGTGCTGCGCCTTTTGTCGGCAAGGTATGGTTGGTTCCAATTACTTTGTCTCCGTAAGCCACATTTGTTTCCGGACCAAGGAACAGGCATCCGTAGTTTGTCATGTGCTCAAGGAAATAATTTGGATCTTCTGTCAGGATTTCAACATGTTCGAATGCTAAACGATCGGCCTCAATGCGCGCTTCCTCAATGGAGTCGACCAGTAAAATCTGTCCGTAGTCTTCCCATGAAACCCGTGCAACATCTGCAGTAGCCAATGTCTCTAATTGGCGTTCGATTTCTTTCACTGTTTCATTTGCCAGCTCTTCCGAAGTAGTGATCAGAGCTCCAGGTGAAGTCGGTCCGTGTTCGCCTTGCCCCAACAAGTCTGTCGCAACCATTTCAGCATCCGCTGTGTGATCCGCAACCACTAAAGTTTCAGTCGGTCCAGCGAATAAATCAATTCCGACGCGTCCATATAACTGGCGCTTCGCTTCTGCTACAAAGGCATTACCCGGCCCGACAATCATATCGACCGACTCGATTGTTTCTGTGCCGATCGCCATTGCAGCCATCGCCTGGATTCCGCCGAGAAGATAAATTTCATCAGCACCTGCCAGCGACATTGCTGCAATTGTCGCATTCGGAATTTCTCCGTTGATCGGCGGCGTGGAAGCGATTACACGTTTGACCCCAGCAACTTTGGCAGTCAATACACTCATGTGTGCAGAAGCAACCATTGGGTAGCGCCCTCCTGGAATATAGCATCCTACACTATTAACTGGAATATTTTTATGGCCCAGGATGACACCCGGAATATTTTCAACTTCGATATCATTCATAGATGCCAGTTGCGCTTCTGCAAACTCACGGATGTTCTTTTGAGCGAATTTAATGTCTTCAATGACACTGTCCGGAACTTTGGAAACGATTTCATTTATCTGCTCTTGAGTTAAGCGGAAAGATTCTGGTGCCCATTTATCAAATTTCTCGGAAAGTTCACGGACTGCTTTGTCTCCATCTGCTTCAACAGCTTTCAAAGCTTCTGATACAATTAGCGATACTTTCGAATCGTTAGCGCTTACTTCTTCCTGCGATTTTCCTGCTTTCAAAACTTTCATCATGCTAATTCCTCCAATTTCATATTTTGAATACGTATGCAAAAGTGAAACTATTTAGAGAATAGGTGAATTCATAGAGAATGTCAACACCTATTATGTCGTTTTCCGCTTAATAAATGTTCCTTCCACTTCGACAGACTGCGCCGATCCTGTGTATCCAGCCATTTCTGACAATAAATATTTTACCGTCTCTTCCACCATTTTTTCGATGGGCTGTTCCCAGGTCGTCAGTTCATAGCCCGGCCAGGACGCCATTTCAATATTGTCAAAGCCAATGACTTTGACCTGCTCCGGTACGGCTACGCCTTTTTTTTGCAGCGCATCCAAAACGCCTAACGCCATGATATCGTTCGCCACAAAAAAAGCTGACGGCAATTCTCCTGCTTCGATGATGTCTAGTGCAGTGGCATAGCCGCCTCCGTATGTATAGTCCGAAGCATGCTTGTGGTATTCCAAGTTATGCTGTGCCAATACTTCGCTAAAGCCTTTTTCCCGCTCCAGACTGGTTGACGTATTTTCATTTCCCGATATATAAGCCATATCGGTTAATCCCTGCTTAAGTAAATATTCCGCTATTGCACGTCCGGCATTCAAGTTATTGCAGCAAACTGAATAGAAATCCGAGCTGCTCAGTTTCCGGTTAAAAAACACCAAGGGAATATGATTTGCACGGAAGCTCTCGGCTACATTCAACGACATGGTTGCATCCGTAATAACCACCCCGGCAACATTGTAATTCAGTAAAGTTTCAACATCTTCCGTTTCGATTTCATCGTTATTTGTATGGACGAACAACACACTATAGCCGTATTTTTTAAAAGCAGCAGTAAACTGTGTCAATACTTGAGGGTAGAAAGGATTTTGCACGCCTTTCATCACCAGGCCGATGATTTTTGTCCGGTTGGTGATCAGGCTTCTGGCAAATTCATTTGGCCGATAGCCAAGCTCTTCTGCAGCAGCCAGTACTTTTCGGCGTGTTTTTTCCGACACTTTAGCGCCTTTAAAATAGACTCTGGAAACAGAAGACTGCGAAACGCCTGCAAGCTTTGCCACATCTTTTGCATTGATGGTAGACTTCATTCTTTTCAACCCTTTTCAACTAATCTCGAACTCTAGCTTACACCATATTTATTCTCTTCGCATCCGTTGTTTGGCTGCATAACAAAAAGCCTGCCGTTCATACGGCAGACTGACATTGCGAACCGCTTTATGATAAGTGAAATGAATCATCATACAATGGTTTCATATGCAGAACATATTCTTTTTTCACTTCTTCAATATCGTAAATTTTGCCCGGATGTTCAGGGCTACTCATTTGTTCTACTTGTTCATGCACCAAATCAGCAAAATACTTTCCACAGGCTACATCTTTCGGGTATTTCGCTTTTACCTTAGCGACAAGCTCATCGTTTAAGGTTTGGTTAAACGCGTGATACATGGCGGCATTGACAATCGTCAATGCATTTTTGGAAGCGTAGGACACCATATAATAATTTCCGTAACGGTCCTTCAGCAAATCTCTCTTTGCTCTAATTTCCATAACTTCGCCCTCCTTCAGTTCTATACTGTTCCATACCCTTCCGCATCTCCAAAAAAACAGTCCGAAAAAATATACCGGACTGCATTCACGTCAGCAGTCTTTATTCGGCAGATAAGACAAGGAAACTTTTAAATTGGCGTTGCGTTCCCGAATCTGATCCAGCAGGTCACGATCTTTCGTATTGGGTTTGCAGCGAATGGAAAACGTATACAAAATCATCGTCCCCAAATTGGTCGTCTCTACTTGGCGCAATTGATGATCGA
Source organism: Planococcus soli (assembly GCF_016881065.1). Lineage (GTDB taxonomy): Bacteria > Bacillota > Bacilli > Bacillales_A > Planococcaceae > Planococcus > Planococcus soli. The sequence goes on along the minus strand of NZ_WXYN01000051.1, from coordinate 183,712 downwards.
CCGTTTTGTCCTTAAGAATATCGTCGATCAGGTTTTCATGATTTAAATTTTCCGGGACCGTTACTTTTAAAATCTGTGTATCCCGCCCTTCTGCATAATTCGTTTTGAAAAGGAAATAGAAAACCCCACATGCGAATAAGGTCAAAAGAATCGCCAGCTGAAATTGAAACAGCCCGCAGGTCATTCCTACACAAAGACCGAAGAAAATATAGGCGATGTCTTTTGCATTCGTGACAGCACTGCGGAAACGAATCAAGGAAAAAACCGCAAACAGCCCGAAAGCCACACCTGCATTTCCGCTGACCACATTCATGACTACTGAAACGACCACGCTCATCATGATGATGGTATGGACAAAATCCTGTGAATAATTTTCTCCGTTAAAGGTATACTGATAAACTGTGGTGATGATTAGGCTTAGAACCAAGGCTATGGCCATTGCTGCCAGGCTCATCCAAATGGTGGACTCCCCTGTTTCCGTATTGTAGTTAAACAGTTCATTAATGAATGTCATGTCAGTTTCCTCCTATTGTGGTATTTTCAAATTCTGTTTCCAACGGAAAAAGTTCACCATCGAGTAATTCTGTACTCGTACAGAATTTTGACGCGCTGCGCTGCTCACAGTCGAGGCTCTGCAGGATCCGAACAAGCCACAAAGGTACGCTGTGATCCACCTTCACTTCCAGCACCACCAGATTCAAATCGATAAAAGGGTCGCCATAAGTGCCGTGCTCGAGATGCAAATCCTGGTTGCGGCAACGCAAGTTAAAATCGAAAGTGATGCGGAGATCTTCATCATCCACTCCATGCAATGCATGACGGTCGTAGCTGACAATCATTTCGGGTTGAAGGCCGTAATAATTTATAAAGTAATCAATTTCCTTCAATACTTGCCGGTTCGATACATGAAAATGGTCCAATCCACCCTTGCTACCTTCTTTCAAATAGCGATACGCCTCAGCAAGGGGAATCACTGCACGACGTTTATTGACAACGTCTTTATGCTTTTGTTTTACTTCAAAAAACGCGGTCCCAGCCAAATCAGTGTCTCCGTATACACGAAGCCGCAGCTTTTGCCGATACTGCAATTTGTTCTTAGTTTCAAAATAGATTTGCTTTGCCTCATTTTCAAAATAAAGGCTGGTGACCGTATATTTTCCGTTATCCCCATTTTTGTCGCTCCTCATGCGATTGCCCATTTCTTCAATCAATCGGTTGTACTGTTCCTTGCTGATCAAATACTTTTGCTCTTTTCTGCAAAATATTTCAATAGCCAAAACCTCCGCCTCCTTTTTGATTATTTACTAACTTTATAAATTTAGTTTAGTCTCCGTTTCTGTGAACATCGTGAGACAAGTATTAATTTTTCCTGAGTTGCCTATAAATATGCACAGAAAAACCCATCTGCATGACGCAGATGGGTTGAGTGATTTCTTGATAAGCATCGCCTTTTTTTGGATACAGAAAGTTACAAACGCCACAACTGGATTTTTTCCGGCTTTTTCTTCGCATCAAGGGCGCCTTTAATATCAAAAACAATTCCTTGCTGTCCGATCAATAAGCCTTCAAATTGCTTCCATCCGCCTTCTTTATATTGCTTATGGGGGACAGCCAGAATGACCGCATGCGCCGGCTCCAATTGCTGATGAGAGAGTAGCTTTGATCCAAAATGGCTTTCAGCATCTTTCGCACATGCATAGGAATCGGCGAGCTGGACATCCATGCCGGATTTTCTCAATTCCTGTACGATGCCAATTACTTTGGAATTTCGCAGATCAGGAATGTCCTCTTGATAAGAAAGCCCCAAAACAATGACACGGCCATCAGCCGGACTGATATTGTCCTGGCTCATCTTTTTTATCAGTGACTGTGCAATGAAGCTGCTCATCCCTTCGTTAATGCTGCGTCCTGATAAAATCACTTGGGAACTATGGCCGATCGATTCTGCTTTGTTTGCCAAATAAACAGATGCCAGATCAATTCCTTGCCCTCCCACCAAGCCCGGTGCAACCTTTAGAAAATCGCGCTTGCTGCCCGCTGTTTCCAAAACTTGCTGTGTATCGATTTTTAAACGTTCACAGATCAATGCCAATTCGTTTATCAGTGCCACATTGACATCGCGTTGGATATTTTCTATCAATTTTGCGGTTTCGGCGACACGGATGGATGGAGCTTTATGTATTCCCCCACCTACAATGCTTCCATATACCATAGCTAAAAACTCTGTGACTTCTTCATTCTGGCCGGCAACTACTTTTTTTACTTTTGTAAAATTGTTTTTCCTATCTCCGGGCACCATTCTTGCCGGGGAGTAGCCGACAAAAAACTCTTTGCCGCTCTCATAGCCTGAGTACTTTTCCAGCAGCGGAATACAAACCTCTTCTGTCATCCCCGGTGCCACAATTGACTCGTAGACTACTACCGCACCTTTTTTCATATGTTCCCCTACACATTTACTGGCTTTTTTCAAAGCAGATAAATCAGGCACACTATCCTGGTCAATAGCTGATGGTACGGCAATAATTATAAACCCTGCTTCTTTTAAATCCATTGGATCAGCCGTAAAAATGATGCTTGATTTTGCAAGTTCATCACGGCTTACTTCGTTGGTCTTATCAAGCCCTAATGTTAAAGCCTGAATCCTTTCTGTATTTACATCGTAGCCGGTGACAGGATATTTTTGGTTAAAGGCGACTGCTATCGGCAATCCGACATACCCCATTCCAACTACTGCTATTTTCAAGTTTTGCAACATGTTGACGTATGCCCCTTTCCCCGCTTTTTCCAATAGCCTAGCCGCTTACACTTGTCAGATCAATTCCCTTTTTTAAAAATCAAAGCAAGTTCTCTTTTTCCATAAGGGTATTGATCAGGATAGCTTGGCCGTAACTATCCAATGCCAGCTTCCACGAAATTACATCGTCCACTTTATTATTTACATGCAGATCGATGGCAAATGCTTTGAGGCGATCGAAATGTGGAATTCTGCTCCCAGCAAAAACAAACCGTGTTTGTGGATGCTTGTCGATTTTCTCAAGTGTCTTTAAATCATAGGCATATGACTTTAGATTCCCCTGATGATCCACTCCACATGAAATTCCGCCAATTTCATCTGCATATCCCGACATGCTTTCGATAGTCCCTATTTCTAAGCTTCCCGAAAGCAAGGATACTGTATTATTTTCGCAATAAGTCACCAAATGAATGGTATTTAGGGCATATGGATAAATTTTGTTCAGGAAAGGATGCTGAACAATTATATCATCGTTTTGAAATGAAAATTTTGTACGAAGTTCATGTGTATCCTCTTCAAACCGGAATTCATTAGAATGCTTTTGCGCCCCCATTTTCTTCCACCCCTTCATTTATTTATTGCTTTATAAATGAAATAACCAATTTTCGTGCCTCGTCTTCTTTAGCCGTTTTCAATTGTTTCAACAGGCGCGCCAATTCTATTTGGCTGAGCTCTGTCTGCTTTTGGTATGCTAGGCGCAATACCCCATCCCTTTGCTGGAACAGTCCGCCTTTGCTGAATCGTGCATCTGCACTTCCCGCCTGAAGTATATTTTGCGCTGCATAAACAATGGGCGCTTTTTGTTCAAAAATGAAATCCGAATTTTTGGCTAATTTCTTTACATGAAGATTTTCAGGCAACCTAACAATTGTATACCGGGTCAAGCTCGTCGCCGCAATGCTTTCCGTCGTTATTTCTGCCAGTCTTTTTGCTGCTTCTTTCAGATTGCGCGGCTTTCCTGCCTGCTCCGAAGAAACCATCACAAATGTACCGACCCGATAGCGGTTTGCAGCTTCCGCAATATTATTTGTTCCATAAACGCTGGCGTACAAAGTTTCTTCTGCTTTTTCTTCTGAAACATCCATTTGATGGTGGCCGGCTGTATGATAAATGATTTCTGGATTATATCGGCCAACAGCTTCAAAAACCCTTTTCTTATCTTGAACATTGATAATAACTGGAATAATTTCTGTATGTCTTTCCAACAGCTTTTTTAGCTGGACATCAAGCAAATTGATGGATTTTTCTCCGTCTCCGACCAGCAAAATTTGCGCAGGTTGAAATTGAATCAGCTGGCGGCTGATTTCTGAACCGATCAATCCCCCAGCTCCTGTTACCATAACAGTCTTGCTTGTTAGATGAGGCGCTGCCGGCAAAGCTGCATGCTCAAGTTTTTCTTCGATATGTTCAAAACCATCCAACACGAATGTACGAAAATGGCGGAAGAGCAAAAGAAAAGGCACCAAAGATTGATGAAGAATTTTGAGTATTTGCTGCTTATCAACCTTCATGCCCTTTCTCCCTTCCCTGCCGTATCAAGCTAATTACTCATTATAATTGTGGTAATAATAGTTTTCTTTTGTCATCGGATAGTTATTTAAAACGACTCCCAAAATAAAAGCTTTTGCAGTTGCTAGCGAATCGCGCGCTTTTTCAACGCTGACTTTTTCAGACTTGCCGGTATTGACCACCAGCACTGTACCGTCGCATTTATTTGCCAGAATTTTGGAATCGGTGACCGACAAGATCGGCGGGGAATCAAAGAGGACGTAATCATACATTCCGCGCATTTCTTCCATCAATTCATCCAGCGCATCCGATTCCAGCAGTTCAGCTGGGTTCGGAGGAATTTGTCCGCTCATCAGCAAATCCAGATTTTGAATGCCGCTCGCTTTTACAGATTGTTTCAGCTTGCCTTTTCGCAGCAATAAATTGGATAGTCCAATATTATTGCCAAGCTGAAACGTCCGGTACAAAGTCGGCCGCCGCATGTCTGCATCGATCAGCAGGACTTTTTTGCCAGTCTCGGCAAAAACAATCGCCATATTTGCAGCAGTCGTTGACTTTCCTTCTTCTTTTGAAGCGGACGTAAACAAGATGACTTTCGAATCCAGACCGGGAGTAGAGAAGTTGATGTTGGTTCGGATCGTCCGATATTGTTCCGCTGCAATCGATTGCGGGTTAGTACGAGCCACCAATTTTCGCGGCATTAACCTTTTTGTCTTTTTCGTTGTCCGCATTTAAATCCTTCTCCAATCTGTTTGTTAGATTTAACGGTTTTTCCATTTTCATATTGCTGTCCACTGGGCTGACCACCCCTAAAATGTGAAGTCCCACCATTTCTTCGATGTCCTCTTCCGAACGGACTGTTGTATTCAGTTGTTCCAGAATCAACGTGATGCCCATTCCGAAAACCATGCCTGCAATCGCTCCAATCGCCATGTTAAAGACGGGATCAGGCCGAATCGGTTTCGAGCTTCCAGTGCCTTCTGCTGCAGCTAAAATACTGACATTGTCCACTTTCATCATTTGCTGAATTTCTTCCTGGAACACTTTAGCAGTCGTATTGGCGATCAGCGCGGCCTGTTCCGTTGAAGAATCCTCGACTGATAAGCTGACCACTTGTGAACTTTCAATATTGTTGACAGTGATCCGCTCTGTCAGGGACTGAACCGTGTCATCCAGCTCCAATTCCTCAATCACATTGCCCAAAATCGCTGGACTTTTAATGATGACATTATAGGTGCCAATCAATTGAAGATTCGTACTGATGTCCAGACTGTCAAAGTCCTGGCTGCTGACAGAGTTTTGATTGATCAAAATCTGAGTGGTCGCTTTGTAAACCGGCTTCATGATGGTATAGCTCGCAACAGCACTAAAGAATATAAAAGCCAGAGTGACGAGGATGATCAACGCTTTTCTCTTGTGCATCGCTTTCAGGAATTTATTCAGATTGAATGTACTCTCCATAATTAGATCCTCCTAATGTTTATCCTTTATGATGCTTACATTAAAGTGCAAAGGTTAAATAGACGTTAAATAATCTTAAAATTCAAATAAAAGAGAAAATTTTTATGCACAGTATTTGTCCAAGCAAAAAAAGCATCTGGCTAATTTCAGCCGAATGCTTTTCACTCTAAAATGAATTTATAACCAAAGCCCCGCACCGTCTGGATAAATTGTGGATTGGCAGGATCCTTTTCGATTTTTCTCCGCAAATTGCTGATGTGCACCTTAACTGTCCCAACATCTCCCTCGGAATAGTAGCCCCATACTTGATCGTATAATTGTTCTGCTGTCCAAACTCGATTGGGCGTCTGTGCCAGCAGCAACAGCAATTGAAATTCCTTATGATAAAGTTTTACCGGAATTCCTGCAACATACAGCTCACAGGCATCCACATGAATATGAAGATCATCATATTTCAGGATATTGAGCTGGTCCTCCTCGCCGCTCTTCCAGCCATTTCTTCGAAGAATTGCGCGAATGCGTGCCTCGAGTTCATTGAAATCAAACGGCTTGGTGATGTAATCATCCCCACCCGCTTCGAGACCCTGAATTTTATAGACCAGCTCTTTTCGGTAACTGACGAACAGAATCGGCAAAGTTGTCTTCAGACGAATTTTTTCGCACACTTCCAGTCCATTCATACCTGGCATTTCGACATCCAACAAAATAACATCCGGCTTTTCCTTATCCAGCAGTGCCAGTGCTTGAAGGCCGTCTTCCGCCTGAAGAACACCATAGCCTTTTTTCAGCAGGAACAACCGCATCAATTCACGGATTCCTTCGTCATCTTCTACGATTAATACAGTAGCAGCATTCATTTCTCTTCCTCCTATCCCTTAACGGAGAGCCAGCGGCAATACGATGATAAAGACGCTGCCCTTTCCCTCTGTGCTATCGGCCCAAATCTGTCCTTTATGCGCTAAAACAATCTCTTTGGCAATTGCCAATCCAAGTCCGCTGCCTTTATAGCCAGCAGAACTGTCAATCTTGTAAAAGCGTTCAAAAATATGAGGCAATGCTTCTTTCTTGATGCCGCAGCCGTTGTCTGCAATCCGAAGAACTATTTCTCCATCCACTTCTTCGCTAAGCCACGCATCTTTGTTATTATTGGCAATCATTTCAGCAGATAGCGTAATCTTGCCTTCTTCCGAAGAAGTATGCTTAACGGCATTCCATAGGATATTGGAGATAACCTGATCGAGGCGATGCAAATCGACAGCCAGGAATGACTGAGTCATATCATCCGGATCTTTTATTCCTAGGAATTCGAAAACACGTCCGCTCTGCTTGACGTCAGAAGCCATCGAATCCACTAGCCGCATCAGCCATCCTTGCAACTCATTTTCCTCAAAACGCAAGGTCATACTCCCTGACTTGTATTTAGTCAACTCTACAAGATCCTCAGTGAGCCGCTCAAGTAGCAGCAGCTTTTTATGAATCATGTCCAAATACTTTGGATTATTTTCCTCGATCAAACTTTCTTTAACCGCCTGTATATAGCTGTGGATCAATGTAATGGGTGTCCCCAGTTCATGCGAAATTGCAGACAGCATATCATTGCGGGACTTTTCGATTTCCTGAATTTCATCATTTACTGTCAACAGGTTCATATTGGTAATTTCGAGTGCCAGGGTCCGTTCTTTGACATTGCGTTCAAGAAAATAGTTCAGATTGGTGATTTCCTGCGTCAGGCTGCGCATGTTTGCCAAGGTCTCAATCCGCATAAGAAACTCTTCTTTGTCACAGGGCTTCAGCAAAAAGTCATTGGCTCCCGCTGAAAAAGCATCCTTTTTTTCTCGAAGGCTATCCACATTCGACAGCATGAGAATCGGCAATTCCGTCAGCGTAAAGTCCAGCCGGATGCGACGGCATAACTCATCGCCCGACATGTCAGTCAGATAGCCATCCATCACTACCAGCTCTACCGGCTTATGCGACAGCAGTTCCATCGCCGCTTTCCCATCTGCTGCTCCGTACGCTTGATAGCCTGCTGACATCAATTGGCGCAATAAAACCAGGCGGTTGATTTCTTCTGATTCAATCACAAGAACATGCAGACTTTTCTTTATCGGCCGCTGTTTTAATATGGAATCCGCTAACTGGGGTGCCGTCAATTCTTTAATCTCAGACTCAAAGCTACTCAAAAATTGGGCAGTTTCTTCGTCCTTTTGAATTGGCAAAGTAAAACTGAAAATGGAACCGCTGCCTGCCTGTGATTCAACCTTCAAAGAACCGCCTTGGAGTTCAACTAAATTTTTGGTGATCCGCAACCCTATACCCTGATTGTCCGGAGAATTCTCCAATGGCATGTCCCATTCAAACAGCGATGGGATGCGCTTCTCCTGTATGCCGATTCCGGTATCCTTCACCGAAATTTCCAGCAGATTTCCTATAACTTGTGCCGATACAATAATCTCTCCTTCACGCGTATGCTGAATGGAGTTATCGACCAGATTGTATAAAATCTGTTTAACCCGGTCAGGATCAGCGAGCACTTTTGGCAATGAGTCTGGAACTGTATGATAGAGCTTTACTGATTTTGTCTGCAAAAGCGGCCGGCACATCGATAAAACCCCATTGCACAATTCATCAATCGCTACCGCTTCAGCATGAACCTGTAAAGGAGACTGTCTAATTTTTGAAAAGTCGAGAAGCTCGTTGACTAAATGCGCCATATTCTTGCCGCTGGCCACAAGGTCTGTTAATTGTTTCGCCATTAAAGGAGACATTTTTCCAGATGCCGATTCCTGCAGTGATTCTGCGATGCCGATCATTCCGTATAGAGGCGTTCGCAAACCATTTGAAGTAAACGCCAAGAGTTCATCTTTCCGCCTGTTTGCGTTTTTTAAGGCTTCGATTTCCACCAGCTGGCGATTTTTTGCTTGCCGTTCCAATTGCTCGTTCTTTTGGGCATTCAGCTTTTCTTTTGCCAGCAGTGCTTTCGCTGTTAGCAGAAGACTGATTCCACTTGCGAAATAAAGCCCATATTGGACATTCTCTTCATAGGGCAAAACCGCAGCTGCAGTGAGAAATAAAACGAAGATTGCAGCCATTGCTAAGAATAATGAGAATGTGTAAGGCATAGCATAAGCATGGCCTTTTTTGCCGGCATGCAAAGACACGCTCGAAGATAAGGCAATCGATAGCAACATCGCAAAAAACAGAAACAAGTTGGCTACCTGATCTGAGAAGTAAGAAAAAACAATTGAAAACAACATGAAAAAAGCCATAATTTTAATAGCTTTAGAAAACCATCCCAGTAGCATAGCTTCTTTAAATAAACCTTTGGTAATAAATAGAATCGAAAGACTGGCAATCCCTATGGACACTCCTGAAATTTTTCTATTCCCCCATCCAAGTTCCGGCCATATCGCGGACCAGCTTAATCCGGTTCCAACCGAAAAAACAGCCAGTGTTGTTAATGCCAATATAAAAAGATGCAGGAAGTTTTTTTGGCGGTAATCGAAAAACCATTTGATGCAATAGCCTAGAAATAAAAAACTCACTCCTGTCAATAACCCGATGATTGCACTTGTCTGCCGTGACTGCGCTTCGAATGCTTCATGTTCCCAAATTGTCAGAGGGAGATGCATGAACCCCTGAGACTCGACTTTCAAGAAAAATGTAGTTTCCTTCTCTTTCTGCGGAATCAGCTCAAACACAATATTGTGATGGCGAAAAGCACTTCCAGAATCTGCTATGCCTTCCCCCTGTGCAGCAGCGGAAAATTCTCCTGAAGGTTCCGGTGTATAAAGAGTCGCTTTATCAATGGAGGGGTTGGCCAGTTCCAGGAGCCATTGCTGATCATACGATAGGTCCGAGACAGTAAAACGCAGCCAATAGACGTCCGATGTAATCCCGCCGTTTGGAACCTCTTGTTCATTTAAAACAAACTTCCAGTTGTGCGGAGGCTGCAGCAATTCACTTATTCCAAGTATGCCCTTGGTATCTATTAAGATCTCCAAGTGAGCTGCAAGCGGCATTTCCCCGGTATCAGAATTTAAAATGGCAGCATCGGCTTCGGCTGTATTCGCAGATATTTTTTCGATGCTAAGAAAAAAGAAAGAAATCCACAAAGCAAAACAAATTCCAATGACAATAGAAATTCCACTACTATAGGATTCTTTCATTTCCTCACCCCAATTATTCAATTAATCAGTTATTTCAAGTTGAGTCTCTAACTTTACTATCAATGCTTTGAAGCAAATATCCCGTCAGTCACCAAAGACTAAAGGTATATATGATTATCAAATTAACCATTTTATGTATATTTAATAGGTTTTATGATTTAATAAAATCATAACATTTTTCACAGAAAAAGAAAACTTATTTTATTTCTGAAAATTCAAATATAACTTAATGCCTACTAATTTTTCCATATATACTTTAGTTAACAGAAAAAAACACATCGACACAAAAAACCACCCACGGCAAATATTAACCGTGGATGGTTTTTATGTTTATTTTTTGGGAGCCAATTCTACGGCTTGCCGCAATGCTTCAACTAAACTTTGTTCATCAGCAATTCCAGTCCCTGCAATATCAAAAGCCGTCCCGTGATCTACGCTGGTACGGATAATCGGAAGCCCTACGGTGATGTTGACCCCCGCTTCCAAACCAAGAACTTTAACTGGCGCATGCCCTTGATCATGGTACATAGCAACGACTATATCAAAATCCCCACGGACTGTTCGGAAAAACAAGGTATCTGCAGGTAATGGCCCTTGCACGTCTATCCCTAGTGCAATTGCTTGTTCCACAGCTGGAATAATTTTCTCTTCTTCTTCGCCGTTTCCGAATAAACCATTTTCTCCAGCATGCGGATTAATGCCACAAACCGCAATTTTCGGATTTTGAATTCCTGCTTTTGTTAAGGTATCGTGAGCCAATTGAATAACATACAAAACGCGCTCTGGATTAATCATCCGGATTGCATCAATGATTCCTACATGCGTAGTTACATGGATAACTTTCAAGTTTGGTGCAGAAAGCATCATGGAGTAATCTTTTGTGCCAGTCAAGTCTGCTAATATTTCTGTATGGCCCGGATACATGTGCCCACCTTTTTGCAAAGCTTCTTTATTTAGTGGTGCTGTACAGATAGCATCAATGTCACCATTGTTTGCTAAAGAAATTGCTTTTGACAAATATTGAAATGCCGCATCTCCAGCAGCAGCTGAGACTTCGCCAATCTTCAAATCAGCCGGCAATAGATTTAAATCCAGACAGTCAATTGCTTCTTTGTCAAAGCCGGCTTCAGATGGATGCTTTATGCGATTAATTGTTTTAGTGCTCCCAGTAAAATTTTTCGCCCGCTCCAATATAGCTGCGTCTCCTATGACAAACGAACGGCTTGTGTCATGAACGATGTCATGCTCAAAGCTTTTTAAAATGATTTCTGGTCCAACGCCTGCAGCGTCCCCCATAGTAATTCCGATGACCGGTTTATGTGTGCTCATTTAAACCCGCTCCTTTCAAAAATTCAACAGCATTGACCAATGAGGCAGGATTTCCAAATCCTCCTGCTTTAGTTACTGCGATTAATTCTTTTCCATTCCATTTTACCATCCCGAGCGGCAGCCCTGCTTCAATTTCAAAGCGGAGTTCCATATCCGCAACGCCAATTTCCTTGCAAATGTCTTTGGCAGTATCGCCGCCCGTCATAATAAGTGCGTCGAATCCGCCATTTTTCAATGCTAAATTCACGAGTTTCCCCAGCCCCTGTGAGATTCCTTTGCCTGTCTGATTAGCAGTCCATTCTTTCAGCAATCCCCATTCTGCTACCTGGTCCCGGTTTGTCTGAGAGGGTTCCACGTATATCACCGCACTGTCCCAATCGGCAGAATGATTTAACGCTTTGATTGTTTCCCCTTCTCTTTCAGGATCTTCCAATAATCTTGCAGGGTTAATTTCAATCATCAAGGTTTGAGGTCTCTGCGCTAAATTATCCAGTTGTTCTTTTGTTTTTCCTGACAAACTGCCTGAAACCAACAAAACCTTGCCAGTACTGCGAGCCGGTAGTTCAAATTCTTGGGATTCAGCGGAGACTGAATACAAATAATTTATCAGTCCTGCTGAACCTGCCCACCCTATTTTCACATCCAGTTTATCTTCCAGAGATACTAGCTGAATAAAGTCTTCCTCAACGACCGTATCGCAAATAATCCACTTTACACCACTGTCTATTTGCTGCTGCACCCACTGTTCTGGATTTTTCCCACTCAAGATTTCGTGAGTTAATACTGCGGTAAAAACATCTTCTGATGCCAGTAAGTCCGGAATATAGCTGTGCAGCACTGGGGTCTTTGGATCATTGCCAAATTCTGTTTCACCTACAGGGATATCATTTACATATAGAATTCCATCTCTTACCGTACGTCCAAGAGTCGGGAACGCTGGTGCAATAAAAATAATTTCTGCACCAGCACAATCCTGCAATGCTTTTAATTCTGCTGCTACACTGCCGCGAAGTGTCGAATCCACTTTTTTATAAAATGAGGAAACCCCTCTTTTTTTCAGTCGTTCGATTTCCGAAGATACAATATTATAAGCCTCTATTGGTTCCATAGCCCGACTATCTGTATCAACAATCCAAACGTCTATATTCGGATCCGTATTTTCATCTTCCCTTCCAGCCAAAATCACGCGAGCTCTTAACCCTTTTTGTGCCAGTCTAACACCGGAGTCATTGGCTCCTGTAAAATCATCTGCAATGATGCCGATTTGAGTCGCCACAATTTGTCACTCCTTTAAAGCTTCTTTTCTTACTATTTCCCCACCAGTAAATACAAAGCCTTTCTTTTCAATACGTCTCACTAAAAATGCGATATAAAGCGGCAACAATATAGCCGTTGTTACAGTCGAAGCTGCAACTTGGACTGTCGCTATATCCACTACCGAAGAGAATCCGGCACTAGCCGCCGCAATAGCTGCAGGTGTCGCCACTGCATTTCCAGCAGTAGAGCCTTCAGCAGCTCCTACAATCGGATTCCATTTTAGCGCTTTAAAGACTAAGTAACCAGCTGTCCCCGTTAAGAAAACAGTCATTAGGCCAAGCACAATTCCACCTAGTCCACCAGTAATAATAGCATTAAAGTCAATTCCCATTCCTAAAGCAAAAGCAAAGAACGGAATCAGCATAGAGCTCCCTTTATCTAAGAAAGTGCGCATATCCTCATCCAGGTTACCTAAGATCATACCAATCAAAATAGGCAACAGAACAGCAATAAAGGAAACTGGCGAAAACAGACCTTCAACAAATCCCATCGCTCCAAAAATCGTCAATGCCACCATAGTTAAAAACGGGCCGTCATTTAGCGCCAGCAGAGAATAAGCTGCGCGATCTTCTTTGTTCCCGTATTGTCCTACTAATGCAACAAACAAACCGCCATTGCTGTTTGTCATAGCTGCTATTACAGCAATCGGAGCGATTCCTAGCCACAATCCATTATCTCCGGCAAACATATAAGCTAAAAGACCAAACAATGCTCCGACAATCCATTTAGTCGCAAGCAATGTTCCGCCTTTTGCCAAAGAAACGCCGAAAGTCTTCACGTTGATCTGAGCACCGGTACATAACAGAAACAGCGCGATTAAAGCGTTTGCACTATCAACAAATAAAGCTTGTGTAAAGCCGCCTATTCTCAGTAAATCAGGGGCTATCGTATTAATTGTTGCTGCCAATAATAACGGTACTACCATCATTCCGCCTGGAATTCGTTCCATCGTTGCTTTAATTTTCATTTCTTTACCTCTTTTCGTTTTTTTATTTTTCACTCTACTTTAAGATAACGCTTTCATTAACACTATAAAAATTTAAGTATAATAAAGCAACACTTTTATCTGTATAAACACATAAATCTGATAAATAGTATAAAAATGCAACACTTTTAATCATAAAAAAACGCAAGCTCATTTTTTGAGTTTGCGCCATAGAGTAGCCCGGTTCATTCCTAAACGCTGAGCCGCCTTTGTTTGATTAAAGTTTTCTTCCTTAAGAACTTTTTCAATGATTTTTTGTTCAATTTCCTTTAATGTTTCATTTTTTTCTAATACCACGGTGGTTTGTTCAGGTTTCACGTCGGAAACAAAAGGCAGATCACGAAGCAGGTTTTCTTCAATGACATAGCCACTTTCGGCCAATGCCAGTTTTTTTATATATGCCTTTAAATCGTTTGTATTACCTGGCCACTGCATGTTCTTCAAGTATTCAATCGCATTTTTCCTCACTTTAATTGGTTGTGTTCCTAATTCCTGGTGAAATTCCATGAGGAACTGCTGCACTAATGTTTCAATATCTTCTGTTCGCTCCTGGAGACTCGGCAAGTGTATGATAACCGCTTCATCCATCCCCAAATTACTCTTTAGCTCCTCAAATACTTCCTGCTGTGAAAAGATTATTTGTACATTTTTTTGTTCCGCAATCGCCAAAATATGCTGAAGTTCGTTCACTTTTTTCAGCTCAGGAACTTGGCTAAGATGAATAAATACAGTATCGATTTTCGAATTAGCAAAACTTTCTTCAACCTGATCCAGTTTATCAAGATCCACAGAAACAAAAAATCCATTTTTTCCATGAACAGCATGGATATAGCGGGCGAGTTCTTTTTTGCCGACGCCTGCTTTACCGATTAAAACAATATTTTCTTTAGCCATCAACGGTTTTTCTACTAAATTTTTAATCCGTTTCATAGCTGCACTTTCAGTTACGATATAAGGCAATTGATCAATTTGCTCGATTGTGATATTAGGATAAGCAGTTAAGAGGTCTTCGAAAAGAATCATCGCTACTTTTTCTTCCTGTTCCTGGAATAGATCAACTCTAATTTGAAAAGTATCTACCGTGCGAAAGATGGAATTACCGGTTTGGAAAGCTTGATTGACGAGCTCAATCCATTCGTTCTGCGAAATAGGACTTCCTGGAAATTTAGACCAATTTTCAAAAATAACATCTCCTTGCGCCGTTGCAATTAACATGTCCATTTTTCTGGCTCCCAAAAAATAGCGCATTACATTAACCAACCGCTGGCTTTTTTGCTGATAGACAAATTGCCTGCGCGCTTCTTCAAATGCTTCCATAATAGATTCCCGGCCCGATTGAATAAGAAAACCGCTCATTCCCAGTCTTTGGGCAGCAGCAACAGTTACCACGTCTCCTAAGACAATTGTGTGTTTTTCTTCTTTAAGTGACTTTAAAACCACATCGACTTCATTGGCGTCCTGTATGGTGACAACGGTCATGTCAATCTCCAATAGATTGATTATTGAGGCGGCTCCTAGCGTTATATTGGTAAAGCCAACCAGGGCTTTCTTTTCTTTTGAATGGCCCATAGTCAACATAATCGTTCTTAACAAATCATATCCTGACATATGTACATCGATTACCGGAAGAGAAATGGCGTTTCGAATCAGCCCGGCTGTTCCCCCTCGGCTAATGATCAAATCATATCCTGAACGCTCCATTTCTTTTGCGTACTTCACGCCTTCTTCTAAGTTACCGACCTTTGTGGCAACCTGCAAATTTTCTTGTTTCTCTCCTAACTCTTCTACCATTGGAACCATGGCTTCATAAGGAGAAATAAAGCCGATTTTAATTTTCCGCATATAATAGCCCCTCTTTAATGTACCTTTTATTCAATTATAGCAACCACGTTCCCTACAGGCTATTCTGCTCCTTTGGAATGAATCCAGACATACAAAACTATACCTTTCCGATGCTTACGTAAAGTCTTTTTCATTATCTTCAGGCGCACAAGTATGCAAATGTATTATAGAAGATCTATTGACATTTTGGGTCAATAAAAAACATGAGCCATTTCAGCTCATGTCGGACTTACTTGGAATGTATTTTTCTCTTGCTGCTTTGCTTTATACATCGCCATATCAGCGCGCTTCATCATAACAGAAATGGAAACTTTCTCAGAAGGTGCAAGAGCAATCCCCATACTGATTGAAATGTTCAGTGATAAACCTTCCACTTCTACCGGCTCTTTCATCACCTGATAAATCATATCGGCAACTTCTGCCACTTGTTTTTCGGTTTCGGTATCTGCCAGCAAAATGACAAACTCATCTCCCCCCAAACGTGCAGCCATATTCTCTCCATGCATGCAATTGTTCAGCCGGAAACCAAACTCCTGAATGACTGCGTCACCGGTTTCATGCCCCCACTGATCATTGATTTCCTTGAAATCATCAATATCGAGTATGAGAACAGCTAAACTTCTTCGGCCATTTTCATTCAGTTCCAATCTTTCAGTCGCATATTCCTGGAAATAGCGGCGGTTCGGGAGCTCTGTCAAGGAATCATAATAAGCAAAATGTTTGAGCTGGCTTTCATACTCTTTTTGAATCGAAATATCCCTTGCCACCATTACCATGTGATTAAATTTTTCATCCTCCCCAAAAACCGGGGTACCGCTGATTTCTGACCAGATCCAGCCACGTTCATTATGGAGCAGCCGAATTTGCACCAGATATGTGGAACCATTTTTTGCTGCCTGTTCAAAAGCCTCACTTATATTCGAAATATCTTTTGGATGAACATTGAAATATGGCTCCTGCCCGATGATTTGGTCTGGTCTATAGCCGAATATCGTTTCAGATGATGGTGATACATAAAGATACTGTTTATGATGGTTCATCAATATGATGACGTCATGGACATTTTCGGCAATGATCCGAAAGTTTTCCTCGCCCGCCTTATAAAGGCTTGCGATTTTGTCCAGTTCTGTCATGTCTTTGGCAATCATATAAAAACCCGTGATTTTACTCTTCACATTAATGGGAATAAACTTGACGAGACAGCAGATTACATCACCGGTTTTATTGAAGATTTGAAGGCGGCTGTCTTTAATATTACCTAAAATTGAAAAATGAAAATTTTCTTTTGCCTGCACTTTATCCTCAGGAACAACAAAATCAATAAAGTTTTTTCCTGCCAGTTCATTCATATAATACCCACTGAGCTTGCCTCCTGCAGAATTCCCACCTGTAATGTGGCCATTAAAATCAACCGTGAAAATGGCATCAGCATTACTGTCAAACAAAGATCGATAGCGCGCACTGCTTTCTTCGAGGCGTTCTTGGATTCCTTGGCTCTCCAGTTTCGCTATTTTCTCATCGGTGATGTCTTTTACAAGACTAACTATATGAGTACATTTTCCTAAGTCATCAAAAAGAGGCGTCAGCAGGGTTTTTGAATAATGCAGTTTATTGTCAGCAGAATAAAATGAATCCTCATAGCTTGTACTTTGGTTTGTCTGGATAACTTCACTATATTTTTCATTTAAAAATTTTGCCATGAACTTGGAATGAATGTCATCAAAGGTTTTTCCGACTGAACCAGGCCCTAACAAGGTTTTTTCCATTGCTGCTTTGTTAAGAAACTCATAAGTGAAAGAACAAACGTCATCAACTTTCACAACAAATACCATTTCTTTGATGCCTTCCATTAATACACGCGTAAAAGATAATGAAGCTGCTTGGTTCATCATGGCCGTTCCCCCTGATCCCAGTATATTAAATCACTTTCAAGAAAAACTCTTTTAACAGTGTAGCAGAAAATACTTCCAATTGAAACTTTTGACCTATCAATAATCCGAAATTTCCTAAATTATATTTTTATATTATATCAATAGGCCATGTGTGGGACAAACTTTTTAACCAGTAAAATACCATCCTATTTCAAAACTGGTTTCCGCTCAAATACTGGCCGTACCCAGTTGCCTTATCCGCACTTCAAATGTTTGGCGCTGAAAGCTCTTTCTGTTAACAGAACGCTTGATTGTATATAATAAATCAAAAAGGGGAAAAAACATGTGCCTCATCAATTTGCAATTCAGGAAACACCCAACATACAAACTGATTGTTGCTGCTAATCGAGACGAGTTTTATGGACGCCCTGCTGCGCCAGCCCATTTTTGGGATGATGAACCTCATATTTTGGCGGGGCGAGACTTGACTGGGATGGGTACATGGCTTGGCGTTACAAAGCAGGGCCGCATTGCCGCATTAACAAACTTCCGGGATCCAACTAATCTGGAATCTGGGCGTTTGTCCAGAGGGGAAGTTGTCAAAAACTTTTTGGCAGGAACAACCTCACCAATAGAGTATTTGCAGACGATTGATCCGAAACAATATGCGGGATTCAATATTATTATCGGCGATGCTGAAAAGCTGGTTTACTATAACAACATACAGGAAGAATCTTATGATATTCCACCAGGCATACACGGGCTCAGCAATCATTTTCTGAACACCCCATGGCCCAAGGTCACAAAAGGCAAAGAAAGGCTTGCCTCCTATATGGCCGAAACCGAAAAAGCTGACCTGGACAAGATTTTCACGATATTGACAGACGAGGAGCATGCTCCGGATACCCACTTGCCCGACACCGGTGTCGGGCTTGACCTTGAAAGGATGCTTTCACCAATGTTTATCAAAACACCTGATTACGGCACGCGTTCTGCAACTGTCGTGCTGGTCTCCCATGATGGAACCCTTACCTTTGCCGAAAGAAACTATGAAAAAGGGATATTCGAGGAAGACAACCGGTTTGAATTTAAGATAAAGTAAAAGTTGGCGCGGCAACACAAAAAATCAAATACGAAGAAGCCTGGCAATCCTGTATGAAACAGATTGTCAGGCTTCTTTTTTTAAAAATTTCGTTCTGCGAATTCTGTCCGAAAAATTATCGGGTTTTCAAACATTTTCGGCAGTTTCGCTTCGGTTTAAGCAATTTGATGATCTGCAGCAGTAAGACTATTGCTGTCCGTATAAAGGCATTCCTTCTTCTTTCACCTCAATACGCCATACTTCATTTTTTGAGGATTCAGTGATGTTCAGGCAGGGTGAGTATAAAACTACGGGAATAATTGTCTGAGAACTCCAAGGAATCAGTAGTTATTTACCCACTTTAATAATTTTTTATTTGTTAGACTAAAGAATTATGAATCTATTTCAAGGCTCCATAAAAATAGTGCTTATAAGCGTCAGCTAGTGTATCATCTAAAAAAAGTACAGTCTAGACTATGTCGTAAGGAGTGTTTTAAGTGGCACCATTAAAAGAAACAGAAAATGAATTTGAACACATTGCAGATTTAGATAAGTTCAACGAAAGCTACCAGATAGACAAAGTTGTCAAAACCACCTCACTCTACACCATAAAACTAATTTCCGGCAAACAGACGCCCGATTTTTGCCGCGAGGTTTTATTGCTTGAACATGCTCCTGCAAAACCAATGCAGGCCTATCTGTGGACTCACAAGGTCAATGCCAATGACACACAGCTTGAAGTCATGCGAAAAATCAGCAGTGCTTTGGAGACCCGCTTTGAGAATGAACGAAAAAAACTCATTTAACTTTAGAAGTTATTCACAGCTAATACAGTCAATGAAGTTAACTTTGATTTACTAACCACTGCTTTCGGTATTGTTTTAATTTTTATCGCCGCGATGTACAGTTTGTTGGCTTTAATCGGTAAAGACAAAAAAGAGCGCTCATAAAAGTGGCTATGCCACTTTTATGAGCGCTATATATATCCACGTTTCAAAGCCAGCACAGATTTCAGTCCGCTTTTCCTCCCCTCTTACTTTTCAGCGGAATCCAAATTTCGGAAACGTAGTCTTCGCTGTAAGGATCTCCTTCCGGATAAACTTCCAGTTCGGCGGTGCCGGCATTTTCGTATTGATTCGACGGAAACCATTCCGAGAAAATCTGCTTCCAAACTTTTGGCATTGCGTCCGGCATTGCTCCGTGCACTTCGAAGACTCCCCATATTGATGCAGGCACTTCCAACCGGGAGAAACCTTCAGGAACACTTGCCGTGCTTTCAGCAGCAATCCAATAATCCATAGTTCCACCGTCCTGATAGTCGGCACAAATGCCCAGCAAGCCCCTGATTTCTCCATCGTTCAATCTGGCAATCGCACTGCTTGTTCCGTCCTCATTCAGTTCGTTCCACATTTTCGGAATCCCTGCCATGTTCTCCCCATCGCTCAGTGTGAATTCACGCTTTGTCCCAACGGCCTGAAAACTCTCCTTCTCCACAATTCGGTATTTCATCGGATCAGCCCCTTTCAAATTCACCTGAATCACCAGGCGGTTAAAAGCTTGCAGCTTTCCCAAATTCTTTCTGGCTTCACTCGGTGTGACACCGTGCTGCCGCCGAAATGCTTTTGCAAAAGCCTCGGGAGTGTCGTAGCCATATTTATAGGCGATGTCGATGATTTTCCGGTCAGTGGCTGACAGCTCCTGCGCTGCCAAAGTCAGCCTTCTTCTGCGTAAATATTCAGCAACCGAACAATCCGTCAATATGGAAAAGGTTCGTTGAAAATGAAAAACGGAAGAGTTTGCCTGCTTGGCAATTTGGTCTATTGTAACCGGATCCTCCATATGCTCTTCCATATAATCAATGGCACGCTGCAACGATTCCACCCACCCCATAGCTTTCACTCCTTTAGTTGATATTACCAAGCGCTATGCGAGCCGTCCTGTCCATTTGTGCTGACTGCGGACAGGCGAAATCATACTCATTCCACGTTTAAGTTTATTGAAGAAACTTCTCCTTTATCTCGGTAAAAGCTGCTACTCACTTCTTATGATTGAATTTCTTTCTCGCAGAAAATCTTTCCTCTGATTCTTGCGTATTTTTTCATCAATTACCCAAAAGATTCCCGCACAAATAATAGGAATCAGTGACAGTTTGGTAATCAATAACAATCCGAATGTTAAATGGATAACAGCAGCACTGGCTAATCGATAAGAAAACTTTTCGGCAATCCAATCTGAAAAAAGAGAGGCGGGTAATCCATAAACACCAAATCCTAAAAGAGCATAAAACAATATAAGACTAAAAGAAAGAATGAAATCAATAAGCCCTTTGTAGTTTGCTCCCTCATTGAAGAATAGCAAAGGTACCAGCAGGAATAAGGACGTAAAAATAACTGCTCCACTTGCAGCAGCTATACACTTTCTGGACATTCGTTCTTTTGTGAAAAAGTGGTTTTCAAATGGCAGTAAAAAAAACAATATCGCCATTACAAAAATGTTTTTTATATACGTTGGAATATCAGAAACTGCAACTATGAATGTAAATATGGAGAACACTACAATTTTTAAAAGCAGATGTTTCATTTCAGACCTCTCTTTTATCATTTATCATAACAGACTAGATATTCAAAGAAACTTGAAGAATAAAGGTTCTCTGATAGTTTTTTATAAGAGAACCTTAAAAATACTTGACTAAACTTTAAAAACGTTCGCAAATGCTGAAAAACATTTCACGAACGTCTACCAATCTCGCTATAAAATTGAAGTTAAATTATATTTTAAAAAACCCAAAATAATCGCATAAGTTTAAGCTTTACTGCCATTTATTCAAAAGAAACACGCATGCTTTCAAACAGCCGCTTGTATTCAGGGTACCAATGCTCCCATTCCAATGTCCGTTCAATCCCCTTCTTATCGAGAAGCGCTTCCAGCACATCCAGGCATACATGCCAGCCCGCTACATCTTTTGGTGTGTGGTCTGTAAAAACTTTTAAAGTTTCCACCATTCGAAGCTGGGTCCCGCCTTCTTCAGGGGTAAGTTCAAACAAGACATGGTCTTCGCCCCATTCAAAACCCAATTGCTTTTTCTCTTCAAAGTTTGTGATGGACATTTTTTCAAAGTTGCCGTTACCCATATCAAAAGATAAAAAGCCGTCTTTACCCGGCTTTTCCAACTGCAATCCTGAAAACCATTGGTGAATTTTCTGATTGTCCGTCAGCATCTGCCAAACCTGTTCTGGTTCATGAGCCAATTTCCGGTCAAAAGTCGCCACATATCCTTGTTCGGTCTGTGTTACTTCTGCAATCATTAGAATTCCTCCTCTTGGATTATTTCTTTTATTATACCCCAATAGGAGGAATGCAATCCGTGCCGGAAGGGTATAACAAGAGCAAGGAGCTGAAACAACATGAGATTAGGTTACGCCTGCATGAACACTGAATTGAAAACAATATTTAGAACTTTGCGTGTAGCGACTGCCGAAGCGGAAGGTACAGGAAAGATAAAAGAACTGACGATGAAAAATTTCGAGACCACACTCGAAATTCTCGAGTGGAATCTGGAAAATGACATTTATTTTTACCGGGCTTCCAGCTCTATCGTTCCGCTTTCCACCCATCCGATAAACGATTGGATTTGGTGGGAAGATCCGGATGTAGTGGCCATTACAGATAAAATCCGTCTGCTTGTCGAAACACACGAGATGAGGGTTTCTGTTCACCCTGGCCAATACACCGTCCTCAATTCACCTAAACCGGAAGTGGTCCGGAAATCGATTGAAGATCTTGAGTATCACGACAAGCTGATTCAATTGCTAGGCGGCTCGGATATCATTCTCCACACCGGTGGAGCATATGGAGACAAAGAAGCAGCGAAACAACGCTTTGCAGAAGCCTATTTGGCATTGTCACCAAGCATACGCCAGCGGCTGCGGCTGGAAAATGACGATAAAACCTTTACTGTCAGAGACGTTCTGGATGTCCATTACATGTGCAAAGTGCCTATCTGCTTTGATATCCATCACCACAACTGCAACAATGAAGGCGAACCCGTCGATTATGCTGAAATCCTGAAAACTTGGGAAGGCTATGGCACGCCAAAAATCCATATCAGTACAGGCAAAGAAGGATTTACCGATCTTCGCCATCATGGATTGGTTTCTGAAACGGACTTTCAGGAACTGTTGAGATTATTGGGCGGCATTGATGCCGATATTATGTTCGAGGCCAAACTGAAAGAACAATCGGTCCTGCCTTTTGTCCGCCAATTAACACATAAATAAACTATCAGCTTATGCAGAAGATTTTCCCAATACAAAAATAGACCATCGGCCTCTAAGGCTGATGGTCTATTTTTTCGGAGATGCGGAGAAATTCGGAAATTCCAATGTAAATTCGGTACCTTTACCTTTCTCAGAATCCACCATGATTTGACCATTCATTTGGCTGACGATGCTGTATGTGACCATCATGCCAAGTCCAGTTCCTTTGATTTTATTTGAAAAATAAGGTTCCCCTAAACGCTTGACTTCTTCTTTTGTCATGCCGATGCCTTCGTCAGTTACTTCAATCCACACTTTGGCCGGAGATGTTTTCACCGCAACAGCCAGTGTCCCTCCGTCCGGCATCGCTTCAATGCCGTTCCGGATAATATTGACCAGCGCCTGCTGGAATTTCTGGCGATCGATGAGAATTTCTGCCTGTTCGTCCATATACGTTATTTGCATTTCTACATCTTTTACGTTGGCATATGGTGCCATAATTTTCATGACGTGCTGAATTTCCGCAGAAGCCGCAATGGATTCGAGCTGTCCATAGGTTGGCTTGGCATAGACGAGATAATCGTCAATCAAATCTTCTGCAGCATTGATTTCTTTTAAAATCAGGCTGTGAAACTCCACTTGCTTTTCTCGGCTGTATTCATATTCTTTCATCAGTTGAATAAATCCTTTGATGCTTTGCAGCGGATTGCGCAATTCATGTGAAACTGCAGCGGCAAAATGACTGACGGTTTCCATTTTTTCATGCTTCAACAGCGAGTTGTACATGTATTCCTGACGCTGCATGTGTTCAATCAGCAAAGCCGTCAACACGATAATCGTTCCTTGATTGATCATCAGCATCACCCAAATGCCAAGGATATCGCCGAGCGGGTCTCCAAAAAAGTAAGCGCCCGCAAACATGTTGAATAACAGGGAAACAATGGAGATGGAAAACACCAGAACAATTTTCCCCAGCCTTTTAACTCGCATGTACAGCGGACGGAGGAATGGAACTCCCGCTGCAATGGCAAATTGGTTAAGGATCGCGATGTACATCCCGTCTCCGCCGATGAAAAATCGGCCAACAGAAGATACGAGAAACAGCATGGCTGAAACTAGTGGGCCTCCGTATAATGCTCCAACGATCATTGGAACTTGGCGCAAGTCGAAAATATATTGGTCCGTTAAAAATTGATAAGGAAAAAGCATGCAAAGTATGATGGAAATCGAAAAAAGAACAGTCATTGTAACGCGGTGGCTAACGAAGAAATTTCGTTGGCCGGCTGTCGCCAGCATCTGATAGACGATGATCGGAAATATGATGAAGAAAATATTATTGATCATGCCCGTCATCATTGCTTCCATATGATTCATCCCCATTTCTTTCTGCCGCGTCATTTATTATACAATTCGATTTTGTTCCATACCACCTTTTTCTGAATCCTTCATGCTGCCAACCTTTCAAAGTTCCGGCTTTCTCTACTCCTTGAATGGATGAGGAGTCGCTTCCCTCAGTTTTTTTAACAGCCGCTCGCGCCTTTTTTTCATACCTGCAAGTGAAATTTTTTCACTGACTGCCAGATCCGTTAGCCTCCTTCCATTTACGTAAAGTGCTTCGAGTAGCCATTTTTCATGGTCATTAAGCATGCTCACATCCAGCCAATCGGGCAAATCTTCTGATATTGCTTCTCCACTTTCCATTTTCACATTGCTTATATGGGTTGCCTGGTCATTCTTTCTCGTCTCCCGCTTCAGTTCATCGAGCATCGCTCCACGAATGCTGCGATAAGCAAAAGGGGTAAAGTTTCCTTTTTCGTCTTCGAAACGCCGCCATGCCTGCCAAAGCGCAATGTTGCCGATTTGGCGATACGTATCGTAATCACGGTAGATGTGAAGTTTGCGGATCATAGCAGAAATCATTGGCGCATATTGTGCAGCCACTTCTTCAAAATCTTTCATTGGTTTTGTCCTTCTGAACGTTCGTTGATTCCCGGGTCCATTCAGAATAAGCCCTGAAAAGAGCACTCGCCACTTGATTTCTATGCTATTTGCCCCTAGGATACACACTTTATCGTCAAAACAAACAGGAATTTAGGCACACAAAATTGTCAAAATAGTACCTATTTTCAGAAAAACAGATTGCCTGCAAAACGCACGAATGGTAAAATTTTTTATGTGTTGAGAAAGGGGAGCTTGTGATAGTGAAGAAGTATGATGAGAAGTTAATTGATCGATCAGTGTTGTTTGTTGAAAGTTATTTTGAGACAGAGAAAAAATCAAAAATTGTGACGAAAGATGACGTTTTTTACTCCCGTGATTCGGTTCTGTCATTGATAGATAAAACTTGTATGATGTATGCATCCACATACGAAGGCCGCGTGAAAGCTACACGGCACAATCTTAAACAGCATAAAAAAACAACCCTTCTCATTTCGGAAAACGGTTTAGCCGCTTACCCCACAAGGTCTCCTGGCAATCCTGACTGCGTTTGGATTTTCAACCACCACTACCGGCTGGAAACCATTGCCCGGAACAGGACCCGCGTCCTGTTCGATGAGTTCAATGTATCAACAGAAGTCAATGTCTCTATCGGCATTCTGCAAAAGCAGCGAAGCCGCATGTATGAAATGATTTATTACTATTCCAACGTTCGTGAAAAAAATAAGCAGTAAGCAAAATAAGACACCTCTCTCTGCAGTGGCACTTGTGGCCACTGCAGAGAGAGGTGTCTTTCTTCTATATAAAGATCCTCACGCGTCGATATTCGGCAAAACAGTATTCCTAAAGCAGCTTAAAGAAGAGATTTTTTGTTCAACTTTTATAATTACACTTGTTGATTTAGATCAGCTGGAACTTCCACAACTGCTTCCGCAAGAAGAACCGCCGCCGGAGTCTCCAGAGCCGCCCGAATCGTTTGAGTCAGATCCGCACCAAGCTTCTTTTGAACTTTTCGGCTTATCTGATGCGGTTCCGAAAAATCCGGAGTTTCTTCCATCGGAATCCGACTTTATTTTTTTATGGGTTTTGGCAAGTCCAAGTGATTCGGAATACGTTGCACCCGTGTCCCCTGCTGCCCAGATTACGTAAGGCAGTGTCAGTTCATTGGATGTTCCTGGTGTGGGATAAGAGCCCTGGACGATGCGGGATTGCTTTTCCAGAAATCGGCTGTACTTCCCCTTGTTCACTGCAGATTCAATGTCACTCTTGATCTCTCGGATCAATCCGTATACAGAATGCCGGGTTTCGCTCCTGTCAAAAAAGTATCGGCTTTCGAGCAGTGATATGTCTGAATCTCTCCATTCTGCGAGGAAACTGGCACTTGGCACCATTTCATAAAATGGAGCATCCCATGATTTCGCCGAAGAAGATTTCTCGATAAACAGCTTTTTGTACATCATATCGAATAAAAACTTATCGTCTGTTCCATCTGTGCCGTCCACATTTGGAGCGTGGTGGATAAACCGGCCGGCAAACTTCTCTGTGAAATTCCAGTACTCATTGGTGAACATCAACTGTTGGTGCCAAACCTCGTCTACTGCTTTCGAAAACATGGGCACTTTTTTCAGAATAGATGCCATCAGCAAAAATCGCTTTTGTTCAAACATCAATTCGAGAATGGTTGACTGGCTGTACCTTGTTTCTTTAACCATTCGGTTGTAGATATGCAGCTGATAATCAAGGGGATAAGCAGCTTCCAACTCTTGTGCGCGGGTTCGAAAGCCAGACTCCGTACCTTCTACGAAATCCAAGTCCAATTCCTTTTGTTTTTTCAAGAACTCATCTTGTGTCAGCAACAGCAATTCCCGATTTTCATTTTTTAATGCGGATTTCGTCTTATGGGAACTCCAATAAATTCCTATGCCAACTAATCCGAAAATAATAATAGCAACTACAACAGACCCTATCATCCCATCGCCTCTTTACTTTATTGTGTATCTTTCCTGCAAGCTTTTTCTTATACACTTTAAGCTGCATCGTCTCTCATCAGCAAAAAGGCGATCCTGATTGCCCACTTGTTCAAATCAGGTTCTGTTTCCGGATCGGTCACATAAAACTCAAAACGTCCGTTCCAAATCTCTTCCTGCCCTTCCCATCGCTTGTCGATGTCCAATTCTTCCTGCAACGCCCATTGTTCGAGTGCTGCAAGAGATTTTTCCAAATTGTCGGGGTGTCCTTTATGCAGCGCCGATAAATAAGATCCTCCCGGTATGAAACTGGCGACCACCCGGCCATCCCCGCTAACCATCCGTTTGACCGGTATGCCCACTTCCATTTTGTATTTACCCTCAGAGTCTCCCATGCACCAATAACGGAAAAATGGAGTTCCTGCCGGTTTGATGCCTTTGCCCTTCAGCCAGTCAAAAAGCTCACCGACGAGGCCATTCACTTTATCCCATTCCGCCAGCCCTGCCAATACCGGAATCCCTACATAAGGCTGTTCAACCCGCTCCTCGACAAATGGTTCACTGATATACTTTTGCATCATTCAATCCTCTCCTCTGTAAAACTCTTCATTCCAATACTTACTAGTATTCTATACCTGCAAGCATAGTCCTCTAAATCGCCGATGAAAACTTCAATAGATTCCTGCCATTAAATTGCCACAAAATCGAAAGCTCATCAAATTGACTTTGCTCCCCTTAAGCTATAATCTGAAACAAGTGACCAATCAGTCATTAAAAGTGACCAGTCGGTTTAGGAGGGCTCGAATGGACAAAAGAACTGAGTTAATGAAGCAGGCTGTACATTTATTTTCTTTAAAAGGCTTTCATCAAACTTCGGTGCAGGAAGTAGCACAAGCCGTAGGCATTTCCAAAGGTGCTTTCTACAAGCATTTCGATTCGAAGGAAAATTTATTCATCGAAATCTTAAAGCAATACCATGAAGAAATCACGGGGGCAATCTCCAGTTCTCAGCACGCCCCAGGATCCGATCACAAGGATGTTTTCAAAGAGAAGTTAGCGATTGAGATTGAGCGTACACTTTCCAATCAGGATTTTTTCATGATGGTATTCAAAGATTTTCCGCTCAGTGACAGCGAGAAGCTGAAATCATTGTTCATGGAACTGCGCCAGTCGACGATTACGCTGCACAAGACCATCCTGCTGGATACCTACGGAACTCCCGTCGAACCATTTTTGGATGATTTGGTGATGGTGCTCGAAGGCCTAATGCAGCAATACATCATTACACTGGTCATCGAACAAAAACATGTGCCGATTTCCAAGCTGGTCAATTTCGTCACCGCGGCAATCGATGCAATTGTCGCTAATCTGGAAGATATGGAACCTGTTTTAACCGAGGCGCGTTCATCGCCAGTCACCATAGACGAGATCTTTCTCCACATGGCTGAAAAAATTGAAGCCTCTGAACCTCATCCCGAGAAGTTGCTGGCTTCACTCAATTTATTGAAAGAACAAGTCGGCAAAAAAGAACAAGAGGAGTTTTTAATTGAAGCCTTGCTGGTTTATTTAAAACAGTCTCCTTCCATTAAGAACGACGTGTTATATCTGGAAAATTTCATTTAAGAAAAAGGAGCTAACAACTTGAAGAAAATTATCGATTTTTCCTTGAACAACAAGTTTGCGATATGGATTTTGACACTCATGATCGTTGTCGCTGGTCTTTATGCCGGCTTGACCATGAAACAGGAATCCATTCCCAGCATCACCCTTCCGGCTGTGACCGTCGTTACTACATACCCAGGTGCAGCACCGGATGAAATTATGGAAGAAGTCACCATTCCGATGGAGCAGCGGATCCAGAATATGAATGGCGTTGAACTTACAACGTCCACATCGATGGCAAATGCATCAACCATTCAAGTTCAATACGACTTTGAAGTCGATATGGACCAAGCAACCCGTGAATTGGAAGATGCTTTGTCACAAATTTCAATTCCCGAGTCTGCCAATGATCCAGAGGTTTCACGCATCAGTTTGGATGCCTTTCCTGTTCTGACATTGAGCATCAGCGATTCTGAGAGTTCACTGGAAGAACTGACGGCCAGCGTCGAAGAAAACGTAATTCCTGCTCTTGAAGGGGTAGCTGGTTTGTCCGAGGCACAAGTTTCGGGACAGCGTGTCCAGAAAGTCACCATGTCCTTTGATCAGGAAGCCCTGGCACAATACGGCTTGACTGAAGATACAATTCAGCAATTGATCCAAGGATCCAACCTGACCTTCCCGTTAGGATTGACCGATTTTGACGGTGAACTGAAAAACCTGGTTATTGATGGCGATATCACCTCCGTCGATGATTTGAGAAACCTTCAGATTCCGGCTGTTCCTGCAGCGGCCACTGATGCTCCAAGTGCTGCCCCTGCTGCTCCTGGATCTGAAGAAGCTGGAACGGAAGCACCGGCAGCTCAACCACCAACAACTGAAGCACCTGCGGCTGAAACTCCAGCCACTGCACCATCATCGATCCCGACAGTTGCATTAAGCGAACTGGCCGAGATTGAAGTGGTAAGCGAAGCCGAATCGATTTCCCGTACAAACGGTGAAGAATCTATCGGTATTTCAATTGTCAAATCACCCGACGCCAATACCGTTGAAGTGGTCAATGGCGTCAAAGACATCGTTGCAGATGTTGAGGAAGAATACGGCTTGACCGTCGCTTCCACATTTGACCAAGGCGAACCGATCGAGACATCGGTTGAAACGATGCTCAGCAAAGCGCTATTCGGTATTTTATTTGCTGTCGTAATCATTTTGCTGTTCCTTCGCAGCTTTAAGACAACGGTTATCTCTATCATCTCTATTCCCTTGTCATTATTGATGGCGATTTTCTTATTGAACCAAATGGATATCACCTTGAACATCATGACACTCGGCGCATTGACTGTCGCAATCGGACGCGTTATCGATGACTCGATTGTTGTTATCGAAAATATCTATCGCCGCATGGCTTTGCCCGGCGAAAAATTGCGCGGCAAAGAACTGATCCGTGAAGCAACACGCGAAATGTTCGTACCGATTTTCTCTTCTACCGTTGTGACCATCGCTGTATTCCTGCCGCTTGCACTAGTCAGCGGACAAATCGGCGAATTGTTCCTGCCTTTCGCTTTGGCAGTCGTCTTTGCTTTGTCGGCATCCCTATTGGTTGCAGTTACCATCGTTCCGATGATGGCGCATTTGATGTACCGCAAGCAACTGCACAATCTTGACACTAATAAATCCAGACAAAAAGAACACAAGCCTGGTAAAATGGCTGACAGCTACAAACGCATTTTGGAATGGACCTTAAACCATAAAATCATCACTTTTGGTGGAGCTTCGTTAGTCCTTGCAGCTAGTTTGTTCCTGATACCGGTTATTGGCGTCAGCTTCCTGCCTGAAGAAGAACAAAAAACGGTGATGGCTACTTATAGTCCGGAACCAGGACAGACACGCGAAGATGTAGAAGCTGTTGCACTTGACGCGGAGAGCTCTATTGAAGGACGAGAAGGCGTAACCTCGTATCAATACTCACTTGGCGGCGGCAACCCAATGTCGGCAATGGGCGGCAGTGGAGACAATTCCGCATTGTTCTATATTGAGTATGATGACGATTTTGAAGCATTCACTGATGAAAGTGAAAAACTGATTGAAGACTTGAATAGCTCTACAGAATCCGGAGAATGGGCTAGTATGGATTTTGCGGCAACCGGAGGAAGCGGACTGGAAATGTTCGTCTACGGTGACAGTGTGGAAGATATTCAATCAGCCATCGATCAAATCCAGCCGTTAATGGAAGATAACGATGGCTTGGAAAACACAGAGTCCAGCTTAACCGAAGCTTATGACCAATTCACCTTGGTCGCTAATCAACAAAGCTTAAGCGAAAATGGGCTGACGGCCGCACAAATCGGCATGGCGTTAAGCGGCGTCGGCGAAGCACCGGTCTTGACTACCGTCACCCATGAAGAAGAAGACATCAATGTATACATTGAAACAGAAGAAACACAATATGCAGGAATTGATGATGTAACAGATGTCGAAATTCCCACAGCACTTGGGACGACCGTAACAATCGGTGAGGTCATGGAAGTCGAAGAAGGCCAATCACCAGATACCATTAACCGCAGAGACGGCCAAATGTTTGCTTCCTTGACAGCAGAAGTTCTTGGCAACAATGCCGCGGACATAACTGCAGAAATTGACGAGCAGACTTCAGAGCTCGAACTGCCGGCTGGTGTAACGACTGACCACGGCGGCGTGACTGAACAAATCAACGAATCGTTCACTCAGCTTGGCCTGGCCATGCTTGCAGCCATTGCCATTGTGTACTTCGTACTGGTTGTCACATTCGGCGGTGCACTCGCTCCGTTCTCCATCCTGTTTTCATTGCCATTCACCGTTATCGGTGTATTGGTCGCATTATGGATTACTAAAGAATCATTAAGTGTCAACGCATTGATTGGCGTATTGATGCTGATCGGTATCGTTGTCACCAATGCCATCGTCTTGATTGACCGCGTCATCCATATGGAGAAAGCCGGTTTGAGTACACGCGATGCCCTTCTTGAAGGCGGCGTGACACGGCTGCGCCCAATCTTGATGACTGCCCTGGCAACAATCGGCGCGCTCATTCCGCTTGCCATCGGTGCTGAAGGCGGAGGCGGATTGATTTCACAAGGCCTCGGCATCACGGTTATCGGCGGATTGATCAGTTCCACGTTGTTGACATTGGTCATCGTGCCAATCGTCTACGAAGTGGTCTCGAAATTCCGCAAAAAAGAAGTAAACTAAACAGTAAGTTTAAAAAAAGGCGGCTCACGATGAGCTGCCTTTTTTGTGCGTGTTTTTAACTGACCGCACCTCGTTTGATGATAACCGCACCTCAAATGGACAAGACCGCACCTCGCAGGCTACAAACCGCACCTCGATGCCCCATAACCGCACCTCAAACGCAAAAGACCGCACCCCACATAAAAAAGCCTGCTAAGCTTAACTGAGCAGGCTTCCATTCTATTGCTTTTTCAAGTATTCCAGCACAGCTTCATCAATAAGTGCTTCTTCTGACCAGTGATCGTCAAAATTCTCACGCAACACAAAAGTTTTCAATGCCTCTTTCACTTCTTCGTCATAGCTGCTGTGATCGACCGACTCCAGCAAATCGGCTTTTACCAACTGCTCTACAACTGTTTCCAACACATTTTCTTCAATGGCTATTTTTTCCTCGGAAGGTGCAGCATACATTTTGTGCAGTTCATACAGCCGCTGCAGTTCTTCGATCGGCTCCGGATGATCATCCACACGCAAATCAACTTTGACATCGTTGTAGCCGCCATACCCCGCGCCATCTTGCAGCACATAAACTGCAGCCGACTGTTTGCCTCTGCTGTCGCCCCCAGCATGTTGAGCAGCCGATATAGCTATCAGCAGCCGTTCCGCAAGCGGGCCTTCCGATTCCTCAAAGGCTCTGCTCATTTCACTGACCGTCTTCTCACTTACCAGGATGTTGCCCTGGCAGGAATGATGCTTGCCTATTTTATGTCCTGCCCAGTCGTAGCATTCGTGCCCCGTAAAAGCGCTCGCCTCACCATCTGCATTAACGACGGCCACTTGGCGCAAACTTCTGCCTGGATCGTCAGCTATCAGCTTGTCTATTACCTCGTCAGGCGACAAGCCTTTTTCTAAAAACTCAAGTCCTTCTGGTCCATATGCCGTATTGGCCCAGGACTGCGTGGCCACCGCTCCGACGTTTGCTTTCGCCCATGGAACGACCGATCCGACTGCCAGAAACTTCGATTGTACGGCCACACCGACTTCTCCAGTTTCCGGATTTGCAGCGACAATGGAAAATGTCGCAACCAGCTTGTCTTTATCCATTTGTCTATTCATATAATTGCCCCCTTTCTTCTACTGTAATTCAATCCGGTCAAAATTTCTTCTCTGACTGATTATTCACACGAAAAAACCTGCAGTCCTCTAAAGGACTGCAGGTTCTTCGTTTTTCTTGGACTGCCGATTGAGTGCGCTGGTCCGGTATTTTTTTTTGTCTGTTTTCGATAAAGCTTTGTATTCTTCCAGAAAAGACTCGTATTTGGATAGTACTTCTTTGGTCGCACCGTACTCCTTGACCACGCCAAACTCCAGCCACAAAATTTGATCGCAGAATCTTCTCATCTGCGAAATCGAATGGCTCACAAAAAACATTGTTTTGCCTTTTTCTTTGAATTCCATCATTTTGTCCAAACTCTTTTCAGAAAACGCTTTGTCTCCTACAGACAAAGCTTCATCCACAATCAGAATGTCGGGATTTACACGCACCGATATGGAAAAGCCCAAACGTGACTTCATGCCGCTGGAATAGGTTTTCACTGGCTGATCGATAAACTTCTCCAGTTCGGCAAATTCAATGATCTCATTTTCCATAGCGGCTATTTCCTTTTGTGAAAATCCAAGCATCAGCAATTTGAGCTCGATGTTCTCACGTCCGGATAACTTGCCATCCAACCCGGCATTCACTGCAATTAAAGCGACATTGCCATTGCTCGTCACTTGGCCATTGGTCGTTGGAATAACACCCGCAATAATATTCGCTAAAGTCGATTTTCCTGAACCATTAATGCCAACAAGTCCGACAATCGACCCTTGTTCCACTTCAAAAGAGACATTTTGCAAAGCGAAAAAATCTTCACCGTAATCTTTATAAGGAACCAGCAAATCAAGAATTCGCTCTGATTGTTTTTTATATAATTTATAACGCTTAGAGACATTTTTGACTTCTACTGAATTAACCAAGAGTTTCACTTCCAATTTTTATAAGAAATCAATGAATTGACTTCTAAATTTCACATGAAGATAAGCACCTACCAGGAACGTCAGTGCAACCACTCCAACAAAATAAAGCGTATAGACAGGATTCTCGATAAAATACCAGCCTTCTCCAAGCAGCGAGTAACGGTAGCCTTCTATCACATAGTAGAAGGGATTGAGCATTAAAAACGACTGCCATGATTCCGGCAGCAAAGTTGGCGGCCATAAAATTGGCGATAAGTATAGGAGCATACGCATAACCGACTGCAACAGCATTTGAACATCTCTGATGATAGTCGCCAAAGTAGACGTTATCAAAGCAAGACTAAACAAAAAGACAAGCAGACCGATGATATAAATCGGCAACTGCAGATAATAGATGGAGATTGGAAATCCGATAAACTGCAATATCAACATGCCAATAGCTAATAATATCAGATGGGGATAAAACTGTGCAAAGATTGTGTAATTCGGAATAACACTCATCGGAAAATTCATTTTGGAAAGCATTCGGATTTTGCTGTAAATGGACTTGGATGATTTCATAACACTATTGTTAATAAAGAACCAAACCAAAATTCCCGCAAACATCCATTGGAAATACGGAATGTCGCCAACATCTTCACGCTGCCGGATTCCAAAACCGAATACAAACCAATAGATGAGAATCTGGATAGCCGGATTGATGATTTCCCAAGCTGCGCCCAAGTAATTGCCTCTGGTTAAGCTGCGCAGTTCATAAACAGATAATCGTTTAACTAAATAAAAGAATTGAACTTGCTCTTTAATGACTTTTATAGCTGATTTCATAGGTATCCTCACTTAATCACTTTTTGACTAGTTCTGCTATTAAATTTAACTTACATATTTTACTTTAAAAAAGCTTTTACTGCACGTTCTGTTGCCTGACCATCTTCAAGAGAAGAGAAACGGCCTTTAAACTCAGAGAAAATTGGGCTTAACTGCACATTGGCATTTGTCATTGACTTAATTGCCTGGAAAAGTTCATTTTCCGTCTGTACAATAGGCCCAGGTGCATCTTTTTCGATATCCATATAAAAGCCGCGCAACTGGTCGCGGTAGTTCTCCAAGTCATACATAAAGAAAATGATCGGCCGGTTTAAAATGGCATAATCGAAAAAGACAGAAGAATAATCTGTTATCAGCAAATCTGATGCTAGGTACAAATCACGGATATCAGGATAAAGCGACACATCATATACCATACCCTCATATGCCGAGAAATCAAAGTTTTCAGCAACTAAATAGTGCATACGGGACAGCAGCACCCATTCGTCGCCAAATTCTTTCTTCCAGTTTTCCAGATCGAATTGAAATTTAAACTTGTACTTCCCTTTTTGATAAAACTCATTGTCTCTCCAAGTAGGGGCATAAAGCATAACTTTTTTGTCTTCGGCAATCCCTAAATCCTTTTTCAGATTGCTGATCAACTGATCCGAGTGATTTGTCAACACATCATTACGGGGATACCCTGTTTCAATGACCTTTCCATTATAATGGAAAGCGCGCTTAAAAATCTCGGTTGAATACGAATTTGGAGAAATCAGGTAATCCCATTTCTCAGATTCCAGCGTGAAATTCTTTTTATAGGCTTCTGTTTCTGTATTGGGCATGTGAATTTCCTCAATATCCAGTCCCAGTTTTTTCAAGGGAGTTCCGTGCCACGTTTGAAGGTATACAGTATTTTTTGGCTTTGGCATCCATCTGGGAAGCCGGACATTGTTGACCCAGTACTCGGCCCTTGGAAATGTCCAAAACCACGGGATGGTGAATCTGCGAATATATGGCACATTAAATTCTTCAAAAAGCTTGATTGCACTCTTATCAACACTCCAAAGAAGTTTAAATTCTGGATAATGTTCTTTCATATGCTCATAGATGGCTCGCGGATTGTCGCTGAATTGCTTCGCGTGAAAACTTTCAAACACCACCAATTTTTTCTTTTTCGGAAGTTTTCCCAGGATTACAAATACCGCACGAAAAAGTCTTCTTGTGTAGCTGCTATCTTTAAGACCTTTAATTTTTTGGACAACGCTCAAATTATTCACCTTACTTCTTTCTTTAAAAACAGATTTGGCAGAAATTTACTATAAATAATAACATTTAGTTTCTATTTATTCTATACTGAAACGAAGCGTAAACCAAGCAACTCAAAACATGCATCTTTTTCTAGATAAAAGCGTCTAATACCTCATACATACCTATATTTCCAATAGCTATTACACATGATAACATATAAGATAGTATCATAGCATATTGTGAAAAAAATCGAAAATAAGCATTTTTGGAGTGAATATATATGAAGAAAGTAATAACTTACGGGACCTTTGACTTGATTCATCATGGCCATATAAACATATTGAAACGGGCAAAAGAGAACGGAGATTATTTAATCGTGGGCTTATCATCCGATGAGTTTAATGCGATTAAAGGCAAAGCTGCCTATCACTCTTACGAAGAACGCAAATTGATACTCGAAGCCATAAAATATGTGGATGAAGTTATTCCGGAACACAATTGGGGCCAAAAAGTGACGGATATCCAAAGCAATGATGTGGATTTATTTGTAATGGGGTCTGACTGGGAAGGCAAGTTTGATGAATTGAAGGATTATTGTGAAGTTCTTTACTTGCCGCGGACAGAAGGTATCTCGACAACAAAAATCAAAACAGACCTTTACAATAGCCAATGATTAAAGAAGTTGGAATTTCCATCTATCTATTTTTATTCAAATTTTTATTTGCCCTTTTCAAGCTTTTCCCCATGAAAAATAAAACCGTCTTTCTTTCTTCTTTTGGTGATAACGCTTTTTTTATAGCGAAAGAATTATCAAAAGCAAAACACCATCAGATCATCTTTATTAACCAAGCCAAATGCAAAATTGACTTTACCGCTGTTCCTACGAGCAACAAGAAAATTTACAGCTTTGAGACATCTAATATTGCAGATACTTTTTTGTCCGTCTACCATTTGGCCACTGCCAAATATGTCTTCGTCGATAACTATGCTGGCGTTCTTTCGGTCATTAAGTTCCGAAAAGAAGTAAAATGCATTCAATTATGGCATGCTGCTGGAGCCATTAAGAAGTTTGGCTGGAGCGATCCTGAAACTTCCGGCAGAAGCGAACGGGCAAAATTAAGATTCCAGCAAGTATATGACCGATTTCAATACATTCCGGTCGGCTCACAGCAAATGGCAAATATTTTTTCTGAATCGTTCCATGTTGACCAAAGCCACTTTATCTACACAGGAGTACCTCAAACTGATTTTTACTTTGATCCAGTTGCTAAAGAAAAAGCTTTTACGACTTTATTGGAATTATACCCGGCCATCGCCGGGAAAAAAGTTGTCTTGTATGCACCTACTTTCCGGAAAAATTCATTGCACAGCATGAAGGTGCAGCTGGATGTAAAAGAAATGCTGGAGAAACTGGATGATCAGTATGTGTTGTTAATCAGGCTTCATCCTTCTGTCCAAGAGGTCACGAACTTCACAAAGCATCCGCGTGTACTGCTGGTCAACGACTACCCGCATCTCAGCGAATTGCTTATTGTCAGCGACGTTTTGATAACTGATTATTCATCCATTCCAGTAGAGTTTTCTTTGCTTGGAAAAAAGATGATTTTCTTCACTTATGACCTTATAGACTACGGAAAAACTCAAGGTATTTGGGCCGAGAACAGCCTGTATTTTCCTGGTCCGATTGTAAAAACAACCAGTGAAGTGATTCACCATATTCTGGATCCTAAGATGGACGTTGAAAAAATCGATCAATTCCGCAATCACTGGAATACATATTCGACTGGCCAAAGCACATGCCAACTCATCACTGTCATTTATGATCCAAAAGATCTTTAATTTAAAAGCCAGCATTCCGTTTCGGGAATGCTGGCTTTTTACTACTCAATAGAAGTCTGCTCTTTGAAAGCTATTGCATCAGTTACTTACAAATATTTTCATAATATTCAGTTTATAATAGCGCTAATTGCTTATACGCGTGGTATAATAGGAGTATAAAATTTACGTAAGAATCTCCTTTTATTTTTCTCAACCCATCTATGCCCGATTGATCCCATACATACGCTGGCTCTGTCCAGCGCACTAACTAAAGGGGTGAGAAAGGTGCTTTCCAAATGGATTAAAGTCTTAGCAGCCGCATTATTAATCCTGTTCACCGTGTTGTCCTTCTCTGGCCAGCCACAGGCAGCAAGCTCCACTTACATTACGAAAGGCAGCACAACCAGCAAAGTGGTTGCCCTGACTTTCGATGACGGTTCAGATGGCACTAACATCAACAAAATTCTGGACATCCTGTCTGCCAATAATGTAAAAGCAACGTTCTTTCTAACAGGTTCCGGGGCCAAAAACCACCCTTCGTGGATTAAGAACATATCTGCCAAAGGCCATCAGCTCGGCAACCATTCTTATTCACATCCTGATTTCACAAAACTTACTGCCGCAAAAATGAAGAGTGAGCTTGATACCACCGAAACTACAATCAAAGGGATCACCGGAAAATCGACCAAGCCGATTTTCAGAGCCCCGTTTGGCGCATCCAATGCTGCCGTATTGAAGGCTGTTGGAGATGCAGGCTACACGCATACAATTCAATGGAATATTGACACCATTGACTGGAAAGGCATCTCAGCCACGGAAATCACCAATAAAGTCGTAAACAATATTGTGCCGGGGTCCATTGTTTTGATGCATACTGGTGCTGGCGCGTCTGGAACTCCAGGTGCTCTGCCAGGTATGATCAGCAAGTTGAAAGCGAAAGGATATAAATTCGTCACAGTCTCAGAGTTATTAAAATTGCCTGCCTCACCAGTAAGCGGCAACAAGTATACCGTCAAGGCTGGGGATACACTGTACAGCATCGCGAAAAAATTCAACGTCACTGTTTCAGCGTTGGCCAAAGCAAATAACATTACCAATTATAATCTGATCCGCGTCGGACAAGTATTAACGATTCCAGGTAAAGCGACTCCTCCACCGGCTGTTTCTGTCAAATACACCGTTAAAGCCGGAGATACTCTTTACAGCATTGCGAAAAAGTTCAATATAACCGTCTCAGCGCTTGCCAAAGCTAATAACATCACCAACTACAATCTCATACGTGTCGGACAGGTGCTGACGATTCCCGGCCAAACCACTGCTCCGCCTGCAACTTCTGTCACACATACGGTAAAGGCTGGGGATACACTATACAGCATTGCCCGAACTTACAGTACGACCGTTGCTAAAATAGCTGCCGCCAACAAGATCGCCAATGTTAATGCAATTCGCGTGGGACAAGTACTGGTGATTCCGAGATAGCAGTAAGCCAAATCCCTGAGATGCCATTTACCAAATAAAAAGGAGCTGGAATTTATTCCAGCTCCTTTTTTATACAGTTTTTGGCTTGTACAGAAACCTCCGGTAAAGCTTAAAAATCATATAAGCCATGCCAATCAAAAAGAGAACTGCCAGGAATGGAACAATAAATATTAGAATCGGCACTAATGTAGCCGTGGCATCTTCTGCTGCAGAAACGGCTGGGCTCAGCAATGCCGTTTCACTCACTCCTTTGACCGCTGTAATGGTCGCGTGTGAAACTGTAGCCACTCCTCCTCCACCGATGATGGCAATGCTCCATTCGAGAAAAGGGCTCATATCCCCGATAAAAGAGGCAGTCAGCAGGATCCCTGCCAAAGCGGCAATTGGCGTTGAAATCATTTTCATGAAGGATCCTACAGCGGGAATATAATTGACGGCAATTTCAAAAAGGGTGGCTGCGGCAAATGCGACAATCGCTGGTGTACTGCCAATCCAACTGAAACCTTCCGAAAGTGTCAGCCAGTCCACATGTACGAATATTCCCGTAATCAGCAATGGCGTAAAAATTCTAAAACCCACCGTTGCACTTAATGCCAGTCCGATGCATATCGCAAGAATGGTGTCCATCGCGTTGACCTCCGTTGCCTTCGTTTTCTTTTAGTATACATGAGCCTGTTCTCTCCTGATACTTACACAGTACATTTCGTAGCTGCGCACAAAACCTCTGTTCTGTTTCGCTGTTTGTTCCATTACTCCAAGCGATTCCTTCTTTTTTCCTCGCGCAAAATCTTTTCGAAAAGCTTTAACAGCGGTTCTTTCAGCTCAGGGCGCTTTAAAGCAAAATCAATTGTTGTTTCAATAAAACCATATTTTTCTCCAACATCATATCTGCGCCCTTTAAATTCAAAAGCATAGACATTTTGAACTTTATTGAGTTTTTGGATGGCATCTGTCAGCTGAATTTCTCCTCCCGCTCCAAATTGGTGTTCACCCAAAAATTTAAAAATATCAGGAGTCAAAATATAGCGGCCCATGATTGCATAATTGGAAGGAGCAGTTCCGAGTACCGGTTTTTCTACAAAATTTCTGACTTTCATCAATTGACCATCCACTGACAGTGGATCGATAATTCCATATCGGTAAGTTTCTTCTGCCGGAACCTGCTGTACCCCAATAATCGAGTTACCTGTTTTGTCATATTGATTCATCAGTTGTGCAAGGCACGGTTCTTCGTTTACTACAATATCATCCCCTAACAATACAGCAAAAGCTTCATCACCGATAAAGTTGCGCGCAGACCAAATCGCATGGCCTAATCCAAGTGGATGCTTCTGGCGAATAAAATGGATTTCTAGTTTTGATGTTTCAAGTACTGTTTCCAGCATGTCCATCTTGCCTTTTTCCAGCAATGTTGCTTCCAGTTCATGTGCGTGGTCAAAATGATCTTCGATTGCCCGTTTCCCTTTGCCGGTTACAATAATGATGCTTTCAATTCCAGATGCGATAGCCTCTTCTACAATATACTGGATCGTCGGCTTGTCCACGATTGGCAGCATCTCTTTAGGCATCGCCTTAGTGGCAGGAAGAAAACGTGTTCCCAGCCCAGCAGCTGGGATGATGGCTTTTTTAATGGACATCAGTGGTTCCTCCTTTAGTTCTGAACGCTTTTATGCCTATCATAACATTTAACAGAATAATCAGTTCAATCAGTTTGTCTTTCGCAGTTCACTATAGAAGAAACACCCAATAATTTGTGGAAACCTCTTCATTCAGAGTGATGACTTCATTTTTATTAAAATTACCTTTAAAATTCAATTTATATAAACATATATACCTATATTATTTAAATTAAACCAAGACTATAATAGTCTAGATATTCCATTTATTATACACAGGGGGAAGAAAATGAAACGTTTAGCCGCATTTTTATTAGTTTTAGGATTGTCATTTAGCATCATGCCACTTTCGGCATTTGCCATCAAAGCGGACGATGCTAAATTTGACCAGTTTTTAACAGAAATCAACTGGAAAAAACAAGATTATCTTGACTATTTGGACAGCAAAGATTGGTCGTTGGACGAATTTGATCAAGTTGATGAGTTAGGTACGCCATTAACTGAAGAAAATGTTCAGTCGCTCGCAAATAAGTTAAAATTGTCCCGCACTGAATTGAACGAAGTGCTTTATGAATACGGCGACATTGATTACGGTATGGATGTGCTTGACGGTACATATTTGATTTTCATCGAAGATGTCGAATACTACATTGATTTTTATTTGGATGACTATATGGGAACGCCAATTGATGAAACAAACTTGCAGGCGCTTATGGAAGAGTACGGATTCTCCTCCGAAAATGAATTGGAAGCTTTTTTACAGGAATATGATGATTCCCTTTCATACTACGACTTCATTGAAGATTTAGAGTCATCCATTATTTTCTATCAAGACCCAAGCTACTTTGACATTGACATTGATGTTGATGGCCTTTTCACTGAATTGGGTTTGACCGAAGAAGAAATTGAAAGATTGATCGCTCACATGGAAACATTGGATTATGAAGATCCTGCATTCGAACAAAAACTGATGGAATTAAGTGATCGCATGATGGCAGTCGGCGAATTTGAAACTGCTGATGAACTGACAGCAGAACAGATTGCTGAAATCATGGATATCTACAGTGAAATGACCGATTTGCTGGAATTGAAAACAACTTATTACTTTGTCAAGGATGATAAAAAATCGCCTGTTTCTTTAGCTACACTCCTGACGCTTGAATCAACTGAAGGCGCTGATTTATTGATCGAGATTTACAATTTGGAAGACGCATTCCTTGCAGACATCCTTATGACGGCTGAAATGTTCGGGTCTGACGTAATCGTGGACACCGGAAAAGGCTTGGACACTGTGGAGAAAGTTATTACAGCACCGCCTGTGGTACAAAAACCGGTTGCAACCGCTCCAACAACACCATCTGCAACCCAAACGGTGAAAGGTGGAAAATTACCGGCAACAGCCTCTGACTTCGCAGCAAATGCCGCTTTCGGACTGGCCTTGCTTCTTGCAGGCATCGCT
Organism: Planococcus soli; assembly: GCF_016881065.1. Lineage (GTDB taxonomy): Bacteria > Bacillota > Bacilli > Bacillales_A > Planococcaceae > Planococcus > Planococcus soli. The sequence continues at coordinate 141,941 of NZ_WXYN01000051.1, read as the reverse complement.
TTATTCCGCCGAATCAGAGCTGAAGAAGTCTAATGATGAGGCACAAAAAGGAAAAAAGAAGAAGCAAAAAACCGCTTCTTCTTTCTCTATCCATTGCCCTTATCTTACTTGGCCTATGGTTCAGCACTACCAGCACGGCAACTTTTGTAAAAGGTTATATGCTTTATAAAACTGGAAACGTCGAGGCAAAAGACTTCAGCAATAAACCAGAAACCCAGTCTCCTGCACTTGCCGAAGAACTGGAAATCCCCAAGGAACCTGAAGCAGCTGAGGAACAAATTGAAGAGCCGACCACTGATCCAGTGTTTCATTCCGAATATCCCGAAACACCCGAAATCGGCGACTTGATGGGTGAACTGATCATCCCGAAACTTGAAGCCAGCCTGCCAATTATACACGGTACAAACGAAGATGAGCTCGAAAAAGGCGTCGGACATTTTGCTGAAAGCGTAATGCCGGGTGAAAGTGACAACTCCGTATTGTCCGGCCATCGTGATACAGTCTTCCGTGAACTAGGCGAGGTAGGCAAAGGTGATACACTCATTGTCAAAACCCACTCCGGCACTTTCACATACAAAGTTCGGCAAGTGCGAATTGTGGACGAAGACGATCGGACCGTGATTGTCCCGAAACCCAAAGCCACTCTAACCGTTTCGACCTGCTACCCGTTTGATTTTGTCGGATATGCACCGGACCGTTATATTTTAGTTGCAGACTTGGTTTCCAGTGAATAAAAACACATAAGAAAAGAGCGGTGAGATTTACTTCACCGCTCTTTTCTTATGCATACAGCCTATTCATCTGTTAAAAGGCCTAGACTTTTGTAGTTTTTTTCACTTCGATCAGCTTTTGGACTTCGTCATAGATGCGTCGGCTATTTTGCTGATCCTGATGTTTGATGATGCCGGTAATTTCGTATTCGAAATTAGCAAAATTGCTCTTAATTCGATCTTCAATAATCGTTACAAGCTCTTCTTCATAAGTACCGATGCCGCCAATGAAAGTTTCTTCAATCGGACGCAGGATGCCTTTGCGGAAAAAGCGGTCTACATCAAAATGATAGTATACGACCGGTTTATTGAGCAGCGTGAAATCAAAGCTGACGCTGCTGTAATCCGTGATGAGCAGTGCATGATCTATCAATAACTGTTGAACAGTCTGCGACCCCAGCGGGATGAATTTGATGCGTTCATGCATATTTTCAATCTCGCTTTGGAAGTAGTCCTGAGCCCGGTAATGCGGATAAAAGTTAATGTTGACGTTATACTCTTCCAGTAAACCGAGCAACTTTTCATTTTGGATCAAGTTGGCATACGCAAGAAAATATTCGCTCTTTAAAAATTGCTCATCCGTATTGATCCAGTCACGCCAGGTCGGCATCAGCAAAATGTCTTTCGGAGGGTTAACCTGAATTAACTTATCAAAACGCGCCAGACCGGTTGCAGCAACTTCATGATCCTCATAGCCCATCTCATCCATGACAATGACTTGTTTTTCAGGGTCCGAACTGACAATGAATAAATCAAATGGCATATCATAATTTTTCTTATGGTACTCAACGTTTTTTCGGCCCAATACGCCATGCTGGAGGAAGATTTTCACAGTTTCTTCGTAGCCGAAAAATCCCCTCGCCGGCTTATAAGGCAAAATATTTTCCAAATCATGCGTCCCAAGCAAAACTTTAGCTTTGAAAGCAATTTCGAAATGCTTGTCCGAACCAAATATCAAGACGTTTGGAATGTGCTTGATGTGTTCATAGTCTGAACTGTCTTCTTCTATTACATAATAGGATTCAATAGATGTGTTTTCCTGCAGCCATTTGAAAAAGACGATTCCATTGTCCTGGGCTGTGTTCGTACGTTCGCCCATCAGCCAGATATTTTCATCTTTTGCTTCGACATCCACTGGGATCTTCACGTGGCTTCGGATAGTGAATGATTCGACTTTTACGTTGTTAAACGGGGTAGTCGTAATCATAAAGTGATGTTCATTGCCTTGATCGTCATATTGCTTTTTATAGCTGTAGTAATTGTCTTTCTTATAACGGGCTTTGTTGTACCTAATTTTTTCTTTTCGGATAATTTCTCCGGAGCCATTTTCAATAACAACAAAAAGGTCGAGAACCGTTTTGTCTTTACTTTTGATCCCCATCAAATCCAGACTGTTAAGATCGACTGTAAACTCCCCAGTAATCGGGACTTGAAGTGAATCTTGAGACAATCGGTCTTCAATCATCAAATAAGCTTTAGAACCGATAAATTCTTCAATCGATCCTATCACTCCCTGTATTTGAAAGTCGTTTACTTCATGGATCGATTTTTTCAGTTTAGCTTGCGTCATTGCCAGGCCAAGTGATAAATCTTTGCGGCGATAAAATCTTAACTTGACGAATTGCGAATTTGATACGACTTTGTAATGCGTGGTTGTGCCATTTAAAAGTTGCTTATCTAAACTGAATCTGTAGACTTTGGGTTCTTCACTGTGTTCAACAAGGAAAAAACGTTTTACAAAAAGATTTTCCAGCAAATCCTTTATCGGCAAACGGGTTTGAAGGCGCTCGTTCTGGCGCTTTAACGGATAAGATTTCAGCATTCCGCTTTTCGGCTCATCTACTAGAAGTGAATACTCAAAACCAGTGTTTCCGTCAGAGAGGGCAAGCGATACAAGGTATTCATAGTTTTGCTTCTCCTCAATTGAAAGAGACTCGATTTTAACCGAATGGGGAATCAACTCCAAGTAAAACACCGAATTGCGGCTCAAAATCTGGAGCTGATGATGGTAGGAGCTGAATGGTTCGTCAAAAGGCTTCATTAAGTTCAGGGGATATAATTTGTTATCCACATGGATGAACATCCGCCATAGCCCAGCTGCCATTTCAGAAAAATCACTAAATACAATAATGTTCTTTTCAGCATCCTTTGTACCCGTTAAGATGCGGAATTGGAAATTATTAAAAGCATATAATTCAATTTTTGCAGAAGCTTCTTCCGTCGCATCCGGCAAATCTAAAGACAGGGAAAGAACATCGTATTGTACGGACTGGATTCGGGACTCAATCGGAGTCTCCATAAAGTAAAAATCAGCAAACCGGTTATTTACAATAATATTCCTTTTCACTTTCGTCGATAAAAACTTATTGCCAATTAATATAGCTTCCTGAAAATCACCGGCTTTATACAGTTCGTGTTCTGTAATCCATATTTTTTTGTTGTTGATAGTCAATTGCATGCTGGAGCTTGATGTTACCAATGCCAGAAGATGCTGCGGTACTGTTACAATCAGGCGATTGCTTTTCACCAGTTCATTGTTTAACGGATGGGTTTCTTCATTAATAAGAAACTCTGCTTTAATACTCTTTTTTAACGTAAAGAAATTAGACAACTCGAATTCAAAGAGCAAGTTTTGCTCTTTAAAAAAGTACTTTTTGATTTCCACTCTTTTTACTAATCTTTTTTTAAATTTGTTTGAAAACTTCTTTAAAATCATAGCTGTTAATCTCCTACACAATTTTATTGTCGCAATATCTTATATTATCATTCTTGTAAATTCTGTCAATTAAAATTAAGGATAGACAGGGCGAAAAAGAATATTTATACTGTAATAATGTGAACAGGTAAAACACTTACTTGCTTTTTCAAATATAGAAAGTACCTTACTGCTTTAAGTATCGGTTGCTAATTGGAGAAATTACGTGAAAAACTTAAACGAAATCAACATTATAAGAGCCATCATGTGCCTTGCCATCGTCGCTACACATTCAATATCCAACTACTTAAGAAATATAGAAGTCGACCAAGCTGCCTACGATCAGTATATCTTATGGATACGGTTTGCCTTGCTTTGCTCTACCCCCATCTTCATTCTACTGTCTGAAACTTTGTTATCCAAAAATTATCCAGACGGTTTAAAAAAGGGCTTTTTCAAAAAGCGAATAAAGTATATTTTAATGCCATACATATTAATCGGAATAATTGTCAGTTACAGAGGCTCTGATAAAGACTTATCTTCTTTCATGGAAGTTGCCTTTCAAAAAGTGATCTTTGGTCAATGGTATGGATTTTTTGTTATTGTGATTTTCCAATTTTATCTTCTTCATTGGCTGATTGGAAAATATTTAGCCCGCATCAATCCTGTTGGGCCGATACTGGTCTCGTTCGCCATTTCTTTTGCACACGTATACGGTTTTGTGCATATTGGTTCCTACCAGGAGCTTATACTGACGAAATATCCTCTTTGGTATAAGACTCATATCTTCATGTGGCTGTTCTATTTTATTGTCGCATTTTATATCGGCCAATACTACGAGCAACTCGTCAATTTTTTAACCAACAAAATATGGGTGCCTGCTTTAATGACTCTTACCAGCTTCGGCATCATCATGTTCAATTACCTTGAAATGGACTATACAAGAATCTCCAGTGAACGATACGATATGCTGCTGTATTCTGTAAGTATGTTCTTTCTTCTAGTGGCATTGATTCGAAAGTTTAATTTTGATAATCAAACCTTAGTCATGATCAGTAATTTTTCATTCTTCATTTATTTGACGCATATGATTTTTCTTCCTTATTTCGTCAGGCTCTCTCTGACATTCGGCGAGAACTTCTTCACTTATGTAACAATTATGGCGTTTCTCACACTTTCATCCTGTATCGGTGTTGCCTTCTTGTTATACCAAAATGGGATTACACGTCAATTTACAGGGAAGATTAAATATTTAGAGCCAACTGTTAAGAAAAGCAAAAACACTTTTAACAAGAACCCCCAAAATGTTAATTATGGCCAATAAGAAAGATTTCGTTACGGCTCACTTTATGAAAACATAAAAAAGGCTGCCGAATATTTCTCGGCAGCCTGCCAAATCCCCTCCTTAAAGGAGGGGATTTTATTTTATCTTTTGCCCAAAGGCAAAACCTTCTTAATCAAAGATTTTAAGCGCTGAGGTTTTGAAATGATGGAACTTAAATTTCCAAAGTTAGTGCGGTACAGAACCATTCTCTGATGGCCGATTTTAAGAAACTCATCCGTCTCGCCTGTGGAATGGAGCCTCACTCTGGTCCTGGGTGATCGTGGAAACTGATCCAGTTTGAAATAGAAATCATAGGTTGTATCTTTTCCAGCTGCTTTCATTGGATTCACGTCCAGCTCTATCAAAAAAGATTGCTCTTCGCAGGGATATATTCTGTTTTCATCAATTTGGTCCAATTCAATAATAGCTACGGGCAGATCCTTATTATCCCTTCTGTCTCTGGCATAAAAGTTTCCTGTAAAAGAACGGCTAGCTTTTGGAACCCACAACTTTCCGGACAATTGCCAATTGCCCTCCCGCTTTTCGATTGTTTCTACAACGACCTTTGGTTTATTGAATTTGGTGATATCATATTCCGCGTCAGTTCCCTGAAAAACAAAACGGCCGCTTTCCTGTTTCACAAGCGAAGATTTCTCAGTATTTGTCAACAACTGTGACAATCCCATTAAATCCTGTTCTTTATCTGCCATTGCTAATTGATAGAGCAGTCTCTCTTTATCTGGCAGCTCTTCAGCAATGGATGGCGGAAATTTTTTCAAATACGGTAAAACCAATTCTTGCCACTGCTGCCTCTCTTCATCTGCAATCAAAGCAAATTTCAGGACATGCAGCCGGATTACATCCAACAGGCTTTTCAGATCATGTTCATCAATGATTCGGGGAGATCTGCCTGTCGCTGTCAGCCATTGCCGATTTTCACTGAGCGCTTCAAGTCGGTGCGCCGTATTCTCCAGCTTCATTTGCTGCTGTGTAATGGATGGCATAAACTCTTCTTCCCGAATTCTCCATTTATAGACCACTTCATCAATAACCTGGATTTTCGTTGATAACACAGCCGCTTTTAACGTCACAGATAAGTCTTCATAATATTTTCCTTCTTTGAAAACCAGCTTGTTTTCAGTAAACAGTTTTCTTTTCCAAAGCTTGTTGCAGGCAATGCTGTCCTGCAAAAGCTCCGGACTTTCCTCCAGCGTTGTTAGTTTCCGCTTATTATATAAACCGAACTCCACATGACGCGGCGGGGCATACTGCCGCTCCTGGTCAAAGCGGATGACTTTTCCTACCACGTAATCCGCGGCGCTTTTTTCTGCCGCATCCACCAATGATCGAATCGCTCTTGGCGGAATGATATCATCCGAATCCAAAAAGAAAATATAATTGCCGCTGCTTAACGAGACACCGCGATTGCGGGTAAAGCCAAGGCCCTGGTTAGTCTGCGAGTATACGTGAAACCGTTTATCGTTTTGGGCATACCGCTGAAGCACCTCTTCGCTCAAATCGGTGGATCCGTCATTGATGGCTATTACTTCAAGGTTTTTGTAGGTTTGCATAGCCACCGATTCCAAACAGGCTTCTAAATATGGAATTGCGTTATATACAGGAATAACGATAGAAACGAGAATTGCCATACCCTTCCCCCTTTATTTCTTCCCAAAAACGCTGTCAATCACTTTAGCGGAAGCTTTTCCATCTTCCAGGCTTCCAAACTTCTCGACAAACCGGTCCAGAGCCCCTTCAAAAGCTGCAAGTTTTTCTGGATGCTTAAAGTATTCAAGCAATTCATCCATTGTTTCACAGACAGGGCCAGGTGCATTTTCAGCAAAATTGAAATACATGCCTCGCCGTGTAATGTATTCGTCCAAATCATAGCAATACAGCAAAATCGGCCGCTTCAGCAGTGCATAGTCGAACATGACGGAAGAGTAATCTGTAATCAGCAGGTCGGCCAGCAGGTAAAGTTCTTGTATGTCCTGGTAATTGGAGGCATCTACAATATTTGGCGGCAATTCGAATTGAGAAATTTTATCCGACAGTAAATAATGTAGCCGAAGGATGAGTACTTGATCCTCATGCAGCTCTTTGCTTAAATACTGGACATCATCCAATACCCGTTGAAACGAGTTTGGATCCCAGTCTCTAAATGTCGGCGCAAAAAGGATGACATGCTTTTCTTCAGAAATGCCCAAACTCATGCGCACCTTTTCTTTGATTTCTGGCGGTTGGCTAATGAGGATATCATTTCTCGGGTAGCCGGTCTCCAAAATTTCACCCCCATATCTGAAGCCTCTTTTTAACACTCGGCTGGTGTAGCCGTTAGGTGATACGAGGTAATCCCATGCATCGGTCTGTTTTTTCAAACGCGTCAACTCCTGAATGGTCGGCAGTTTCTTTTGGTCGTAACCCATTCTTTTCAACGGGGTACCGTGCCAGGTCTGAATATAAACTTGCTGTTCTTTCTTTTCAGCAAGATGCGCCATTCCCTGGTTGTCGACCCAAAACTTTGCACTGTTCAAGTAATAAAGATGCTTCAGGCTGTTTCTCTTCACTTTAATAGCGGGTCCCGGCAGTTCCACCGCTCCCGGCTCCTGGAACGACCAAATGTATTTATAGTTTCTGCCTGTCTCAAGCAACTGCTCATAAATATATTTAGGACTGTCACTGTATTGTTTGCCCATATGGCTTTCAAATAGGACCCACTTGGAACGGACCGGTAATTTGGGAATCCAGCGTTTCGCCCATTTTTGAAAAGCGGATTCTGTGTTCTGCGCTTTTTTAGCCTTTTGAGTCTTTCTTCGCTGTTTAAGTTTCCATTTAACTTGATCAACACTCTTCACGGGCTGAACACGGATAGAGAAGGAATTCTTTTCATTGATGTATATACTTTTTGATAGACTATCCGTTTTGACTTCAATATTCGGCAAATCGGCTATTTCCGACCCTTTCACCAATACTTTGTGAAGATTCCCCATATGGTTTACGTATAAGGAAAGATAATAATTTCCTTCTGTCATGTTTTCCACACGGAAAGTGTATGTTCCATACCCCAACTGCTCTGAAACGAGTGTCTCACCCGTCTGACGGTTTCGCAGCATCCAGAAAGAAGTAACGGTGCCTGGGTCAATCGAATGGACGTTGACAGACGCATGAAATGAAAACTGTTTTTCATCCAGCTGAACACCCGAAATGTGATAGACAATTTCCGGCCGCTGCATTTTCAAGAATTTATGATTCCCGGCTTTGGAAGCATTGAAATAATACTGGCTGCCGACATTGTGAATCCGGTTAGTTTTCGTTTCAAGTCCGTTGGTGTAAGCGATCCAATCATCAAACGCCTCACGGTCTCCTATGTACAGCAAATAGTAGAGAATCCGATCTTTTTCAGCCAGATTCTGAAAAGCATATTCATCCATTGTTTCATGCAGGTAGTCATGGATTAGCACATGAAACTTCTCTTTATAGTCTTCATCAAAAAGCAGGTAGTCATTGGTATAGAGCTTTAAATCATGGCGGAGAAACTTATTGTTCTTTTCTTTCTGATACAGGGAAGCTCCGCTTTCTTTCAAAAATTGATCAAAATAGCGATGGGCGATGATGCGATTCTGAAAATTTTCAAACTCAAATCGCCGATTGGTGATAGACTTCACATCACTGTTTTCCACCACTCGCCAATAATAGACCGGTTCTGGAATGATGCTGAAGGATTCAGCGAGAAAATAAGCTTTGCCCGTAAATACGATATCTTCATAGTGGATACCTTCGGGAAACCGCAGATGATGGGCATCCAAAAATGAACGCTTGTAGATTTTATTGACGGACAAGCTGTCAAACAGCATTCCCATAAACTCGCGAATGTTCAAATTGACGCGTTCGATTGAATACAATTGCTTGTGGTACCAGATTTCATAATTGTTCGTACGGATTACCTGTCCCGCCACAAAATCTGAACCGGTCCGCTCGATCGCTTCCACCATTTTTTCACAAGCTGTCACGGTGTACCAATCGTCTCCGTCCAAAAACATCACATATTCTCCCGTTGAGTTGGCGATGCCGGTATTTCGAGGCGTGCTGCAGCCTCCGCTGTTTTCCGTCAAGTGAACGGCTGTAAAGTTAGCTTTTCCTTCGACAAAGCCATCGATCAGCTCACCTGTCCGGTCGCTTGAAAAATCATTGACCACTACAACTTCAAAATCGGTATAAGTCTGTTCCTGCAAGGATTGCAGAGCCTCTTCTATATACAACTCATTATTAAAGGCAATAACGACGACAGAGAGTTTCGGCCGTCTCAAAGTTTTTTGCTCATTGACCATCTCTTCGCCCTCCCAACTCTTCAAACAATTTATACCATTGCTGCTTGATAACTTTTTTATCGAATTTCAAACTGTTTTCATACGCCTTCCTGCTGTAGGAGTAAAACAGTTCAGGATTTTCGGCCAGGCGTTTGATATGCCGGCCAAGCAAATGGATATCTCCTACAGGTGCAATGAGGCTATCCTCGTACTCTGTTAAAATTTCCCGGATGCCCGGAGCGCAGTCTGTAGACACGCAGGGCAGGGCGCACGATTGGGCTTCAATCAATGACATTGGAAGGCCTTCAGCCTTCGATGACAGGACAAAAAAACTTGCCTCTCTCAAAGATGCTTCAATGTCTTCGGTCTGTCCTTCCAAAAAGACGCGCTCTTCCAAATCGAAAATACGGATGAGGCTTTGCAGTGAGTCTTTCGCTGGCCCTTCTCCGTAAATATGCAGCGTCCAACCAGGAATTTTCTCTGCCACAGACGCAAAAGATTCGATCAAAACGTCAAATCCTTTTCCAGCGACCAGCCTGCCGGAGGAAACAATCTTTTTATGCTCGTACAAAATTTCTGGAGGGGTAAGGTGACGGAATGGCGAGGGGTTGTACATCACTCCTGTATTCGTGAACCCGGCCTCTTTAAAATGCTCTTCATCTTTTTTTGTCAGGAGCAGGAATTTTGAAACTTGCCGGTAATGGCTAAGTATCCGCTTATAACGTTGAGAACTTCTGGCGGCTTCCACACTTTCGTGGCTTTGCCCGATTACTTTAATGTTATTTTGATAAAGAACCGGCTGCATCCATTGCATCCCGTATACTTGAATCGCTATGACGAATACCTCTTCATCACCAAATGCCTCAAAAAAATTTTTGACATCTTCACGCTGCTTTTGCAGGCGGTAACGGCGGTTCAACTCTTTTGATACTTTTATAAATTTCCCCTGTTTTAAATTGGAGGAAAGTTCAATCGCCGCAGCCGGACGATAATTGTCTTTATGGATGAGTGTGACTGGCACCTCTTTGGAAAAGTAACTTGGTGCTTTTTTCTGCTGGTTGACACTCAAAATAGAAACATTATGGCCATCCTCCATAAATTCTTCCGTCAAAATAGAAGCCACCCGCTGTGCCCCGCCGTGGTTGTTGAATTCATTGATTAAAAATACGATATTCTTTCGCTCCATATGATTACCCCTTGTAAATAGATTCACTTTCAGCAGCCGTAGCTATAGCCTGGCCCTTTTCTCGAGCCGCAAGTATTTATTGGCGGTTTGAATGTGCACTGTATAGGCTTCGGTGGAATAGGGCTCTGCTGGATATTCAGAAGCTTTTGATGCCCACACTAGATTCAGCAGCTGATGATGCGGTTCTTTTTCCATTATGTAGCTTAAGTGGCTTTCAAAGCTTCCGATCTCAAGTCGTCTGAGGTCTATTGCTACTTGGAAACGCGAGAAATTATAAACTTTCCCTTGCGGATTGTATGCAGGGTTTTCTGTTATGTCTTCCGTTTCGCTGATGGTCACTGGGAATGCATGGCGCTTAAAGGTGTTGAGTTCCGTTAAATAAAACTTCATCGCAAGGTCGTCTGGCGATTTGGTTTCATAACCGCGTACAAATGCTATGCCATCGATATGGAGCAGTTCGTCCTCTATCCAGATCCGATTAACCTGCTGCTCGGCTTTCTCAATGTTTTCGATGGCCAAATGCAGGTTGTTCTGCTGGACGTTGAAGTGGTAGCGAAAACGTTCATAGCCGCTTGATGGCGATGCGGAGATGGCTGCATTTCCTGCCCAAATGGAAAACTCCACTTCTTTATCTTCTTCCAAGTCCTCGTGCAGCCAAAAGCTGAATTTGCCTGGCTTGAAAAAAAGTGGAAACTCTTTTTCACTAAAATCGACTGTAAAGCCCTGGTTTGCCGAACTAAGATTTTTCATAATGGTTTCGCCCGTCCGGTCATCCCGGATGGCCAGCTGGAAACGTTCGTGAACGTTTTTCCGTTGCTGATTCCGCAAGATCCCTGTTATTTGAAGGCTAAAGCCATCTTCCTTAGCAGCATATGCTACCTGGTTGATGGCATGCTCGTATTGAATTTCAGCCAGTATCGACTCGATCGGTTTGCGGCCGCTCATGAATTCACCATACATGGAGCCGACAAACTTGGCATCGCCGTACGTAACGAGCTCTCCTTGATGAATCCATGCCGCTTTAGAGCAAAACGATTCGATTGCATGGTTGTCATGGCTGACGAAAATGATTGTTTTTCCTTGCAGCTTAAAGTCGTTCATCTTTGCCATGCATTTTTTCTGAAACGAAGCATCTCCTACTGCCAGTGCTTCATCGACAATCAGGATATCCGGATCCACATTGACTGAAATGGCGAACCCAAGCTTGGCTTTCATCCCGGAAGAGTAATTTTTAACAGGCTGTCCAATAAACTCCCCGAGCTCCGAAAATTCGATAATGTCGTCGATCTTTGCCAGCATGTCCTGTTTTGTATAGCCCAGCAGCGTGCCTTTCATAAAGATATTGTCATAGCCGCTCAACTCCGAATCAATTCCTGAACTGACATCGAGAAACACAATCGAACCCTGGACATCTACTTTTCCAGAGGTCGGCTCCGTAATGCCTGTAATGATTTTCAGCAAAGTGGACTTGCCGGATCCATTCTTTCCTAAAATGCCGATGGATTCGCCTTTTGGAAAATCGAGTGTCACTCCGAGCAGGGCAAAAAAGTCTTTATGCAGTTTTTTTCGGGTTGCCACTTCTTTGATCGGACCCCATGGATCTTTATACAAACTGTATTTTTTTGTGATATCTTTGACACTAACTGCTATATCCATGACAATCCGCCTTTCAGAAATAGAGCTTACAGAGTATCAAGGAATATGGGCTTCATCTGTTTGTGCAGGTAATTTCCCAAAAGGAAAAAGACGAATACCAAGATCCAAAAATAGAACGTGTATACCGGCTGCTCCCAGAATCCGGTTTCGTAGAAAAATGAATCCCGATAGCCCTGGACGATGTAATGGAACGGGTTGAGCTTGATGATCCAGTCATACATGCCAAGATTGTCGGCTGACCAAAAAATAGGAGTCATCCAAAAAAGGAAAACGAGAATCGTATCCAGAAAACGGCCAAAATCCTTGCTGACAGCAACCAATGGCGCAGTCATCGAGCCGATGCCCAGAAGCAGCATGACTGCCGCAAAATCGTAGTACAGAAGCTGCAAATTGTAGAGGGAAACGGTTTGAAGAGACAAAGCCGTCAATAAAAAAACGACAGCCAGCAGGATCAAATGAATATAATACGAAAAAAGAATTTGTACTGCCGGCAATATGGCAATCGGAAAAGGCGTGTTCTTAATAATCGACCTTTTGCTGCGAAATGATTTCTGCGTAAGCCGGAAACCATCATTCAATAGAAACCAAGCCACCATGCCGATCGCAAGCCATGCAAAATAAGGTGCCCCGTCCACAGGTCCGCCAGCTCTTGCCCCTACACTGAATACAAACCAGAAGACTGCAATTCGCATCAACGGATTGACCAGCCCCCAGACAAATCCAAGCAAGGTGCCTGCATATTCTCTTTTTATTTCCTGAATGGAAAGAGACTGGATCATTTTCCGGCGTTTCCACATTTCCTTATAAATATCGAACATAACTCTACCCCTCTGCACCTTGCATGAAAACAATAGGATTGTTAGTGAAACCCATCCGGATTTTGAACTTGCCAATTCCAGGAGTCCCGGCACATTTCTTCCAAGCTTTTCTCCGCTTGCCAGCCAAGCAGCTTTTTCGCTTTTTCCGGATTGGCATAACAAACTCCAATATCGCCAGGTCTTCTGTCTGTAATTTTATAAGGTATGTTTTTACCTGTCACTTCGTTAAAGCTGTGTAAAATCTCCAGCACGCTGTAGCCGGTGCCTGTCCCCAGATTGAAAATTTCGATGCCCTCATGCTTTTCCAAATACTCAAGTGCCTTGATATGCCCCTTTACTAAATCCATGACGTGGATGTAATCACGGACGCCTGTCCCGTCACTGGTATCGTAATCTCCTCCAAATACTTGCAGCTCCTGCCTTTTGCCGATTGCAACCTGGGTAATGAACGGAATCAGGTTGTTCGGAACTCCCCTTGGGTCTTCACCTAATTTGCCGCTGGGATGCGCTCCGATCGGATTAAAGTAGCGCAAAATTGCAATACGGAAAGATGGATTTGAAACAGCCAGATCTCTCAGAATTTCTTCACTCATCAATTTGGTGCGCCCATAAGGATTAGTGGCTGATAGAGAAAACGTTTCTTCGATTGGCACACGTTCCGGCTGGCCATATACCGTTGCGGAAGAACTAAAGACCAGCTTCTCCACTTTATGCTTCAGCATAATTTCGCATAATGTTAGCGTACCGCTAATATTGTTGTTGTAGTAGCTGAGCGGCATTTGGACCGATTGCCCAACTGCCTTGTATCCGGCGAAGTGCATGACAGCGGATATGTCATGCTGGGAAAAAACGTCATCCAAAGCCTTGTAATCCAGCAAATCCACTTGATGAAACACAAATTCTTTTCCAGTCATTTCTTTAATGCGATCTATTGAAGCCTTTTGGCTATTTGATAGATTGTCTACAACCACCACTTCATAATCATTTTCAAGCAATTCGGCCGTTGCATGGCTGCCAATAAATCCCGCTCCCCCAGTTACTAACACCGCCATATACATCCCTCTTTTTTTAAAAGTTTTTTATAAATTGGAATATTTAGATAACTATAACTGATTCTATTATACTGCAATAAACACATCTTGCCACAAAAACATGCGACTTTCCGATTCTTTTTGGCAACTAAAAAGCCGCTTCGTAGAATCAAGTGATTCTACGAAGCGGCTTTGGAACCAACAGATTCCTATTCTTTATTAACAATATCGGAAACGTAATAAAATCCGTATTCATCCATTACAATAGTATAGGTTTTATTGCGCTCCTGAACGGACCATTCACCAGCTGCATTTTTTTGATCAAATGCTTCTTCCGTGTGGACAATTGCATGGTCTTCAAAAATCTCGATACCGGCAATATCCAGCTGTGTGAAGTTGAACTCCATTCCCTGCCCTGCGATGTCTGTAATATACTCAGAAATACCATTGTAAATCTCGCTCTCATAGACAAGAAGATTCTGCACGTAGAAAAAGTCTTCTTCTTTCAATGAGGTTTCATAATAATAGCGGAAATCACCGATGAATTCACTTAAATTGGTTTCATCAAATTTCATTTCCAAATCAATATCGTATTCATATTCTTCGTCTTCATAGCCGTTAAAGTCGTCATAGACTTGGAATAAGGCTGCAACTTCTTCGGCCGACATCGGAGCAGTCACCCATTGTGACAACTGGTCATGCATCGAATACATTGGAATTGAAAAGCCGATCGAATCGCCTTCTTCAATCACCAGTGAATTGATGCCGATGACTTTTCCTGTTGTTGCATCAACCAGCGGACCGCCGCTGCTGCCTGGTGCAATTTTTGCGTCAATCTGATAGATGTCTTCGTAAGTAAACTCCTGGTAGAAGTCACGATCAATTCCGGTCAAGTAGCCCATTGAGGCAGTGTTTTCCATACCCGCCGGGCTGCCAAGTGCAATGACTTCCGTACCCACGTCAGTCGCTTCCATTTCAACTTCCAATGGCTCAATGCCTTCAAATGCTTCAACATGGATCAATGCAATATCGGATTCATCAGAAATGCCGACGACTGTCCCCGGGTGATCCTGGCCGTTGATGTTGCGGACTACTACATCCGTGAAACCTGCTACAGCGTGCGCATTGGTTACAACCATTCCGGTATTGGAGAACAGGAATCCTGATCCTTGTCCGCCTTCAGTTAAAATGGTGTAGACTTTTTGCTGTGATTCCTTAATGATTGCTGTTTTTTCTTTTTTCTTCGGTTCTACTTTTTCTGGCTGTTCGGAAGGCGGCACGACGTTTTCCACTTTCGTTACAGTACCTGCTGTTTCTTCTTCAGCTGGAACCGTTTCTTCAGGCTCTTCAACCTTTTCCACTACTCCTGGCTCTATTGCTGGCTCTTCTTCAGTTTCTTCTTCCACTTCCGGTGCTTCTGGTTCCGGCTCCGGCTCCGGTTCTATTTCAGCAGTCAGTTCTTCTTTTGGCGGTTCTACTGGCTCTGCTTCGTCTTCCATTAATTGTGCAGAACCAATGCCTACACCTAATAAAGTTAATACCAATACGATTGCGTACATTAAGTTACGCTTTTTTTGCTTTTTGCTTCTTCTTTGCATGAGTGAATTCCCACAATCCTTGCAGAATTTTGCGCCTTCTTCATTTTCTTTCCCGCATTTATTACATGTCATGGCTGTACCTCCTGATGGACTAGCATAAATCCCATTAATTTCTTCCATTATAAACCTTATAACGTCAAACAACTACTTAGGGTTGCAACTTGTCATGAAGTCTTCGTATTTGTAATAAATCTATCTATTCAGAAGATGATTTTATCATAGATAGCAAATTAACAGTTAACAAAACAAGCTAAATGTAAAATATTATTAAATTTGCAGTATTAATTATCATTTTTAATAAATATTATCCGATCATTAAAATACCATATTTTAGGTATTTATTATACTGATAAATTTCATATATTCGGGGAAACTTTCGTTTCCATTGGCAATTCATAATCCTGGGAATATTTGTATTAAAATTGTTTTCATCTAGAAATTTTTGCGCCATAGGCAGTTCTGGAGATCACATCTCAAACAGGAATATTATGGGCACCCAAAGAAACCGCTGCTGCCTATGTGGCAGCTGCGGTTTCCTTGGATTTGTCATTTATTTCACATCAATTTCATGGATCTTTTCCTGAACAATCAGCAGTTTTTGAAAGTTGTGGCCTACAGCAGGAGATTCTGATTCTATTTCCTGAGACATAGTATTTAATTCCATGATCAATTCGTCCAGTTTAGTCTGGTACTGTTGATATTGCTCAAAGCTGATGGTTTCTTCCTCACCCAGTTCCGCAACCAATGCCTGAAGGTCTTCTTCGAGTGCGTCTAATTGCTTCTCATAATGACCTAATTCCAAAATACCTGTTGCCGGCTTGCCGGCTTGCCGTTGTTCTTCGGTGGCCGGGGCTTTTAGTGCAATGTAAGCCTGGGTATTGACTTGCGGCATCAAAATAAATCCAAGGGCAAGAACAGGAACAGACATTTTCAAAAACGAAGTTTTCAAAAGATCTTCCTCCTTCAAGGTGATTAGGCTCTACAGTCAGCATATACCATCTGCCGAACACCGCAATCCCTTTTCAGGAGTCTTTAGAATTTCTTAATCTGCACTTTACAAAGAAATTAGGAAGACGCACCTTTTACTATTGAAGTGCAGACCACCCGCTGAAAACTTCATCGGATCAATCTTGCCGGGAGTTCCTGCCGAAACCGCAATCTTGTTTACTTTATTGTTGAGGTGCGGTCTTTACTCTTTGAGGTGCGGTTATCTCTCGTTGAGGTGCGGTCTTTGCCTTTTGAGGTGCGGTTATTCCTCTTTGGGGTGCGGTCTTTGTCTTTTGAGGTGCGGTCGCCCAATATTTGGACAGAAAAAAGACAGCCATCCCGGAAGGATAGGCTGTCTTTTTTAATTGGATCGCGTCACTCTGCGGCTGCGGCCGTCGTATGGCAATTTAGCTTTAGAACGATTTTCTTTTTCTTCGATTTCACGCACACGGTTCTCAATCGCGGCTGAAACCAATCCGAGAACTGTACCAAAAGCTGCACCGGCAACTACTTCAACCGGTTGATGGCCAAGCAATTCCTTCAATTCCTTTTCGCGTTGGATAAATTCAAAACTCGGGAACTCTCCGGAGAATTTTACAAAGCTGTCTTCCAGGTCATTAACCAATCGTGCAATTTCTCCGGTATGGCGGCGAATGCCTTGCGCATCATACATGACGATGACGCCAAAAACAATGGCCAATGCTGTTTCCGTGTGGCGCGCCCCTTTATTGGCGGCGACATATGAAGCCAGTGCAGATACTCCTGCTGAGTGGGAACTTGGCATTCCACCTGTTGTAAAGGCCTGTCTCCAATCCCATTTTCCTGTCACTGTTTTATGGGTGACAATTTTCAATGCCTGGGCCACGCCAATTGCACTTAATGAGGTAATCATTCCCCGGTTCATCTTTCTCATCTGCTCATCCTCCAGTTTCAACTTGGCAACTATGCAATTGCCGTTCAATATACTTCTTTACCCATTATCGCCGAATATTATGTAAGGATATACTAAATTCTTTCTTCAAAATCATCTTATTTCACTTAACCTTCTTGGCCACAGCAGTTACTGCTGATAAATACCTGGATTTCATGTATATTAATAGCTAATCCAGCAAAACAAAAGTTGCCATCAATCGTTTAAGCGAGGTGTCGTTTTCATGCCAAAGAAAATCGATTTCCATCTTGTCTTGCTCACAATTCTTGTTTTGTTTATGGGAGTTCTAATCTTTTACAAAATCCCTGCCAACGGCTATTTTTTCCTAGCAGCTGGCGGCGATGCC
This sequence comes from Planococcus soli, assembly GCF_016881065.1. Classification (GTDB taxonomy): domain Bacteria; phylum Bacillota; class Bacilli; order Bacillales_A; family Planococcaceae; genus Planococcus; species Planococcus soli. Next base: position 124,292 of record NZ_WXYN01000051.1, on the reverse strand, counting down.
TCCAATCAATACGTCCATTTTTTCAATTTGTTCCATGATCTCATCAGAACGGGCGAGCTGCCGTTTTGGTCCTGGAATTATGGCCCTGGTGGGAGCTTCTGGAATGATTTTGGCTACTATATGCTCGGCGATATTTTTGTATGGCCTTTGCTGATGTTGCCAAAAACCTGGTTTCCCGGATCGTTTGTTCCAATGACCCTCTTCAAAATTCTCCTGATTTGTGCAGGAACATACTTGTTATTGAGGAAACTTGGCATTAACAGGAATATTGCCTTGGTGGCCGGCATTGCCAATGGCTTTGCTTTGTTCAATTTCGATCATGTTTATACCCATTACTTTTTCATCAATGCCACGGTGTATTTTCCGTTCATCCTGCTGGGCTACGAGCGTTTTTTAACGCAGCACAAGCCCGTTCTGCTATTCAGCGTCCTGGTGCTTGCCAGCATCAGCAATTTCTATTTTTTGTTTATGATCACGCTTGGATTGATTCTTTACAGCCTGTTCCGGTATTTCACCGCAGCAAATACTGTTAAAACCGGCAAAGCATTTCTGCATTTCCACCTTCGGTTATCGCTTCTTTACGTGCTCGCTCTGGGCACTGCAATGATCATTTTCCTACCTTCCGTTCTAAGCCTGTTCGGATCCAGTGCACTTGAACGCCCACCGCAGCCAATCGCCGATTTAGTTTTGGGTCCCCAGGAGTTGACCCGCAAAATGCTGTGGGAAGGCGGCATGCATTTTTTGCCCCTCTTGGCCATTCCGTTTTTTTTCATCAATGGCTCCAGAAATCGATTTTGGCTCTATGGGACTGCAGCAAGTTTACTGATTGGCATATTGATGGTTCAGAATATCCACTTGCTTGTTGGCGGTTTTAGTTCTCCATTTGAATTCAGGGCTTTTTTTATCTTTAATCTCTTTTTTATCATTCTCACCGCCCGTGCATTCAATGACGCTTCCTTTAAAAAATCAAAAAATGCTTTTCTTTTGATTTCCTTGTCGCTACTCCTTTATTTTTGGTTCGATGCCAACCCGTTTACCCATTATGCAGAATGGCTCAAATTGCTGCCTGCAGCATTTGCCATTTTGTTTATTGCAGGGCAGTTTTCTGAAAAGGCACGTGTGAAAAGTCTATTGCTGTCTTTCGCGGCTATGTCAGCTATAGCCTACAGTTTCCTGCTTCCGCATAGCCTGATGACTGATTTGATTGCCAAATCTGATGGAGAAAGACTCACGGACACCCATAAAGGAGTGTGGGGCGTACTAAGGCTGATGGATAAAGAACATTACCAGACCCGTTATAATAATGAAGAAATAAAAGAAGGGCTTGCAGCTATTCAAGATGATTCCGCCCTATACCGGATCAACATCAATTATCCCGGCATCCTTGGACCTAATGCCTCTATGAGCTATAGCTATCGATCTTATGTAGCGTATCAGTCCTTAATGGATTGGGACCTGCAAAAGTTTGAGATGGACTATTTAGCAACAGCCAGCAGCCGTCGACTGAATGTCACCCAAGGATTTCCATCCAGCACATTTATAAATACGCTGCTGAACAATAAATACAATGTCACTTTTGCTGAACCCTACAACACCTATGGCTACGAAAAGGTCTATGAAAATGAAAACATCTTTATCGAAGAAAATCAGTTTTTTCTGCCCATCGGCTTCCTATATGAATCGGCAATGCCGATATCTGCGCTGAATGGGCTAATGGATCCGCTGCTTGATGAACGTATGCTGCGAAACGCGATACTGCCGGATGACTATTTCGATGCAGCTGGGCTGGCCCCCGAAGAGTCCACTGTGTCCCGAACAATCGGCACTCTGGCAGACGCCGTTTTTGATGATAATACTCTCTTAGAAAATCGGGCAGACGGGGTCTGGATAGCATCCCAAACACCGATTGAAATCACCATTCCCGTTCAGACGCATTCACTTTCCGAGTTGGCTGTTTTTGCCGACATTCTTCCCTACACAGAAAATAACGGCTTAACAATACAAGCCGCTAATAATCTGGGAGCAAACTTTACACTTGAAAAAAATATGCGTTCTAATCGCTACGAAATTGACCAATATACTTACAGCAATGCCAAAAACCAAGTCCTGTTCCGTTTCGGAATGGATTCGGATACTGAAACTATTCACTTGACCATTCAGCCCGGGGAATTTTTGCTCAAAGATATTCAAGTAATTGCTGCCGATTACGGAGCCTACGAAGAGATTATCCGTGGTTATCAGAACAACAGCCTAAAGGGCATCAGCTACGGCAATAATTATGTAACAGGACAATATTCATCTGAACAGGATGCCGTTTTATTTTTATCGATTCCTTACTCATCCGGCTGGAAAGCGAGCATTGACGGACAGCCGGTCGATACATTCCCGGTCCACTCCGCTTATACAGGCATGCTTGCTCCTTCCGGAAATCACGCTGTTGCGTTAAAATATAGACCGGAAGGATTCACAGCTGGTTTATTGATTTCTCTCCTGAGTTTTTTGGGAGCCGTTTCCCTGTATATCCAAAACCGTGGATTTATTAAATACAAAACTCTATTGCACAGAAATAGCTTTTTGCGAATCATAAATTATTTTTTAAAGTGAGATCGGAGAATTCAATGAAGAAATTTTTATCAAAAGACTGGCGCAGCATACTCATGTATTTGATCATGGGTGGTTTTACCACTGCCGTCAACATCGCAGTCTACTGGATATGCGAAGAGCTGTTCCATCTGGATTACCGCATTTCGACGACCATCGCCTGGCTCTTCGCCGTGATTTTCGCTTTTTTTGTCAACAAGCGCTACGTCTTTAAAAGTGTCACCACCAATTGGCGCGACCGCTTTGCGGAGATGGGATCCTTTTTCGGATTCCGTGTGCTGTCCTTTTTTATGGATTTGGGTACGATGATGATATTGGTTGGATTGCTAAGCATGAATGGTACAATCTCCAAAATATTGGCCAATGTCATCGTACTGGTCGCCAACTACATTTTCAGCAAGAAATTCATCTTCAAAGACCGCAATGCTCCCATTGCGGAAAAAGCTCAGTAACAATCAAAAAGACCGGACAGGGGTTTTCCTTGTCCGGTCTTTTCAGCGTTCTTTATAAATTTCCATAAATCCGAAGCGCTTTACTTCCATGTCCATAATTTTTGGCAGCCTATACAGATGGAGTGACAGCACGAAAGTCCAGAACTGCAAGGTGAATATAATAAGACGTTCGACAAGTCCGGCATACGGCAACTCATTATTCAAGACAATCGGAGTTGCTACTCCGGCCAAGACGATAACGATTGCGCAGACAAGCGTAAACAATCCGATAGCCCGAAAGTTTTTAGTCAGCCATAGTCCGTAGCCAATGGCAAATAATGCACCCACCGTTGTAATCACCACAATGGCTGTTATCGCTAAATGCATGAAGTTGCCAAACGTCAGTACTTCACCTCCTTGCTCCAATGGAAATAGGCCATAGCCAATCAACGATGCCGCATGCATGACTAGCAGCAGAATAGCTCCAAACTGAGCAATTCGGTTGACTTGATGTTTTCGGAATAGCACGTAGACAATCACTGAAAAAATGACTGCAAGAATTCCGTAGCCAATTGTAAAAACCCTGAGCATTTCGGCGTCAGGTGCTCCGTTGCCTGTCAGTTCGCTGATTGTCTGCCGCACATGGCTGTAGCCATCCCATAATATGCCGCCCATGATGACGTGGACCATATAAATCAGTGCACTGATGGCTCCGCTCAATACTCCTATCTGCCAATAGCTTTTCTGCCGAAGCTCGACCATGCTTTCACCTGCCTATTAGTTTTCTGAACATTCTGTTATTATATAGGTTATTTAAAACGACTTCCACATTTCAAAAGCCTTAATTTATCTAACATCGTAAAAAAGCCGCGAATTGCTTCGCGGCTTTCAGACTGTAGACAAAATCTAACCAAAATGAATAGTAGTGTATCATCCCAACCGGTCCGGCCACTTCGCTTTCCGTGGGCTCAGCTTCAGCCTCCTCGTCACTGCGTTCCTGCGGGGTCTTCAGCTCTCGCTGTGCCACAGGAGTCTCGTGGCCAGCCCAGTTGGGAGCATGCGGCTTTAATCAAATAGAGAAGCCTGTTCGCCAGTTTCTCCATGACGCTGATTTCGACAAGCCTGATAAATCACCTCACTCCAGGATCCGGAGCGCAAGGCGGCGACTCCTGCGGGATAGCGAAGTGCCGAAATCCACTCGGACCCAAGTCCGAGTTAGTTCGGCGCAAGCCCGCGGAAAGCGTCCGCCTGGAGCGCAGGATCCCGTATAAACAAGCTAAAATGAATATTCATTCTTTGAATTTCATAAATACTCTTTTGTCTACAAGCTCAAAGCCGCGAATTGCTTCGCAGCTTTTTCTTAGTTTTTCAGCGCTTTTCTGGCATTGACTCGACCATGCCCGTAGACATCGTCCCTGCCAGCTTTTCCTAAATCATCCGACGATGAAAAAATGAGCTTTTCAATTTCTTTGTTGCTGAGGGACGGCTGGTCGGCTTTGATCAATGCTGCCACACCAGAAACAATCGGCGCTGCCATTGACGTGCCGCTCAGTGGGCCAAAAAGATTGTTCGGCAAAGAGGAATAGACATCCGTTCCCGGAGCTGTGACATCAATGGACGGCCCTTTATTGGAAAATAATGAACTGGTGTCATTGTTTGTTACAGCACCGACAGAAATGACATTGGCCATGGAAGACGGATAATGGGCGCTGCGCGTTCCGTCATTTCCTGCGGCCGCTACAATAACGATGCCTTCCTTATGTGCTTGCTGTATCGCCTGATCCAGTGCTTTGCTGTAATAATAAGATCCTAAGCTCATGTTGATAATATCGACATTTGCTGCTATGGCGTGTTCGATGCCATGAATCAAATCAGATGTATAGGCGTAACCGCCATCGTCAAACACATCAATCGGCATAATTTTCGTATGCGGCGCCACTCCAGCACCCCATGTGCCGTTGTCAGCCGATCCTGCAATCAGACCTGCAACATGCGTACCGTGGAAACCTGGACTGATGGTTCCTGCCTGCTTATTGAGCGCATCGTACGGTGCAATAAACTGATTTGCCAATTCGGAATGCAGCAGGTCCATGCCATCATCGATCACTGCAACTACCACATCAGCTGATCCCTTTGTCTGATTCCAAGCAGCGGCTGTTTCAATCTTTTGATGATGGTATTGAAGTTTAGCAAACTCCGGATCATTTGGTGTATAGGCCAGCTCAATGCGGTAATCCGGCTCGACAAATTCCACCTCCCCTTTTGCTTTCAGCTCTTGCATAAAAGAAGCTGCAGTTTCGCCTGCCGGCACCTCAAGCGCAGCCATTTCCGCTTTTTCATTCTGGTTGGCTGACTGAGCTGCAGCGGCTGCAGACTGAGAATTTTCCTTGTATTTCACAATCACCTGCTGAGGACCTTTTTCCGCAAAAACTCTGTTTTCATTAGCTGTGAAGACCGTGAAGAGCAGCGGCAAAACAAGAAAAAGACTTATGGTTTTCTTCATGGCAAGGCTCCTATTCCTATAATCTAAAAGTCACAATATTACGTCTAATCAGATATTTTTAATAAGTATAAACCCAAAAGAATAATTTTTCCAGTCTAGATCAAAAAAATCCCACCTGCAATCAAATTAATGATTGCAGGTGGGATAGAGTTGAATTTAGCTTAAGCTCTGAGAAGATACTTCCACAGGATGAACGGCTTCGTGCAGCAAGCCTTCCAATTCAGCGCGGTAATCTGCAACCTGCTCATCAGTCCATCCAAGCGTGCTGCCCATATAAGCGATGGCCGCTTCTTTATGTGCATGTACCCAATGGATATCGAAATACAAAGCACCCGTACGGCGGATAAAGAAATCAATCGGCTTGTATGATGCTTCGTATTCCATTGAATAGCGCAGCATCGCGTAAACCAGTTGATTCAGCCCGGCACGTGCCGCCTCTTCCAGTCCGGTTGTATAGAAGTGAAGAACTTTGTCCACGTTTGCCCCGTAGCGATTGACGAGCATTCGCATAGTATCAGGTGCCAGCCCCATGCCTCTCGATTGATGGATACGGTCCGCCATGAACGATTCAAAACCTTTCGATCCGCCCACTTCGCCGCCCGAAATCGGCAAACGCTTTGTCGAGCTTTTCGGATAGTTGACGCCTTCTTCTTTATGCAGCTGTTCTGCCACTAAATTAATGATATGTTCACCCATTTTGCGGTAGCCGGTCAACTTTCCGCCCGCAATTGAAATCAATCCGGAATCCGATACAAAGATTTCATCTTTCCGTGAAATCTCGGATGGGTCCTTGCCTTCTTCGTGGATCAACGGACGCAAACCAGCCCAACTGGATTCGATATCTTTTTCTGTAATTGCCACTTCAGGGAACATAAAGTCGATGGCTTTCAGGACATAGTTGCGGTCCTCCAGTGTCATCGTCGGATGTGCGATGTCCTGCTTATAAACTGTGTCTGTTGTACCCACGTAGACTTTTCCTTCGCGCGGAATGGCAAATGCCATCCGGCCGTCCGGCATATCGAAATAAATCGCCTGCTTTAATGGGAAGCGGAGGCCATCAAAGACTAAGTGAATGCCTTTTGTCAGCTGAAGCGTCTTGCCGAATTTCGAATGGTCTTTGTCACGCAATGTATCAACCCATGGTCCTGCTGCATTGACGATTTTTTTCGCGTACAGTTCGTGGATTGTTCCATCAATTTGGTCTTCCACCTGAATGCCGACAGTCTTGCCATTGTCGTAAATAAAGCTTTTTACTTTTGCATAGTTCATTGCCAAAGCGCCTTTTTCAACAGCCTTTTTCATAACTTCCATCGTCAGGCGTGCATCGTCGGTTTTGTATTCCACATAATAACCGCCGCCTTTGAGGTCTTTTTTCTTCAGTAAAGGCTCGCGGCGCAGGGTTTCTTCTTTGCTCAACATTTTGCGGCGCTCGCCTTTTTTGACGCCAGCCAAAAAGTCATAGACGCGCAGGCCGACATTGGTGCTGAGCGGCCCGAACGTTCCGCCTTTGTAAAACGGCAGCAACATCCATTCCGGAGTCGTCACATGCGGTCCATTTTCATAAACGATTTCGCGTTCTTTGCCGACTTCGGCGACCATTCTGATTTCAAATTGCTTCAAGTAGCGCAAACCGCCGTGCACCAATTTGGTCGAACGGCTGCTTGTACCTGCCGCAAAATCCTGCATTTCTACAACAGCAACATTCATGCCGCGCACTGCTCCATCAAGTGCGATGCCCGCACCTGTAATTCCGCCCCCAATAACGAGGACATCCAATTGTGTCTGTTTCATTTGTTCATAACGTTCATTTCTGTTTAAGCTTGAAAATTTCATAAGTTGATCTGCTCCTTTTTTGTGTGTGGATGGAATAACGATGGAAAGACTGCATAGAGAAAACTGATCTGCTCCTGCATGACTACCCTATTTTGCAAGGCACTAAGCTGATTTTCTTTACCCAAAGCGGTGTAAAACTATGTTCTTATTCAACTCATACAACCGTTTCTCCATATAAAAAGAGAGATCCAGGCACAGCTGCAGAATTTCTTCTGCACATCTGGCTTGGTCTCTCATAGTCTCCGGCCGTTTATCTCTCGATATTAACTTGTAGGTTATTTCACTGGTTTAAATGAACGTGTTGCTGCTACAGCGTTTTTCCAGCCTGCGTAAAGTGTTTCGCTGTTTTCAGCCGGCATTTCGCTTGTAAAGGTTTTGTCGATTTTCCATTGCTGGGCAATTTCTTCTTTGTCTTTCCAGAATCCGACCGCAAGTCCAGCTAGATAAGCTGCACCAAGTGCCGTTGTTTCCTGGATCATCGGGCGTTCCACTGGAACATCCAGAATGTCGCTTTGGAACTGCATCAGCAAATCATTGCCGACTGCTCCGCCATCAACACGCAAAGTCTTTAATTCAATCCCTGCATCTTCTATCATAACATCTACGACGTCTTTTGTCTGATATGCAAGCGCCTCAAGCGTTGCACGGATGAAATGGGCTTTCGTTGTGCCGCGTGTCAGGCCGAAAACGGCGCCGCGTGCATCGGTATCCCAGTAAGGTGTTCCAAGGCCGACAAATGCCGGAACCATGTAGACGCCTTCTGTTGACTCGACTTGCATCGCATAGTCTTCGCTTTCCGGTGCATTTTCAATGATCTGCAGACCGTCGCGCAGCCATTGAATTGCTGAACCGGCGACAAAAATGCTGCCTTCAAGTGCATATTCAACTTTACCGTCAACACCCCAAGCAAGAGTCGTCAATAACCCGTGTTCTGATACAACGCCTTCTTCACCGGTATTCATCAGCATGAAGCATCCTGTGCCATAAGTATTTTTTGCCATGCCTTTTTCAAAGCAAGCCTGCCCGAACAATGCGGCCTGCTGGTCACCAGCCATGCCGGCAATCGGCACTTCATGGCCGAAGAAATGATAATTGATGGTATTGGCATATACTTCCGATGACTGCCGCACTTCAGGCAGCATGCTTTTCGGCACTGTCAGGATGTCCAAAAGCTCCTGATCCCATTCCAGATCATAAATGTTGTACATCAATGTGCGGGATGCATTGCTGTAATCCGTCACATGCGCTGCACCGCCCGAAAGTTTATAGACAAGCCATGAATCAATCGTACCGAACATCAAATCGCCATTGTCCGCTTTTTCACGTGCGCCTTCGACATTATCCAAAATCCATTTCACTTTTGTTCCAGAAAAATAAGCATCGATCAGCAAGCCTGTTTTCTTGCGGAACAATTCGTTCAAGCCCTGCTCTTTCAAGTCGTTGCAGATGCCGTCTGTTTGGCGCGACTGCCAGACGATGGCTTTGTAGATCGGCTTGCCTGTGTTGCGGTCCCAAACGACTGTCGTTTCACGCTGGTTGGTGATGCCTATGCCGGCAATTTGGCTCGGATCGACATCCGATTTGCGCAGCACTTCAGCGATACAGGCTAAAACAGATGTCCAGATTTCATTGGCATCATGCTCTACCCAGCCCGGTTTCGGGAAAAACTGCTGGAACTCCTGTTGGGCTGTTTCAAAAATTTCACCTTTATGGTTCAGTAATACGGCACGTGAACTTGTAGTGCCCTGGTCTATGGATAAAATATAATCTTTAGTCAAAACAATCTCCTCCAATGGGTTATGAAACGATTTTTTCTTCTAATTTATCAGCGGTTGTCCGCTCTTTTCTCAATTCTACACTTGCTGCCCCGAATAAAACCAGGAACAAGGCAGCTGTCATTGCCCAAAATGGCAAACCATATGCACCAGTGAACAAGGCTTTATAGAATAAGGCTCCGTAAACACCGCCGAATATAGGTCCGACAATCGGCACCCAGGCGTAAGACCAGTCCGATTTTCCTTTACCCGGAATCGGCAGCAATGCATGTGCAATGCGGGGTCCAAGGTCACGCGCAGGATTGATCGCGTAGCCGGTCGTGCCGCCAAGCGACATCCCGATCGCCATGATCAATGCCCCGACAATCAATGGATTCAGGCCTTCTGTAAATTCGTTGGCTCCGATAAACAGCAAGCCCATGACCAAAACTGCAGTCCCGATGATTTCACTGACCAAGTTCGAAAATGGACGGCGGATTGCAGGAATTGTTGCGAATACTCCCAATTTCGTTTCGGCATCCTCAGTCTGCTTCCAATGCGGCAAATAATTGAAAAAGACGATGGCGGCACCGATAATTGCACCAAGAATCTGTGCGATGATGTAAACCGGCACTTTCGCCCAAGGAAAATCGCCTACAGCTGCAAACCCCAGTGTGACTGCAGGATTCAAGTGAGCTCCTGAAAAACTGCCCACTGCGTAAACTCCCATCGTGACGGCTAGTCCCCAAGCAATCGTAATAACGATCCAGCCGCTGTTCTCAGCTTTTGAGTCCTTTAATACCACTCCTGCTACTACGCCGGCTCCAAAAATAATTAAAATCATCGTACCGACTAATTCCGCTAAAAATTCCGTCATTGTTTTGCACCCCTTTGCTTTTCAGTTGAGAACCGTTTTTCAGAAAACGCAAAAAGACCCACGCTGAACCGAGCCGCTTCTCCGCGAGAAGCGCTCATTTCAGTGTGGGTCTCCATTTCTCCAACACAGCTCTTAACTTGTAAATACTAAGTTACCAGTTTATGAAAACGCTGTCAACAATTTATATTTCCCAAAGTTCGGGCTGAGAGGTTGAAATGGCTTTAGCCCCGCCATCGTATGCCAACTGAATATCTTCTTTTGTCCGGATCAGTCCGCCTGCAATGACCGGGATGCCCGTTTTATCAAAAACTTCTTTGATGACCGACGGGATGATCCCGGGCAGAATTTCGATATAATCGGGAGTGACCTGATTGATCAGCTTAATATTATGCTCAAGCGCTTGGCTGTCCAACAGGAAAAGACGCTGAATCGTCAGCAAATTATTTTTCTTCGCCAAAGCGATGACATTGCTGCGAGTCGACACGATGCCATCCGGCTTGACTTCCCTCACCAAATACTCGAATCCATAAGCATCTGTCTTCAGTCCCTGAATCAAATCCACGTGGAGGATAACTTTCTTTTTGGCTTTTTTCGCTGCCTGCACTAACTGTTTCAGCTGCGCCAGCCGAATCTCCAAAAAAATGATGTATTCGTGATCGCTGTCGAGCAAGCGTTCAAATTCTTTCATATTGCGCAAAACTGGCAAAACACCGTTTAACTCATGCACCGGTTTTCCTCCTCAAATTGTTCCATGCCCTTTACTCAGCATTATCCGCCCAAACCGCTTCCCATTCAAAGATTTCGTATTTCCTGGCACCTTCTACAACATATGGATCCTTCTTTACCAAAGCTTCACATGCTCCGAATGATTCAGCCCTGTAAATGACCAGTCCACCGGAACCATCTGCAAACTTTCCATTGGCTGCCACTTGGCCATTGCTCCGTTTGTGTTCCAAAAACGCCAAATGCTGCGGCCGAAACTCCCGGCTCTTATCAGCGTCTTTCATGGGCAGTAATACCGCGAAATATTTCATGAATACGCCTCCCTTTTTCTTTATTATAAGGAGCAGGCATCAAAAAGTCTGTTATTGCTATGAATTCTTCAGAAACCAGAGTATTTTTTTCATTTTTTGGATATACTGTCCAATCGAATAAATAATGTCCCTTCGCCATCTTTTACTGTCAGAACACCTTTCCCAACCTTGCCAAACAGGGTAAACTGGAACTAACTTACATCATCCATAAGGAGCTGGTTGGCTGTGCAGATGACGAAAAAAGGACCTGTTTATCAATTGACGTTCATGCCCCGGTTTTTCCCCGTAAATTGTTATATAGTCGATGAAGAAACCGAGCTGACTTTGGTCGATGCCGCTTTAGGATTTAATGCCAAACAGATTTTATTGTCGATCAAGGTTATGAAAAAACCGCTGACCCAAATCATTATCACCCATGCCCATGGCGACCACATCGGCGCACTTGATGCCGTCAAGCGCGAGTGGCCGGATGCTGTTGTCAGCATGTCACGGCGTGATGCGCGTCTGCTTGCCGGTGACACGAATCTGCTGCCAGATGAACCTGATTCACCAATCAAAGGCGGAGTCCCTAAAAACGTTCAAACGCAGCCGGATCGCTTGCTCGAAGAAGGCGATCGGGTCGGTTCCCTGAAAGTGGTCAGTACGCCCGGCCACACTCCAGGCTCTATTTCGTTATTGGATACGCGCAACCAATTCCTGATTGCCGGGGATGCCCTCCAGACGCGCGGGGGCATCGCTGTATCCGGTACATTTAAAGCTTTGTTTCCGTTTCCGGCTTTTGCAACATGGAACAAACAGGAAGCTCTTAAAAGCGCCCAGAAAATCCGCCAGCTAAATCCGCAGCTTCTTGCAGTCGGACATGGCCGAATGATCAGCAAACCGCTTGATGCCATCGATTTGGCTATATTCGAAAGCAAAAAAAATCTTCAGTAGGATGCCTCCGACAATGAACAGACCAAAACCCGTTAGCCAGAAACGCTCTGGCTAACGGGTTTCTTATTTCACCTCTTTGCGTCCCACTCTCATCAGCATGACCGGCCTTGGCTCATCCAGCACTTCATCCACCTGCCGCGTTTTTTGGAAGCCAGTTTTTTCATAGGCCCGGATTGCAACTGTATTTCGGATATCCGGATCCGTGACACAGAATAGGATTTTCGAATCCGCAAAGATGATTTCTTTCAGAAACTTATGAAGCACTTTGGTTCCCAGCCCCTTATTGCGGTAGCTCTTGGCACCGATCAGCACATCCAATCCTGCAGCTTTTTGCAGCTCCTCGTACTTTTCGCAGCCTGGGTAATCGCTCCATTGATAGGTCTGGATATAGCCAATCGGTGTTTCTTCATAATAAATGATATAGGGCCTTGTTGGATCCTTGCCCTTGATGCTGTCCGTGAATTCCTGTACAAACTGGCCATATGTGCCACCTTGTGCATAGCCCCAAAATCGGGTGGCTGGCGGTTCTTTTGTAATCCATTCATAAAGCTGCGGCAAATGCTCGCGCCGCAATCGCCGAAAGCTGACGTTCCCGATATCTAACCCCATCAAAACACTCCTTTCTTAATCTTTGTTGTATAAGAAAACCGCTATCCGTTATTCGAATGAATAAGCAAAAGCGGCAACACGTTACGGATTATCTGATTTATCAACAGGTGTTTTCAGTATGCTATCCAGATCTTCGATCGGCAACGAAAAAATGGTTTCCACCGGTGCGTAATTTCCAGCTAAGCGGCCGATGGGTGCAAGCTTTTCCAAACTGATGCGGCCATTTTGATACAGCTCATCTTTCACATGGAATTTTACGAGTCTGCCAATTATCAAATGATCATCGCCCAATTGAATGATGTCATGCAATTTGCATTCCATATTGATGGGTGCCTCCAAAACGCGCGGCACGGAAATTTCAATGGACTCCGCTGCAGTCAACCCCGCATACTCAAACTCATCAATTTCTCTGGCGATATGTTCACTGCTTTTTGCCATCTCATTTGCTAGTGGCGCTGTCACGATATTAATGACAAATTCCTTGTTTTCACGAATGTTTTGCAATGTGTCCTTAACCGTACCTGCACGTTCCTCGACCCCTTCACCTACAGAAAACGCCAGCATCGGCGGATTGCGCGATACCACTGTAAAAAAACTAAAAGGCGCTAAATTGGCTATGCCATCCGTCGACATAGTCGATACCCAGGCAATCGGCCTCGGCACAACACTTCCAATCAATAATTTGTAATTTTGCTTTGCAGTCATGTTCAATGGATCTATGATCATTTTTTCCAACCACCCCTTCACCTTGTCAGCCATAAGCCTTCTTCCTATTCTTTTTCCCTTTTCAAACCTTTCCGAATCAGTTTTCTGCAACAAATCTTCGTATTGAAAAGACTGCTGATTTGGACAGTTCAAAGCGATTGCGCCGGCACCGAAGCAGGTGTGCCAAAAAAATTGCAGAAACAGCGAAACTCGCGGTCTCCACAAAAACGACCTATTTTTTCCAAACAAAGTTTGATATTATTAGAAATGGAATTTACATACCAATTTGAGTGAAATTATCGCAATAGATTAGGAGCCGATCGAAATGCCCGAAGAATTTCTATTGAAATTGAAACTGATCATTAAACCACAATGGAAAACCGCTTTTCTTTCAGCCGTGATCATCGGGTTTTTATGCCATATGTTTGTTTTCACTAATATCCTTCCCAACCATGACAGTCTCGTCAATGTGTATAGTCCCCAGCTGAAAGGGAGTTCTGGCCGGTTCTTTCTGTCGCCTTTCAGCGGAATCAGCTCTTATTTCGACTTGCCATGGATCAACGGAACGCTTTCTATTCTTTACTTAGCGCTGATTGCTGTAATTTTTATAGAACTGTTTCAATTGAAAAAAACCTTTTCTATCGTGGCAGTTAGCGGTTTAATCGTCACATTCCCGACCATTGCGTCTATCTTCTCGTATATGTTTACTGCAGACGGCTATATTTTCGGCTCTTTGCTCACCATGCTGGCTTTGCTTACCACAAAAAAATACAGATATGGATTTGTCCCGGGTTCGATCATTTTTTATTTGGGAATGGGTGTTTACCAGGCCAACCTGCCATTCCTATCTACCGTGATAATCATCTTTTTGATCAGTGAAATCTTAGGCCGCAAGATTCCCTTCCAGCAATTGAAGAGCTACGTCCTTCGCTTCCTTGGTTTGGGAGCAATCGGAATGTCAATGTATGCACTAAACTTCAAATTCTATTCCACCTTTTTTGCCGGAAATATAACAAGCTATCAGGGTTTGGACTCGGTCGGCGAAAGCGGCGGTTCCATTTTTGAACGCTTCAAGCAAGTAAATGATTCTTTCTCCTTTTTCTTTTTCCGTGGATTCACTACAGACTCGCCGATTAATTTATTTGAATGGTTGAATGTCGCTGTTTTTCTGTTGATTGCCGTCGGCTTCGTGCTGCTGTTGATTCAGAACCGCATCTTTACTAGTATTCGGATGACATTGATTTCCCTGGCATTGCTTTTGCTGATGCCCGTGTCTGCCTATATGCTGTATTTCGTTTCACCCGATGTCGTCTATCATATGCTGATGGTGCTTGGTCTTGTCAGTTTCTACATGCTGCCGGTGCTTTTCTATGAGCATCTGACCCTCCCAACAATGGCTGCTAAAACATTTTCGTGGTTGTCGGTAGTGATTGTGTTTGTTTCAGTCTTCAACTTTGCCCTTATCTCGAATATTTCTTATCTCAATATGGAATTGAAATTCGAAAAATCAACCGCCTTCGTTAACCGCCTGATCAGCAGAGTGGAACAAACCGAAGGGGTGACGGCTGAATCAAAACTGGCGTTAATCGGACGTGTGCAATTGGACTCGCCATTAAGCACAGAAGATATTCCCGACAATATCCCAAGAATGACGGGACCTTTGGGGCAAAGCATCGTTCCACTCCCTTATCATTACAGCGCCTTAATGAAAAACTATTTTGGTGTTAAATATGATTTCATTTCTGAGCAGGAACGCCAGAAAATTGCAGCTACAGTATGGTTTGAAGAGATGGAGGCGTGGCCATCGCCAAATGCCGTTCGCGTAATTGACGATGTTGTCGTGGTGAAGCTCTGGGACTAAGAAAACATCAGACACGGAATGATCCGCTGTCTGATGTTTTCTTTTTTCATGCAATCAATTACCTATCTCATTGCATAATTTAAGCATATAATGAGGGTAAATAGAATGGGGGAATCAGCATGGACACCGAGCAAAAACTGAAGCAATGGCAACAGGCAGGTCTGCTGGATCAAGAAACAACAGAGCAGATTTTAGCCTTTGAAAAGCGTCAGCCCGCCCCTAAAAAGCTGCCGCTGCTGTTGATGATTGGCTTGATTTTCTTCTCTCTGGCGATTTTCAGTTTTATTGCGGCCAATTGGCAGGCAATACCGGATCTCGCAAAAGTAATGCTAATGCTGGCTTTAATGTGGATTTTCTACAGTATCGCTCTTTTCTCGGAGAAAAAAGCTTTTGGTTCCCCACTGCTCTTTAGGGTGATTGGGCTGGCGATGTTTGGTGCGACTTTACTGGTCGCGGCACAGACTTTTCATTTTCCATTGGCAAATTCCGCTTTGCCATGGGCGATGTTTCTTGCAGCGCTTGCCCATTTCTTTTATTGGAAAAACCTCATTTACTCCGTCATCGGCTTTCTCTTTGGCGGCGCTGTGCTGATATCATTTCTGCCTGACATCGGATGGCTGGAATGGGGCATCTTCATCGCCATTGCTACAGGGTGGTTTTACTTCAGCAAAAGTTTTGCACCGGTAGCCTTTAGCTGGATTCTGCTATTCGCTTCCGGGTTCATGCTGTGGGGTCTAGTGGATTATGACAGCTCGCTGTGGCCGATTTGGACCTTGTTCGCCCTTGTCCTGCTCCTGCTCATTGCACCTGAAAACAAACAGCGGACGATTCGACCACTTTATTTGCTGGCAGCAGGGATGTTGCTGGTAGCATATTTGGCAGTGCGTGGACAAACGTTTATCAGCATAATTGACGCTAGCCATATGGCAGAGGCCATCGCTTTAGCCATCGCCGGAGTTGGCGTTCTTGTACTTTGCTTTTTCAAATTCCGCTCCCTCATGTGGATTGCGATTGCCGGATCCATTGGATTGCTGCTCTTTGACGAAACAGCAATCGGACTGACAGTAGTTGCCGAATTGTCCGCACTCGCATATTTGATTATTGCCCAGCGGCAAAATGAACCTTTGGGATTGGGCTTTGTCTACTTCATCGTTGTCCAGTTTGTTATTTACATCATTTATGCATGGGACCGGCTCGACATGTCACTTTTCTTCTTAATCGGTGCGTTGCTGTTGTTCCTGTTGTCAGCTATAGCCTGGTGGATTAATCGCAGGAAAGAAGGTGTCAAGCCATGAAATCCTGGCTCTTTCCAATCATCCAAACCGCGGTTGTCGTAATTCTGCTTGCAAGTTATTACGCAGCTTCCTGGTTCGGCGAGCAATATGTTTTAAGAGCTGAACCCTTTGATCCGTTCGATCCGTTCTATGGAGAATACGTCATGCTGCAATACCCAGACTTGCAAACGTCTTCCGTCACAGACGACAGTTCCGTGTACTTCACTTTGAAAAAAGGCGATGATGGCTATGCCGTCATTGACCGAATCGATAACGAGTCCTTTTTCGGAGCTATCGAGGGATCAGTTTATGGCGGGAGCGTCACAGCCCCTCAACTGGAACAGTTTTATGTAGAGCAGGGGCTTGGCCCTCAACTAGAGGCGGCGCAAAACCTGCAAGTAACAATTGATGTCTCCAGTTGGGGAACCATTCGGCCCATCAACCTGCAAGAACGTTCGGAATAAGTCCATAAAAAAAGTTCAATCAAAAAACTGATTGAACTTTTTTTATGGACTCACAATTATCATTCCGTCCCATAATACTGCGCATAGTCAGCTTTTTTTTGGACTTTAACATTATTGATCACTGCTCCGAGCAAGCGGGTTTTTGGTGAAGCTGTAATTGCTTCTTTTGCTCTGATGGCATGCTCTCGTTCTGTTTTCCCTGAGTTCACTACCAGGATAGTGCCTTCGCATTTGTTCGCTAAAATCACACTGTCCGCAACAGACAAAACAGGTGGCGTATCAAAGATCAGCAGATCATAAACATCCAGTCCCTGTTCAAAAAGCAGGTCCATGCTATGGGAACTCAATAATTCTGCCGGATTCGGCGGAATTGGTCCACACGGCAAAAGATCCAGATTTTCAATTCCAGCTGGCTGAATCGCCGTTTTCAACGCAATCTGGCGGGCCAGTACATTTGAAAGCCCACGGTTATTTGTAATTTTAAATGTATCATGCATGGTTGGTTTTCTCATATCCGCATCAATGAAAAGCACACGCTTGCCTTCTTGAGCAAACACAATTGCCAAATTCGAAGCGGTAGTCGACTTTCCTTCAGAATGCGAGGCAGAAGTGATGGCCAATGACCGAATATCACCATCAGGAGAAGAAAAATGAATATTGGTCCGCAAGGTTCTGAACTGTTCTGACACCCGCGATTTCGGATTAGTAAATGCAATCAGCTTTCGATTTTTCACTTCCGGTTTGTTCTTTTTTTTCACCATTCATTTATGCCTCCCTGCGTTTAAAGGCAATCGGCTCATTTGCCGGGATGTCTTCTTCTTCGTTCATCGGTGAGATGGCTCCGAGTACAGGAATCCCCAGCACATCCTGTATATCTTTTTCTACTCTAAGCGTTGTATCCAAATAGCGTAAAATCATAGCGATAGCCGTTCCAATCAGCAGGCCGGCAATAGCACCCAGTAAAATATTCAATGGAGGATTTGGCGATACCGGTGTCTGATTCTCCATGACCACAGCTGGTGACAGGATTGAAACATTATCTGCATTCATTAATTCCAAAATTTCCACTTCGAAAATTTCGGCTGTACTGTTTGCAATTTCAACAGCCGCAGTAAGGTCTGCATCTACTACAACCACGTTGAGCAGCTGAGAGCTTTCTGCAATTTCCACAGTTATTTTTTCATTTAGCTCTTCATAGGACATTTCCAATCCCAATTGGCTAATCACTTGCTCAAGTATGATCGGACTTTTGATGATTTCACTGTATGTACCGACCAATTGTAAATCTGTTTCAATACTTTCACTGTCAAACCCGGCTTCCGCCTGTTGCTGACTGACCAAAAGCTGAGTAGATGTTTGATAGATGGGTGTTAGCATGTAATACGATATCAATGCTGCAACAATCATGAATGCGATGGTAATGGCCAAAATCAGCCGCATCCGATTCTTTAAGATCAAGTAAATTTCACGCAGACTGATGGTTTCTATCATTTCGCCATCCCCTCCTTTCGATTAGAAATGTACAAGTGCACGAAAGCATAAGTTTCGGGCATCAACAAAACCCTCGGCTTCTTGTTGTTCAAACAATCGGCTATGGGACATCAATCGAACTAATTGATGTCCCATGCTTTAACTTATGATCGCCTTCAGTAAAGCCCGGGCATCCAATGAAGGTTTCTTTTCGTTCAATAGGCATCTTTCGATCCAAATAGCACCAAAATAGTTTTTAAGATAAGTTTAATATCCATCACTGTATTGCGATTGCGGATATATTCCAAATCCATTTCGACCCATTCCTGAAAGCTGATATTGCTTCTTCCGTTAACCTGCCAAAAACAGGTCAAGCCCGGCGTAACACTAATACGCTGTTTTTCATAGTTTGTGTACTGAGCCACTTCGTCAGGCAGAGCTGGCCTTGGCCCTACGATGCTCATATCGCCTTTGAGCACATTCACCAACTGCGGCAATTCATCAATGCTGGTTCTTCTGATGAATTTTCCGATTTTAGTAATTCTCGGATCGCTTTTGATTTTGAAAACAGGGCCTGATGCTTCATTTTGTTTTAGCAGCGAGGCCTTTAAATCTTCCGCATTGCACACCATAGAACGGAATTTATACATATCAAAAGACTTGCCATGCTTGCCGACTCTTTTCTGCTTGAAGAATATCGGACCATCAGGATCTTCCAGTTTAATCAGCAAGCTGACTATGAGAAATAAGGGAATCAATATAACCAACCCCATTAACGAGCCGGCAATATCCAGAAAACGTTTTGTATATAAATATCCATTGCTGGTATTGGTCTTGACGCTTTCAAACACCATTTCCCGATATCTCGTATTAACATCCAGTTTTTCTTTTTCAGGAGCGGACACTGACATTTGAATCACCACTTTCATCTTAAATTCCATTTATCAATCAGATGGGCGCTGCTTCAATCAGTTTTGCTGAAACTGGTCTGCCGATCGAATGATAATCAATTCCATTTTTCTCCATAGCTTCTAGCGTAAAACAATTTCTTCCATCAATAACGAGTGGCCTTTTCATGTTGTGGAATACAGCCAGTTCAACGTTCTTAATTTCATCCCAATCGGTTAAAATCAGTACAGCATCACTATTGTCAACCGCTCTTTCAATTGAATCTGCGTATTGAACTTTCGAACTCAAAATGGTTTTAGCATTGTCCATTGCAATTGGATCATAAGCTACAACCTCTGCTCCCAGCTTTATCAATTCTTCGGTAATCAGAATAGATGCAGACTCCCGCATATCATCTGTGTTCGGCTTGAAAGCCAGCCCCAGCACAGTTATTTTTTTACCTGAAATGACTGGTATACAGTCGTTCAACTTGCCGATCAATATCCCTTGCTGTTTTTTATTGACATTGACCACGCCTTTCAGCAACTCAAACTCATATTCGACATTCCCCGCAATTTGTATCAAGGCTTTTGTGTCTTTTGGAAAACAAGATCCGCCATAGCCGATTCCCGCTTTTAGAAATTGGCTGCCAATCCGTTGATCCAATCCCATTCCCGTTGATACATTCTCTATATTGGCCCCCAACAATTCACAAATATTGGAGATTTCATTGATAAAACTGATTTTCGTTGCTAAAAATGCATTCGATGCGTACTTAATCATTTCTGCACTTTTTATATCTGTTTTAAAGATAGGCACCCTGAATGGCTGATTAATCTCCTCAATTATGCTGAATGCCTGTTCATTGTCCGCACCAATGACAATTCGGTCTCCATGAAAAGAATCATGAATTGCCGATCCTTCTTTTAAAAATTCAGGATTCGATACGACCTCGACCTGGAGCCCTTCAGACAAATGAGTTTGAACGATTTCCTTGATCATGGCATTTGTCCCTACAGGAACTGTACTTTTTGTAACAACAATGACATCGTGTTTGACATTCTCAGCAATGTCTTTGGCAGCCTGAGCCACAAAAGATAAATCAGCAGAGCCATCTTTGTTTTCCGGGGTTCCTACTGCAATATAGACAACAACTGCCTGCTGAAGTCCTTCTCGGTGACTTGTCGTGAAGCTAAGACGCTTTTCATTGATGTTCTTTGTCATCAATTCACCAAGACCAGGTTCATAGATGGGAGAAATCCCCTTCTTCATTTTTGTGACTTTGTCTTCATCAACGTCGATGCAGATCACGTGATGGCCAATTTCAGACAAACTCACACCAGTTACCAATCCGACATATCCAGTTCCAATTACACTTATATTCATACGGAGGCCCCCAAATTAAAATAGTGGTGCAGCTGATTTTTCAGCCATCAATTCCTTGATGATGCTTTCTACGTCTTTTCCAAATTCCGGACTGTCTAAAGCAAATTCAATGGTTGTACGCAGGAAACCAAGCATTTCACCCACATCATAGCGTTTGCCTTCAAAGTCATAAGCGTAGACGCTTTGCACCTTATTCAGCTTTTGGATAGCATCCGTCAACTGGATTTCTCCTCCTGCCCCTGCACTTTGGGTCCCAAGAAAATCAAAAATTTCAGGATCTAAAATATAGCGTCCCATAATTGCCAGGTTGGAAGGAGCTGTACCTGGTATCGGTTTTTCTACAAAGTTGCTGACCTGATAGCAGCGCCCATCCACTCCACTTGGATCGATGATGCCGTATCGATGGGTTTCATGATCGGGCACCTGCTGTACTCCGATAATAGACGATTGCAGTTTGTCGTATTGGTCGATCAATTGTTTTAAACAAGGCTTGTCCGCTTTTACAATGTCATCACCTAGGAGGACAGCAAACGGCTCATTTCCGATAAACTTGCGTGCGCTCCAGACAGCATGCCCTAAGCCTTTAGGCTCTTTCTGGCGAATATAGTGAATCTCTACATTAGAGGTATGCTGAACTTTTTCAAGAAGTTCAAACTTGCCTTTTTTAAACAAATTATCTTCCAGCTCAAAATTCTTATCGAAATGGTCTTCAATTGCACGTTTTCCTTTTCCCGTAACAATGATGATGTCTTCGATGCCCGAAGCAATGGCTTCTTCAACAATGTATTGAATCGTTGGTTTGTCTACGATTGGCAGCATCTCTTTAGGCATTGCCTTAGTTACCGGAAGAAATCGCGTACCCAAACCGGCTGCTGGAATAATTGCTTTTCTTACCTTTTTCACCATACAATCCACCCGCCTTTGATTTATTTCAGGAACACCGATTTCTATCTTTTCAAATGGGATCGAACCTTTTTGTTATCAAAAAACAGGTTCTTTAGCAATCAATTGACTAAATATTGTCCCATTGTAACATCGATAGTCCCTAAAAAATAGTTTAATTATTAAGAATTATTAATTTAAACGGTTTAATTAGTTCTATTTGCTTATTATTTTAATTTATCCGAGGCTTTTTACAGCAAAATATATATTCTAATATTCAGATAATTGTAGACGTTTTTAAGTATGTGATACGATCATTTCTAAATCTCCGTCTATAAAGTAATTGCCGATAGTCGCTGGAACAATGAAATTGTCCCCTTTCCTCACTGTC
This sequence comes from Planococcus soli, assembly GCF_016881065.1. Taxonomy (GTDB): domain Bacteria; phylum Bacillota; class Bacilli; order Bacillales_A; family Planococcaceae; genus Planococcus; species Planococcus soli. The sequence goes on along the minus strand of NZ_WXYN01000051.1, from coordinate 102,396 downwards.
GATACACTCTCTTCTGTCACAATCTGCCCCGCGCCACCAATAACGCTGACCAGTAAAAACCCGGTCGTTAACGGCACTTCAACTTTTCCGCCAAGCAGCCAATGGTATACCGTAAAATATTCACCTTCAATCAACCGCGTCGACTCCAGGTTGTTCAACTGCTCTTTCAGGTTGCTTTGGATAACTTGCTGATGCGGACAGGTCATTACCGCCATCGCTTCTTCTAAATGCAGCTCCCGCTTCTTGCCTTCCGGATCTACACGATCATAATCGTACAGCCGAAATGTAATATCCGAACTTTGCTGCGTCTCCAGAATAACGATCCCTTTGCCGATCGAATGCAGCGTTCCGCTTGGCACGTAAACAAAATCCCCTTTTTTCACCTTGATGCTTTGAAATAGCTTGTGCCATTCCCCTTTGCTTACCAGTTGCTGAAACTCTTCGCGCGATTGTGCCTGGTGCCCGATTATAATTTCAGCATCTTCGTCACAATCCAAAATATACCAGCATTCTGTTTTTCCAAATGGTTTATGGGCTAGCTCTTGGGCATAATGATCATCCGGATGCACTTGAACAGATAACTGATCGTTGGCATCGAGAATTTTCACCAGCAGCGGAAAATCACTGTCGGTGGTTTCAGAGCCGAATAACTGAGGATAGTTTTGCCAAACCTCCAACAAACTTTTCCCCTGCAGCTCGCCATTCATAACAATGGATGGCCCATTTTCATGAGCTGAAATGACCCATGCTTCCCCTGTCGTTTGCGAAGGAATATCGTAATTAAATAGTTTTTGAAGTTTTTCCCCACCCCAAATCCGCTCCTGGAAAACCGGCTTTAAAAAAACAGGTTCCTTATACATGAACTCCCCTCCTCCACGGAATAACAAGCACCTTACTAATTACAAAATTTTCCCCACCCGTTATCCATGGCGAGCAGTTATTTTAACTTTGCAGATCGCTTCGATTTCTTCCCATTCGTTTGAAGTGCGGAAAATATCTTCTTCAATCAATTCGCTGCCTGTTTGAACTTCGATTATTTCCATATCAGTGGTCGCTTTCAACGTATGTTTAGCTCCAAGCGGGATATGAATAACATCTCCTGTTCTGACATGGCTCAATTGATCATTGAAAACAAAAATGCCCTCGCCTTTTACGATGGTCCATACTTCACTGCGCTTGTAGTGCATTTGGTAGCTGAGATTTTTCCCGGCATTTATTCCCAATCGTTTGATCAGAACTTCGTTGCCTTCCGCATACCTTGTATATTCCAACACCCGATACCAGCCCCATCGGCGTTCTTCGTACATCGGCCGGCTATTAAAACCTTCCACATATTCTTTCACTTTGGTACTGGCATCTTTGTCGGTCACCAATATCCCATCCGGACTTGCCGCCACCACAACATTATCCAAGCCGAGCAAGGTAATCGGAATATCAAGTTCATTGACGATATGGGAATTTTCCACCCCTTTCCCAATGATCCCCTTGCCTGTCACCTGAACTGCCATTTCTTCTGTCAGCGTATTCCAGGTACCCAAATCTTTCCAATAGCCATCGTATGGCAGAGAGACAATGTGAGCCGCACGCTCAACCACTTCATAATCAAAACTATTTTTAGGCAGCCGGTGGTAATTTCTTAGCAACTGATGATATTCGGTCGGCATGCCACGCTCTTTCAATAGATCGATAATGTAGCCGAGCCTGAAAGCAAACACACCGCAGTTCCATAAGGCATTCTGTTCGATCAGCTCTTCCGCCTGTTGTTCCGTCGGTTTCTCTTTAAAGTAATCGACCGTCAAATACGAATCACCCAGCTTTTTGTCTGGAATAATATAACCGTATTTTGCAGAAGGATAAGTCGGCTTAACTCCCATCAGCGCCAAGTCCGCCCCCGAATCAAGCAAGGCTCTCTCCAGATCCTGAACGCGGCCAAAAAATCGGTTCTCAACGTATGGATCTACCGGCAGCATTCCCACCACTTCGTCAAGACTGCATTTCTGAACCGAATAAAGATAAACAGCTGCCAGAGCGATTGCTGGAAACGTATCTCTTCTCTCGGGTTCAGTGACCACATGGACATCTTGCCCCAATTGGGTTTTGATCATATCCACTTGAGAGCTGCTGGTGGCAATGATGGAATTTCCAGCCATGCCTGTTTCCTCGATTTGTTTCCAGACTCGCTGAACCATGGAAACTTTATTGCCATCCTCATCACTCAACACCTTAAGAAACTGTTTTGAACGCGCATCGTTGGAAAGTGGCCATAGGCGCTTCCCCGATCCCCCCGACAACAATACCAATCTCATAATTATGCCCTCCTTCTCCGTCTGCTAATTTAAGTTAATAACAGTTCTTTGTACTTACTCATTTAAAGAAAGTTATTTTTTTACATCACCCCATAGGTAATATATATCTACTCTCCAAAATAAGTAATCCTATTTACATGTAATTCTAAAAAGGTATACACGTATTATATATATAAATACCTAATAATTCAATATAATTTTCTAATTAATTAGAAATATCAGATATATTTACCTATTTTCGATCTTGAAACCACTCACACCAAGGCATTTATAGTTTTTTTATTTTTCATATTATTTAGAAATTAAAGACATTTTTTTTGTCGTTCGAGTAAAACCACAGTATTATCGTTAACAACCTGCATTTTCTCTGCAAATTTTGCCGCAGAAAAACCGCTTTCATGGAATCGATTGATTCCATGAAAGCGGTTTGGTTAAATGGACTTATTTTTTATTGACAGCTTCTTTGTAGTGCTCTGACTGGGACTGATAAGAAGTTCCCAGCTGCGGAGTGCCCGCAATAGCCTGCAGCACGTCACGGTATTTGTTGATGGACGCATCACTCGTCAGGTTTTTTTCAAGGTAAGCGCGGCCTTTGAGTCCCATCTTCTTCAATTCAGCAGGATCCAAGCTTCGCAGATAGTTGATTGCATGGACAACGCCCTGGTAGTTTTGAGGTTCGATGACAACGCCTGCTCCGCTTTCAAAAATCAGGCGCTGCACTTCACTGCCCTGCTCCAATACGCCCAAAACAGGTTTGCCCGCTGCCATGACGCCATAAATCTTGCTCGGTACAGAAACTCCTTTAATGCCTTTTTGGTTGACCACTAAATGAACGTCCGCCGCATTCAGCGAATACTTAAGAAACTCTTTCGGCTGATACGGAAGAAATTTGACGTTTTCAAGATTGTTTTGAACCGCATATTCCTGTATCCGCTGCTTGACAGCACCTTCCCCGATAAACAAGAAGACAAGATCAGGCTGATCCGTAAATTGCTTGGACACTCCAATTAAGTTCTCTAGATCATAGTAGAGACCTAAGTTCCCTGAATACATGACGATAAATTTATTATCCAGCCCATGCGCTTCCAGGAATTCACGTATGGCCGGTTCATCTTTTTCAAGCGGAACAATAGCATGTTCATCCGTCCAATTGCTGATGACAGTATGGCTCGGCACTTTTTTATCTACAAAACGCCCTCTCAAGGTTTCAGCCATATCTTCCCCTACCAGCAGCACTTGATCGGCATAGCTGCAATTCAGCTTATCGACAGCTTTGGCAATTTTGAAAATGGCCTGATTGTTCGTATACGCTACAGCCTGTGCCTGCTCGGGATTAAAGTCATGGACACTGTATATATGCCGCGAACGTTTCAACAGCTTGCCAATGGTCCCGATCAACCCGCCCAATACCGGCGGCTGGGAAATTGTGAAAATGACATCTGTTCCTTTCTCCTTCAGCAATGCGAGATTTGCCAATAAAAAATAAGAAGAGATGTATTTTATCCGACTGGCTTTGGAGTTTTTATTCACCTCGGGCAGTTTGATCCGAACCACTTTTATGCTATTTAAATAATCCTCTTCAAAAAGTTTCTTGCTGCCTTGGTTTTCACCGGCGTATCCCGGCTGCGCGGCAATTACCGTAATATCAAAATCGTCCTGCAGGCGCCCTGTCAGTTCCGTCATCAACTGGCTGGTAGCTGCGAGATCTGGGTAAAAGTAATTAATGACAAAAACGATCTTTTTTTTGCGTAGCATATGGACCTTCCTTTCCCGGAGAACACCCAGAAAAAATGGGCATTCCCCATTTAAAGTTCGTCAAAAATAGCAATCAAAGCATCAGTATATTTATCTTCGGTATAAAACTCTTCAAACGTCTCCCGGCTCATTCGCCCGAGACGCATGCGTTCGGCATCATCGACTACCAGATCTTTGATAGCAGCTTTGACGCCTTCCACGGTCGGTTCGATTATGACACCACAATCTTTGATCAATTCTGCAATAATTCCTCGATCCGAAGATATGATCGGCAGCCCTGCAGCCATGCCTTCAATAATAGACATCGGCTGGCCTTCTACCTTGTACTTGGTTGGGAGAGCCATCATATCTGACTCCAGGAAAAAGCGTTTTTTCTCTTCCCCTTGTTTAAGGCCATGGTATTGGATGCGTTGATCCATATCGTTCGCTGCAATATATTGTTTAACTTCCAGGAATTCGCTTTCGTTCTGGATGCCGCCGACCAGATCCAGTCGGAGATTATGTCCTTCCTTGACCAATGCAGTAGTTGCTTTGATCAGCTCGACGTAACCTTTTTCGAACATCAGGTTACTTAAATACAGCAGGGAAATCGCCCCTTTTTTCTTGGCTAGCCCTACTTCGCTTTTGAGAATAAAGTCGGCAGGTATGCCATTGGACACCACTTCCACCCGTTTAACATGGCCACGGTAATTAGGAGATAGCTTCCCGCCCAGTACAATGCCTACATCGATTTTTTTCAATGAATTGATGATGAACTTTTGCGTGATTCCGGAGGTGGCATCAATGGTGCCGCCGAGATTATTTCCATGCAGATGAGTCACCACTTTTCCGCGACCGAGCAACTTGCACGCCTGAATCATTATACAATCCCGCAGCAAGCCCATTTTCGTCTGAGAAATGGAGATATACAGGATTGGATTCTTCATGGCAAGCGACAGCAATCCAGAATAAAGAATGGCAAAAGAATCGGTCCATACTTTATCAAAAGAAAGAGCCCCCGGATGTTCGAAATCCTTACGGCTCAAATTAATTTTTTTTACTTTATACCGCTGATGGAGTTTTTCTGATTTATATAAGGATTGCAGAGCGATGCTTTCTCCCAATATAGGAGGAGGCAAAGGCCCGACAAAAATCAAATTCCCCTTTTTTGTTCCAGCCATGTTAAATCACCTCTCAATAATTGACATCTGTTTGCCCTGCATTTTCAGAGGCAAGTTCCTAAACCTGATCCACCCACCAGCACTAATGCGGTTCAGTGGATTTTAACGCCGGCTTGTCCACCAAGTCCTTCTCGAACGAGGCTATGACCAGATAAATAATGACGAAAATTGGCAGAATAATGATCAGCGGTTTGATGTAATAGATATAGCCGTACCAAAACACCCGCGCAATGGTCAAAACTATCCAATAATATCCCAGAGCCATGCCAAAATCTCCAAACAACTTCTTCATCACATAAGCTGGCACAAAAATAATGGCATATGTTGTGAATGGCGCCAAAATCAGTCCCATAATTTCATAGTTCAAGTAGTATTCCCCGTAGACAAACAACCCATAATTGGTATGAATAAGCGAAGCAACAAGATGGGCTGCTTGTGGACTTTGTGCCTCAATGCCAAAGAAAGATGGAATCAACTGAGGAATATAATCGATGAGCGTGTAATAGTTGCCGTAAGTATGAGTTACTTCAATAGCTGCAGCTGTAGAATAGACGAGATCCTGAACAGTAGGATAATTGATGAGAATAAACACAGAATCTAAAATAGCTTCTACATCAAAAATCAATCCAGAATGCCGGACCAGGCCTAGATATGAAAATACCAACAAACCCCCGGCAATCAATGCGGCTTTTTTAAACGAGAATTTTGATTTTATGACTCCCGCTCTTTTTGTAGCCGTCAAAAGCAGGTATAAAATCAGCAGCAGCCCTAAAATATCGACGCGCGCATAATGCGACAGCAGCCAAAATGGCACAAATAGGATCGCAAATTTCCGAATGGCGCTTCCTTTGACACCCATCAGAACAAAGAAATACGAGATGACGACAACTGAGTTCCAGGCATTCCCAGGCAACAAACTGGGCGAAAGATCGTGATAGGCTCCACCCGGAAGATCCGGCAAATAAATGATTGAAGAGACGATGGCTAACGCACTGAAAAACCATGTGGCCAATAAACTGTGAACTGTTCCCGAATAAAAAGTTAGAATTTTGGCATCATAGTTTCGATAAGTTTTATTGGTCATCCAAAGCAGGATCGACCAGATGTAATAGAAAAACAACGCACCAAAAGCCAAAGTGTAGAAATGCTTTTCGATAAGATGGGTGCGGTCATTGAACAATGGCTGAACTTCTCCAACTGGACCGAAGCCGAGTATGCTGATGATCGGCAAAAACAGCAAAACCAATGAAAAACTGGCAAATCCCACTTTAAAGACATAAATGTCCATAATAAATTTAAAGGAAAAAATAATTAAAATGAACAGGTTCCATGGATCATCGGTATTGAAAACCTTTCCTGCCTGAAGCAAGTAATAGATCACTGAAATCCCAGTTAGTAGATTGACGATGATAAACAGGACTTTTTCAAATCGATCATCGGCCTCAATATGCTTTTCCATCGTCTCATTCCTTTATTTATAATTCCCTTCTCCAACAACCAAATGCATCCCAATCCGCGGGACTCCTTTTCAGGAAGGCGTAGTAACGGATAACAGGCGGGATTTTTTGTTGTTTTTTTTGGATTGTGTGTAGAGATAGGATAAAGCCTTCAAAGGTAAAAAAGTGGATAGGTAATAAAACAGAAACTTCAAAGACATGCGTTCATCCTTAAAACCATCAGCCAATATACCTCTGGATAGACGAACAGTTTCTTTGTTTTGGCCAACAATTCCTGTACGGAAAATCACTTTCCAAATGGTCAAAGTAAAACGGTGATAAGTCGACTTTTTCTGTTTTTTTGCCAAATTCTTATATTTTTCGAAAATGCTCAAATGGCCGTTGAGCACTGACTTTTTATTAGTAGTGATGCGTTCACCGCTATGGTGATAAAACAGCACCATGCTTTCTTTGACAAAATCGAATTTGGTCACTTGCGCCAGCCTTATGTACAAATCCCAATCCTGGCAACTTGGCAAACCGGCATCAAACCCCTCCACTTGCTCGAGCACTTCCCTTTTCACCAATACCGATGAAGTCGTATCGATACAATTAGACTCGAACAACTTTGGCAAAATATCCCCACGATATGCCGGCACTATTTTACGGGTAGGCTGATTGTTCTCATTGACTACTTGAACTCCCGTATAGATCACACCTACATCCGGCTGATCCTTAAATAGCTGCAGCTGTTTTTCCAATTTGTCAGGAAGCCATTGATCATCAGAATCCAAAAAGCCTATAAATCTCCCCGTGGCTCTTTTGATGCCGGTATTTCTGGCTTCCGACCCGCCTTTATTGATGTCATGCTTCAAATAGACGATGCGGACATCGTTCATCTCTTCGACAACTTTTTCTGTGTCATCAGTTGAAAAATCATCAATAATGATGATTTCAATATTTTGATGACTCTGGCTTTCCAAACTTTTCACCGCCTTTTTCAGCAGCTCTGAACGATTGTATGTTGGAATTATGACGCTGACTTTATCATTTAAGGTCACCATTGGACTTCATCCCCCCCATCCGTTAAGGAACCCGCTTCCATTAATACTCAGTGATGGCGCTCTTTTCTTCCTTTAATAAATTACAGTCATGCGTAACCATGATTTCCACGAGCTCTTCAAACGACGTAGAAGTCGGATTCCATCCCAGCAATTTTTTTGCTTTAGATGGGTCACCCAGCAGCTGTTCTACCTCTGCCAAACGGAAATATTCCGGATTTACTTCTACTATCACTTCGCCCGTTCTTGCATTAATCCCTTTTTCGTCGATTCCCTCTCCCTGCCATTCCACTTCAATTCCGGCATGCTTAAAGGCCAAAGTAGCGAATTCACGGACAGTATGCATTTCTCCTGTTGCAATGACGAAATCTTCTGGTGTATCATGCTGCAAAATCAGCCACATGCACTCCACATAATCCTTGGCATAACCCCAATCCCTTTTAGCATCAAGATTGCCCAATAGAATTTTATTCTGTTTGCCATTGGCAATTCGCGCGACCGCCATGGTTATTTTTCGTGTAACAAAAGTTTCCCCGCGGCGCTCTGATTCATGGTTGAACAGGATGCCGTTCACCGCGAACATATCGTAGGACTCCCGGTAGTTTTTAGTGATCCAGTAGCCGTATAACTTTGCAACGCCATAAGGCGAACGCGGATAAAAAGGTGTTGTTTCCCGTTGTGGAACTTCCTGTACTTTGCCATAAAGTTCTGAAGTGGACGCCTGGTAAATGCGCGTCTTTTTCTCCAGACCCAAAATACGGACTGCTTCCAAAATACGCAAAGTACCGATTCCATCCACATCCGCTGTGTATTCGGGAGTCTCGAACGACACCTTCACATGGGACATTGCTGCCAAATTATAGATTTCATCCGGCTTGATTTCGCTGATCAGCCGAATAATATTGGACGTATCCGTCATATCCCCGTAGTGAATGTAAAAGTTGTCACTCGATTTTAGTTCTTCGACGTATAAATGCTCGATGCGGCTCGTGTTAAAACTCGAACTTCTGCGGATAATGCCATGCACTTCATAGCCTTTTTTCAATAAAAAATCTGATAGAAATGAACCATCCTGCCCGTTTACTCCTGTGATCAATGCCTTTTTCATAATCTTCCCCCTTAATTGGTCAACATTGTATTTTTTTCTATATGCTCTAAAAACCATTTATAGGCCATTTCCAAGCCTTCGTCCAGCGGAGTTGCCGCTTGCCAGCCAAGGCTTGTCAGCCGATTGATATCCACTAATTTGCGGGGTGCGCCATCCGGTTTTGAAGCATTAAAGACGATTTCACCCTCATACCCCACAGTTTCCCCAATTTTTTCTGCCAGTTCTTTAATGGAGATATCTTTCCCCATGCCGACATTGACCAAGTCGCTGCCGCTATAGCAATTCATCAAATAAATGGCTGCATCTGCCAAATCATCAGAGTATAGAAACTCGCGTTTTGGCGTTCCAGTTCCCCAAACCTCAACCGTTGGCGCATTGTTCAGCTTGGCTTCATGGAATTTCCGGATGAGCGCCGGCAAAACATGTGAACTGTTTAAATCGAAATTGTCATGTGGACCATACAAGTTTGTGGGCATGATGGAAATGAAATTTGTCCCGTATTGCCGATTATAAGATTGGCACATTTTGATTCCTGCAATCTTGGCGATCGCATAGGGCTCGTTGGTTGGCTCGAGCTCTCCCGTCAGGAGTGAATCTTCTCGCATTGGCTGTGCAGCCAGTTTTGGATAGATGCATGTACTGCCAAGAAACAGCAGTTTTTTGACTCCGTTCTGATAAGCGGCATCAATGACATTGGTTTGAATCATCAAATTATCACGAATGAATTCTGCGGGAAAGTCGTTGTTTGCAACAATGCCTCCCACTTTGGCCGCTGCCAGAAAAACATACTCTGGCTGCTCTCCTTCAAAGAACACATCTACCTGTTCACGCTTCGTCAAATCCAGTTGCCCGCTGGTCCGAAACACTAAATTGGAATAGCCTTTTGCAGTTAAGTTTCTTACTATCGCAGAGCCCACAAGACCCCGGTGTCCAGCCACATAAATTTTCGCATCCAAGTTCATAAATACCCCACCTTTTTTTCAGCGTCTGCCATGTACTTGTACATGGATGCTGGTATCTGTTTTATGTTTTTAGATAAGACAAATATAAAATCGAAATTCGCCCTTATACCCAAGACTATATGCTTACTAATCGATTTTATTTTCTCATTCTACCATACAATAGTCTAAATATTACAGATTATTTTGATTATTTGATAAATAATATAATGTAAATTCATTATTTCTAATGAATTCCATTTTTCCTGATAATAATCAGGCGATTGAGTTTCTAAAAACCATTACTCCTGCACTATTCAGCGATTTTCTTTTAAATGGCACACGCCATTTATCCACCTTTAACTGCTGTTCGTTTTTGAAAAAAACTTTTCATTTCCTTTAGCAGCTCACGTTGGTTCAGAATCATAAGCAAGCCGTAAATCAACCCACCGATAATCACATCGATCACGATAATAGCAATCGGCTCCATACCCGTTAATCGAGAGTTAATGATATACAAAGGCGCAAGCATTATGGCAGAGTGAACCATTGGCCTAACAATCGATAGCGTCAATTCAGCTAAGCTGTCCCCGATAATTTGACGAATTCTGACGAAATAACTGACATAGAATAACAACACTCGCAAAAGGCCGACCGCCAGCGCAACAATCAGGATTTCACCAGAGAGGCTTGCCAAGTAAACAACAATCGGAATAATTCCCAACTGAAACAATTGCCAGTAAAAACTCCACCTGACTTTTCCAACGGCAATAAATAAGCTGCCGCTCGGATTTCCCAATGCTTTAAAAAGTCCATATAGACAGAGAATTTGAATTATGACAATGCTGTCCGCCCACTCCGTTCCAAGTAAAACGGGCACGGCATATGGAGCTGAGACAATGACCCCTGCCAGCAGCGGTGCATTAAAGCTGGTCAGCATATTCGTAATCAGCAAATAGGCTCTGCGCAACTTGCTGCTGTCCAATTGAATTTTCGAAAAAACCGGAAAAGCTACTCGGTTGATCATGGAATTCAACTTCTGTACCGGCTGCATAATGAGGTTCATTGCCATGCTGTAATAACCGAGCGCTACAGGCCCCAGGGCAATGCCGATAATCATCTGGTCGATTTTTGTCGTAAAATAGTTGATGCTGGTCGACCCTAACCGGTACATGCCAAAAGACACAAACCCTTGAATGGCAGTCCAGGAAAATACAGGTTGAGGTCTGGTTTCCAGATTCCGATATCCTCTAACCATCCAGGGAATGCTTCTGATCAGCGATGTAGCGATATGCCCATACACGAGCGACCAAGCTCCGAGACCGGTAAAAGCAGCCAGGCCAATGGTCAGCAGCACTCCAATCGCAGTTGCTGTAATCTCATTTTTGGTAATTTGGGCAAATTCCAGTTTTTTTGTTGCAAGCGTCTGAAACTGCAGGCCCAATGGCAGGATCAGAAAACTGATGCCAACCACCTGAATCATTGCCGTCAAACTGCTTTCATTGAACAGCAGCGCAATTACAGGAGCCGCAAGCAACAAAATAAGAAACAGCACCACCCCGACAAAAAGCGAAAACCAATATAAACTGGACAGCTCAAGTTTTGAAACCTTCTCTTTCTGTATGATTGCGTCCGTGATGCCCATTTCCAGGAATAACTGCGAAAACTGAATGACAATTTGCACCATGGCGATCAGCCCAAAAATCTCCGGGCCCAGAACCCTCCCCAAAATCAGCAGCTGGGCAATCTGCAAAACACTGGTCACGAGCATTGAAATAGAAGTTAGTTTCACACTGTTCACTGCTTGATTTTTTAAAGATGCCATAGGTCATTCCTCTAATCGCATTTAATATAAAATCTTTCTCCACATATTCCGCCGTTGCTTCGGAAATATCCCATACGGCCTGTCTTCTTCAAAATCTTCTGGAAATCCATTCAGGTCAAACGAGTCGCGATCACTTGGCGGCCGCTCTTCGTATTGATAAAGAAACTCGAAATCGATGACCTTAAGCCCTTCAGGCGTCAGCAGGATATTCCCCGGATGAAAATCAATCAGCGCATAGCCTTTGTTATAGAAAAATTCGTTAATGCTGAAAATCTCCTTTTTATGCCGCCGCTTCAGGATTTGCTTTTTAATATGCCAGCTTTCTGTCACCTTATTGGTCTTCAAATAAGGAACAATGATGTAGTTTTCTCCGCTGTCAATCAGCTTTGGAATAAACTCGCATTCCTTGCTCAATTCCCCATAAACGAATTTTTCACGTTCCAAAAATCGTTCTTTTCCTGCTTTATACGTTTTTTTCACCGCACGTTTTCCCTCATATTCGATAACTTCCACTTTGGCACGGCGTTTTTTCTCGGATACGTCTGCCACTACTTTTTCTTCCGTTTTATATGCTTGGTCCCATTCAGTGACAATCGTTTTGATTTCCTGCAGGAGGTCAGGAGCGACGGCGGCAATATAATCCAAGGCTTCGATTTCATCGTCAGCACTGTGGAGCGGATTAGCGCGCTCTTCTTTCGATAAAGAAAAATTAATTTCTGAACGCAGCTGCTCTTTCAGTAGATAATGCTCGTTCGAGACATGCGGATATTTTTTTTTCATTTTTGCATTCAGCGGTTTAGGATGATAATCATACATGACCAGCAAAGTGGATGGCTTGCCGCCGCTCACCGGCCACGGACCTTGCCCCCAATTGCCTCCCCTCATGCTTTGGGCAGCATTTCTTTTTTGCTCTTCGTCCAGTTTAATTGCCCGGATAAGGCATAAACCATTGCGGTCAAACCAGTCGGTAATTTTATGGGTCAGCTGACGCTCTTCTGCCCATTCCCGAACAACAAAAACCATCAATTCCCCATCTTTTTCAAAATTATGCTCACTCGATTTGATGGTCGACTCGAGCCATTGGCCGCTGACCCCGATCAGTTTCCGAATGGTATCAGTAGACGGTGCCCAACCTTCCTCTTCCAGGAAATGATGGAAATACTCCAGGCTGTTTTCTTCCAGCTTTGCCCCTGTTTCAGCTGCCAGCCGTTTAAGGACGCCCGGGTAATCATGGTCCTGCGGAATTTTCTTTACAGTGCCGCCAGCTGTAGCTGGAATTCCGGATTTCTCGCCTTTGTGGTAAACCGCATGGTACATCAGGCTGAGAAAATAATGGCGTTTGGATGGAATCGAATACTTGCCGTTCCATAATTCCTTTTGGTCCAAGATCGTTTCTGCAATATACGGCGGATAATAGGCGATATTATGGAAATTGCTTCCCGGCAGTCCACCGGCGCTATAAATATCAAAAGGCAGGATGCCAACCCTTTCATTCAATAATTCCCTGACCTTTTCGATATGTTCGTCTGATATCAATAAATCCACATCTTCGTCCAGATCCAAAAAAGGCAGTTCATCAAACCAGCGTAAAACCACGTAATCGAGCCTTCTTTCGTTGAGAAGATCGAAGAAGTTTTCAAGCCCGAGTTCAGGCGACAAATATTGGCGTGCAGCCTGTTCTTTTTGGTGATTCCGCTTGAATAGGATGCCTGTCCGCGTTTCACCGGGAATGTCGCCAAAAGTTTCAAAACGGAAATTCCATTTTTTCTTCCTGGCAAGCTTATAAGCCCATAGCGGCAGGAAGCTCGCTCGATCGATTATTTTAGATGGTATAAAAAGAATCAAGTCGGCTGAAGAATGAAAAGCATTTTTCAAATCCATGAAATCCGCACTATTGATGATCAGCACTTCCGCATTATTTTTGTAGGTCAACGTCTTTTCATTGGCATAATACAAATCTGGATCGCGCTGGATGTCCGGATTCCCGGTGCATATTCCAAGAAAATTCTTGTACCCGAACTCTGCCAGCTGTTTTTTTAAGCAGCTGCTTTCAGCATTGTATTCAAGAACTTTCACTGTTTGTTTCCGCGGATATGAAGCCCTTATATATTCACTGATTGTCAATCCATTTGCCATTGCCTTACTCCCCCTGTCCCCGGCATGCCAAGCAATGCGCGTCCTAATTATTTGCGCGCATACTGCCTATTAAAATACTGCTGGTATTCACCGCTGATAATTTGTTGCCACCAATCCTTATTTTCAAGAAACCAGTCGACTGTCTGGGCAATCCCTGAATCGAAATCGTAAACAGGACGCCAACCCAATTGTTCAATTTTCGTGGGATCGATCGCATAACGCTTGTCATGCCCCAGCCGATCTTCAACAAACTCAATCAGATCTTCCGACTTTCCGAGCGTCTGAATAATGGTACGCACCACTTCCAGATTGGTTTGCTCATTGTGGCCGCCGATATTGTACACTTCGCCGTTTTCGCCGCTGTGCATCACTAAGTCAATCGCCGCACAATGGTCCTGGACATGCAGCCAGTCACGGATATTCTTGCCATCGCCATAAACTGGAACCTTTTGGCCATTCAACACCCGGGAAATCGTCAGCGGAATCAGTTTTTCTGGAAAATGGTAAGGTCCGTAATTATTGGAGCAGCGGGTAATGTTGACAGGCAAACCATATGTTTCGTAATAAGCCCTGACTAAAAGATCCGATGATGCTTTACTGGCACTGTAAGGGCTATTCGGCTGCAGCGGCGTCTGTTCCGTAAAGAATGTTGCCGGATCAAAATCCAGCTCGCCATATACTTCATCGGTCGAGACATGGACGAACTTTTTGACTTTTGCCCCTTTTGCAGCATCCAGCAATACTTGCGTCCCCAGAACATTTGTCCGAATAAAAATTTCCGGATCCGTGATTGAACGGTCGACGTGGCTTTCTGCTGCGAAATGGATGACATAAGCGAAATCAACCTGTTCGAATAACTCATTGACCGCTTTGCGATCGGCGATGTCGATGTGGGCGAAACTGTAGTTTGCTTCACTTTCGATTTTCCGATGTTTTGTCAAGTCCCCTGCATATGTCAGCAGATCCAGATTATATATATGGTAATGCGGATATTTAGCGGCCATATATTGGACAAAATTCCCGCCAATAAAGCCTGCGCCGCCGGTTACAAGGATATTTTCCATGTGAACGCCCCTTTATAATTTATTCGGCAACAATTTTTTTTCAGAGGCAATGTCCAGCAAGTACTGGCCATAATCCGTTTTTTTCAAAGTCTGCGCCAGTTCAATCAACTGCGCCTGGCTGATATAGCCTCTCCGGTAAGCAATTTCTTCAAGGCAAGCAACGTACAGACCTTGCCGTTTTTGGATGGCTTCAACGAAATTGGAAGCTTCTAAAAGGGCTTCATGAGTTCCGGTATCCAACCAGGCCAGTCCGCGTCCCATAATGTTGACCTGCAGCTCGCCCCGTTTCATATACTCATCAACTACAGAAGTGATTTCTTTTTCCCCGCGCGCTGAAGGAGCTACCCCTTTAGCAATTTCGACAACTTTATTGTCGAAAAAGTAAAGGCCGGGAATCGCATAGGAGGATTTTGGCTGCTCCGGTTTTTCTTCAATAGAGATGACATTCATTTCTTCGTCCACTTCCACTACCCCATAAGCTCTCGGGTCGGCTACATGGCAGCCGAAAATGATGCTGCCTTTTGTCAGCTCTGCTGATTCCTGCAGCCGGCTCCCGAAATCCGAGCCATAAAAGACATTGTCGCCGAGCACCAGTGCAACCGGCGAGTCTCCGATAAAACTTTCGCCAATCGTAAACGCCTCAGCCAATCCGTTCGGTTCTTCCTGTATCGCATACTCAAGTTTGATGCCGAGCTTCTGTCCATTGCCGAGCAGGCTCAAAAATCCGGCAATGTCTCTTGGCGTTGAAATGATGAGAATTTCTTTAATTCCCGCGAGCATCAATACAGACAGCGGATAGTAAATCATCGGTTTATCGTATACAGGCAACATTTGCTTTGAAATCGATTTGGTCAGCGGATACAGGCGCGTCCCGGTTCCACCAGCTAAAATAATCCCTTTCATCATAGATCCCTCATTTCTTAAATTTGAGATAGGCTTTTCTGCGTCACATAGAGTTCCCGGATAATGCCGCAAATTTCTGCGACTGAGCTGATCGGCAAATCTCCGTAATAAGGCATCGCCAGCACCTGCTGAACTGCCTGCTGCGCATGCGGCAAATGTTCCGGACGTGCAGACGGCAGTTCGCTGTACCAGTCAAAATCGCTGCATAAAGGATAAAAATACTTTCTTGCGAATACATTGTATTTTTGGAGTTCTTTATGCACAGCATTTCTCGAGCGGCCAAATACTGCCTCGTCAATTTCAATGACAAAATACTGATAGCTGCTGGACTGGCCATCAAGAACCGTCAGCACCCGGATGCCTTGAATTTCCGCTAAATGTTCTTCATAGGCTTTTTTAACCGCATGGCGCTTGTGACGTTCTTCTTCAATTACTTTCAGGACTTCAAGGCCGACCCCCGCCTGGACTTCATTCATCTTGGCGTTCAATCCGGACAGCACCACTTCTTCCGCACTGGCAATCCCAAAGTTTTTCAGCAGATCCAGCTGCCTGCCGAGCGCTGGATCGCTGTAGGTCAAAGCCCCGCCTTCAATGGTGTTGAACAGTTTCGTCGCGTGGAAGCTGAACATCGTCATATCCCCAAAGCTGCTGATCGGCACGCCATTTATTTTGGAGCCGAAAGCATGAGCGCCGTCATAGATAACCTTCAACCCATGCTTGTCGGCAATCGTCTGTATTTTTTCCACCTCGCATGGATTTCCGAATACATGGACTGCCAGAATCGCACTGGTTTTCTCTGTGATCAATGCTTCGATTTTGTCGGCATCGATATTGAAAGTCATCGGGTCGATATCGCAAAAAACGGGCGTCAAATTATTCCAGTCAAGAGCCTGCACAGTAGCAGGAAATGTAAATGGCGTGGTGATGACTTCCCCCGTCAACTTCAAGGCCTTCAAGCCCAGCAGCAAAGCCAGTGTGCCATTGGAGAACATGGAGATATGGCCGACCTCCAAATACGTTTTGAGCTGGCGGCTCAATTCGTCGTGCTGCTTGCCGAAGTTAGTCAGTTGCCTGCTGTCCCACACGGTCTTTAAACGCTCAGTGACATCTTCAATGTCCGGCAATAAAGGCCGTGTGACATAAATCGGTTGTTCAAAAGCTTTAGCCATTCTATTCCCTCCCTTATGGATCTGTTTTTCGATAGATCAACCCGTCTTAGCGGGTTTTATCTTTTTTAGCATCGGCACCAGCAAATCATAGACGGTATCGAATTCCTTGATTTTCAATAGCCTGCAAATTGCGATGTAAATCGCCGCACCAATGGCGATCTGCAGAATCAGCGTCAAAAGTTCCGGGAATGGCAGGAGTTTTTCGATTCCATAAACCACCAGTCCCATCCCCATTGAGATGGCATAAATCGGCAGCAGGTCAACAATCTGCTCTTTGACGCCGTAAGAGATCTCCCGTCCTGAAAAGTAAATGTTGATGAACAGGGAAATATACGAATCCAAAACAATTGTCACCACTAAAATGGTAATTCCCCAGTCCATCCAGATGACAATTAAGATTAATACCGTCGGCACGATGGTCTTGATAATTTCCAGATAGAGAAACAGGTCCGAACGCCCTTTAACTTGAAGAATGTTTAAATTCAACGCGTGAATCGGATACAGCATGCCTGCGATGCACAGCAATTGGAAATAAGGCACCATGGTCATCCATTTTTCACCGAAAATCAGGTAAATCAGCGGATCTGCGACTGCAGCCACACCGACCATGACCGGAAAAATCAGAAATCCTGAAAGCTTAATGACTTTTTTAAAGCTTTGTTTCAGCCGCTCTTCCTGATCTTGAATTCCGCTCAATACCGGATAAGTCACCCGCTGGATGGTCGCCGTCAATGTCTGCGTTGCCACATCGCTGAATTTCGAGGCATTGGTGTAATAGCCCAGCGAAGTCGCCGAGTATTGCTTACCGATGATCAAGTAATAAATATTGTTATAAGCCGTATCAATCAGTCCTGAAACGAGCAGCTTCCACCCGAAACCGAATAAACGTTTGAATGACACTGTGCTGAAAACCAGCGAAGGCAGCCATCTTCTATAGAAAACCAGCAGCACCGCCTGAATCCCGCTCAGTGCCAACATGCGCACCACCAGGCTCCATACACCAAATCCCAGCAACGCCATCGCAACTGCAACAATTCCCGACAGCACACTTGCCGCCATATTGACTTTCGCCTGAACTTTGAAATCAACTTCCTTGGTGAACATTGCCCGCGGGATGATGGAGAATGCATTGATGACGACACCCAATGCCAGCACCCTGACAATGGCCGTCAATTGGTCTTGCTCGAAAAAGTTGCTGATCAAAGGCGCCGACAGGAACAGCAAGCCATAAATAACAATGGAAACAGCCAGGTTAAAATAGAAGACAGTCGAATAATCGGTTTGATCGGCTTTTTGATCGCGGATCAACGCTTGTGTAAATCCACTGTCAACAAGAGAATTTGAAAGTGCGACAAACACCAAAATCATGCCGATTATTCCGAAATCTTCGGGCACCAATAGCCGCGCAAGGATAATCTGAATAATGAACTGAATGCCCTGATTGCCTATCATGTCTCCAAAGCTCCAAAGCAGACCGCTAATGGTTTTTTTCTTCAACGAATTTTCCTGTTTCATCTGCCGGCTCCTATCGAAGAAAACTTTTTTCTGAAATCCGCTTAATTTATATCGAAAAGTTCAGAAATCTCTTCGTTTTGTTGTTTCGTTTACATCAAAGTAGGTATATAACATCTTATTTAACGATAAATAAATAGTCCTCCATTTCAGATACACTACTTTGTGCTTATTTATATTTCTTAATTATCATTCTAACATACTACAAGTCATTAATAACAGATAATTTAGATTATTTTTTATTTTAATTATGCAAATTATTCCACTATCTTTTTATAAAATTGTAAAAAAAATTGATTTTCACTATTTTTCTCGCGAAAAATTCACTGTTTAACTGTTAGATACTGTCTATTTCTTGTAAATTTTTTCAGAGTTTTTTTGCATAGCTATATACAGGTATATATTACTAATTTGAACTGGCAAAATATAAAATCAACTTCTTATCCACCGCTCTTCTAAATATAACGGCCTCAACTGCCCACTTTTCTCCAAAACAAAAAGCGATTCCTAAAAGACCTTGCTGCCGGCCTTTCGGAATCGCCTTTACTAAACTGCGGTATGCTGGATTTTATTAGATTGTAATTCTTTTAAAGACCCGTCTGAAAAACTCGGGCTTCATGTAGAACTGGCGGTAGCCTCTTTTCAATGTTTCTTTTATCTTCAGCTGTTTCAGCAAAATGTAAAAGCGATCGCGCCTTTTTGTCCGGCTGATGACATGATCGTATTTGAAATTAGTGTAGACATTTATTTCATCGAGCAGGGCAGCGACATCCTGAAGGTGTTTTTGCTTCGCCGAAACATCAGAAACTTGCATATCCGTCCAGGAACCTTTGACTTCCACCCGATATGCAGCCATATTCTGGTCCATGTAATAAACCGTCCCGCTTAATGCTCCGCAGATTGCCAGAGGATAGTCTCCGATTGTAGCATTCAGGTAATACTCCGGCATCTCAGGAATTTTATCGCGCGAATATAAAATCGAATTGGTGGCGAAAAGTTCCCCTCCACCTTCAATCACTTCTTCTACAGAATAGATCTTGTCCTTATGGCTTGGACGAATGGCAGAGACAGTTTTTTTAGTTACTGCAGAGACTTTTTCTGCAGCATGCACACACATGCTGCATTCTGGATGCGCCTCCATGTAGTCCACTTGCTTCTGAAGCTTCCGGGGATCTGTCCAGTAATCATCCCCTTCACAAATCGCCATGTACTTTCCTTGCGCGCGTTCAATATTGAACAACTCAAAATGGACATCTTGCGAATACTGATTTTCCGTCTGGTAGATCGGCTTGACAATATCCGGATACCGTCGTTCATAACTTCTGATAATTTCAGCTGTCCGGTCAGTAGACGCATCGTCATGAATTAAAATTTCATACATGAAATCCGTTTTCTGCATGAGCATGCTGTCCAGTGCCTCTGCTATAAAATTTTCATGATTGTAACTATTGCATTCAATGCTTACCATTATCTCGTTAGCCATAAGTCACAGACTCCTCTTCAGTTAAAGTAAATTTTTTGTCATCAGCCACAATAAGCAACCTGACCGCCTCCTGTCATATTTGTTGCACTTAATGCCATTGGACGCCTGCCGTTTTCCTTATCATAGCACTGAAATATTTTAAAAAACGGATTTTTCAGATAACTTAACAACAGCTTTACACATCTGTAAAATATGGGGCGTCACTCATCAACAGCAGCAGTGAAATTCTCTTTTTGATAAACAGACCTCAACTCCTCATCCCGCAGGATCAGTTGATTTTCTTCCACTGTATTGCCTTTGACAATGTGGCCTTCTCCCACATTGATATAAATGCCCCGTTCAGAATCCTCACGGGGATTGATGGCCAAATTATTGATGATGCTGATATTGTGGCTTGGCGTCATCAAGTTATTGCCTCCATCACCTGGACGAACAGCAATATTAAACTCATTGTTGAAAGTCAGGTTTCCTTTTATCACATTGGAATCCGCACCGTTTTTAATGTCGATTCCGTAATAGAAGCCGCTAACTGCATTCTTTTCAACTAAGCTGTTTTTTTCACTTTCCACTGTAATTCCTTGCTGATCGGTAAAACCCGGTCGATTTTCCTGTACAAAACAGCCTTTAACTACATTATGCTTGCCGCCTCCAAACAAAGAGAGATGTCCGTCCCCAGAATTTCTGACGACACAAGATTCGATAACATTATAATCCGAGGCAAAGTTGATGATGCCGGAGCCATAATTAAACTCACTTGTTACGTTCCGAAGCAGGTTGCCATTGGCATGATGAAGATGGATTCCCTGCGAATAGTTTTTTGTATAGACATTTTCAATGGAACTTTCCTGGCTGTCCTGCAATAGAATGGCGATATTGGAGACCAGTGATCCGCTTTCAGGAATTTTGTCTCCCATTAAAAAGCCGCCCTTTAAATGGACATCGGCTGTATCAGTAATCCAAAAAACACCGTATTCACCGTCAGCTTCTGTCTGAAAAATCGCCCCATCCATCCTTATGGTAATCGGCTTTGATATTTTCAAAGCAAAAGAGCTGTCGCCATATCCTGTAGTGGCCTTTAAATCAGGATTTTTGCTCAACTTATATACACCCGCTGGAATATGTAAAGTTTCACCGATTGGCGTTTCATCAATTGCGGCCTGAATAGCTTGCGTATCATCTGTCATTCCGTCACCTTCTGCTTCAAATTGGGTTTTTGCGTTAATTTCTTCATCGAAAAGCAAGTTTTCTCCTATCAAGAAAGCTATGGTTAACCCGTATATTCCCAGCAGAGAAAGCAGCCAGCGAGTTTTTTTATTAGTCATAATCAGCATTCTCTCCTTTGATCGAACCAGAAATAAAGAGGTTCAATAGTTTCCCGAAAGCGTATATATTTCTAGTATAAGTTAATATATCTAAAAATGCACACTTTTCAGATTACTAATTCTTTTATAATATTACCCAAAATCATCGTCATTCTATCCTACTGCCCATAATAATTACCATTTTATTGGAACCAAATTGTTTTCACCCTAGTATTTTCTTATTTTACTCGCTATAATCAAAGATGAGTCTAATTTAATTGAAAATTTAGTCATATTAAACCGGTAGCCGAATTCTATATGGTTTAACTGCTGCAAAAAGCGATCTTTCTATCTACGTTAAAAAATATAAAGAAATGAGGTTTTATTTTGAGGGATTTGTTTTTTGTAAAAGATTATGCCGCACTGTATGAAGAGATGGAAGGCGGAAGCTGCGAAGTTTTCGAGTTTGAACATCCCCTGGGGTCGGTCTATCATCAGTTTATTAAAAGAGAGATTCCGATTCAATTAGAGGACGGACCATATTTTGACCTTCTCACGCCTTACGGCTATGGAGGGCCGGTCATAACGGAACTAAAGGACGAGGCGAGCAAGGACGAATTGGTCAATCATTTCTGCCAGGCTTTTCAGGCTTATTGCCTGGAGCACAATATCGTCAGTGAATTTGTCCGTTTCCATCCGCTTATCGACAATGCCGCGGATTTCAAGTCCTGCTACACTGTCCTTTTCAGGCGCCATACTACAGGCGTCACTTTGAAAGGCTTTGAAGATCCGGTGCAGGAAGAATTTTCAGGCTCGACCCGCAAAAGAATCCGGAAAGCGTTGAAAGATGGTGTAACTTATCGGATTACACTAAGTCCATCTAACTTAGATCTGTTTCAGGACATGTATATCAAAACGATGCAGCGAGTCGGTGCTGAGGACTTTTATTTATTCGACAATACATATTTCCAAAAAATCATTGATAATTTGGGCGATCAGCTGGTATTAGTCGAAGCCGTGTTCGACTCACAAGTAATTGGCGCAGAACTTCATTTCCATTCCGGTTCAGTCATCCACACCCATCTCTCTTGCACCGTCGATGGCTTTAACCACCTGTCGCCCGTTTACGTCATGACCTATGCCATTGTGCTATGGGGCAAAGAACGGGGAGTGGAATTTATCCACTCCGGCGGCGGCGTTAACCCTGGCCCTGACGATTCACTGTATTTATTCAAAAAAAGATTTGGCAGAAACACTGAATTTGATTATTATGTTGGCAATAAAATCTGGAACGAAAAAATTTATCAGCAATTGGTTCAGCAGACGAATTCCAATTCCGAAAGCGGACTTTTCCCAGCATATCGGTGGCCCTGAAAGTAAATGCACCATAACAAACCGGCAAGCAGACAACTCTGCTTGCCGGTTATTTTATTTTATTGAGAATGGGCAGAATCAATTTATACACTGTCTTCAATTCTGTAATGCCTGCGATGCGGCAAGCAGCGATATAGAACAGGATGCCGGCGCTAATCTGCAGCAGCAATTGCAGCAGCAGGCTTGTTTCCAACAGTGTCCCAAACATCAACACTGCACCACCCATCAAAAATGACACTACGTAAACCGGCAGCAAATCTCTCACTTTTTCCGCAGCAGGATAGGCGACTTCACGCTTGGAGAAATGGCTGTTGACGAAAAATTCCAGATAGGTGTTCAGGATGGCTGCGGCAATCAGCCCAATGACCCCCAGCTCCAGCCATATGGCGAGGACTAACAGGATTGTCAACGAGATTTTATTGATGATCTCCAAAAGAAGGTAGAGATCGGACCGTCCTTTTACTTGGAGTATGCTCAAATCGAGAGCTAAAATTGGATACAACATTCCAGCTATAGACAGCAATTGGAAATAAGGCACCATCGGCAGCCATTTTTCGCCAAAAACCAGCAGTACCAGAGGTTCACCGACAGCTGCCATGCCGACCATTACAGGAAAAATAAGAAAAGCGGTTAGTTTTGTGATGTTTTTGTAGGATTGCTTTAGACGCTCATGCTCGTCCTGGATGCTGCTGAGCACCGGGTAAGTCACCCGCAGAATGGTCGCTGCCAAATTCTGCGAAACGATTTCACTGAACCGGGAGGCGTTTGTGTAATAGCCCAGCTGCGATGCAGAATACTGTCTCCCGATAATCAGGAAATAGACATTTGTATAGAAAGTGTCGATCAGCCCCGAGACAAGAAGCTTCCAGCCAAAGCCAAACAAGCGCTTGAACGAGGCAATGCTGAACACCAAAGAAGGAATCCACTTTTTTGACAAGGTAAAAAGCAGCGACTGAATGGCGTTCATCGACAGTTGCCGCAGCACCAAACTCCAAACCCCGTAGCCTGTAACCGCCAATCCCACTGCGATAATTCCCGACAAGATACTGGCAGTTAAATTAACTTTTGCCTGCGCTTTGAAATTCACTTCTTTGGCGAACATCGCTTTCGGGATAACTGCAAATGCGTTGATGACAATTCCGATAGACAGCACCCGGACGAGAGACACCAGCTGCGGTTCCGCAAAAAAGCGGCTGATGCCCGGGGCTGCAACAAAAAGAACCCCGTAAATCAGCAGGGAAACAAACAGATTAAAATAGAAGACGGTTGAATAGTCCGCCTGGCTGGCATTGCGCTCCCGAATCAATGCCTGTGTAAACCCGCTATCGACCAGCGAATTCGACAATGCGATAAACACGAGAATCATGCCGATCAAGCCGAAATGTTCCGGCAGCAGCAAGCGGGCCAGAATAATCTGGATGAGGAACTGAATGCCCTGATTGCCGATCAAGTCGCCAAAGCTCCAAAACAGACCGCCAATTGTCTTTTTTTTCAATGATGGTTTTGGTTCCATTTAATGGTCTCCTATTCCCCAACCCGCTAGAGATGCAATTAATGGATCAATTTCCATCTCACTTTCCGGATGCTTTCTGCAACATTCGGGAAATATCGTTTCATCTCCAGCAGCACCCGTTTTTTTGCGCCGAGCTCCAAATAGATTTTTCGATATTCACCGTGTTTTGCTTCCCTGAATCTGCCCTGCTCCAACAAAAGCGAGAACCGGTAACCCAACTTCACCTTTTCCAATGCCGAGCTGTACCGGTATTCAGTGTATTCATTGATTTCATCGAACATTTTTTCCATGTCGCGATAGTGGTTGATCCTCTTCATGCTGGTGGCGAGCTCCCGTTCTGTCCAGGATCCTTTGACCCCAACGCGGTAAGCAGACATATTATCATCTAAATAATCCACCGTTCCATGAAGTGCAGCCAATATGACCAGAGGATAATCCCCTACCGTTGCATTCAAGTAGAAAGGCGCCAGCACCTTGACTTTTTCTTTGGAATAAACCATTGAATTTGTGGCAATCAAATCACCGCCGCCTTCTATGACGCGTTCGACGGAAAAAATAGCATTGCCCTTCTCCGGCCTCACACTGGACAGGATTTTTTTCTTATCGGATAAGACCCGGTCCGCCGCATGGACGGTCATGCTGCACGCAGGATGCCTTTCCATATAGTCCACCTGCTTCTGAAGTTTATAGGGATCTGTCCAGTAATCATCGCCTTCGCAGACGGCAATGTATTTTCCGCTCGCCCGATTGTGGTTGAACATTTCCACACGGACCCCTTTTGAATACTGGTTTTGAGTTTGGTAAATTGGTTTGATTAAAGAGGGATAGTTATTTTCGTACTGTTTGATCACTCGGGGGCTTTGATCGGTTGAGGCATCGTCATAAATCAAAATTTCGAACTCAAAGTTTGTTTTTTGCATCAGGAAGCTGTCAATTGCTTCTGCAATATAGTCGCCATGATTATAGCTTGTGCAGACAATGCTGACCATCGGTTTGTTTGTCATGATTTTCACTCCTCTTTGTTTGGGGTATTGGCATTATGAATGCTAAAAGGGCATTACAGCTGCCTAAAAGGATAACCATAATGAATAGCGACCAAAAACAATACTTTATGCTCATATCCATCGTGTTTCCAACATTCTATCACACAATAAAAGCATAAATATAGATAATTCGTATTATTTCGAAAATAATAATTAGTTTACATTTTTTTAATGTAATATTTTCATTTCTAATAATTTCCTAATAATATTTACACTTTGTTTACAATGAGACTGCATCATAATTTAGGCAAACAAAAACCCCTTTGAGCAGAATACTGCTCAAAGAGGTTGATTATCGCTATTTTGAATGCCAGGCCCAGGCACTGCTGATGATTGCCTGCAAATCAAAAGCAGGTGTCCAGCCCAGTGCCTCTTCAATTTTCTTTGAAGAGGCGACCAACGCAGCCGGATCTCCAGCACGCCTAGGTGCATATTCTATATTGGCTTGCTTGCCGGATAGCCGCTCACACTCTTTAATGATTTCATTTACCGAATAGCCTGCGCCATTGCCGAGGTTAAATGTGATATTGGCGATTTTCCCGTTCGCCATGCCTTGGTATGACAGGATGTGCGCACGCGCCAAATCCGTAACGTGAATATAATCCCGCACACACGTGCCATCCGCTGTGGCGTAATCCGTGCCAAATACTGAAATTTTATCGCGCTGGCCAAGAAGATGCTGCAGGACGATCGGGATCAAATGCGATTCGGGATCATGGCTTTCACCGATTTCTCCTGATTGATGTGCTCCTGCTGCGTTAAAATAGCGCAGCACGACATACTGGAAATCATGGACGTGCGAAATGTCAGCCAACGCCTGTTCGACCATGAGCTTTGAGCGGCCATATGGGTTTATCGGAGTGGTTGCCGTTTCTTCTGTAATCACAGCCGTCTCTGGAATACCGTAAGTTGCGGCTGTTGATGAAAAGATAAAGCGCTTGACCCCATGCTCAACCATTTTCTCCAGCAGCACTAAAGTTGCGCTGACGTTGTTGCGATAATACTTCAGCGGCTTTTCCACTGATTCGCCCACCAGACTATTGGCCGCAAAATGGAATACCGCATCGATGTCATGGGCGAGAAAGATTTTATCCAACACTGCCCGGTCGCCCAAATCCCCTTGGACAAAAGTCGCCCGCTCATCAACCAAGTGCTCAAATCCGGTCGTCAAATTGTCCAGCACTACGACCTCGTATGTATCGGCTAACTCCTTGACTGTATGGCTGCCGATATATCCTGCACCGCCACAAACTAAAATTGCCATAAACCCTTTTCCTCCTCTGACTGATAAAAGATGCTAATGCTTCCAATTATACCATTAGCCGCTATGTTTCCAGAGGGTTTATTGCAAGAAAACAGGCCAACCGCACCTCAAATGTCCATGACCGCACCTCACAAGCACAAAAGCGCACCTCAATCCTCAAAGACCGCACCTCGCAAGCTGATTTCCGCACCTCAAACGTATTTTTCCGCACCTCGTAAAAATGGCCGCAAAAAAACGTTTCTCTCGGAGCCGCCTCCAAGAGAAACGCGCCTATTCATCTTCTTCCGGCACAAAATTGTTTTGGCTTTCGTAGATTTCCATGTCTTCTTCCGGTAAGATCAAATTTCCGTCATTTAACGTGTTGCCAATGACGACATGCCCTTCACCCGCGCCTACATAAATTCCGTAGGAAGAATGATCTCTCGGGTCGACGGCCATGTTGTTTAAAATTTGCGTGTCATAACTCGGCAACTGAAGGTTTTTGCCGCCGTCTCCGCCTCGTACGGCGATATTGTATTCATTATTGAAAGTAATATTCGATTCGATGATATTCGATTCAGAAGCATTTTTTACATCGATGCCATAGTAGAAGCCACTGACCGTGTTGTTTTCAATCAGGCTGCCGATCTCGCTTTCCACTGTAATTCCCTGCTGATCGGTGTAATCCGGGCGGTCTTCAGTAACCATGCAATTGACTACATGATTATCTCCGCCACCTCCATACAGAGACAAATGACCATCACCAGAATTTCGCACGATGCACGAATCAATGACATTATGGCTGGAGTCGAAATTGATAATTCCCGATCCATAATTGAATTCCGAAGTTACTTTCCGGACAATGTTGTAATCCGAATGATTAAGATGGACGCCTTGCGAATAGTTTTTCATGTAGGTGTCTTCGATTGAACTATTGTCTGTATAGAGAAACAGAATGGCAATATGGGAAGTCAAATAGCCATCTTCCGGCAAACGCTCTCCCATTAACACGCCGCCTTTAAGATGGACATCTTCTGTTTCATTGACCCAAAACACGCCATATTCGTCATCCGTATCCGTTTGGAATATAACCTCTTCCATCAAAATCGTGATCGGCTTTGAAATCTTTAAAGCAAAATAGCTATCGCCATAACCCGTGACTGCTTTGAGCTCAGGATTTTTGCTGAGCTTATAGACGCCTGGCGGTATTTCCAGGGTTCCTCCGGCTGGTGTATCATCAATGGCTGCCTGAATTTCTTCCGTCTTATCAACTGCTGCATCCAGATCAGCACTATAGCTTTCAACTGCGCTTTCTGTATCATCACCCTGAGTCATCCGTTCAACCATCACAAATAAATAACCCAATCCGGCAATCCCTAAAAGTACCAGCAGGACAGAACCGACTGTTTTTATTTTCATGCCAATCACCTCCCTTGATGCGAAATGCTCCTACTTACTATCATACAGAAAGCAGGACATAAATAACAGTTTGATAACTGAAAATTCAAATATCATACGTTAATAGGGAAATTTGAACTAAAAAACACCACATCTGTCAGAGCTGCTCTGATGGATGCGGTGTTTTGCTTTCTTTATGTGGTTTTGGCTGTTCAACCGTCTCGGTACGAGTTTCAATGATTGCTGCATCCGCTTCGCCGTCCTTGTTGCGCGCCAGCAATTCTTCACGGTGGCTAATGGCAGCGTCTTCCCTCTTTGAACTTGCTCGTCCCAAAGAAAGAATTATAGCCGTAAAAAACATAAAACCGCCTGCAATCAATGCCCACATACAATCCACCTCTTCTTGTGCACACTAGCTGTTGTCATTATCGTTCTACTCCTTACAATTTCCATTATTCTTATTGATTTATATTATCTTACGCTAAATTACTGGTATTTACTAGTTGCATATTAACCAGTAAATTGAAATCTGCTGAGACAATAGGTTTTGTTTACGAGAAATTTTTATTGCTATTCCGTTTTTTTCCGCTCTTTACCGTTTTTTTTTTTTTTGCGAAGGCTCCATACTTTCTCGGCTGTAGCATAAACCGCAACACCAAGACCGGCACCGGCGCTATCTATCAAAACGTCTCCAGCTTCTCCGCTCCGTCCATCAATAAACAATTGGTGGATTTCATCTGTCACGGCAAACAAGACACACATGCCGAAACCTAATGCAAACTGCTTCAAGCCGCGGAAGCCGCTGCTCCTCCAGGCATTCAAACTCAGTAAGCTCAATAGGAAATATGCGATAAAATGAGCGTTTTTCCGGACAAATGTGTGAAAGCTTTCGACATCAAAATTCAGGCCCGGCGCTACCCGATCCATCAAATCTAAAAGTGCCGCCACAATGCCCGAACTCAAATCGCTCGAAGCAGAGCCCGGTTGGTGGGAAAGATAAAAAATGACAGCCATCCATGCAATGGCCGCTATCCATGAAATACTTTTGTACGCAGTCATTTTACAAATCCTTTTCTGTTGGAGTCGAGTACTATCCTTAACCTCCATTATAGCATCCTGCCCATAAATCGAAAGCTCGCTTTCGCTGTACTTAAAGCGATTCCACAAAAAAGCGGCAGCATCCCATTTACCACTAACCGATTCATGCCTTATCTGCAAAAAAAAAGAGCCTGCATAAATCTGCAGACTCTCCTTCACCTTAGGGAATAATGATGCCGATCGTTTCACGGACGGCTGCTGTCGAGCGGTAAGCTGGAAACACATCTGCCTCTGCTTGAGATCCAACCGTTTGGCACAGCATATTGTAAACTTTTTGATTCCAGATTTTATGGCTGACATAAAACGTGAACTCCGTATTTTTTCCAAACTGCTTTTTAAACAGATATAAAGGGTCGTCTTTCTCTCCGGTCACGCCGCCCCCCTCATGTATCAGATCCATCCCGTGCGCTTTCCCCCACTCTACAAGTGCGTAGCGCATAACAAAAGACGATGACAACTGGTGATATTCCGCTAATGTTCCGGACAAATGGATATGGATCGTTTTTCCGTAGACCAGATTCAGCCCCATCGCAATCACTTTGCCTTCGTAAATAACTTCCGCCAAAAGGATATTCTTGCCGAAAGAACGTAAAAGTTCTTCAAAATAGTTGTCATTGAAATAATAGATGGAAGCAGCGCTTTTTCTGTTCATGGTCGAGTAGTAAATGCGTTTGAATGCCTCCAAACTGACAGGATTTTCCGTCATCCGGTATTCTACGCCTGCTTGCAAGGCTTTCTGGATGCTTTTTTGCTTCGACTTGGAAAACTCTGATTTCACCGGGTTTTCGTAATCCTTTAAATTGGTGCCCGTCGTATAACGGCGGAAAATCAATTCGTAGCAGCTGCTGAAATCTTGAGCGTTCGTGAACAAAGGATGAAAGCGGACAAACTCGCAGATGATGTTCTCTTTTCGGCAATATTTCTCAAAAGCATCATGGAATTCTTGTACAATCTGGCATTTGTCCACTTTTTCAAAACCAATGATGAGCGGTCCCCCGTAGCCATACGGAGTGCTGATGTCGTAATAAGACTCTCCGTTGATCGACACGGGAATGAGGCGTTTGATAAACATGTGGCTGACTTTTCCCAGCGGATGCTTGAATTCAAAAACCTCACAAATGCCTTGTTCAATTTGTTCATACAACCGCCCATAATTCCGTTCAAAATAAATATCATCCACCTTGAATCTGCCTCCTTGTGCCGAAGCTTTACTAAGCATAGGCAGCTAATCATATGATATTTCCCATTTTATTGAAGTTCATGCTATATAGTTAAATAGTTTATCATACTCCTACAAATTATTCACTACAAAATACTGTTTTTTTAGATTATTCCGATTAATTCGGAGGGAGCAAAGACGATTGCTTCTACAATACAGGAAAATGCGAAATCCATTCGCCGACTCGCTAGAATTACAAAAAAACAGCGGCCAGTAAATGTGGCCGCTGTTTTTACTGTTTGCTCGTTTCAATTGTTTCTTCTACTGTAAACACATCGCTTTGCCGCAACACAGCGCCTCTGGAGTTGGAGACAGTCAATTGAATTTCGGCATTTTTCTCGATCTGCTGCTTTGGAATGCTGAATATGGCCAATCCTTCGCCGGCGGTCTGCCATTCGGCAGCGGTTGCCTCGCCATCAACGAGAACTTCGGAAAATTTAGGTGCGCCTTTGACATAGAGGTCATATGACTCCGGTGTCTCAACCACTTTCTGCGCATCCATTTCAGGATAAAGTCCAAGATGATAATCCAGGGATGGTATTCTGACTAGGTCCGGCATTAAGTATTCCGAGTAGCGCTTGCCGTGCAGCAAGTCGTACTGAATCATCTGAAGGTCTTTCATTTCTTGCGTCTGTTGGCCCATCTGCGCTTGCCACTGATTATACGGAATCACTGCATCACCCTGCTCGCGCAAGTCATCAAGAATTGCTGTAACTTCGTTTCCTTGGACTCCTGCCATCTCGAGCGCAATTGCACCAAACTGGTTCGGGCTCACATCCAGCTCGACGGATTGATTGCCATCGGATTGCCAGATGAAATAGGGAACTTTATGGGTGGCAATGAAGTCGTCGTAATCTCCCAGCAAATCGTTAGCAACTTCGGTGCCGTTCGCGCCATATACCGCTTCGTTATCCGGGAAGGATGGGTAATGGTCGCCAAAGAATACCAGCACGGCCGGTTCATCACGCGCTTCAATCTCTGCCACCATTCGGCCAAGCTCCTCATCGACACTGTGCATCTTCTCTGTAAACTTATTTAAATACTGCCGGGTATCGTCCGGCAATGTTCCGGTCTTCAGAAATTCTGATTCCTCGGTCATCCGATATGGCATATGCCCTTCGGTCGATACGGCGTGAATAAAATCCAAGCCTTCTGTTTTGTCGAGGGCAGCAATGACCGAATCGGTAATGTGTCTGTCTTTCGGAAAGCCTTTTCCTGCATCATTTGAGTAGTCCAAATCCATAAATTCTCCCGAGATAAACCGGTTAAAGCCCAATTGGCGATAAACCGATTCGCGCTGGTAAAACCAGCCGTAGTAGGAGTGGATTGCCGTCGTTTCATAATCCGCTTCTCTAAATGCATAGGCCGCAGACGGCAAAGGCTTTTTGACATACAACTGGTATGGCACGAAATTCGCAGGCATGAACTGCATGCTGAAACCGGTCAGGGCTTCAAACTCCACATTGGCAGTACCCCCGCCAAATTCTGACGAATACATCCCCCCGTGCAGCGATTCGCCATACAGCCTTCGGAAATTCGGAATCGGGTCTTCAGCAAAATGCTCTTCGCCGAACGAATAAGGGTCGATGAACGATTCACTCATGAGGAAAATAACATTCGGCTTTTCTTCATCCGTTTCTTCTGCCGGCTGATACTTTTCAGCAATGGCCTTCATGTTCTTTGCAGAAAATCCTTCAGGCGGCTCAATATTGGATTGCTTTGCCAGCATGACGAAATTCCCAAAAACACCATTGCGCATCAACGCCAGTTCGAGTTTCCACCATGTGTTTCCGAACTGCGCTTTTTCCATAGGAGAAAAAGGCTTGTCCGTCCACAGCATTCCGAGGAATAACACAGAAACCAGAAAAACACTGATTTTAGCAATCCAGTTTTCTTTCAGCTTGGGTACAGCTTTGAAAATCGCCACTGTCAGCACCAAAAATACCACGCCGATGCCGATCAGCAACGGGATATTGACACCAATCGGCTGCTCCAATCCACCCAGTTCATTCAACAGCGCAAAATCCCCTAACGAGATCGGCGAACTGCGCAGCTCCAATTTCACTTTGTTGGCATAAGCGAAGACGATTAAAAGTCCACTCAACAGCATGCCGGTGAACATAAACCATTTTCTTGGCAGGATATACAGCAGATTGAACAATGCCAGCACCAGCAGGACATTGACCATAAATCGTTCAGGAAAATCCACTACCCATACCCGCAGCGGCAAAGTCAGCATTTCTCGGGCTATCCGCTCACTGACATAAAGCGTCACAAGCGGCAAGCCGATCATGAAGAACAGTGTCACCAGCCAGACTGCTATTTTTTTAGATCTAGATTTTTTGTCCAACTTAAACACTCATTTCTTTTATTGATGATCTTCCAAAGTGCAGCAGCCCTGTTTTCTTATGAAGAATTTGGCCGGAATCTGATTTACTCAGTGTATCATTATTTGCACCTGCTGAAAATCAGGCCGGAATCGAAAAGCCGCTTCGCCAAATCGGCTGAAGCGGCTCTTTCTTTCTGGAACATACAATCTACTTTCCTTTGATATACGACTCCTTCAACTTTTCTTCGAAAAGCTTCAACAGCCGATCTCTCAATTCCGGGCGCTTTAACGCAAACTCAATCGTCGTCTCAATAAACCCGAACTTCTCGCCCACATCAAACCGGCGTCCTTCAAACTCATAAGCATAAACGGATTGGACTTCGTTCAGCATTTGGATGGCATCCGTCAATTGAATTTCTCCGCCCGCCCCAAGCTGGTGCTGACCCAAAAACTCAAAAATTTCCGGTGTCAGGATGTAACGGCCCATAATGGCGTAATTGGAAGGTGCCGTTCCCGCTTCCGGCTTCTCGACAAACTTATCAACTTTGATCAATTTTCCGTCAATGGAAACCGGATCGATAATGCCGTAGCGATGAGTTTCCTCTTCCGGCACTTGCTGGACACCGATGACGCTTTTGCCGGTCAGCTCGTTTTGCCTCATCAACTGGGCCAGGCACGGATCTTCGTTTTCAACAATGTCATCCCCGAGCAGCACTGCAAACGGTTCATTGCCAATAAAGCGGCGGGCGGACCAGATTGCGTGACCCAAGCCAAGCGGCTCTTTTTGGCGAATATAATGGATTTCCACATTTGAAGTTTCCAGGACAGAGTCCAGCATGTCGGTTTTCCCTTTTTTGAATAATGTATCTTCCAATTCAAAGGCATGGTCAAAATGATCTTCGATAGCACGTTTGCCTTTACCCGTCACGATGATGATGTCTTCAATTCCAGAGGCGATCGCTTCCTCCACTATGTATTGGATCGTCGGCTTATCAACAATCGGCAGCATTTCTTTTGGCATGGCTTTTGTTGCTGGCAGGAATCGTGTTCCAAGACCGGCAGCCGGAATTATCGCTTTTTTAACTTGCATCTCTTCACCTTCTCATTTCTAATTATTGTATATACATTGTTTAATAATAACAGTTATTCAGAATAAAGATAATTTGATAAGAGATACTTTCCTATATTAGCAAAAGAACTTGTACAGCCATTATATAGTAAATTGGGCAAATAGGCATGATAATGTTAACAGAAATTTAAAATAATTAGCAAACTTCTATTAAGATGCTAGAATAAATGGACCATATGTCTATACTTACATCTAATATTTCCTATTTTCTATACCAAATTCCTTTTCCTACTGAACTTTATGAAGGATGTGCAAATGAAGTGAACGTTTCCCCATTATCCTACGATCCGGTTTTGATCTTTCTTTCTATTATAGTAGTTCTTATTTCCGCTTTTATCGCCCTTAATATAAGTGGAATGCTATTTGCAACAGTCGGTAAAGCACGCATCAAGTGGATCTTGCTCGGCGCTCTTGTCATGGGGCTCGGCATCTGGTCGATGCACTTTATCGGCATGCTTGCTTCCCACTTGTCGATGGAGGTGGCGTATAATACGCCGCTGGTCATTACATCTATCTTGCCTGCTTTGTTTGCAAGCGGAATTGCCTTTGCCATTATCAGCAAGCCGCAAGTCCGAAAAACCGAGGTTTTGGCAGGCGCTGTCCTAATCACAACTGGCATTGTTGCGATGCATTATACAGGCATGGCTGCAATGCAAATGCAGGCAACCATTCATTATAATCAGCTGCTGTGGCTTTTATCCGTCGTGGTTGCGCTGGCAGCCTCTTTGCTGGCAATGTTCCTGCTGTACTATTCACGGAACCGCCAGGAGCTTTTTTGGCTGAAGGCGTCCAGTGCTGCATTGATCGCTCTTGGAGTTTCGGGCATGCACTATATCGGCATGGCAGCTGCATCTTTTGAAGCGGTCCATAATCATCCCGCCATAGCCGCCAATTCGATGGACAACAGCTATATCGCCTATAATGTCGGCATTGGCATGGCGCTGATTTTGATGATCGCCATCCTCAGCATCCGCAGTGAAACCAAGGTAAAGTCGCTGTCCGATGAATACGACCGTCAATTTCTGTCGGTTATTGAATCTGCTACTGACGGCATCGTGGTCACCGACGCTAAAGGATTCGTCATGCAATGGAATTACGGGGCAGAGTGTCTGTTCGGCTACAGCAAGAAAGAAATTATCCACCAGGATGTTCGGCTGGTTTTCCCACAGGCACATCAAAATATGGATTCTCCTCATGGGCCTGTTGCCATTATTGGAAAAACCATTGAATTGATGGGACTGAAAAAAGGCGGCAGCCAATTTCCGGTTGAGTTGTCTACCGGGACATGGGAGACGGCCAAAGGTTCTTATTACAGCCTCATTATCCGGGACATCACCGACCGCAGGGCGTCCGAGGAAAAAATAAGCAATCTTGTTTATCTGGATTCGCTGACCGGCCTGCCGAATCGCCGATTGTTCAATGACCGGCTCGATTCAAGCCTGAGCCAGGCATTGGAAAACAACACTGTTTTGACGGTGCTTTATTTGGATCTCGATCAATTTAAAATGGTCAATGACACATACGGCCATCATACCGGAGACCAGCTTCTGGTGGAAGTGGCGGACCGCATCCAGTCGTGCATCACCAAAACGGACACCATCGCGCGCCTTGGCGGTGATGAATTCATTCTTCTGCTGCCGAACGCCGATTATGAAAAAGCCGAAGCCACAGCCCAGAAAATCTTAGAAGTTCTGAACAGTCCCTTCTTATTGAACAATGAAGCGGTTTTCACAACTCCTTCTATCGGCGCTGCTCTCTATCCGGCGGACGGCAAAGATTCTGAAACACTGGTAAAAAATGCGGACATTGCGATGTACCGTGTCAAAGATGAAGGCAAAAACCATTTCCAGTTCTTTACTTCCGAAATGAATGACTTGGTGTCCCGAAAATCCAAAATCGCCATGAGCATTCGCAAAGGACTGGAGATGGGTGAGTTCACGGTACATTACCAGCCGCAATTTGATATTGAATCTGAGAAAATTATCGGTGTCGAAGCTTTAGTGCGTTGGCACCACACAAAATGGGGACCTATTTCGCCAGCTGAGTTTATTCCCATTGCCGAAGAAAATGGCATGATTCTCCACATTGGCGAATTTGTTCTTCGGACCGCCTGCCAGCAAAACAAAGACTGGCAGGATGCCGGATTGCCGCCATTCCGTGTGGCAGTCAATATTTCAGCCAAACAATTTTCGAACAGCAACATTGCAGCGGTGGTAACTTCAGTTTTAGCCGACACTGGATTGTCGCCCGAGTTTCTTGAATTGGAATTGACAGAAAGCATCATTCAAGGCGCTCGATCTGCTATTTCAAAAATGTGGGAGCTTAAAGCAATGGGCATTCACTTATCAATTGATGATTTTGGCACCGGCTATTCTTCGCTGAGCTATTTAAAATTGTTTCCAGTCGACACCTTGAAAATCGACCAGCATTTCACACGCAACATCCACAACGATCCAAAAGATGCGGCGCTGGTCGACACCATCATTCAGATGGCACATAACCTGGAGCTGAATGTTATTGCAGAAGGTGTCGAAACAAGCGAGCAATTGGCGTTTTTGAAAAAAAAGAAATGCAATCAGGCACAGGGCTATTACTTCCAGAAGCCGCTGCTCCCTGACAAAATTGAAGAATTGTATCTGAAAGCATAACCAATAGCCCGTGCCGGAAGCAAGACTTCCAGCCACGGGCTCTTTTATTTGCTATCCAATAGTTTTGACAGAGGATGAATACCGAGGCTTTGGACGATCAACGACAAGATGACAACTGAAAAGCTGAGCGAAATCAGCTCGTCTGCAGCACCCACTTCCGTCATTGTGCCCAGCTGAAGAAGCAGAAACACCGACATCGAACCGCGAATGCCCGACCAGGAAATAAGAAGCGACTTTTTCCAGATTGCTTCATGCTTTTTGCGGTCCAGCAGCTTGAAGGTGCCTCCGACAATGAAGAAACGGATGGCAATGCCGGCAAATAAAAACAGGATGGCCAGGAACCAATTGTTCCACTCGAAATATTCTGTCGCTTCGATCCCAATCAGCAAAAACAACAAAGATAGCAGCGATGGTTCGGCCACTCCCCAAAATCCCGACAGCGATTCCCGGTAATGGTCTTCTTTAATGGCATGGGAAAACTCCCCCGACAGCATGATGCCGGCTGAAACAGTGGCCAAAACACTGGAGAAGCCAAGGCTTTCAGCAAGCTGAAACAGCTGCTGCAGACATTCAAATCTCCTCCAAGATGCAGTTCTACATAGCTGTGGGTTTTCCCTGAATTCCGCTTTTTGAAACAGTTTCTAAGATCTGTACCCGTCAAAAAAACGGGTGCCCGGATGTTCCATGGGCTGCCCGTTCTCTTGCGTTTGATATAGTTTTATAGATAAACAACCAGCGGCGCCAGCCGCCCTTAGTTTACAGAACGTTTCACTTGTTCGTTTTCTTCTTTTAACCGGCGTTTGACTTGCAGGTAGGACATCACTTCTGCGAGCTCTTCCTCATTTACCGGCTGGTCATCCACGACCAGATTTACAGAGCCTAAGTCTGCAATTTCCTTCAAATCCAGCTTGCTGGAAGATCCGTCTCGTTCCAACAGAAAATCCATCGTCACTTTATAGTAATCGGCTAGAAGCGCCAAATGTGAAACGCTTACCTGCTTTTTGCCGCTCTCGTAACCCCAAATAACCGTTTTTGCAAAACCCAGTTCTGAAGCAAGATCATCCACACTCAAGTCATTTTGTTCTCTTAAGTCCTTTAACTTTTCTCCAATTTGCTTCACTCAAAACGCCCCTTTCGTGTCCATGGCAATTATACAATTATTATATTATCCCCGCACATTGCTGCTTTTAAACGATATAAAAGCCTCTACGACAGCATTTGAGGCTGATTGCTCATAAATATTCTGAAATTTTAGATAAATTTGATTACTTGTATGGTAATATGGTATTAATATTTAAAATGAAAGGTAGGTATTATGATGCTAAAGAGCGCTATTTATCTCTTATCGGTTGCCCTCATTATCATTATCATCATTGGTGAAAGAAACTTTGAAACGATCAAAATAACTGAAGAAACTGCTGTCCTGCCTGAAACGGAAGAAATTCAAGTAAAGGCAGCCGAAAAAACAGAGTCTGAACAGCTTACTTTTTCTGAAAAACTGGCAGCTGGAGATGGAGTGACCATCGTGTTTCTTGGTGATTATGTCACTTCTGCGGATTCCCTGCCGGACGGCAACCCGAATCACGTGACGCTGCTCACCAACTGGTTTGATGAAAAGTACCCGGATCAAGTGGAAGTTGTTAATGCCGGCATGAACGCCAACACCGTTTTTCACATGAAAGATCGGGTGGCGAGCGACGTTTTGGTCCACGATCCGGATTTGGTAGTGATTTCCGCTGGGCTGAATGATGCGCTGGGCGGCTGGAAGATTCCCGCAAAAGAATATGCGGAAAACTATGAACTCATCGTAGAAGAAATAATGGCATCCGGCGACAGTGAAGTATTGATCCGAACACCGAATCCGACGCTCTCCGTTAATGAAAACATAAAAATGCTGCCGTATGTGGCAGCCAGCCGCAGACTGGCTGCTGAAGAAGGCCGCCATTTCTTTGATTTTTACAGCATCATGGCCGATGAAGTGCACGATAAGAAAATTCCCCAGAAAGAATTGATGCAAAATGTAATGCATCCAAATACGAAGGGGCAGGCTTACCTGTTCGACAAATTCAAAGTGTATTTGACAATGGAACTTTTGGAACAATAATGAGTTCATAAGAAAAGTCTCTTCCCGCGAAATCAACGATTTCACCGGAAGAGACTCTTTTTTAATTACTTGACCAATAGGTTTCTGGCTTCTCTGAACTCTTTAATATGGTGATCGAGAATGCTGCCGTTTTCGATGACAACAGAATTGCGGATCATCTCCGTCCAATTGCCTTCGACAAAATTATCGACCATCGGCGAAAATCCTTCGCTCAGCACTTTTGTGACAGTGTGCGGGAACATCGCAGGGGTGTTGTCCACCGTATAATGGATGATGCCATCCACCGTGTAGACGGGATCATCAATGGTTGACGGACGGGACGTCTCGATTTCCATGTTCGGGTCGCAGCTGACGTCGATGATCATCGCGCCCTTTTTCAGGCGTTTTAAATCTTCCTTGTAGATGATGCGATCCGTACGGGTCGTGTCCCACATCACACAGTTGACCAACACATCGTAATGGCCCATGTTTTTGATGAATAGGGATTCCAGCTTGCGTCCGTATACATCAACATCTGCGCCGAGGCCGTGAAGGATGCGCAGCACGCCTTTGGTCGTATGGCCATTTCCAAGAACCGCCACTTTCGTTTCGTACGGCATTTTGCCGCAGTACTGGTAAGCCTGAAGAACTGCAGCTTCCCCGGCCACTTCCCGGTTGCGGTAGAAAATATAGCGGCCGTCTTCGAACATTTCTTCCCAAGCAACCACGGTGTGGTCCCCCGCAAGAACCGCGTCGGTAAACGCGATGTCCTGAACTGCGTGTGCCCAGCCAATCAATAGTTTCCCTGGCGTCAACTGGTCGAAATAATCCGCATTGCCTAATTTTACGTCGACAATTGCATCGCATTGCAATACTTTTTCACGCGATACAAATTGCGCACCGGAAACCTCGTATTCGGCGTCCGAAAAGCCAAGTGCGTCGCCGTAGCCAATTTCAAAGTATAGCTGTCCGATGTTCTTGATGTTCGGCATGTCCTTCGGCAAAAGCGCTCTTCTTTTTTCGTTGTTTTTATGGCTGATGACAAATCCGATTGTGTACATAATAAAACCTCCAATTGATGAATGCTGCTTGATCCTGATCGGCTGATAATAGACATTTCATACAGAATCGACCGGACAACCCTCAAAAATTGTCGAGTGAGTTAATATATCAATATCGTTTCCGTATAGCTGATCTATTCTGCATCATACCATATATGGAACGGGATATAAGCATTTTGTCTTACAGATTTTAAATAAACGTACGTAAGCGTTCACATCCTCTACACAGCTGGAATAAAGAGACTTTTGTTTACCTTGAATTTACATGGAATCAGCCATATATATCCGTTCTGAATTTGTATTTTTTTGATGCATTGATTTTTTCTGAAGCTATGCTAATATGCAGGATTTCCTTTTA
The DNA here is from genome assembly GCF_016881065.1 of Planococcus soli. GTDB lineage: Bacteria > Bacillota > Bacilli > Bacillales_A > Planococcaceae > Planococcus > Planococcus soli. The sequence continues at coordinate 62,743 of NZ_WXYN01000051.1, read as the reverse complement.
AAAGTTCATCACAACTGCTGGACGCACAAAACAAGGAAAGCGCAGTCCTGCGCTTTCCGCTTTGGGATCGTATTCGGGAAGCTGTGGATCGTATTTCATTCGCAATGGAACGTATTTCGATTTGAATGGATCGTATTTCAACAATACAGCCGAATATCGGACGGTTCCTGCCAAAGCGCTTTCCCTTCAACACGCATCCTAAGTCTGGCTCAATCCGCAGAATGCGCCGGCAGGATATTCGATGATGGCGTAGCTTCCGGAGGTGATGGTGCCTTCCGGTTGGCGATGGACGATGCCGCCGCGATTCCGGCACATTTCCAGGCTTTGCTTCAAGTCTGCCACTGCAAAATAAACGATCCAAAGCTGCGGCAGCCCTCTATTGACGCCCGCCTGGTGGCAGATGCCGGCTGCCGGGTTGCCATCCGGCGTATTCATCATGTAATCGTCATAGTCCCCCATCCGGAAACCGCTGTGCTGCCAGCCAATTACTTCCTTATAGAAATCGCGGACCCCTTCTGCGTGATGGACAGTCAAATCTGCCGAAATGATAGAGCCGGGCTGTATCTTGAATTCTTCAGTCATGAAACACACTCCCTTTTTGTTTTATTTCCAAAGTGATTCGCCGAAAAGAATCCAAAACCCTTTTAATTCCAATGAACAAAATGACAAATTTCCATCATTAAATTGAATTTACCTTTCTAATTGTGTTAAAGTTACTAAGATTTATTGATTACCATCACATAATGGAGGATTACATATGAAACGAAAAATTTGGCTTCCTGCTGCTCTGCTGATGGCTGCGGCTTTGCTGACAGCTTGCAGCGATGAAGTAAAGATAGACGATCATGGCGAAATAGAGGTCCCGGTGGAAAAACTGACATTTCTCGATACGCGGGTCAGCGCTTCGAGTTCCGCTTATGATGTCAACGTAGTCGAGCAGCTTCAGCAGGAGCTGGACGCTTTAAAGGATCAAGAAAACTATGCCGTTGAAGAACCGCTTGCAGTGATGAACCCGTTCGGCACCAACACAACGGGGCTCTATCTCCATTTCCAGGCAGCGGATTCCGGCACATTGGAATACACCATTTCAGCAGAAGGCACAGCTGATTTCACACGCGCAGCAAAAGATGCAAATACCGATGCGGCAATCGCAGAATACCAGCTGATCGGCCTCGTTCCCGGTAAAGAAAACACCGTTTCTGTCACGTATATCAATGAAGAAGGAATGGAAGGCGATACGTATTCATTCAAGGTGGCCGCACCAGAAACCACCTCCGGCTACCCGATTACCATGGAGCAGACAGCGGCATCCGGCAATACGGAGCTTGCAGACGGCTTGTTTGTGCTGATGGGCATCAATAATTACGACGGCTATACGTTCCTGTTTGATAACGACGGCACTTTGCGCGCGGAAATTGTTTCCGAGGATTACCGGATGGACCGAATGGCGGCTTTCGAAGATTCGATGGTCTTTACTGCCACTGACCAGAAACTCGCCCGGATGAACCCGCTCGGCAAAATCACCGATACGTATGAACTGAATGGCTATGTCATGCATCATGATTTTGTCATCAACGACGACGGCCAGGTGCTGGCACTGGTTTCCGATTCCTCGAAAGATACCGTCGAGGACATGGTGATGAGCATTGACCTCAATACAGGCGAACAAAAACTGCTCATAGATTTCAATGAATTGCTGAGCGGCTACAAGCAAGAAACCCAGCCTGTGGAAATGGACGAAAAAAGCGTCTGGGACTGGATCCATTTTAACTCCATCGACTTGGTTGGCGACTCGGTGATTCTCAGTGCACGTGAAAACTCGACTATCATCAAAGTCGACGACATCTATACACAGCCGGCGATCAACTACTTGATCGGCATACATGATGTTTGGGCCGGCACCGAAGGCGAAGACTTGCGGCTCCAAAAATCCAGTGAATTTCCGAGCCAGGCCGGCCAGCATTCCGTCACCTATGTGGCAGACGACAGCCTGCCGGAAGGCCAGTACTACTTGTATATGTACAATAACAATTACTGGTGGTATGAAAGCCGCCCCGATTATGAAGGTGCGGTCATCCGCGAAACCAGCCAGACATTCGAAGCCAATGGCGAGGACCGCTCCAAATTCACCAAATACCTGGTCGATGAAAGCACACGCAGCTACGATCTGGTCCAGGAGTTTGATGTGCCCTATTCCTCTATCGTCAGCAACGCCCAATTGATCGGCGACTCGATCGTCGTCAACAGCGGCATGGCCAAGACCCTGGAAGAATACAGTGCAGAAGGCGACTTGCTGGCTCAGTTCAACTACGAAGCGAGCACGTTCTCTTACCGGGTCTTTAAGCATCGCTTTGAGGATTATTGGTTTGAATAAAGCAAAAAAGAGCAAGTGAAGTCAATCTTCACTTGCTCTTTTTCCCGTTATGGAGCTTCCGCTATCTCAAAATAGTCGGTGCTCCGGAGGATATTATCCAGCGAATCGTAGAGTGCAAACCGGAATTTTTCTCCCGCTTCCACATCGCTTTTATTGACTGTGAATGAAGAACGGCCATTGCCCAGTTCATTCCATTCGGCTACCAGCTCTGTGTCATCTTCACTTAAGAGTTTGGTGAATTTCGGGACGCCTTCGGCAAGGATTTCATAGGCGCTGCCAAGACTGGTGATTTCCTGTATTTCCATGTCAGACGCCAGGCCAAGGTGGTAATCTTCCGCCGGTGCATCGATCAAACCGGGAATCGCCTCTTCCACATGCCGGCTGCCGTGAAGCAAATCGTATTGCAGTTGGTGCAGATCCTCCATTTCTTCAGTCTGCGCGCCCATCTGTTGTTGCCACTGGTTATACGGAATAACGGCATCGCCTTTTGCCCGCATGTCATCCAATATAGCGGTCACCGCATTGCCTTCCACACCGGCCATCTCCAAAGCGATGGCTCCAAATTGGTTTGGCGACAAGTCCAACTCTTCTGGTTCATTGCCTTCCGAATTCCAGATAAAATAAGGAACATTATGGGTGTTGATGAAATCTTCGTAATCCCCCAGCATATTGTTCGCCACTTGCGTACCTTGTGCGCCGTAGACTTGATCATTGTTTCCGAAAGTCGGGTAATGATCGCCGAAAAAGATAAGAATGGTCGGCTCACTGCGCTTTTCAAGCTCCTCAACAAGACGGCCGATTTCTTTGTCGACACTGTTCATCCTGTCAGTGAATTTATTTAAATACTGCCGGGTAATGTCTGGAAGCCCCCCGGTTTTGATAAATGGAGAATCTTCCTGAGGCTGATAAGGCTGATGGCCTTCAACCGCTACCGCATGGACAAAATCCTTGCCTTCTGTTGCATCCAGAGTTTCCAGCACCGAAGTGGAGATGTTGTGGTCTTTCGGAAACCCCCAGCCCGAACCGAGGGCGTGGTCGAGATCCATGAATTCACCTGAGATAAACTGGTCAAAACCCAATAGGCGATAGACGGATTCACGCTGGTAATACCAGCCGAAATACGAATGAATCGCTGTCGTCTCATACCCTGCCGCTTTAAACGCATAGGCCGCAGATGGCAGAGGTTTTTTGACATACAGCTGATAAGCGACCGAGCTGTCGGGCATAAACTGGCGGCTCAAACCCGTCAACGCCTCGAACTCGACATTGGCAGTCCCGCCGCCGAACTCCGGCGAATACATCGTGCCGTGCAGCGATTCTTCATAAAACTGGCGGAAATTCGGAATTGGATCTTCAGTGAAATTCTCAGCTCCAAAATGATAAGGATCGATAAATGCCTCACTCATGAGTATGACGACATTTGGTTTTTCTCCTGCGGTGCCGCCAGCTGGCACATACTCATTGCCAATCGATTCAATCCTGTTTTCCGAATAGCCCTCCGGTGGGTCGATGTTCGACTGTTGTGCCAGCAGGACGAAATTGCCAAACAATCCGTTTCTCATCGTTCCGACTTCCTGCTGCCACCACGTGTTTTGAAACTGCACTTTCTCCATCGGGGAAAACGGATAGCCGGTCCACAGCATCGCAAGAAACGCCAAGGAAATCAGAGATATACCAACTTTCATCCACCACAGCTCTTTGATTTTTGGCACCAGCCAAAAAATTCCCACTGTGATTGCCAGAAAAACCGCACAACCCCCAACAATGAGCGGCATTGACAAATCGACGGGATTTTCCAAGCCGCGCAATTCATCTAACAGCGCAAAATCTCCCAATGAAATCGGGGAATTGCGCAGCTCGATTTTTATACTATTGGCGATCGCAAAAATGACCAAGACGCAGCTCAGCCCAAAGCTGGTGAACAGGAACCATTTGCGCGGCAAAATATACAAGACATTAAAGATGGCAATTAAGATGATGGCATTTAATGCAAAACGCTTTGTAAACTCTGTCGTCCAAACGGAAAACGGCATATCCAATGCCTGTCGAACAATGGTTTCACTGATATACAAGGTCAGCAGCGGTAAGCCAATCATAAAAAACGCTGTCAACATCCAGACCGCCAGTTTTTTTATAGGCAGCTCCCTTGGAAGATTTGTGAACAACTTCATCACTCTTTCCTCTATTTCAAAGATTTATTTATTCAACTATTCAGTTTATTATAGCATCGTTTTTCCAATACTCTTTACAAGAATTTAATATTTTTTACAGTTAATTTACAAATGAGCGAGGATTTTCTCGGCTAAAACTGCGGCAACCAAAAAAGGAACGAGCTTTGGGCCCGTTCCTTTTAGGATGCCTTTTCTGTTTTGCCAATCGTGGATGTTAAGTCAACTGCCCCTTTACCTTTTCCACCAAATACGCCATATCCTCTATTCCATAGCGCTGGTCGCACGGCAGCGGCAGGATGTTTGCCGCGTACTGGTATTCGATGCTGTCTTCCGGACAGTCGCTCATTACATTCGGCCAAAGAAGCGGTATGTAAATTTTCTGTTCGACCAGCTTGTTCCGGATGGCTGTACCGTCCTCCACCAGAAATGGATAAGCAAAAGCACCATCCGGCACCGTCAATTTTAAGGGATTGTCTGCCCCCAGCTGCTGCTCCAAGTAAGCATAGTTTTCATTTCGCGTCTGGCGCGCCTGTCCGTAGTCGATTGCACCCATCAGATTACGCGTCAGTTTTGACATCGTCCGGAGCGGTGTTGCATCCAAGGCATCTCCATTTCGCCGAAAGTCAGCATAATAGCCGCTGGCCGTTCCTTCATAACGCCCCATGATATGGCTCATGCGATCAAGAGATACATCTTGCTCAAGCGTTTCATGCAGAACAGCATCGGTCGCCAAATAAGCGCCGTCCGGCACGCCGAAAAATTTGCGGCACGAGTAAATTGTGTCAACACCTTCCACAGGCTCCTGGAAAAAGGCATGGCTATGGTCAAGAATCACTTGTCCGAAACGCTGCTTTAGCGCCAGCGTCTGTCTGTTCGCAGTTTGTCCATACAAATTGACAATGTACAGGAATTCTCCCTGTTCCAGCTCCTTGTCAAAAATCGGCTGAAACTCCTGGTCAATGTGATAATACTCGAAATTGTAGCCATACTCCTTCAGCAGGTTACTGACGGAGTCGCATAAATAATATGGGATGTGCAGTTTCGTGATATTCCGTGCCTTCATTAAATACAGCAAAGAATTCCGCCCGCTATTGAGCGCAAGCAACTCCTCGTAAAATTCATTTCTGACCAAATCATCCAACCCAAAATATCCGCCTATTTCTTTCATGTGAGACTTCCTCCTATTTGTGCTTCAGCTTATCGGTACAAGGGAATCATCAAGGCGGTATGCTGGAAAGCGCCTTGCATCGGCAGGCGCATCCACTCTTTCGCAAAGCCGTTCATACACTGTTTGATTCCATATTTTTTGTCCGATAAAATACTCGAACTCCTCATTGCGGCCAAATTTTTTCTTAAATAGATAAAGCTTGTCGTTCGCTTCTCCGGTCCGCCCGCCTCCATGATGAATCAATTGCTTGCCCTGCTCTTTTCCCCATAACACAAGGGCGTATTGCAGAATGTAAGCCGGAGCCAGTTGATGGAACTCCTGGCGCGTTCCCGTCAGATGGACATGAATAGAGTCGCCGCAAACAAAGTTCAGGCTCATGCCGATGATCTTGTCTTCGTATTTCACTTCCACAACAACCAAATAGTCTCCGAGCCAATCGATGCAGTTTTGAAAATACTCATCGTCAAAATAATAAACCGAATCCGCATCGTTGCGCTGAAGAGTGGAAGTATACAACTCCTTGAAATCTTTCAAGTTCTCTGGATGGTCGATGACACGATATTCCACGCCAGCTTTCAGCCCGTGGCGGATGTCCCGTCTGCACGAAGCCGAGTATTCCGTGAGAATGGGATCATCAATGCCGGCGAGGCGAGTTTGAATCGTATTGCGTTTGAAACTCAGCTCATAGCAGGAACCGAAATCCAGATGATTTTTGATGATCGGGTGAAAACGGACAGACTCGGCCACAATGCCTTCTTCGAGGCAGTGCTCCCGGAAAGCCTGCTCGAAAGCAGCCGCGAGAGCTGCGCGGTTCTCGTCCCTGCCGCTGACAATACGCGGGCCCCCATATCCGTACGGCGTCACCAGATCGTAGAATACTTCTCCCTCCAGCTCAATCGGAATGTTGCGTTTGATAAATAAATGCTGAACCACGCCTAATTCATGCCGAAAAATAAATTCCTCACACTCACCATTCTCAATCTTTTCGTACAAACGCCCATAATCTTTCTCAAAGTAAATATCTTTCATCCAGAGGATCCCCTTCATACTAAAGTTATTTTGAGCATTGTCGCTTTATGACCGATACTTGCAAACTTGATGTTATTTTATCATTATATTTACAAATAATACAGACAATTAAGATAACTCTATGTAAATTTTTCAAAGAAAGAAAAAGCGCGCCGGATTTGGCAGCGCTTCCCTCTTTTATTCATTTTTCTGAATCACCGCGAGCGGCAGTACAGCACTGACAATATACTGCCCGGCATCGACGATTTCGGAAATTTTAAGGTCAACGCATAAACTGCACAGCAAGTACGCATCTTTGGGTTCAAGGCCGTAGTTTTCAGAGATGTGGTCGACCATGGCGCGGACGGAATCGCGCGCAGCTTCCATTAAATCAGGTCCTACGCCAGTCGTGCCGTAAAACCCTTTATGGTCGACTTTTGGCGTCAGTGCGCTAGCCGTATGGAACTGCGGCGCCGGAATCGTCTTGCCTTTGATGAGGCGGAATTTCAGCGACGCCTGCATCGGACATTCGAGTGCCGTCACACAAACTTCACCGTCGCCTTGCGCCGCATGGGCGTCACCGCAGCTGAACATCGCGCCTGCAACCTGCACCGGCAGATACAGTTTCGTGCCGACGGTCAATTGCCGGGTGTCCATATTGCCGCCAAATGTTCCGGGCGGCATGATCGTCTGGCCCTCGGCGTTTGCCGGACCAACACCCATCGTGCCGAGAAACGGGGTGATCGGCACTTTGATGTTGTCGCTGAACTGGATAAACTCCCCATCGCTCAAATCAAAGGTCCGCAAATAGGCATCCGGAAACTCTTCTGGCAAGAGGCCCAGCCCCGGCAAAATAGCCATCCACCCCCAGCTTCCCGGTGTCAGAGCAAGGATTTCCACTTCCAATGTGTCGCCCGGTTCCGCTCCACGAATCCCGACTGGTCCCGCAAGCGGATAGACTTTCGCCCAGTCGAGCGTAGCGATGTCTTCGGTTTTGGAATCTTTATTGAATTGATTGTCCGCCACTTCCCGCGTGGAGAAATCCACCTGATCCCCGCTGTCGATCGTTAGGACCGGCTGCGGATCTTTATCCCACGTGTAATGCACGCGGTCTTCCGGAAATTTATGCGTGTTGGCCAATTAAGTTCATCCTTTCTTGGTTGGAAAGTCGGATTATGGAATAAAACCAGTGGTTTCTTCCAGCAAAATGGACATACCGTCCAGAGTGGGCAATAGGCAGTACAAATGGGGCCCAATACGAGACAAAGCCCGAAAACCGCTTGTATACCCAACCCCAGGAAAGCGCAAGTCTGCGCTTTCCGCTTCAGAATCGTAATTTTCGTGTTGTGGAACATATTTTATTCGCTATGGATCGTATTTTATTCGCTATGGATCGTATTTTATCCGCAATGGATCGCATTTCGCATTCAGCGAATCGTATGCCAGCCGAAACGAGTTATCGGATAACCTTTAAGTCCGCCTTCTGCCCTTGCATCAATTCGAGCTTTTCGAGCGCATAGGCGACGTTGAGGACTTTTTCCTCCTGGAAAGCGGGACCCATGATTTGCAGGCCGACTGGCATTCCGTCGCGGACGCCGCACGGGATGCTGAGCGCGGGCAAGCCGGTAAGATTTCCGGGACCCGTAAAACGGATAACTTCATCTAAAAAACTCAGCGCCTGGCCATTGATATCGACGGTGCTGTCGCCGATCGGCGGCGACAGGAATGGCAGGGTCGGCGAAATGAGCACGTCCACTTTTTCAAAAGCTGCCGCAAATTCGAGATCCAGCTTGCGGCGGATCTGCTGGGACTGTACATAATCGACACCGGACATCAGCTCGCCTACCTCGAGCAGGAAGCGGACATCTTCACCGAATTTCTCCGGCTGTTTGACGAGGTTGTCGTGATGGATAGCGCTCGCTTCAGTAGTGATGGTGACCAGTTCCGCAAATTCAGCTTGCGCAAGTGACGGAATCCGTACCGGTTCGATCCGGGCACCCAGCTTCTCCAACTGCTGCAGCGCATTTTGCACCGCCTCATTGACTCGGTTGTCGACATTTTTGAAAAAATAGCTTTCTTCGATGCCGATGACCATCCCTTTGACATCTTCGTTCAACCCTCCGGAATAGTTTTGTGTCGGCCGGTCGACCGAGGTCGGGTCTTTCGGGTCGTAGCCGCCGAGCACTTCCAGAAGAAGCGCGGCATCAAAGACGGTTTTTGTCATCGGCCCGATATGATCGAGGCTCCACGATAGCGGAAAACAGCCGTACTTGCTGATGCGGCCATGCGTCGGCTTTAAACCGATAATGCCGCAGCTCGACGCCGGGATTCGAATTGAACCACCGGTATCCGTCCCGAGCGAGGCAATCGTCATGTTCGCTGCGACCGCTGCACCCGAACCGCCACTTGAGCCTCCTGGAATTTTGCTTAAGTCCCACGGATTTTTGCATGCACCGTAGTGAGGATTGGTTGTTGTCGCGCCCCAGGCATATTCGTGCATATTGAGTTTGCCGTGAAACGTCACGCCAGATAACTTGAGCTTCGACACTACCGTTGCGTCAAAGTCGGCTATAAAACCTTCATGGATTTTTGAGCCCATCGTTGCCGGTTCGTCCTTAAAATACAAAATATCTTTCAGCGCCATCGGGATGCCGTGCAGGAAGCCGCGGTAATTGCCGCTTTGGATCTCCTGCTCTGCCTGCCTCGCCGATTCCAGCGCCTGTTCCTTTTGCACGCGAATAAAAGCATTGATTTCGCCGTTGTAAGCATCGACATTGGCCAATACTGCTTGGGCCAGTTCAACGGGCGACACCTGCTTGTCGCGCAGCTTGGGTGCCAACTCCCCGATGGATTGGGCTGCCAATTCTCTATTCATGGCCGTTCACCTCCCGGCACATGCGTCAGCGCCATATCGAAATCCTTCAGCTGCGAATTGTCCACCGTATTGCGCAATTGCTGCACCGCCTGCATCTGCTGCGCCAGCATTTCCTGATGCGCCTCCGGTACCTGAATCCCTCGTTCCTCTAAAATCCTGTGAATGCCTTGTGCCATAAGCAAGTCCTCCCATTTGGATGATTTTAAAGCATCTGAGAATCTGGGCTGTCTATCGCCAGTTTAGCATAGTTTGCAGATAGTTCAGACTATTTAGAGGGGATTTTTTAGCAGAATAAACCCCTGAGCAGCAAGATTTTACCTTGGTGACCAGGGGTTAGGGTAGAATCGCAGTTTTGTCATTGTGGATCGTATTTCGAGCTTTGTGAGTCATATTCTGTAAGCAATGGAACGTATTTTGGCCTTTATGAATCGTATTGCCGCTTCTCCTTCTTCAAGACCGCATAGATGCCCAACCCCTGGAAAGCGCATGCCTGCGCTTTCCGCCAGGTAGTACCGGTTCCAAGCGGTTTTCGCTTGGGACCCCGCCCTTATCCATCTCATGTTTGGACTTTTGACAGCAGCGGACGTTCGTTGCTCCAGACGAGGTTTACCGGAACATCGAAAAAGTCCGAAAGGCGCCCGCTTGTGAGCAGCTCAGCCGTGTTGCCGGAAGCAAAGACTTTGCCGGCTTTCAACAGCAAGATTTTATTGAACTCCGGCATGATTTCTTCGATATGGTGTGTGACGTAAATGATTGTCGGGCCATTCGGTTTTTTTGCGATGGCGGCGATCGACTCGAGCAGCTCTTCCCGGGCAATAAAATCGAGTCCTGCTGTCGGCTCGTCGAGGATGAGCAGCTCCGGGTCTGCCATCAACGCGCGGCCAATCAGCACACGCTGCTGTTCTCCTTGCGACAGCGTGTGGTAATTCCGGTTGGCGTAACCGAGGCACCCAAGCTCTCGAAGAATGTCGATGCCTTTCTGGTCGATTTTCTCGCTTGTTTCCTGATAGAGGCCGAGAGACGCAAACGCCCCGCTTAGCACGACTTCGTAGGCATTGTCATGAGCAGGCAGCTTTTGCTGAACCGACGCCGACACAAAGCCGATCTGGCTGCGCAGCTTTTCCGCCAGATACGTTTTGCCGAACTCCAAGCCGAGCACGGTGGCTTTTCCTTCTGTCGGGAAAAAATAGGCATTGATCAAATCCAGCAGTGAAGTTTTCCCGGCGCCGTTCAAGCCGTACAGCACCCAATGCTCGCCTTTTTGGACTTGCCAATCGACGCCATCCAGCAACAGTTTGTCATCTCTCCGCCGCGATACGCCTTCAAGTTCCACAATCATCTTCATAAACGGATATCCTCCCTGCTTAGAACACGGGCGGCTTGTCCCGCTGCCAGCGGGTCTGCTTCCCGAAGTCCGCCGAAATCAAGCCCGGTCAGCTCCTCGATCCGTGCGACCGGCACCTGATACGTCTCGAACTTCCCGTAGACAAATTCCAGATTGCCGCCAATCAAATCTTCCTGCGTTTGCAAATAAGCAGTGGCTGACAACGATGTGCCGTCTTTGATCATCACCGCCACTTTCCAGAACTGGTCCGGAATCTGCGCGTTGCGGTAGCGGACATCATCATCCCGGAATACGGGACCGGTAAACACCGACACTTTCAAGTTGGAATCGCGGGCATTGTCGAGCAGGTAATCTTCCAGATCCAGCCATGCTTTCTGGTTGAAATTTTTATGCTGCGGCGAACAATTGGTGAAATGGAATGTATGCTCATTCGCTTTGACGGCATCAATCCCCCAGTTGGGATCACGCCGGCGGACGAGATGTCCGCGGTCGATGTCGTTTGATTGATAAAATTCGGGACCGATTTGGTGCGCCTCATCAATGCGCGGATCAAAATACCAGCGGTCACTGCCGCGCTTGACGTCGACCAATTGGTTGCCATCGATGTTCACTGCAGTATAGAACGCCAGGCGGCGCGACTTGCTCATGGCAATCGAGAAATGGGTATAGTCCAGGACCGATTCCCCTTCGCTTGTCAGTGCCAGATCCTCCGCCAGTGCTTCACTTAAGGCGGGCAGCTCCACCCGGTATCCGGCACCCAGAAATGCCGGATCGTAGCCGGCAACTCCCGCGTACCAATCAACTTCCAACGTCCCCACTTCCATCGGCTCTGCGGCAGAACCCGGCATGGCGACATCCAGCAGCTGGTCCAGCAGCCTGCGCGAACGGACATCTTCCAAGCCGCTGCGTTTTTGGCCGAGGTGATGGATGATCGAACTGATGCGGATGCCTTGATTGGCAATCCAGCGGGTATTGTCCTCGGGGTCAGGTACGCCGGCATGATGCAGCGCGACGACCACCCATTGGTCATTGAACACGGGTGAGCCTGAAGAACCCGGTTCCGTATCGCTAACGTATTGGACAAAATCGGACGAAATGAATTTGACTTCATTTTCCCGAATGGTGATGGCCTTTGGACCGCCGTTCGGATGCTGGATGATGGTCACGTATTCGCCTTCAAGAATTTTCCCCGGCTTTGGCAGCAGCGGCAAATAGCCGAAGCCGGCAAGCGGTATGGCGTGCAGATTGCTTTCTTCCACCGCCACCAATGTAAAGTCCAGCGCTTCATCGGTAATGAAAAGCGATTCGGGATCCAGCCGGAAGCTGATAATTTCAAGCGGCATGAACTGGACATCGTCCTCGTAATTAAATTCCGCCACGGCATACATCGCGGCTTCTTTTGTCTCCAGCACATGATTGTTCGTCAGCAGCAAATTCGGCGCCACAAGAAATCCGGTGCCGTAGCTCTCTAACTGGCCCGACCGGCTGCGTATTGCTATGCGGCAAACGGCTTTGCTGACGTTCAGCCCTGCCTGCAAATGCGCAATCGGAAACAAATCACTTTTGTTGATGATTCGCTCCATTGCCAGGTTGTCGTGGTGATTGATGATGCTCGACCGCGTCATCATCTTTTCATTCGTTGCCTCCGCTCGTTCCTCTTTCTCGAATTGCAAATAACGCTGCATAGCCTGCTGCTCAATTTGTTTCATATTCTTAAACATCTTTCTCCATCCCCTTCCGGCGAATAAACTATATTTTTCAATAAAAATTATAATATTCTATTAATTTTCTTCAAGAAAATTTTAACACACCCAATATAAGAACGCACGTTCTGAATATATCTATTAGTTCACTTCGATAAGGTTAGAGAGCCCTTAGCTGCCCAAACCCAGGAAAGCGCAAGTCCGCGCTTTCCACTTGAGAAACATGTTTTTGAGGCTATGGAACGTATTTTTGCCGTTGTGAATCGTATTTCGGGCGTAGCGGAACGTATTTCTGTAGTAGTGGATCGTATTTGACGAATTCTAGACAATATCTCGCCAATCAGAGCAGACATGTGGACCATTCTTTCCATTTGCGCCAAAATCCATTCTGCAGTGGGAAAAAATCCATTTCACCAACTAATGCTTAGAGTTCCGAACTATTGGGTAAACATCTAATCTAAGCAAATCAACACAAAAGGAGAAATGCTAAATGGACTTTATTACATTGAACAACGGGAAAAAAATGCCGCAGCTGGGCTTTGGTGTCTGGCAGGTTGAAGACGATCAGGCGACTGCGTCGGTAGCGAAAGCGCTGGAAACGGGCTATACATCGATTGATACTGCGATGATCTATAAAAATGAAAAAGGTGTCGGCAAAGCGCTGAAGGAAACCTCTGTGCCGCGCGAAGATCTGTTCATCACAACTAAAGTATGGAACAGCGACCAGGGCTATGAAAATACCTTGCGTGCATTTGACGAAAGCCTCGAGCGCCTTGGCCTCGATTATGTTGACCTGTACTTGATCCATTGGCCAACTCCTGAATTTGATAGTTACATCGATACGTATAAAGCATTGGAAAAGCTGTACAAAGACGGACGCGTCAAGTCGATCGGCGTCTGCAACTTTGAAGTTGAGCATCTTGAGCGCTTGCTTGCTGAATGCGACGTTCCTCCGGTCTTGAACCAGGTTGAATGCCATCCCTACCTGGCACAAAATGAATTGAAAGAATTCTGTGCCAAGCACGATATTTTTGTCGAAGCCTGGAGCCCGCTTGACCAAGGAGGCGAAGTGCTGAAGGATGAAACGATCCAAAAGATCGCTGAATCCAAAGGCAAGTCACCGGCTCAAGTTGTCCTGCGCTGGCATTTACAGAATGATACGATTGTCATTCCAAAATCTGTTACGCCGTCGCGCATTGAAGAAAACTTTGATGTTTTCGACTTTGAATTGACGGAAGCTGAGATCAATGAAATCGATGGTTTGAACAAAGACCGCCGCAAAGGCGCTCACCCGAACGAAATGAATGTACGTTAATGAATTTGGAGCCGCCACTTCTATTACTGGAGTGGCGGCTTTTCCTGTTATTTTCAATTATTGGCATACTCCTGCCGATAAACGGGTAAATTCCACATAACAGAACCCAATTCAAGGAGGAGAAGCCGTTGAGACACTTGCTTGCACTTGCTATTAAATTTGTCATGGTGACCGCTGTCCTTTTACTCGTAATGACTGTAGGTTTTGACGTGTCGTTCGTCAATACTTTGCTGATCAGCCTGGCACTGACAGCCTTATCCTATGCAATGGGCGACATTATGATCTTCCTGAACGCCGGCAGCCCTGAGAACCAGTCGACGCGCAATACGGTTGCAACTTTTGTGGATTTTGTTATGGCGTTCCTGACAATTTGGCTCATCGGCTGGCTGTTGACGGGCCAGAACTTCGAAATGGTCACACCGGCTTTGCTTTCTGCACTTGTCATTTCCGGCGGCGAATGGTTTTTCCACCTGTATGTCGACCGTTCTGTCGTTCCTGAGTACAATAACTACAAGGCTGTTAAAAGATGATTGCAAACCAAAGAAAGAGGCAGTTCCCATCACAAATCGGGGACTGCCTCTTTCTTATAAAAACAACTTCATCTAAAATGCTCCTGCACGAAAACCCGCTCCTGCTCAGCACTCATCAATCCGGTTGCCCGGCCGACCGTGCCATCCTGCCAATCCCAGATCGTGTTGTGGACATCGACCGCATTGGAGAAATCGCCTTGTTTCCAGGCAGTTAACGCTGTTTCATAAAATTCGCCGTGTTCGTAGTGCGCTTTGTTGGCACTGACGATCGTCAGTAAATTGTCGATGTTGTCAGGCGTCATCTCGACCGCGCCTATTTTTTTAGCCGCAGCGACTTTTTGGTGGGTCATTTGATGGAGGTAGATTTGCAGCTGAATTTCTTCCATATCGGCATCGACATTTTTTTCCTCATTTTCTTCTGCAACCGCCTCCTGTTCGTCTCGCCCTTCTATTTCTTCTGCCACCTCGGTTATTTCGCCATCTGAGAAAGCGGACTGCGTGATAAAATAATAACCGGCTGCTGCCAGCAAGGCCAGTATGCCAAAGGTAATCGCAATCGTTTTTATAAGTAAGTTCATTTTCCTGCAACTCCTGACATACTTCATTTTTGTCTTAATATGAATTTATACCCATTTTAGTATGAAGAAACTTTAAACAGGTTTCAACCCTTTTAATGGAAATCGCCCTCAAATCGAAAGAACGCCATCTTTGAAATCCAAAGATGGCGTTCTTTCATTATCTATTTCCGTTCCAGACTGCCTAAACACCTACAGCTAAAACCTCTTCCAAAATCTCTTCAAACAGTTCTTCTTCCACGGCCGACTCAATAAACAACTCGCCGCCGTCCCTATTGAACAGCTTGCTGAGAAGTTCTTTGGCACGCGGCACCTGTCCTGCTTTCATGGCAGCGCGGGCAAGTTCGTAATCTGCCGGCAAGTAATCCGGTTCGTCAGCCTGCAGCGCAAGCAAACGGGCAGTTGCTGCATCACTGTCCCCTAGCGTAATGTCCATCATGGCGAACGACAGCCGGATCCATTCGTTGACCAGCAGTTCTTCCGGCAGGCGGCTTTCAAAGCGCTTGGCCTTGTCCGGCCGGTGCTCCGCCAGCAAATTCACCAAATGAACATAGCTTTCGCTGTGGTACGGATTGGACGCAATCGCCTGCTCGTAATACGCCTCGGCCTGCTCAACCTCTTCCTGGATGGCAGCCATATTGCCTTGCCACAACTGGATTTCAAAATCGGCGGGCTGCTCCTTTTGGAGATTTTCAGCCATCGATATGGCCTCTTTGAGCAGCTTCTCCGACTGTTTGTTATTGGCGCTTTGAAACGTGGCTTGAAGCAGCATTTTAGCCGCGCCAAAATGACCTGTCTGTTTGACGAATGGCGCCAATGCCCGTACGGCTTCCTCTGCCATGCCGCGATTCATGTAAAATTCCGCAAGATGCAGCACCGGCACTTCACTGTCTTTAAAGTTCTTGGCTGCATCTCTGTAAAGTGCGATGGTATTGGAAAACATGACGATGCTCCGCGATTTGTCGCGCAGCCTGCGGAAAAAGCCCTTTTGTTCTCCATCTTCCGCGTCCGCCAACTCCACCAGTTGATCCGCACTGTACGTTTCCGCCATTGCCAGCTCCTCGCCCTTCAGCCGTTTTTTCAGGCGTTTGTGAAGATCGTTGGTTTTGCGCATCTCTGCCAACAGGCGGACATATTCTCCGTAGAATCCTTCCTCGTCCGGATGCTCGGCGATCAAATCCTCCAGCATTCCGATAGCACGTTTCCTATCGCCTTGCCGCACACAAAACTGCATATGCTGATAACGCGAAGGCAATGCCCCATTAACCGTTTGTGCCCGGAGGAATAAAGACTCAGCTTCCGCCGCTTCGCCCTTTTTCTCCGCCATATGCGCCTCGGCTGACAACAGCCACTCTTCCGGCACTTGCAGCGACACCCTTTGCAGCACACCCGCGACCGCGTCCATCTGCGTTCTAGTATCAACCAGCTCGAACAGCTCCACCAAATCCAGTGGCAGCGGTTCATTTTCCAGTACATGCAGCGCTGCGGTAAAGGCTTTGGGCTTGTCTTCCAGCGCCAAATAAGTCCGCATCAGCCCTTCGTGGGCCGCTGTAAATCCAGCGTCCTGTTCCGCACTTTTCGTATAATGAACGAGCGCTTTGTCCCATTTCCCGGTTTGTTCGGCAAGCAATCCCAAATGGTAATGAGCCAAATACAGGCCATTCATTTCCGCCGCCTGGCTGTACAAAATCCGAGCAAATCGGTGATGGTCCTCCAGCTCATAAACACCTGCTTCATAGCAAAGCAATAACGGGTCAGCAGCTTTTTCACGCAACTCCTTAAAGAAATCCAACAGCCGAGCGCGGAACTGAGGTGCTTCGGCGAACTCTGCGTACTGTTCAGCCATTTCGTGAAGATCCAGCGCTGCCCGGCTCATGCCGTTTTCGAGCAGATCGAGTGCCAGCGCTTTGCCGGCATCGTCCAGCGATTCCTGCCACAATAACGCCGCAGTCCGGACAAAAAAATCGGCATCGCCGGATTCTGCGTACTGTTCAAGCAACTGACCTGTTTCTTCAACCCGTTTCTGCTTCAGCAATGCATGGGCGATATGCGTCACCGTAAACAAATCTGCCGGGTCCAGTACGAGCGACTTGCGGTATTCGGCTTCCGCCTGCCCATACTGCTCCTGCTCCATGGCGATATGCCCCAAATATTGATGCAGCACATCGGTCGCCGCGCAATTGTTGATGCCAGCACGGATGACCTCTTCTGCCTGCGGCCATGCTTTCGCCTCCAGGTGGATTTCCGCAATCCGCAAATACGCATACGGCTCTGTCGAATCGATCTCCTGTGCCCGCTCCAATGCCGCGATGGCTTCTGTTTCTTCACCGAGCGCCAGCAAACAGCGGCCCACTTCGTAAATAAAATAGCCGTCTTCCGGTTGTTCCGCTGACAGCTCACGAAAACGCGCCAGCGCTTTTTCATAAGCACCCGACTCAAATTGAATCAAGCTGTGTGTGATGCGGGCATAAACGTCAGATGGCTCCTGCTCGAGCGCAATGCTCGACCATTTGAACGCTTGATAGATTTTGCCGGTTTCCAAATAACAGCGCGCCAGGTGGCTGTACGCCATCGGCTGGTAATGGTCCAGCTCGATCGACCGCTTTAACAGCGGGACGGCTTTTGGGTGTTCATTGCGGCTCATCAAAATTGCTGCCTTCAGAAACAGCGCATACGGAGAGCTCTTTTCCTTCACGCGCGCCAGGTTTTCAAGCGCCTGTTCCGACTCTTCTTTCTGGTAATGCATATGGGCTGCAAGCAGGGCTACTTCGCCATCTTCTGCGCCCAAATCCTGATGGAGCTTATCCAACCATGCCGAATGAAGCGCCTTTCCCTCTTCTGAAAATTGGGTAACCAGCCCGACCACCGCGCCGTAGCGTTCGTCCGGATGCGCTTTCAGGAAATCCACTGCCTGGGTTTTCTCTTTGGTCTTGTCGTCCAAACTACAAATCGTAAACAGCTCGCTGAAAAAGTCGTGCTCGCTGCGGTCCAGCAACGATAAAAGTTCTTTTTGTTCGTCTGTCACAAACAGCATGCTGAGCGAATCACTTAATTTATAGGTGTCCGCAACATCTTTGTACGACAATAAAAACGGTCCGAGGTCATTCGGATCCTGGATGATCAACGCCTGCAGCCGGTCGTCATAGCCGATTACCACTTGGACATGCGCGCTGTTTTCGATCATCATGCTGAGCAGTACCGGGACACCAGCGTCAATCAGCTGCTTGTAGAGGTCAATCGTCCCTTTAAAGTAACGCGCCGTGAAACCGAGTGACTCCATGTATTCCATGGTTTTCTGCAAGTCCGAACCCGTCACATCAAAAACATGTTCCGCGATTTCATCCTGCCCTTTTTTAATGTTGTACGCTTCCAGCATCAACGCGAGCGACGCGGGGACGCAGTAATTCAGCTTCTGGATGTTCGGCGTCAAACGCAGCTCGCGGCGCGTGGCGTCCTGCTGGATTTCTCCTTTGCCGTAAACCGTTTTCCCAACCTGCTTCGGATGCTTACTGACCCATGCCCCCAGCTCTTCCCAGCGCTCCAGCTTGTACAAACATTCAGCCGTTATGTGGATCCACGCCGGATGAAAAACATGGTACGGATTTTCTTCATTATAATATGCGATTTTTTCGAGTGTCTTTTCGTAATGCCCTAAGAAAAACGAAGTCCGGATAATGTCTGCGCGGAAAGTCCAATTGTCAGGTTCGAGCTCCTGTCCCTTTTCAAGAACAGCGAGCGACTCCTTTTGCCGTCCGGTCATTGCCAGTACATCGGCATACAACAGCCGTACATAATCGCTGCGTTCGGTGACGGTATCAGTCAGTTCCCTTTCCAGCACCCGCTCCGCTTCCAGCCATTCCCCGCTGTGAATAAAATAATAGCCGTGAAGATCCGGCCAGACAAAGCCTTTCAGTTCTGCGTATCGGCCCAGCTGCGCTTTCGCTTCCGGCAGCCGGTTCAGCTGCGCGTATACCCGCAGCAGCAATTGATGCGCCGACGCCAATTCTTCAGCTGAGTCGTTGCCGGACGAAATGCCCTGCAATCTGCCCACCATGCGCTCTTCCGCTTCCAGGCTGCGCCCCGTTTCCAACAGCCGCGCGCATTGCCACGTAAACGTCCGCAATGTCCCGAAGCGCTTATGCGCCTGCGTTGCCAGCAAGTGGCTGTACGTATATAAATCCGCCTGATCCGTCAACCGGATCAAGCGGTAAAAATCCTCTTCTGTCTGCAGTTCCCCCAAAAAACTCCGCAATTCCCGAAGCGAACGCATTTCCCATAACCTGCGGATCGCCTCGACTGCCTGCTGCGCTGTTTTGATCTCTGTCGCTTTCATTATCCCCATTCCCGCCTCTCCCATTGCCCCATGTAAATGTGGTTGATTTATTATATAGTGGAAAATTATAGGATGCAATACTCTTTTTGGTGCCTGGCACCCAAACAATTCCCACACAATTAAAGCCATCAAAAAAATCGCTATTTCTTCAGACATCGAAGAAACAACGATTTTATTTCAAGCGGTCAGCGCTGCTTTTCGTCCGCAAATACACCAGCGATTTTCTGCACCGTGTTCCAAAAGGCCGGACTAACACCACCCTGCGCCTTCACATAAACACTCAAGCGATAAGCCAAGTAAATGCCCCCGATATCGATCAAAACATCACTTAATCTCCCGCTGCGCTCAAAAAACAGCTGCAAAAATTCCGTAAAAAAAGCAAACAGGCTGCATAGGATGATGGCCAATGCGTTGTTGTTAATGGTTTTAGCCAGTATCAGGAACAGGACGCCAAAAGACAAAGCATGGCCGATTTTTTGGAACACATATGTTCCGCTGTCCAAATGAATGTCGCTGGTGATGAGCAGATCCGATAAATTCGGAAGCAGGCGAATATTGAAGCCGATTTCCTGGGCGAATAACAGGGACTGAAAATTATAGTTGTTGGTGGCCAGCAAGATGCAAAGAGCCCACAGGATAACCGGTATGTACTTGGCTTTCAAAAGACTCTTCCCTTCGTTTTTTCAAATCGCTTCGGGCGCGGCTCACACAAAAAGCTAGGAAAAGCACATGTCTTATTGCTCCGCCCAGCCCGTGGACGCGCCCGCGCTTATGGCGTATTTTAAATCAATAACCGAGCTGCTCAACATCTAAAGATGGGATTTTATAATAATCACTTTAAATCACTGCCTAATTTCCTTCTGTTTATTATAAGTGTACCTGTTAGTTATGACTAGTATATTTTTCCTATTGGTTCTGAAAATCCATCTTTATATACAAATTTGATGTTAATCTGCCTCAAAAACTCAAACAAAAAAAAGCCTCAAACAACGACACCGTAATGTGTCTCTCGTTTGTGGCATAAATTCTGAGGATCTGTCTACAATTTATCTAACTGATTTTTCTCCGTATGACACCGGCACTTTTGACAACGCCGGTTCATCTGCGATGACCGTCACATTCGGATGTGTTTGGAGGATTGATGCAGGAAATGATTCCGACACCTCGCTGTTCATCATTTGGTATAGGGCTTCCGCTTTTTCTTCGCCAGACACCAGCAGCAGAATTTTTCGGCTCTCCATGATGGAGGCTATTCCCATGCTGATGGCTTGTGTCGGCACTTCCTCGATGCCGGAAAAGAATCGAGCATTGGCGCGGCGTGTGGACTGTGCTAAGTCGACAATATGAGTCCTGCTCGTAAACGGTGTTCCCGGTTCATTGAATCCAATGTGGCCATTTAGCCCAAGCCCTAATACTTGAATACCAATAGGGCCGACTTCCTGAATCTGATTCTCGTAATCCAGGCAGTCCTGCTCCAAATCCGGTGACATCCCGTTAGGCAAATGAATTTGGTTTGACGGCAAATCAATATGATCAAACAACTTTTCTTTCATATAAAATTGATAGCTGTTGGCTTCCCGGCTATCCAATCCGACATATTCATCCAGATTAAAAGTCGATGTATTGCGGAATGAAACCTTGCCCTTTTGGTATTCTTCAATCAGGCAGCTATATAGTTTTTCAGGTGTGGATCCGGTTGCCAAACCTAATACCGGAAAGTCGTTCTTTTGAATATGTTCCACTAGTAGAGAACAAGCAATTTTACTCATTTCTTCGTAATCTTTCGCTTTTAGAATTTGCATTTCTTCACCTCATAACGGCAGCCATCGCTAAAGTACATTTTTGCTTTAATACAGCTTGCCGGCAATATGTTCTGTAATTTCCCTTTTTACACTTTCTGCATCCTGAACATTATTCATGGTCAATCCCGTACAAATCAAATCAATCAAATACAGCTGCGCAATTTTTGAGACAAGCGATCCACTGTCTAATGGACTTTCTTTCGCAGATGACAAAAGAACAAAATCAGCGTATTTGGTTAATGGCGATTTGACATAGTTGGTCAGGGCAATGACCGTGGCATTTTTTTCCTTAGCCAGTTTGACCGCATCGACGATATCTTTCGTGCTCCCTGTCAAACTGATGGCAATTACCACTGATTTTTCATTCAAGGAAGAAGCTCTCATAATTTGAAAATGGGAATCGGTAATGGCATTGACATGCTTACCGATTCTCATCAGACGGTTTTGCATATCCAGTCCGGCAATACCGGAAGAGCCGATGCCGAAGATCACAACATCTTGTGAGCCATCTATTGCTTTGATGCACTCCTCCAAAGTGTCCATATCCACGACTTCAGAAGAATCTTCAATTGCCTGCACGATGCTGTTGCGAATCCGGTGAACAAATGACTCGTCCTGCAAGGAATTGTTCGTCGGCGGTACTTCCTGTGCAAACAGGAACTTAAAATCCTGAAATCCTTTGAAACCGAGCTTTCGGAAAAAACGCAATACCGTAGCTTCTGCCACACCACTGAATTCGGAAAGCTCCGTCAATGAATGATAGAGAACCTTATTTGGATGCGTCAGGATATAGTCATATATTTTGTTTTCGGATTTTGTAAAAGTATGTTTGTGCTGCTCCATTAATATGGAAGGTTTCGGGCCTGAAATCGTCTTTGCTTCCACCATGTCTGCCTCCCTTTCAATTCTCCAAAAAATTCTTTGCCGCTCCCAATAAATTCGATTTATTGTCATGCTCGGCCATCTTGATCTGCAAATGTTTTTGATGGTTCGGCATAATCTTCTTTTTCAGTGACGATTCAATCGCCTCCTGTAAAACATTGCCTTGCGCAGATATGCCGCCGCCAATGACAATCATTTCCGGATTGAATAGATGAACGAGCGATTGCAGTCCGGTTGTCAGGTCATCGATCCAACCTTCAAACAGGAAAAGGGCTTTTGAATCCTTCGATTTTACAAGTTCGAAAAACTCTCTTATGCTCATTTGCTCTCTGAATTCCTCTGATATCAGCCGCTGAAGAGCAGAACTGGACGCATATTGTTCATAGCAGCCGCGACTTCCGCACGTACAATTCCGACCATTGGGATAAAGAATCATATGACCGATTTCCCCCGCCGAAAATCCTGCTCCAGTATAGAGGCGCCCATTCAAGAACAGTGCTCCGCCCACTCCGGTTCCAATCGTCACACAAAGGAAGTTCCTTACTCCACGGGCTGCGCCTTTCCAGGATTCACCCAGGGCAGTACAATTGACATCATTTTCAATCCTTACCGGCAGGCCGGTGTGGTCGGATACTAGTTCAGCCAGTCTTGTTCCAGTATAGCCCGGCAAATTATCTGTCGCAAAGACCACTACTCCCCGCATGGCATCAATCTGGCCTGCAGAGCTAATGGCAATTCCTTCAATTTCAAAACCCTCCATCATTTGGTCACAGAGACCCAGCACTTTGGCTACTAGGTTTCTGCTGCCATTGAGCGCCTCTGTCGGAACCGAACCATGAAAAAGAAATAGACCTTCCTGGTTAATAATCGCATATTTGATAAATGTACCACCAATGTCAATTACAGCTAGCCGCATCTTGATTTCCTCTTTTCTGAATGAACAAAAAGAGAAAAACCGCAATCAGGCTTTTCTCTTTTCGTTGCAGGTAATCATTATTCAATCATTCGTAAATTCCAGCGACAGCCTTCCTTCAGGAGTCTCTGAAATAAACAGGCGTTTGGAGAATGCCGGACTTTCAAAAGGATAATCCTCGCGATAATGCGCCCCCCTGCTTTCTTTCCGTTCCAGCATCGCTTGCAGCAGCAATTGAGAAAGCTTCATGAAGTTCTTCGCTTTGATGACCGTTTTCCGATTTTTCTGCCGCTCGAATAAACGGTTGATCTCCAGTTCGGACTGAAGCGCTTCAAGCTGCTTTAACGCCTCGGACAATTGTTCTTCTGAGCGGACGACATTGCCGGCATACCACATAATCTCTCTGATGTTCTCTATTGTCTGATAGAGCTGCTCTTTATCAGATTCAGCCGACTTGTCCGGTCCATTGCGGCTGGCACTTGCGCTGCCGAATACGGATTTCAAATGAAGTTCGGCATCCCTCTTACTGATGGGGGATACCTTGGTCCCATTTAAATAGTCGCCGCAGTCTGCAGCCGCCCGCTTGCCGAACACCATACAGGCACCGGTCGAGTTGCCTCCAAGTCTGTTGGCTCCTTCAATATTGCAGGACAACTCACCGATAACGTACAATCCTGGAACGCCGGAACGCCCGTATGGATCAATAAAGACACCGCCATTGCTGGCATGGGCAAAAGGAGCAATCCGAACTTCGTCCTCCAGCATATCGATTCCTTTTTGTTTCAGCCAGTCTAAGTATACGGTATAGAATTCTTCTTTGTTTTTGTATAGTTCTTTGTGGAAAACTAATTTAAAGCCCTTTTCATTTTTGGTCGCGATGATTTCCTTCATCATGGCAATATCCATGTACTTGGATTCCAGCGAGTCTGTAAACGGCCCATGTGTACTGCGGATATCCAGACATTGTTTTTTCGACAGCCCTTCTGGAAGCACTGCATCTAACAAGCTTTTGCCATCATCTTTCACGATATCTTCGCAATAGGCTAAAGTGTGTTCACCGAATAAGGTTTTATAGCGAGGTGCAGTAATACCGGGAATGAATTGGACAAACTCCATGTTGACCAGGTTGGCCCCCGCTTCGAGAGCCAATATATGGCCTGACCCATCAACATCGTTCGGATTCAAATTGTGCTTATAGATGCTGCCGAAGCCACCGGTCGCGAGCACTGCTGCTTTGCATTCCACAAGCACCACCTGATTGTGCTGATCCAGCATCAGCGCACCTGCAATTCGCTGTTCTTTTTTTATCAGTGAAATGACCACCGTCCGCTCCATAACCGTTAAGTTGTCATAGCGTCCAAAAATACCAGCAACGTTTTCCTTGATCTGATCCCAATCACTCAGCAAGTAAATATCTCTTGGATGTTCCGCAAAACAGGCTTTCCGTTCGCCTTCCAGCTTTTTAGAAACCACACCGATATCGCTGTATTCGACTACGCGGTCCCGAATTTCATCCACATATACTTCTGCCAGATCCTGTCGGTGCATGCCCCTGCTGGAACTGGCGATGTCCGCAAGAAAGACTTTCTTATCAGCCTCATTGCTCGTTACTTGTGTCCCAAGTGATGCTTTCAATGGATAAAAACTTGAACCTGAAGCCAACTTCATTTTCGTTGCCATCAAAACATCGTGTCCAAGGTCGGCTAACTCTTTTGAGACTTTGATGCCTGCCAAGCCGCTCCCGACCACCAATACGTCTGTTATGATTTTCTTTGAGATTTCCATCATGCTTCACCTGAATTCAATGCTTATTTTTCTTTCACCACTTTATTGTAATCGAAGAAGGTGACACCTTCCTCATCGTCTTTATCTTCTTTTTGGGCAAACAGCAAGCTGAAGCCATAACCAAAGACAATCGAAGCGACCAGGTTGATGATTGAATACGCCCACAATGTAATATCCGTAAAGTATGAGATGTAGACAGCCATAATGGTTGTGGCGATAAAGCCGAATAATGCCCCATTCGCGTTTGCGCGTTTGGTCAACACACCCAGTGTAAAGGTACCGCCAATGATTCCAAGTGCCAAGCCCATCAATCCGTTAAACCAGGAATAGGCAGAACCCACATTGGAGTAAGCAAGAATGATGGCAAAGGCAATTGAAAAGATGCCGACGACTGTCGATACGATTCGGGCCATCCGTGTGCTCTTCTCATCACTCATATCTTTTCTCAACACCTGCTGGATATCAAGCGTCCAGCTTGTCGCTACTGAATTGAGTCCAGTAGAAAGAGTTGATTGGCCAGCTGCGAATAATCCGGCAATCAATAACCCCGATACTCCTACTGGCAATTCGCTGACAATGAAATTAGCAAAGATCAAATCCGATTTCCCAGTCGGCATCGCAGCCGTTTGCTGTGTATAGAAAACGTACAGCGATGTACCGATCAGGAAGAACAAAGTGGCCGTACCGAGCGACAAAGCGCCGTTCAAATACGTCATCTTGTTCATTTCCTTCAAGTCTTTCGTCGTCAAATAACGCTGCACCATATCCTGGCTGGAAATATACGAAAACGTTGTCGACAATCCTGCTCCCAGAATGATGATTAAAATGCTGTTATTAATCAGGTTCGGATCAAATAACGCGATATCTCCAAAGAATTTCTCGTTGCTTGTTCCTACACTGATGACTTCCCCAAGTCCTCCGTTAATAGAGAACAAAAGAATGATCAAAGCGAATATACCGCCGCCAATCAAGACAATGCCCTGGATAAAATCTGTCCAAAGTACGGATTTCAGTCCACCAAAAGCAGAATAGATGGTAGCAATAACACCCATAAAGAGAATGATGACAATCACATTGATGTCGGTTACGGTAGCTAATGCAATCGCAGGCAAGTACATGATGATCGACATGCGCCCGATCTGGTAGACGATGAAAAGCAGACTCCCCAAAATCCGCATCCGCTTATCAAATCTTCGTTCCAAGTATTCATAAGCTGTATCCAAATCCAGTTTCCGGTACACCGGAAGGAAAAAATAGATTGCCACAGGCACTGCGATCAGCAGCCCCAGTTGCGCAAACCACAATTGCCATGTTCCGGAATACGAGTTTCCGGCAAGCGATAAAAACGATATCGGGCTGAGCAAAGTCGCGAACAAACTGACCGACGTCACCCACCACGGAATCGAGCCGTCCCCTTTAAAAAACTCTTTGCCTTTCATTTCCTTTTTGGCAAAGGCAATTCCGACGTACAAGATAAACAATAAATACGCAAACAAAATCACATAATCGATAACCGCAAATGTTCCATCCATCTATCCCATTCCCCCCGTTAGTTCTTACAGATATTTTTTAGCGAGTTCGCGTGCTTTTACCGCTTTTTCCTCTGTCAGCTGTTTCATCGGCTTTCTGACAAATCCAGCGTGAACCCCTTGCGTTTCAAGCATTTCCTTAATCGTCTGGTAAAGTCCGTTCTTCAAAATTTCATCGATCAGATCATTCGTCACTTTTTGGATTTCGCGCGCTTCATCGATCTGCCCGCTCTGTGCCAATGTGAAAATCTGCTTGGCTCTTTTGCCGTTAACATTGAATGTGCTGCCGATTGCCCCGTCTACATTTAAAACACTTGCAGACAGAAGCATTTCGTCAAACCCGGAATAAATCAGCTTGTCCGGGAACGCATGACGCAAACGCTCGAGCAGGAAGAAATCAGGCGCAGTGAACTTCACTCCGATAATCTTTTTGTTTTCAAAAAGCTCGCCAAACTGCTCCAAATTCATGTTAACGCCCGTTAAAGCCGGGATCGAATAAATAATGAGCTGTGTATCGACGCCTTCCAGAATCGTATTGTAATAGTCTTTGATTTCTTCAAAGTCGAATTTATAGTAGAACGGCGTTACGGCTGAAATTGCGTCATACCCAAGATCGGTGACAAAATGAGCCAACTGGGACGCTTCTTCGATGTTCAACGAACCGACTTGCGCAATCAGTTTCACTTGGTCGCCGACTTCGTCTTTGACGATTTCAAAAATCTGCTTTTTCTGTTCAGTCGAAATGAGGAAGTTTTCTCCGGTGCTGCCGTTGACGTATAAGCCGTCCACTTCTGAAACCTCGATATTATAACGGACAATTTCTCTTAATCCTTTTTCGTTCACATTTCCCTTTTCGTCAAATGAGCACATTAATGCTGTATATAAGCCCTTCATTTCATCACCTGTCCCTTTTCTGTTTTTTCTTCTATCGCTTTTGCAAATTTCTCAGTAATCAACTGCGGACGCGTGATAGCGCTTCCAACAACGACACAATATGCGCCTGCCCCAAGTGCTAATTGCGCTTTCTCAGGTGTGTCAAAATTCCCTTCAGCAATTACAGGAATTGTCAGCTGATCGGCCATCTTCTTCACCAGTTCTAAAGGAACCGTGCCGATCGAATACGGTGTATAGCCCGCTAAAGTCGGTGCTGCAATATCCACACCAGCCTGTTCAGCGATCATTGCTTCCTCGATTGTTGAGACATCAGCCATAAAGAGCTGACTCGGATATTTTGACTTCACTTCGGAAAAGAACTCTTCGAAACTCCGCCCATCCGGCCTCCTCTGCTTGGTCGCATCCATTGCGATGATGTCGACGCCTTCCTGATAAAGTGCATCAATTTCCTTTATCGTCGACGTGATGTACACATTGCTTCCTGGATAATCCTGTTTAATGATGCCGATAATGGGCAAGTCAACTTCTTTCTTGATCGCCTGAATGTCTTTCACCGTATTGGCACGAATTCCTTCAGCGCCGCCCATCTTTGCTGCTAAAGCCATCTTCCCCATGATGTATGGATCATGAAGCGGCTCATTCTCCAACGCCTGACAGGAAACGATTAGTTTATTGTGCATCTGTTCTAAAATCGTCATTTGAAAACTCCCTATCTAGTATCTTCAATAGTTATTTCTATTGCGTTCTGTGATGCAGTTATCCGCCTCCAAGTCTTTTGTCGAAATATTTTATTAATCGAACTATACCATTTTGACAACTAACTTTCAACTTAATTTTATATTTTGATTATAAACTTTCATAAAAAGAGGTGCCAGGCACCCACACAATTAACCATAAAAAAAATCACCGCCCTGCTAAAAGCAGGGCGGTGAAAACGATCAGTGTGTTTATAATTTTACAGGCTCTCCGCTGAACACCTTCAGTTCCATCGGTGCAGCCATGAACGCTGGCGCTTTTTGGCCAAACGCAGTGAAATGTTCGCTTGTGTTATGGGCTGCAATGGCTTCTGCATCTTTCCACGTTTCGACCATGGTGAAGTGGCCTGCTTTTTCTACAGACTTCATCAAATCGTAGCTAAGGTTGCCGACTTCTAAGCGTGACGCTTCGACCAATGTTTTGCATGCGTCTAAGAATGCTTGTTCTTGATCGGGTTTTACCTGCAAGTGCGCGTGAATAATCATTGTCATAAAATCCATCATCCTCTAATCGTATTTTGTGTTTCAGTATTCACTAATATTCGTTTGCATGCGCTCCATCATGTCAGAAAGCGCATCGACTTCTTCGGGCGTAAAGTCATGGAGCATTTGTTTCACAAAGCCCATGTTTTCTTTCCGGTATTCGACGATCCGTTGCCGTCCTTCTTCGGTCAGGCTGACAAAGATCACCCGGTTGTCGTCCGGGTTTCTGCGTCTCGCCACCATGCCGCTCGTTTCAAGCTGTTTGAGATGGCGGGTAATCGCAGCCCCATCGATATTGACCGCTTTTTGAAGCGTCGACTGGTTGATTTCTTCTGTGTTGTAGAGCTGCGACAACAGTTCATAGCGCGATGCACTAATGCCGGTACAGCGTTCAAACTTCGGGCTGATTTGATTTGTCAGCCCTTTAAACTGCTGCAGAATTTGTTCCTGCTTTGAAAATGAACACGACATAAATTGACCTCCTGCCTGCTAGCCAATTCATAGCGATGTTCACTATCCATTGACCAGTCAAATATAATACACAACAGACGAATACTCAAGAGAGCGAAGCCGCCGTTCGTTTATCTCCAAGTCGTGATGGTGTCCACAGGCAAACGGTATGATTGGAAGCCTTCGTTCAGCGCTTTGCCGATTGTGAGAAGCATCACTGGAATGTAGCGGTCTTTTTCCATGCCGAAAGCTTCGGCAATCTTGTCTTTCTCGTAGCCGCCGATTGGATTAGTATCGTATCCGTAAGCTCGGGCGACCAGCATCAGCTGCATGGCCACAAGCCCGGAATCCAGCATGACAATATCCTTCATTTGTTCATCAGAAATCCCTTCATACAAGGGCTTAAAATAGTTCAGTTGGAATTCTTTCACTTCCTCCGGCATAAAGCCGTGTTCCACTGCTTTGCCGTAGATTTCCTCAGCATAGTCGAAGTTTTGGCGGTCGCCAAAAATAGCGATGACTGCGGAAGAACTCATGACTTTGTCGAGGTTGAATGAAGCAAGAGGTGCCAGCTTTTCTTTCGCTTCGTCGCTGTCGATGACAAGAAAGCGCCATGGCTGCATGTTGATGGAAGACGGAGCTTTTGAAGCTTGCTCCAGAATTTCACTCATTTCCTCCCGACTAATTTTCACGCTTGGGTCATACTGCTTGATCGAACGGCGTCCGTTTACGATTTCATTGAAATTATTAGTTTTTTGTAGGGTTTGCATGGTATAAGTGCTCCTTTTTTTGTTCATTTATTATGAGAAGCTATTAATTGACCTCTCAATGATTGATGCCTCATTTAATATAAACCCGTGAAAAAGAATATGCAACTGTTTTGAACCGCTTGCTTCTGATCGGTGCGGAAACGATGGAGCCGAAGAATACCTAGCTTTTGCCCCCCAAGCGTGCATATTTCTTCTTGATCGTTCATAACTTCTGCTGAACGTGCATAAGTTCCAATGAACGTGCATATTCTGCTTCTACCGTGCATAATCCCCACCGCTCGACAAAAAAGCCCAATTCCAGGTTTCCACCTGAAACTGAGCTTCTTCAAAAACTTACTCCACACTCTTCAACTCCGAATAAACCGTGCCATCCGCTTCGATCCACTTCACGACCGCGTAGCCTTCGACCATATAATACTTTCCGCCATCAGGAGTGCTAATTTCGACAGCGTTGGTGAATGTTTGGTACTCGGTTTCAACGGTTTTGTTGACGCCGGTGATCGTGTAGTAGATTGCATCCGGATTATAGCCTGCAATAAAGGTTTTGCCTACTTCTATCGGATAAACCAAATGTGCATTGTGATCTGAATACGGATAGCCGATGGCAAATTCCTCATACGTTTCGTATTCGAGTTCCGGGTAGCGTTCTTCCCCGATTTGGGTTTCCCAAACAAACTGCTCTTCTCCGCCGTCAGTTCCCGGCACTTTTACAAAGCGGTCCACACTTTCCCCTCTGCCATTTCGGAGGTACGTGTAAGTTTTCGTTTTATCCCGCTTGTACGAGTCGGCAATGGACGCATCGTTCTTGAATTCAGGCTCCAGTGCACGGGCCAGGAATGCAGAGAACTGGGCACGCGTCACTTCAACTTTCGGACGGAACGTGCTGTCGGGATAGCCGATGGCGATGTTCGCCGCAATTAATCGGGTAATGGCGTCGTAATAATAAGCCTCGTCCGGTACGTCTTTGATGTCATGGAAATAGATGAAATTCAAATCAAAGACACGCTGGATAATCAACGCCATGTCGCCGCGCGAAACAGGTTGATTCGGACGGTAGGTGCCGTCTTTGTAGCCGATAATATAACCGGCTTGAGCCGCTTCTGCGATCGAACCGCTGGCGTAATGCCCAGCCGGCACGTCACTGAATGGCGTCTCTCTTTTCGTTTCATTCAAATCTTTCACCCGTCCGATCATCACTGCAGCCTCGGCACGCGTCACCACACGATCTGGACGGATGCTGCCATCCGGATAGCCGGTCACGACACCTTTGTCCATCAAGTACATGATCTCTTCATAAAACGGATGGCTTTCCTGCAAATCCGAGTCAGCTTGTGCTGTGTTCACGCTAGGGAAAATCAGGAATATGGATAATACAATCATCAAAAATTTAAATGTTTTCTTCATGTTAACACTCCTTCACTCTCAATCAATACCCATAATCCAACCCTTATTAACTTGATTTCTACTACTTTTTTCTCATTAATTGAGAAGCTGTCCTGGGTCTTCCCTTCTATCGCATTGGCGAATGTAAAGGAGGAAGCGTTAACAAGTTTATTGATGCAAGTGATTGTGTATGATGGTTTCATCCCCTGATCCGTGATCGGATGTTTGGCCGACTCGTACCGGTCAAACAAGCGCGACATCTTACCCGAAATACGGAAATGCAAAGAGTTGGCGATTTTCAAGTTCCAGGTATTCATCGCTATCGCGGTCCTGCAAAGAGGAAAGCGGTGCGCCATTTTATTCGACATCCATCAGTTCTTTAGAAACAGTTCCATCACTTTTGATCCATTTCACCACTGAAAAGCCTTCCACCATGTAATACACTCCTCCGTCATCCGTAGTCACTTCTACCGCATCAATAAAAGTCTGATATTCGGTTTTCACCGATTTATCGACACCCGTTATGGTGTAGAGGACTACTGCTGGATTATAGCCAGCTAGAAATAATTTGTCGTCTTGAACGGGATAAGTTAAATAGCTACTATATTCCGAATACGTACTGCCAACCGCAAATCCCTCAGTATTTTCATACTCCAACTCATGATACCGCTCTTCACCGACCCTGGTTTCCCAGACAAATTCATCTTCTTGCCCTTCTAAAGCAGGGACTTTCACAAAACGGGCTACCCCTACATTGTCATTTTCCATCCGGTACGTGTAGGTTTTGGTTTTATCCCGCTGGTAGGAGTGGGCGATGGATGCTTTGTTCTTAAATTTCGGTTCCAGTGCACGTGCCAAAAAAGCAGAGAACTGGCCTCGCGTTCCTTCCTGCAGTGGACGGAATGTACCATCAGGATAGCCAATGGCAATACTCGCCGCAAAGACCTTGCTGACAGCTTGAAAGTCAGGAAGATCGTCTGGACTATCTTTAATGCCATAAAAGTAAAAGTAATTCAAGTCGAATACACGCTCGGCAACCAGAGCCATATCGTTGCGAGTAATAGCCACATCCGGCCGGTAAGTGCCATCCGAATGCCCCAGAACATAGCCAGCTTCTGCCGCATTAGCAATATAGCCACTGGCATAATGGCCAGCAGGTACATCACGGAATGGCGTCTTTTGCGGTGTGCCATCTAATCCTTTTAACCGTCCAATCATCACAGCTGCCTCGGCACGGTTCAAAGAACGATCAGGACGAATAGTGCCATCCGAGTAGCCTTTCACCACCCCTTTGTCTATTAAGTAATTGATTTCTTCGTAAAACATGTGATTCTCTGACAAGTCCGTAACAGCTGAAGCAGCAGGTAAAAACAGGAACAGTGACAGTACAATGGCAATAAACTGCATTGTCTTCTTCACATCCAACACCCCTTCGCCTGAAAAGCTTTGACAAGCCTTCACCAGCCGGCAGCGGAAGTTCACGCTTTTTTAGTCAACTCTAATCAATTCGCTTTCCACGACTCCTTGCAAATTAACTGATTTGACCGTTGAAAAACCTTCCACCATGTAATACTTAAAGCCGTCTTGTGTCGTCACTTCGGTTGCATTCGTGAATGTTTTGTAGGGCGTTTCGACTGTTTTATTGACGCCGGTGATGGTGTGGATAATCACTTCATCGCCCAGTCCTGTATTAAAAGTCTTGCCGAGGCGAACCGGATAAACGAGCGCCACGTCATACTCCGAATACGGGTAGCCGAATGCAAAAAACTGGTGATTTTCAAGCTCCAGATATTCATAAGTGTCGCCGTCCACTTCGACCGTCCACATGAATCCGTAAGTCAGCCCGCCACGGTCCGGTACATCCTCAAACCGGTGAACAGCTGTTGTTCCATCAGACATGCTGTACGTATAGGCTTTGGTTTTGTCTTTCTGGTAAGAGCGTGCAATGACTGCATCATTTTTGAATTCCGGTTCCAGTGCTCGTGCCAGGAAAGCCGAGAACTGTCCGCGCGTCACAGCCTGGCGCGGCCGGAACGTGTTGTCCGGGTAGCCGATGGTGATGTTCGCCGCCAGGATTTTGCTGATGGCGCCGGTGTAATAAGCGTTTTGCGGCACATCTGTGAAAGACACATTGAACGTAAAGGCGAGATCAAAAACCCGCTCCACAATCAGCGCCATGTCTCCGCGGATAATCGGTGCGTTTGGACGGTAGGTGCCGTCCCCGTAGCCCTTGAGAAAACCTGCTTCAGCTGCTTCTGCAACATAGCCGCTGGCATAATGCCCAGCCGGCACATCACGAAACGGCGTGGCTCGTTTTGTGCCATCCAAACCTTTTAATCGCCCGATCATCACGGCCGCCTCGGCCCGCGTCACTTCCTGATCCGGACGGACGGTGCCATCGGGGTAGCCTGTAATGACTCCTTTCTCCATTAAATACGTGATTTCTTCATAAAACGGATGGTTTTCCGGTAAATCCGGCGCGGCAGCGGCAACAGGCAAGACCAAAAACAATGACAGCAGCACGACAAGCACACCCATCAGTTTTTTCACGATCGTCACTCCTCCGTTATCTTGCTTCTTGCCTCTATTTTAACACTGAAAGTTATGGTTACATCATATTTTTATTAAATATTCAGAAAATAAAAAAGTGAATTGTGTGCGTGCCTGGCACGCACACATTAAAAAGGGTGACCCCTTCCGGACAGTTCGTTACAATAAGAAGAGAAGCACCCACACAAGGAGGAAACCCGATGTCGACATTACAAGATATTGCCCAATCAGACGATTACGGGCAATTTGATTTGAAGGAAGTATACCAGGCTGCACAGCACTTGCTGCAGCAGTTTCAGAAAACCCGCACGGCACCCGAAAAGCTCAATGACATAATCGACCATTTGAAAAAACGCCTGGAAGGCCAAACGTCTTATCCACTGGCTATTTTATTGGAAACGAGCCAAATGGGCATCATGCACCAGCTCCAAAAAGAATGGAACAGCCCGATGAAGCAGCGCCAGCTGTTCTTGTTTGAAAGCTTATATGCTCAGTTCCGCACGAAAGTTCCGGCAACTATCTGGAATCAAATCTGCCTGAACTACGCAGAAGCATTGATTTACGTTGGCCGCTCGCTTGATGGGCTGGATGTATTGGAACAAATGACCGAAGCGGAAAACGATCCATCCTACGAGCGCAAAGATGCCGAACGTGGCTGGGGATTGTTGTTCTACTCCACTTTCCTGCTCGACAAAGAACAAAAAGCCGAAGCGCTCCACTTGTCACGGGATTTGATTCGACAAGGCGTGGATAAAATCAGCAACACGAACGGCCGCGCCTTATATGAAGACCGCCTGAAGCTTGCGGTGAAAATGCTGGAGGATATCGGACCGGTCGACGTCACCGGCAGCTACAAACCGAACTTTTTCGATGGCCGCGAGCGCGAGTACCGCGACTGGTGCGCCAAGCATCACCTTCTGCTGAACGATGACAACGAAATCGATCCGGTTGGCACGATGAAAACCGATACGCTGAGCTATCGCCATAAAGACGCTAATGACAAAGAACGCGGCGTCTTCCTCGAAACCTTCATGGACTCGATGATCACTGAATTCACCGCGCTGCGCTGGAATCTCTTTGAAGCACTGGAGCAGGAGCCGAGCCCGGAACGCAACGAGCGCTTGAAAACCGTCTACCGCCAGTCATTCTCGCTGTTTACGAAAACTGCCCAATTTGTCGGGCATTACTACCAGCTCGACATGAAAGATCCGCGAGCCGGCATGCAGCGCATCTGGTTTGAAGACGAGCAGCCGAAAAACCCGCTCAAGCCATTTATCCGCGACACCAAA
Organism: Planococcus soli; assembly: GCF_016881065.1. GTDB lineage: Bacteria > Bacillota > Bacilli > Bacillales_A > Planococcaceae > Planococcus > Planococcus soli. Next base: position 27,861 of record NZ_WXYN01000051.1, on the reverse strand, counting down.
AATGGCGCGCTGAAAGCCTTGTTCTGGCATTCCAAAGAACTCTTCGGCTATGAGCAATCCAAAACACAGAACCTTGCCACCGTCCGCTCGCTGCTCCTGCGCGACCAGATGGAACGCAGCTTTGTCCAAGTCATCACCAAGCAAGACGAAATCGCCAAAACCGGCGACCTTCGCAAGCACCAGATGACGCAGATTGAACTCGAACGCATGGCCATGTCCAATATCTTCAAAGCGCGCAACGCGATGATGTATTTGGGGTTTGCGATTGCGATGGAGAAGAAATAGAAGGCATTGAAGAAACGTCTCTGGGAATCTTATTGATTCCCGGAGACGTTTTTTTATTGAATTATCCATTAATCAAACGGTTCCTACGAAAGGCGTGTGATTAAAGCTGGATCCTTTTTTACATGAAGCTTTCCCTCTTCTCCGTGAAGATTCCACTCCTACATCAAAACTTCTCTCTTCTACATGAAGGTTTTCCTTTTCTACATAATAGTTCTCCTCTTCTACGTGAACGTTCCATTCCTACATCAAAGCTTCTCTCTTCTATATGAAGGTTTTTCTTTTCTACATAATAGTTCTCCTCTTCTACGTGAACGTTCCACTCCTCCATCAAAACTTCTCTCTTCTACATGAAGGTTTTCCTTCTCTACATGATAGTTCTCCTCTTCTACGTGAACTTTCCATTCCTACATCAAAGCTTCCCTCTTCTACATGAAGGTTTTTCTTTTCTACATAATAGTTCTCCTCTTCTACATGAAGATTCCATTCCTACATGAAAGTTTCTCGCTTCTACATCAAAACTTCTCTCTTCTCCATGAAGGTTTTTCTTTTCTACATAATAGTTCTCCTCTTCTACGTGAACATTCCATTCCTACATCAAAGCTTCCCCTTTCTATCGCAGTCCGTCTTTCACGACACCATTTTCTCAAAAAAAAAAACCAGCAGAAGAACCCACTCTTCTGCCGATCTCCTATTCAATCCACCATATCAATCGTTTCAATCCCCAAATACGGATACGTTGTCTGTCCGAATCGGACCGTCGTCAAGGCGATTAACTTGTCTGCATGCTCATCGTAAAACAGCTTGTGGATATTGCCGTAGGTGACGAGCTGGTCCTTGCTGATGAGATCCGGATAATGGTAGCTCTGGATCACGTTGGTTTCGAGTGCTGTATGCAGTTCACCCGAAGCCACATCCACCGCAAATGCAGAAAATGGCCGGTCCAGCGTTCCGAGGTACTTCATCGTATTGGCGCTGAACATGTTTCCGAATCCGTTCAAAATATATTTGCCGTCCGGCGTCAATCCGATGTCGGGCGTCAAGTCGTAATCCCCGTGATAAGGTGATCGGATTTCCAGCTGCAGCAAGCCGTCCACAATTGGAAACGCCGAGATGTTACGCGGAGAAAGTCCCGTTGAAATGACCAGCAAGTTTTTCTGGTTCGGTGTCAAAGAAATCTTCGCTTGCATGTAGAGCATTTGCTTCGACAAGATCGCTCCTGTTTTCGAATCGAGGCTCAATAAGTCGGTATGCTGATTGGACCCTCCGGAAATAAACACCTGTCCTTCATTGTTTGCTTCGATATCGTACGGATCCATTGCCAAATGCCACAGTTTGACCATCTCCAACGAATCGGCATCAAAAATGGCATAAGCACCTTCTTCTTTCCGGTCGCCCGTCCAGTATTCATGGTTCATCTTGTGCTGCGTCACATAGACTTTGCCTTTGGCATAAGTCAGGCTTTCCGCCCTGTAAGGCAGACCCGTGCTATTCATTTCAGAAGTCTCGTAATTAAAGGACATCAGGCTGTTGGTCAATCCATCCAGTATGTAGAAAACCGGCTGTTCCGGATGTTTGACGACATCCATTACTTCCACATCAATGACGTCTTCCAGAAGTGAATCGGGCATGTCCGGATAAACGGGCTTAAAGGCAGGTTTGAGGATCCGCGCCATAAACGCGGCAAACTGTTCCCGGTTGATAATCACTTGCGAACGGAATGTGCCATCCGGGTAGCCATTGGTGACGTTATGGGCTGCCAGTGAAGAGACAAACGGATACGACCATTGCCGCTCCGTGACATCGCTAAACCCGGTCGGATACATGCCGCCAAGTTCATAGGCCAGCGCCAGCACTTTTGACATTTCACCGCGCGTCATCTCGCCCTTCGGATCAAACCGGTTGTTCCCTTTCCCTTCGATCAACCCGTAATACGTCGCAGCGGCTACATCTTCATAGCCAGGGTCGCCTTTTTTGATGTCGCTAAAGCCGGGATCCGGAATATTCTCAGTCTTCAGCCCCTTTTCGCGCATAATCATCATGACCGCCTGCACACGCAAAATCGGCTGATCTGGCCTGTACGTCCCGCCCGGATAGCCGTTGATGATTTTCAAATCCGTCAAATACTGAATCTCTTCCTCAAAATTCTTCACGTCCCCGAACGTCGCAGCGGAAACCGGCTGCGGTGCCGGAAGCAGCATTGCGAAAAACGCTGCTGCGGTGCATAAGGCACTAACTCTTTTCAGCATCCCTTTCCCTCCCTTATTATCTTCGCCTTGCGCACTACACTCACCCATGGATCATCACAAGCCGCTTTCGCCAACAAGCAGCCAGAAAATCAAAAGACCAATGGCAATGACAACCAGCAGCACAAATAATAGCTTTATGTTTTTCATCCCTCCATTTCCCCTTTTGCCCCACTTTCAAGAAAGAGAGCCATTATTTGAATGAAATCCCTTATAAATAGTTCAATTAACTCATATAAGTTGGATTATAGTGAATAAAATCCAAAATAATTAGATTAAAAGAACTACTTTTATTTTAAATTAAGTTATCTAAATATTCAAATTTATTTTACGTTATTCAAGACTCACCAACTCTTTAAACCACTAAAAAATGCTATAATATATCAAATAAATACTACGTATAAGATTATTCGATCCTTACATATCTTTAGAACGTCCATTCTACGAGAAAAGAGGAGCGAGAATGATGAAAAAGAAAATCTTAATCTATGGCGTGGGGCCATTCGGCAGTTTGTTCGCCGAACGCCTTGCAGAAGCCGGCCACTCGGTTTTCCTGCTCGACCACGGCGAGCGGCAGCAGGAACTCAAAAAATACGGCGTGGTCACAGAAAATACGGAAACCGGCAAACAAACGGTGACCCACCTTCCCGTTGTCGACAGCCTGGACCCTGAGGACTTCTACGACTTGGTCATTGTGCCAATGCGCAAAAATCAGGTATCTGACATTCTGCCTGCACTCGCCGCCAATAAAAACGTGCCGACTTTCCTGTTCATGATGAACAATGCAGCAGGTCAGCAGCCGTTTATCGACGCCGTCGGCAAAGAACGGGTGATGGCCGGCTTTCCGCAGCCCGGCGGTTTTAAAAAAGGACACGTCATGCACATGATGCCGGTGGAAGCGAAAAAACCGATGGTGCTGCCAATTGGCGAAGTGGACGGCCACATCACACGCAGAACTTTGGAAGTGATGAAAATTCTCGGGTCGATGCGCGGCTATCGGGTAGAGGTCCGAAAAGACATCGACGACTGGCTGAAGACCCATGTCGCGCTGCTCATCCCGACACTGGCTCCGGCAGTGTACGCCTGCAACACAGACCTGGAGCATTTCGCAGCAACCCGGGACGCGCACGTGCTGTTAAAGCGCGCACTTCATGAAGCGCTGCTGGCAACCGAAGATGCAGGCGTTGTTTTAACTCCGCCGGCTATCCGAATGATTGATCGCATACCCGAACCGATTTTTGTCTCCATTCTCGGCAAAATGGCCAAAAGCCCGACTTTTGAAAACGTGCTGGGCCATTTGAGAAATGCGGAAGACGAAGTGGAGTATTTGACCGATGAATTTTATGCATTGATTCGAAAAGGTAATTTACCGACGCCAACTGTCGACCAGCTGACGTCCTATACCTACGGCCGCAAACAACCTTTGCCTTTCGGATCGAAAGAGATTCCGCTTCGGTGGGGAGCTATTTATGGTGCGGCGATCGGCGTGGCAGCGGTTGCCGGCATGGCCATACTGGTGAAAAAGCAAAGCAACTGCGATTGTGAGGATTGCTGCTAGAAGGAAAACAACTTATGAAATGAAGGGATCAAGATGGACAGCGTGGCCAAAAAAACGATGGTTTATTACAGTGGCGCGATTTTGTTTTCCTGGAGTTTCTGGATCGGGACCATGGCATATTCCCAACTGACGGGCGTGGACATTCTGTACAATGAAGGCTTTTACGAAGTGTTGACAGGAGGCGTGGAAACCTTCCAGCAATTTTTGGTGTTCCTGCTTTTTACTGCTGCAGCATATGGTCCGCTGTTCGGAATGTTTTTGGCAGCTGGCCTTCTGAAGCAGCAGAACGTGCAGGATACACAACAGCCAAACATCGGCCGGTGGTTGCTGTTCATCTTCTTATACCCCATCATCCTGTTCTCAGCCGCGCTGCTGGTGACATGGATCGCCATGGGATTCACCATGAATTTCAACAGGCCGGTACTGCCTTTGTGGTTCTTCCCCGTCTTCTTCCTGTTCCAGTGTTTGACGAGCGGAGTCGAAGAATTTGGCTGGCGGGGATATTTGCAGCCACTGCTGCAAACCCGAATGACCGCTGAAAAAGCCTGCTTCCGCGTCGGAGTCTTGTGGAGCATTTGGCATTACCCGGTGATCGTGTACATGAACTATCCGCAAGGAACGTTAGTAATCCTGCTCACGCTCGCCGGATTTACGATGCTGACCATTCCGCAGGCCTATGTCATCGGCTGGCTTTACAACAGCACCCAGAAAGTCTGGCTGTGCGTCGTTTTGCATGCTTGGGCCAACACGGTATCCGCTTATTTGCTCGCTGCCTCGCCGGTGCCGATGCTGACTCCGATTGCGGTAGCGGTCGGTGCATGGCTGTTGGCGAACTATTTGGTGAAGAAATACGGAAAAGAGACTTTGAGTACGCAAGCGAATTGACAATCAACACAAAAAAGGAGAAGACGCCAACTCACAGCGCCTTCTCCTTTTCAATTAAAAATCATACGCCGCTTCCTTCTCCTCGCGGATCTTCGTGAAAGTTTCCGTCAACACCACCGTGTCTTCAGCCAGACGTTCCAGGCGGAAAATCACATCGTGGTTGATGATTTCTTTTTGGTAGAAATCTTCTTCTAAAATGAACACGAAAGTTTGAACCATCTGTGCTTTCATGTAAGCAAGAATCGGCTTCAGCTGCGTATCGGCCACCATGTAATGCTTGGCGGATCCTGCCGTCACCAGCATGCTGACGACTTTGTCGCGGAAGGCATTGACTGGCAGCAGGTCAAAGATGTTCTTCAGTGCAGCCGGGATTGACGCCTGGAAAATCGGCGTACCGATGACAATGGCATCCGCTTCCATGATAGTTTTTGTCACGAAGCCCGTATCGCCCTCGTAATCCAAGTAGTTGCGGCCGTCACTGAATTCCATCTTGTAGTCTGCGAGATCAATCAAGGTCGTTTCCACATCCGGATACTTTTCTGAAATTGCTTTGAGCGTTGCCGTAACAGCCACTCTTGTTTTTGAACCGATCTGCGAACCGGATAATCCAACAACTTTCATTCTATTCCCTCCTTACTTTTTCGCTGTGTATTTCTTGATTGCCGGCAGGATTTCGGTGCCGATCAATTCCAGATTCTTTTTGATGTTGTCCATCGGCATGCCGCCAAAGTCGATTTGGGCAATATAGCGCTGGTGCCCAAACACTTCGTGCTGATACAGGATTTTCTCGATAATCTGCTGCGGGCTGCCGATGTTCATGATGTTATGCGGATCCACGCCTTGTGCAAAAAGCTGTTTTGGAAAACCTCCGCCATTGGTCTTTTTCATGCCTTCGTTAATGTGCGGGTACAGCTCTTTGAGTGCCTCTTGGGACGTTTCAGCCGCGTAGAAAAAGCCGGCTGTCGCGATCGGCAGTTGGGCAGGGTCGTGCCCGCCTGCTCTTGCGGCTTCGCGGTAGCTGTCTACGGTGCGTTTAAATTGCGATGCGGCTCCGCCTAAATGCGCCATGAACATTGGCACACCAGCAAACCCGGCTTTCATCGCACTGGCCGGTGTCCCTCCCACTGCCCGCCAAATCGGCAGCGAGCCATTAACTGGACGCGGAAGCACTTGTGCATCACGCAGCGGCTTGCGAAACTCGCCGCTCCAGTTAACGATTTCGTTTTCATTGATCAAACGAAGTAAATCAAACTTCTCCTCAAACAAGTCTTCGTAGTTATGGAGATCGTAGCCAAGCAAATCAAACAGTCCGACACGGGAAGCGCGTCCTGCGACAATCTCTGCCCGCCCATTTGAAATCAAGTCAAGCGTCGCAAAGTTCTCGTATACCCGAACCGGATCGGACGTGCTGATGATCGTCGAAGAGCTGGCAATCTTTATTTTTGAAGTCGCTTGAGCGATTGCCGAAAGCACCACGGCGTGCGCTTGTGTCGCGAAATACTCCTGGTGGCTTTCGCCTACACTAAAAAAGTCAATACCCGCTTGTTCGGCAAGCACTGCATAGTCGATAATGTCATGAAGCCGTTCCTGTACCGAGATTCGTTCCCCTGTCGCAGGGTTCGGAAGATGATCCCCCAGCGTGTAAATGCCAAATTCCATTCCGTTGTCCGGATTGATGCGATATTTCTCCATAGGTAAATCCACCTTTCAAATAAATGCCTCTACCCCCTAGTATACCCATCAACCTCATTCTTTATAAGTACGCACTTTAAAGTGGTATAGTATACAAAAAGATACTTAGGGGGAACACTTATGGAAAAGACACCCGAAAACTGCCAAGTCGAAGATGCTCTCGGCATCCTCGTCGGCAAATGGAAGCCCGTCATTCTGCTGTACCTGCTGCAGGAAGGCACGAAACGCTTTAGCGAACTGAAACGCAAAATGCCCGGCATCACCCAAAAAATGCTGACGAAACAATTGCGCGAACTTGAAGACGAAGACATCATCCAGCGCGTCGTCTATGCCCAAGTCCCGCCGAAAGTCGAGTATTCCATGACCGAGTACGGCCGGAGCCTCGAGCCAGTATTGGATGCCATGCATGACTGGGGAGCGAAGCATACGGTGCGAAAAGTTGTGAAGGCGGATCAGGTGAAGAGTTCGTAGCAGTGAATTGAGCGGGTGCCTGGCACCCGCTCAATTTTAAGTCTCTAACCCGGGTGTTCGTTTTTCCAACCCAGGTGTTCGCTTTCCTAACCCGGGTGTTTCCTTTTCTAACCCGTGATTCCTCATTTAAAAATTCAAGGAGGAAGAAGCCATGGCAAGGATTGATTTTTACTATTGAATACTTACTATCCACCTCATTAAATATAAAACGCCGTCTTCAATGGAATCAGTTCAGATTTCATTGAAGACGGCGTTTTTTTTTTTTTACAAATTTCGTTCATAAAAATGAATCTTTCCGCTCACCTCGGCGCGAATGATTAAACGTGGGAGCTTAAGACTTCCCTATTATGTTGCTTAAGTATCCAATAATCTCATTTCTGCCATGCACAACAAATTTATACTCTATCCCTTTAAGGTCTTTGATATAAAACCCATTTGGGACAAGCTTTAACGTATTTCTTCTCCCCACTTCAATGATAGATGACAATTCAACTTCAACTTGTTCAGTTTGAAAGTTTACTTTATGAGGGGTAAATACCACCTTCTCTTCCGTGATAATCAGCCTTCCCCCTACACCTTCCCAACCTTTAAATAAGTTGGCGGGAATATTGAAGATTTCTTCTTTCCCCTTGGTTTTTACCACGACCAGATCGCCTCACAATGTAAGATTTTGTTTAATAGTCTTAACGGTTTTCAAATAAACGAAATCCATATATCTAACTAATAAATATTGAATGACCCTACTGCAACTATCAAATCTTAACCAATAGGTAAAGCAATTATGAACATTGTATCATGCTTTCCTTTATCATTATTTTTTCCCACTAAATACTAGAAGCACCTAAGATATGAACTTCCGGCAGAGTTGCCGAATGAGAATTCCGAAACTCTCCAAACCGCACAAAAACCTTGAAGCCCCAATCTGGGAGTTCAAGGCTTTTGCCGGCGGAGCTTATGTTAAGAATCATAACCCGCTCTCGCTGCTTTTTTCTCTTTGTTTCTTTTCTTTTCTTTTTGGTCTTTTATGTAGTACTGATCCGATGTGAAAAACTCGGTGGTCAACGCCTTCACTTTCTTGCTCAACAGCAAGATGGCGATGACGTTCGGAATGAGGATGGCTGCCAGCATGATGTCGAGGAATCCCCAGATCACTTCTGCTGCACCGACCGCGCCGAAAACGACGGCAAGGATATACACCACCTGCATGCCATAAGACGCTTTCATGCCGAACAGGAACTCAGCCTGCTTGGCACCGTAGAAAACAACGACAAGTATCGTTGATAGTACAAAGAAAATCAATGAGATAGTCACAAGAACCGCACCGAATTGGCCGAAATAAGATTCAAATGCCAGACTCGTCAAAGCAGAGGAATTGTCCATTGCCCCTTCCTCTGTCCAAACACCCGAAGACAAAACAACAAAAGCCGTTGCCGTGCAGACAATCAGTGTATCGACAACCACTCCAATGACTGCCCAGAACCCTTGACGCACGGGATGGTCTGTCATGGCGGCTGCATGGGCAATCGGTGCCGTCCCGAGTCCAGCTTCATTCGAATAAAGGCCGCGGGCAAATCCCCACCGGATCACTTCCACGATGGCTGCCCCGGCAAAGCCGCCCATCACTGGTGCCGGCGAAAAGGCGTTGCTGAAAATCAGCATGAAGAATTCCGGAACTGCGCTGATGTTCATCAACAAGATCACCAAAGCACCGCCGACATAGATGAATGCCATAAAGGGAACGAAAATTTCCGTGACCTTGCCGATGCGCTTGATGCCGCCGAATACAACGATTGATACAAGAACGGCGGTGGCAATTCCCGACCACAACGCTGGAATATCAAATGTCGCTTCCACCGTAGTGGCGATGGAATTCCCCTGAACCATGATGCTCGGGATCAACTCGATCATCAAGGCAAACGAAAACCATATGCCCAGCCACTTCATGTTCAAGCCTTTCGTCATGTAATACATCGGTCCGCCGACAAACTCCCCTTTGCCGTTTTTCTCGCGGTATTCAACTGCGAGTACGCTTTCAGCAAATTTGAGCGCCATGCCGATCAGTGCAATGACCCACATCCAAAAAACCGCTCCTGGTCCACCGAACATGATCGCCGCCGGCACCCCGACAATATTGGCTGCTCCGATGGTCGAAGAAAGAGCCGACGTCAGCGCCTGGAACGGAGTAACGGTCCCTTCCCCTTTAGGTTTTTTAAAGACGCTGCCAAACGTCTGTCCCACAATATAGCCAAAATAACGGAATTGAAAAAATCCAAGTTTAACTGTCATATAAAGACCTGATATCAGCAGCATGGTGATGAGCGGTATTCCCCATAACCAGGCTGAAAAATCAGCAATCCCCTGTAAAAAACGTTCCAACTGTGTTCCTCCTATGTTATATCAAGATATCAAATATTTCCCTAGTCTGAAATCTTTTAAACGGAAATTAGATGATTTTTTTAATGAAATAGGAGTATTGCCACGTAAGACAGCTTCTCAGTTTTCACGCATTGCGAACTTTTTAGAAATGGTAAGATAATTAATTTTTGAAAAGCTGAGGTTTCTATCTGTATCATATGGAAATTGAGCGGATGCCAGGGACCCCCTCAATTTAATTTTTATGTATAAACTGTCTTTTCCATTTGCAGAGTTATAAAATCACTTGGAATTTGGCTTCCACTCAATTTCTTTATACAGATTAAGGTAAGACAACCCCTGTGGCGTACTCAAGCATGATACCTCACTCCCACACAAAAGCCGGTGCCAGGAATCACAAAGATTCCTGGCACCGGCTAGTCTTATATTCTCATCGCTCGCAAGCAATCAAATCTTTATCACGATCGCTCTTTTTATTCGCATCATACAGAGCTTGGGAAACAAACGGTTTGTATTTCGTTGTACCGCCTTTGTTCTTCACTTTAGAGGTGCGGGCAATACCGCCTTTATACTTTTTATTGATTTCTGTACAGTTGGCATATGTCTTCGCTTTTGCTCCTGCAGCATCTGCTGGCAGAGGCGCTGCGGTGACCGTAAAACTAATTGCCACCATTAAAGACATGATTGCAAAACCAATTTTTTTCACAATAAATCCCTCCCTTTTCTCAACTATTCACTCTGGAATTTTCGTTTATGAATTCAACAACAACGAACTATCATCATCCAAATATTGTTAGCAAATTTAGTATATCAGTTATTTATATCCATGACTATAGCCTTAAAAAAACAGTTTAAAATCCATGAAAAATATGATATCACTTAATATACCTGTTTTCATCAAATCCGGCATAAGGACACCCGTCTTGGAACTGATTGCATATTCGGGTTTCATTTCGCTATCTTTATTTTTTCTGCCTCACTCGTAGTCCAACCGCCAGTGATGTGAAACAGATGGTTTCTACCTTAACTAAATGAAAAAACCCACTCCATCCCTGAAGTGGGTTCCCTCTTTCTACTGCCGGATAAATAGCTGGGTATGATAAATCCCGTACGACCCGCCTTTATAGATTCCAACACCTAAATGCGTATAATTCTTGTTCAATACATTCGCTTTATGCCCTGGACTGTTCATCCATGACACCATAACGCTTGCAGCGCTTCGTTGACCGGCAGCGATATTCTCTCCCGCTGCAGTATAAGAAATGCCTCTGGCTTTAAGCAGATCAAATGGACTGCCGTATGTCGGTGATTGATGGCTGAAGTAATTATTGTCTGCCATGTCTTTCGATTTGATCAATGCCGCGTCCTGCAGACCTTTATGCAGTTTAACTGCTGGCACGCCGGCTTTAGCTCGTTCCTGATTGACCAAGTTCAGCACTTCCGTCATCATTGCCGCCTCTCCGGCTGGAACTCCTGGCGATGTCGGCCCTTCTGCATTCTGAATACGGTAGATGAATACCGCCATCTGAACCCGGTTAACATGTTGATTCGGACTGAAGGTTGTTTTCGTCGTACCGGTGGTAATGCCGTTATGAACCAACGTATCGACATAAGAATAATACCACTGAGATGCCGATACATCTGTAAACGCCTTGATACCTGAACCCGATCCTTTCAAATCAAATGCCTCTACCAGAATCTTCGCAACTTGCGCACGGGTCGCCGGCTGTGTCGGATTGAAGTTCTCATCTTTCGCGAACACGCCAAGATCAACAAGTGCAGCAATTTCCGCATAGCCCGGAGTAGCAGGTGATACATCCTGGAAATTCGGATCTGGCCGATTTTCAGTTGGAATGTTCAAAGCCCGGACAATCATCATGGCACTCTGTGCACGCGTCACAGAATCATGCGGACGGAAAGTCCCGTCCATATGCCCTTTGATGATGCCTTTATCCGCCAATTCCGTAATCTCAGCATGCGCCCAATAATTTTTCGAAACATCCGAGAACGACAAAGCGGCCAAGGACGGCGATGCCGTGAAAATAAAGAACAGCAATGCGGCCACCGCTATAAAATTAAGCTTTTTAGCCAGTGTTTTCACTCTATCAGACATATTCTCTCTCCCATCTCACTATTGGTTTGTTCAATGAATTTTATTATACCCTATATTATAATTAATTAGAAATTTTATCCAATATTATAGGAATATAAAATTAATTCACATTGAAAAATAATGAAATATGGAATCTCGAAAGCAGATGATAATAATCATTTGTTAAATGGCTGATAAGGGATGAGATAACGATATGGCATAAAATTATCAGGAATACCCGCAGGAATGAAGTATTTAAATATTGTTACAGAAGATTCTTCAAAATAGTCCCTCTGTACGAAATAATGATTTTGTTCCAATAAGATGAACGCACAATAAATCGCATTAAAAAATCTCACTCCGTAAAGGAATGAGATTTTGAAATTCCAGCTATTTTCAATTGCCCTACTTTATTTACTAGACTTCCCCACTCGATCCTCAATGATCAAGCTCTCCAAATCGTTCGGGTAATGAGTGATCAAGTTGGTTCCCTTCTCCGTCAGAACGACGGTATCGGAATGCCTGAAGCCTCCGACATCCGGAATGTAAAGCCCGGGCTCTACACAAAAAACCATTCCTTCCTGCAAGACGAGATCGTTGTCATAGCGCAAAGAAGGCTCTTCGTGCAAGCCGATGCCAATTCCATGTCCGGTTCGATGATTCATATATTCTTCTACGCCCCCTTTCGCAAAAATCTTGCGGGCCACTTCATTCACTTGTTTTGCTGCAACGCCTACTTTGATGAAATCCAAAGCGGCCAGCTGCGCTTCAAGCACCAAGTTGAAGAGTTCCTTTTGCCGTTCCGTCGGCTGGCCGATAAAAAAGGTCCTTTCGCATTCTGCACGGTACCCGTTCAATCCAACTTGACGGCTGTGAATCAGGATGTCTTGCTCCTCCAATACGCGGGTATTGGAAAAGACATGTGGCATATTGGTACGCGACAGACCTGAAGGAGACATCGCGAAATAATCCAATGTCGCATTGGGGTGTTTTCTCGCTACCTCTGTAAACAACGCATTGGTGCCAAATTGATCAAATTCCATTTCTGTCATTCCTGCTTTGACGTTTCCGATGGAACTTTCCACTGCCAAACTGACCAAACGGCCGGATTCGGTAATCAAATCAATTTCTTCCTGATCCTTTATGTAGCGCATTTCGGCAATGGGCTGATCCAAGTTGACCCACTGAAAATCTTGCTCTTCCACCAGCCGCTCGAGTTTAACAGGAAATGATGAAAACTCAACCCCAACCTTTGTTCCAGTTGGATACTTGCGCATGATCCGAGCCAAGTGCTCAAGATGCGAGCGCCCTTCCCCTGCACGCAGTTTCGTTTCATGATAGACATACAGCCGGTCGACATGGGCTTTTTCTTTGCTGTGATCTTCTTCCAAAGACGGAATAATCAACGCTGTTTCCTGTTGGTCAACCACCAGGACAATCGGCCGGGAATAAGTAAGTGCTTTTAATCCGCTGAAATAATATTGATTCTCAAAATTCATGACAATGGAAACCTCAATTTTTTGATTTTCCATCCTTTCCCGCAACGCTTGAATTCGTTTTATCGTATTCATTCCAAAACCGCCTTTTCTTTTTGTTGGTGAGCTGTTGCCATTGTCATCACAATGAGGACCACAATCGCTAAAGGAATAGAATTCTAGCTCTTTCCCTTTATTGAGAAAAACTTATAATTGTTAGTATACCTAAATACATTCAAAATAGTTAGAATATTAATGGAATGAAAATAAAAAACACGAAACCGGTAAAATACCGGACTCATGTTTAACACAGTGCTTATTTTGCACAAATTGGTCTTTTATGCGACAGATCTATTTACTGGTAGCAATAAATTCAAAAAAAGCTACCTTACTACTATCAATAAATACTTCTTTTGATCAAAACATCCCCAAAAGATCCTCAAACTTATCTATCGAATGATCAAACCCACTAACTTCCCCGAAGCCATACGCTGCATAAACAAAAGGAACCCCTGCAAATTTTGCGGCTTGGTGGTCGCCTTCCGTATCTCCGATATATACAGGGCTGACCAACTTATTTCTCTCCATGATCAGTTTTATGTTTTCGCCTTTGGTCAGTCCGGTTCTTCCGGGGTTTTCGAAATCGAGGAAATGCTTATCCAATTCATGGTAGGCATAAAAGCTTTCGATGTAGCCTTCCTGGCAATTGCTGACGATGTACAATTTGTATTTCTTACTCAATTCTTTTAATACTTCTTCCACTCCGTCAAATAGTTGACCGCCCCGGGTGCTTAAGTACTGGCATTCGACTTTTGAGAATTGCTTTAATAAGGCTTGCTGTTCTTCTCCAGACAAGTCCGGGAGCAGTTTTTGCCCGATTTCTTTTTGCTGGAGCCCCATGACCCCTTTCACATCTTCTTGCGATAATTCGACCTGAACTTTCTCCGCCTTTAATACACTATTCCACGCCTCTCCGACGACAGCCGTAGAATCCCAAAGCGTTCCATCCAAATCAAAAATAATGCTATCCATCAAATCACCTGATCCTTTCCAAACATTTCGGTTATATTTAACAATCATCGTTCTTTAACCGCTTAGGGCATGGCTCCCGCAAGAAGCCGGGAAAGCCTCCGTCTTCATGCTTCGCCTATCCCATGGACGCGCCAACGCTGATGTATATTAAGCAAAATACAAGCTTCTATTTCTTTACTAACATTCTTACGGCAGACGCAGTTATTTTTGCAAAATATCCGCTTTGAAAGATCATTAGTTCAACTTATATAGCCAACTCCTATTATATATGGAAAAGAGGAGCACTCAAAACCTTCTCCTCTTCCATCCATACATAGATTATCTCACTTATTTTTCAATACCTGTTAATGGATCAATTGTACTTACCCGCTAACGCTCCTGTTTCTTTTCCATGCAAACATAACACTATAATGTTTTGTTATTTTATGTTCCTAAACCTAATAAGAATAACCATCATAATTCATAGTCTTGTTAAATTAATTCTACTTGTTCATATCGCATTGTAAACATTCAGGAGAAGGATGATTTCTTCGATAAAGCATTAACGAAAAATAAATATATCAAAAATCCCATTCCAGCAGTACGGAATGGGATTTTGCTATTAACATTTAAACTATTAACGAAACTCAGGATTCATCGCTCTCGCTAAGAACACCGAATACTCCGCACGAGTTGTAGGTTCACCAGGATGGAAAGTCTTATCCGGATATCCTGTCGTGATGCCATTCTCGTAGAGATCCGAAATATAGCCCTTCGCCCAATGCCCCGATTTTACATCACTAAAATGATTCGCCTTACTCGATTTCAATTCGTAAGCGATGCTAATCACTTTGGCCATCTCAGAACGCTTCAAAACATCATTTGGCGCAAAGGTGCCGTCTGGATTGCCCGTGAACAGACCGGCTTTTGATACAGCCGCAATGTAATTTTTTCCCCAATGCTTGGCTGGAACGTCTTTGTAGCCAGAAGAAACGTCTTCAATCGGCAAATCCAATGCCAACGCCAACATCTTCGCTGCCTCTGCACGTGTCGTATCTTTATCGGGTTGGAAACCGCCATTCGGGTAGCCGCCAATAATTTGGTCATCCCCTAAGTACATGATTTCATCCAATGCCCAATGAACCACTTTCAAGTCAGGGAAGTTGCCGTCGACGACTGTGACGCTAATGGCCGCACTGCTGTTGCCATCAGCATCCATTGCGGTAATGGACAGTTTCGTTCCGATTTTTTGTTTCTCGATGTTCACTTCGTAGCTGCCATTGGAATCGGCTGTTGCCCTGCCGATAGTAGTCGAGCCGTTTTTCACACTCACTTTAGACGCCGCTTCCGCTGTTCCGATGATGCGTGTGGAGTGATGTGTCACCTTGTTATCGAATGAAAGGGCTGGAGGTGTGCCGTCTACGACCCCGGTTTCCTTTGCTGAGCTGACGTTTCCAGCCGAGTCTGTTGCAGTTACCGATAAAGCCGTGCCTGCTTGTTGCTTAGCAACCGCAATAGAGTATGCTCCGTTGCTTGCCGCTACAGCTTCGCCTAATAAAACACCTTTTGATGTAACTTTTACAGTTGATCCGGCCTCTGCCGTTCCCGTTACTTTAACAGCGCCTGCAACTACTTTGTCGACTACTGGTTTTGCCGGGGGTGTGGCGTCTGTCACTGTAGTATATGTGGATTCACTGATGTTCCCTGCATCATCCATAACATAAAGCACCAGTTCCGTACCCGCAGCCAACCGTTCAATTGAGCTTTCGAAATGACCATTGCCGTTCACCTGTATGGTAGTGATGGTGGCATCATTGGCTAAGATGGTTAATTCTGTATTCGCTTCTGCTGTTCCTGTAATGGATGTCGATTGATCTGTCACTTTTTGAACTATTGGTTTATCTGGAGACGTGGCATCCACTACTACTCGTTCTGTAGCTTCACTTTCATTTCCATTCGCATCCATGACAGACACGTACAATCTAGTTCCGGCGATTTGCTTAGGAATCTCCATTTCAAAGTAAGAATAACTAGAATATCCTTCCTGCGAAGAAATTATAGTACCAGCTTGATCGCGAACAATAACTGTTCCATTTTCTATTTCAAATGAAAGATAACCCGAAATGCGGGTTGAATTATCCTGGATTTCATCAACTGCAGGTGAAGGAATATCTACAATCTTCAATGCCTGTCTAGCGTTAACCAATCCGTTTCCATAGTAATAATCTTTGCCATAAGCGCCCAAATCTTTTGTGGTGGTCAGTAACCGAGTCACGACCTCATCATTCGTCAGATCTGGTTCATTTGCTAAAACCAATGCCGCAACACCTGATACCACTGGCGCAGCCATAGAGGTGCCACTCATCCAACCGCCTGAATTGTACGGAAGGGTCGAATAGATGGAACTGCCGGGTGCAACAATATCGATATCATATCCATAGTTTGAAAAATACGACTGATAGTTTGAAGAATCTGTTGAACCCACCGAAATAACGTTGTCATAGGCAGCTGGATAACGTGTTTGGGAACTTGAATCATTTCCTGCAGAAGCCACGATAACCAAGCCACTTTGGTAAGCGTATTGAATCGCATTATTATAGGACGTATTGTAAGTGTAGCTGCCAAGACTCATATTGATAATATCAGCGCCGGACCATACAGCCTGGTAAATGCCTTCAATTACATCGGACGTATATGCCGTCTCTCCTTCAAAAACATCAATCGGCATAATGCTTGTTTTAGGAGCTACTCCAGCACCAAATGCATAGTTATCAATTGAACTACCAATGATACCAGCAACATGAGTTCCATGATCATCGACACTAAATCCTGCGTCTGAAGTAAAGTGTGGCGAAACAATCTGATTTGCTAAATCTTGATGATTGATATCGAACCCTTGATCTAAAACCGCCACAACAACATCAGAAGACCCCATGGTTTTATCCCAGGCTCTTTCTGTCTCTATATTCGTGTGATGGTATTGGTAGTAATTGAAATAAGGATCGTTCGGTGTGTAGGTCAGCTGAACCAAGTGATCAGGCTCTACACTTTCAATGTCTTGTCTTGCTTCTAATTCCTCAATAAAAGCATCAACCGTTTCCCCTTCCGGAACTTTTAATGTCGCGATTTCATCAGTATCTACAGTGTTTACAGTCACAGCATCCAAATCCTTCTGTTCACTTTTCACACTTTCTTTAAATGTGACGATGACTTGGTCCGTCTCTTTTGCTTGCGTGACAATCGGTTCTTCGCCTTCAGCATATACACTAGT
The DNA here is from genome assembly GCF_016881065.1 of Planococcus soli. Classification (GTDB taxonomy): domain Bacteria; phylum Bacillota; class Bacilli; order Bacillales_A; family Planococcaceae; genus Planococcus; species Planococcus soli. The sequence goes on along the minus strand of NZ_WXYN01000051.1, from coordinate 10,505 downwards.
ATTCAAAGTATTGCCTAATAAAACCACACTCAATAGTGCAGCTGAAATCTTCATGCCTCTTCTCATTCTCATGTCTCCCTCAATTTATCCTACTATTGCTAAGATGTTTTATATTACCTATATTATTATACTTTATACCTAATAATAAATACTATGTAAGAAAAAATAAAACCAGCAATGTCAGTAAAAATACTGACTTTGCTGGTTTTTCGCATTTAGGATACTGCCGAGATTCCCCACACTAAGTTGTTTTGCCTAGTGGCGCAGTTTCTTCACTTAATGCCAATTATTGCTTTTCTATTTTCCAATCGGCGAAGAAACCTTGTTCAGGAACTCTCGAACAAGCACCAAATAATCTTCGTTTTCTTCATGCTGCGGGGAATGTCCGCTGTTTTCAAAAATGACCAGTTGCGAATTCGGGACTTTCTCTGCTATCAGTTCGGAGCATTCGACCGGAGTGATCCAGTCATGTCTCCCCACAGTCACAAGTGTAGGTACCGAAATTTTATAGAGATCATTGTCTAAGTTAAAGTTCGGCTTATTATAGCGGAAGGCATAGTTATGTGTTTCATAGCGGTAATAGATGGAGTCAAGCCGCTTCTTTACCGCCTCTTCGTCAAACTCTACAGTATACAGCGGTTGGATTGCGGTGAACATTTCCTTCAGTTCTTCATTGGATTCTGTTTTGCCAGCGAACAAACGGCGGATGCCGTCTTCTTCAATGCCTGGCAAGTTGCTGTCTAATGCACGATCGATCGATAAATGATCAAAGCCGTTGTTCGAACCAGTGTCCCTTAGAAGCACATGGGTGACATTATCAGGATATCTTAAGACATATTCCAAAGTCAGAAAGCCGCCATAGGATCCGCCCAGAATTTTTATCGGACCATCCACCAGTTTTTTTCGCATTTCTTCAATATCGGCAGTCCATTGCTCATGTGTGAACGGCGGGTTTCCTTGCGAGCGGCCTGAACCCCGCATGTCCATAAAGACCAGGCGATACTCATCCCCTAAAGCTGAAAAAGCCTTAATATCGCCGCGGCAATCGCCTAATCCAGGCGCTCCATGAATAAAGAAGATTGTCTCTCCTTGTGGATTGCCATGGACTTCATAATAGAGTTCATTGTCATTAATCGTTGCGAACAAATTGCATCTCTCCATTCTTAGATTATTTTTTGACGAATTTAGGGTCTAAAGCATCTCTTAGTCCGTCTCCCAAGAAATTATAAGCAAGAACGACAATCGTAATGGCAACTCCCGGCAAGATTCCAAGAACCGGCGCAGTCCATATATATTGCTGAGAATTCTGCAGCATATTCCCCCATGTCGCAGTCGGCGCCTGAATTCCTAACCCTAGATAACTAATGGCACTTTCCGTCAAAATAGCTGCAGCAATGGTCAATGTCCCGGCCACAATGATGGAAGGAACAATTTGAGGAATAATATACTTGGTTAAAATACGAAATGGCGTAGCCCCGGAAGCATTGGCGGCTTCGACAAACTCGTATTCTTTCCATTTCAACGTTTCACCGTATACAACACGCGCAATTTCCATCCAACCGGCTAAAGCGATGACCACAATAACCATAGTTGGGCTTGTGCCAAGCACGGTCAGTGCAACAAGGATAAAGAAGAAAGTTGGAATAGCCATCATGGCTTCGGTGATTCTCATCAGGATCGATTCAACCACTTTTCCGAAAAATCCCGCACACGCTCCGACAACTGTTCCGATCAATAAAGAAAACAGCATAGCAGCCAAGCCGACGATCAATGTAACCCTGCCGCCATGAAGCATCCGGGCAAACACATCACGGCTTAAATCATCAGTTCCGAAAGGATGTTGGAGTGACCATCCTGCCAATGACCCCGCTGCCTGCAATTCTTCAGGATTTACTCTCCAAACTACCGGCCCCAGAAATACGGCTATATGAATCAACACCAAAAACCAAAATGAAACATACGCGACTTTGTTGTTGCGCAAAGCTTTCAATACACTTGTTTTCCCTTGGCTCGGCTTTGCATCAATTTCTCCCGTCAATGTCGGTTTTGCTGATACCATCACTTCTCACCCCCTGTTCAAACATTTTTAACCCTAGGATCCACTCGAGAATATAGGATATCGACAAGCAAATTACAAACAACAACTACCACTGTAATAACCACCGTAACGCCCATTACCAGCGGATAATCCCGGCCTCTTGCTGCTTCGATGATCAATGTGCCGATTCCGGTCCAGCCGAAAATGGCTTCAGTAATTACTGCTCCGCTCAATAGCCTCGGAATCAGCATACCAATGATGGTAATGATGGGAATCAACGAATTCCGAAGGGCATGGACGTATAAAACGATAGATTCTTTTGCCCCTTTTGCCCGAGCAGTGCGAATATAGTTTTGAGAGATGACTTCAAGCATCGACGAACGCGTGAAGCGGACGATATTTGGCAGCACGGTTGTCGTTAAGATCAGGACAGGCAAGATTAAATGGGATACATATCCCCATAGATTAAATTCTCCCCCTCTGGAACCTACTCCAGAAGAAGGAAGCCATCCCAAATTTATCGAAAACAGCAAAATCAGCATAAGGCCCAGCCAAAATGCCGGTACTGATAAACCGATTACACTGAAAAAATTGATGACATGGTCTTGGGCTTTTCCACGCTTGATCGCGGATAGTACCCCTAAGAATATTCCAAGCAAGACAGAAATGATGATGGTGAAGACGGTCAGTTCAATCGTATAGGGAAGCCGTTCTAAAATACGCTGAGTAACGGGTTCGCTCGTATTAAAAGAAACTCCCAGGTCACCTTGTACAGCATTTGTGATCCAGTCGACATAACGAACCAACACCGGTTGATCCAATCCTAAGTTTTCAACCATGGCTTGGCGCTCTTCCGCAGTTGCATCCATCCGCATGGTACTGGATGGCCCGCCAGGAGCGAGATTGATCAGAAAAAAAGTAATGATGGTGACAATCAGCAATAAAATCATACTCTGCCCTAATCGATTAACTAAAAACCTTAACATTTCATGTCCTCCTCCCTCTAGATAGTAGGAATGGAAGTGCACTCAAGAGCACACTTCCATTTTTTATTTATTCTTCGATGTACCACTTATGAATATGGTGAAGAGCGTCGCCAAAGGCCAGATCTGGAACACCTTGCAAGCTATTGACACGCACTTGTGCTTCTTGTGGATACCACAGGAAGATATACGGAAGCTCTTCTGACATGAATTGTTGTGCTTCAATATAAATTTCTTTTCGTTCTTCAATATCGCTTGTTTGTGCACCCGCCTCTAATAAAGCATCCAATTCAGGATTTTGATAAGCCGGTATGTTATTTCCAGCTACACTATTTGAGTGCATGTAGGCAGATAGATCCGGATCCGCAGGATATCTCCACCAGTTTAAGCTCATTTCATAATCGCGGTTTACGACCACATCCTGGATCATGGAATTCCATTCCATTGCATTCAAGTTGACGTCGAACCCTGTCGATAGCAAGTATTGCTGAACCATTTGCGACACTGCTTCTAAATCGCCTTGAATTCCAATTTCAAAATCGATTGTAAAAGGTTCTCCGTCTTTATCAACAATCCCGTCGCCGTCCGTATCTTCCCAACCTGCTTCTGCAAGAAGTTCTTTCGCACGTTCAGGATCATATTCGTATCGGGTTACATCATCCGTATAATAATCGGCTAATGCAGGAGCGATTCCTGCATCTGCAATGGTTCCATATCCTTTCAGAACCGTGTCAATAATATTTTGGCGATCTATTGAGTGAAGAATCGCCTGCCTCACCCGTACATCCTGATACTTCTCCACTTCCTGGTTTGCAATGATCCAGAAGAATCGAGGAGTTTCACGGGCTTCCACCGTTACGTTTTCTGCACTTTCAATTCGATCAATCGCTGATAGGTCATCCAAAGCAAAGATGGATAATTCTCCGCTAAGCAGCTGTGCGACGTGTGTATTGGCATCGGCCAATACTTTGTATTCCACTTCATCCAAAAGCGCGATATCGCCATAAAAGTCGTCATTTCGCTCTAACACAACACTTTGTCCGGAAGTATAGCTCTTCAATTTAAACGCTCCCGTACCGACCGGATTTTCTTTGTTGAACGAAGTTAAATCCCACGGGTCTTGCCCTTCAAAAATGTGCTGGGGAATAATTTCTGTATTAAAGCTCAAATAGGCGGGTAACGCAGCCACGGGGCTATCCATAATGAACTTGACCGTGTAATCATCCACTACTTGAACCTCCTGCAGCATCTGGAAATAAGAAGTGTTATTTGCACCTAAGGCTTCATTCAATACAATTTCATTGAATGTGAAAGCTACATCTTCGGCTGTGAACTGTTCCCCGTCATGCCAAAGAACATCGTCTCTCAGATGGAAGGTCCATTCCAGTTCGTCTTCCGATGTTTCCCATTCGGTCGCCAAATCAGGAATCGGCTCTAAATCTTCACCGGTTTGGGTCAACCCGGAAAAAAGGACTCTGTTTACAACATTCGATTCCGCATATGCATTAGGATGCCACGGATTAAATGTGGGATCGGCTACAATCGGGATTGAAACGCTGCCGCCTGATTGTGGTTCGCCTTCTGCCGCTTGTTCACCTTCGCCTTCTGCACTTTGAGTCGAAGTCTCGTCACCGCCCCCATATGAACAGGCAGCAAGAAGCACAATGGACATCAATAAGGTGAATAAAACAATCCATTTATTGTTTTTCATCTTCAAATTCCCCCTTAAATTATTTTGCCCACGTTTCTTCCAGCACTCTGAAAATATTGCCTCCAGCTACTTTTCGGATATCTTCTCTGCTGTATCCCTTTTTCACTAACCAGCGGATAATATTCGGGAAACATTCAGCCGGATTTTCCAATCCTTCCACATATTCCACTCTTTGCATTCCATCCATTTGTGCACTTTTAATGGAAAGCTTTCCGGACAGCAGCTCGTGCGTTCCCACATGATCACCAAAAAGTGTATCCGGCCCAAATGCCACGTGATCAATCCCGACCAGATTTGCCGTATATTCGAAATGCTCCATAAAGGATTCAATGTTGTGCTTTGGATGATTGTGGGTAATCGTCGAATGCGGAGCCGCTTCAATTGCGATGACGCCGCCTTTTGCCGCACACGCCACGATTACATCATCAGGCTTCATGCGTTTCGTATCCCATAGCCCACGTGCGCCAGCATGATTGATGGTGACAGGTTTTTCACTCGTTTCAATGGTGTCCAAAGACGTTTGGTCGCCCGCGTGGGAAACATCGATGGTAATTCCCAACTTGTTCATTCGTTGAACTGCTTGTTTTCCAAAAACTGTGAGTCCACCGTCATTCGGCTCCCTTAAACCCGCTCCCAAGGAATTGGCTTCAGAGTAGACGATTCCCATGGTGCGTATGCCAAAGCCATACAAAACATCAAGGCGGTCAAGTTCATTTTCGATCATCGTGGAAGATTCCAATGCTCCGACAAACGCGATTTTCTTTTCTTTTTTGGCACGATATAAATCTGCCATGCGTTCCGCTTTAATGACCATGTCCTGGTGCGCGATATCACTGAACCGAATTCCGATATCGTGGATTACATCTGACCATTTCCAACCGGCCTGCGAAGTGACCATTGCTGTTCCATCCATAAAGTTTTCAAATATTACATCCAATCCAGATTGGCTTAATGCTTCAAACGCTGTCCAATCACGGCCTTGACGCCTAAATTCATAGAACTCCTGTAAATTATCCGGCATGATAAATGTGTGTTCATGCATGGAAACCATATAATCTTCTTCCATAATGGTTTGCACTTGTTCTTCTTCAGCCGCTGAAACCGGGTAGTCATAAGGCGCCACACGATCGTTTTCCTTAGAAAGCTTGTACTCTTTATAATCGGTGCCTGCTTCTAAATACTGAAAAGATTTGTAGCCGTCATAATTTTTCTTGTTTCCCTGTTTTTCGATTCGCTGTGTCATACTTACACTCCTTTTGTTTTCTATGTTTTTTTGTGAAACCATAGTTAAATAAAGCTGGACTATATCGTTACAGACTCTTGGCTTTGTTCTTTGGATGAAATTGCTTGTTTGAGTGTTTGGCCTTTTTCAAGTGGGTAGTGGCATGCGGCAAAATGTTTATCACGAACTTCCAGTAACGGCGGCTCTTCAATTGCACAACGTTCCGTGGCGAGTGGACATCTTGTTCTGAAATGGCATCCTGAGGGTGGGTTTGCAGGAGAAGGAACTTCTCCTTTTAAAACAATTCGTTCTTTCTTAAGGCGGGGATCGGCTTCTGGTACTGTAGAAAGCAATGCAGCCGTATACGGATGTGCAGGGTTGTCGAAGATATTATCCGTTTCGGAAAGCTCTACGATTTTCCCGAGATACATGACTCCGACCCGATCCGATATATGGCGAACTACATTTAAGCCATGTGCGATAAATAGCATGGTCAATCCTAATTCTTCTTTGAGTTTCATCAGCAAATTGAGAATTTGCGATTGTACCGATACATCCAAAGCGGATACGGGTTCGTCCGCTACGACGAATTCAGGATTCAACGCCAGTGCCCGGGCGATGCCGATTCGTTGGCGCTGACCTCCAGAAAATTCATGAGGGTAATTGTGGTAACGGCTTGGATCCAAACCAACCAGTTCAATCATTTCTTTAATCTTCTTTTCTTTCTCAGCTCCTTTCGCAATTCCATGAATGTCATACATTTCACCTATGATTTCGCCCACTGTAAATCGCGGGTTTAGTGAACTAAAGGGATCCTGATAAATGATTTGCATCTGTTTGCGAAGTTTTCGCATTTCATGGCCTTTATACGCTAAAATGTTTTCTTCTTTAAAGAACACCCGGCCATCTGTTGGTTCTTGCAGCCTAAGGATATTCCGGCCCAGGGTCGATTTTCCACATCCTGATTCTCCAACAAGACCTAAGGTTTCGCCTCTGTAAATTTCAAACGTTACATTATCAACCGCTTTGACTATTTTCTTGGAACCGGTAAAATAACCACCTCCTTTAATCGGAAAATATTTCTTCAAGTTTTCGATCTTCACTAAAGGTTCTGCTTGTTCAGTAGGATGGCTCTTTGATTCCGGGTTCAATAAATTCACCCCCTTTTCTGTCGTTGCTCAATGAGTCGTTTTCAAGCAGCTGGTCAACATGCCAGCAAGCGACTTGCCGGGTTCCCCTGAATTCCAAAGGCGGCATTTCTTCATGGCATTTCTCGGTAGCAAATGGACAGCGGGGAGAAAAGCGGCAGCCGTCCGGTACTTCATTCAGACGTGGAATCGACCCTTCAATCGAATTCAGCGGAACACCCCGCTCGCCGTCCATTCGAGGCACTGAATCGAGCAAACCTTTTGAGTATGGGTGCAGAGGTTTGTCAAAAAGGTCCTGAGTATCCGATATTTCCATAATTTTACCGGCGTACATAATGATGATGCGGTCTGCCATCTCAGCTGCGACACCGATATCGTGCGTGATCAGCATGATCGACATATTGCGCTCCCTGCGCAATGAGCGCAACAGCTCCAAAATCTGTGCTTCGATCGTGACATCGAGTGCCGTTGTCGGTTCGTCAGCAATCAGGAGTTCCGGTTCGGATGCCAGCGCGATGGCAATCATAATCCTTTGCCTCATCCCGCCGGACAGTTCATGAGGGTATTGCTTTAAGCGGGCTTTCGGGTCTGAAAGCCCGACCAGCCGGACCATTTCTTCCGCTCGTCTCCAGGCCTCTTTTTTGCCGATCGGATAGTGGAACAGAATTGCTTCAGTGATTTGTTTGCCTACGGTGAAAACCGGATTTAATGCCGTGAGCGGCTCCTGAAAGATCATCGAAATCCTCGAGCCGCGAATTTTCCGCATCTCCTCATTGCTTTTCTTTGCCAGATCTTCGCCGTTGAACTTAATCGTTCCTTCACGGATTTTTCCGTTTTCAAATTCGACGAGGCGCATGATGCTCATGGCTGTGACACTTTTGCCGCTCCCGGATTCTCCTACGATGCAAATCGTATCCCCCCTGTTCAAGTCAAAGGAAACGCCATCTACAGCTTTTACAAATCCTTCTTTTCCTTGATAAGCAGTTACCAAATTGTCAATTTCCAAAATTTTATCCACTTGCAGTCACCTCGCCTTTAAATGAATTTTTTAGTCAGGAAGTTTCTTCTGGACGGAAAGTTCACTTTGCCTAAGATGGCGTTCAGTTTTTTCACATGCTCCTGCAGGATTGGCAGCTTTTCTTCGCTTTGTTCCTGAGATAAGCGATATTTAGGTCCCGCGATGCTTAACGACCCTAATATTTGATACTTGTTGTCAAACAGCGGGACTGAGCAGGCAGCCACATCGTCGAAAGTTTCTCCTTCGCTATAGCACCAGCCTTGTTCTCTCACTCGTTCCAAGTGCCGAAGAAACGTTTCTTTGGATTTGATGTGTTTTGCGCTATGGGCAACCCCTTCATCTACAATGCTATGTTGAATTTCAAGAGGAAGGTACGCCAATATCACTTTATGAGAAGCCCCGATATACAAAGAGCTTCTTTTCCCCACCGATTCCGCAAAGCGCACTTTTTGTTCACTTTCAACAATTTTGACAAACACCCCTTCCTCTTCATTCAGGATAGTCAGAACAACACTTTCGCCGGTCTTCAAGGCAATTTCCTTCATGATCGGCTGAATGATACTCGATATATTCAGATGCTCTTCCACCACATTATTCAACTCGATGAATTTAATGCCCAACTCATATTTTTTTGTTTCCGGGTTGCAGTACAAGTAGCCTTTATCCTCAAAGGTCGTCAGAATACGGTGAACGATAGTGTGGTTCATGTCTATCTGACGGGATAACTCTCTTAGCCCCCATGTTGGCGTTTCAACTGTGAAGGCATCCAATATACTTAATGCCTTATCAACGGTTTTCGAACTCATTTGTCCTCATCTCCTTGGTTCTATAATCGAACCACTGATTCGAATAGTGTTATTAAATATAAAGTTAACACTTTTTCAGAATAAATCAATAGATTTTATCAAAATATTCTGATTATTTATTAAATGTTGAAGGAATTTTTCTTCAAAATAAGCACATCGTTATATATGGAACTAACTTTTTAGAAGAACCAAATACGTATTGCCTCCACAAACCGAAAGAAAGCCCATTCCATTTCTGGAATGAGCTTTTTACTATTTTCTTTGGAATCTGCTTAACGAAAATCTTCATTCATCGCGCGTGCCAGGAATACAGAATACTCTGCTCTCGTCGTTGATCCGCTAGGGCGGAAAGTCTTGTCTGGATATCCGGTGGTGACGCCATTTTCGTAAAGATCCGAAATATAACCTTTCGCCTAGCCTAATGTCTGGTTTTGATATCACTGCAATAGTCTGCTTTGCTCGATTTCAACTTGTGCACATTAGTCAATAAAAATCACGTTTTGCGTTTAGTAGAAAATATCAGATTTTTTCTAGCGGTTGTGACATCTTCAGCTTTTAATCAGATTGGGTATTTCATGATGAGCTTTTACACTTTACATCGTATCCTTTTGACGACAAATAATTGGGATTCACTTTTAAGAATAATAACATGCCATTATTATTCTTAAGAGCAGCACTCTAATATCTGAAGAGGTTCTCAAACAGATTCCAACAGAGTTGTACAAATTAATAAAAGTTATCAATATGGTAATATTTTAAAAATAGTAATATACATTAACTATTTACGAGGTTATAATATAAGTAATTTGAATTACTAAATTTTTTAAAAACAGTATATTATGTTTATTTTTATACCAAAAAATAAGTTAAATTAATTAATTTTAGGAGATGAAGATATTGACTAATTGTTACGTTCATAAAGAAGCCCTTTCTGTCGGTACTTGTGTATCTTGCGGTAAATTTATTTGTGAAAATTGTAATACCGAGTTAAAAGGGAAAAACACCTGTAAAAAATGTGTAGATGAACTATTTGTAGAAAATCTAAGAAAAATGGACAAACTGGAAGATACAAGTAAAGCCCAACAACCTATGGTGTTTATGAATGCTGGAGGTGGCGGTGGTGCGGCAAGCTCCTCGGCAAGCGGTGGTGGAGACTTAGCACGAGATCCTGTTTATACAAAAAGTAAAGTAGTTGCGGGCTTACTTGCTATTCTTCTGGGAACATTCGGAGTCCACAAGTTTTATTTTGGCAAATGGATTCAGGGGATTCTGTATTTAGTTTTCTTCTGGACATACATCCCAGCTTTACTTGGAATTATCGAAGGAATCCGATATTTGGTTTTGTCTGATGACGATTTTGCACAAAAGTATGATAAGGGATATAGAGCCTAACTATTGTCTACTTAAATATTAAGAAGCCGTAACCGGAAAACCTTTAGGGTTTTCCGGTTACGGCTTCTTTTGCGATCAATTCCTGGACAAACAATACCATCAACTTTCAGGCATTCCGAAACAACATTAACAACCTATACAAAATTGCTTGAATATTGCATAGTGAATGAGCCACATATGCGTAAAA